>NZ_CBDDJY010000001.1:0-18417 GCF_965229905.1 Hyphobacterium sp. | reverse complement strand
TGGCCAAGCCGGGTTCGATCACGCCGCACGCGAAGTTCGAGGCGGAAGCCTACATCCTGACGAAGGAAGAGGGTGGGCGTCACACGCCGTTCTTCACGAACTACCGCCCGCAGTTTTACTTCCGGACGACGGATGTGACCGGTGTGGTGACCCTGAAAGAGGGCACCGAGATGGTGATGCCGGGCGACAATGCGGAGCTCAATGTCGAACTGATCACGCCGATCGCCATGGATCAGGGCCTGCGGTTTGCTATCCGTGAGGGCGGCAGAACGGTGGGCGCCGGCGTCGTCTCCAAAATCATCGAATAGCCAAGGGGGTTTCGCTCCTTAATTGGCATGTCGAAAGGCCGCTCTCAGGAGCGGCCTTTTTCGTGCACGAATTTTGCGCGAACGATTCGGCACAGACGCGAAATCGGTCTTTTCAAGCCCTGTGACCGGTCTGTGCTTGGCGGATATGAGACTAATCCGCAACACCTTTAGGAGCTTATCACCATTGTTACGCCCATATTACACCGTGATCGTTGACCCTTTCGCGGTCTTACGTCACGATTTGTGACGGTGCTGTGTCGTATTCGCGACTCGGTGATAACGGGGGCAACCCACACGTAAAGAAGCCGGAGCAACCGGCGTCGTCAAAACTGTTTAATGACTCGGAGGGAATTCAGAGTGAAACAGAGAACTCTTAAGGCTTGCCTGATGGCAAGTACGCTCTTCGGCGGGCTCGGCCTTGCGGCTCCTGCTGTTGCGCAAGAAGAAGCGGCCGATGACCGCATCATCGTCACCGGTTCGCGGATTGGCCGGAGCGAGCTGACCTCGGTCAGCCCGATCACGGTTGTCGGCCAGGACGATTTGAACGTCCAGGCTGTCCGGACGCTGGAAGACTTCGCCGACCAGATCACCTTTGCGCCGGGTGGTGAAACCAACTCGCGCGTGAATAACGGGTCTGGCGGTCAGGCGACGATCTCGCTGCGTGGCCTCGGTCCGCAACGGACGCTGCTCCTGATCAATGGCCGTCGTGCGACGCCGTCCTCGACGGGTGGCTTCACCGACCTCAACATGATCCCGGTCTCGCTGATCGGCCGTGTTGAAGTGCTGCGTGACGGCGCCTCGACGATCTACGGTTCGGACGCGATCGCCGGCGTGGTCAACATCATCACGCGTGATGATGTCGAAGGCATGGAACTGTTCGCGCAATACGATGTGACGTCGGAAGGCGATGGCCAGATCTATCGCTATGGCGCAACGTTCGGCCGGTCCTTCGATGGTGGCCGGTTTACGGCCAACCTCGAATACTTCGACCGTGGCACGATCCGCCAGGGCGACCGTCCGTTCTCGGCGTGTCCGTGGGCGGAAGTCGGTGGCCAGCTGATCTGCGGCGGTTCCGGCACGTCCTATCCGGGCCAGATTTTCGCCTCTGGGCCGGGTTTCGTGGCTAGCATCAATGGCGGTGGCGGTGTCATCCTTGACCCGGCGACCGGTGTGCTCCGGGCGTTCACGCCGGCGGACGGCTACAACTTCGCAGAACGTTCCTACATGGTGACGCCGCAAGAAGTGTATTCCGGCTTCTTCGATGCTGAGTATGATGTTCTGTCGTCGGACCGCTTCGGTGATGTGACGGCGTTCGGCGAATTCATGTTCGCCCAGCGTTCCTCGCAACAGCAGATGGCTCCGGTGGGTACTTTCTGGTTCCCGCTCGTCCCGGCCTTCCACCCGAACAACCCGACCGGCGAGGACGTCTTTGTGGCGCGCCGCCTGGCGGAGCTCGATTCGGGCCGTTTCTTCACGCAGGACGCGTCGTCCTGGCGCGGCATTTTCGGCTTCGAGGGTTCGCTGCCGGCCGGCATTTTCTGGGATACCTCGCTGTCCTATGGCCGCTATGTCGACTCGCAAGTCGTCGACGGTCAGGCCAACCCGGTCCGCGCGGCGGAAGTGCTGTGTAACGACCCGGCCTCGCTGGCCGCTGGTTCGTGCCAGACGCCGGCCAACCTGATCTGGGACCCGTTCCGTCGCGACACGCTGACCGACACGATCGCGGACTACTTCCTGGTTCGCCACTCGCCGGTCTCGCGTCAGACGCGTCTGTCGTTCCAGGCTAACCTGTCGGGTGATCTCGGCGGGTTGCAACTGCCGGGCGGTCCGATCGGCTGGGCTGTGGGCTATGAGCGTCGCCGGGATACCGGTGAGTTCATCCCCGATGGCGCGGCGCAGATCGGCCAGATCTACTTCGTGTCGGGCACGGGTACGTCCGGTGAAACGACCTCGTCGGAGTTCTACGGTGAAATGCGTCTCCCGATCCTGTCGGGTGTCGAGTTTGCCGAACTGCTGGCGTTCGAACTGTCGGCCCGTTCCTCGTCCTATGACGTGACCGGGACTGGCGTTTCCTCGTCCTTTGATGCCAATACCTACGCGATCAAGGGTGAGTGGGCGCCGAGCGACCAGGTCCGCGTCCGGGCCTCGTTCTCGACCGGCTTCCGCGCTCCGTCGATCGGCGAGCTGTTTGCTCCGCAGGCGCAGTCAGCTGTCCAGTATACCGACCCGTGCGTGAACTATGGCACGTCCGGTGCGAACGCGACGGTTGTGGCCAACTGTCAGGCTGACGGCCTGCCGCCGACCTTCACGCTGACGTCGACCCAGGCTTCCGGTGTTGTGGGCGGTAACCCGAACCTGCAGCCGGAAGAATCGGAAGGTCTGACCGTGGGGGTGGTGTTCACCCCGTCGGGTACGCCGATCCTCGAGGACTTCACCTTCTCGGCCGACTACTTCTCGTTTGAAGTGACGGACGCGGTGGGTTCTGCGGACGTGAACACGATCGTGTCGCAGTGCTATAATTCACCGAACTTCTCCGATCCGCTGTGCTCGCTGATCGCGGGTCCGGGTTATACGGGTGTCGGCGGCACGCCGCTGGCGGCGCCGTATCCGGGACCGGGCGGCGCGCGTCGTTCGGCGGTCGGCGTGGTTGCCGGTGTGCTTCTGACGAACGCGAACCTGTCGACATACGAGACGTCGGGTGTCGACTTCACGATCGACTATTCGGGTCCGACCTTCGACATCTTCAACTCGACGGCACAGTTCGTCGCGGGTGTCGACATCACCTATCTGGAAAGCTTCGCCTACCAGGTGCTTCCGGGTGGTGCGACGTTTGAATATGCCGGCACGTTCGCCCAGGATCCGTTCACCACGGTTCCGGCGGCGTTCCCGGAAATCTCTGCCCTGCTCCGTCTGGGCGTGGTCTCCGACAACTGGCAGTTCAACTATGTCGGCCGGTTCATCGACGAAGTTGATGACTTCTCGTCGAACCCGGCGAACATCTCGAACACCGCCGAGCGCGTCATGTATCATGACCTCCAGGCCGCCTACGATTTCGTGGATAGCGGTGTGGGTCTGACGCTGGGTGTGCGCAATCTCGCGAATGAGACGCCGCCTTATGTGTCGAACAATGACGACATGAACACGCTGAACCAGACCTATGACACGGCTGGCCGTTACTTCTACGGCCGGATCACGGTCCGCCGTTAATCGGCAACCGGTCATAGACCAGATGTGCGGCGGGCTTCGGCCCGCCGCATTTTTTTGCAGCAGGCTGTTTGCAATCCAGCAAACAGGGTGTAGAAGCCGTCGCTTCGAAGCACGGCTGTGAGGTCCGGGCGCGGTTTCTTGCGCTCTATCGAAGGGGTGTAGCTCAGCTGGTAGAGCATCGGTCTCCAAAACCGAGGGTCGGGGGTTCGAGTCCCTCCGCCCCTGCCATCGACGGACTAGCGCAAAAGTGGAAGCGGACTAAATAAAGACAATGGCCAAGACGATCGGCAAAAATACGCCCGCGAAACATGATGCGGCTCCGCCGCCGAAGAAAAAGCGGACCAATCCGCTTCAATTCTTCCAGCAAGTGCGCCAGGAGGCGCGGAAAGTCACCTGGACATCGCGTCAGGAAACCATCATTTCGACCATTATGGTCTTGGTGATGGCGGCGCTCGCGGCGTTGTTTTTCTTCGCGGTGGATTCAGGTATTTCGGCCCTGGTCACTTTTGTCCTTCAGCTTGGCGCTTAGGGGAGCCTGATCGTTATGGCTGCCAAATGGTACATCGTTCACGCCTATTCCAACTTCGAAAAGAAGGTGGCGGAGGCGATCAAGATTGAAGCGGCCCAGCAAGGCTTGGAATCCTGCTTCGAGGAAATTCTCGTGCCGACCGAAGAGGTCGTCGAGGTGCGGAAAGGGCGCAAGGTCCAGTCCGAGCGGAAGTATTTCCCTGGCTATGTGCTGGTGAAAATGGATCTGACCGATGCCGCCTATCACCTTGTGAAGAATACGCCGAAAGTGACCGGCTTCCTGGGATCGGGCAACAAGCCGATGCCGGTTTCGGAAACCGAGGTCAAACGCATTCTGGGCCAGATGGAAGAGGACGCTGAACGTCCGGTTCCCACGGTCCATTACGATGTCGGCGAAACCGTTCGCGTCATCGACGGGCACTTCCAGAGCTTTAACGGCGTCGTGGAGGAAGTGGACGAGGAGAACGCCCGCCTCAAAGTGGCGATTAACATCTTTGGCCGGGCCACGCCGGTCGAACTCGATTACGGCCAGGTCGAAAAAGCGGCCTGACCGGTAAACATCCGAATGCGGGAGGCGCCGGACAAGTCCATGCCGGTGCCGGACCGCGTTCTCCCTGACAGGAGGAAGGGAAATGGCGAAGAAGATTGCAGGCTATATCAAGCTGCAAGTACCGGCCGGGGCGGCCAATCCGTCCCCGCCGATCGGTCCTGCGCTGGGTCAGCGCGGGGTCAATATCATGGAGTTCTGCAAGGCGTTCAATGCGAAGACGCAAGAGATGGACAAGGGGATGCCGATCCCGACCATCATCACCGTCTACCAGGACAAGTCCTTCACCTTCGAGACCAAGACGCCTCCGGCCAGCTTCTATCTGAAGAAGGCTGCGAAGATCCAAAAAGGATCGGGCACCGCCGGTTCGGCTGCGCCGATCGCGAAAGTGACGATGGCGCAATGCCGTGAGATCGCCGAGGCCAAGATGCCGGATCTCAACGCAATTGATCTTGACCAGGCGACGAAGATCATCGCCGGTTCGGCCCGTTCGATGGGCCTGGAAGTGGTGGAGTGAGTTCCATGGCAAAAGTAGCAAAACGAATTGGCGCTGCACGCGCGACCGTCGATCGCGAAAAGCTGCACACCGTCGATGAGGCGGTGAAGCTGGTGAAATCCAATGCCACGGCGAAGTTCGATGAAACCATCGAAATCGCGATCAATTTGAATGTCGATCCGCGTCATGCCGACCAGATGGTCCGTGGCGTCTGCAATTTGCCGAACGGCACCGGGCGTTCTGTCCGTGTCGCCGTTTTCGCGAAGGGCCCGAAAGCCGAAGAAGCCAAGAAGGCCGGTGCCGACGTGGTTGGTGCGGAAGACCTCATGGAAGAAGTGCAGGGCGGCCGCATGGATTTCGACAAGGTCATCGCGACACCCGACATGATGCCGCTGGTTGGCCGGCTTGGTAAGGTGCTCGGCCCGCGTGGCCTGATGCCGAACCCGAAGGTCGGTACGGTGACGATGGACGTAACCAAGGCGGTGAACGATTCCAAGGGTGGCGCGGTTGAGTTTCGCGTCGAGAAGGCCGGCATCGTCCATGCTGGCGTCGGCAAGGCGAGCTTCACCGAAAAGGCTTTGAGCGAGAACGTTCAAGCCGTGCTCGATGCGATCGTCAAGGCAAAGCCGTCTGGTGCCAAGGGGACATATCTGAAGAAAATCGCCCTGAGCTCCACGATGGGGCCGGGTGTGAAAATTGACCTTTCGGAGGCCAGCGCGGCGGCGCCGGCGGCCTAGGGGTTGTCAAACGGGAATTCCGGTGGTTAACACCGCCGGTCCGGTCGGGGGCGGCAAGATGCCAAGCCCGGCCAACCTGTCCGAGATCGCAGGGGATGGACAATCCAGTCCGTCTTAATTCCGCAAGGGCCCTGGGTGAGACAGTGCAAGAATTCGATGCCCCGCCCTGGCGGTGGTGCCGGTTCGAGCCCTGGGACAGGAATGCGCTTGTCCGGCGTGTTCCAGCCCGATGAACGGGATGGACGTTCCGACAGGCGTCTTTTCCGGGCGTTTCACGGGGAAACGTCCAAACAGGGAGACCGCAAATGGATCGTATGACCAAGGAAGCTTCCGTAGAAGAGCTGAAAGGCATCTTCTCGAGCGGCTCCGTGGTCGTTGCCCACTACAAGGGCATGACCGTTGCGGAAATGACGGATCTGCGCGCCAAGCTCCGGGAAACCGGCGGCACGTTCAAAGTGGTGCGGAATCGTCTCGCCAAAATTGCTCTTTCGGGCAAGGCGTCGGAAGGCGCTTCGGAATACTTTAGCGGTCCTGTAGGGATTGCGTTCTCCGAAGACTTCACGGCGGCTCCGAAAGCAGCCATTGCCTATGCCAAGGACAACGACAAGTTCGAAATCCTGGGCGGCTTCATGGAAGAGGAAGTGCTGGACGCCAAGGGCGTCGAAGCGCTTTCGAAGATGCCGTCCCGCGAGGAACTTATCGCAACTGCGGTGGCCCGCCTTCTGGGTCAGGCTGGCGAAGTCGTTTCGCGGATCACGGCTCCGGGCAATACGCTTGCCGGCCAGATCCAGGTCATCGGCGAAAAAGCCGAAGCCTAGAAGACACGTCATTCTCCGCATTCGAACCGACACGACTAATCAAGGACTGAAATCAAATGGCTGATGTAGCTAAACTTGCTGAAGAACTTCTTGGCCTGACCATTCTGGAAGCCAAGGAACTCAACGACATCCTCGAAGAAAAAGGCATCAAGCCGGCGGCCGCGGCCGTGGCTGTTGCCGGCCCGGCTGCTGGCGGTGATGCCGGCGGTGCCGCCGCTGAAGAAAAGGATGAGTTTGACGTCATCCTCGTTGCAGCTGGCGACAAGAAGATCAACGTGATCAAAGAAGTTCGCGCGATCACGGGTCTGGGTCTGAAGGAAGCCAAGGATCTGGTGGAAGCCGGTGGCAAGGCCGTCAAGGAAGGCGCGCCGAAAGCCGAGGCCGAAGAGATCAAGAAGAAGCTCGAAGAGGCAGGTGCCAGCGTCGAGCTGAAATAAGGTCTGCGTGCAGACCTTTCAGGGATTTTGACGGACGCATGGAGCGAATCTGTGCGTCCGTCTACCCGTCCCTGAAACAGAATTTGCCCGCGACGGACGGCCTGTGCCGTCGCTGGCGGTTTCGTCTGTCCCGGATCATCCGGTTGGCGGACATTGCAGGCGGCCGCTGCCCTCCCGGGCGCGGCGTTTTGGTTAGACAAGCGCAGCATCCGCTGCGAAGGGAGCCGACATGGGTCTGTCGTTCACCGGTAAAAAACGCATCCGCAAGTCCTTCGGTGAGATTCCGGAAACCGTTCCGATGCCGAACCTGATCGAGGTTCAGAAGAGCTCTTACGATCAGTTCCTTTTGAAAGACGTCTCCGCCAGTGAGCGCGGTGATGAGGGCCTGCAGGCCGTTTTCAAATCGGTCTTCCCGGTCAAGGATTTTTCCGAACGGGCTGTGCTGGATTTTGTGTCGTACGAGTTCGAGCCTCCGAAGTTCGACACGGAGGAATGCGAGCAGCGCGATCTGACCTATGCCGCGCCGCTGAAAGTGAAGATGCGCCTCGTTGTGTTCGACGTCGACGAGGAAACAGGTGCGCGATCCGTCAAGGACATCAAAGAGCAGGACGTCTATATGGGCGACATTCCGCTCATGACGGACAAAGGCACCTTCATTGTTAACGGCACAGAGCGGGTTATCGTCTCGCAGATGCACCGGTCGCCTGGCGTTTTCTTTGATCATGACCGGGGCAAGACCCATGCCTCTGGGAAATACCTGTTCGCCGCGCGGATTATTCCGTACCGCGGTTCGTGGCTCGACTTCGAATTCGATGCCAAAGACATCGTCCACATGCGCCTTGATCGTCGCCGCAAGCTTCCGGCGACGACGCTGCTCTACGCGTTGGGCATGGACCGGGAGGAAATCCTGGCGACCTTCTACGACCGGATCTCGATCAAGTCGGTCAAAGGTGGCTGGGCCATTCCATTCGAGAAAGAGCGCTGGCGTGGCGTGAAGCCGTCTTTCGACTTGATTGATGCCAAATCGGGCGAGGTGGTTGCACCCGCGGGGAAAAAGATTGCCGCGCGTGCCGCTAACAAGCTGGCGGAAGATGGCTTGAAGAATATCCTTCTGAGCGATGAGGGCTTGATGGGCCGCTTCGTTGCTGAGGACATTGTCAATGTGAAGACCGGCGAGATCTATGCAGAGGCAGGCGATGAAATCACGGAAGAAGTGATCGAGGCCCTTCGCGAGCAGAAGATCAAGGCACTGGAAATCCTGGACATCGATAACCAGTCGCGTGGTCCATACATTCAGCAGACACTGTCGGCCGACAAGAATGATACGCGCGAGCAGGCTCTGGTCGACATCTACCGCGTGATGCGCCCAGGCGAGCCGCCGACGCCGGAGACGGCCGAGGCCATGTTCCAGGGGCTGTTCTTCGATTCCGAACGCTATGACCTGTCGTCAGTGGGCCGCGTGAAAATGAACATGCGCCTCGATCTGGATGCACCGGACGATATGCGCGTGCTGCGCAAGGAAGATATCCTGGCGGTGCTGCAGACGCTGGTGGGGTTGCGCGACGGCCGCGGCGAGATCGACGATATCGACAATCTCGGCAACCGGCGCCTGCGTTCCGTTGGCGAGCTGATGGAAAATCAGTATCGCATCGGTCTGCTGCGCATGGAGCGTGCGATCAAGGAGCGGATGAGCTCGGTCGATATCGAGACCGTGATGCCGCACGATCTGGTCAACGCAAAGCCGGCTGCGGCTGCGGTGCGGGAGTTCTTCGGCTCTTCGCAGCTGTCGCAGTTCATGGACCAGACCAATCCGCTGTCAGAAGTCACCCACAAGCGCCGCCTTTCGGCGCTCGGGCCAGGCGGTCTGACCCGTGAACGTGCTGGCTTCGAAGTGCGCGACGTGCACCCGACGCATTATGGCCGGATCTGCCCGATTGAAACGCCGGAAGGCCCGAATATCGGCCTGATCAACTCTCTGTCGACTTATGCAAGGGTCAACAAGTACGGCTTCATCGAGAGCCCGTACCGGCGCGTCGAGAACGGCAAGCTGACCGACGAGGTTCACTATCTCTCGGCGATGCAGGAAGCGCGCTTCAACATCGCGCAGGCGAATGCAACCGTAACCGCCAAGGGCCTGCTCGAGAACGAGTTCGTGAACTGCCGCGTCGGCCCCGGCCGCGATGCGACGCTGATTCCGCGCGAAGACGTTGACTATATCGACGTGTCGCCGAAGCAGGTTGTTTCCGTGGCTGCGGCGCTGATCCCGTTTCTTGAGAACGATGACGCCAACCGCGCCCTGATGGGCTCGAACATGCAGCGCCAGGCGGTGCCGCTTCTGCAGGCGGAAGCGCCGCTGGTCGGAACCGGCATGGAAGATGTTGTAGCCCGCGATTCCGGTGCTGCGATCGCGGCGCGCCGCGATGGTGTGGTCGAGCAGGTGGATGCCACGCGGATCGTTGTCCGCGCAACGGGCGATGTCGATGCTGCGCAATCCGGCGTCGATATCTACCGTCTGTCCAAGTTCCAGCGCTCGAACCAATCGACCTGTATCAATCAGCGTCCGATCGTGAAGGTCGGCGATGAAGTGCGGGCAGGGGATATTATCGCGGATGGTCCGTCGACCGATCTCGGCGAGCTGGCGCTCGGCAAGAACGTGCTCGTCGCCTTCATGCCGTGGAATGGCTACAACTTCGAAGATTCAATCTTGATCTCTGAACGCATCGTGCGTGACGACGTCTTCACCTCGGTGCATCTCGAAGAGTTCGAGATCATGGCCCGTGACACCAAGTTGGGTCCTGAAGAGATCACGCGCGACATCCCGAATGTCGGCGAGGAAGCCCTGCGAAATCTCGACGAGGCCGGCATCGTCTCGGTCGGAGCCGAGGTGGAGTCCGGTGACATTCTGGTCGGCAAAGTGACTCCGAAGGGCGAGAGCCCGATGACGCCGGAAGAAAAACTTCTGCGCGCCATCTTCGGCGAGAAGGCTTCGGACGTTCGCGATACGTCGCTGCGTCTTCCGCCGGGCACGACCGGCACGGTCGTCGAGGTCCGCGTGTTTAATCGGCACGGCGTGGACAAGGACCAACGGGCGATCGCCATCGAGCGTGAAGAAATCGAACGTCTCGGCAAAGACCGCGACGACGAGCTCGCCATTCTCGAACGAAATATCTATTCGCGCCTGTCCGAGTATCTGCTGAGCAAGAAAGCCACTTCGGGTCCGAAGGGTTTCAAGAAGGGCGAGGTCACGGCCGAAACCCTTGACGATGTGCCGCGCAGTCAGTGGTGGAAAATTGCCATTGATGACGAAAAGGCGATGGGCGGCATCGAGGCACTGAAAAAGCAATATGACGAGTCCAAGGCACGGCTGGATCGCCGTTTCGAGGACAAGGTCGACAAGCTTCAACGCGGCGATGAAATGCCGCCGGGCGTTATGAAGATGGTCAAGGTTTTCGTCGCGGTGAAGCGCAAGCTGCAGCCGGGCGACAAGATGGCCGGCCGTCACGGCAACAAGGGTGTGATCTCGAAAATCGCGCCGATCGAGGACATGCCGTATCTCGATGATGGAACGCCGGTCGACCTTGTCTTGAACCCGCTCGGCGTGCCGTCGCGGATGAATGTCGGCCAGATCCTAGAAACCCATCTCGGCTTTGCGTGTAAAGGTTTGGGACGCCAGATCGGTGAGCTCTATGACGCTTACAAGCGGGACGGCAAAACCAAAGACCTCAAAGCGAAACTGTCTGAAGTTTACGGCAAGGACCAGGAGCTGCCGAAATCGGATGAGGACGTTGCCGAGCTCGGCCGCAACCTCGCCAATGGTGTACCGATCGCGACGCCGGTGTTTGACGGTGCGCGTGAAGCGGACATTGTCGACCATCTGAAGATGGCAGGCATCCAGGAATCCGGTCAGTCGACGCTTTTCGATGGCCGGACCGGCGAGAAGTTCCGCCGCCCTGTGACCGTGGGCATCAAGCATCTCTTGAAGCTGCACCACCTGGTCGACGACAAGATCCACGCCCGTTCGATCGGTCCGTACAGCCTCGTCACCCAGCAGCCGCTGGGCGGTAAGGCACAGTTTGGCGGCCAGCGCTTCGGCGAGATGGAAGTCTGGGCGCTTGAAGCTTATGGCGCGGCCTACACGCTGCAGGAAATGCTGACGGTGAAGTCGGATGACGTGGCCGGTCGGACCAAGGTCTACGAGGCTATCGTTCGCGGTGATGACACATTCGAAGCCGGGGTTCCGGAAAGCTTCAACGTGCTGGTCAAAGAGATGCGTTCTCTGGGCCTGAATGTCGAGCTGAAGAACGAGTAACTGCAATTTATACGGCGGAGCCTGCCAGCTCCGCCGTTCACTCCCCCCTGAGGAGACGGCAACATGAACCATGAGGTCATGAACATCTTCAACCCGGCCGCCGAAGGCCCGACCTTCGACCGGATCCGGATCTCGCTTGCCAGCCCGGAAAAGATCCGGTCCTGGTCCTATGGCGAGGTGAAGAAGCCCGAAACGATCAACTACCGGACCTTCAAGCCGGAGCGCGACGGTCTGTTCTGCGCTCGTATCTTTGGCCCGACGAAGGACTATGAGTGTCTGTGCGGCAAGTACAAGCGCATCAAGTTCAAGGGTATCACGTGTGAGAAGTGCGGCGTCGAAGTGACTCTGGCACGCGTCCGCCGCGAGCGCATGGGCCATATCGAGCTGGCCGCTCCGGTGGCGCACATCTGGTTCTTGAAATCGCTTCCGTCGCGTATCGCCATGATCCTGGACATGGCGCTGAAAGACGTGGAGCGCGTGCTCTATTTCGAGCAATTTCTGGTCACCGAGCCGGGCCTGACTCCGCTGCAGCCCTTCCAGCTGCTCACTGAAGAAGAATACATGGATGCGCAGGACGAGTATGGCGAAGATGCCTTCACGGCCGGCATCGGTGCGGAAGCTATCCGCGACGTGCTGACCAATATGGATCTGGAAGCGGTCGCCGAGAAGGTGCGTGAGGAAATCACGGAAACCGGCTCGGAACTGAAGCTCAAAAAGCTGGTCAAGCGTCTGAAACTTATCGAGAACTTCATCACTTCCGGTAACCGCCCGGAATGGATGATCCTGACGGTCGTTCCGGTGATTCCGCCGGAACTGCGTCCGCTGGTGCCGCTCGATGGCGGCCGTTTCGCGACGTCCGACCTGAACGATCTCTATCGCCGGGTTATCAACCGGAACAATCGCCTGAAGCGCCTCATCGAGCTGCGCGCGCCGGACATCATCATCCGCAATGAAAAGCGGATGCTGCAGGAATCCGTCGACGCGCTGTTCGACAATGGCCGCCGCGGTCGCGTCATCACGGGTACCAATAAGCGCCCGCTGAAGTCGCTGTCCGACATGCTGAAGGGCAAGCAGGGCCGGTTCCGTCAGAATCTGCTCGGCAAGCGCGTCGACTATTCCGGCCGTTCGGTGATCGTGGTCGGCCCGGAACTCAAGTTGCACGAGTGCGGCCTGCCGAAGAAAATGGCGCTCGAACTGTTCAAGCCGTTCATCTATGCGCGGCTCGATGCGAAGGGCCTGTCCGGCACGGTCAAACAGTCGAAGAAACTGGTCGAAAAAGAGCGCCCGGAAGTCTGGGACGTGCTCGACGAGGTGATCCGCGAACACCCGGTTCTCCTTAACCGGGCGCCGACGCTGCACCGTCTCGGTATCCAGGCTTTTGAACCGAAGCTCATCGAAGGAAAGGCGATCCAGCTGCACCCGCTGGTCTGCGCCGCTTTCAACGCCGACTTCGACGGAGACCAGATGGCGGTTCACGTGCCGCTGTCGCTGGAAGCCCAGCTCGAAGCGCGCGTCCTGATGATGTCGACGAACAACATCCTGTCGCCGGCCAATGGCAAGCCGATCATCGTGCCCTCGCAGGACATTGTGCTCGGTCTCTACTATTTGTCGGTCGACAAGGAAGACGAGCCGGGCAATGGCACGGCGTTCGCGACCATGGCGGAAATGGAAGCCGCGCTGGAAGCCGGTGTCATCTCGCTGCATTCGAAAATTTCGATGCGCTATGACACGGTCGACGAAAATAATGAGCCGGTCCGCCTGCGGATCGAAACCACGCCGGGCCGGATGATGATCATCGATCGTCTGCCGAAGCACCCGCGCGTGTCCTGGAAGATTGCCGACGAGTTGATGACCAAGAAGGCGATCGGCGCGATGATCGACGAGGTCTATCGCCATTGCGGTCAGAAGGCGACGGTGATCTTCGCCGACCAGATCATGGCGCTGGGCTTCCGCGAAGCCTGCAAGGCCGGCATTTCCTTCGGCAAGGACGACATGCTTATTCCGGACGCCAAGGCCGAGCTGGTGGGCGAGACCCGCAAGCTGGTCGGCGAATACGAACAGCAATACGTCGACGGCCTGATCACGCGCGGTGAAAAGTACAACAAGGTGGTCGACGCCTGGGCGAAATGTACCGACCGGGTGGCCGACGCCATGATGGACGAGGTCGCCAAGCCGTACGATCTCGACGGCCGCCAGGAAGTGAACTCCATCTACATGATGGCGCACTCCGGCGCGCGGGGCTCGAAGAACCAGATGAAGCAGCTGGCAGGTATGCGCGGCCTGATGGCCAAGCCGTCAGGCGAGATCATCGAGACGCCGATCGTGTCGAACTTCAAGGAAGGCCTGACCGTTCTTGAATACTTCAACTCGACCCACGGGGCCCGGAAGGGTTTGGCCGATACCGCGCTGAAGACCGCCAACTCGGGTTATCTGACCCGCCGCCTGGTGGACGTGGCGCAGGACTGCATCGTGTCGGAACCGGATTGCGGCACCAATGCCGGCATCAACATGGAAGCCGTCATCGACGGCGGTGACGTCGTCGTGTCGCTCGGTCAGCGCGTCCTCGGCCGTCATGCTGCGGAGGACGCCAAGGGCGAAGACGGCAAGGTCGCCGTCAAGGCAGGCGAATTCCTGGATGAAGAGAAGATCCTCGAAATCGAAGCCGCCGGCGTGCAGTCGATCAAGGTGCGTTCGCCGCTGACCTGCGAAACGCGGGTCGGCGTATGCGCCACCTGTTATGGCCGTGACCTCGCCCGCGGGACGCCGGTGAATATCGGCGAAGCCGTTGGCGTCATCGCTGCGCAATCGATCGGCGAGCCGGGTACGCAGCTGACGATGCGGACTTTCCATATCGGCGGTACAGCCCAGGTCTCCGAGCAATCGGTGATCGAAGCTACGCGTGAAGGCAAGCTCGCGTTCGAAAACCGCGCAACGGTGAAGAATGACGAAGGCGCCTTCATTGTCATGGCGCGCAACATGATGCTGAAAATCGTCGACAAGGACGGCAAGGTGCTGGAGTCGCACAAGCTGACCTACGGCGCGAAATTGCATTTCGACGAAGGCAAGTCCGTCAAGCGCGGCGATCGCCTCGCGGAATGGGATCCTTACACCACCCCGATCGTCACCGAAACCGGTGGCACGGCCAAGCTGATCGATGTGATCGATGGCGTGTCCGTGAAAGAAGAAGCGGACGAGGCAACGGGTATCTCGTCCAAGGTTGTCGTCGACTGGCGGTCGGCACCAAAGGGCGCAAGCCTGCAGCCAATGGTCGTGGTTCAGGACAAGAATGGCGAGCCGGTGAAGTTCGAGAACGGTTCGACCGCCAGCTACATGCTGGCTGTGGGCGCCATTCTGTCGGTGGCCGATGGCGATAGTGTGAAGCCGGGTGATGTGATTGCGCGTATTCCGACGGAAGGTGCGAAGACACGTGATATCACCGGTGGTCTGCCGCGGGTTGCCGAATTGTTCGAGGCTCGTCGTCCGAAGGACCATGCGGTGATCGCGGATATCACCGGCCGCGTCGAATTCGGCCGCGACTACAAGAACAAGCGTCGTATTTCGATTGTGCCGGAGGATGATCCGGAAGGTAAGGTCGATTACCTGGTGCCGAAGGGGAAACACCTCTCGGTCCAGGAAGGCGACATTATCCAGAAGGGTGAATATCTGCTGGACGGTCACCCGGCGCCGCACGACATCCTGTCGATCCTCGGCACGGAAGCGCTGGCCGACTATCTGGTTTCGGAAATCCAGGAGGTCTATCGCCTGCAGGGCGTGCCGATCAATGACAAGCACATTGAGGTGATTGTCCGGCAGATGCTGCAGAAAATCGAGATCTCCGATCCGGGTGATACGTCGTGGTTGGCTGGCGAGCAGGTCGACAAGATCGAGTTCCTCGAAACCAATGACGAATTGATCAAGACGAAGAAGAAGCCTGCAGAGGGCAATCCGGTGTTGCTGGGCATCACCAAGGCCTCGCTGCAGACCCGCTCCTTCATCTCGGCAGCGTCGTTCCAGGAAACCACACGGGTCCTCACCGAGGCTGCGGTCCAGGGCAAGGTCGATACGCTCGAGGGCCTGAAAGAGAATGTCATCGTTGGCCGCCTGATTCCGGCCGGCACGGGCGGCGGCATGCGGCGTTACCAATCGTTGGCCGACAAGCTTGATGCGGACATGCTGGAAGAACGCAAGAAGGCAGCCGAGGAAGCGGCGGAAGCCTTGCCGGCGGAGATTGCCGAAGCGGCCGAAGCCGAAGCGGCCGAGGTGGCAGCAGGGGAATCCGACGGCTAGGCGGGTAAAAGTACGGTAAATTCAAAGGGCTGCCGGTTCTTCCGGCAGCCCTTTTTCTTGCCCAATACAGGGTCCGCAAAAATCCGTATCAGGCGCTTGACCTTTGGAAATCGCGCGCATAGGTTCCGCGCCTGTTTTTCGGGGGCGAGCCGTAGGCGCAGCAGGCCTATACGTCGTCCGAAAGTACGGAATTAGATCAATCGATCGGCGGGCGAAGCGATTTAGCTTGGCACCGTCGGCTTTTATGCGTTCAGACCGGCAGCGGCACGAGCGCGCAGACAACGGACAGAGGCGGTATGCCGACGATTAACCAGCTTATCCGCAAGCCGCGGAAAGACAAACCGAAACGCAACAAGGTGCCGGCCCTGCAGGCTTGCCCGCAGCGCCGCGGTGTGTGCACGCGCGTCTATACAACTACGCCGAAGAAGCCGAACTCGGCTTTGCGGAAAGTGGCCAAGGTGCGCCTGACCAATGGCTATGAAGTGGTGAGCTACATCCCGGGCGAAGGCCATAACCTGCAGGAGCACTCCGTGGTCCTGATTCGGGGTGGCCGGGTGAAAGACCTTCCGGGTGTCCGTTACCACATCCTGCGCGGCGTTCTGGATACGCAAGGCGTCAAGGATCGTCGCCAGCGCCGGTCGAAATACGGCGCGAAGCGGCCGAAGTAGGAGAGACCCGAGATGTCACGTCGTCACCGCGCAGAAAAACGCGAGATCCTTCCCGACGCCAAATTTGGTGACAAGGATCTGACCAAATTCATGAATTACCTGATGCTCGACGGCAAGAAATCAGCCGCCGAATCTATCGTTTACGGGGCGCTCGAGTTGGTAGAGCAGAAGCTGAAGCGTCAGCCGGTCTCGGTTTTTCATGAAGCGCTTGAGAATGTGTCGCCGGACGTTGAGGTCCGCTCCCGCCGCGTGGGTGGTGCGACCTATCAGGTTCCGGTCGAAGTGCGCGCTGAGCGCAAGAAGGCGCTGGCCATTCGCTGGCTTGTCGCCGCTGCTCGCGGCCGCAATGAAAATACGATGCGCGAACGCCTCGCCGGAGAGCTGATGGACGCTTCCTCGAATCGCGGTACCGCGATCAAGAAGCGCGAAGACACGCACCGCATGGCGGAAGCCAACCGCGCTTTCTCTCACTATCGCTGGTAACCACCCTTAGCCGACCTCCCCAAGGACGACAGTCATGCCCCGCACCCACAAGATCGAAGATTATCGCAACTTCGGTATCATGGCGCATATCGACGCCGGTAAGACGACGACGACCGAGCGCATCCTCTATTACACCGGCAAGAGCCACAAGATCGGTGAAGTCCATGACGGCGCCGCGACCATGGACTGGATGGAGCAGGAGCAGGAGCGTGGCATCACGATCACCTCCGCTGCGACGACCGCGTTCTGGAAAGACAAGCGCCTGAACATCATCGACACGCCCGGACACGTCGACTTCACCATCGAAGTCGAGCGTTCGCTTCGGGTGCTGGACGGTGCGGTGGCACTGCTGGACGCCAATGCCGGCGTCGAGCCGCAGACGGAAACGGTGTGGCGCCAGGCCGAGAAGTACAAAGTTCCGCGGATGTTCTTCGTGAACAAGATGGACAAGATCGGCGCGGATTTTTACCGCTCGGTCGAAATGATGGTCGAGCGCCTCGGTTGTGTGCCGCTGGTGATCCAGCTGCCGATCGGTGCCGAGAACGATTTCAAAGGTGTGATCGACCTCATCAAGATGAAAGCGATCGTCTGGGACGATGAGAGCCTGGGTGCGACGTTCACCGAGGAAGATATCCCTGCGGATCTGGTCGATAAGGCTGCGGAATACCGCGAGAAAATGATCGAGACGGCCGTCGAAATCGACGAAGCTGCGATGGAAGCCTATCTGGAGGGCGAGGAGCCGTCCGTGGAGACGCTGAAGAAGCTGATCCGCAAAGGCACCGTCAGTCTGGAGTTCCACCCGGTCCTGTGCGGGACAGCGTTCAAAAACAAGGGTGTACAGCCGCTGCTGGATGCGGTTGTCGACTTCCTGCCAAGCCCGGTCGAAGTGCCCGCTATCAAGGGTATTGATGCGAAGACCGAGCAAGAAACGACGCGCCCGTCGTCTGACGACGCACCGCTGTCCATGCTCGCTTTCAAGATCATGAACGACCCGTTCGTCGGCTCGCTGACCTTCTGCCGGATCTATTCGGGCAAGCTGGAAACCGGTGTCTCCTTGCAGAACACGGTGAAAGACAAGAAAGAGCGCATCGGCCGCATGCTGCAGATGCACTCGAACAGCCGGGAAGACATCAAAGAAGCCTATGCCGGCGACATCGTCGCAATTGCGGGCCTCAAGGATACCACGACGGGTGACACGCTGTGCGACCCGATGAAGCCGGTGATCCTCGAGCGTATGGAATTCCCGGATCCGGTGATCGAAATCGCAGTCGAACCGAAGTCGAAGGCCGACCAGGAGAAGCTGGGTATTGGCCTGCAAAAGCTGGCCGCCGAGGATCCGTCCTTCCGCGTCTCGACCGACGAGGAGTCGGGTCAGACCCGTATGGCCGGGATGGGCGAGTTGCACCTTGATATTCTGGTGGATCGTCTGAAGCGTGAGTTCAAGGTCGAAGCCAATATCGGCCAGCCGCAGGTGGCGTATCGCGAGACGCTCGGCCAGCTCGCTGAGATCAACTACACGCACAAGAAGCAGTCCGGTGGTTCGGGTCAGTTTGCTGAAGTGAAAATTATCTTCGAACCGCTCGAGCCGGGTT
>NZ_OZ245930.1:0-2826709 GCF_965229905.1 Hyphobacterium sp. | reverse complement strand
CTTAGTCGCGATCACCCGGCCTGCGAAAGCGCCCGCCGCGCCGGCTCAGGCGGGTGTCACTGCAGGCCAGATCCTGCATGCCCTGGTACCGCCGCTGGCGCTGATCATCGCCGTGCTCGGCTCGATCCTCACCGGGCTCGCCACACCCACCGAAGCGGCCGCCGTGGGCGCTGTCGGCGCAACCTTTCTCGCGGCTTTCCGCAATGCCGGGGCGTCCGATAATCCGCGGCCTGGCCAGATCCTGAGCGGTCTTGGCGCTCTCGCCCTCATCGGCATGATTGCGCTGACGCTGGTCTTCGATCTCCGGCTCGGCCGCGAGAACGTATCGGCCGCCGATCAAACCGGGCTCGCGCTCGCACTCGGCCTGGTGGCGTTAACCTTATTGGGCGCGATGGTCGCGCTCTGGCGGTTGAAAAAGAGCGGCGTGCTCGACGATGTCATGACGTCGACGGCGCGCATCTCGTCGATGGTCTTCGTCATTCTGATCGGCGCGGCCCTATTCTCGCTGATTTTCCGCGAACTCGGTGGCGATGCGACCGTGCAAACCGCGCTGGAAGCGGTGCCCGGAGGCAAATGGGGCGCACTGATCATCGTCATGCTGGTCATGTTTCTTCTGGGCTTCTTCCTCGATTTCATTGAGATCACCTTTGTCGTGGTACCGATCGTGGCGCCGATCCTGTTGATGATGGGCATCGACCCGGTTTGGCTCGGCGTCTTGATGGCCCTCAACCTGCAAACGAGCTTTTTGACACCGCCCTTCGGCTTCGCACTCTTCTACCTGCGCGGCGTTGCGCCGCCGAGCGTCAGCACCGGTGCGATCTACCGCGGTGCCCTGCCCTTTGTCGGCATCCAGCTTGCCGTGATCCTGCTCGTCGCTTTGCTGCCCTGGCTGGCCACCGGACTGCCGGACCTTCTCTATGACTAGACATCTCGTCGCGCCGCGCATCGAAACCGAACGCCTCATTCTGCGCGAATTGCATGCTGACGACTTCGATGATGTCCATCGAATCTGGACCGACCCGGAGAATGTCCGGTTCATCGGCGGCAAGCCCTCAACGCCCATGCAATCCTGGCGACGGATCATCAACAGCGCCGGCCAATGGCCGATCCTTGGCTATGGCTATTGGGCGCTCGACGAAAAAGAGACGGGCAGCTTCGTCGGAATGGTCGGCTTCGCGGACTTTCGGCGCGACGAACCGGAAGGTTTTTCAACCGATCCGGAAATCGGCTATGTCATCGACAAACGGGTGCATGGCCAAGGCTATGGCCGCGAAGCCATGACCGCCTGTATGGAATGGATGGACCGAAATCACCCCGGCCAGAGAACGATTTGTATGATCGAGCCCGGGAATGCGGCTTCGCTCAGGATCGCAAAACGACTCGGCTACCGCATTTACAGCAAGGCGGACTTCGAAGGCGTCCCGGTTCTTCTGCTGGAACGACCCTAGACGGTGGGCACGCTTGTCGAGCGCGCCAGGGTCTGACCGCCGGCATATTCGATTAGCGCTGCGATCCTTTTCTCGATCGACGGGTGCGTGGCGAGCAAGCCCATGAAGCCCGTATGAGGGTTTTCAATCATCATCTCGCGAACGCCTTCCGGCGCATTCTCGATCTCGGCATGTCCGGAAATCTTCTGCAGAGCGGAGATCATGGCGTCCGGATTTCGCGTCAGCTCAACCGCGCCGGCATCCGCCATGTATTCGCGTTTGCGTGACAATGCGAAGCGGATGGCGATCGAGATTAGATAGGCGAAAGCCACAATGGCAATGGCGATGATCATCAACAGAGCGGCATTGCCGCGCCGCCCGGTCGAACGGCCTGACATGCCGCCCCAGAACAGCGCCCGGAAGACGATCTGCGCCACGAAGGAGAAAATCCCGACAAAGATTACCGATATCACCAGCAAACGCACGTCGCGATGCCGGATATGGCTCAGCTCGTGCGCCAGCACCGCTTCCAGCTCGTCCCGGTTGAGACTGCGCATCAAGCCGCGTGTCACCGTCACCGCATACTGCTTTTCCGTCAGCCCGCTCGCATAGGCGTTCATGACATCGGTTTCGATGATTTTCAGCTTGGGCATCGTGATACCGCGCGAAATGCACAGGTTTTCCAGCAGATTATAGAGTTCAGGCTCGTCCTTGCGGCTGACCGAGCGGGCGCCGGTGGACATATCGATCATCGCCTGGTGTCCAAACCATGCAATGGCGAACCAGATACCGGCAATGATCAGCGACCACAGCGCCATGGTCGGCCAGCTCTGCAGCGCCGCACTGAAATCCGCGCCGAAGCCGTAAGCTTCCTTGCTACCGCCGGAATAGCCCGCACCGCCATCCATGGCCGTGAACACGAGAGCGGCCGCCAGCGCCAGCAACAGCAAGAGGAACGGAAATCCGGCCAGCAACAGGATGGATTTCAAATTATTGTTCCAGATATGCGTGCGGAGCCCGACCGCGCCCATCATTGCTGGCGTCTCCCTAGAACTTCACCTCGGGCGCGTTCTCAACCGCGGCCCGATCGGCGACCTCGAAGAAATCGCGCTCGGAGAAGCCGAACATGTTGGCAAAGATGACGGCCGGGAATTGTTCACGCGCCGTGTTGTACTCGCTCACCGCGTTGTTGAAGAAGCGGCGGGCTGCAGCGATCTTGTTCTCAAGATCGGCCAGCTCGTTCTGCAGCGACAGGAAGTTCTCGTTCGCCTTCAGGTCCGGATAGGCTTCCGACAGCGCAAACAGCTGCCGAAGCGCGCCGGTCAGGATATTTTCCGCCTGCGCCTGTTCTTTCACGCTGCTCGCATCGATGGACGTCTGACGCGCCTTGATGACGTTTTCCAGCGTCTCTTTTTCGTGGCTCGCATAACCCTTGACGGTATTGACGAGGTTCGGGATCAGGTCGACGCGCTGTTTCAGCTGAACGTCAATGTCACCCCACGCCTGATTGGTCGTCTGACGCAACGCGACCAATCGGTTGTAGATGCCGATCACGAAGAAGGCGATCACGACAATGACTACAAGCAGGATAATGAATTCCATCTGGGCAGTCCCTCCAATCAAGTGCGGCTTGGCCTAAGTTGTGATTACGCCGAATCCGTGGCGCGCGCCACCGCCACAGGGTCGGCCGGCAGGAATTTACCGGTTTTCGGGAAGCCGCGTGGCCGGGCCGTTCCCGCCTGCGCGCGCTTGCCTTCCCAGTCCTGCCACTCGGTGAAGACATGACGCCGTCCGGCACCATCGATCCATTCCAGCCCGGTTTCCGGATCGAATGTCGCAATATCGACCAGTTCGGCGCCTTTGCCGCCCATTAACCGCACACCTTTGCCGCGCGCCATTTGCGGCAGATCCTCAATATCGAAGACCAGAAGCCGTTTCTTGGTGTTCGACACCGCAACCTTGCTGCCCACGACCGGAACACAGGCAATCGCCTCGCCCTCGCCGGCATTGAGCGCCTGCTTACCGCCCTTCTTCGTGGCGAACACATCGCCTTCCTTCACCCGGAACCCGTTTCCGGCGCGCGAGGCGATCAGCAATTCGCGGTTCGCTTCGTGCTTGAACAAGGCGATGGGCGCCGCGTCCTCGGGCAGGCCGGCATGCAAGCGCAATGGATCGCCATGCCCCCGGCCGCCCGGCAGTTTCGAGGCATCAATCGCGTAGAATTTTCCGTCGGTGCCGAACAGGATCAGCTTGTCGACGGTCTCGCATTTCACCGTGAATTGCGCGGCATCGCCGTCCTTGAAAGCAATCGCCGCAATGTCGTGGGCATGGCCTTTCAGCGCCCGGATCCAGCCCTTCTGCGACACGACGACGAGAATCGGCTCCTTGACGATCAGCGCTTCGGCAACAGCATCGGAGACATCTTCCCCCGCATCGCCAAATTGCGTTTTGCGGGCGCCAAGCGGCGTGTTCGGTCCGAAGGCGTCCTCGACTTCCGCGATCTCGGAATCAACGCGCGCCCACTGGATCTGTTCGGAACCGAGCAAGGCCTTGAGGTCGTTGCGCTCATCCTTGAGGGCGGTTTCCTCCTTGCGGATTTCCAGCTCTTCGAGCTTGCGCAGGGCGCGCAGCCGCATGTTGAGGATGGCTTCGGCCTGCCGGTCCGACAGGTCGAACCGTTTCATCAACTCGGTTTTCGCTTCGTCTTCGAAACGAATGATGCGGATCACCTCGTCGAGATCGGCATAAACGATGATATAGCCGGCCAGCACTTCCAGCCGGTCCTCGACCTTGCCGAGGCGCGTTTCGGCGCGGCGCACCACGACTTCGCGGCGATGGTCGAGCCAGATCCGCATCACGTCCTTCAGGCTCATCACGCGCGGCGTACCCGTTGGGTCGAGGACGTTCAGATTAAGCGAGATCCTTGTCTCCAGATCGCTCATCTTGAACAGCGCCGCCATCAGCAATTCCGGATCGACATTCTTGCTTTTCGGAACGAGCACGAGCCGAATGTCCTCGGCGCTTTCATCGCGGACATCTTCCAGCAGCGGTAGTTTTTTCTGATCCAGCAACTGGGCAATTCGCTCGACCAGCTTGGATTTCTGGACCTGATACGGAATTTGGTCGACCACGATCTGCCAGGTCCCGCGGCCGAGATCCTCGGTCTCCCATCTCGCCCGCAGGCGGAATCCGCCGCGCCCGGTCTCGTATGCTTCGCGGATCGCCTCCTTGGGCTCAACACAGATCCCGCCGGTCGGGAAATCCGGCCCCTTCACCGAGCGCAGCATTTGCGCCACCGATGTGTCCGGATTGGCGATCAGCGTGCGCGCCGCGCGGCAAAGCTCGTAGGCGTTGTGGGGCGGGATCGACGTCGCCATGCCGACCGCGATGCCGGTGGCACCATTCGCCAGGAGGTTCGGGAACGCCGCCGGCAGAACGACCGGTTCTTCCTCAGACCCGTCATAGGTTTCGCGAAAATCGACCGTGCCCTGGTCAATGTCCTGCAACAAGAGTTCGGCCGCTTCCGTAAGGCGTGCTTCGGTGTAGCGCATCGCGGCAGCGCCATCGCCGTCGACATTGCCGAAATTGCCCTGCCCCTCGACCAGCGGATAGCGCGAGGCAAAATCCTGGGCGAGCCGCACCAGCGCGTCATAAACGGCCTGGTCGCCATGCGGGTGGAATTTACCGATGACATCGCCGACCACGCGCGCCGATTTCTTGAAGGCATCGCGCGGATTAAGCTTTAATTGCCGCATGGCGTGCAGGATGCGGCGGTGTACCGGCTTCAAACCGTCGCGCGCATCCGGCAGGGCGCGCTGCGTGATCGTCGACAGGGCATAGGCGAGATAGCGCTTGGACAGGGCTTCGTCGAACGGTTCCTCGAAAACCTCGCCACTATCCGGCGTCAGAATATCGCCCATGCCCTGCTCCTGATTCGTATCTCCCGATTATGCCGCTAAATGCGTCCGGCGTCCGTCAGGGCGCGGACCAATCGCACACGCGCATCGGGCAGATCGCGGTCGATCGGCCACAGGACCCGGCGCTGCAGGAAAAAACCGGTCAGCGCCAACCCGCTGGCGATATCGCCCAGCCCGTAACCGGCTTCCGGATTGTAGAGGAATGCCGGCAAAGGCAGGAGCTTGTCGATATAGGGTTCGGCCGCCTCGCGGCTGACGGCGCGTCCGGTGCGCGGGCTGACATGGGTCAGATCCTGTGTTTCGCCGGTCGCTGCGCATTTCGACAAGTCGAGCCCATAGCCAAGG
The DNA here is from genome assembly GCF_965229905.1 of Hyphobacterium sp. Classification (GTDB taxonomy): domain Bacteria; phylum Pseudomonadota; class Alphaproteobacteria; order Caulobacterales; family Maricaulaceae; genus Hyphobacterium. Next base: position 2,821,020 of record NZ_OZ245930.1, on the reverse strand, counting down.
TCCTTCAACAGGCCGGCCTCCCATCTCACATAGAGCGCAGGCCAGATTTCGGCGTCGTCCATCGCGTCGAGCAGCACTTCGAACGCCCGATAGACCGGTGCGTGCTTTTCGCGCTCCGGCAGGGCCTGGCAAGCCAACGCGCAAGCCGAATTCAGCCCGGCGAGTGCCAGCGAATCGTCCATGACGAGGCCGGCGCGATGCGCATCGGCTTCGACAGTGTAGTTGCCAAGATGATCGGCCAGCCGCGCCCGCCAGGTCGCGCTAACGGAATTGCCGGGTTGAAGAACCGGGCGCAGCGTCCGCGATCGACCGCCCCGAACGAGGCCGGCATGGCGGCCATGCTCCTCGGTCAGGAGATCTACGATGGCGCTCGTTTCACCGTGCGGACGGACCGCGAGAACGATACCCTTGCCGCTCCATTCCATCAGCTGTCGTACTCAAGACCCATGGCGAGATAGCGCGCCCGGTTTTCATCCCAGCCCGGCTGAACCTGGACCTGCAGAAACAGGTGCACGCGGCAGCCGAAAACCGCCTCCATTTCTTCCCGGGCCGCAGCACCGATGGCTTTGATCGTTGCCCCGCCCTTGCCCAGCACAATCGGCCGCTGGCTGTCGCGGTCAACGAAGATGCGCTGCTCGATACGTACCGAGCCGTCATGCAGGCGGCGCCAGCTCTCGGTCTCCACCGAGCTCGCATAGGGCAATTCCTGGTGCAGGCGGTCATAGACTTTTTCGCGGGTGATCTCGGCCGCCAGCACGCGCTGCGGAATATCGGCGGCTTGATCGGCGGGATAAAGATGCGGGCCTTCCGGCATCAGGGAAGCGAGTTTCGCTTTCAGATCCGCCACGCCATAGCCGCGCACTGCGCTGACCATGAAAATGTCGGAGTAGACGCCGGTCGCATCGAGTTCCTTGGTGAGCGGCAACAGCCGGTCGCGTTCCAGCGTATCGATCTTGTTGAGCGCCAGAATCGCGGTCTTGCCCGCAGCCTTCAGCCCCTCGATCACCCGGTCATCGTCCCGCACCGACAGCTTGTCGGCCCCATCGCCCTTGCCGCGGGCCACGGCATCGCGCGCCTCGGCATCGATGACATGCACAATGGCATCTGCGTCGTCCGCGCCCGTCCAGGCGGATTTGACCATCGCGCGATCAAGACGACGCCGCGGCTCGAACACGCCCGGCGTGTCAACCAGAACGATCTGGGTTTCGCCCTCCATGGCGATGCCGCGCACCGGAAAGCGCGTCGTTTGCACCTTGCGGGTCACGATGGATACCTTCTCTCCGACCAGCGCGTTTACCAGCGTCGACTTGCCGGCATTGGGGGCGCCAATAATCGCGGCAAAACCCGCACGGGTATCAGTCATTAGCCTTGATCCTCTGCAACATGGCCGTCGCCGCCTCTCTCTGGGCTTCCTGTTTCGATCCGCCTTCGCCTTCACACGGCTTGAATGTGCCAAGCTCGACACGCATGACGAATTTCGGCTGGTGATCCGGACCGGCGCGTTCAACCAGATCATAGCGCGGTACACCATAACCTTTGCGCGCCGCGTATTCCTGCAAATCCGACTTCGGATTGCGGGGTTTGACGCCAAGCTCGGCAACCGCCTCGCGCCAGCCCCGCTCGAACACGGCCCGGGCTGCCTCGAGACCGCCGTCGACATAGACCGCCGCCATCAGCGCCTCGGTCGCATTCGCCAGGATCGACTGTTTTTCGCGTCCGCCGACATTCTCTTCCGATGGAGACATCAACAGGGCCGGACCGAGCTCGAAAGCGCGCGCCACCCGTTCGCAGGCGGGCTTGTCGACGAGCGAATTATACATCGGCGCCAGCTGCCCCTCCTTGGCCGATTTGAAGCGCCGGTAGAGCCGCTCCGAGGCGAGCAAGCCCAGGACACGGTCGCCGACGAATTCGAGCCGCTCATTGTTTCGCACGCCGCGATCGCCATCGCCGAAGCTCGCATGAGTTAAAGCCCGTTTCAGCAGATCGCGATCCGCAAACCGGTATCCGATCAAAGCCTCGACCCGATCAAGGGCCGCGCTCATGCTTTGTCCATCGGCAGGGCTTCGATGATCACATTGGCCAGTGCGTAGGGCGGCTCATCGGTGATCGAGATGTGAACAAACGCCTCCATACCGTCCGGCGTCAAGCGCGCCAGCCAGTCCAGCGCCCGGCCTTTCAGTTCCAGCGTCGGTTTCCCGCCGGGCAAATTCACGACACCGATTTCCTTCCAGGATACGCCACGGGCTATCCCTGTTCCGAGCGCCTTCGCCCCCGCTTCCTTAGCCGCATAGCGCTTGGCATAGCTCGCCGCGCGCTCTTTCCGGCGGTCGGATTTCGTGCGCTCGATCTCGGTAAAGCAGCGCTGTGTAAAACGCTCGCCAAACCGGTCGAGCGTCTTCTCGATGCGGCGGATATCGATCAGGTCGGTTCCGGTGCCGATGATCAAGCGGCGGCCTCGCTGCGCGCATCGGTGATCAGGCCGCGCATGGTCGTGACCGCTTCCCGCAGGCCCCGAAAAATCGCCTCGCCGATCAGGAAGTGACCGATATTCAGCTCCTTGACCTGCGCGATCGCCGCTACTGGCTTGACCGTGTCATAGGTCAGCCCGTGTCCGGCATGTACTTCCAGACCACGTTGGTCGGCCAGCGCACAGGCGTCGCGGATGCGGTCGAGATGCCGCGTTGTGGCCGCGCTGTCGCCCGCGAGAAACGCTTCGCAATAGGCACCGGTGTGAAACTCGACGACCGCCGCGCCGATCGCTTCGGCAACCGCGATCTGGACCGGGTCGGGCTCGATGAAGAGCGAGACGCGGATACCCGCCGCATTCAGCTTGTCGACGAAGGGCGCAATGAGTTGGTGCTGGCCGGCAACGTCGAGCCCGCCCTCGGTCGTGCGCTCCTCGCGCTTTTCCGGAACAAGACAACAGGCATGCGGCGTATGCGCCAGTGCGATTGCCAGCATTTCCTCTGTCGCCGCCATTTCAAGATTCAGCGGCAGATCGATCTCGCTCGACAGGCGTTCGATATCGCGATCGCCGATATGACGGCGGTCTTCGCGCAAATGCGCGGTGATGCCGTCGGCGCCGGCCTCTGCGGCCTGGCGCGCGGCCCGAACCGGGTCGGGATGAAGGCCCCCGCGCGCATTCCGGATGGTCGCGACATGGTCGATATTCACTCCGAGACGGACACTCATTGCGCCAGCCCCCGGCTGCCCGGCTTGACCGCCGGCTGGGCGGCCAGTTCGGGCGGCAGATCGTCGGCCGCGTAGGCCGGGAATTCGACAGTCGCGAGCGCGATCAACGGCACGCCGACATCGGCCTTGCCGCCGGAGCGGTCAATCAGGCACGCCTCGGCCAACACCTCGGCCCCGGTCTCCCGGATGGAATCGATGCATTCGCGCGAGGACAGCCCTGTGGTCACGATGTCTTCCACCACCAGCACTTTCTGGCCGGGCGATAATTCGAAGCCGCGGCGCAGGCGGAAAGCGCCCTCTTCGCGTTCGACGTAGATGGCCGGCAAGCCCATCTGACGGCCCATCTCATAGCCCGGCACGATGCCGCCTACCGCCGGCGACACGATGATGTCCGGCGAGACATCAAGCTCAGCCCGGACCTTGTCGGCCAGGGCGGCACACAGCTTTCCGGTCCGCGCTGCATCCGCGAACACTTTCGCCTTCTGCAGGAAGACCGGGCTGCGCAGCCCGGATGACAGGATGAAATGGCCTTCTAGCAAGGCTCCTGCGGCACGGAATTCATCCAGAACGGCCTGCGTATCCATCAATCCGTCTCCTCGGCTTCGCCCCGCGCGCGTTCGGCGGATACAACGCTCGAACACATTTTCAGGGCCGATATGATGTTCGCCAGATGCCGCTTGTCGAACACTTCGATATCAAATTCCATTTCAAAGAAATCCTTGGCGCGCTTCAGCGTCTTGACATTGCCGATATTGCCGCGGTTTTCGCCGACCGCTTTGGCAATCTCGGCCAGCGCCCCCGGCGTGTTGTGCATGGTCGCATTCACCCGCGCCGTGGACACGGCATTCTCTTCCGCTTCGGCCGTCCAGCCCAGATCGATCCAGCGGTCCGGATCGCTCTCGTCGTGCTCGATAAGGGACTCACAATCGATCGTATGGATCGTCACCCCCTTGTCTGGCACCATGACACCGACAATGCGGTCCCCCGGAAGCGGCGAACAGCACTCCGAAAAATGGATCGAGACCCCTGGGGTCAGGCCACGGCCGCGGACATAGAGGCGGGCCTTCTCATCGCGGATGAGTTCCTTCTCGGCGGCATCGTATTGGCGGCTGTCTCGGCGTCCCGGGAAGGCGGCATCGAGGAATTCGCCTGACGTAACGCGCCCGCGGCCAAGCGCCTGATACAAGTCTTCAACGCTGGTCAGATCGAGCCTGGCGAGCGCATCGTCCAGGCCTTTCTCGCGGAACACCTTGCCTTCGCGTTCGAAAGCGTGTTCGGCCAGCATGCGCCCGATCCCTTCGAACTCGGCGTTCTCGGTGGTGCGGATCAGACGCCGGATTGCGGCGCGCGCCTTGCCGGTTACGGCCAGCTCTTCCCAGCCGGCCGGCGGCTGGCGAAGGCCGCCGCGCAAAATCATGACCACGTCACCGTTCTTCAGTCGGGTGCGCAACGGACGGTCCCGGCCATTGATCTTGGCCCCGATACAGGTGTGACCCAGCTCGGTATGAACGGCATAGGCGAAATCGAGCGGCGTCGCGCCGCTTGGCAAGGCGATCAGTTCGCCTTTCGGTGTGAAGCAATAGACCTGATCGGCGAACATTTCGAGTTTGGCATGCTCGAGAAACTCGTCCGGATCGCCGCCCTGTTCGAGGATTTCGAGGAAGGGCCGCAACCGTTCCAGCGGATCACCGCCGGCGGATTTCGCCGAATCCGCGTCATATCCGTAGGACTCGCCCTTATAACGCCAGTGGGCCGCAACACCGCTCTCGGCAATGGAATCCATTTCCTCGGTTCGGATCTGGACTTCGACCCGGATGTTTTCCGGTCCAACAATCGTCGTATGCAATGAGCGGTAATTGTTCGGCTTCGGTGTCGAGATGAAGTCGCGGAACCGTTCCGGCACACAGCGCCAGTTCTGATGAATGACGCCGAGCGCACGGTAGCAGTCATCGACGTCCTCGACGATCAGCCGGAAAGCGTAGATATCCGCGATCTCGTCAAAAACCGTGCCTTTCCGTTCCAGTTTCCGCCAGATCGAATAAGGACGTTTTTCCCGCCCGAACACGCGGCATTGAATACCCGCCTGCTCAAGCCGGTCGGTGATCACTTGCGAGACCTCGGCGACCGCTTCGGTGCGCGTTTCACGCAATTCATGCAGTTTTTTCGAGACGGTTTCGAAAGCCGCCGGATTGATGTGACGGAACGCCAGATCTTCCAGCTCCACACAAATCCGGTTGATCCCGATACGGCGCGCGAGCGGCGCATAGATTTCCAGCGTTTCCGTGGCGATCCGCTCGCGTTTCTCGATTTTCGGGATGTGATGAAGCGTGCGCATATTGTGCAGCCGGTCGGCCAGCTTCACGATCAGCACGCGGACATCCGAAGAAATCGCCACGACCAGCTTCTGGAAATTTTCGGCCTGCTTGGTGCGGTTCGAACCCAACTCCATCTGGCCAAGCTTGGTGACACCGTCGACGAGCGCCGCGATCTCGGGCGTGAACAGCTCGCCAAGCTGTTCCAGGGTCGCCGGCGTGTCTTCGACCGTATCGTGCAACAATCCGGTGCAGATCGTCGCCGAGTCCATGTTGAGATCGGCCAGGATCATCGCCACGGATGCGACATGCGCAAAATATGGCTCGCCGGAATAGCGCTTTTGCGGCGCATGCATGTCGCGCGCAAAATCGTAGGCCGAGCGGATCAGCTCGGCATTGACGGTAGGATGGTATTTGGAAATACGCCCGACAAGATCGTCGGCGGTTGGAAAAGCTGCAATCGCCGGAGTGTCGAGATCGGGCGCGGCGGCGGTCACCTGGCCCTAGAAGCGGTTATCGGGCGCGCCGTCACGGTCGCTTTGCAGCGCCTTGAGCATGTCGGCCTCGTCAGGATCGACTGGCGTCGGCTTCGACGCGATCTGCGGCAGATCGTCTTGCGGCGAATCCCGCTCTTCCTCTTCCTCATCGCTCGGAATGACGCGCTGCAGGCCCTGCACCAGACTGTCGCCGAGCGCGTTGAGGTCGAGCTTGTCTTCTGCGATTTCGCGCAGCGAGACGACCGGATTCTTGTCGTTGTCGCGATCGAGTGTCAGCTCCGAGCCGGCCGAAATATTGCGGGCACGATGGGCGGCCAGCAGAACCAGATCAAAACGGTTGGAAACTTTTTCGATACAATCTTCAACGGTGACGCGGGCCATGCGCGCGGACTCCTGTCATTTCTCGCAATTGGACCGGTGTAAGTAACGCCGCTGGGCGCGGTCCGCAAGGGCTTTGCCGCAATGCAGCACAGCTTCAGTCGGAAAGCCGTCGCGTGGCCGACCGGTCGGCTTCCGGCAAGGCGGCGATCAGCGATGACAGGCTTTGGCCCGAGACCGGGTCGCGCCAATCCGGCGCGATATCCTGCAAGGGTAGCAGCACGAAAGCCCGAACCGTTGCGCGCGGATGGGGCAAAGTCAGGCGCGCACCGGTCTCAATCCGGCCGCCATAGTCGATCAGATCGAGGTCCAGCGTACGGGAATCCCAACGCGCTCGGCGTATGCGGCCGAATTGCGCTTCCACCGCGAGCAGGTGATCGAGCACGCTCTCCGGCGGCAATCCGGTTTCGATTTCCGCGACGGCATTGATGTAGTCCGGCTTGCGGGCATCCGGCCAAGCCGGCGAGCGCCAAAGGCCGGAGACGGCAAGATTCGTGATGCCGCGTTCGGCAAGAGCCTGCAAAGCATGCAGCAGCGTGTCTTGCGGCACCCCGCCTTCAAAGGGCAGATTAGCCCCGAGCGCGATATATTTCGCACCGCTTGCACTCATATTTTGACCTTTTAGAGACTGGAGCCTGCCATGACCTTCTACCCCAACGAACGTATTGGACTTTTCATTGACGGGGCCAACCTGTTTTCAACATCGAAATCGCTCGACTTCGATATCGATTACCGCAAACTGCTGGAAGAATTCAGAAAACGCGGCCGGCTCGTCAGGGCCAATTACTATACGGCCCTGCTCGAAAACGAAGATTTCACGCCGCTCAAACCGCTCGTCGATTGGCTCGACTACAATGGTTTCAACGTCGTCACGAAGCCGGCGAAAGAATTTACCGACGAGAACGGACGACGGCGAATCAAGGGCGACATGGATGTCGAGCTCGCCGTCGACATTATTTCGGCGTCAAAATACCTCGATCACATTCTGCTGTTCACCGGCGATGGCGACTTCCGCTATGCGGTCGCCGCCTGCCAGCAGCTGGGCGCCAGGGTGACGGTTGTCTCCTCGCTCAAGGCCCAACCGCCCATGATCTCCGATGATTTGCGTCGCCAGGCGGATGGATTTATCGATCTCGCGGATCTGAAGTCGTTGATCGGACGCAATGGCGGCCGGGCGAACCGCGACGATGAGTGAGCCGAATGGCGCGGAGCCACCGCGCGATTGCCCGCTTTGTCCCCGGCTGGTCCAGTTCCGGCGCGACAATGCAAAGAAATATCCCGCTTTTCACAATGCACCGGTCGAATCTTTCGGCGATTCGGAGGCGCGCTTGCTCATTGTCGGGCTGGCACCGGGGCTCAAGGGCGCCAACCAGACCGGGCGCCCCTTTACCGGCGATTATGCCGGCGACCTGCTCTACGCAACTCTGGCGAAATCGGGTTTCACGCGCGGCACTTACGGCGGCGAGGCTAATGACGGGCTGACATTGGTCGACGCGATGATCACCAATGCGGTGCGTTGCGTCCCGCCGGAAAACAAGCCGACGGGTGCCGAAGCCAATGCCTGCCGCCCCTTCCTGGTAGAGCGCTTTCGCGAACTGCCAAAGCTGGAAGCCATCCTCTGCCTGGGCAAGATCGCTCACGACAACACTCTGCGTGCGTTCGGCGCCCGGGTCGCGGCGCACAAATTCGCGCACCGCGCCCAGCACGACATCGCGTTCGGGAACCGGACCATCAGGATTTTCGACAGCTATCACTGCTCGCGGTACAACACGAATACCGGCCGGCTCACCGAAGCCATGTTCGAGGCCGTGTTTGCCGACATCCGGAAATTCTTAAACGCCTAGCCGTGATCCTTCATCAGGCGTGATTTCTGGCGATCCCAGTCCCGCCGCTTGATGGTTTCACGCTTGTCGATCGTCTTCTTGCCCTTGGCCAGGCCGATCTGAAGCTTGGCGAGACCGCGATTATTGAAATACAGGCGCAGCGGAATGATCGTGCGGCCTTCGCGCGCGACAGCGCCGGTCAGCTTGGCGATTTCCTTGCGGTTCAAAAGCAGTTTCCGCCGGCGGCGGGGTTCATGATTGAACTGATTGGCACCGGCATAGGGCGGAATGTCGGCATTGATCAGGAAAATCTCGTCGTTTTCCGGACCGACATAGGCTTCGGCGATATTCGCCCGCCCGGTGCGCAGCGACTTCACCTCGCTGCCCTGCAATTGCAGCCCGGCCTCGAACGTCTCCTCGATTTCGTAGTCAAAGCGCGCGCGGCGGTTGACCGCGATCGCGCCGTCCTTGCCCTTGGCCATCAAATCAATCCGGCATGTTCCATGGCGGCGCGGACCGCCGCTTTCGTTTCATCACTGGGCACCGTCATCGGCAGCCGCATGTCAGGTAAGCACAGATCGAGCAGACTCAAGGCGTATTTCGCCGGTGCCGGGCTGGGCGACAGGAACAGCGCTTCGTGCAAGGGCTGCAGGAGATCGCCGATTTCCAGCGCCTCCTGATAATCGCCCGACAGGGTCGCATCCTGCATTTGGGCGCAAAGCGCCGGCGCGACATTCGACGTCACCGATATGCAACCCACACCGCCTTCCGCATTGAAGCCGATCGCCGTCGGGTCCTCGCCCGACAACTGGATGAAATCCGGCCCGATCAAGCGGCGATGGGCACCGACGCGCGCAAGATCGCCGGTGGCATCCTTGACCCCGATGACATTCGGCAACGCCGCGATCCGCGCCATGGTGGCTGGCAGGATGTCGACCACCGAGCGGCCGGGAATATTGTAGACGACGATCGGCAAGTCGCAGCTGTTCGAAATCGCTTCGAAATGCCGGAACAATCCTTCCTGAGACGGCTTGCTGTAATACGGCGATACAACCAGCGAAGCATCGGCGCCTGCAGAATGCGCCCATTTGTGCATCTCGACCGTATTGGCCGTGCTGTTCGTTCCCGTCCCGGCAATCACCGGCACCCGACCGGCCGACACCTTAACTGTCAGCGCAATGACGCGCTTTTTTTCCTCAAGAGACAGGGTCGGGCTTTCGCCGGTTGTACCAACTGGAACCAGACCGTGTGTTCCGCTGTCTATTTGATACTCAATGAGCGCCTGGAAAGCCGTTTCATCGACGGCATCATTCTTGAATGGGGTGACCAGCGCTGTAATGGATCCGGAAAGCATGGCGAGCCTGCCTGACATGATTGTGACCGGCCGCGAGCCTAGTGGACCCCCGAAAGCGGGCCAAGCGCGCATGTCGGTGCTGGACAGTTCGCCGGCATGCGCCATGATACCAACACGTTTGCCGACAAGATGAGTGTGATGCGAGTCCTGGTTCTGCTGATTGCAATGGTCGCGGGCACGCTGGCGTCGACGCCGGCCGGCGCGCAATTCCCTGACCCCCGTCTGCGGCCTGAACGCCCCAACCCCTCGAGCTATCTGGATGATCAGGATTTCCTGATGCTGGAGCGTGGCCTTGAGGCCGCGGAAGGCGGTGACTGGAGCGATGTCCGGGATGCGCGCCGCCGTATTTCCGACCCCATTGCCCGCCAGATCCTGTTGTGGCGAATCGCAACCTCAGACGAAGACACCAGCTTCATGGAACTCGACCTCGCGCTCGATGAGCTCGCGGGTTGGCCGCAATACGAGATGATCCGCTCCGAGGCGGAATTCAAAATCTCGACCTCCGGCCTGTCGCCGGAATTCATCGTCAACTGGTTCGAGGGCCGCGAGCCGGTGTCCGGCGAAGGCAAGGTGGCGCTCGGTGAAGCGCTGCGCGAGACCGGCCGGCTGGCGGAAGCCGTCCCCTACCTGCGCGATGCCTGGCGCAATCATACCTTCCGCCGGTACCGTCAGCGCGAAATCCTCGAAGCGCACAATGACATCCTCACGATTACCGATCATGAGGAGCGCGTCGACTTTCTGCTCTGGCGTGACCAGCGCACGCTCGCCCGTGACCTGCGCGGGGAACTCGACAATGCCCACCGCGCCCTGCTCGACGCCCGGATAGCGCTGGCCGGCCGCGCCCGTGGCGTCAATGCGGCGGTCGATCGCGTGCCCGATGCGCTCAGCAATCATCCCGGCCTGGTTTATGAACGCGCGCGGTGGCGCCGCCGCGCCAATCTCGACGAGGGCGCGCTGGAAATGCTCCTGCAATTGCCGGATACGCACGACGATCCGGCTGCACTGGATGATATGTGGCTTGAGCGGCGCTTGATGATTCTCGACCTCATCCGCGACCGCGACTATGCCACCGCCTACACGCTGGCTGCCGCCAACGGCATGAGCCAGGGCGCGGACTTTGCCGACGCTGAATTTGTCGCCGGCTGGTTGTCGCTGCGTTATCTGGATGAGCCGGCGCGCGCGCTCAATCATTTCACCCGACTGGCTGACGGAGTGTCCTTCCCCGTTTCCGTGTCGCGCGGGCGCTATTGGCAAGCGCGCGCTGCGGAAGCGCTCGGACAGGATGACGAGGCCGAGCGCTATTACCGGCTGGCGGCGGTCCACGAGACGGCGTTTTACGGCCAGCTGGCGATCGCCCGGCTGCGCGACACCGATCCGCCAATACTCGCCCTGCCGCCCTCACCGGTGCCGACACAAGCCGACGAAATCACATTTGAATCGCGGCCCATCGCGCGGGCGTTGCGCCTGCTGGCCGAACAGGGGGAGGACTACCTCTTCCGCGTCTTCATCTATCATCTGGATGACGAACTCGACGCACCCGTCGACAGCTTGTTGCTCGCCCGGCTCGCCCAGGATTACGGTCATCTCCGGCAAGGCGTCCGCGCCGCCAAGGCCGCGAGCTATCGCTGGCATATACTCCCGGAAGTCTCGTATCCCGTGATCGACCTTCCGCCACCTTCCGGGCGGATCGAACCTGAGCCGGCTCTTGTCCACGCCATCATCCGCCAGGAAACCGAGTTCGATCCACGTGCTATCTCCGGCGCGGGGGCACGCGGCATGATGCAGATGATGCCCGCCACGGCGCGCCAGACAGCGCGCCGCCTCGGCCTGCCCTACCGCTATGAAGCGCTGACCTATGATGCCGAGTACAATATGCGGCTCGGGCGCTACCATTTGCAGGAAGTCATTGACGAATTCGACGGCAGCTACATCCTTGCCATGGCCGGCTACAATGCCGGCGGCCATCGTGCACGGCGCTGGATCGAGGATTATGGCGATCCGCGTTCGCCCGACGTCGATCCGATCGACTGGATGGAATCCATCCCCTTCTCGGAAACCCGGAACTACGTCCAGCGGGTGCTCGAAAACGTCCAAGTCTATCGCTGGCGCTTTGGCGATGGCGGCGCGGTGCCGCTGGAGATCGAGGTCGATCTGCAGCGCGGCGGCAGCTATTTCTAGAGCCGGTCCAGCGCTTGCCGGAAGATAACCGGATCGACATTGCCACCGGTAATCAGCACGACCGTGACTTTGTCCCTGGTTGCGACTTGCCCGTTCAGCAGTGTCGCAAAAGCGGTGGCACCGCCCGGTTCGGCGACCAGTTTCAGATGCTTCCAGATGAAAGCGATCACATCGAGCGTATCGGCATCGCTCGCCGTGACGCCGCCCGTCAATTGTTCGCGATTGATCGGAAAGGTCAGCCGCCCCGGTGTCGGCGTGATGATCGCATCCTGGATCGATCCCGCACGGCGTGGATTCTCGACGCGTTCGCCGGCTGCCAACGAACGGCCATGATCGTCGAACCCTTCCGGCTCTGCCGCCCACAAGGCGCAGTCCGGAAACCGGTCGCGCACGGCCATGCCCGTGCCTGCGATCAGGCCGCCACCGCCCGTACAGCACACCAGCTGGTCGGGCGTCACGCCGAGCGCGTCGAGATCATCGGCGATTTCCAGGCCTGCCGTGCCCTGGCCGGCAATGATATGCGGGTCGTCATAGGACGGCACAAGGACCGCGCCGCTTTCCTCAACCAGCTCCTGTGAAATCGCCTCACGATCACCCGTTGCCCGGTCGTAAGACACGATATTGCCGCCCATGCGCCCGACACCTTCGACTTTGATCGCCGGAGCATCCGACGGCATCACAATGGTCGCAGGAATGCCGAGCAGTTTCGCCGCCAATGCCACGCCCTGAGCGTGATTGCCGGACGAGAAGGCGACAACGCCCTTGTGCCGGTCGGCGTCGGCAATGCGCGACAGGCGGTTATAGGCTCCTCGGAACTTGAACGACCCGGTGCGTTGCAGGCATTCCGGCTTGATCAGGACGCGTCCGCCGAGCCGCTCATTGAGCGTATCGTTTTCCAAGAGCGGGGTCCGCACGGCCTGCCCGGAAATCTGTTGTGCCGCGTCGCGGATGTCGTCAATGCCGGGTGAACCGCTCATATCCCCACTCCCTTACTGGAATTGCCTGTAATCGCTTTCGAAAAATCACGCAAAGGCGTTGCGCTGTAGGCGCAATAAAGGCTTCAATGCGGCCAAGCCCGAAAACGGGCACACGACCGGGGAGAGACAAGCATGATGTTGAAGGGCGAGATGATGGATGCCCCCCTGATGATTTCAGGGATATTGAAGCATGCCGACAATTGCCATGGTGACCGCGAGATCGTCAGCCGCCTTGCAGAGGACGGATCCGTCCATCGTTACGGATACAGCGATTGTCACACACGGACGCGGCAACTCGCCAACGCCTTGATCAGGAAACTGAAGATCAAGGATTCGGACCGCGTTTCGACGATCGCCTGGAACAATCACCGCCACCTCGAACTGTATTTCGGAGTGTCCGGTGTCGGCGGCGTCATCCACACCGTCAATCCGCGGCTCGATCCCGCCCAGATCGTCTGGATCCTCAATCATGCCCAGTCCAAGGCGGTCTTCTTCGACAAGACCTTCGCCCCGCTGATCGACGGCATCGCCAAGCACTGCAAGACCGTCAAGAACTGGGTGCTGATGGCGGATTCGAGCCATACCAAGGATGTTCAGACAAAATGCCTCGCCTATGAGGATCTGATCGCCGACCACAAGCCGGATTATGACTGGCCGGCGTTCGACGAATACGCCGCCGCCGGTCTCTGTTACACATCCGGCACGACGGGCGATCCCAAGGGCGTGCTCTATTCGCACCGCTCGACCATTCTCCACGCCATGGCGTCCAGCGCCTCGGATGTGATCGGTGTCGGCTCGACCGGTGTTCTCCTGCCGGTCGTGCCCATGTTCCACGTCAATGCCTGGGGCATCCCGTATGCCGCGCCGATGAATGGAGCCAAGCTGGTCATGCCGGGACCGCGCCTCGATGGGCCCGGCCTGCACGAGATGATTTCCGAGGAGAAAGTCAATTACGTAGCTGGCGTGCCCACCGTCTGGCTCGGCCTGCTGCAATATCTGCGCGAAAGCGGCAACCGGATCGACAGCGTCGAGAAAGTGCTGATTGGCGGTGCGGCCCTGCCCGAAGCGCTTTTGCGCGCCTTCGAGACGAATACGGCGTGCGCATGCAACAGGGCTGGGGCATGACCGAGATGAGCCCGCTCGGCACGGTCAATGCGCCACTCGCCAAGCATGAGGGGCTCGACCGCGAGGACGAGATCAAGATCAAGCTGAAGCAGGGCCGGCTCGTCTTCGGTGTCGAAATGCGCGTCGTCGACGACGAAGGCCATGAACTGCCCTGGGACGGCAAATCGTCCGGCCATGTGCATGTCCGCGGCCCGTGGATCGCCTCCGGCTATTTCCGCGGCGCCGGACAGGACAGCTTTACCGATGATGGCTGGATGAGGACCGGCGATGTCGCCTATCTCGACCAGGACGGCTTCATGACCATCACCGACCGGTCCAAGGACGTTATCAAGACCGGCGGCGAATGGGTCTCCTCCATCGATCTCGAAAACGCCGCCATGGGGCATCCGAGCGTCGCCATGGCCGCGGCCATCGGCATGCCGCATCCGAAATGGGACGAGCGGCCATTGCTGATTGTCCAACTGGTCCCCGGCGCGGAACCCGATGTCGAATCCATCAAGGAATATCTCGCCGGCGTCGTGCCCAAGCTCTGGATCCCCGACGATGTCCAATTCATTGAGGAAATGCCGATCGGTGCAACTGGCAAGATCCTCAAGACCAAGCTCCGGGAAATGTTCAAGGATTACCAATTCCCGGGCACCGAGGACATGGGCGCTTAAGGGCGCAGGAGCCTTCGGCAAACCGGTTTCAAATTTCCCGTCATCCTCCGGCTAGACCGGAGGACCTCGATACGGCCGCAAGACCTCGAGATCCTCCGATTAAATCGGAGGAAGGCGGGGGTATAAACAGCAGCTTGACCAATCGTTCGGCGGAACGGGACCCGCCCCCGCACAATCCCCCTCACCGCCCCTTGCGCGGCCCGGCGGCGAGGCGTAAGTTCTTATCGAAATTCGATATGGAGCCCGACCGATGGAAATCGTCATTCTTGGCCTGTTGATGATGTTTTTGCCGACGCTGATCGCCCTGATCCGCGGCCATCACAATGCGTTCGCGATCTTTCTGACCAATCTGCTGCTCGGCTGGACCGTTATCGGCTGGCTAATCGCGCTGATCTGGTCGACGACCGCAACGGCCCGCCGCGTCAGCGTCTAGATGAAGTCGCAGATATCGCCGAGCGGCTTTTTAATGAGGGCGTGCTCGGGCACCCGCGCGCCGTCCGCAGGGTAGCCGGCCACAATCAGCATGTAGGGCTTTTCATCCTTAGGCCGGCCGCAGATCTCGGAAACAAAGGTCATCGGATTCGGCGTGTGGGTCAGCGTCACCAGTCCGGCGCGGTGCAGCGCCGTCAAAAGCATGCCGCAGGCAATGCCAACGCTTTCATTCACATAGTAATTCTTCTTGCTTTCTCCGGCCGTCACCCCGCCGCGACGCTGCGCGAACACAGCGATGATCCAGGGCGCAATCTCGAGATAGGGCTTGTGATCGTCAGTCCCGAGCGGTTCGAGCGCTTCCAGCCACTCGGTGCTCGCCTTCCCCTCGTAGAAGGCTTTTTCTTCGGCCTCGGCGGCCTCCCGGAGCTGTTTCCTGATCGCACCCTTGCCGATTACCGTGAAATGCCAGGGCTGGTGATTGGCGCCTGAGGGCGCCGTCCCGGCGGCCAGAATCGCATGTTCGATGATTTCGCGCGGCACCTCGCGGCCGGAAAACTCGCGCACAGTCCGGCGTTTCCGGATGTCTTCGTAGAAGGCTTTCGCCTCCGCTGTCATCTCGGCCAGCGGCTTTTCGGTGAAGTCGAGGGGGCGGGTGTCGGTCATGCGCCGGTCCAATCCAGCACCACCTTGCCCGACTGGCCGGAGCGCATCGCATCGAAACCGTCCTGGAATTGCGCGACCGGCAGACGGTGGGTGATGACGCCGGAGACATCGAGCCCCGATTGCAGCATGGCCAGCATTTTGTACCAGGTCTCGAACATCTCCCGGCCATAGACGCCCTTCAGCGTGATGGCTTTCAGCACCAGCTTGCCGAAATCCACCTCGACGGGTTTCGAGGGCAGGCCGAGCATGGCGATCTTGCCGCCCATGATCATGTTGTCGAGCATCTGGTTGAAGGCCACCGGCGCGCCGGACATTTCCAGCCCCACATCGAACCCCTCGGTCATCTTCAACCGCGCCTTGACGTCCTTCAGCTCCTCCCGCGACGTGTTCACCGGGGTGAGGTGCTTCACCACGCTTTCGGCCAACTTCAGCCGGTCGTCATTGATGTCGGTGAGGACGACGTGACGGGCCCCGACATGACGCGCAATGGCGGCCGCGAAAATACCGATCGGCCCGGCCCCGGTGATCAGCACGTCCTCACCGACGAGGTCGAATTTCAGCGCCGTGTGCACCGCATTGCCGAGCGGATCAAGCACCGCACCGATCTCGTCCGGCACATCATCGGGCAATGGCACCACGTTGAACGCCGGCAGCTTCATGTATTCGGCGAAAGCACCGGGAATGTTGACCCCGATCCCCTTGGTGTCGGGATCAAGATGGAATTTGCCGGCCCGCGCGGCGCGCGAGCTTGCGCCCACGACATGGCCTTCGCCGGACACGCGCTGGCCGACCTTCACGCGCGTTACATCCGAACCCACCGTTTCGATAACGCCAGCATACTCATGGCCGACCACCATCGGTACGGGAATGTTCGCTTTCGCCCAGTCGTCCCAGTTGTAGATATGGATGTCGGTGCCGCAGATCGCCGTCTTGCGGATTTTGATCAGCACGTCGTCCGGCCCGATTTCGGGCACCGGCGCATCCTCGATCATCCAGATGCCTTGTTCAGCTTTCGACTTGGCGAGGGCTTTCATGTGGGAACGTCTCCGCTTTGAAACTCGCGCGGAGATATAGCATTGCCGCCATCAAAATCGTCAAAAAGAACAGTGCCAGCGGCAGGGTGATCATTTCCGCGAACAGTGCCCGGCCGCCGGTGATCCCCGTCAGGAGGATCATGGTGCCACCCGCCAGCGCCGGCAGCGACAGCAGGAAACGTTTCTCTAGCATCATCACCAACGCGAAAACCAATGCGTAGGCGGCAATCAGCGCCCATTTGATCCAGGTCGTCAGCGCCAGATCCGGCAATAGCGCCGTTACACTGGCCCCCTCGCCCAATCGCAAAAGGATTTCGTTTATGACAGCGTTTTCGGCCCAGTCCGCCGGTATGGTTGCCGCGGCGAGAAGTGCCCCCGGCCAGGCGATGCGGCGGCCAGTCAGGCCGAGGCCCGCAAAACACCATGCGGCCAGACCGGCATAGGCAATCGGGAACCAGACATCGAGCGTCTGCACGCGCCGCAATTCTGCGCGTAGAGGCGCGCCGGCATCGCCGGCAATGAAAGCCAGATCGGCTTCTTCTTCGGCAAACTCCAGAGCCAGAATCGGCGTTTCAAATCCGCGCGTGATCGGTGCGGCCGGTTCCGGTGAATTGCCGCCCATCAGGACGACCAGCACGATCGTCCAGACTGCGAAAACGGCCGATAGTCCGAAACAGATCCGCGCCAGCCAGGTCATGAAATGCCCTCCCGGCCCGACGGTAAGCGGATCGTACGAGATTGAGAAGCAGAGCTATCGCCTCGATCTTCGCGCCTGTCTTCGTCATCCTCCGGCTAGACCGGAGGATCTCGATCTGTTCGCAGGGACTAAGAGATGCTCCGGTTAAACCGGAGCAAGACGAGTGGTTATGGATATTCGCGTCGTCATCCAGGGGCGAGCGTCGATTTCTCCCCCCGTTTACGGGGGGAGTGTCGCGAAGCGACGAGGGGGGGGCATGCCCCCCTCCGCCACTTCGTGGTCCCCCTCCCCCGCAAGCGGGGGAGGAAAAGAACTCGACCTACCCCTCGGCCGCGCTGACCGGCGGGAAAACCCGCGCCAGCGGGCCATGCGCTGGCACCGGCGCCAACAACACGCGGCGGACCGGATTCCAGGCTGCACCGAGAAGCACAACAACCCCGCCAAGCGACAGAAGTGTGATGGCCAGCACCACGGGGGCTTCGAGCCCAGACTGGTTGACGATCGCGGCAATCGAAATGCCTGCCGTCAGCAGGCCGGATACGATCAGAGCGCGGCGGTTGATCAAAAGCGACACCAGCGCGAACAACGCGATCACGATCAGCGCCACGGCGGCAAGCTGTGCCGCGTGGCCGCTGTCCGAGGCCAGCGCGGCCATCAGATTGGTCTGCTCGGGATTGACGAAATCCGCTTCTTCCAGCGTCCAGCCCACCTGCACGACGTTGAGCACCGCCGACAACAGGATCGGCGCGGCAAAGAAGTGCAGCCAGAACGCCGTGCCCGACAGGCGCGTCGTGCGTTCCGGGTCGCGTGCATCGAAGATGATGCCCGCCAGCAGAAGAACGCCGCCGACCGCCACCCCCACCGCCGGCGCGAAGGTGCCGGTCGTATAGGGATCGAGCGTGAACAGGACGAGCGCGCCCAATACGGCCAGCGCCACGCCCATCAACCCTCCGGCAAAGGGCAGACGGAAGCTGAAATAGAACATCGCTACGGGAATCAGCGCGGCCAGACCGGCGACCACCGGCAGGAGCCGGACCGACCAGGGCAGTTGCGACAGGACATAGGCGACCGCCTCGCGGCCAAATTCCATCTCGTCGGGCGCATTGGCAAACCGGCTCTCGAAATAGTCTTCGCCGATCCCAACGCCCTGAACCAGGAATTGCCCATAGGCCCAGACGAGGATGATCGTCACCGCCGTACTGAAGGCGCCGCACAACACGATACCGGGAAGGATCCGGCGCTGGTGCCCGACCAGCAGGGCCGCCAAGAGCCAGGTGATGATCGCGAAACCGCCGAACAGCCCCATCAGCGCCATCTGCCAGCGCAGACTGCCCTCCTCGATGCCGAGACCGCCCATGATCTGGCCGATCGCGACGCCCATGCCACCCAAAAGGATCAGCACGCCAATCGTCGTGAAGATATCGTGGAAATTGTTCAGGAAGGGCAGCATCTCGTCCGATGGACGGGCACTGCTGGCGGACGGTGTGCTCACAGCGCCTTTCGATCCGTCGGTGGCGCTCGGTGCTTCAGACATCAAAACCTCCTCGGCAATTGTCTTGCCGTTTTGATGCCCCCCAGCAGGGCTATGGATGCAAATTCGCTTCCCGGCGAACCTGCGCGTCAATTGGTACCGGATTAAGGCGCAGGCGTCACGCGGGAATTAGTGGGCGCAATCCTTCATTGGCTAAAAATCCAACCGTCATCCTCCGGCTTGACCGGAGGACCTCGATGAACGGCTTCTCGTTCGAGATGCTCCGGTCTCGCGCACGCGCGGCCGGAGCAAGACGAAGCGTGCTCCCCTAAATCACCCCCAGCTCTTTCCCGACCTTGGTGAAGGCCGCAATCGCCCGGTCGATCTGCTCCGGTGTGTGCGCAGCGCTCATCTGCGTACGGATACGAGCCTTGCCCTTGGGCACCACCGGATAGAAGAAGCCGATCACATAGACGCCTTCCTGCATTAGCCGGTCCGCCATTGTCTGGCTCAGCGCGGCATCGCCCAGCATCACCGGAATGATCGGGTGCTCGCCCGGCAACAGATCGAAGCCGGCTTCGCTCATGCCCGTGCGGAAGCGCTTGGCATTGTCGAACAGGCGGGCACGCAGATCATCGCCCTTTTCGACCATGTCGAGCGCTTTCAGCGACGCCCCGGCAATCGCCGGAGCCAGCGAGTTCGAAAACAGATAAGGCCGCGAGCGCTGACGGAGAATGTCGACCACTTCCTGCTTGGCCGCGGTAAACCCGCCCATCGCGCCGCCCAGCGCCTTGCCGAGCGTGCCGGTGATGATGTCGACCCGGCCCATCACGCCGCAATGCTCGGGCGTGCCGCGCCCTTTCGCGCCCATGAAACCGTGCGCATGGCAATCATCGACCATGACCAGCGCGCCATATTTGTCGGCCAGATCGCAAATCGATTTGAGATCGGCGATATAGCCGTCCATCGAGAACACACCGTCGGTGACGATCAGCTTGTGGCGCGCGCCGGCTGCGTTGGCGGCCTTCAGCTGCGCCTCAAGATCGTCCATGTCGGAATTGGCGTAGCGGAAGCGCTTGGCCTTGCAGAGCCGCACCCCGTCAATGATCGAGGCATGGTTCAGCGCATCAGAAATGATCGCGTCATTCTCATCCAGCAAAGGCTCGAACAGGCCGCCATTGGCGTCGAACGCCGCGGCATAAAGGATCGCATCCTCTTGCCCGGTGAAGGCCGCGATCGCTTTTTCCAGCTCGCGGTGCACGGTCTGGGTCCCGCAGATGAAGCGCACCGACGCGACGCCGAAGCCGTAGTCATCAAGCGCCGACTTCGCCGCGTCGATCAACTCCCGCCGGTTGGCGAGCCCGAGATAATTATTGGCGCAGAAATTGATGACGTGATCGGTCTCGCCATTCCGGTTCACATCGATCTCGGAATATTGCTGCGAGGCGATCACGCGCTCGCGCTTGTAGAGCCCGTCGGCTTCGATTTCCTTCAGCGTGTTTGAAAGATGCGCATAAAAGGCGTCGGACATGGCTGGGCTCCCGTGAATGAGAGGCGAGACATAGCCGCTGCGCATCGCCGGTTCAATCGGGCAGCAATGACCGCACGGATACTGCGGGAATCTGCCGGTTTTTCTTGGCATTGCCCCCTATTCCGGGTTTAGCTGACAGGCAGTGATTTGCCGGGAGGGATCAGGGGCGGACACCCGTTCCTGAAAGTGTCAATGGCCATGAAGCCGACGGATACCAGCGATCCGGAATATTTCCACAAAGTTGTCGATTGCCAGTATGCCTGCCCGGCGCACACGCCGGTGCCCGACTACATCCGGCTGATCGCCCAGGGGCGTTACACCGACGCCTACATGATGAACCGGCGCTCCAACGTGTTCCCGGGCATTCTCGGACGCGTCTGCGACCGCCCCTGCGAACCCGCTTGCCGTCGTACACGAGTGGAAGACGAGCCGGTGGCGATCTGCCGCTTAAAGCGCGTTGCCGCCGATCACCGCGACGAGGTCAAACATCTCATCCCCGAGGGCGGCACGCCGAACGGCAAGAAGATCGCCCTCATCGGCGCCGGCCCCGCCTCGCTCACGGTGGCCAATGATCTCGCCCCGCTCGGCTATGACTGCACGGTTTTTGAGGCATTGGAGAAGCCCGGCGGCCTGATGATCTCCAATATCCCCTCATTCCGTTTGCCGGAAAAGGTGCTGGACGACGAGATCGGCTACATCCTCGACATGGGGGTGACGCTCAAGACCGGTCACCGGATCAATTCGATGAAAGACCTTCTCGACGAAGGGTATGATGCCGTCTTCGTCGGCTCCGGTGCGCCCAAAGGCAAGGACCTCAATATCGACGGCCGCGAAGAAGCCGCCGACAACATCCATATCGGCATCGAATGGCTGGAATCGGTCGCCTTCGACCATATCGAGACAATCGGCAAGCGCGTCCTCATCATCGGCGTCGGTAATACCGCCATGGATTGCTGCCGTACCTCGCTGCGCCTCGGCGCTGACGATGTGAAGGTGATGGCGCGCAAACCGCGCGATTTCTTCAAGGCTTCGCCCTGGGAGCTGAAGGACGCCGAGCACGAGAATGTCGAAATCGTCGTCAACCATTCGCCCAAGGCTTTCGTGACCGAAAACGGCAAGCTCGTCGGCATGACATTCGAGCTGATGGAATATGACATTGACGAGACGGGACGCATCACCGGCACCCGCGTCACCGGCGAGACCACGATTCCCTGCGATGACGTCATCCTCGCCATCGGTCAGGACAATGCCTTCCCTTGGATCGAGCGTGATATCGGACTTGAATTCGACAAGTGGGAAGCGCCTATCGTCGACAAGACAACGTTCGAATCCACACGCAAGGGCGTGTTCTTCGGCGGTGATGCCGCCTTCGGCCCGCTTAACATCATCTGGGCGGTCGAGCACGGCCACCAGGCCGCCATCTCCATCCACAAGCACTGCCAGGGCGAGGACATCACCGATCGCTTGCCGCGCGGGCTCAATCTCGAAACCGTCAAGATGGGACCCAATGAATGGTCCTATTCCAATGATTACGACCCCGAGCATCGCCGCGAAATGCCGGAGGTCGATCTCGCCGAGCGTTTCAAGACCCTCGATATCGAGGTCGAGCTCGGCTTTACGCCGGAGCAGATCAAGACCGAGGTCGAGCGCTGTCTCAATTGCGACATCCAGACCGTCTTCTCGGCCCCCGCCTGCACCGAATGCGATGCCTGCATCGACATCTGCCCGGTGAACTGCCTCACGATCGCGCCAAACGGCGAGGAAGCCGATTTGCGCACCCGCCTCGCAGCGCCCGCCCTCAACACCGACCAGGCGCTTTATGTCTCTGAAGATCTCCCTTTGACCGACCGGATCATGATCAAGGACGAGGATCTCTGCCTGCATTGCGGCCTGTGCGCGGAGCGTTGCCCGACCGGCGCCTGGGATATGCAGAAATCGACCATTTTCCTGCCGCATGCCGATGACGAGCTTGCGGCGGCCGCCAGCCGGAGAGCCGCTGAATGAACGTGCAAACCAGTCCGCAAGCGGCAGGCTCGCAGGCCGTGAAGGTCAACGACTTCGTCATCAAGATCGGCAATGTGAACGGCACCGGCTCGGCTTCGGCCAACGGGCTTTTGATGAAGTCCATCTTCCGCATGGGCATTCCCGTGACCGGCAAGAACCTGTTCCCGTCCAACATTCAGGGCTTGCCAACCTGGTACGAGATCCGCGTCTCGAAAGACGGCTGGACCGCACGGCGTAGCGATGTCGACCTGATGGTCGCGATGAATCTGGAAAGCTATGAGCAGGATCTGAAGTCCGTCTCGCCGGGCGGTACCCTGCTCTACGACGCAACCTGGCCGCGCCCCAAACTCCACGGACGCGAAGACATCAATGTCATCGGCGTGCCGTTGGCGCGCATGACCAATGAGGAATTTTCCAACGCCCGCACCCGCGTCCTGATGAAGAACATGGCCTATGTCGGGGCTATCGCGGCCCTGACCGGTCTTGATATGGAGATCATTCGCGGCCTCGTCGAGGATACCTTCAAGGCCAAGCCCAAGCTGATCGAGCCCAACATGAAGGCGCTCATGCTCGGCTTCGACTATATCCGCGAGCATTACGAACCGCTGCCGCTGCGCTTCGAACCCATGGATGCGACCAAGGACTGCATCCTGATCGAAGGCAATGACGCCGCCGCGCTCGGCTGTGTCTATGCCGGAGCAACGTTCGGGGCCTGGTATCCGATCACGCCCTCCACCTCGCTGATGGACGGCTTCAAGAAGCACTGCCAGGCGCTGCGCGTCGATGCCGAGACCGGCAAGAATAATTACTGCGTCATCCAGGCCGAGGACGAATTGTCCGCCGCCGGCATGGTGATCGGCGCCGGCTGGAACGGTGCGCGCGCCTTCACCCCGACTTCCGGGCCCGGCATCTCGCTGATGAGCGAATTCATCGGCTTTGCCTATTATGCCGAAGTGCCGTCCGTCTTCTTCGACATCCAGCGCGTCGGCCCGTCGACCGGCATGCCGACCCGCACCCAGCAGGGCGACATTCTGCTCGCCGCCTATGCCAGCCATGGCGACACCAAGCACATTGTCCTTTTCCCGGCTGACCCCAAGGAATGCTTCGAGCTGTCCGTCGACGCGTTCGACATTGCCGAGCGCTTCCAGACCCCGGTCTTCGTCCTGTCCGATCTCGACATCGGCATGAATGAATGGATGGTGCCGCGCTTCGACTGGGATGACGGCCGCCGGCCGGATCGCGGCAAGGTGCTGCACGCGGACGAGCTCGAAACCATCGGGAAATTCCACCGCTATCTCGATGTCGATGGCGACGGCATTCCCTATCGCACCATTCCCGGCGAACACCCGAAGGGTGCCTATTTCACGCGTGGATCGGGCCATAACAAGTTTGGCGGATACAC
The DNA here is from genome assembly GCF_965229905.1 of Hyphobacterium sp. GTDB lineage: Bacteria > Pseudomonadota > Alphaproteobacteria > Caulobacterales > Maricaulaceae > Hyphobacterium. Next base: position 2,797,291 of record NZ_OZ245930.1, on the reverse strand, counting down.
CGAGGATTCAGCAGCTTACCAGGAAGTCCTCGACCGGATTCTCCAGAAGTGGAAGAATTCTGCCGACCAATTGCCGCGCCCGGTTGTACAGCCGGCAAAGGAAAAGACACGACGCGCCATCCTCACCGTCGGCGGCTGCGATGCCGCGGTGCGCGAAGCTATCGCCGCGCTGGCCGAGGACGGGCTGCATTTCGACTATCTGCGCGTCAAGGCCTTTCCCTTCCACACCGAGGTGAAGCAATTCCTCGCCGCCCACGACACGGTCTTCGTCGTCGAGCAGAACCGCGATGCCCAGCTGCGCCAGCTCCTCATCAACGAGACCGATGTCGAGAAGAAGACGCTCATTCCGATCCTCGATTATTCCGGCATGCCGGCCGATACCGGCCTCATCGCCCGCATGATCGCCGAACACTGCGCCGGAGAGGCCAAATGACCTCGATCAAGAAACCGCTCGTCGACAAACATCTGCGCAAGAACAAGCACGGGCTGACGCAGCGCGACTATGAGGGCGTAGCCTCCACCCTGTGTGCCGGCTGCGGCCATGATTCCATCACCGCGGCCTTCGTACGTGCCTTCCACGAGCTCGATCTCGAACCGCATCGCGCCGCCAAGGTCTCCGGCATTGGCTGTTCGTCCAAAACGACCGCCTATTTCCTCGGCCAGTCGAGCGGCATCAACACCGTGCATGGCCGCATGCCGTCGGTCGCCACCGGTGCCGCGGCGGTCAATCCGGAGCTCCACTATATCGGCGTCTCGGGTGACGGCGATTCGCTCTCCATCGGCATGGGCCAGTTTGCGCACGCCATCCGCCGCAATCTCAACATGCTCTATGTCATCGAGAATAATGGCGTTTACGGCCTCACCAAGGGCCAGTTCTCGGCTTCCGCCGATGTCGGCTCGAAAGCCAAGTACGGCGAGGTCAACGAACAGACCCCGATCGATCCGGTGCGCGTTGCCCTTACCCTGGGCGCCACCTTCGTGGCGCGCAGCTTCTCCGGCGACAAGGAACAACTCGTGCCGCTGATCAAGGCCGGGTTGATGCACAAGGGCTTTGCGCTGATCGACGTCGTCTCGCCCTGCGTCACCTTCAACGACCATGCCGGCTCGACCAAGTCCTACGCCCATACCTACAAATACTATCACCCGGTCATCCATGCCGATTTCGTGCCCGAACAGGCCGAGATCACGGCCAGCTATGCCGAAGGCGAAGCGATCACCATCCCGATGCATGAAGGCGGCAATGTCGTCCTGCGCAAGGCCGGCCGCGAACACGATCCGCGCGACCGCGACGCCGCCTTCGATCTGTTGAAGAATCTCGAAGGCTCCGAAATCCCGACCGGCCTCATCTATATCGACGAAACCCACGCCGACATGGCCGATATGAACCAATTGCCCGACACGCCGCTCAACGCGATCGGCTATTCGAAGCTCTGCCCGGGCTCCGGCAAGCTCAAGGCGCTGATGGACGGGTATAGCTAATGAATACGCCCGATAATTACACTTTCTGGGTGTCGATCATTTGTGCAGCCACGATTCCTCTAGGAATAATTGGAATACTTCTGGAACGCTGTATTTCCAAAAAAGGCATCGGCGTTAGGTCGATCCAGTTCGCGGCAGCCATTTCTTTCGTTCCCGCTATAATTTTGCTCGCAATCAATAATTTGATTGATGCTGCGACTACATCTGCACTTATCGGTGCGATGATTGGATACCTGTTCTCTGGCATCGCTAAATTCGACGACCGCCAGTTCACAAACTGATTTTGTTGGACGACCTAATCATTCCTTCTTTTCTTCATCGAACCGCCGATCCTCCCCCTTGACGGGGGAGGTGTCTCGAGCGCAGCGAGAGACGGAGGGGGTGGCGATGCCTCCCACCCCTCCCGGCCCTTCGGGCCACCCTCCCCGTCAAGGGGAGGGATGGGAGGCAAAACAATCGGAATTACATTCATTCATCATCATCCCGGACGGGCGCGGCAGCGCGCAATCCGGGACCCATGCCGGCCCCGGAATGACGAGTGGGAGATAGGCGACAGGCATCGGCGACCACAATTGGCCTTTCATGCCTTGCCGGGATTTTTTCGGCGCCGCGGTTTTCAGGTCAAGGGCGCGTAAGCGCCGCTTCGCGGTTTCACCCTTGAGCTGAAAACCCGGCGCGAAACACTGGCCGGCATGGACTGTAAGGCGGGGCTGGCACTCCGCTCTCCTCGGAAGTGAACAACAAGACAGTCAACAAGCGCTCGTCATCCCTGCGGCTCTTGCCCGCGAAAGCGGATAAAGCAGGGACCCAGTTGCGCCATCGCTACCGGCACGCTCTGCTTCAACCAGCCGCCAGGCGCATCTTGCAGAAGACAAGATTGATGATCGAGATGCTCCGGTTAAACCGGAGCAGGACGATATTTCTGAGTTTTACACTATTTATCCGCCTCCCTCCGGCTTGACCGGAGGGCCTCAATGCCAAGCGCCCCCACCCTCACCGTCAAGGGGAAAGATGAAAAGCGCGAGCATCAAATGCTCGGCAGATCCAGCCCCTGCTCGCGGGCGCAGTCCTTGGCGATGTCATAGCCCGCGTCGGCATGGCGCATCACGCCCGTGCCGGGATCGTTCCACAACACGCGCTCGATACGCTTGGCGGCTTCCGGCGTGCCGTCACAGCAGATCACCTGGCCGGAGTGAATGGAATAGCCCATGCCGACGCCGCCGCCATGGTGCAGCGACACCCAGGTGGCGCCTGAAGCCGTGTTCAACAGCGCGTTGAGCAGCGGCCAGTCGGCCACCGCGTCGGACCCGTCCATCATCGCCTCGGTCTCGCGATTGGGCGATGCGACCGAGCCGGAATCGAGATGATCCCGCCCGATCACCACCGGCGCCGACAATTCGCCCGAGGCGACCATCTCGTTGAAGGCGAGGCCCAGACGATGACGCTGGCCCAGCCCGACCCAACAAATCCGCGCCGGCAGGCCCTGAAAGGCAATGCGTTCCTTCGCCATGTCGAGCCAGTTGTGGAGATGCTTGTCGTCCGGGATCAGTTCCTTCACCTTGGCGTCCGTCTTGTAGATGTCCGCCGGATCGCCCGACAGCGCCGCCCAGCGGAAGGGCCCGATGCCGCGGCAGAACAGCGGCCGAATGTAAGCGGGCACGAAGCCCGGGAAGTCGAACGCGTTCTCCACGCCCACATCCTTGGCCATCTGGCGGATATTATTGCCGTAATCGAGAACCGGAATGCCTTGCTCCCAAAAGCCGAGCATCGCCCGCACCTGAGCGCCGGACAGGAGGCCCGCGCCGTCGAATTCGAAGACAACAGGTGGTGCTTGATAGCGCTCTGCCGCATGGAAAAATTCAGCCCGCATGTCTGCAGGAATATTGGGGCAGTAAGCACCCAGCTCGGCGTCTGATGCGTCGCGGCTCACAACCTCAACCGCTAGCGCGCGCTCCCCGGTCTCATCGCCGAAGTCCAGGCTGGTAAGGCGGGTGATGAAGATTGGGTACGCGCGGGGTTGCGTGTCAGCGTCCCGGACTGACATGTACACGCCGCAAATATGCCGGTTGTCCACGAACAGTGGATCCACAAATACGTGGGGGGTGGGCGCGTCGTCAGGTCGATCCACGAACATCGCCGTCAGAAGCGCCATTCGATAGCGTTCCCAGAGCTGGCGGTTTTCCGCACCTTGCGGCCACGTGCCGACATATTGCCCGGGAACGGTGGCAGACTGGAGCGCCAGACCGGCGAGAATTGTGGCGACGATTGCAGACAAGCTCATCTCTCCCTCATGAGGCGGCAGGGTTTGATAGCGCGATGCTACTCTAAATGGTCAGCAGCGAATGGGCTGTCTCCTTGGCGAAGAAAAAGGTCCCATCATCGACTGGGAGGCTGCGCATCCTGCATATCACCACCAGGTGGGTAATAACCGATAACATCCGTAATCCCCGCTTCTTTTCCCCGTATGTAGGCAAAGCCGGGACCCAGTTTCGCCACTTCTACTGGCCCACGCTGGACCAGTCAGCCGCCAGTGTCGTCGTCGCGGGCACTTCATTACTGTCTTCGCTGCGTCACTGCTGTTTTGTGTTCCGGCTTCATGTGTCCACGAAGGTGAATTTCGAGGAACGCATTATGAACCAGAGAGAAAAAAATATTCAATATAAAAAATAATAATACAACTTCGAATCAGGAAACTAACAAGACCATTAATTCACGGATGCAATGAGTTTTTTATAACACCCAAAACACTCCTTTTTCAATCTGAAATACTTATATTACCAAGCCCAGAATTCGCTTCTGCGCTCTTTATAGTCTAAGCTAATTGTATAAAAAGCGCCGAAATCGAAAAGCATAATAATTCAGTCTTAGAGCTGTATTTTGGTACGTCACTCGAATCAACCACCGTAAGTCTTTATTACCGAAATGAACGTTCCAGCTCCAAAAGGGCTGCATTTGCACGCGCCGTAAGATCGTCACAGGGCTTACTAGGCGCGCGATCAAGGCAATCGAGATGCACCTGTGAAAGTTCCGTCATCGCTCGCGTCTCTTGTTCGAATCGATCGCTGCGAGATTCAAGAACAGACTGCAATTCAGACATTATGTAACTATCATCCGCAATTTCGGCAGAAGGAGGGGCAGTGCGGTCGTTGATGCGCAGCGGTGTCGAACCCCTCAGTCTTCGATCAGCGCCATAATGCCTAACAACATTTTGTTCCAACCTGTCTGCACCGATGAATTGGTTGCTAGCGTCGCGGTGCTCAATCTCTGTGTCGTTTAGTGAGGTGGAGTAACCCGCTTCGATTTGACGCCCAAATATATTTACATAATGGGTCGTATAAATACCGCGCCGCTCTGACGATGAGATCGCCGCTCCCAATACATGAGTTTCGCAATACGCAGCGCCTGCCCTTACATCGACTGCAACATTGCCGGTTTCTGAACTGACGACTTCGCCAATCGACTGGATATTTTGAAGCTGCTGGACAGCATTCGACAAGCGGACCAGCTGCATTGTAGCGGATGCAATGCGGCCGACGGTCAATACGGATCCAAGCTGAGAGTGCCTCGCCGTTCGCGCGCCGCGTCTAATGACGCCGCCGCGGAGAGCGAACCGGAAAATTCCCAGGGCCGGTATGCACCCAGATGCGGTCGCTAAGCTAAGACCAAAGGCCATCGCCATTAGCCTACGACGGTTCATGGCCATCCCCATAAGTTGCAGCGAAATGGTACAACAAAGCTTCGCCGACGTCAGGAATAAAACGATCGCAATTTGGTATCCTGCGACTTCCAGCCCCTGTCGTGCAGACTATGCGTACGCTTCGCATCCCGACTATCTGATCTCCCTCAAACAAGGAATTAGGCCGCATCACGCTCAAAATAACTTCGTAGTTTCTGATTTGGGGACCACTAACTGAACCTTCAACACGAAGCACATCAAAACCTACAAGCAAGTTAGCGTTGCGACGGCGGTAAGGAACCGCCGCACGATTTGCAAAGTCTGCAACGATTTGGGCGAACCTCCATCGCCGCGGGGATGCAGAAGTCACCGCCGTCGCTATTGACGGATTAGTATTGTTGCCAAGGGCTCTAAAAAAATTCCTGGACGCAAGGTTCTTTTGCTCTTCGCTCCAGTAGCGAAGCCCAATATTTGGTAAAGAATTACCATAGGTAAAAGATCGTTGTAGCGTATTTACGTTGACGCAACCGCCAAATAACAGACAAAAAAATAAAATAAATCCAATTTTCACAGCATTTCCAATGCGCGCCACAAAATAAACGGCTCAAGAAGTGAGCAGCGAATTGGAAATGTGATCATTGCCTCACTATGAACACACCTGCCGATCTGTCTATTAATGCCGATCACCTTTCCATTTTGTCGATTACGAAGCGTGACCTGATAAATAACGTCAGGATAATCGTCCCGATGTCGTAGAGAAGTTCGCGGCGGAAATCTTTCGATTTCGAGTAAATAGGATGGCTCGCCACCCATAATGAGGCTGCTGTTTGGCATCATTTCAACGAATTCTGACACAACCATCCTTTCTTGAACCGTCAGCGCCGCATCTATGCCAATTACGGGTCGGATATTAGTATCATACTCTAATAGCCTTCTATCGAGTCGCTCCGCTGCACTACGCCGCTCGTCCAGTGAGCTCAATATTGGCGCCCCCTCGGCCACCGTTGTCGGCTCCCAAGAACTACAACCGCCTAGCAATATCGACAACGAAATCAGGTAGAGCCGAAACTTGCTCACTGTGAAACAATTCCCTTATTGCCTTTGCAGCCACAGCATAGCACCATTCGCGATGGTGCGCGACTTGTCGTTGAATAGGCATCGAAAAGCTTCATCATTCGCAGCCGCATGCTTCTAATCAATTGGAGGCATCTTCGCAGTTTTCCCACTAGGCTATCCAATCTCAGTTTTCCAATACCCGTTCAGCAGGCAAATATTCAATTGCGGCAAGCTTGGAAATAAGACTGCTTCACCATCGCGCATCGGGCTTTTCGCTAATCCTTTCCCTCGAGGCCAAGGTTAAAAAAACCTATAATAGAGACTTGGATACACGAAATGTGGTAAGTGCGGCTGTGTAGATAGGGCGGATCTTGTCGTAGGTATATTTATAAATACTGTTTTATCATCTCGGATAGGCGCTGCAGCGTACAATGCGCATTAGCGTGAGGCTAGACACTCGGCAAATCCAGCCCTTGCTCGCGGGCGCAATCCTTCGCGATGTCATAACCCGCATCGGCATGGCGCATGACGCCGGTGCCGGGATCATTCCACAGGACGCGCTCAATCCGTTTCGCCGCTTCCGGCGTCCCGTCACAGCAGATCACCTGGCCGGAATGGATCGAATAGCCCATGCCGACGCCGCCGCCATGGTGCAGCGACACCCAGGTGGCGCCTGAAGCCGTGTTCAACAGCGCGTTGAGCAGCGGCCAGTCGGCCACCGCGTCGGACCCGTCCATCATCGCTTCGGTCTCGCGATTGGGCGAGGCCACGGACCCGGAATCGAGATGATCCCGGCCGATCACCACCGGCGCCGAGAGTTCGCCCGAGGCGACCATCTCGTTGAAGGCGAGGCCCAGCCGGTGGCGCTGGCCCAGCCCGACCCAGCAGATCCGCGCCGGCAGGCCCTGGAAGGCGATCCGCTCCTTCGCCATGTCGAGCCAGTTGTGGAGATGCGGATCGTCGGGGATCAGTTCCTTCACCTTGGCGTCCGTCTTGTAGATGTCCTCCGGATCGCCCGACAGCGCCGCCCAGCGGAAAGGACCGACACCGCGGCAGAACAAGGGCCGGATATAGGTCGGCACGAAGCCCGGGAAGTCGAACGCGTTCTCCACGCCCACATCCTTGGCCATCTGGCGGATATTATTGCCGTAATCGAGAACCGGAATGCCTTGCTCCCAAAAGCCGAGCATCGCCCGCACCTGGTCGGCTATCGACTGCTTCGCCGCCTTGGCTACCGCCTCCGGATCGCTTTCCCGCTTGGCAAACCACTCTTCCAGCGACAAGCCGGCGGGAAGATAGCCATTCACCGGATCGTGCGCCGAAGTCTGGTCGGTGACCGCGTCCGGCTTGATCCCACGCTTCAGGATCTCCGGGAACACGTCCGCCGCATTGCCCAATAGGCCGACCGACACCGCCCGGCCCTCGTCATGCGCCCGCTCGATGATCGCCAGCGCCTCGTCCAGCGTTTCGGCCTGCTCGTCCAGGTATCGCGTGCGCAGGCGCATCTCGATGCGCGAGGGTTGGCATTCCACCGCTAGCATGGAGGCACCGGCCATCGTCGCCGCCAATGGCTGGGCCCCGCCCATCCCGCCAAGCCCGCCGGTCAGGATCCACTTGCCGGTGAGGTCGCCGCCATAATGCTGGCGCCCGACTTCGGCAAACGTTTCATACGTGCCCTGAACGATGCCCTGGCTGCCGATATAGATCCACGACCCGGCCGTCATCTGGCCGTACATCATCAGCCCCTTCTTATCGAGTTCGCGGAAATGTTCCCAGTTCGCCCAGGCCGGCACGAGATTGGAATTGGCAATCAGCACGCGTGGGGCATCAACATGGGTCTTGAAGACACCTACAGGCTTCCCGGACTGCACCAGCAGCGTCTCGTTGGCTTCCATGCGCTTCAGCGTGGAGACAATCCGGTCGAACGCCTCCCAGTCGCGCGCCGCCCGGCCGATCCCGCCATAGACGACCAGCTCTTCCGGCTTTTCCGCCACGTCCGGATCGAGATTGTTCATCAGCATGCGCAAAGGCGCTTCGGTGAGCCAGGATTTGGCGTCCAGCTCGGATCCGGTCTTGGCGCGGATGGTGCGGGCATTGTCGAGACGGGTCGAGGCCATCAGGCGGGCTCCCAGTGCAGATGCTCGGCCGCATCGAGCGCGGCCTGGAGAATGTCTTTCAACAAGGGGATCAGGCGGTTGGCAGCAGCCTCGTCATATTCGACCTTCGCCTCGTCCATATAGGCGCGCTGCGCCAATTCCATTTGCAATGCGTGGATATTGTGGCGCGGCGCACCATAAGTGCGGGTGATCCACCCGCCCTTGAAGCGGCCGTTCGCCACGGTCTCGTAATCGTCCTGGTCCAGCATTTGCCCGGTTACCGCGCGCTCGATTTCCCGCGCGCAGGATTGGCCCTCATTGGTGCCAAAATTGAGCACCGGCAATTCGCCCTCGAACAGGCGTGGAACCCGTGAACTGATCGAGTGCGCATCGTAAAGCACGCAATAGCCGTGCAGCGCGCGCACCCGGGATATCTGTTCGCTCAAGGCCTGGTGATAAGGATCGAAATAGGTGGCGCGCCGGGTTTCGATCTCGGCCGCGTCCGGCGCGTCGCCGTCATAGACCGGAGATCCGTCAAACAATTCCGTCGGCACCAGACCGGTGGTCGCCTGCCCGGGATACAGCGATTGCCCGCCCGGATCGCGATTAAGATCGATCACAAAGCGAGAGTAATTCGCCTTCAGAATGGTCGCATCCATCTCTTCGGCGAAAGCATAGAGCCGATCCACGAACCAGTCCGTATCCGGGAGCCGGCGCGCGGCCGGTGTCATCCGGGCGAGGATATCCTCCGGAACATCCGTCCCGGCATGCGGGATATTGATCACCAGCGGGCTCTCGCCCTGATGCAGCGCGAACACCTCGCTCATGCCGACACTCCCGGCAATTCCGCCACGTTTTCAATAGCCCCGTCGGCGATCATCGCGGTTGCCCGCTCAATGTCCGGCGCAAAGAAGCGATCATCCTCCAACCGCGCAATCTCGGCACGCAAAACCGCCTTGGCCGCCTCGACCGGGCTCGATGAGGTTAGCGGCGCGTGAAAATCCAGCCCCTGCCCCGCCGTCAGCCACTCCAGGGCAATGATCGCGTAAAGGTTTTCGCCCATCTCCATCAGCCGCCGCGCGCCATGGGCCGCCATAGAGACATGATCTTCCTGGTTCGCCGAGGTCGGGATTGAATCCGTGCTCGCGGGCGCGGCGCGCTGCTTGTTTTCGCTGACCAAAGCCGCCGCCGTTACTTGCGGGATCATGAAACCGGAATTGAGCCCCGGCGCCGGCGACAAAAAGGCCGGCAGGCCCGACAGGTTCGGATCGACCAGCATGGCCTGGCGGCGTTCCGACATGGAGCCGATCTCGGCGATCGCCAATGCGATCATGTCGGCCGCAAACGCCACCGGCTCAGCGTGGAAATTGCCGCCGGAGATGGCGTCCGGCCCGTCGGGAAAGATCAGCGGATTGTCGGTCACCGCATTGGCTTCGGTCGCGAGTGTCGCCGCCGACTGCCGCAAGACGCCGAGCACCGCCCCCATAACTTGCGGCTGGCAGCGCAGGCAGTACGGATCCTGCACTTTTGCGCAATCATGGTGCGAGGCATTGACCTCGCTGCCCTCCAGCAGGGTGCGGTAGGCCGCGGCCGCGTCGATCTGCCCCTGATGGCCCCGGCAGTCATGAATGCGGGCATCGAAGGGCGCATAAGAGCCCATGGCGGCGTCGACACTCATGGCGCCCGTCACCAGCGCCGATTTGAAAGCGCGCTCGGCCTCCAACAGGCCCGCCAGCGCATAGGCTGTCGAGAACTGCGTCCCGTTGAGCAGCGCCAGGCCTTCCTTGGGGCCGAGCTTCAGCGGGTCGAGCCCCAGCCGCGACAGGCCTTCCGCTGCGTCCAGCAGCTTATCGCCAAACTTGACGGTGCCGACACCGATCAGCGCCGCCGCCAGCTGCGACAGCGGGGCGAGATCGCCGGAGGCTCCGACCGAGCCCTGCGCCGGAATTTGCGGGATCAGCCCGCCCTTCAGCATGGCTTCCAGCGTCTCGATGACTTGCCAGCGCACGCCGGAGACACCGCGTCCGAGCGAGGCCAATTTCAGCGCCATCATCAACCGCACAATGGCATCCGGCATGGCCGAACCGACACCAGCAGCATGGGACAGGACGAGGCGTTTCTGCAGCTCTGCGAGCTCAGCCTCGGCGATTCGGCTCTGCGCCAGCTTGCCGAACCCGGTATTCACGCCATAGACCGCGCGCCCCGAATTCAGGAGCTCCTGCACGGCCTCGGCGCCGCGCTCGACCTGGCCCTGGCAGCTGCGGTCGACGCTGAGATCCGCGCCGCGATAAATCGCCCGCCAATCGGCCAGCGGCATGGCACCCGGACGCAAATTCACGCTCATGCCCATTCTCCGAAGAGGATACGGCCATGCAGGGGCCGCGCCCCGACCCATTGGACCAGCTCGGCGAGATTGTCGACATCCCAGACCGCGAGGTCGCAGCGCTTGCCAATCTCGATCGTACCGATGTCCTTCTCGAGGCCGAGCGCCCGCGCGCCTTCGCGTGTGATTCCGGCGAGCGCCTCCTCCACCGTAAAACCAAACAGCGTGCAGGCGAGATTGGCTGTGGTCAGGAGGGACAGGATGGGCGAGGAACCCGGATTGGCATCGGTGGCCAATGCCATTGGTACACCCGCCGCCCGCAGTTTCGCGATCGGCGGCTTCTGCGTCTCATTGAGCATGTAATAGGCACCCGGCAAGATCACCGCGACCGTGCCGGCTTTGGCCATCGCGGCCACCCCCGCATCATCAGTGTATTCAAGATGATCGGCGCTCAATGCGCCATATTCGGCCGCTAACGCCGCCCCGCCCAGATCGCTGAACTGGTCGGCATGCAGTTTCACCGCCAGGCCCGCAGCCCTGGCCGCATCAAAAACGCGCCGCACCTGTTCCGGCGAGAAGGCAATCTTTTCGCAATAGGCATCCACCGCATCGGCCAGCCCTTCGCGCGCCGCTTCCTTGATGAGTGGCAGACAGATCTCGGCGATATAGGCATCCGCCCGGCCTTCATATTCCGGCGGGATGGCATGGGCGGCAAGCAGCGTCGATTGCACCCGCAACCCGGTCACCAGACCAAGGCTGCGAATGGCCTTCAACATGTTCAGTTCTGACTCAAAGTTCAGCCCGTAACCTGTTTTTATTTCAATCGTTCCGAGCCCTTCCTGAATCAGAGGGTCAAGCCGTGGCAGGGCGCTTGCCGCGAGGTCTGCAGCCGTGGACTTGCGCACGGCCCGGACGGTCGAGACGATGCCGCCGCCTGCCTTGGCAATGGCTTCATAACTGTCGCCCGCCAGGCGCCGCTCGAATTCGCGCGACCGGTCACCGGCGAACACGATATGGGTGTGGCAATCGGTGAGCGCCGGCGTCACCCACCGGCCTTCCAGATCGATTTCATCGTCAGCAGCAGGCGCTTCGTCGGATGGTCCAAGCCACGCAATGCGCCCGTCGCGCACGCCGACCGCCGCGTCGTCCATCGCGCCGTAGGGATCATCGCCGGCCATGGTGGCAAGGCGGGCATCGGTGAAGATGCGGTCAAGGCGCAACTGGTCTCTCCCCAAAGGCCGGCAGAATCCCTAAGACGGGTACTGTCATGTCAGAGGATGCCCCGCATGCGCAAGCTTCACGCGAAGTCCGCCCTGCTGCCTGACGGCTGGGCACGCGATGTTGCCATCACCATCGACGCCGACGGACGTATCAAATCCGTTTGTCGAAACGCGCCAGTCGATCCGGCCGCGCAGACGGTGAACGCTTTGCTTCCGGCGCTTGCAAATCTGCATAGCCACGCCTTTCAACGAGCCCTGGCCGGTCTGACCGAAACACGCGCCTCACAAGACGATGATTTCTGGAGCTGGCGGCAAACAATGTATGCCTTCTTGCCGAAACTCGGCCCGGAGGCGGTCAGATCCATCGCGGCCATGGTTTATGCAGAGCTGGCCGAAAGCGGGTTCGCATCGGTCGCTGAGTTCCACTACCTCCATCATCAGCCCGACGGCCAGCCCTACGAAGACTTGGCGGAAATGGCTGGCCAGATCACAGCGGCCGCGGCGCTTTCGGGGATCGGCCTGACACTCTTGCCTGTGGCCTATGCGCGAAACGGATTTGGCGGTGCCCCCACGTCTGACGCGCAAAAAAGGTTTGCCAACACGCCGGAGCGATTACTGAAACTGCGGGAGGCTTGCCGGAAACACCTGAACCGCCCTGACGACGTGCTTGGCTTGGCCCCGCACTCCCTGCGCGCTGTGTCTCCCGACGATCTCAGGGAGCTTTTGCAAGGTGCACCCGATGGGCCGCGGCATATTCATATCGCCGAACAAACGCGCGAAGTAGAAGACTGCCTGGCTTGGTCCGGAAAGCGGCCTGTTGAATGGCTGCTCGAAAACGCCCGCGTGAATGAACGATGGTGCCTCGTTCATGCCACCCACATGTCGGCAGATGAAACCAGGGCGTTGGCCGAGACCAATGCTGTCGCCGGCCTTTGCCCGACAACCGAAGCCGACCTTGGTGACGGCTTGTTCAACGGCGTTCAATGGCAATCCCTCGGGGGCCGCTTCGGCATCGGCACGGATTCGCATGTCCGAACGGATGCAGCCGAAGAGCTGAGGCTCTATGAATGGGGACAGCGATTGCAACACCGCAAGCGCACGCTTCTGACGGCGCCGCGTACCTCGAACGGCCGTAATCTCTTTGAGAACGCCGCCTATGGCGGAGCTCAGGCACTCGATCGCGATAGCGGCGCTATCCAAAGCGGCATTTTCGCCGACCTCCTGTCGTTCGACCTTTCACACGCCTGTTTCGCTGGGCGGCCGCCGGACACATGGCTCGATAGCTGGATATTCGCCGGAGACCGCAGCTGCATCGAAAATGTCTGGTCAGCCGGCCGGCTGATCGTGCGCGATGGTCATCACGTGAATTCAGAAAAAATCCGCACCGAATTCGCAGCGACGATGGGTCAGCTACTTGCCTGAACGTGCCGGGCCCGCAGAACGTCAGCAACGTCAAAGATGGATAATCCACGGGCCCGCAACGCCACCAACAGGTGGAAAACGAGGTCAGCCGCCTCGCCCTTCAGCGCATCATCGTCCTCGTCGACAATCGCCAGGGCGGTCTCCACGCCCTCCTCACCGACTTTCTGGGCAATCTTACGGACGCCTGACGCATTCAGTTTCGCAACATAGCTTTCCGACCGATCGGACTGGCGGCGGGAGTCGATAATCCGCTCCAGCTCAGCCAGCATGGCGACACCGTCCGGCACATCGTCACCAAAACAAGTCGCAGTGCCCGTGTGGCAAACCGGTCCGGCCGGGATCGCTCTGACAAGAAGCGTATCGCGGTCGCAATCGATGTCCATGCCCGCAAGCGCTAAGGTATGACCGCTGGTTTCACCCTTCGTCCAGAGCCGTTTTTTCGAACGGCTGTAAAAGGTTACGAGACCTTCGCGACTCGTTTTCTCAACGGCTTCGGCATTCATGTAACCGAGCATGAGAACCCGCCCGGTTAGCGCGTGCTGAACGATCGCCGGAACCAGACCTCCGCCCTTTTCGAAATCGATGTCCGCAATATCGATCATGGCCGCACCTCGATCCCCTCGCCCGCGAGATAGGCCTTCAGTTCGCCGATCCCGATCACCTGCTTGTGGAAGACGCTGGCGGCCAGCGCACCGTCAACCCGCGCCTCATCAAACACATCGCGGAAATGCTCCATGGCACCGGCCCCTCCCGACGCAATCAGTGGCACCGCGCAAACTTCGCGCGCCGCGGCCAGCTGGGTGGTGTCATAACCCTGACGGACGCCATCCTCGTCCATGCAGTTAAGGACGATCTCCCCGGCCCCGCGATCCGTCACCTCGGCGATGCAGTCCATCGTCAAACGGGCTTCCGTCCGCGTTTTGTCCGGGTCGCCCGTGTTCGAATGCACGCGCCAGGCATTCCCGGCCATTCGGCTATCAATCCCGACGACAATGCATTGCCGGCCGAATTCCGCGGCCAGCCGGTTGACGAGTGAGGGGGCGGCAAGCGCCGGGGAATTTACCGACACCTTGTCGGCGCCAGCAAACAGGCGCGCGCGGGCGTCCTCGACGCTGCGGATACCCCCGGCGACGCAAAATGGGATATCGATCACTTCGGCAACCCGTTGGACCCATTCCGGCTCCACCGAACGTCCGTCCGGACTGGCGGATATGTCATAGAAGACCAGCTCGTCCGCGCCTTCCGCAGCGTACCGTGCGGCGAGACCGACGATATCGCCGACCACCTCATGATTGCGGAACCGGACGCCTTTGACGACTTGGCCGTCCTTCACGTCGAGACAGGGAATTATGCGCTTTGCAAGCATGCGAATGCCTCTTCCAGCGTGAAACGGCGCTCATAAAGTGCCTTGCCGATGATCGCGCCATCCACCCCGACGGCCGCAAGCGCCGTCAGGTCATTCAGCGAAGACACGCCGCCGGAGGCTTGCCAGGCAATGGCCGGGATCGCCGCTACGAGTTCGGCATAGAGGTCGGTGTTCGGACCCGACAGCATACCGTCGCGCGAAATATCGGTTACCAGCGCATGCGACAGTCCGCTGTGCCGATAACGCTTGAGAAGAGCTGGAAGGTTTTCGCTCGCCCGCTTTGTCCAACCCGAAACGGTCGGCCAGGCCACGCCCGCTTCAACCTGGACATCGAAGGCTGCAGCGATCCGCTCGGCACCGAAATGCTCGATCCAGCCCAGCACCAGTTCCGGCGACGTCACGGCGAGGCTGCCGACGATGACGCGCTCGGCACCCGCATCCAACAGGGCCGCAACATCCTCGTGAGTCCGGACGCCGCCGCCCGTCTGCAGTTTCAATCCAGCGGCCGCGAGTTTGCGCAATACGCCTGTTTGGCGGCGTGTCCCGTCTCGCGCCCCGGACAGATCGACGACATGCAACCAGTCGGCGCCCGCATCGGCATAGCGCGCCGCAATATCGGCCGGATCGGACTCATAATCCGTGACGGCATCAAAATCGCCGCGCGCCAGACGCACGACCCGTCCGTCCAACAGATCAATGGCCGGATAGAGAATCATGCCGGCAGCTCCACAAAGTTCTGAAGGATGCGGCGGCCGACAGCGCCTGAACGTTCAGGATGGAACTGACAACCCATGAAATTGCCCTGGCGCACGATGGCGCTGAATGGCGCGCCATAATCAGTCGTCGCGAGCGTTACTGTTCCAACGGGAGCAGCATATCCGTGCACGAAATACACATGGCTGTTGTCGGCGATCCCGGAGATCAAGGGATCCTCGGCTTGAAGCTGCAGCGTATTCCATCCCATGTGCGGCAGAACGCCCAACCGGGGCGGCATCATGGCAGCGATCTCGCCTTCGATAACCCCTACGGTTTCGACGCCACCTTCAGCCGAACGCCCGAACAGCAATTGCATGCCCAGGCAGATGCCGAGTACGGGCCGTTTTTCATCACGCAGCGCCATCGTCCAGCCTGCGGCAGTCAGGCGAACCATGGCCGGCCCCGCAGCGCCAACGCCGGGAAGGATCAGCCGTTCGGCGTTCTCCGCGTCCTCCGGTGACTCAACCAGGTCGAAATCCGCACCGATCCGGTTCAAGGCGGCTTCGACGGAAAAGATATTGGCGCACCCTGTATCGATAAGAGCGACCGTCACAGCACGCCCTTTGTGGACGGAATGGCATCACCCTCTATTCGCACCGCCTGGCGCAGCGCCCGCCCGAAGGCTTTGAAACAGGCTTCGATCATGTGGTGAGCGTTCTCGCCCGACACCTCGACATGGATCGCCGCTCTCAGGGAATCTGCGATGGACCGGAAAGCATGCGGAGCCATCTCGACCGGAAATTCACCGACGCGGTCGCCGGGGATATCGCCTTCGAAGCGGCAGAACGGCCGCCCCGACAAATCGATCCAGACCCCGGCCCGCGTCTCGTCCATCGGCAATTCGAAACCGAACCGGCCAATTCCCCGGCGATCCCCAAGTGCCCGCCCCAGCGCATCGCCGAATGCAAGGCACACGTCCTCGATCGTGTGGTGTGCGTCGACACCGGTATCGCCTTCGCAAACAATCTCCAGCGAGAGACCGCCATGGCGCGCGATCTGTTCGAGCATGTGATCAAAATACTCGACCCCCGTAGCAATACTGACCGGGCCGGTCTCCTCCAAGGCGATTGCGACATGGATATCGGTTTCTTTGGTTGTCCGGCGAACCTGAGCGCGCCGGTCATTCGCGGTATCCAGACGCTCTGCAAGTTCGCGAACATCCGAAATCGAAAGCCGCGTCAACGAACAGCGATTGCCCGCACAATCGACAGAGGTGCCGAGCACGCGAAACCGGTTGGTGAACGCAGGGGCGTCGGCCGCTATGATGTCTAGCCCTCCGGCCAATAGCGCGACCGAATCAACTTCTTTCCATGCTTGAATTATATTTGCTACTTTGTTGAATAATTGTTATTTTTCATTCTTACCGGAATCAATTTCAGCGCGCGCAACCGGCGTCAACGCCGACAACCCGGCCTGGACGATCTGATCGCTCAACAGGACCTCAAACCGCCGTGAATCGACACGTTTTTCAGTGTAATATGCGGTCACCGGCGCAGCATCTGGCCCCAGAACTTCGTAGTGACCAGCTGGAAGATCCAGCAATTCCACGGCCTCCGGCGTTGGCAGGATCACGATGCGCTCCGCAGGACACCGGCTGTGAGCTGCGAGGCGCGCGCGCAGTTCTTCGAGCGGGGCGCGCTTGACCGAACCCACGCGCGCCAGATCCAGAAGGTCAGCCTTCATCACGGCCCCCATTTGTCCGCAAAGCCATGGCGTTCCGGTGGGCTTCCAGACCTTCTAGCTGCGCCAGCCGTTCGACGGTTGGCGATATTGCTTTGGCCCCGGCCTCACTGGCTTCAATGAGTGTCGTCGTGCGTTGAAAGGCTTCGACCGTTACGCCCGACCAGGCACGACCGGCTCCACCGGTCGGCAGGGTGTGGTTTGGCCCGGCGGCATAATCGCCCATGGATTCCGGCGTCCACGGCCCGAGAAAGATCGACCCCGCTGTCAGAACCTTTGACGCGATTCCGCCCGGTTCGGCGGTCTGGAGGATCAGATGCTCCGGACAGCCGCGATTGGCGATCTCGACAGCCGCATCGCGATCTGCCGCCGCGATGATCAGCCCGTTATCCAGCGCCGCGCTGGCGATTTCGCGCCGCGGCAAACCGGCAAGCTGGCGGTCGAGTTGCGTCTCGATAGCAGTCATATCCGCTCCCAGCGAAACCAGGACGACTTGCGCCAGGGGATCATGTTCGGCCTGCGCCAGAAGGTCAGCGGCGACAAAGTCTGCGCGGGCATCCGCATCGGCGATGACCATGACTTCGCTTGGTCCTGCCGGTAGATCGATTGCCGGCCCGCCCGCCAATGTGGAGACATGCGATTTCGCCGCCGCGACCCACGCATTTCCGGGCCCGAATATCTTGGCGACCTTCGGCAATCCGGCCGCACCGAATGCCAGCGCGCCGATCGCCTGGGCGCCACCGATCGCAAACACGTTCTCGATACCGAGCAAGCTGGCTGCTGCCAGCACCGCCGCGTTCACACGGCCGTCGGGCTGCGGCGGCACGACCACCGCGATATCGCGCACACCGGCGATCTGGGCCGGCACAGCCAACATGATCAGGGTTGAGGCTAGCGGAGCCGAACCGGCCGGAACGTAAAGCCCTGCCGAAGAAAGTGGATCGACGCGCCGGCGGCATTTCACGCCGGGCCAGGTCTCCACGTCGCAGTCCGGCAAGCCTTGCCCGGCGTGGAACTTACGAACCGCGCCAATCGCCATTTGCATCGCGGCAATGTCTTCGCGCGCGGTTTTGAGGACGGCGGCTTCAATTTCCGCAGCCGGAACCCGGAAGTCATTCCCGTCATATCCGTCAAAGCGACGGGCATATTCAAAGACGGCCTTGCTGCCCTCGCGGCGGATGGTCTCGACGATCTCGACCGCGGCGGCGCGGATCGTTTCGCTTGCTGGCGGCGGCGCAAACACGGCGTCGCGCTCCCGCTCATCGAGCTCGGACCAAGTAGAGCGTCTCATCACGCCATCATCTTTTCGATTGGCAAAACCAGGATGGCGCGCGCGCCGGCAGCGCGCAGCTTCTCCAGCGTCTCCCAGAACACGCGCTCACGGCAGACCGCATGCACGGCGACGACATCGTCGCGATCGGCAATCTGCGCTATGGTAGGGGCGTCGGATCCCGGGATCAGATCCTTGATCTCTTTCAGCCGGTCCTTCGGTGCATTGAGAAGAATGTATTTTGTCTGCGCCGACGCGATGACGCCTTCCATCCTTTCGATCAGCGTTCCCGCGACCGCTTCGATCTCCGGTATGCGCGATGATGATCGCCGCACCAGCACGGCCTCGCTCTCGAGCACGGTTTCGAACGCCGCCAGACCATTGGCTTCCAGCGTGGCGCCGGACGAGACGAGGTCGCAGATCGCATCGGCGATTCCCATTCGCGGCGCGACCTCAACCGATCCGCGCATCTCGACGATTTCTGCGCTGATGCCGCGGTCATCGAGATACCGCCGCGTCAAACCGGGATAGGATGTCGCCACGCTTCTCCCGGCCAGATCCGCGATCGAGCGGATTGATCCGGCTTTCGGTGCCGCCAGCTTCAGCGTGCATTTCGCGAAGCCCAGCGGTAACGCCACCTCAAGATCGGCATATCGCCTGGACCGCGCTTGCATTTCGTAGAGCACATTCTCGCCCACAATCCCGTAATCGCAGGCCCCGCCCACAACGAAGCTCGGAATGTCATCGTCGCGTACCAGCATCAGGTCCAGCGGCATGTTGTCCGCGCGCCGGTGTAACTGGTCACGACCATAGGCAAACCGGACGCCGGCCTTGGACAGGAGTTCCATCCCGCCATCGGAAAGCCGCCCCTTCGATTGCACGGCGAGTTTGAGCCTCGGTTCAGACATTCGCTGCTTTCTTCATCCTGTCGAGCACCAGGCGATAGCCTTGTGCGGATTCCTGGGAGAGAAAACGCGCAACCCGCGTTACCGTCGCGGTCGAAGCGCCCGTCTTCTCAGAGATTTCGCGATAGGTGTACTTGCCGGCGTTCAGCAGCCTCGCCACGCGCCATCGTTCGGCCAACGCCTGGATTTCTCCCGGCGTACACAGATCGGTCAGGAACCGGTCCATTTCGTCGGCTGTTTCGACCGCCAGCAAGGCTGCGATCAGCGAGCCGCGATCCTCCACACCGTTTGTCTGTGCCAGTTTCCGCATAGCTATCGCCTCCGTGAGCGTCGATATAACGTTTTAGCATGCTAAAACAAGTACACAATCGCAGCCGGCGTTGAGATGGGCTTGTAGCGATCGGAATCCCGATATCTGGCGCGACGTCACGGACTCGCTCGTCCCTCTGATCGCCGCATACCGCAGCGGAGATTACGGGTGACGAGCGGCGGTCGGCGTCTCGCGAACAACGCGCCAGCGACCCGCCGGCCTCCAAAACGAATAGCGGAATCGTAAGTTGGGCTGCTTTAGGCGCCCTTGACCTGCCCGGTCAGCGGATCGGTCTCTATCAGCGGTAATTCGGCCTCTTTCCAAGCGCCGAGGCCGCCAGCCAGATGGGCGTCGACATTCACGCCCTCGTCTTGACAGCGTAGCGCCGCCACGGCCGATCGGCGTCCCGCCGCACAATGAAACACCACGCGCTTGGGCCCGCCGACAGGAACAGCTTTCGGATCCAATGTGGACAAAGGATAGAGCAAGGCGCCCGGAATGCGTTCCAGCCCGTACTCGTTGGCTTCCCGGACGTCGATCAAAAGGATGTCTCCCGCCTTGACCCCATCGGCGACGGCCTGCGGTGACAGATCTTCAAGTTGGCCCATTTACCTTGCCCTCTGTGCTGTTATGTCCACTTTCGCAGCATGTAATCCGTCCCCATATCGTCTGGCAACCAAGGAGATTGCCGCATGAATCCGGAAGTTCTCAGCTTCTTTCATGACGATACCAATACGATCACACACATCGTGATCGACCCGGCGACGCAGCACGCAGCGATCGTCGATTCGGTTCTGGATTATTGCGCGGCCTCCGGACGTACGGCCACGACGGCCGCCGACAAGCTCATCAAAACGGTGAAGGACCGCGGTCTAACCATCGACTGGATCCTCGAAACCCATGTTCACGCCGATCATCTGTCCGCAGCCCCGTATTTGCAGGAAAAACTGGGCGGGCAGATCGCGATCGGCGCCCACGTCCGGGACGTTCAGAAGATCTTCACGAAACTGTTCAACGTGAACGGCGTCGCCATTGACGGTTCGCAATTCAGCCGATTGTTCGCGGATGGCGACACGTTCAAGATCGGCCAGTTGGAAGCGACAGCGATCCACACACCCGGTCATACGCCAGCCTGCATGTCCTATCTGATCGGCGGTGCACTGTTTGTCGGCGACACGCTGTTCGCGGCCGATTACGGTACAGCCCGGTGCGATTTCCCGGGCGGGGATGCGCGCGCGCTTTTTCAATCGATCCAAAAACTGTTTGCCTTGCCGGACGATACCCGCGTCTTCCTTTGCCACGACTATCTGCCGGAAGATCGCTCTGATTATGTTTTTCAAACGACGATCGGTGAGGAAAAGTCGAAAAACATCCATGTCGGCCACGGCGCGAGCGAGGAAGCCTTCGTCAAGATGCGGACCGAACGCGATGCTGGCCTCGCCATGCCCAAGCTGATCCTGCCGTCTGTCCAGGTCAATATGCGCGCCGGTCACCTTCCCGAGCCGGAAGACAACGGCGTGCGGTACATCAAGGTCCCGCTGAACGCGGTTTAGCACCTGCGCCTACGCGTTTCAGGTTTACCTTGCGGTCCAAACCGTCGCATGATGTGAGCCGTTTTGTGGGGGAGTAGCATGTTGAAGAAATGGTTGGCCGCTTCCGGCTTTGTGCTGACGATTGGTTTGAGCGCGTGCCAGACAACCGGAGGACCGGTAACGCTCGCCTGCCGGGCGCCGACCAGCGAGGAATTCGACATCTTCCGCGCTGTCGTATCGCGCGATCAGCACACGCTGGTGCGCTATTCCGCCACCGGTCCCGCGCGCGCCGCGCTCGAGCGGCGTGATCCCTACGTAAACAACCATCTCTGGGGCAATCAGGGTTATACCGGCGGCACGATCGTCGGCGTTCTGACACAGCCGCCGCCCTGCGTGGTCGACCTTCCGGCCCCGATAGACGCCAATGGCAACGCCATTGCTGGCCGGCGCTCGATCGCGGTTTATCAGGAGAACCGATTTCAGTCTCTTGTCGGCGGCACCAGTACGACGTTGGCCGCCGATCAGGGACTTCGGTTGCCAGGCAATGGCGGATTCGATTATTTCCGCTGCGAGTTTGTTCAAACGGCGCAGGGCTGGCGAATGATCGATCTTTGCGGTCTGCCCACAGTCCGCGGTGCCGTCGGCGGCTAGCGAAAGCGCTATCGATTTGATTTCTGCGAGCAAGTCGCCACTATCCCCGCCAACCAATCAAGGGGAAGAAAATGCGGCTGACATCCATTCTGTTGACCTCGGCGATCGCGCTGGCGGCGTGTTCCGGACCGGCCGATGAAGCGAACACCGACGCGGCCGCAATTGAGGCCGCGCCGGCCTCGGCGGAAAACGCGGAACACTTGGACCCAAACGACCGCCCGGCTGATCGGGAAACGTCGGCAGCGATAACGGGCGAGGATCTCGCCTGGCGGATCCAGACGCTCGCCTCGGACGAATTCGAAGGGCGGGCACCATCGACACCCGGCGGCATCGCCGCCAGCCAGTGGATCGCGGATGAGATGGCCGATGCCGGCCTCGAACCTGGCGGTGAAGACGGTACCTATTTCCAGCGCGTTCCGCTCGTCGAGGCGACGATGGATATCGCCGCCTCCAGCTTCGATATCACGATCAACGGCGAACCGATGGGGCTCGAATACCTGACCGATGTCGTCTACGGCACGCGGCGCCTCGACGAAACGGTCGAGATCGAAAACTCTGACATGGTTTTCGTGGGTTACGGTGTGGTGGCGCCCGAATACGGCTGGAATGATTATGCCGGCATCGATGCCGAGGGGCGCACGGTCGTCATGCTGATCAACGATCCGGGTTTCGCCTCGGGCGATCCCGACCTCTTTAATGGCAATGCCATGACCTATTACGGCCGCTGGACCTATAAATACGAGGAAGCGGCGCGTCAGGGTGCTGCGGCCGTCATCATCATCCACGAAACAGAGGCGGCCAGCTATGGCTGGAACGTGGTGTCCGGTTCTTGGTCCGGTCCGCAATTCGATCTGCAGCGGCCGGAAGGCTCGGCGCCATTTGTGGGGGCTGAAACCTGGATCACGAATGACCGCGCCCGCGAATTATTCGAAGCGACCGGACTGGACTTCGATGCGCTGGTTGAAGCCGCACACCAGCCCGGCTTCGAGCCCGTCGAAATGCCCGGCGCTGAGGTCAATGCGACGCTGGTTACCGAGCATGAATTCCTCGACTCGCGCAATGTCGCAGGCATCGTCCGCGGCACCGAGCGCCCCGACGAATACGTGCTCTACATGGCGCATTGGGATCATATTGGCGTGCGCGAAAGCGACAATCCGGACGCTGACGTGATCTACAATGGTGCTGTCGATAACGCGACCGGCACCAGCTCGATCATTGAGATCGGCGAAGCATTCGCGGCCAATCCGCCGGAACGCTCGGTGATTATCGTGGCGGTGACGGCGGAAGAGTCCGGGCTGTTGGGTTCCGAATACTATGCAACCGATCCGCTTGTGCCGTTTGACCAGACGGTCGGCGGCCTCAACATGGATGGAATGCTGCCAACGGGACCGACCAGCGACATCGTCGTGATCGGTTACGGCGCGTCCGAGCTCGAGGATCATCTCGCAATCGTTGCCCAGACGCAGGACCGGACCCTGTCGCCGGATCCCAATCCGGAAGCTGGCTATTTCTACCGTTCGGATCACATCTCACTCGCCAAGCGCGGCGTACCGATGATCTATGCCGACACCGGATCGGTGAGCATTGAACTCGGCGCCGGTCATGTCGAGGAGCTCAACGCGGCGTATCGCGCCCAAGCCTATCACGGGCCCGAGGACGAATTCAGCTATGACTGGGATTTCGCCGGCCTCGCCCGCGACGCCACCCTTCTCTTCCGCCTGGGTGAGCGGCTGGCGAATTCCGAGGACTGGCCGAATTGGTATGAAGGCAATGAATTCCGGGCGCTGCGCGACGCACAGCGTCCTGCCGAATAATCAGGCACGGAAGAGGCTTCGGAAAACCGGAGTCTCTTCCATGGCCGCAAAAGCTTCGGCAAGAAATTCGGCGTGATCGTCGAGGTGTGGATCATCTTGCGAATTGGCTCGCATTTTCATGACCGCGGTCTCAATATCTCCGGTGAGCGCGATCTCACCCATTGCCGTCATCACAGCGGATGACGGCGGCGCGCCGTCCTCGACATCGATTAAAAGCGCCGCCAAACAATGTCCGGCCATCTGGACCGGTGCGCCATGCCCGGATATCCGAAGCGTCTCGGCTAGCTCGGCCCGGCTGTCGCTATGAAACAGCGCGCAGACGAAATCTCGTACCGCCGGATCACCATGTTCGCCCAGAAGCTCCCGGGTTTTGTCGCTCCGCTCGATATCATCCAGCGAAGTCAGAATAATGCCGCCCACCGGCAAGCGCTCAGCTGCCTGATCGGCAACGCCTTCCGGTATCGGAAGCCCGTCGAAGCAGGCCGTGTCGAGCAGCCTCAGCAGCGCATCATCGCTTAGCGCACCGGCAAGTGCTGCGAAACGCGCATCATAGACCGCCTCGCCAAGTTGCAGTGCTTGCGACAATAGGTCGATCTGAGCCGCATCGGCCGAGCGTCGGCGATGTGACGGGCATCGCAACCCCGGGCGCAGATACTCTACCGCCCCCTTGATGCCATCTCCCTTCACCCGCAGGCTGATCGCGAGACCGGGCTTATTGGCATAGACCACGCTGTGAATGAGCGTTTCGCCTTCCGTCACCGGCTGAATTCGGCCGGGTTCAAAGACGTCAAAGCCGCGCCGCGTGATCGGCCCATAAGAGTATTCCGCAAGCTTTCCGCGCGCTTCGAAATCGAAGACAGCATTAAAGGAGCGGCCCTCGATCACCTGGAAAGCGCCGGTCCAGTCATGTTGATGCAATCGGTCGGCGGCGTCCGACCACAGATGCGCCACGATACGGACGGCTTCGCCAGAGTACAGCGGAACAAGTCCGGGTTTGGATTGATCGCCGATACCTGCCAGGCCGCCGTTCGCGGACGCCTGCCATACGGCATCGAGCGACACCTCACCGGGCAGATTCCAGGCTTCCAGCAAACCCTGTGCAATGGACGTGAAGTCGGACCCGCGCGACGCGTTTTCGAGATACGCCGCGTCGGCCTCCAGGCCGCATTCCTGAATACGTGTCAACATGCCGATGCCCAAAAGGAAACGCCCCGCAGCCGGATGACGGCTGCGGGGCGCTTTACGTCGAAAACCTTAATCCCAGTAGAGGACCCGCTTGGCTTTCGGTGCGGATTTGCGAAGAGTTTTGAGCTTGAGCATAGCTATATTCCTCCCAGTAAGCTAAGGCGACGGGAATCGTCGCCACAACTGGTGCTTGAGGTGATTCGCAACTGGGCGTAAACCCTTTATTTACTTTATGCGGCCGATGCGCGGCTAGCCTTTTTGCGCTCATGCTCTTTAAGCCAGCGTTTCCGGATCCGGACCGAAGCCGGTGTCACTTCCACTAACTCGTCATCATTGATGAATTCGAGCGCAAATTCGAGCGTCGTCCGGATCGGCGGCGTCAGCACAATCGCTTCATCGGCCCCTGCAGCGCGGATATTGGTGAGCTGCTTGCCCTTGGTCGGATTAACGGCGAGATCATTGTCCCGGCTGTGAATGCCGATGATCATGCCCTCATAAACATCCGTGCCATGGCCAATGAACAGCCGGCCGCGCTCCTGCAAATTCCACAGCGCGAAAGCCAGCGCCTTGCCATCCACCATCGAGACCAGCGAGCCGTTATGACGCTGCCCGATTTCGCCCGCCGCGCGCGGCGCATAATGATCGAAGGTATGGAACATCAGGCCGGCACCGGACGTCGCGGTCATGAATTCCGAGCGGAAACCGATCAGCCCGCGGGTTGGAATATCGTAGTCCAGCCGAACACGCCCCTGCCCGTCCGGTGTCATGTTGGTGAGCTGGCCCTTGCGTTCGCCGAGCTTTTCCATGACCGCGCCCTGGCTATCTTCCGGCAGATCGACGACCAGCGTCTCCCAAGGCTCGCAGACTTCGCCGTCGATCTCCTTGGTCAACACTTGCGGCCGGGAAATTGCGAGTTCGTAGCCCTCGCGGCGCATATTCTCGATCAGCACGGACAGGTGCAGCTCGCCACGTCCTGACACTTTGAACTTGTCGGCATCGTCTGTTTGCTCGACGCGTAGCGCGACATTGTGGATCAGCTCACGCTCAAGACGTTCCCCGATATTCCGGCTGGTCACATACTTGCCTTCGCGGCCGGCAAACGGGCTGTCATTGACCTGGAAGGTCATGGCGATTGTCGGTTCGTCGACCGTCAGCGGCGGCAGCGCTTCGACGGCGTCCGGTGCGCACACCGTGTCGGAAATGTTGAGCGGATCGAGCCCCGTAAACGTGATGATGTCACCAGCAGCAGCGCGCTCCATTTCCACGCGCTCAAGCCCGTGGAACCCGAACACCTGCTGGATCTTCCCGCGCCGCGTCCGCCCGTCGGGATCGACCACCGTGACCTGCTGGTTACGGGCCAGCCGGCCACGCCGGATACGGCCGATGCCAATGACACCGGTATAGCTGGAATAATCCAGCGCACTGACCTGCAACTGCAACGGTCCGTCGAGATCGACCGGCGGTGGCGGCGTGTGGTCCACGATCATCTGGAACAGGTCCGTCATGTCGGTGCCCGGCGCCGCAGCATCGAGACCGGCAAACCCGTTCAGCGCCGAAGCATAGACCACCGGAAAATCGAGTTGCTCGTCATTGGCGCCCAGGCGATCGAAAAGATCGAATGTTTGGTCGACGACCCAGTCAGGACGCGCCCCCGGGCGATCGATCTTGTTGACGACGACAATCGGCCGCAGCCCGCGTTCGAGCGCCTTGCGCGTCACGAAGGCGGTCTGCGGCATGGGACCGTCGACCGCATCGACCAGCAACAGAACGGAATCGGCCATCGACAAGACACGTTCGACTTCGCCGCCGAAGTCGGCGTGCCCAGGCGTGTCGATGATATTGATCCGCCATTCGCGCCAGTTCACGGCAGTGTTCTTCGCGAGAATGGTGATACCGCGCTCTTTCTCCAATTCATTGGAGTCCATCATCCGTTCCGCGGTCTCGGCCCGGTCGCCGAGCGTCCCGGATTGCTTGAGAAGCTGGTCGACCAGCGTGGTCTTGCCGTGGTCGACGTGCGCGACGATGGCGATATTGCGAAGTTTTTCCGGGGAGACGGACATGGGGCGGGACTCGGCGGCTAGCGGAAATGCGCGCGCCTCATAACCTTGTCGCGGCCGTCAGGCTAGTCCCCACCGCCTCAAGCGCTTACGAGCGTGCCTGTCTTGCCCTCATTTTCCTTCCGCCAGCGCTTTTGCATTCGCACCAGTGCAATGACCAAGGATTGAAGGAAAACGCCGAAGAAAGAGAACAAAAATATTAGACCGGCGACCTGCGAAGCTTTGAGATGCACAACCCAGGTCGGTTGTGTCGCAATGAAATACCATCCGGGTGTCGAAATGCGGCCATAAGAAACAATGCGGCCATCGGCAGTCTCGAACACACCGGTCATGCGGCCTTGCGATAGAATGCCATGCGCGATCGGCGCTGTTTTCGCATTGGCTTCGGCGCGTCCAACCGCTTCCGGTGTCAGAACATCCTCAAACAGCAATTCCTGATGCGCGATAAGCTGCCCTTCGCGAGTGATGATCATGTTGTCGACATTCTCTTCGGCATCCACGATCGCATTCGCCAGATAATTCTGCATCGAAATCGTGATCCCGAAGGAGCCGAAATGGCGGCCGCCGCTGCGCACCGGGGTGTGACAGCCCGTCGTCAGCGCGGACCCGTCGGTCACATACATCAGCCGCGACAGCGAGGTGCAGGCCGTAATACCCGTCGGATTGTTGCGGGGCTCGACAATCTGGGCCAGTTGTTCGGATTGGAAACTGAAATCCGCCGGCGCTTGCATCCGATAGAATTCCAGCCGGTCATCGCGCTGCGGCGCAAAGATGATCAGGTCATTGTCGCGGGTGACAAAGTTCAGATTATCGAAACGCGGATTGATCGCCTCGCCGTGCTGGCGCACCGTATGGAAAGCTGCCAGGAGGCGGCGTTGCCGTTCGATTGGAATGTCGACGCCCGAGATAAACACGCCCATGCCATAAACGTAATCACCGTTCTCAAGCGTAAACCCGTCGAAGAGCGACGGATGCGAACGCCGCGTACCGTCGCCGAACGCCGGAAAAAGGCGCTCGAACTCGGCGCTCACATCCAGATCCGCCGTTGCATCGTAGCGGCGCAGAAAGCTCCGCTCCGCTGCGTAAGCGATCGCACGGACATCGTCGAACAACACATTCTGGCGGGCGACGCGCTCCTCGATCAGGACAGCACTGTCGGTGCGAATATGTTCGCCATAGTGATGCTTTGCGGTGAAATAGCCGACGATCGCCGCGCTCGACGCAATTCCGACCGCCACCAGGAATGTGAGTCCTGCAGACTTCCAGTTCAGTTTCGACATCTGACTTCCCGATTTTTTATCGTTCTTCCCCAGCCTGTATCGATAGCTGACCATGGTTAATTTCTCGCGAATCACCCCGACGGCGTTCGGCGCTTGATCCTGACTGGTGCATGCGGCTAAACCCGGCGACGGAGACGTGGCCGAGTGGTCGAAGGCGCTCCCCTGCTAAGGGAGTATACCCTAACCGGTATCGAGGGTTCGAATCCCTTCGTCTCCGCCACCACCCCAGAATCGATTGATGCGCGTTTGCGAACAGCCCGCCGCCACAGAACTGCTTCCGGCCAAAGAAAAAGCCCGGTCGGCGACGCCGTCCGGGCTTTGTTTGGAGCGCATACTGGTGTGATCAGCCGCCAGCTTCCACGAAGCCACGATTCCTCAACAGCGGTTCGACACGGGGTTCGCGGCCACGGAAACCAATATAGGCGTCCATGGCAGGCTCGCTGTCACCAGCCGAATAGACGCTGTCCAGCAATCGTTGGGCGAGTTCCGGATCGAAAATATCGCCCGCTTCTTCAAAGGCGGCAAAGCCGTCATTGTCGAGCACGCCAGCCCAAAGATAGCTGTAATAGCCAGCCGAATATCCCTCGCCCGCAAATGTATGCAGGAAGTGGGTCGAGCGGTGCCGCATCGGGATCGCCTCGAGATTGTCCCGGCTGGCCAACACCGTCTGTTCGAACTCGTGAATGTCGATCTCGGCTGGTGCCGGGTGCAGGTGATAGGCCATGTCAACAAAGCCCGAATTCAAGAACTCAACTGTCGCGAATCCTTGATTGAACATCTGCGCTTGCAGAACGCGTTCGAGCAGCTCGGCCGGCATTGGCTCGCCCGTTTCATGGTGTATTGCAAAGCGCTCCAGCACTTCCGGCTGCTCCAGCCAGTGTTCGTAGATCTGTGCCGGAAACTCCACGAAGTCGCGATCAACCGACGTTCCTGCCAGGCTCGGATAATCGGTGTCCGACAACAATCCGTGAAGCGCGTGGCCGAACTCATGGAACAGCGTGCTGGCGTCGGTAAACGACAGCAAGGCCGGTTCGCCTTCCGCAGGGCGGTTATAATTGCAGTTATTGACGATGATCGGGATGTCGCCGTTCACGCCGTTCTGCGGACGGAAGCTGGACATCCACGCGCCACCGCGCTTGCCCGGGCGGACAAAATAATCGCCATAGAAGAGGCCGATGACGCCGCCGTCCGTATTGGTCATTTCCCAGACGCGGACATCGGGATGATAGACCGGCAGATCGAACCGTTCGGTAAAGCTCACACCGAAGAGGCGCTCTGCGACATAGAATTGCGCCTCGATCATGTTGTCGAGTTGCAGATAGGCTTTCACTTCGCTCTGATCGAGATCATAGCGCTCTGCGCGCACCTGCTCGGTGTAATAGCGCCAATCCCATGGCGCCACGTCATGATCGAGACCTGCATCGGTAATCCGGGTCTCGATATCGGCTTGCTCTTCAAGGGCGCGGTTGCGGGCCGGCCACCAGACCTGCTCCATCAATTCCAGCGCGGCGTTCGGCGTGCCGGCCATCGTGCCGCCCGTCCGGTAATCGGCAAAGCTCGCATACCCGAGGAGGTTTGCCATTTCCTGACGCAATTGCAGGATTTCGCGGATGGTCTGGTGATTGTTATTGGCGTTGTCATTGTCGCCGCGCGTCATCCACGCCGTCCACGCCGCCTCGCGCAGTTCGCGATCGGGCGATGTCTGCAGAAAGGGTTCAACGCTGGACCGGGCAAGTGTGATGACATGCCCGTCAAGACCTCTGTCCGCGGCTGCGCCCGCAGCCGCCGAAACGATGTAATCCGGCAGGCCTTCCAGATCTTCGGCCTCCAGCGCCAGGGTCCAGCCCTCCCGGTCAGCCTGCTCATTTTGCGCGAACTGAGTGTAGAGGCCCGCCAATCCGGCGCGGACTTCTGCAAAGCGCTCACGATCATCACCCTGAAGCTGTGCGCCGGCGCGGACGAAATCATGATGCGTGGTTTCCAGGAGACGAAGCTGCTGCGGGTTCAGCCCCAATGTGCCGCGTGCCTGATAGAGGCTGTCGATTCGCAAGAACAATTCGGCATTCAGCGTGATTGACGCAGAATGTGCCGCCAGTCGCGGGCTCATCTCGCGCTGTATGGCGCGAATTTCGTCGTTGGAGGCGGAGCTTGCGAGATTGAAAAACACGCGGCTGATCCGGCCAAGTTCGGCTCCGGATGTTTCCAGAGCCAGCAAAGTGTTTTCAAATGTCGGATCTGCTGGATTTGTGGCGATCGCATCAACTTCGGCCGTGTGGCGGGCGATAGCTGTGTCAAACGCCGGCAGGAAGTCTTCCTCATCGATCCGGTCGAACGGTGGCGCGTTGAACGGTGTTGTCCATTCGGCCAATAGCGGATTGTGCTCAGGCGCATTATCGGCGGTCGCTCCCCTATCATTTTCCGATGGTTGCGGGCTGTTCGACACAACGTCAGTGGCATTGTCCGCTCCGGCTCGGGTGACCGGCGCATCGCTAGCGGACGAATCCGCGGGTGAGCATCCAGCCAGCAGGAAAACCGATGCAGCTACGCTAAGAAGATAAGCAGACTTCACGACGAATCCTCATTCATTTGACGGTGATGTTATAATATAACGCCTCATTTAGCAGGGCCCATGGAGCCGCTCAACACCAATAAAAGTGGGGTTGTTCCGCATGCGCCAACTGGTGACTTGAATTCGCATGCCATTGGAGCATCTTCGCGGTCTGGAGGAATTGAATGACCCGTGCCGCAATGCTCATCGCCGTGCTTGGCGTTTTCATCGCCATGACGGTGATCGTCGCCGTCAGGTCTTTGGGGGATGCATCACCGGCCCAACGAGGCCCTGGCGAACAAGCCCTGCCCGTTTCGGCCTATGTCGTTGGCGAACATACATTCGCTGATATCGTCGAGGCGCTCGGAACGGCCCGCGCCAACGAAACGGTGACGGTGACCGCAAGAGTCTCGGACACGCTCTCCCGGGTGGCTTTTGATTCCGGTCAGAGTGTCGAAGCTGGCGATATCCTGGTCGAGCTAACCGATACCGAAGAGGCCGCAGATCTGAATGAAGCACGGGCAACGCTGCGCGAAGCACGCCGCGAACTCGATCGTGTAGAGGATCTCATCGAACGCGGAATCGCGCCGCGCCAGCGTCTCGACGAAGCCAGCGCCGCCGTGGAGCGTGCCTCGGCTCGCGTAAGCTCCATCGAGGCCCAACTGGCGGACCGGATAATCCGTGCACCCTTCTCCGGCGTGGTCGGTTTGCGTGAAGTCAGTGTCGGAAGTCTGGTCCGGCCGGGCGATCCGATCGTCACGCTGGACGATACCAGTATTATCAAGCTGGATTTTTCGGTGCCCGAACGCTTTCTGTCGACGCTCGACCCTGGCATGTCTATTGCGGCAG
The DNA here is from genome assembly GCF_965229905.1 of Hyphobacterium sp. GTDB lineage: Bacteria > Pseudomonadota > Alphaproteobacteria > Caulobacterales > Maricaulaceae > Hyphobacterium. The sequence continues at coordinate 2,765,816 of NZ_OZ245930.1, read as the reverse complement.
CAACATCTGCTTATCCCGATGCGGTGTTTTCAGGCGAAATCGCCCAGATCAGCAGCAGGATCGACCCTGTCACCCGCACCGTGACGGTGCGCGCGGAAATCGACAATACTGATCGCCGCTTGCGGCCGGGCCAGCTGATGACGGTTGAAGTCCGGCGGGATGAGCGCGCCAGCCCGGCCATCCCTGGCGCCGCAATCACCCGCTATCTCGATGACAGCTTCGTCTTCGTCATCGAAGGCGAAGAGGGCAGCGCCAGAGTACGCCAGCAGCCGGTACAACTTGGACGCCAGAATGGCGATTTGATCGAAGTGACGGACGGACTAATGGCTGGCGACCGTATTGTCGGCGAAGGTGTCCATCGGGTTCGCAGCGGCATGCCTGTGCGGATCGCGGAAACCCGGGGCGCCATTTCCAGTGGTGGCAGCAGCCGCGCTCAGCCCCTAGCTGCCGCAACGAGCAATCCATGACACTCTCGGATATCGCGGTCCGCCGTCCCGTTCTTGCCTTCGTGATCAGTGCGCTGATCATCGTTTTTGGTATTCTCGGCCTGCAGCAATTGCCATTGCGCGAGCTGCCGGACGTCGATCAGCCGGTCGTCTCGGTGTCGGTCGAATATCCCGGCGCTAACGCGGAAGTGGTCGAGAACCGCGTGACGCAAGTTATCGAGGACCAGCTGTCCGGGATCGACGGCATTGATCTCATCTCCTCGTCATCTCGCGACGGCAATTCCCGTATCTCCGTGACCTTCGATCTAAGCCGCGATATCGAGGCGGCCGCGAACGATGTCCGCGACGCCGTATCACGGATCACCGACCGCCTGCCGCCCGAAGTGGATGAAATCGAAGTCCGCAAGCAGGATTCCGATGCCCGCCCGTTCATGTGGTATTCGCTAATGTCGGACCGCATGACGTCCGAGGAATTGTCGGACTACGCGGCGCGCGCACTTGTCGATCGGTTCAGCATCATCGACGGCGTCGCCAGCATCCGCATTGGCGGCGAGCGGCGATACGCGATCCGCATCTGGCTGGATCCGCGAGCCATGGCCGCGCGATCAATCACAGTCGCCGACATCGAAACGGCCCTGCGTACGCAAAATATCGAGGTTCCGGGCGGCTCCATCGAAACGCCCGACACCCAGATTGTCGTGCGTGTCGAGCGCCTGTTCGCCGAGCCCGACAGTTTTGAGAGGTTGCCGATCGCGCAGGGCGAAGGCGGCCACATTATTCGCCTCGGCGAGATCGCCGATGTTTCGCTGGAAGCGGAAAATCCGCGCACGCTATTTCGTGGCAATGGCAACAACATGATCGGCTTGGGCTTCGTGCGGCAGAGCCAGGCCAACTCGGTTCAGGTCGCCAGCGATGTTGCGGACTTGGCCGGCCGCATCCGCCCGAGCCTGCCGGAAGGCATGACACTGTTGGTGGCATCCGACGATACCGTGTTCATTGAGGAATCGATCCGCGAAGTCTGGCGGACGCTCTTCGTGGCTGCGACTCTCGTCGTTCTCGTCATCTATCTCTTCCTCGGAAGTTTCCGGGCGGCCATCATTCCCGCCGCGGTCGTGCCGGTTTGCCTGATCGGGGTTTTCGCCGGGCTCGCTGCAGCGGGATTCTCGATCAACATCCTCACCCTGTTGGCGCTGGTGCTCGTTATCGGTCTTGTGGTCGACGATGCAATCGTTGTGCTGGAAAACATCCAGCGGCGCGTCGACATGGGCGAAGGCGCGGCATTGGCATCGCTGCGCGGCGGACGTCAGGTCTTTTTTGCCGTCATTGCCACCACAACCGTGCTGGTATCCGTCTTTGTGCCACTCGTTTTCCTGCCCGGCTTTATCGGGCGTATTTTCAACGAGCTGGCTCTCACGATTGCGGTCGCCGTGATCCTGTCGAGTTTCGTCGCGCTCACGCTGTCGCCTATGATGGCGTCAAAACTGATCAAGCCATCGAGTGAGGCGCGCGGACCCGCCCGCTGGGTCAACAGCCTGATCAAGCGCCTACGGGCGAACTACCGCTCAAGCCTTGCGATTGCCCTGAGGGCGCCCTGGCTGATCATTCCGGTCATCCTGGTCGCCTTCGGCGGATCGGCTTATCTCCTCGACCGATTGCCCGGCGAACTCACGCCTCCGGAAGACAGGGGTGGCTTCTTCGGCTTCTTCTCCGGCCCGGAGGGCGCCAGTTTCGACTACATGGCGGAAGAAGCGAACGAGATCGAAGATATCCTCCTTGAATATGTGGAATCCGGCGAGCTGCGGCGGGTCCTGGTCGTATCGCCGGGATGGGGCGGCGCAGGCTACAATTCGGGCATCGTCATCGGCACCATGGTGCATTGGGACGATCGCCGCGACGGCAGCGCGATCGTCAACGAGATCAATGGCCGGTTTGGCCAGCTCACCGGAGTGCGGGCGTTCGCATCCATGCGTTCGGCCATTGGCGGCGGAGGCGGCGGCGACGACATCCAGTTCGTGCTGCAGGGCCCGGAATATGAAGCGCTCGACGCTGAAGCCGAGCGCCTGTTGGCCGCCATCCGGGCCGAAAATACGAACCTCATACGCGCCCGCAAAGACTATGAACCGAACAGCCCGCGCTTTGTTGTGGATATCGACCGTGAACGCGCGGCCGCACTCGGCGTGACGGTCGCGGATATTGGCCAAACGCTTCAAACCCATCTCGGCTCGCGCCGCGTCGGTCAGTTTATCGACCAAGGCGAGGCCTATAACGTCATCCTCGAGAACCGCCGCGATGAGCGATCGAGCGCTCAGGATCTCGAAACCTTGTATGTCGAAGGCCGATCCGGCCAGCTGATACCCCTTTCGAACCTCGTGACGGTGAGCCAGGTCGGAGAGGCCGCCTCGCGAGAACGGGTCGACCGGCAGCGCGCGATCACGGTTTCGGCCACCTTGGCGGACGGATATACGCTGGGCGAAGCGGTGACGTGGCTCGACAGCTGGGCGATGCGCGAATTGCCGCCTGATTTCTCGACCACTTATCTGGGCGGCGCGAAAGAGTATCTGGAAGCCAACTCCGCTCTTTTGTTTGCGTTCGGCATGGCGCTGCTGATCGTATTCCTGGTGCTCGCGGCCCAGTTCGAAAGTTTTATCCAGCCGCTTGTCATTATGCTGACCGTGCCGCTGGCGGTGACGGGTGGCCTGTTCGGTCTCGAAATGATCGGCTCCAGCCTCAACATCTATTCGCAGATCGGTCTGGTTATCCTGATCGGCCTCGCAGCCAAGAACGGCATCCTGATTGTGGAATTCGCAAACCAGCTCCGCGAAGAGGGAAATGACCTGCTCACGGCAACTCTCGATGCCTCGGAAATCCGTTTCCGGCCGATCCTGATGACCGGCCTTTCGACAGCGATCGGCTCCGCACCGCTGGTGCTCGCAGACGGCCCGGGCGCGGAAAGCCGCATTACGATTGGCGTCGTCATTCTGACCGGCGTGACCGTCGCGACATTGTTCACCTTGTTCGTCATCCCGGTCGCTTACAGCGTGCTGGGGCGTTACACGAAAACGCCGAATTGGATGTCGCGCCTGCTTGAGAAACAAGCCAAGAGCGCTGGCAGCGAGCCGGTTACCGGTGCCCAAAACTAGATTAGCAAAAATACACCACGAAGACGGGTGATCCATGACAAAGCGCTACAAAAAAGATGCCGACGCAATCGCGAAGCTGACACCGGAGCAATACCGGGTGACCCAGGAGAACGGCACCGAACGCCCCTTCACCGGAGCATTCAATGATCACAAGGAGGTCGGGCTGTATGTCGATATCGTCTCCGGCGAACCGCTTTTCACCTCGTTTGACAAATTTGATTCCGGGTGCGGCTGGCCGAGCTTCACCAAGCCGGTGGACGGCGAACATGTGCGCGAATTGCACGACACCTCGCATGGAATGATCCGCACCGAAGTCCGCTCCTCGCACGGTGACAGCCACCTCGGTCATGTCTTTCCGGACGGGCCCGCCGATAAGGGCGGATTGCGCTATTGCATCAATTCCGCCTCGCTCCGCTTCATTCCTGTCGCGGAACTCGAATCCGAGGGCTATGGCGAATACCTCGAGCTTTTCGACAAGCCGGCAGGATAGTCTTGTCCGTCTGCCAATCTGAACTTGCCAGTCTGCCAGTCGCGCGGCTTTATGCCGCCAATGCAAGCGGATACGCCTGACATTCAAAGCGTTCTAAACGCGCTGCCGCGCCTTTTGGCAGCCGGCGATTTCCAATCTGCGCGCATGCAAGCGATGTCTGCACTGGAATCGGCGCCGGAACATCCGGCCCTCAACGCCTTCGCGGCTTTCATACTCGACCGGCTTGGCGAACGGATCGCCGCCATACATCACGCCCGGACCGCCGCCACGGCCGCCATTGATGCACCGCGCCCCGTTGCCCAGGCGGCCAATCTGCTGGCCCGGTTCCGGCTGTTCGACGAGGCGCTTAGCGCCGCAAACCGGATTTCGCTCGACGATGTTCGCGACCCGGTCGTCGCCGACCAGCTCGGTAGTGCGTTTACGGCTTGCGGTTCTCATGAAAAGGCCGAGCGCGCCTATGCGCGATTGACGCAGCTGGTTCCCCAAGACCCGCGCTGCCGCTTCAACCTGGCCGCCGCTCAACGATTCAATGGTGAGCGACACGCCGCGGCTGGGAATTTCGATCACGTTCTGAAGCAGATGCCACTCAACGGGGAGGCCTGGTATGCCAGAGCGCTCGTCCAGAGGGCGACGCCGGACGATAATCGTATCAGCCAATTGCAGTACATCCTCGAAGATCCGCGCCTGTCACCGGATAACGCCGCTGCCGTGTGTTACGCGCTCGGCAAGGAGCTGGAGGATCTCGGTCAATGGCCGCAGGCCTTCAACGCTTGGTCCCGCGGGGCGGCCGTCATGAGACAATCCCGCCCCTATCGGCTGCAACCGGCACTCGACGCGATCACTGAAACCGTAACCTCTTGGCCGCGGGCCCGGCACAAACCACGAAAGGCCGACCTTACACCGGTCTTCATCGTCAGTCTTCCGCGCGCCGGCTCGACATTGCTGGACCGCATCCTGTCATCCCATCCGGCGATCGTGTCTGCGGGTGAAACAGAAGACTTTATCGTCAGCCTGCTCGAAGACACCGCCCTGGCCGGAACCGCGGACCCTGTCGAACTCGCCCGGCGATCCTCGGGCGCCGACCTCGCGGTTGTCGGGCAAAGATATCGCGAGGCGCTGGCAATGCGCGGTTACAAGTCCGGCCATGTGATCGACAAGACACCGACGAATTTTCTCTATGCGGGCCTCATCGCCGAAGCGCTGCCGGAAGCACGGATCATTCATCTCGACCGCGCCCCGATGGACGCCGCGCTCGCCACCTTCAAGACGCTGTTCCGCGACCGATATCTCTGGTCCTACGATCTGGACGATATCGCCGCCTATCTGACCGCGAAACGTCACTTGATGGATCACTGGGAAGTCGGCTGGCCCGCACACATCTTCCGGACCTCTTATGAAAAATTAATTCAGGAAACCGAAGCAAATGCTCGAAATATTGTAGAATTTCTGGATCTCGATTGGGACTCCGCCTGTCTTGATTTTTCCGACAACACCGCCCCGGTTTCAACCGCCAGCGCCGACCAGGTGCGTCAACCCATCCACGACCGGTCCATTGGCCATTGGCGCCATTTCGAAGACGAGCTTGCGCAGGTCGCAAACCGGCTGGCAGCGGAAGGCTTGCTCTAGCTCTCGCCGGGATCCAGCGGGCCCTCGACATGCCGTCTTGGATTCTGACACAGATCGTGTGCCAGATATCCGAGCGTTTCGCCCTCGGTATTAAGGATGACTTCCTGGCTCAGGCAGCCATCGGCGTCCACAAGCGGCGCTCTGGAAAACACGGTCCGGCCCTCATTGAGGTGAACTTCGGTGATGTCCAGCGCCCGAACCGATGCAAGCCTCTGATCTTCGTTGACGATGACGCATTCATGACGCTGTTGATCGGCGGACATCACGCGCACCGCGGTATTTTCAGGCGTGGGCGAATAGGCATCAACGGCGGCGACCGCCGCAGGCACCTCATCCAGACAGATGAGAATGGCGTCATAGCGTGTTAGCAAATCCCGGCTCCAATCCCATTGCCCGCCGGTTTCCCGCGCACAGCCTTCATACGTCGTGTCGTCAACTCGGATGGACGTGAAGAACCCGCGTTCAACACCCATACCGTCCAGACACGGACCCGCCTGGTAAGCGGCCGATATGCGTGGACCATCGGGGTCGCGAGAGACATAGCGCCGGAATCCGTTGGCGAGATGATCGGGTGCTTCGCGCAACGTGGCCTGCAACGGCGTCTCATCCACCGCGATGATCGAGAATTGCGCAAAAACCGTGCCCTCGATTTCATAAAATTCCGCGTTCGAGCGCCAGTAGGGCTGTTCGCCAGCAGCCTGCATCTGATATGGCACTTCCGGACGGGTTCCGGCAAAGGCCGAACCGATCGCGGGATATACAAACCCCACCGCCGCTCCGCCGCCTGCAGCACTTCCCGTAGCCCCATCGCTTGGCATCGGAGCACCCGCCGGATCTTCAAGCTCGATCGTGATCTGTCGCGTTTCAGGCTGAACACTGCCACGTCCGGTGCCGCCGCCGACATAGGTTTCGCCGCCTTCTGTCGATTCTGGAGGTGGCGGACTGGCCGGTGCCATGGTCGAAACCATGTCATCGCTGGACAGGCTCGATGGTGTCGATGCGCAGCCTGCGAGCACAAAGCAACCAATCGAAAGCATCGCCAGATAACGCAGCATACTCCACCCCCTCAAACCTGCTTGTTTCGGAATATACAGGGTTTTTGGTGTCGCGCGAAGCAGGCGCGTTTAATCTTCGCTAACCACGCCTGACAACCGAATCTTTTCCTTATTGCGGCATGATCGGTGTCATTCGAATTTGTTCGGGGCATTCACCATGTCAGAGCGGCCGCATCTCAATCCGTCATTCTCTCCTGCCAATGACGTTTCACCGGGCTTTGCCGGGTTGGAAACCGGACGCGGCCAGCGCCCGCTCGACGCCGATGATTTTCGTCAGCTGAATCCGCCCGCCAACCGGATTGATCGGGCGACGCTCAGCCGCGCGCTGCAACTGGTCGATCTGGCCGTCATGACAGCGCTCGCCGTGCCAGCATTCGTGAATTTTGGCGCGCATTTCTGGCCCTTCCTGGTATTCCTGGCGAGCACATTCGCCATGTTCCAGATCACCGGCGTCTATCGCGTCCGCGCTCGGCGGCCGGCTTGGCGCCATCTGGCGATCAGCGTGATATCGCTCGGCATTGCGGGCATGATCTCCATTCTCCTGGTTCAGGTTTCCGACACGCAGCTATCGCGCGACGCGGCCTTGCAGGCCGGTGTCGGCGCGGCCGGCCTGTTTGTAATCCATGCCGTCTATGCCTTCTTTATCGAGTTTTGGGCCAGCCAGGGCCGATTGGCGGCCAATGCGGTCGTGGTCGGTGCCACGGCCAATGCGCGCCGCCTGATCGAAGCCAATGGCCGCAGCCGGACGCTTAACATTCTGGGTGTCTTTGACGACCGTCGCTCCCGCAGCCCGTCGGCTCTGGCCGGCACGCCTTATCTCGGTTCGGTCGACGAGCTCGTCGGCTGGCCATACCTGCACGAGGTCGACCGCATCATCATCACCGTGACACCCCATGCCGTGCAGCGGGTGCAATCCTTGCTGTCGCGTCTGTCAGCGCTGCCGCAGCCGGTCTGCCTCTTGCTCGACTTCGAGCATTTCAACGCCAAGAACGAAACGCTGGAAGAGATCGCGAATTCGCCGGCGGCGCGGCTGTCCGGCACGTCGGCCTCGCCAGGATGGATCATCACAAAGCGCCTGCAGGATCTCCTGATCGGGAGTGTCATGTTCGTCGCGGCTTTGCCGGTGATGGCGGTTTTGGCGCTGCTCATCAAACTCGATTCACCCGGGCCGGTCCTGTTCCGCCAGGCCCGCGAAGGCTTCAATGGCAAACCGATCGAGGTCTATAAATTCCGTTCGATGCGCAACGATCCGGCCCCGGGCAACGGGGCGGTCCGGCAAGTGGAGCGCGACGATCCGCGCGTCACGCGCATCGGCCGCTTCATCCGCCGCACATCACTCGACGAACTGCCGCAGCTCTGGAATGTGCTGAAAGGCGAAATGTCGCTGGTCGGCCCGCGGCCGCACGCGCCCGGTATGCGCACAGGCGGCGCGCTCACCTCCAGCCTCGTCGCCGAGTACGCGCATCGTCACCGCGTCAAGCCCGGCCTGACCGGCTGGGCGCAGGTCAATAGATCGCGCGGACCGCTTCATACGCCGGAAGCCGCCCGCGAGCGGATTCGCTATGATGTGGAATATATCGCCCGTGCCAGCCTGCTGTTCGATGTCTGGATCATGTTGCGGACGGGCCCGGCCCTCTTGGGTGACAAAATCAATATCCGCTAGGGCCGGACAACATTGCGCGACCAGTATGACCGCAACACATTGAGCATCGGCGCGTCGGCCACCCGCCGCGAATTTCGGGGATTGACGCCGAGCAACGGATTCCACGCATTCTCCGACCGCTCATATTCGCGCCATCCGGTCGGCCAGTGAAAAAAGGCCGAGTTCGCACCCGCAACCTCGAGCGATTGCAGCCGAAAATCGAGAAAGCGGTCTGCATGTGGCACCCAGCGTTGCACGCCGAATTCGCCGACTGCCCAGCGATCCGCGCCTGGCGGCGTGATCCTCGCCTCATGCGGTTCAAATGAGACCGCCTGACCGCGTCCCGCATGGGTGAAGTCATAAGGTGCGTAATCGTGCAAAAACAGAACGGCGTTCGAAACGGACATCATGTCCAACTCGCCAGCGTTCGAGCGGTTGGCATATCCATTCGGACTTATCAGAATAGGTGTCGTCGCATCGACATCGCGGATCGCCTGCGCCAGCTGTAAGGCCAGGCGCGGCCAGTCGAATTCCGGCACGATATGGCTCACATTTGGCTCGACCATCGGCACATAGCCGACGACACCGCGATGCCTGGCAAAGAGGCGCGCCGTATACCGCCACATCTCGGCCCAGGCAGTCTGCATTTCCGTCGAGGTCCACACCCGCTCGTCAATCATCCGCGCCGGAAACCACTCCCCAGGATTGTCACGGTGAAATGTGAACTCCGATCGGCCGGGGCCGGTCCGGAAACCGATCACGGTGTAGAGCCCGTGAGCGGTGCACCGGTCCACGAGGCGAACCAGCCAGTCCACAATCTCCGGGTCTGAACGGAAAGGCGCGGACTCCCGAAACAAGCCAGGGCAGGACAACACCACGAGATTGGCACCCGCCGCGGCCAGGTTGCGAAGCGATGTATCGCTGATCGGTGCGCCGACGGGCCCCGGCCCCAGAAAGCTCTCGCCGTCAATGTCGGGATAGACGCGGCGCTGCGGGATCACGGCGCCACGCAAATGTGGCCCGGTGGCGTTGTCCCAGAGGTCGATCGGATGTCGCAACGCGGCGCTTTGGCTGCCGAGCAAGAAGGCCGAAGCCGCACCGGCGAGCACCTGCCGGCGATGCGGTCCCTTCACCATGCGTAGAACGATGCCAGCTTGTCGGCCTTGCGCAGCGCCCTGCGTGGCAGGCTGCCCAGGCGGCCGATCGGCAGCTTTTCCGCACGTCCCGCCAATGCCTGCGCCGCTCCGCGCAGCATGGTCGGTGCGGACTGGGTCATAACGCAGCCGGACCAAAGCGGCATTTGATAGCATCCCAGCTCCGCCTTGTAGCGGTAGTCGCCCGGGCCGAGATCCACGCCGGCCAAGCCTTCCGCCGCACTCCACCGGATCAGTTCCATCAGCAAGAGGATGCCCGGGCTGACATGGCTGAACGCGGGATTGTAGGCCGGGAACCAGTAATGCAGTTGGCGCTCGCTCGCCATGCCGACATGAATGGCCACCACCTCATTATTGATCGACAAGGTTGCGCATTGGCCCTGGAAACGGTCACTCCGGCGGCGAAGCAAAGCCGCGAGAAGCGCCTGCGTCCACCCGACAGAAAACACGTCGAAAATGCCGGTTTGCTTGTACTGCGAACGCTTCATCCGGATCATCGAATCGAGATTTTTGGGCGACGCATCGTCCAACTGGAAAGCGAACCCGCCTTCCTCGGCCTCCAAGCGCCGCAGACGTTTCCGGTAATTGCGCATGGCCCCCGGACTGAACATCTTGCGGGTCTCCAGATAGGCGTCAAACCCATCCGAAACATCGCAAATCCACGCCCCGTCCTGGCAGCGTCCGTATTCGCGCCAGCCCTGCGTCACGCCGATCGCGCTGTGAAACTCGAATAGCGGAACCCCGGCCGCTCTTAGAAAATCACGCGGGTCGCTTTCAGCGTCCGGCGGCACGATCAGTCCGTGGACATCGCCCAGCGGCCCGCCAATCGGCCTGGCATAGCCGATCCGCCCCAGCTGCAGGGGAAGAAAACCGCGAACTTGTCCACCAACACGCCCGACGATAATGCGCGTATCGCTGCGAACCTCTTCACAGCATTCCGCGAACTCGATCCGGAAATAGGGACTGGCCAGCGCAGCATTATCGTCGGTGAACGCGATCCAAGCCTCACGCTCGGCCGGCGTCAGCTCGCTGGGCCGCTTCAGTTCGGCGGTCAGGCGGTGCATGGCGGAATTCCCTAATACCTTGCCCGTTGGACTAGCAGAACAGGGTTGAGTTTTCGTTTCGATCCGCCACAGCCTGTTCACCCCATTTTAGAAGCTTTCCGGCAGATTGTCCGCAATCGGTCGGAGTTAACGCCCGCATGCTCGGCAAACACATCTTGGGATACCTTCCTGTTCAGATCGCGCGCGGTCTCGTGGGGTTCGGCGGCGTTGCCATTCTCACACGGCTGATGCCGACCGAGATGTATGGCCAATACGCCCTAGCGCTCGCGGCCATGCACATCACAGCGATGGCGGTTCACACCTGGCTGGATGCATCAGTTGCGCGCTTTCATGCACGGGCCGCCGAACGCGGCAGCCTCGCCGCCCATCTGGCGACCGTCTATTCGACCTACGCCCTGGTGTCGGTGGGCATCATTATCGTCGGCACGGTCGCCCTCTTGCTGGCGCCACTGTCGGGCGAAATGAAAACCGCACTCGGCTTCGGTCTCGCAGCCCTCACGCTGCGCTCGGCCCTGGCGATCGGGCTCGAAACGCGCCGGGCGGCAGGCCAGGTCGCCAGCTATTCCGTTTTTGAGACCTTCAATACGCTCACCGGCTTCGCGCTCGGGATCGGCATTCTGATGACGACGCCGCTGGGCGCCGCCGGTCCGATCGCCGGTATGGCCCTCGCCAGCCTGATCACGCTCGCCTTCGAATTCCCCGCACAGGCCCGGAAAGCAGCTGGAGGACGGCCGCACAGAAGGCGTGCGTCGGTCTATTTCGCTTACGGATTGCCGGTTTCGGTTTCCCTGGTGTTCGAACACCTGCTCTCGGCCGGCGACCGGTTTCTGATCGCAGGCTTTCTCGATGAAGCTGCGGTCGGGCTCTACGCCGCCGGCTACGGGCTGGCGGACCGGACCATCGACATCCTGTTTATCTGGCTCGGCGCCGCTGCGACGCCGCTGATGATCCGGGCGCTGGAGCGCGACGGCGAGGCCGCAGCACGCGATGTGGCGGGTCAATCGGCCCGCATCATGGGATTGCTCGGCTTTCCGGCCGCCACCGGTCTCGCCCTGGTCGCCACGCCGCTGGCCACCGTGATGGTCGGCGCCGACTTCCGGGAAGGCGCCGCGCAAATCCTTCCATGGATCGCTATCGCCGCGCTGATGAACGGGCTGATGACCTATTACTTCCACGAAGCCTTTATTTTGCGCCGCAAGACGCGCTGGATGGCGGGGATCATGGCGGCCGCCGCCCTCTTCAATCTGGCGCTCAACATCGTCCTGATCCCGCTATTCGGAATCGCCGGTGCCGCGGCCGCGACTTTGTTCGCCTACACCGCCGGTTTGTTGGCCTGCGCGCTAGTGGGTCATCAGCTCTTTCCGCTTCCCCTGCCCTGGCTGGATTGGGGCAAGGCGCTCGCCGCTACTGCCGGCATGGCCGTGGTTGTGATCGCCCTGCCGGTCAGCGGACCGCCATTTCTCGTGCTTGTGGCGAAATCGGGCGCCGGAGCGCTCGCCTATGCCAGCTTGGCGCTGGCGCTGAACATCGCCGATTGCCGGAGCTGGATCCGCATCGCGCAAGGCTGGCTGCGATCGCCGGAGGCCGCCACATGAGCCAGTATGCCGAGTTTTCCAACGAAGCCGCCTGCACGCTCTCGTCATGCCGCGTATCGGTGCTGATCCCGTTCTTCAGGGACGATCCGAGATCGCTCCTGCAAGCCTTGTCCGACGAGATATCTGCCGGTGATCTGCCGGTCGAGATCCTTCTGTTTGACGATGGCGAGCCGGATGCCGAACTCAATACTGCTGTAACTGAGATGATGACCGAGCTGACGCCGCCGGTGCGGCTGCTCACATCACGCCGCAATCTTGGCCGGGCCGGCGGGCGTAACCGCTTGGCGGGCGCTGCAATTGGCGAATGGCTGTTGTTCCTGGATGCCGACATGACGGTGCCGCCAGCGTTTCTGGCCGGGTGGCTCGACCGCATTGATGCAGCGGAATTCGACGCCGCCTTCGGCGGTTATTTGGCCAACCCTGTCACCTCCCGCGCGCACCGGCTTCATGCGGCCCTGGCGCAGTCGAGCGACGAAAATTCCGCAGCCATTCGGCGAACCATCGGTGCCACCGCAGTCTGCACCAGCAATCTCCTGGTCCTTGCCGATGTGATGCGCCGGGTTCCGTTTGACGAGCATTTCTCCGGTTGGGGCTGGGAGGATGTCGACTGGGCGGTGCGTGCCGATCGGATTGGCGTGCTGGCCCATGTCGACCACCCGGCCGGCCATTCAGGCTGGCAATCGGCGGACGTGTTGCTGCGAAAATTCAAGGACGCCGCCCGCAATTACGCGCGACTTCTGGAAAAGCATCCAGAGCTGATGCACTTACCCAGCGCCAAAGCGGCACGGTTCCTGCGCGCCATACCCGGACAGGCACTGCTTCGCGGCCTCTGGGCGGCCATGGCGCGCACGCCCGTCGCCCCCATGAAAGCGCGGACCACCGCGCTCAAACTCTGGCGCGCCAGCTGGGCCGCCGAAGCGATCCGCCGATGAACGGCACGGCCTACATTCCCTCCAGCGGGCTAGCTGGAAAATGGCGTCGTCTGTCGGCGCGGCTGTTCGAGCGGGATCCACTGCGGATTAATGCAAGCCGCCTCACTGTCTCCTTCACGTTCGACGACTTTCCGAAGTCGGCGGTGGAACACGGCGCCGCAGAGCTTGAAAGCCGGAATTGGCGCGGCACATGGTATGCCGCAACCGGAATGGCCGGCAGCGAAAATCATCATGGCCGGCTGTTTGACGCCGCAGATATCCAGCGACTTGCCGCAGCAGGGCATGAAATCGCTTGCCATACGCATAGCCATATCGACATGGCGGCCGCCGAACCAGGCACCGTGATGGCCGATATCAAGGCCAATCACGCCGCGCTCGCGGACATGGGTCACCGCCACAACCTGCCGGCTTTTGCCTATCCATTCGGGGAATCGACGCCGCGCATGAAGCGAGCCCTTTCGGCCCGCTATGAAACGCTTCGCGGCGTGCAACCCGGCATCAACCGGACGGGCGACGACCGGCACCTGCTGAAAGCGGTCGGAATCGATGGCGGCGACGCCGGCATCGACCGCGCGCTCGCATTTATCGACGACGGCATGCGCAAGCCCGGCTGGCTGATATTCTATGCTCACGATATTCGCGAAAACCCGACAGACTGGGGTTGTACACCGGAGCAATTCCGCGAAATTTGTGACGCGGTCGCCGATAGTGGCGCCGACGTCATACCGGTGACAGAGGCTTATCGTTCGCTCGTGCGCGAATAGCGCCGGGGCATCGCCAGCCGGGCCGCGGTCGCAACAAAGAGCACCCAGCTGATTGCATTGCGCTGAACCAGATTGCTTTCGGAAATACTGATCAGAGCCGTCAGCACCAAGAAGACGATCGCCCAGTAGGCCTCTGGTCCGCCAAACAAGCGACTGAAGGCGCGAAAAAGGCTCGCCCCGAGCGAAATCGCCATCAGCACCACACCGGGAACACCGACCCCCAGCAATAATTCCAGCCAGCCATTGTGCGCGGTCGGTACATCCCATTGCGTCCGCTGCCGGACCCAGAATGCCGGCCCATAGTCACCGCTCCAGAACGCGCCATAGCCGAATCCTGTCCACGGCCGGTCCTCGATCTGCTCGGCCAAAATGATCCAGATGTCCGTGCGGCCTGTGAGCGTCGCATCGCGCCCTAACGCCTCGATGACCGTCACGGGCGCGACTGCCAAAATCAGCGCTCCGACGAATACGACCAGGCCGCCGCCACACAGGATCAGCGCCGCAAATCCAAAGCCGCGCCGCACGAGATGTATGGCACCGCATCCGGCCATCGCCAGGAGCAAGGCCAGCAAGGCCGTTCTGGACGTCGACATCAGGACCATCGCAGCCATGAAGCCGGCAAGACTCCACCAGATCCACCGCTGCCGGGGCTGACAGACCGATGCGGCGATCGCCGCGGTCGTGCCGAACGCCATCATCGCGCCCAGCGTGTTCTTTTCCCAGAAAATGCCGCGCCATGCCCCGGCATGCACATCATGGTGCACCCCCATGGCCGGATAGGCCATGGCGATCGCAGCGCTCAGAACGCCAATAACCGCGAAGACGGCCGCGAACAGTGGTATCAGCTCATCCCAATTGAAACGCGCGGCCAATGCGATGCCGATCAACGTCGTCATCACCAGCGCAAAACCGCGGCGTTGCGTCAGTCCAGCGTCGACCGACCATAAAAAGGACGCCAGGCACAGCACCGACAGCGCCAGGATCACCGGCACGCGCCAAATCAGATCCAGCGTGCGCGCCGGTGAGATGATCAGCCATAGCAGCGTCAGCGCGTAGATCGGCAACCACATGGCGCGCAACAGCGCGGAACTGTCCGGATCTCCGTCAGCCGCCAAGAGCGGACCGAGCAAGCCTTGCGATAACAGAAAAAGCAGCACGCCCGCGAACAGACATTCCAGGGGCCGGGCAAGGTTGAGCGCCGGCCCCGAACGGACCGCAGCAATATGGCTGGCGAGGCTGGTCAAGCCGCCTGACGCGCAGGCCGCGCCCGGTTGCAGACAATTCCCGCGACCACGCCGCCGCGCTGTTCGATCGCTTCGCGACGCGCAGCTATGGCACGTTCGCTCCACTGTTGATCGTCCGCCACAAGAATGACGCCATCGGTATCGCTGACCAGTGGCAGAATGGCCCGGCTGGCGCCAGGCGCATCTATGATGGCAAGATCGATACCGCCCCGCACGGCTTTCCAATAGTCTGGCGACCGGCCGAACTCGAGACGCTCGATCGCCCCGCGCGCCCGTTGAAACTCGGTGACATAGAGGTGATGGCCGGCGGGCCGCGCAACTAGGCGCGCACGCGACGCATCGGGTGCCGCCCGCCAGAAGGGCGGCCGCCCGAAAGAGGCATCGAAGACCCTGCCTCCGGCCGGGCACAGGGCTTTCGACTGACCGTTGCGGGCAAAATCCATGTCGAAAAGCCAGACACCGCGCCGCGAACGCGCTGCGGCGGCGCGTGAAAATTCCCGCGCAATCGTCGACGTGCCGGCAGCCTTGCTGGCACCAAGAAACATCAAGACGCGCCCTTTGCCACCGGGACGGGCAATGGGTTCGAGCTGGTCGACCAGCGCTCGCATTTCCAAGGACAAATCAATCATCGAATCGCCGCGAATCGTTACTGATGGGCAGGATTCCCCGCGACCGGTTAACGCCGCGCCAACGCTTCCCGTTGCTGCGGCGTCCGGATCAGTACCGGAACCCCGGCAACATGAGACGGCATCGGCTGCGGACCGTTATGGGCCGCACGGCCGGCCGATTGACCGCGTGGCAGCGGCCGGGCCGGCGCGTTCGGGCTGACATGGTTGATCCAGTATCCTCGCAGCAATCCCAGCAGAATCGCTGTCCCCGCGGCGAATACAAAAGACGCAGCGATGCCGAGCTTCTTGAGTGAGGACCCTTCCGGTGGCGCATAAGCGCGCTCCACGATCCGGACAGCGTCCGCGCTTCCCGGCACCAGCGACTGACGGGCTTCCGCTTCGGCCTGCTGCGTCGCGAGCCCCGTCGCGGCCGTCTCGGTCGCGGCGACATCCTGCGCCAGGCGCCGGAATTCCGGCGCAAGATCGCGCAATCGCTGAATCTCCTGCTGCGCGGCACGCAACTGACGGCGAAGAGCGGCGGCCAGCGACGTCTGGCTGCTGGCGCGGACCTCCTGTCGCATCTGTTCTTCGACCAGCGCGCTGCGGACTTCATTGACGCCGGTGCGCGTATTGCCAAGGCCGGCGACACCGCCGCCCGCGATAAATTCCTCAAGCTCGCTAATCTCGCGATTAATGGCAATCACAGCCGGGGCGGTCTCGAGATAGCGCGCAAGCAACCGCTCGCGTTCCAGCCGCAACTCGGCGAGCTGATTCTCGGCGCTGCTTTCAACATACAATTCGATGGTTTCCGGCATACCCGAGACGCGTGCAGCCATCGCCGAAGCCGCAGACGATGCGGCCTGCGCCTCCGATTGGGCCGTCAGCAGCTGGTTTTGCAGCGTCGAAACACGCGTGATCGCTGCTGATCTATCCGCCTCATAGTCCGTGATGTCGTGCTCTTGCAGAAAGGTGTCGAGCGACGCCAGAGCAATGGCATGCGCCGTGTCCGCCTGGATCCGCCGTTCGGAAATTCCCGAAGCACCGTCGCCGGTCAGGACGACCTGGCGATAGGCGATATAGGCATCGACAATCGCATTAAGGATCATTTCCGATCGACCGGGATCATCGCCTTCGAAAACCGGAATCAGCACCGATGCGTTCGGCGCACGTTGAACCGCGAAGCCCTGACGCAGCGCCCGCAGCGCCCGCGCTTCGGTTCCGCCAGCCGGAAGAATGGCGGCGGGACCGATGGTCTCCAGCGCACGGCGGCGAACCGCCTCCGAATTGAGAATTTCGGCTTCCGATTGCATCACCTGCTCAAGGATAAATCCGTCGCCCGATCCCGCTGCGCCCGGCGTCAGATCCTCATCGTCGAGCAGAACCAGCAGCCGTGCTTTGGCTTCATACGACCGGTCGAGCATCAGAATCGACGCGACCGCGCCGGCAGCAAAGAGCAGAAGAAAAACCACCACGATAATGACGCGCTGGGACCAGATCATTTCGATCAGGTCGAACAGGTCCAATGACCGCCGTGGTTCATCGGAACCTGGCGGAACAGGCGGCGACTGGCCCGGTCCGGAATACGCACGACTCATGTGAGGGAGAGAAGCGGTGGTCGGTTTAATTTTTCATTATCCGAACCGCGAAAGGTTGTGAAACAGGTAAGCTTTATCGGACGAGTCGCACATGACGCGTATTTTGCTACTCATTGCCGCCATCGCACTCGCTGGATGTGGCACGGCTCGCAATCTGGGTTCTCCCTTCGATCGCGGCCCGCATCAGCCCGATTATTACGCTTGGGAAACCACCCGCGCATCAGGTTCAACCGCACCCGCCGGCTGGGGGGATATCGCCTTCGTGGAATGGCGTAACGCCGATCCCACTTTCCGGCTGTTTCCGGGCGACACCGTCGACGTCACGGTTCACACCGCTTCGGAACTGAACCGGACCGCGACCGTGGGCCCCGACGGCCGTGTCAACCTGCCGCTCGCCGGGCGCGTCATGGTGGCGGGCCGCACCGACGCAGAGGCGGCCAGCGTGATCGCAGATGCCTATACGCAAATGTTGAGGGACCCGATTGTCGAAGTGACGGCTACCGATTTCGGGCCGCAGAACATTATCGTAGGAGGTCAGGTCAATACGCCGGGCATGTACGCCATGCCGTCGCGCATCGGCGCGCTCGAAGCGGTTATCCTGGCTGGCGGGTTCCGCGACACTGCCGCCCGCGGAGACGTGGTCGTTCTGCGCCGGGCGCCCAGCGGCGACGGCCTGATGATGCGCACGGTCGATCTTCACGACGCGCTGCGCGGCGATGGCAATGCCGACGCTTTCGTCCTCCAGCGGCACGACATCGTCTTCGTGCCGCGCTCGACAATCGCGGAGATCACCCTGTTCATCGAACAATATGTCTACGGCATCCTGCCGCTCGACCAGGCCTTCTCATTCGCCATCGCGGACGCGATCAACGACTAGCCGTTATAGTTAGTGACGCGTAGCCAACCAGTCGCGGGCGGCGCGTTGTGCTGCGGCAATCTGCGAACGATCCATCTCGTCGGAAATCTCCTGACGATAATATTTCGCAGCGTCGCAACCCATCAGAGTCGCAAGGTTGAACCATTTGTGCGCCTCGACATAGTCGACCGTACCGCCTTGGCCAGTCGAATACAGAATGCCGAGCTTGCAGAGATCGTCTCCCGTTGGGTCGGCATTGACCGCATCGTGCGCCTGCGCAGTTTCTACATCAGTGAAAGCCATTTTGGCCCCCATCCTTTTGCCCTCGCGCCCCGGCTTTGCCGTTGTGGCGTCAGAAAGCGTTCCACCCAATGCCCCGGCCTTTTGGCCTCGGACAGATGTGAGATTCGCCGCAGTGAGTTCCCATAAGGTTAAGAAAACTCAGGGTTAATCTTTTTTTTTGGTTTATTTTCGTTAGGGAGTCTTGAGATCGGTTAAGCGAGCTGAATCAGCTCTGAAGAAGCGATTTCAGTCGTTACGAAATCCGGCTTCGCCGTTAGGATTGGTCATCGAAATCTTACATTTTCGACCATTTGCCCGCTTGCGAGGGCTTGCGATGGGCCACAGGGCTTATAAAGACAGGGGAGATAAGCAGGCAGGCCGATGACCGATCAGATTATCCCCCCGGTGTCGATGACACTGGACGACACCAACCCCGATGTTTTCGCCGCCGAACTCGGCGAGGAATTCCGCCGCTTTGGCTTCGCAGTCATTTCCGATCACGGGATCGAACAGCAAATCATCGACGACGCCCTGGATCGTGCGAAAGCTTTCTTCGCCCTCCCCGTGGAAATAAAGCAGAAATACCATGTGGAAGGCGGCGCCGGGCAACGTGGCTATACGCCGTTCGGACGCGAGGCTGCCAAGGATGCCGCACAGATCGACCTCAAGGAATTCTGGCATGTCGGCCGGGACCTGCCCGCCGGCCACCCCAATGCCACCGTCATGCCGCAAAACCTCACACCCGAGGAAATCGAGGATTGGCAGGCCGTTACCCGGCTATTTGACGCGCTCGACGAGCTTGGACTTCGCCTCTTGCGCGCTGTCGCCCGGGATCTCGGCCTTGACCAGCATTTCTTCGACGACACGGTGAAGGACGGCAACTCGATCCTGCGCCTGCTGCACTATCCCGCTCAGGAAGCCACCGTGCCGGAGGGTTCGATCCGCGCTGCCGCCCACGAGGATATCAACACGATTACATTGCTGCTCGGCGCCGAAGAGGCCGGATTGCAGGTCATCGACCGCCGCACCGGCGATTGGATTGATGTCAATCCGCCGCCTGGATGCTTGGTGATCAATGTCGGCGACATGCTGCAGCGGCTGACCAATAATGTTTTTCCGTCAACGACGCACCGCGTCGTCAATCCGGCGCCCGAACGCCAGAAATTTGCACGCTATTCCGTGCCCTTCTTCTTGCACTTCCGGCCCGATTACGAGATCTGCACGCTGGAAAATTGCGTGTCAGAGGAAAATCCGGACCAGTATCCGGACCCGATCAGCGCGCAAGATTACCTGCTTCAGCGCCTGCGCGAAATTCGCCTCTTGTAGGTATACTGCCGGGCACCGCCAGCTGGTTGTGGCCGACTCCAATCAAAAACGCCCGGCACGATGCGTGCCGGGCGTTGGCAATTCTGGTTCCGATCGACGGATCAGACGATCGCCGAGATGACAAGGAAGCCGAGTCCGGCGGCCGAGCCCGCACCGACCAGGGACAGGGCGAAGCCGTTATCTTTCCAGCTTTGTCCTTTTCGCAGACGGCGGACGGATTACTTGGTGCTGCCGATCATGTCAGTGCTCCTCTTTGCTCAGCTCTGGAGATATGAAGAATCTCGCCGTCTGCAAGGGCCTCACGCCCGTATTTGCACTTTCCCGACAGGGGATTGGCATGACGGCAATCCCGCCCTCCCCGCCGGCGCCTCGTCCGGATCAGGTGAGCGCCGCGAAAATGAGATATCCGCCGCCGACCAGAACGATGGCCGCGATTAGCGAAAGGAAAAGCGTGTGTTCCTGCCAGCGCTTGCGGACACCCTGTCGGGCTTCGGTTTTTTTGATATCTTCGGTCATTCTTATAGCTCCTCTCGATAAGAAGAACTAGCGCCGGCCTTTTTTGTTTCAATGGCGGCCGGCCGTCATGCGTCGTGATCTGGATGTTGCTGGCTCGTCGCCTTCGCGAGAGCCGCGCCTTCTGGATCGTCTTCTTCGGTGGTTCCGAAATTCGGCAGGTCCGCCATTTGCGCGAGCTGCGGCAGCTTGCTTTCCATGCTGAGTTCGAAAGCCAGCGGAATACCGGCCGGATCGTCGAAGGCGCCGATCGACATTGAAATGTGCTCACCACCTTCGCGCAGGAAGAAAAGCGGTGTCCCGCATTCGCGGCAAAAGCCCCGCTTGATGCCTTGCGAACTTACGAAGACCGCAGGCTCGCCGCGCGTCCATTCGAAATCATCCCAGTAGACGCCGACCAGCGGGGCGAAGAAATTGCCGTAAGCTTTTTGGCACATCCGGCAATGACAAATATGTGGGTTGTCGCGGAGCCCGTTTGCACGAAAGCGGATGGCGCCGCATTGGCAGCCGCCGCTCCGCGCAATCGTATCAAGCTTATCCAATCAGCCGATCCCCAGCTTCTTGCGCAGGATCTCGTTGACCGCCTTCGGATTGGCCTTGCCCTGCATCGCCTTCATCACCTGGCCGACGAACCAGCCCATTGCCTTCGGCTTGTCCTTCACCTGCGCGGCCTGGTTGGGATTGTCGGCGATCAGCTGGTCGATCACCGTCTCGATCGCACCGGTATCGGTGACCTGTTTCAGGCCGCGATCCTCGACGATCTGTTTCGGGCTGCCGCCCTCGCTCCAGACAATTTCGAACACGTCCTTGCCGATCTTGCCGGAGATCACATCGCTGGAGATGAGATCGATCAGTTCGCCCAGCTGTTGCGCCGAGACCGGGCTGTCGGTGATGTCGAGCCCTTCCTTGTTGAGGCGGCCGAACAGCTCATTGTTGACCCAGTTGGCGGCGAGCTTGGCATCACGTCCCTCGGCCACGGTCTCGAAATAATCGGCGCGGTCCTTGTCGGCGGCCAGCACCGATGCGTCGTATTCGTTCAAGCCCAGCGAAGCGACGAAGCGCTTGCGCTTGTCCGCCGGCAATTCCGGCAGCTCGGCCTTGATCTCGGCAATGCGTGTCGCCGGGATCTCCAGCGGCAACAGATCGGGACACGGGAAATAGCGGTAATCGTGCGCTTCTTCCTTGGAGCGCATCGACCGCGTCACGCCCTTGTTCGCGTCGAACAGGCGGGTTTCCTGGTCGACCTTGCCGCCCTCCTCGACGATTTCGATCTGGCGCCGCGCCTCGTATTCGATCGCCTGCATGATGAAGCGCATCGAATTGACATTCTTGATCTCGCAGCGCGTGCCGAGATGGCTGAAATCGTCCGTCTCGCGGAATTTTTCGTAGGCGCCGGGCTTGCAGATCGAGACGTTCACATCGGCCCGCATCTGGCCCTTTTCCATGTCGCCGCCGCATGTGCCGAGATAGCGCACGATCGTGCGCAGCGTCTTCATGTACGCAGCAGCCTCTTCCGGCGAGCGGATGTGCGGCCGTGAGACGATTTCCATCAACGCCACGCCCGACCGGTTGAGATCGACATAGGTCGCGTTCGGGTCGAGATCGTGGATCGACTTGCCGGCATCCTGTTCCAGGTGCAGCCGCTCAATGCCCACGACGAATATCGACCCGTCATCGCGCTCGCATTCAATCTCGCCTTCGCCGACGACAGGAAACTGGAACTGGCTGATCTGGTAGCCCTGCGGTAAATCTGGATAGAAATAATTCTTCCGGTCGAAGCGCGAATATTCGTTGATCTTGGCGTTCAGCCCCAGACCGGTGCGGACCGCCTGCTCCACGCAGTAGGAATTGATCACCGGCAGCATGCCCGGCATCGCCGCATCGACCAGGCTGACCTGGGTGTTGGGCGCGGCGCCGTATTCCGTCGCCGAACCGGAAAACAGTTTCGACTTCGACGCGACCTGCGCATGGACTTCCATGCCGATCACGATCTCCCAGTCACCGGTCACGCCCGGCAGTGTGTAGGTGTACTCAGACATTTTCTTGCTCTGCTTCCAGCCGTCGCCGGTCCAGGCAGGGGAGGATCGCATCGATCACGCCTGCCATGTTCTGATTGATCTCGTTATTCCAGAATCGCAGGACGATAAATCCGGCCTGCTCCAAGTGTTTGTCCCGCGCACGATCTTTCGCCCGATGCGCCGGCGCATCATGCTGTCCGCCATCGACCTCGATCACGAGCCGCGCCTCAAAACAGGCAAGATCGACGATGAATCCGTCGATCGGTGCCTGGCGCCGGAATTTCCAACCGTCGATCTGCCGCAGCGTCTGCCACAGCTTGACCTCCTCGGGGGTCATTCGCTTGCGCAGAGCACGCGCAATCGGAGTCAGCGGGGACTGGCTCATCGCGCCACCCTCCCATCCTCCCCCTGGACGGGGGAGGTGTCCCCCACGGGTCCGACATTCAGTCGGCCCGAGGACAGGCTTCGGGACGGAGGGGGTGGGGATGACCCGCACCCCTCCCGTCCGGACCTGGCGGTCCGGCCACCCTCCCCGTCAAGGAGAGGGATGAAGTTATGGCTATCGCCGCGAGTCATCCGGCGAGGATTCTTCTGCTTGATTGGCCGCCACCACGACGCGCCAGGCGGCCTGGACGAAGGATCCGAAAATCACGCCGGCAATCCCGAGGCAGAGCGCGACAATGCCGATCACCAGCCCGTTGGCGACCTCGATCCGTCCCGTCATCAACAGCGCGCCGATGAGCGCAAGCAATCCGCCAACGAAGATCGCCGGCCGTGCAAAACGGAGGACGGGATGCGGCGTCACCACCAAGCCTCCGGCTTGTGCGTGAACGCGGCCGCATCTTCGAGCGCCGCACCCACCGAGAACATGGTCGCTTCATCAAGTGCGGGGGTGATCACCTGCAGACCCAACGGCAGGCCGGATCCATCCAACCCCGCCGGCACCGACATGGCAGGTACACCGGCAATGTTCGCCGTCACCGTGAAAATGTCATTGAGATACATCGCGATCGGATCGTCGGATTTTGACCCGAGCGCAAAGGCCGCGGACGGCGTCGACGGCGTCAGCAGCGCATCGCAATGCAGGAAGGCTTTCTCGAAATCCTCGAGAATGCGGCGGCGCACTTTCAGCGCCTTGAGGTAATAGGCATCGTAATAGCCCGCCGACAGCACATAAGTGCCCATCAGGACGCGGCGCTGCACCTCATCGCCAAAGCCTTCCGCGCGCGTCTTTTCGTAGGTGTCGGTCAGGCTCTCGCCCTCGACGCGCAGCCCGTAGCGCATGCCGTCATAGCGCGCCAGATTCGACGAAGCTTCCGCCGGATTGATGATGTAATAAGTCGGCAAGGCATATTTGGTGTGCGGCAGGGAGACCTCAACGATCTCGCAACCCGCGGCCTTCAACCAGTCCACGCCCTGTTGCCACAACGCTTCGATCTCGTCGGGCATACCGTCCATGCGGTATTCCTTCGGCACGCCGATCCGCTTGCCCTTTACCGAAGCCGATGCCGCGGCAATCCAGTCCGGCACATCCAGCGGCAGCGACGTCGATTCCTTGGGATCATGACCGGACATCGCCTGCATCAGGATGGCGGCATCTTTCACCGTTTTTGCGAAAGGGCCCGGATGATCGAGCGAGGAGGCAAACGCCACCGCACCCCAGCGCGAGGCCCGGCCATACGTCCCCTTCACGCCGACCGTACCGGTGAAGGCCGCCGGTTGGCGGATCGAACCGCCCGTATCGGTCCCGGTGGCGCCATAAGCGAAGTTGGCGGCCACGGCTGTGGCTGATCCGCCCGACGATCCGCCCGGCGTCAACGGTGCGTCCGAGCCCTTGGCGCGCCACGGATTGACGACATTGCCGAAATACGACGTCTCGTTCGACGAGCCCATGGCGAACTCGTCCATATTGGTCTTGCCGAGAAAGACGCCCCCGGCGTCCCACAACTTCGCCGTCACGGTGGATTCATAAGGCGGCTCGAACCCGTCGAGTATGTGAGAACAGGCCGTGGTCGAAACGCCTTCGACCGCGAACAAATCCTTTACCGCAATCGGCGCGCCCTCGATCAAACCGCCTTCGCCCTTGGCGAGACGATCGTCGGATATCTTGGCCATTGCCATCGTCTTATCGCGATCGAAGGCCGTGAAAGCATTCAACGCGCCTTGCGAAGCTTCAGCAGCATCAAGCGCCGCGCCGGCGACTTCCCGCGCGGAAATCTCGCGGGCTTTCAGCTTGGCGGTGATGTCAGTCAGCGACAGGGAAAGGAAATCACTCATGACCTTGCGGCCTCTTCAACAGGCCGGGCGTATTCGAAATAGATGTTCTGTTCGCTCTCCGGCGGGTAATCGCCAAAAGCGGGACGGCGCGTATAGCCGGCGTTCTCGTAGAGCCTGATGGCGGCTGTCTGGTATGAACCGGTCTCGAGGCGGACAATCTCATAGCCATGCTGGGCGGCGCATTCATGCGCGGCTTTCAAAAGTGCCTGCGCCGCGCCTTGGCCGCGATGCGCCGGCGCGACAAACATCCGCTTGATCTCGGCATAATCTTTCTCGCGGCGCAGCGCGATTGTTCCGATCTTCTCGCCCGAGAAGGTTTCCGCCATGAAAAAATCGGTCTTGTCGTCGACCAGTTCTTCCGGCGCCAGCGGGAAATTGTTCTCGTCGTCATAATGCCCGGCGAGCTCGTCATCGAGCGCCGCGATCAGCGCCCGCGCGTCCTCGTTCAACGGGTCAGCATATCGGACAACAACGCCCATTACTCGACGCTCTTGGGCACAACGAAAAAGCCCTCTTCGGATTTTGGCGCATTGGCCAGCACCTTGTCGCGGATACCGCCGTCGGAGACGACGTCCTCGCGCTGCGGCAGCGCGAACTTCACCGGCGTCGTCATCGGCTCGACCCCGTCCGTATCGACTTCGTTGAGCTGCTCGATCCAGTCGAGAATCCCGTTGAGTTCGCCGGTCAGTGCGGTCAGCCGGTCGCTCGGCTCGGCGATCCGCGCCAAGCGCGCAATACGCTTCACATCGTCTTCGGTGACGGCCATGGCATTCGCCCCAATGCTTGGAAGGACTCCACAAAGCGCCTGACTAGCAATGCGCGTTGTGCGGTGCAAGAAAGCTTGACTGAATTTCGCCGCGGGCGCACCCAGAGCGCCATGTCCGAGACCGCCGCCTTCCCCGCCGACGGCCCGCTGCTCGCGCTCGATCCCGGCGAGAAGACGATCGGCGTCGCGGTCTCAAATGCGGCGCGAACGGTCATCACGCCAGTGGAGACGATCCGGCGCATGAAGTTCACCGCCGACGCAAAGCGCATCTTCGCGCTTTACGACGAGTTTGGCTGCACCGGCCTCGTCATCGGCTGGCCGCTCAACATGGACGGGTCAGTCGGGCCCCGTGCCCAGTCGGCAAAAGCGCTCGGCACCAATCTGAAGCGCCTGCGCGAAATTCCCGTCCGCTATCAGGACGAGCGCCTGTCCTCTGACAAGGCCGAAGAACGCCTGCGCGCCGCCGGCAAAAAGCGCGACGAGATCGACCGCGTCGTCGATGCCCATGCCGCCGCCATCATTCTCGAAGATGCCATTGAGGCGCTGGCCGGATGAACCCAATCTTCGGCGCCCTCCTGCCCATTTTCGCGGTCATCGGCGTTGGCTGGGCGCTGCGCCGCTCGGGCCTGATGCCCGCGGAGCAATGGCCGGCCATCTCCCGCCTCGCCTATGTCGGCCTGTCGCCCGCCCTCTTGTTCTCGGTCATCTCCCGCGCCGATTTCGCGGCCATGACCGTCGCGCCGGCCGTGCTCGCCGCGGCCCTCGGCTTCGTCGCCATGGGCGTGCTGGTGGTTGCGCTAAAGCCACTGATCCCGGCCGACGGCCCCGCCTTCACCAGCATTTTCCAGGGCGCCGTACGCTGGAATGGTCTCGTCATCCTCGCGCTCGCCACCCTGTCTTTCGGCCTCGACGGCGAAGTGCTGGTTTCGCTGATCATGGTTGTCACCATCCCGATCGTAAATGTGATGGCCGTGACCGTGCTCACCGTCTGGGGCAACAGCGACAAGAAGCCGGATGCCAAGGCTGTCTTGTGGCGAATTGTTTCCAATCCGCTCATTCTCGGTTGCGTTGCCGGCGGCGTTGCGAATGTTTTCGGCTGGTTCCAGTCGGGCCCGGTTGCCGACGTGCTCGCCCTGATGGGCCGGGCGGCGCTGCCGCTGATCCTGCTCGCCGTCGGCGCGGCATTGGATTTTTCGGCGCTGAACGCGCGGCGGCATCTCCTGGCGATCTCGGTGACAATGAAGCTGGTGGTCGCGCCGCTGGTCTTCGGCGCGCTGGCCTGGTCGTTCGGCGTGCGCGGCGAAGCGCTGGCCATCGTCGTGCTGGTCGGCGCCTCACCGGGCGCGGCATCCGCATACGTGCTCGCTCAGCAGCTGGGCGGCGACCGGCGCCTGACCGCCGGCGATGTCACAGCCTCGACACTTTTTTCAATGATTACCCTGCCGCTGGCCGTCTGGATCGCCACGCAGCTTGGGTAACGATTGAGATTGCCCCAGAACTCTCGTCTTCCTCCGGCTTGCCTGCACTCGCGGAAGCGGGTGACCGGAGGACCTCCGAGATATTTCGATTAGATCGGAGGAAAACGGGAATTTTCGAACTGATCGGAAATTGCGGCTAAAGCAGCGCCTTAGAGACAAATCCGTTCACCCTCCCGTGCGATACGGAAGCCGCGCTCGAACACCTCGCGGGTTTCGCCACTGTCTTCGTACCGAATCGGGTTGGTGTGATTGTAGTGGATGAAGCGGATGCGCTGTCGAATTTCGCCGGGGTAATCCTGAAACAAATCCATCGTTTCTGTCGTCCGTGGATGCGGAATGGCACTCATGTCCCGGCCCGGAAGCTCATCGTTGTCGAAGAAGCTGGCATCGACGTAGACGATATCGTTTGCCATCACGATCTCTTCGATCCGCGTGCCTTGCGCCGCCCATTCCTCCCAACTGTCGATATCCGGAATGAAAATGACGGACAGTTCTGGCCCGGCGATCCGGAAACCCGCGGTTTCCGCATACTCCCGCCGATGCGGGACATCATAGGCCGTGACGGACAACCGCTCACTCAATGAAACGGGGTCATCCGCCGTCATCGGCCGCAGCTCGATATTCCGGTAATTGACGAGCTGATCCCATGGACCGTTCGAGGACAGGAAATCGGCCATCAGCGGCAGCGTGTAGACAGGTGCCCGATCCGCGCTCATCGATTCGAAACCGAGAAACATCAGTCCGGTGTAATGCCCTATATGCGCATGCGTCAGGAATATCCCGTCGGGTGCGCCCGACATGCCCGCGAGTGCGTTCAGATCATGCTGCTGTTCACGGAAATCCGGCGTGGCTTCAAACAAATACCGCGTGCCGGCAACATGATCGATGACGCCTAGCGACACGACGCGGCGCCGCAGGCTCCTGTCCGCCCAGGCCGGATCATTCTGAACGTTGACCTGTGGCGTCCCGCCATCCTGCGACACGCCGAGGACCACGAGTTCCACAGCGCAGTCTTCGGCGGGCATCGTTTGCAGCGCTGCGGCTGCCATCAACTCGATCATCAATCGATCCCCACGGTTTCACTGCGATATTCCATCAGCGCAACGTCGCGCCATCGCCCTGCCATCGGCCCATACGTCATCTTCCCCAGCCGCTTGCGGGTGCCGACCATGCGATAGCCGCAAGCCTCGTGCAAACCGATCGAGGCGGTATTCTCCACGAATATTCCCGCATTCAGCGTCCAGACGCCTGCCCGCTCCGCAGCCCTGATAAACGCGGTCAGCAGCGCCTTGCCGACGCCCTGTCCGCGGACAGCTGCGCTGACATAGATCGTGCCTTCGGCGACACCGCCATAGACGCAGCGATCGGACACGCCGGACGCTGCCGCCCAGCCCACGACCTCGCCATTGATCGCGGCGACGGGGCGCGGCTGTGCCATCCGCTTCGCGTCGAAACCGGCCCAGTCAGGCGGTTCGCTCTCAAAAGTCGCATGCCCGGTTGCAATGCCTTCGGCATAGATCGCCAGCACCGCATCGGCGTCTGCGGCTGTCATCTCACGGATGTTCAAGATGGTTCTCCACATCGCCCGGGACGCCGCGCTTGCGATGGCGCCGCTCTCACCCTATACCGCCGGAAATCAGCTGGGAATTCACATGGGTCGCGCCGACTTTACCTATGACTTTCCGCATGACCGCCTGATCACGGTCGACGACCTCAATCCTTTGGACATCCAGATCCTGTTCGAACGCGCCGCCCACTGGCACGCAATCAACCGTTCGCCGGACAAGAAACATGATGCGCTCAAAGGCCTGACCCAGATCAATCTCTTTTTTGAGCCCTCGACCCGCACGCTTGCCTCCTTCGAATTGGCCGGCAAACGGCTCGGCGCCGATGTCGTCAATTTTTCGGCAGCCAGCTCGTCCGCCAAGAAAGGCGAAACGCTCGCCGACACGGCGCGCACGCTGGCGGCGATGAAGCCCGACCTCATTGTCGTGCGCCACCAGGCCTCAGGCGCCGCAGACTTCATCTACCGCGAAACCGGCATCGCCACCGTCAATGCCGGTGACGGCATGCACTCGCATCCGACCCAGGGCTTGCTGGATTTGTTCACGCTGACCAACCGTATCGGCGAAGTCGGTGGCAAGCGGGTGCTGATCGTCGGCGACATATTGCACAGCCGCGTCGCGCGTTCTGATGTCGGCATGCTCAATCTTCTCGGAGCGGAAATCCGGCTTTGCGCTCCACCGACGCTACTGCCGACAGATGTCGACCGCTGGGGCGCCGAGATTTTCCACGATCTCGACGAGGCGCTGGAAGGTTGCGATGCCGTCATCACCCTGCGCCTGCAGCGCGAGCGCATGTGCGGCGCCCTCATCCCGTCCGAGCGTGAGTATTTTCACTTCTGGGGTGTCACCGCGCGGCGGCTGGAATTCGCCAACCCCAACTGCGTGGTCATGCATCCCGGCCCGATGAACCGCAATGTCGAGATCGACAGCTTGCTGGCCGACGACCCCGAACGCAGCCTGGTGCTCGACCAGGTCGAGGCCGGTGTCGCCATCCGCATGGCCGTGCTTGAACAGCTCGGCACACGGGCACGCAAGAATTCGGGAGGCGCGGCATGACGGCCTTCACTTTCCGCAATGCCCGCATTGTCGACCCGGCGAGTGGCCATGACGCGCTCGGCAGCCTGCGCGTAATTGATGGCCAGATCGACGATATCGGCGACGGGCTGGCGCATGATGATGACGAGATCATAGACGCCAATGGGGCCATACTCTGCCCGGCCCTCATCGATCTCCGTGCCGCCATAGAGCCGGCCTTCACCCCGTCTGGCGAAACCCTCGACACGCTGGCGCCGGCGGCAGCCGCGGGTGGCATTGGCACGATTATCGTTTCACCGACTTCGCAGATGCCGATCGACACGCCGGAGATTGTCGGCGGGCTCAAATCGGCCGCCTTGCCCAATCCGGTGCGCATCCTGATCGCCGGCGGCGCGACACGCACGCTCGACGGCAGCACCCTGTCCGAGATCGGGCTGATGGCGGAATGCGGTGCGGTCTTTGTTTCGCAGGGCGATCGCCCGGTGACCGACACAGCGGCACTGCGCAACCTTTTCAACTATGCCGCCGGTTTCGAGCTCTGGATCGCCTGTCCGGCGCGCGAGCCCTTCCTGTCAGCCGGCAGCGTGGCCACCGAGAGCGAAGCCGCCGCCCGCTATGGCTTGGTTGTCGAACCAGCATCCGCTGAACGTCTTGCCATCGACCGGCTGGCGACGCTCGCCGAACTCACCGGCGCACGCCTGATGATCGACCGCGTCTCGACCGCGGAAGGACTGGATGCTCTGTCGCGAGCCCGCCAGCGCGGGATTGAAATCTGCGCCACGGCGGCGATCGCCAATTTGACTCTCAATGCTGTCGATGCCGACGGCCTTGATCCCGCCTACCGGCTGACACCGCCGCTGCGCAGCGAAGACGATCGCCGCGCGCTGGTGGCCGCCATCGCCAACGGACAGATCGACGCCATCGTATCCGATCACCGGCCCATCTGCCTGGATGAAAAAGCCCAGCCCTTCGCAGACGCGAGTCCCGGCTCTATCGGCGTGGAGACGCTGCTCGCCGCGCTCTTGTGGCTTGTGCATGAAGGTGAACTCGACCTGGTCGACGCGCTGCGGCCGCTGACCTCGGGGCCCGCCGACCTGCTGAGCCTCGTACAGGGGCGGCTGGAAGCCGGCGCGCCTGCCGATCTGGTGCTTATCGATGGCGACGCGCCCTGGATTTTTGACGCCGGCAAGGGTCGCTCCGCGCGCCGCAATGCCGCCTGGCAGAACCGCCGCTTTCAGGGACAGGTCTTGATGACAATGGTTGGCGGGGGCATGGTATACAACCATAGGGGGTAAAAATGACGGGTTGGGAAATCTTGGCCATCGCGATCGCTGCCATTGGCGGCTATTTTCTGGGCTCAATTCCATTCGGTCTTGTGCTGACCCGCCTCGCCGGGCTCGGCGACATTCGCGAGATCGGTTCGAAGAATATCGGCGCGACCAATGTCTTGCGCACCGGACGCAAGGATCTCGCCGCTGCAACCCTCATTCTCGACGCCGCCAAGGCCGGCATCGCTGCTCTCATCTTCACCGCGCTATTGGGCCCGGTACCGGGCCTGGTGGCCGGTGGCGCGGCCTTTCTCGGCCATTGCTTCCCCGTCTGGCTGAAATTCAAGGGTGGCAAAGGGGTCGCCACCTTCTACGGCGTCCTCTTCGCCGTAGCTTGGCCGGTTGGTGTGCTCGCCGCGATCACCTGGATCGGCATGGCTCTGGTGGCGCGTTTTTCATCCTTGAGTGCCCTGTTGGCCGCCGCTTTGGCTCCGCTCATCGCCTGGCTGTTCGACCGGCCGGGTGTTGCGATCCTCTGCCTGTTTTTGGCGGCGCTCATATTCTGGCGCCATCGCGCCAATATTCAGCGCCTGATCGACGGGACCGAGCCCCGGATCGGCGCCAAGGCCACGTGACGGGCGGCGCCCCCAGCTTTTCAGAGCGGGTCGACTGGCTGCGGCTGGCGCGCACCCCTCAAGTCGGACCCGTCACCTTTCACAAACTCCTTCAGCGCTACGGCACGCCGGCAGAGGCAATCGGGGCCTTGCCAGAACTGGCCCGCCGCGGCGGGCGTCACCAGCCACTCAAAGTCACGGATCGCGAGGCCGCCGAGCAAGAAATTGAAGCCACCGATGCCGCAGGTGCGCGCCTGCTGATCGCCTGCGAAGCGGATTATCCGCAGCTGCTCGCGGCACTCGATCCGCCGCCGCCCGTGATCACGGTGCGGGGACCACTCGTGCCTGACGATCACGCCTGCTGTGCGATTGTCGGCTCGCGGAACGCATCGGCCATCGGCCTGCGCTTTGCCCGCGATATGGCGGCAGAACTCGGCCGGGCAGGCGTGGTGATCGTCTCCGGACTGGCGCGAGGGATTGACGGATCCGCGCATGCCGGCGCGCTCGAAACCGGAACCATTGCCGTGCTGGCAGGCGGAATCGGACATATCTATCCGCCCGAACATGCGGAACTCCACGCCGCAATAGGCGAGCGCAGCTTGCTGGTGACGGAATCTCCGCCCGGCGCCACGCCGACCGCGCGCGATTTTCCGCGCCGCAACCGGCTTATTTCCGGCCTCTCGCTCGCAACCCTGGTGATAGAAGCGGCGCTGCGTTCGGGCTCATTGATCACCGCCCGTTTCGCGGCGGAACAAGGCCGCGAAGTGATGGCCGCACCCGGCTCGCCCCTCGATCCGCGCGCCAAAGGCAGCAACCGGCTGATCCGCGACGGCGCGGCACTGATTGAGGATGCCGAGGACGTTCTCGAGATTCTCCGCCACGCGAAACGGCCGGCCACCGCCGAACCGCCCGCGCCTCCCTGGGAGCCGGTCGACGATCACGCCGAAGACGCCGGCGAACACGACCGGCTGTACGCCTTGCTCTCGCCCTCGCCGGTTCCGGTCGACGAATTGATAAGGCAATCCGGCCTCGCACCGGGCCGTGTCCATGCCGTTCTGATCGAGTTGGAACTAGCCGGGCGTGCGCTTGTCCTGCCGGGCGGGTTCGTCCAGCAGGCATGGCCAGACACAAATGGTTGACACGACCTGCCCATGCTGACCGTCGCGACGGACGCGATTTCGACGGCCTGCGATGGTCGTGAGTTGACAGGCCAGACCGCCTCCATCAGTTTCCGCCGCCGTTTGCCGGACTACCTATATTCGCCAGATTTGCCGGAAGTCATTGAATGAACGTTGTTGTTGTCGAATCGCCCGCCAAGGCCAAGACCATCGGAAAATACTTGGGCAAGGACTATGAAGTGCTTGCCAGCTATGGGCATGTCCGCGACCTGCCGCCCAAGGACGGGTCGGTGCGCCCCGACGAGGATTTCGCGATGGACTGGGAGATCGACTCCCAATCGGTGAAGCGCATCAAGGCGATCGCCGATGCGGTGAAGCAAGCCGACCGGCTGGTCCTGGCCACCGACCCGGACCGCGAAGGCGAAGCGATCTCCTGGCACCTGCTCGAAGCGCTGACCAAACGCCGCGTTCTCAAGGATGTCGAAGTCCAGCGTGTAGCCTTCAATGCCATCACCAAGACCGCCATACAGGAAGCGATGCGCCATCCGCGCGCCATCGATATGGAGCTGGTCGACGCCTATCTGGCACGCCGCGCCCTCGATTATCTCGTCGGCTTCACCCTGTCGCCGGTGCTTTGGCGCAAGCTGCCCGGCGCGCGTTCCGCAGGACGTGTGCAGTCGGTTGCCTTGCGCATTGTTTGCGACCGCGAGCTCGAGATCGAGAAATTCCGCGCCGAGGAATACTGGACGGTCGATGCCGATCTCGTTTCCGGGTCTTCGTCCGCCTTCCGCGCCAAGCTCGTCACCTTTGAAGGCGAAAAGCTGAAGAAGCTTTCGATCAAGGACCGTGCCATGGCGACCGCCGCGGCCGAAGCCATCAAGGCGGCCGACCTTGCGATTTCCGCGGTCGAAGCCAAACCGGCCAAGCGCAATCCGCCGCCGCCTTTCACCACCTCGACCCTGCAGCAGGAAGCCGCCCGCAAGCTGGGTTTCAACGCCCAGCGCACGATGCGCACGGCCCAGAAACTCTATGAGGGCGTCAATATCGGCGGCGAGACGGTCGGTCTCATCACCTATATGCGGACAGACGGCGTCGACATGGCGCAGGAAGCGGTCAGCCAGGTTCGCGACGTCATCTCGCAGCGCTATGGCTCGCTTTATTCGCCGGGCAGCCCGCGGGTTTACAAGTCGAAACAGCGCAACGCGCAAGAAGCCCACGAAGCGATCCGCCCGACCAGCTTCTCGCGCGCGCCGGAGGATCTGCATCTCGATGCCGACCAGTCGCGGCTCTACGAGCTGATCTGGAAACGCGCTGTCGCCAGTCAGATGGAAAGTGCCCGCTTTGAGCGCACCACGATCGATATCGAGAGTGCCGACAAACAGCTGGCCTTGCGCGCCACCGGTTCAGTGCTCCTCTTCGACGGCTTCCTGACGCTCTACCAGGAAGGCCGCGACGATGAGGATGAGGAAGGTGAAACCCGCCTGCCAAAAGTCGAGCAAGGCGCCTCGGCCGAAGCGCAGAAAACCCATGCCGACCAGCATTTCACCCAGCCGCCGCCCCGCTTCACCGAAGCCTCCCTGGTCAAGCGTCTGGAAGAGCTCGGCATCGGCCGGCCGTCGACCTATGCTTCGACGCTGACCGTGCTGCGCGAACGCGAATATGTTCGCATGGAGAAGAACCGCTTCATTCCCGAAGACAAGGGCCGCGTGGTCACCGCATTCCTCGAGAATTTCTTCGAACGTTATGTCGAATACGACTTCACGGCCGATCTTGAGGATCAGCTCGACAAGGTCTCGCGCGGCGATCTCGACTGGAAAAAGCTGCTGCGCGATTTCTGGACGAATTTCTCCGGTGATGTCGAGAAGATCGGCGAGCTGCGCATCGGCGAAGTGCTCGAAGCGCTCAACGAGGCGCTGGCCCCGCATATCTTCCCCGAGAAGGAAGACGGTAGCGATCCGCGCCTCTGCCCGTCCTGCAATGAAGGCCGGCTGTCGATCCGGCTCGGCAAGTTCGGCGCCTTCCTCGGCTGCTCGAATTATCCCGACTGCAAGTTTACCCGCCCGCTCGGTGCCACCGACGAAGCCCCCGCCGCGGAAGGCGATGGCGCGCTGGGCGAGGATCCGGACAGTGGAGAAACCGTTTATCTCAAGGATGGCCGCTTCGGCGCCTATGTCGAGATCGCGGTGGCCGGCGAGGAAAAGCCCAAGCGTTCTTCCCTGCCGAAAGGCTGGAGCAAGGACGATGTGACGCTGGAGAAGGCGCTGCGCCTCCTCTCGCTGCCGCGCACGGTCGGCCTGCACCCTGAGGATGGCGACGTGATCGAAGCCGGACTCGGCCGTTACGGTCCGTTCGTCAAGCACGGTAAGCTTTATGCGAACCTGCCCAATATCGAGGAAGTCTTCGAGATCGGCCTCAATCGGGCGGTGACCGTTCTGGCCGAGAAGAAGGCGTCCCGAGGCGCGCCGCAAGCCCTGAAAGACCTCGGCGAACAGGACGGCGAACCGGTCCGCGTGATGAATGGCCGCTACGGGCCCTACATCAAGTACAAGAAGACCAATGCGACGATCCCGCGTGGCACCGATCCGGAGTCGATCGATCTCGAGACCGCGATGAAACTGGTTGCCGAAAAAGAAGCCAAGGGCGGCAAGAAACCGGCGCGCAAGAAGGCACCGGCAAAGAAGAAGGCGACGGCCAAAAAGAAGGCGACGGCGAAGAAGGCGTGAGCGACAAGCACAAGTCCGGCGGCAAATCCCTGACCCGAGAGGCCGTGATCGAAGCCATCCGCGTCGGCCAGGGCGAATTCGGAAAACGCGAGCTGGCGCGCGCCCTGCGCCTGAAGGGCGATGACCGGGTCGCGCTCAAGCATTGTCTGCGGGAATTGCTCGACGACGGCTTGATCCGGCGCGAAGGCCGCAATGCCTATGCACTCAAGGACACGCTGCCGAATGTCACCGTAGTCGTCGTCCACGATCGCGACACAGACGGCGAATTGCTCGCGCGCCCGGAAAAATTCCGCGGCGATCCTCCTCTCATCCGGCTAGCCCCTGGCGAAGGACTGGGCGGCCGCGGACAGCCAGCATTGGGCGTCGGTGACCGCGCACTTGTTCGCCTCGAGCCCGAGCCGGACGGCGCTTATGAAGCGCGCCTCATCCGCAAACTGGGCCAGAGCGCTCACAAGCTGTTGTGCGTTCTTCACAAGTCGCGCGGCCAGCCGCGGCTGAAACCCGTCGATCGCCGCTCGCGGCACGAGCTGGTGCCGGCGCGGGGCGAAGCCGAAAAAGCCAAGGACGGCGATCTCGTCCTATGCCGGCTGGGTCGCCAACACCGCTACGGGCTGAAGACCGCCATCATTGAGGAAGTCGTTGGCGACGTTAATTCGCCGGGCGCCGGCAGCCTGATTGCTTTGCATGCGCACAGCATTCCGACCGGCTTCTCCGAGAATGAACGCGACGAAGTCGAGGATCTCGAACCCGTGCGGAAAGGTCACCGCACCGACTTGCGCGACCTGCCGCTGATCACGATTGACCCGGACGATGCACGCGATCACGACGATGCCGTCTGGGCGATGCCGGACGACGACCACGACAATGCCGGCGGCTGGAAAGTCATGGTCGCGATCGCCGATGTTGCGGCTTATGTTCGCCCGGGCTCCGCAATTGACCGCGGGGCTCTCAAACGCGGCAATTCGGTGTATTTGCCGGACCGGGTCGTGCCGATGCTGCCCGAGCGGCTGTCTAACGATCTCTGCTCACTGCGCGAGAATGAGGAGCGTCCCTGCCTCGCAGTGGAAATGGTCTTCGACAAGTCCGGTCGGAAGCGACGACACTACTTCATCCGCGGCTGGATGCGCTCTGTCGCCAAATTGTCCTACATTGAAGCCCAGCAAGCCATCGACGGCCAACCCAATGGCAAGACAGAGCCTTTGCTGGAGCCCGTGCTCCGTCCGCTCTGGGGCGCTTACGGCGCGGTGCGCAAGGCACGCGAAGCCCGCGGCCCGCTGGAAATAGATGCGCCGGAACGCCGCGTCCGGGTGGGCGAGGACGGCAAGGTCACCGGCATCGAAACCCGCGACCGCTTTGATGCCCACAAGCTCATCGAGGAGTTCATGATCCAGGCCAATGTCTGTGCCGCGGAAACGCTGGAACAGACCGGCCGCCCTCTGATCTACCGGGCGCACGAACCGCCCAGCCTCGAAAAGATGGAATCGCTCGCCGACTTCCTGTCGACAATCGACATGAAATGGTCGAAGGGCGAGCCGCCGCGTCCCGACCGTTTCAACCGGCTGCTCGCCCAGGCGCGCGATACCGAACATTACGAGACAGTCAACGAAGTTGTATTGCGCAGCCAGTCGCAAGCGGTCTATTCCATTGAAAATCCAGGACATTACGGACTGAATTTGCGTAGGTATGCGCATTTCACCTCGCCCATCCGGCGTTATGCCGACCTCACCGTGCACAGGGCGCTGATCCGCGGCTGCAAGCTTGGCAAGGACGGCCAGAACGATCACGAGGCTTCGCAGCTGGAAGCCATCGCCGAGGACATCTCGGGCCTCGAACGCCGCGCCATGGCGGCCGAACGCGATGCCACCGACCGCTTCATCGCCATGTATCTGGCCGAACGCGTCGGCACCGAATTCGACGGCCGCATCACCGGCGTCACCCGCTTTGGCGTTTTCGTCCGGCTCGCCGAAACCGGGGCGGATGGGTTGGTCCCGATCAGCCGGCTGGGCGATCAGCGCTTCCACCACGATGAAAGCCTGCACGCGCTCGTCGGCGGCGAAACCGGTGAGCTTTACCGCCTGGGCATGCCTGTGACAGTGCGGCTAGATGAGGCCACACCGGTTACCGGCGGTCTGCTGTTTGACATGCTGACCCCGCCCGAACCCGGCCCCAAGCACGGCCGGGGCCGAAAGGGCGGCCAGCCCAAACCGGCATTCCGCAAAAAACGCTCGAAAAAACACGGGCGCCGCCGGTGACAAGCAAGCCACAGCGCGCATTACGGCCGAAACTGGCCGGCACACTCATCCT
Organism: Hyphobacterium sp.; assembly: GCF_965229905.1. GTDB lineage: Bacteria > Pseudomonadota > Alphaproteobacteria > Caulobacterales > Maricaulaceae > Hyphobacterium. Next base: position 2,728,318 of record NZ_OZ245930.1, on the reverse strand, counting down.
GACGCGGCAGACAAAGCGCGGCCGGGAAGTCCTGATGGGACGCCGGTCCTCGAAGCATGCCTTTATGCCCGAGCGTTATGTCTTTCCTGGCGGACGCGTCGACCGCGCCGATCACTACGCTCCGCTGGCCGGCATGGTGCAAGGCGAAGATGAGGTCTGCTTGCAGCGTGTGCTGGGCGAGCGCCGGGCCCGCGCCGCCGCGGCCGCCGCCGTCCGCGAGACCGCCGAAGAGGCAGGCCTGCTCATTGGACGCCCCGGCACGGTCGCAACGCAACACCCGAACTGGACGCCCTTCCGCTCTGCCGGACTGCAACCGGATGCCAGCGCGCTAAAACTGATCGCGCGGGCGATCACGCCGCCGGGGCGCGTGCGCCGCTTCGATGCCTGGTTCTTCCACGCCGACGCGGACGCCTGCGTGACGGGTCGCGTCCCGCGGGAGACCGACGAATTGCTCGACATCCGGTGGGTCACTCACAAGGAAGCTGAAACGCTGCCCCTGCCCCACGTTACACGCTTCGTGCTCGGCGAACTCGAACGGCGGCTCAACAATCCCGCAGCGCGTCCCCGGCATATCAGAGAAATGGCAAGACGGATGAGGATCGATCCGCTATAGGCGCGGCCATGATCGCAGACTGGTTAATCTCGCCGGAACACGGCCGCTTGCGGTCGCTAATTTCCGCCATTCTGTGCGCCACCCTGTGCGGATGCGGCTTCACCCTGCTCATGCCGGTGATGGCGCTCAATCTGGAAGCGATGACCGGATCCGGCGTTATTGTCGGCTTGAATGGCGCGGCCGCGGCGCTTTCGACCATCATCGCGACGCCCTTCATTCCCCGGCTCATGGCCTACTTCCGCGGCCGCACGCTGATCGTGGTCAGCCTTGTGCTGAGCGCGCTAACCGTGCCGCTCTTTCCGCTTTTCCCGTCAGTCTGGCTCTGGTTCGCGCTGCGGTTTGCGATGGGATTCGCGTTGACGATCATTTTCGTGGCTTCGGAAACCTGGATAAACCAGATCGCACCGCCGGAAAAAAGGGCCACCGTTCTCGGGCTTTACGCGACCGCGCTGGCGGCCGGCTTTGGCGCCGGCGGGCTGTTGCTCGCCGCCTTCGGTTCAACCGGTTGGGCACCGTGGCTCGCGGCCTTCCTGCTGTTCGGCGGCGGCGCCATCCCCATCATGTTGCTGCGCGGCCCGGGTATTGAACAGCCCGATCACGCTTCGGCCGGTGTGGTAGCCATGATCCGGGCGGCGGGGTTTGCGCCGGCGGCGATCGGGGCTGGCCTATTGTTTGGCGCGACCGAAACCATCTTTTTCTCGCTTTTCCCCGTGTATGGTGATCGTATTGGCCTGATCGATGCCAATATCGGCTTCATGATGGCCGCCGGAGCGCTCGGCGGAATCGCGCTTCAGGCGCCACTGGGACGGCTAGCCGACGCCATCGGCCGGCTGCGGGTCGCGATCATGGCGACCTGCGCCTGCGTCATTGGTCCAGGGCTCATCTATCTCGCCGGCGCCAGTCCTGCGGCTCTCTATGTCGTCATGTTCGCCTATATCGGTACGGCGACGGGGCTTTACACGCTTGGCCTTGCCATTATCGGCGAACGCTTCGACGGCGGCCGGCTGCCGCCGCAAATGCGGCCTTCGTCATGTCATACGGGATCGGCTCACTCTTCGGTCCGGCCATCGGCGGCGGTGCCATGGATGTCTATGATCCGCATGGCGTTCTGGCCGTCACCAGCGGCCTCGCACTGGCCTATCTCGGCTTCCTCGCCATACGGCATTTCACGCGGAAGCAGCAGTTGACAGGGGAAACGCCTTGAGTATGTTCCGCGGCTCGTTCGCCGGATCGGTCCGCCGAGCCGTCATGTGCATCAGGGATAATCGTCATGGCTAAGCCGACAACCATCAAGATCCGTCTCAATTCCACGGCGGGAACCGGCTATTTCTATGTGACCAAGAAGAATGCCCGGACCATGACGGAAAAGATGGTCGTCCGGAAATACGATCCGGTTGCGAAAAAGCACGTTGAATTCAAAGAAGGCAAGATCAAGTAGCCTTTAAGGCGCTTGTCTTCAGGCCGCGCGGCTAGCTCCGCTCTCGACGACAACCTTGTTTCGCCCCGCCGCCTTCGCGCGATAAAGCGCATGGTCGGCACGCCGCATCACCGCATCCACATCTTCGCCCGGCAGGATCTGGGCAACGCCGATCGACACGGTCACGTCGAGCGCGCCACCGTTTTCCGGCAACAAGAACGGCGCTCCATTGATCGCGGCGCGCAAGCGCTCCGCACCGGTGCGCGCGTCCGAGATACTCGCCTCGGGCATCAACACCACAAACTCCTCGCCGCCGAAGCGGCCGGCCAGATCGATGGCCCGCAATTGCCGGCGCAGGCGGTTTGCAAATTCCACAAGAACCGCATCCCCTGCTTCGTGGCCGTAAGTGTCATTGACGCGCTTGAAATGATCGAGATCGGCGATCAGCACCGATGCCGGCATTTCGCCGGCCGTTACCATCATGGCGGCTTGCTGCAGGCGTGATGATATGTAGCGGCGATTGGACAGCTCGGTCAGCGGATCGGTCACCGCCATCTCCAAACTGTCTTCAAGACGTTCGCGCAACGTATCCGCATAGCGTTTGCGGCGAAGCTGGGTCCGGAGCCGGGCGTTCAGCTCGCCGCGATCGATCGGCCGGTTGACGATATCATTGACGCCAAGATCCAGCGCCCGCACCGAACGGGCAACTTCATCTGGATCAACAATCGCGATGATCGGCAGGTTCCGGGTTTCATTGTTGGAGCGGATACGTGCGCAGGTCCGCAACGCGTCATAGGCCCGTGTCGTGAGGTCGACCAGCACGAGATCATATCCGTCGGCAGCCTGGCGAACGGCCAGTTCCGGCGAGATTTCGCTGTCCACATGAAGACTGTCGGGCAGCTTGGCCGAAATGTGCCGGATGACGCGTTCCTCGCCGGCGACGATCAGCACCCGGGCATCATCGACCAGCTCGGGCGCATCTTCCGCCACCGAAAGGCCGCGCTCTTCGGCGTTTTCTTCACGCAGGCGCAGCTCGTCGAGCAATTCCTTGAGGCGCAGCAAAGACCGGATGCGCGCAAACAGCGGCAGATTATCGACCGGCTTGGTCAGGAAATCGTCCGCGCCGGCTTCCAGGCCGCGCACGCGGTCTTCGGGTTGATCCAAAGCGGTGACAATGATCACCGGAATATGGCGGGTTCTGCGGTCGGCTTTCAGCCGGCGGCAAGTCTCAAAACCGTCCATGCCCGGCATCATGACGTCCAGCAGGATGACGTCAGGTTGGTCCGAAACCGTACGCTCGATGGCTTCCGGCCCGCTGAAAGCCGTCACGACCTCGAAATACTCGGCCTTCAGCTTGGCTTCGAGCAGCCGGACGTTCGGCTCTTGATCGTCGACGACGAGGACGCGCGCACTCATGCGGCCTCCTCGCCAAGGAATTGGCGGATGGTCTCGATGAAGACCGAGACGGTGATCGGCTTGGACATGTATGCTTCGCAGCCGCCCTGGCGGATCCGCTCTTCATCGCCCTTCATGGCGAAGGCCGTCACCGCAATCACCGGAATGGGTGCCAACTCATCGTCGTCTTTCAGCCATTTGGTGACTTCAAGTCCGGAAACTTCCGGCAATTGAATGTCCATAAGGATCAGATCGGGGGCGTGTTCGCGGGCGAGATCCAACGCGTTCAAGCCGTTGTCCGTGCCGACCGTCTCGTAGCCATGCGCTTCGAGCAGATCGGAAAAGAGCTTCATATTGAGCTCATTGTCCTCGACGATGAGAACCTTCTTGGGCATGACTTGAAGCATGACGCCGCCGCATTCCCGTTTTTATAGATGCGCGTGGCGCATCCACCGTTTCACCCCGCTCGCATTAAGCCAGATGTTCCTTAATCAAGGATGAGTCGCCGCCGAACTTTTCTCCCTTTTCGGAACAAGATAAGAACAGGAAGATAATCATAACCGGGCAGGATACGGAAGCATGGATCGGATCGGCGTCGATTTGGGCGGCACGAAAACCGAAGTCGCGGTGATCGATTCGCGTGGTCAGACACACTTTTCTGAGCGCGCGCCAACGCCGCGCGACTACAATGCCAAGATCAGGCTGATCGCCGAGCTCGTTCAAAAAGCCGGTCAGGCCGCCGGGAGTGATTCGCTGACCGTGGGTATCGGCCATCCCGGATCCCTAAATCCGCAGACCGGGCTGATGCGCAATGCGAATTCAACGGAGCTCAACGGCTACCCGCTGGATCGCGATATCGAACAAGCCCTCGGCCGCGCGGTCCGCTGCGCCAATGACGCCAATTGCTTTGCCCTGTCGGAAGCCCGCGACGGCGCTGGCAAGGATGCCGGCAGCGTTTTCGGCGTTATTCTCGGAACCGGTGTGGGCGGAGGGATCGTCGTCGGCGGTCAGCTGTGGGAAGGCACGAGCCGTCTCGGCGGCGAGTGGGGACATACCGCCCTGCCCTGGCCGTCGCCCGCAGAAGTGCCGGGGCCGGCCTGCCAGTGCGGTTTGAAGGGGTGTCTGGAAAGCTGGATTTCCGGACCCGCAATCAGTGCCGATCATCTGCGCGCGACCGGTGAAACATGCTCCGCCGATGAAATCATGGCCGCCGCAGAAACCGGCGACCAAGCCGCCCAATCGACACGTGACCGTTTTGAGGACCGGCTGGCGCGCGGCCTGGCCACCGTCATCAATATTCTTGACCCGGAAATAATCGTTCTCGGAGGTGGCCTGTCGAACATTACCGGTCTTTCGGCGCGCGTCGAACGCCGCCTGCCGGCCTATGTCTTTTCCGACCAAGTCACGACACGTATCCGCCGCAACGCGCATGGCGACTCGTCCGGTGTACGTGGAGCAGCCTGGCTCTGGCCGCTGCCATGAACACCGATCCGGGATATTGCGGCGCCTGTCTGGCGCCGGCCGGCGATGACGAGACATGTACCTCATGCGGCCAGCACCGCCTGCTGCGCCACCCGGAAATCAACGCGCTGTCGATCGCCCATATTGATTGCGACGCCTTCTATGCCGCGATCGAAAAGCGCGATGACCCTTCGCTGGAGGACAAGCCCGTCATCATCGGTGGCGGCAAGCGCGGCGTGGTTTCGACAGCCTGCTATGTCGCCCGGCTGTACGGTGTGAAATCCGCCATGCCGATGTTCAAGGCGCTCAAGGCCTGCCCGGATGCGGTCGTTATCAAGCCGCGCATGTCGCTCTATGCCGAGGAGGGCCGCCGCATCCGGGACATGATGAAGGACATCACCCCGGTCGTCGAACCACTCTCAATCGACGAGGCCTTTCTCGACTTGACCGGCACTGAACGCCTTCACGGCGCGCCTCCGGCGCTGACGCTTCTGCGCCTGCAGCGCCGCATTCATGCCGATATCGGTATCACGGTTTCTGTCGGGCTGGCTTACAATAAGTTCCTCGCTAAGACCGCTTCCGATCAGGACAAGCCAAACGGCTTTTTCATACTTGGCCGCAGCGATGCACCCGATTTCCTGCGGCGCCAGTCAACGCGGGCAGTTTACGGCGTCGGTCCGGTATTTGCGGCCCGCCTGGAAAAAGACGGCATCAAGACGCTCGACGACGTGCTGAAACGTGGCGAAAAGGCCATGGCCGAACGTTATGGCGATAGCGGTTATCGGCTGGTGCGGCTGGCGCGCGGCGAGGATTACCGCCGTGTATCCCCGGATCGCGGCCGCAAGAGTGTCTCGTCCGAGACGACTTTTTTCGACGATATCGCCGACCCGGCGGAGCTGGAAAAACGGCTGTGGCGGCAATGCGTTCGTGTTGCCGACATGGCCAAGTCGAAAGAGGTTTCCGGCTATGTCGTGACCCTGAAACTGCGGACCGCGGCCTTCAAGATCGTCACGCGGCGGCGCACGCTCACCGAGCCGACGCAACTCGCCGATACGCTGTTCCGCGTGGGGCGTGAATTGCTGGCAAAGGAAGCTGACGGCCGGAAATTCCGCCTCATCGGCATTGGCATTTCTGATCTTGTGCCAGGCGGATCCGACCCGCTCGACCTCCTCGATCCTGACGCCCCTAAGCGCGCGGCAGCAGAACGCGCGATGGACAAGGCCCGTGCCCGCTTCGGCGAGGACGCTGTGATCAAGGGGCGCGCAATGCGCCGTCCGCGATGACGTTCTCGAACCCGGCATAGATCTGCGGCCAAATCGCCGCGCTGCGGCGGCGCATCAGCCCTTGGTGACCGATATTGCGTAGACCGTGATCGGCCGGCCGCAACCAGATCTCCTGCTTTGGTGCCGATGAATACAGCTTCAGGATATCCGGCGTTGTGCGCGGATTGGCGATCGGATCGTCCATCACGCCCCATGACTGTATCGGTGCTTGAATCTGATCGAAATAGTGCGGTGCAAGATCGTCGAGGACCTCACCGAAATACCCCGGCTTGAAGCACCATTGCCGCCAGAGTGTGTAGACATGACGCGGCAACGCGGTCCCGCCCCAGGCGCCGCCGCCCGGTATATAGCCCTTCAGGGCAAGACAGGCGGGTCCGTAAACAAGCCAGAAAAACAGGGCCATCGGGCGGTAATGCCAGGCCGACTTGCCCCAATATCCCGACCCGACATTGAGAAAGGCATGGCCAGCCGCGTTCAGCCCGATAGGCGAAAAGCCGACGAGATGACCGCCGACGCTGTGCCCCAGCGTGAAGAACGGTTTTCCGGGCACCAAGGCCATGGCCGCTTCGCCCGCCGCCGTCATATCCAGCCGGCCCCAGTCCAGCATGTCCGCGCCAAAGCCTTTCAGCCCCGAGGCCGGTACAGAGCCAGCAATGCCGCGATAGTCATAGGTCAGCACCGCGAAGCCGCGCTCGGCTCCGGCGCGTGCCAGCCGCGCGTAGTATTCCTTGGGAAATCCCGTCCCTGAACTCAGCAAGACGCTGGCCTTCGGCACCTCGGGCAGAAATGCCGTTGCGGCCAGTTCGAACCCGTCCGCGGCCGTTACCGTCAGGGACTCTTCACGCACCGTCATATCTGCTCCGCTCCGCCGCCGGATCGTAAACATGCCGGATGACCTGCGCGTCAAGTCAAGCCGCTTGCCTCCACAGCGCGGCGGTGTACGAGTGGGCGCAATCAAGGGAGAGCTTCATGAGCGACGCCGAACAACGTCTCGCGGATCTGGGATTGTCGCTGCCGGACGCGGCAGCCCCGGTCGCCAACTATGTGCCCTACGTAAAAAGCGGCGCTCAGGTTTTCATCTCCGGGCAGATTTCGCTCGGCCCGGACGGTTTAGTGAAAGGCCGACTCGGCGAGACCATGAATGTCGAGCAGGGCCAGGCTGCGGCCCGACTGTGCGCGCTCAACCTGATCGCCCAGCTCAAGGCCGCGCTCGGCGGCGATCTGTCACGCCTTGTGCGCGTCGTGAAGCTGGGCGGCTTCGTATGCGCAACGCCGGAGTTCGAAGCCATTCCGAAGGTCGTCAACGGGGCGTCCGATCTGATGGTCGAGGCCTTCGGCGACGCCGGACGTCACGCCCGGTCGGCCGTCGCCTGCCCGGCTTTGCCGCTCGGCGCAGCGGTTGAAGTCGATGCGATCTTCGAAGTCCGCTAGCGCATCAGGCGGGCTTGCAGGCGGCCAATGCCGATAAAGGCCAAGCTGGTCAGCGTGAACGCTAAAATCATTCCGGCGAGTTGATAAGCCACGCCTTCATACCCAAGCGCATTCACGTCGAGAAACGGATAGGGGTAAAATCCGGTCACCGCGCCCTTGATCAGGGTATAAGCGGTGTAGGCCATCGGATAGAGCTGCCAGACAAATGCCTGCGCAAAGCGCGCCGTCCGCGCCGGAGCGCCCAGCAGCCAATCCAGGAAAACCAACAGCGGCACCACCGTGTGCAGGAGCTCATTCGCGAACCATTGCAGGCCTTGCGGATCATGATCGGCGGCCAGCAGCAGGTGATAAACCGCCCCAACGAGCACGATATACCCGGCAATCGCGGTTCGGATGTCGTCCCGTTCGAATAGCCGCCCCAGCGCACTGTCCGGCCGCAGCGCGTTCGCGCCCCAGCCCAGCGCAACGACAGAGTTTGTCAGGATCGTGAAATAGCTGAAATACCGGATACTGGCACCAGCGAGGCCGATATCGGCACCGGCCACAAATGTGAAATACTGGATGATGACGGCAACCAGGGCGGTCAGCGCGATCCCCGCGCGAATGCCGCGCCTCATGCCGTCATGCCGCCGCAGACCTTCAGCGTCGTACCGTTGATGTAGGACGCCTCGTCGCTCGCCAGGAAGGCGACCGCGGCAGCGACTTCCTCGCTTTCGCCATAGCGGCCCAGCGGCACCATCATCTTCTGCAACTCGGCATTCTGCCCGTCGGCCGGATTCATGTCGGTATCGATAGGTCCCGGCTGGATCACATTGGCGCGGATGCCCTTCCGCCCGAATTCACGGCCAGCCGCACGGGTAATCAGTTCGACCCCCGCCTTCGAAGAGGAATAGACGCCCACGCCCGGCATCTGGGCCGCATCGCCGGCCACCGAACCGATGGTGACGATGGAACCGCCCGCGGACATCACTTTATGGGCCGCGCGCAGTCCCTCGAACACCGCCGTCAGATTGATGGCCAACATCTGGTCCCAGACTTCATCGGAGCATTTCGACAGCGAGGTCAGCGGATAGACGCCGGCATTGTTGACCAGCACGTCCAGTCGCCCGTAGCGCTCGGCGACATCCGCGATCAACGCCGCCGTTGCACCGCGTTGCGCGGCGTCGCAATGAAGCGCTTCCGCCTTGCGGCCCATGGCGCGGATCTCTTCGGCGACCGCCTCGGCCTTGTCCTTTGAGCCGCCATAGGTCAGGACGACATCGGCGCCCTCGCTCGCCAAACGCCTGCAAATCGCCGCCCCGATCCCGCGTGAACCACCGGTGACCAGCGCCACCTTGCCCGCAAACCTGTCTGTCATGTCATCCCTCCCGACTGCATGCGACATTGGCCCGTTTCACAGCGATTGTCATCGCGCCTAGATTGATCTTCTGCTTTTGGCGCATAGACTGGTGCGAAGCGAATACGCCGGACCTTCGACATGAAACTGTTTTTACACGCCCTGCTTGCCGGCCTGATGGCCGGAGCCGCGGCCTTGGCGCAATCGCCATCGCAGGGCTCGCAGCCCGCAGATACGACTGTGATCGCGCTGGATTCGCGCAGCGAAGCCCGCCTCGACGCTGGCGAACGCGTTCGCGTCATCGTCCAGTTCGATCTCCCGCAGATCGCCTTTGACGGGCTTGACCGCGAAACGCGCGATGCGATGCGCATGGAGGCCATCGATCAAACCGGAGATAGTATTCTCGTTGAGACATTCGGTGCGAGTTCGACAGCGTTGTGGTATGCAGACACCGGCTATCCGCAACATGTAAGGACATTTAGATATACGCCAGCCATGGTGCTGATGCTCAATAGCGCCGAACTTGGGCGGCTGCGAGCCAATCCGCGCGTAATCCAAGTGCAATCGGACGGCCTCGATCGGCCGCACCTCAACCAAACACTTCAACAGATAGATGTATTCAGCGTTCATCGCGCAGGACTCCGGGGCGGCAACTCGGTCATCGCGGTACTGGATACTGGAATTCACTACGATCACCCCGCGTTTGAAGGACGCATCCTTGATTCAGCTTGCTTCTCCACGACCAGTTCGGCGGACAGCTCAACGAGCCTTTGCATTAATGAGGCAAGCTCCGACACATTGAGTGCCGAAGCCGCCCAAGCCTGTGAAACCGTCGGCAATAACAATGAATGTATCCATGGCACGCACGTGGCCAGCATTGCCGCCGGCGCTGCCAATCGGCAATCCGAATTGGGCCCCTATTATCTCGATGGCGTCGCGCCCGAGAGCGGGTTGATTCCGATTCAGGTATTTTCGTCATTCCGCGATCCAGAATTATGCGGATCGCAATTGCAGTGCGTGCTTAGCTATCGTTCTGACCAGCTCGCCGCGCTGGAATGGCTTTACAACAATCGCGAAAGCACTGGGCTCTCGGTCATAAATATGAGCCTCGGCGGCGAGGTTGAATCGGGTGCCTGTCCCACGGACATCCGCGCTTCGATCATTGCAACAATGCGTGCCCAACGCATCGCAACTGTAGTCGCGACCGGCAATCAAGGCAGCTACACGGGAGTCAGCGCACCTGCCTGTATTGAGGAAACGATCGCCGTGGCCGGCGTCAGTTCCAGCAATATTCAATCTGGCAATTCCGGATACCTGACCGATGTGACGGCACCGAACCGGGTGACCGCGGCCGGAGACCCGGCATCGGGAAACCTCACGCTCTCGCTTTCAGGCACATCTATGGCCGCGCCGCACGTCGCGGGTGCTGTCGCAGTGTTAATGACGGAAGTGCCGGATGCCACCGTCGACGCCATCGAACTCGCGCTGGAGCAGACCGGGATCCAGTCATTTCCGGCCGGTCACCACCTGCATCCAATCATCCAGGTGGCACCGGCCTATGCACAATTGGCCCCCGATTTGATTGAGGTCATCGAACCACCAACGCGGCATTTCGTACGCCAGTTCAACATGGTCGGATCTGACGCGCCGATCCCATTTCAGTTCCGGAATACCGGCGACCGGTCACTTGCGTGGCATGTTGAAACTCACCGCCATGACGAAAACCACGTCAGCATCACGGGTGTAGACGTACAGCGCGATATTTTCGATCGGCGATTGTTGAGCGGAACGCTCGCGGCAGGCCAAACGATGACGGTCTGGGTCCGGCCGGTCTCATTATACGCCGATAGTGATATCGGATTCGATTTTATCGGTGGCGGGATTGCCTATACCGGCCTCGTCACCTTTGAGGTGTCGTATCCGGAGGCCCCGAATGATCGCGCCGCGGCTGCCCGACATATTGACGGCCATATTTTTCATATCACGACAAACGCAGCGCTCCCCTCCTATGAGCCGGGCGAAACCGAGGTCGCGGACCAGCCGGGCAGCGTTTGGTTCACTTGGCGGCCGGGGGTTTCATCAGCGCTAAGACTGACGGGCAACGGAACGCTGAATTTGTACACGGGTTCAATTTCGGACATCGGATCGCTGGTGCCCGTTGGAAGCTCGACCGGAGACGCGCGAGATACGACCATTTCTTTCGTCGCAGAAGCTGATCAGACCTACGTCATCCGCTTGGTGCCATGGAAGTATCCACACGAAAACTACGTAACCATCGCGCTGGAGAGCCAATTCGACGGCAATGAAATTGTAGGAGATGAGGTTACACGAGCTGGCGTTCTTCCGGGACGCTCCGGGCTCGTCGCTCCAAGTGTGTTGGACATTGGTGGGACGACAGCCAACGAAGACGATCTCTATTTCGTAAACGGGGAAAACTACCAAGCGTGGTTTCGCTGGGTCGCCCCCTACACCGGATTGTTCGTCTTGAGCGACCAGCATCCCTATCAGCCGCGAACAGGATTCGTGAATTCTTTCGCTGTTTTTCACCGCCGCGACGGTTCGTCATCCGATGAACTTGGCGATCCGTCCGGGCTGGAACGGCTGGCGGGAACGAGTTTGCCGAGCGGCGAGGCGTACGTAGCCGAGGGATGGCCGGACCGCCGACTGGCTGTCGATGTCGAGGAAGGCCGAACCTATTGGATCAGGGTCGGCGCAACCCGCGGTCGCCAAAGCATGATGTTTACTTACGGCAGTGTGGACCAGCTCGCGAGCCGCTTGTTCGGATCTGTTCTTCCCGAGAGACGTTCAGTCCGTTCAGGGCGCGCCGTTACGACATTCATGACGCTGATTAATCCACCCAATCAGGCGCAAACGGCCACGAATTGCCGTATCTATGCGCATCTTCAAGACGATTCAGTTTTGGGACGCCGGATCACCAATCTTTCCTACTGGCTGACTGACAGCCAGAACCAGCCCGTTGGCCCGATCGATCCAAGTTTTAACATTCCGGTCGGCGAGGCGAGGTCGCTCGTGCTTTCCGTCGACCCGCCTCTGCCGACAAGTCGTGATGTGGTCTTTATGACCATCTGCGACAACGTACTTCCCTATTTCGGCGACGTCGATGCCTTCGGCAAGTTTAGCTATACGACGGCCAACAGACCGCTGTCAGACATTGTGTCGATTGCTGCAACCCCGAGCGCGGACGGTATTCTGAATGTCGAGAACGGTCGCACCCGGGCATTTAGCGTGGCCGCGGTCAACATCGGCGATCATGGCCCGCGTATCCGCGTCGAACCACGCATCCCGGCGCTGACCGGTACTGACCGGCAACCCGCGGCCAGCTTCGCTGTGGAAATCTGCGAGACGAATCCGGCAACGGGTCGGTGTCTCACAACCCGCTCGGCCACTATTGATACGCTATTCGAGACTGACGCCGTCAAGACGTTCACCGTATTTGTGACCACTTCCGGATTTGGTGCGTATTTTTCGCCGCGGGATTTCCGCGTGGGAGTCGAGTTTGAAGCTGTGTCGGAAGAGGGCGCCGTCGAAACACGGCGCAGCGCCACTTCCGTCGCTGTCCGCCTGCTCGGCGATCAGTAACCACCTTCCCCTGCCGCGTCTCACCGCCTATCTCCGGAACCGATGACCGGGCTTTCTCTGCGCACGCTTTCCAGCCTCACCGAGGTCGATAAATCCGCTTGGGACTTGGTCGCCAATCCGGAGGGTGAGCCTTACGATCCCTTCCTGTGCTGGGACTTTTTGCACGCCCTCGAGGCCAGCGGGTGCGCCACAACCGAAACCGGCTGGCAGCCCGCCCATATTGTCGCGCAAGCCAAGGACGGCGCGCTGCTCGGCGCGCTGCCCGCCTATGCCAAAGCCCATTCATACGGCGAATACGTGTTCGACCATGCCTGGGCGGACGCCTATGAACGCGCCGGCGGGCGCTATTACCCGAAACTCTTGTCCGCAATTCCGTTCACGCCGGTCACCGGCCGCCGTCTGCTGTCGCCCGATGAGACGGTGCGCGAAGCCCTCGCCCGCGCCGCCATGCAGATCGCGGAGCAAAACCACCTCCCCGTCTGGTCGATGAACTTTCCGGGCTCCGGCGATCTTGAAACCGGCGGTCGCCTCGGCCTGCTGCACCGTATCGACCGGCAATATATCTGGGAGAATGACGGCTATCGCTCCTATGATGACTTCCTCGCGGCGCTCGCCTCGCGCAAGCGCAAGGCGCTCAAGAAAGAACGCGCGGCCGCCAATGCTGACATCGAGATTACCGGTCTGACCGGTGACGATCTGCGCCCCGAACACTGGGACGTCTTCTTTGCCTGCTATCAGGAAACCGGCAGCCGCAAATGGGGCCAGCCCTATCTCAATCGCGACTTTTTCGACCGGATCCACCAGGCCATGGCCGACCGCATCTACATGGTGATGGCGAAGCGCGGCGGGCGCTATTTCGCGGCGGCGCTGAACTTCATCGGCTCGGACGCGCTCTACGGCCGCTATTGGGGCCGGCTCGCCAACAGCCCTTTTTTGCATTTCGAACTCTGCTATCACCGCGCCATCGATTTTGCGATCGAACACGGGCTTGCCCGCGTCGAAGCCGGCGCGCAGGGCGAACACAAGCTGGCGCGCGGTTACCGCCCCCGCCCGGTCCACTCGCTGCACCATATCCCGGACGAAAACTTCCGGCGCGCCGTGGCGGATTATCTCGACTATGAGCGCCGCACCGTCCTCGCCGACATTGAGGCCCAACAGGCGGAATGGCCTTTCAAGGCAGGTCCCTGACTGTTAGCCTTAAACAATGGATCGCATGGTTCAGATCGCCGATTTCTGGTCGGCTGGAGAAGCCGCTGCCGCCGTGTCCGCGCTGCAAGCCGCCGGTATTCCGGCCGTTTGCCCCGACTATCATACCAGCCACTATCTGCCGTATGTCGGAATGGGTGCAACCGCCTGCCGGGTCATGGTCCCGGAACCGGATTTGAGCCTGGCAGCGTCCATCATCGGCTTTCGCCGCGATACCGAACACCGGCTGCATCCCTGCAAGGCCTGTGGTGGCGCCAGCCTGCAGAAGCGCAACTGGTTGATCACCCTGCCCTATATGCTCTGGATGTTGGTGACCGGAGCTTATGGATATGGACACGGCTTCTGGCTGCAATCCCGCCGCGAATGCCTGGATTGCGGGAATGAGTGGGTGCCGGACGAACATTCAACCGGCGATCTGGAAGACTACACTTCACCTGACCTTGGGGGAGCGCGGCCATGAGCCTGTCCGGCACTTATGACGATCAGAATATTTTCGCAAAAATCCTGCGCGGTGAAGCGCCGGCGATCACACTCTTCGAAGATGACATCGCCATCGCCTTCATGGACATCTTTCCGCAATCGCCCGGCCACTGCCTCGTCTTGCCCCGCGAACAGGCGCGCAATCTGCTGGACCTGTCACCGCCTACGGCAGCGGCCGCCATCCAGCGTGTGCAGACACTGGCCAAAGCGGTCGAAACGGCGCTGCAACCCGACGGCATCGTCGTCACCCAGTTCAATGGTGCGCCGGCCGGCCAGACCGTGTTCCACATCCACTTCCACATCATCCCGTGCTGGGAAAATGTTCCGCGCGGCCGCCATGGCGCCGGCCAGGCCGACATGGGTGAGTTGAAAACGCAGGCGGAGAAGATCCGGAGCGCATTGGCGTGAGGGGGCCGTTCGAGGTCCGCAAAGGCTATCGCTCGCGGCCGACCGCGCTGGCCGGTATCCATGAACAGGACGGCTGGCGGCTGAAAATCTGGCACATCACGGACGGCCCGCCGCCGCTCAAGGAGGCACGATTTTCGGATGTGCTCCGCCGGATGAATGCGGAATTGCCGATGCCGGCCGTCACGCGAGAGCGGCCCGGCGTGGGGTTCGCCATTCTCCACCAGGCCACCGGCATGGATTATGCCGTCATTGGCTGGTGGGACCGCGAGAATGAATGCCCAATCCGGGTCTTCGTCAATCTCGGCAAGGGCTGGCGCCCGGCGCAAGGCGGCGAATCGGTGTGCGTCTGGGATCTGGATGTCATCCACCGCGAGCGCGAAGCCTATGTGCGCTGGATAATCGGCAATCCGGACGGTCCGGATTTCGAGGCCTATCTGGCAGACACCCAGCCTGCCTAGACATGCGGACTCCACATGACCGTCCAGGCGCCGAAAACGCCGAGTGCCGTGAAACCGGCAGCGGCCACCATCACCGCTGACGTTGCCAGCTTGAACGTTCGCGAATGGCTGTCAGACGCGGCCAGGTAGATTTCCAGCACCGCCAGCGGAACGAGATAGCTTCCGAATGCGATGAACAGGTCGAACGGCCCATCGAGCGAACGGCTCATGCCCGCCCCGCCGGTCAGGATCGCCCACGCCATGTAGCCCAGCCGCGTGAACCAGACACCGCTGAGCAGGATGAAAGTCCGCATCGCCCAGCGGCGATGCCGGTCAATGTCGCGCTTGCGGGCGAAGTGATAAGCGACCCCGATAGTGACGAGCACCATCAGCCCGTTAATCGTGGTGCCCCAGGCACCGGTCAGTGTGAGTTGCGTGCCGCGAACCCAGATCATCCAGATACCGCCGATCGCCAGGAATGCACCGACAGTCAGATAGGTCCGCCCGGTCCAGCGATGCAGCGCCGGGAAACGCCGCCGGACCGGCGGCATCAATTGTAGCGTACCGCCAATGCAAACGACGGCGGTCAACAGCGCATGGCTGATGAAGGCGAGATTGCCGATCAGATCATCGACGGTGAACCCTTGGATCAACCCTGTTTCGTCCCAGCGTTCCCACTGGCCGCTGAGTGTTTCGGGCGCATAAGCCGCAATCACATAATAGGCGAACAGCCATTGTCCGATGACCGCGGCCAGAAACCAGAGCAAGCCCGTAGACTTGAGAAGAGTGTGAGGAGAAAGCGCCGCGGCGCGCGGTGCGGTGGTTTGATCGACCGGCATGTTTTATCCTTTCCTGCCAGCCCCGCCCTGACCGGCGGGTGCTTGCTGGAAAAGACAGTCGAACGAGCGCGCAAAAGCTCGCCGATTTGCAAATCGACCGGTATTGGGCGGTCACCTTGCTTAAACTTGGATGTCCGGCGCATTATAAGCCGCGACAATGGAGGCCGCGGGTGCTCGCATTCGGAATGACATTAAAGGGCGCTGCGATCGTGATGGCTTCGGCCTGGATTGCCGCCATTCTGGTTCGCCGCGCCTTTTCGCGGCTTCACATTGCGTGGGCCGTGTTCTGTGCAGGTCTCATCTCGGTGATGGCCATCGAGTTGATTGGCCGCAATGCGTTGGGCTTTGCCTACCCGATCCTAGCCGTGGCCAGCTGTGCTTCCTGCTCCTTCTTCTGGATCACCTCGCGTGAATTGTTCCGGCATAACCCACCCATCGGCTGGCCGGAGATCGCCATTGTTGGCGGCATTTTCTTACCCACGGTTTTTGATCAGGTCGCGCTCGTCTCAGGCCTGGACACCATCGTCGGCGATGCGATGTTGCTGACGTGGATGGAGCGCCTGGATGGTCTGCAGACCCTGTTCAGCTCCGCCGCGCTGGTGTTGGCATTCGGCGAAGGGCTGAATGGCTGGAGCGGCATATCCGACGCCGAAAAACGCGTGCGCTATGTCTTTCTCTCGAGCTTCGGCGCCGGTGTCGGCATTTGCGTGATGCTGTTCGATCACGGCCGACTCGAACTGGTGTCGCCTGGCGTGACCATGACCATTCAGGGAATCTGCGCGATTGGCATCGTCATTTGCGCCAGCATTGCCATCCTGCACCGCGCACGCCATCCACTCCCGGCGGGCTCGAGCCGCAAGGCACCCCCAGCCACGCCGAAAGAAATCGCCCTGGCACGCCAGGTCGAATCTGCTGTCGTTGAGGGTGCCTATCTCGATTCCGAGCTCAAGGTCGCCACCTTGGCCCTGCGTCTGGGCGAAAAGGACTACAAGGTCTCGCGCGCCATCGTGGCCGGTCTCGGCCAGCCCAACTTCAACCGGTTTATCAACCGCTTCCGCATTGCGCATGCACAAGAGCTGCTGCGCGATCCGGGCACCGCAAAGCGGGGCATTCTCAATATCGCGCTCGATAGCGGCTTTGCGTCGCTCGGCCCGTTCAACCGTGCCTTCAAGGAAGCGACCGGCCTTACGCCGCGCCAGTTCCGCGAACAAGAAAAGGCCGCCGCCCATTCCGGCGACGGCCTTGATACCCGTCAGGTCTACGCGGAGTAGGCCGCGCTAGCGCACCCTTTCCTTGGTCTTCTTCTTGCCGCCGCCTTTCGGCTTTTTTGGCTTCAGGCGGTCGCCCGGCGTGATATCGAAATCAAGCCGCTCATTGTCGGCCGCGTCGACATCGACCTTCACCAGGCCGCCATTCTTCAATTGGCCGAACAGGATCTCGTCCGCCAACGGCTTCTTGATGTGCTCCTGGATCACCCGTGCCAGCGGCCGTGCGCCGAACTTGGTGTCATAGCCGCGCTTGGACAGCCATTCCGTGGCTTCGTCGCTCAACTCAAACGTCACGCCGCGGTCGGCTAGCTGGGCTTCCAGCTGCAGAACGAATTTCTGCACCACGCGGGCCACGATTGGCTGGGTCAGCCCGGCAAACGGGATGATCGCATCCAGACGGTTGCGGAATTCCGGCGTGAACAACTTCTCGATCGCCGCCTGGTCTTCGCCCTCCCGCTTGTCCCGCCCGAAACCTATGGCTTCCTTGGCGGCATCGGCGGCGCCCGCATTTGTGGTCATGATCAGCACCACATTGCGGAAATCCACCGTTTTGCCATTGGCATCGGTCAGGCTGCCATGATCCATGACCTGCAACAGGATGTTGAACAGGTCCGGATGCGCTTTCTCGATCTCGTCGAGCAGGAGGACCGCATGACGATGCTGATCGACCTGATCGGTCAGCAGACCGCCCTGATCGTGCCCGACATATCCGGGCGGGGCGCCGATCAGGCGCGACACGGTGTGCCGCTCCATGTATTCGGACATGTCGAAGCGCAACAGCTCGACACCCAGGATCGAGGCCAGCTGTTTCGCCACTTCCGTCTTGCCAACACCGGTCGGGCCGGAGAACAGGTAATTGCCGATCGGCTTTTCCGGTTCGCGCAGTCCAGCGCGGGCCAGCTTGATCGCTGAGGACAACTTCTCGATCGCTTCATCCTGGCCGAACACGACATGACGCAGATCCGAGGACAGCGACTTCAGCGCCGTCTCGTCGTCCTTGGAGACCGATTTCTCTGGCACGCGCGCCATTTTGGCGACGACGGTCTCGACCTCGCGCACACCGATCGTCTTTTTGCGCTTCGACACCGGCTGCAGCCGCATGCGCGCTCCGGCCTCGTCGATCACATCGATCGCCTTGTCCGGCAGTTTGCGGTCAGTGATGTAGCGCGCCGACAGATCGACCGCCGTTTTTACCGCGTCATTGGTGAAGCGCACATCGTGGAACTTCTCGAAATACGGTTTCAGGCCCATCAGGATCTTCACCGTATCGTCCTTGCCCGGCTCGACCACGTCGATCTTCTGGAAGCGCCGCGCCAGCGCGCGGTCCTTCTCGAAATGCTGCCGGAATTCCTTGTAAGTCGTCGAACCCATGCAGCGCAGGCCACCGGACTGAAGCGCCGGCTTCAGTAAGTTCGAAGCATCCATCGCGCCGCCCGATGTCGCGCCGGCACCAATCACGGTGTGGATCTCGTCGATGAAGAGGATAGCGCCTTCCTTGTCTTCGAGCTCCTTGACCACCTGCTTCACACGCTCCTCGAAATCGCCGCGATAGCGGGTACCTGCCAGCAGGGAACCCATATCAAGCGAATAGATCGTTGCGTACTGCAGGACCTCCGGCACGTCTTTTTCGATGATCTTGCGTGCCAAACCTTCGGCGATGGCGGTCTTGCCGACTCCGGGGTCGCCGACGAGCAGCGGATTGTTCTTGCGGCGGCGGCACAGCACCTGAACGCAACGCTCGACCTCGGCTTCACGGCCGATCAGCGGATCGACCCCGCCTTCGCGCGCTTTGGCATTGAGGTCGACGCAATAGGCCGACAGCGCGTCGCTGTCCTTTTCCTCTTCGTCTTCTTCCTCCATGGCGCCGCGCACCGGCCGCGCTTCGCTTTCGCCGGCCCGCTTGGCGATACCGTGCGAGATATAATTGACCGCGTCATAGCGGGTCATGTCGCGTTCCGCGAGGAAATGCGCGGCATGGCTTTCACGCTCGGCAAAGATCGCCACCAGCACATTGGCGCCTGTCACTTCTTCGCGCCCGGCATTCTGGACGTGAATGACGGCACGCTGGATGACACGCTGGAATCCCGTGGTCGGCTTGGCATCTTCATTGTCGTCGACCGCCAGCTCGCCCAGCTCGGCATCGACGAAGGCCGTCAGCGTCGCCTTCAATTCCCCCAGATCGACATCACACGCCTTCATCACGCCGGCCGCATCCTCGTCATCGACGAGGGCGAGCAGCAGATGCTCCAGCGTAGCGTATTCATGACCGCGCTCATTCGCGAACCCGAGGGCGCGATGCAGCGTGTCTTCGAGAGCGGTTGAAAATGAGGGCAATGTTTATTCCTTTTCCATCGTACATTGCAGCGGATGCTGCGCGCGCCGGGCCAGATCCATCACCTGCGCCACCTTCGTTTCGGCGATTTCGAAGGTGAACACGCCGCAGACGCCGACGCCATTCTGGTGCACATGGAGCATGATCTGCGTCGCTTCTTCCGGCGACTTGTTGAAGATGCGCATCAGCACCTCGACGACGAATTCCATCGGCGTGAAATCGTCGTTCAACATGATCACCCGGTATAAAGACGGCTTTTTCGTCTTCGGCCGGGTGCGGGTCGCGACACCGGTCTGCCGATCAGGGTCGCTGGGTTTATCGCGGCGCTCACTCATCGATTCGGCTCGTCGCTAGAGCTCTATTAGATATGCAAGCATCGCGATCTTGGAAGACCTTTCGCGTCGTCAAGCACAGCTTCCTTAGGCTGTGGAGCGAAATTGTGACACTCGATCGGTTAAAATCCGGCAACCAGCCCATTATAACAGCCAGAAAAGAAAAGGCCCGGCGGAGACCGCCGGGCCAGTTGGGGAGAATGTATCAGGGCTGCAGAGGGGAAAGATCGCCGCCCTGAAGCCGGTCCTAGCGGGCCGACTGCACCATTTCGACCGATGCCGCGAAGCGGTCATTGATCGGCTTGGAAACTTCTTTGACGGCACCGGCATACAGCTCGGTGGTCTTGTTCATTTCGGACAGGAACAGGTCCATCGACGACTTCACGAAGTCGGTTTGCACTTCGATCATGTCCTGCACCGACTTGGCGGTGGTCAGAGCTTTGGTCGCGGCGACAGCCGATTCCATCGACGTTTTTGCGTAGGCGACGGCGTTGGCGTTCAGCGTCTCGGCATTCTTGCCAGCAGCGGTCGCGGACGCGATCACGGCGTCGACATTGTCCTTGGCGAACGAGTTGATCTCGTTGACCGACTTCAGCGACTTCTCGAAACCTTCCTTGAAAGCTTCATTGCCGGCGGCGGTCATTTTCTCGATCGTCTCGTTGACGGCGTTGGTTTGGGCGTTGGTCATGATAGTATCCTTTTTCGGGGAGGATTTGGCTTTCGCCGGCTTGCGGGCAGGCGTTTTTTTGCCGGTTTTGGGGGCAGACTTTTTGACGGCTTTCTTGGCCGTCTTCTTGGCGGCCGGCGCTGCCTTCTTGGCAGCGGGCTTTGCCGACGGTTTCGCAGGCGAGGCCTTCTTGGCTTCGATGGCTTTCGCGTCGGTCTTTTCCGCTTCGGCGGCCGGTGTTTTGACGGTCTCGGTCATATCAAACTCTTCGATTGCGACTCATTTGTTCGCAATTGCAGCATTTATATGTAGGATATTCGCACTTGCGTCAAGGTTTTTGTTGCACTGCACAAAAATTATTTTTGGCGGCTTTAACGCCCCTGCAACACGTTGCTGTGCTTGATCGCCGCCATGTATCGCATGCGTGGATGGGTTTTCGCGCTTCTCGTCGCGACGACGGTCTTGCTCGCCGGGCAAGCCGGCGCTGACACGCGCCGCTACGCCGCCTTTGTTGCGGATGCGAATTCCGGTGAAATTCTGCATAGCCGTCTCGCCGACGCGCGCCGCTATCCCGCCTCGCTGACAAAAATGATGACGCTTTATCTGCTGTTCGAGGCGATTGAGCGCGGCGAGCTGGAACTCGACGACACGCTGACCGCTTCACGCATCGCCGCCAGCCAGCAACCTTCGAATCTGAGCCTGTCCGAAGGCGACACATTAACCGTCGAAACCGCGATCCGCGCGCTCATCATCAAGAGCGCCAACGACGTGGCGGTTGTTGTGGCGGAGGAATTGGCCGGCACCGAGCGCGCTTTTGCCGTCGAGATGACAGCACGCGCCCGCGAGCTGGGCCTTTCGGACACGACATTCAGGAACGCATCCGGCCTGCCAAATTCTCGGCAAGTGACAACCGCGCGGGACATGGCCCGGCTGACTCTCGCCGTGCGCCGGGATTTCCCGCAATACGCACCTTATTTTGCCGAACGGCGTTTCACCCACAATGGCCGCACATATCGCTCCCATAACAACTTGGTGGGCCGTGTGGACGGGGTCGACGGGATGAAAACCGGCTACATCCGGGCCTCTGGCTTCAATATCGCCACCACCGCGAACCGTGGCGAACGCTCATTGGTTGCCGTCGTGATGGGCGGCCCGACCGCGGCCTATCGCGACAGTCATGCCGAACAATTGATCGAGGCGGCCTTCCGCTCGCTCAATGATCGCGAAGCTTTGATCATGGCGGCACAGACGCTGACCCCGCGTCTCAACCCGATCCGCGAACAGGATCTCTTGGCCACTCACATTGCCTCGCTCGATCTGGCACAACCGGTCGCTCAGGGGGATGGCGAGTCCATGCCGCCGCTCCGCATCGAAATGACGGATGATCTCGGCCCGCCGCCTTCGCGGCCCGACATCCCCGTGGCGGAAGCAGCGGCCGCTTTGGGAGAATGGTCGATACAAGTTGGCGCCTACGCCGACATGGCCGCCGCCCAGGCCCGGCTGGAATCGGTCCGCAGTCTTTCCGACAGGCTGGGAGAGGCCGCCCTGTCCACGCCGCGCTTCGAAACCAATGGCCGCGTCCTGTTCCGCGCCCGCTTCACTGGCGTTGATGCCGAAAACGCCCGGCGCATCTGCGCCCAGCTGGCGCAAGTCGATGAGCCCTGCTTCGCCGTTGCCCCTGGCGGTTAGCGTCGCAGCAGCACATCGCGGGCTTCGGTCAGCCGCCGCGACAAGCCATCCGTTCCGCCGGAATCGGGATGCACCTTCTTCATCAGAGTGCGGTACGCGGTCCTGATTTCACGCTCGTCCGGATCGCCACTAAGGCCCAGCAGTTCCAGCGCCTCACCTCGGGACATCGTCCGCGTCGGCGTGTCCGCGTTCTGCGACCGGCGGCCCGGCTTGGAACGGAAACCGGCACCAATCGCCATCAGGCCGATACCGAATGTTGCCAGCGGCGCTCCGATCATGGCCAAGCCGCGCAAGGTCAGCAGCCCGCCGAGAACGGCCGCCGCGAGGCCCAAGAGAATACGCGACCAGCGCGCAGCCTCCGCCGTATTCATGCGGGAGAACCCGCGCGCGGCGAGCACCAGAACAATAAGGACGGCAAAGCCGAGGATCAGAAAAGGCATCAGAAGGGAAGCTTAGTGCCCGCCAATTCCGGAAGTTTCAAGACAGTCAGCAGATCACGCAATTCTTGGCGCGCCGCGACATGGCTCATCGAGAACACGACGCTGGACCCGTCCTCGGTGAGATCCAGGAGCGTCAAACCGAGCGGAAACAGCTCACGATAGATCACCCGTTCGGCGAAACCCGGCGCCAGCCGGAATCCGATGCGGGCGGACAGGGCTTTTAAGCCCTCCCCCACGCGCCGCTTGTTGCGGGCGTCGAGCTGGGACATGCGATTGCGCATGACCACCCAGTCGATCTGCTTGCGGTCACTGCTTGCCCGGTTTTTGCGGCACTCCCAGACCAGCTCCGAATAAACGCTGGGCCGTCCGACTTCGAACGTCGTCGCATCAAGCTCCGCCAACAGGTCGAAATCGATGAAGCTGTCATTGACCGGCGTGACGATCGTGTCGGCCCGGGCGTGTGCGAGACGCGAATAATGCGTATCGGAACCAGGCGCATCAATCACAATGAAATCACAATCGGCCTTCAGCTCGCTGAAAGCGGCCTGAAAGCGGGCATTTTCCTCGGTTTCGGCTTCATCAAGGTGGCGCAGCTCGCTGGCCGCCACGCTGCGCTCTTTCGGCATGGGCAACTCCACGCCATAGGATTCCATCCAGTTGCAGCGGTTCGACAGATAGCGACCGAAGGATCGCTGACGCAGATCGAGGTCGATCACGCCAACCGACTTTTTCATGCGTAACAAGGCGACGGTGAGATGCATGGCGACGGTCGACTTTCCTGCTCCGCCCTTTTCATTGCCGACCACAATGACGTGCGCGCCACCATTGCGGCGTACGAGACTGAACCGGCCAGGACGTTCGGATCGCGTCGTTACATTCATCAAAACACCAGATGTCGAAACTCACCCACCGCCACTCTAGAGCAAGACGGGTGCCACGCCTAACCGGTGATGAAATTTGTGAAAATTATTACCGCGCCAGCGGTTGGCCGGTGAAATCCGTCACCGCGCACCAGCCGCCAGTGTCCTCGATCTCGCGGCAGGCATCCTGCGCCGCATCGGCGGTATCGAACGGCCCCGCTTTCAATCGCAAAAACACGCCTTGTGAGCCCAGATCAGCCGTTTGGAGCCGCGCCTGCCGTATGCCAAGAAGCTCGGGAAACAGGCCCTGAAGCGTGCGCCAGCCCGCCTGTGCATGCATTTCATCGCGGTAGGACGCCAGATGCACCGCATGCATCAGGCTGACACCGCCTTCCGGATCCGGCGCCAGCGGTTCCGGTTCGGGCTCAGGCTCGGGTGGTGCCGCCAGACGCAAGGCAAGCGCCCGCATCTCCGCATCCACCATCGCAAGCGAAGCCGGATCGTGACGTGAGCGGTGGTCCAGCTCCTGCGCCAGATGTGCCGCGATCGCCGCTTCCGGCGTACCGGCAACCGGTGCCGTGACGGGCGGCTCATCTCGGCTCGTCACACAGGCCGAAAGGCCGAGAATCAGGGGCAGAAGCAGGGCATTGCGGATCATGCCGGATTCCTAGCGCGAGTCGCACCGCTTGCGTCCAGCGCCCAGCGGCATTATCCGGCGCGCATGAGCGAACTTTCTCAATTGCCCATCGCCGCCACAGCCGACCTAGACCGGTTGCGCGCGCAGATCCGCGACTGGCGCCACGAGGGATTGCGGATTGGCTTTGTGCCGACCATGGGCGCCCTGCATGAGGGCCATCTTTCGCTGATCCGGATGGCGCGAGAGCATGCTGACCGCGTCGTCGCCAGCATTTTCGTCAATCCCGCCCAGTTTGCACCGCACGAGGACTTCGACGCATATCCGCGTACCCTTGATGAGGATGCGGCCAAGCTGGCGAATGCGAAATGCGATCTGCTCTATGCGCCGCTGGCTTCGGACATGTATGCTGGCGGCTTCTCCGCAAAGCTCAACCTCGAAGGCGCCGCGCTCGGTCTGGAAACGGATTTCCGTCCGCATTTCTTCGCCGGCGTTGCGATTGTCGTGGCCAAGCTGTTCAATCGTGTCCAGCCGGACATCGCGGTGTTTGGGGAGAAGGATTATCAGCAATTGCTGGTCATCCGTCAGATGGTGCGCGACCTCGATTTCCCGATCGAAATCGTCCCAGGACCGACACTGCGTGAGCGGGACGGCCTCGCCCTGTCATCGCGCAATGCTTTTCTCTCGACCCGCGAACGGGAGATTTCCGCTGGATTGCACGACATCCTGTCCGGCTTCGCGCATGATCTGACGCAAGGCACGGACTGGGAGACCGCCCAGGGCAAGGCGCTGGCCAAGGCCGCGAGCGCATTCGACCGCGTTGACTATATTGAGGCGCGTTGCGCCCAGACATTGGCGCCCCTGCCCGCCGGGCCCGTCACACAGCCCGCGCGTGTCCTCGCCGCCGTCTGGCTGGGCAAAACCCGGCTGATCGACAATCTGGCGGTTTAAGACGCGAACTCTACCAATAATTGAAATAGCTGGCTTTGTTTAGTAGGTTTCTCCCCCCGTTTACGGGGGGAGTGTCGCGAAGCGACGAGGGGGGCATGCGCCGTTCCGAACGGAAATCGCGCCGTTTCGCCAAGGATCTTCGCCGCCGCATGACCAATGCAGAGACCATTCTCTGGTCAAGGCTGCGCCGCGGGGGCTTGGAGGGTTTCAAATTCCGGCGTCAGCACCCGGTCGGTCCGTACATCGCCGACTTCGCCTGCATAGAGCTTCGGCTGATCATCGAAATTGACGGTGCCACTCATGCCTCGACGCACGAGATCGCCAAAGATGCGAAGCGGACGCAATTTCTGGAAAGCAAGGGCTGGTTCGTCTATCGCGCAACTAATCCCGACATTTACGAAAACCTCGATGGCGTTCTGGACGGCATCGCAGCTCTTCTCCCCCCTCCACCGCTTCGCGGTCCCCCTCCCCCGTGAACGGGGGAGGAAAAGTACAAAACCCCCTCCTCCACCGCAAACAGGGGAGGCAAGACGACTTACCACGCCCCGATTTCGAGCAGTTTGCGCCGTAATTCGTCAGGCAGATTGGCGCCGCCGGTTGCCAGATCGGACAGATCACGCGGCGCGTCCTCGGCGTTGAGATACCGCCAGCCCTGAAAGGGCCGGCGCGCCGCCGGCGCAGTCCGCACCAGCTCATTATCCATCACGATGGCGCAGCGCTTGATGCCATCATCGCCGATAACTTCCTTGAGATCGACGATCCGTTGCCGGACCTGGATGACCCGCTTGATCACCCAGTAAAGACTGCCGCCATTGAGGATCTCGCCGGCGCGCTTAGGAAACATGCGGGTCACATGCGTTGACTGCCAGGTTTCACCCCGCGCGTCCGCAGCCGCTTTCACGCGCCCCCGATAGCGTTCGAGATCGTCGATAGAGTCCGCGCCGACGCAGAGTTTCACCAAATGCACCGTCATGTCCTACGAGCTAGGACGACTCCGGCGATCCGCCAAGTCAGGGCTCCACATACTCCACATCGGAAAACTCGAACCGCACGGCTTGCTGCTGGCGCTGAAACATGGCGCTGATGTCAATCTCGGTCGAAAGCGACGTCATGATCGGTGCCGGCAGGCCCTCAATACGGTCAAAACGGATCACCATCTCGAAGGCGTGAACCCGCGCGGCGACATGCGGTTTGAAGCTTTCGGGCGCGAACACTCGGATCTGGTCGACATGGCCGGCCGGCGCGAGAGACAATTCGCCGGTCATGAAGGACCGCATCGCATCGTCTTCTTCATCAGATCCGAGATCGGGTCTGAAAGTGAATCGGTTGGTACCTGTGCTGACGACATCGCCGGCGACCACGTCAGCCGTGTCTGAACTGAAAAACAGGCCCTCGGTGGCATTGATGGAGATGCCGTCGCCAGCATTCTCATCCTCGGCATCGGGTTGGTTCAGATCTTGCCAGACATCGACCAGAATGTCGGCAAGTCCGTCCTCGGAGGCCGGGGCGACAAGTTGCCATTGCTCGCCGTCCGGCTGCGATCCGTCGAACCGGACCTGCATGCTGGCGTCATTCATCGTCACCTGCATCACATAACGCCAATGCGCCTCTTCAGGCGCTTCATAGGTCATCGCCAGCGCATCCGCGAGCGGTTCAGGATAGCTTGTCATGTCGGCATGAACCGCCGACGCCAAAAGGACTGCCGCGGCAGCCGCCTTTACAAATATCATGGAATAAATCCCTGTACCCGGTCGATGCCCCCCAGCCGCGCGAGCAAAGGCCATGCACAGTTTCGTGGCAAGTTAAGGTCCTGACAGGTTAGGCCGCCTTGTCCCGGAAACCCATCGGAGACGCCCCATCGATCTCGAACGTCGTCTCGCTCTTCGGCAAAGGCTTGGTGTGACGCCAGAGTTTCTTGGCCAGCTTCGAGAAAGCGAGCTTGAGATAGGCGCCGGCCCCTTCCGCATCAGCGGATTTCGGCTGCAGGCCAAACCGGCGGCGCAGCACGCCATTCGCGTGCAGAACACCGTTTTTAAGCATGGATTCAGGCGTCACCAGCTCCATCGTCACCGAAACGTTCATGCCCGAAAGGTTCTGCACGCGGTGCGGCCCGTGTAACGGCCAGGAGGTGAACATGCCGGGCTCCAGGTCCACGGCTTCGCACTCATTGTCCCAGCTCGGCTCGAACGGCAGATCCTCGGTCTGCTCCTTGTGCAGGATAGCTTCCATGCGTTCGTCGGTGACATAGGGGGCGGCGGCGGGATAGATCCGGATTCGCTTGCGGCCGCGCACATGCCAGAGAATCGTTTCCGACACGTCGGAATGGATAAAGACCTGCGCGGTCGGCGACGAAATCAGGATGCCGCTCTCAGCATTGAGCACCTTATATCCCGGATTGTTGCGCTTCATGTCGGCCAGCATGGCATCGAACAGAGGACGGTAGACCGGATCGACGGTCATCGCCTCGCGCAGATTAATCCACAGCTTGCCGGCGCGGACCGCATCCAGAAGTTCGGCCCCGGAGAGATCGCCCGGATCGCCGGCCCGCCAGCTGTCCGCCCCCTCATCAAGATCGCCCATCGTACAAAAATCGATGAGATCCCGCGGATGACGTTCGATCAGTACGGCCAGCGCTTCGTCGGAAAATTCCGGCCGCTGGTGAAGATCGTGCCGCCCCACAACGACGCGCTGACGAAAGCCGGTGCGGGCCTCTGTGTGCCAATTCGTGACAACACCCGTGGAATTTGGGGTTTCGCCTGTGCCGGTCATGGCCATCTCCCTGTTTCTCCTGACAGGAGAGCAAGGATCGGGCCAGTTTTGGCTTTTCTCCCCCCGTTTGCGGGGGGAGTGTCCCGAAGGGACGAGGGGGGCATGCCCCCTCCACCACTTCGTGGTCCCCTCCCCCGCGAGCGGGGGAGGAAATTCCGCACCGGAGAAACCTAAGCCGCGGCCTCCTCTTCGTCGGCCAGCGTAATCAGCGCATCCCCTTCGCCGACCTGGTCGCCGGCCGCGATCGAAACCGATGCGATCACGCCGTCGCGCGGCGCGGCCAGCGCGTGTTCCATCTTCATCGCTTCCAGGACGAGCAGCTTTTGACCCTTCGAAACCGTATCGCCTTCGGCGACGTTCAGCGACAACACCTTGCCCGGCATCGGCGCCTTGACGAGCCCGCCGGCCTCAGCGGCATCCGCGGCCGCGTCGGGCCGCGGCAAATCGAACCGGTTGGCCCGCCCGTCCGAAAACACAATGACCCCATCAGGGTCGGCGACGACACGGCCGGCTCCGGTGCCACCCTCCAAGGTCACACGATCATCGCCGACTGCAACCGTTACCGCCTGACCCTTTGCAGGCGGACGATCAAACGATGCCGTCAATGTAGACCCATCATGGTCCAGCCGGACCTCGATCCGATGCGCCGTATTGCTCCGGTATCCGTCGGCCACCGCCCACGGATCGCGCGATACCGCTCCGCCCGCTTGTCCCAAGAGAGCCTGAGCGGCCAGGGCAATATCGCGCACCGGCGCGCCGGAGGGGATAAGGCTGTCGGATTTTTCCGCGATCAGCCCGGTCGAGACATTTCCGGAGGAAAAATCATCGTCGCGCAAGCATTGCGCCAAAAAGCCGCCATTGGTCTTTACCGGATACACCCGTGTGGATGCCAAGGCCGCGAGCGCCCGTCCGATCGCTTCATCGCGCGTTGCGCCACAGGTGATGATTTTCGCAATCATCGGGTCATAGTGCAGCGAGACCTCGCCCCCCTGCTTTACGCCGCTGTCGACACGAATGCCTTCAAGGCCATAGGGCAGATCGAGAATATCAAGCGCGCCGATACTGGGTAGAAATCCGTTCGCCGGATCCTCGGCGTAAAGCCGCGCCTCGATCGCGTGTCCGCACAGCGAAATACGGTCCTGTTCCGGCACCGAACCGCCGGACGCGACCCTCAGCTGCAGCTCGACGAGATCGAGACCCGTGACCATCTCCGTCACCGGATGCTCGACCTGGAGACGGGTATTCATCTCCATGAAGAAAAAGCCGTCCTCCCGCAGCGCACCGGAGCCGTCGACGATAAACTCGACCGTTCCCGCGCCCTCATAATTCACCGCTTTCGCGGCCTGCACCGCGGCCGAGCACATGGCGGCGCGCACATTCGGCGTCATGCCCGGCGCCGGCGCTTCCTCGATCACCTTCTGGTGCCGCCGCTGCAGCGAACAGTCGCGTTCGAACAGATGGATCACCCGCCCGCGGCTGTCGCCGAACACTTGGACTTCGATATGGCGCGGATTCTCGATGAATTTCTCGATCAGCACCTCGTCATTGCCGAAGGAGGATTTCGCCTCGCGCTTGCAGCTGTCGAGCGCATCCAGAAAATCGCCCGCGGCCTCGACCTTGCGCATGCCCTTGCCGCCACCGCCGGCGACCGCCTTGATCAGCACCGGATAGCCGATCGCATCGGCGGCATTCTTGAGGTGATCCGGGTCCTGATTGTCACCGTGATAGCCGGGCGTCACCGGGACGCCGGCGTCCTCCATCAGCTTCTTGGCGCGGTCCTTCAGCCCCATCGCCTCGATGGACGCCGCCGACGGGCCGACGAATTTGATGCCGGCATCTGCGCAGGCGCGGGCAAATTCCGCGTTCTCGGACAGGAATCCATAGCCGGGATGGATCGCCTCCGCCCCCGTCTGTTTCGCCGCCGCAAGGATCTTGTCGGCGCGAAGATAGCTTTCCGAACTGGGCGCCGGGCCGAGCAACACGGCCGCATCCGCTTCCTTGACGTGCGGCGCTTCGGCATCTGCTTCCGAATAAACCGCGACGGTCTTGATGCCCATCCGCGTTGCCGTGCGCATGACGCGCCGGGCGATCTCTCCGCGATTGGCGACTAGCAGTGTCTTGAACATGGATCGATCCCGCATCCGTTATGCGGTTGGTCTTACCGGCAGGCCCCGCCGAAAGAAAGCCCGCTCGCACCCACCCTACCCGTCAAGGGAAGGGATGAGGGATGTCGTCATCCTTACCCGCCCCCGCGCGATGCACCACCGCGACCAGCACGAAACTGATGATCATCAGGAGATACCAGGAGCCGAGCTTCTGGATCGACACCATGTGCCAGCCATTCTCCTGGCCCGGATAGGTCCAGGCGCGCGCGAACGTGCCGATATTCTCGGCAAACCAGATGAACAGCGCGACCAGCAAAAGGCCGATCACGAGCGGCATGAAACGGTGTTTCTCATCCGGCCGGAACCAGATCACGCAAGGGCCGTAGATCAGCAGCGTCGCGGCATAGAGGCCCCACCGGATATCCACCGTATAATGGTGCGTGAAGAAATTGATGTAGATCGCCAGTGCCAGCAGCCCTTGCAGCCAGAGCGGCGGAAACCGGTCGAAGCGAAAGTCGAAAATCCGCCAGACGCGCGCCAGATAGCTGCCGACGGCGGCATACATGAAGCCGGAAAACAGCGGCACGCCGGCGATCCGCAGATAAGCGTCTTCCGGGTAAATCCACGAGCCCGCATAAGTCTTGAAGATTTCCATCACTGTCCCGACGATGTGGAAGACAAGGATGACGCGCGCCTCCTCCCAGCTTTCCAGACGGGTCGCAATCAACCCGATCTGGATGGCCAGCGCCGAGAGCGTCAGGAAATCATAGCGCGGCAGCAGCGCATCGCCGGGATAGAAGAGATAGGTGCCGAGCAGCAGCGCCACCATCGCGCCGCCGAACAGGCAGGCCCAGGCCTGCTTGATCCCGAAGGCGACAAATTCGAACAGGAAACGCGTGACCGGCCCGCGGACGAAGCCCGCCCGCCAGGCTTCGCGCCTGGCATGAAGAAAGGCGCGCGGGTCGCGGAACAGCTCCAGCCCGGTCTACTCCGCCCAGCCCGGCTTGCGCTTTTCCAGGAAGGCCGACAGCCCCTCCTGGCCTTCCTCGCTGGCGCGGCGATGCGCGATCCGCTTGGCCAGGTCTTCCATCAGGCCATGATTGATCTTGTGGCCTGAAACATCATCCACCAGCTCCTTGGCATCCGCGATGGCGCCCGGCGCCGCGCTGAAGCCGAGACGGGCGACATGTTCGGCCATGTCGTCGAGTTCGTTGGCATCGCCAACCACATATTGGACCAGCCCGATCACGTGCGCGAACTGCGCGTCGAAGCCTTCGGCCGTGGCAAACAGGGCGCGCGCCCATTTCGGGCCGATGGCGCGGATCACAAAGGGCGAGATGGTCGCCGGCGTCAGGCCGAGCCGCACTTCGGAGAAGCGGAATTTCGTGCTTTTTTCGGCGATCGCGACATCACAGGCCGCCACCAGGCCGGATCCGCCCCCCATCGCCGCGCCCTGCACCAGGGCGATCGTCAGTTGCGGCAGGCGGAACAGGCGATAAAGCATGCCGGCCAGGGCTTCGGCATCCTCAATATTCTGCTCGCGCGTATAGGTCGCAGCGTCCTTCATCCAGTTGAGATCGCCACCTGCGCAAAACGTATCGCCCGCGCCCCGCAGCATCACGACGCGCACCTCATCGGTATTCTTGGACAACAGGTCGAAAATCTCGCTGAGCCGGTTGATCGTTTCGCGATCGAACGCATTCTTCTTTTCCGGCCGGTTGATGGTGACCACGGCCATTTTGCCGGGCGTGACATCGAGAAGAACGGACTGGGATTCGGACATGGGTCGGCGACCTCCTTTGCTGCTCCTCCTCTAGCCAGTCTCCCGGCAAAAGAAAAAGGGTGTAGTCGGGATCATAGAAGCCGAACTCAAAATCGCTCCAGGGCTTTTTCTCCAGCGGCGCCGAAATCCCGTCCGATCTTGTCATTCATTATGGAGCGTCTCGACGGCATCGGTCTCGATCCGCACTGCCACGGTTTCGGTGTTTCCATACTGCACTTTGGTGAATGCCTGCAGGTGCGGAATAAGATCGCCGCGTTTGACCCCGGCATGATCGGCGATTTCCGCCCGCGGCCGTTCGGCAAAGGCCAGCGCAAAATCCAGCCGTGGCGAGAATGCGAGCGGACGCCGCATGTCCGTGACGGGCAACACCGGATGCACCGCGAACACCTCGCTCATGACGGTGTCACAAGAAAAACCGCCGGCCACGGAGCCGGCGGTTCCATAACGTCTCAAGCCCGCGACATCAGTCGCCGCGGAACAGCATGCCCTTGATCATACCCAAAATCAGAATGCCGATAAAATAGGCAATGGCGAGCGCACCCAGATATTTCAAATAGGTTACGTCGGTGAACTGATTGGCGAATGCACCGAAATCGAAACCGTCCATGCCGCCCCCACGGACCATCGGCATAACGATATCCACGATGATATGGATGACAACGCCAACAATCGTGAAGATCAGGATCGCGCCGGCCGAACGCAATAGCAGCGCCAACACCAATGCAATAATCCCGACCTGGATCGCCAGCGGCATCCAGTTCACACTCTCCCCATTGCCGGCATACATCAGCAGGCCCGGCTCGAAAAACGCGTAGGCCTGATCCAGCCAGCCCCGCGCCGTATCCAGAAATTCCATGGCGATTTACCCCTCAATGACGCCCACACACGATTAGAATACCTCAAATCGCGCGCTTTGTTAAAACTGTCTTAGGAAAAGGGGCGGCTGACAACTCAACTCGCGTCACAGGCGAGCGATTTTCAAAAATCTGTCATCGGCTGTTCATTTGCCGGCTGCACCCAACTCTCGGCATTTCTCGAGAATGGCGGTTCTTTTCTCCGCATTCACGGCGCCAATTCCGCCGAAAATCGAATGCCGGACCGGTTTGAAACCCGAAATGCGGAAGATTCCAGCCTCCAGCGCCTTTAAGCTGTGCGCCCCGAACAGAAGTTTGTAGGCCAGCCCGGGCATGCCCATCGTCACGATGATACGGACCGACTTTCCCTTCATCTTCTGCTGCGGCCATTGATCCTCTTCCCCGGTCGCGTCGAGCAGGAATCCGGCGCGGGCCACCTGCTCCCAGAACGCCTTGCAGACCGCCGGCATTGTGCCCAACCAGAGAGGAAACACAAAGACGATGTGCTCGGCGCGGGCAATTTTCGACTGTGCGGCAGCGATCGCGTCGCCCGGCGACCGGGCAAAGTCTTCCGGCGATCCGACGAAGGTAATATCGAGCGCGGCAATCCTGATGCGGCTGACGTCGTGCCCGGCGGATTCGGCGCCGTCGGCATAGGCTTCCGCCAAGGCGCTGACGAAATGCCCGTCTTGCGGGTCGGGATGGCCGTCAATCACACAAATCCGGGTCATGGCAATATCTCCACAATAGGAATGTGGATTATAGCTCCGGTTCAGCTTTCGCGCAGTGCGGCGCGAGCGCGCAGGCTGCTAGTTCCGCGGCGCGATCTCGATCATGATTTCGTTGCGGCGCAATGGCGAAGGCACCCAGGGCGGGCTGTAGAAGGCGTATACCGGGTCTCCGGTGGCCTCATAGCCGTTTGCCGCCAGCCAGGATTCCAGCTCTTGTAAATGACGCGAAAGATTGTTGTCCGACCGGCCGCCGCGGAACTCGATGGCCACCATGCGGCGCGGTTCCACCTCGCGCAGCGACACGCGCGGATCGTTGGGCTCGGGCAGCGTTTCCATCGTCCATTCCGACGGCATGATGAAGGCCACTGTCCATTGGTCACCCGCCGCCGGCGAGGACGTCACCGGGGCGGTCATCGCAATGTCCTGACCTGGCCTTGCCGTCACCGGCGCGGTCATGGCGATCTCCTCGCGCGGCGCATTGCCGCCGAAAATGTAATTGGCCAGCGGCCGGAAGCCGCGATTGGGCGCTGCTTCGCGGCCGCCCTCAACCGTCACCTCGGCGACGATCATGCCGGCATAGTCGCGGACCTCGATCGCCCCGTCGCGGTGCACGCTCTCATAGGCAGGTTCTTCAGTCGCCATGGCGGCGGCGGGCGAGAACATCAGGGCCAAAAGGCCGACAATCAGGCGCATGGGGCAATCTCCATAAGGTCATGCCCCTGCTTACGCACAATATGCCGAGCCGGATTGCCTACATCCTAAACACGCCGAACTTGGTCTCCTCGAACGGCGCATTCATCGCCGCCGACAGGGACAGCGCCAGCACGCGGCGCGTGTCCGCCGGGGCGATGATGCCGTCATCCCAAAGCCGCGCCGTCGAATAATAGGGCGAGCCCTCTTTCTCGTAGAGATCGAGGATCGGCTTCTTGAATGCCTCTTCATCGTCGGCGGACCAGTCTTCGCCGCGCGCTTCCATGCCGTCGCGTTTGACGGTCGCCAGCACGCTGGCCGCCTGCTCACCGCCCATCACCGAGATGCGGGCGTTCGGCCACATGAAGAGGAAGCGCGGAGAATAGGCACGCCCGCACATGCCGTAATTGCCGGCGCCATAGGAGCCGCCAATGATCACCGTGATCTTCGGCCCGGCAAAGCAGGATACCGCCGTGACCAGCTTGGCGCCGTCCTTGGCGATGCCGCCGGCCTCGTATTTCGATCCGACCATAAAGCCGGTAATGTTCTGCAGGAAGATGAGCGGGATTTTCCGCTGCGCGCACAATTCAATGAAGTGCGCGCCCTTCTGGGCGCTTTCGGAAAACAGGATGCCATTATTGGCGATGATGCCGACCGGCATGCCATGCAGGCGCGCAAAACCGCATACCAGCGTCTCACCGAACAGCTTCTTGAATTCGTCGAACTCCGACCCGTCGACGATCCGCGCGACCACCTCGCGCACATCGTAGGGCGTGCGCAGATCGGTTGGCACCACACCGTTCAGCTCGTCGGGATCGTGAAGCGGGTCGCGTGGGTCGGCCAGATCGGCCGTGTTGGACTTCGTCGTGTTGAGCGTGCCGACAATACGGCGCGCCAGGAACAAAGCGTGCTCGTCATCGGTGGCATAATGGTCGGCGACACCGGACTGGCGCGCATGGACATCCGCCCCGCCCAGATCCTCGGCTGAGATCACCTCGCCGGTTGCGGCTTTTACCAGCGGAGGCCCGCCGAGAAAGATCGTGCCCTGCTTTCTTACGATGATCGTCTCGTCCGACATCGCCGGCACATAGGCGCCGCCCGCCGTGCAAGAGCCCAT
Source organism: Hyphobacterium sp. (assembly GCF_965229905.1). Taxonomy (GTDB): domain Bacteria; phylum Pseudomonadota; class Alphaproteobacteria; order Caulobacterales; family Maricaulaceae; genus Hyphobacterium. The sequence continues at coordinate 2,693,190 of NZ_OZ245930.1, read as the reverse complement.
CACCGACGCGATCTGTGGAATGCCCATCGAGGACATCTGTGCCTGGTTGTAAAAGATGCGCCCAAAATGCTCGCGATCCGGAAACACCTCCGCCTGGTGCGGCAGGTTCGCCCCGCCGCTATCGACCAGATAGACGCAGGGCAGCCGGTTCTGCATGGCGATTTCCTGCGCCCGGAGGTGCTTTTTCACCGTCATCGGGTAATAGGCGCCGCCCTTGATGGTCGGATCGTTGCACACAACCATCACTTCGCGGCCCGACACCCGGCCGATCCCGGCGATCATACCCGCCCCGTGAACATTGCCTTCATACATGCCATTGGCCGCCAGCGCGCCAATCTCGAGGAAGGGCGAGCCGGGGTCGAGCAGGCGCTCAACCCGGTCGCGGGGCAGCAGCTTGCCGCGCGAGAGATGCCGCTCGCGGGCCCGCTCCGAGCCGCCTTGCGCCGCTTCTTCCGTCTTACCACGCAATTCATCGATCAGGCCGAGCATCGCCTCGCGATTGGCCTTGTAGACATCCGAACCGGTCTCGGCAGCGCTCGTCAGTCGGCTCATAGCGTGATCTTTCCCCGCAATCCTCGCCGCCAATTAAGCCGCAGCACGCATCCGGCGCAACGGGCCGCCTGCATCCGGAGCGTGGCCGAACTGCATCCCTTCGGCGAAACCACACGCAGGAGCAAGACGATGAGACATTGGGTTGCGGCGCTGGCATTAGCGTTGACCATACCGCCGGTTGCGGTGGCGCAGGAGGATCGGCCCCAGGTCATGATACTCGGCACATTCCACTTCACCGGCGGCGGGGCGGACTACGTCAATTCGGACGTGGACGATTACCTGGCCCCTGCCCGTCAGGCGGAAATCGAAAGCCTGGTCACGGCGCTCGCCGAATTCCGTCCGACCAAGATCATCGTCGAACTGACGCCGGACGAAGAGCATTTGTTCAATGCCGACTATCGCCGCTATCTCGCCGGCGAACACACGCTGACCGTCAATGAGCGCCAACAGATCGGCATGCGCCTGGCCGCCCGCCTGGGGCATGAGCGCCTTTATGCGGCCGATTACACATCCGGTATGAATTTCAACGCAATGATGGCCGCCGGGACCGAAAACGGCCAAGACGCGCTGTTGGCCCGGCTCACAGAGCTCCGCGCCGTGATGACGGCACTCGACGCCGAACAGAATCGCCCGAACGTCACGGTCACGCAACGGGTCAGAGCCAATAATCAGCCGGACTTCCTCGCCCTGCACAATGTTTATCTGACCCTGGCCCAGCTCGGTTCGGCAGCCGACCCGGTCGGGGCGCGGGAAATGGGTCAATGGTGGGCCCGCAATTTGCAGATCTTCGCCCAGATCGCGCGCATTGCCGAGCCCGGAGATCGTGTGCTCGTTATCTACGGGTCGGGCCACAAATTCCTGTTCGACCAGTTTTTTCGCGATGCGGTCGAGACCGAATGGGTCGATGTGCTGGACTACCTTCCGGCAGACTGACAAGGCTTTTTTGCTTGCGTGAACGGCGCGACCGGAGAAGGCTCTGACCCCAGCCAGGAGCGCCGGATTCATGCCGCCGACCAGTTTCGACCTGACCCGTAACGGACCGATCGCCCGGATCACGCTGAACCGGCCGGACAAGCGCAACACGATGACACCCGCCTTCTGGGCGGAACTGCCGGACGCGGTGGATCGCCTGTCCGACGATGGCGAAATTCGCGTCCTGATCCTCGATGCGCAAGGGCCGGTTTTCAGCGCCGGCATGGACATATCCGTGTTTACGGATCCCAATGCGCTGGGCACGGCCAATGCCGCGCTGCGCGAGAGTTTCATGACCGCCGCCCTCGCCCTGCAGGATGCATTTACCGCTTTCGAGCGCGCGCGATTTCCGGTGATCGCCGCCGTCCAGGGCCCGTGCGTCGGTGGCGGCGTGGACATGATTTGCGCCTGTGATCTGCGTTTCGGCACGCGCGACGCCTGGCTGCGAATCGAGGAGACCAATATCGGCATGTTCGCCGATGTCGGCACATTGCAACGCCTGCCGCGCCTGATACCCGAGGGCATTGCCCGCGAACTTGCCTACACAGGGGGAAATCTGGACGCTGATCGCGCGGCCGCGATCGGGCTCTATAATGCTGTGCTCGACGACGCCGGCGCACTGAAAGCCCATGTCGATGCGATCGCCCAAGACATTGCCGCGAAAGCGCCGCTGGCGATTTCCGGCACCAAAAGGTCTTTTCTCTATGCCCGCGATCACAGCGTCGCCGACAGCCTCGCACACGCCATGACATTGCAGGCCGCGCTGTGGTCGACCGACGATATCGGCGAGGCGATCGCCGCCCGCAGTGAGAAACGTGATGGCAAGTTCACGCCGCTTGCTCCGGTCCGCCGCATGGGACGCAAATCATGATCACTGGGAGCTGCCATTGTGGCGATGTCCGCTGGAAAGTTACCGCCTGGCCCGACTGGCTGACCGTGTGTAACTGCACCTATTGCCGCAAGGCTGGCGCGCTGTGGGGCGAAGTCGATCCCGAAACGACCGAACTCACGGCCCGCACACCCCAGCAAGACTATGTTTTCGGCGACAGGACGCTGACCATCCACCGCTGCGCGCATTGCGGCATCACAACGCACTGGACCAGCCGCGAACCGGCCATAGAGAAACGCATGAAAATCAACTTTACCACAGCGCGCGACCTGGCCCCGCCGGATATCCGCGTGCGGCATTTCGACGGTGCAGACAGCTGGGAGTATCTGGACTAAGACATCGTCATGCCGCTGTCCTTCTCCCTTCCCGGTTTTTTTAGCGATATCGGCAAGACCGCCCTCAAGGCCGTCGAGCACGAAGTCGAATGGTTTTGCCTGCCGGCGGGGCACCTCCTCTATGCCGAAGGCGAGCCCAGCGACGCGCTGTACTTGTTGCGGTCGGGTGCGCTGGCGGCATTCCGTGACGGCGCCATGGGGCGCCCGAACCTGCTCGGATATATCCGCGCCGGTGAACCGGTCGGCGAAATGTCGATGCTGGAGGAGCGGCCGCATTCCGCCAGCGTCTATGCCATGCGCGACAGCGAAGTGGTCCGCCTGCCCACAGCCTCGTTCGAACGACTGGCGCAAAAACATCCCTCGCTGATGCGCGAGCTGTCGAAGATGATGCTGCAGAGGCTTCGCGCCGGCCCGCAGCGCCAGGGTTCCGAACCAAAAGTGTTCGCCATCGTTTCCTGCTCACCGACGATCGACATCGACTTTCGCGGCCACGAGCTTCAGCGCGCACTGGCGCGGATCGGCGTGACCTCTGCCGTCGTCGGCGAGGAAGCCGCCAACTGGCCCGGCCCGCGGCTCGACGAATACGAAAAGGACCACCAGGTGGTCCTGCTGATTGCGCGCCTCGGCGATCACAACTGGGCCCGCCGGGCGATGGGGCGGGCCGACCGCGTCTGGCTGCTGGCCCGCGGCGATGCCAAGCCTTCGACTCCGCTCCTGCCGCCCGATCCGACCCCGGCCGCCAAGCTCAAATTGCTGGACGTCGTGCTGGTCCATGATGGTGGCAACCGGCAGGCGTCCCGTCCTCATGAATGGGCCGTCGCCGCGGAAGCCGCGCGCGTCTTTCACTGGCGCCAGGAAAGGCCCGATGATCGCGCACGGCTGGCCCGGACCCTCGCCGGGCGCTCGGTCGGCCTCGTCCTCTCAGGCGGCGGCGCGCGGGCTTACGCCCATATCGGCGCCATCGACGCGTTCCGGAAAGCGGGCATTGAATTCGACTTCATCGGCGGCGCCTCGATGGGGGCGATCATCGCCGCGGGGCTGGCGCTGGAATGGACGCAGGACGAGCTGATCAGCCGCGTGCGCGAAGCGTTTGTCGATTCCAATCCGCTGGGTGACTGGCGCCTGCCGGTGATTTCGCTGGCGCGGGGCAAGCGCGTCGACGAGCGCCTTGAGACGCATTTCGGCGATGTCGATATCGCCGACCTCGCCCGCCCCTATTTCTGCGTCTCCTCGAACCTGTCGAATGGCCGCCCCTTTATTCACCGCAGCGGGCGGCTGCGCGATGCGCTGCGCGCCTCGATCGCCATTCCCGGCATCTTGCCGCCGGTCATCGAGGGCGAACATGTGCTCGTCGATGGCGCCGTTTTCACCAACTTCCCGTCCGAGCAGATGAAGGCGTTTCACCGCGGCGTCAGCGCTGGGGTCGATGTCACCCGGGCACAAGGCGTTAATCCGAAGGATTTCATCGACGCGCCGAACTTCTTCGGTTGGGTGCGGCGGAACGGGCTCGGCGAGCTGCCGCCGATCGCCTCGCTGCTGATGCGCTCGGCGACCGCCGGCGTCATGGTCGGCAAGCACCAAGCCTATCGCGAAGCGGTAGACCTGCTTGTCCTGCCGGATTCCGATACCGATTTGCGGCAGTGGAAACGCTTCGAGGAGACCATCGATTCCGGCCGGCGCGCCGCGGAATTCGCGATCTCGGAGCTCAGCCGGGACGAAGCCAATCTTTTCGGCATCGCCTAGCGGTCATCGGTATTCCGGATTGGGATGGCCGAAGCGCGCGCCCTCATCCCAGTCTTTCCGCGAGTTTCCGTAGGCCGGCAGCCCGCCGGCGTCTTTCAGCATTCGCGCCAAATGCAGCAAATTCCACGTCATGAAGGTCGTGTTGCGCTGCGTGAAGCGGTTGTCCGGGCCGCCAGAGTCCTCGTCCAGATAGGACGGGCCCGGCCCGGCTTCACCGATCCAGCCGCAATCGGCTTGCGGCGGAATCGTGTAGCCGAGATGCTGCAAGGCATAGAGCACCGTCATGGACACGTGCTTGATGCCGTCCTCATTGCCGGTCACCACGCAGCCGCCGGTCTTGCCGTAGAAAATGTATTGGCCCTTGTCGTTCATCTCGCCGGACATCGCATAGAGCCGTTCGATCAGAACCCGGCACACCGAGCTTTCCTCTCCGAGCCAGATCGGCGTGCCGACCACAAGAATGTCGGCAGTTTCGACTTTCGGCCAGATCTCCGGCCAGGCATCCCTCTCCCAGCCATGCTCGCGCATGTCGGGATAGACGCCAGTCGCGACGTCATGGTCGACCAGCCGGATCTGTTCAACGCGAACGCCCTGCTTTTCCATGATCTGCCGGGGCACTTTCATCAGCCCGTCGGTGTGAGAGGTACCGGGCGACCGCTTCAGCGTGCAGTTCACGAACAGCGCCTTGAGATCGGAGAACTCGGTCATGTCGGCATCCATTGCTGATCCGGGAGAACAGCTAGTGCATCGCGCCGCCATCGCAACTGACATAGTCCTCGACCCGGTCGAGCTCGCGATTGTCCCAGCGCAGAACCCCATCCTGCGGTGACGAGAAATAGAAGGTGTAGTCGTACGCGCCTTCAGGGCCCTCGCACAGGCCGTCGATCTCGTAGACGCCGTCCGTTTCGGTGACGCCGGCGATGGAACAGGCATCCATGCCCATGATTACGTCATATCGGGAGATCAGGATGACACCGTCACCGCTGTCATTGCCGTCGCTGCAGGCTTCGTACTGGATCCCCCAACGCCCGTCGATCGACCGCGCATCGACGGCTTCATCGAACGCCATGTCGTCATCCTGTATGGCGCCGTCGGAATCGTCCGTATGGCCTGTTTCATACTCGCCATTGACCGCCTCGACATCGTCGACATGGGTTCGCTCTGCCTCCTGGTTGCAGGATGCAACCAACAAGGCGGCACACATCAGGAATACCCGGTTCATGCTATCCCCTATTCGTTACTCGCCGCATCAGGCCCTTCGATTTGCTGCCACAGCTCGATTTTCACGCCGTCGCAATCGAGGAACCAGGCAAACTTGCCATAGCCTTCATCGCTCTCGCCGAGGATTTCAATGCCCTTGTCGCGCAATTGCGCCACCATGCCGTCAATATTGTCGACGCGGAGATTGATCATGAAATCCTTCCCGCTCGGCTGAAAATACTCGTTCGTCGTAAACGGCCCGATCAGGCTGTAGGGATCCTTGCCGGCTTCCTCCGACCATTTCAGGATCGGGCCGTATTCGCCGCCAATGCCGAGATTTTCCTGATACCAGGCGCGGGTGGCCGCAGGGTCTTTCACAACATGGAAGACGCCGCCCAGTCCGGTGATTTTTGCCATAGCACCCTCCCCGACACGAAGAGTGCTAGCGGATGACCCGGATGTCCACACCGCAATCGACGGCCGCCCATGCCCGGTCCGCTGTAACAACCCGCAGACCGGATTCAATCGCCACCGCAAGACAGGCCCGATCTCCCAGCGACAAGCCAGCGTCCAAGGTCAGCGACCGCAGCAATCCGGCGCGCCGCGCCGCGGCGGCATCAAACGGCAGAATGCGCAGTTGAAACTGGTCGAGCATCAAATCAATCGCTGCATCCGGAAAACGCCGCTCGCTCAGCTTTGCAACGATTTCCGCATAGTTGACGCTTGAGATCGACGCGTTGTCGAGAAACGGGATGGCGGCTTCATAGCCGTCTTCCTGTCCCAGGATCGAGAGAATGACCGACGAATCAAGAAGAGACCGATCACTCATTCTTCGCGGCTTGCCGGCGTTCTGCGATCAGTTCATCGCGCAATGACACACCGTCCGGTGCATACTTTCGGAAAACATCCTGCGCTTTTCGGATGGCGGCTTTCCGCGAGATTATGCGAAGTCCGTCATCATCCAATTCGAGCTTCACCTGATCGCCCTCGCTTACACCTAAAGCTTTTCGGATATCGGCCGGAATCAGAACTCGGCCTGCCGAGTCCAAGCGTGCTGTAACCACGTCTTTTGCCGTCTTCGACTTGGCATCGTCGGCAACGAGAACATTCCGCACAAACTGATACCGGATACCGAGAAGTCTGGCGATGTCCACTCGGGCGATACCCTTGGCATTCAACGCCCTGATTTTCGCGGATTTTGTTGGCAATCCTTCGACGGATCGAAGGAGGTCTGAGCGGTCCATGGCTTACCTCCATGGAGGAGGTGCCAAATACCAATTATTTTGTCAATATTATTTATACTATGCAGATTCCTCGAACAGCTCGCGCCCGATCAGCCATCGGCGGATTTCGCTCGTGCCGGCACCGATCTCGTAGAGTTTAGCGTCGCGCAGCAGGCGCCCCGTCGGATACTCGTTGATATAGCCATTGCCGCCGAGGAGCTGGATGGCATCCAGCGCGGTCTGGGTGGCGGCCTCGGCCGAGAACAAGATGGCCCCGGCGGCATCCTTGCGCGCCCTTTCGCCCCGATCGCAAATCTTGGCGACCTCGTAGGTGTAGGCCCGCGCCGCATTCATGCGCACATACATGTCCGCCAGCTTGCCCTGCACTAGCTGGAAAGAGCCGATCTCGCGGTCGAACTGTTTGCGCTCGTGCACATAGGGAAGCACCGTATCCAGGCAGGCCTGCATGATGCCCAGCGGTCCGGCGGCCAATACGGCGCGCTCATAGTCGAGCCCGCTCATCAACACGGTGACACCGCCGTTCAGCGGACCCATGATGTTGTCCTCGGGCACTTCGCAGTCTTCGAAGACCAGCTCGCCGGTTTCCGATCCGCGCATGCCCAGCTTGTCGAGCTTTTGCGCCACCGAAAAACCCTTCATGTCCTTCTCGATCAGAAAGGCCGTGATGCCCCGCGAACCGGCCTCGGAATCGGTCTTGGCATAAACCACCATGACATCGGCTGACGGGCCGTTGGTGATCCACATCTTCGATCCGTTGAGAACGTAATGGTCGCCTTTCTTCTCGGCTTTCAGCCGCATGGAGACGACATCGGAACCGGCCCCGGGTTCGGACATGGCCAGCGCGCCGACATGCTCGCCGGAAATCAGCTTCGGCAGGTAACGCGCCTTCTGCTCGTCATTAGCCCAGCGACGCACCTGATTCACGCAAAGATTGGAATGCGCGCCGTAGGAAAGGCCCACAGATGCCGAAGCCCGCGAAATCTCTTCCATTGCGATGCAGTGCTCGACATAGCCGAGACCGGTGCCGCCCCATTCTTCTTCCACCGTAATGCCCAGCAAGCCCAGCGCGCCCATCTTCTGCCAGAGATCGGTCGGGAAGGTGTCGGTTGCGTCGATTTCCGCGGCGCGAGGCGCCAATTCATCGGACGCGAAGCTGCGGACGGTATCGCGGATCATTTCGGCCGTGTCGCCAAGGTCGAAATTCATGGAAGGGTATTGGTTCGGGATCATGAGCCGGGATTTGGCGCAAACCCCGGGTCAGGTCAAGCAATCGCCCGTGCCTATTTCCGTCGCCCGCCGAGCAGCCAAATCGCAGCGCCCGCAGCGAAAATGAAGCCGACGACCAGTGCCGCAACGCCGTAGAAAAGACTCGGCTGTTCCTCGCCGGACCCGACGCGCATCCAGAGATCCCAGATGCCACCCGCCAGCAGGATCAGGCCCAGGACAAGCAAGATGATCTCGCCGAGATGGCCGCCATTCTTGCCGGGTGCCGGCCGCGCATCGCCATTTGTCCAGCCATTGGTTGTTTCGCCGGTCTCGTCTTCGGTGAAATCCGCATCGATCTCGGACGGATCAGGCAGATCGTCAGCCTCATCCGCTTCGCTGTCTTCAGGATCGGCCGCCTCGCGTGAACCGGCCACCTCACCGGCTGCGCCATCGGCATTCACCTTGGCAGCACCAACGATGGGCGGGGCTTCGGCGGTGTTGGACGTGGGTGTCGCCTCTCCGGCGCTGCGGTCGAAGTCATGCGATTGCGTATAGGCAAATCCCAGCGGTCCGGTGAATTCCACCTTTTCTTCGGGCGGCGCTTCGGTCTCAGGCTCCGTCTCGGCATAGCCGACATCGCGGATCGGTCCTGACAATTGCGCCCGCATCCGCAAAATGACCCGTTCGGCGAGTTCCGACCGCCGCGGCGTGGCATCGCGCAATACCGGTTCCGCGGGCGCGCTGGATGCGTGTTCTGCGACCGGCTGGTCCTCGGCTGTATCCTCCTCGGCGGAGGCGTCATCAACCGCTTTCTCGGCGGTCTCCGGTGCGTCGGGGGTCGGTCCGGGTTCGGCCGCCGCGGCGGGGGCAGCCGTGTCATTGTCGTCGTCGGGATGATCGAACTCTATGACCAGTTCGACCGGCGCGCGGCTCGCCTCTTCCGGCAGGTCCTTCAGGAAGAGGTCGCGTTCAGCCTTGTGCCGCGCGGACGCGCCGCCCTCCCAGGCTGCGATCGCGTCCGCAGCGTCGAGCCAGCGCTTCTTGCGGATCAACCGCACCACCGCGCTGTTGCGGAACGCGGTCAGGCCGATCCCGTGGGCGAACGAGACCAGCGCATCGCGTTGCGGGGCGCCCATATCGCCGCCAAGCGACTCATCGATTGCCTGTTCCGCCCGCAACACATCATAGACCAAAAGGAGTTCGGCTTCGTCCGCCGAGACATTGACCCCGGCTTTGGCGGCGGCACGGTGGCCATAGCCGACAATCCAGCTGCCATCGCTTTGCCGACGGGCGCTGCCGAGAAACGGCTCATGAGCTTTGATCAGCTCGCGGGCGGCGGGCGTGGACTTCAAACGCGGCTTCATCACTGTTCCATTTCAAGACGGTCCACAGACTAGCTGACAGACCCTCTGCAAATGTGACGCCGAAACGCGCGGCCTATTCCGGCGAATAGATTTCCGTGGCGCCAATAGCCGTGAACGGCGCGAAGAATCCGCCGCCGGCACCACCGCCAATAATCATCAGCTCGCCATTCAGGCTGACCGCTGCGGCATCCGTGCGCGGCGTTTGCAGCGGCGCATCCTCAATCCAGCTTCCGCGATCCGTATCGAGCCGCAGATGACTGGCAAGCGTCGCGTTGAGACCCTCGCTGCGCCCGCCCATGACATGGATCTCGCCATCAAGGACAGCGGCAGCATGACCTGCGCGCGGCGCCGGCAGGGCCGGACCGATCGTCCAATCGCCGCTTGCCGGATCGAAAATATCGACCCGGCCGGTGGTCGCGCCATCGTCGACACCGCCGATCATGTAGATGCGCCCGTTGAGCACGACCGAGGCCGCGCCGCGGCGGGCAATCTCGGCCGGAGCCGGCAGTATGTCCCAGAGCCGGTTCTCGGGATTGAAGACGAACACGCCGTCCAGCCCATCCTCGCCGCCGACGGCGTAGAGGCGGCCGTCCAGCGCCAGGAGTTGGAAAGACGCCTTCGGCCCCGGCATGGAGGTTTCGCGCAGCCAGCTGCCATCGGTCGGATCCATCGACCACATCTCGTTGCGCGGACCCAGCGGATCGACATCGAAGCGCACGAAATCGGGCGATTGCGCAAACTCATTGCCGCGGTTTTCGCCGGGATCGCCCAGCGCATATCCGCCAGCGGCATAGAGACGTCCATTGAGGGCCGCGAAGCCAAAACGCTCGAGCCCGCGCGGCAGGCCGCTCAACTCGCGCCATTGCATTGTCGAGGGATCGAACACTTCGACCGTATTATTGGGTTCCGTCAGCCCCGAACCGCCCGCGGCATAGACCCGGCCGTTCAGCTCGGCTGCCGCCAGTCCGGCGCGCGGATCGGGCAAGTTGGCCGAGGGCCGCCAGTATCCATCGGCGAAAGCGGCCGCCGCGCTCAACGTTCCAAGCAACAGCACACTGATGGCACGCCTGATCATGGTTCCACTCCTGCTTCCGCCCCGCCGCACACGTCTGAACTGGATTCATAGCAGGATGATGGCAGCCAATCCGAGAAACGCAAAGAAGCCGATCACATCGGTGACAGTGGTCACGAAGACAGAGGACGAGACCGCCGGGTCGGCGCCGAACCGGCGCAGCGCCAGCGGGACGGCAATGCCGGCCAGGCCCGCAAAAGCGAGATTGATCACCATCGCCAGTGCGATCACCCCGGCCAGCGTCCAGTTCTGGAACCAGACCGCCGCCACAAGCGCCATGACAATGGCGAAGATCACGCCATTGACGATCCCGGTCAGAATCTCGCGAACGATCACCCGGCGCGCATTGGCCGAGGTCAGATCGCGCGAGGCGATCGCCCGCACCGCTACCGCCAGCGACTGGGTGCCGGCATTGCCGCCCATTGACGCAACAATCGGCATCAGAACGGCCAGTGCGACGATCGCCGCCAGCGCGTCTTCGAACAGGGCGATCACCCCCGAGGCAAGAATGGCGGTCGCCAGATTGACCAGCAGCCAGGGTGCGCGCGAGCGTACCGAGTCGATAACCCCGTCCGACAGGCCGGCATCGTTCACCCCGGCCAGCGCCAGCAGGTCTTCCTTGTTCTCCTCCTGGATGACGTCGACCATGTCGTCGATCGTCAGCATACCGGTCAGCCGGCCGCCCTCATCGACCACCGGCGCCGAGAACAGGTGGTATTTCTCGAACAGATAAGCGGCCTCTTCCTGGTCGACATCCGGCGCGATCGTGACCCGCAGATCGCTCATCAGATCGGTCAGCTTCGTGGCGCGCCTCGACCGCATCAACTGGCTGACGGGCACCGCCCCTTTCGGCGCGAACGCCGCGTCGACGACGTAGACATCGAAGAACACATCCGGCAAGTCCTCGCCGGCCGCGCGCATGTGATCGATCGCATCGCCCACCGTCCAATGCTCCGGCGCCGCGACGAAGTCGCGCTGCATCAGGCGGCCGGCGGTCTCCTCTTCGTGCGCGAATTGCGATTCGAGCAGCGTCCGGTCTTCGTCCGGCACTTCCGAGAGCACCGCTTCGCGGACATGGTCATCAAGCTCCTCGAGCACCAGCGCGGCGTCGTCCGAATCGAGATCCTTGATCGCCTCGGCCAGTTGCTGCGGTTCGAGCACATCGGTGATGTCGTCGCGCAAATCCCACTGCAGCTCGGACAACAATTCGCCGGTGAACGCTTCCGGCGCCAGTTTCGCCGCCTGACGCACCTGTTCGATCGTCAGCTGCTCCAGAATATCGGCCGCATCGGCGGGGTGCAGATCCTCGATAATCGCGCGGATCGCCGCCCCGTCACGGTCGGCAATCGCGTCCGCCAGGCGCGCGACGGCAGCGACATCGGTATCGGCGGCGTTTGGCGCCTCTTCGGGTTCAAGTTCGGGAGCGACGTCGGTCATGGCGGGCCTCGATTGCACAGCGGCCCGCGAGCATAATCACACTCGCTTGAAAAGATCATCCATCAGAACGCGCTAGCCGGCGACTTTTACAGAGGCGGCACATTTTCGCGCACGTTCACGGGCATTTTCCACGGTGTCGCCATGGGCAATCGCAACGCCCATCCGCCGCCGGACGTAAGACACCGGCTTGCCGAACAGGCGCAGCTGGCTTCCGGGGATTTTCAGCGCATCGTCGATCCCCGAAAAGCGGACGCCCTCGGCATCCATCCCGCCATAAATCACCGCGCTCGCACCCGGGCGTGAAAGCGCGGTATCGACCGGAAGACCGAGAATGGCGCGCGCATGCAGCGCGAACTCGCTCTGGTCCTGGGTGCCCAGCGTCACCAGCCCGGTATCGTGCGGCCGCGGGCTGACTTCGGAAAACCAGACCTCATCGCCCTTCACGAACAGCTCCACACCGAACAGGCCGCGACCGCCCAGCGCATCGGTCACTTTCCGCGCCATATCCTGGGCGCGCTTGAGCGCGGCCTCGCTCATCGCCTGCGGCTGCCAGCTTTCGACATAATCGCCGCTCTCCTGGCGGTGGCCGATGGGCGCACAGAAATCCGTGCCGGCGGCATGGCGGACAGTCAGCAGCGTGATCTCATAATCGAAGTCAACCGCGCCTTCGACGATCACGCGGACCTGATTGGTTCGCCCCGCGGTCAGCGCATGATCCCACGCCGCAGCGATATCGTCGGCTGACTTAACAAAGCTCTGCCCCTTGCCGGAGGACGACATAACCGGTTTGACGAACACCGGATAACCCATGCGTCCGGCTTCACGCGCCAGCGTCTCGCCATCGCTGGCGAAAGCATAAGCGCTGGTTGGCAGACCCAGCTCCTCGGCCGCCAGCCGGCGTATCCCCTCGCGATTCATCGTCAATTGCGTGGCCCGCGCCGTGGGAATAACGGCAGCCAACCCATCGGCCTCGATCCGGCCCAGCTCGTCGGTCGCAATCGCCTCGATCTCGGGCACGATCAGGTCCGGCTGTTCGGCTTCGATGACTTTGCGCACCGCGGCGGCATCGGTCATGTCCAGAACGTGGGAGCGGTGCGCGACCTGCATGCCCGGCGCATTCGCATAGCGGTCGCAAGCGATCACCTCGACACCGAGACGCTGCAGCTCGATCACCACCTCCTTGCCGAGCTCCCCGGCGCCGAGAAACAGGACTTTCGTCGCGGATGGCGAAAGCGGTGTGCCGAGCGTGGTCATGAGCGCCTCATCGTTGGATTTCCGGGTCAAACCATTGACCAAATTGACAAATATCAACCCACCTACCGTAATTCGTCAAAATTCGCTATTCTGGCGACGGGTGGAGTGAGAATTCGCCTGACACGATCGCCAGGCGATTTGATCAGGGGAGAGAACCATGGACCGCAGGAAATTTCTATGCGGCACCGCCGCCGGCCTGGCGGCGGTGTCATCTGTTCCGCTTTGGGCGCAAGACGTACAGCGCGGACAACCACCACGTGTGCTGACATCCGTACAGGGACCTTATCAATTCCGGTTCCAGAGCGGCCTGAGCCAGGCGCTGGCCGAAGCGGCGTCGGCCCCTGGCACGCAACGGCGTGAAATCATCGAGCGCGCAGTACAATCCGTCGATGACGGCGAAGCCGTCCTTCGCCAACGCATCGCCGCGCGAGACAATGCGGATAACCCGGAATGGGTACGTGGCATCGCCAATGCAGTGTTCGAGCACCGCCGTGCCCGCAGATCGTTTCAGCGATGGTTTCCGCAACACGCGGACCGCAGCCTTGCGCGTGAACTCACCGATGTCCTCGTACACGGCAACGAGCATTTTACGCTGACCACCGTTTGGGCCTACGCGGCAGTCGGAACGGCATCGGGCATTATTTGGCAGGATATCGTGAACTCACTGTCCACAATCACGGATGGACGGGTCCAGCTGACTCGTGGCGCGAATATCGACTTCGACGGCGAAGTGACGGGCTCGGTGCGTTCGGCCCGCCAAGGCATCGTTGTCCATTTCACGCAAGCCGGCTCTGCCGTCCGGCGGCCGCCTCGAGACGAGAAGCCCTTGAGGTCACTGCAGAAAAGCGACCCTTGGAATACCGCCTACTACGTTCTGGGCGGTGCGGCAGCTGGCGCCACTCTGGGCACGGCGCTTGAGGCCGGCGTTCCGGGTCCGCTGACTGCGGCCGGCGCCATAATCGGCGGGCTCATCGGATTGGGCGCGGCCATTGAAGGCGATGGCGGCGGTGACGAGGGCGGTGAAGAAGGCGGCGGCGACGGTGATGCCAGCAATGCCAGCGGTGGCGGGACCAGCGTTTGGGATGGCAATGGCGAATGCCCGCCGGAAAGCCAGCCCTGGGTCTTGTGCTGACTCCCCGAGCTTGCCTCTGGTACAGCGTGCGGTTCGATCATGCTGATCGGTGCCCTGTCCTGAAGTAACAGGGATGGTGCGGCCGAGAAGACTCGAACTTCCACGGGTTTTACCCCACAGCGACCTCAACGCTGCGCGTCTACCAGTTCCGCCACGGCCGCATCCCTGGAAGGCGCGCGGGATAGCAGGCCCGACTGGAAATGTGAAGCCGCCTTGTGCGGGAATATCAGGCCGCTTTGGGGACGAAGTCGTTGACGTCGGCCGGTCCGAGAATGGTAACGGTCACGCGGTCGCCCTCGATGACGATCTCGCCGCGCGCGATCGGGTGGCCATTGGCCAGAATCCAGACCGGTTCCTCTTCCTTGCAGTGCAGCGGAATCACGGCACCGCGGCCCATGCGCAGGAATTGCGCGATCGGCATGGCGGACTGCCCCAGCACCACCGAAAGTTCGACCTTCACCGACCCCAACTGACTCAAGGCTTTACTCCTGTCCGCGCTTGAAACATCCAAGCCCGCGCCCGATGGTGAGTCATGCGCCTTTCCGGCGGGTTAAGGACGATGAAAAGATGAGCCGAATTCTCACAGAATGGGCGGTTTCCGAGGGGCCTGTACCCTATCCGCAAGCCGTGGCCTTCATGGAGGATCGGGCCGCGGCGATTGCCGCCGGCCAAGCCGACGAGCTGGTTTGGATGCTCGAGCATCCGCCGCTCTACACGGCCGGCACCAGTTCCAAACACGAAGATCTGAAGGATCCCGACCGGTTTCCGGTATTTAAAACCGGCCGCGGCGGCGAATACACTTATCACGGCCCCGGCCAGCGCGTCGGCTATGTTATGCTCGATCTGACGAAGCGCGGCCGCGATGCCCGGAAGTTTGTGCGCGGACTTGAAGACTGGATCATTGGCGCGCTGGGCGAGTTCGGGATCGAAGGTGACCGCCGCTGCGAACGCGTCGGCGTCTGGGTCGAGCGCCCCGACAAGGGCGACGGCCATGAAGACAAGATTGCCGCCATTGGCGTGCGCCTGCGGCGTTGGGTGTCGTTTCACGGCATCGCCTTCAACGTCGCGCCCGATCTCACCCATTTCGACGGCATTACACCATGCGGCATTGCCGATCCGCGCTATGGCGTCACCAGCCTCGCCGATCTTGGCAAAGAGAAAAGCCTGGCCGAGACCGACCAGGCTTTCCGTACATCATTCGAGCGGGTATTCGGGCCCGTCCGGACGGTCGAGCCACCTCGCCTGCCGTCAAACGGCTAGGTTTTATCGCTCGGCGGATTCTCCGGACCGTCCGCATTTCCCGGTTCCGGCTCCGGTGCCGGTTTGGGTGCCGGTGACGGCGCAGCGGGCGCAGCCGGCGTGACCGTCTCGGCCGCGGTCGGCGATTCTACCACACCCGGCGGCGGACCGAAGCGGTTGGCGCCCGGATCGCCGGCCGAAATACCGACCCAGATCGTGTAGACAATCCAGATCAGGAAGCCGAGACCGGCGACCAGAATCAGGCTGCCGGACGCCCCCAGGATCGCCGCAATATTGGGCTCACCACTACTGCCGCCCGCGCTGATCGCGGCCAGGATTGCACCCCCCGCCAGGATGAATCCGATGATGCCCAGCCCGAACTGCATCAGCCAGACGAGGCCGTGAATCCAGGCGGTCTTGCCGGCGTCGTGCAGGCGTTTTCCGTAAACGCATATCCCGACATAGATCAGGCCCAGCCAGATGATCGTTCCGATGAAAGGCAACCAGGTCAGCAGCAGATTGGCGCCGACAATGATCAGGATTCCGATCCAGTACTCCTGCTGGCCGATTCGGCCATTCGGGCTGAAAAGCACATGCGTCAAATTCATACTTGCGTCCCCCTGCAGATGATCAGTTGAGCGGATTTATGGATGCGGCGTCAGCGACGGGTGCGCCATAAGAATTCGGTGCCGGATCCGACTTCACCACCTGGTTCACGATGAAAGCAGCACCGAACTGGACGATGGCGGCAATGATGATTCCCGCCAGAACAGAGGTGAAGGTCACCGACGTCGCCATGCCATTGGCCGATGCCGACATGGCGGATCCCATCAGGAACGGCAGCATCAGCGCGGCCAATACCAGGTTGGCGACGATCATGCCGCCGAGCACGGCCAGCGTCCAGATGGCCGGCTTGCCGCCATCATGAAACCGCTTCGCATAGATGCAAAACATCGGATAGAGCAGCGCCAGGGCGAGGATACCGATAAACGGTATGGCCAGCGTCAACAGCTGGAGGATGGCGTTCACGATGAAGATGATGAGGGTCCCCTGCATCAGCGACATCGGCCCGATCCGGCCCTCGAACGTCAGAAGTAGATTTTGAAGTCTAGCGGTATCCATGGACTTGGCCTCCCCTGCCAGAGATGAGGTCGTTAACCTGAAAGGGGAGACGCAAGCCTGTCAATCACTTATCAGGAGAAAATCTATTCAGCCGGTTCCGCCTTCATTGACATGAACCATAGGCTGAACAGCCCGGTGACGATCCAGAAACCGGCAAACCCGCCCCAAACGGCCGGCCGGACCATATCCAGGGCCATTTCCGGACGCTCCTCGATCCACGCCTGGAATTCAGCCTGGAAGCTGGGGTCCTGAGCGACCGTCTGGAAATCCCGGCCGACGCTCTCGGCGTATTCGCCCATCAGGCCAAACGAACCGATCATCAACAGAACGAAAAAGCCGATCCCGCTGACCACCACGGCCAGAATCACTGGCAAGAGGAACAGCATCACGCCTTCGCCGGCATCGCGGCGGCGATTGATGAACAGGAAGGAGACGAAGACGATCATCGCGGCGGAAAGCGCCATCGAAATGTAGCCGAAGGTCTCCCCTGCCCCGCTCGGATCCAGCGTCAGACCGTACCAGGTCTTGGCCGCGTCCAGCACGGCCAGCAGCAACAGACCGGTCAGGAATGCCATCGGCGTGGCACGCGCGACGGGCGTAATAATGGCGAGTGGATTCATGAAGGATTCCCCTGTCTCAAATTGGTGTCCTGGTGCTGCCTTAAGGAGCGTGACGCCTCATGGGTAGCGGGACCGTACCACGGTTTTTCCCGCCTATTCGAATTCCACCAGCAATTCGTCCGCCGAAACCGACTGTCCCGCTTCGACCGCAATGGTTTTGATCACACCGTCCATCTCGGCACGGATCACATTCTCCATCTTCATGGCTTCGACCACGACCAGGGGTTCGCCGGCCTTCACATCCTGCCCGGCTTCGGCCTCCAGCTTGACCACCAGCCCCGGCATCGGGCTGGTCACCTGCTTCGCCGAAGCGCCGACATCCTTTTCCGGCAGCAGGGCGTGCAACTCGGCCGAACGATGGGTGGCAACGATGGCCGTTGTCGTGAAACCGCGGTGACGAAGCCGGTATCCCTCGGTCAGGTTCTTGAATTCGACGGCAAAATGCTCGCCATCGATCATGCCCTCGAAGACGTGCTCGCCAGGATGCCAGGCGCTCTCGAACTCCGCCGCCTTGCCGCCAAGTTCCGGCATCCAGACTTTGGCCGGGGTGCCGCCGCCGATCGCGGCATCCGGCAGGTCCATCTCGACCGCGATCCGCTCGCCTTCCATCAGCACGTCCCACTCCTCGGCATGGACTCGCGGCGCCGGCGTCAGGCGCCCGCTCGTGCGCCCCGCGCGGCGAGTATAGACGGTATGGATAAAAGCCGCCGTGCCCGCGACAACCTTGGTCTGGAAGTCCGTCGGCTCGGTCCCGGTAAACCCGTCTGGAAACTTCTCGGCGATATAACCGGTGTGAATCTCGCCTTTACGGAAATCCTCTTCCTCCAGACAGGCTGCAAGAAAGGGCGTATTCGGCTGCAGGCCTTCAACGTGATAGCGGTCCAGCCCTTCCAGCAGCGTTTCAATGGCGATTTCACGGGTTTTTCCGTGAGCAATAACCTTGGCGATCATCGGATCGTAGAAAAGCGAGATTTCATCGCCCTCGCGCACGCCGGAATCGATCCGCAAGACACCCTCGCCCAGCGGTCCTTCCGCCGGCTCCGTATAGCATTTCAGCCGCCCGATGGACGGCAGAAAGCCGCGATACGGATCCTCGGCATAAAGCCGCGCCTCAACCGCCCAGCCACTGATCTTGATGTCACGCTGGCGCAATTCCAGCGGCTCGCCGGCGGCGATCCGGATCATTTGCTCGACCAGGTCGATACCGTGCGTCAGCTCGGTCACCGGGTGTTCGACCTGCAGCCGCGTATTCATCTCCAGAAAGTAGAAATGCTTGTCCTCGTCGACGATGAATTCGACCGTGCCGGCACTGTCATAATCAACCGCTTTGGCCAAAGCGACGGCTTGCGCACCCATGGCCTCGCGGGTTGCCTTGTCGAGGAAGGGCGACGGCGCCTCTTCCAGGACTTTTTGATTGCGCCGTTGCACCGAGCATTCGCGCTCATTGAAATGAACCACATTGCCATGCCGGTCACCGAGCACCTGGATTTCGATATGGCGCGGCCGCTCGACAAACTTCTCGATGAAAATGCGCTCATCGCCGAAGGACGAGCGCGCCTCATTGCGCGCCGACTGAAACCCGTCCCGCGATTCGCTGTCGGAATAGGCAATCCGCATGCCCTTGCCACCACCGCCAGCAGACGCCTTGATCATCACCGGATAGCCGATTTCCGAGGAGATTTTCACCGCCTCGTCGGCATCCTCGATCAGCCCCAAATGGCCAGGCACCGTGTTGACGTCGGCTTCGGCGGCGAATTTCTTCGACGTGATCTTGTCGCCCATCGCCTCAATCGCGTGGGCATTCGGCCCGATCCACTCAACGCCCGCCTCCTTCAGAGCGATCGGGAAATTCGGATTCTCCGAGAGAAAGCCGAAACCGGGGTGCACCGCCTCGGCGCCGGTTTCTTTGGCCGCCGCAATGATCTTGTCGATCCGCAGATAACTCTCGCCGGGCGCCGGCGGTCCGATGAACACCGCCTCGTCAGCCATGTCGACGGCCTTCGATCCGGCATCGGCCTCGGAATAGACGGCGACGGTCTGAATGCCCAGCCGCTGGCAGGTCTTGATGACGCGCACCGCGATCTCGCCGCGGTTGGCGATCAGTATCTTGTCGAACATGAAGGCCCTTTATCCTTGCCCCAGAGAAAGGCTTTTGTTCCGTTTACCGTGCTTGGTGCGCAAGGAGCAAGGACGCAGGCTAGTCGGCACCGTCGCGCATGCGGTCAAGCCAGTCCATCTCCATCGAACGCATGCGGCCGATGACCGCCACCAGGAAGGCCGTCGACCAGCCGATCAGCAAAAATCCGTTGAGACCCTCAAGCGCGCCGAGCAACCGCCATTCATTCTCGATCGCGACATCGCCGAATCCGACGGTCGTGAAAGCCGAGGTCGAGTAGTAGAGCGCGGCCTCCATGGTCGGAAAAACATCGAGCAGCCGGTAGCTGACCCCGTAGATCAGGATTTCGACACCGTGAATGACCACCAGACCGAGCACGATGATCAGGGTAAAGACACCCTGCCTGACACGTGATCTGAATGGCCGGATTCGCCGGGAACGCGCTTGCAGAAAGGACATCAGCGCCAACAGGCCGACCATGTGGATGGCCACGGTGAGCGTAATCAGAACAATGGCAACCAAGAGCGATTCCAGCATCGAAAGCAGCTTAGACCGCTTCCCATCTTCCCCGATAGGGATAAGTTGACGCGCAAATCAGGGAAGCTCCATGTCTCATCCGGTCCACAAATACTCCTCGCTCGCGCGGCCCGTCGAACCGCAATACCCGTCAAATCTCGCAGTCATAATCCTCCTGCCGGTGATTGCCGTTAGCCTGTTCCTCTGGCTGGCGCTGACTGGCGCGGATATGGTCGACGCTGGAACGGCGGCATTGCTCGGCATGCTCGGCGCATTTTTGAGCTGGGCGCTCGGCCGCGAAATGGATCCCGACCACAATGCGACCGCGTTCATCGCGATGGCGCTGACGGTCCTTGCGGTCGCGCTGGGGTATTCGCTCGACCTCTTGAGCCTGGCCGCGCTGTTGTTCGCGGTGCGGGTGATCAGCCGCACCGTCGGTCCGCCCGCCAAAATCGGCGATCTGGTGGCGCTGGTCTTGTTGAGCCTGGGTGCGGCCATCGTGGATAACGCCTGGTGGATACCGTTGCTTGGGGCGCTTGCCCTGGTCATCGACGAGGTCTTCGAACGCGGCACCCTGATCCAGCGCCTGGCCATTCCGGCGTTGGCGGCAACAGGTATTATCATATTTATTTCAGGCGGTTATGGCGGATTTGAGGCGCTCGGCACCCTGATCCGCGGCTGGGTCGTGGCGGTCGTGGTGATCACCATTCTGGTCGCCATCAACATTCCCAACACCGAGGATATCCGCTCCAATATGGACGTGCTCGGATCGCCCTGCGACCGGCGCCGCGTCCAGCTCGGCATGGCTATGATCCTCTTCGGCGGGCTGGCAAGCCTGCTCGGCGGCCAGGCCGGATTGACCGGCGCCCTCGGCATTTGGGCGGTGCTCGCGGCCAGCCTTGCCGGCCGCAATATCACGCTGCAGAAATCGGAGACCGCCTAGCGGCCGGCCCAGGCCATGCCGTCGGGCTCGTCGCCTGTCTCGATCCTATCGATCACCGTACGCGACGCCACATCGATCACCGTGACGAAATCGTCTTGCGTGTTGGCAACAAAGGCGCGCTCGCCATCCGGCGAGATCAGAATGCCGATCGGCACGGCGCCAACTTCGATTGAGGCCAGCAATTCGCGGCTTTCCGCATGGAACACAGCCACAGTGCCCGTGGTTGCATTTGAAACAAAGACTTCAGAACCATCCGGCGTGAACTTGGCGCGGATCGGGAATCCGCCGCCGGAAGGTATCGTCTCCAAAACGGTGTCGGTCCCGGCATCAATGATGGAAATGCTGTCGGCGCCGCGATTGGTGACCCAGACCTCGGTGCCGTCCGGCGACACATCTATGCCTTCGGCCCCTGCCGCGGTCGGAACGGTCGTCACGGAATTCGTGCCGCGATCAATTACTGTTACAGATCCCGATCCGATATTGGCGATATAGAGTTTGGCCCCGTCCGGTGTCGGGACGAGCTGGTGCGAGACTTGCTGGCCGGTCTCCCAGACATTCGTGATCTCGCCGGTCACCGTGGACAGCTCGATAACGGTGCCGGTGGTCTCGGTGGTCGCCCAGACGAGCGAGCCGTCGGCGGATACCCAGATCCCGTGCGGCCCGCGATTGCCGGCCAGGTCCCAGACGGCGGTGCGTTCCGCGCTGTCGAGATCGACGACCGAAATCGTCGTCCCTTGGGCGCCGCCATAGTCCGAGACGTAGGCCGTGGCACCGTCCGGCGACACATAGACTTCATGCGGATTGCCGCCGACGCCGACATCGCCGGCGCGCTCGTAGGACGCGGCATCCAGGATGGAAATCGTGTCATCGCCCTTGTTGACAATGACAATCTGGTCGTCGGCCAAAGCGCCCGTCGCGCTCGCGATGGCGGCCAGTCCGGCATAGGTGAGTTTCATGGCGGTGCTCCCCGTCTGTGTTGACGGTTCAGGTGTGGTCGCGAGGTGCCGATTGCAAGAGATTGAAGATTACCGTTTGGCCAGCTGCCGCGGATCACGTATTCTGGCCGCATGAACACGATGGCCCTGTCCGATGCGATCAGCCGCGAGGAATTGCGGGATTTGTCCCGGCCGAGCGACGTGCGCGGCGTGTGGATGCTCGCGGGCGACTTCGCGCTGGTCATCGCCGCTTTCGCGCTGGCGATCCTCTCGCCCTGGTTCGCGCCGCTCTCGATCCTGATCCTCGCCGGACGCCAGCTCGCCTTCGCCATCGTCATGCATGACTGCGCGCACCGCTCGCTCTTCCGCACGGGCTGGCTCAACGAGTTCGCCGGCAAATGGATCGGTGGGGCAGCGATCGATGCGCCCTTCCTCGCCTATCGCGATTATCACCTGAAACACCACAAATATGCCGGCACGCCGGACGATCCCGACCATGTCCTGGTCGAAGGCTATCCGGTCACAAAAGACAGTCTGCGGCGCAAATTCGTCCGCGATTTCACCGGGCAGACCTTCCTCAAGGAAATCGCTTTCGCTTGGAAAGACGCGACCTTCGCCGGCAAGCTTCCCTTCCTCGTATTCCAGGCGGTGATGATCGGCGCGCTGGCACTTGCCGGTGCGGTCTGGGCGATCTCGCTCTGGTGGGCGGCGCGCATCTTCGTCTTCCCGGCGATCATGCGGCTGCGCAATATCGGCGAGCACGGCGTCGCCATGGACCGCTACGATCCCGAGCCGCGGCGCAACACCCATACCACCAAGGCGAACTGGCTCGAGCGCCTGCTCGTCGCGCCCAATCACGTTCACTACCACCTCGAACACCACATGTTCGCCGCCGTCCCGCCCTATCATCTGCCGCACCTCCACCGGACGCTGTCCGCGCGGGGATATTTCGATGGGTTTGACTGCGTCAGCCCGGGCTATGGGACGGTGATCCGCAAGGCGGTGCGCTCATAGCGCTGTTGATTGGTCGGATAACTCTCCGGGGCCTTCGGGCTTGACCCGAAGGTCCATCAATAAACTAATGATTGCATGCCCTCCTATGCCTACATCCTGGCGTCGAAACCCTATGGCACGCTCTATGTCGGCTCAACCGGCGACATTGCGCGCCGCGTCTGGGAACATCGCAACGGCGAAGGCTCGGTTTTCTGCAAGAAATACAAGGTTTTCATACTCGTTTATTTCGAGCAGTTCGACACGACACAGGAGGCGATTGGCTGTGAGCGCCGCTGGAAGAAATGGAAGCGTGACTGGAAGATCGACCTCGTCAACGCACGCAATCCAGAATGGCGCGATTGGTATGAAGAATTGCAGAACTGGGTTTGATCAACACTTTCCGGGTTGCCCGGCTTCTAGCCGGGTACCCATCACCCCAAAATCGATGGATGCCCGGGTCAAGCCCGGGCACCCCGGCGAGAGGCGTTCAAACGTCTTGAATCGATTCCGGGTCCCTCGGACTTGATCCGAGGGTCCATCCATTCGATAGATTCTGCATGGACATAATTTCTCTGCTAACCGCCTTTGGATTGGGGTCGATCGTCACAGCGCTGGTTCAGACCTACCTAAATCGGCGCTCAAAAATTGAAGATCGAAATTTCGAAGAACGAAAATTAGCATATATCGGCCTACTTCAGGCTTATCACCGGGCAGCTGTCGAGAATTCGCCGGAGGCGAGCAAAGAGTTTGCCTACTGGCAAATGCGATGCGAACTCGTTTCCCCTTCCGAAGTCCGGGATGCTATTCAAGCAATTGTCGACACAAACGAAACGCCCAAAGAACGGCAAGTTGCTCACAACGCACTTAAAAGCGCGCTGAGAGATGATCTAGGCGTATCAATTTGAGTATCCCTAAAGCGGAATATTATCGTGCTTTTTCCAGGGATTCTCGGCCTTCTTGTTGGCGAGGGTCTTGAGCGCCTTGATCAGCCGGCGGCGCGTATTGCGCGGCTGGATGACGTCGTCGATATAGCCGCGGCCCGCTGCGACGAACGGGTTGGCGAAGCGGTCCTCGTATTCTTTGACGTGCTCGGCCATCGCTTCCTCATTTCCGAGATCGCCGCGATGAATGATCTCGGCCGCGCCCTTGGCGCCCATCACCGCGATCTCCGCCGTCGGCCAGGCATAGTTCACATCGCCGCGGAGATGCTTTGAACTCATCACGTCATAGGCGCCGCCATAAGCCTTGCGCGTGATCACGGTGAGCTTGGGCACCGTCGCCTCGGCATAGGCGAACAACAGTTTCGCGCCATGCTTGATGAGGCCGCCATACTCCTGCTTCGTCCCCGGCAGGAAGCCCGGCACGTCGACGAAGGTGACAATCGGGATGTTGAAGGCATCGCAAAAGCGCACGAAGCGCGCGCCCTTGCGGCTGGCATCAATGTCCAGCACGCCGGCGAGCGACATGGGCTGGTTGGCGACAAAGCCCACCGGCTGGCCGTCGAGCCGGCCGAAGCCGACCACGATGTTCTTGCCGAAATCCGGCGCGATCTCGAAGAAATCGCCCTCGTCCGCCGTCTTCTCGATAAGCTCAACAATGTCATAGGGCTTGTTGGGATTGGGCGGCACTAGAGTGTCGAGGCTGGGCTCGGACCGGTCCGGCATGTCGTATGTCGGTCGCGTGGGCGGCTTTTCGCGGTTCGACAGCGGCAAGAAGTCGATCAGCCGGCGCATCTGCACCAGCGCTTCGAGATCATTGTTGAACGCCCCGTCGGCGACGCCGGACTTCTTGGCGTGCACCGAAGCGCCGCCGAGATCCTCATGGCTGACTTCCTCGTTCGTGACGGTCTTCACCACGTCCGGCCCGGTCACATACATGTAGGAGGTGTCGCGCACCATGAAGATGAAATCGGTGATCGCCGGCGAATAGACATCGCCGCCCGCGCACGGCCCCATGATGACGGAGATCTGCGGCACCACTCCGGAGGCCAGCGTGTTCTGCAAGAAGATGTCGGCATAGCCGGCGAGCGAGGCGACGCCCTCCTGGATGCGCGCACCGCCGGCATCGAAAATACCGATCACCGGCGCGCCATTCTGGATGGCGGCCTTCTGGATCTTGACGATTTTCTGCGCATGCGTTTCGGACAACGACCCGCCGAAGACCGTGAAATCCTTGGAAAAAAGATAGACCAACCGACCATTGATCGTGCCATGCCCGGTCACCACGCCATCGCCGGGGATCTTCTTGTCCGCCATGCCGAAATCGGTGCAGCGGTGCTCGACGAACATTTCCCACTCTTCAAACGAGCCTTCATCGAGCAGCAATTCGATCCGCTCGCGCGCCGACAGCTTGCCCTTTTCGTGCTGCTTCGCGATGCGTTCGGCGCCACCGCCCTGGCGAGCACGCTCGCGCCGGTTTTCCAGCTCGTCCAGAATGTCCTGCATGAAAGCCCCTCTTGGCGTGTTCGCGATTGCCGACAGTTAGCACCGTCGCGGCGGCAAGGGCAATTTGTTGGCGCGGCTACAGAGCCTTAAGCATGGCATCGATCGCCAAGCATTCCCCCTTCAGCCGCGCCGCGCGGGCCACAGCTTCGGCATCTTCGCCCCAGTGCGCGGCTTGGAAGTCCTCGTCGACCCGGCTGGCCGCAAACACGTCCTCGGCAGACGCCCGGCCCTCGACCAAGGCGAACCCCAGCACCGCAGACGTCGTCAGCGCCGTCGCCTGTCCGAGCGCGGTGAGCCGCCAAACGTCATAGCCCAAAGCCTTGGATTTCAGCGCATTCATCGCCTGCGGCGTGGTTTCCGCCGGCATGATCCCGGTCACGGCCGGCAGCTTTGCCTCCAGCACCGTTTCCGCCCAGTCGAGATAGGGATTCCAAATCTCGGCCTGCCGCCGGACTAGCTCGGCATCCTCGCCGCGATGCCGGAGGAGGTCCGTACCTGCATATTTCAGCACTTCGGCAATGATGGCGTCGCGATTGCCCGTTGCGCTGTCGATCGCGCCATGAGCCAGGCGGGTGACCGGCATGGTGAAAGGGTCAATCCGTTCGCCCTGGTCATCCCATTCCGCCGCCATCAGCTCTGCCAGTTCCCGCGTCGGTGCGACCAGCGCGTGCTTCATCGGCGTGCGTATGCCGCGCCCGTCAAGCTGCACTGTCCAGCCCCCGTCGGTTTCCACAACGCTGACCGCTTTGTAAAACCGCTTCGGCAGGCTGTCCTCGCGTGATGGCAGGCGGACGCCCTCTTTCATGCCTTCGCTCACGCCGCCACCTCGCCGCGTCCAAAAGCGCTGAGTTCTCGACCCAGGCAATCGAAGTCATCGTGTACGCTGTGCGCACCGGCGCCCG
The DNA here is from genome assembly GCF_965229905.1 of Hyphobacterium sp. Lineage (GTDB taxonomy): Bacteria > Pseudomonadota > Alphaproteobacteria > Caulobacterales > Maricaulaceae > Hyphobacterium. The sequence continues at coordinate 2,666,960 of NZ_OZ245930.1, read as the reverse complement.
ACAACTCTGCCGCCGTATGGAATCCCCAGGCCACGCCCGCAGCCCGGACGCGCGCGTTCAGCGCCATTTGAATATCGTGCGAGGAATCACCGATCATGATCGTCCGGTGCAGCTCGGTGCCAGTCTCGTGCATCGCGTCCAGAACCATTCGGGGGTTGGGCTTGCCCGGGCCTGTACAGCTGGTGTTTAGCGTCACAAACAGATCGGTCATTCCGTGCGCCGCCAGGACATGATCAAGTCCGCGCCGCGGCTTGCCCGTCGCAACGCCTAGAAGCCATCCTTCCCGATCCAGCTGTTCGAGCAATTCCCGCGCACCGGGATAGAGGCCCTCCGTATGCGTCCCGTCCGCCCGATTGCGCACGAAGATTTCCCGGAAATCATTGCCAATTTTCACGGCGCCGTCTGGCGGATAGTCGGGCGGCAGCAGCATAGGGATGGCTTCGAACAACTCGATCCCCACAATCTGCCGCACCTGTTCATAGGTACACCCGTCCAGCCCGTTCTTGCGAAACGCCTCGTCCATCGACACGGCAATGAGCTGACGGGAATCCACTAGCGTCCCGTCCAAATCGAACAGAGCGAGCTTTAATTCGCTCATGCCAGCCGCTCCGCAATCTCGTCTTCATCCGCATGACCGAGTTCGAATCCCAACGCTTTAAACGTCTTCGCCATGTGCTCCGGCAAAGGCGCCTCCAGCACCAGAGGTCGCTTGCCGACAGGCAAAACCAAGCGGCGGGCGTGCAGATGCAGCTTGCCCGAGAGGTTTTCCGGCTCTGGCCGGTCGCTCGTATACTTCCGGTCACCCAGAATGGCGTGGCCCATGATCGCCGCATGGACACGCAATTGGTGCGTCCGGCCGGTTACCGGCCGCATGGCGACCCAGCTCGCCCGCTGCCCCGCTTCGGCCACCACGGTATAACGCGTCAGGGCATGCTGCGCGCCCGCCTCGCCATGATCCGCCGGCATCATCTGTTCGCGGCCATGAGCCCCGCCGGTATCCTTTTTGAGGAACCCTTTGACCTCCCCGGTCTTGGGCTTCGGCACGCCGGCGACAATCGCCCAATAGGTCTTTTCAGATTCCCGGGCCGCAAACGCTTTGGCCAGCTTGGCGGCGGCCGCAGGTGTCTTCGCCGTCACCAGCACACCCGACGTGTCGCGGTCGAGCCGGTGAACGAGTTTCGGCTTCCGCTCGCCCTTGCCGAACGCGGCCAGCAGCCCGTCGACATGGCGCGTCGTCTTGGATCCACCCTGAACGGCCAGCCCGGGAGGCTTGTTGAAGGCGATGATGTCATCATCCTCATAGATCACGAGAGAACGAATGAAGTCGGCATCCACGCGATTAACCGCTGGTTCCGGCTTGCGGTCCTCCGGTTCCGGGAGCGGCGGAATTCGGACACACTGCCCGGCCTCGACGCGTGTGTCCGCCTTGGCACGTCCGCCATCAATGCGGATCTCGCCCTTGCGCAGAGCTTTCTGGAGGCGGCCATTGGGAACATGCGGAAACTTCCGCTTGAACCATTTGTCGAGGCGCGCGCCCGCCTCGCCAGGTTGCACGGTCAGGGTCTGGACGCCGCTCATGCAAAAACCTTTCGCGCCAGCACAATGCCGGCGAACAGGGCCAATATCGACAGTACAACCGATCCAGAGACGTAAATCAGCGCGTCCAGCCATTGACGCCGTTCGACCATGACAATCGCATCGAGCGAGAACGCCGAGAAGGTCGTAAATCCGCCTAGCAGCCCAACTGCAAAAAAGGCACGCAATTCATTGGCATCCGCGCGACCCGCCTGCGCAAGCCAGCCAACAAAGCCACCCATCACAAGCCCGCCGAGCACATTGACGGTAAACGTGCCCCAAGGCCAGTCCGGCCCGACGGAACGCAGAAAAGCCTGCCCCGTCAAATGACGGCCCACCGCGCCTAGGGCACCGCCCGCAGCGATCAAAAGAAGGTTGCTCATGGGGGCGGGGGATATGGGAGTTGGCGGGACGGTGCAAGCGCACCGCATCCATGCATTTCTGCATAGCGGTCGTGCCGCAATAGCAATTGTGCATCCATTCGAGCGACTTAAGTCATCTCTTGTCTGACGGACACACCGTCCGGCCAAAAACAAGAAGGATAAAAGTTATGGATCGATTGAGCGCAACCCTTACCGCCGTTCTGCAATTCGGCCTCGTCGTCGCCGTTTTTGGCGGCATGGCCGCCGCCGTATTGCCGACACTGGCATAGAGAACAAAACGGGGAGCGAAAGCTCCCCGTTACGATTCAGGCTTCGGCTTTGCCGCGCAGCGCCATCCAAAGCATCAGCAGTGTGGCCAGGATGACAAGACCTGCGCTAACGCCGAGCATCGGCCCAAGCGCCTCTGCATCACCCCCGCCGTAAAGCGCGAAAAGTCCGTAGACCATCACACCTGTGCCTCCATGGTGCAGGATCAGCTGTATCCAAGCCAACAGGCCGGATCCGACGCGCCAGACGCGGTTGATGATGGCCCACAGGACCGGTAGCACACCGCCAACCAGCATGATGTGCGCATGCGTCGGCATCTGCCCGTGATCGCCGGTCCGCCCCATTTGTTCGCCCAGCACCATTCCGCCGAGTAGCCAGAGAATACCCAGCACCAAGTGAATCTTCGCAACATTCATGGAATATCTCCCCTCATCCCGAAGAGAGTCCTACTGCCCTAACTGCTCATTTCAAAACGAAAATTTACGGCTCAATGACGCGAACAGCGTAGTATTCCTGCGTCCATAGCGTATAAAGTAGCCAAACCGGTACGCCGGTTGTTTCACGCAGATACTCCGCCTGCGAGGCGTGAATCCGCCAAGCACGGATCTTCAGCGATGCATCGGCATCCAGCGCGAAATCGGGATCGGGTTGCAAGTCTGCGACCCGCGCATACCGTTCACCGCCGAAGCGCCGCGATCCGGGACGCGAATTCAGGGTATAGGCGAGCGTCACAGACTCTTCCCGGCGCGAGGCATATTGCTGCGTCGCTGTCAGCGCAGCGCGCCCCATCGCCATGTGGTCGGGATGCAGTGACACGCCGCTCGGCGGGTGGAAAGCGACGACAGCTTCCGGCTGCAGGCGCTCGAATTCTTCAACGAGGCGTGCCGCCAGGGCCTGATCACTCATCGCTTCCGGCACGCCGCCATCGGGCAAACCCAGCACCACCTGTTCGTCGAGACCCAAGGCAAACCCATGCTGGCGTAACTCACCTTCACGCACGAGGCCGAGATGCTCTTGCGCGACAATTTCCGGATACTGCGTGCCCGCCTCACCGCGCGTGGCCGTGATCGTGGCCACGAATGCGCCCTCTGCCACCGCCCGGCTGATCAGCTCGGTGGCGGTGATTTCGTCATCGGGGTGGGCGAACACGAGAACGACGCGCTGCGCATTCAGGGTTTCGGTGACGCTGCCGACCGTCTCGACGCCCGTCTCGGCGAACAAGGATCGTCCCAACCAGAGCGCCGCCTGGGAGCCGATGAGCAGGACAATGGCGAAGACGATTAAGCCGAACAAAATCTGCCGCATTGCCCGCATCTCCATTACACGCATAATCTAAAGAGCTGAGTATAGCGCAATTTGGAACGGACCAACGCTCTTGCTTTTGGCAATTCCCCTGTTCGCGGCTTTTGCGCATGTGACGGCGAGCACCGATGACATTTCCGGCATGCCAGAAAGTGTCGTTCATTCTGAAAATTTGCGCGAGGGCCGTCAGCTCGCCGCCGAAATTGCCGCGATTTATTGGCAGTACGAGGAATTCGCTGAGATCATCCTTGAGAGCGAAGCCGAAAGGGCTTTCATCTCCAACATTGCTGCTGCTTACGGTCCGCCGTATCCAGCTAATCTCGCGGATAGAATCGTAGATCTGAATGCTGAGATGACCCAGCACAGGCGTGATGCCGCAGAACGACATGACTTAGTCGAACTTCTCACGCGAGCCCCAGGAACGGCAAATATTGTCGCGCGATATGTGCGCTGGGGTGCCAGTATCGAGACAGCAGAGCAACTGCTTGACATCATGGCACCGGATGTCGGCCGCGGCGGATTACATCCACTTATGTTCGAATCGGTCATGGCCGGCTTGATTGACAGGCGACAGACCACCCCTGCGGACCAGGCGTCTTCCGCAACCAGACCGATTGATGAGGACGCGCTTATCTCATTCGAAATTCGCTACACGACCTGGATCGATAACGTTAGATTGATGGGCCGATTGGAAGGCCGCGATCTCCTGACCCGAAGCTTGATCGTCGGCCAGTTCGGCAGCGATCTTTCACCCGGTGTTCGGGCGTCTCTCATTGAAGCCAATCGCGCGCTCATGGACCCGATTGACGCGGCGAACTCAGCGGTCGCGATGACGCTTGTTGAACAGCATGGATTTGCGACCATCCACGCGGATGCACCCATTTTGGCAGGGCTGATCGTTTCAATCATCCAGCACGCCACGCTTTCAGAGCAACGCGCGATTCTGGCAGAAATCGAGCCCTTGGCCCTATCAGGCGCGTTTGACGGCCAGCGTTATGCACTCATGTATGACCGCGTCGCAGAAGCCGAACAGCGACCGCAACGCTATGGCACGCAGGACTCTTGCATCGACGACCGGCGCCAAATTTATCAACTGGAGAATCCAAGCCTTGTTGATATCCGTCGCGCTGAGATGGGATTGGGGCCGCTTGATGATTACTGGTCCATTTTAATCGACCAGTACGGCGAAGACTGTTAGCCCCGCCGCCTCGCTCTCAATTCCCGCCATTTCGCCAGCCGTTCGCCGATTGCCGCTTCGCGGCCCCGGTCCGTGGGTTCGTAGAAGACCGGCCGGTCCGTCATCTCGTCGGGGAAATAGTCCTGACCGGAAATCCCGTCTTCTGTATTGTGATCGTATTCATAGCCTGCGCCATAGCCCTCATCCTTCATCAGACGCGTGGGAGCGTTCAGGATGTGTTTCGGCGGCGCAAGGCTGCCGCTGTCCTTCGCGGCGCTCCTGGCTGCCTTGTAGGCCGAATAAACCGCATTCGACTTCGGCGCGCAGGCAAGATGCACGACGGCCTGCGCCAGCGCCAGCTCACCCTCGGGCGATCCCAGGAAGTCATACGTGTCCTTCGCGGCCAGCGCCGCATGGATCGCGGTCGGATCGGCAAGTCCGATATCCTCGTTCGCCATGCGCACGATACGCCGTGCCAGGAAGAGCGGGTCTTCGCCGCCCTCCAGCATCCGCGCCAGCCAATACAGAGCTGCATCCGGATTCGAACCGCGCACCGATTTGTGCAGCGCGGAAATGAGATTGTAATGCTCATCCCGATCACGATCGTAAACGGGGGCGCGGCGCTGCAGGTAGGTGGCCAGGTCCGCTGGCTCCAGCGGCTTGTCCCGGGTCAGCGCGAATAGCTCCTCGACAAGGTTCAGAAGGTAGCGGCCATCGCCATTTGCCAGATCAAGCAGGGCTGTCCTGGCCACAGGCGTAACAGGCAGCGGCCGGCCGACATCCTTTTCGGCGCGCGCCGCCAGCAATTCGAGACTTTCCGCTTCCAGGCGTTTCAGAACCAGCACCTGTGCCCGCGACAACAGGGCGGCATTGAGCTCGAAACTCGGATTCTCTGTCGTCGCCCCTACCAGCGTAATGACCCCTTCTTCAACGACCGGCAGGAAGCCATCCTGCTGCGCCCGATTGAAGCGATGGATCTCGTCGACAAAGAGCAGCGTGCCGCGGCCCGCCTGGCGCCGCGCCCGGGCGCGTTCAAATGCTTTCTTGAGATCGGCCACGCCGGAAAACACCGCCGACAGGGGTTCGAACTCGAGCCCTGACTCATCGGCCAGCAGTCGCGCAATCGTCGTCTTGCCGACGCCCGGCGGGCCCCAAAGAATAATGGAGGCAAAGCGCTTCTGCGCGCGCATCCGCGCGATCGGCCCCTCCCCTTTCAGCAAATGGTCCTGCCCGACGACCTCGTCGAGCGTGCGCGGGCGCAACCGATCAGCCAGCGGGCGCGGCGCCGTGTCTTCCAAACCGGCGGCTTCGAATAATGAACTCATGGGTATAACCTATGACGCAACAGGGAGGGACGCACCATGAAGAAAACGGTCGCGCCATATTTGAGCGTCAGAAACGGTGCTGCAGCGATTGACTTCTACAAGGCGGCCTTCGCGGCCGACGAACTCGAGCGTTATGATTTCGAGGGAAAGATCGGGCATGCGACCTTGCGGATTAACGATCACGTCTTGATGCTGGCGGACGAATTCCCGGAAATGGAGAGCATGACCGGCAATGTCGCCCCGGATACGCTGGGCGGGCGCACGACGTTTACCATCAATCTGACGGTTGACGATGCCGACGCCTGGTTCGGGCGCGCGATCAAGGCCGGGGCGACCGAAATCCGGCCGGTAACAGATGAATTCTATGGCCGTCACGGCAAGCTGCGCGACCCATTCGGCCATGTCTGGAGCATTGTGACGCTCAATGACGAGCATCAACGCTAGAGCTGAAGGGTACGCTCCAGCAGCCGGCCGCGGCGTTCAATCGCGATCGGCCAGGACTTGAGATCGTCCTGCCCGTCGATAAGGCTTTCAACGTCGCCGATCTCTTCCACACGCGCGCCTAGCAATTCGAGCACCCGGTCGCCTGGCCGGAAGCCGAAATAATCGGCAGCAGAACCGCGCTGCACGTTCATCACTACAACGCCGCGCGCGAAGGGATCGAAACCAACCGCCTCGTTGAATGCTGGCGACAATTCCACGAGCTCCACACCGGCCAACGGATTGCGGCCATCGATCAGACGGCGCAGCGGGTCCGTCGATCCAGGCGCCTGGGAAACCGGCACGGCAACAGAAATCTCGTCGCCGTCGCGCAGCACGCGGAAGCGCGATTCAGCTCCTACGGCATTGATCGCGTAGCGGAAACGCGCGCCGGGCTCATCATTCACCTCGACGCCGTCGATCGCCAGGATGATGTCGCCGGCCGCCAATCCGGCCCGATCGGCCGCAGCATCGGGATAGATATCGGCCACTAGCGCACCTTGTGGCCGGTCAAGCCCGAGCGAAGCAGCAATATCGCCGGTTACGGTCTGCAAGCGAGCCCCCAGCCAGGGCTGAACCAATTCGCCCTCGGTCAGCGCGGCATCGACAACGCGGCGCACCATTTCAACCGGAATCGCAAAGCCAATCCCGTTCGACCCACCCGAACGCGAATAGATGGCCGAATTCACGCCAATGAGATTGCCGTCCATGTCGATCAGCGCACCGCCGGAATTGCCCGGATTAATAGCGGCGTCGGTCTGGATGAAGAATGCGAAATCGGTGACACCGACTTCGGTCCGTGCCAGCGCGGAGACAATACCGGAGGTCACCGTCTGGCCGACGCCAAACGGATTGCCGATGGCCAGCACCAGATCGCCGACCTCGGCCATGCCCGGCTGGGCCAGCGTCAGCGCCGGCAACGGTGTGTCGGTTTCGATTCGCAGGACGGCAAGATCCGTGCGCTCATCGGCCACTAATACCTCGGCCTCGAACTCGCGGCGATCATTGAGTACGACCCGCAGCTGATCGGCGCCCGCCACGACATGGTTGTTGGTCACGATGACCCCGGTTGAATCAACGATAACGCCGGAGCCGAGCGAGCCCTGCTGACGCGGACCCTGGCGGCCGAAAAAGCGCTCGAAAAACGGATCCATGTTCCGCTGCACGGTGCGGGTAGTGTAGATATTCACTACCGCCGGCGCAGTGTCACGGACGACAGGCGCAAAAGACAATTGCATTTCGGCCCGGCTCTCGGGCACTTCGCGGAAGCTGTCATCGGCGAGTGTTTCTGCTTGCAGCGCCACGTCCGGTTCGGGCATGTCGAGCACATCATCCTGAGCCTGGCAGGCCGACGTCATGAAGGCGGCCAAGCAAAGGGCCGAAAGCGCGAAACGGGTCATCTCATCCTCCGGGCACGTTTACTGGTTTCTAGATAGGAAAAAGGCGGCCTCCCGCAAAGAAGCCGCCCTGTCCTGAATTCGCGATGAATTGCAGATTACTCTTCAGCAAATTCGTCCATCTCGGCCAAGCGGGCCCGGTCGGCCGCGCCGCGGGCTTCCGGGTCGCGGTCCACCAGCTCGATCACAGCGAGCGGCGCATTGTCGCCGTGACGGAAACCGGCCTTGAGCACGCGCGTGTAACCGCCATTGCGCTCGGAGTAGCGCGGGCCGAGCGTCTCAAACAGCTTACCGACCTGTTCGATATTGCGGACTTTCGAAATCGCCTGACGGCGAGCGTGTAGATCGCCCCGCTTGGCCAGCGTAATCAGCTTGTCCATGAAGGGCTTCAGCTCTTTCGCCTTCGGCAGCGTAGTGACGATCTGCTCATGCTCAATGAGCGACGCCGCCATGTTGGCGAACATGGCCTTGCGGTGCGAAGTGGTGCGACCGAGCTTGCGGTGTGCGATGCCGTGGCGCATGGCGTAATCTCCAAAAGGGCCGGATCAAAGGGGCTTCACAGCCGCCCTGATCAGACGTTTTCCTCGTATTTCTTGGCGAGATCTTCGATGTTCTCCGGCGGCCAGTTCGGCGCTTCCATGCCCAGGTGCAGACCCATCTGGGCGAGAACTTCCTTGATCTCGTTGAGCGATTTGCGACCGAAATTCGGGGTCCGCAGCATTTCCGCTTCGGACTTCTGAATAAGGTCACCGATGTAGACGATGTTGTCGTTCTTCAGGCAGTTCGCCGAACGCACGGACAATTCCAGCTCGTCGACTTTCTTGAGCAGCGCCGGGTTGAAGTCCAGCTCCGGACGGTCGTCCTCGGCCGGGCGCGCTTCGACGGCTTCTTCGAAGTTGATGAAGATCTGGAACTGGTCCTGCAGAATGCGTGCGGCAAAAGCCACTGCATCTTCCGGCGTGACCGTGCCGTCGGTCTCAATGTCCAGGATCAGCTTGTCATAGTCCAGGACCTGGCCTTCACGCGTGTTCTCGACACGATAGGCAACCCGCTTAACCGGGCTGTAGAGCGAGTCGATGGCGATGAGGCCGATCGGCGCGTCTTCCGGGCGGTTGCGCTCGGCAGGAACATATCCCTTGCCGCTGTCGACGGTCAGCGTGAAACGGATGTCCGCGCCTTCATCGAGCGTGCAGATGACATGGTCCTTGTTGACCACTTCAACGTCGGCCGTCTCTTCAATGTCGCCAGCGGTCACTTCGCCGGGGCCAGACTTCTTCAGCACGACCCGCTTTTCGCCTTCGGAATGCACGCGCAGCGCCACACCCTTCAGGTTCAGCACGATATCGGTGACGTCTTCGCGGACGCCCGGGATCGACGAGAATTCGTGAACGACGCCGTCGATCTGGACAGACGTAATGGCGGCGCCTTGCAGCGAGGACAGCAACACGCGACGCAGCGCATTGCCGAGCGTCATGCCGAAACCGCGCTCCAGCGGCTCGGCGACGATGACCGCGCTGCGTTCCGGATCATGGCCCGGCTTCACTTCCGGCTTCATCGGACGAATGAGTTCTTGCCAGTTCTTCTCGATCACGGGTTAAACCCCTTTCCTCGCGCGCCTTTCCGGCTCAACCGGCGGCGCGATATAAATTCTTGTTCTGATGCCCCCTATCGGGAGAAATCAGACCCGGCGGCGTTTGGGCGGCCGGCAGCCATTGTGCGGGATCGGCGTGACGTCGCGAATGGACGTGATCGTCAGACCGGCAGCCTGCAGGGCACGAAGCGCGGACTCACGGCCCGAACCGGGACCCGATACATTCACTTCAAGCGTCTTCATCCCGTGGTCCATTGCCTTTTTCGCTGCCTCTTCGGCGGCGATCTGGGCGGCGTACGGCGTCGACTTACGCGATCCCTTGAAACCGTTTGCACCCGCCGTCGACCAGGAAATCGTATTGCCTTGCGCGTCCGTGATGGTGACCTGCGTGTTATTGAACGACGCGTTCACATGCGCAACGCCAGACGTGATGTTCTTGCGTTCGCGGCGCTTCATGCGTTCAGGAGCTTTTGCCATTGTCTAGCCGCCTTACTTCTTCTTGCCGGCAATCGGCTTGGCCGGGCCCTTGCGGGTCCGGGCATTCGTGTGTGTACGCTGACCGCGAACCGGAAGGCCGCGGCGGTGACGCAGGCCACGATAATTGCCCAGGTCCATCAAGCGTTTGATATTGACGGCGACGTCGCGGCGAAGGTCGCCTTCCACCATGTAGTCGCGATCGATCGTTTCGCGGATCTGGATGACTTCCGCGTCCGAGAGTTCGTTGACACGCCGCTCAGAGGCAATGCCGACTTTCTCGCAAATTTCTTTCGCCTTCGCGGGACCGATCCCGTGAATGTAGCGAAGCGCGATTTCCACGCGCTTGTTCGTCGGAATGTTGACGCCGGCGATACGGGCCACAATGCTCTCCTTACCTCAATTCGCGCCAAACACGGACGGTGAGCCCTTGCCGGCCTGCGCCGGACAAGAAATCGCCGCCCTTTTCGCGAAGGGCGCTATCTATATTGTCCGCATACTCCCCGTCAACCGGGCAGTTTGCGGCATTTCACTAGCCGTCGAGGGCTGCCGCGATCGAAGCGGACACCGCCCCGATCGACCCCATGCCATCGACTTCTACTACCTTGCCCTGCCCCGCATAGTACGGGATCAGCGGCGCGGTTTGATTCTCATAAACGTCAAAGCGGTTGTTAAAGACTTCGACCGTGTCGTCGGCGCGCCCTTGCTCTGTGGCGCGCTTTTCCACCCGATTGGTCAATTCGTCTCGATCCACAACCAGCAAGATCACCTTGTCGATCTGCGAATCGCGGCCCGCGAGTAACCGGTCGAGCGCCTTGGCCTGTGCAACCGTTCGCGGAAATCCGTCGAAGATCGCCCCGCCGGCTGCTTCCGCCTCAGGAAGACGCTCTTCGATGAGCTCGATCACAATATCGTCCGAAACGAGCTCGCCGGCATCCATAATTGCCTGGACTCGCTTGCCCAGATCGGATCCGGCGGCAATCGCGGCTCGCAACATGTCGCCAGTCGACAACTGTACCCAGCCGCGCGTGTCCACGAGCGTCTTCGCCTGCGTTCCCTTGCCGGCGTTGGGTGGTCCGAACAATACGATGTTCATCGATTGCGGCCCCGCAGGCGCTGTTTCTTGATCAGGCCTTCATACTGATGCGCCAGCAAGTGCGACTGTATCTGCGTGACCGTATCCATCGCCACCGAGACGATGATGAGGATGGCAGTACCGCCCAAGGCGAAGGTCACGGCTCCGGCGGCCCCGCCGGTCAGCACTTCGGGGATCAGGCAGACGACCGCCAGATAAAGCGCACCAATCACTGTCAGGCGCGTCAGTACATAATCGAGATATTCCGCCGTGCGCTTGCCCGGACGAATGCCCGGCAGGAAGCCGCCATACTTCCGGAGGTTTTCCGACACCTCTTCCGGGTTGAATACGATAGACGTGTAAAAGAAGGCGAAGAAAATCACCATCGCACCATAAAAGGCAATGAAGAGCGGTTGGCCACGGCCGAGCAGTGCCGCGATCGTCTGCAACCATTCAGGACCGGTCGTCGCCCACATATTGGCCACCGTCGTCGGCAAAAGCAGAAGCGATGTGGCGAAGATGGCCGGAATGACGCCAGCCGTATTCAGCTTGAGCGGCAGGAAGGATGTGTCGCCGCCGACCATGCGCTGGCCTTGCTGGCGTTTGGGATATTGCACCAGCAGGCGGCGTTGCGAGCGCTCTATGAACACAACGAACACGAAGGTCGCCAGCATCAGCGCCATGATACCCAGCAGCGCGCCGCCCGTGATCTGGCCCTGACGGGCTTGTTCGAACAGGCTGTAAATAAGCCCGGGCACGACCGCGATAATGCCCGTAAAGATGATCAGCGAAATACCGTTGCCGACGCCGCGCGACGTGATCTGCTCGCCCATCCACATCAGCAGCATGGTACCGCCGACAAAGGTCAGCGTCGTTGTCACCAGGAAAAACAGGCCGGGATCGAGCGCGACGGTGTTTCCATCGACGCTCGGCTGCATCATCGAGACAGCAATCGCACCGCCCTGCACCGTCGCCAGAAGCACCGTCAAATAGCGCGAATACTGGTTGATCTGCTTGCGGCCTTGCTCGCCACCTTCCTTCTTGAGCTTCTCAAGCGAAGGAACGGTTGCGGCCATCAATTGCATGATGATCGACGCCGAAATGTACGGCATCACGTTTAGCGCAAAGATCGCCATCCGCTCGACGGCACCGCCGGAGAAGATGTTGAAGACGCCGATAACGCCGCTGGCCTGGCTGTCGAATACCGCCTGATATTGCTGCGGATCGATCCCCGGCACCGGAATATAAGTACCAATCCGGTATGCGACGAGGACCGCCAGGGTAAAGAGGATCCGTTGCTGCAGCTCTTTCGCCCTCGCGAAGGACGCGAAGTTGATATTCGATGCAAGCTGTTCAGCAGCAGAAGCCATGGTCCGTCCTCACGCGATGCGCGGATTATTCCGCGGCGGTGTCAGATTTCGCAGTTTTCGGCGCAACGACCGTGACTTTTCCGCCGGCTTTCTCGACGGCTTCAATCGCAGCCTTGGTCGCGCCCGCGACCGTGATCTCTACTTTGGACTTCAACTCACCCTTCGCAAGAAGGCGCACACCGTCTTTCGCACGGCGAATCACACCGGCGGCAACGAGAACATCGGCGTCGATGGCCTTCTTGGCATCGACCTTCTTGGCCTTAATGGCCGATTCCAGACGGCCGATATTCAGCTCCGCGAATGCGAGACGGTTCGGCTTGTTGAAGCCGCGTTTCGGCAGACGCATGTGAAGCGGCATCTGACCGCCTTCAAAGCCTTTGATGGCCACGCCCGAACGCGACTTCTGACCTTTGACGCCGCGGCCGCCGGTCTTGCCCTTGCCGGACCCGATACCGCGTCCGACACGCGTGCGGGTCTTGGTCGCACCGGCCTTATCGCGCAATTCATTGAGACGCATGTCTAACTCTCCTTCGAAGGACGAGGCCGGACGCCTAGTCCTCGACGATTTCCACCATGTGCGACACCTTGCGGATCATTCCGCGGATCGCTGGCGTGTCTTCCAGCACCCGTTCACGACCGACCTTGTTCAGGCCCAGGCCGACGAGCGTCTTGTGTTGGTCCTTCGGACGGCGGATCGCACTGCCGGTCTGACGGACTTTCAGTGTTTTCTTGGCAGCCACGGTTTAGCCCTCCAGCGCTTCCGGAGCCGAGGCACCGTCATTCCGGCGGTTGACCAGGTCGCCCACCTTCAGACCGCGCTTGGCCGCGATCGACCGCGGGCTCTTCTGATGCTTGAGCGCATCGAAGGTTGCCCGGATCATGTTGTACGGGTTCGAGGTGCCGGTGGACTTGGCTACCACATCCTGAACGCCCAGGGTTTCCAGCACGGCGCGCATCGGACCACCGGCGATGACGCCAGTTCCCGGAGGCGCAGCCCGCAGGACCACCTTGCCGGCGCCGTGACGGCCCGGGGAATCGTGGTGCAGCGTGCGGCCTTCGCGCAGCGGGACGCGAACCAGATTTTTCTTGGCTTCCTCGGTTGCCTTGCGGATAGCTTCCGGCACTTCGCGTGCCTTGCCTTGTCCGAAACCGACGCGGCCTTTTTGGTCACCGGCGACGACGAGAGCGGCGAACTGGAAGTTCCGGCCACCCTTCACGGTCTTTGCGACCCGGTTGATGTGGACCAGCTTGTCGACGATCTCGTCCTGCTGTTCCTCATCCCGGTCCCGGCGCCGTCCGCGGCCGCGGTTTTCTTCATTACGAGCCATCAGCCGCTCCTCTAAAAGTTCAGACCACCTTCACGTGCCGCATCGGCTAGAGCCTTGATGCGACCGTGAAAGATGTAACCGCCACGATCGAAGACGACGTCCTTGACGCCGGCCTTGGTGGCGCGTTCCGCCAAGCGCTTGCCGACACTGGCCGCAGCGCCCACATTCGCACCGGACTCCTTGGTGTCCGTCTCGGCGGTCGAGGCCGAGGCGATGGTAACGCCCTGTGTATCGTCGATCAGCTGCGCATAGATGTGCTTCGACGAGCGGAATACGGACAGGCGCGGCCGGCCATTGGCCAGTTTGCGGAGCTTGTTCCGGTTGCGCTGCGCCCGGCGCTGCATTTTTTCGCGTGAGCTTTTCATGGTCGTCGCGCCTACTTCTTCTTGCCTTCCTTGCGGCGGATGTATTCGCCCTGATACCGGATGCCTTTGCCCTTGTAGGGTTCCGGCTGACGGTACCGGCGGATTTCCGCGGCAACTTGGCCAACTTGCTGCTTGTCAGCGCCCGTGACGACGATTTCCGTCGGCTTGGGAGCCTGGATCTGGATGCCCTGCGGCGGTTCGTAAACCACATCATGGCTCAAACCGAGCGAGAGCTTGAGGTTGGAACCCTGCATCTGCGCGCGGTAGCCGACGCCTTCCAGCTCCAGCGTTTTGCTGAACCCTTCCGACACACCGGTCATCATATTGGCAATCAGCGCGCGCGTCATGCCCCACATGGCGCGGGCGCGCTTGCTATCATTCGACGGTTTGACCTCAATGCCGTCATCGCCCTTCGACAGGGTGACATCCTCGACAACGGTCAGGCTCAGCTCGCCTTTCGAACCCTTCAGCGTCAGCGAACGGCCATCGATGCGAACATCAACGCCAGAGGCAACCGCCACAGGGAGTTTTCCGATACGTGACATGGATCGTGCTCCCTAGCTGACCTGACAGAGGATCTCGCCGCCGACATTCTGCTCGCGGGCTGCAGCATCGGACATCACACCCATCGGGGTGGAGACGATCGCGATGCCAAGACCGTTCGAGATCAGCGGCAGGTCCTTGACCTTCGAATAAACCCGGCGGCCCGGCGTCGAGACCCGGCGGATCTCGGCGATGACCGGCTCGCCTTCATAGTACTTGAGCTCGATTTCGAATTCGCGCTTGCCATCGGCATGCTCGACTTCGGAATATCCCCGGATAAAGCCTTCCTCCTGGAGAACGTCCAGGACGCGCTTGCGGAGATGTGATGCCGGCGTGTTGACGGAGGTCCGGTTACGCATCAGCGCGTTCCGGATCCGGGTCAGCATATCACCGAGAGGATCATTCATAGACATTCTTCAATCTCTCCCGATCACCAGCTCGACTTGACCATGCCGGGAATGTACCCGTTCGAGGCCAGCTCGCGCAGCGCAATCCGCGACATTTTCAGCTTGCGGTAGAACCCCCGCGGACGGCCGGTCACTTCGCAACGATTGCGAATGCGGTTCGGCGCGGAATTGCGCGGCAGTTCAGCCAGCTTCAGCTGAGCCGCAAAACGCTCCTCAACCGGCTTTGACTTATCGCGGGCAATCGCTTTCAGCTCTGCCCGCTTGGCCGCATACCGTTCCGCCAATTTCTGGCGCTTGCGATTGCGCTCGACAGCACTTGTCTTCGCCATTTACTTCCTCCTGCGTGCGGAACCACCTCGGTTCCGCCCTCCTGCTGCGTCAGTTCGAAAACGGGAAATCGAACTCTGCCAGCAGGGCTTTCGCTTCTTCATTGGTTTTCGCGGTCGTGCAGACCACAATGTCCATTCCCCGGATCTTCTCGACCTTGTCATAGTCGATCTCGGGAAACACGATGTGCTCTTTCAGGCCCATGGCGTAATTGCCACGGCCGTCGAAGCTCTTGCCGTTCAGACCACGGAAGTCGCGAACGCGCGGCAGCGCAATCGTCACCAGGCGGTCCAGGAATTCGTACATGCGGTCCTGACGCAGCGTGACTTTCACACCGACATTCTGACCGTCGCGCAGCTTGAAGCCGGCGATCGAGTTGCGCGACTTCGTCTTCACCGGCTTCTGACCCGCGATCCGCATCAGGTCCTCATAGGCCCCGTTGATCTTCTTCGAGTCTTGAGCGGCCTCGCCGACACCCATATTGATCACGACCTTCTCGATCTTCGGGATCTCCATCGGGTTCGAGTAACCGAACTTCTCCTTCAGGCGATCACGAATCTGGTCGCGATACTTGGACCGCAGGCGCGGTTCGTATTCTTTCACATCAGCCATCGATGACCTCACCGGATTTCTTGGCTACGCGGACCTTGCGGTCGCCTTCCATCTTGAAGCCGACGCGCGTCGGCTCGCCCGATTTCGGATCGGCGAGCGCCACGTTGGAGACATGGATCGGCGCTTCTTTGGTCTCGATACCGCCGGCCGACGTCTGCGTCGGACGTTGATGCCGCTTCACGACATTCACGCCCTGGACGATGACGCGGTTTTCCGCCGGGATCGACTTGACGACTTCGCCGGTCTTGCCCTTGTCGCGGCCCGACAGGACGACGACCTTGTCACCCTTTTTGATCTTGGCAGCCATGACTACAGAACCTCCGGAGCCAGTGACACGATCTTCATGTGGTTCTTGGCGCGAAGTTCGCGCGGAACCGGCCCGAAGATACGGGTGCCGATCGGCTCTTGATTGTTGTTCACAAGGACAGCCGCATTGGTGTCGAAGCGGATCACCGATCCGTCCTTGCGCTTGATGTCCTTGGCCACGCGGACCACGACAGCCCGGCGCACTTCACCTTTTTTCACGCGGCCGCGCGGAATCGCTTCCTTGACCGACACCACGATGATGTCGCCCACATGCGCGTAACGCCGCTTGGCACCGCCGAGAACCTTGATGCACTGCACACGGCGGGCACCGGAATTATCGGCGACGTCCAGATTGGATTGCATCTGGATCATATCGATCCTCCTTCAAAAGGCCGGCCGCTACGCTTGCGCGTCTGCGGTCACAACCTCCCACCGTTTGGTCTTCGACTTGGGTGCACATTCCTGAATGAAGGTCTGGTCACCCACTTTGAGAGCATTGCCCTCATCGTGCGCGTGATAGCGCTTGGAGCGGCGAACCGTCTTGCGGAGCAGCGGATGAAGAAATGTCCGCTCAACCTTGACCACCACGGTCTTGTCGCCCTTGTCGCTCACCACGACGCCTTGCAATACGCGTTTCGGCATCGTCTAGCTCCCTTGTCCGGCCTGCTCGACCCGCTCGGCCTGAACCGTCTGGATGCGCGCAATCGTGCGGCGCACCGTCCGGACACGGGCCGTGTTCTGCAACTGGCCCGAGGCCTGCTGGAAGCGCAGGTTGAATTGTTCTTTTTTCAGCTTCAGGAGCTCGTCCTTCAGCTGATCGTCGCTCATTGCGCGCACATCAACAGCGTCCATGACACTCACTCCTATTCACCGATCCGGGCGACGATCTTCGTCTTGACCGGCAGTTTGGCCGCGCCAAGAGACAGCGCTTCACGCGCGACGCTCTCGGGCACACCGTCAATCTCGAACATGATCCGGCCGGGCTTGACCTTGGCGGCCCAAAACTCGGGCGAACCCTTACCTTTACCCATCCGGACTTCGGTCGGTTTCTTCGACACCGGCACATCCGGGAAAATCCGGATCCAGACCCGGCCGGCCCGCTTCATGTGGCGCGTGATCGCGCGGCGGGTGGCTTCGATCTGGCGTGCGGTGACGCGCTCGGGTTCCATGGCCTTGAGGCCATAGGAACCGAAATTTAGCGAAAAGCCGCCCTTGGCCGCGCCTTTAATGCGGCCCTTGTGCGCCTTCCGGAACTTGGTGCGTTTCGGTTGAAGCATTGTTTTTCGCTCCGTCGTCCCTGACCGTTATGCCGCGCGGTTGCCGCTACCCTGACGGGCGCGTTGCTCACCGGATTCTTGCAGGCGGCGTTCCTGCGCCATCGGATCGTGTTCGAGGATCTCACCTTTGTAGATCCAAACCTTGATACCGATGATGCCCATCGCCGTTGCAGCTTCCGCGGTTCCGTAATCAATGTCGGCGCGCAGCGTGTGCAGCGGCACCGAACCTTCCTGATACTGCTCGACGCGCGCGATTTCGGCACCGCCCAGACGGCCGCCGCAGATCACCTTGCAGCCCTTGGCGCCCATACGCATCGCGGTCTGCAGCGAACGCTTCATGGCGCGGCGGAACGCCACGCGGCGCTCGAGCTGTTGCGCGATCGACTCAGCGACCAGGTTGGCGTCGATTTCCGGCTTACGAACCTCGACAAGGTTTAGGAAAACCTCGCCCTTGACGATCTTCTGAAGCTCGCGGCGCAGAATCTCGATATCTGCGCCCTTCTTGCCGATCACCACACCTGGACGCGCGGTATAAACCGTCACCGTGCACTTCTTGTGCGGACGCTCGATCACTATGCGCGACACGCTGGCATTCTTGAGACGCTTGCGGAGCATCTCACGAATTTTCAGATCCTCGTGCAGGAGGTCGGCATACTCGCCGGTGTTCGCGTACCAGCGCGATTCCCAAGTGCGATTGACGCCGAGCCGCAGCCCGATCGGATTGACCTTCTGACCCATCAGGCGGCCTCCTCAACTTCACGAACGACAATGGTCAGCTCGGAGAAAGGTTTCAGCACTTTCGCCGCGCGGCCGCGGGCACGCGCACGAAACCGCTTCATCACCAAATTCTTGCCGACAAAGGCTTCCGACACGACCAGGCTGTCGATATCCAAACCGTGATTGTTCTCGGCATTGGCAATAGCGCTGTCGAGAACCTTCAAAACATCTTTCGAGATACGCTTGCGCGAGAATTCAAGCGTGGCGCGGGCCGATTCGACCTTCTTGCCGCGAATGGACTGGGCAACCAGGTTCAGCTTTTGCGGGCTGATGCGGATCATCGTCTGCTTGGCACGGGCCTCGTTTTCGGCCACGCGCGGCAGATTCTTACCGGCTTCGTCTCTTTGGCGGGTCTGGGTCATGATTAGCCCCTCTTCGCCTTCTTGTCCGCGGCGTGACCGTAATAGGTCCGCGACGGCGCAAATTCACCGAGCTTGTGGCCGACCATGTCTTCGGTCACCAGTACCGGAACGAACTTGTTGCCGTTATGGACCTGGAAGGTCAGACCCACGAATTGCGGCATAATCGTCGAGCGGCGCGACCAGGTCTTGATCGGCTTCTTGCGGCCTTCAGCGTGGGACGCTTCGGCCTTCTTGAGGAGGTATCCGTCGACAAACGGACCTTTCCAAACTGAACGCGGCATAGCTAACGCGCTCCCTTAGCGTGACTTGCGCTGATGGCGCGAGCGGATGATGAACTTGTCGGTGGCCTTGTTCTTGCGGGTCTTGCGGCCCTTCGTGGGCTGACCCCAAGGCGTCACCGGGTGACGACCGCCGGACGTACGGCCTTCACCGCCGCCATGCGGGTGATCGATCGGGTTCATGGCCACACCACGAACCGCCGGACGCTTACCCATGTAGCGCTTGCGGCCGGCCTTACCGAGATTCTGATTCATGTGGTCGGGGTTCGATACCGCGCCGACCGTAGCCACGCACATCTCAGGGATGGCGCGCAGCTCGCCCGAATTCAGACGAACCTGGGCATAACCACCGTCGCGGCCAACCAGCTGTGCGTAGCCACCCGCCGAGCGCGCGATCTGACCACCCTTGCCCGGCTTCATTTCCACATTGTGGACGATGGTGCCGACCGGCATGGTCTTCAACGGCATGCAATTGCCGGGCTTGACGTCAACGCCAGCAGAACCGGACACGACCTTGTCGCCCTCGGACAGACGTTGCGGAGCCAGAATGTAGGCCTTCTCGCCGTCCGCATACTCGATCAGCGCGATGAAAGCGGTCCGGTTCGGATCGTATTCGAGGCGAACGACCGTCGCTTCGATATCCTTCTTCGCACGCTTGAAGTCGACTTTCCGGTACAGCGTTTTGGCACCACCGCCTTGGCGGCGCGCGGTGATACGGCCCGTATTGTTGCGGCCACCCTTCTTGGTCTTGCCTTCGACAAGGCTCTTCTCCGGACGGCCCTTGTGAAGGCCTTCGCGATCGACCAGCACCAGGCCGCGGCGGCCTGGAGAGGTGGGATTATATGTCTTGAGCGCCATGGTTCTACAGCCCCGTGGTCACGTCGATCGCATCGCCCTCGGCGAGCGTCACGATCGCTTTTTTCATGTCCGAGCGCTGGCCGATCTGACCGCGGAAGCGCTTGGTTTTGCCTTTCAGGCGCAGCGTGTTCACCGCCGTCACCTTCACCTTGAACAGCGTTTCGACTGCTTCGGCGATTTCCGTCTTGGTCGCGGTCAACGGCACGCGGAACACCACCTTGCCGTCTTCCGACAGCAGCGTGGCCTTCTCGGTGATGACCGGACCCAGGATCGCGTCATAGTGGCGGGATTCAGCTTTGACCTTGGCCATTATGCCGTCTCCTTCGCAGCGAAGCGCTCGTGGATCTTCTCGACGGCAGCCTTGGTCAGCACCAGCTGATCGTGACGCAGCACGTCATAAACGTTCAGGCCCTGAGCCGGCAGCACATCAATGTGCGGCAGGTTCTGGGCAGCCTTAGCGAAATTCTCGTTGACCGACTCGCCGTCAATGATCAGCGCATTGCTCAGCTTCAGCTTGGCCAGCGCGTCCTTGGCAGACTTCGTCTTGGCATCCTTTAGCACGGCCTCGTCAACGACGATGAGGGATTCCGAACCGGCCTTCGACGACAGCGCATGTTTCAGGGCCAGCGACCGCACCTTCTTCGGCAGATCGTGCGCATGGCTCCGGACCCGCGGTCCGTGGGCCTTGCCACCACCGACGAAGATCGGTGCGCGGCGATTGCCGTGACGGGCACCGCCCGATCCCTTCTGCCGGCCGTACTTCTTGCCGGTGCGGGACACTTCATTGCGCTCCAGCGCTTTGTGGGTACCAGCCTGGCGACGCGCCAGCTGCCACTTCACCACACGCTGCAGGAGGTCGGCACGAACCTCGCCAATACCAAAGACGGCATCGTCAAGGTCCAGCGCGCCCGCATCCTTCGCGGCGAGGGTCTTTACCTCGACCTTCATGATTTGGACTCCTCATCAGCCTTGGCTGCACCTTCGGCTTCCGGAGCATCGCCATTCGGCAAACCGCCTTCAGCGGCCATGTCGGCTTCCGGAGACGCCGGCGGCACATTGTCCGGCTCACTGTCTTCAACCTTGCGGATCGCGCCCGGCATCGGCAGCTCGGCATCGCCGGCGCCCTTCACCGCGTCGCGGATCTCCACCCAAGAGCCCGACGCACCCGGAACGGAACCCCGGACCAGGATGTAACCGTCTTCGGCATCGACGCGCACTACTTCCAGGTTCTGCAGCGTGATCCGCGCATCACCATAATGGCCGGCCATCTTCTTGCCCTTGAATACCTTGCCCGGGTCCTGACACTGACCGGTCGAACCGTGCGAGCGGTGCGAGATCGAAACGCCGTGCGAAGCCCGCAGACCGCCGAAATTCCAGCGTTTCATGGCGCCGGCAAAACCCTTACCGATGCTCTTTCCCGCCACATCGACTTTCTGACCCGGCACGAAGTGCTCGGCCGTCAGCTCGGAGCCCGGCTCAATCAGATTGTCTTCCGATACGCGGAACTCGACGACGCGCTTTTTCGGCTCGACTTGCGCTTTGGCGAAGTGGCCGCGCATCGCCTTCGAGGTGCGCTTGGCCTTCGCCTTGCCGGCACCCAGCTGGAGCGCGACATAGCCGTCACGATCAGCCGTGCGTTGCGACACGACCTGGCAATTGTCGAGTTGGAGAACGGTCACCGGGATGTGCGCGCCGTCTTCGGCAAACACGCGGGTCATCCCGACCTTTTTGGCAATCAGGCCCGTGCGCATGACTTAGGCTCCCAGCTTGATCTCGACGTCCACACCAGCCGACAGGTCGAGCTTCATCAGCGCGTCAACCGTTTGCGGTGTGGGATCGACGATGTCGAGAAGGCGCTTGTGAGTCCGGATTTCGAACTGTTCGCGCGACTTCTTGTCAATGTGCGGACCACGAAGAACGGTAAAACGCTCCATCCGGGTCGGCAGCGGGATGGGACCGCGCACATTGGCGCCGGTGCGCTTCGCCGTCGAGACGATCTCGCGCGCGGACGTATCCAGCACGCGGTGATCGAACGCTTTGAGGCGAATGCGAATATTCTGCTGTGCCATCGTAGTTCGTCCACACAATTAAAGGCGCACAGACAGGTGGACACTCCCGGCCACCGATCGGCGCGCTTGAAACCATTTTGTTCGCTTCATGGAACTGCGTCTGCCAGTCGGCACCGCCAGTTCATTCACGAGGGGCGTCGTCTACCGGTATGAGTCGCTTCCGTCAACACCTGTAAGCGTAATTCGGAACAGAAATTCCGCTTTTCATGACAGTTTCTGCAACCCGTTCCGGCAAACGGAGGCCCGTACGAAAAAGGGGCGCCCGAGAGCGCCCCTTCAATCGTCAGAACAGGGATCTTCCTATTCGATGATTTTGGAGACGACGCCGGCGCCGACGGTTCGGCCACCCTCACGGATAGCAAACCGCAGGCCCTGGTCCATGGCGATCGGCGTGATCAGCTCGACATTGAGCTCCGCATTGTCGCCCGGCATCACCATCTCGGTGCCCTCTTTCAGGGTCACCACACCGGTCACATCCGTCGTCCGGAAGTAGAATTGCGGGCGGTAGTTCGTGAAGAACGGCGTGTGACGCCCGCCCTCTTCCTTCGTCAGGATGTAGGCTTCCGCCTCGAACTTCGCGTGCGGCGTGATCGAACCCGGCTTGGCCAGAACCTGACCGCGCTCAACACCCTCACGGTCGATACCGCGCAACAGAACACCGACATTGTCGCCCGCCTGGCCCTGATCCAGGAGCTTGCGGAACATCTCAACGCCCGTGCACGTCGTCTTCACCGTGTCGCGGATACCCACGATCTCGATCTCTTCGCCGACCTTCACAACACCGCGCTCGATCCGGCCGGTCACAACCGTCCCCCGGCCCGAAATCGAGAACACGTCCTCGATCGGCATCAGGAAGTCCTGGTCCACCGGACGCTCCGGCGTCGGGATGTACTCGTCCACAGCCGCCATCAGCTCGGCGATCTTCTGCTCGCCAATCTCCGGATCCCGGCCTTCCAGCGCCGCCAGAGCCGAACCGGCGATGATCGGAATGTCGTCACCCGGGAAGTCATAGGACGACAGAAGCTCGCGCACCTCCATCTCCACCAGCTCCAGAAGCTCCTCATCGTCAACCTGGTCGACCTTGTTGAGGAACACCACCAGAGCCGGAACGCCAACCTGACGGGCCAGAAGAATGTGCTCGCGCGTCTGCGGCATCGGGCCGTCCGCCGCGTTCACCACCAAAATCGCCCCGTCCATCTGGGCCGCACCCGTGATCATGTTCTTCACATAGTCAGCGTGACCCGGGCAGTCGACGTGCGCATAGTGACGCGCATCCGTCTCGTATTCCACGTGCGCCGTCGAGATCGTGATCCCGCGAGCCTTCTCCTCAGGCGCCGCATCAATCTGATCATACGCCTTGAACTCACCGAACTGCTTCGTGATCGCAGCCGTCAGCGTCGTCTTGCCGTGGTCAACGTGACCAATCGTGCCAATGTTCGCGTGCGGCTTCGTCCGCTCAAACTTCTCCTTGGCCATGTTCTTACTTCCTCTTGGTATGACCGGAAATAACGCACCCGAATTCAGCGCGTTTATTGATGAGCGCGGGGGATAGACTCACCTGTGAACAAAGGCAAGGGGGCAGCCGGATGCGAACTGCAAGTAGCGCCGCTGGCCGCTTCGGTCATCGTTGTCGCATGGGCTGGAGATGGAGCGGGTAGCGGGAATCGAACCCGCATATTCAGCTTGGAAGGCTGCTGCTCTACCATTGAGCTATACCCGCGCCGCGCCGGCTTATCTAGCGGGGCTTGCAACAAAGGTCGAGAGGCCTAACACCTCTCAATGCAGCGTCTCCGCCCGCTCTGTTGTTTGTCCGCAATGCGGCAGCAAAACAAGACCGGATTTCTGGTCGGAACGACGAGCGAAAGCTGGTTGGGCTTCAATACTATGTAACAGACAGGGACGTTTGTGACGCGAGGTCCGCCTCCGCTGACGCTCCGGGGAAGCAATCCGAACCCGCATGGGCGGGCAATTGCGATCACCGGCCCGCAGCGAAGGCTGGCTAGTCCGGCTAAGAGCGGGGAATGGGTATCCGGGGTCCGAACCTCAGGAACGAATTACATTGACCAACCAAATTTGATCCCCGGGATCAAATTGGCTGCCTGCAGCGAACCGCGTGCGAATGGTGGAGGGGGCTGGATTCGAACCAGCGTAGACTCTCGTCGCCAGATTTACAGTCTGGTGCCTTTAACCACTCGACCACCCCTCCAGGCGCATTCGAGGCACGACACGCGTCTTATCCGCAGATAAAACGCCGACGCAATATGCCGTCTGTGTCAATCCGCAACGGATTGCAGTAACCACGCGACGACAAGGGAGCCCTCGGTCAAGGGAGCGCGGAATATAGTGACGAAGCCCAATACACGCAACCGGTCAAATAGGACAGCCAAATCAACGTCTTCACGCAATCCTGCGGAAGCCAATGAAGGCTGGATCTGGGGACGGCACGCTGTACTGGCAGCTTTGGCAAATCCACGCCGCGAATCCCGCCGGCTTTTGCTGACGCTAAATGCCCAACGCGAAATACCCGCCGGTACGCCGTTCGAAGACGCGAAGCCGGCGTCCATATCCGCGGTTCTCCCGGATGGCGCCGTCCATCAAGGTTTCGCGCTCCGAACAACGGCACCCGCCGCCGAGCCGTTGAAAGCGGTCGCGGATGCGACACATGGCGTACTGATCGTTCTCGATTCGGTCACCGACCCACATAATGTTGGCGCTGTTTTCCGTTCAGCCGCGGCATTTGGTGCCCGGGCGATCATTTTACAAGACCGCAAGGCGCCGCCTCTGTTTGGTGCAACCGCCAAGGCGTCGGTGGGCGCGACCGAAACGGTCCGCCATGTGCGTGTGACGAATATCGCCGACGCATTGATCGAATTGCGCAAGGCAGGCCGTTTTGTAATCGGGTTGTCAGGCGATGGCCCGAGGCCCCTGCCCGACGCGATCCGCGAACATGGTGGCCCGGGCCTGGTCATCGTTATGGGCGCCGAAGACAAGGGATTGCGCCCGCGCGTCGCAGACAACTGCGATCTTCTGGTATCGATCCCGACGACCGGCGCGATCGAAAGCCTCAATATCTCGACTGCCGCCGCGATTGTGCTCTACGCCGCATTCGCTGCACGGTCCGATCGCAAGGTTTGACGCAACCGCGCAGCTGTGGTCGCCTCGGTTAAAAGACTGGGGGGCCCTGCCATGTTTCGCATCATCGAAGACCTATTGAGCCGCGGACAAGTCGCGCAAATTTTGAAAATAGCGGACGAAGCCCGCTTCGCCGACGGTCGCGCATCCAATCCACACAATAAAGCGAAAAACAACCTTCAAATTGATTTTGCCGATCCGCGGTTTCAGGAAACCAGTCGCATCCTCATGCAAGCCCTTTCCCAACATCGTGTCTTCAATGATGCGGTGATTCCGGCACGCATGACGCCACTGATGATTTCCCGCTACAAGCCAGGCATGAATTACGGTGTGCATTCGGATGCCGCCATTATACCCGTCCAGCCGCATCCCGTGCGGTCCGATGTTTCGTGCACGATATTCCTCGCCGATCCGGACACGTATGAGGGGGGTGAACTGGTTGCACACCTCGGCGATGGTGAAGTGACGGTCAAAGGCAAGCCGGGTTCCGCTGTGCTTTATCCGTCGACCACCTATCACGAGGTGAAGCCCGTTACCAAAGGCGAACGGATTGTGGCCATCGCTTTCATCGAGAGCCTGATCAAGGACCACGTGAAGCGCGACATTCTCTACGAGCTGGGCGAAGTGATTGCCGAAGAGGGCTTCAATGTCAGCTGGGAGAATCGCACCCGGCTCGAATACTTGCGCAACAATTTGCGCCGCCTGTGGGACGGTGAATAAACATGGCACGCGGCGGCTGCCAATGCGGGGCGGTTCGTTTCGAAACATCCGGCGAGCTGCGATTTGTAGACAATTGTCATGGCCGTGATTGCCGCCGCGCGACCGGTGCTGCTTATTCCACTTGGATCGGGTTTCGCAATGAGCAGATCGTCTGGACGGGCGAGCGATCCAATTTTGCAAGTTCAGCAGGCGTTGAGCACGGATACTGTCGCGACTGCGGGTCCCCCCTCACCTACCAGGGCGCGAAGTGGCCCGGCGAAACCCACATCCTGATTGGTGCGTTCGATGTACCCGACGCCTTCACGCCTACGCGCGACGTCTTCACCGATGACGCATTGCCATTCGCTCGCCCGAAGCCCTAATCGGCCTCCTTGCACGTGCAACCGTAATCATTGCAGCCGATCGTGCCTTCCTCGCAAATTGGCGCCATGGCCACGCAATCCGACGCACCGGCGCAGGCGCAATTCCCGCCATTGCAGGTATAGTCGGCTGTGTCTGGCGGTGGCGTATTGGCGGTGAGGCTGGTGGCAGATGATGTCGCCGCTGAAGCCCTGACCGGTTCATACGTCCGGCGACCGGTCGCAAGCCCGCTGCCACGCGTTGCATTGCCCGATCTGACGAGCGTCGCAGCGTGGCCATAGTTTCCAGATTCCATGGCCTGCTGGAATTCAGATGTGAAGCGCGTGTCGTTTTGCACCTGGACGGCGGTCCGAACAGCAGTACGCTGCTGGGCGTCGGCCGCGACAGTGGCAATAATCATCAGCAAGATGACGGCAATATTCTTGAGCATAGGAAACCTCCCCAATTTCCCCTCGCAGCCGTCAGATTAGCCGAAACTCGCCTCTGCGGCGAATCGCCCCTTAGCCGGGCCAGAATTGATAAACTGCCGTAGCGATCAGCGTGCCAATGACGTAGCCCAGCACGCCGACCAGAACCCCCGGTGTGATAAGCTCTTTCCACCCCTTCGCGGCGGCCAGCGCCGGTGCGGTTGTGGCGCCCAGCACAGCTGCGTTGGAAGCGGTGATCAGCTCGGGTAGCGAGAAGCGTAACAGCGATCCCAGGCTGAACAGAACGATGGCGTGCACGCCGAGCACCACCGCAACCAGGGCCAGCAATAGCGGGGCTTCGCTGATCAGCGAGGGAATGTTGGCGCCGGCAGCAATGGCGGCGAAGAACACAAAGGCCAAGCCGACCCCCAGCTCATATCCACCATGCAGTTTGGACATTTGCTTCGACAGGAAAGTCGCGGGTATCAGCGTGATAATCGTCAGAATACCATAGCGCCAATTGCCGGCAGCGCGCGCGGCGTCCTCAATGCCCAGCATGCCGAGCAGAAGGGCTAGCTGGCCCGTCAGGAAGTCAGCGATCGCAACCAGGACCAGCGCATAAGCGAGCGTGATCGTGAGGGTTAACGCCGTTGCCCGCCCTTTTTCCGTTTCTGCGACAGTGCCTTCGGAATGATCCTTCTCGACGAAGCGCGAGGCGATGAAATAAAGGCCTGGCATGACCGCCAGGAAGGCCAGGAAAACGCCCGAAAACAGATTGTCGACAGCAGTCGCCGCCGAAACCAGGCTCGGCTCGTTTGCGGCGAGACCCGTAATGTCGGCCAAAGCGGCATAATTGACGGAACCGCCAATATAGGTGGCCGTGAACAATCCCGCCAATGCGGCCTCAAGCTCGCCGAAATCGAACAGGGTAAAAGCGACAATCGCACCGACCACGGTGGCGAAAGCTGCTAGCAGAAAAGCGCCCGTCATGCGGCCTGTTTCGAACAGGATTTTGCGCATGTCTGCCTTCATCAGGAAGAGCGGGATCAGGAGCGGTACAAAATACGAAAAAACAAAGCTGTAGGCAGCACCGGATTGCGGTATCAACGTTCCCCAACGCCAACCGTTTCCACTCGCCAGAGGCACCGGCAAATTGGAGAAAAAGATCGCCAGGAAGATCGCGACAACAGCGCCGGTCAATACCGCGCCAATACGCGTCTTCTCCGCTAGAAAGCCAAGTCCCGCGATGACGAACAATCCGCCCATGACCGCGAAATGATTGTCGGCAGGTATCAGAGAATCCATTGTTTTTCCTTACATTGCTGGACTGTCTGCCGGCTAGTCGCGGCGCTCAAAACGGCTTTCGCCGGCATAGCGCGCAAAACCGCCGGAATCGGTTTCAGCTCCCGTATCGGACCAGCGCACCAGCGACCATTCGCTATCGATCGCCTGACCATCGAAGCTTCCCGTCCAGCTGGTGATGCTATGACAGGTTTCCGCTTCGGCAGCCCAGACCACAGTAAAACTTATCAACGGATCGAATGCCCGGCCGCTCACCGCGTATTCAATCCCTTGGCAACGATAGCCCGCCGCGCCATTGACATAGCGCCCGGTAAAGCGGCCGTCAGAATCGATGCTATCGAGATACAACACGGACCCGGATTGATTCTCCCAAACCGATGGCACCGGCAGGTCGCTGGCCGCCACGGGCGTCGTAAAAACCAGAACAATAAACGCCAATAACCGCATCACTTGCCCCCGCCCAGATAGGCATCCGCCTCGATCTCGACCAGGAATTCCGGTGCCGCCAGTGCCGAAATCCCATAAAGCGCCGATGCCGGCGGAAAATCGCGGAATACCTCCGAGTGAGCCCGCGCGAAGGCGGCCTGGGCCTCCGGGCTCATATCGGTCACAAACACGCGCGTACGGCGTACGTTGCGCATCGATGCGCCTAGCTTTTCCAGAGCTTTTTCAATGATCTCCAGGCAGCGCCTTGTCTGCGCTTCCATGTCGCCCGGCGCGTATACTTGACCGTCTTCGTCGACGGCGACAGTGCCGGACACCCAGATGTGCGGGCCATCCTTGATGGCGCGGCGATAGCCGACACGGTTTTCCCAAACCGCGCCCGAATAGATTCGTTCGACCATGGCTATTGAGCGCCACTGGCCTGCAGGTAATCCAGAGCAATAGCCGTCATGCCTTCAGTCGCCATGGTGATCGAGGTTTCGGCATCTGGCGCGAACAGGGCGGAGTGATTCCCCGGTGCCGATAGGCCGCGCGATTGGTAATCGACCAGCACGTCTTCCGGGGTGCCGCCGACCCAGAACATGAAGATCGGAATGTCATGTTCCGTCCGGCCATAGCGCGAGAAATCCTCGCCGCCCATCACCGGATCGAGCTCCCGCACGGCTACGTTTCCGAACCGCTCGCGGAGGACACCCGCACCATATTCCGCCAGCTCCGGATCGTTATATGTGGCGGGCGTATACGGCTCTTCCACCTCCACCGTTGGCCACAGATCTTCGGGAATTCCTGCCGAGGCCGCCTGGCCGTGTGCGATGCGTTCTATACCTGAAAGCAGGAGCTCCCGGTTGGCGTCTGAATAGGAACGTACCGTGATCTGCAGGTGCACTTCATCCGGAATGATATTGTGCTTCGTTCCACCGTTGATCGCACCGACGGTCACGACCCCGGATTCCAGCGGATTCATCTCGCGGCTGACGAGAGTCTGGAGCGCGGTAATGATCTGCGCCGAAAGCAGAACCGGATCGCGGCCGACATGCGGCGTCGAGCCATGCGCGCCGATCCCGCGCACCGTGATATCCACAGAATCGACATTGGCCATTGCATAGCCCGGCACATAACCGATCATGCCCGCCGGGATCGCCCCGAAAGTATGGAACGACACAACGGCGTCGGGCAGCGGAAAGCGTTCGAAAAGTCCATCGTCCAACATCATCTGTGCACCCAGGCCGAGCTCTTCGGCCGGCTGGCCGATTAGAACCAGCGTGCCGGACCATTGATCGCGCCGCGCAGCCAGCTGACGGGCCGCGCCGACCAGCGCCGTCATGTGCGTATCGTGCGCGCAAGCGTGCATCACGAAGCTTTCCTGCCCGCGGCGATCAGTGCCCATCGCGGTTGAAGCAAAGTCGAGGCCGGTATTTTCCTCGATTGGCAGACCATCCATGTCGGCGCGCAACATCAGCGTCGGGCCCTCGCCGTTCTCCAGAACCGCAACGAGACCGGTGCCGCCGACATTCTCGGTGACCTCAAAGCCCAGCGAACGGATTTCCTCGGCCAGTCGTGCGGCCGTCTCGACCTCCATCAAGGAGAGCTCGGGATTGGCATGGAAATGCTGGTAGAGCGCTTCGAGATGGTCCGAATAATCGATCTCGATGTCACGACGCAGATCGTCCTGGGCCGCGGCGCCGGCGGACAGAGCGATCGCCGCGACGGAAGCGAGAAAAGCGCGCATATATGTATTCCCCTGATTTGTCTCGCCTGCATAGGACGGTGCACGACGGACAGGGTCAAGAGGTGTAGCAAAATGGCCAAGCGGGCGATGACCCTGTCCGGCCGCTATTATCCAGCGCCCGATCGTGCCTGAAGCGGGCAACGCACGACACCGCCCTTACCTTTGTTCATTAAAGAGTGCGGCGCCTGGGTTCAAATCCCTAGAAGGCAACGCGCTTTAGGATTCGCACAGGGCCCGCATCAGCTCGATCACGCCGCGGCGTACCTTTGGCGTCTTGATCCTTGAAAACGCTTGAGCCAGTTCAGCCTCGTCCCGACTCTGCATCAGTTTCAATGTCGAAGATTCATCGTCTTGCGCGTTCGCGCAGTCCAACTCGCCTTCACCAATGCCTTCGAAGAAATAGGTAATGGGAACGTCCAGCACACGCGCTAGATCATATAGCCGGCTGGCACCAATTCTGTTGGCGCCCCGCTCATATTTCTGCACTTGCTGGAACGTCACACCGAGCAGGTCGCCGAGCCGTTCCTGAGTCATGTTCAAATACTTGCGTCGTAATTGCACGCGTGACCCGACATGGACATCAACTTCGGTGACGCTCTTGGGTGAATGGCTCGGCATGCGCCCCCCTTTGAAAAGTAACTTGGTCGCGTGTTCGCACAGAACACATCTTAGACAATCACGCTCCGGGCGGTCCACACAAACCTTACGGTCCGCAGACGCCCGCCATTAAGCCAGACGACTGATTATCTTCGCGTCACGACATGGTACGCTTGAAGGCAAGCGGCAATCGCACCCCCCTACAAGCGCTTACGCATGGCGCTAGACTTGCGAACGCATCCGCCCGCTGAATGATCGCTTTGCCGGTCGTTGTTTTCATCAGCGGTGATGATGGCCTCCAGCTTTGATATCGCCTCGTCCACGGTGTCGATTCGAAGGTCGGCCGCAAAAGATTGTGGAGCCCCGCAAGCTTCCAGGAACCCGGTAAGCTTGGATCTCTGATACATCAGGATCGGACTGATCAGGGCATCCTCGGAAAATCCTGGCGGGGTTGTCGAGGCCACCACGACCATAACGTCGTGCCGGTCACGGTACTGCAAGAAGGCATCAAGAACTCTGCTGACGGCGAGCGAATTCACGGATGACAAGGATGTCACGACAACCATCCGCGCTGTTTCAAACCCGAGCGGTAGACGGCAACTTTTCCCGGCTGTGAGAAGGCGAACAGCGCCGTCGTCGAACAGCCGGTCAGGGCCGATCAATTGGCGCGCAATCTGGAAAGCGTTTTGCGCATCTTCGGGCGAATGAAGAACGATTATCGGTCGTCGATTCAATTCGATGCCCTTATGGTTGCCGTATTGAGGACGGATCTCGCCAATCGTGGCCTAGTCAGGCAACTTAGGCAAATGACCCATCTTTCTGATGAGTGATTTCGCATGGCTCCCCGTCGGCGTGAGGTCCGCGATTCGTAATGCTAATTCCTCGATTTCCCGATGCGACAGCGAGCGCGCGTGATAGAGCAACTCGGCCCAAACGATTTCAAGCTGCGGAAAGTCGCCAGAATTGAAGCTTTGAAATGTTGAAATGGGAATTGAGAGCGTGGCGGAAATCTCCTCCAGCTCGCTGAATCTGGGCTCCTGACCAGAATAGATCTCAAACAGCCTTTCTTCGCCAATGGCTTCCATCAGCTTTTGCTCCGCGTCGGGACCGCGATGGTGGACGACGAGTTTCAAGAGCTGCGCGATGCGTTCGCCCGCCGGCTCCAACGATCGGTTCGAAAATGTCATGATCTTTCCTCGGCCAAAGATCCACGACGGCAACACTGGCAGGATTTGATAGCGGCTTCGTAAACGGCCGTCTTACACGCCATTAACTTGCCGCCCGCTCATATCTGCCGCTTGCTGAATTCATGACCAGCAGGCCTGTGATGATCTTACTGCTCGGCGTGCGCGCCATCATTTCCGGCAATTCCAGCGGTGAATCGCCGAGGACGGCGCTCGCCGGCGCGGCAATGCGCCTCAGCGCGGCAAGGTTGAATGCCGCGCGCGCACCGCGACCGCTGCCCTTCTGCGATCGGTCCTGAAATGCGTCCGCGGCTCGGCGCGGGCGAGGTGTTCATTGCCCGCCGCCCACAGCGCGCGGGTTTCTGCCGCCGCCGACCGGAAACGAATACGATCTATTGCGCGCTCGGAGTCTGCCGCAAAGCAATACTCTGCGAAAGAGTTCGAAACGAACCCTCAATCACGCGAGAAAAAAGCCTATGACTTTCGACAGGTTCTACACCAATTACCTCCAATTATGTCATGAAGACCGACCCACTGGTAATTTGGGCATTTATCGTTCCCGCAACCTGCAGCACGGCAGTTGTTACAGACATACCATGTCCAACCGCATCGGCATTTTCCTTTCTTTTCCATTGCAACCTCCAATACATCCTATGTGTGAGTTTCGGCGTTCTTGACGGACGCCAAATCAAATTTAGCATCGGTAGTAATTATCGGACTCGCAAAGAGCCGAAGCCATTTGCGAAAGCTAAATAACATTGGGTCATTCGATTCATCTAAACGGTGCATTGCTTAAGCGCTTAAGCACCCCGCTCGAATTGGAGCAGCTGTGGCGGGACCGGTACGGCGATCGGAACGACAAGACCTCAGATACAGCAAAAAACAGAAAACTTTCTGGTCTTTCCATGTCTGAAGCCACCAATCGAGGTATTGGGGCCCCGGATTTGGCGACTATCTACCGTTGGCGAAAAGGGCAGCTGCCGCAAAACGCGAAAAGCTATCTGCAGCTATGCGGGCTTCTCGATATTGATCCCTTTGCAATGATCGAAATCGTGCCAGGCCAAGAAGAAAAAGCTATTAGGCGTCTTAACGTTGCTTTCTGGGCAGCGGCTTGGCCTCACCCCGCGCTTAAGTTTATTTCCGAATTTTTCGGACAGCAATTCGAATGGCCACCTATCCAAGTTGCCGAATATTACAAAAGACGATGGGAGACATTTGAAATTTTTCACAACCCTAGCGTCAAAGCGAATTATTATGCAAACATTGCACTTCGAACAAAAAATCGGCAGCTACTATATAAACCATGTGTTTTTCACTTTGCTTATAGACAAGCCATTCAAACGCGTGTTATGCCGTGGGTACAGTACGGAATAGTTGAAATATCTGAATTTAGAACAAAACTGATCGACATAAATGGTCGAACACAAAATTCGTATAATATTGATAGACAGCAAAATATTTATATAGGTACTTGGTTCGGCCCCGGTGCTGCGGAATTTCGAATCGCTTCCATTCATGCATTCGATGCGTGGCTCGACCCTGACTGTGATGCATCACTTCGATTTATTGCATAGTGCCAAGATATTTTAAATACGGAAAATTTTATTATTTAATATTTCTAATTTTATTTAATATTTGCTGAATAAGAATGCAAAATTGTTGGATTTTATCATATTAAAATAGCCCATATTGAGTGCATTCAATATTTTTCTAAGTCGCGCGCCGACTATCGGCCGCCAGCCACTTTTTACAGCTGAACAGAACCACTAAAGCTTATAGCTGGGATCAAGGGTAACTTTGAAGGTGTTTCGGTGAAAAGACAAACATCCACTCAACAAGCCCTATTTCCTAATTGGCGGTATAATTATGTATCATTCGCTATTTTAACCTAGACCGTCGTTACTGTGCTGAATTGACCATTATCGCAGCCCGTTTTGGTTACTCAATCAAATCACCAGCAGACCTAGCTGCCCTCGCCTCCGAAACGCGCCGTCCACTCCGCCACTTGGTCATCATCTATCTTGGCGAAGAGAACATCGGGCGGCGTCACTGCCATGCCTTTCGGTAACACGTCCAGCAGGTCGGCCGCCGGTTCTTCCGGCCAGCGCCGGTTGCCCTTCGGAACGCCGAGACAATCGAGAATGGCTGCGGCGGTATTCGGGATGATCGGCTGTGCGGCGATACCCATCAGCACGGCAAGATTGAGCGCCGTGCGGACGCCCACGGCCGCCTTGTCGCGGTCGATCTTGAAATGCGTCCACGGTTCGGCGCGGGTGAGGTATTCATTACCCGCCGCCCACAGCGCGCGGGTTTCTGCCGCCGCCGGCCGGAAGCGCATTGCCTCGTAATTCTCGACGATTGCCGCCAGGCGTTCGTCGACTTCGCGCGCCAGCCAGGCTTCGTGCTCGCCCGTCTCGCCGCCTTCCGGCACCACGTTGTCGAAGCGCGACTTGTTGAAGCGCAGGATGCGATTGACGAAATTGCCGAGCACGTCGGCGAGATCCTTGTTCACCACGCCCTGGAAATGTTCCCAGGTGAATTGCGTGTCCGAGCCTTCCGGTGCATTCGCCGTGAGATACCAGCGCCAGTAATCCGCGGGCAGCAATTCCAGCGCCGTGTCCATGAACACACCCCGTTGTTCCGAGGTCGAAAACTTGCCGCCATACCAATTGAGCCAGTTAAAGGCTTTCAGCCGGTCGACGGTCTTCCATGGCTCTTCGGATCCGAGGATCGTCGCCGGGAAACTCACCGTATGGAAGGCGACATTGTCCTTGCCCATGAACTGGACATAGGTGACGTCATCCGCGCCCTTGTCAGTGCGCCACCAGCGTTCCCAGTCACCGTCATTGGACAACGCCCATTCCTCGGTCGCGCCGATATAGCCGATCGGCGCATCGAACCAGACATAGAAGACCTTGTTCTCGAAACCGGCGCGCACCTTGCCGTCACGCGCGACCGGCACGCCCCAGGACAGATCGCGGGTGATGGACCGGTCGCGCAGACCTTCGTCCAGCCATTTGTTGGCGATCGACACGGCAAGGGACGGCCAGCTGTCGGCAGCGGCATTTACCCACTCGCGCAGTTTTGGCTCCATCTTTGTCTGCAAGAGATAGAGATGCCGTGTCTCGCGCACTTCCAAATTCTTCGAGCCGGAGATTTTCGAATACGGTTCTTTCAGGTCCGTCGGCTCCAGCAGGCGCCCGCAATTGTCGCACTGGTCGCCGCGGGCCCGCTCGAAATCGCAGTGCGGGCAGATACCCTCAACATAACGGTCCGGCAAAAACCGCTCATCGTCGATCGAATACACCTGTTCGTCTGCGCGTTCGTCGATCAATCCCTTGTCTTCCAGCACCGCGGCGAAATGCTGGGTCAACCGATGATTGGGCGCAGCCGAAGTTCGCCCGAAATGATCATAACTGAGCGCAAAGCCCTCGCCGGCCACGCGCTGGATTTCGTGCTCTTCGTCGCAATACGACTCAACGTCCACGCCGGCAGCGGCGGCGGCCAGCTCGGCCGGCGTGCCGTGCTCGTCGGTGGCGCAGATATAGAGCACCTCGTGGCCGCGCAGGCGTTGGAAACGCGCATAGACGTCAGCTGGCAGCATAGACCCCGCCAGATTGCCGAGATGCTTGACCCCATTGATATACGGTAGCGCACTCGTGATCAGATACCGGGCCATTTTCGCTTCGCCTTCATCCCTTTTGAATTTAGGGTTTTCGTGTCTGGCGCGAGACATACGCGCGAATGGCTGGGGAGGAAAGTCATGGACCTATACGGCATCAATATCATTGCAGTTCTGCTCTCGAGCGTCGGCTTCATGCTGGTCGGTATGGTCTGGTATGGCCCGTTGTTCGGAAAGCGCTGGATGGCGCTCAACAACTTCACCGAGGAATCTCTGAAAGACGGAAATATGGCGGTCACCATGGCAAAGGGCGTTACAAACTCCCTTGTCGCCGCCATTGGTATCGGCGTCATTCTCGCATGGAGCGGCCGGGACGGGCTGGTCGACTGTATGATCGCCGCTGCGCTGGTCTGGTTATTCTTTTCAGCCACCACGGAAATGCTGAAACACATCTGGGAAGGGCAATCGATTGAGCTGACCTTGATCCATTTCGGCAATCAGCTGGTGGCCTACACGCTCGCAGGCGTGATTTTCAGCTTTTTCAGATAAGCGGCCTGACGGCAGCTAACTGAACGTTTGGACGGCCACCCCGGCGACCGCGGCCAAGCTCGTCGCCACACCGAGATAAGGAGCCCAGACCGGCGCCTGGAATCCGGCTTTGCCGCACTCTGGGTCGCGCCAACGCACGGCGATCAAGGCCGCATTGACGAGCGAGAAAACGAGTAGCGTAACGGTCGACGCCGCGATCGCGAGGGGGCCCAGACCACCGGCCAGTGTTAAAGCGGCAACCAGAGTGCCGGCGAGGAGGGTCGCCCGCACAGGTGTGCGGCGCACCCTGTGTACCCTGGCCAGCGGCGCAGGCGCCAAGCCCCGGCGGGCTAGCCCGTAGAACACTCGCGACGCCATCATCAACTGCACGAGTGCACCGTTCAGCATTGCCAGCACGGCGATCAGGGCGATGGGCGTGCCGGAGAGACCGGTAGCGCTCTCGAAAACCGCCGCCAGAGGTCCCGACTCTTCGGCGAGCTGGGCCGGGTCGACGGCGCGAACGGCAACGAAGGAAACGGCCGCATACAGCACGGCTGATATCGACAGCGTCAACAGGATGGCAAGCGGCACGGTACGCCGCGCCGCCCGCGTTTCCTCCGCCATGTTGACGATATCCTCGAAACCGATGAAGGCAAAAAAAGCCATGACCGTGGCGGCAAAAATCCCCGCCCAAGGAATGCCAACGGCATCAGGTGCCGGTGGCGGCATCGTCACGGCATCCGGCGTGGCAACGGCGATGATCATCAGCAGGCCAGCCGCTTCGGTCACAGTGATGGCTCCGGCGACCCAGATCGACAGTTCAACGCCCCACGCCACAATTGCCACCAATCCGGCGATGACAGCAAAAACCGCAATCCAGGACGGCAGCGCCGACAAGGCCGAAAAATATCCGGCGAATCCGTGCAGAACGACCGCGGCGGAGATCGACCCGGAAAGAACGACGCCATAACCGGCAAGCGCGGTGATTGCACGCCGCGAAAACGCATGATCGACATAGGCGGCCTCTCCAGCCGCTTCCGGATACCGCGAAGCCAGCTCGGCATAAGACAGGCCGGTGAAGGCCGCCAATCCGCCAGCGAACAGAAAAGCCAGCGGCGCGTACAGCCCCGCCGCCCCCGACATTTCGCCAATCAGCGCGTAAATGCCCGCGCCCAGCGTCACGCCGAGACCGTATAGGGTTAGGCCGGTCAGGCCGACAGCACGCTTGAGCCGGATCATCGCCTGCGCATAGCAGAACGGGTTGCACAGCGAAAGCTTGTGCGCCGCGCAGGAGGCGACTATCAGGATGGCGCGGTGCGGGCCCGGCGGCCTTCGCGGCGCCGGCTTAGCTCAGCTGGTAGAGCACCTGATTTGTAATCAGGGGGTCGGGGGTTCGAGTCCCTCAGCCGGCACCATTCTTATCCCTCTTTCCTCCAACCCGCGGCGGGCATAGGCTTCAGACCGGGCGGGGAGGATCAGATGCGACTTTTGACGATCGGCAGCGCGGTGATCGCGGCCGCGGCAATTTTCGTCGGTCTATACGTTTATGGCGTCTTCGAAGGCTGGCACGGACGGCCGAGAGGACCGGGTGAGATTACGGCAAACGCTGTACCCGCCGAGACCATCGAGGACCGGATCGCCCGCATCAATGCCGCCGCCGGCGCGCTCGGCCAGCCGGACGATACCGAGATTTTGTTCGGCGATCTGCATGTTCATTCCACCTACTCGACCGACGCTTTCGTCTGGGCCTTGCCGCTGCTGCGCGGCGAAGGCGCGAATCCGGTTGCCGATGCGTGCGATTTCGCGCGCTTTTGCTCGGCGCTCGACTTCTGGGCATCTACCGATCATGCCGAGGCTTTAACGCCCGCGCGCTGGAGCCAAATCATCGATACCGTCCAGCAATGCGCGGCGCGGTCAGATGCCGATGGCATTCCCGACGTCATTCCGTTTGTCGGCTTTGAATGGACACAGGTCGGCGCCCTGCCGGACGATCATTACGGCCATAAGAATGTTGTTTTCCGCTCGCTAGACCGGGACGCAATCGCCGCTCGGCCCATCGCTGCAGCCGGTGTGACTGTGCGCGCTCTGCGCGACAATGCGCAAGCCATGTTACCGCCCGAGATCGCATTCCTCGACTTGTCCAACCGTCAGAACTACTACGATTTCGGACGTTTCGTGCAGGATGTTCGCGACGTTCCGCTCTGCGACGAATCTGTGGAATCGGGCGCGCTGCCCCGCGATTGTTATGAAATCGCGGCGACACCCGGCGAGCTCGTGACCCGCCTCGAAAGCCAGGGGCTGGATCCGTTAATCATCCCGCATGGCTCGGCTTGGGGATTCTACACACCGCCAGGCACGACATGGAACAAGCAACTCAATCCGGCACAACGTCCCGACGCGTTCAGGCTTATCGAGATCTTTTCAGGTCACGGCAATTCAGAGGAATACCGGCCTTGGCGGCCGGCGCTGGGCGGAATCGATGATCTCGTTTGCCCGGAGCCCTCAGGCAACTACCTGCCGTCTTGTTGGCGCGCTGGCGAGATCATTCGGGAGCGGTGCGAAAGTGAAGGTCTGCCCGAGGAAATATGCGACGAGCGGGCCTTAATCGCCCGCGAGAACGCGGTCCATGTCGGCCTGGCCGGACACCTCACCGTACTCGGCGAAACACCTGAGGATTGGCAGGATTCGGGTCAATGCCGCGACTGCTTCCTCCCGGCTTTCAACCATATTCCGACCACCAGTGTGCAGGCCGGGCTGGCGGCCACGCATTTCGACGATGAAGGCGGCGAATTCCGGTTTCGCTGGGGGTTCATCGGATCATCTGACACGCACACCGCGCGTCCTGGAATCGGCTATAAGCCTTTCGAACGCCATTACATGACCGATGCCGGTGGTGCGGTTAGTCAGAACATCGCCGAGCGCTTCCTGCCGCCCGATTCCGAGGCGCCGGCGGATTCACGGCGCATCACGCGGGACGAACTGATCCAGGCTGCCGGCTTCCAGATCACAGAGCTCGAGCGCCAGGCGAGCTTTTTTACCGGCGGCGGGCTCGTAGCCGCGCACGTTTCAGAACGCTCGCGTGACGGCCTCTGGTCTGCGCTGGAGAATCGGCAGGTCTATGCCACCTCGGGTTTGCGGCAATTACTCTGGTTCGATCTGATCGACGAAGACGGCCGCGCTCTGGCGGGCATGGGGGATACGGCCGAGCGTGGGGAAAGTCCGCTGTTTCGCGTCCGCGCCGCGGGATCGCTTCGGCAGAACCCGGGATGCCCCGACTATTCGGTGCGCGGGTTGTCGCCGGACCGCCTTCAGCAACTCTGCCGTGGCGAGTGCTATAATCCGGGCAATGAACGGTTCCGCATAACGCGCATCGAAGTCATCCGGATACGCCCGCAGATCACGGCGAATGAGCCGCTGGACGATCTCATCGAGGATGTCTGGCAGACCCTGCCTTGCGACGATTTCGGCGAAGGATGTGAGGTGACCTTTTCCGATCCGGACTATGCCGCGGCAGGCCGCGATACGATCTATTATGTCCGTGCGATCCAGGAGCCATCGGGCCAGGTCAATGGCAATCCCTTGCGTTGCCGCTATGACGAGAATGGCCGCTGCATCGAGGCCAATCCGTGTTTCGGCGACTACCGCACCGACATGTCCGACGACTGTATTGCCGAGGTTGAACACCGCGCCTGGTCCTCTCCGATCTACCTGACCCATCTGCCGCAAGCAGCAGATGATCCCGAGGCCACGGAATGAATTCTGCCCATTGGGGGTGGGGCCTGGGCGCCGCAGCCGGCGGCCTGCTGGTTCTCGCCAGCGTATTGTGGCCAGGCGAAAGCCCAATTGCGCGCGGCAGCCATGTCGCGGTGACGGTCAATGGTCACCCAATCCCGGTAGAAGATGTCGAACTCGCCCTGGAAGCGATGTCCCGCGACAGCCGCAATCCGCTGACAGAGGACGACACGGACCGCGCGATTGAGCGCCTGGTAGACGAGGAATTGCTATTCCAGCGCGGCATCGCGCTGGACATGCCGCGCAATGCTCCCAATGTGCGTCGGGCCATCGTCATGACCATGATCGATTTTGCGCGAAGTCAGGCCGAGCCGCTCCCGCCCGAAGCGGAGCTCCGCAACTTTTTCCAAGCCAATGTCGAGTTTTTTGCCGCCGGGGATCGCTATCGGGTGCAATGGCAATCCGCCGCAGCGCCCGACGGGCCACGCCGCCGGCCCGCAGCTCATCCACCTGACCGCCTGCTCACTCTGACGGAGCTGCGCCGCTATCTCGGCGAAGCGCTGACCGCCGAGTTACAATCGGCCGCAGCCGGCGAAAGGCTCGGCCCCTTGGAAAGCGCTGGCCGCTATCATTGGCTGACGATTGTCGCGTTTACACCGGCCGGCGAACCGCAATTCGAGCCCAATCGCCGCCGTGTCGAAGCACTCTGGCATGAGCGCGCCGAAGAAGCCGCGCTAGAGTCTTACCTCGCGGAATTGCGGCGGGAGGCCGATATCGCGCGCCAGCCGCTACCACAACAATGAAAGCACTCATCGCTATTCTGTTGGCCCTCTTCACGCTGGCCGCAGCCGATGCGCATGAGCGCAGCCGTTCCAATTCAGTGTGGCGCGAGTCCGAAACGGGTCTGGAAGGCCGAATCTACCTCGAAGCGCGTCAGGCCACCTTGTTGTTGGCGCTCGACCAGGGAAGCGTAAGTCTGGAGAACGCATTCCGTCAAAGACTGATCGACGGGTTGGAGGTTTCCCGCGGCGGCGAAGCCTGTCTGCTCAATGCACCGCCGACTATTCAACTGCGCCCTGATGGACGACTGGAAGGCCGCGGCATTTGGCGCTGCGAAGTCACGGGCGACATCGAAATCGGCGTTCGCGTCTTCTCGCCCTTGTCTGCCAACCATGTCCACTTCACACGCCTGGAGACCGCAGACGGTTTTCGCGAGCAGGTGCTGTCGCGTGACCGGTCGACGGCCTCTTTTGGCACGGACCCGGCCGCCGCTGGGCATTGGGCGGGCTTTCTCTTGCTGGGATTCGAACACATCCTTGGCGGCCTGGATCACGTTGCCTTCGTGCTGGGACTGTTGCTGCTGGTCTCAGGCTGGCGGCGCATCGCGATGGTGACGCTCGGTTTTACCGTTGGTCATTCGGTCACGCTCGCGCTTGCCGTCATCGGCTGGGTGTCACCGCCCGGCGCAGCGGTCGAGTCGCTTATCGGATTTTCGATCCTGTTCATTTCCGCAGAGGCCGCGTTGTCGCGACAGGGCGCACTCCATTCTGCAGCCTGGGCGGGTGGTGCCGGCTTACTGGCACTCGCCATGGTGTCGATGGTCGCCGGCAGCGCGCTGACCTGGCCGGTCTGGCTCGGGCTGATCACGCTGACCGTTGCCTATTTCCATTGGCTTGGCGGTGGCGGCAGAGCCGTCTTGGCGGCTCCGGCGATGAGTGCCGGCTTCGGGCTTGTCCATGGCATCGGCTTTGCCGGCATACTTCTGGAGATTGATATCGCGGGCGAGGCGCTGATCCCGGCGCTGCTCGCCTTCAATGTCGGCGTCGAGCTTGGTCAACTCGCCATCGTCGCCATCGCCCTGGCTGCGGTCGGCATTTCGCAACGGATGATGCCCGCGCGAATACTATCCTATGGCCACGCTGTTCTGATCGGCGGACTCGCGGGACTGGGCAGCTACTGGTTTCTAGGCCGCGCTTTCCTCTAGCCAGCGCCCGACCTGCCAAAGCCGGTCCTGCCCGAACGCCGCTCGCTTTGCGACGCGGAAAGTCGGTACCCCCCAATGCCCGAGCGCAAACATCTCCTGCCGGTTCGCGTCCACCGCCTGACGCCAGCTTTCATCGGCCATTGCGGCTTCGGCAAAGGACCAGTCGATACCGGCACGCTCGACAATCTTGCGAAGACCGGAATCTCTGGCCGCATCAACGCCTTCTGACCAGACGGCCGTGTAAAAACTCTGCGTGAATGCGATGCCTTTGCCGTCGGGAATAGCCTGGTGAAGAATCGCCAGACCGCGCTCAACACCAGCGCCGACCGGATCAGAGATCTTGCCGAAGGGGAGGCCGTAGCGTTCGGCTTCGCGCTTCACGTCGCGGACGATGTAGAATTGCTTTTGCCGCGGCACTGGCAATGACCGCATGACCATGGGCAAGACCGGCTTGAGAACCAGTTCGGCTTGCCAGCGTTTGGCCAGTTCCGGCGCCCGCATCATCGCAATGTAGCTGTAAGGGCTGCGCAACGAAAAAAACACGTCGAATGAGCCGCCTGTCGGCCCCTCCGGCTCGGCAAGCGGTGTAAAGACCAACTCGCCTTCACGCGCCCCCAGACGCCGTTCGAGGTGATGCAGCCTGTCGATTCCCCAATACCATTCGCCCTCGAACCAGACCATGCCGCTGCCATAATGGCCATGCGCTTGGCGCCACCGAGCGTTTTCGTCCAGCTCGCCGACACTCTCGACAGAATAGAGACTTCGCGGAATTCGATAGGCTTGGCGCAATGCGTCCGCGTCGCGCCGCGACCACGCGGCGAGCATTTCCGGCTCGGGCGCCGCGGACGTTTCCGGCGGG
Source organism: Hyphobacterium sp. (assembly GCF_965229905.1). Lineage (GTDB taxonomy): Bacteria > Pseudomonadota > Alphaproteobacteria > Caulobacterales > Maricaulaceae > Hyphobacterium. The sequence goes on along the minus strand of NZ_OZ245930.1, from coordinate 2,624,435 downwards.
CCGACGGGTCTGAGCTCGAAGCCAACGTTATAGGCGCGCGCCAGTCCCGGCATCACGTCCAGCAGAAGCTCCGAATAAGGCTCGCCCTCTTCGTAGAACAATTTGAGAGTCTTGCGTTTGCCCGACGCCATTCGGGCCGCAGCGCGCGCAATCCGCGCCAGGTCCCGCACACGGCGGCTGGTCAGTCCCTGAACGAAAAGTGTGCGAGCGGTCATGCGCCCCCCCGATCCTTCCGCTAAGAGGAATGAAGGTGGAATAGCGGTCAAGCCTGTACTTCCGTGAGGCCGAGCGCCAGGAGCCCGCCACTCACCGACATGGCGGCCATTAGCCCCAACACCATGACCGGCCCGGCCAGGGCTGCGATCAGGCTGAACACGCCGCCCGCAAGCAGGACGACTCCGACAATCGTGTTCGAGAGCGCTGTGAACGCTGCGCGGTTATCGGCATCGGCCATGTCGGTCAGATGTGTGGACCGGCCGAGGCGGACTCCCTGATACGCGATCATCAGAACAAACAGCACAGGCGGCAGGGCGAAAAGCGGGTGCAACCAGCCGGCCAATGACAGACCCACTGTGGCCGCCAGGCTGATCGCCCCAGCCCATGCAGCGAATACGAGGACTTTCCGGCTCGAGCGATCCGACAGGCGGCCCCAGACATAGCTGCTGATCAGGCCAGCCATCGCCGAAGCCAACACCAGGGCCCCCAGGGGCAGGCTGTCATCGGTTTGCGCCGCCGCGACCATGAAGGGCGGTGCCAGCGCAGTCGCCGTTAAAAGCGACCGGACAATAATAAACCGGCGTAATTGCGGTTCGCTGGCCAGAAGCGTGAGATTCTCTATCGCCGCCGCAAACGCCGACTTGCCGCCGTCCGTCGCCCCGGAGTGCTCTCTCAATGTGGCGAATAATCCAGCGCCGGCTAACCACGCAAGACCGGCCAGAAACAGCGCAACAGTAACCAGTGTCAGCCGCTCGATGAAACCGGTCGCGAGCAGGCCGGCAAACACGATAACGATGACCGAGGCGATGGTACCGGCCAGGCCGGTCGCAGTGCCTCTGCGGGACTTATCGACGGTCTTGCCGAGGACATCCTTGTAGCAGACCGAACAGACGCTACGTGCCAGCGCCAACACAGTAAGAGCAGACAGGATCACCAGGCCGGCAGCCCGCCCGCTTAGGAAAATCGCAGCCAATCCGATCGAAATCGCCGATACGCCTTGCACGGCGGCACCCGCCGCCCATGCCCATTTGCGCTGCGGCAAGCGGCGCAGCGCGCCAGCCGTGAACAATTGCGGCAGGAGCGCACCGGCTTCGCGGATCGGCACGAGCAACCCTACCAAGGCTGACGGAGCGCCGAGTTGCAGCAAGAGCCAGCTCAGCACGAGCTTGGGATCGATCAGCCCGTCAGCACTTTTGGACAGCGAGAGGGCTCCGACATGCCGGAAGAAATTCCCGGCTTCCTCGCGGCAGGCACTGTCAGGTATATCCCGGCAGGCGCGTCCCTCATCGTCGATCGCCACTGCCTCAAAGGCCGGCCGCAGCCATTCCTTGTCAGATCGATCACTCATGTCTGGCGGAACTAGTGCCCGGTATCCTGCGGGACAAGTTTAGGTGATTGCAGAGGCTTCCAACTGGAAAGCGGCGGGCAATCGAAAGCGTCGCTGAAACGCAAGCGCTGACCGATGGCTGGATCGGTGACGGTTTTCGGCTAGGATTCGCGTTGGAGACAGAAGGGGATGATTTCATGCGTTGGTTGGCAATCCTGATAGGCGCAGGCGCTGTGGCCGCTTGCGGTAATGGCGGCGAACAGGCGGGACAGGAGAGCGCGTCCGGTCCGGATACGCCGCCCGAACCGGCAGCCGTGACAACGGTCGACCTATCCGCCCTGCCCGCCCCCTATGACACCGCCGACTATGATGCCGGGCGTCGGCTGTTTCGCCGTTGTGGATCTTGCCATACGGTCAATGAGGCTGGCAGCCATCGCGTCGGACCCAACCTCTACGGAATGTTCGGCAGCGAGGCCGGGAACGCGGAGAATTTCAATTATTCGCAAGTCCTGCGCGATGCCGACTTTGCCTGGACGCCGGAGCAGCTCGATGCCTGGCTTGCCAATCCGCGCGAATTCCTGCCCGGCAACCGCATGTCCTTCGTCGGCCTTCGCGAGGCAGATGACCGGCGTAATGTCATTGCTTATCTGATGTACGAGACCGGCGCGGCGGCCGATTAGCAACAGCTAGAACCGCCGCCACCAGCTCACGGCAATTCCCGATTCTGCAATCGAGTTCCGACCGTAAACGGTCGTAAAGCCGCTTAGCATCACCTCTCCGGTGCCGAATTGCCGGCCAGCGCCGATCTGGAGCTTGTGCTGGATGAAGGATCGGTTATTGCGGAGCCGATCGGCATCGCCCCGCGTCAGAAAGGACTGTAACATTACGCTGTAGCGTTCCGATATTCGCCATCCCACGGTGATATCGAAGCGGGATTCGGACGGATAGTTTTCGCTCCGCCATGCGTGTCCGACCTGCGCATCGATGAAGCCGTTTTGCGAAACACTTCGACCTAGCAAGGCCCGGAGTTCGATGCCATTGGCTCCATCGCCCAGCGGACGATCCGCCACATTTTCACCGCCGCCCGGCACAATGCCGGCAATCTGGGCGGCGGCCACCCAGCGTCCGGAATCCCAAAACCGGTATTGGAGTCCAAGCCGGCTCGCGGCCAATCCAGACGCCGTATCCGTAACACCATTATTGTCCTGGCTGACCCGCTGACCGGCGAGTTGCAGGACGAGCGTCAGGCGGTCAGTGACGCCATACTCGGTGTACAGAGAGGTTTCATATTTCGAGAAATAGAGACCGCTGCGGCGCTGACCCTCCCGATCAATCAGATCGTCAGCTTCAGACAGCAAAAGGCCGGAGATAATAATGCCCCGGCCCTTGTCTTGACCCCACGCTCCGGCATTCGCCGCGGCCGCCAGACTGAAAAACAGAAATAAGACCGCTAGCGATCGTAGCCCGGCGATTCCCGGTCGACGCGTGAGCGCAGAGCAGCCCAGGCGATCTCCAGGAAGAATTCGTTGAGAATTCCCTCCTCGCCCTGCTTGAAGACCTTGTCCTGCATCTCCTTGTCCCAGTGGATCAACTCCCCGCCGGCCTGCGCCATTGTCTGAATCCGGCATGCACGTTCAAGTAGATAAATTCGTAAATACGCCTGAAACGGGTGGGAGCCAACCGCTAATGTGCCGTGGTTTCGCAAAATCATCGTGTGCTTGTCGCCGAGATCGCCCACCAGGCGGGCTTTCTCCTCCTCGACCAGCGCCAGTCCCTCATAGTCGTGATAGGCCACGTCAGACATGATATTCATGGCAAGTTGCGAGATCGGAAGAAGACCGTCTTTCTGCGCCGCAACGGCGACGCCCTGATCGGTATGAAGGTGCATCGCAACCGTGACGTCCGGGCGCGCCGCGTGGATCGCAGAGTGGATGGTGAATCCGGCCGGATTGATACCGTAGGTCGATGGCGGCAGAACGTTTCCGTCCAGATCGACCTTTACCAGATTGGTGGCCGTTACATCCTCATAAAGCAATCCGAATGGGTTGAGCAGGAAGTGCTCCTCCGGACCCGGAACCCGCATCGAGATATGGGTAAAGAACAAATCGTCCCAGCCATGCATCCGGACCAAGCGGTAAAGCGCCGCCAGATCGCAGCGCGCTTTCCACTCTTCTTCGGAAACTTGTTCCTTCACACTCGGTGGCGCCTGATCGTCCATGAAAACCTCCCTTTGGCGTCTCAAGATCGTCCGCCCTGCGCGCCGCGTCAATCTTGGCTCTGACAAGGCGATTTAACGGTCAGTAAACCATGACGCGGCAGCAGTGGTGTAGCATAGCAGCATCGCGCGTTTCGAATCGGCGGAGCCATGAGCAGTATCGCTATAGCCTTGACGCAATTGGCACGCGTTCGCGACCCGCGAAGCCGCGCCGCCCTCGCGATTGGCGTCACCGATATCTGCGTCGCAAAGCCGTTGACCAACCGGATCGAACCGCTGGCGAACGACATCCTTCTGTCGCTTGCCAACAAGGTCGAAGAAAGTGTCCGCATCCAGATGGCCTCGCGCCTCGCCGACTGTGACTGGGCACCGCGCGGCATAGTCCGGTATCTCGCATTCGATGCGCCGAGCGTGGCGGCGTCGGTGATCGCTAGAAGCCAGGTGCTCGATGCCGACGACCTTATAGAGCTCGCGGAAAAGGGCAGCCGCGCACACCGCGTCATGATCGCAGAACGACACCATATAGGGATCGCCGTTACAGATGCTGTCGCTGATAGATCCGAGATCGACGTGCTGGAGGCGCTGAGCGCCAATGCGACAGCGCGAATGTCGACCGGGACATTGGAGAAGTGCATGGATGCCGCAGAGCAGGCTCCAGGCATCTCGACCAACCTCCTTGATCGCGACGATCTACCGGCGGCTTTGGTTGAGCGCCTCACCGACGAGATATCGGCAGCCGTCAGGACCCAGGTCGAAGCCCATTTTGGCTTGTCGCACGGCGCGTTGGATGATGTCGGCACGCGGACGGCTGCCAGGGAAACTTCCCATGACGAGGACAAGGATGCCCGCGAGCTCGTATCCCGCATGTCGACCGCCGGCGAATTGAACGGTACGGTTGCGGTCCGCGCCATCGCCGAGGGGAAAATCGTTTTGTTCGACCATGCGATTGCCGATCTGTGCGGTGTCTCAGCCGATCAATGGCGAACGGCCGTCGGCATCTCTAGCGTGCGGGCAACCGCCCTCGCCTGCCGAGCGGCGCGCATCGACAAGAATTTGTTTCCGGCTGTCCTCCGCGGTATGCAACGCGCGGGGCGGGTACAGCCGGATCTGCCGCCGGACGCTATGGTCAGCGCGGCCACGGTTTTTCAGAAATACACGCCCGGTAGCGCCTATGACGCCTTGCGCCGCCTGGCTCCCAGCGATTGAATGACGTCGTCCATTCCCGGAGGCGTGTTTGAGCCCCATCGACCTGCCCGAGAAACCGGCGATCGCCTTTATGGCGAGTCAGCGGCCCGAGGCGCTTGACGCCGAAAAGCGGTTGTCCGCGAAATACGGCAATGCTGATGTCGCGAATGCCGATGTCGTCGTCGCTCTAGGCGGCGATGGCATGATGCTCGAAGCGCTTCACGCTGTACTGGGACGGGACATCCCGGTTTATGGAATCAATTACGGGTCGGTCGGATTCCTGATGAATAACCCCGCCGAAAACGACCTGCTGGACCATCTGCGCCGGGCTGAAAAAACGTCGATCCACCCCTTGCGGGCGACGGGTACCGATATCGCGGGCGATACCTTCTTCGCACTTGCCATCAATGAGGTTTCGCTCCTGCGCGAGACACGCCAGACAGCCAAGATCCGCATCTCCGTCGATGGCCGCGTGCGCTTGGAGGAACTGGCGGCTGACGGGATCATGGTAGCGACACCGGCGGGTTCGACGGCCTACAATGCCTCAGCGCACGGCCCGATCCTGCCGCTCGGCTCACGCGCCCTCGCATTGACGCCGATCAGCGCCTTCCGCCCGCGTCGCTGGCGGGGCGCATTGTTGAGCCACGACAGCAAAGTCCGCTTTGATGTGCTCGAGCCCGAAAAACGGCCGGTTTCGGCCGTCGCGGACAATCAGGAGTTCCGCGATGTCGTGTCGGTGAACATCGAGGAAGCTGATGATGTTCGCCTGCACATGTTGTTCGACGAGGGCCGCGCGCTGGGCGAACGCATCTTGATCGAACAATTTCAAGCGTGATCGTTTAGGCCGCCGTTAAGCATCATTTGCTACCGCTGCTTCAAAGCTCGCCGGTTAGAGGCGGCTGGAGGGTGGATCGAATGCACACATTTACCGGCAGGCTGGACATGGCCGTACTCATCTGCAGCTCATCGCAACGCTTCAGCCAGTCGCTTGAAGCGGTCCTTAGGGCGATGGGGTGCGTGGCGTCTGCCAGCGTAACCGGCGCCGGTGAAGCCGAAGCCCAATCGCGCGCCCAGCACTTCGATATCGCCATTATTGACGATGCATTTGACGCCCACGATGTCGGCCTTCCCATGATTCGACTCGTGCCAGGCGCCAAATCCCGTGGCGCAACCGATGAGCTGGCAAAGCCTTTCCGCCCGGCCGAGCTTGCGAAAGCCCTGATGGACAACGTCTCTGGGCCTTCAAAACGCCTGCCGAGCGCCGCGCATGCTGCATTACTCTGAACCGAGGAAGCCCCGAAATGGTCAAGAAGCAACAACCCATTGAGATGATCACGCCTCCCAACATGTTGCGCGTGAAAATCGGCGGCCGAATCGGACCGATTGACGAACAAGCCATTGGGCGGGCTGAAAAGGCGCTCGAAGACATGAAAGAGGTTTTTGCCGAATGGCTTGAGTCCGAAGTCGACAAGCTTGAAGCGGCGGCCAAGCGGGTTCAATCCGAGGGGCTGAATGGCGAGGCAGGGCTCGGTCTGTTCGCCCGTGCGCACGATCTGCGCGGGATGGGCACTACCTACAACTTCCCGATCATCACCCGCATGGCAGCATCGCTTTCAAAGCTGATCGAGACCGAGGAGAAGCGCCGCATTGCAAGCGCAAAGCTGGCGATTGCGCACACCGAAGCCATCCGGGCTGCCCTGCGTCAGGACATCCGGGACGAGCACAATCCGGTCGGCCGCGCTCTCGCGGAAGAGCTGGAAACACAGGTTCTGGAAATGGTTGCTGAGTTTGAGGATCAGCCGGCGAGGGCGGCTGGATAATCTTCACTCTCATCCTGGTCGAGCCGCGCCAGGATATATTCGAGATCTTCCTCGGGAACGCCCTGGAACTGGGTCAGCGAACGCTCGACCAGTCGGCGGCGGAACACGATCCGGCCTTCTTCGCCAGCGCCCATCTCAATTGAATGATAGGTTTCGATCGCGGCCCGGATCGCGGGCAGTATCCGCGGCGGCAGGCCGGTGCGTTCGAACACGGCTTTCAATCCCAGCGGTCCCGCATCGTGGATCAGTAACCAGGCTTTCGAATGCGGTATGTCGGCAAGCCGGGCCACCGCGTGTTCGAAAAATGCGATATGTCCTCGCATGAGCGCGCGGAGAATGATGGACGGCGTCAAGCGACCCGACGACTGGAGTTGGGCCACGAAGCGCGGCATGTCCGGCGCCACACCTGCCTGATCGACAAGATCCACTGTTGCACGCTCACGCGCCTCTTCAGCCATATCGACGGCGACCTGCGGCGGCAGCGCATGACGACGCACAAGGCGTTGCAACGCATCATCGCTGACGCGCGCAATGATTTTCTCCGTGAACTCGATCGGCAGCACTGAGCGCGAAACGAACGAGTCCATGACTTTTTGAGATTGCGCAAAGCGGCTAATCGTGCGTTCGAACGTTTCATCGTCGAACTCGGCGCCATCATTGGCCGCCGCGATGCCCATAGCGGTTTCGTCGGCATGCTCGATCAGCGAGACGATGACACGCTTCGACACTGTCTCGCGCGCGGCCACCGCAGCCTGTTTGGCGGCCGGCTGTGTGCGCACAATTTCAATCAGCTCCTCATCGGTGAACACCGGGCTGCCTGCGATCACCGGCACAGCAATCGATTCGATGTCCTTCGCCAACTGAAGGGCGATCTTTTTCGGCAAATGAGGCGAACGCCGCAATGTGACCGCCAATGACCGGCGCACCAGCGTGGCGGCATCGCGCGCAATCATCTCGATAATGGCGTCCGCCGCCTCGCGCTCTTCTGCCGTCAGATCGGGCGCGTCTATCCGCTGGCAGATCTTGCGCGCGGCAAGGGCGCGGTCCTCGGCGGACTCACCTTTGACGAGGCGCCGGATGTCGTCGTCGGTCAATCGAGACCGCATGGCGGTAAGGCTCATTTGCCTGTCCTGTAGCTGAGCAATCGCCACGATGCGATTCGCTTTCAGTCCAAGGCTCCGACTCCCGTGTTAACGATTCCTTGCGCAGCAGGCCAAAAAGTTAACCGCGGCGATCATCATCGCGTGCTGGTGCGTCCAATGAAGCCAGAATGGCAAGCACCGCGGGCGACAAGGTGTCGCCATGCCCCGCCAGCCCGATGCGGCGCGACAGGAAAGGCGCGGCCTGATCCTGACTCGGCGCTTCGAAACGCAAGGGTAAATCGGATCCGCGGCTCGTTGGAATCTGACGAGACGGGATCGACACCGCCTCCTCCCGCGTGAGACCCGCAAGCACTTCACGCACATTGCGCGCTCGCCCGCCATCGAAGAAGACATTGCGATTGGCCGCCGCCGCCGCCGGAAACAGGCTGTCGGCGCGGGTGGCCGGCGTCGTTTGCGCCGCATTGATCAATTCGGACGCACCACCAGCGCCCAGGAAGTGCGCCGCATAAAGCTCGCCGGAGGTCGGTTGACGCCCAATTCGCGTCTCCAGGATCGCCGCATTCTCTGCAGCCAGTTCTCCGGCCATCCGCGCTGCGACGCCGGCATCGAAGCGCAAGTCGAGAATGCGTTGTCGTTCAGCCGGATCGCGCACGGAAAAACGCCCGTTCTCGCCCTGCTCGATCTGTCCGGCTTCCTGCGCCAATCCGTGGTTGGCTCCGTGCCGGTGCATCATGGCAAGCCAAGTCTGGTCAAGAAACTGGTACATCCCCGCAGCGCTTGAGGTCGAGGCGCGGGCGTTCGGGTCGAAATTGCTCTCGCGTGCGGCCGTCCTGACCATGAAATCGAAATCGGCGCCGGTTTCCTGAGAGGCCCGCGCGATTAAGGCATGTGTGGAATCGGATGCAGGAGAGATGGTGCTCATGACGACGACTCGGCGTGGTTTGTTCTGGAGTGTTCAATCCAGCCGCTAACTTGCCGTTAACGCTCGTCGAACCGGCGCGGTGAAAAGCCAGACGGGAATGGCCGCCCATTGAGAATGGTGTCCGCGAGCATCTCCGCCACAGCCGGCGAGTACAGCACGCCGTTTCGATAAAGCCCGAGAGCGAGAAAAACACCTGGGGCGCGGCTTTCGCCGAGGATCGGCAGGCCGTCCTTCGTACCTGGCCGGATACCCGCCCATCTTTCGAGCTCTGTCGCGCCCGCCAGTTGCGGCAGCAACGCCTCAGCGTGCCGTCGTAGCCGGCTAATCGCGCTATCATCAATCGCCAGGTCGTTGGCTCCAAACCAGCTGCTGGCGCCGATCACGATGCGTCGGTCCGGCTTTTGCGACATGTAGACCGACCGAGCCCGCACACAGGCATCAAGCCCGACCGCTGCCTCACGAAGAGACAGCATTTCGCCTTTCACCGGCACGATTGCAGAGATCGCCGGATCGATGGGTGCCAGACCGGCATCATGGCCGGTCGCCAGAATTGCAGCATCGAACGGCAGCGCCATTCCGGCAAATCTGAGATCAATCCCGCCGCTTGGCCGGATATCGATGGAATCGACCGTGCGGTTTTCGTGTATGTCGACGCCACGCTCGCGCAATGCCGCAACCAAATGCGGGCCCAGCAAACGGTTGTCGAGTTCGCCGTCATCGGGAAAACGCAGCGCGGCATCCGCTACCAGCCCGTCTGGCACCGGAACATGTTCAACGCGAAAGCCCTGCCGACGCGCAGCGTCTTCCAACCGTTCCAGCCAGTCCCGTCCGGCCTTACCCGAAGCCGGGGAGAGCGATCCTGCGGCCCGATAGCCAATGGCATCGCGGCCAAGATCCGTCGACCAATCCCGCCAGCACGCGAGACCGCGGCGGGCTAGGCCCACAACCGCTTTATCAGCACCCGATTCAGCGCTCTCGAAGACACCCGCGAGCATCCCCCCGGATGCCCATAATGCACCCCTACCCGCCCGCGCAGATTCGAATACGGTCGGTTGCATTCCGCGCCGAGACAGTTCGTAGGCACAGGCCAACCCGGCGATTCCGCCGCCAACGATGGCAATCCGCGCGCGGGAAGTTGATTTGACTGTCATTCAGCTCGGCTTCATGTCGGGAGGCGCAAACTAGCGTCCTTTTCGAGGAGTGCGAGATGAAGTCACTGATATACTCAGCGCTGGCCGCAGCGGCGGCTTTCGCCGGCCCGTCCTTAGCCCAGGATGCATCTGATGACGCACCGCGATGCGTGCGTCTGACGAACATCAACGGCTACACCGTAATCGATCGCCAGCATGTCGTACTGCGCGGTGGCGTCAGCCGTCATTATCTGGTGACGACTCGCCACAGCTGCCCCGGGCTCAATTTCGGCGCCCGGATCGCCACCACTTTCGGTGAAACGGAAACGGTTTGCCCGCCGGTCGTGGAGTATCTGATCCCCGACGACGGCTTCCGTTGCGCAATCGATACGATCGAAGAAGTCGAAGACGTCGAGAGCGCACGCGCGCTGATTGAGGCACGGGCCGCTGCCGCAGGCGAAACCGCTGACAATTCTGACTAGTTAAGAATGGGTAATACCGTGGCCATCCGCCGGTTGGCTGCGATCGCCACAATCGTCCCGGCACCGGATATCAACGGAGGGGGCGATGGCCGGACGGCGCATGGGCTGCGGATTTTTTCTGGCAGTTGCGATTAGCGTGAGCGCTTACCCGCAGGGTTTTGGTGTCGGATTTCAGCGTATCGACACCTACGATCTGACACGCGAATACGGTTCTGCATCCTCTGACGAGATCGTTTACCGGCCTATGCAGATCGGCATCTGGTACCCGAGCAATGAAAGCAGTGGCACGCGCATGACGCTGCGCAATTACATCCGTGCCGCCGCGACTGCAGATACTTTGGCCGTCGGCGCGGCCGCAAATGCACAGCAATACGTGGCGGAGATGGTCCTCGCATTAGATCCGAACATTCTGCCTGAATCGCTCGCGCACCGTCTGTCGCAGGCAACCGACGCCATAGAGAACGCCGATCCGGCCCCGGGTACATTCCCGGTCATCGTTATCGCTGCGGGATCGGGTGCCGGCTGGCACGACAATTTCGGTCTTGCCGAAAGGCTAGCCTCGGACGGCTATGTGGTGCTGGCGTCGCGCTCTGCAGCGCGCACAGACCCGCTGATGTCCTGGGATCAGGAAGGTGCAGAAACCGGCGCCCGTGACCTCGAATTTCTGGCTGCCCATGCCGCAGGTCTGGACTTTGCCGACATTTCGCGACTGGCGGTGATCGGACGCAGCTGGGGGAGTGTTCCGGCCGTTCTGTTTGCGGCCCGCAATCCGAATGTCGACGCCATCGTCAGCCTCGACGGCACCATCTCCTACAATGCCCAGACCCTGGACGAAAACCGCGTGCTGGGCGAGTTTGACGCTGCGAGCAACCTAGCCGATCCGATCTTCCTCGCCGTCGGCGAGCGCCGTCCGGAAAACGCCACGGCGATTGATCGGGTTTCTTACTTTGAGAATATCCGGCGCGCCGACGCTTATCTGGCATCCTATAGAACCCTTCAGCACGCCGCGTTCTCGTCTCTTTTCCTGAGCCTCTATTTCGATCCGTTCGATCCGGCCTCTGAAACCCTGTCCCCCTCAGACGCACGCACCGCTTTCCAGCTTGTCATGTCGGATGTCAGCCATTTCCTCGATCATTATTTATCCGCCGGGACAAATGTTCCGCCGTCATTTGAACACTCCGAACTCCGCTCGATCGAATATCGCCCTGCGGGATCTCCCTTCCCGGGGCCGTGGGCGTTTTCGACGGTTGCCCGCATTGAGTCCGCGCAAGCTGCGATCCGGTTGTTTGAGACCGTTCGCGATGAAAATCCGCCGGCCAGCGACGACATGTTCGGCTGGCGCTCGCTTGTAAACCTGATCAACTACTTCAATCAGACGGCGCGCTTTGACGACGCGCTCGACATCGCGCGATTTGCCCAATCGCGATACCCGGATCGCGACGTCTTCCCGCCGTTAATGGCCGAAACCTATCTTCTAACCGGAGATTGGGAAGCGGCTGAACACCGGCTCAACGTGATCCTCCAGGATGATCCGGACAATGATCGTGCAGCGACCCTGCTCGAACGGCTCGAATACCTTTCAGCGTTGAACGGTCAGGAATAACCCCGCGCCGCAATGTGAGCGCGCATGGCGCTGATCCGCGCTTCATCCGAAGGGTGGGTCGACATGAATTCGAATGATGCATCGCGGTGCAATGTCGACATGGCCAGCCAGAAATCCAGAGCTTCGTGCGGCGCATATCCGGCTGTCACCATATAGTCGACGCCGAGCCGGTCAGCCTCGAACTCATGCTGACGCGAATAAGGCAGAATGACCCCGTAAGTTACGCCGACACCGAGCGCAGCCGCCATGTCTTCATTGAAATTGACGCCCTGCTGCTGCAGGACCGCACCGGCGAGCTGCAAGCCAAGCTGGCTGGCCCGTTGCTGACTGGCACGCTCAGCCGCATGGCGCCCCGCAACATGGCCCATTTCGTGACCCATCACGGTCGCGATGTGGCCGTCCTCCTCCATAATGTCGAGAATGCCGCGATAGAAGGCTACCTTGCCATTCGGCAAGACCCACGCATTGACCTGATCGGAATCGATAACCACGAATTCCCAATCGAGGTCGGACATGCCGGTCCGCGCCACCATGTTGGCACCGACGCGTTGCAGACGGCGATTATAGCGCGGATCGCGAAGCACCCGTTCGCGCTGCAGCGCTTCCTGCCAGGCTTGCTGTGACAGCATCATGATCTGATCTTGCGACACCAGCTGAAGCTGCGACCGGCCAAGCGCGCTGTTCTGCGCACAGCCCGACACCGGGATGATCGTTCCAGCGGCAAGACCAAGGACGATGTCGCGGCGGCTCATCGAAATCTTGCGGATTGTCATGCTACCCCCTGAACGACCCTCACACTTGGGGCTATACTAGCCGGAAACGCGGCGCGGAAAACAGCCGTGTCCGTAATTGCGGAGGAATTCATGCTGCGGCGCCTGTTCTCATTTGTCCTGATTTTACTGGTCGCTGCGGTCTTGGCAGCCATCATCCTGCCCTTCATCATCCCGGAATCGGTTTACCGCGAACAAGCTCAGCAGGCCGCCAGCGACAATCTGGGGCGCGAGGTCACGCTGGCAGGCGATGTCAGCCTGCGGATTCTGCCGCGCGTGGAGATCGAGGCGCGCGACGTCACGATCGCAAATGCGGACGGTTTCCGTGCCACGCCTTTCGCGGAAATGGCGGAAATGCGGGTCAGGGTACAACTCTGGCCATTGTTATCCAGGAATGTCGTGATCGAGGAGTTCGTGCTGATCGAACCCACTATCCGGCTCGAGCAACGCGGTGGACGCAACAATTGGACCCTCGGCAATGCCGCGCCGGCAGCCACGGATAGCGCTGCTGAAGGCTGGGTTCGCCGCCCCGGCGCTCTCCCCTTCGAGGCCTCTCTGGGCGATATCCGGATCGTCGACGGGTTTATCAGCTTTGATGACGGTCGGCAGACGCGGGAGATCGAAGGCCTCGATCTCACAATCCGCATGCCGGGGCTCGACCAGCCTTTTGAGATCGAAGGTGAATTGTCGGCCGACGGAGAAGCAATGACGCTGTCGGCCCATCTCGGATCGCTGCGCGGTTTCTTCGACGGAGACGAAGTCACCGCCCGGCTCGAGCTCGGCGGCAATCTGATCGATCTGGGCTTCGACGGAACGATTCCGGCCGGTGAAAGCCTTCGCTATATTGGGCAGCTGACCGCCAATATTCCGTCCATCCGGAACCTTGCAGCTTTTGCCGGCAGCCCGCTGCCGGCTGGTGACGGACTTGAGAGTTTCGCCTTTGCCGGCCAGCTGCGGGGTGGCCTTTCGGATATTTCGCTGGATGCCTCGGGCTCGGGCGGACGCATCCGATTGGACGATATCGCTGCTACGGGTCGTGTCGCCGCCGATCTGTCCGGGCTCCGCCCCGCGATAACAGGCACGCTCAATGTACCCGAGCTGGATGTCACCCGATATATACCCGTCGCGCCCGACACCGGCGAGGTGGCATCAGGTGTTCCGCCTTGGTCGAGCGAGCCGATCGATTTATCGGCACTCGCAGCCGCCGATGCCGACCTGTCCTTGACCGTTGGCCGATTGCAGGTTCAGGAGATCGAGATTTCCGACGCCGCGCTCGACGTCAGTCTCGTCAATTCGCGCCTTGAAGCCAATCTGACGCGGATATCGCTCTACGACGGAAGCGGCTCCGCCAGCTTCATCGCAAACGGCCGGACGGGCACGCCGTCATTCCGGGTTTCCGCCGACATCCGGTCGGTTGCGGCGCTGCCGCTTCTGGAAGCCGCCGCCGGATTTGACCGGCTGTCTGGAACAGGGCGGATTCGCATTGATCTGCTGACATCCGGCTCCAGCCAGGCTGAAGTGATGAACGCGCTAAACGGCAGTGGCGACTTCGCATTTGCCGATGGCGCGATCCGCGGCGTGAACCTCGCTCAAGCGATTCGCGGCATCGAATCGGCACTCACAAATCGCCGCCTGCCAGAAGGGTTCGGCGAGCAGGAGGAGACAGATTTCTCGTCGCTGGACGGTAGTTTTAATGTGAGCAATGGCATCGCCAGCAATTCCGATCTCGTTATGCTTAGCCCGCTGATCCGGGTTGACGGCGCCGGAACTGTTAACCTCGGTGCGCAGACACTGGACTACCGGCTGCGCCCGCGTGCTGTAGCGAGTATTGAAGGACAAGGTGGGGATCGTGATCTGCGCGGCATAGTCGTGCCAATCCTGATCCGCGGATCGTTCAACAATCCAAATGTTGGAATTGACTGGGATGCTGTCGGTCGCGCCTTGCTGCAGGGCGCGGTTCAGAACGTGATCACCGGCCAGGATCCGGAAGATGCCTTGCGCAGTGCTTTGGGCAGCGCGCTTGGTCTCGGCGGAAACGACGATGATACATCTAATGACGACGCTAACGGCGAAAGCGATGAACCTGAGGATCCGGCGGAACGGTTGCTGCGCGACCTGTTCGGTAATCGCGGCGGTCAACAAGAAGAGGACGAAGGGGGCAACGGCAACGGCAACTAGGCTGATGCCGTTGCCATAGGTTCACCTTCTTTTGTTTATCGTCCGCGAATGGATAAGTCTCGCCCGCATGGGAGCAAGCAATGAAACTGACGAATTTGATCCTGGCGCTTTGCGCGACATTGATGATGGCAGCAGCAGCCGACGCCCAGCGCGGCGGAGGCAATCGGTCGCTAACGCTTTATTCCGGGCTGAATTTCACGGGCGAGTCCGTCACCATCCGGAGCGATGTCGTGAACTTTCAGACGATCAATTTCAATGACCGCGCCCAGTCCATTCGCGTCGAAGGGGCTGGAAGCTGGACACTCTGCCATCACGCCAATTTCCGCGGCGTCTGTCACCAGTTTTCCGATGATGTCGGCAATCTGAACCCCTTCCAACTGGCTGGTCATGTCAGTTCGGCGCGCATGGAATATGATGCAGGTACGGGAGGCCCCGGCGGTCCAGGGAGTCTCGATCGGCCACGCAATGGAATTGTTCTGTTCGAGGGCCATCACTACAATGGCGCCTCTGTTCATATCCGCCACGACAATCTCAACCTCATGGGCCGGAACTTCAATGATCTCGCCCGATCCGTCCTGATTGCGCGTGGTGAAGCCTGGGAATTCTGCGAACACGCCAACTACCGCGGGCGCTGCATCACGCTGGACGACGACACGCGCAATCTCGGCCCCTACAACATGAATGATACCGTCTCCTCCGTGCGCCGTGTTTACGACAGCGGCCGCCCGGGTGGCGGATATCCAGGTGGCGGGTATGGCGATGGCTCGCTGACGCTATACTCCGGTCCCAATTTCACCGGTCAGTCGATCAATATCGACCGCGAAACCTACAATCTCACCCGTCAGGGCTGGAATGACCGCGCCATGTCATTGGTCGTCGAGGGCAGCGGCAGCTGGACGATTTGCGAGGACGAAGGATTCGGTTCGCCCTGCCGCACTGTGTCAGGCCGCGTGCGCAATCTCGATGCCTTCGGTCTTGGCAACCGTGTGACCTCGGTGCGCCCCGAAGGATACAACGATCCCGGCTATTATGGGCCTGGCGGCGGATACGGCCCGGATGGCACGCTGACGCTATTCGCGGGGCCGAATTTCAACGGACCATCGATCGTCATCGATCGCGAAACCTACAACCTGACACGCCAAGGCTGGAACGACCGGGCCATGTCGGCCATCGTCAACGGCTATGGGGAGTGGACGGTTTGCGAAGACGCCAATTTCGGTACACCCTGCCGCACCATTTCCGGCCGCGTTCGCAACCTCAATGCCTACGGGCTCGGCAATCGGATTTCGTCTGTCCGGCCCGAAGGCGGCGGCTATTACGGGCCAAAATCCGGCGTCTGGCGCTAATTGCGCTGGAACGGATAGAAATCCGCTCCCAAACCGAGCAGGCCGGTCAGCGAATCCAGTGCTGACCGGCTGTCCTCGATCAGCGAAGGATCACGCAAATCGTCCGGATGCAACCGGTCGCGGTAATGCTGCTTCGCCCAGCCCGTGAGCTTGGCATACAGGTCATCAGACATCAGGCAGTCACGATTGACGGCCGCACACTCTTCATCTGTTAAAACAACCCGCAATCGCAGACAGGCCGGACCACCGCCATTGCGCATGGACTGGCGCACATCGACGAAAGCCACCTTGCCGATGGGGCCGTTGCCGGCTGTCATTCGCGCACAATACTCACGCGTGGAATCCGTTTCTTCGCACTCGATCGGCGCATTCAGCATCAGACGGTCTTCGCCCGGCATGGAAAGCAGTTGCGAATTGAAGAGATAGCTCGCAATGGCATCGCGGATCGGCACCTCATCCTCCGGCACCTCGACGAAGACCGGATCGAACAATCCGTCTGCTGCCCGGCGGATAGCCTGGCGAGCACCTTCCGGATCCGCGAAAGCCATCTCGTGGAAAAAAAGCGTGTTGAGCGTTCCCACACAGACAACGTCATTGTGAAACGCGCCGGCATCTATCGCCTTGCGCGACTGCTTCAGGAAAACGCACCGTGCTGGGTCCAGGCCGTGCCGACGGGCGATCGCTTCGCAGGATTCGCGTGTCTGGCGTGCCGGGAAATGCCCGCTCTGCAACTCGCCACCTTCCCGGCCATAGACAAATATTTCGACGCCCGCCGCACCATGTTCTGCACACAGGCGAACATGGTTGGCGGCGCCCTCATCCGCAAAAGTCGATTGCATGGGTAGCGGGTTATGCACCGCGAATTGCCTGCCGGGAAAGACGCGCTGCAAGGCCCGCTCGGTTGCCGCCCCTTCCAGAGAACGGTGCAGAGTGGTGACGAGGTTGGCCGGTGTCATGTGCAGGCGTTTGTCGGATGTGTCGGTGGAAGGCGATACCGTTGCGGCATTTGCCGCCCACATTGGCGACGCCGAATAGACATTGCGGACCAGAGCCGGGCTGGCCATCCATGAGGATTCGATAATGGCCGCATCGTCTCCCACAAATCCGAGCCGTCGAAGATAGCCGACCGCCGGACGCTCCTGCGGCGGCAGTACGCCTTGCACAAGTCCGGCATCGGCCAATGCCTTCGCCTTTCCAAGTCCTTCGAGAACGGCATCCCTCGGCGACGAAACCGCGCCGCGGTTTTTGTCCGATGCAATATTGCCGAAGCTCAACCCGCCATAATTGTGCGTAGGGCCGATAATCCCGTCGAAATTGGCTTCGACAGCGCTCATGAAAGCCCCATCAGCGAGATGCGCTCCGGCTTGGGCGCGATCTGGCTGGCCACCGGATAGGCACAATAATCCGCCGCATAATAGGCCGAAGGACGCAAATTGCCGGACTGGCCCGGACCGCCAAACGGCATGTTCGATGTGGCGCCCGGCGTCGGCCTGTTCCAATTCACGATCCCGGCCCGTGCTTCAACGCGGAACCGTTCCCACAGTGCACTGTCGTCGCTGACCAGCCCGGCCGACAGACCAAAAGCTGTGTTATTTGCTTCGCGCAGGGCGGCGTCGAAATCCGGCACCCGGATGATTTTCACCAGCGGCCCGAAAACTTCGGCATCCGGATGATCCGTTCCGGTGACATCGATAATCCCTGGCGAAACAAACGGCTCGCGCCGGTCGAGGAGCTTGGCCGGCAGGATGGATTTACCGCCCTCCTCCACGAGCGCCACTTGCGCCTTGATGACTTGCTCGGCGGCTTGCGCCGACACCAGCGGTCCCATGAAGGGTTCCGGATTGTCATTCCATGCGCCCACGGGAAGTTTCTGCGCGATGTCTGCCAGCAACTTTACGAGGGCATCGCCTGCGACGCCATTCTCGACGATGATGCGGCGGGCGCACGAACATCTTTGTCCGGATGTGACGAAAGCCGAAAACGCTGCGATACGTGCAGCCGCCTCAGTGTCCGTCGCGTCCCAAATGACCAGCGGATTATTGCCGCCCATCTCGAGCGCCAATTGAATGCCAGTGCGCCCGGCGAACTTCTTGTGAATGAACTGGCCGGTGTTGTGGGAGCCGGTGAACAGAACGCCGTCCAGCTCGGCGTGATCGAGCGCCGCAGCTCCGGTGTTGCGCGCACCCGGTATCAGATTGACGACACCGGCCGGCAGGCCCGCCTCTTCCCACAGGCGGATCATCATCTCGCCAACAGCCGGTGTCAGCTCCGACGGCTTGAACACGCAGGTATTGCCCGCGATCAATGCCGGAACGATATGACCATTCGGCAAATGCCCGGGAAAATTATACGGCCCCAACACAAACATCACGCCGAGCGGCTTGTGCCGTAATTCTGCGGATCCGAAGTCGGTTTCGTTTTTGAGCTCGCCTGTTCGCTCCGCGTGAGCGCGGATCGATATCGCGATCTTGCCGGCCATCGCGCCGGCCTCTCCGAGGCTGTCCCAGAGCGGTTTTCCGGTTTCGCGCGCAATCAGCTCACCGATTTCGGCCTTGTGCTCCGCCAGCAACTTCCCGAATCGCTCAACGATCTTAAGACGCGACGCCAGCGATTGTCGCGCCCATCGCGGAAACGCCTCGCGTGCCGCCCGGAACGCAGCATCAACGTCATTCACATTGGCCGACCGGCCCGCCCAAACCGTCTCCGACGACGCCGGATCGTGCGAGTCGAACGCCTCGCCCTGTCCGTCGCGCCAGCCTCCGTCGATGAAGCACTGTCCGGTCAATTTCATGTTCTGCTCCAAACTCTGGCCGAATCGCCGGTCGCGAGACCGAGCGCCCGCTGTGCGGATTCCGACAGGCCGACATTCTCGCCGTCGATGGAAACCGACGTCTTGATGGCCCGAAAATCGTCGAACCGGTCGGTCGTCACGATGGCGTCAGTCTCGCCATCGCCGCCGGCAACCGTCATGACCCGGCTTTCACGCCCGGTGCGCGCCTGACGCGTGGGCACCGACATCAAAGGACCGCCATCAAAAATGTCGATATAGCGGTTGTAGGTGAAGCCCTCCCATTCCAGCAAAGCCTTGGCGCCGCCGCCCTGCGCGTGGATTTTGCCAATCACGTCGCGCGCCGCCTCTGGCAACACATCGACATAAATCGGATGCTTCGGCATCAGATCGAGAATGAACTGGTTGTCGATCGCAGCCGCACTCATCCGGTCGGCCTCGTCGAAACTCATCCGGAAAAACGGCCGTGTCACATTATCGAAGAATGGCGAAGACCCGTCTTCGCGCACAACACCGCGCAACTCTGCCAGCACAAAAGGCCCGAACCGGTCGTAATCCGCGGCTATGAGCAGATACCGTGTTTGCGCTACCAACCGCCCGGCGCCGCGTCCGCGAACCTGCTCGCCGACGAACAGCGTTCCAACCTCTGCGCAGCCGGCGAAATCATTCACCAGAAGCATGATATCCATATCGAAGCGCCGGTCGGCTTCCTTGGAGGATTGCGCCAATGTGACGATCTTGAAATCATAATAGGGCTTCGACAGCCCCACCGCGTCCTTGACCGCCGAACACCCGGCCACTTCACCGGTTTCAGTATCCTCCAGCATCATGAGATAGGCCAATTCCTGCGGCCGGCCGGTGGTCGAGCCAAAGGCTTGCAGCGACGCCTCAATCTTGGCCGCCAACTCATCGCGGCTCAGCGCCAGACTCGTAAAGCCGGTGCCCGCCGCATCCGCCAGTTTCACGAACGCATCAATGTCGTCGCGGCGCGCCGCCCGAACTCTCAGCATGTACTAAGCCTCCGCCGCCAATGCGCGTGCTGCTTTTGCGTCGAACTCACCGCTCGCGAATTTCATCAGCATGATGGCCGATAATTTTGCACGTTCGGGAAGACTGGACAGAAGCACGATTTCATCATGCGAGTGAATATCTGCTCCGCAGGCACCGAGCGTGTCGACATTCGGACATCCGGCCGCCCACAGATTGTTCCCTTCGCAGACCCCGCCGGTCGCATTCCACTGAATGTCGAGTCCCAGCGCACTGCCTGCTGCGCGTGTCCAATCGAACATTTGGCGGTTCGCAGCACTCATTGGTTTGGCCGGGCGCGTAAATCCGCCAAACAACTCGGTCACAATGCCATCACGGCGGCCTGTGTCCGCGGTCAGCCGGTTTAGATGGTCCAGGACCCAAGCTTGATCACCCTCGTCCTTAATGCGGACATTGAAACGGACCACAGCGTTAGCGGGCACAACATTCGGCGGACCACCGCCATCTATGCGCGCGACATTGAAAGTCACACCGTCGCGCTCGCCATTGAGCGCATCGAGCGCCAGCGCAAATTCTGACGCCGCGACGATCGCATTCCGGCCCAGATGATGTTCGCGGCCGGCATGGGCTGCACGGCCGGAGACTTTCAGCGACCAGTTTCCTGAGCCCTTGCGGGCTCCCGCGAGCGAGCCATCCGCCAAGGCTGGTTCGTAGGTCATGCCAATATCCGCGCGCGATCCCAACTCATGCAGGACGGGCCCAGAACCGAGCGAGCCGGTCTCCTCGTCCGGACTGATAAGAATATCATAACCGATCCGGCTCCGTTCGGGATGACGCTCTAGCGCCATCAGCCCGTGCAGCATGACCAATAGTCCGCCCTTCATGTCCGCCCCGCCAGGGCCGTTCATCACATCGGCGTCACGCATTGTCCAAGATTGGAAGCTGTTATCCTTCGGAAACACCGTGTCGTGGTGACCCGTCAGCACAATGCGGATGGGCGCTTCGAGGCGTTGCGTCAAACGGAAGGACGGCGTGTAAGCCTGCTCTGTCACATCGCCATTTTTCTCAACGACCGTTGTCGGCTTCAGCGACTGCGCCCGGATCTCGCCCCCGAGCGGCGCAAAAGCACCTTCGAGCTCGGAGCGCATGATCTCCAGACCTTCGGCATTGAGGCTGCCGGAATTGATATTCACCCAGCGCTTCAGGGTTTCGACCATGGAATCCGACTGGTTTTCGATCCAGTTCAGCGCTTCGGACTCGTCGTGTGACAGCGTTATCGCGTCGGTCATATCTACCCTGGTGTTGTGCAGCTTGGGCGTGGTGGCCTGTGCGGAGCCCCCCGTTGTATTGGGCCTATTGAGCAGGTCAAGGCACAGGCCTGTGGCGTCGAAAACTGTTGATCGCGCAAAAGAAAACGGCCCGGCCATTTCTGGCCGGACCGCTTCTTTCAGATACCAACCGTCAGGTTAGCGAAGGTCGATGAGGACCTCTGCGCGACGGTTGAGCGGCTCGCGGACACCGTCAGGTGTCTGCACCGCCAGGCGGGTCTCGCCGAAGGCTTGCAGCGAGATCGCGCTGGCCGGAACGCCGAGGCGAACCAGTTCATCGCGTACCGCACGTGCACGGCGCTCGGACAGACCCACATTGTAGGCTGCAGAACCGGAACGGTCAGTGAAGCCGTCGATCGAGACGCTGGAAACGCCGCAATTACGCGCTTGGTTGACCGCTTGATTGATCACAGCACGCGCCTGATCCGTGAGGTTCGAGCGATCCCACTCGAAGTAGACCACGAAGCCAACGTCTTCACACACCACCGGAGGCGGCGGCGGAGGCGGAGGAGGCGGCGGAGGCGGCGGCGGCGGCGGAGGCGGCGGCGGAGGCGGCGGCGGTGGCGGCGGAGCCGCAAACAGATACCGCAGCTGGATCCAGCCTTCATGACCACCGAAGCGGTCGACCTTGCCTTGCGCCAGGCTTCCACCCGTGAAGTTCACGTTCGGATAGGACGTACCCTGGTAGTCGGTCTCGCCAACGAGGACATAGCGATACTGGGTGTCGAGGATCAGCTGATCTGACAGATGCCAGCCAACGCCCGCCATCAGGTTCACGATGTAGGTGATGTCGGTGTCATCCAGAACGGTGAAGGTCGTTCCGGCCGGGCTGACGATATTCCCGCTGCCATCGACGATCGGCGTGGCGCCGCTCGTAAAGCCTTGCAGGTTCGCAACAGTGTGCGCTGCACCAATACCGGCACCGACGTACGGCGTGGCGAAACCGCCACCGCCGAAATCGCGATAAACGTTGAGCATCAGCGACCAGATGTGCATAGAGCTCGAGGAGTTCTCGTGCGCACCGATCAGGCCAAAGTCGTTGTAGCGGTGAGCCGCTTCAAGCTCGGCGCGCCAGCCGTCGGCCCAGTCATAACCGAAGGCAGCATTCTGGCGCCAATCGCCAGCACCGTTGATTTCGTCGCCGCGCTGGTAACCTTCAACTTCAGCATCGCCGAAGCCGCCATTACCGACGCCGACACTGGCATACCAGCCTTCGTCAGCGGACGCAGCGCCAGCCGCCATCGCGATGGCGCCGGTCGCGGCCGCTGTGAGAAGCCACTTTTTCATTTTACCCCCTCCGGAGGCAAATGCCTCCATCGCGTTAACTAATCAGCCCGGACAAAATCCGGACACAGGTGAAGCGCCATAACGATACGCGCTGTTGGAATAACTACAGGAATTTTTTTTTAGAGGCCAGCCCAAAGCGCGGATTTTACGGTGTTTCCGCGACGCGATTTAGCCGCGGCGCCCTTTGCGATTCCGCTCGCCTGAAACGCGATTTTTGTGCCTTGTTTCCAGTATCTATTGGACATTACCGAAGCGGGATTATGGCTCCAAGCGCCCGCAAGGTCTATTTAGGGTGTTGCATAAACGCACCGGTTCCCTTCGATTTAAGCAAATATCATCCAGACATTGCGCCAGAAAATGGCGCCGGGGAGCCGTCTAGCCGGCAGAATCGGGACGCCGAATACGCACCTCTGCGACCGATTCTGGATCGCCGCGCCGGCCGGGATATGGGCGCGACGGACAGTGAAAAGTTGTGTCCGGGAAATGGTGAGCCCGCAGGGATTCGAACCCTGGACCTACTGATTAAAAGTCAGTTGCTCTACCAGCTGAGCTACGGGCTCCCGAAAGGAAGGCACGACCTATAGGAGGCAGGAGGCGAGGTCAATAATACTGCACGGCATTTGAATTCCACAGGTGCAGTTTCCAACGCAAATGATAAATTCGAATCATGAAAAACACTTGCTTTCTCGCTGTCTTCGGCGTCGTGGCCCTGACTGCTTGCAGCACGGCCGGCCGCGCCGGCGATCTGGGTTCGGCGAGCGTGGAAACGACGCAAACCGCTTTTTCGGATGCGCTTGGCAGGCCGCAAGACCGGCCAGGCCGGATCATGGTCGATGAAGGCGACAACACAGTGCCGACGCCCTATGGCGGCGAAGGCGCCCGCCGGGTCTGCTCGACAACCGCACGGGACATCGCACGGCTCACCGCCGTTCTCGGACCTGAGGTCATCTATGTGCCGGATGAACGCAGCGACGAAACCAGCGAAGAGCGGAGTTGGCGCGAACGTTCCATGATGTGGGCGGGCCGCAGCGGCAGCGCGGTCAGCCAAGGTGCACGCGACCTCTATCATTCGGCGATTGTCGGACTGAACCCCGCGCGTCCCGTACTGCGATTTGTCGGCCGGGCCGGCGAAATCGAGCGCGAAGCTCGCGAACAGCAAACCACAGCCCTTAACCGACGTGCCTATCTGCGCGGCTTGTTCGACGGCTTCGGCTGCGGCGAATCCTATCTGACACGGGCGTTCGACGAATACGACTTGTCGATTCCATCAGACTAAGCCTGCCGCGTCTCACCCTCCGCCCATCGGGTCCGAAATTCCGAAGCGAAAGCACCAAAGCGTTGCTCGCGAATGGCTGCACGCATGCGCGCCATAAGGTGTTCATAGTAAGCCACATTGTGCCAACTGATTAGCATTGCGGCCAGATATTCTCCGGCGCGCACGAGATGGTGCAGATAGGCTTTTGAATATTCGCAGCTGGCCGGACAATCGATCTCGGGATTAAGCGGCGCCGGATCTTCAGCGAATTCCGCACGCTTGAGATTGACCGGACCATAATCCGACCACGCCTGCCCATGCCGGCCAGACCGGGTAGGCATGACGCAATCGAACATGTCGATCCCGCGCGCCACCGCTTCGACGAGATCAATCGGCTTGCCGACACCCATCAGATAGCGTGGGCGGCTGGCGGGCAATTCGGCAACCGTGAAATCGAGCACGTTGCACATCATCTCGCGGCCCTCGCCAACCGCCAGACCGCCGATCGCATATCCATCGAATCCGGTCTCGATCGTGCGTTGAGCTGATTCCTTCCGAAGCGCTTCAAACACCGCGCCCTGCACGATCCCGAACAGCGCCTGGCCCCTCCTCTCACCGAATGCCGATTTGCAGCGCTCGCCCCAGCGCAGCGAAAGCTCCATCGACGTTCGCGCCTCGTCTTCTGTGCACGGGAAGTTGGTGCATTCGTCGAGCTGCATCGAAATGTCGGCGCCTAACAGGTCAGCCTGAATCTCCACGGCGCGTTCGGGTGTGAGTTGGTGCTTCGAACCATCAATGTGGGACTGGAACTCGACCCCGGCTTCTGTCAGCTTCCGTAGGTTGGCCAGCGACCAGACTTGGAACCCGCCGGAATCCGTCAAGATCGGACCGTCCCAGCGCATGAATTCATGCAACCCGCCGAGACGCTTGATACGTTCCGCGCCCGGCCGCAACATCAGGTGATAGGTGTTGCCGAGGATGATATCGGCGCCGGCCGCCCTCACCTGTTCCGGATACAGAGCCTTGACGGTCGCCGCCGTTCCGACCGGCATGAAAGCCGGAGTCCGGATATCGCCGCGGGCCGTTTTCAGAACACCGGTCCGGGCGGCGCCATCGGTGGCATGCAAATCGAAATCGAACGCGCTCATGCCGCCGCCTCGATCAGGCAAGCATCACCATAGGAAAAGAACCGGTAGTTTTCAGAAATGGCGTGCGCATAGGCCGACTGCATCCGGTCGAGTCCGGCAAGGGCCGACACCAGCATGAACAAGGTCGACTTGGGCAAATGGAAGTTGGTCAGCAGCGCATCGCTCATGCGAAAACGGTATCCCGGCGTGATGAAAATGTCGGTCTCCATCGAACCAGCCCGCAAGCCATCACTATCGGCCATGCTCTCGAGGGTACGTAGCGCAGTCGTGCCGACCGGGATGATACGGTGACCGTCATTCTTCGCGCGATTGATGAGGTCCGCTGCTGATTCAGCAACTTCACACCACTCCGCATGCATCTGATGTTCCTCGACATTCTCAGATTTGACCGGCAGAAATGTGCCAGCCCCCACATGCAGCGTCACGCTAACCCGCGCAACGCCGCGCGCGTCAAGCGCCGCCATGAGCCGGTCTGTAAAGTGGAGCCCGGCAGTCGGCGCGGCCACAGACTCTGCCTTGTCTTCGGCGGCATACGTTGTCTGATAATCGTCTTTATCCGCGGCATCGATGTCCCGCTTGGACGCAATATAGGGCGGAAGTGGCGGCGCGCCGACCGCCTGAATCGCGCGCTCAAGCTCTCGGCCTGACAGATTGAATTGAATCAGGAAATCGCCGCCTTCAGACTTTGCTTCAACAAGTCCGCGAAGTTCACCGAACAGAATTTCGTCACCGATCCGCAGCCGCTTGCCAGGCTTTGCAAACGCGCGCCAGCGGCGGTTATCGACCCGCTTGTGCAGATTGAAGGTGACATGCACGTCGCTGGCGTCCGCATCGCGCGCCGGCCGGATGCCGGTTAGCGCGGCATGCATGACCCGCGTATCATTGACCACCAAAACGTCGCCGGGCCGGAGGATGTTGGGAAGGTCAAGCACGCCATGATCGCCGATCGGGCCCTTCGCCGGGATGTGCAACAGGCGCGCAGAATCGCGTGGCCGCGCAGGCCGCAATGCGATCCGCTCTTCGGGCAAATCAAAGTCAAAGTCGCTCAAACGCATGGCGGCGGGGTCTATTCGCTGACCGCGTCCGGCGCAAGCACCCGGACTGCTAGGGCCCTAGAAGACCGATCGCGTTGCCGGCCGGATCTTCGACGCAAGCGAAGGTTTCGCCTTGTGGCGTCGGCAGAGGACCGATCAATGCCTCACCGCCCGCGGCGTTCGCCAGCTCGATTGCCGCCGCGGTATCGTCAACGCGGACACAGATGTTCACATAGTTGTGCGGCTCGTGGCCAAGCGAGGTGAAATGGCCCGATAAGCCTCCTCGCCAGTCTGTTCCGCAGTTATCGACGCGTCGCTTCCCGGCGCAATTTCCTACCCGAAAACCGTCTTATAAAACAGACGGTTTCCTCGAGATTCCGGCGTCAGATCTCGAAATGCACAACCGGGTCAGACATCGTCAAGCGGCTTCCAGGCGCGCCGCAACGATCTTGCCGGGGTCTGCCGGCGGTTCGCCTTTCGGCAGCGCGTCGATATGCTCCATGCCGGAGATGACTTCGCCCCAGACGGTGTACTGATTGTCGAGATACGGCACCTCGTCCAGGCAGATGAAAAACTGGCAGTCCGCGGAGTTAGGATCGGATGTCCGCGCCATCGAGCACGCGCCGCGCACATGCGCGGCGGCATTGAACTCGGCGTCAATCTTCTGGCCGGTACCACCCATTCCATTTCCGTCCGGGCAGCCGCCCTGGGCCACAAACCCGTCAATTACGCGGTGGAAGGTGAGCCCGTCATAAAAGCCGTCTGCCGCGAGTTCGGATATCCGCTCGACATGTTTGGGCGCGAGGTCGTCACGCAGCTTGATGACAACATCGCCACCCTCGAGCTCAAACACCAGATTCTGATCGGCCATGTTCTACTCCGTAATGCGGAACGGCACGTCGACGTCGCAAATATCCAGTCCCTGATCCCAATACGGCCCCAGCCAAATGGCAAAGGCCTCCGAATTCGTGTCGATCACTTCAACCGTGACCTGTGCCTCATAGCTCTCGTCCGAGCCGACCCGCATCGCGCGGATCGTGTCAGGCGAGAAGTTGGCGTCCTGCCCCATCGTGCCGACGGCAATCGCATTGACAGCGTCTTGACCCGATCGTACGCGGCCCCAGACGGTATATTGCGCGTTAAGATGCTCGGCATTGCCGCGCGTGATATAGAACTGGCTGCCAGCACTATTCGGATCGTTCGTGCGCGCCATTGCAGCGGCCCCTTCGCAATGCAGGAGCCAACTTTCAACTCGTCCGTCGGCTGTGATCCCGGAAAGCGCTTCGGCCTGGGTTCCGACAGGAAAACCGTTCCAAAACCCCGCCCGGGCCATGGCCGGATTGCTGCGCGGATTGATGACACGGCCCTGAGTCTCATAAACCCTCAATTCCGAAGGATCACGCCGCACCGTAAATTCACCAGGAACCCGATCCATCTCGGTCGAGTGCGCCGGATTGCTGCGGCTGCCGCCCCCTTGCGCAACGAATCCGTCAATAACGCGGTGCCAGACCAAAAAATCGTAGAAGCGTTCATTGGCGAGCGTGGTCATCCGCTCGACATGCTGCGGCGCAAACTCCGGCGCCATCTCGATAACGATCATGCCGTGATCGGTTTCGATATAGAGCAGGCGATCTTGCGGCACTTCCCGCCAGGCATCGTCAGGAAACTCATATTCTTCAGCCGCCGCATCGACGCCCACCGGCTCGTCCTGAACAAGGCTTGCCAGCTCGGCTTCCTGAGTTGCGGCCGAAGTCATTGCGGTATCCGCTTGTGCGGCATCATCGCTTGCCGAAGACTCATCGACCGAATTGTCGGCGCAAGCCGCGGTGGCCAATGCCAGTCCGAAAACTCCAGACAACCAGAAGCGTTTCATGATCCGAATTTCTCCATCAACATTGCCTTTACGGAGGGCGAAACGAATGCATTTACATCGCCGCCCAGACGCGCGATCTCCTTGACCAGACGGGACGCAACGGCCTGGTGACGCGGATCGGCCATCAGGAACACCGTTTCGATGTCCGCGTTCAGACGCTGGTTCATCCCCACCATCTGGAACTCATACTCGAAGTCTGACACCGCCCGCAGGCCGCGCACGATGATGTTGGCATTCACTTCTTCCGCGAAATGCATCAACAGACCGTCGAACGGGCGCACCTCGATCTCCGTTTCGGTATGGAGTTCGTCGGCGACCTGCTGGGCCATCGCCACCCGCTCATCGAGCGAGAAAAGCGGGCCTTTGTCCTCATTAATCGCCACGCCGATCACCAGCCGGTCGACCAGCTTGACCGCACGGCCGATAATATCGACATGGCCGTTCGTGATGGGGTCGAACGTGCCCGGATAAAGCGCGATGCGCTGGGTCATGCTTCGCTGTCGCCTTCGCCCGCCGTCTCTTCGTCGGCGTCATCCTCGCCGCTTTCCGCGATCCGCACAACCGACACAACCGATTCACCTTCGCGGGGCTTTAACAGAGTCACCCCGCGCGTCGCCCGTCCGGCAATCCGGACGCTGTCGACCGGGAAGCGGATCAGCTGACCGCCGTCTGTGACCGCCATGATCTGGTCGGCATCCTCGACCGGGAAACTCGACGCCAGCGGCATGCCGCGTGACAAATCATGGCCGGCCACGCCCTGCCCGCCACGATTCATGGTCCGGTATTCGTATGCGGAACTCCGCTTCCCAATTCCGTCCGCCGCGACGGTCAGCACAAATTCTTCCGCGCCGCCAAGCTCCGCGATCCGCTCTGGTGACAGCGCCGCTTCTTCGCCGGCCTCGAGTGAAATGTCCTCAATATCCTCTCCCTCTTCGAGATCGGACATCGCCCGGCGCATGGCTGCTGCGTGTTTCAGATAGGCGCGCGCCTCCTCCGGGGTGATATCCACGTGATGCAGCACAGCCATCGAGATAACGTGATCGCCCTTGGCCAGCTTCACGCCGCGCACGCCGACCGAGTTGCGGCCGCGGAACACGCGCACATCGGTCGTCGCGAAGCGGATTGCCCGGCCCTTGCGGGTGTGCAGCAGCACATCGTCCTGCTCGGTGCACAAGCGTACATCGACGATCCGGTCCTCGCCGTCCAGCTTCATCGCGATCTTGCCATTGCGATTGACCTGCACGAAATCGGAGAGCTTGTTGCGCCGCACCGTGCCCGCCGTGGTGGCGAACATCACGTCCAGCTTTTCCCATTCGTCCTCGTCTTCCGGCAGCGCCATCACCGAGGTGATCGTCACGCCTTCGTCCAGCGGGAAGAGATTTACGAGGGCCTTGCCACGTGTATTCGGCGCACCGATCGGCAGCCGCCACGTCTTCGACTTGTAGACCATCCCATCAGACGAGAAGAACAGGAGCGGCACATGCGTGTTGGCGACGAACAGTGTCGCCACGAAGTCCTCATCCTTCATCGACATGCCGGAGCGGCCTTTGCCGCCCCGCCGCTGCGCACGGTAGTCCGACAGCGGCGTGCGCTTGACGTAGCCACCATGCGTCACCGTCACGACCATGTCTTCGCGGGCAATGAGATCCTCGTCCTCGACTTCCAATTCGACATCAAGGATCTCAGTCCGCCGCGGCACCGCGAACTGCTCTTTCACTTCCTGAAGCTCGGTCCTGATGATGTCCTGGATTCGGGCGCGCGATTTAAGAATATCCAAGAGGTCCTGGATCTTGTCGGCCAGTCCCTTGGCCTCGTCGCCGAGCTCCTCGCGGCCCAGCGCGGTCAGGCGGGCGAGCCTCAGATCCATGATCGCCTGCGCCTGTTCCTGCGTCAGGCGCAATGTGTGCCCCTCGCTGATGACGGAGCGCGGGTCCGCAACCAGTGCCACTAGCGACGCCACATCGGTGGCTGGCCAATCTCGCTCCATCAGCTGTTCGCGTGCCGTCGCCGGGTTCGGCGCCTTGCGGATCAGGCTGATGACCTCGTCGATATTGGCCACCGCCAGCGCCAGGCCGACAATGACATGCGCCCGCTCGCGCGCCTTGCGCAGATCGTGGCGCGCCCGGCGTGCCACAACCTCCTCGCGGAAGGCGAGGAAGGTTTGCAAATAACCGCGCATACCCATCAGCTGCGGGCGGCCACCCACGAGCGATAGCATGTTGACGCCGAAATTCTGCTGCATGGGCGACCAGCGATAGAGCTGATTGAGGATCACCTCGGCATTAGCGTCCTTCTTCAGCTCGATCACCACCCGCATGCCGGTGCGATTGCTCTCATCCCGCAAATCGGCAATGCCCTCGATGCGTTTCTCGCGCACCAGATCGGCAATCTTTTCGATCATCGACGCCTTGTTCACCTGATAGGGAATGGCCGTGACGATGATCGCCTGGCGATCCTTGCGAACCTCCTCGATCGAGGTCGTCGCCCGCATGATGACCGAGCCACGGCCCGTGGCGAGCCCGGAGCGCGCGCCGGCCCGGCCAACAATTTGCCCGGCGGTCGGGAAGTCCGGTCCCGGCACGATGTCGAGCAGGTCGAGATCGGTGATCTCAGGGTTTTCCAGGAGCGCCACCGTGGCATCGATAATTTCGCCGAGATTGTGCGGCGGGATATTGGTCGCCATGCCGACCGCGATACCGCCGCCGCCATTCACCAGCAGGTTCGGATAGCGCGCCGGCAGCACCACCGGCTCGCTCTCGGATCCATCGTAATTGTCCGCAAAATCGACGGTCGACTTGTCGATATCGGCCAGCAGCGCCTCGGCCGGCTTGTCCATGCGCACTTCAGTGTAACGCATAGCGGCCGGCGGGTCGCCGTCCACCGAGCCGAAATTGCCCTGCCCATCGAGCAGCGGCAGTCCCATCGAGAAGTCCTGAGCCATCCGCGCCAGCGCGTCATAGACCGCCTGATCGCCGTGCGGGTGGTACTTACCGATCACGTCACCGACCACACGCGCCGATTTCCGGTATTGCTTGTCGTGCGTATAGCCCTGCTCGTGCATCGACCAGAGAATGCGCCGGTGAACCGGCTTCAGCCCATCGCGCGCATCCGGGATGGCGCGGCTGACGATCACGCTCATGGCGTAATCGAGATAGGAGCGGCGCATCTCGTCTTCGATGGTTATCGGCGCAATGCCGTCGCCGAGCGGCGGAGCGCCCTCGTCGGAGATCGGCGGTTCGTTGTCGTCGCTCAAGGATACCTCTTGCGTCTGTCAGGGGCGCAGAAAAAGTCGCCAATGGCGCGCCCGGAAACCGGCTGTAGAATCGCCGGAAAAACTGGCATCCAGCCTAGCCTTTTAGTGGTGCCGGGGCAAACTTGTGGCGCTGCTTCGGAACAGTCGGAAATATATGATTTCATTCGTTTATGACGATGACGCCCTGATCCTCATAGCTTCCGCATTGGTCAGGGCCATGCATTCGGTCTTATTGGTCGCTATTGCAGCGTCTTATCGCGTTTCTGTGAGCTCAAATCCGGTCACCGATTCCAATCCCTGGCGAACAAGCCGCTCGCGAATACGTCCATCACCCGTGTGGAAATCAAGATCGACATTGAGTGCGAAGAAATAGACGTCATTCCCCGCTTCCAGCCAGCCGACATACCAACCAATATTCGTCATCTCGCGAATGCCCCAGCCGGTTTTGGCCCGCAAAACCCATCCGCCCCCGCGATCCGCTTCCATGATGTCGATGACGCTGTCCATGACATCAGTGTGGAAGGGCAATTCCCGCGCCTCTAGGCGGCGCAGGAAACCGACCTGTTCACGCGCCGATATCCGCAGCGTGCCGTCGAGCCAAAAGGCCGTGACATTTTCCGGATTGCCGATTTCGCCATTGCCATAGTCCAGCCCGGCGATTTGCGCCTGCATCGCCGCATGACCGGCTTCCGCGGTCCAGGCCTGGAAGGCCCATACGGCCGAACGTTGGAACGCCGTTCTCAGGCTCTGCGCCTCGTCCCATCTGCCGCCGCGCGGCACCCCGTCCCAGTCAATCTGGTCATCATCGGGATCGGTGACGGTGCCGAGCTGCAGCTGGATCAAGGCATTAGGAATTTTGAACGTGGAGGCTGGCGCAAACCGTATGTCGGCGCGATCCGGATAAGCCGTCCATTCGCGGCCGTCGGACAAGCGTTCGATCACCAGCGTGCCAGCTAAGCCTGCATCGTCAAACAACACATTCAGGTCATCAGCCGGCGCCATCCCAGCGCCCGTCAGGAACAGGATACCCAAGAGCAAAGTCTTCATGCTTCACCTCGCGGCGCAAAACCTTGCGAGGCAATGCGGCACGAATGGGGCCAACTATGCGACTTCGAACCGGGTCTCAGAATCTGCCGGAATCGTTACTGTCGGGCGGCCACAAGAAAAATCCTGTCCGGAGAAACCCTATTCGTCGGATGTGGCGAGGTCGCGTGTGCCCATCGTGATAGCCAAAAGGGCTTGGTTCTCGCGAATATTCCGCCGGACCTGTTCCTGAACATTCGGCCAGACCGCCTCCCGTTTCAGCCACTCATCCTGCGGCATGGACGCGCCATTGACGGCCGCGAAGAAGGCCGAATCCGACGCCGAACAAATCCACCAGGGCGAGAAGCTGCTGGCAAAGATCTCGTTCGAATCCATGAGCCGCTGCAGGGCGCGCTGCATGCGCTCGGTGCGCGCCGCGCCGCCGCCCTCTTCATTGATGTTCATCAATTCCGCGACTTCTCTGCCGGCCATATCGGTGATCACCGGAATGCCTTCCGTGGCCGTCGAGTCGACACAGCGCAGCGCGTCATACAGCGTGCGCGCCCGCGCCAGCAGGAAGACATAGACCGCTTGCTCGGCATCGAATGAGGCGTACCGGCGGGCCGACTCGAAAAGCATGCCCGGCGGGATGCTGTTGCGTGCAGAGAATAATTGTTCGGCAATTTCACGGTCGCGGATTTCGGCTTCGCCGCGTAACGTGCCCATCTCGGCCAGCAATTCACCCCATGCATATTGCCCGATCACGAAATGCGTCCGTGATCCATCCGACAGGGTGATTTCCATCAGCTCGGGATTTCGCGTGCCGCCATATTCCTGGGCGGTGGCCGCCCCTGCAAGCAAAAGGGCGGCCAGAAGACCGCCGACAAAACGTGAAAACTCGATCAAAACGGTATCTCGTCGTCCATATCGTCATTCCGGAAACTGTCGCGGTTGTCGGACACCTGTCCACCGCCACCGGAACGATCGCTGGCACGATCATAGCTACCGCCGCCAGTATTGTCGCCCCGGCTGTCCAGCATTTGCAATTCACCGCGGAATCGCTGAAGCACGACCTCCGTCGTATAGCGGTCATTGCCGTCGCGATCCTGCCATTTCCGAGTTTGCAACTGGCCTTCGATGTAAACCTTCGAGCCCTTGCGCAGATAATTCTCGGCGACCTTGGTGAGGTTCTCGTTGAAAATCACCACATTGTGCCACTCGGTCTTCTCGCGGCGCTCGCCGGAAGACTTGTCGCGCCAGTTCTCCGACGTGGCGATCCGCAGATTACAGACCGGATCCCCGGAATTCAGACGCCGGATCTCTGGATCGGCTCCAAGATTGCCGACAAGTATGACCTTATTGACGCTGCCCGCCATATCCCCATCTTCCTCTCTTTGATGCGTGCCCGGCTTGCGCTGGACCCGCCCATGATGTTCACATAATGTTCTCGCGGTCAATTGCGCGATTCTGCGCAGTTGAACGCACCCAGAGGCACAAGTCCATGACCGATCCCATGAAGTCGATCCGCATACAGGGCGCGCGCGAGCACAATCTGAAGAACGTCTCGCTCGAGTTACCGCGCGACCGGCTGATCGTGTTCACGGGTCTGTCCGGATCCGGCAAATCATCGCTCGCCTTCGATACCATCTATGCCGAAGGCCAGCGCCGCTATGTCGAGAGCCTGTCGGCCTATGCCCGGCAATTTCTCGAATTGATGTCGAAGCCGGATGTGGATTCGATCGAAGGTCTGTCTCCGGCGATTTCCATCGAACAGAAAACAACGTCGAAAAACCCGCGATCCACGGTCGCCACTGTGACCGAGATCTACGACTACATGCGTTTGTTGTGGGCGCGCGTCGGCGTGCCCTATTCGCCGGCCACCGGCCTGCCGATCGAGAGTCAGACCGTCAGCCAGATGGTCGACCGGCTGATGGAGCTCGACGAGGGCACACGCCTCTATTTGCTGGCCCCTGCCGTACGCGGCCGCAAGGGCGAGTACCGCAAGGAGTTCGCGAACTGGCTGAAGGCCGGTTTCCAGCGCGTGAAGGTCGATGGCGAATTTCACTCGCTCGAAGAGCCGCCGACCCTCGACAAGAAGTTCAAGCACGATATCGATGTCGTTGTGGACCGCGTTATCGTCCGCGAGGGCATGGAACAACGCTTCGCAGAGTCGCTGGAGACCGCGCTCAAGATTGCCGACGGGATTGCTGTCGCCGAATTTGCCGACATCGCCAAGGGCGAAGATACGCCGCAGCGTATCATCTTCTCCGAGAAATTTGCTTGCCCGGTTTCCGGCTTCACCATTGAGGAGATTGAGCCGCGCCTGTTTTCCTTTAACAACCCGTTCGGCGCCTGCCCGGCCTGCGACGGATTGGGACAATCGCTGAAATTCGACGAGAGCCTCGTCGTCCCGGATCGCGGCAAGAGCCTCTATGACGGGGCCATCGCGCCCTGGAGCCGGACCACGTCCAAGCTCTACCAGCAGACGCTGACCGCCCTCGCCGACCATTTTGGCGCGTCCATGTTCGAGCCCTGGCGCGACCTGCTTGAAGATTTCAAGAAGGTCGTGCTTTTCGGCACCGAGGAGAAGATCAAATTCAAATATGAGGACGGCCTGCGCACTTTTGAGACGACCAAGACGTTCGAAGGCGTCATTCCCAATCTTGAGCGCCGCTGGCGGGAAACCGATTCCAGCTGGGTGCGTGACGATCTCGCCCGCTTCCAGTCAGCCCAGCCGTGCGAGACTTGCGGCGGCAAGCGGCTCAAACCGGAAGCGCTGGCGGTCAAGGTCGCGGGACGCGACATCTCGGAGTCGACACATCTCGCTATCCGCGACGCGGCCGACTGGTTCGCCGAGGTCGAGGGTCAACTATCGGCCAAGGACAAGGCGATTGCCGAACGCATTCTTAAGGAAATCCGCGAACGATTGAAATTTCTTGTCGATGTCGGCCTCGACTATCTGACGCTGGATCGGTCTTCGGGCACTTTATCGGGCGGCGAAAGCCAGCGCATCCGCCTCGCTTCGCAAATCGGTTCGGGCCTGACCGGCGTCCTCTACGTGCTCGATGAACCGTCTATCGGTCTGCATCAGCGTGACAATTCACGTCTGCTCGAATCGCTCCGCGGGCTACGTGATCTCGGCAACACCGTGATCGTCGTGGAACATGATGAGGAGGCCATCCTGACCGCCGACCATGTCGTCGATCTCGGCCCGGCTGCCGGCGTCCATGGCGGCGAGATTGTCGCCGCCGGCAAGCCCGAAGAGGTCAAGGCCAATCCGAAAAGCCTGACCGGGCAATATTTGTCCGGCGCGCGCGAGATCGGTATTCCCGACACCCGCCGCGCGGCCAAGAAAGGCCGCAAGCTGGTGATCGAGGGCGCGACTGGCAACAATCTCAAGAATGTCACGGCGGAGTTTCCGCTCGGCATATTCCTGTGCGTGACGGGGGTCTCCGGCGGCGGAAAATCGACGTTAACCATCGAGACGCTCTACAAGGCCGCAGCGCGTAAACTCAACAAGGCACAGAACGTCCCAGCCGCCTACGACCGCATCAAGGGATTGGAGCATCTCGATAAGATTATCGACATCGACCAGTCGCCGATCGGCCGTACGCCAAGGTCCAATCCAGCGACCTATACCGGCGCATTCACGCCGATCCGCGAATGGTTTGCCGGGCTGCCGGAATCCAAAGCGCGCGGCTACAAGCCGGGCCGCTTCTCCTTCAATGTGAAGGGCGGCCGCTGCGAAGCCTGTCAGGGCGATGGCGTGGTGAAGATCGAAATGCACTTCCTGCCGGACGTGTTCGTTCCGTGCGATGTGTGCCATGGCAAGCGCTTTAACCGCGAGACGTTGGAAGTCACCTTCAAGGGTAAATCAATCGCCGACGTGCTCGACATGACGGTCGAGGAGGGCGCCGACTTCTTCAAGGCAGTCCCAGCCGTGCGCGACAAGATGGAGACGCTGAAACGCGTCGGGCTCGGTTACGTGAAAATTGGCCAGCCGGCGACCCAGCTCTCCGGCGGCGAGGCGCAGCGCGTGAAACTTTCGAAGGAATTGTCCAAGCGGGCCACCGGCAAGACGCTTTACATCCTCGACGAGCCAACGACCGGCCTGCATTTCGAGGATGTGCGCAAGCTGCTCGAAGTCCTTCATGAGTTGGTCGAGACCGGCAATTCTGTCGTCGTCATCGAGCATAATCTCGACGTTATCAAAACCGCCGACTGGCTGATCGATCTCGGTCCGGAAGGCGGCGATGGCGGAGGCAGCATTGTGGCCGCCGGCACACCGGAAGACGTGGCCGAAATCGAAACCAGTTGGACCGGACGCTATCTCAAACCGATGCTGGAACGCGATGTGGCTCGCAAGAAAGCAAAGCGAAAAAAGACCGCTTGATCAGCTGGGCGCACCGGTACGCGGTGTCTGGGCCTCATCGATCCGCAGCGCCGCATAGCTGGCAACGCCACGCAGTATGGACGCAGGCAACAGGCTGATCAGATGCACAATGGCGAAATAGCCGAACAGGCTGACCGCGCTGGCCGTAGATCCATCCGGCATCTGGCCGAACTGATCGAAGGGCGTGAAAGCAATCAGCCCGGAGAAAAGGCCGTTGGCGATGAACGTGACGATGACGGCCACCAGAGCACTCGCCAATAACGGCCAGAAGATCGTCCGCGCGCTGCGTACGCCTTCCAGCAGCGCAACGCGTCCGGTCAGGACGCTCAAGGCCGGAACCGGCAGGATCACGGTCGCCGCCACGGCAATCAGCGCCACCATGATTATAAAGCCGAGAAAGACCCCAATACCGGCGCCGATCGTTCCTCCCAGTGCAAACAAAACCGCCAGGATCATGGTCGCCATCCAGCCGGTGACCATGGCGACCACCAGGGTCAGAATGACCAGTAATCCGGAAAGGGCGTACATTAATTCGTCGCGCCCCAGGCGGAACGGAAAGATGCCCAGCGATTCGCCTCGCACAAAAAGGCGCAGCCATGCGGCCTCGAAGACCACGCTGATTATTAAACCGACAGCCAAGAACGGTAGAAGCTGCGCGAAATAGCGGCCCAACATGTCAACCATTTCGCTTCCGCTCGACGGTGTCGCGGACGCCTCGCCGCTCATGATCGCCGACAGTTCGGGCCCAATCGCCTGGACCTGGATCACGGTGAAAACCGCGCCGTAAAGCACGGTCCACACCGACATCAGGATAAAATCCGACGGCCGGGCGGAGATCACTTCGAACGCAAAGCCAAGCGCTCGGCCAACGTTAAATTCAGGTTTCATGTTGCGGCCCGACTATCGCTGAGGTCCGAGTGTCAAACTGCCCGCATCCAGTTTCAAGCGGTCTTTCAGTTGGTGTCTGGAGCGGTGCCACGCTGGATTGCTACCGAAGCCCCCACGCTGTGCCAGATCGCATCGGAAAACGAACGAAGAATGACAGAGAGCAGGCCGAGCGCCACGACGGAGGTCATTACGCCGGGATGCGTGAAGGCATCACGCAGCACAGCCATGACCTCTTCATCGGATGGCTGCGAGTTGCTTTGCGCCAATTCCACAATTTCGCCGGCAATTGGCAGGAATGCACCGAGCATGGTGAGGTTCAAAACGGCGCCGACAATCGCCGACAACACGGCGATGATGATGGCCACTAGAACATAGGCACCCAATACCGGCCAGAAAATGCCGCGTGTCGCTTGCCAGGCCGGAAAGGCGATCCGCTTCTCGTAAACCGTCATGGCCGGTGCGGCCGACACGCGGACACCGATGAAAATCGCCGCAACGGCCAGAACGAGAAACAGCAAGGCGACGATGAAGCCGCCCGCAAGTCCGGCCCCGGCAGATCCCTCATTGCCAACCGCCGCCGCCAAGCCACCGACAAACACCAGCGTCACCGCCATCGCGGCGAGATAGAAGGCGACCGCCAGGGCGATCAGTCCGAGATTGGTCACAAAGAGGCGCAACTCATCACCGCCAATCCGGAACGGAATGACCGCCGACATTTCGTCGCGCGTTAGCAGCCTTAACCAGGCTGCTTGCGCCATCAGGGCGATCAATATGCCGCCGATGGAGATGAGCGGCATGACCGACATGATCCCGGCCAGACGGGCCAGCACTTCCGCATCGGCCGGTTCTGTGCCGGCCATGGCTTCGGAAATGGCCCAGAAGTAGAAATCCCCTAAAGTGACAAATGTCAGATAGACCAATCCGGCCGTCAGAAGGGCTTGCCAAAGCGCGATCCACAATACGGCTGCCGGTCTTCGCCCGGCGACCTGGAAGAAATGGAACACGGCTTTGCCGAAATCGAAAGTCTGGACGCTCATGCGAACCTCCCCTGATATCCCAAACACATTTTGCCAGAATATCGGTCTGGCGGCAGGGGGAATATGGCGCTACTCGTCCCCGCCCCAGGCACGGTAAAGCGCGCTGGTCAGGCTCGCGAACAGTGGCGAAGTCAGAAAGGCCGCAATCCAGCCATGCACGAAGGCCACAAGAGCGAACATCGGCCAGCCCGGCAAGAATCCATCCTCACCGAAAAGCCGCGCCGGTTGGTGAACGGGCAGGCCGAAAATCCGTTCGCTGGCCACGCCGAAACCGTGCACCAACAGGCCGGCGGGCACAAACACGAGGACACAGCCCAGCACAACGGCGAAGCCCCGCTTCTTCGTCAGCGCCATCACGGACAGGGCTTGGATTTGCCGTCGCGCCATACTGGCCGCCGGCGCCAGCAGAAGCCGGCCCGCAAAACCGGCAAGCATAAGCAGAGCAAGGCTTCCCAGCACCAGGGCAATGGACCACTCCACCGGACCATAATACGCGGCGAGTTCCGGAATATTGCCAGTAGCCACGGGATCTTCGGGGGTGAGACCCGCCGCGTCGCGTGACACCATAGAGACGGCACCCATCAGTGACGCATAGACAACCAGGCCGATTCCCCCGGCCACAAAGATAAGGAAGAGGATCAACGCCCAGGAAGCTGCGAGCCGGCCTTCATCCGCGCCGAGTGCGTATCCCAGAATACCAGACCGCTTGCCGCGCAGACACAATCGGAACATGGCAGCTTGCGACATGACCGTCGCCAGGCACCAGATCAGCAAAGCGGCCAAATAAGGCGCCCATTG
This sequence comes from Hyphobacterium sp., assembly GCF_965229905.1. GTDB lineage: Bacteria > Pseudomonadota > Alphaproteobacteria > Caulobacterales > Maricaulaceae > Hyphobacterium. The sequence goes on along the minus strand of NZ_OZ245930.1, from coordinate 2,585,046 downwards.
GGCTGCCATCGCGTCTGCGCTTACCTGGCCGGTTTGAAAGGTCAGCCAAACCGCGGCCAGACCCGGCAATACGGCGGCTATCGCCGCGGCCATCCAATTCTGGCGAAGGAAAGCGATGCTTCGGACTATGGCACCGGGCAAGGCAGAGAAAGAGGACAGACGTGTCATGCGCGCGAACCTACGCCCGAATGCGGATTCGGCAATGCGGCAATGTTGTTGGGTCGCACCCGCCTAGTCGCACTCGCCTTCGGCCATGACGAATTCAAGCCGGGTCATCACGCCGTCCTGCGCCCTCAATTGCCTGTCGATCTCGCGCGGCCAGAACCGCCACTGCTCAACGGCCCTGATCGCTGGAGGGACAAAGTCGTCGTCCGTGGCTTCAGCAACCGTAATATTTTCTGTACGGCCTTCGACATTCACTCTGAACACCACATCGACATAGCCTTCGACGCAGCTGCGCGCGGCCCGATCAGGATAATCCGGCGGTGTTCGCAGAAGCGGCACGTGACCATCGACATACTCCGGGCCAGGCTCGTCCGGGCAGGAGTTCACGAAGTAGCATCGCTGCGGCTCATAACCGCTGGCACGAATTCGATCGAACACCTCGTCGAAATATATGGGGTTGGTTCGTACCATGACGACCTGCTGAAGATGCAGGGCCGTTTCGCGGAATTCCTGATCCATTTGAAACTGACCCGCGGCCAGGCGCGCGACGATCAAGTAATAGAGCGCATTTACCCGATCACCGCGACGATAAGCCTGCATGCCGGCGAGAAACGATAATTGCGCCACATTCGGATTTGAGACTGGCCCGAAATAGCCCAGCGCCGCCATACCGGCTTCGGCAAACCGGCCGCTTTGCCGGTACCGTTCAAGCGCATCCGCTGCATAAGCGCCGACAAGATTCGCTTGGTACAATCCAGCGTAGCGTGTCTCCTCATCGGGCATCGCAGCATAGGCATTAATGGCCTGCTCGGCGAACTCTATGGCTTGCCGGTGGTCCTGCAGCGACCGCTGAGCAATCGCAGACTGCAAAAGGTAAAACGCGTATTCGCTCGGTCGCCGCGACATTGTCGAGGATAACTCGATGGCTCGGCCGTAGGCTTCTGCGGCTCCGACCGCGCTGCCCGTCATTAGGGCAACTTCTCCGTAGTTCGCGGCTAGGATGACCGTTGTCTCGGTCGCGACATCGTTGGCCTCTGCTGCTCGCCAGGCTTCGCGGGCGAACGCGGCCGCCGCGTCGAAGTTCTCTTCATCCACAGCTGCCTCATACCCCCGATACGCATCAGCCACACTTTGCGGCAGCTCTTGCGCGATCGCGGACACGGCAGCAAACACCGTCAATAAACCTGCGAGTAAAAGGCGCATTGAATTCCCAAGCTTGAATCCCGCGACACAACTACACGCTCCACGCGAAATTGCGAAGAGGGCTTGGGTCGGACCGCACGAAAGTCTATACCCCCGCGCCATGATCAAACCTGTGCACGTGATCGGCGGCGGTATGGCCGGCTCCGAGGCTTCCTGGCAGTTGGCGCAAGCCGGTGTGCCCGTCATTTTGCATGAAATGCGCCCGGTCAGACAGACCGAAGCCCACCTCACGGACGGGCTGGCGGAACTCGTTTGTTCCAATTCATTCCGCTCCGACGATGCGCAGACCAATGCCGTCGGTTTGCTGCATGAGGAAATGCGGCGCGCCAATTCGATCATCATGGCCACCGGCGACAAGACACAAGTGCCTGCTGGCGGCGCGCTGGCCGTGGATCGCGTCGCGTTTTCCGACGCGGTTACCAAGGCTCTGAACGAACATCCGCTCGTCACAATCGAACGCGGCGAGGTCGCGGGATTGCCGCCTGAAGACTGGGACAGCGTCATCATCGCCACCGGCCCTCTCACCTCACCAGCCTTGGCGGAGGCTGTGCTCGATCTAACAGGCGAGGATTCGCTGGCCTTTTTCGATGCCATCGCACCCATAGTCGAACGCGATAGCATCGACATGGACATTGCCTGGATGCAGTCGCGTTATGACAAGGGCGAAACCGAAGCCGACCGCGCCGCCTACATCAACTGCCCGATGGATAGGGCTCAATATGACGCCTTTATCGAAGCTCTGCTTTCAGCCCCGCACACGGAATTCAAGGAGTGGGAAAAGGACACGCCCTATTTCGAGGCCTGTTTGCCGATCGAGGTGATGGCCGAGCGCGGGCCGGAAACCCTTCGTCACGGCCCGATGAAGCCGCGCGGCCTCACCAACAAGCACAAGCCGGACGAAAAGCCCTGGGCGGTCGTCCAACTGCGTCAGGACAACCAGCTTGGCACCTTGTTCAACATGGTCGCCTTCCAGACCAAGCTGAAATACGGTGCCCAGGCCGACATATTCCGGACAATCCCGGGACTGGAAAATGCGAAGTTCGCGCGGCTCGGCGGCATTCACCGAAATACGTTTTTGAATTCACCGCGACTGCTTGATGAAACCCTGCGCCTAAAGGCACGCCCGGCGCTGCGTTTTGCCGGCCAGGTGATCGGCGTGGAAGGCTATGTCGAGAGCGCCGCCATGGGCCTCCTGGCGGGCCGGTTTGCGGCCGCCGAACGGCTCGGCAGGCCCGTTGAAATTCCTCCGGCTACCACCGCCTTCGGCGCGCTTGTGACCCATGTTACGGGCGGACATCTCTCTGGACCGAAGGCCAGCTTCCAGCCGATGAACGTCAATTTTGGCTTGTTCCCGGATATATCGGCGCCGACGAAAGACGAAGACGGCAAACGCCTGCGTGGCAGAGATAAGTCCGCCGCCCGTAAACGCGCGATGAGTGCCCGCGCCCTGAGCGATGTCGATGCCTGGCTTTATGCAACGTCAAAAGCGGCTTAGGCGAGCCGGCCAGACAGCGATCCCTTAAGTAAATCGAACTGGCGCGCGAGGAGCGGCCGGCGGAAGTCCGTGCGATAGAGATCACGCGAACGTCGGGCAGTCTTCAATGTTGCGCCCGCCAGGCGGGCAACACCGAGCATCGGGAAACTCTCCGGTGGACACAGAGTGGTTTTCCGCAATCGCGTCAACTCGTTTTCAAGCGCCTCCAGAACGGCGGCGAACGCCCTAGCCGCAAGATCCGATTCCCTTCCGGTCGCCAGGCGGTGCAAGTTCAGGCTGGCGGCTTCCATCAGGTCCGTCGGAACAATCGCGAATTTGCGGCCGGCGCGAAATGCAAACTGCCGGGTCCATAAGGCGAGGCCCGCTGCCCGGGCTGCGGCGGTCCGCAGCGCCCCATTCGCTTGTCCGCCAACCAGCCGTTCGCCAATTCGAATAACGCTGCCCTGATGCGCATCTACTTGATCCACCAGCGCGTGAATGCTGGAAATCCTCGCAGGCTCAAGGCCGTCCTCGATGGCATCGATGATGGCGATTAGCTCTTTTTCGCCCGGGCCCTGCTGAAGAGCGATGATCTCCGCGAGGCCTTCATAAGCCAGCTGACGACGGACTCTGATGGGCGTCGCAAAGAGATCCGCGACGGCTTCGCGATGCCATGCAAAGCGCATGGCAATGATCGCCGGCTCGGTGGCTTTGAACGGGATTTGCTCGATCTCTTCGACCCAGCGCAAAAAAGCGGTTAGCCGGCGGCGCGCATCGGGCGCGGCGAATCGCGCGGCGAGCTCCCGGTCGCTGAATTCACTGTCGGACTTAGCTGTACCTGTCATTCCGGTCCTAAAGTCCTGCGGTGGAAAAGGGGCAAAAGCCAACCATATTAGGATCGAGAGATAGGCCGCCCGCCGGGCGGTGTCCTCAATCGCTGACAGATGGAGCACACAAAAATGGCCCACACCCTCCCCGAACTTCCCTACGCCCAAGACGCACTGGCACCGCACATCTCTGCGGAAACGCTCAGCTTCCACCACGGCAAACACCATGCGTCCTATGTCGAAAAAACAAACAAGGCGATTGAGGGGACCGACAAGGAGGGGCTCTCGCTTGAAGAATTGATCCGCAAGGCCGACAGCGACGGCGATCAGGGTCTGTTCAACAATGCAGCCCAGACATGGAACCACACTTTCTACTGGAATTCGATGAAGCCGGATGGTGGCGGCACGCCGTCCGGCGACATCGCCGAACGGATCGACCGCGATTTCGGCTCATTTGACGACTTCAAGAAAGCGTTTTCGGACGCCGGGGCGGGTCAGTTCGGTTCCGGCTGGGCGTGGCTCATCGTCAAAAACGGCAAGCTGGACGTGCGCAAAACACTGAACGCCGAAACGCCGCTGACGGAGGACGGGGCGGTTCCATTGCTGACCATGGATGTCTGGGAACACGCCTATTATCTCGACTATCAGAACAAGCGTCCCGATTACATCCAGACCTTCCTCGACAAGCTGGTGAATTGGGATTTCGCGGCAGAGAATCTGGCGAATTCCGGTCAGTAAAAACGACCACCAAACGTGAAAAGGCCCGCCGATCGCGGGCCTTTTCTGTGAGTCGCAGCGGCGTTAGCCGAAAAGCGTCTGTGCCCCTGCCATTGCCACTAGCATGGGGAAGGACAAAAGCGTGTTCGTGCGGGAGAACAGCATCGCCGTCTTCGCCGCTTTGGGCTTCGCATCGGCTTCCGCTTCAACAAGGCCAAGGGCGATCTTCTGGTTTGGCCAGATCACGAACCAGACATTGAAGGCCATGATGAGCGCCAGCCACATGCCAATGCCGATGAAGGAATATTGCGCCGCATAAGCATCGGCGATCATGCCGAGCGACAGCACTTCGACGAGATATCCACGCAGATAGGCCACGATCAGGCCGGTCAGTACGGTAAACGCCGCGCCCCAGCGAAACCAGAATAGGGCTTTCGGCGCGATATGCTTGCCAATCGCCGGTTTCTGCTCATCGGGGATTTCCGGCATGGTCGGGATTTGCACGAAGTTGAAATACCAAAGCAGGCCAATCCACATGATTCCGGCGACCACATGGGTCCACCTGGCGACTGCCATCCAGAACGCACCGTTGAAGCCGATGGAGTCGTACGCCAGCGCGTAACCAACAAAGAACAGGATCGCGAGCGCGATCGAGATGTGCACTGTTGTGCGCAAATTCGACAGAATGGCGGCCATGATTGAACCCTCCCCGATTCGATTTCGAAGAGAGTATCAGTCCCCGCGGGAAAGCGAAATCAGCTCTCGGCGCTCTCGCGCTTGACCTGAGTGACCAGCAAGAGAGGTGCCGCGATAAAGATCGAGGAATAGGTCCCGATCACCACACCGAAGATCATGGCGAAAGCAAAGCCCTGAAGGGCCGCGCCGCCCAGCACCCAAAGCGAGATGAGCGCCACCAGTGTCGTTACCGATGTCAATATCGTCCGCGACAGCGTCTTGTTGATCGCCCGATTGAGTACCTCGGCAAGGGACTCTTTCTTGAATTTGCGGAGCTTCTCGCGGATCCGGTCGTAAACCACGACCGTGTCGTTCATGGAGTAGCCGACGATTGTCAGAATCGCAGCGATGGTCGACAGGTTGAACTCCAGCTGGGTCACCGCAAACATGCCGATCGTAATGATGACATCGTGCACCAGCGCCAGCACGGCACCGACAGAATACTGCCATTCGAAGCGGAACCAGATATAGATCAGCATCAAGACGAGCGCGACGACGATGGACGTCACGCCGGCCTGCACCAGCTCGCCGGACACTTTCGGCCCCAACACGTTGATCGACCGGAATTCGATACCCGGGTATTGCTCGGTCAGTGCGGCTTGAACGGCGAGATTAGCGGCCTGTTGCGCCTCCTCGGCCTCGATCCCTTCGCCTTCCTGCGGCTGGACGCGGATCAGGGCGCAATGATCGCCGAAACAGTCCGATCCTTCCGTCAGCTCCGACAAGCCCTGCAGCTCGACGGCGCCGAAGCCCAAACCGTTCAGCAGTGTCCGCATCTCGTCGATGCGTTCCGCGTCGATCTGCTCCTCGGTCCGGACTTCAAGCGTCACACCGCCAGTGAAATCGATCCCGAAATTCAGGCCCATCGCGAAAAACGCCGCAATGGAGGCGACCAGCATTAGCGCAGAAAACCCAAACGCTGCGAGCCGGGCCTTGATGAATGGAACGGTCGTATCGTCGGGAAGGAAATTGACGAGAGCAAGGGACATGAACCGTCTCCTAGATCGGGAGCTTCTTGGGCTTCAGCCCCTTCACCCACATCGCGATGAGCAAGCGGGAGAAGACGAAAGCGGTAAAGACAGAGGTCAGAATGCCGATGCCGAGTGTAACGGCGAAACCGCGCACCGGACCGGCGCCCAGCATGTAGAGCACACCCGCGGCGATCAGTGTCGTGATGTTCGCGTCGAGGATTGCCGATAGCGCCTCGGAATAACCGCGCTCGATCGCATTGGCCGGCGTTCGGCCGTTTCGGGCTTCTTCGCGGATCCGTTCGTAAATCAGCACATTCGCATCCACAGCCATGCCGATGGTCAGGATAATGCCCGCAATACCGGGCAGCGTCAGCGTCGCTTGCAGACCTGATAGCGCCCCCAGGATCAGGGTCACATTGAGCATCAGGGCAAGATTGGAGAACACGCCGAACACCGAATAGGCCGCCAGCATGAAAATGATGACGCCGATGAATCCGATGATCACCGCAATGCGGCCCTTATTGATCGAATCCTGCCCCAGGCCCGGGCCGACCGAGCGTTGTTCAACGACGGTCAGGTCCGCCGGCAGCGCACCGGCTTGCAGCAGCACGGCAAGATCGTAAGCGCTCTCGAACGTGAAATTGCCCTGGATTACGCCCGAACCACCCAGGATCGGGCCCAGTATCACCGGTGAAGAGATCACGATGTCATCGAGGACAACCGCAAACCGCCGGCCGACATTCTGCGCTGTTACTCGGCCAAAGGCTGCAGCGCCGGTCGTGTCGAAGCGGAATTCAACGACCGGCTGGCCTTCCTGGAAGGTCGATCCGGCATAGGTCAGGTTCTCGCCCGAGACCATAGCGCGGCGCTCGATGGCGATAAATGGTTCGGACAGATTGTCCTGGGGCACAATGCGAACACCAGGTGGTGTCCGGCCTTGGCCATCCGCACCCACGGCCACGTCCTCGCGCACGAGGTGGAACGTCATGCGCGCCGTCGTACCGACGATTTCGATAATCCGTTGCGGATTACTCTCGCCGGGTACCTGTACGAGAATCCGCTCATCGCCTTGCCGGGCTATGGTCGGCTCGGTTGTGCCTGCCCCGTCAATACGGCGCCGGATCACTTCAATCGATTGTGCCAACGTCCGGTCCCGAATGTCGACGAGCGCCGCCTCGGTCAGTTGGACGCGGATCGTGCGTTCGGTGTCGTCGCGATCGAACTCGACATTCCGCGGCGCCAGCCCACCCGTCAGCCCTGTGGCACTATCGCCGATCGGCCGGGATAATCCTTGAAGCCGCGTATAGGCCTCGTCGAAATCTTCCGCACGCGCAATTCGGATCACGACCTCTTCGCCAATGACGGCGTTGGCCGCGGTCGGGATGGTCGGCTGCTGACGCAGCAATACGTTCGCTTCCTGGGAAAGCCCCGACAGGCGCTCATCTTTCACGCCCTCCAGGTCCACCTCGAAAACGAGGTGCGAGCCGCCCTGTAGGTCAAGGCCGAGATTAACGGTCTGACCCGGTAAAGGCGAGAAATTCGGGGCGGCAAACCATATCCCAACGAGCGCGATCCCGAGGATCAGCGTAATTTTCCAAGGCGCGAAATAAAGCATCCGCCCTTACTCCGAGACGGTCTTGTCTTCGGATTTCTTTGACGATTTCGTATCGTTTGCGGCCTTCGGCTGGGTCCGTGAGCGCACTTCGGAAATCGTCGACTTCATCACGCGGACTTTCACGCCCGTTGCGATTTCAACTTGGGCTTCGACATCATCCACCTTCGTCACTTTGCCGAGGATACCGCCAGAGGTGACGACCTCGTCACCGCGCGACAGCGCGGCAACCATTTCCCGGTGCTCTTTCATCCGCTTTTGCTGCGGACGGATCAGCAAGAAATAGAACACCACGAAGATCAGGATCAGCGGTGCGAATTGAATCAAGGCGCCCATCGCGCCGCCGGAAGCGCCGGCGGAAGCGGGAAGGATTGCGTCAAACATGGAGATGCCCCTTAAGCGAGCCGTTTATTTGAAGGTCGCGGGAATATATCGGGACGCGCGTCCCATGCAACAAGGGGCAGCCGTTAACTGCCGGGCAAATGACGCATCGGATCTTCAGGGGTCACGCCCCGGCGGATCTCGAAATGCACCTGCGGGGTATCGACCGAACCGCTGGATCCGGCTTCGGCAATCAATTGCCCTTGGTTCACGCGGTCGCCCTCCGCAACGTGAAGTCGGGAATTGTGGGCGTAGGCCGTCACCCAACCATCCGAATGGCGGATAAGCACCAGCTCGCCATAGCCCTGCAACTCACCGCCGGCATAGACCACCGTCCCGGCCGCGGAAGCTCTCACGCTTGCACCCTCTTCTGCGGCAATGTTGACGCCGTCATTGCGGCGGCCGTCGGGCTTGGGACCGAAGGTCGAAATGATGTCACCGCGGATCGGCCATTGGAATGTAACCGGACCGGTGCTCGCCGGCTCGGGCGATCGGGCCGGTGTTCGGGAAGACGATGGTGGGGGCGGGTCTGCTTCTTCGAGCCGGACCGGAGAATCGACCGATGCCGTTCGGATCGTTGGAGCCGAAGTATCGGCTGGCCTCGGACGCGGTGAAGACAACTGGCTCGATGACGCCCCGCTCGGCAATTGCAGCACCTGTCCGACCTCAATCGCATAGGGCGCGCCTATGCCGTTCAACGCCGCAATTTCCAGATGATTCACATTGTAGCGCAGTCCAATGCGGTAGAGGTTTTCGCCGCGCCGGACGGTGTGCGAACCGGGCCGCGGCAAGGTCAGCTCTTGCCCGGCATACACGTCATAAGGTGGATAAAGTCCGTTGGATTCGGCCATGGCACGCGTCGAGACGCCGCAGGATTCCGCGATCTCGGAGAGCGTGTCGCCGTCCTGAACGATATAGCGCTCACCGGGCGCACAGCGCGGCCGCGAATTGACGACCTCCGGCCGAGGTCCATCATAGTTTGCCCGGCGATAATCGATCGCAGCCGGCTCGCGCGGCGACGGGGTCGCACAGGCGGCAAGGCTCGACGCCAGGACCAGCAGCAATATGGAGCGAACGGACAGCACGGGTGATCTTCTCAACGACAAATCGGCGATAGTAAGCCGAAGAGGCGTTAAGCTCCGGTTAGCCAAACATGGCTGCTAGAGGGCTTTTGCTTCACCTTTCACCAACGGCACGAAACGCACATCCATCAGCGCGTCCTCGCGCAGCGACCCATCTTTGTCATGCGTGTACCGGATCAGCGTCTGCGTGCCACGGTCATTGTCCACAGGGACCACCGCAATACCACCGGGCTTGAGTTGTTCTAACAGTGTGTCCGGCCGCACAGGCGCGCCGGCGGTCACGATGATCCTGTCAAACGGCGCTTGCTCGGGCCAACCCTTCGTCCCGTCACCGACGCGCTGCGTGATGTTGGTCAGACGCAAAGCCTCGAATCGGGCTTCGGCCTCCTTCGCAAGCGTGCGGTAGCGCTCGATTGTATAAACGCGCCGCGCTAAACGTGAGAGGACCGCGGCCTGGTAACCGGACCCCGTTCCGATCTCGAGCACTTTGCAACGGTCATTAAGATTTAGGAGTTGGGTCATCAAGCCGACAATCAACGGCTGACTGATTGTCTGTCCGCAATCGATAGGCAGCGGCCGGTTCTCATAGGCTTGATCGACAAACCGCTCCGGCACGAAGAGTCCGCGAGGCGTGCGTTCGATCGCCGCCAGTACATGACGGTCCGTCACCCCCTGCCCGCGCAGGCTCATAACGAGCTGTATCAAACGCGGATCGGCCATGGTCATCTTCGAGGCGGTGCACCGCCCAGAACGCCCTTCAGGCGGTGATGCGTCTCCATGTGGGTGAGATCGACATGCAAGGGCGTGACTGAGATCCGGCCGCCCATGACCGCGTGCAGATCATCACCCTCAATGGGACTTTGCGGCGCGCCCCGGAAGCCGATCCAGTAATAGTCCACCCCCCGAGGATCTGTTCGCTTGTCCGCATGAACGATGGCCTGATCGCGCCGCCCCTGCTTGGTCACTTCAACTTCTTCGATATCGGCCGGGTCGCGGTCCGGAAAATTGATGTTGATCAAGACATCTTCCGGCCAACCCATCTCCAGAAGCTTGCGGATGATCGGCGCACCGAAGGTTTCTGCGACCTCCCAGCGTATCGTCGTGTTGGGCTTGTAGGGATAGACCTGACTTAGTGCAATCGAGGGAATGCCCAGCTGCATGCCCTGCATAGCTCCGGCCACCGTGCCGGAAAAGGTGACATCCTCGGCGACATTGCCGCCACGATTGACACCCGAGAGAACGAGATCCGGCCTTTTGTCCGTGATCAGATCTTGCACGCCCATCAGCACCGCATCGGTCGGTGTTCCGGTTATGGCAAAAGTACGTTCCTCGACTTTTCGGACCCGCAGCGGTTCATGCAGCGTCAGCGATCGGCCAGCCCCGGACTGCTCTTCGGCCGGCGCGGCAACCCATACATCATCGGACAATTGGGCTGCAATTTTCCGCAATGATTTCAGGCCGCGGGCGCGGATACCGTCATCATTCGTCAGCAGGATGCGGGGGTTTTTCATGCGCCCAGCGCCTCAGTCCCACCCATATAGGGCCGCAGCACATCCGGTACCGTGATCGTCCCGTCTACATTTTGATGGTTTTCCATGACCGCCAATAGCGCCCGGCCGATCGCCACACCCGAACCGTTCAAGGTGTGAAGGAATTCCGGCTTCTTTTCCCCATCACGCCGGAAACGCGCATTCATCCGGCGCGCCTGGAAATCCCCGCAATTCGAGCAGGACGAAATCTCGCGATAGGTTTTCTGGCTCGGCAGCCACACCTCCAGATCATAAGTCTTGCGCGCGCCGAAACCCATATCGCCCGACGACAAGAGCATCACCCGGTAAGGCAGTTCGAGGCGCCGCAGCACCTCCTCGGCGCAATTCGTCATGCGCTCAAGTTCGACATCGGAGTCTTCCGGCTTGGTCACGCAGACCATCTCGACCTTGTGGAACTGGTGCATCCGGATCAGGCCCCGCGTATCGCGCCCGGCCGAGCCGGCCTCTGAGCGGAAACAGGGTGTGAAGGCCGTCAGCCGCGCCGGGAAATTGGCCTCGGCGTGGATTGTGTCCCGGAACAGGTTGGTAAGCGGCACTTCCGATGTCGGAATCAGCCAGTAGCCATTATCCGTATGGAAGGAGTCTTCCGCGAATTTCGGAAGCTGCCCGGTTCCATACATCGCTTCGTCACGCACCAGATAGGGCGGGCTGACTTCGGTGAATCCATGTTCCTGCGTGTGCAAGTCCAGCATGAACTGAGCCAGCGCTCGCTCCATGCGCGCCAGCCCACCCGACAGCGCCGCAAAACGCGATCCGGAGATGGCGGCAGCGCGTTCGAAATCGAGCAGTTCCAATCCTTCACCCAGGTCGACATGGTCCTTGGGTTCGAAATCAAATGTGCGCGGATCGCCCCAGCCGCGCACTTCTTCGTTCGCGTCCTCATCCTCGCCGACCGGCACGTCGTCAGCGGGCAGATTGGGAAGTCCAGCCAGGTGCTGGTTCAGCACCTCTTCGAACTTGGCGGCATCCGTGCCGCTCTCCTCGAGTACGCCTTTCAGGCGGTCGACATCCGAGCGAAGCTTATTGAACGTGTCTTCATCGCCTTTTGCCTTGGCCTGGCCGATTTGTTTCGACAGCGCATTGCGCTCGGTCTCGGCCTCCTGTTGCCGTGTCAGCGCTTCGCGCCGTTTGCGGTCAAGCCGGAGGATTTCGTCCGCCTGTGGCGGCAGAAAACGCTTTTGGAGCGCTTCATCAAAGGCTTCCGGATTGTCACGGATCAGTCGGATATCATGCATCGGAGGTTCCCGGTTCGAACGTCGCCCGCGTGATAGCGAGGGCCCCGGACACTGGCAACTCCGCTGACATATTTGCAAGCAATGATCAGTCGTCCACGGCCGGGCGGCGTTTCTCGACCATTTTGACGCCCCCGATTGAGAGGCCATAGAGCCCCATGAGCACACTACCGAGGATCAGCTGGCTGATCGGATCGGGCGGTGTCACAAATGCTGCAAACGCGAAAATGCCCACCAGCGCAAATTTCCAGAAATTGATCAATTGCCGTGACGTGACGATGCCGGCACCGCCGAGCAACATCAGCAAGACTGGCAATTGGAAACTCAGCCCGAAGGCCAGGATCAGCGTGGTCACCAGGTTGAGATAGTCCGAGACCCGCGTGAGCAGCTGGATCGAAACGCCACTGCCGTCGCCCATCTGCTCCTGGCTCAACGCAAATCGCATGACGAACGGCAAGACGAAATAGTAGACGAAGGACATGCCGGCAACGAACAGCGCCGGGGCACCCAGCAGGAAGGGCGCAAACGCGCCGCGTTCATTGCGGTAGAGGCCGGGTGCCACAAAGGAATAGATCTCGTATGCCGCCCACGGGAAGGCGAGGATCAGAGCGCCAAAGAAGGCCAGCTTGACCTTCACGAAAAAGAATTCGAGCGGGGCTGTGAATATCAGCTCCAGTGCCAGATCACTCTCGCGAACGCGCGCCGCAGCATCCTGAAACGGAACCAGCAGGAAATTGTAGATCGGCTCCGCAAAAATGAAGCAGACGACGAAGCCCACGGCCAAAACGCCGACAAGGCGAATTAGCCGGGTGCGCAGCTCGGTCAGGTGCTCCATCAAGGGAGCGCGGCTGGCCTCGACTTCGTCGTCTTCAGCATGCTGATCGGCATCCTTGCTCATTCAGCTTTGTCCGCCGTTTTGGTCTGCTTGGGGGGCGGCGAATACGGCTCGACCTTGGCCTCGCCGGCCTTGCCCGGCTTATGGATCGTCTCGTCGTCGGCGGAAACGGCCAGCATGTCTTCCTTGCCGCTCGGCATGTCGGCTGCGGCGATCTTCTTCTGAACGATATCCTCGTGTTCCAGCGAGGCGAGATCGCGCTTCACGTCTTCCAAATCCCGCTTCAGGTCGGCGGCCGGATTGCCGGCCTTGAGCGCCTCAATCTCGCGCCGGAGATCGGCCATCTCGTTCTCGCGGCCCATCTCGTCGAAGCTGCGCTGGAAATCGCGCGCCATTTGCCGCGCCTGACCGACAAACCGGCCAATCCGCCTGAACATCATGGGCAGGTCTTTTGGGCCGACCACGATCAGGGCCAGCACCGCCAGGACCATCAATTCGGGAGCGCCAATGCCGGGATTCATGACCGGCTCCTAGTTCCGCGTGGTTTCTTCCTCACGGGAAGCGGGCGCGTCGTCGGCGGACCGGTCGTCGCTGAGCGTTCCAGCCGTATCCTTGTCCGCCGCGTCATCGCCTTCGGCGCCTTCCTTAAGCCCCTTGCGGAAGCTGGTAATGCCTTTCGCCACCTCGCCCATGAGGCCCGAGATCCGGCCAGCGCCGAACAAGAGAACGACGAGAACAACGATAATGAGGATTTGCCAAATACCCGGCGCCATTCTTTCCTCCCTGCGGATCCATCTAATTGCTTAAACGAGCGGCGCACCCACGTCCATTTTCCTCGTCAGGCCGCTAATCGTTTCCGCCATCCTCCTCCATGAAATCGACGTGAAAAAGATGGGCGTCCTCCTCCGGATCGAGCGGGTCTTCATCACCTGCATTGTCCATCAGGCCAGGCGCCGGTACTTCGAAGCCCGGAGGCAGCCTGGCATCGAGAAGCCCGGCCGCTTTAAGATCGGCCAGTCCCGGCAGATCGGCAATCCCGGAAAGACCGAAATATTCTAGGAAATTGTTTGTCGTGCCGTAGGTCACGGGCCGGCCGGGAGAACGGCGGCGCCCACGTGGCCGGATCCATCCCAGCTCAAACAGCAGGTCCAATGTACCCTTCGAGACCGCCACGCCGCGAATTTCCTCGATTTCGGCGCGGGTCACCGGTTGGTGGTAAGCGATGATAGCCAACGTCTCCAAGCCGGCATCCGACAGCTTGCGCGGTTCCTCTCGTATCTCGTCCAGCAGGCCGCGTAGATCAGGAGCCGTCTCGAACCGCCAGCGCCCGCCGGCTTCGGTCAGTTGAACACCACGCTCGGCATAATCCGCCTGCAAGGCTGCCAACAGCGCCTCGACATCGGACTCCGCCGGCAGCCGGGCTTGCAGCGTTTCAATATCGAGCGGCTCTGCCGCGGCAAACAAAAGCGCTTCCAGCCGACGCAGGCGTTGACGTTCGGCATCAAGCGCCAGGCGCGGGCCCTTTTCAATACTGCCGGTTTCGGTTTCCCCTTGCCGTTCGGCGCGCGCCCGGAGCTTCTCGATGGCTTCGCTGATGAGATCGGGCTTGTCGGTCATGCCTTCGGTTCTTCGCTTCTGCCTCTGACCTCAATCGGATCATAGGGCTTGGCCTGGCGCAATTCGGCATGTCCGTCTTTCGTCACCTCCAAAACCGCCAGCGTTGAGCTCGCCAGGATTGAGCGGCGCGGGGGCGGATTTGCGCCCAATTCGCCGCCCGCCGGGAGCAGGCTTTCGAGTGTCTGCCAATCGCGCACCTCTGGCAGGATACGCTCCAGCCGTGTCCGCGCACTGTCGAGTGCGTAAACCCGCGGTAGTTCCGGCCGGTAATTCGCGCTGATCGTCGCCTGCCGGCGCCTCGCATAAGCGCTTAGGAGATCGTAGAAATTTGCCTCATAGCGCGAGGCTCGCAATGTCCGAACGCCCTCTGGCATGCCGCGCGGGAAAACATCGCGGCGCGCAAGTTGGCCAGCAAACAAGGCCTGTCCTGCCGCCTTCATCGCATCCAACCGCCGCAACCGAAAAGCTAGCGCTGCAGCCATCTGCTCCGGTTCCAGCTCGTCTTCATCCTTTGGCGGTTTCGGCAGCAAAAGCCGTGACTTCAGAAAAGCCAGCCAGCTCGCCATCACCAGATATTCGGCCGCGAGATCGAGCCTTTTTCGCGCCGCGTGAACGAATGCGAGATACTGTTCGGCCAGCTCCAGAATGGAAAGCTTGGTGAGATCGATTTTCTTTTTCCGCGCCAGCGCCAGCAGCAGATGAAGCGGGCCCTCATAGCCGTCGATGTCAACGATTAGCGCCTCGTGATCGGCGTCCTCGGCGGCCTCGAAAGGCAGGTCTTCCTCAAAGTCCTCGCTCATGCTGCCAGCCTCGACAGAAGCCGCTCGAGGCGCGCCTGCCCTTTGGATACATCATAGGGTTCGGCTTGCTCGCGCGACGATTCCGCAGCGCACGCGCGGTCCAGAGCAGTGTCAGACAACAACGGGGCTGCCTCCGCGATCGCATCCATCTCGCCCCGGTCACCATTGCAGTGCAGAACCACGTCGCAGCCCGATTGCAGCGAGCGGCGCGTGCGCTCTTCGAACGAACCGCTCAACGCTTTCATCGACAAATCATCGGTCATCAGCAAACCGCCGAAGCCGATCTCGTTGCGGATGTACTTGATCGCCGTTTCGGACATGGTTGCTGGCGTGCCGGGATCGAGTGCATCGTAAACAATGTGCGCCGTCATCGCCATCGGGGCGTCCTTCAGCGCTGCAAATGGCGCAAAGTCGGTTCTTGTCAGTGTTTCAATTGGTTCTCGGACACGGGGTAAATGAAAATGACTGTCCGCATCGGCGCGGCCATGTCCGGGAATGTGCTTGATCACAGGTGCCACGCCGCCAGCCATCAGCCCGTCCATCGCCGCGCGTCCTAGCGCAGCGATCATTGACGGGTCCTCGCCATAGGCGCGATCACCGATCACGGCGTCGGCCCCCCGGATCGCGAGATCGAGGCAAGGCGCACAATCAGCATCAATCCCGCTGGCCGCCAATTCCGCGGCGAGCTGGCGATGATTGATCCAAACGGCTTCTTTCGCAGCCTCCGCGTCTTGCTCATAAAGCAAACCAAACACGCCTGCTGGCGGTGCGTTACGCCAATGTGGTGGCCGCAATCGCTGGACGCGCCCGCCTTCCTGATCGATGAAAATCGGCGCATTCCGTCCGACACTGTCGCGCAGCGTGACACACAAGCGTGCAAGCTGTTTCGGATCATTCACATTGCGCGCGAAGAGAATGAACCCCCACGGATCAGCGTCCGCAAAGAAATCGCGCTCACCCGGATCGAGCACCGGGCCATTCAGCCCGAAGATGGCGGCTCTCGCGTTCATCGGCGGGTCGCGAAACAATCCTGGCCGCGGTCCTGCAGCGCAGCGCAAAAAGCCGATGCCTCGTCCCGTCCCGCAAAGGCGGCAATCCGCAGCCGGTGATAAGTGCCGCGCCCGTCAATCTCAGCCGCTTGGATATCCGGCGATGCGCCCGCCGCGATATCCGAATAGCCGGTAATGAAATTGACCCAGGCACTCTCGGCCTCTTCCTCGGTGCGGAAAGACCCGATTTGCACCACCCAGCCGCCCTCATCGACCGGTGCGGGAATCGCCAAGCTCGCCGTGCGCGTTGTTTCGGCTGGCTGCGGTGGCGGCGGAGGAGGCGGATTCGTAGCGGGCGAATCTTCCGCAGGCTGGTCCTGCGGCGTTTCCGTAAAAACGGCCGCGCCGTCGCTCAGGCCAGCCTCGCTCTGCGCCGCTTCATCGGGCGTAGTTTCCTCAAGCCGCAATGCCGGACGGCTGCCGTCCGTGACCGGTTCTTCCGGACCGTCTCGCGGCGTGGCGCCGTCCTCCGCATCGCTTTCGCCAGATATCCGTTCATACGCCTCGATATCCAGATCGGGTGTTTCCGCACCACCGGGATCGGCCGGGCGTTCGCGGAAAGGTTCGGAGTCGGCTACGATCCGCGGCGGCTCGTCCCGATCGCGAGCACCCTGCTGATAGGCGCTCCAGACCACGGCAACGAACAGCACGAAGACCGCAAAGGCGGTCGTCAGCAACAACGGCCCCCGCCGCGAATCTTCGCGCGCGTCGAAGGTCTCGTCGTCCTCATAATCGTCGTCGGGATAATCCCTGTCGCGATCGCTCATGGCGTTCCATTCTCTGGCGGGCGAATCATCTCAACCGGTTGAGAATAACACCAGGGCAAGTGTTATCGGTCCGACCGGCGACTTCTCAACAAGTAAACTCAGGCCGCTTGACGCGCCGCAACGCCGCCGATGGCTTTTTTGCCATCTCATCAGGTGCGGGGCCAGCACGATCTACGGCTTCCATTGATCATGACCGCGCCTACTTGTCTTTCTGTGCGCGCAATCATTTCAGCATATCCTGGCGCCGCGTGACTATACAATCGGCCGCGGATTCGCAGTGATTTTCACCGGCAATTAAGAAGCCAGATCATAATCTTCCGGCCATGCTTAGCTTCAAACTAAATGGTCAAGCTAGGGGTCGAAATGGCGATACATAGCGCACAGCTCGCGGCCATGAAGGCGATGGTCGATCAGCACGAGAAATACGTCCGTCGCGATTCCACCGGACGCAAGCTGGTCGCCAGATACACGAACTGGTCCGGTGCTGTATTCCAGAAGCGTTGCTTCGACGATGCTGACCTCACCGGAGCAGATCTCTCACACGCCTTTTTTGCAGCGTCCTCGTTCAAGCTTGCCAATTTGTATTGCTGCGATCTGACCGGATCCGATTTCCGCGCAACAAATCTCTGTCGAGCCGATCTGCGCGGCAGCATCCTGCGCGAGGCCAACTTTTTCGGCGCGATTCTCGACGGCGCCGATTTCCGGGATGCGACCTTGGTGCGTGCCGACAATGGCAATAATTTGGGGTCGCCATTGCCGATGGTCTCGCCCGACAAGCACACATCGCAATTGCGGAAAGTCGACTTCCGCGATTGTTCGCTCAAGAAAGCCAATCTGGCGAGTGCCCGCCTCGAAGGCGCCGATTTCAGCGGCTCCATTCTTCGCGGCGCCAATTTAAGCGGTGCCTTGCTCCAGGGGGCGACATTTGCCGACGCAGTGCTGGAGGACGTCGATTTGCGGATGGTGCGCATTGATCCTGCCGGCCTGCAGGCCGCAGTCCTGCCGCCGGGTGAAACGGCCAAAGCCAGGGCCGGAGAAATCCGCGAACGGATTGGCGAAGCGGAACAATGGTCTGCAACTCACGGTCGGTCGGGAACGACGCTCGAGCTCGCGCGCGAGGATCTGCGGCCGCTGTCGAATGACTTTGCCGGCAAGCAATTGCACATGTCCGTGTTCGAGAATTGCCTGATGCTGGGTGGCAACTTCACGAATGCGCTCATGGCGTGCAGCCGGTTCGTAAATTGCGATTTGCGCGACGCGGATTTCCGGTCTGCGGATTTGCGCGGGGTCCAGTTCATCGATTGCCGATTGAACTTTGCGCGTTTCGACAAATGCCAGGTCGGCGGCGTCAGGATTGGCGACGGGCAAATTCAGACCACGAATTTCGAGAACTGCCGCAGTGCCGGCGCACGACTGCCCGACAGCGCCAGCGGTCCGGTTGTCGACCTCGACGGCATTATCTCGTTCAAGGCGAGTGCCTAAAGATACCCTTGCACTGTGAATAACCGCCGGTGTTCTTCCAGCGCGTATCGGTCGGTCATTCCCGCAATGTAATCGCAGACCAGCCGCGCCAGGTCGACACTGCCCGGTTCGCCGGCCAGATTCCGGAACCGCGTGGGCAGTAAACCCGGGTCGGCAATAAAACACCCGAACAATTCGGTCACCACGCGCTCGGCTTGCGCCATCATGCGATTGACTTTGTAGTGCCGGTACATGTTGGCAAAGAGATGGCGGCGCACTTCTGCCAGTTCGACCAGCATGTCATTCGAGAACGCTGCGGATTCGCGCCCAGCGCTGCGGATCGAATCGGCGCTTTCGGGGGCGAGCGCTGTTAAACGCTTGCGGGTTTCGGCCAACACGTCCTCGACCATCACCCCGATCAATTCGCGGATCATTTCGAGGATCTGGATCTCCTCGCTGGCTGACGGATAGCGTTCACGGATCGCAGCCAGTGCCCACCCGACGAGCGGGAGTTCGGCGAGTTCGTCCAGATTGAGCAGGCCAGCCCGAAGCCCGTCATCAATGTCGTGATTATTGTAGGCAATGTCATCCGACAACGCCGCAATCTGTGCTTCCAAAGAGGCGAAGCTGTCGAGTTCAAGGTCGCGCCAGCGGGGATAATTGGTGATGCCCCAATTCAGCTGGTCCTCGCCCTGTGCCGCCGTAATGAGCGGACCGTTATGCTTGACGATGCCCTCGACCGTTTCCCAGGTCAGGTTCAGCCCTTCGAACTCGGCATATCGCACTTCCGACTTGGTGATGATGCGCAGCGTATGGGCATTGTGATCGAAACCGCCAAAGTCCTTCATGCAGGCCGCCAGCGCGCGCTCGCCCGCATGTCCGAAGGGCGGATGCCCCAAATCATGTGCCAGCGCCAGCGCCTCGGTTAGATCCTCGTCCGCACCGAGCGCTCGCGCAATCGTGCGCGCGATCTGTGCCACTTCCAGCGAATGGGTCAGCCGGGTGCGATAATGATCGCCTTCATGCGCAACAAAGACTTGGGTTTTCTCTTTCAGCCGTCGGAAAGCCGTTGTGTGGATAATGCGGTCGCGGTCACGCTGGAAAGCGGTGCGCGACCGGCTTTCCGGCTGCGGAAAGACCCGCCCGCGCGATTGCGACGGGTGGCAGGCATAGACTGCCCGGCTGCGATCTATCGCTCCGACGCTCATATCCTGTCCAATCCGGGTTTGCGTACGCCTCGCGGGCTCCATATATCACAGGGAACCAAAACGAAAACCGGAGCCCGTCATGGCCGCACCGCAGATCGAACTCACTGAGCGCGCCGCCAAGCGCATTCACGCTATTCTCGAAAGCGAGAAGGCCGGTGTATTGCGGATTTCTGTCGAGGGCGGCGGCTGCTCGGGCTTTTCTTACAAGTTTGATCTCGATGAGACAGCCGGTGAGGATGACACGCTTCTCGAACGCGACGGCGCAAAAGTGGCGATCGACGCCGCCTCCCTGCCCTTCCTCGCCGATTGCACTATCGATTTTTCTGACGATCTGATTGGCGCCACTTTCCGGATCGAAAATCCGAACGCAACCGCGGCCTGCGGCTGCGGCGTCAGCTTCTCGGTCTGATGGATATTCGCCACGCGTTGCGCACGCGGATTTCCACGCGCGTATTCCTTGACAAGCCAGTCGATGAAGCGACCGTCCGCGCCGTGCTTGACGATGCGCGATGGGCGCCGTCCGGCGGCAATCTCCAGCCCTGGAAAGTACATGTCGTCACCGGTGCGGCGCGCCAAGCCGTTATCGATGCGGTGAAAGCGAAAATGGAAGCCGATCCGTTCGGTGATGAGAATGATTTTCCGGTCTATCCGGAGAAGCTCTGGGAACCGTATCGCTCACGCCGCTACCAGGTTGGTGAGCAACTTTATGACATCCTGGGTATTTCCCGGGACGATAAGGCAGGCCGGTTTGGTCAACTTCTAAAAAACTTCGACTTTTTCGGCGCGCCGGTCGGGCTGTTCTTTGCCATCGATCCAAAAATGAACCCCAATCAGTGGGCGCATCTCGGCATGTTCATTTACGCCGTCGCCCTGGCTGCGCAGGCGCACGGTCTGGCCACCTGCATGCAGGAGGCCTGGACACGCTTCACGGCAACGATCGGCAAGGCCCTCGACCTGCCGGAGAACGAACAGGTTTATTGCGGCATGGCGCTCGGCTATGCCGATCCGGACGCGCCGCTCAACGCCATGCGCACCCCACGTGCGGAGCTTGGCGAGATCGCGACGTTCCGCGGTTTCTAGGATCGCCTCTGGCAGGCGACAGCGTCCTTTCGGCCGGCACAGCCAGACCGGTGATCTGCCGGCCTCCCGGTGCTACACCGGAAGCGCAATTCCAGATTCGTTTGTTCGAAGGCCCACCCATGTCTCTCACCATCGCCACCTGGAACGTCAACTCGGTCAAGGCGCGCCTCGAGAATGTGCTCGACTGGCTGCGGGAAAGCGAAACTGACATCGTCTGTCTGCAGGAAATCAAGTGCATCGACGAGAATTTCCCGCGCCTCGAGATCGAGGAACTCGGCTACAATGTCGAAACGCACGGGCAGAAATCCTACAATGGCGTGGCCATCCTCTCGAAATTCCCGATTGAAGAGACCGTTACCGGCCTGCCGGGCGACGACGCGGACGAACAAGCTCGCTATCTAGAAGCGGTAATCTCGGCCGAAGGCGTCGTCGTGCGTGTCGCCTCAATCTACTTGCCCAATGGCAATCCCGCGCCCGGTCCGAAATTCGACTACAAGCTTGGCTGGATGAAACGCCTCAGCGCGCGCGCTGCCGAACTCCTCACCTATGAGGAAAATCTGGTCCTGGCCGGCGATTATAACGTCATCCCCGGCGATGCCGACGTGCACGATCCGGCAGCCTGGGAAGGCGATGCGCTGACCCGGCCGGAAACCCGCGCCGCCTTCCGCCAGCTCCTCTTCCAGGGCTTCACCAGCGCCTTCGAGCAGTGCGATGGCCGCGCGCACCAATATACCTTCTGGGACTACCAGGCCGGTGCCTGGCAAAAGGACCACGGCATCCGCATCGACCATCTCGTGTGCTCACCCCAAGCGGCAGACCGGCTCAAATCCGTCGAAATCCACAAGGCGACGCGCGGCAAGCCGAAGGCTTCCGATCACGTGCCGGTCGTGGCGACCTTCGATTTCTAGGCCTTATCCGCCAACACGTTTTCACCCAGCTCGGGCGGACGAACCATCAAATCTAGCATGCCGGTCACCAAATCGATTTCCTGGAGCAATGTGCGCACGCGCTCCTCATCGTCGAGCGGTTTGAATAGGCTGCCCGGCTCGAACAGATTCCCGGTTTCGACCGCGATCAGCAATTCGCCGCCGCCCCGGCGTTCGTCGAAAGCAGCGCGGACATTTTTGCCTTTCACCGTCTCTTCCAGCGCGCATAGCCGTTCCATAAAGGTGGGTGTCAGGAGGTAGCGCGACATCACCTGGTCCGTGGAATAGACCTCAAATATCTCCTCAAAATTCGGGTCGACCAGGCCAACGCGTTCCAGCTTGTGACTCCCGAATGCCTTGCGGCCCCAGCTTTCAAGCCCGTTGAAAAGGCCTTTGTCACGCGCGATGACCGTGACACCTTCGATCGTGCGCGGAAACTCGATCCGGATTAACAGGCCGCGAAACACAGTGGCGTAATACGTCCGCTTGTCGGAACGCCGCCGCTGCTCCAGCTTGGCCTCATAGAGTTCAAAAACCGAACCGTGACGCTCGCCGATGAAATGATCCTCGAAACTGTCGCGCTGCGAGGACGGGATCAGCCCGTGTTCGCGGAACACGTTGAATCGGGCTGGTTGGTGCGGTTTCAGCGCATATCGCATGGCAGAAGCCTCAGCGAGCCGGTTAAGGAGGCCCGTTTTCACCTCTTTTTGGAGAACTCCGAGCTTGCGGCCACCCAGGACGAAGCCGAGCACACTCAAGCCGATCAACGCAAAGATCCCGAATTGCGGCAGGAACACGAGCGACAGCACGACCAGTGCGACGATACCGGCCGTTACACCGCCGATTCCGCCAAACACCAGCTCGTTGACGCCCTGCTTCCGGCGTGCCTCCCGCTCGGCAAGAAAGGGCGAAAGGTCTTCCCGCCAGACAGTTTCCATTGCCGGTGACAAAGGTGTCGCGTCAGTCATGGCACGAGGCTAGCCGGTCAGAGCCAAGGCGCAATCCCGGTAGTTCGAAAACCCCTCACCCTCGAAAGCCGACCGCTATCGTGGCCGCCTTCCTTTTCCCTCTCCCCTTTTGAAGGGGAGAGGGGAAGGCTGCGGGATCGCGAAGCGTCGAGCAGGCTGGGTGAGGGGTTGCTGTCGACTAGCCGAGCCGTTCGCGGGCCGCGACCAGAGCGTCCTTCTGCGCGGCATACTCCGCGAGCTTGGCCCGCTCGCCGGCCACCACGGCATCCGGAGCATTGGCCACAAACTTCTCATTGCCGAGCTTTCTCTCGAGCCGCGTGATCTCACCCTCAACCTTGGCAGTTTCCTTGTCGAGGCGAGCCCGCTCGGCATCGAAATCAATGACGCCTTCGAGCGGTAGGGCGTAGGTAATTTCTTCAACGATGATCTGGGCGGACCCTTCGGGCGCTTGCTTGGCCGGCGCAACCGACTCCAGCCGCGCCAAACGGCAGATCAGCGCCGCATGACGCTCCAGCCGCGCCGCGAGCTCAGTACCGGCACCGATGGCCAGCCCGTTCGGCTTGGCGTTCGGCGGAATGTTCATCTCCGAGCGCAGCTTGCGAATTTCGGTGATCAGGCTGACCAACCAGTTCATTTCCGCCTGTGCGCCCGGATTGCCGAGCCCGTCCAGCTTCGGCCAATCGGCTACGATCAAGAGGCCTTCGCGATCGCGGGCGCCTGCCGTTTTCTCCCACAGCTCTTCGGTGACAAAGGGCATGAACGGGTGCAAGAGCTTCAAGGCTACTTCAAGCACATAAGCCGTTGTCGCACGCGTTTCGGCCTTCGCGCCCTCATCATCGCCAGAAAGCAATGGCTTGGCGAATTCGAGATGCCAGTCGCAGAACACATTCCAGACGAAGCGGTAGGCCGCGCCCGCCGCCTCATTGAATCGATAGGACTCCAGCCCTTTCGCGACGGCCGCAGCGGCCGTCTCGGCCTCGCCGAGCACCCATTGATTGACGGTCTGCTTGGCCGATTTCGGGTCGAAATTCGCTTCCGGCAGGCAGTCATTCATCAGGCAGAAGCGGGCCGCATTCCACAGCTTGGTGCCGAAATTCCGGTAACCCTCGACGCGCTCTTTCGACATGCGGATGTCGCGCCCCTGGGCAGCTAACGCGGTCAGCGTAAAGCGCACGGCGTCAGCGCCGAACTCGTCGACCAGTTCCAGCGGATCTATCACATTTCCCTTGGACTTCGACATCTTGGCGCCGTGCTCGTCGCGCACCAGGGCGTGGATGTAGACATCGTGAAACGGAATTTCCTGTCGGAAATGAAGCCCCTGCATCATCATCCGGGCCACCCAGAAAAAAATGATGTCAAACGCGGTCACGAGTACCGAAGTCGGATAAAACCGCTTTAGCTCATTGGTTTCTTCGGGCCATCCGAGTGTCGAGAACGGCCACAGCGCGGACGAGAACCAGGTGTCGAGCACATCCTCGTCCTGGGTCAGCGGCTTTCCGCCGGCCTGTGCAACGGCATCTTCCTCACGCTCTGCGACATAGACGTTGCCGTCCTCATCATACCAGGCCGGGATTCGGTGCCCCCACCAGAGCTGGCGCGATATGCACCAAGGCTGGATGTTGCGCATCCAATTGAAATAGGTGTTCTCCCAGTTTTTCGGATGGAATGTGGTACGCCCGTCCTCGACGGCAGCAATCGCCTCCTTGGCCAACACATCCGCCTGCACGAACCACTGGTCGGTCAGGAAAGGTTCAACCACAACGCCGGATCGGTCCCCGAAGGGCTGCTGCACCTTGCGGTCCTCGATACCGTCGAGCAGGCCGAGCTCATCCATGCGGGCGACCAGATTTTCACGCGCCTCGAACCGGTCGAGCCCGCGCCAGTCTTCCGGGATGCGCTCGAGTCCATCGACTTTCTCGTCGGCAATCTCGCTCAACAACCGCGCCTCGCGGTCAAAAATGTTCACCAGGGGTAAGCCCTGCCGCTCGCCGACCATGAAATCGTTAAAATCGTGCGCCGGCGTGATCTTCACGGCGCCCGATCCCTGCTCCGGATCGGCATGTTCGTCTGCCACAATCGGAATTTCGACATCGGCGATCGGAAGGCGAACCTTCTTGCCCACGAGACCCGCATATCGCTCATCGTCCGGATGCACGGCCACACCGGTATCGCCGAGCACCGTCTCGGGGCGCGTCGTCGCGACAACGATGTAATCCCGGCTTTCCCACTCGGCCGGCTGGCCGTCCTCGTCGAAAGCAATCGGGAAGTCGTAGGTCGAGCCATCCGCAAGCGGATAGCGGAAGCGCCAGAAATGCCCGTCGACCTCCTTGTTCTCAACCTCGAGATCGGAAATCGCCGTCTGAAAGTGGGGATCCCAGTTCACCAGCCGCTTGTCGCGGTAGATCAGGCCCTGATTGTAGAGTTCGACGAAGACCTTGAGGACAGCCTTGGAGAGGCCTTCATCCATGGTGAAGCGCTCGCGGCTCCAGTCGCAGGAGGCGCCCAGCCGGCGCAGCTGATTGAGAATCGTGCCGCCGGACTCTTCCTTCCAAGCCCAGACCCGCTCGATGAAAGCCTCCCGGCCCATGTCGCGGCGCGAGATATTGCCCTCCGCCGCTAGCTGTCGTTCCACGACCATCTGCGTGGCGATCCCGGCATGGTCGGTGCCCGGCTGCCACAGCACGGCCTTGCCCAGCATGCGGTGATAACGGACAAGAACGTCCTGCAGCGTATTGTTCAGCGCGTGACCGATATGCAGGCTGCCGGTCACATTCGGTGGCGGGATGACAATCGAGAAGGTCTCGGCGTCCGGATCGTCCTTCGGCTGGAACGTCCCGGCATCTTCCCACCGAGCATACAGGCGTGGCTCGGCGGCTTTCGGATCAAAGGTCTTGTCTAGCATGGCGGCGGATACATAAAGGGCGCCGACGGCTTCGTCGACGCCCGCTTGTTGTTGATGTCAGATCAGGCTCAGCGTCGACGCGAGATTCGCTCGATTTCAGATTCGACCTTCTCCTCGACAATGCGCGGCAGATTGGCGTCCAGCCATTCTTTCAGCATGGGACGCATCATTTCGCGCACGATCCCCTCGAGGGTCAAACCGTCAGCGCTGGCAACACGGAGATTCTCGGCCAAGGCGTCGAAAGCCCCGGCTGCGGCCGTTGCGGCCGGCGGGCTGACGAGCGTCTCGTCGCTCTCGGGCTCAGGTGCAGCCTCCATCACGGGTTCCGGCTCCGGTTCGGGTTCCGGCTCTGGCTCGGCTTCAGGCTGCGCTTCAGCTTCCGGTTCGTCCTCACGATCCACGATCATGAGATCGTCATCAATCGCCAGCGGATCAGTACCGGGCGAGTCGTCCTCGACCGTATCGGTCAGTTCGAGGACTTCCTCGTCCGGCTCGGCTTCCGGTTCGGGCGCCGGCGCCACTTCGGCGGCGGGCTCAGGTTCGATCTCGGGTTCTGCGGCAGCCTCAGGCTCGGCTTCCGGAGCGGCCGCTTCGGCCTCGGTCTCACCGCCCTCTTCATCCTCGTCAATGATCCGCCGGATCGAGGCGAGGATCTCTTCCATGGACGGTTCGTTTTCAGCAGCTTCTGTAGACATTAGCGCGCGATCCCTTGTTCACCGCTTCCCCTGTTTGGGGAATAAAACCGGTGTTGGGCCAACCTGTCCAGCCGGAAAGCCCAGTTTTCCCGCGCTAATTCCACGGCGTTAAGTCGAAATTGGTGCGGCTCGGCTCGCTTAGATAGGGTTCGGGCGTCCCGCTGATTTCCAGTGTCTCAGCGGTCAGCAATCCCATGGCTTGCAGCAATGTCAGCCCGGCCACATAGGAATCGCGTTCGGCGCTCACCAAGGTCAGACGTGCGTCAAGCAACTCCTGTTCTGCGTTCAGCACGTCGAGCGTTGTGCGCAATCCGACAAACGCTTCCTGTTGAACGCCCTCCAGCGCGATTTCGTTGGCTTCCACCGAGCGCTGGCTCGAATCGATGACTGACCGGCTGGCCACCAAGTTATTGTAAGCCGTCGTTACCACTTCGGTCACTTGCCGCCGCGCGGCCGTCACCCGGATCCGCGCTTGATCGGCGTTGAACGTGGCCTGCCGCAAACGCGAACCGTTCAGCCCGCCGGTAAATAACGGCACCGTCACTTCTGCGGTCAGCGAGTAACGGTCGGTCTGATCCCCCGTGAAACTCTGATCATTTGATCGGCTGGCCGATGCAGACAGCGAAACGTCGGGCGAGAAGGCGCCGCGCGCGGATTGGATACCGGCGCGTGCCGAATCCTCGTTGAATGCAGCCGCCCGTAACACCGGGCTGTAGTCAAGCGCGATTTCAAGCGCGTCTTCAATTGACGCCGGCAATTCCGGCAAAGGCGGTTCGGGTGTCAGGGTTGCTGGATACTGGCCGACGACCGCTGCATAACGCGCCCGGCTGGCTGCAAGTTGCGACAGGGCTGCCGCCAGTTGGGCGCGGGCGCTCGACAGGCGGGCCTCTGCTTGAGAAACATCTGTTCGCGTGATTTCGCCAACCTCGAACCGGTCTTCGGCGGCATCCAGTTGCGCCAGCAAAACCTCGACATTGTTGCGCCGGATGTTGGCAATTTCGACATCGCGGCGGACATCCAGAAAGGCCGTGGCCGCCGCGAGAAGCACCGTCTGTTCCGTCGAACGGAGTGATTCCCGCGTCGCCAAAACATTCGCTTGCGCCTGATTGATCGCACCGTTGATTTCGCCACCGCGCCAGATCGCTTGGCTAGCATCGATACGATAATTTTGCGGTGTCACTGTGTTGGCCTGGTTGAAGAATCCGCCAGAGCTCTCAGTGCGCGACCGTGAAATGCTTGCTCTCGCCGACACGCTGGGTAGCCATCCTGACCGCGCCTGCGTCACCGTTTCCTCGATCGCCCGGACGCCGGCCCGGTCCGCCTGAAGCGTCGGGTTCGACCGGTAGGTCAATTCCAGCGTTTCTTCAAAGGTTTGTGCGCCCGCAGGCAGTGAGATTGCCAAGGCCGCGAAAGCGCCTGAACAGAAAAGTCGTTTAAACATGTGCGTCCCTCGGATTTAGCCGTACTTTATACAGCTGGCGTCCCCGGCATAGTGTCGGCTTCGTAAGATTTCTAACGAAGCTGTTCGAAGTGAACAGCGTTCACTTAATCGACCTGCCAATTTTTTCAAGCAGCGGGCGGTCCTAGAAAACGAAGCCGGCCTCGCGCTTGAAACCCGGGATCAGACGCGGCGTGGCGTCAAACGCGACACGTTGACCGATCGTCTCGCCCGACCGCGTGAAGATCGTCGCCTTGCCGATATGGCCCTGTCGTATTACGACCGCCAACCGCCCGCCATCTTTTAGTTGATCGAACCAGGCGCGAGGGGTTTCCTCGACAGCACCTTCCACGAAAACAACATCGTAAGGTCCCTGCCCCGGCGCACCTTCACGCAGATTACCTTTGATAACTGCGGCATTGTCACAACCGGCAGCGGCGAGCGACGCGGAGGCTTTCTCGATCAAGCCTTCATCGCTTTCGACACCCACCACGGTCTCGGCCAGGCGCGAAATCACGGCAGCAGCATACCCGCGTCCACTGGCAATATTCAGAACCAGATCGGCTTCATCAATATCGGCAGCCTGGATCAGCATGCCCAGTTCGCGCGGGCGCATCATCCATCGCCCTGGTGCGGCCTCCACCTCGCAATCGGCGTAAGCCAACGCCCTTTTGCTCTTGGGCATGAAAATCTCACGGGGCAATGTCCGCATCGCGCGCAACAGACGCCGCTCGGTGACGTCTGCAGTGTGGACCTGGCTGTCCACCATGGCATCGCGTTCGCGGGAAAGATCGAGCACGTGCAGCCCCCTCAAATCTGATAGCGCCGCGCTTATATCGTGGGTTCAAAGGCGGCGGCAACACCTGATGACGGCGATCGTGCGAAGACACGTTGCCGCATGAATTCGCCTCGGTTACAAACGCTCCTCACCGCGCCGAGGCTCCGTGGCGGAGTGGTGACGCAGCGGACTGCAAATCCGTGTACCCCGGTTCGATTCCGGGCGGAGCCTCCATTTTCCCAAAACGTATCGATCGCCGGGCCTTAGCTCTCGCTGGCCGCACGCCGACCAACGCCCGCCCGCTCCAGCTCGCCATCCAGCTTTCCGGTCAATGCGAGGAACAGCATGTGATAATCACCGCGCAGCGACCATAGGGGATAAGTGAAGGTCGCCGGCTTGTTGCGCTCCACGAAAGCATGACTCACCCAGGCGAAGAAATACCCTGACACCGGTACCAGCAACAGCATCCACCAAGTCTGGCTCGCGAGCGCGAATATCAGCACCCCTATCGCCAGAATCGATCCCGCATAATGGAAATAGCGCGTTCCCGGCTTGGCGTGCTCTTGTAGGTAGTACGGAAAAAAATCGCGATATGTTGTGTATTCACGCATGACCCGAGCCCTTCCGGATAAGACTTTCTCAAACAGCTTGAATCTTTTTCGACCGCATCGCAATGCCGTTAACCGAACATTTACCCTCTTAAGGGAAGGTGTACATGTCTTCCCGTGAAGACACCCCACCATCCACCCAATGCCTTATCGGGAGCCCTTCGGCTCCCGATCTTTCTTTGTGCATTTGGTTGCGATGCGAGGCTTGCCGCCGGAAGCGATCAAGTGATATAGCGGCGCGCTCATTGAGATGGTTCTTCCCTGGTAGCTCAGTTGGTAGAGCAGGTGACTGTTAATCACCGGGTCGGCGGTTCGAGCCCGTCCCAGGGAGCCACTCACGAACATTTCTTCCGGCAAATCCTGATCAGTTTCGAAAAAGACTGATCAATTCCCGGCTTTCCTCTCGATTCTTCAGGGAAAGCGGCGTATCTCGCATCTGCAACATCAACGCAGGCGAAAGCGAGCTCCCACGTCATGAAACTCGACGGTCGATATATCGCGGCGATCGTGATCGTGCTGCTGGTGGGCGGCTTCTTCCTGATCGGGACCCTTTTCAATAGCGGTGAAACCGAGCGCGCATCCGAAGATGGACAAGCTCCATCACGCGCGCCGCGTGTTGTTTACGAGGTTGTTCAAGCCGGAGAACAGCCGGCATTTCTTGTATTGCGCGGCCGCACCGAAGCAATCCGCGAAGTCGCGGTCCGCGCCGAAACCGGCGGCCGCGTCGTCGAAGCCCCGGCTCTCGAAGGCTCACGCGTCCGCGAGGGTGATCTTCTTTGCCGGCTGGATGTCGATGCCCGCCAAGCGGCGCTCGATCAGGCTCAGGCCGATCTGCGCGCCGCACAACAGGAATATGAGGGTGCTGTGGCGCTGGGCGATCGCGGTTACCGCTCACAGAATTCGATTTCAGCCCTGGAAGCGGTCCGCGACGGCGCAAGGGCACGCCTCGAAGCGGCCCGCCAGGAATTGCAGAACATTTTTATCCGCGCGCCGTTTGACGGCTGGTTTGACCGGCGTGAAGCAGAGATCGGTGATTTCCTGGCACCCGGAGAGCCTTGCGGGGTCGTGCTGGAACTTGACCCCTTGCTGGCCGCCGCGCAGGTCGCCGAGCGTGATGTCGGCACCCTGGAAACCGGCATGGCCGGTCGTGCACGCCTTATCACCGGCGAGCGGGTCGACGGGACAATCCGGCGCATCGCGCGTCAGGCCGATCCTGCCACGCGGACGTTCCGGACCGAATTGGCGATCGATAATCCGAGTGGCGAATTGCGTGCTGGCGTCACCGCCGAAATCATTATTCCTCTGGCTACCCGGCCGGCACATCTGGTGCCGACCACCGTGCTGGCGCTCAATGAAGACGGCAATATCGGTGTGCGGATCATCGATGACAACAATCGCGTCGATTTCGTCGAGGTCGAATGGCTGTCCGACGAGGCCGGCGGCAGTTGGGTTTCCGGCCTGCCGGACCCGGCAAGGGTCATCGTCCAGGGACAAGACTTTGTTGAGGACGGCGCCAGCGTCGATGCGGTACGCGCGCCATGACCCAGATCGTCGACTTCGCCGTCAATCGGGTCCGGATGATCTTGGTCATCTTCGGCGTCCTGTTGATGGCGGGGCTAGTGTCCTATGTCACCGCGCCCAAGGAAGCCGATCCCGATATTCCGATTCCCTTTGTCGGCGTAATCGTACCGCTTGAAGGCCTTTCGCCCGAAGATGCAGAACGCTTGATTCTGAGGCCCGCAGAAACCGAGCTGCGGTCCATCGAGGGGCTTGAGGAGCTTAATACGTCTGGCCAGCTTGGCGCGGGCTCCATGGTGCTGGAATTCGACGTCACCTTCGACGCAGACCAGGCCATTCTTGACGTCCGCGAGGCAATGGACCTCGCACGTCGCGAATTTCCCGAAGATGCCCGCGAGCCTGTGTTGCGGGAAATCAATGCGGCGTTGGCACCGGCCATCGTCGTCCAGCTTTATGGTGACGTGCCCGAGCGCGCGCTTTACCGCCTCGCCCGCGATTTGCAGGACGAACTTGAAGCGCTGCCCGCGGTGCTGGAAGCCAATCTCTCCGGCACGCGCGACGAGCTCCTGGAAGTCGTGGTTGACCCGGCGCGGCTTGAATCCTTCGGCGTCACTTTCGGCCAGGTGATCGGCGCGGTACAGGCCAACAACCAGCTGGTCGCGGCGGGGGCACTCGATACGGGAGATGCGCGCTTCCAGGTGAAGGTGCCGGGCCTGTTCGAGACCGCCCAAGATGCGCTGGATCTACCGGTGGCACGCAGTGGCGATACGGTCGTCACGCTTGCGGACCTCGCGGAAGTCCGCCGCACCTTCAAGGATCGCGACGGGTTCGCGCGTTACAACGGCCGCCCGGCCTTTTCGCTGCAAGTGGTCCGCCGCCCGGGGGCCAACATCATCGACATGACTGCGGAGGTCCGCGAGCGTGTCGCCGAAGTCTCGGCGAGTTGGCCGGAATCGGTCGGTCACGCTTTCTCACTCGATGTCTCGACCTATGTGCAGGATTCACTCAACAGCCTGTCGAGTTCGATCACGCTCGCCATCGTGCTGGTGATGATATTGGTCGTCGCAGCCCTCGGACTGCGCTCGGCGCTGCTCGTCGGGATCGCCATCCCGTCCAGCTTCCTGTTTTCCTTCCTGCTGCTGAGCGTGTTCGGCTATTCGGTGAATTTCATGGTGATGTTCGCCATGGTTTTGGCCGTCGGCTTGCTGGTCGATGGCGCCATTGTCGTCGTTGAATATGCCGACCGGAAACTGGCTGAAGGCACGCCGCGCCGCGACAGCTATGCGATGGCCGGCAAGCGCATGTTCTGGCCGATCGTCTCATCGACGGGCACGACTTTGGCGGCCTTCCTACCCTTCCTGTTCTGGGACACGATCCCGGGGCAATACATGTCATATCTGCCGACAACATTGATCTTCGTGTTGTCATCCGCCCTAGTCATGGCGCTGGTATTCTTGCCGGCACTCGGCTCCGTCATCGGTAAGCAACCTGCGAAGGGCGATCCGTCTGCGCTGGCAATGCTATCGGCGGAAAGTTCCGCCAAGCCGACCGAATTGCCGGGCTTCACCGGCGCGTATGCACGGACCATCTCCGCGATGGTGAAACGCCCTCTTATGGTGGCGGGCATGACCTTGCTGGTCGTTGTCACCACCTTCATGTGGTTCGGGTCAACGCCTCACCGTACCGAATTCTTCCTCGATACCGAACCAGAGCAGGTTTACGTGTTCGTGCGCGCCCGCGGCAATCTTTCGCCAGCCGAACAATATGAGCTGGCGGTCCAGGTCGAGCAGCGCCTGGAGAATATCGACGGTATTCGCGGTTATTTCACGACTGCGGGGTCGTCTGCCCAGTCGGGCAGTTTCAATGATGGCGTTTCCGGCGCGCCAGCCGACGCCGTGGCCCGCATCTTTATCGAATTCTATCCGCATGGTCAGCGGCGCGATGGCCGCGAGATCCTCGCCGATATCCGTGAAGCGGTAGCGGATATTCCGGGGCTTGTGACCGAAGTCCGGCCCTTTGAAAACGGACCGCCGGTCGGAAAGGACGTGCAGGTCGAGCTACGGTCCGACAATTTCCTCGCGCTGGACGAGGTTGCTCGGGCCGTCCGGGCCCGGCTCGACGAGACCGAAGGCCTCGTCGATATCGAGGACACCCTGCCCCTGCCGGGCCTTGAATGGCGGTTGGAGGTCGATCGCGAGGAAGCCGGCCGCTTCGGCGCCGACGTCGCGCAGATCGGCGCTGCCGTGCAGTTGGTGACAAACGGCGCACTCGTAGGCCGCTACCGCCCGGACGATGCCGACGAGGAAGTCGATATCCGCGTCCGGTTCCCGGCCCAATATCGTGGTATTGACGCCCTTGATCAGCTTAGGGTCAACACGCCCGACGGGTCGGTTCCGATCAGCAATTTTGTAACCCGCGAGGCGCGCCAGCGCGTCGATTCGATCAATCGCCGCGACGGCAAGCGCGTCCTCGAAATTCGTGCCAATGCCGAGGAAGGCTATGCCGCCAATCTGCTACGGGATGAATTACGGATTTGGATCGAGGACGAACAGGCGGCAGGCCGATTGGCAGCCGACGTCGATATCCGCTTCCGCGGCGCGGACGAGGAAACGGCTGAAGCCGGTCAGTTCTTCATGGTCGCGATGCTCGCGTCGCTCTTCATGATGGCCGTGATCCTGCTCTGGCAGTTCAACAATTTCTGGCACGTGCTTTTAACGCTGCAGGCCGTCGTTCTGTCCGTGGTCGGCGTCATGCTCGGGATTCAGCTCTCTTTTCCCTATATCTCAGTTCTGTTCGTGGGGACGGGCGTTGTGACGCTGGCAGGCATTGTCGTGAACAACAATATTGTTCTGATCGACACCTTTCAACGTATGCGCGAGATGGGGTATTCGGTCGACGATTCCATCGTCCGCACTGCTGCCCAGCGCTTGCGCCCGGTCATGCTCACCACGATCACCACGATATTCGGCCTGCTTCCGATGGTGTTCCAGATCAACGCGAACTTCGCGTCGGGCATCATCTCGATCGGCGGCCCATCTTCGGAATGGTGGGTGCAATTGTCCAGCGCGGTGGTCTGGGGCTTGGGATTCGCCACACTGCTAACGCTGGTCCTCACGCCCGTCTTCCTCGGCGCGCCGTCACGCATGGGAAATTTCCGGCGCCGTATCATCGGCTGGGGCCAGTCGCGTCTCGGCTTTACTTCCTCCGGGGAGCGCTCCGCTCCGGCAGAGTAGACTCCGCCTCCGCCTGCCGCTGCCACATGCGGGCATACAGCCCGTCCAGTGCGAGCAGTTCGGCATGCGTACCCCGTTCGACAATGCGGCCCGCATCCATCACCAGAATCTGGTCGGCAGCAGCGATCGTCGATAGCCGGTGGGCGACAGCCAGCGTTGTGCGTCCGGCGGCTGCCTGTTGCAGCGCACGCTGAACTTCCTCCTCGGTTTCCGAATCCAACGCCGAAGTTGCTTCGTCGAGGATCAACAGCCGCGGATTGCGGATGATGGCGCGTGCTACGCCGACGCGCTGCTTCTCGCCGCCGGAAAGTTTCAGGCCACGTTCTCCGACGAGCGTTTCGAGCCCGTTTGGCAAAGCGCGGATGAAATCTCCCAGCCGCGCCTGCTCGGCGGCCCCCATGAGCGCAGCCTCGTCGGCGTCCGGATCGCCATACTGGATGTTGGCGCGCAGCGTGTCATTGAACAGCACGACATCCTGCGGCACGAGCCCCATCTGGGCGCGCAGGCTGTCCTGCGTCACATCGCGGATGTCTGTACCGTCGATCAAGACCTGACCGGAAGCCGGATCGTAGAATCGAAATAGAAGCTTCAGAAGCGTTGACTTGCCGGCGCCTGACGGGCCGCAGACCCCCGTAAAGCTGCCGGGTGCCAATTCGAAGCTGACATCGTCAAGCGAGCGGTCACGCCCGTCATGAGCAAATGACACTCGCTCGAAACGGACATCACCGCCGCCGCTTTCGAACGCCTTGGCACCGGGGCGGTCTGCAACGTCAGGCTTGATTGCGAGCGTCTCGAACAATCGCTCCATATCGACCGCCGCCTGACGGATTTCGCGATATGCCCAGCCAAGTATATTCAGCGGCTGGTAGATGTTCATCAGAATCAATGTGACCGCCGTGACATCGCCAACTTCCATCACGCCATTCCAGGCTTTCCAGCCGGCGACCAGCGCCATGACGAGCAGCCCGGCATTCATGATAAATGCCTGTAGACCGTTCAAAAATGCCAGCGAGCTCATTGAGCGGGTGGCGGCATCCGCATATCGCGTGAGCGCCTCATCATAACGGTCTGTTTCACGCTGTTCCGCCGCGAAGGATTTTACCGTCTCGAAATTCATCAACGCATCGACCGAGCGCGCGCTGGCTTCATTGTCGGCCTCGTTCATGTCACGCCTCAAGCGCACGCGCCATTCCGTGACCATCGCCGTCGACAAGGCGTAGGCGGCGACAGTGACAACGGCAATGACGGGAAACTCCCAACCGTAAGCCACGCCCATCACGGACGCCGCCAGCAAGAGTTCCACGACCGTCGGTCCGATATTGAAAACGAAGAAGCGGAGGAAAAAATCGATGGCGCGGGCGCCGCGGTCGATGATCCGGTTCAGCGCGCCGGTCCGTTTGGTTTGATGGAAGCCGATCGAAAGACGCTGGACATGACCGAAGGCGCGTACCGCTGTCAGGCGCTGGGCATCCTGACTAACAGGCGCAAACAGGGCGTCACGCAGTTGCGGCGCGCCGACACTCATGAAACGGGCACCGGCATATAGCAGGAAAGCCGCGACAAAGCCCCAGATCGCCGCATCAGCAGCCCGACCCGCAATGGCATTGATCCCCTCGCCAAACGCGACCGGGGCCGCAACGGCAAAAAGCTTGGCAACCAAGGTCAGGGCAAGCGCCAGCGCCATGCGCGGACGCCATTTTTTCATGTCTGCCGACAGGAGCAGCCGGAACAGCCGTCCAAGAGCGGTTCGAAATTCGCCGCGCGACGGCGGAGGCAGGGTGTCAGCCATGGCAGGCTAGATAGGCGCCGCCCTGGCCGAATGCCAGCGCAAAAGCAAACGCCGCCCGAGAGGTCCCGGACGGCGCTGTTTCGGAGTTCCGAAAAGACCTAGATGTCTTTCAGGCTCGCAGCCGGCCGGAAAGCCGCCGACGTTTTCGCCTTGGACATCATCGTCTCGCCGGTCCGCGGGTTGCGAACCTGACGGGCCTCGCGGTGCTTGGCATAGAAGGTGCCGAAGCCGGCCAGCTGGACGTTGTCCTTGCCTTTAACGGCCGACACGATGGCGTCGATCGTGGCATCCACCGCTTCGCCGGCTTGTGCCTTCGACATGCCAGTGGAATCGGCAACGGTTTTGGCGAGATCAGATTTGTTCATTGCGGGTCTCCCCCAAAAATTGAGTTGGTGTTTTGCGCCGTGCAACAAGGCCTTGGCGCGCAACAGAACTGTTGACGCCCCAATTGAGGACCCGGAAGCGGCTCAACGCAAGGGTAAAACGCTGGAATTTGCCTGTGCAGCAAGGATTTTTCTGGGTTTTCCCGGGTTTTTTGCAGCCCGGCATGCCTTTTGCGCTGCGAAATGGGCCATGACCCGAGATGAACCACCCTTCAATACCGGCCGCGCCTTGCAGCTGATTCGGCTGATTCCCGCGCCGATTCTGGCCGCTATAGCCGGTTTTGCCCTGCTCAAGGCGATCGGAATCGGCGGGTTTTGGCCCGAGCTGGCTGGCGCCGTTTCGGGTGGATACGTGCTGGGACTGATCGCCCGGCGCTAGCTTGCGAGCGCACCGGTCTGCAGCTGAAAAATAAACCAGAAGATACTGGCTACGGACATCAAAACACCGCCGACGAGAACAAAAAACAGTGTCGCCACGGAAAACAGAGCGCCGCGCCAGATACGGGTTTTCAGGTCCGTGATCCCGATCCCCGGCGTGCCACGGAAGTGCACGACGAAATACAGCGCGAGCAGCACCGGCAAGGTGTAGTAGCTGCCGTTCACGATGTTTGCCGCAATCGGCATCATGGCGACGCCGACGATCGATCCCACCGACAGGATACCGAAAGTGATGTTGAGCCGCGCCGGCCAGCTTAGGTTACGCCCGACCAGTCCGGGGATCAGCGCAATGATCGCGGTGGCGAGGCCCACCAATGGCGCATGCAAGACCGCCGAGGCCTCGGCCACCGTATCGATATAGGTATCGAAAGAGACGCCAAAACCGCTCTCGATCTGGGCGATCTGTTCGGGGGTCATCTGCGACGTCTGCCGCCGCATGATGTCGGCATACCCGC
Organism: Hyphobacterium sp.; assembly: GCF_965229905.1. GTDB lineage: Bacteria > Pseudomonadota > Alphaproteobacteria > Caulobacterales > Maricaulaceae > Hyphobacterium. Next base: position 2,548,149 of record NZ_OZ245930.1, on the reverse strand, counting down.
CCCACAGGAAAGACAGACCGATCTGGATGCCAAGAATTCCGAGCCACAGGCGCAGGGCCGGTGTATAGGTTACCGTGTCCCGGTTCGCATAAGCCGCAAACACCACGTCCGGCCGGATCGTCAGATCTCTTAGCGTTTTCAGCGAACGGAAATTGAACCCTAAAACCTCTTCCGTCGCCCGTTGGATATCCGCCGGATCGTTCTCCCGGATCGGGTCCTTTTTCGGATCCGGCGCGCGATCGCTCACAGCTTGACCAGCATTTTGCCGGTGTTCTCACCGGAAAACAGGCCGAGGAAGGCTCCCGGCATGTTTTCAATCCCGTTCTTGACCGTGTTGCGGGGCGAAACCTTGCCGGCGGCCATCCATTGGCCGAGATCGGAAATAAAGTCCGGCAGCATGTCGAAATGGTCGGACACGATGAAGCCCTGGATTTTCAGGGATTTCGCGACGATGTTGGTCAGATTGTCCGGCAATGGCTGTGCACCGGCGTCGTTGTAGCGCTGGATCATGCCGCAAGCCGCGATGCGGCCTTTCGGCTTGAGCACTTCCAGGGCCGCCGTCCAATGCGTGCCGCCGACATTCTCGAAATACCCGTCAACACCGCCGCCGATGGCTTCCTTCACCGACTTGGCAAGATTGTCGGCCGACTTGTAGTCGACCGCGGCATCGGCACCGATCGACTTGCAGTACTCGACCTTCTCCGCACCGCCGGCCGTTGCGACCACTTTGGCGCCCATCGCCTTGGCGAACTGAATCGCAGCCGAACCGACGGCGCCAGCGCCCGCGGAAATCCAGACCGTTTCGCCGGGCTGGAGATCGATACAGCGTTTCAGGCCGACATAGGCAGTCATGCCCGTCAGCCCGGCAATGCCGAGATAGTCTTCCGGTGCGATGTGCGACGTATCCAGCTTCTGCAAGCCCTCACCCTTGGTCACATAGGCTTCCCGCCAGCCATGCATCGACATGACCCAGTCGCCTTCGGAGAAATCCGGATGATTTGAGGTTTCAACTTGCCCGACAGCTCCGCCTTCCATGGGCGCCTCCAGCCGGAACGGATCGATATAGGTGCGGATACCGCTCATCCGCCCGCGCATATAGGGATCGACCGAGAGCCACTTGTTGACCACGCGCACCTCGCCATCGGACGGTTCGGGAATGTCGGCCTCGCCCAGTTCGAAATGATCGGCGGTCGGCTCGCCCTTGGGATAGGCGGTCAGGTGGATTTCACGAGATTTCATGGAGCATTTCCTTCGGGCGCTTCGACACTGGCAAGAAACAGGTCACCCAGCGAAAGATCGAATCCGGCACGCAGAACGATTTCGGCCACTCCGTATTGACCGATCACCAGCACGATCAGCATCGGGATGAGCATCAGAAACAGGCCAAGGACCTGCAGGATCGTCACGATGACAGACTTCGCATAGAAGCGGGCGATCACCCGGCCGGCCGCAACAAAATACCACACCAATGAAAGCGTCAGCGCGAAAACGAAACCCGCCATCATCATTTCCTGGCTGAAGCCCAACGCGAATCCTGCCGCAAACCAGATACCGATGCAGATAAACAGGGCGATATAGCTGGCATTGACCGGCGCAAGATAGGCCAGCGCATGCCCGAAAAAGCTTCGCTGCGGCCGGTAGGCTTTCAACAGCAGGATATACATCGCTGATGCGATAAAGGTGAGCGGCGTCGTGGTCAGCGCGGCGGCCTGTTCCAGGGCGCGATTGACCTCGTCATAGCTGCGACCGGCTTCGGCAAGCCAGCTTTCCATAGCCCGCGCCATGTCCGGTGTCGTTTCAAGGGCGTCCAGCGTCACCCCTACCGGCAAGCCCAGAAACGCCATCATCGCGAACTGCGCGCCGAACAGCACCAGGAACAGCCGGATGATCGGAACGTATGTCTTCCGGTCGCCGGAGAATGCCGCCTCGACCACTCTCGGCGTGAATATGAAGGTATCCCAGACCGTCCGGAATATCCGCGTGTCGACGCCGAAGGACGCATCGGCAACGTCATCGACATCGCTGCGCGTCGGTTTGGCGTCTTGCGGATCCCGCGTGTCGTTCATGGGGCCCCTCCCTGCTTCACAAGGTAGTCGCGTCGCGGATTCCCACAAGGGTTTAGCCCCGTAAGACCCGGCAATAATTATTGAAGCGATCCGCTGCAGGCTTTCCTTGTTGGTAAGGATCGGCCTGCTAGTCACCGGCCATGGGACTGAACGACACCACATTGCGGGCCAGCGTCATCGGAGCCGGCGTGTTCGGCGGGCATCACGCCCGCAAGTACAGCGCCGCTGATCGTGCCGATCTGGTCGGCGTTTACGACGTGCATCCGGATCGGGCGGAAGCCCTTGCCCGCGATCTGGGCTGCCGCGCATACCGCGATATGCAGGAGCTGATCAGCGCATGCGATGCGGTCACGGTCGCCAGCCCTGCCATAGCCCACTACGACGCGGTGAAGACGGCCCTGACCGCTGGCAAGCATGTGCTCGTCGAGAAGCCGCTCGCCGATACGGCCGCACTGGGACGGGAGCTTGTCGACCTCGCCCGCCGAAATCAGCTGGTCTTGCAAGTCGGTCACCAGGAACGCTTCGTGTTCAATGCCATGGGCGTGTTCGATATCGCCGCGGCGCCGCGGCGGATCAAAGCGCGGCGCATGGGTCTCCGGTCAACGCGCAATCTCGATGTGTCCGTGACGGTCGATCTAATGATCCACGATCTCGACCTGGTCATGGCTCTGGCGCAATCGGAGATGACCGATCTCGAGGCCAAAGCCCGCAGGATCTACACTGAAACGCCGGATGCCGCTGAAGCGCGGCTGACCTTCAAGGATGGGTTCGAGGCGTATCTGGAATCCAGCCGAGCGGCCGAAGCGCTCGATCGTGTGATGCGGATCGAATACGAAAGCGGCTTCCTGGAAGTCGACTTCGTCGCCAAGACCTTCGTCAACGAAACCGGCTTCGACCTCAACGCCGAGTTTGCGGAAGATCCGAAAGCCAGGGACTCGCTCGGCGCCAATGTGAACGCCTTCATTGAATCGGTGCTTGATGGCACGCCGGTTGCGGTGCCGGCCGAAGCCGGCCTGGCCGCGTTGGCCGTCGCCCGCGATATTGATCGGGCAGCCGGGCTCTGACTTCCGGCTTGAACCCGCTTCGCACCGGGTCTAGATCGCGCGCATGACCAAGCTGCGTATTGCCTCCGCCCAGCTCAATCCTGTCGTCGGCGACATCGCCGGCAATCTTGAACTGGCGCGGAAAGCACGTGCAGAAGCCGCGGCAAACGGCGCCGACCTCGTCGTGTTTCCGGAGCTCTTCATTCTTGGCTATCCGCCAGAAGACCTGGTTTTGAAGCCGGCCGCCGTCGCAGCCTGTCGTGATGCCATTGAAACATTCGCCGCCGAACCGGGCATTGCCGCGATCATCGGCGCGCCCTGGCGCGAGGAAAACAAGGTCTACAACGCCGTTGTGGTGATCGACGACGGCATCACGGCGGTCCGCTATAAACATGACCTGCCCAATTATGCGGTGTTCGACGAAAAACGCGTGTTTGCGCCGGGGCCGCTCCCCGAACCGGTCGAATGGCGCGGTTTGAAGCTGGGCCTGCCAATCTGCGAAGATATCTGGCTCGAGGACGCGCCGCGCGCGCTCGCCAAGGCCGGCGCGGAAATCTTCATTTCGATCAACGGTTCGCCTTGGCGCCGTTCGATCGACACCGAGCGCAAAGCCGCCTTCGAAAAATGGGCCGACATCGATGTGCCATTGGTGTTCGTGAATCAGGTCGGCGGCCAGGACGAACTCGTTTTCGACGGGGCATCCTTTGCCTGGAATTCCGACGGTAAGGAGATCCAGCGCTTGCCCGCGTTTGAGTCTGCAATCGCATTCTCCGATTGGGAAAAGACCACGGCGGGCTGGCGCGGAACAAGCGAAACGCTCGCGCCGCTCACCACCGGTCTCCAAGCCGACTGGAAAGCGATGTGCCTGGCACTTGCCGACTATGTCGACAAGAACGGTTTTCCGGGCGTCGTACTGGGCATGTCGGGCGGAATAGACTCGGCCATCTCTGCGGCCATCGCTGCCGATGCACTCGGGCCCGATCGGGTCTGGGCCGTCATGATGCCGTCGAAATACACCTCCCGCCACAGCCTCGAAGACGCCAAGGCCTGTGCCGAAGCCCTCGGCATCCGATACGACATCATTGACGTCGAGCCGGCGATTGCATCCATGGGTGATATTCTCTCCGACACGTTCGCGGTACGCCAACCGGATACGACGGAAGAGAACATCCAGTCGCGAATCCGCGGCGTTGTACTCATGGCGCTGTCCAACAAGTTCGGCCCGATGGTCCTGTCCACCGGCAACAAGTCGGAAATGGCGGTCGGCTATGCCACCCTCTATGGCGACATGAATGGCGGCTACAATGCGCTCAAGGACGTCTACAAGACCGACGTCTACCGCCTCGCCCGATGGCGCAACGAGCAGAACACCTCACCGGGCATGGCCCCGGCGGGCACGGTGATTCCGGAACGGATCATCACCAAGCCCCCGTCAGCGGAGCTCAAACCGGACCAGACCGACCAGGATTCGTTGCCCGAATACGACGTGCTCGATGCGATCCTCACCGGTCTCGTCGAGAATGAGCACGGACCGAAGGAGATCGCGTCCGCCGGGTATGATCCCAAGCTGATCGCCCGCATCGAAAACATGCTCTACCGTGCTGAATACAAGCGGCGCCAAGCCCCGCCGGGCGTCAAGATCGGCCGCAAAAATTTCGGCCGCGACCGGCGCTATCCGATCACTAACAAGTTCCGGTCGGCAAAATAGCCCCAGCCGCCGCTTGCCCTTGCCGAAAACGCGCCACGGCGCTAAGCCGCGCGCTCGCATTCCAGCAGGCCTGATCCCATGACGACCAAAGTCCGTTTTGCTCCCAGCCCGACCGGCCGCTTACACGTCGGAAACGTCCGAACAGCGCTCACCAATGTACTGTATGCCCGCCAGACCGGCGGAACGGTCCTGCTGCGGATCGACGACACCGATCTTGAGCGCTCAACAAAGGCGTATGAGGATGGTATTCGTGCCGATCTCGAATGGCTTGGCCTGAATTGGGATGAGAGCTTCAACCAGTCCGGCCGCTTTGACAAATACAAGGCTGCCGCCAACAAGCTAAAGTCGCTGGGCCTGCTCTACCCCGCCTACGAGACCGAGGATGAGTTAGACCGGAAGCGCAAAATCCAGCGCGCGCAGGGCAAGCCGCCGGTCTACGATCGCGCCGCGCTTGATCTGACCGATGCCCAAAAAGCCGCCTACGAGGCAGAGGGCCGAAAACCGCACTGGCGGTTTAAACTGTCCGGAAAGCCCGTCAGCTGGACGGATCTGGTTCGCGGTGACACCACCATTGATACCGCATCGCTCTCGGATCCGATCCTGATCCGCGAGGACGGTTCATATCTCTACACCCTGCCCAGCGTGGTCGATGACATCGAGGCTGGCATCACAACCATTATCCGCGGCGAAGATCACGTCACCAATTCCGGTGCCCAGATCGAGATTTTCGAAGCGCTCGGTGGAGAAGCGCCCGCTTTTGGCCACAAGGCTCTGCTTGTCGGCGCCGATGGCGGCAAGCTGTCCAAGCGGCTCGGTACGTTGGCGATTTCAGACTTGCGCGAGGAAGGCCTTGAGCCGATGGCAATCCTGTCGCTGCTCGCGAAGATCGGCACGTCGGATCCGATCGAGCCGGTCACAAATCTTCAGGCGCTGATCGACAGCTTTTCCTTCGACAAGTTCTCGCGGGCACCGGCGCGCTTCGATCCCGCCGAGCTGCACCGGCTGAATGCCGGCGTCCTGCATGCTCTGGACTATGTGGATGTGAAACCGCGGCTGGCGGCCATGGGTGCCGACGATGGCGAAGCCTTCTGGCATGCCGTTCGCCCCAATCTCGAAAAACTGTCCGACGCCGTGGACTGGCACCAGCTAATCGCCGGCCCGGTCGATCCGGTCATTGAGGATGCGGCTTATGCGCGGCAGGCGGCAGAGTCTCTTCCGGACGGTAAGTTGACAACCCGGAGCTGGGGTGAGTGGACGACCACGCTGAAGGCCGAAACAGGCCGAAAGGGCAAAGACCTGTTTTTGCCACTTCGCTTGGCGCTGACCGGCCAACGGCACGGCCCGGACATGTCCGAACTTCTGCCATTGATCGGCCGTGAGCGCGTTTTGCGCCGATTGCAGGGCTAGTTGCGCATGAGACGGGCGACGGCGTCTTCGGGGTCGTCATGCAGGCTGACATGATCGTGGAAGCCGTCCGGCGTAAATCCTTCGTCTTCGGTTCGATGCAAGAGCTGGAAAAACGGATCCCAGAAATCCTCGACATTCAGGAACGCTACCGGCTTATCGTGTTGCGCAAGACGCTGGCGCGATAATACGTCGAATATCTCTTCCAGCGTCCCGACACCTCCAGGCAGTATGAGGAAGGCGTCGCTCTCCTCGATCAGGATATTCTTGCGAATCGACATTGTCGTCACGACACGGGTTTCGGCTGCTTTAAGCAAACCCTCGCGCTGGATCATAAACTCAGGGATGACGCCGAGAACGGCGCCTTTGGCGTCCAACGCCGATTGAGCGGCGCGGGCCATTAAGCCGACATCGCCACCGCCATACACCAAACGCGCGCCCGCTTTCGCAATGGCCTTGCCGGCGGCGTCTGCCGCCTCGCCATAAACGGAATTCCGGCCCTCCGCCGAACCGCAAAAAACACCGATCGACCGCACTTTCGCCATTTCTTCCTGCCCTATTGAACTACATTGTGATCCTAGGGCGGGAATGCACAGCTTGCGACCGTTGATGACCGTGATACACCGACAAAAAAGGAGTTCAGCATGACCGCCATGCGGTCCCTCATTCTAGCGGGAATTCTGGCTGCCCTGGCGATCGGCGCGGCAGCGGTTTTCGTTCTGACGCGCACGCTAACCCCGGTGGAGCTGGATGTTGCAAATCCGCAAACTGCGGAAACCGAGCAGCCGGAAATTTCGCCGGTGACGCCACCGCCGACATTCGACATTGTGCGCATAGATCCGGCCGGGACAGCGGTTATTGCGGGCCGCGGCATGCCGGGCTGGCAACTTCGGATCCTTGGCAATGACGAGACGATTTCCGAGACGTCGATTGATAATGGCGGTGAATGGGTCGTAATTATCACCGACGAAACGCCACTTCCCGCTGGCGCGCTCGAGCTGACGTTGGAAATGGAAAACGACGCTGGCGACCTCATCGTCTCCGAGCAAAGCGTGCTGGTTTCGATTCCGCCTTCGCGTGATGAAATCCCGCTGGTTGTGATCACCCAGCCCGGCGAACCCAGCGAAGTCCGTCAGGGGCCGATGACCGGCGTGTCTATGGGGCCGCTTTCGCTGGAAACCGTGGATTACGACGATAGCGGCGCTGTCATATTTGCCGGACGCGCGACGCCGGGCAACCGCGTCCGGGTCTTCGCCAACGGCGCGATTGTCGGGCAAACGGCGACCGACGTGAATGGCCGCTGGTCGCTGCGCGCTGCGGAGTCTCTGGCCCCCGGCGTTTACGACCTTCAGATCGACATGTTGTCCGTAGATGGTCAGGTCGAGGCTGTTATCGCGCTGCCATTCGAGCGCATGGCGCCCGAAGCCATTCAGCTGGGTGAAGGCCGCGTCATTGTTCAACCCGGAAACAGCCTTTGGCGGATCGCCCGCCGGCTTTACGGCGAAGGCATGCGTTATACCGTGATCTATCAGGCCAATCGCGATCAGATCCGGGATCCCGATCTCATCTATCCGGGTCAGGTTTTCTCAACGCCCAGCCAAGGCGATCAGCCCGAGGACGCGACCGACGGCGGCTAGGCCGCGTGCGCGCGACCGTCGCGGGCGGCCGATAACGCTTCAGCAATCCGGAAGGCCATATCCAGGGCCTGATCCGCGTTCAGGCGCGGATCGCAATGCGTGTGATAACGGCTTGAAAGATCGGCTTCGGTCAGCGGTTTTGCTCCGCCGACGCATTCCGTCACGTCCTGACCGGTCATCTCAAAATGAACGCCGCCAGGATATCCGCCCTCTCCCGACACTGCCGCCATAAAGCCTTCGAGCTCGGCCAGCACCCGATCAAAATCACGCGTTTTATAACCGCTCTCGGTCTTCACCGTATTGCCGTGCATCGGATCGCACGACCACACAACGGACCGGCCGGCTTCCTCGACAGCGCGCACCAGTGACGGCAGCCGGTCGAGTACTGTCTGGGCACCCATGCGCGTTATCAGCACAATTCGGCCAGCTTCATTATCGGGATTCAGCTTGTCCAGCAGCGCAAACAGATCATCGGGTTGAATCGTCGGCCCACACTTCACACCGATCGGATTCATGATGCCGCGCATGAATTCGACATGCGCGCCGTCCGGCTGCCGTGTGCGCTCGCCAATCCACAGCATGTGGGCAGATGTCGCCAACCAGGCATCGCCGGTCGAATCGCGTCGCGTCAGCGCCTGCTCGAACGGCAGGTGCAGGGCTTCGTGACTGGTATAGAAATCAACGCCCTCAAGGCTGCGCGCGGCATCACCGGTCACGCCGCATGCGCGCATGAAAGCCAACGCCTCCGAAATCCGGTTGGCGAGCTCGGCATAACGATCGCTCGCCGGCGAATCCTTGACGAATTCGAGTGTCCATCGGTGAACGTTGTTGAGGTCGGCATAACCGCCGGACGCAAACGCGCGCAACAGGTTAATCGTCGCGGCAGACTGTTCGTAAGCGCGGACCAGCCTCTGCGGATCGGGCGTTCGGGCATCGCCCTCAAACGCCATGTCATTGACGCTGTCACCGCGATAGCTCGGCAGTTCGCGGCCGTCCACCGTTTCGGTCGGTTTGGACCGTGGCTTGGTGAATTGACCCGCAATCCGTCCGACTTTCACCACCGGTTTGGCCGCAGCAAAGGTCAGGATCACTGCCATCTGCAGGATCACCCGGAAGGTGTCGCGAACATTCTCGGCGGAAAATTCCTTGAAGCTCTCTGCGCAATCGCCGCCTTGAAGCAAAAAGGCCTTGCCAGCCGCCACATCGGCAAGTTGGCGGCGCAGCCGCCGTGCTTCGCCGGCAAAAACCAGCGGCGGCTTCGCAGCGAGTTCCCCTTCAACACGGGTCAGCTCGGCCGCATCGGGATAGTCCGGCAGCTGAGCAGCCGGCCGGTTACGCCAAGTAGACGGCGTCCAATTCACGAGATTTCCGGCGGTTTCCATTTTTCTTTCAACGTCACCAATTCTTCCGCAACAGTCGGATGAACAGCGCAGGTTGCATCGAACTGCGACTTGGTCAAACCGGCTTTCACAGCGATGCCCACGGCTTGAATTATTTCCGGGCTGTCATCACCCGCCATGTGTACGCCGATCACTTGCTCATTATCCTGGCGCACGACGAGCTTGATCAACATGCGGCTTTCCGACCCGGACAGGCTGTTTTTCATTGGTTTGAATGTCGTTTTGTAAATATCGACCTTGCCGAACTTTTGCCGGGCCTCATGCTCGGTCAAACCGACCACCCCGACCGGCGGCTGCGTGAAAACGGCACTCGCGACATCGGCGTGATCGAAAGCGGTGGGCTCATCTCCGAACACGGTCGCCGCGAACGCCGCCCCTTCGCGGATCGCCACCGGCGTCAGGTTGATCCGGTCGGTCACATCGCCCACCGCGTAGATGTTGTCGATATTCGTCTGGGAGTATGTGTCGACGGCTATTGCGCCATTTGCCGCCGTCTCAATGCCGGCCGCCTCAAGCCCCAGCCCATCGGTATGCGGGATGCGACCGACGGCTTGGATCACAATGTCAGCCTCGATCTCTTCGCCGGTATCCGTTTCCACTTTTCGCCGCCCACCGGCCAATTCCGAAATGCGCGTAATGTTTGCATGCGTCATGACCCGCACACCGGATCGCTTTAATTCCTCATGCACGTGCGCGCGAACGTCGTCATCAAAACCGCGCAGCACCGTGTCGCCGCGATATATTTGGCAGACTTTTGATCCCAGACCCGCAAACACCTGCGCGAATTCGCACGCGATGTAACCGCCGCCCTGGATTACAACATGTTTGGGCCTTTGCTTGAGGTGAAACACCTCATTCGACGAAATCGCAAATTCCTCGCCTTCAATGCCAAGGCGGGCAGGTTTTCCGCCGACGGCGATAAGAATGTATTTGGCCGTGATTGTCCGGCTGTCCTTCACCAACTTGACAGTGTTGGCATCGATCAGCTCGGCCCGGTCCTGGAAAATCTCAACGCCCGAGTTTGACAGGTTCTTCCAATAAATGCCGGACAGACGGTCGACTTCAGCATGCAAATTGTCGCAAAGCGTTGTCCAGTCGTGCCGCGCGTCGCCAACCGACCAGCCATAGCCTTCAGCTTCTTTGAAGGCCTTGGAATAAGCCGAAGCATAAACGAGAAACTTCTTGGGTACGCATCCGCGGATTACGCACGTCCCGCCGACCCGGTATTCTTCGGCAATCGCCACCCGGGCACCGCGCAGAGCAGACATTCGCGCCGCGCGCACACCGCCGGATCCGGCACCTATCACGAAGAGGTCGTAATCATAATCGGCCAATAGATTGGCTCCTCGCTCAGCTTGTTTCGGATAACCGCCAGCTTCGCCCGGCGCTTAGAGTTCCATGACCCGCGCGCCGTGATCTTCACCGACGATCACCACCCGCGCCAACCCGATAAACAGCCCGTGCTCGACGACGCCGGGAATACGCAGCAACCGGTCGGCAAGCGCCGGCGCATCGGGAATGGCACCGCAGCTACAGTCCAAGATGTAGTGACCGCCATCCGTCAGGAAAGGCTCCAACCCATCGCCCCGCCGCCGTAGATTAACGTCCGCATGCGCGATGCCACTGGCGCGTAGCGCGTCGTAGATTTTTTTTGCCGTGATGGTGAACGCAAAGGGGTCGACCTCGACTGGCAGCGGGAAGGCGCCGAGTTGCGCTTTCAACTTGGTTTCGTCCACGATCACGACCAGCAGGTCAGAGGCATGCGCGATGATCTTCTCGCGCAGCAGGCAACCGCCCCCGCCCTTGACGAGCTGAAACCGCCCATCAACTTCATCGGCGCCGTCGACCGTGACCTGAATCCGGTCCACATGGTCGATCGGCTTGAGTGTGATGCCGGAATCTTTCGCCAGCTTGGCGGTCTGCTCGGAAGTTGGCACGCCGATGATGTTCAGACCGTCACGGACTTGCTCCCCGAGCAGCTGAACGAAGACTTCCGCAGTCGATCCGGACCCCAGCCCCACCGTCATGCCATCGCTGACATATTCAAGTGCGGCAGCCGCGGCGTTGGCTTTCTGTACTGCGGCGCTCATGAATTCACGCCCGACAGCAGGACGTATTTCAGCTCGGTGAACTCCTCCACGCCCCACTTGCCGCCTTCGCGGCCAATGCCGGATTCCTTCATGCCGCCGAAGGGCGTTGATGCGGATCCGACCATCGGCGCGTTGACGCCGATCATTCCGTAGTCGAGCCCCTCGGACATGCGGTGCACCCGGCCGATATCGCGGGTGTAGAGATAGGCGGCCAGGCCGTAGGGCGTGTCATTGGCGAGGTCCAGGATGTGTTTTTCGTCGCCAGCGCGATAGACCGAGGCGACCGGTCCGAAAATCTCGCTGCGGGCGATCTCGGAATCGAACCCGCTGCCCTCGATCAGCGTCGGTGCATAGAACGATCCGCCAAGTTCGTCAGCCAATGGCTGTCCGCCGACGACCACCCGGGCTCCCCCCGAAACGGCTTGTTTGACCAGCGCATCGACGCGTTCAACCGCTTCGTCGTGGATCAAGGGGCCGATATCGCTATCCGGCGCAAATCCGTCACCCGCCTTCACTTCGGAAATCCTGGCTTGCAGCCGCTCTACAAAATCGTCCGCCACATCGTCCTGAACGATGATCCGGTTCGGCGAGACGCAGGTCTGCCCGCCGGAACGGAACTTCGCCTGAACAACACCAGCCGCGGCGGCATCGAGATCGGCATCGTCCATGACAATAAAGGGCGCGTTCCCGCCAAGCTCCAACGCCACGCGCTTGATACCATCTGCCGCCTGGCGCATCAGCAATTTGCCGACTTCGGTCGAGCCGGTGAAACCGATCATCCGCACCTCGGGCGAGCCGGTCATTATGGGGCCGAGCTTCGAAGCATCGCCGCAAATCAGGTTGAACACGCCCCTCGGGAAACCCGCACGATCCGCCAGTTCGGCCAAGGTTAGCGCCGTCAGTGGCGTTTCCGGCGCCGGCTTGATCACCAGCGAACAGCCTGCCGCCAATGCCGGTGCGGCTTTCCGCGTGATCATCGCCGCCGGGAAATTCCAGGGCGTGATGCAGGACACCACGCCCACCGGCTGCCGGATTGTCCAGCCGCGCGCGCCAGGCGCTGGCACGGGCAGCGTTTCGCCATGCACGCGTGCGGCCTCGTGCGCTGACCATTCAATGAAGGCTGCACCATAGGCAATCTCGCCCTTGGCTTCGCGCCAGGGCTTGCCCATCTCGGCAGTGATCAACGTGGCAAGATCGTCCGTATTGTCCTGGATCAGGTCCAGCCATTTCAGGAGAATGCGCGAGCGCTCGAAAGGCGACGTCTTGCGCCAGACTTTGAACCCGTCAGAGGCCGCCGCGACGGCCGCCTTGGCACCAGCCTCGCCGACATCGGCCACTTCCGCCAGCTTTTGGCGATTGGCGGGATTGTCGACCGCAAAGCTGGTGTCACCTCCGATCCATGCGCCTCCGACATAGGATTGCGTCTTGAAAAGCGCCGGGTCGTTCAACCGTTCCGCCAGATCCATGCTTCAACTCTCCGATCTGCGTTTCGACATCGCCGCGCGAAAGCGCGCCGCCCAGCCCTCTTTGTTGACCTGCTTGACCCGCCCCAGGGCCAACGCATCATCGGGCACATCCTCTGTCACCACCCCGCCAGATCCCGTGTACGCACCGTTCCCGATACGCACTGGCGCGACGAGCGACGAGTTGCTCCCGACGAAGGCACCCTCGCCTATATGGGTTTGATGCTTGCCGAATCCATCATAGTTGCAGGTGATGGTTCCCGCGCCGATATTGGCTTTGGCCCCGACGGTGGCATCGCCGATATAGGACAGATGATTGGCTTTCGCGCCCGCGCCAAAGACGGCTTTTTTCACCTCCACGAAATTCCCGATCCGGGCATTCTCGCCGATATCGGCGCCAGGGCGCAGCCGCGCATAAGGGCCAATGACCGCACCACCTTGCACAATGCACCCTTCCAGATGTGAGAAGGCCTGAATCCGGGCACCGGATTTCACGCTGACATCCGGCCCGAACACGACATTCGGTTCGATCACCACGTCGCGCTCGATTGCAGTGTCGTGGGCCAAAAACACGGTCTCGGGCGCTGTCATGGTGACGCCGTCAGCCATCAATTCCGCTCGCCGCCGCGCTTGGAAACTCGCCTCGGCTTCGGCGAGATCGCCGCGGGAATTAACGCCCAGCACTTCGGCCGCATCGCCTTCCACGGCGACGGCTTTCAGTCCGCGTTTTCGGGCCAGCCCGACCACATCCGTCAGATAGTATTCGCCATTGGCATTGTCGTTTGTGACCTCGCCGAGCAATTCGAAGAGCAGCGAGGCGGGCGCCGCCAGCACACCGGAATTCACAAACCCGATGGCGCATTCTTCATCACTGGCGTCCTTGAATTCGACGATGCGTTCCAGCACGCCGTCTTTGACAATCAGCCGGCCATAAGCGGCCGGATCGTCCGGCGTGAAACCCAGAACCGCAACCGATGCCCCGGCTTCGAGCGCAGTGAACACTTTTTCAACGGTCGCCGCCGTGATCAGGGGCGTATCGCCATAAAGGACAATCACATTGCCGTCGAAACCGTCCATTGCGGATTGGGCCGACTGGACGGCATGACCGGTTCCGAGCGGAGGATCCTGGAGTGCCGTCAACGTGCCACTCTGCTCGCCAAACGCGCCGATCTGTTGTGATTTTGGACCGTAGACCGTCACGATCCGCTCTGCGCCGACGTTTCGCGCGAGGTCAATCGACCATTCCAGCATTGGGCGGCCGCCGACCGGATGCAGGCATTTCGGAAGCTCGGATTTCATCCGCGTGCCAAGGCCGGCTGCAAGGATTACGGCGGCGCGGAACTGGGTCATCAACGGCTCCTGACAGGATACGCATTGCAATTGAGACAACGCGCTATAGACCATCCCAAACGAGGATGCGACCGCTCTTTTAGGCGGGAATGCAGGTTGGGAGATCAGCTTTGATGTCGGACTGTTTCGCGGGTGCAGGTATCGCATTCGATCTCGACGGAACGCTGGTCGACACCGCGCCCGATTTGGTTCGTGCCCTGAATGCCGTAGTCGGCGAGGATGGGCTGGGCGGCGTTGCGATCGCGGATGTCCGGGCCATGGTCGGACGCGGTGCGCGGGTGCTGATCGAGCGCGCCTATGCCGCGCAAAAGCGGCATCTCGAATCTGGACTCATCGACAGCAAGGTCGCCCGTTTCATCGACATCTATCGGGCCGGTATCGCCGATCTCAGCCAGCCCTTTCCGGGGTGTCTCGAACTTCTGGACAAACTGGCAGAGCGGGGCGCCCGATTATCCGTCTGCACGAACAAACCGAGCATTTTGGCGGATGCGTTGCTCGATGCATTGGATATGAAGTATCGATTCGAGCGCATTATCGGGCCCGATCGCACGGAAGCCAAAAAACCCGATGCCGCACACTTCTGGAGCGCTGTGGACGATGCCGGACCCAACCTGGCGCTAATCGGTGACAGCATTACGGATGCGGCATGCGCCAAGGCAGCCGGCATTCCGTGTGTCATTCTCACACACGGATACAGCGAGATACCGCATCACGCTCTCGGCGCAGATGCGGTTCTCGATGATTTCGGAAGCTTGCCCGATACGCTGGCAGAGCTCTGGCAGGGCCGCTATTAGGCCGAGCGCAGCTCCGGCAGGCGGTCATTGGCGGTCCGGCTTGGTGCCGAATCATTCGCGGCGCTCTGACGGCGCGGCATACCATTGACCATGTTCGAGCGGACATCGGTCCGTGCGGACCGCATGGCCGGCATAAAGCCAGCATCAACAAGTTCAATATTCACATCATAGCCACGGTCGGCCCAGTAGGCTTCGATCCGTTGCTTCAGTCGACGCGCGCCTTCCGGCGTGCAGAGGTCATTGCTCATAGCGATACTCCGAACCGGCGGTCCATCCGCCTGGGTTACGTGCGCTCCCCTCTAGGAAAGTCGGAAACTGGTCGATCCACGACCTATTTCCTCACCACCTGCAAACAGGCTGGCGGGCTCTATGACGAGTTCATGACGCTGCGTCAAGCCGTCGTCCAAAAAAATTTTCGAAATTTTAGATTCCCGCCATCCCGTTGCGCCAAGCGCTTGACGATCATGACCCTCGGAATCTATACGCCCGGGCTCTGGAATGGGCGATTAGCTCAGCGGGAGAGCACTGCCTTCACACGGCAGGGGTCGCTGGTTCAATCCCAGCATCGCCCACCATTCCTTCTTGAAATCGCTCCCGAAAGATCGCTCACGCATCGTCAGTGCCTCAGAATCTGCCGGTAGCGAAGCGGCATTCGGCCGCAGTCTGCATACGAGCTACTTGCGAAACATTCGCAAAAATGTCAGTGAGAGCGCAGAAACAAGGAGCGCTTCATGCACCGCAAGATTTTCGCTGGCGTTTTTGCGCTGGCCGTAGCCGCTTGCAGTCCGACGGCAAGCGAAGACAGCGTGACGATTTATTCGGCCCGCCACTATGATTCGGACAATTTCGTTTATCAGCGCTTCACCGAAGAAACCGGTATTGAGGTCAATGTTATTGAAGCCGGCGGCGACCTTCTGATCGAACGTATTCGGACCGACGGCGATCGTAGCCCTGCCGATGTCGTCATTACGGTTGATGCGGCCCGCCTCCACCGGGCAGAGGAAGCCGGCCTGTTCGCTCAGATTGATTATTCCGACATTGCGGCCGGCGTTCCCGAGCGCTTCATCGATCCAGACGGATACTGGGTCGGGTTCGCGTTACGCACCCGCGTCATCGCCTACGATCGTGACACCATCGACCCGGTCGAGATCGGCAGTTATCTCGACCTCGCCGATCCGCGCTGGCAGGGACGAATATGTATCCGGTCATCCGACAATGCCTATAACCAGTCCCTGTTGGCGGCGATCATCGCCCATCATGGCGAACAAGCCGCGGAAGCCTGGGCCCGCAGCATGGTAGCGAATTTCGCCCGCGCACCGCAGGGCGGCGACACCGATCAGCTCCGCGCCATCGGCGCCGGCGAGTGCGACATCGCGGTGGTCAATCACTATTACTATTTGCGGCTTGCCAACTCTGACGACGCGGCGAATGTCGAGCTGACCGACGACATCGGTTTGATTTTCCCGGCGGGCGATAATGGCACCCATGTCAATATTTCCGGGGCCGGTATCGCCGCCAACGCGCCGAACCGCGAGAACGCTGAAGCGTTTGTTCGTTTTCTGTTCAGCGAAACCGGTCAACGCGCCTATGCCGAGCTGACGAACGAATTCCCAGCGGTTGAGAATGCGCCATTCGATAACGACTCGGTTCGCGTCTTAATGGACTACCAGCCCGACACTCTGAATATGTCCGAATTGGGCGAGAATGCCGAAACAGCGCGCCGGATCTTCGACCGCGTCGGCTGGCCATAGGCCGGCATGACCGGCCGCCGGCCCGGACCTGCGCTGTTTGGGGGGCTTGCCGCGCTGATCGCGGCGGGCCCCATTCTGGCCGTAGCCTGGATCGCGGCCAGCGCGCCCTGGAGCGATTATCTCCTTCATCTCGCCACCAGCCGGCTCACCGGATACATCGTCAACACATTGAGCGTGACCGGTACCGCGATGGCGCTGGCCGGCATCATTGGCGTTTCAGCAGGCTGGGTTCTGGCGAAGTTGGAGTTTCCCGGCCGGCGCTTGTTTGAATGGGCGCTTGCCCTTCCGCTTGCCGTACCGGCCTATGTGGCGGCCTATGGTTGGCTGGACCTGACACAGGCATCGGGCCCTCTGCAGACACCGTTGCGCGAGGCCGGCATGGGCTGGTTAAGCGACCTTATTCCGGTCGTGCGTGGCCCTCTGGGTGCCGGATTCGTCTTTGCCGTCGTGCTCTATCCCTACGTCTATCTCATCGCACGCCAAGCCTTCTCCGATCAGCCGCCCGCCCTGCAACAAGCCGCGCAGACTCTCGGCGCGTCGCGTTGGCAGGTTCTACACCGCGTAACCCTCCCACTTGTCCGCCCAGCGCTCATGGCGGGGCTGGCGCTCGTGGCGATGGAGTCGATTGCCGATTTCGGCGCTGTCGCGCACTTGGGCGCGCCAACGCTAACGGTGGGGGTGGTTCGGGCATGGGCGGGTGCGGGATCTGTGGCTGACGCCGCCCGCCTTGCCGTGCTGCTTGCCTTCTTTGCCTATCTGGCATTTGCTCTGGAGCGCCAGAACCGGTCCCGCGCCCGGTTCGGCCAGACCGCGGGACGGGCAGCGAAGAGCGTTCGCCACAACCTGCCTCGTGGGCAGGCAGCCCTGGCGATCCTGATCTGCACCGTCCCGATCCTCCTCGGGCTCGTCCTGCCTCTCGGCCGGCTGCTGTATCTGGCCCTGACAGAGCCCGTCGCGCGCGGTGTTTCCGGCGCGCTAATCAATTCGCTCGGCCTCGCTGCAATTACTGCCTTGCTGGCCGCCGGGCTGGGTCTCGGCGCCGCCTACGCGATCCGCAGCGGTTCGTCTTTCGGGAGATTTAGCGCCCGCTTGGCCAGTCTCGGCTACGCTGCACCGGGTGCCGTCGCGGCGGTCGGGGCGCTGGTCCTGTTTGCCGGATTGCAAAGCCTGCTCGACACGCTTTGGGGTGGGCCGTTTCCGATCCTGCTCTCTGCGACAGCGGGCGCACTTGTTTTCGCCTATCTCTCACGCTTTGCCGCTGTCGCAATCGCGCCCAGCGAGTCGGCGCTGATGCGGGTCGGGCCCGGCTTGGACGAAGCCGCGAAAACGCTCGGCGCAAGCCGCCGCCGCATTGTCCGAGAGGTCCACTGGCCGCTGATATTCACAGGCATCGGAATCGCGGGCCTGATGGTATTCGTGGAAGTCATGAAAGAGCTGCCGGCCACCATGATATTGCGTCCGTTCAATACCGATACGCTCGCGGTGATCGCGTACAATTACGCCGCGGACGAGCGACTCGGCCAGGCCGCCCTGCCCTCACTGGTCATTGTTCTGGCCTGTATACCGGCCATGATCCTCGCCGCCCGGACGCTAACCTGGGACAAGCCGCGATGAGCGCTCCTGTGCTGCACATAAGCGGCGCGCGCAAGGCGCTGGGCGGCCAGCCGATTCTGACCGGGGTCGATCTCGAACTGGCACGCGGCCGGGTCACAGCCTTGCTGGGGCCTTCCGGCGCCGGCAAATCGACCTTGCTGCGTGCGATTGCGGGCCTCGAACGTCTTGATGGCGGACGGATCGTGAGTAGCGGCACCGCTTGGGACGACGGCGGCACCTTTGTGGATGCACAAAAACGCGGTGTCGGCTTCGTCTTCCAGGATTACGCGCTGTTCCCGCACATGACGGTCAGCGAAAATATCGGCTTCGGCTTGCGTTCATGGTCCCGCGAAGACAAGGCAGCGCGCATCGCGGAATTGCTCGGCCGCGTCGAGATCGAGGCGCTTGCCGGCAACTATCCGCACGAGCTGTCCGGCGGCGAACAGCAACGTGTTGCGTTGGCGCGGGCGCTTGCCCCGAAGCCTGACATTATGCTCCTCGACGAGCCGTTCTCGAGCCTTGATCGTCGCCTGCGCTCGGAGCTGCGCCAGCAAACGATGAACGCCATCCGCGAGTCCGGTGCGGCAGCCCTGATCGTCACGCATGACGCCGACGAGGCGTTCGAGACGGCCGACGAGCTGGCCTTGATGGAAAACGGTCGTATTGCCCAGACCGGTGCGCCGGTCGATGTCTACCTCAAGCCGGCCACGCTCACCTGCGCCCGCCTTCTGGGCGATCTCAATGCCTTTCCGGCAAAGGTCGAGCAAGGCAGCATCCGCTCGCCCTTTGGACCGTTAGCGGTGCCGGATGTGAAAGACGGCTTGGTGGTACAGGTGCTGGTGCGGCCCGAAGCCATCGCTCCCAGCGACGAGGGCGTTACGTGCCGGATAGACGATCTGGTTGTGCGCCAGGGACGGCTTAAGGCCATCGTCGCGGCGCCCGACGCGTCCTTCTGGCAATGCGACCTGCCCCTGTCGGCGGCTGCCAAAAAGGGCGAGACAATGCGCCTCGCCCTTGATCGGGAAAAAGTGACGGTCCTGCCCGTCTAGCTAGGCGGCATTCGCCTTTGCGGACGCGTCTTCGATGCGCGCCCGCGCCATCTCGTCAGCGACAACATTGGAGGGCCGGCCTTCGCTTTCGGCACGGTCCAGAATCTCGCCGAGCGTGGCTTCAAGGCCGACCAGCTTCTGCTTGACCCACTCCGGATCGTAATCGCCGCGGATTTCACCCGTGACATTGATGATACCGCCAGCGTTGATCACATAATCCGGTGCATAGAGGATGCCGCGCTTCTGCAGCTCGGCTCCCATTTCACGCGTGGCGAGCTGGTTGTTGGCCGCTCCCGCCACCATCCGCACCTTCAAGCGGTCAATTGTGTTCATGTTGATGACCGATCCCAATGCGCAAGGTGCGAACACATCAGCGTCCTGATCGTAGATGTCGTCCTTGTCGACAATCGTCGCCCCGAAGTCGTTCACATGTTTTTGCAGGGCATCCGTATTCATGTCGGCGACAATGAGCTCGGCGCCAGCTTTCGCCAGGTGCCCGCAGAGATAGGAACCGACATGACCGGCGGCGCCCTGAACGGCGACCCGGATACCCTTCATATCTTCGGATCCGGTCGCGCGCTTCACGCAGGCGCGAATGCCGCGGAACACACCTTCAGCGGTCACAGGCGACGGATCGCCAGAAGCCGCCTTGCCTTCCGGCAGACCCGTGACGTGCTTGGTCGTCTTGTGCACGCTCATCATGTCGTCCGGGCTCACGCCGACATCTTCCGCCGTGATGTAATTGCCATTCAGCGCATCCACCGCCCGGCCAAAGGCCTGGAACAGGGCGTCGCGATCGAACGCGCCTTGCGGTTTCATGATGACGCTCTTGCCGCCGCCAATCGGAAGGTCTGCCATCACATTCTTGTAGCTCATGCCCTGCGAGAGCCGCAGCACATCGTCGAGCGCGTCCGCCGAGCTGTCATAGGTCCAGAAACGGCAACCGCCGCAGGCCGGGCCTCGCGCAGTCGAATGAACGCCGATGATGGCCTTCAGGCCGGTTTTCTCATCGGTTGCGAACAGAACTTTTTCGTGATTGTCGAACGACGGGTGCTCAAAAACACTCATGGATTATTCCGTTTCCTGGCATGCCGCCGGAGCGGCGCGCCTGCTGTCGGGTCGAAGCGAGCGGCGGCGTGGGGATAGCCCCTGACGCCAACCGCGACAAGCTCTGCGCACCGCTATTCGGCAAGCAATTTCATATTGCGCTGCACCATCGGGATGAGCTCGTTTTCGAACCAAGGATGACGCTTGATCCAGGCATTATTGCGCCAGGAAGGGTGTGGCAGCGGAATGATTGCAGGCGCAAACTCGCGCCATGCCGCGACGGTCTCGGTCACATTGCCCTTGTAGCGGCTCTTCAGAAAATACTTCTGGGCGTATCCACCGATTAGGAACGTCATTTCGACACTCGGCAAGAAGGCATCGAGATGCGATTGCCAAAGCCGCGCACAGCGGGGTCTTGGCGGCTTGTCGCCACCTTTGGCATCAAGACCGGGGAAGCAGAATCCCATTGGCGTGATCGCCAGAAAATCCGCGTCGTAAAACCGGTCTTCTCCGATCCCCAGCCAATCGCGCAACCGGTCGCCCGACGGATCGGTGAAGGGCCGTCCTGACGCATGCACGCGCGTGCCCGGTGCCTGGCCGACGATCCGCACCCGCGCGCGGGACGACGCCTGAACAACCGGACGCGGCTCGGGGATCTCGCCTTCGCAGGCGCGGCATGCGCGAATCTCGGTCAGAAGACCGTTGATATCGCTCATGCCCGGATGGCGATCCGGTAAACGCCCTTGAAGTCTGTAGGATCGACCGCCTTGCCCTTGCGCAGAATGTCCACACGGCCGCCAAGCGCCAGCCGCACGGCACCCTCGCGTACGGCGCTTAGCCGGCTCCGCCAGTTCTCGGGATCCAGCTCGCGCGCCGCTTCGCTGGGACAGATGGACTTGCCCGGGCCCCTCGCCTCTGCGAGACGGAGGATGGCGGCATCGACAGTGTCGTCATTCATGCGATCAGCCTAGCGCCTGGACGGACCGATGCGAAGAGATCACCGCCCCTATTGGATGCATGCGGTCTGGGAGCGGTACGAGAATGCCTGGGCCCGGCACTTCCTGCACCCGCATTTCGACCGGCTCGGTCCGGCATCAAAGCTCACCCAGCCCTGGTATATTGAGCTGTTCGGTCCGAACATCGAGGCCGGCACGACACTGAACATCGTAGCGACGCGCGATGCGAAAGTGCGGCTCACGGTCTGGTCTCCCGCCGGTCAGGCCGGCCGGATCTCAATTGGCGATGCTGTGTTTATCGCACCGGGCACGCGGATCCTTGCGACCCGGTCGATCGAGATCGGACACGCCTGCCTGTTTGCCGCCAACAGCACGATCACCGACAGCGACTGGCACGGCCTTTATGACCGCGTCGATCCCGCGCCGGAAGGCCGTCCGGTCAGGCTCGGCGACAATGTCTGGATTGGCGACGGCGCTTTCATCGGCAAGGGCGTGACCATCGGCGATCACGCTGTCGTCGGCGCACGCGCTGTGGTGACCAAAGATGTCCCGGCCTATGCGGTTGTTGCCGGAGCCCCGGCGCGCATTGTAAAACGCCTCGATCCCGGCGCAGCGATGCGAACGCGACTCGAAATGGTCGGGGAAATCCACGGCATCTCACGCTTTATGGATGATGCCTACCGCCGCGAACTGTCAGGAAACTCGACCTTGGGCTGGTTGCGCAGCCGCCTTTTTCCGCGCCGCGGCGACTAGCCGAACAGGCTCTGCGGCAGGGCGCCAATCACCGCGCCCGTCATCAGGGTCGCGAGTGTACCCGATATCAAGGCCCGCGGCGCCAGATGCAGGATATCTTCCCGCCGGCTGGGCGCGATGGCGATCATTCCCCCGATGAGAATGCCGACGCTCGAAAAATTCGCGAATCCGCAGGCGGCATAGGTCAAAATGAGATTCGTCCGCGGCGACAGCTCGTCACCAATCTGCGCCAACCGGTCATAGGCGTAAATCTCGTTCAGCGCGGTTTTCAGCCCCATGATCGAGCCGGCATTCGTGGCTTCAGACCAGGGCACGCCGGCCAGCCAGACAATGGGGGCAAACAACCAGCCCAGCACACGCTCGACGGAAAGCGGAGCGCCGCCGAAATCCGGCGCCAGCCCGAGCGTCAGATTGATCAGCGCGACAATGGCGGTGAACACGAGCAGCATGGCGATGATGTTGATGTACAGCCTCACGCCATCGGTCACGCCGGTCGTCAGCGCATCCATGGACGAGTGATAGACGGTTGTCGGAATCTTCTCGGTCGACCTGTCTTCCGCTGCATCGGCTTCCGGCGGATACATCAGCCTAGCCAGCAACACGGCGGCCGGGATCGAGATCAGGGACGCCGTCAGGATGTGGCCCGCCGCGCCATCAATGATCGAGCTGAGTTGCGCGACGTAGATTGCCATCACCGATCCCGCGACCGTCGAGAAGCCGACCGTCATGATCAGGAACAGATCGCTGCGGCTGATCTGCGGTAGGCGTGGCCGGATCAGCACCGGCGATTCCGTCATGCCGAGGAAAATATTCGCCGCCGCGCCCAGGCTAGCCGCGCCTGACAAATTCAGGGTCTTGCGGAACGCCCAGGCAAAGCCGCGGACCACGAATTCAAGGATCCGCCAGCGCCACAGTACGGCCGAAATGGCGGACAGGACGATCACCATCGGCAAGGCCTGGAATGCGAAAATGAACAGCCCGCCGGCATTGTCTTCGTCAACGACAAAGGGCGGGGTGCCGCCACCGATATAGCCAAACACGAAACTCGCGCCTTCTGTGGTTGCCGCCTGCAGGGCCTCAACCAAGCCGGTCAGCGATTGCAAAAAGGCGCGGGTCGGCGAGAAGGAATACAACGCCACAGCGATCAGAAACTGCAGGACCAGCGCTCCGCCGATCAGAATCACCGGCAAGCGGCGTCGCGGGCCGAGCAGCCAGGCGATGCCGATAAATGCAAACAGGCCAAAAAAGCTGCGGAACTGCAGGCCGAAATCTTCCATAAATCCCCCGACGCGGTGGCGCGGCACCCTAATCGCCTGTCCCGCCCGGGGGCAATGCTTGCGCACACGCAACAACACATTAGAGAAGAGGCCATGAGTATCTGGAGCCCCTGCGTCAAAGTCTGCTTCGTCGATCCCAAGGCGGGGCTATGCGTCGGCTGTTTCCGCTCGCTCGAGGAATTGGCGCACTGGACACGCTATTCGGACGAGGACCGGGCGGCCATCGCGAAAGCCCTGCCCGAACGCGAAAAAACCTACCGGGACGCTAAAACTAACCCGCCCAAGCCTCCCGCAACAGGCTGACAGCGGTCAGGACAAGACCGAGCGCAAACAAGCGCCGCAACAGGCGTTCCGGCAGTGTGTGCGCGAGCTTTGCGCCAAGCGGCGCCACAAAGAAGGCCGATGCAGCGAGAATCAGAAAGCCGAGCCCGTCGACATAGCCCAGCGCGGTCGGTGTGCGGCCCGGCTCGTCCCAACCCCAAACGATGAACCCCAACGCCCCCGGCACGCCGATCGCGACCCCGAAACCTGCAGCCGTCGCCACTGCCTGGCGGATCGATTTGCCGCACAAGGTCATCAGCGTGACGCCAAATACGCCGCCACCGATTCCAAGCAGCGAGGACAACAGGCCGATCAGCGATCCGAGGCCGGCACGCAACGCGCCGCCCGGCATGGTCTCGGCCAGCCGCCAATCGGGCCGGCCGAAGAAAAACTGAAGCGACAATAACAGCGCCACGACGCCGAACAGGCCCGTCAGCCCGCGACCGGGGATGAGGTCGGCCACAAAACCGCCGACCAGCGCACCGGCGACGATCCAGGGGGTCCAGCGTCGCAGGATCGCGAAATCGACAGCGCCATGCTTAGCATGTGCCGCCACCGAGCGAAGCGATGTCGCGACGATCACCGCCAGTGACGTGCCGACCGCCATGTGCATGCGGACCGCATCGTCATAACCGAGCACGCCGAGCACAAAATAAAACGCCGGAACCATCACGACGCCGCCGCCGATGCCGAACAGGCCGGCGATCAGCCCTGCAAACAGCCCCGTCGCGACGAGCGCGATGGCCAGCCCCGCCAGTTCCGCGGTCATGCGTCGATCGTTTCGGGGCGAGTCGCGGCCAGTGCGGCATCCAGCACGTCGAGACCAGCTCCATCCTTGACGGCATGTTCCGACAGGATTCGGCGCCATTGCCGCGCGCCGCGCCGCCCGTGGAACAATCCCAGCATGTGCCGGGTGACCGAATGTAGCCGCACACCCTTGGCCAATTGCTGCGCGATATAGGGGCGATAAGCCGCGATCGCGTCCTCCGGGCTTGAAGCCGGGTCAGACCCGGAAAAGAAAAGACTGTCGACTGACGCCAGCATCCACGGGGTATGATAAGCGGCGCGACCGAACATCAAACCGTCGAGCTGTCCTTGTTCGGCAATCCCCTGTTCCAGCGTTTCCAGCCCGCCGTTTAGGATCAGTTCCATTTCCGGAAAGTCGGTCTTCATCTGCCGGACCAGCGGGTAGTTGAGCGGCGGTACCGTCCGGTTTTCTTTGGGGCTCAACCCCTTCAGCCATGCCTTTCGCGCATGGATAATGACTGTCCGGATGCCGCGCTTTTGGACCGCCGCGAGCATCGCCGGAAGGGCAATCTGCGGATCCTGATCATCGACACCGATGCGGCATTTCAGCGTGACCGGAATTTCGACCGCCTCTTGCATGGCTTGCAGGCAGTCGGCGACAAGTTCCGGCTCGCGCATCAAACAAGCGCCGAAACGGCCCGATTGCACCCGGTCGGACGGGCAACCGGCATTCAAATTGATCTCGCAATAGCCCAGTTCGGCACCGATCTTTGCGGCGCGCGCCAGCTCGGCCGGCTCCGATCCGCCCAGTTGCAGTGCCACCGGCTGTTCGGCCTCGCTGAAACCGATCAATCGTTCGACATCGCCATGAACAATCGCCGCGCTCGTTGCCATCTCGGTAAAAAGCAGCGCATGCCGCGTCAGCACACGATGGAATGCCCGGCAATGCCGGTCGGTCCAATCCATCATGGGCGCCACGCAAAAGCGGCGATCGGGGTCTTTGCGGTTATTCATCGCGGCTCACATAGCGCTTCAAACCGATAACAACAAACCGGTAAATTCGCTTAACCAGGCTCTAAGCCCCCCTTGCTATGGAACACACAGCAAAAGGGAGAGTCCCTCATGGCGAAGGCCGACTTTCACAAGCATCAACGAGTCTTTGTGCGCCCTGTCGGAACCTGGGCGCTGATCGAACAGGTCAAACCGCACTGGGTTAAAGGCGTCGAGGAGCCGGTCCGGATTTCATACGATTGCGGCCTCGGGCGCGACTTCACCGCTGACGAGCTCTGCGAGGAGCAGAAGGACGATGTCGAGATCGGCAGCTGGCGGTTAATGCGGGCGAAAAACAAATGGCAGTCGCCGGATGAATGCGCCCATCACCCCTTCCCGGGAACGTTTCCGGTTGTTGTCACGGACCAGCAGGACTGGGGCGGCTGGCGGGTCCCGGGCGCCGAATATGACCGCGATCCGCAAACTGTCGAGTTTCAGGCGCGATTGATCGCCGCCGCACCGTCCTTGATGAAGCTCGCGGAGACATTGGCGAAGCAAGTGGAGCGGGCCGAGGACCTGCCCGAAGACGTGAGGAAAATGGTGGCTTTCGCCAAGTCCACTGTCAAAAAAATCCGCTCGCGGCCATCGGAAAGCCCGGCCGGGACGTCCCGCGCCGCTTAACCGGGCCCTAACGCTTTCGGGCTTATTTGAGCTTTGGTTTTAACGTGAGGATGACAGATGCCGGCGGACCTGAGCAAGCTCTCCTTCCTCGTGGTCGATGACAATGTCCACATGTTGAAAATCGTCCGCACGATTCTCAACGGCTTCGGCGTTGTCAAAATCTACGATGCCGTGTCCGGCCCGGATGCTCTTGAAACCCTGCGCCATGAAACCATCGATATAGCCATTCTCGACTACCAGATGGACGGCATGGACGGGCTGGAACTGATCAAGTACATGCGTGACGAACAGCGTATGGAGAACCCCTACATTCCGATCATCATGCTGTCCGCATACAGTGAAAAATCGCGTGTCATGCAGGCGCGCGATCAGGGAGCGACAGAGTTTTGCGCGAAGCCGGTGACCGCCACAGACTTGTTCCGAAAGATCCGCGCGGTCGTCGACCGTGCCCGCCCTTTCGTTCGGACCAGCATCTTTTTCGGACCGGACAGGCGTCGTCACGATCCGGACAAGTACAAAGGTCCGGAACGCCGCTCGGATGATCAGGCGCAGCCCAACGTCGCTTAAAACTTCTCGTCAATTCAGGTCGACAGGCCCTGCGGAACCTCTCTAATCTGGGAGGAATGATTCGTTCGCCGTCCTATCCCTCCAATCCCTCGTCCCGCCCGAAAAGGCCGGAGTCGAGACAGGACGCCGAGCTCAAACGCGCGGCGTCGGCGGGGGATGCCCGCGGCGTGGTTTGGATCGTACTCGCGGTGATCCTGTTCACGGCCATGTTCGGCGGCGTCATTGGCTTCAAACTCTATCAGGAAAGCGTCTCCGGCCGACTGGAAGCGCAGACGACGCACTCGCGGGAGGCGGTCTTCCTGTCGGAAGCGGCAACCCGCACCCTTCAGGAGGCGGTCACGGCGCTCAATGTGGCCTTGTCCGACATCGACGCGCTGCCCGCGGAAGAATTGCCGGAAGTTCTGGACCAGAGGCTCGCGCCCATACGGGCGCTGACGGCGGTCGAGGCGATCGAATATCTTGCGCCCGGCGCCGATATGCCGCCCGCTCTGGAGCCTCTGGCGCGGACAGCGTTGAGTTCGCCCAACGGACTGGCAACCTGGCCGACGTCTCCGGAAGGACCGCCGCGGATTGTCATGGCCGTGCCGATCGCCATGCAGACGGGTGAGGTCGGAGCTGTTTTGTTGCAGCTCTCGCCCGACGCGCTATTGCCCACTTATGGCGCGGAATATGTCGCAATCCTTGTCGATGCGGACGCCCGCCCGCTGGCCATGCAACCGCCGCGGACAGGCGGATTGTTCTCCGAATCCCTGACCACCCGTTTCGGCTTGCCGCCTCAGACCGTCCGCCAGTTGGCGG
This sequence comes from Hyphobacterium sp., assembly GCF_965229905.1. Classification (GTDB taxonomy): domain Bacteria; phylum Pseudomonadota; class Alphaproteobacteria; order Caulobacterales; family Maricaulaceae; genus Hyphobacterium. The sequence continues at coordinate 2,520,664 of NZ_OZ245930.1, read as the reverse complement.
CGTCGGGCGAAGCGATGACCGGCGTGCGGATCGGTGAGCAGGAAATGGTGATCGCCGCGGCCCCGACACCCTTCGAGGGCTTGAATGTTGTGGTTATCGGCACGCCTAATATAAATCAGGGCGCCTGGATGCGGACCCGCATCCTCTACGGCCTGCTGTTTGTTGCACCGGTGATTTTCGCCATCGGATTGTCGGCGGCTTTATCAACCCAGATGAGCAGCCTGAAATCGGCCCGCATAGCCTTGGGCGATAGCGAAAAGCGGTTTCGGCTCGCCATTGAGGGCGCGCGCTGCGGGGTGTGGGACTGGGATCGCAAAAAGGACACCGTTTACCTCACCGATTCCTTCGCCCGCATTCTCGGCCGCGACGATGCTCAGATGCTGTCGGGAGCAGAATTTCTGTCCCTTTTCAGTCAGCGCGACCGCGAACGGATTTCCGCCGCAGTGCGCGGTTCCGTCCGGGCCGGCGATGTCGATGTCGAAGTGCAGGCCAGCGGTGTACCGGTCTGGCTTCACCTGCGAGGCCGGCCGTGGGGCGACATCCAGGACGGTTTGACGGACCGGCTGGTCGGTGTGGCGATCGACATCACCGAGCGGAAAGGCGCCCAGGCGCGGGTTGCCGCCGCGGAAAACCGGCTGCGGGCCGCCCTGGAATCCATGTCGGAATCCTTCGTGCTTTGGGACCGTCGCCGGTGCCTCGTCATGTGGAACCGCAAGTTCCGCGATTTCTTCCATTTTACCGAGACCGCACTCAAGCCCGGCATGACCTATGCCGAGGTTGAGACCGGCGCCGCACGCGCCATCCGCAAAGTCCAGGAGGGCACCGGCTCCGGCGAGGCGTTCGAGATGGAGCTGAAGGACGGGCGTTGGCTGCACTATTCCGAACGCAGCACCAGCGATGGTGGCCTGGTCAGCGTCGGCGCCGACATCACGGACCTCAAGAACCAGGAAAAGGCGCTCAAGGAATCCGAACAGCGCCTCCGCAATACGGTTGAGGATGTCCGGCGCAATCAGCAACGAATCGCCGAGCTGGCCAACAAATACGAGAAAGAGAAGATCCGCGCCGAAGAAGCCAACCGCTCCAAGAGCGAATTCCTGGCCAATATGAGTCACGAGCTGCGTACGCCGTTGAACGCAGTGAACGGCTTCTCCGAGATCATGTTGCGCGAGATGTTCGGGCCACTCGGCGACAATCGCTATGTCGATTACGTCAAAGACATTCACACTTCGGGACAACACCTCCTGTCGCTGATCAACGATATTCTCGACATGTCGAAAATCGAGGCCGGCAAGATGAAGCTGCAAAAAGAGCCGGTCAGCCTGGCCGATATCGCCGAGCAAAGCCTGCGGCTGGTCAAAGCGCGGGCGGAAGAAAAGTCGATCCGCTTGGTGTCGGATCTCGACGACAACCTTGCCGACCTCAACGCCGATCCGCGGGCGCTCAAACAGGTCATCCTGAATCTGTTGTCAAACGCCGTGAAATTTACGCCCGAGGAAGGCCGGGTCAGCATCCGCAGCTTCGCCATCGACGATCGGGTGGCGTTGCAGGTACGCGATACCGGCATCGGCATTCCGAAAGAAGATTTGCCACGGCTGGGCCGCCCGTTCGAGCAGATCGAAAGCCAGCACTCCAAAAGCCATCAGGGCACCGGGCTGGGCCTGGCGCTGTCGAAATCGCTGGTCGAGATGCATGGCGGCCAGATTGCAATCGAAAGCGAGCTCGGCAAGGGCACCACCGTAACCTTGACCATCCCCTTCAACGGCGGCGACGAAAACGTCCAGGCGGAAGACCTTGAGCCCGAACGCCGCCGCGTTGCAAGTGACGCGGCCTGATCAGAAACGGTCGCGAGGTGGCGGCGGACGATGCCGCATTCCGCCCGGCGGGCGGCGCCCGGCCGCCAGCGCTGCCATACGCTGTTCTGGCGGCAGATCGGCGACCAGTTCAAGAATGATGTCTTCCATCGCCGCCTCGATCGCAAAACGTCGGGACCGCAAGGTATCCAGCGCACCCGCCGCAGCTTCGGGATCATAGGGATCGGCGAGCATCGCCGCTTCTGCATTTCGTTGTGCATCCCGGACGTCGACCATCAGGTCGCGGAACCGCTCGCGTTCGGCGGCAAATCGTTGGCGGGCCTGGGCCCGCTGTGCCTCCGGAAGGCTTCGAAGAAAAGCGCGCACATTGAACCCGCCGGCACGCCCCGGTTCCGGCGGACCGGGATGCAGGCGTTCACCGCCATGCGGTACGACATCGGAAACATGCGGGCTCCCAACCACCCGATGCAGGACGATACCCGTCATGACGCCGTTCGCGGTCAGCGAGATCAACAGCGCAACAATCCAGGGAAGAGCCCGGTTCATGCGTCACCCCAGTCCCAAGCAGCCCAGTCCTCGGCCAGACCGTCGAACGCGTCGGCATATTCAGCCCCATAGTAAGGCTCTTCACCGACGGGCAACACGAGCCCGCTGGTGAACCCGCCGATAACGCCGATAATCAGCGCGGCCGCCGCTGCAACCGCGGGTCGCCGCCAGTCCGCCTCGAATGGCCGCGCGGGCGCCGATTTCAAAATTCTCCGGACAAGAAGCTCGCTCGGAGCGACCTCACCGGAATCCGACAGGAGGCCGTCCAATTGTTGCGCGTCGGCCAGCATGGCCCGTGCATCGCCGGATTCGGCGAGCAAAAGCCGCGCGGCAGCACGCTCGTCTTCCGGCCAACGGTCGATTTCGCCGCCATAGGCATCGGCGAGATCTGCAAACCGATTCATATCCATCACAACACCTCCGATGCCTGGGTCGATTCCCGCGCCAGGCTCGCGACGAGTTCTTCCCGCTGCGGCGATAATAGAACTTTGAGTTTCCGCCGCCCACGCGCCAAAAGCGATTCCAGGGCGTCGACACTGATGTCCAATTTCTCGGCCGCCTCGATATTCGAAAAGCCCTGGAAGTGACACATCTCCAGCGCCGCGCGTTGCCGCGCCGGCAAGGCGGCGACCGCTGAGATGACCCTCTGACGGGCTTGCGTGGCAATGAGCCCGTCGTCTGCTGCCACGCGGCCATCATCAGTATCCGGCGGCGTATCCATCGCCAGCTCCCGCTTTTTGCGCAGCCGGTCGAGACAAAGATTGGTCGCGATCCGGCCCATCCAACTCTCGACCCGTGCATCGCCGGCCTGCCAGCGGCCCGCCGCATTCCACGCCCGGATGAAAGCGTCTTGCGCGACATCCTCTGCCTCCACCGGGTCGCGGAGCATGCGCCGTCCAATCGCCAGCATGAGCGGCAGGGCGCGGTCCATCAACTCGCGGGCCGCGTCCCGGTCTCCGGACGCGATGCGGCGCATCAGCGCCGCATCGGCCTCACCCGGAGACTGATCCGGTCCGGCTCCGGAAAGCGAACTCGAAGGCATGCCCGATCGTCATCCTTTCACCCCCGACCCTAATCGGCGAGTTCTAGTCCCGCCACCAGAAACGCCGGCCTTCCCGGCGTTCGCGTGCGGTCTCGACCGCCGCCTCGAGTTCATCGGGCGTGATCACGTCGTCATTGTTCGCATCAAGCCGTTCAAAGCCCCGGTTCTCACCCCCGAGAAACTCCGCGCGGGAGATCCTGCCATCGCCGTCTGCATCGCGGTCTTGGCGATGAGCGCCATGGCGCCCGCGGCGTCGCTCGTGGAGCTCTCCGCCTTCGGCTTCGCGAAGTGCGGCGAGGCGCTGGTGAACCGGCGACCGGTCGTCGCTGGACAGATAGCCGTCGCCATTGCGGTCCATCCATTCGAACATTTCGGCCTGAAGCGTTTCGACTTCCGTCCGCGTGATGTGGTTATCGGCATTCGCGTCGGCCGCCCGCAACATCATCATGGCGCGCGCCGGACCATTGTCGCCGCGTCCCTGATGACCGCGATGCTGCGCTTCGGCGGCGGCTGCGAACACGAGAGAGCCGGCCAAACCGGCAAGCATGAGGGAGGATTTCATTTTCTAATCTCCAGAATTGGGTCTTGCACCCCATTCAACGAACCGCGGCGTCAATTCCGTCGTCTCCTCGCGCAGATGACCCAGACAGGTTTCAAACAATCGTCTGGCGCGTCCGGCCTTGTCCTCGATCTGCCGCGAAAGGGATGACAGGGATGATTGGCCGGCAAGCTGCGACAATCGCGTCGCGAACCCTTGCGACGCCGAACCAGGATCGAACCCCGCACCGTGGGCGGTGCGGATAATCTGTGAGAGACCCAGCCACAGCGCCGCAGCCGCCTGCAGCAGTTCGGTCTCCTCTCGCGACAACAATCCGGCCGCTTGCGCAGCTTCAAGCTGGTCGGCCGTGTTGAGCTGCGCGGTGAACCGGCCTGTTTGCGCCAGCAGCAACTGGCTCGCTTGCGCAATGAACTCGATATCGAGAATGCCGCCGGGCCGTCGTTTCAGATCCCATCCGCCTTTGGCCGGACGGTCGCGCTCAAGCCGGCGGCGCATATCCAGTACGTCGGCAACAATCTGCTCCGCCGTCGCGGGCTGCGCGAGCGCAGTCGCGATATGCGCATTGATTTTCTCGCCAAGATCGCCCTCTCCCGCGACGATCCGCGCACGCGTCAGGGCCATTCTTTCCCAGGTCCAGGCACTGTCGCGATAATAATCCCCGAAACTCGACAGGCGCACAGCGACCGGACCGGCCTTTCCGGACGGGCGCAACTGCATGTCGGCTTCATACATGCTCCCCTCTTCGGTGGGGGAAGACAGCGCGCTGACAAATCGCTGGGCAAAGCGCGTGAAGAAACGCGGTGCTTCGTCTGCTGCGCCTTCAGCCGGATCGTAAATGATCATCAAATCGAGGTCGGAGTCTGCCGCCAGTTCGCGGCTGCCCAGCTTGCCTAGCCCGAGTATCGCATAATGGCCCGGTGCCGGTCCGAACCGTTCATTGAGCTGATCCATCGCGACATCGGCCATGGCGCAGATCGAGATGTCCGCCAGACGCGCAAACGCCGCCCCGGCAGCTGCAGCGTTGGCCCGTCCCACCAGAAGCTGGGATCCGATCCGGAACCGCTCCTCGCGGACAAGGCGACGGCCGCGGTTCATCGCATCTTCCGGATTGGCGGCTTCGGACATCTGGAACCGCATGCGTTCGGCGACATCATCATCCGGATCGTCAATCAGCGGGCGGGAAAAACGCGCTTCCAGCATCACATCAATGACCGCGGGACGTTGTGCCAGCGTAGTCGCCATTTGCGGTGCGAGACCGATGATGGTCACGAGTTCGCGCGCGAGCTCCGGCTCGTTTTCAAGCATGGAGAGCGGTTGCACGCCCATCGGCAGGCCTTCGATGAAGGCCGCAAACCGGGTGAAGGCCGAATCCGGTTCGCCGGTCTCTGACATCGCCCGCAGCAATTGTGGCGCGATACGCGTCAGCACTTGCCGCGCCCGCGTTGTACGCAGGGCCCGTGCCTTCCCGGCCAGCCACGAATTCATTCGAGCCCAGGCAGCGTCCGGAAACTGGAATCCCAGCGACTCGAGCGTCTGCAGCGTCTCGCGTGTCGGTTCGACACCTGTGAACACCAGACTTCCGCATTCGTCCGCCAGGCTGGTTTCTGTCGCAAACTGCCGCGAGAAAGCGCTATGAACGCGCTGCAACACTGTGCCGAGCTCCCCATCCAATGCCGCCACATCGGAAAAGCCCGCAAGCCGGGCGACCGCGAGGCGGCGCGCGCCGTCTTCGGGCAGCGTCTGCGTCTGCTCGTCCGACAACATCTGAATGCGATGTTCGACCCGACGCAGAAACACATAATCGGCCGCGAGCTGACTCGCGGCATCGGGATCGATGACGCCGCCCTTGGCCAGCTCCGATAGCGCAAGAAAAGGTGACCTGATCCGCAATTCGCGCATCCGGCCGCCCATCACAAGCTGCGGAATCTGCGCGTAAAACTCGATCTCGCGGATCCCGCCACGGCCGAGCTTCAGATCATGTCCGGCAGCGCGGATACGCGCGCGGTCCCCGACGGCCTGGATCTGCCGCGCCAGGGAATGGATATCCTCGACCGCTGCGTAATCCAGCGTGCGCCGCCACACAAAGGGCCGCATCGCCGCCAGAAAATCCGCAGCGGCGTTTCCATCGCCCGCACAATATCGGGCTTTTATGTAAGCCGCGCGCTCCCAGTTCTGGCCCAATGACTCATAGTAATTCATCGCGGCCGATACGGAGAGCGCGGGCGGCGTGGCAGACGGATCCGGCCGCAGGCGCAGATCGATCCGGAACACATAACCGTCGGACGTCACTTCATTCAGCAGCCGCGAGAGCGATCTGATCAGTCGCGGCAGGCGCTTGCCCGGCTCATCCGCCACGGCGCCTTGCAGACGATCTGGGTCGTAAAACACAACAAGGTCGATATCGCTCGAGAAATTCAATTCGCCGGCGCCCAGCTTCCCTAGCGCGAGAACAAACAAGCCGGAAATGGGATCGTCCGGACTGGGACAATCGGCAAATTTCCCTTCGGCGCTGCCGAGGCGCACCAGCCCATGCAGGGCCGCGCGGACGCAGCAATCGGCAAAGCGGGAAAGCGCTGCAGCCGCCTGCATCACATCGAGCGCGCCGGACAGTTCGGCCAGAGCCAGCGTCAAATGCGCATCATCCTTCAGACGACGTAAGACCTGTCCGAGAGAAGCTTCATCGGGCGCGTCGCCACCGGCCCTGATCGCCGCGGTGCATTGTGCGTCGAGCACTTCGTCCAGCGGCTTTGTCGCGAGCGCTTCCAAAAGATCCGCGCGCGATTTGGACAGGCGGCCCAGATAGGGCGCCGCAGCGAATGCGCGATCAAGGAACGCGCGATCGCCATCGTCCAGCCCATCCGGATAGCTGCCGGCGCGGGGGCCGGTTTCGAAGGAAGGGATATCGATCGTGCGCCGTTGAAAGAGCGTGGCCATGGCCCAAGCGTCACCGCTTCGCGGCCGAATTCAAGCCGTCTTGTCGGCAAAAGGGAAAACCAATGCGATCCGCAATCCGGTACCGTCTCCGTCATGGCTGCCCGCGCCATCATCGAGAATGAGTTCGGCGTTGTGAACATCTGCAATCGCCTTGACGAGGCTCAGCCCCAGACCGGAGCCGGGCTGATTTCGCGATTCCTCCAGCCGCACGAATCTCTGCGTCACGCGCAACCGGTCAGCCTCGGGGATGCCCGGGCCGGTATCGGTGACCGAGATTTCGACCCGCCCGTCACGGCATTGCCGCAGCCGAAGCTGAATGGCGCCACCGGCCGGCGTATACTTCGCCGCATTATCGAGCATGTTGGCCATCGCTTGGGACACCAGGTTGGGATCGCCACGGATCACAAGGCCGTCGTCCACCTGAACGCCAAAATCATGACCGGAGTCTTCGCAGACCGGCTCGTAGAGCTCACCCATGTCCGAAACCAGCGGTGCCGGATCGAAGGTCTCGAAACTGTCGCGGCGCTCTCCGGCCTCAATTCGCGATATGCTCAATATCGCATTGAAAACACCCAGTAATTCGTCGGAATCGTTGAGTGCCTGCTCCAGCGCGGCCTGCCGGCTTTTGCGATCGCCATCAGCCCGCAAAGCATCCTCCATCCGATTGCGCATCCGGGTCAGAGGAGACCGCAAATCGTGCGCGATGGAGTCGCCGACATTGCGCATGCGGTGCATCAATTCTTCCAGCCGGTCGAGCATTGAATTGAAATTCGCGGACAGCTCGTCAAGCTCGTCGCCGGAACCGTTCCGCGGCGCGCGGCGGGTCAATTCACCGCGCATGACCGTGCGCGCCACCATGTTGACCGCATCGAGGCGCCGCGAGAATCGGCGGCTTACGACGACCCCCGAAATAATGCCGAGCGCGATAACCAGGGCCGACGCCGCCAGGATGGCACGCAACATGCGGCCAATCAGACGGTCTTCGTCTTCGATATCAATGCCGATGAAGACGGTATATCCGTCGCCTATGGGCACCGCCCGGGCGCGCGCCCGGCGGCTGTCCCGCTCCGATTCTTCGCCGTCCACCGGCGAACGACCGTAGACGAAATCAAGCCAGCCTTCATCAAGGATCGGCGCATCGGGCATGCCGTTGAGATTGCCCGATAACAGCCGGCCGTTCGGGTTGATGAGCAGATAGAGAACATCGCTGCCGCCGACCGTGCGTTGCAGGATGTAACGATTGACGCCTTGGATGCCGGACTCTTGGAACCGTCGCTCGACGGCGGCCAGCTCGTCATTGATAACGGCGTCCGTCCGCCGCAGCGCCGCGCCGGCCGACGCAGCATAAACGAAGGCCAGGATCAAAAAGCTCGACAGCGCGAACAGCGCCGCCGACAGCAAGGTCAGGCGGAAAGCTGTCGTTCTGACGAAGGACGGCAGCCGCCGCGTCATACTTCCGCGTGCTCCGGCTTAAGCCTGGAGCCGGTAACCCGCCCCGCGAACGGTGTGCAGAAGCGCATCGTCAAACGGCTTGTCGATCTTCGAGCGCAAGCGCGAGATGTGCACATCAATGACATTGGTTTGGGGATCGAAATGATAGTCCCACACCTTTTCGAGCAGCATCGTCCGGGTCACAACCTGACCGGAATGCTTCATCAGAAATTCCAGCAGGCGGAATTCGCGCGGTTGTAACAGGATTTCCTCGCCGCCGCGCGAAACTTTTCGGGCGAGCAGGTCCATTTCGAGATCGCCGACCACCAGCTTCGTCCGGACGGTTTCCGGATCGCGGCGGCGGGCCAGGGCTTCGACCCGCGCCAGCAATTCGGCGAAGGCATAGGGTTTGACGAGATAGTCATCGCCGCCGGCTTTCAGGCCTTCGACGCGGTGATCGACTTCGCCCAGCGCGGAGAGAATCAGAACCGGCGAGGATATGCCCTCATCCCGAAGCGTTTCGATCACGGAAAGGCCGTCCAGTTTCGGCAACATGCGGTCGACGACGAGAATGTCGTATTCCGCGGTACGACCCATTTCGAGACCTTCCTCGCCATCGGCGGCGTGATCGACCACATGGCCCGATTCCTTGAGCCCCTTGCGGATGTAGTTCGCGGCTTCGCGATCGTCTTCGATGATGAGAATACGCATATCCTCCGCCTTTCCGTTTTCCAGCGCCTAGGCGCGTTCCAGTTGAAGCGCGACGTAGCGCTGTCCGGCTGCGCCCTGGACGAGAAGCAAAATCGCGCTCCGGCCGTCACTCCGGGCGGTCTCGATCGCTTCGACAAAGCTCGCGACCGATTCCATGGTTTCGCCTCCGGCCTCGAGGATCACGTCACCAGGACGCAGGCCCTTTTGCGCGGCTTCGCTTCCGGGCTCGAGATCGACCACGACTAGGCCGGCGGCAGCGCCACCGCTTGTCAGGCCCAGGCGATCTGCAGCGACCTCGCTGGCCGGACGGATATCCATGCCAAAGAAGCTTGCTTCTGCTGTCTCCGGCTCATCCACATTGCGCATATCATCGAGATCGTCCTCGCCGGGCCGGTCGCCGAGACGCGCCCGGATCACGATTTCGTCCTCGTCGCGGATCACGCTGAAGCGGACCTCGTCGCCGGCACCGAAATTGCCGACACGGCGGGTCAGTTCGGCCGAGGTCGAAATCTCGTCACCATTAACAGCCGTGATAATGTCGCGGCGCTGGAAGCCGGCGCGGTCTGCCGGGCCGCCGGCGACGATGGACGACACGATTGCACCCCGCGACGCTTCGAGGCCGAGGCTTTCGGCAATATCGTCGGTCACATTCTGGATCTGCACGCCAAGCCAACCGCGCGTCACCCGCCCATCCTCGAGCAGCTGGTCGATAATGTTGGCGGCCACATCTGACGGAATGGCAAAGCCGATGCCGACATTCCCGCCCGACGGCGAAAAGATCTGCGAGTTCACACCGATCACGTCGCCATCAAGGCTGAAAGTCGGCCCACCCGAATTGCCGCGATTGATCGGCGCATCGATCTGCAGGAAGTTATTGTAGACATTGGTCGGCAATTCACGGCCGGTGGCCGAAACCATGCCGAATGTCGCGGTGCCGCCGAGGCCGAACGGATTACCGACTGCGATCACGAAATCGCCGACGCGGATGCTGGGATCGCGATCAAGCGTCACGAATTCGAATTCCGCGTTATCGGCATCGACTTGCAGCAAGGCGATATCGGTCAGCGGATCGGTCCCGATGATCTCGGCAGGAAGTTCCTCGCCATTGGCCAGCGTGACGGTGACTTCGCGCGCATTCTCGACGACGTGGTTGTTGGTCACGATGTGACCGTCGGACGAGATGAAGAAGCCGGATCCCAGCGACCGGCCCTCGCGAGGTGGGCCGAAGGGCTGCGGCTGGTTCGGGAATTGACGCTCGAACCATTCACGCAATTGCGGAGGCATCCCGTCGAATTGCGGCCCGGCATTCCCATTGGGGACCGGCGCCACGATGCGGGCATTAATCGAAACCACGGACGGGCTGACATCTTCGATCAGGTCCGCGAGCGACCAGGGGACGCCAGCGGGAACGGCGCCCGCATAACGCGGCGCGGCCTCTTCCTGTGCAATCACGGCCGGACTGGCGATCACCAGCGATGTTGCAGCCATAATGGAAGCGGAAACCCAGCGTACTCTTGAAATCATCGATACTCTGTCCTCTAGCGGTGTGTCACACTTGGATACGGAATGTGGGGCGGGATGGATATCCAGACGATGGCCACATTCTTACGAAAACATTACCAATGGTAGTTGGCCGGGACTAGTCGACCAGCTGCGAATTGATCCTGACTTCCTCGTGCAGCGTGCGGTGGACCGGGCAGCGGCCTGCAATCTCCAGCAATCGCTCACGTTCATCAGGCGTCAGTTCGCCTTCCAACCGGATGTCTTTTTCAAACACGTCGATCTTGGCGGGCTTTCCGGCCTCACAGCTTTCACAATCCTCGACATGGTTCTTGTTATGGCGAACCGCAACCGTCACCCTATCGAGAGAAAGCTTTTTGTGATCGGCATACATGCGTAACGTCATCGATGTGCAGGCTGCGAGCCCGGCCGCCACATAGCCGTAGGGTGTCATACCGGAATCGTCGCCGCCGACGCTGGCCGGCTCGTCGGCCAGCGTTGCAATATCCTGATTGACGACCCAGTTCTGAAACTTGCCCAGCCGCGTCTCCTGGACGACCACGCCGTCCTTGACCGGTTTTGGCGGTGCCGGCAAGGGATCGGGCGCTGCATAACGCGCCGCCCACGCCGAAACAATGTCGGCGACGAACAATGAATCCGTCTCGCGCGTCAGCAAATGATCGGCACCATCCAGGCTGATAAAACTCTTGGGGTGTTTTGCTGCCACGAACAGGCGTGTCGCATTGTCGATGCCGACGGTATTATCCAATGGCGCATGACAGATCAGGATTGGAGATTTCAGCTGCGACGCCGCGTCCTCCAGCGATCGGCCGCTAATGTCATCCAGAAACTGCTTCTTGATCTTGAACGGACGGCCGGCCAGCGAAACCGTGGCCTCCCCATTGGCTTCGATTTCCGGCACGGAGTCCTCGAACTGCAGCGCAACATGATCGGCGTCCGCCGGCGCTCCGATGGTCACCACCGCCTTGGTCGACTTTATCCGGCTGGCAGCTGCGACCACCGCGGCACCGCCCAGACTGTGGCCGATCAGGAGCGACGGCGGTTCATAAGCCTCCGAAAGGTGCTCCGCCGCTTTGACGAGATCGTCGATATTCGAAGAAAAATTCGTGTTGGCGAAATCACCCTCGGACTGGCCGAGGCCCGTGAAATCAAACCGCAGCACCGCGATTCCATGCCGCGCCAACCGCCGCGCAATCCGCGATGCGGCGTGAATGTCCTTCGAACAGGAAAAGCAGTGGGCGAATAGCGCATAGGCGCGCGGCGTACCGCCCGGTAGTTCCAGTTTCGCTGCCAGCGTGTCGCCTTGTGCGCCCTTGAACTCGACTCTCTTCGATTGTGGCATGGTGATCTCCTCGGTCCCTTGCAGGCTTGTGGTCGCATCAGCGCGCCACCGCAAGTCAAACCGGGCTCACGCTTGTGTCAGCGTTTGCGTGAAGCCATGCCGATCAGCAGGCCCCCGATCAGCAGCAGGATAAGCGGTGCGAGATAGAGCGGCGCCGTGGCGGCCGTGAAGCGCGGCCGCATCAGAACATCATCGCCATAGCGTTGCGACAGTGCGATCCGGACGGAATCCGGTTCGGCACCCGCCGCGATTTGCGTGCGCACGAACAGGCGCATGTCCTGGGCCAAAGCGGCATCGGAATCGGCGATCGATTGGCCATCGCAGACCACGCAGCGGATTTCGCGCATCAGCTCCGCGGCCACACGTTCCTGCTGCGGGGTCATCGTCGCAGATTGCACCAGCAGGCTGATAAGCAGAGCCTTCATCATGCCGGCACCTCCCCGCGCCGCCGGCTCATCCATCGCGCAATGGCGGCAAGGCTGCCGCCGATGACAATCAGCGTCGCTCCGAGGCCGAGCAGCCATACCAAGGGATTGAAGGACACGCGGATTTCATACGCAATTTCGCCGGTTTCACGCGTCCGCGGCTCGCCGAGAGACACGTAGAGGTCACCGGACAACCGGCTGTGCAGCGCCACCTCGCGGGTCGTCGTTTCCGCAGCTGTATAGAAGCGCCTTTGCGGCCGCATGACGCCTTCCGGCTCTAGATGGATTTGGGCTTCGTCCGCCAAATAGTTCGGCCCGTCGGCGCGTGTCACCCGGTCCAGCCGCAGGGTATAGCCCGCGACTTCGATGCTTTCTCCCGGAGCAAGCGCCGCGCTGGTTTCGGGGTCACCGGTCGAATCCGCGACCGCTCCTAGCGCAATGACGGCGATACCGGCATGCGCCAGCACACGGCCGGTCAGACCCAGCCTTGCTGCCGCGGAAACCAGCGAGCGATGGTGCCAGACATCCGCAGCGAGTCCCGCCAGCGTCCAGCCCGCCAGAGCCGCTGCCGCGATCGCCACCGGCGATCCGCCCAGCCAGATCGCCCAGGCACCGCCCAGAATGCCGGGCAGAATCCAGAAGCTGGCCCGCACCGCCAGCTTGCGCGTCAGCCCGGCCTTCCGCCATGGCAGGAAGGGCGCCAGCGGCAGGAATATCAGCAGGGCCGCCAGGAATTTCGTTGCCACGAAATTATAATATGCTGCACCAATCGACACGCCGGTCGCTCCAAATGCGGCGGCGATCAGCGGATAGACCGTCCCGATCAGGACAATGCCCGTGACGACAGTCAGCAGCAGATTGTTGATCCCTATGAAGGCTTCGCGGCTGGAGAGCGCAAATCCGTCGCCCTCGCCCAACAGATGCGATCTCAATGCAAACAGCGTCAGCCCGCCGCCTGCGAGCACGGTCATGATGGCGAGAATCCAGAGCCCGCGCTCGGGATCGAGCGCAAAAGCATGCACCGACGTCAGGACGCCGGATCGGACAAGAAACGCGCCCAGGGTCGACATCGAAAAGGCCATGATCGCCAGGAATGCCGTCCAGCCGGCGTAACTTCCCGTGCGCTCGGTGGCGATGGCGGAGTGGATCAAGGCTGCGGCGATCAGCCAGGGCATGAAACTCGCATTCTCAACCGGATCCCAGAACCACCAGCCGCCCCAACCCAGCTCGTAATAGGCCCACCACGACCCAAGAGCGATACCGGCTGTCAATGCCGTCCAGGCGACGAGAGACCAAGGCCGCAGCGCCGCTGCAATGGCGCGCCCGCCGCGGCCCTCAATCAGGCCGGCGGCCGCAAGCGAGAACGCTGCGGACAGGCCGACATAGCCGATGTAAAGCGTGGGTGGATGTACAGCGAGTGCCGGGTCTTGCAGGATCGGATTGAGCTCTGCGCCTCGCAGCGGAACGTCTGCGAGCCGCTCGAACGGGTTTGATGCAAAAACGAGAAATCCGAGAAAGAGGATTTGCAGGACGGCCTGGACCGATACCGAACGCAGCCGCAGCTGCATATCTTTTGCCAGCGCAAACCGGGCGAGCGCGGCACCAATGCCGATCAGCATCACACACCAGAGCAGCATCGAGCCTTCATGCCCGCCCCAAGCCGCCGCAATCTTGTAGAACAACGGTTTGTCGACATGCGAATGGTTCGCCACGTAAGCGACCGAGAAATCCGACTGCAGAAACAGGAGGATCAGCAGCCCGAACGCGATCACCGCGCTGGCCAGAGCGCCGTAGGAGGCCCGCGCCGCGATGGCACCTGCGATCTGCGAGGTCTTCGCCGCTGCATGCCAGCCCGCCAAGGCCTGCAACAACGACAGGGCCAAGGCTAGCGCAATCAAAAAATGGCCGAGTTCAGCGATCATTCGCCGGTCTCACCCTGCCAGACGCCGCTGTCGCGAAGTGCCTCGGCGACCTCGGGCGGCATGTAAGTCTCGTCATGCTTGGCCAGCACCGTGCTCGCCTCAAAGAGGCCGGCTTCAACAAAAGCACCTTCAGCGACAACGCCCTGTCCCTCGCGGAACAGGTCGGGAAGCGATCCTGAATATGTCACGCGGATCGTGGCGGCGCCGTCGGTGACGACAAAACGGGCCCCGCCTGCATCCGGCAGTTCCACGCTGCCGGTTTCCACCAGACCGCCAATCCGGATGCGTTCGCCGATCGCCGGTTGGGATTCGGCAACCTCGCTGGGGCTGTAAAACAAAACGATAGCATCACGAAGCGCGATCAGCGCCAACGCCACGGCGCCGGTCAAAACGATGGCCGCAACGCCGACCATGATTCCTCTTTGCGTGCGCGCCCTCATTCCGTGTCGTCCTCTTCAATCGCCAACGCTGCCATCAGTATGTCGAGTATCACCATCGCGCCTTCATTGCCGAGGAAAGCGCGGCGGGCGTCCAGCAATGCGGCGCGGGCCTCGTCTTCGCGCTGTAAAAGGCCGTAAACGCGGATCAGGCGGAGCCGGTCGGCGAAACCGGCCTCACCGCCTTCGACGCGCGTTTCCAGCCGCGACACCATTTCCGCGATGCGTAAGGCCGGGTCAAAGGCTTCATCCTCGGCCGCCGACGCGACCGCCGCAGAATCGACCTGCGGTTGGGAGAGGAGTTGAAAGGCCTGTTGCGCAATCAGGATCCGATAAGGGCTTCGCTCATCGAGCCGTGCGATCAGGTCGAGCCAGATCGCTTCCGCTGCATCGACCCGGCCTTCCTGAAACGCCGCCAGGCCGAGGAAGAATCCGGGCTCCGGCAAATCCGGGTCCAGCGTCCGGGCCTCTTCAAACGCCGCCACCGCTTCGCTGGTCACCTCACCCTCATTCAGATTGATGAAGGTCTGCCCGAGATCCGACAGCGTTTGCGCATCGAGCTCGAGGCGAAGCGAGCGCTGAAAGGCGTTGATCGCCTCCAGCTCCCGCTCTCGCCGGGCGAGCCCGCGGCCGAGTTGGGCCCAGGCTTCGGCATTGCTCGCATCCTGGCGGATCAGATCACGCCAGCGCTCTTCCCGGGCTTCCGCATTCAGCGTAGAGGGATCGGCGGCAAGTCTTTCCCGCGCAGCCTCACCGTAAGGAGAACCGGGCTGGCCGGGCTGGCCGTTCACAAGGTAGGCCACCCCTGCGATCAAAACGATGCCAGCCGTCAGCGCGGGCGCCAGCCAGCGCGGCGTTACACGAGCCGCCGGCCAGACGACAAAAGTCGCCAGGGCAAAACCCGCGATCGCAACGAAAACGGCGAGCGCTATCATTGCGGCTCCGGTCGGAAGACAAGGGACAGATTATTTGCCGGCATTTCGATTTTCTCGTGGAGCGCGAACCTATGCCGCGCCATCAATTTCGTCACCGCGTCAAGCGGGCGCACACCCCATTGCGGGTTTCTCGTCCTTAGATCTTCATCAAACGCAAGATTTGACGGTGCGCTGGCCTCGCCAAACAGGAACGGGCCATAAAGAAACAGCAAGCCATCTCCTGAGATCAGCGCTTCAGCGCCCGCGGCAAGTCCTTCGGCAACAGACCAAGGCGCGATGTGAATGACATTGCTGCAAACCACGGCATCGACAAAATCGAGATGTTCGGTCCACTGCGGCACTGAAACATCGATGGCGAGCGCCGGCTCCATCCCCGGAATCTCGAGAGAACGGGCGGTCGAACTAGCCCTGGACGCGGCATCGGGATCACTGGGAATCCAGGTCACATCCGGCCGGGCGAGGCAAACCGCCTCGGCATGCTCTCCCGTGCCACTGCCGATTTCAAGCACCCGCGCGCCGTCGCCCAAAAGCGGCGCCAGGACATCACGGATTGGTGCCGCATTCCGTGCCGCGCTTGGCGAATACAGCTTGTCGGCCGCCCTTGTCCGGGCTTCCAGGGCAATCGTTGACTTATCCTTCGGACCGTCCATGCCAGCGGGATAGGCATAGCAGTGGTTTTCTGCAAGCAGTTCAGGCGGCGCTGGACCGGACTGCGGCACTGCGCCGCTGGATCAGGCTGGCATTTTCGTCGTCCGCGAAAGCGCGCATATAGCGCACGACCAGAGCAATTGCCTCCAAGACTTGGTCACTGTCCTCGTCGTCCGTATTGCGCAGGACTTCCAGCAATCCGCTGGCACATTTGTCCAACTCGTTCCTGACGAGATCGGCCGCCTGTTTTTGCGCGCTGGCGATGGCCGCTTGTGTCGCCCAGTGTCCGGTTGCAGCGAGCAAGCAGAGGCCGGCCTCCGCTTGCTGAACAATTTCCGCAGCGGGAATGCGGCCGGCGCGCGTCACCCCCCGCCGGCCCTTTTCAGGATAGGGCAGAGCGCGCGGAAAAGATTTCTCGAATTGACTGAAAAAGTGTTCGAGGCAAGACGACGCCCGCGCTCGAATGCGAAACAGGGATTTGCCCCAATGCCCATCCTTGCGAATACCGAATTCGCGGGTCATGCCGACAGAAATCTTCACGTATTCCGCGACCGCATTCCCTGCCGCGCGCGCTTCCTGGAGCGATTGCGGTGCGTCGGCCAACTGGTCGGCATAGAAGGCGGCGTTCGCGAGCACGAGATCGCCGATATCCGCGAGGTCCGTTTTCGAGACGAGCGCGTCGTCCGAGCGGCGGCCAATCTTCTCCACCACACGGAAAATCTGGGCGGTTTTCTCCAACCGCGCGGTCAAGATTTTCAAAAGCCAGAGACTCGCGTCCGGCGCTTCATTGCTGACATGTTCATGAGCGTCGCGCGCTGCAACAACGAGATCGGCCGGCAAATCCTGGATTGCGTCCGGGAAAGGCTTGAGCGCGTCATACAGTATCCGGTCATTCTCAAGCAAGGTACACGCGTCGGCGAGCAGCGCCTCATAGTCGTCGCCAAAGTCGTTCTTCAGCTGACGCAGCACCGATTTGTCGCTTTGGGCGCGCTCGACCGCCGCTTTAATGGACGCCGCGATTCCTGTCCGCCAGGCCTGCATGGCATCCACGTCCGACGAATCCGGCGAGTTCGCGGAGTCCGGCGCCGAGAGTTGGCTAATAGCCTGTAATTGTTCGGATGAGAATCGCGCATGGGTAGGAGGTTGCCCGGCAGTGCCGGTCACGTCCGAGAATATACGGAATAAAACCGTGTCATGTGACGGCACGCCGGTCTCTGCATCAAGTTGCGCGAAAATATCCGCCAACTTGCCGATCGAGCCGGCCGCTCTTCTCAATTGACCGCGCATGTCCGGCGAGATCGCCGTCCACAATATCGACAGGCTTTCGAGCTGCTTTTCCGAGAGCGATGACATGGCCACAACCTGCTGTGCAGCCTGAATAATTACGGAAACAGGGTTAACCGTGCTTTATCAAATCCGGCCGGGCAAAATCAACTTGGCCGCCAGCCCGCCCATCTTGGAATGGCCGAGCTCGAGCTCACCGCCGTAAACGCGGGCCAGATCTACCACGATCGATAGCCCGAGACCGGTTCCCGACACCTCTTCGTCAAGCCGTACGCCGCGCTGCAGGGCTTGCTCGCGCTGATCCCGCGACATGCCCGGCCCGTCGTCCTCGACCAGAATGAAAAAGGTTCGATCGGTTTCGGTGCCGCTGCAAATCCGCACCTCGCGCGCTGCCCATTTGCAGGCATTGTCGGCGAGATTGCCCACCATTTCCTCGAGATCCTGGCGCTCGCCACGGAACAACAGGCCCTTATGCCCTTCGGCGGTGATGGTTTTGGTCTGCCTTGCATAGATTTTGCCCAATGTCCGGGTGATGTCGTCGACGACATCGCCCACCGAGCACTGCGCGCCGATCGCCTTGGCATGAGCCGCAGCCCGGGCGCGCCGCAGATGGTGATCGACCTGGCGCGACATGGTTTCCGTTTGCCGGCGGACCAGTCGCGCGGACTCGCTGTCATCGCCAGAGGTTTCATTCATCAACACCGCAATCGGCGTTTTCAGCGCATGCGCCAGATTGCCGACATGTGTGCGGGCCCGTTCAACAACCTCGCGCGAATGATTGAGCAGCGAGTTGAGCTCGTCACCGAGCGGCTGCAGCTCGACGGGATAGTCCCCCTCGACGCGCTGGCTCCGCCCTTCGCGAACGTCCGCCACGGCGTCCCGCATCCTGAAAACCGGGCTAAGACCGATACGCACCTGTAGGATCACGCCTGCAGCCAAGACAATGCCGAACACCAGGAAAATGCCGATGGATATGAACGCAAAGCGCTGCACTTCCGCATCGGCCGGCCGCCGGTCTTCGGCCGCCAGCACCAGGATGCGCCCGCCCTCGCCCGGCAATTCGATGGCTTGACCAACCACCCTTAGAGGTTGGCGGTCCGGCCCGTGAGCATTGTAGGTGATCGGTTGGCCGAAATTATTCATCAGCCGGCGCTCGACGCGGGGCCGCACCGGAATGGGCTCATCCCAGACCGAACGGGAATTTCCGGCAACCGGCCCGACGCTTTCGCCGTCGAGGCGGTTGATCTGCCAGTACCGTCCGGAAAAAATCCGCTCATAGCGCGGATCGGGCGGCGGCCGCGACGGCAGCACCGCGCCGTCGGCCGCAGGCTCGGAAGTGGCAACAATGTTGGCGACAACGGCGGTCAACCGGTCATCGAGGGCCCGCAAGACCGACTGCCGGAACAGGGTCGTCAGCGCCAGCGCGACGGCGACCAGCGCTATCAGGATCCAGATCGCCGATGTTGCGACGAGCCGCCGGACGAGAGAGCGCCGGTGCGGGGTCACGCGGCCTTGGAGTCAGGATCGATCAGGCGGTAGCCAAGGCCCCGGACGGTCTCGATCCGGTCCGAGCCGATCTTCTTGCGCAAACGCCCGATAAATACTTCGATCGTGTTGGAATCACGATCAAAATCCTGATCGTAGATATGTTCGACCAATTCCGATCTCGAAATCACGCGGTCCTGATGATGTGCCATATAGCTGATCAGCCGGAACTCGTGCGAGGTCAGTTTCACCGGCGCGCCGTCGATGAACACCCGCGCACCGCGCGTGTCGACCGACAGTTGGCCGCAATCGATGCTGGACGACGCATGACCGGCGGCCCGCCGGGTCAGCGCCCGCAGCCGCGCCAGCAATTCCTCGGTGTGGAAGGGCTTGGTCAGATAGTCGTCCGCACCCGCATCGAAGCCCGCAACTTTTTCGCTCCAGCGGTCGCGCGCCGTCAGGATAAGCACCGGGAAATCGCGCCCGTCAGACCGCCAGCGTTCCAGAACCGTCACGCCGTCGATTTGCGGCAGGCCGAGATCCAGGACAACGGCATCATACGGCTCGGTATCCCCCAGGAAATGACCATCTTCGCCGTCGGAAGCCGCGTCGACGGCGTAGCCGGCATCGGCCAATGCCCGCTCGAGCTGGCGGTTCAGATCGGGATCATCTTCGACGATCAGCACACGCATCGGCTGGCTCCTATCTTTCCTGCAGAATCCGTCCGGTGCGGGCGTCCACGACAACGTCGATGCGGCGGCCTTCCCGGGTCAGGATCTTGATGATGTATTGCGGCGACGCGCCCCGCATGAGTTCGGCATCCAGCACTTCGGCGCCCGGATACCGGCTGCGCACGATGGAAATCACCCGCAGCGCCGGCAGAACATCGCCCGAATCGCGAGCATCGCGCGCCTGTCCCGAGGACAATCGGTCCTGCAGGCTTTGCGCGTTGGCGGCCGGCACAAGCGCACTCTCGCCAGCGAGGGCGAGAAGGGCGGCAGCGATGCCGGCGGTGATCACATGTCGTCTGTTCATGCCGGGCAATCTGCCTTTGAGTCACTGAACGCGCGCTGAATGAATAGATAATCAAACTTGAAGGTTTTTGCGAGGGTTGTAGCCCGCCGGCGGGCTCCAGGTCCGGAGCCCGCTTCGATGATACCGCCCCCTTAATGGAGCCAGTTTGTATGGCTGCCAATATTATATTAAATGAGTACCCGGAAATCGAAAAGCGAAGACGACGCCATGATACGTATATTCGCACTTCTAATTATAATCAGCCTGGCAGTTTTACCTAGTACTGCCGCAACTGCGAGAGGTCTTAGTAAACCACCTACAGTCTCGTCTTATGACGAGAACTTTGATGACTGGCTGCAGCAACTCGAAACACGCCTTGCGCCGTCAGATAGCCGTCTGCTCGCTCAATCGCCAGAACTGGGAATCTACCCAGGCGATATTGTAATCGGTAATTTGACAGAGAGCCGACTAGGTCCGGGGCATGCCGGCATCTATATCGGCCGCTGGCGAGATCTCCCCGACCATCTGCAAGAGGACTACGCAGCGGTTTTGGATAGAGCTTTAA
Source organism: Hyphobacterium sp. (assembly GCF_965229905.1). Classification (GTDB taxonomy): domain Bacteria; phylum Pseudomonadota; class Alphaproteobacteria; order Caulobacterales; family Maricaulaceae; genus Hyphobacterium. Next base: position 2,500,052 of record NZ_OZ245930.1, on the reverse strand, counting down.
TCCGCTCTCAAGACTGGGGCTTGATCGATAGCTATTTGGTGATCGACTCAATGCCATCAGGCGGCGTCATGGTCAGATCGTTTGTTGAACAGTTTACCGGTTATCTTGTACGCCGTTCACAGCCGCGAATAGAGGACGCAGTAATCTGGGAAGCGAACACCGGCGGCGCGATCGCTTGGCCCGGATTGGCGAATGAAGATCCGCGTCGATGGCAGATTGTAGAGGAAGCGCTTAGCGCGGCCCTGCATCGTGTTCCCTACGACGATAACCACACACAATGGGCGACAACACGGCTGTTTGGCTATGAGGGACTAGATTACGATCAATTCGATGATGGGCTCGATTGTATAGCACTGATCCATATCGCGTATCAGCGCGGGGCTGACATAGATCTAGACGTCAGCTGGGCTCCCTGGCACACGCCCGCCCAGATTTACGATGAAGCTGCAGAGAATGGATACCTTCGACAGGTCGATCTTACGTTCGCACAATTCGAAATGCTCTTTCAGGGTGTTTGGCGTCTGGATCAAACAGATTTGCACATCGATCAAACTGGCGCAGCCGGCGAACACTTACGAGCACTTCTGACCCTCCCCTCTGCCGAGTATCGGCTTTGGCGAGATGACAATGAATTTTTTTTCAGGTTTCCGGCAGACGCTCAACCATTGCCAGATATCGTACGCGCGCTTGGCTGGGTGTCAGGTCTGGAACGATTGCCGGATGGATCCCTGTTGTTTTCACTTCGTGATCCCAGCGGCAGTTTCGATCTATACGGCACCGTGGATACAGACGGCGAGATGCGCATAGAGATATCAGGCGATATTCGCGCCGGCGGATCATGGTTGCCTACGCACACGTCCGCAAATTCGGCAATGTCCGGACGATATCAAATGTTTTTGGAAGGCAGAAAGATGTTCTCAATGCCACAACGCCAGCGGCGCGAGGATCTGGGATTGGTATTGTCGCCGGTGACGCGATACTAGAGCAGATCAATCCTCGCCGGGCGCTGCTAGGCATCATCTTTCTAGAGAAGATAAGTTAAATCGCGCTACTTCCAACTCGTTTTCGGCCCGGCGGTCGCGAACCCGGAGAACGATTTCTGCATTGGATTGCCCGGATAAATCGAAAAGCAACGTGGCTGTATTTCCCACAGTGCGTAATTCGAAAGGTAGGCTTTGCGGCGTTGAATGATCAGAGGTGTTTACCTGGATGCTGAAGCGGTGGTCATCACTGACAGAGGTGACGTAAAAAACGCCAAGTCGCGGCGATGGCCGGGCCGCATCAGGAACGGATGCATTTAAGATCCCAACCGTCTCCGCTACAGTCTCGTTAATCGCAAGAGGCGGAATCACGGTGTGAAAAAAGGTGACATCGAGCGCCGCCAAATCGCGCAAGCAATAAGATGCTATGGCGGCACACATGTTACTTGTGATGGGGCTTTGGCGCCGATACCGGCGATCGGTTACGAAATATTGGCCGGGAATGTCATCGCGTGTGTACAGGAATCCACGATCACCGTTTTCGCAACGCAGCCTGCGATTTCCATTACGCAGGTGAGGAGTCTCACGGGGGAAATGCCAATGCCAGTCGCGTTGAAGGCTCGCCGCGCCTTGATCTGCGCACTCGTTGCTGTTGCGCCCGACTAAGGAGTTGAGTCGATCAAAAACCTGAGCATTCCCTTCGAAGCACCCGAAGACAACAATTAGCATTGCGGCCAAAACCACACGAAAAGCCATCGCGAACCTCTCAATCGTTCGTCGCCCACGACCTCTACGGCAGTTTAGCAAAGATTGGGCGGACACGAAGGAATTTGGTATCGCTTTTGAGAGATCGCCTAAATAACGAGGTTTTTGCGAGGGTTGTAGCCCGCCGGCGGGCTCCAGGTCCGGAGCCGGTCGGCCAGATCATCATTCGCCGGGACGTCCACCATCAGCCGCACGATCTGATCGCCGGCTGTCTTGCCGGGCCGGCGCACACCGCGGCCCTTCAGGCGCAATAGGGTGCCGGACGTCGAGTTGGGTGGGATTTTGACATCGACATCGCCGTGCAGCGTCGGCACGCGGACCTTGGCGCCGAATACCGCCTCTTGGATCGACACGGGCAGATCGAGATGAACGGTGTCGCCCTCGCGCCGCAGCCAGCGATGCGGCTTTATCGACAGCATGATCAGAAGATCGCCGTCAGGCCCGCCGCTCTGGCCCTTTTGTCCCTGCCCGGTCAGGCGCAACATCTTACCGTCTTCCACACCGGCCGGAATCTTGACGTCGATACGGCGCCCGTCAGACAGGTTGAGGCGATGCGATCCGCCGGTCGCGGCGAGTTTGAAGTCGATGTCCAGACGCGCCTGAATATCGGCGCCCCGCGCGGCGCGCGGCCGCGCGCCGAAATCGCTGAACAGATCGGAGAAAATGTCGGTGAACTCGCCCTTCTGCCCTTGCCGGGCGGACCGGAAATGATGATGCGGTGCCACCTCTTCGCCGCGCGCGTCAATTTCACCGCGGTCGTAGCGCGCGCGCAATTCCTTGTCCGAAAGCAGTTTGAACGCGGCGCTGATCTGCTTGAACTTTTCTTCGGCGGCCGCATCACCCGGATTGGCGTCAGGGTGATAGGTTTTCGCCAGCTTGCGGTAGGCCTGACGGATCTCGTCCGCCGACGCCGACTTGGAGACACCGAGAATGCGGTAGGGATCGCTCATCGCCCAACTGCTGCCGGAAACCTCCCGGCAAAGCAAGTCGGCTAGGCCGCGAGCCCGATCTCGGTCGCCGCGCCGGCACCGTAGCGGGCCGAGATTTGCTGTACCCGGACCTCGAATGCCACGGGCGAAGGTCCGATTGCCGACGCGATCAAGTCTGAGTCCAATAAGAATTCCGGCAGGGACGTTTCGACCGCATGAACGATCGCGCCTTGATAGACGAGCGAAATCGCATACCGCTCGCCCTCTTCCGCCAGCGGCACATCGCGCGACACCCAGTCATCCGCGCCTAATCGGGTGCGGCGAATCCAGTGCAAGCGGAAGCCCTCCGCCCGCCGGTCGGCCTTTAGATGCGCCACCGGAAGCGGCGCCAAATCTGCTCCGCGATAGGTATGCCACACCATGTCATGTAGGGCTGGATCAGGCTGTAGGCCCAGGGCCAGCGCCGCATAGGCGATCGGCAGATCGCGCTCACCCGGTGGCAGGGAAAGCGATGCGAGGCTGTCGTCGAGCGCAACCACCGGCGCATTCGCCAAGGCATCGAGATCCATGTCCCTGGCCGCCAATAAAGACCGCAGGCGATAGGTCTGCGGCGCGACCAGGTCCGCGGTTTCGAATTCGAACCAACTCCAGCCGCTCGCGGTGGCCAGAGCCATCCGGTTCCCGCCGGCCAAAACCTCGCTCGGCGACCGTGTCACGAGCTCACCCCGATCGAGTTGCACGGTAAGCTCGGCCGACCGATTCCAACGCCCATCCCAAAGCCGGCCATGAGCAGCGACCACGCGTCCGGTCCGCGAGGGGCTGTCAATGGACAAACGCGGCGTCAAATCGGTCTCCGAGGTCCCCGCATGAAGTGTGACCTGGCGCGGCCAAGGATCTGCGTTCGCCGCCAACAGAACGCCGCTCCGCTCGGCGGTTTCGCTTGGCACGAGGGGAATATCCAGAATAAGCAGCAAAGGTTGCGGATAGGGCCGCACCACAGGTCCAGCGATCTGCGGCGTCGCGCCAAACCGGCTCGGCCCGGCACCGGCAACCGGCCCGGTTTCGACCTCTCGAACCGCCTGTCCCGTCGCCGAACGCACTGTCAGGTTCCGGTCGTTCAGGCGGATAGAGTCACCGGACTCAAGCGAAAGCTTCGACGGTGGCAGCGAAAACTGGACCGCCTCGGAATCGGCGATGGCGCGGTCGAGCTGCAAGGCCGACCACACCCGCGCCTGCGCCTCATCGGCCAGCAGGGGGAGCGTGACGTCGAAAACCGCCTGGAGGTCATTCGTGGCATGCCGCGCATAGACCGTCGACACACGATAATCCGGCGCATCCAGCCGGAACTGCAAACGGACATCGCGCGGCAACAGCGCGGTTTCCGGACGGCGCGTCGAGATCGCGCTACCGGTTTCCGGAAGCGCAAGTTCAACCTCCTGCACCGGGGTTGGGGTAAACGCTGAATCGCTTATGGCCACCACGCCATTGGAGCGGTCAGCGAGCGCAAATCCGTAGGCGGCGGTGAGTGGCTCGATGGCGCGCCGCGCCGGCATGGGCCGGTCGACAACGAAGCCGGAAACCAGGCCGCCGAGGTCGTCGACATTGATGTGGGTTCCGGCGCGCAAGCCAATCTCGCGAACGATCAATGCCAGAGGTGACAGCCCGGTGCGGCCGTTCAGCCAATGTCCCAATCGCCAGTTTTCCCCGTCCGACCACACATCGCGGCGCACCGGAAAATCGGGGAAAGGCCGGGCGTCCCATGTCCATATATGAATGTCGGCCGGATCGATCATCGGCCCGCCATAGACAGTCGAGACAGGGCGGTCCGGTATGGACCAGTAGCCGATCAGCGCTTCGATATAGCGCCGCTGAATCAAATCATCGCGGGCACCGGTCGAATGATAGGGCAGACGGCTTTCCGCGCTCTTGGGATCCACGAAGACGTTGGGCTGGTTCGCCCCCTTGTCCACCGCCGGACACCCCAGCTCCGTCAGCCAGATCGGCTTCGACTCTGGCACCCAGCCGGTCGGCGCGCCGAGCTCAACGCCGGCCTTGCGGTCGAAATGCGGCTCGCGCCACCACTGGCTCAAATCCTTGTAACGGAAAACCCAGGGCTTGCCATAAGCCCCGTCGGTGATCGGCGTGCGAAGCTGGGCATCGCGGTCGGCGTCCGATGCATAATACCAGTCATAGCCTTCGCCGCCTTCGACATTGGCCGACAGATAAGCGAGGTCGTGCGGGCCGGAAGCCAGCAAGGCATCCAGATGCTCGCCCTCACGCCAGTCCGACAGCGGCGCATACCAGTCGATTGCGACTGCATCGACCGTAGAATGTGACCACAGAGGATCGAGGTGGAAGAACACATCGCCGCTGCCATCGCTTGGCTGGAACCCGAAATACTCCGACCAATCAGATGCATAGGAAATCCGCGTACCGCTTCCGAGCAATTGCCGCGCTTCGCCGGCGAGATCGCACAATCGCGTCACTGCCGGGAAACTGTCGCTTGCGCCGCGGATCGTCGTCAGCCCGCGCATTTCCGATCCGATCAGGAATCCGTCCACGCCGCCTGCAGCTTGTGCCAGCGCGGCATGATGCAGGATGAAGCGTCGGAACCGCCATTCTGGCGGACCGGAGTAGCTGACCTGACCATTGCTGACGGAAAAATCCGCTGCCGCGGCTGTCCCGAAGAAAGCCTCGACCGCCGCTACTGCCGCGGAGGTCTGGTCCGGCGATCCCGGCTCTCCGGGCGCAGGAAAGCAGGTAATCCGGCCACGCCAGGGATAGACGGCCTGCTCGGCTTCACCATAGGGGTCCGGAAGCGCATTCCCCGCCGCCACATCCATCAGGATGAACGGATAAAGCGAGACGTTGAAGCCCCGCGCCTTCAGCTCCTGAATGGCGGCGATCAATGAGGCGTCGTCCGGCGTACCGCCATAGGCTGGCCGATCATCGATCGTAGAAACGAGATGGGCCGTCGTGCGATCCTCACCGGCGACCGACCAGATCAGTGGCCGGGTGATGCGCTCGCGCGTTTCGACACCCGGACGGATATCGCAGGCATCGCAGCGGAGATCCGTGCCGAACCAGGCCGATACGATCAATACGGAACGGCAATTGGGCAACTGCGCTTCGAGATCGTCGATCGCCGCCATGAAATCGGGCTGCCCGCGCCCATTGTTGAGATTTATCCAGTTCTGACGGCCCGGTCCGACATCTTCGAGAACGGGCGTCGTCGCGTAGGCGAATTCTCCGGAAGCCGGAATCAGATCGACAGCCCGTATGGCGTTTTCCAGCCCCGCTTCGCCGTCAATTCCCCATGGGCTTCGGAATACCTCGAAGGCAAATTGCGGCACCCGATTGCCGAAAGCCTCCAGCGGCAGATCCTCGAAAACGACATAAGAAAGCCCGCGGAACGCCGGAGCATCGGCTGCGCCCTCGACCGCTTCGATCAGCGGGTCGGGGCTCTGGTCTTCGGTACCTCGGTAGAGCCGGAACGAAAGCGCGCTCTGATCGAGCAGTTCGCCATTGGCCCAAATCCGGCCGATTCCGCTGATATCGCCTTCGCAAATGCCGACCGCGAGGCTGACGGAATAGCTGTAGCGCGAAACGCGCGGCCCGCCTTTCCCGCCACCCTCTGAATCATGGTGTTCGCGAAATCGCGATGCCCAGATCACTTGGCCGGCAAGCCGTCCGCGGCCGTAGACGATAGGTATGGCGGCACCCTCGGTCGACGTCTGTATCTGAAGGTTGTCGAGCCGTGGCCCCTCGATTGTTCTTTGGGACAAAAGCGCACGGTCAAAAGATCCACCCAGCGCGCTTCCGGCAAACCCGCCGATAGCGCCGCCGGTCAGTTGCGCTCCGAACAACGAGAGACCGTTCGGCAAAAGCGCCTGGCCGGCAACCGAACCGATTGTACCCAGTATTAGCTGTCCCATGACGCGCTGACCTCCGGGAAAGCAAAAACGGCGGCGAGACGACGCTGCCACCAGCGCGTGAATCGGGTTTCCGTAACCGCACGGGACGCATGGCAATGCACCATGGTGCCGGGATCCGTCAGAATGGCGCAGTGCGCCGGCGGGCTGGCGGCCGTCCAGCGAAACACAAGAATGTCGCCGCATCGCGGCTCGGCGACATCGCGCTTTTCGCAATAGGTCGCGAGTGTATCTGTCAATAAAGAGCAGTCCGGCGGCACCTTGTATGCGGGCAAGCGGGACGGTTCGGGCCCACAACAGGCGCGCCAGATGCCCCGGACAAGCCCGATACAGTCACAACCGACGCCGCACACGCTGGCGCCTTGACGATAGGGCGTGCCAATCCAAGCCCTAGCTTCTGCAATGATGGTTTTGCTGCGGGTCACGCCAGGCCTCTCGATCCGCCATCGCGGACCGGTTCGCTGGCGGGCCCGGCGATCAGAACATCATTGCCCGGCATCAGCGCGAACCCGCGAAAATTGATGATGTTCGCGAACTTGTCGCGGCAGGTCGCATGTTGCTTGTCGCAGCCGGCGACAATGTCGAAAGTCTGGCCGATTTCGACCGCGCCGTTCTCGGCGACGCCGATGTGGGCCTCCGCCCCATTGAGCCGGTGCCAAGAAACACGCTGGCGTACGCCGGCCGCCGCACCGCTGGTCCAGATCAGAAAACCCGCTTCGAACCAGGTATCCGCGAAGCCGGACAGGCCGGTCGCGGATATCCCGTTGGGAAGAATAGCGGAAACCGTGCCGGCGCCCTTATAGGCGGATTGGTTGGCGTCCAGTCCGCACCGGGCATCGCCGAATTCCGCGTCGCAATGCCGTGAGTAGATCCGTCCGATGGCGCGCTCCAGACGGCGCGAGGATCCGTTCAGATCCGCGCGGAAAGCCGAGCCATCATGCGTGACGGACCCGAGCTCCCCGGTCCAAGTCTGCACGCGCATCGAGACATCGCGCCAATCGACCCGGAAGACCTCCACCTTGGCCCCGTCCCACAGTCCCGCCGCGAGTTCGCCGTTACTGATCGCATCGTCGGCAAACAGGCCGGCAATCTCGCTCGCTGCCGCTTCGCCACCCAGCCGCGCATCAAGGTCGCTACCCGTAAAGCCGCTGTCCGGACGGAATGTAAGGCCATCGAATGCCAGCGATCGGTCATGATCGGTGAAACCGAAAACCGTACCGTCGCGGCGCATCACACGCCAGCACCAGGCCAGTGTCGTGATCCCGGCATCAAGCCGGTCCTGCAAGGCCGTTGGAATGGCAAGCATGGCTAGGCTTTGATCTCGACGATCGGCAGGTCGGCGACCTCGCCGGCCTCAATGGCATCGAGGGAGATAGCCAACCGGTCCGTATCGAACCGCACCGGCACATCGAATTCGAAGCCCGCGGTCAGGATTGACCCCGCTGCCGGTGGCGTGGTGAAACCGACCTCGCCCGTCGCGGCATCGACGCTGAAATCCACGCTCTCGGTCAAAGAGCTTCCGTCCTCTGCAATCATCACGCTGCCCGCCACCGGCTTGCGGATCGGCCGGTCATAAGATCCCGCCCCATCTGCATATCGTTTAATCAGTTGAAAGCCGGCGGTGGCGCCATCGCCGGTGCCCAGCGGCTGATCGGTTTCGCTGACCGGCGAGCCGCTGGCATGATCCACGGGATCGCGGAACCGGAAACCGTGGAGTTGACCGTGACGCGCCTCGAAGAAGGCGATCAGCGTTTCCAGATCGCCCCGGGATTTGATCCCTGGCGCAGCATTCCACCGGCGCCTTGAATGCGCCCAGGGCGAATTGCGTTCCTCATGGCCCGAAACCAGCGAGACGATCTCGGTCCGCCGCATCGGCCCGCCGCTGGCACCCAGTGCGAGGGCGAACGGAAAACGGACGTCATGAAAGGCCGTGGTCATAATCGCGCCGCGCCCTTGCGCACCGCTCGCGCCAGCGCCGTGGCGATCTGGGTTTCAGACCGGCGCACCGTTTCGCCGGAGACCGGGCCGTTCAGATTCACCGTCACCTGAATGGGTGCGGCAGCCGAGATCTGGCCCGCTGCGCCGGGCGTGAAGACCTCCGGACCGCGTTCACCCACGAGATATGACCCGCCCGGCTGCACCGGCCCGCCTTCTGCGCGCGCCCCGAAGAAGGGCAATTGCGCCGTCAGGCCGCTCATCAACTGGTCGATCGGCCCGGTGACGAAGCGTTCGGTGGCGACCCGCGAGAGATCGCGCAGGATCGCATCGGCCATGGCGGAGAATGACAATTCGCCCGTCCGCGCGGCGCGCGTAAGAGCGGATTCAATGCTTTGACCAGCCCGTTCGAACGCGTCGCGCATTGTGTCGGCGGCTTCGCGGGCCGGGCCGTCGGCCAGCCGCGTCAACGCATCGCCGGCGCGCTCGACCTCTTCGGACAGGCGCTCAAAATCGTCAGGTGTCATGGGAGATGTCCGGATGGAGAGACAGGAGCCGATCAAGATCGGAACGCGACAGGGCGGGAGGTGAGTCCGGGGCCGCCAGCCAAGCCCATTCCTTCAGCGACAGACGCCAGAAATCGGCGGGCGCCAGACCAAAGCGTAAAACGGCGAGGCGCAACCAGCCTTCGAACGGAATGCCGCTCACAGCGCTCGCTCGAAACATTCGGCAACAGCGCGCGCCGCCTCGGCAGGATCGATGCGTGCCGTCGACAGATCCAGCGAGACGCCCTCCCCGCCGGTCAACAGCGCCTGCACGACCAGAAGCAGATCGGCCGCCGACAATGCCTTGAGCCGCACGGCCAGTGCCGTGAAACCGTCACAGCCCAGCGCCGCCTCGATATCCGCCAGCGCCCCCAGCGTCAGGCAAAGCGTACGCGGCGCGCCATCAATGCTCAGCGCCACCTCGCCGCGTGCGGGATTCATCTAGGCCGCCGTGAAGATCAGAGCGCCCGCAGAAGCCAGCGACAGGGAATAGCTCGCCTCGCCATCATGCCGGCCGGCATATTCCAACGCAGCAATCTGGAAGGGCCCCTCGATCGTCCCGAAATCGGGAATGACCAATTGCCAGTTCGGCATGGCCTGATTGAAGAAGGCCTGGCGGACCGTTTCGTCCGCAGCGGTATCGACAAATAGGCCGGCGCCCGTCACCGAGCAGGATTTCACCCCTGCCCCGGCGATCAGCTCGCGCCAGCCTTCCGGACTATCAGATGTCGTCGCATCGATTGTGCGGGCATTCAGCGTGATCGTCCGCGCGCGCAGCCCGGCGACGCTGGTAAAGGCCTCCGGCGAACCGCCATCACCGATCTTGAGCAGCAGGTCTTTTCCGCGTTGAGCGGTCATGAAATCTCTCCGTCAAATGGTCTGGATGAGCGCCCGGATGCGCAGGACGCCGTGGGCAAGCCGATTATCCTGGGCACCGAAAACATCGGCATAGACAGCGCGGCAGGACACCAGCTCGTAGCCTCCGTCCAGCGTCATGTCCGCCTCGTGCACCACCGCGCGGATGATGCCGAGCATGACTTTCGTCTCGCGCCGCCCGGTATCGCGGGTCCAGAGGTGCAGCGTCAGCCGGTGCTCGATAAGATCCGCGTCGAGCGCATCGCGCGGCTCGCTGACCGCCCGCCCCGCGGCGAGATAAGGATAGGCCGCGCCATTGGGCGCCGCATCAAAGACCCGCGCCGGATCGCCGAGCACGGCCTGCACGTCTACATCAGCCGCAAGCCGCGCCAGCACCGCATCCTGGAAGGCGGCTTCGGCGCTCACAGCCGCACCCGTTTATAGGGGGCGAGGAGTCCCTGTACGGCCATCGGCAAGGGCCGCTCCGCCCCACCTTCGCGGTTGAGATAGGCATCGGCCGCCAGCCGTAGAACGGCTTCGCGCAACGTTTCAGGGACGTCTTCTGGCGCAGCGCCATACCCGGCGTCGAACACGATCTCGATCCCGGCCATGCGCCGCCCTGGTATCGGGAACGCACCGGAGCGCACGGCGATCCGGCCCGGATCGGCAGCGGTATCGACGAAATACTCTTCTGCCGGCCAGAGCGTGCCGGTATCCTCGGCATCGAACAGCGTCACCGACGAAACAGCGACGAGCGGCGGCATCACGAGCCGGAATTGCATTCCGCCCGCCGCCCGCCGGCCGGGCAGATCCCAGCGGTCGAGCGTCTCGCGATAGGTCCGCGCGATCAGCGCCCGCCCGGTCTCGGCCTCGACGCGCTGTCGCGCCGCGGCAACGAGCTGCGCGATCAAGGCGTCTTCATGATCGGTCGCGACGCGCGCGAAGGCCTTTGCATCGGCCAGCGCAACGGGCTCGACCGCCGGCGGCGTGACGAGTTGGAGAGTCATTGAGATATCTCCCGAAAAGAATGCGGCGGCGGGGATCGCCCGCCGCCTTGTCAACTCCCTTACGACAAGCCGAACTTCATCAGCTTGATGGCGTTGAAATCCTGCACCCCGCCGCCGACACGCTTGGTCGTGTAGAACAAGACGTAGGGCTTGGCCGAATAGGGATCGCGCAGCACCTGCACGCCCTGGCGATCGACCACCAGATAACTGCGGCGGAAATCGCCGAAGGCAATGGCGAAGGCATCCGAGCCGATATCCGGCATCTCCTCGGCCTCCGTCACCGGATAGCCGAGCAGCGTCGCCGGCCCGCCCGACGACAGTGCCGGCTGCCAGATATAATCGCCGTTTGCGTCCTTGAACTTGCGCACGGTCGAGACCGTCTGCCGGTTCATCACGAAGCGCGCATTGCTGCGATAGCCGGGCTTGGGCGCATAGACGAGGTCAATGAGATCATCGACCGGATCGCTCGCCGCGAAATCGCCGTCCACACCGGTCGCGACATAGCCGATCTCGCCCCACACCGCCGAGGCGTTCGCCGTCTTGGTATAGGCGAGGAAGCCCTTCGGCCGGTCCGTACCGCTGCCATTGACGAAGGCGTCGCCTTCCTGCGCCGCGAACACGTCCTGCACCTCTTCGGCCAGCCATTGGTCGATATCGACCAGTGCATCGTCGAGAAGCTGCGTCGTCGCCGCCGGCATGGCGTAAAGCTCGGCTGTCGGAAAATCCAGGAGATCGAGCGTCGGACTGCCAGTCTCAGGCCGCGCCGCGGTCTCCGACACCCAGCCGGTCGCCGCCCCGCCGAGGCTGATCGGCTTTTTGAACGTGTGCGCCGTGGTCTGTTTCACGCTGGCAATGGCGCGGATCGGCGACGCGCCGGTCAGCAAACGGTCGATCAGCGCTTCGGTCTCGGCCGGCGCGACATAGCCGCCATCGGCATTCGACCCCGCCGACAGCGACTTGCCCTCGATCAGGCGCGCGGCCTCGCCGGTGCGCAGATAACCCTCCCAGGCCGCGTCGGTCTCGCCCCGCTGTTTCGCTTCGAGCCCGGGCCGAGCGGCATCCAGCGCCAGCCGGTCGAGCCGGGCCTGCGCCGTCGTCAGCGCATTGTCGATGCGCGCCAGCTTTTCTTCGAGCAGCGGATCGGCGGCAGTCTTCGCCTCGATCTCGTCGAGCCGGCGGTCATTGGCATCCTTGAACGCCTCGAAGGCGCACAGCACCTCACCCAGCGCCGCACGCGTTTCCGCTGACGGCGCCGCCATCTTGGTTTCCTTCGTCATGTGGGTCCTCTTGTTTGACGATGACTAAGCGGCCCGTGCCGCAGGCGCCGCGATGCGCAGGCGCGCTTGCGGCAACATCGGGAAGGTCACGATGGAGACTTCCCAGAGATCGAGTTCGATAAGTTCGCGCCCGCCCGCGGGCCGCGGCGCCGACCGGGCGGTTCGAAATCCGATCGACAACCCGTCGACCGCGCCCTGGCGGATCAGTTCGGCCGTCGCCCGGCCACGCGGGCCGGCGTTCAGCACCCGGCCGGAGACGAACAGGCCGCGATCATCCTCGCGGATCGTCTCCCAAACACCGACCGGTTCCCCGGCATCGTGCTGGAACAGCATGCGGACATGTTTCGCGCCGCGCTGCCTCAAGCCCCGCGAAAAGGCGCCGGGCCGGACGACATCCCGATTCAGATCCGCCACGCCGAACAGGCTCGCATAGCCGTCAATTTGCAGCGGCGCCGTTTTCGTCATGTGGATGGTCCTTAATTCCGCTCATCAAGCCGGCGCTCGATCCGGTTCAGCGCATCGCGCGCCTGCTGGATCTGCACTTCCAGCCGTGCCAGGCGTTCGCTGGCGGTTTCGAAAGCCGCAGCGTCCGCTTCCAGCCGGTTGAGGCGTTCGCTGGCCGCACCGGCCCAGATCAGCGCCCCGCCCGTCTGCATGACCAGCGCAAACACCACGCCCAGCGTCACCGAGCGCTCCAGCCGCCAGCCGGTCATGACGTCTCCGGCAGGCCGAGCAGGCGGCGCTTTTCATTGTCGGTCAGGAAGTCAGCGCCGCTGACCCGCGCCCAGTCGGCGGCCCGTTCACCGGCCAACGCCGGCAGCGCCGAGACATCGGCCACGATCTCGAACGGCATCTCATACCAGGGCGACAGCCAGCCGGTCAGCGCGCGCGCCGTCTTGCGCACCAGAGGCAGCACGGTCTGGCGCCAAAAGGCGAGATTCGCCTCCTTGTAGTTCGCATGCGTATTATCTCCGGGAAGGCCCAGCAGCAAAGGCGGCACGCCAAAGGCCTGGGCGATCTCGCGCGCGGCTTCCCGGCGCGCCTGGATGAAATCCATATCGGCCGGCGACAGCGCCATCGGCTTCCAGTCGAGCCCGCCTTCCAGCAGCATCGGCCGCCCGGCATTGGCGGGGCCGGTATAGGCATCGCCCAGCTCGGCTTTCAGCCGGTCGAACTGGTCCTCGGTGAGGTTCGACCCTTCCCCGGCATTGAAGATCAGCGCGCCAGACGGCCGCGCCGCATTGTCCAGCAATGCCTTGGCCCAGGCCGCCCCGGCATTATGCACATCAACCGCTGCGGCCGCCGCTTCCAGCGGGCTCAGCCCGTAATGGTCATCGCGCGGATGGAAGAGCCGCAAATGGCTAATGGGCGAGCGCCCGCTCGCGCGGTCACGGGTGAACGTGACTTTGCGGCCATTGGCCGAATACTCCCAGCCATCCGGCCAGCCCCGCCGCCCGGGCAGGACGCGCATTCTGTCTGGCCTCAGCGAAAACAATTCGCGCGGCTGCCCGTCCAGCGATGCCAGCTCGGCATAGGCATTGCCAGAAATCTGCAGAAAGCCGTAATGCGTTTCGAGGAATTCCTGTGCTGACTGGTCCGGATTGGGTTGCGCCAGGAGCTGTGCCACCGGATGGGCCCGTTCGCCCACCGCTTGCACGGTGAGCGGCGTCGCGGCGGCTGCCTCGGCGATCAACCGCACGCAGCGATGCACGATCGGATTGCGCGCAAACCCGTCGCGCGCCAGCGCTGCGTAATCGCGCACCGGCCAAGCAGCCCGCGCGCCGAAATTCAGCGCGATTAGCGGCTTGGCGGCCGATGTCTTGGTGGTGAGCCCGAAACGCCGGGCGAGTGTATCGAGCATGTCTTTCTCACAAGGGCCGCAAACGCGGAGCGCCGCGCGGCGTCATCAGCAATTCGGTGATCGCCCAGACCAGCGCATCGACGCGGTCCGGGCTCTGCGATCCGGCCTCCGGCGATCCGAAAGCGCACATCTGGTCTTCCAGCGCCGCAAAGCGCCCGGCATGGCGGACCCGTCCGGCGGCATAGAGCGCCGCGACCGGTTCGGCGCGCGCCCGCTTGCCGCGGCTCGCCCGCACCAGCTTGACCGGCAGGCCCGGCCGGGCCGCGCGCAGGACAGCAGCGACCATGTCGCCACCCTGATTACACTCGGCGACGATGCAGTCGGCCTCGAAGCCTTCGAAGGCCGCCGCGACGGCCTCCGCCCAGGCCGAAGGCTTGGCCGGGCCGAAGGAGCGATCGGCCAGGATGGTGGCTGTTCGATCGCTGCCTTCGCCCGACGCGCCTGCCACCACGATCCCGCATTCATCCGAACGGTCATGGCCGGTCGCGGGAGGATCGACCGCCACGACAATGCGTTGCGGGTCGACGGGTCCGGGGCAGCAGGCGTTTTCAATGTCTTTTCGTGTCCACAGCGCACCTTGCGGATCGTCGATCAGCAGGCCGTCCAACTCCTGTCGCCCCAGTAGGGAGCCGCCGTAAGCAGCCTGCATCGCCGGCAGGAACGTCACAGCCAGATTGGCGCGGTTCTCGATCGTGCCGGCATGCGTCACCACAACGCCGGGGCGTTTCACCAATGACTTCACAGCCGGGATGGGCCGCGGCGTGGTGGTCAGCGCCAGCCTCGGCTTGTCGCCCAGGCGCAAGCCCATCAGCAGCGTATCGAGCGTCGCTTGCGGATGACTCCACGCCGCGAACTCGTCACCCCAGGCGGCAAAAAACTGCGGGCCACGCAGGCTGTCCGGATCCTCGGCTGAAAAGGCAAAGCCTTCCGCCCCGTTCGGCCAGACCAGCCGGCGCCGCGAACTCTCATAGACCGGCCGTTCCGCTTCTTTTCCGATGTTGCGCAGGCCGGACGGCCCGTTGATCATCACCTCGCGGGCATCATTGAGTGTCGGCGCTATCAGCGCGACCCGGCGGCAACCGCCGGCGATTTGCGCCCTGATCCATTCCGCCCCGGCGCGGGTTTTGCCGGCCCCGCGTCCGCCGAGGAACAGCCAGATGGACCACTCATCTTCCGGCGGCACCTGTCCGGTCTGCGCCCAGAACGCCCATTCATCGAGGATCGATTTCGTCGCCTTCGCCCTGGCGAGAAACCGGCGGTAATCCGTGGGCTCGGCGCAGGCTTGCAAAGCGGCGCTCGAGTTCGGCGTGCGCGCTGTCAATCTCTTCTGTCTCCGCCGTATCCGTGTCAGGTGCGATCGTCCGGGTCAGGTCCTTTTCGAGCCGCATCAGCATGTCGAGCGCCCGCATCTGCTTGATCGCGGCATCGATGTTCCCCTCCAGTAAAACGTGTTCGGCCCGGACCAGTTCGCGGCGGACCGCCTCGGCGTGATGCCGCGCACGAACGGCTGGACTATCCTGCCGGCACAGGTGCATCCGGTTCCGGATCCAGCGTTCGGTATACCCGGCATGCCGCGCAATCTCGGCCGCGGTCATGCCGGCCTCGTACTGGCGGGCATAGGCCTCCCAGTCGACCCGGTCGCGCCGCCGCTTCGCCAGTTTTTCGACCATGCCGGTTTATAGCCCGGTCACCGCGCACTCTGGATTGTTTGCCGGAAGTTTCCTGCAGCCCTTGGAAAAACCGCCGTGATTTTTGATAGCCGGCGCGGATAAGCGGCTATTTGTCCCCGCTTTCGCCCGGCCAGTCGCGGATGAAGTCTTCGAAATCGTCGTCGTCAACCAGCAATTCGCTCGAAACCTGGCCGCGCACCGACATTCCCGCCTTGAATGTGCTTTGCGAATCGCCGGTCACCAGCGGATGCCAGTCCGGCAAATCCTGGCCTTCATGGATCAGCCGGTAGGCGCAGGTTTTCGGCATCCAGGCCAGCCGGCCGATATTATCCGGCGTCAACACCACGCAGTCCGGAACCCGCGCGGCCCGATTGGCGTAATCCCGGCATCGTCCGCTGGCACTGTCGTATAGCCGGCAGGCCAGGGAGGTCAGGAAGCGGTCGCCCGCCTCATCCTCGAGCTGGACCAGACAACACTTGCCGCAACCATCGCACAGCGACTCCCATTCGCTGCGCGTCATCTCTTGCAGTGATTTCACTTTCCAGAACGGGTCGCTAGACATTATCGCCTGATACTCGCCATCTTTTTCTGGCCAAACCCGGCCCGGACGCCACATGACGCCATTCAGAGCCGACCTTCTAGCCGAAAACCGGCGCCGCCGGGAGCGCATTGCCTGGACCGTGACCATCGTGTTCTCGATTCTGGTCATCGGTGGCGGGGCCGTGACCGGCGCATTCTGGCGCTGGGCGTTCTCCGACATTCCCGACCTGCCGGAAAACCTGGAAATCCTCTGGGATGTCCGCCGCGAAAGCTCAATCACGCTTCTTGACCGCGACGGCGACGTCATCGATGTCCGAGGTCCGCTCTACGGCGCGCCGGTACGCATCGGCGATCTGCCGGACCATGTCGCTCAGGCCTTCATCGCTATTGAAGACCGGCGATATTACGAGCATTCAGGTGTCGATGTCTGGGGTGCCTTGCGGGCCGTTTTCGCGAACTTGCGCGCCGGCACGACGGTCCAAGGCGGTTCGACCATCACCATGCAGCTGGTGAAGAATCTGGTGCTGACACCGGAACGCTCGCTGCGCCGCAAGATCCAGGAAATGCGCCTCGCCATTCAGCTCGAGCGCGAGTTGACCAAGGACGAGATCCTTCAGCTTTATCTCAACCGCATCTATTTCGGTGCCGGGGCTTACGGAATCGAAGCCGCCGCCCGGCGCTATTTCGACACCACGGCCGCCGAGCTGACACTGGCCGAAGCCGCGATGCTGGCCGCCCTGCCAAAAGCGCCCAGCCGGCTCGATCCGACCAGCAATCTGGCGGCAGCCCAGCAACGCGCCGCCATCGTGCTTGATGCGATGCTGCTATCCGGCTTCATCACGAGAGAGGAGCGCGCAGCCGCGCAGGCCGATCCGGCCAATCCCATACAGCGCCAGCCCGACGAACTGCGCGATCCGGTGGTCTTCGGTCATGTCTTCGATCTGGCGGTATCGGAAGCCCAGGATCGGCTCGGCGAGCTGCCCTCGGACGCCATCATCCAGGTCGCCATCGATTCCGATCTGCAGGAGATCGCGCACGATGCGCTCACCGCACGCATGCAGGCCGAGAGCGAAACCGAAAATGCCGGCGAAGCGGCGCTCGTGGCGCTTTCGCCCGACGGCCAGGTGCGCGCCATGATCGGCGGCCGCGACTATCTCGCCAGCCAGTTCAACCGGGCAGCGCAGGCCCGCCGCCAGCCAGGTTCCGCCTTCAAGCCCATTGTCTTTCTCGCAGCACTTGAGCGCGGCGCCTCTCCGTTCAGCGTCTATTATGACGAGCCCATCGATCTCGAAGGCTGGCAGCCGCGCAATTTCGGCGGCGATTATCGCGGCCGCGTGTCCATGCGCGAAGCCTTGCGCCGCTCGATCAACACCGTCGCCGCCCAGATTGGCGACGAGGTCGGCCCGGAAGCACTGGTCGACATGGCACAACGCCTGGGAATTCAAACCGAACTGCCGCCCCTGCCGGCGCTGGCCCTGGGCGCGGTCGAAGTCACCCTGCTGGAAATGACCACCGCCTACGCCACCATCGCCAATAGCGGCATGCGAAGGCAGCCAGTCTTCCTTTTGCGCATATCGAACTCACGCGGCGAAACCTTGTGGGAAGCCGATCCCGCGGCCGCCGAGCGCACGGTCGAAGAGGCCGATGTGCTGACGCTGTCGACGATGATGCAGGACATCGTGCTCAACGGTACCGGCACCAATGCGCGCCTTGCCGACCGTCCGTCCGCGGGCAAGACCGGCACCAGCCAGTCCTTCCGGGATGCCTGGTTCATCGGGTACACTGCCGATTACGTTGCTGGCGTCTGGGTCGGCAATGACGACGACACGCCGACCCGAAACGTCACCGGCGGCGGCCTGCCGGCGCGCATCTGGCGCGACTTCATGACGGCCGCCCATGCCGATCTGCCGGCTCGCCTGCTGGCGGCGCCGGCGCCGCGTGAACGATCCGCCCATGAGGAAAGACTGGCAGCGTTTTATTCGGACCTGACCAATGCGTTCGAAGCCGAGGCCGAGCGCGTCCCCTAGCGCGAGGACAATTCCGAACGCAGCGCTTTCAGCTCTGCCCGGATCTCGGCCAGTTCGGAATGCAGCATGTCACGGTCGGCGGCCGCCTCGGCTTCGCTCTTGATCGCGCGTTCTTCCTCTTCGTCGAAATGCTTCGACTGCAGGCTGTCGACGATCACCGCGATGAACATGTTGAGCACCGCAAAACTGGTGAGAACGATAAAGACCAGGAAGAACAGCCAGGCAAACGGATATTGCTCCATGGTCGGCCGCGCCACATCCATCGCCCAGCCTTCCAGCGTCATCACCTGGAACAGGGTGAAGGCCGACCCGCCCAGCGTGGCGAACATCGGCTCGCTCTCGCCGAACAGCTTGGTCGCCATCACCGCCGAGACGTAGAACATCAGCGCCAGCACAGCGAGAATCGCGCCCATGCCAGGGATCGCCTTCATCAGCGCCTCGACGACTTTGCGCATGTCCGGCATCACCGAGAACAGGCGGAACACCCGCAAGATCCGCATGGCGCGGAGTACCGAGAACGGTCCGGCATTCGGGATCAGCGAAATCGACACGATGATGAAGTCGAACCAGTTCCAGCCACTGCGGAAGAAGCGCGGACCGTAAGCCACAAGCTTCAGCGTTAGCTCAACGACGAAAATACCGACGATGATGCTGTCGACCAGCGGAAGGGCCGTCGCCAGCCACGGCGTTTCGACCGGATAGGTCTCCAGCCCCAGCGTCACGGCATTCACCAGGATCAGGCCGGTGATGAAATTCACGAAGACCGGCGATTCCACCATGCGGACCAGCCGGTCGCGCCAGCCCTGGTTTGCCTGTTGTGTCATGATGCGAAGCCCCTTCAGATTGCCGTCTGATTATCGCCGCGAGCTTCGCAACGCAACGCCGCATGATACGTCGGTATTTACCAATTGCCGCCACCGTTTCTTTACGGATTCCCGGATAAATGGTGCTGGCAAAACGCGCGGCGGGCTTCATGACAGTCGAAACGAACCTCCATAAACTGGTTGATCTTGCGAAGGAAAAATCCAGCGACCGGCGGCGTCAATTGTTGCGCGAGGTGACCCATCACTTTTTCGACGCAACACCGGCGATCCGGTCTGCGGCTCATTCCGAGTATGACGCCGTCCTCTCGCGCTTGGCGGCCGACACCGCTCAAGACGCCCGCGAAGAGCTGGCCGCCCGCTTCGCCGACGCACCGGAAGCCCCGCATGGCCTGGTCCTGCAATTGGCGCGCGACGTGATCGATGTGGCGGCGCCGATCCTGCAGAAATCCGCCGCCCTTACCGACGAAGACCTCCTCGCCATCGCCCAGGAAAGCAGCGGCTCGCATCTCGAAGCCATCACCCGCCGCGAGGCCGTACCCGAAGCGGTGTCCGACACCATCGTGCGCCGCGGCGACGACAATGTCGTGGTCTCGCTGGTCCGCAATCGCGGCGCGCAGATTTCACGCGAAGCGTTCGAAACGATCACCGAACGCGCGGAGGTGAATCCGGATCTGCATGCCCCGCTGGTCGATCGGCGGGAAATGCCGACCGACCTGCTCAATGATTTGATGGCCGTTGTTGAAACCCGCCTTCGCGACCGCATCCTCGAGAAGTTTGACGGCATTGATCCTAACGAGCTTCAACAAGCGATCGACGCCTCTCACGCCCGCCTCGAAGCGCGCCTGTCCGGCGACAAGGATGTTGACGAAGCGCGGCGCTTCATCAACGGCATGAAGTTGCGCCGCCAGCTGGACGGAGCCCTGGTCGTCAAACTGCTGCGTGAAGGTCACATCCTGCGCTGCGCAGCCGGCCTTGCCGTCCTGACCGATATTGATCTCGCCACCGCCAAACAGGCGCTCGAAAGCCCGAGCATCGACCCGCTCTGCCTGGTATGCCGCGCCGGCGGGCTGGACCGTTCGCTGTTCGTGACGCTCGCCGTTTTGCGCAACGCCGGAAACGGCGATGCCCTGCGCGATGCCCGCGAATACGGCCGCATCTTCGATGAACTTTCGGAACGCGAAGCCCAGCGCGCGATGCGCTTCATGCTCCTGCGCAAGAAAGCCGAAGCCGCCTAACCGTCGCCCTTGCCGTCATCGGCAGTCGCGCGCTGCGCCTGCTCGGCCTGCAATTCCGGCGGCAGAAAGACCTCGGACCCGTCATCCATGTAGAGGGTCTGCGACGGGAAGGCGAAGCCGGTCCCGGCCTCTTCCACGATCTTCTTGAGCTCGAACGCCAGGGCTTCCTTGATCCGCAGCCACTCCGTCCAGTTGGTGGTGACGGTGAAGGCATAGAGCTTGAAGTCGATCGAGGACGGCCCGAAGGAATCGACCCGCATGAAGGTCGTCACTTCCGGCGGCTTGGCGAATTCCGGATGGTTGAGCACATAATCCAGCGTCTTGTCGCGGATATAGGCAAGCTGTTCGGTGGTCGTCTTGTATTCCACCCCGATCACCCAGCTGATGCGGCGATGCGTCATGCGCGAGAAATTGGTGACGGCATTGTCCGACAATTTCGCGTTCGGCACATAGACCGGCCCCTTGTCGAACCGCCGCACGACCGTCGAGCGGAAATTAATCTTCTCGACCGTGCCCTCGACGACGCCGTCGACCATCACCCAATCGCCCGGCAGGAAACGCCGCTCAGTCAGGATCAGAACCCCGGCAATCAGATTTTTGAACAGATCCTGCGCACCCAGGCCCACCGCGACGCCGAACAGGCCGAGGCCGGCGACAATCGGGCCGACCGGGATCGACCAGATTTCTAGAACCGCCGCGGCACCGATAATGATGAACAGGATGCGCATCGCCTTCGTCATCCAGTCGATCATGACCGGCGTCAGCGATGACGTGATCACGTCGAGCCCGTTGGCGACGGGCGTGACCGCGTTATGCAGCGCCCAGAACAACGAGATGGCTATCAAAGACTGGGTAATCCGCGCCCCAATGGTCTCGGCACCGCCATAGCCGAGGATCAGGGTCGCGACGAACACGCCGAGGACGACCGGTACCAGTTGGAACGGCCCGGCCAGCGCATCGACGACCGCATCGTCAAGCTCTGTCTGGGTCCGCCGCACCAGCCGCCGCAAGAGCGCAACGAGCCATGTCGCCACCAGCCCGCGCAACAGCAGACCGCCAAGGATGGCCAGGATCGCCAGAAGCCCCTGCCCCACAGAAGCGCCGAGAAAGCTCGTATTCCAGACGTCGATGACCAGCGTCCAGAACTCGTTCGCCGCCTCTGCGCTTTGCTCAACCAGCGTGGTGTCGTTCGCACTCATCGGTTTCGTTCCTTCGCCCGCAGGAATGCGATGTCCGGCCACTTCTCCTCGGAATAACCGACCTCCCAGGCCGATTTCGCAAGAAAAACCGGGTCACCGTCAATGTCTTCGGCCATGGCGCTTTTATGGCGGTCGCCGAACTTCTCGATCTCGGCATCCGGTCCCGAGAGCCAGCGCGCGGTCTCGTAAGGCGCCGCCTCGAACGTCACGTCGATTCCGTATTCCGCCGACACGCGTTCGGCCATCACCTCGATCTGCAGCTGTCCCACCGCGCCAACGATGAAGTCGCCGCCAATGATCGGGCGGAACAGCTGCGTGACGCCTTCTTCGGCCAGGGATTCCAGCGCTTTCTTGAGGTGTTTTGCCTTCAGCGGATCGGCGAGGCGCGCGCGCCGCAGGATTTCCGGCGCAAAGTTCGGAATGCCGGCGAACAGTACTTCCCCGCTCTCGCTAAGACTGTCGCCGACCCGCAGCAAGCCATGATTGGGAATGCCGATGACATCGCCCGCGAAAGCCTCGTCAGCAATCTCCCGGTCCTGCGCAAAGAACATGATCGGCGAGGACACGGTCAGTGACCGGCCCTTGTCGGTTTTCAGCTTCATACCGCGCTTGAACCGCCCCGATGTCAGGCGGACAAAGGCCACGCGGTCGCGGTGGTTCGGATCCATGTTCGCCTGCACCTTGAACACGAAGCCCGAGACTTCCTTGTCGTCCGGCGCGACCTCGCGCTCGGTTTTCTTGACCACGGCTTTCTCGACCTGCGGTCCTGGCGCCATTTCGGCCAGCGCGTCGAGCAGTTCGACAATGCCGAAACGGCGCAGCGCGGATCCGAAATAGACCGGTGTCAGATGCCCTTCCTCATAGGATCGCTGATTGAAGGGCGGACACAGCTCGCGGGCCATGTCGACGCCTTCGGACAGCTCCGCATAGACATCGTCGGACAGCAGGCTTTCTACGTCCCCCGCCGGGACCGGCGCCCCTGACGCCATCTCGCCCTCTTCCGGGCGGAAGGGAATGAACTGGTCACGCGCCAGGTCCATCACCCCGCCGAAGCGTTGACCGGAAGCGGCCGGCCACTGCATCGGCGCCGTATCGAGCGCCAGCTTGTCCTGAATGTCATCAAGCAGAGCTTCGGGGGCCAGCGCCTCCCGGTCGAGCTTGTTGATAAAGGTCAGGATCGGAATATCCCGCAACCGGCAGACCTCGACCAGTTTCAGCGTCCGCGGCTCCACGCCACGGGCCGCATCCAGCACCATGATCGCACTGTCGGCGGCTGTCAGCGTACGATAGGTGTCTTCCGAGAAGTCTTCGTGGCCCGGCGTGTCGAGCAGGTTGAACGTCAGTCCCTTGTGCTCATAGGTCATGACCGAGGCCGAGACGGAAATGCCACGGTCCTGTTCGATCTTCATCCAGTCCGAGCGTGTGCGGCGGTTCTCACCTCGCGCCCGCACCTGGCCAGCCAGGCGGATCGAGCCTGCTGCATAAAGCAGGTTTTCCGTCAGCGTCGTCTTACCGGCGTCCGGATGGGAGATAATCGCGTAGGTCCGGCGCTTGGACCATTCGCCATTGGTGTTCGAAGTGCTCATCTATGTCTGGATCGTTGCTGAACCCGCGCGGAGGTAACGGGGACAGCCCACAGATGCAAGCCTGCACTGCCTATTCGACGGGTTCCGTCAGAAAATGCCGGCCCCGCCGGTCTTCGAGCTCGACCACCCAGAGATCCGGATCATCGTTAAGCCGGCGGCGGCAATAATCGTCGATATCGGCTTCCGGCACCGCCTCGTTTCCCAGCGGACGCATCCAGATGCGGTTGCCGTCCAGATCGCGCGCCGGCGCATAGAGTTCCGCCGTGCCGTCGAGACGCGCCACGCGCAACAATACCGCGCCGGCATCAGGGTCGCCACGTGTCAGCACGCCGCCCATGACACCTTCAACCTGTGCGCGTCTTAGCAGCGCCTGCACCCAGATTTCTGCCTTAATTTGACTCATTTTCATTGATGGCCGGTCAATTGCTTAATAATATGTAAATGGGTGGGGAGCGTATCATGTCAGATCGTGTTGTGCGTTGTATTCTTTGGGCTATCGCTGGCCTGATGGCCGCAAGCGCGTCTGCGCAAAGCTCCGAAGAAACGTCCACGATCGAAACACCGCTTACGAATCTGTCCCATTCTGTCACCGATCTGATCATTGATCCTGAATCGGGTGACGGCAGGGTGCAGTTCGCCATTTCACCCCAGGCCAGCCCGCTTGATGGCCGGCTATTCCTTGGCCTGGAGCCGTTGGGCGATGACGCACCCGGACTGATCGTGGTGGTCAATGACAGCCGTGCCGTCCGTATCGCTCCGAGCCCGGCCGCGATGACGGCCGAAATCGAATTGCCACCGCATGTCTTGTCGCCGGGCACTAACATTATCACCCTCGCCCTGGAAGATGACGAGACCACGGGCTGGCGCCTTGATGCAGCGCACTCCCGGCTGCGCCTCGCTTATCGGATCGACGGTGCGCTGGGCTCGCTGTCAGACGTCGAAGCGGCGCTGGCCGCCGACATTCCGCCACCGGGAGATATTCATATCGAGGATATCGGCCGCGATGTAACGGTCGAAGCGATCGTTGCCCAGGGCACAGCCCTTCGCATGGGGCGCGTGCCGGCCTTTGTCGCAACCGCCGAAGCCGCCGACCTGCGGATCCGTTACGATATCGGTCCAGACAATGGCGGCGCCGAAATACGTTTCGCCCATACTGACGTGCCCGAAATTATCCTGGCCGGCCGACACCAGCAGGATCTTGAAACCGCGGCCCGGCTGTTTGCCAGCCGCTCTCTTCGCCAGGCGGACACGCGCTTTTCCGTCGCCGATGCCCTGTCTGCCGCTGCTATCGGACGCGAAAATACGCGCTTGGCACCGCGCGGAACCACACTTCGGGAATTTGCCGAGGCGCGCGCCCCGTTCGGCGACGGGCGCGGCGCTCAGACCGCGATCGTGATCACCGAAGGGGATGGCGAACAACGCCTCGGCGCGCTGTCGATCATGGCGCGCACGGCAATCGCCCATCAGACCGCCTGGATCTATGCCTGGTATGGCGATGACAGCAATGCGGCACCCGAAAACCGGCACGTCGTCTTTATCGGCGCCGGCGCCCTTTCCGATCGGAACTTGCTGTTGGGAGCGCCGGTCGAGTTTCGCACCGCCTTGCGGGAGGCCGCGACACAGGCCGGCCACCGTAGCGGCCTCCGCCTGTCGTCAGCGGCCTATGCTCATGGCGACAGCCATCCGGCCGGGGTTGCAACCGTATTCACCGACCCGTCCAATCCCAGCCGCTGGATTGCCGGATTTACGGCACCACAGGCGTCGAGCTTCAATCGCGCCTCTGAAATACTTTCGCGCTCCGCACACTGGGGAGCCCTGACCGGACGGGCCGCGCTTTGGGATGAAGATGGCGTGACCGGGTATGACTACAGCGTCGAAGGCACGCCCACCGTGGCGCAGCGGCTCGGCCTGCCGGATTTCAGCATGCGCGAGGTCGCCTTCTTTCTCTTCTTGCTGACCATGTTGTTTGTTCTGCGCGGTGTCTGGCGCAGCCGCCGCGTAAACGACAAATCAAGGGGTTGGCGCTAGCTTCCGGCCTAACAACCGGAGGAAAGCATGCGCCTTCTACTGGCAAGCCTTGCGCTCATGAGCGCAGGCGCCGACGCGCAGACCGCTCGCGACTCATTTGCGCAAAGGGCATTGGCCCGCGCGCTGGACGACCGCTGCGCGCTCTTTTCCGGCAGTGAAAGGATGGCACTGG
The DNA here is from genome assembly GCF_965229905.1 of Hyphobacterium sp. Classification (GTDB taxonomy): domain Bacteria; phylum Pseudomonadota; class Alphaproteobacteria; order Caulobacterales; family Maricaulaceae; genus Hyphobacterium. The sequence continues at coordinate 2,474,685 of NZ_OZ245930.1, read as the reverse complement.
ACGGTGCCTATCTTCAGGTCCGCGGCGATCTTCTGCGTGAAGGCTACACGCCGCATGAGATCGACCACAGCTATGACCGCGTCACGCGGAATGCCGGAAATCGACCGTGCGACGATGAAGGCGTCAGTGCGCTCGCGGCGGATATCCGGTCCGCTTTTGCCGCCTGGCAACTTGAGCGCGCTCAAACCTTCACCGGCGCGCCCTCGCCCTGGCAAGCCTCCCGCCCGTATGCCTATGACAGCTGGCTGATCACCAGTATTGTGTCGAGCACACCGCCGGTCCAGGCCGGTCTTTACCAGCTGGACGGCGACGCCGCGCTGACCGTCGCGACACCGGCCAATGCGGATATCGCGTCGCTGGCGCTGATCATGCGCGATCCGGCGGAAATGCCCGGCCTCCACGATTCGACCTTGGGCGGCTTGCTGAGCCCGGAAGGCCTTCCGGGCTGGACAAATTTCGTGCCCCCGCCGGACGCAGTCGCCCGGCATCTGCCGGCTTCCCGGCACCGCTCCGGCGAAGCGGAACTGTTCCGTTTTACAGATCAAACACTTGAAGCGCTGACCGCGCTCGATCCCCGCGAAGCCATCCGCATTGAGGCGTTCAGCGCGCTAGGCGAACCGGTATTCGAGGCTTATCTCGGTGTCGGCGATTTCGCCGCGGCTTTGGCCTTTATCCGCTCGTCGCGGGACCTGTCAGCCGGCCGATGAGATCAGGGTTTCGCCTGCCGTCTGCGCGCGCTGGATGCGCGTATGCACTTCCAGCGGCTGCATGTCAGCCGGGGCGTCTTCGCGTTCCGCCACCACCGGCAGACTGACCGAGACCGTGGTCCCTTCGCCCAGCGCGCTGTCGATCGCCATCTCACCGCCATGCATTTGCGCCAGCGCCTTGACCAGCGACAGGCCGAGGCCCGACCCGCGCTCTGCGGAGGTATGGGCGGTAGACGCCTGCTGATAGCGCTCGCCGAGCCGATCCAGCTCGTCCGCCGCAATGCCTGGACCGCTGTCGCCCACCGCAACGGTCAACTGTCCGTTTTCGGCCTTGGCGAGGACGACCACCGCACCGCCCGCCGGTGTGAACTTCACGGCATTTGATAGGAGATTCAGCAGGATCTGCCGGAAGGCACGCCGGTCGGCATACACCGGCAGATCAGCCGGCATATCCGTTTCGATCTCGATGCCCGCATCAACGGCCCGCTGCGACAGCATGCGCACGCACAGATCGATCACGTCTGCGGCATTGAAGTCTTCCTTGACCAGCGAATAGCTGTCGGCCTCGATCTTCGAAAGGTCGAGCACATCGCCGATCAGCTCAAGCAGATGCCGCCCGCTCTCATGGATCAGATCGGCGTATTCGGCATATTTCGCCGGGATCGGCCCGAACAGGCGCGACTTCATCGCGTCTGAAAAACCGATAATTGCGTTCAGCGGGGTCCGGATTTCATGGCTGACCGAGGCCAGGAATTCGGACTTGGCCTGGTTTTCCGCGATCGCGTTATCGCGTTCACGGCGCAGATCCAGCTCCATGTCCGCGGCCATGCCGCGATTTTGCGGCATGATCGCGGTAACCCCGGATGCCGAGCGGAATATTGCCACGGTTTCCGGAACGCCGTCGGCCCCTCTGATGCGCAAGGTCACGAGGCGCTCGCCAGCCCCGGCAAAAGCCGTCTTGTCAGCCATATCGTAGGCAAGGTCGGTTAGCGGCAATCCGGCAATGTCCTTCGGCAGCCCGGGCATCATTCTGTGGGTGACATCCGAAGCCGCGACAATGTCGCCGCGCTTGTCGGCAATCAGCGCGACCGGTGCCCGCCGGAACGCCCGGCTGCGCTGGTTATGCCGGTGTGCCACCGCGTTCAGGATGGCGCGCCGCCGCAGCAACCGGATCGCCGGGAACAAAAATCCGAGGGAATACACCGCCAGGCAGGCGACAAAACCCGGCGCCAGAACGCCAATCGCCGCGGTCGAAACCGGCAGCAATCCGGCCAGTTGAAGCCCGCCGATCAGCACTGCCGTCATGCCGGACAAGGCAGCGCTTTCAATGACGCCACGCCGGTTGGCGAAAGAGGCCATCGCCGCAACCGGCAGCAGAAAGATCATCGCACCCGGTCCGGCCATGCCGCCACTGGCCACAGCCGCCGATGCCGCCAGCGACACCCAGAGCAATGTCAGGACAAGCGTGCCGAACGCTGACGTCTTCCGGTGCGCAAAGATCACGCCGGCGATTCCAGGCAAGGCCGCCGCTCCGAGCGCTGTGGCGGTCAGGACAGATCCCGCCGGCGATGCTGTGATCACGAGGGGGGATACGGCCGCGAGAGTGCCGACCCACGCCAGATGCGTGATCCGTCCGCCTTGGTCGAGAATGCTCTTGATCAGCCGCATGATCCGCGCTCGTCTCCATGAGGGGCGACTCGGCAAGGAGCCACATCACGAGCCTTTCCGCCACCGTTTAACAAGAAGTTAATCCGCGCCGCGATTTCGTTAACGCAACCATTCGTCAAGCCCGATGAAAGAAGTTGAACTGGCGGCTGGCGCTCTCGTGTCAGTCGGGTCAGAATACGGCATTCGCCGCCTGCGGGGCAAAGGAGAATTAGATCGTGTTTAACGCCGTGTTGTCAGCGCTCGCCCTTTTGGCCGCCACCCAAGATAGCGGGCCCGCCACAACGCCCCAGGATCAGCCGGTCTTGCGGCTCGACGCCGCCGAGACCCCCGCGCGCACAAACGAAGACGATATTGTCCTGCGATCCGCCAGCCAATATGCCGGATTTCACCGCACGCTCGGCGAGATCCGCCAGCGCGAAATCACGTCCGGGGCCGTGCTCGACCAATCGATGGACGAGCTTGCCGTCTATCTCGCCCGAGAACGTCTGGTCCGTGCCTGGCTGGCCTATTCCTCGCTGATCGCCGAACAGCATCCGCAATTCCTCGACGATGTGCGCGATGTCGCCGACTATTACGGCCGCGATGCCGCGGTGGCCGCTCTCGCCAACGATCCGGCCTATGCCGGCGCTTTCCGCTATGCCGACCAGGCCAGCGACTCGGTGATCGATGCAATCGAGGAAGACTCCGCAGAAATCGCCGAGATCGGCCAGCAATTCCGCCTCGCCGCCTATGATTTGCAAAGCGAGCGCTGGGCCAACGCTGTGGCGCGCGACCGCCAGAACCGCCTCGCCGCTCTGCGCGATGCGGACAGCATCGCGGCGCCTCTGGCCACCGACCTGTTCTCTACCCAGTTCGTCAGCGAAACGGATATCGGCTCGGCGTCCAGCATGTTCGCATCGCGCCCGATGCCGAGCCTGCCGCCCTCGACCCCCAATCTAAGTCTGGATCCCGACGTGCCTTACGAGCCCGACCGCGTGCGCGTCGGCCGCATCCTGTCAATCGCCGCGCTGCGGGCGATCGGCGACGACAACCGCTTTACCGAAGATTCGCTGCAGACCCTGCTGGCCGACCCGCTCGCCCAGCGCTGTATCGAATGGGCACGGGTCAATCTCGCGCAGTGCGTGGCCGCCGCCCATTTCGAATACGAGGACTCTTTCTGCATCGCCCAACACGCCCTGCTGGACGTTTCACAGTGTCTCGAAGCGGCGCAGGCGCGGCGGGACTGACCGGTCGCGGGCTGGCAGTCCCGATCCGGAACAGGGTAAACACACAGTAAAAAAACATCCCGGCATTTTATTTATTAGAATTCGTCGGATCCGTTTTTGGCTTTATTGGTCATCAAATCGGGAATTATTGGAAAACCGGCGAGGCTTTGGCTAGCCTCTTTCTTGCACTGGGAGAACTGTGCATCGAAGGAGACGAGTGGCCGTGCCGATTGGATTTCTATTCCGCGCTGCATTCTGGATCGCCGTAGTGGCGGCCTTTGCGCCTGTCGGCCTGGTCTCCAGCGACGGGATGGAAACACCGGACGAGATCAGCCAGGTGATCGCGCAGGGACAACGGCTCCAGCAGGTCTGCGCCGATCTCCCCGCACTCTGCGACATGGCCGGCGAGGCCGGTGGTCTCGTTTCGATTGCCACCGACGAGACCCTGTCACGCGTCGAAAACTGGCTCGACGAACGCGAAACGACTGCAGCCGAAACCTCCTGATCCCTTGTTCCCGCCGCAGCGGCATTATATTTGCCGCCTATGCAGCCGGAAACCGAAGCCGATATTGATGCTCTGGTCGAGGAATTCGAATTCCTCGACGACTGGGAGTCGCGCTACCGCTATCTGATCGATCTCGGTCGCGAAATGCCAGCCTTGCTAGAGGGTGAGAAAACCGAGGACAATCGCGTCAAGGGCTGCGCCAGCCGCGTCTGGCTCGTCATTGACGAATCCGGCAGCGACACCTTCCGCTTCCGCGCGGATTCTGACGCCCATATCGTGAAGGGCCTCGCCGCCCTCCTCGTCCGCCTCTTTTCCGGACGTCATCCTGACGAGATCGGCGATATCGATGCGCGCGAAGTCCTGTCGCGGATCGGATTGTCGGAGCATCTCTCGCCACAGCGTTCAAACGGGCTCAACGCAATGATCGCCCGCATCCGCACCGAAGCCGGGATCGCCGCCTAAGCCGGCAGGCCGTAAAACCGCGCGAGCCGCTGTAACGCCAGCTTCAGCACCACCTTGCCCGATCGCCGTGGCCAGGCTTCGTCCTGCTCGAAGGCTTCCAGCCCCAACTCGCGCAGGCAGACCGAGGACAGAACCCGGTCAAACCCCGGCCCGACCGCATCAAGCGCGGCTTGTACCCGCGCCTTCGCCGCCAGCGCCGATGGCGGCGCGTCCTCCACGCCCCGTCCGCCTTGCCCGCCGCGAACCGGCGTCAGATAGCTGTCCCAATCCGACGTGATGCGCTCGCTGAGTGTCGATCTGTGGAAATCGCCACGCAATCTCTCACCGGCCTCGAATTCCCCGGCGCTAAGCCAGGCTTTAACGGCCTTCCCGCGCGGCTTGCGCCAGCGCGCCAGCGGAGAATCGGCGATATTGACCAGGTGGTGCCGGACCTCGCCATCATCGCTGGCAACCGCCCGGTTTTCGGTCTGACTGTGCGGCGCCGCGAAATCGCCGCTTTGGCGGATCGCCAGCGCTTCCGGCGCATAAGCGAGGACGAAGCCGTTTTCCATATTCCCTGCGATCCAGCCCTCGCCGCGAGCTTGCCGGACGGCATCGGCACTGACCTTCGCCAGCGGCCGCCGGCGCAAATCGCCGCCCGGCAGCACGACAAAGTCATCCGGCCGGCCCGGCACGGCGCGCAGCCGCGCGCCGGGGACCGCCAGCCGCTTGATCCAGCGTGGCGAGGCGCTCATTGCAGCACGTCCAGGATCATTGGATCTGGCGCGGTGCGCAGACAGTCTTCCAAACCGTCGAGCCAGGCGTCGAAAGCAGGATCGTCCCGCCGGTCCTCGACAATCTGGCAGGCGTAAGACGCTGTCGAGCGGTCGCGGCCGAAAGCCTGCCCGACCCGCGCCAGGTTCAACTCGAACGCCACATGGGCGAGATACATCGCCACCTGCCGGGCGAAAGCGACGCGCGAGGAGCGCCGGGTCGGTGCGGCGATCTCATCCGGCGGAACGTTGAACGCGAATGCCACCGCCTCACGCGCCAGCCGGGCCCGCGCCAGGTCTCTTTCCAGGAATTGTTGTCCACACATGATGATGTCCGTCTTTCGCTTCGGATCGATCCTAAGCGCAGCCGTGCGATGTGAGGATAACTTTCCTATCTATGGATCAAAATGTCCAGGTGCGACCTAGGCGTGCATCGTGAAATACAGAGGATAAGCCTCAGCCGGCCAGATAGGCGATCAACATGACCAGTCCTAAAAGGATGCTGGTCCAGATCGCCAATATCCCGCTCGGCACGTCGCGGCTTAACGCCCCGGCCGGACTGAACAGATTGAACAGCTTGCCCGATGCGTTCCGGCAGGCGGTACCAAACCGGTTGCCGATCGCGGCCATCAGCCGGTCGCCCATCGCCCAGGCCCATCGGAAGAGACCGTCACCGACGCGCCGGTAGAACCAGTCTGTGTCGAGAATCACGGTTCGCCTTTCCGCCGGATAAAGCTTGAACTTGACCAGGAAGGTAAACGCGAAAAGCGCGGCCAGCAGGAGCTGCATTTGTCCGACAATATGGTCGAACGTGTAGGGCGCATACTCCACCGGATAGGGCAGCAGGTCGTAGAGGACACCGTAATTGACGCCGAGATAGATACACAGGAATGATGCCAGCCCCATCGCCAGCAGCATGTTGAACGGCGCTTCCTTTACGCGGTGGCCGTTATCGTGATGGAAGAAGGCAAAATATGGGATTTTGATCCCGGAATGCTCCAGCACACCGGCCGATGCGAACACCAGGATAACAAACGGGATTTCATAACCGCCATAGGCTACGGCCGCGAGCGTGAGCGCCTTGGCGACAAAGCCCGAGAATAACGGGAAGGCCGAGATTGCCCCCGCTCCAACGAGACAGAAGGCGGTTGTAAACGGCATCGACTTGTATAGCCCGCCGAGATCCGACGCCTTGGTATGCCCCACCCGCAACAACACCGCGCCCATGCTCATGAACAGGAGCGCCTTGTAGATGATATGCACGAAGGCGTGCGCTGCGGCGCCGTTCAGGCCAAGCTCGGTTCCCACCCCGATGGCCGCCACCATGAAGCCGAGCTGGTTGTTGAGCGAATAAGCCAGCACCCTGCGCAGATCGTTCTCGATCACGGCATAGAAAACCGGGAAGGCCACCATGATGGAGCCAACCCACACAAGGATGTCGAGCCCGGCGAAACCGCGCGCCAGCGCATAGATCGCAAGCTTGGTCGTAAATGCCGACAGCACCACCGCCCCGATCGCCGTTGATTTCGGATAGGCGTCTTGCAGCCAGTTGTGCAGCAAGGGGAAGGCCGCCTTGATGCCGAAGGCGAGCAGCATCAACAGACCGCCCGGCGCATTGACGTCGATCGCGTTGAACTGCCAGCTGCCTGTGTGATTGGCGTAGAGAATGGCGCCCGCCAGCAGCATCACGCCCGACAGGACGTGGATCGCGAGATAGCGCAGCCCGGCACGGAAAGCGGCCTGGTTGCGGCTCGCCCAGATCAGGAAAACCGAGCTGATCGCCGTCAGCTCCCAGTAGAAGAACAGCGTCAGGAGGTCGCCGGCAAATACCGCGCCCAGCCCCGCACCGGAATAGATCAGCGTTGTCGCATCCTGCAGCCGGTCGCGGTCGTGCAGCGCATAGATCGCATTCAGGAAAACCACGAGGATAAAGATCAATCCCCAGACCCGCGACAAGGCGTCGAACCGGTAAGTCTCGAACGTGAAGCCGGCCAATTCGACGATACCGAAAATGCCGACTTCAGGGGTCAGGAACCAGATCGCAGCTGCCGCCAATGGCGCGATCAGCATCAGCGATTTGCGCACCGCATAGGATGGCACGACAGCGGCGAGCAGGCCCGCCAGAATGACCGGAAGCGCGGGCGATAGGCCCGCGGTGATCAGATCAGTCATGATCACCCTCCTGGTCGTAATAGTCTTCCGGACGGCCGAGCAGACGGCGCAGCGGCCAGCCCATCAGCACGGCCAGGCAGAACCCGAAAAAGCCCTCGATCTCGTAGAAGCCGAAAACGTCGTCCCATTTCGAGGCAGGATGCAGCGGGCTGAACGCCTCCAGCACCAGAAGGAGCAGCGCGAGACCGCCGAAAATCCAGAATGGCGCGCGGCGGGCCCATTTGGTGTCCAGCCACAGAAACGGCTTGGCCGCGGGATGAACATTGTCGTCGCCCGCTGGCGCTTCCGGTGTGGGGGTCGGGTCACTCATTTTAAAGCTCCAAACCGAAAACGGGGGCCAGGAAATCGGTCAGCGGGCCGATCAGGAAGAACAGCGCCGTCACGCCGGCAGCCGTGATCACAGGGGGCAGCACGGCGAACACCGGCCCCGGCTTTTTCAAGCCGGTCTTGGGCGCCGGATCAAAGAAGCCGCGCCCCGGGATAGGCAGCAGATAGGCAACATTGAGCACCGAGGAGAGGATCAACGCCACCATCAGCGCCTGCTGTCCGGTCGTGGCGGCGCCCCACATCAGATAGAGTTTCGGCCACATGCCGCCGAAAGGCGGCAAACCGATGATCGAGAAAGCGCCAACCGCAAACGCGCCAAACGTCCAGGGCATCAAACGGCCCAGCCCTCGCATGTCCGATATCTCGGTTTTCTTGGTCGCGGTATAAATCGCGCCCGCGCACATGAAGAGCGTGATTTTGCCCCAGGCGTGCATCACGATCTGCAGCGCAGCGCCCAGCAGCGCGAGCGGAGCTGCGATCATCGCGCCCAGCGTCACGTATGACAGCTGCGAAACGGTCGAGAACGCCAGACGGCGTTTGAGATTATTGCTCGACATCGCGATGACCGAGGCCAGCACGATCGAAATCGCCGCGATCCAGGCCAGCCAGCTCGACGCTGGCGCCGACTGGATCAGCTCCGGGCCGAAAATGTAGGTCGCGACTTTCAGGATCGCGAAAACACCGGCCTTCACGACGGCCACGGCGTGCAGCAAGGCCGAGACCGGCGTCGGCGCGACCATGGCGTTCGGCAGCCAGGGATGCACCGGCATCAGGGCGGCCTTGCCGATCCCGAAAGCGAACAGGATCAAAAGGACGCTGGCCACCAGCGGCGAAGCTTCGGATGCCAGCAGGCCGCCAACGGTAAATTCCGTCGACCCGGCGATGAACTGCGTGGCAATGATCGCGGGAAGCAGAAGACCGATCGAGGTGCCGAGCAGGATGGCAAGATAGATGGCCGCCCCGCGCCGTGCCTTGTCATCGCCCTTGTGCGCGACCAGCGGATAGGTCGACAGCGTCAGCGCCTCGTAGAACAGGAACATCGTCAACAGGTTGGACGCCAGCGCAACGCCCATGGCGCAGGCAATGGCGATTGTGAAAAAGACGTAGAAACGGGTCTGATGCGGTTCGTTATTCCCGCGCATATAGCCGATGGAATAAAGCGAATTGACGATCCAGAGCCCGCTCGCCACCGCCGCAAACAGAGCTCCCAACGGCTCCAGGCGGAAGCCGAAAGACAGGCCAGTATCGCCGATTGCATAAATCAGCTCGGGACGGTCGCCCGTCACCGAAACGAGATAGGCCACATTCACCGCCAGCAGCACGGCCGCGGCCAATGTGGCGCCTTCGCGCAGATTGGGCATCTTGCCCAACAGGCTGACAAACACGCCGCCGATGAGCGGAATGACCAATGCCGCGAGAAGGGCGAGCTCGGGAGACCAGCTCATCGTGTCGCTCCGGCGAGCGCCGCGTCGGCAGCCGCATTCGTCAGCGATATCAGGAAGTCAGGCGCGAAGAAGAACCAGACATTGGCGATCGCGAGCACCCACATCGGCACCAGCATCAGCAAAGGCGCGCGGGCATGCGCGATATCGCCTTTCCGGTCGTGATGCGGTTCGGCCACCCAGATGGCGGCCAGCATCCGCGCCACGTAGGCGGCGCCGATCAGCGAGGATAGGATCACCACAGCAACCGCCCACCACCAGCCATTCTCGAACGCGGCGACGCTGAGATACCATTTCGACCAGAAGCCGACCGTCATCGGGACGCCGACGAGGCTTAGCCCCGCAATGGTGAATGCGACGGCGGTAAACGGCATGGACCGTGCGAACCCGTTGAGATCGGAGATACGGCGGACGCCGAAGCGGATCGCGAACGCGCCGAGCGCCATGAACAGCGCGCCTTTCATCATGGCGTGATTGACAAGATGCAGCATGCCCGCGGAAACGCCCGCCAGCGTGCCGATGCCCAGGCCCAGCATCATATAGCCGACCTGTGCCACCGAGGAGAACGCCAGCAAGCGCCGCGCATCGTGCTGGAACACGGCCTGCACCGAGGCCACCACCATGCCGATGATGCCGAGAATGGCGAAAATCCACAGGAAGCTGATGGCAACGAAGGTCGCCTCTGGCCAGAACACGTCAAACGCGAATCGCACCAGCGTGTAGAAGGCCACCTTGGTCGCCGTCGTTGCCAGGAAGACCGTCACGAAATTCGGCGCATAGGCGTAGGCGTTCGGCAGCCAGAGATGCAGCGGGAACATCGCCGCTTTGAGGCCCAGACCGACGATGATGAAGGCGAAGGCCGCCTGCACCACGCGGCTGTCGCTCAACTCCGGAATGCGCCCGGCCATGTCGAACATGTTCAGCGTTCCGGTCGCCATGTAGAGGAAGCCGACGCCAATGACGAAGAAGGTCGCGCCAATCGTGCCGAGGATGAGATAATTGTAGGCCGCCGTCAGCGCCCGCCGGTCGCGCGACGCGCCCATGCCGACGAGGACATAGGTCGAGATCGACGAGATCTCGAGGAACACAAACATGTTGAAGGCGTCGCCCGTGATCGCCACGCCCAGAAGGCCGGCAAAGCAGACGAGGAAAGCCGAATAGAAGAGCGCCTGGCGATTGTCGGCAATCTCGTCAGCAACGCTCGGCAGCGCGTAGATCACGCTCAATACGCCGGTAAACCCGATCAGAAGCAGCAGGACCGCATTGAGATCATCGATCCGGAACTCGATCCCGGCCGGCGGCTGCCAGCCGCCCATGGCGTAGGATATCACGCCATTGGCCTGGACATCGACGGTGATGCTGATGGCGATCAGTGCCGAGGCGATCGTCGCGATCAGCGCGATAGCCCAGCCGATCTTGCCGTTCGGCATCACCGCGGCAATGGCGGCCGACAGCAAAGGCACGACGACGATGAGCGCCGCGCCGTGTTCGGTGACCACAGCCGGCATCAGGGAAGCCAGAAACTCCATCAGCTCTTACCCCCGGCGCTGTCCACCGCATAGTCGGCCTTGTTGATCGCGTCATCCTCGATCGAGCCATAGGTCTCGCGGATCCGCACCACGAGGGCGAGGCCGACCGACAGCGTGGCCACCCCCACCACAATCGCCGTCAGGATCAGTACGTGGGGTAACGGGTTGGAATAGATCACCTCGGCGCTGTAGCTGACCGCATCGGCGACCGGTTCGATATCGTCCGGCACCGGCTCGGCGAGCGCCTCGGGAACAGGGTCCGCCGCATGGCTGGTGGCCGCGGCATAGCCTTCTTCGCCATATCCCTCGCCGCCATGACCATCGCCGTATTCCAGCGGATAAGGCAAGATCGGCGGCTGGCCGCCGAACACCTTGCTCGTTGTGATGTAGAGCAGAAAAACCGAGGTCTGGAACAGCGACAGCCCCACCAGCCGCTTGACCAGATTGCCCGTCGCCACCACGGCATAAAGACCCGTCATCATGAGGATGATGACAACGATGAAATTGAAGCGTTCCGCGATGATCTCGATCATCACCACTCCTCTTCCGGGATGTCGGGCGCGCGGCCGGCAAACGCATAGAAAATCATCATCATGACGGAAAACACCGTGGTCAGGACGCCGAGCTCGATCAGGATGATGCCGATATGCTGGCCGGTCTTGTGGACCTGGTCCGGATGCAGCGCGTCATAATCGAGATAATTCATGCCCATGAAAAACGAGACGACGCCCGTACCGCCATAGAGCAGCACCCCGAACGCCGCGAGGAATTTCACGAACACCGGCGGCACCGCCTTGCGGGCGTTGCTGACGCCGAAAATCAGCGCGTAGAGGATCACACCCGCGGCCACGATCGTGCCGGCCTGGAAGCCCCCGCCCGGGCTGTAATCGCCATGGAAATGGACGTAGAGGCCGAAAACGACGATCAGCGGGATCAGCAGTTTCGAAACAACGCGGAGAACGAGATGCGGGGTCACGGCTTGTCCTCCTGGCCGGGTTTGCGGCCGCGAAGGCCCAAGAGGAGCATGACACCAAGGCCGGCCGCGAAGATCACGACCGTCTCACCGAATGTATCGAAACCCCGATAGCTGGCCAGAACGGCGGTCACCACATTGGGGATCGCCACTTCGCTCGGCGTCGAGGTGACGTAATCCATGCCAGGTCCAGAATTTGCCGGCGAATTGATGTCGCCATAGACCGGCATGTCGCCAACCGCATAAAACAGCGCTGCGCCGGTGACGGATACCACGATCAGCGCCGCCCAATGACGCCCCGCACCGACCGGGTCGGCTTCGCGCGCGGTCAGAAGCATCGCCGCCAGCATCAGCACGGTCGAAATCCCCGCGCCGACAGCGGCTTCAGTGAAGGCTACGTCAACCGCGTCCAAAGACACGAACCAAGCCGCCGACAAAAGGCTGTAAACGCCCATCAGCATGACGGCAGCGAACAAATTGCGCAGCCGCACGATCGCGATGGCGACGCTGACCAGCATCGCCATCAGCGCATAGTCGAGCAATTGCGTCCAGTCGAACTCGGTCACGACGCCTCCTCAGTGTCCGCGTCACGCGGGTGCTTCGGCTGATGCCGCGACAGGAGCGGGTTGAGCCCGGCCCGGTGCGCCGCATTCGCAACGGCATGCGTGGCGGTCGGGCTCGTCAGGAAGAGGATAAAACCGACCAGCAGAAGCTTAGCCGCCAGCAGCGTGAAGCCGGCTTGCAGGATCAGCGACAGCACGATCAACTCCGCGCCCAGCGTGTCGGTTACGCCGGCCGCATGGATCCGTGTGTAGAAATCCGGCAGACGGACCACGCCGACCGCCCCGGCCAGCACGAAAATGATGCCGGTGGCCATCAGCGCGATGCTGACAATGTCGCGGATCAGGAGCAGCGCTTCCATCACTCGTCCTCCCCATCAATCGCCCGCCGCAAAGACATCTGTGCGAGTGCGATTTCCAGCGAGCGATAGCGGAAGAATTTCAGGATCGCGATCGTCGCGATGAAATTGATCAGCGCATAAAGCAAAGCAATATCAACACCATCTCCGCGACCAACCAGCAGGCTGAAGATCAGCAGCAGCAACACGGTCTTGGTGCCGAACGAGTTCGCGGCCAGGACCCGGTCATAAAGCGTCGGCCCGGCGAACAGGCGCCCCAGCATGATCGCCATCGCCAGCGCCATGGACAGCACGCCGGCCAGATTCACCCAATCCATCATGACGCGCCTCCATCGGTGGCGCGCGCGGCCTTCGCATTCATTTCCGCAAAGCCTTCCGGCGCGGTGAAGCTGCCATCGATCGCGTGCACCAGAAAGGCGTCATCCTCGATCTCGACCGTCACCGTGCCCGGCGTCAGTGTAATGGAATTCGCGAAAACGCAGCGCGCCAGGTCGCTATCGGCTTCCACCGGCACGCGCACCAGCCGCGGCGTGATATCGATTTCCGGTTTGAGGGCCGCCTTGACGACGCCGACATTGGCCTTGGCGATCTCGCTGCCAAGCCATGTGTAATAAGGGATCAAAGTGCCAAGGCGCAGAAACGGTGCCGTCTCGCGGTCGAGGATCCGCATCCGGAGCACCAGAATCATCGCGATCACAACACTCGCGGCGCCAAAGGAGAGCAGGACAATCTTGTCATAGCCCGAGAGCACCCACCACAGCAGCGCCAGCACCAGGCTCAGGCTCACCCCGTAGATCATAAGTCCTCCCGAAACTCCGCCGCGGACGCGTTCGTTGGGAGCTTTTAACGATGGCCAACCGGCTTGACCAGTATCTCGACTGGATTCGTGCACATGGCAGCAGATGGGTCAGCGTGAGCGGGATTCAGCCGCCTTCGAAAGGTCCCAATACCGCAGCACCGTCTGTGCCTTTTCGACCGACAAGCCATCATAGATCTGGAAGGCGCGATCGCGCCCACCGCCGCCGACAAGGCCTTGGAAAGCCTCGCAAAATGTGTTGAGCACGTCGCGGTCCGCGCCGGTCGCCTTGCAAAGGATCGCCGCCGGTTCGCCGCCTAGATCGCCGCAGACACGTTCCGCCAACGCGTCGCTGATTCCCGCCAGCAGGGCGAGCTCTTCGACCAGCGCCGGCGTCGGGCCTTCGCTGCGCATGGTGGCGATCACCCCCTCCAGCGACCCGTATGCGCTGTCTTCGCCCGCCTGGCGGTTCCGCTGCCGCCGGTCGACGAATTTCAGAGCCCGGTTCACCAGCGGATCGTTCCAGCCCTCTTCGGCGGCGAAGCCGAACACATCCTCGGCCGCTTCGATCATCAGCGTACGCCCGACGGCAAACCGGTTGAGGATGGCCTTGCGGCTTTCATGGTCGCACAACCAGAACAGCTGCAGCGCCGCCCGCGGCCGCAACTCGCCGCGCTTGAGTAAAGGTTTGACGTATGACGGCTCATCCTCGGCAAGCGAGACCAGATGCGAGACCGTCGGCGGCGCAAGCCGCGCATGGTCGTTACGCAATAAAGCAGTGACGACTGCCGGTTCGCCCACGGAGGCCAGCGTCGCGGACACCGTTTCGGACACCGTTTCGCGGCTGGCGATCATCACCCGATGATCGAGGCTTCCCAGGCGGCAGACCTCCATCAAATCGAAATCCGACAAGGCTTCCGAATGCTCCAGCAGGGGCGCGGCAATACCGATGGTATCCGCTGCCAGCAGCTTCACGATATTGGCCGGCGCGTCCTTGATTTCCGCCAGCCGCTCCGCGCAGCGCCGGCGGATCGCCGCATCGCTGTTCCGGAGAATCTCGTGCAGCAAATCGCCGACAATCCACCGTTCCTGTGGCCCGATAACGCTGGACGGCAGGCAAATGATATCGGCCAGCCGCTTGGCCAGCACCGAGCGCGCACGTCCGGTCGCCGCGGTGGTTTCGGTTAAGGTGAGCGGTTCTGCCTGGCCCATCGGTCCGTCCGTTTCCGGCGGTCAAAATGCCTGCCAAGACGTTAAACAAGCGTATGCGGTGCCCTGCCGCCTTGCACCACCGCGAAAGGCTGCTCTAGTGGTCGTCAGGTTTTCGCTGGGGGGCGGAGTGACAGACAGCTCGACAGGACAGAGCCCAGCACCCTTTGCCGCCTATCTGGTGATCGTGGCGGGCTGGTTTTTCGGCTTCGGCCTGCAAACCACCCTGTTTCCGGGCATCGTCTATTTCACGCTCGCAGAATCCCCCGAACGCCTCGGGCTGGCCCAAATGGCCCTGACCGCGCCGATGCTGTTCCTGTTGCCAGCCGCAGGCGTGCTGGCGGAACGCCGCGGCCGGCGGCGCATTCTCATCATTTTCTATGGTTTGGCTGCGGCGTTGGCTGCCATTCTGGGCGCCTTGCTGTTATCCGGCGCCCTGACCTACTGGCTGCTGATCGGCTATGCGGTCGCGGTGGGCTTATGCGGCGCTTTTGTGCTGCCGGCCCGCGATTCCGCCATCAACGCCGTGGTCCGGATCGCCAACCGGTCGGGCCGCGTGCTGACACTGCAGAAAGCTGTGGTGATCGCCTCCCTCGTCCAATTCGCCGGACAAATCACCGGCATGGGCGCGGGCTATCTCGCCCGCTGGACCGGGCCGGGCCTGTTGCTGTTCCTGCAGGCCGCGGGATTTCTGTTGGGCGTCATCGCAACGGCCGGACTGCCACGCCTGAAAGCCAAACGGACCGAGGCGACCCACGCCCTGCAGGATCTGGTCGACGGCGTGCGAACCGTGTTGGCATCGCCGGTCATCGCGTCAATGACATCGATCATGGTGGCCGTCGGATTCTTCGTCGTCGGCGGCGCCTTTTTTGTGGTGATACCGGTCCTCGTGCGCGACGTTTACGGCGCCGGCTACGGCACCTTATCCAGCCTGTTGGTAGTGTTCTGGATCGGTGCCTTCATCGCCAATGCGCTGCTGGCCAAGTTCGGCCATATCGATCGTCCGGGCCGGGCCGTCATGCTGGCCCAGCTGGTGACGGTGATCAGCCTCGGCGGACTTGCCCTGCCGATCCCGCTCGCCGGCCTTTATGCGCTCGATTTTTTCTGGGGGTTGGGCGCCGGCGTCGCCATTTCCTTGAGCCGCGCCGTCGTACAGGAAAACGCGCCGGCGGAAATGATGGCGCGGATCATGTCCGTCTACCAGCTTGGCCTGTTTGGCGGCATGCCCATGGGCGCGCTGATCATGGGCTTTGTCGTTGCCGCGCTCGGACCTCGCGAATCGGTTCTGATTCCAATGGCAGGACTGGCGATCGTGCTGGGACTGATCGCCGTTTTCACGCCGATCCTGTCCGTGCGGCGCCGAACCTGATGAGCGCGATGGCCATTTGCGGCGCGCGAAGTAAAGTGCCGTCAATTCGAATTTGGGAGGAAGCCAGATGCTTCGCAAATTGCCCGCCCTCGCTGCCTTGTCGCTGCTTGTGGCTTGCAGCCAGCCTGCCAGCGACGAGACCGGTACCGCGGCCGACGCCAACATAGAGACGCCCGAAATGACCCTGATTGATCGTGCGCTGCAGATCAGCGCTCCGACCGCCGAACAACGCCCGCTCACCATTGAGCAGCTCGGCCGCACCCGCACCGACGAATACGCTTGGCTGCGCGACGATAACTGGCAGGAAGTCATGCGCGATCCTTCGGTGTTGCAGGCCGACATCCGCGCCCATTTGGAGGCGGAGAACGCCTACTACAACGCGGTGATGTCGCCGACCGAGGCGCTCCAGGAACGTATCTTCCAGGAAATTCGCGGCCGCATCCGCGAGGACGACAGCTCGGTGCCCGAGCGCGACGGCGAATTTGAGTATTACACCCGCTTCCGCGAGGGCGGGCAGTACCCGGTCTTCGCCCGCCGCCCCGTCGACCCGGCCTCGCCGGAGGAAGACGCCGAACAGATCCTGCTCGATGGCGATGTCGAGGCAGACGGCATCGAATACCTCGATTTCGGAACGATCGCGCACAGCCCCGACCACCGTTATCTCGCCTGGTCCGTCGATACGCGGGGTTCCGAATATTACGAAATCCGGATCCGCGACCTTACCACCGGGGAAGACATCGCCACGTTGACCGATGAAAGCACGGGTGATTTCGCCTGGGCGAACGATTCCTCGACCCTGTTCTGGGTCTGGCGCGATGCCAACGGGCGCTCGAAGCGCGTCTATCGCCAGGATCGCGGCGCAGCGGATAGTGAACTCGTCTATGACGAGCCGGATGACGGCTTTTTCGTCAATGTCGGCAATACGGCGGGCGACACCTATGTCGTGATTTCGACCTCCGGTCACACGACCAGCGAGGTGCGCCTGATCGATGCCAATAATCCGGCGAGCGATCCCATCCTGGTCTCGGCGCGTGAGACCGATGTCGAATACTCGCTGACCGAGACCGGTGACGGCTTCTACATCCTCACGAATCTTGACGGTGCGGTAGACTTTCAGGTCATGCGCGCGCCGATCGATGCACCGCAGCGCGAGAACTGGGAAACGGTGATCGATCACCGCCCCGGCACGCTGGTCACTAGCTTGCTGGGTTTCCGCGACTGGATGGTCCGGGTCGAACGCGAGGATGCATTGCCGCGCATTATCGTTCGCCATCTCGAAAGCGGTGAGGAACATACCATTGCCTTCGCGGAAGAAGCCTATTCGCTGGGCGTGGACGCCGGCTTCGAGTTTGCGACCGATACAATGCGCTTCAGCTATGAATCGCCATCGACGCCGGAAGAGACTTATGATTACGACATGGCCACGCGTGAGCGAGAATTGCGCAAGCGCCAGGAAATACCGTCCGGTCACGATCCGGCGGACTATGTTGTGCGCCGCATTATGGCACCCGCCCATGATGGCGAACAAATTCCGGTCACCCTGCTCTATCACCGCGACACGCCGGTCGACGGTACCGCACCGCTGATGCTTTACGGATATGGCAGCTACGGCATTACCATTCCGGCAGCCTTCCGGGTGACACCGCTCTCGCTGGTCGATCGCGGCATGATCTATGCCATAGCGCATATCCGGGGCAGTCAGGCGCGCGGTTATGGCTGGTATCTCGACGGCAAGCTCGAAAACAAGATCAACACCTTCCGCGATTTTGTCTCGGCCGGCGAGGCGCTTGTCGCACAAGGCTTCACCTCGCGCGGCAACATGGTCGCTTATGGCGGATCGGCAGGTGGCCTGCTCGTCGGTGCGGCGATCAATCTGCAGCCGGACCTGTTTGCTGGAGCGATTGCGGCCGTGCCCTTCGTGGACGTGATCAATACCATGTCCGATCCGACCTTGCCGCTGACCCCGCCGGAATGGCCCGAATGGGGCAATCCGATCGAAGATCCGGAAGCCTATGACACGATTGCGGAGTACAGCCCGTACGACAATATCGAAGCCATCGACTATCCGCACGTCCTGGCCACCGCCGGCCTGACCGATCCGCGCGTCACCTATTGGGAGCCGGCCAAATGGACGGCCCGCCTGCGCGCGACGCGCGCCGACAATGGTCTGACCCTGATGCGCACCAATATGGGTGCGGGCCATGGCGGCGCTTCCGGCCGTTTCGACAGTCTGCGGGAAACCGCCGAGAACTGGGCATTCGCGCTGATGACGGTAGGCCTTGCCGATGCCGAGGTTGCCGAATTGAGCACCGCCGCGGCGGAATAGACCAAAGGGGCGGCCGGCGCGGCCGCCCCTGCCCTTTCGCTTAGTCGTTCAGCGTGAAATCCAGCGTCACGCTCATATTCGAGCGCGTGACCGCTTGGCCGTTTTCAACCCGCGGCTCATAGCGCCAACGCTGGACCGCCTGTATCGACGCGCGGGCGAAGCCGGGCGACGCGCAAGCACCGCTGCGGACGTTGAACGGCTGTCCGTTCGTGTTGAGATCAAACTGGACCGTGCATTGCCCTTCGATCCCGCGTTCCGCTTCCCGGTTCGGATACACCGGCGGAATGCGCACCACCGGCATTTCATCCTGATCGGCGATTCGGCGATGAAACCGCGCACCGTCGATGGACGGATCCGCGAAATCAGGTACTTCGCCGATGACAATCGTCAAATCGTCATCGGGCGGACCCGCGGTCTCGACAGGAATCACCGGCAATGGCGGTGGCGGCTCGACCGCATCGACCGGTTCAATGGATACACGGCCGGGTGGATCGACCCGCTCGACATAGGGAAACAGCTCGACGACAAGCTCTTCGCCGGCGGGCTTCGGTTCGCCTTCAACGCTGATCAGATAGGTCATCAGCATGGCCAGCGAAAAGGTGATCAGGCCGGCCAGCGGCAGGCTCACGGATGTGCGTAAAAAACGCTGCATTTGGGCGCTCCCCTTCCAAGGCGCCCCCTCAACCCCGCAGATGACAATTCCGTAAGAATGCGGCGAAGCCGCGACGCTGCCGCGGCCATTTCCAGCCAACAAAAAACCCCGGTCCGCGGACCGGGGTTTGATGTCTTTCCTTTGAAATCAGGATCAGCCGGCGTCGGCGCCGTCTGCCTCGCCTTCGTCAGCGGCCGCGGCGGTAAAGCCATAGCCGCCGATCTGTTCACCGCGTTCATTGAAGAAACCCTGGCAGCGCTCCGGCACGTCGATGATGGCATTGCCATCCGCATCGAAGTCGGACTCGTTACCCGTGATCGTCACCAGATTGATCGCTTCACGCACCGTGTTGCGGCACTCTTCGGTGTTCACGCGGACGCGAAGCTCGGCGCGCTGCCGCTCGGCATTGATCTCATTGCTGATGAACTCGACCCAGCCATTACAGGTCCGCCGGCTGTAGGAATACTGCCCGCACTGGCGGAAAGCCTGCAAAGCGCCCTGCCGATTGTTCTGGTCGTAGCGGACCGTGCCCAGAAGCGCGATGGCATCGCCCGGGCGATTAAGTCCGCCGCGGCTAATGGCCGATTCGAAAGCGGTCTCGGCCTCCGCGAAACGCTCTTCTTCATACAGGGCCTCAGCCAGACGCAGATAATCTTCGCCGCTGCCTTGTCGGGCGACGGCTTCCAGCACCGGGATCGCCCGGTCGAATTCCCGTGCCTGACGCCACATATTCGCGAGGACTTCCAGATTTGTGCGGGTGCGCTCGACACGCCCGGCATTCATTTCGCGCTCGAGAATCACGGCTCCGCGATAGGGATATTCGAAGTAGCTGTAATACTGCGCCAGACGCACCAATTCCCGCTCTTCATTGAGCATCCCGTTGAGATACATCAGCTTGTTGGCTTCGAACGCGCCGGACTCATTGTTGGTTTGCGCCATCAGCGCCACCAGCGAGGTCCAGATATTGCGATCCGCCGGCCAACGCTCAACCATGTCCGAGATCAGGCGCAGCTGGTCGGGAACCCGCTGCAGCTGCTGGTAATAGAACAGCAGCATGTCGTAATTCCGCCGCTCGCGCGGACTGGCCATGTTATACTGCATTTCGGCGTAGCGCAGGCCCTCGGTATAACGCTCGGCCTGGGCGTAGGCCTGGGCCAGCATCAGCGCCAGGTTCGGCGTCAGCTGGGCACCGGCCTGCACCGCCAATTCCATCTGGCGGATGCCTTCCGAATAGCGCTCGGTAATGATGTAGAGCTGACCGACATTGAGGCGCAGCTGCACTTCTTCATCGGTCGTCGCAATACCGGTATTCACCGCGCCAAGGAAGTCGTTGATCGCCTGCTCGGTGCGGTCCTGGCTGTAATAGGCCACGCCGCGCATCCGCAGAATGACGAACCGCTCGAAGGAGTTGATTTCGCCGTTCAGAAGCGGCGTCAACGAGTTGATCACGCAAGTATAATTCTCGGCATCGAGGCATTCCTGCGCGGCCAGAACCGGCTCGCCGATCGCGGCCGACATGGTCCGGTTCTCGGCATTGCTGCCCTGCTCGTCCTGGTTACGATTGCGGCGCTGCGCATCGGCATCCGGAATGGCCACGGACAGCACGACCATGGAGGAAACTGCCAATATAAAAAGACGGCTTAGCATCGTCTCACCTCTGTTTCTCCCAGCCCGGCAGCGCTCCCCGCACCGCCCGCTAGCAATGGACCGAACTAGTCGGACAGTTCGTACTCGATACGCGTCTGAACACCGCGCCGCATCTGCGGCACGCCGTCGACGATCCGCTGGCTGTAGCGCCAGCGTTCAACCGCCCGGATCGACGAGCGTTCGAACATGCTGCTGGTGCAGTTGGTCGCCTGAATGTCCACTGGCGTGCCATCGGGCGACACGTTGAACAACATGTCGCAATAGCCCTCCAGGCCGCGCTCGGCGGCGCGTACCGGATATTGCGGCGGGATGCGGACCAGCGGCTGGGCGTCCCGGTCGGACACGTTGAAGCTGACATTGCCGGAATTCAGCTCCGGCGTGTCGAACTCCGGAATATTACCGACGATCGTCGACAGGCTTTCCGTCGGCAGGTCGGCGGCTTGGCGCTCGATCTGCGGCGGCGGGGGCGGCGGATCGACCTGCTGCACGTCTTCGATCGACGTATCGCGGGTCCGCGCATTCACCTCTTCCACCTGCGGATTGATGTCGAAGCTGTACTCATCTCCCGCATCGTCTATTTCGACTTCTTCGACGAAAATCAGCCGTTGCATCAGCGCGAACAGCGCAAAGGTCACGATGAGGGCGATCGGAACGCCGATGATGAGACGAAGAATATTACCCATATCAGCCTCCTATGGTTCATCCGAGATGTTGATTTCCTCAACACCCAGCTCGGTCAGCAATTCCTGGATATCCAGGACCGTCCCGATTGGTGAACCCTCATCCGCCTGGATCATCGCCTCGGCGCGCGGGTTCTCGGACAGCAACTGCTCGAGAACGCCGCGGACCTGGTTCATCTCGTAGATGTCGCGATTGATCCAGATCTCGTCCTCGGAGGTGACGGCGACCAGAAGCGTCGGCTTCATGCGCTCACTTCCGCTGACATCGGGGCGAAATACATCGACACCCGGTTCTTTCACGAACACAGCCGTGACGATGAAGAAGATCAACAGGATGAACACCACGTCCAGCATCGGCGTCATGTTCAGTTCGACTTCTTCGTCTTCAGCCTGTACTCGGCTCACACGTCGAGCCATGTTTCACTCCCCGAGTTAATTGCCGTCGCCCTGCTGGCGCTGGATGGAAACGGGTATGCCATTTGATCGCATATCGTCCCATATCAACGCCACGGTGCCGGTTTCGGCCTCGTTATTGGGTTCGATCAGAACCGCACTGTTCGGCGCTTCGGCACGGATCCGCTGAACCGACGCCAACACCCGGTCTTCACTCGTCGAACGCTGGTTCACGAACACCCGGTTCTCGGCGTCGATCTGCACGAGAATGACCGGGTTCGATTCCGTGTTCGGCGGTTCATCGCTGGGCGGCGGCGGCCGCATGTCGAACCCCTGCTCTTGCAGGAAGGTCGCGGTCACGATGAAGAAGATCAGCAGGATGAACACGATGTCGAGCATCGGCGTCATGTTCACTTCGGCCTGATCGTTTCCTCTTTGCTTGCGTCTGCGCATAGCCGCTACTCCAGTTCAAGCTGGTCGGCGAGGATCGCGGTACGGCGCTTGGCGAGCCGTTCGATCTGATTTGAGAAAATCAGACCGGACAATGCCGCCACCATGCCGGCCATGGTCGGGATCGTCGCGCGGGACACACCCGCCGACATCGCCCTTGCGTCCGACGAGCCGGATACGGCCATCACGTCAAACACCGAAACCATGCCCGTCACCGTACCGAGGAGACCGAAGAGCGGAGCCACCGCGACGAGCGTCTTGACGAGCTCGACATTGTTCTCCGCCTTCTGTTTCGCCTCGGAGATCAGCTGGTCGCGAATGGCGTGAGCCGTCCACGACGTATGGTCGGACCGTGCGGACCATTCCTTGAGCGCCCGCTTCGCATCGCCCGCCTGGGCGAAGAAGAAGTAGGCGAGACGCTCAAGGATGAAAGCCCACATCACGAACGTGAGACCCATGATCCAGACGAGCACGAAGCCGCCGCGATCGAGAAACTCGTTCAGTCCGCCAAGAGCTGTTTGGAAATCCATTGTGTGGACCTCCCCTTAAGCCGACCGGCCAGCGCGCTCTTCTGCGTGTCGGGCGACAATACCGGCCGCCTGTTCTTCCAGCGTCTGCTGAACGCCGCGTGCAAAGCTCGCTGCGAAGCTGTGAAGGAACAACAGCGGGATGGCGGAAATAAGGCCCAGCACCGTGGTGACCAGGGCTTCCGAGATACCACCGGCCATGATGCGCGGGTCACCCGTACCGAAGAGCGTGATCTGGGTGAAGGTCCGGATCATGCCGGTCACCGTTCCCAGAAGACCCAGCAGCGGCGCGATACCGGCTGCGAGCTTCAGGAAGTTGAGACCGAACTCCAGCTTCGGCGTTTCCCGCAGGATCGCCTCGTCCAGCTTCATCTCGATCACTTCTTCATTGTGATCCTTGACCGATTCATAGGCCAGCATGACCCGGCCCAGCGAATTGCCTTTCGACGGGGTCGAGCGGCGCTTCTGACCGGCAACGGCCATCGATTCGAGGACCAGCATCAGCAGGCGGAACAGGCCGAAGGCGACCGACACGGCCAGCAGGCCGAGGATGATCTTACCAACGATACGGCCTTGCTCGATACGCTGACCGAGGTCCGGAATGTCACGATAGACCAGCAGCAGGCCCCCACGCGACGGGTCAACCGGACCGGATACGATTTCGCCCGGCTCGGCATTGTAGAGCGCGGACGCGGCTCCCAGAATGTTGCCGGGAGGCTGCGACGGCAGGGCTGTCAGCACAAAATCGGCATCGCCGACCGGGTTTTCCGGCAGCGCCCACCGCGTAAAGGACGGATTGCCGCCGCACATGGCGTAGGACACGAACACACCGACGCGCGTCACATCGTAATCGCCCGAACAGTCGAGGTCGGCGACCGGTGCGTCGAACGAGGCAATCTCGCCCTGATAGATCATTTCTTCGGTGATCGACCGATAGATCGTGTCGAGTTCTGTCCGCGTCGGGAGGACGCGGCTGTTCGCCAGTTCCAGGAGCGGACCGGCACGGCCCGGGTGCTGAGCACTGGCCAGCGAACCTTCGATCAACGAGCCGAACTCGCCGGCCGTCTGGCGCGCGACACCGAACAGCTCGCCGAATTCGCCCTGCGCAGCGCGCAGTTCTTCAGCCAGCTCGTCGATGCGGACCTGGTTGTTGGCGAATTGCGCTTCCAGGCTGTCGGCCTGGGCTTCAAGGCCGGCCAACGTCGAGCGGGCTCCGGCGAGAAGCGAGGTCTGCTGGTTCCGCGCCTGGCGGAATTCCTGCAGGCGTTGCTGGTTTTCCTGGGATGCCTCACGCACGTCCGAACGCAGGCGGTTGAGCAATTCATTGATGCTGGATGCCGGCGCCTGTTGCGCCATAGCACTTCCGACAGTGGCGATCCCGAGGACGGCCGCTGCGGCAATGGTCTTGAGATTGAGTTTCATCGCAATGTCTCCGTCAGGGCCGAACTACTGATCTTCCGAGCCGGGAAGCGGCACGGTGAACACTTCCGGCGTCGTCACTTCGCGCGCGATGCGGAAAGCACGGTTCACGTCGTTGGCATGGCTCGACGGCACGTCGACCCAGTCAGGCGCACCGCGATACAGCATCGACAGGCTGTCATCCGGGTTCTGACGGATCAGCGCGACGCGTCCGATCTGCAGATATTCGAACGTCACATCCTGTTCGTTCTCGATGGTCGATTCCGAAAAGGTGCGCAGGCCGCGGCCATAGGACGCTTCGATCTCGTAACGGTTCAGAATGACGCGGTATTTCTCGGCCGCCGACACTTCCGGATCGTCGATCAGGTCGTAGAGCTCGTCCACCTGTTCCAGGCGTTCCTCGTGTTGGAACGGCAGATCCAGCTCGACAAACTGGCGCAGGCCGTCGGCCATTTCCCGCAGCATCGGGATGAGGTCGCGCTGGATATTGCCGACGCTGTCGATCTGCAGCCGCAACGAATCGATTTCGTTTTGCTGCGACTGAATGAACACTTCCTGCTGCGCGACATAGAGCCGCTGGCTTTCGATTTGCTGCAGAAGCGCGCGGTATTCCAGTTCCGCATTGGTCCGATCGTCATCAAGCTGATCGATCTGACTTTGGGTGCTGGCTCCGTCTTGCGTGGATTGCGCACCCGTGTTTAGCGCTTGCTGGATTTGCGCATCCGCAATACCGGCCACGCCAACGGAAAACACCGCTGCTGCGACTGAAGTGCGAAGCCATTTATTCAAGTTCGCCATGTCTCGCCTCACATTGAACGGCGCGGGTTGAGATCCGCCACGCCTGACTGACTATTTGTGCTTTCCGGTGCCCCCGCACCGGTCTAGCCCCTGCTTGTTCTGAGGCCGGACGGCTAGCACGCCGGCCCGAACCTGCAGATTCCATAGAAGTTGGGAAGAAACTCGCGTTGACCCCTTCCCCTCGCTTCGCGGAAGTTTTCCTTCCGTCTCGTTTGGCGAATTACGCCTTCTTAATGAAAGACGCTACCGAAGTGATGCGCGTCAATCAATAGACAGACTCCGGTCGAATGCGGTTGAAGCAGCCATTAACTGCCATTTTCTCGCCTCTACCGGGAATTGCCGTCTTCTCATTGCCCCAAAAGGCGAATGCAGCATGCGCAGCGCCTGAAGAAATCGCGCTTCGGCGGGGCATCACGATAATTTGTTCTGCCGGCTCGCAGCAATGCCGGCGGCACGCGCTGGCGGGCCCGGCGGTCTGCACTCGGATGTCGGCGGGAAATGATGGCTGGGGCGCCAGGATTCGAACCTGGGAATGTCGGTACCAAAAACCGATGCCTTACCACTTGGCGACGCCCCAGCAGCGGGCCTATCAGCCCGGCGGAGGCGCTAGATAGCGACTCACTGCAGATGATGCAACGGGCGGATGCTGTAGTGATTGAATCCCGCGAATGATGTGGTTATAAGCCCGCGCTCCGGTCGGAGTATAGCTCAGCCTGGTAGAGCACCGTCTTCGGGAGGCGGGGGTCGCAAGTTCGAATCTTGCTACTCCGACCATTCAATTCCGCCGCCCGCCCCTTCATGGCATCGATACAGCCCGCCGCAGGCGCGGGATGCGCTTGCGGACTTTCCCTCGCCTAATTCGGCACGATATGCGCATGATGACATCCAACATGTGCAATTCGGGACGGTTTCATGAAACAGTTTTTCATCACCCTGTTCGGCTCGATTCTCGGCGTGATCATCGGATCGGTGCTGGCGATTATCCTGCTTTTCATCGTGCTCGGCGCGTTCATCGCGGCAATGACGGCTGACGCCGAAGAAGCCGCCGGCCTGCCGTCCGGCCGCCTGGTGCTGGAACTGGATCTGCGTGAAGGCCGGCTCGACCAGCAGTCGCGCTCGCCCTTCGCCTTTGCCGAGCCGGCCCCGATCGTCGATGTTGTGCGCCTGTTGGACCGGGCCGGGCGTGACGACCGTGTCGCCGGCTTGTTCGTCCGGGCCAATGAGTTCGGCATGTCGCCGGCGCAGGCCGAGGAATTGAATCGTGCGATCGCCGCCTTCCGCGAAACCGGCCGCCCGGTCATCGTACACTCGCAGGGCTTCAATTCGACATCCGTAACGACCTATCTGGCCGTCGCCAGCGCCGATGAGATCTGGCTTCAGGACACGGCGAGTTTCGCGACGGCCGGCCTTGCCGGCGAAGTCGGGTTCTTCGGAGCCGCGCTCGACCGGTTCGAGATCGACGCCGATTTCATCCAGTTTCTCGAATACAAGAACGCCCCGAACGCCTACACCGAAGACGGATTCACACCCGAACATCTCGAAGCAACGCTATCCTATTTCGGGTCCATTTATGACACCGCCATCGCCAACGCGGCTGCGGGGCGCACACTTGACGCCGCGCGCCTGCAAACGCTGATCGAGCAGGCCCCGCACAGCGCGGAAGCTGCCCGCGAGTCCGGCCTCGTCGATCAGCTCGGCCATGTCGCCGCGGCCCGCGCCGCGATTCTCGAACGGGCCGGCGGCAATGCCGAGTTTGCGGAACTCGAAGACTATCGGCTCAGCGGCGCGCTGAACGCCTACGGCCCGCGTATCGCGCTCGTCGAAGGCCAGGGCGCAATTGTGACCGGCGATGGCGTCTCCTCACCTTTTGGCGGTAATCCGCTGATCGGCGGCGACGCCATGGCCGAAGCCATCACCAACGCCGCTGAAGCCAACGGGACGCGCGCCATCATCGTCCGCATCGATTCACCGGGCGGATCGTCGATTGCGTCCGATCAGATCTGGGATGCGGTTCGCCGCGCCCAGGATGACGGCATCCCTGTGGTGGTGAGCATGGGAGCGGCTGCCGCGTCGGGCGGTTATTACATAGCGGCACCCGCTGATCACATCATCGCCAACGCCACCACATTGACCGGTTCGATCGGCGTCTATGGCGGCAAGATCAATCTCGACGGCGCATTCGGCTTGATCGGCATCAATTTCGAACAGGTATCTGTTGGCGGCGAGTTTGCCGGCGCCTACTCACCGAACGAAAGCTGGACGGATAGCCAGCGTGCGGCCATCGAGGCGGAACTCGGCAATGTGTATGAGGATTTCACAGAGAGGGTCGCCGAAGGCCGCGACCTGTCGCGCGAGCGCGTCGCCGAGATTGCGCGCGGGCGCGTCTGGACAGGCGAGCAGGCGCTTGAGCGGGGTCTGGTGGATGAGATCGGGGGCTTCATGGAAGCGGTCGATGCCGCCCGGCGGCTGGCGGGAATCAACGCCGGTCAGTCGGTGTCGATCCAACGCTTCCCGCGCGAGCGGACGCCGTTCGAAGCCTTCCAGGAGCTCTTCGGCGTTTCCGCCGATTCCGCACAATCGCTCGCCCGTCTCAATGCGATCATGGAGGCGCCCGAAATGCGCGCCCTGATCGAGGCAAGGCAGGCGGCGCAGCCGGGTCAGGAGCTACGCTCACCAGTCATCCAGCCGCGCTAGATCAGGCGAATAACAGTCCGACAAAAACCAGGACGACCGTCGCCAGCAGGAGCACGACGAGATAGGTGAGATCCAGCGTCAGCGTCCGCAAAACGGACATGAACCGGCCGTGCTCATAGACCACCCGATGGATGCGGTAGAGATAGATATTGCTCCAGATCAAAAAGATCAGGTACGGCAATCCGCCAACCAGCAGCCCGATCGGATGCATGAGGATGAACAGCGCGAACAGGAAGGCGTGAAAGTGCAGCGAGACGATCAGATGATCGTAGAAATAAAATCCTCGGCGCCAGACCTGGCCAATTGCAAGGATGAGCGCATAGATCGGCAACAGCACAAACAATAGCCGCGGCAGCCAGCGCTCCATGGCGCTGAACAGCAGCGCCGGATCGTCGATCACCCTTTCCAGCTGCCGCGCAAGCTGCTGACGTGCCGCCAAGGGCAAGCCGGCCAGCGCTTCGATCTCGAACGAGACCTGCAGATCTTCAGGGTCGCCGACCACAACTTCGGATGAATCCGGCGCGCCTTCATCGGGATACTCCTCCGGCAGCAGAATGCGGCGGACCCGATCACGCATGTCGGCGCGGAGGCTCTCGCTGGATACCGCCGCAGCCGCGGCGATCTCGGCGGCATCGCCGGCTTCACTCGGATCGCCCGCCAGATTATCGATCGCCTGCTGGATCTCGGCAGAAGCCGTCGGATTGTCCTCGGCGATCCGCTCAAGCTCCTGGGACAGCGCCGCGCGGTCTTCCTCGGACAACTCGGCTTGCGGGATGACCACATTATTCCATCCCGAATTGCCGAGCCCGAACAGCAAGAAGAATAGGATGCTGGCAAACAGGTAGAGCCGGAATGGCTGGACGTAGCGCGCGCGGACGCCCTCAAGATACTTGCGGGTCAGATAGCCCGGCCGGAACATCAGCGCCGGCACGGTCCGCCACAAGCGGCCGTCCAGTCCGATCAGCCCGTCCAGCACCTCCCACAGCAGCGACCAGACCGGGCGGTGGAAACTGTCCGAGTCCTGTCCGCAGCTGTGACAGATACGCCCTTTCAGCGGCGTGCCGCAATTGCTGCAAATCCCGTCCGTTTCCGTGCTGAAACGCGAGCGCGACGCGCGTTGCGCGGCGCGGGCCTCGCTGGCCGCGGAATCCGCGACGACGGCATCGGATACCGCATCCGTCATCAAAAAGCCCTCCCCCGAGCCCGCAATCTACGCGCTCGGAGGAGGGCCGCAAGTCTGTGCGCCTGGCGCGTGTCTAGTCGGCCGATGAATCGCCGGAGCTTCCGGCTTCTGCCTGCGCACCTTCCAGGCACATGAAGCGCGTGCGGTGGATGTGGACGATATTGTCCTCCCAACCCGTCACTTCGGGGCTGACCACGGCGCGGTTGACGTAAAACACGATCGGCACGATCGGCATGTCGTCGATCATCATCTGCTCGGCATCGGCCAGCATGCTGGCCCGGACTTCCATGTCCAGCTCCTGGTTCGCGCGCGCAACCAGATCGTCATACTCCGGATTGCGGTAGCGCGAATAATTCATCGGGATCGACCGTTCTTCCGCCAGGAAGAGGAAGTTGTAGGGATCGTTGTAATCCGCGATCCAGCCGCCATCGCCGATCTGATAGTCGGCCGAGCGGAGATTTTCATAGTGGATCTGCGTCTCGATCTGGACGATGTCGACATTCACCCAGTCGGCGATGCTTTCCCAGTCCTGCTGCACCACCGGCGCGATGCGCGGATTGTCGCCCGTCGAACGGTGCGAGTATTCGAACTCCAGCGGATTGTCCGGGCCGAAGCCGGCTTCCAGAAGCAATTCGCGGGCAAGCTCACGGCGCTCGTCCATCGACAGCGAAGCCCATTCAGCGCTCACCCCGCCGGCATAGTTCGCCACATCCGGCGGCACCAGCGAATACGCGGCAGACCGGCCATCGCGATAGATTTCCTCGGCCAGGAATTCCCGGTTGACCGCCATGCCGAGCGCGTTGCGCACGCGCGGGTCGGCGAAGCCGTCAATCTCGTTATTGATCGAGAAATAAACGGTGCCCATGTACGGATATACCCGGACATATTCCTCCATCTCGCGGCGCAGCCGGTCGATATGCTGGCCCGGGAATTCATTGTTCAGGTGCAATTCGCCGTTCTGAACGCGGCGCACACCCGCCGCTGCATCAACCGTCGGATAGTAGAACACCTCGTCGATGCAGACACTTTCATTGTCGAAGAAACGCTCATTGCGTTCGACATGAACGAAATTGTTCGTCGCCCACTGCACCAGCCGGTATGGACCGTTCACCTGGATATTGCGCGGCTGGACCCACTGATCGCCGAATTCCTCGACAACATGGCTCGGCACCGGGAAGGTCGTGTAGTGAGTGAGAAGGCCCGGCAGATAGGGGGCCGGGTTTTCGAGCCGGATCTCAAGCGTATTGTCGTCGATCGCCTCGACACCGACCGCTTCCGGAGGCATTTCGCCCGAATTGACCGCTTGGGCATTTTCGATCGGATAGAGCAGCGACGCATACTGCGCCAGCGTGGCCGGATTAAGAATGCGCTGGAAAGCGTATTCGAAATCGCCAGCCGTCACCGGTTCGCCATCCGACCAGACCGCTTCGCGCAGTTCGAACGTCCAGGTCAGGCCATCTTCGCTGACCGTCCAGCTCTCCGCCATACCGGGGATCGGGGCGCCATGGGCGTCGTCCGTGAACAAGCCGATGAACATGTCACCGATAATATTGTTCTCCCACGTTCCGCTCGCCTTGTGCGGATCCAGCGTCAGCGGTTCGGCGCTATTGCCCCGGTGCAAAACGACGATGTCGGCATCGACATCGCCACCGCCGCCGCAAGCTGCTAGCGTCAGGCTCGAAGCTGCCATCAGCAGCGCGGTATGGAATCTTGTATTCTTAAGCATGGTCAGGACCCTCTCCGTTCCCGATCGATCAGTCTAAAACTCTTCACATGGCATTGCGTCACACGGTCGACAGCGACCTGACGCTCACGCATAGTCTGCGAAACTCATCAAGCGATAGCAAGTTAACCATGAACACCCGATTACTGGCCATCCTCATTTCAGCGCTGGCTTCAACAACCGCATTGGCCCAGTCGGGCGACTCGCCGCTCTCTCCGCTCTTTTCCTGCCGCGCCCTCGAGAACGATGCCGACCGCCTCGCCTGCCTCGATGCTCAGGTCGAAGCGCTTTACCGGTCGGAGAATGCAGGCGAACTCGTCGCCGTCGAGCGATCCGAGATCGAGGCCGCAGAGGAAGCCACCTACGGCCTGGACATCCCGCAATTCCGCCTGCCGCGCCTGCCCTCCGTCAGCCTGCCGTCCATGTCCGGGACCGCATCTGCCGATCTCGCCGATGCCGTTGCGGCCGGCGCGGATCCGGTCGCGTCGACCACCAACAGTGCGGCGGCGTCCGCAACGGTCGCGGCGCGGCGCGTCGAGCGCAACGACGCCGGTGAAATTACCCGGATCGAGGGCCTCGCCGTGCAGGACATCGGCCGCGACGCCTATGACCGGATGATCATCACCCTGCAGAACGGACAGGTCTGGCGCCAGATCGACGATACGCGGGTGCTTTACTCACGGCGCCAGCCCTTCACCGAGATGTTCGTCGGCGTTCGCAGCGCGGCGCTCGGATCGCACATGATGCAGCTCAACGGGCGGGGCCGCTGGTTCCGGGCCCGGCGCGAGCAATAATAACGGGCGGCCAGCCGCCATCAGGGAACACGCCATGAAACACATCTATCTGACCTCGGTTTTCACCTGCGGGCTGGCGCTGACATCGCCGGCCCTGGCGCAGACGACCGATCCGATCGACGATATTCTGCGCTGTCAGGGGATCACCGATGAAGGCGCACGCCTCGCCTGTTTCGATGCCGCGGCCATGCGTCTGGCCGGCGAACGCGACGATGGCCTGGTTGCGGTCTACCGGACCGATATCGAAGGTGTGGAGAGAGATTCGTTTGGCTTCGACCTGCCGAGCATGCCCGGGCTCAGCCTCTCCCTGTTCCGCGGCAGTTCGAACGCGCCGGATCCACTCGATCCCGGCACCACGCCGGAACGCATGGCCGGCACCGGGACCGGCACCGCCGCTGAGCCAGCGGTCCCGTCGACGCAAATGGCCCGCGCGGACACGCCCGAACCCGAAGCCAGCCCGCCGGAAACCGGCGAGGACAGCGGCGGGGTCTTTTCGCGCATGCCGCGTCTCGGCCTGTTCAACCGGGGCAGCGAAACCAATACCCGTCCCTCGGACGCCGAACCCATCAATGGCGTGCAGGTCGTCGAGCGCGACAATGAAGGCGGCGTCGAACGCATCGTCATGCAGATCGAGCGTATTCGCGAGATCGGCTATGGCCGCCACCGCTTCTACATGACCAATGGCCAGGTCTGGGTGCAATCGAACACCGACCGCTTCCGCTACAATGACAATGAGGAAATGTTTGCGGAAATCCGCCGCGCCGCCCTCGACAGCTACTTCCTGCAGATCAACGGCACCGGCCGGGCGCTGCGCGTGCGGCGCGAACGCTGATCAGCGGTCTTTCGGATCGATGGCGTCGCGGACGCCATCGCCGATAAAGTTGAAGCAGAACAGCGTCAGCATCATGGTCGCGGCGGGGATGATCAGCGTCCAGGTCGCGATCTGCATGTCTTGAGCTCCCGAAGCAATCAGCCGGCCGAGCGAGGTCAGCGGCTCCTGCACACCCAGCCCCAGGAAGCTCAGGAAGCTTTCCGCCAGAATGACGACGGGGATGGTCAGCGTCACATAGACGATCACCGGGCCGAGCACGTTCGGAATAATGTGGCGGCGGATGATCGACAGCCGCGAAACGCCTGCGGCCTGCGCCGCCTCGACGAATTCCATATTCTTGATCGAAATGGTCTGCCCGCGCACGATCCGCGCCATGGTCAGCCACTCCACCGCGCCGATCGCGACGAAGATCAGGATGATGTTCCGGCCAAACACCACCATCAGGATGATCACAAAGAAGATGAAGGGCAGCGAATAGAGCACGTCGACAATGCGCATCATGATCTGGTCGACCCGGCCGCCGACGAATCCGGCCGTTGCGCCCCAAAGGACGCCGATCACCAGTGATACGAATGACGCGACAACGCCCACCATCAGCGAAACGCCCAACCCGACGAGCGTCCGCGCAAACAGGTCGCGGCCTTGCGCGTCGGTGCCGAAAATGTGCCAGTTCTCGAGCGTCGGCTGCAACCACACGCGATCTCGATAAATCGTTTCATGGCTGTGCGGCCACACGAAGGGCCCCACGACCGCGATCAGCACCAGCAGGCCCAATACGATCATGCTGCCGACGGCTGCCTTGTTGCGCAACAGCCGCGCCAGCGCATCGTCCCACAACGAACGGCCTTCAACGGCGGCGGTTTCGAGCGCTTCCGCGTTCAGCTTGGATCCGATGGTCGTGCTCACTCGAACTTCACCCGCGGGTTAAGCGTCGCATACATCAGGTCCGCCAAGAGGTTCAGCAGGATGATCAGCGACGCATAAAGAATGACCACTCCCATTACGACGGTATAATCCCGCTGCAGGGCCGCCATCACGAATTGCCGGCCGATGCCCGGCAGCTGGAAAACCTGTTCGATCACGATCGAGCCGGTCACCAGAGCGGCCGAAGCCGGCCCGATATAGCTGACCAGGGGCAGGATCGCAGCGCGCAGCGCATGCCGGAACAGAACCGCCGGACCGGACAGGCCCTTGGCCCGCGCGGTGCGGATATAATTGGAGCGCAGCACTTCGATCATGCTCGCGCGCATCAGCCGCGACACAATAGCGATTTGCGGAAGCGCAAGTGTGACGACGGGCAGCACCAAGCGTTCGGGCGTCATGCCCAGCCGCGGATCCAGTCCGCCCATTGGCAGAAGCCCTAGATAAAGGCCGAACACCAGCGCCAAAATGGGTCCCATCACAAAGGGCGGGATGGTGATCCCGCCCATCGCGAAGCCCATGACCGCGAAGTCGGTCGCCTTGTTCTGCCGCAAGGCGGCTAATGATCCCAATATGGATCCGACAAAGAGTGCCAGAAGGATCGACAACGCACCGATGGTGGCGCTGACCGGAAATCCTTCGACAATGATGTCCGAGACGGTCTTGTCGCGGAACCGCAGCGAAGGACCGAGATCTGCTTGCGCCAGACCGCCCAGATAGGAGACATACTGTTCGTGCAACGGGCGGTCGAAACCGAAATGCTCGAGGATATTCTGCCGGACTTCTTCCGGCATCGGCCGTTCGAGATCGAAGGGACCGCCCGGCGCCGCACGCATCATGAAGAATGCGACCGTGATTATCACCAGTATTGTGGGAACGGCGATCAGAATTCGCCGGGCAACATATCCGAGCATTTACGCACTGACCCTGGTGGTTTTGACGCACCGTTCATGCGGTGCACTGGAAAGTCAATCAATAGCTCGGCGCAGTGTGAGGCTATCGGAATGCAGGTCGCCGGCCCCGTCGTTAACGGCCAACGCCCCGGGGATCGCCTGAAGGGCTGCGAGTGCCAGCAGGACGAAAACCGCCCGCCGCAAGCGCGCGGAGAGAAAATTCAACGTCTCGATCCATGCCGGCATGATACAGTCCCGCTCGTTTCAGGGCTTCCCTCGCAAGGCTTGGGCCGTTAATCACAATTGCGTGTGCCCGCGCAGCGGGCGGCAGGGATGGACGTCAGGCATGAACAGCGCCTTTTGGTGGTCGGACTGGGCTTATCGGGACGGGGTGGTCTCCGTGAAAAGCACGGGTCACCAGCTTCCCTTGAGGCGCAAATTCATCGCGGTCTGCCTGAACTGGCTGGTGTTTTATTTCTGTATGGAGGTTTGGCGCATCATGTCGCTGCGCCGCCGCGGCCCGCGGATCGCCTTCACCCCGCACCAGCCGCGTCCCTGGTATTTTATCTGGGCCTGCACGCATGCGATCGGGGGCCGCGTGGTCCGAGATGAAAGCCGCGCCGACCTCACCATCTATTTCGAAGACAAGACCGTCGCCCCCCTGCCCGCACTGCCAGCCACAGCCGCGCACATGAATTTCGCATGCTGCGACGTATCGAAAACACATGTGGCACGCATATTCGAGCAGACTTTCGGCTATGCAGTGGGCGTCGATCCCGAGCGATTCGTCGGCCCGGTGGTTGAGAAATCCGAGGTCAATGGCGCCCACGACGGCCGCGTTCTGCACGCTCCGGTAGCCAAGACCGAAGGCCGCGCCTATCAGCGTCTGATCGACAACCGATGCGGTGAGGACCAGGTCGCTGATTACCGCTGCGTCATCGTCGGCCGCGAAATGCCGTTGCTGTTCATCAAGAAGCGGAAAATCGGCAAGCGCTTCACCAATATCAATTGCGAAGTGAAGCTGGTCGAAACCGCCGAGGCGTTTTCCGCCGAGGAGCTGGCGCAATTGATCGAATTTGCCGCGCGCATGGGGCTGGAATGGGGAGCGATGGACGTGTTGCGCGATCGCAATGACGGCCGCATCTATGTCGTTGATGTCAACAAGACGAATATCGATCCGCCGATCGCCCTGCCCCTGAAGGACAAGCTGACAGCGACCTCACGCGTGGCGTCCGCGCTGCAGGCCTTCGTGCGGTCCCGCGCTCAAGGATAAAGGCGCTGCGTCGCCCAGCCCGCCTCGCCGCGCTCGAACACCAGTCGATCGTGCAACCGGAAAGGCCGGTCGCGCCAAAACTCGAAATGCAAGGGATTTAGCCGAAACCCCGACCAGAAGTCGGGCCGCGGCACCGCACCGAGGCCGAATTTAGCGGCTTCCCGGGCCACCGCTTTTTCCAGTGCGAACCGGCTCTCCAGCGGCCGCGACTGTTTGGATGCCCAGGCGCCGATCCGGCTGTCACGGGCGCGGCTCGCGAAATAGGCATCGGCCTCGTCCGGATCGACCGGTGAAACCGTCCCGCGGATACGGACCTGCCGCCGCAGCGATTTCCAGTGAAAGCACAGCGCAGCCTTGGGGTTGTCTGCCAGCTGACGGCCTTTTGCGCTGTCCAGATTCGTATAGAAAACGAAGCCGTTTTCGTCGAAGCCTTTCAGCAAGACCATCCGCACATCCGGCAGTCCGTCCGTGTCAGCAGTGGCCAGCGCCATCGCATTGGGATCGTTGATTTCTTTGGCCTTCGCGTCGGCCAGCCAGTCACCGAACAGAGCGTAGGGATTGGCCTTGTCGAAGATCTCGGCCTCATTGGCATCGGCGGCGGCCTGATATTCTTCCGCGCTCGGCGACGGCGGAATCTGGTCCTTTTTCGCGGTCATCGGCGTCTCCTTTGTCCCGCATATAGAGGGTTTGCCGGCGTCAACCAATCGGGAACCCTCCTCACATTAGGTTTCGCTTTATGTGGGCGGATGATCCCGATACACGCGCCGCGCTGGCGGCCCTGGGCCTCGACCGAGGCGCCAGCCTGGCACAAGCCAAGGCGGCGTTCCGGAAGCGTGCCTTTGCCCTGCATCCCGACACGGGAACGGCGAACCGTACCGCCCTTTCCGAGCTCGCGAAAATCATCCGGGCCGTCCGCCATCTCGAGCGCGCAGCTCCGGAATGCCTGGATCTTACCTTGAGCCCGGAAGAGGCCGCTTCCGGCATCACCCGGACCGCCCGGATCGGCGGCCGCAACGCCGTTTTCCGGATACCTCCAAACGTCACATCCGGGACGACGATAGCGGCGGTCGGTGACGAAAACCTGCAAGCCCGCATCATCATTCACGCGGACACAGAAGAGGCGGCCCCGAGCGCATCGTCCGGCGGATTGACCGCATTCATCGACGAATTTGCCAGCGCGGCTCCGGCGGCCCGGTTCGCGGCCTGGCTGCGAAAGGCCCGCTCGGCAGCGTGACGCCGCCAAAACGCTGATCTAGTTTGCGGTCAGCGCAAAAGGGCCGGTCATGTCTCACAATACATTCGGGAAACTGTTCAGAATGACGAGCTGGGGCGAAAGCCACGGTCCGGCGCTCGGCGTCGTGGTCGATGGATGTCCGCCCGCCCTGCCAATGTCCGAGGACCTGATCCAGCCCTGGCTCGACCGGCGCCGTCCGGGATCGAGCCGTCATGTTTCGCCGCGCCAGGAACCGGACCGGGTAAAGATCCTGTCCGGCGTATTCGAGGACGATCGCACCGGCGGACCGGTGACCACGGGGGCGCCGATCTCGCTGCTGATAGAGAATCAGGACGCGCGGTCGAAGGACTATGATGCGATCCGCGACAAATGGCGGCCGGGCCATGCCGATTACACCTATGATGCCAAATACGGGCTGCGCGATTACCGCGGCGGCGGCCGTTCATCGGCACGCGAAACCGCGGCGCGTGTCGCCGCAGGCGCTGTCGCCCGTCAGGTGCTCGGCCCGGACATCCGGATTCGCGGCGCGCTCATTCAGATTGGTGATCTCGCCATCGACCGGGGCAGCTGGTCGGACGAGGAGATCGATCGCAACCCGTTCTTCTCGCCCGATGCCGGCAGCGTGGCCCGCTGGGAAGAGCGTCTCGACCAGCTTCGCCGCGAGGGCTCCTCGACCGGTGCCGTCGTCGAGGTCGTCGCCAGCGGCGTGCCCGCTGGCTGGGGCGAGCCTGTCTATGGCAAGCTCGATGCCGAACTCGCCGGCGCCATGATGTCGATACCCGCCGCCAAAGGCGTCGAGGTCGGTGCCGGATTCGAAGCGGCCGGCCTGCGCGGCGAGAACGCGGCCGACGAGATGCGTGCCGGCGAAGACGGTCCGGTCTTCTTATCCAACAGAAATGGCGGCGTGCTCGGCGGGATATCCACGGGACAAGACATTGTCCTGCGATTGGCTATCAAGCCCACTTCCTCGATCCGGATCGAACGCCGGACCCTCGATCGCGATTTCAACGAGACGACGATCGAAACCCGCGGTCGGCACGACCCGTGTGTCGGCATCCGGGCGGTGCCGGTCGCCGAGGCGATGATGGCGCTGGTTCTGGCGGACCAGTATCTTCGCCATCGCGGTCAGGTGGGCTGACCGCCGGACCTGAACCAGGCGTTCATGTTAGGGTCATGGCGGCTTCGTTAACCTTCCGGCAATGGGTCGCGCTTCGCGGCTATCCCGAGAGGAGAGGCAATCCATGCTCAATTTCAAGAATTCCTGCCTGATTGCAGCATCCAGCTTGGCGGTATCGCTTGTGTTCGCGATCGATGCGCCCGAGGCGGAAGCGGCTGTGCAACAAGCAGAAAACCAGTTGCGCGGCGCAAATCTGCAGGACCGGCGCGATATCGCCAGAGGCCAGGTCGGTGAACCCCAGGATCGCGGGGCCCGCGGCGGTAACCGTGGCGGCCGCGGCGATGGTGCTCGCGGCGGTAACCGCGGCGGCCGCGGCGATGGTGCTCGCGGCGGTCAAGGCGGACGGGGTGACGGCGCCCGCGGTGGCCGGGGCGGCCGCGGCAATGGTGCTGGTGGCGGCGGTCGCCGGACGGTGCCGGTCCTGCCTAATGAAACCGGCGGCGTAAACCACGCGGACATACGCGATTTCGGCTCACGCGGCGGAAATCGCGGCGATGGCCATGGCACGCGCGGCGGACGTGGAGGCCGCGGTGATGGATATCGTGGCGGACGTGGTGGCCGGGGCGACGGATATCGTGGTGGCAGAGGTGGCCGGGGCGACGGCTATCGCGGCGGTCATGGCGGGCGCGGTGACGGTTATCGCGGCCGTGGCGGACGGCAGAATGCTTACCGTAATGGCTTATATGACGGCCGCCGCGGTGGATATCGCCACGGCTATCGCGATGGTCGCCATACGACGCGCGGTGGATATCGCCAAGGCTATCGCGACGGTCGCCGCGCGACGCGTGGATCGTATCACGGCGCCTACCGCCGCGGATATGTGAACGGCCGTCATGACGCGCGTCGCTACTATCGCAGCTATCGCGTGCCGGCGCGCCATTCCTGGCGCTATCACACGCGCTACTATGATTACGGCTATGACCGCTACAATTACCGCTATTACGACCGCGGCTGCCGTTCAAACGGCGACCAGATCCTCGCCGGCGCACTGCTCGGCGCCATCTTCGGGGTCGCGGTTGCGGACGATGATGCGGCGGGTGCGATCGTTGGCGGCTTTATCGGGGCCGGCCTCGGTTCCGCGCTGAACGATTGCGATCGCGGCCAGTTCCACTATGCCGTCAACTACTCGTTCACGCACGGCAGCCCGTACTACTGGCACAATCCCTATACGGGTGTGCGGGGCGTCGTGGTGGCCCGCGACTATTACCATTATGGCGGCCGGCGGTGCCGTTGGGGGGATGCGGAGATCTACATGCCGGACGGCAGCTTCGTGATCGACGAAGTCCGCATGTGCCAGGACCGCTATGGCCGCTGGCAGGTCGCCCGCCACCAATAAGCTCAAGCGGCAGACAAGCAGAAAGCCGGTTCCTGAATGGGAGCCGGCTTTTTGTTCATCCGGGGCTCATCGCGAATGGCGTAAATCTTGAACAGACGCCGGAAAACCCGGCCTAGAGAACGGAGTTCTGCCATGATCGGTTTCCGCACCTTCCTCGTTTCGGCCGCTGCCGCAGCGGCGTTCATACCGGCCGCTGAAGCCCAGAATCGCTATGCGTCGCAGGCCGACTGCGAAGCCAACCGCCAGGGCCGCCAGGTCGCAGGCGCGATCGTCGGCGCTATCATCGGCGGCGTGATCGGCGCGGAAATCGAGGATGAGATCGACGACCGCGACAATTACCGCGGACGCCATTATGGCTATCGCGGATATCACGGACGCGGCTATCATCGCGGGCGCCATCACCACTATAATCAGCGTCACGAGAATGATGTCGCGGTCGTCGCCGGCGCCGGTATCGGTGCGCTGGTTGGCGCCGGAGTGGCCGGCGGGCAACCTTGCCAGCCCGACTATCGCTATCGGGATTCCGGCTATTACGGCGACGATTACGGCTATCGCGATCCCTATTACAATGACCATCACAGCCGCACGGACTACGGCTACGACTCTTATGATTACCAGCCGGACCAGAACCGCATCTATTACGGCAATGAGGGCCTGGCCGGCGCGCCGGTCGGTGAAAGCCGAATTTACCAGGCGTCTGCGCCCCAAACCGACAATTGCCGCTGGATGACGACCCGCAGCCAGAACCAGTATGGCACCGTCAGCGCCAATGATGTCTATATGTGCCAGGGCATCGACGGCATCTGGCGGCCGGCCCAGTAGGGATAACCTTATCCACGTTTCCGGGCGTGGATAAGGAATTCTCTGTTTCCGTCCCCGCCCGAAATCGGGCTGTCGATTATTCCGCAAATCTCGAATCCGTAACGGCCGTTCAGCCAGATCCGGAACCGTTCCAGCGCCGCCTGAAGGGCGGCGTTGTCTTTGACAATGCCGCTTTTTCCGACGGCCAGCCGTCCGACCTCGAATTGCGGCTTGAACAAAGCGATCAGGTCGCAGTGATCGGCGGCCAGCGAAAGCGGGCGCTCGATCACTTTCGCCAGGCCGATAAAGCTGGCATCGCAGGTAATGATTGCCGGCTGGCAAACCTGTTCCGCGGTGAGGTCCCGCGCATCCTGTCCTTCCAGAGATGTCACGCGCTCATCGTCCCGGAGCCGTGCGTGCAGCTGCCCTGTGCCGACATCGACGGCAATCACCCTTCGGGCGCCCGCCGCCAGCAATACCTCCACGAAACCACCGGTTGACGCACCGATATCAAGGCAGTCCTTGCCGGCAATTTCGACATCAAATGCGTCAAGCGCACCCGCCAGTTTCAGCGCCGCGCGGCTGACATAGGGATGCAAGGGCTTGGCTTCGACCAGTGCACCATCGGTCACGGCCGCCGAGGGCCTTGTTATGACTCTACCGTCAATCGACACAAGCCCGGCCGTGATCGCCTCGCGCGCCCGCGCCCGGCTTTCAAATCCGCAATGCTCGACAAGATATAGGTCGAGCCGGGTTTTCGTCACGACTACTGTGCCGCGCCGATCACGGCCGCAGCTTCTTCATTGCGGCCCAGCGCATCCAATGCGCAAGCCACGATGTGGGGCGCATTAAGCCCGGCTTCTGCATACATCGCGTCCGGCGTATCCTGGTCCTGGAAAATGTCCGGCAGCGTCATGGTTCGGATCTTCAACCCGCTATCGAGCACGCCCCGCTCGGCATACAAATGCAGAACGAACGCGCCAAAACCGCCGCGGGCGCCTTCTTCGATCGTGATCAGCACTTCGTGCTCGCGCGCCAGCCGGAGCAACAAGTCCTCGTCCAGAGGTTTGGCGAAGCGCGCATCGGCGACGGTGGTGGACAGACCCCGCGCCGCCAGTTCGTCGGCCGCTTTTAGCGCTTCCTGCAGGCGCCCGCCCAGCGAGAGCAACGCGATCCGTGAACCCTCACGGATTATCCGGCCCTTGCCGATCTCCAACGGTTCCGCCATTTCGGGAAGGTCAACGCCGAGGCCGGCACCCCGCGGATAGCGGAAACCGCTTGGCCGGTCGTCAATCGCCACCGAGGTTGCAACCATTCGTGCCAGCTCGCACTCATCGGAAGCCGCCATCAAGACAAATCCCGGCAAGACACCGAGATAGCCAATGTCGAACGAGCCGGCATGGGTCGCGCCATCCGCTCCGACCAACCCGGCTCGATCGATTGCAAATCGCACCGGCAGCTTCTGGATCGCGACATCGTGCACCACCTGGTCATAGCCGCGCTGCAGGAAGGTCGAGTAGATCGCTGCAAACGGTTTCATACCCGCTGCGGCCAGGCCGGCAGCGAACGTCACCGCATGCTGTTCGGCTATGCCGACATCGAATGTCCGCTCGGGAAAAGCTTCGCCGAAGAGGTCCAGCCCGGTGCCGCCCGGCATTGCCGCCGTGATGGCGCAAATCCGGTCGTCCTTCTCGGCTTGCTTGATCAGCGACTGGGCGAATACCTTGGTATAACTGGGCGGCCCGCCAGCGGACTTCTTCTGCTCTCCGGTCACCACATTGAACTTGGCGACACCATGGTATTTGTCGTCGGATTCTTCGGCCGGGGCATACCCTTTGCCCTTCTGCGTAACGACATGAACCAGCACAGGCCCGCGGTCGAATTCCTTTACATTTTTTAGGACTTGGGTCAGCGCTTCCATATCGTGCCCGTCAATCGGCCCGACATAGTAAAAGCCCATCTCCTCGAACAGCGTTCCGCCAACGGCCATGCCGTGCGCGTATTCCTCGGCCTTACGGATCGTCTTCTCGAGACCGACGGCCTTGGCCACCGCCTTTCCCATCTTGCGGAAGGAACGGTAGCCGCGCGATGACACCAGCTTGGCGAAATAATGGCTCATCGCGCCGACCGGCGGAGCGATGGACATGTCATTGTCGTTGAGGATGACGATCAGGCGCTGCCCCAGCGCGCCGGCATTATTCATCGCCTCGTAGGCCATGCCGGCCGACATCGCACCGTCGCCGATGACGGCAACCACGCTTTGATCCTCGTCTTTAAGGTCCCGTGCCACGGAAAAACCGAGTGCAGCGGAAATCGAGGTCGAGGCATGCGCCGCGCCGAAGGGATCGTACTCACTTTCCGCGCGTTTAGTGAAGCCTGACAGCCCTCCGCCCTGCCGCAATGTGCGAATCCGGTCGCGGCGGCCAGTCAGAATCTTGTGCGGATAGCACTGATGGCCGACATCCCAGACCAGGATGTCTTTCGGCGTATCGAAAACATGGTGCAAAGCCACGGTAAGCTCGACCACGCCAAGCCCGGCGCCGAGATGTCCGCCCGTTGTCGACACCGCATCGATCGTTTCCGTGCGCACATCATCTGCGAGTTGCCGAAGCGTCTCGATTTTCATGTCCTTGAGATCGGCTGGCGACGTCACGCTATCGAGGATCGGGGTGGTGGAAGCCATTGGCTTTCGCTTTCATTGCCTATGAGCGCCGTTCAAGCACATAGTCCGCCGCGCGTCTTAAAAGCTTTGCACTTTCACCGAAAGGATCAAGGTGATCCTTCGCTTGCGCGGCAAGACGACGCGCCCTGTCTCGCGCACCTTCAAGGCCAAGAATCGTCACAAAAGTGGCCTTGCCTTGGTTTTTGTCCTTGCCAACCGCCTTGCCGGCTTCGGCGGCATTGCCCTCGGCGTCCAGCAGATCGTCGCGGATCTGAAAAGCCAGCCCGATATCGTGCGCATAACCCTCAAGCGCCCTTCTAACGTCAGCCGGCGCTCCCGCCAGTATAGCACCGGCTTCGGCCGCGAACGCGATCAGTGCGCCCGTCTTCATCCGTTGCAGGCGCGTGATGACATTGATGTCGGCGTCCATACGGTCGGCATGCATATCGATCATTTGCCCGCCAACCATGCCGCGCGCACCTGCCGCCTGTGCCAGCCGCGAGATCAGCTCAAGCCGTTTGGCGGCGCTGGAATCGGTGTCGGGACTCGCAAGCAGTTCAAAGGCAAAGGTCTGCAGGGCGTCGCCCGCCAGCACCGCGGTGGCTTCATCATACTCGCGATGCACTGTGGGCCGGCCGCGCCGGACATCGTCATCGTCCATGCAGGGCAGGTCATCGTGGATCAGCGAGTAGGCATGAATGCATTCAATTGCGGTGGCGACCCGCAACAGGCCCTTCTCTCCCGCGCCGACCATGCGGCCCGCCTCGATCGCAATAAACGGCCGGAGCCTTTTGCCGGGTCCAAGGGCGGCATAGCGCATCGCCGACAGGACCGGCCCTTCCGGGCCAGTGGTGCGTGGCAGCAAGGCGTCCATCGCCACGGTGACCCGGTCCGCAGTCTCGGCCAGCAATAACCGGAAATCATCCATGGTGGCGGAATCCTGCATCAGCCGAGGTCGGCGTCTTCCGCACGCGCTTGCCCTTTATCGTCCAACACGATCTTCTCGACCTTGAGCTCGGCCTCACGCAGCTTGGCCTCGCAATGCGCTTTTAATGCTGCACCCCGTTCATAGATCGCG
The DNA here is from genome assembly GCF_965229905.1 of Hyphobacterium sp. Classification (GTDB taxonomy): domain Bacteria; phylum Pseudomonadota; class Alphaproteobacteria; order Caulobacterales; family Maricaulaceae; genus Hyphobacterium. The sequence continues at coordinate 2,431,157 of NZ_OZ245930.1, read as the reverse complement.
ATTGATTTTTCCAATTCGACATCGCCGGATTCCAGCTGCTGGACGATATTTTCCAGCTCGGCCAGTGCCGCTTCGAAGCTCATATTGGCGATTGTCTGGGATGAGTCGGACAAGGCAAACTCCTGATTTCGGCTCTGCACATTAGGGAAAGCGCTGGGCGCCCGCAATTGGATGCGCCTAGCCTATCGGCTTATAGGTTCGGCTTGACCAGTAGGTGTCACCACCATCCTTGACGCATTTCCACCCGCGGCGGCGCAGCGCTGGACGCAGCATCCGGTTGAACCAACCGTGCGCGCACAGCACAACTGGCCCCCGTTGCGCCGCAATCACCAACTTGTCGGCGGCGCGCTCGGCGCGCAATTCGGCCTCGCGCCTTGTTTCCATGCCGCGCGCATATCCCATCCACCAGAAAACCCGCGCATAGACGCCCCAGGTGCCGGGCTTCAACGTCCCCCGCAATTGTGGGGGCGGCAACGGCGCTTCAACAAAATCCGCATCGATCACCAGCTTCCGGTCTGGCGCAGCTGCTTTCGCGGTCTCAATGGCGCGCGGTAACGTGCTGGAGAATATTACTTTTGCCTCGGCGGCCGCCTCGACGAGCGGCGCCGGCGGTTCCTGACCCGGCGCCAGACCGGCGGCGTCATATCCTTTCCACCAGTCCTCATAGCCCTCCCAGTCGATGCGTACGGTCCGGTCGGCATTCGGCCGTCCATGACGAACAATCGTGATCGGGCCGGCAGAGGCAACGGTCTGAACGGGCGACTCAGGCATGGATTCCGCAGAACGGGGCGAACGGGCCGTTGACGGCATGTCCCCTACACAGCCGCCAAGGTTTCGACGAAGGCTGCAGCGGACCGCCCCAGCGCGCCCAGTTCGTAACCGCCCTCCAGACAACAGACAAGCCGCGAAGACGCTGTGCGGCGAGAAAAGGCCGCTAGGCGTTCAGCTGCATAAACGAAATCGCGCTCGTCGAGCGCAACGCTGGCTAGCGGGTCCAGCCGGTGGGCATCAAAGCCAGCAGAAACCAGAATGAATTCAGGTCTGAACGCTTCGAGCGCGCCGATGAGATCCCGGTCCAGACGCGTACGCCAGCCCGTTCCATCCGTTCCGGCAGGCACCGTGACATTGACCACATTGCCATTCAGCCCCGTCTCGTTCTCATGCCCGGTGCCGGGATAAAGCGGCGACTCATGGATGGACCCGAACACCAAGCGGGGCTCATGCTCGGCCATATCCTGTGATCCATTGCCATGATGCACATCGATGTCGATGATCGCGACACGGGCCAATCCGTGCGTCTCCACCGCATGCATCGCAGCGATAGCGACATTGTTGAAAAGACAAAACCCCATAGGCCGATCGCGTTCCGCATGATGACCTGGCGGGCGTGTGGCGCAGAACACCGCCTCCGCCTCGCCGGCCATGACGAGATCGACGGCCTGCACAGCCGCACCGGCACCGCGTAGGGCGGCCTCCAGCGACCCGCGCGACATGAATGTGTCGAAGTCGAATCCGTGAAAGGCTTCGTGATCCGCCGGCTCGCCGTTGAAAACGGCCTCGACATGCGCGTGGATGTGCACGCGCGCAATTTCGTCGCGTGTTGCGCGGCGGGCTTCGATTCGCTCGACATTCTGGAGCGAGGGCGTATCCGCGAAAGCATCCAGCACAGCACGCAAGCGGGCTGGATTCTCCGGATGCGGCGGTGGAAGCCGGTGCTCAAATCCAGCATCGGCGGAAAGGATGACGGTCTTCATGCCGCAGGTCTAACCCGCGGCGGCAAGACCCGCCAAGCGGTCAGTTCTGCTGGGAATTGAACGCACCGACGCGCGAAGGCAGAATGACCAGGGCCGGCATGAACTCCGCGTAATCGCAGGTCAATTCTTCGCCGGCGTGAATATCACGCCGCGCATAACCATCGCCGTCCGCGCGGAACTCGATACACGACGTGTCGCTGTGATTGAGAAAACGCGAATGATCGCCATCCAGCAGATATCCGTTGAGCGACGGATCGAAATAGGCGTATCGCTCGACAAACTGCCGGAACAGCGGCGTCGCATGCTCGAGCTCTTCATGCGTGAAAACACGATCAATGCGCAGATCGAGTGTCCACACGCGCTGGCCGGCGGGCACCGATTCTGCGGCGAAAACGCCAACCCCCTCAATTGAACTGGGGCCAGCATAAGTATCAATAAGTAACATCGCTTGATGAACGCCAAATGGCCTGCGTCGACAGGCACGAAAAATCCGGCGGATGGGCTCCGCAGAGTACGACGCTCCAGCGCCTATAATGGCACTTTTGCGAAAAACGCAATTCACATTTTGCGCGCGGATTTAATGCGTCAGCTGAATGTCCATGATCTTGACGCCATCAGGCGCTGGCGGCGAGCTTGGCACAAAGAAATCGGGCAACAATTCCTCACCCGGAGACACCGAATACTGATCGAGGTCGGTGACACCTTCGGACACCAGGAAACTGTCGTCGATGATGAAGTTCCCGGTGAATTCGGACGCCGGCTTGTTCAAGACGAGATAAGCGGTATCGGCCAGGATTTCCGGCTTGCGGCAGTTCTTGAACGCCTCTTCGCCGGCCAGCACATTGGCAATAGCTGCGGTCGCAATCGCGGTCCGCGGCCAGATCGCATTGGCGGCAATCTTGCCCTTGAACTCGCCCGACCATCCAAGAATGCACAAGCTCATTCCGAACTTGGCGCTACTATAGGCGACATGCGGCGCGAACCATTTCACATCCATGTCGAGCGGTGGCGATAGAGCCAGAATGTGTGGATTCGCGGCCTTCTCGAGATGTGGCAGGCATTTCTGCGTGACGAGATAGGTTCCGCGCGCATTCACCTGATGCATCAGATCCCAACGCTTTACCGGCGTATCCTTCGTATTCATCGGGAAAATGGCAGATGCGTTATTGATCACGGCATCGATGCCGCCGAAATGGTCAACCGCTTTGGCGACAGCCTCTTCGACATTGGCTTCGTCGCGGATATCGACGACCAGCGGCAGGGCTTTCCCGCCCGCCTTCTCGATATCCTCAGCCGCTGTGAAAATCGTGCCGTCGAGCTTCGGATGCGGCTCGGCTGTCTTCGCGGCAACGACAATGTTGGCTCCGTCGCGTGCGCAGCGTTCAGCAATGGCAAGGCCGATGCCGCGGCTGGCACCGGTAATGAACAGCGTTTTTCCTTCAAGTGACATCTGTGCTCTCCCGCAACGCTTATAGACCTCGCCAGACGCGGCCGGTCGGGCAATAAATCCCGGCTTCATCCCGGCAGCGCTTGAAAGTGAACATCACCGTTTCAGCGCGGCCGACCACCTCGGTCAATTGGATATAGCCCGGGCCGCCATTGGCCGGGCTGCGCGGATTGGGCGGTACCCGGCTATCGGTCGAGCTATCGCGGTTATCGCCCATGACGAAAACCGAGTCCGCCGGGATCCGGAATGGCCCGGCATTGTCCAGCGCCTCGAAATCGGATTGCTCGTAGATCGGATGCTCAACACCGCCGGGCAGCGTTTCGGTAAACGCCGTTACGGTCACCGACCGGTTCGGCCGTGCATGCGGCCGATAGGTGCGCTGTTCCAAGGGTTCGCGTTCGACAATCACGCCATTGATGAAAAGCCGTCCTTCACGCACTTCAATAATGTCGCCGGGCAATCCGATCACGCGTTTGATCAGATTCCGCTGCTGCGCGGGTGTACGGAAGACCACGACATCGCCACGCTCGGGCGTTCTCGGAAACAAACGGAAGTCGACGCTCTCCGGCACATAATATCCAAGGCCGAGCGGCAGCGAATGCCGCGAATACCCATACGCCCACTTCGAAACCAGCACCCGGTCGCCGACTTCCAGCGAGGGCTGCATGCTTTCGGACGGAATGTGGAAGGGCGCAAACAGGAAGGTTATGATGATCAGCCACACACCGGCCACTCCGGCGAAAAACCGGACGGTATCCATGACTTCACCGGCCGCGTTCCCGGCCATCCGCTTGATAATCGACATCACTTGAATCTTACCGCCGTTCCGTAAGCGAGGATCTCAGAAGACCCCTCCATAATGGTCGAGGTTGAAAAACGAAAGCCGATGATCGCGTGCGCACCCAATTGCTCTGCATGCGCCAGCATTCGCTGAAAGGCTTCCGCGCGCGATTCTTCCAGCAGCTCCGAATATTCGTTCACTTCGCCGCCGATCAGATTTCGTAGCGATGCGAATATGTCACGCACGAAAAAACGCGCCTTAACCACGCTGCCACGCGCAATCCCGATGACCTCGCCGATCTCTCGACCGGGAATCTCGTGAGCCATTGTGACGGGCAATGTCATTCGGCCTCCTCCAGCTGAACGGGCTTGCGTTCCTGCACTGCCGTTAGAAATACGATCGAAAGACCGGCCGCTGGAATCATGCACAGCAAAAGCCAGATCAGGGACCAGGGAAAGGGAAGGACCAGGCCGACAAAGGCATCGAATGCGAGAATCAATCCGAGCGCCACTCCGCCGCCCAACACCAATCCGTAACCCAATCGCAATCGTGTCTGAATTCGCTGCATTTATTCTGTCCTGCCAAGGCCTATTCCGGCCATACTTTCATGGTGCGGTGGGCACGCTATGAACACAAGCCGCCAAGGCATTCGATTCGATTGAGGCAAGAATGAAAAACGTGACTCCTGGCACCGATTCGCAGATGCAGCCCAATGAGCGGATCCTTGTGGCAATATGCTACGTGCTGTTTCTGATCGGGCCGGCCAATTTCTTGACCATGCTCATTGCGGCGATCATCGCCTGGCTTCGCTACGATAAATCGCCCGATTGGCTTGCATCGCACTATGCGTTTCAGCTCCGCACGCTGGTATATGCCGTCATTCTTTTGCTCATCGCGCTTGCATGTGCGCTGACGGTGATCTTGTTGCCCATCGCAATCGCAATCTGGCTGCTCTGGACATTCTGGGTGATCATCCGCGTTGTCGTCGGACTGATCCGTCTCGTCGACGGCCGTCCCAATCCAGATCCCACAACTTTCTGGGTCTAGCCGGCGTTTAACGTGACCTCGTCCGCCAGCAGTCCGGCCCCGGCCTGGATGCCGGCCAGCGCTGCAGGTGCCTGCGGAAGAACCGTTTCGGCAAAATGCCGGGCTAACCGGATCTTGCCTTCAGCGTAGGCTGAATCCCCCTCATTCATCTTGAGCCGGCGTTGCGCCGCCACCGCCCCGACGCATAGCAACCAGCCACCGGTCACGTCGCCCGCGAGCGTCTGGAAGGCTGTCGCACCCGACAACATGTCAGACCGGTCGCGGCCGGGTTTGGTCAGCCAGGCCGCCGCCGCTTCAAGAGCATCGGCCGCCGGTCCAAGTCGCTTGGCCAGTTTCGGCAATTCCGGATTGGAGGATGTCGAGCAATCCTCAACCGTTTGACGGATATCCTCGAGCAATTCCCGCAACGGCGCCCCACCGGCCATCCTCAGCTTGCGGCCAACAAGATCGATCGCCTGGATACCGTTCGTTCCCTCGTAAATCGGCGCGATCCGCGCGTCGCGATAATGCTGCGCGGCGCCGGTCTCCTCGATGAAGCCCATGCCGCCATGCACCTGGATCCCGAGCGACGCCACGTCGACGCCGACATCTGTTGACCAGGCTTTCGAAATGGGAGTCAGCAGCTCTTCGCGGCGCTTGGCGAAGGCGCGGTCTTCGTCGTCTTCTTCGAACTCCGCTTCGTCGGCGGCCACGGCACACAGGTAGCAAATCGCGCGCGCCGCCTCGATTTTCGCTTTCATGGTCGTCAGCATGTTGCGGACATCCGGATGGTGGATAATGGCGTGCGGAGCTTCGCCCTCCACACCGGGAGCGCGGCCTTGCTTGCGGTCGAGCGCATAGGCCAAGGCCTGCTGATAGGCGCGTTCGGCAATTCCCACGCCCTGCACCCCAACCGCCAGCCGGGCAGCATTCATCATGATGAACATCGCGGCCATGCCGCCGAATTCCTCGCCGATCAGCCAGCCCTTGGCACCTGACATCTCCATGACGCAGGTCGGGCTGCCATGAATACCCATCTTATGCTCGAGCCCGATCGCCTTGATCGCGTTGCGCTCGCCCAGCGCCCCGTCCTCATTCACCAGGAATTTCGGAATCAGAAACAGGGAAATGCCTTTGGTGCCGGACGGGCCGTCCGGAGTGCGCGCCAACACGCAATGAATGATGTTGTCGGCGCAATCGTGTTCACCCCAGGTGATGTAAATCTTTTGTCCGGTAACTGACCAACTGCCATCGCCATTCGGCTCGGCCTTGGTCCGCAAGGCGCCGACATCCGAACCGGCTTGCGGTTCCGTCAGCTGCATCGTGGCCGACCATTCGCCGGTCATGAGCTTAGGCAGATAGGTCGACTTCTGATCGTCCGATCCACGCGCAATCAAGGCCTCGATCGCCCCGAAGGTCAGCATCGGACCCAGGCTGAACGCCATGTTGGCCGATTGCATGGTCTCCATGACCGCCGCACCTAGCGCGCGTGGAAGCCCCATGCCGCCATGTTCGGCCGGAAACTGGAGACCTTGCCAGCCGCCTTCGACGAATTGTGCGTAAGCCTCCTTGATGCCGGGCGGGGTTGTGACCACCCCATCTTCGAGCTTGCAGCCAGCCATGTCCCCGGGCCGGTTGAGTGGTGCGAGCACATCGTTGGAGAACTTTCCGGCTTCTTCCAGAATGGCCGCCGTCAGATCGGAAGACAGATCCGGAAACGCACCGGTCGTCTTGAGCCCGTCCATGACGGCAATTTCTTCAAGCGCGAAGCGGAGGTCTTTGATTGGCGCGCGATACATGACGGTTCCTCAATCTGGTGCCATGCGAAAGATAACGTCCGAAATCCGGGCGTCGAGCATTTGGGTGTGATCGAAATTAGGCTATCTGTCGCACCATGCGATGCATTCCGCTCTTCTTGCTCGTCATGCTCACCGCTTGCGCCAGCGCGCCGACGCAAGATCCCCGCTTGCTGCCGAGCGGCGAATGGCGCCTTGATCCGCTTCATACGTCGGTTACCTGGCGGTCGCGGCATTTTGGACTGGCTTGGTACACGGCCCGCTTCGATACAATTGATGCCAGCCTCACCTTCGACCCGGAACGTCCGATGGAAACCCGGCTGAACGCGATCATCGAGGCGTCTTCGGTATCAACGGGCAATCGCGAATTTGACGCCACCCTGAGAGGCCGGAACTGGTTTTCGGCAGAGCGGCATCCCCAGATCATATTCGAAGCCACCGACATCCGGACGACGGGGGAGCTGACCGGTGTTGCGGAGGGTCTGCTGACCATCCGCGGCGAGACGCGTCCGGTCACGATGGACATTGAATTCTACGGTGGAAACTTCAACTTTCTCGAAAACAGGGATGCGATCGGTTTTGGAGCCGATATGCTGGTTTCCAGAAGCGATTTTGGCATTGGCCCGCTGATCCCGTCCGCGATTGCAAGCGACGAGGTCAGAATTCGGATCGAAGCCGAATTTTTGCGGGAGAACTGATCAGTGGCCGAATCGAAACGTTACACGACAGTCGCAATCACCCTGCATTGGGTGATCGCCATCCTCATTTTGATGATGATCTTTATCGGATGGCAGGCCGAGGATTTGCGCGACGCCTTGTTTGCCGGCGATCCGGACGTCGACATTCAAACGGTGGCTCTGGTCTACAACTGGCACAAGACGTGGGGCTTGATCATTCTTGCCTTGAGCCTGGCACGCTTGGGCTGGCGTCTCGTGCATCCGGCTCCGCCCCTTCCTGGCGGCATGGCCCCGTGGGAAAGGTTTGCCGCGAAAGCCACGCATTGGGGGTTTTACGCGCTGATGATCGGCATGCCGCTTGGCGGCTGGGTGACGGCTTCCGCTTCCGGCATTCCAGGCTTTCTGTTCAATGTTGAGAGCCTGCCCATCCCGGCCATCGCTCCGGAAAGCGAAGGCCTGCACGATGCAACCTCCCGCGCTCACAGCGCGGGTGCCTGGGCCATCCTTGTTCTGCTCGCGCTCCATATTGGCGCCGCATTGAAGCATCACTTTATCAATCGGGACGACGTGCTGTCCCGCATGATCGTTTTTATCCGACCCAAAGGCTGATTCATGAACTTCCTCCCTTTTGGTTTGGCCGCTCTCATCACAGCGCCGGCCATCGCATCCGACTGGCAACTCGACAGTGACGCGAGCAGTATCGAGATCATAACCGAGGCATTCGGCCGTGAAGTGACCGGCAGCTTTTCGAACTTTGAAGCCGACATTCGCTTTGATCCGGATGATCTGGCCGAAGCTCGCATCGAAGGCCGTGTGGCGGTGGACAGCGGTGAGACGGGCAATCCCCAGTATGATGCGGAGATGACCGGTGATGATGGGCTTGATGCCGAGCACCATCCCTTTGCCGTGTTCTCTTCCGAAATCGTTTCGGTGTCGTCCGACTGTTCTGACGGCGATGGCGAATGCTATCGCGCAAACGGAACATTGACCTTACGCGGCAATTCGCAACCCGCCGAACTTCTGTTCAGGCTCTCGATTGAGGGCGATCGGGCGGTTGCCGACGGCGAACTCGCAATCGTCAGCGACGAATTTGGAATCGGCAATAGCAATTGGGGCGGTTCAGCCAGCACGGTCGATGTTCGGCTGCATATCGAAGCCACCCGCTAACGGGACTTGATCGGCCCCGTGGCTCGGCGCTAGCTCCGGTGATGAACCGCAACCGCATATCCCCAGCGACGGCCGACGCGATCACAAGAGCGGCGGAGAAGCTGCGGGCCGGCCAGCTGGTCGGAATGCCGACCGAGACAGTGTATGGCCTCGCTGCCGACGCCACCAACGGCGAGGCCATCGCCCGGATCTACGAGGCCAAGAACCGGCCCCGCTTTAATCCGCTGATCGCGCATGTCAGCGATCTCGAAATGGCGCGGCAGCTGGTCGTTTTCACACCCGAGGCAGAACGGCTCGCGACGGCGTTCTGGCCGGGTCCGCTGACGCTCGTTCTGCCGCGCCGGCCAGACTGCCCGGTGAGCGAGCTTGCCAGCGCCGGTCTCGATACGCTGGCCGTCCGTTGTCCCGGTCACGCCGTCGCCCGCAGCCTGATCGCGGCCACAGGCCGCCCCCTCGTGGCGCCGAGCGCCAACCCCTCGGGCGCCATCAGCCCGACGACGGCTCAACATGTTGCCGACGGCCTCGGCAACCGCGTCGACATTATTCTGGACGGCGGGGCCTGCTCTGTCGGCCTTGAATCCACGGTCATCGGATTTGATGGGGAGACGCCGCTTCTCTTGCGGAAGGGCGGAATCGGCCGCCAGGAGATCGAAGCCGTTGCAGGCAGGCTGGGTTCGCCCGCTCCTGACGCGCCCAAGGCTTCGCCTGGCATGCTGGCCAGTCATTACGCACCGGCAGCCAGCCTCCGAATTAACGCCAAATCTCCCCGTTCCGGCGAAGTATATCTTGGATTTGGCCCGGACTGGCCTGCCGATCTCAATCTGTCGCCAACCGGCCGGTTGGACGAAGCGGCTGCCAATCTTTTCGCCTATCTGCGGCGGCTCGACGCCAGTGGTGCCCGCGCCATTGCGGTGGCCCCTATTCCGGATAAAGGTCTGGGCGAAGCCATCAATGACCGGCTGCGACGCGCCGCCGCACCACGGGACCTATCATGATGACGCCGCAGACCATCGACGCACTCAAATCGGCCGTGGGCTCGAAAGGGTGGAGCGATGATCCCCATGAGCTGGCACCACATGTCCGTGACTGGCGCGGGCGCTGGGAAGGTGAAACGCCGCTGCTGATGAAGCCCGCCTCGACCGACGAGGTGGCGGCAATTGTCGAGATTTGTGCAAAGGCAGGCGTCGCGGTCACGCCGCAAGGCGGAAACACGGGCCTCGTGGGTGGCTCCATCCCGCACGGCGAAATCCTCGTGTCGCTTACACGCATGCGCACGATCCGCGAAACCGATCCGGCAAACGATTCGATGACAGTGGAAGCCGGTTGCATCCTTGAAACGATCCAGCAGGAAGCCGCAGCGCATAATCGCCTATTCCCGTTAAGCCTCGGATCGCAGGGATCCGCCAGCATTGGCGGGCTGATCTCGACGAATGCGGGCGGCGTACACGTGCTGCGTTATGGAATGATGCGAGACCTCGTGCTCGGCATCGAGGCCGTGCTGCCTGACGGGCGGGTCTGGAACGGTCTCCGCGGTCTGCGAAAAGACAATTCGGGGTATGATCTGAAACAGCTCTTCATCGGTGCGGAAGGCACGCTCGGCATCGTAACCGCCGCCACATTGAAGCTTTTTCCCCGTCCGGCCGAAACCACCATTGCCTTCGCCGGCATTCCCTCGCCCGACGCCGCCGTCAAATTGCTCGGGCTGGCCAAGACAGCCTCTGGCGGCGCGCTCTCGGCATTGGAACTCATCCCGCGCAACGCGTTGGAATTGGTGCTGGAACACATTCCCGGCACGCGAGACCCGCTCGCACAGCCCCACCCCTGGTATGCCCTGATCGAGATTGGTGCCGGCCGCCGCGGCGAGGGCCGCAGCGCAATGGAGGCCACGCTCGAAGAGGCCTTTGACTCTCATCTCGTCGCGGATGCCGTGATCGCCGAAAGCGAAACGCAAGCCGCAGCGCTGTGGCAATTGCGAGAACCCATTGCGGAAGCCGAGAAGGCGCACGGCAAAGCCGCCAAGCACGATGTTTCAATCCCCGTTTCGCGGATCGCGGCCTTCATCGAGGAGGCCAGCGAGGCAGCCGCCCGCCACGTCGACGGCGCCAATGTGATTGCATTCGGCCATGTCGGTGACGGCAATGTCCATTTTAATGTCGCGCACAAGAATGCCGGCGCCGGCGATGAATTCCTTAAGGCGTGTGAGCCCGCCACAGCCGCAATCTATGATCTTGTCCAGAAATATGGCGGATCGATTGCCGCCGAGCACGGGGTCGGGACCCTCAAGGCCGATGAGCTTGCGGAGCGCCGGCCGCTCGACGTTGAACTCATGCGGACGGTAAAGGCCGCGCTTGATCCGCAGGGATTGATGAATCCGCGCGTGCTGATCCCTGTACGCTGACGCATAGCCCTTTAAATCCGGCGCCATTCCGCCTAGTTCTGTCGGGAGGAGATTGCCATGCTCGTTCTACTTTCGCCCGCCAAGTTGATGAATTTCGACAATCCGCAGTCGACGGCCACAACCCAGCCGGAATTGCTGGACCGTACGGCCGTTCTGTCAAAGACCACGCGCAACCTCACGCGCCGGAAAATCCAGGACATGATGGGCCTGTCCGATGATTTGGCTCAGCTGAATTTTGAGCGCTTCAAGGCATTCGATCCGGAAAACACGGAAGGCAAGGCCGCAATTCTGACCTTTGCTGGCGATGTATACCGTGGCCTCCAGGCGGACCGGTTCGACACGTCTGACCTCGAATGGGCACAGGACTGCCTGCGGATTTTGTCGGGGCTTTATGGCGTGCTGCGGCCGTTGGATCGTATTCAGCCATACCGGCTGGAAATGGGAACCAAGCTCCATACGCGAAGAGGCGAAACGCTCTATGATTTCTGGGGTGCTGACATCGCAAGAACACTCAACGACTCACTGGAAAAATCTGGCAACGATATTGTCCTGAACCTTGCATCGAATGAGTATTTCAAGGCGGTGGATCGTAAAACGCTGAAAGGCCGTGTGATCGATGTGGCGTTCAAGGAAGACAAGGACGGCAAATCGCGCGCGCTCTTCATGTTTACAAAACTGGCGCGCGGCCTGATGGCACGTTGGATCATCGAGAACCGGATCACGGATCCCGCCGATCTCATGAGATTCAACGTCGAGGGCTATCGGTTGGATGCCGAAGCCTCCGGAGAGGACCGTTTGGAATTCCGCCGGCCGCAACCCGCACCGAAATCGGTACGCAAGGCCGCGTGACGCGAAATTCCGCTATGGTGCAATGCAGCATAATCTGCTAACCGCACCCGCATGACAGCCCAAACCGCTAATCTTCAAGGCCAAGTCGCCGTCGTCACAGGCTCGACGAGCGGCATCGGTGCCGCCCTGGCCGAAGGTCTCGCCGCGGCCGGCGCGCACGTTGTGCTCAACGGCCTTGGCGACAAAAACCAAATTGAAGCGCTCCGCTCCGGCATGGCCAAACGCCATGGTATCGAGGTGCGATACCACCCTGCCAACATGATGAAGGCCGACGAAACAACAGATCTCGTCGACTTTGCGGTCCGCGAATTCGGCCGGATCGACATTCTGGTCAATAATGCCGGCATTCAACATGTAGCGAAGATCGAAGACTTCCCGCCGGAAAAGTGGGACGCAATCATCGCCGTCAATCTGACGAGCGCCTTTCACACCATACGCGCTGCGGTGCCGTATATGAGGGCAAACCAATACGGCCGGATCGTGAACATTTCGTCCGCTCACGGCCTCGTCGCTTCGCCCTATAAATCCGCTTATGTCTCCGCCAAGCACGGTGTTATGGGATTGACCAAGACGGTCGCCCTGGAGGTCGCCGAGGCCGGCATTACGGTCAATGCGATCTGCCCCGGCTATGTCCGAACACCGTTGGTCGATGGACAGATTGCGGACACCGCGAAAGCGCGCGGTATCTGCGAGGAGGCGGTCGTAAGGGACGTAATGCTGAAGGCACAGCCGACGAAAAAATTTGTCGAATACGACCAGCTGGTGGGCCTGCTCGTCTATCTCGTGTCGGACGCCGGCGCATCTTGCAATGGCGCAGCGTTTCAGGTTGATGGCGGCTGGACCGCGCAATAATCCGGGCGCCCCGATATCGCTCGCCCTGCAAGGCGGCGGTGCGCATGGCGCGTTTACATGGGGCGTGCTCGACAAATTGGCGGAAGATGGCCGCATCCGGCCTGCCGCCATCACCGCGACGAGCGCCGGCGCAATGAATGCCGCTGTCTATGCTGACGGCGTGCGCCGCGACGGCCTCGACGGCGGACGCGAGGCGCTCGACACCTTCTGGCGGAAAGTCTCGCGATCAGGCACCGCCTTCCACCCGACAGGTCTGCCTGGAGCCGATATCGCCGGTCAGCTGTTTCCGTTCATGGATGCCCTGTCGCGGATAACGAGCCCGTATGATCTCAATCCCTTCGATTACAATCCGTTGCGCAACATTCTCGAGGAATGCATTGATTTCAATGCCTTGCCTCATTGCAAGGAATTGCAGCTCTTCATCTGCGCAACATCCGTGAAGTCCGGGCGGCCGCGGATTTTCTCGGCGGCCGACATCACAGCCGATGCCGTGCTCGCCTCGGCTTGCTTGCCTTTCCTGTTTCAGGCAGTCGAAATCGATGGCGAGCCCTATTGGGATGGCGGTTTCACCGGCAATCCTGCGATTTGGCCGCTCTACTATGCCGACACGCCGCGGGACATTCTGATCGTCAATCTCAATCCGATCGAACGCGACGACACGCCCAAATCGGCAGCCGACATCATGAACCGCGTCAACGAGGTGACGTTTAACGCCTCGCTCCTTGCGGAACTGCGCGCCCTGGCATTCGTCAAGGATTTGCTCGCCAACGACCAATTGAAAGGCGAGGTGCGCGAGAACTTCCGCGACATGCTGGTTCACGCAATTCGCGGCGACGACGCCGTTCGCAATCTGCGCCGCGATTCGAAGTACGATACGCGCTGGTCGTCACTGACGGCATTACGCGATGCCGGCCGCGACGCCGCCAGCGCTTGGCTGGACGGATGTGCCGCCGATGTCGGGCGCAAATCGACCATTCAGCTTCACGGCGACTTCCTCCGCAGCTAAGCCGCCTCGACTTTCAGCGTTCCATCAGGGGCCGGCGCAGTCATTTCAAGCAGGAAGTCCGGATCCGCGTCCGCATCGAGCCAGGTTTTCTGAGCGTTTTCATCGAGAATTACCGGCATGCGGTCGTGATAGGCTTCGGTGTCCGCATTCGGCGTCGTGGTGAGCACCGTGAAGGTCAGCCGTTTCTCGCCATCTCCATGATCGCGCACTTCCCAGAGCCCGGCAAAGACCAGCAGCGATCCATCGCGCTTCGAGAACCGCCACTTGGTCTTGGCACCCGGCTGACCGGTCCACTCATAGAAGGCCAGCGCCGGAACCAGGGCACGCTTGCGACTGAACGCCGCCCGGAACATGGGCTTCTCTGCAACCGTTTCCGACCGTGCATTGAACATCGGCCGCTTGGGCCGCGTCGTCATCCAGCCCGGCTCGAGCCCCCAGCGCATCAGCACCACCCGCGTTTCGCCATCGGCGCCAACTGCGATCACCGGCCCGGTATCGCCCGGAGAAAAATCCGGATCGGCTATGAAATCCGGCACATCGAGACCCAGCATCGCGCTCAGCGTTTTGGGATCGACCTCAATGTCATAGCGTCCGCACATGGGGCTGCCCTTTGAGCTGTTTCGCTCTAGCTTCGTGCACCGATAACCAGCGTCAAGGAGTCCAATGTCTGAATCCAAGCGCCCTTTCGCCTGCGTCGGCGTCGTCTGCCGCCGAGGCGATGACGTCCTGCTTGTCAAGCGGGGACGCGAGCCCCTGAAAGGATGTTGGTCGATCCCGGGTGGCAAAATGGATTTCGGCGAAACCGTCCACGAAGCGGCCTTGCGGGAGCTTGAGGAAGAAACGGGCGTCAAGGCGCGGATCGTCCGCCTGATCGATGTCGTGGATTCGATCATGGACGATACCCACTACGTGTTGATCGATTTCGAGGCCGAATGGATCAGCGGCGAACCGGTGCCGGCAGACGATGCGGACGCCGCCGAATTTGTACCGGTCCTCGAAGCGATGCAACGCGTAAGCTGGGATCGCACTCGCCAGGTGATCACCCCCGCCTAGACCTGGTCACATTCCTGCGCAAAATTATCGGCATGAAACGGCTCGCTGTCCTAATGTCGCTGGCGATGATCTCGCCTGCCTTGGCCCAAACCAAGCCCGGCACGACCGAGCCGGTGTCGGCCGTACAGGAAGACGCGGAGAGCCGTGCCGATCCGTTCCGTGATCCGGGCCGCACCCTGCCCTATCTTGCCTACACACTCGGCCAGTTGCATTATCTCGCCTATGCGTGTGAAGGCAGCGATGCACAGCATTGGCGCGCGCGCATGATCGAATTGCTCCAGCTCGAAGCGCCGATTTCCGGCTACCGCCGTGAACGGCTGATCGATGCGTTCAATGACGGTTATCAGGTCGAGCAGCGTTCGCGGGTCCGCTGCGGCGCGGAAGCCGAAGCGCAGCGCCGCAACCTCGCACGGCGCGGTGCGCAAATGAGTCAGGCGCTTCTGAACGAAGTGCTGGACTAGCCGTAATAGTCGCCTTCTGCAGCCCGCAGCTTGGATTCTTCCTTGTGCGGCGGAAACACTTCCAGTTTCACATGCTGGCGGCGATTGGTGGAGATCACGAAGAACCGCTTGTCGGGATAATCGATCTTGCACTCGAGCATGGCCGACGTGATGAGGTCGACGTTTTTCGGATCGTCGTCCGACATTCCAAAACTGTGCGGCAGATCGCGGCCGTATGCGTCGAGACCGCGCTCTACGCACATACGGATGGCTTTCCGCTTCAGCCCGGCTGTGGTCAGATGCGCGCCCAGCTCGGCTTTCACGTCAGGATTCGAAACGCCGAAGATCGAAACATAGTCTGGGTTTTCCGGTATCTCGCCGGCCTCGCAGAGCAGGTTGATGCCTTCCTTGATGGTTGTTCGCGAGTGCTGCCGCGCGGTCACGACCGCGATCGGACGTTTCTTCAAAACGGCGTATCGGAAGATGTCCCAAGACGGCCCCTTCCACTGATCCGTCTTGAGCGCGCGGCGAATATCACGATGCAAATATTCCTCGCCATTACGATCCTTGCCGTCTGCGAACTCGCGAAACGCTTTTTCCGGCGGCGCCGCCCAATCTTCCCAGTCACCTGCTACACCGAGATAGGCGCGGATGCCTTCGAACTCCCGCTGCGACATCGTCTTTTCCTCGCCGGTCACCGTGTTGAGCAGGTGAACTTTGGTTGGCAGGTGCAGGATGTTTTCGTCGATGTCGAAGAAGTAGAAACTCGTCCGCTCGCCCATCAAGCGTCTTCCTCCGGCAGGGTTTCCATGAAGGAGATCGGCTGACCGGTTGCAGGCTTCAACAATTCGTCTTCCCGCATCACGGTCTGACCGCGAATGATTGTTGCCATCGGCCAGCCCTTCGTTTTGGACCCCGTGAAGGGCGACCAACCACATTTCGAGGCAATCCAATCCTCGGTGATTTCGCGTTCCGCTTTCAGGTCGACGATTGTGAAGTCGGCATCCCAGCCGACCGCCATCCGGCCCTTGTTGGCGATCGCGAAGATCCGCTGCGCGCCATGGCTCGTCAGGTCGACAAACCGCTCCAGGCTTAACCGTCCCTCAGCGACATGGGTCAACATGATGGGCACCAGTGTCTGCACGCCCGGCATGCCCGCTGGACTTTGCGGATAGGGCTTGGCTTTCTCCTCGCGGGTGTGAGGCGCATGGTCGGAGCCCACGACATCGAACAAGCCTTGCGCCACGCCTTTCCACAGCCCCGCAACGTGATCGGCCGTCCGGATCGGCGGGTTCATTTGCGCAAACCCCTTCAATTCTTCATAAGCTTCCGGCGCGGCCAGCGTCAGATGCTGCGGTGTAACTTCGCAGCTTGCGACATCTCGATGATGCTGCAGGAAGTCGACCTCTTCCTTGGTCGATATGTGCAGGACATGGATGCGTTTTCCGGTCGAGCGCGCAATCCGCACCAGGCGATGGGTGGACTTGATCGCGGCCTCCGCATCGCGCACGTCGAGATGACTGGTCCAGTCTCCTTCGCGCGCCAACCCACGCCGCTCAGCCAATCGGTATTCGTCTTCACTGTGGAAGGCTGCACGGCGTTTGATTGCCCGCAGCACCCGCTCCACGCCCGCATCGTCCTGAACCAGGAGAGAGCCCGTCGATGCGCCCATGAACACCTTGACGCCACAGCATCCCGGCATCTGTTCCATAATGGTGAGCAGCTCGGCGTTTTCGTTTGTCGCCCCTGCGAAAAACGCATGATCGCAATGCATGCGATTGGCCGCACGCTTCAGCTTGTCATTCAGCGCATCCGGATCCGTTGTTGCCGGCTCGGTGTTCGGCATCTCGAACACCGCCGTAACCCCTCCCATTACCGCAGCCAGCGATCCTGATTGCAGATCTTCCTTCCACTCAAGTCCCGGTTCGCGGAAATGCACCTGGCTGTCGATCACGCCCGGCAGAACCGTCAGGCCGCGCGCATCAAAGACCTCGCCCGCATCGGCTTGGCCGAGATCGCCGATCGCCGAGATTTTGCCGTCTTTGACGCCAACATCGCCCGAACCGCGGCCAGCATGATTGGCGATCTCTCCACCTCGAATGATCAGGTCAAATGTCCGGCTCATATTTCCTCCGTGCGCTCTAGTAATTTCTCTGCGGCTTTGATTACGATCGGCACCCGCAAATCCTCCAAAAGACTCGTTGGATGCTGCCGCCAGTTCGGAAACTCCGACAGCGTCGCCTCCAACCCGCGCGGCCCGCGAACGGTCGCGCACTTGTCTCCGTATGGACCATACAGCATTTCGTCGGACGGCCCGAACAAACCGAGTGTCGGCGCGCCCATGGCCGCAGCAATGTGCATCACGCCGGAATCATTGCCGATGAACAACCGCGCGCGTTCGACGACTGCGGCGACATCGGACAAGTAGAGTTTGCCAGTCAAATCCAGCACACCGGCGTCTGGAAGTATGTTCTTTATCGGCATCGCGTGTTCTTCATCGCCGGGACCGCCAACGATCACGACGCCCGCTCCTGCCATGGCGCCGCCGGGCGAAACGAGTGCCTTCACCACGTCAGCAAAATTGCTCGCCGGCCACATTTTGAACGGCAAGCTCGCAGACGGGCAGACAACGAGATACTCGCGGCCGGGCGGCAACAATTGAAGGGCGCGTTCGCGGGCGTCGGCGGGCAGATAGATGCGCGGAGCCGGCGGTGGATCGAGCCGCATCACGCCGGCCGCTTCGCGCACCTTGTGCATTTTGACGCGCGTTCGCTTCAGCACCTCCCGCTGACGTGCGCGCAACAGATAAGCGATGGCGGATCCGCGCAGATCGACGACCAGATCCCAGTGCCGGGTTACCACACGGCGCCACAATCCCAACCAATGCAAACCGAGCGGCTTTTTGCGGACGATAATCAGGCGTTCAAGACCGGGCGAATGCTCCAGCACTGGCTGTGCCAGCGGTCCGCAGGCGATGGTCACGCGCGCTTCCGGATACTGGCGCACCAGATAATCCAACACGCCCGAATTGATCACCGCGTCCCCGATCCGTGTCGAGGTGATGAAGAGGATGCGCTTCATGTCGAGCGGATTAGCTCATGCCCGCCCCCTTGGCCAGCGGCAGCCTCAATGCCATATCCCATGCATGGCCGCGCCCGACACAATCCTTTCTGACCGATCCGTGATCACCATTACGGGCAAGGATACGCACGACTTCCTGCAGCGTGTGATCACAACCGATATGGGCGGGCTTTCCGCCGGCGAAATCCGCACGGGTGCCTTGCTAACGCCGCAAGGCAAGATATTGGCCGACTTTCTGATCCATGGCCGCGAGAACGGTGTTTTCCTCGACATCTGGCATGGAGTCGCCGAGAGCTTGGTCAAGCGACTTTCCCTCTACCGCTTGCGCGCCGATGTGCAGATTGATGTGTCGGCGGAACATGCCGTATTGGTCGGATCCGGTGAAGCCGACCCGCGGTCCGGCGCCTTGCCGCGACGCAAAATTCAAGCACCAGAGGCGAGCTCCGATGGATCGGCTGTTCAGGTGGGCCGGGAAATCGCTGCGGGAGTGCCTGCATTCGGTCGCGATTATGGCGAAGCCGAGGTATTTCCAACCGACGTAAATCTCGATCTTTACGGCGGTATCGCCTGGAAAAAAGGCTGCTTCATTGGCCAAGAGGTTCTGTCTCGCATGAAGCGGCGTGGTACGATTCGAAAACGTTCAGTTCTAATCGTCAGTCAGTCCGGCCCGCTGGATCAAGGCCAGGATATCAAGGCCGGCGACATAATCATCGGCCAACTGACGTCTGCCGATGGGAAACACGCCATCGCCCGCATTCGTACCGACCGGCTTGCGAACGCAGGGGCCGCGCCGACTGTCGAAGGCAAGTTGGTCGACATCGTATTGCCTTCCAACGACTGAAAGCCGGCTCTCGCCTTGGCGCGATGAGGCCGCTAAAGCTCCCTCATGACCGCACCCACGCTGAGCCGTTGCCCCTGGGCGCCGGACGATGATCCACTCTATGCCCGTTACCACGACACCGAATGGGGCGTGCCCGAATATGACTCGCGCGCGCTGTGGGAGAAGCTTGTGCTCGACGGTATGCAAGCCGGGCTGGCTTGGATAACGATCTTGCGCAAGCGCGAAACGATCCGCGAAGCTTTCAGCCAGTTCGATCCCGAAAAGGTTGCGCGTTATCGTGATGACGACATTGACCGCTTGCTCGCCAATCCGGGCATCATCCGCTCGCGCGCCAAAATCCAGGCGGCCATTGGCGGTGCGCGGATCTGGCTGGACATGTGCGATAACGGGGAAGACTTCTCGGAATACCTTTGGGAATTCATCGGCGGTCAACCGATTCAGAATATCTGGTCGCAAATGTCTGAAGTTCCCGCCAAGACGGCGCTAAGTGAGGCGCTGTCGAAGGACCTGAAGAAGCGGGGTTTCAAATTCTGCGGACCTGTTATCGTCTATGCCTTCATGCAGGCGGTCGGCATGGTGAACGATCATTTGATAGAGTGCCCGCGCCATGCCGAAGTCCGATCAATGGGAGGTCGATAATGCGCCGCGCTTTCATTACAGGCTTGGCCGCGTTCGTTTTGGGAGGGTGTTCCACGTTCGAATGGCCCACAAACCGCGACGAGATGACGGCGCAGGAAATGTCGGACCGCGATTGCCGGCAGTCGCGCTCGACCGATCCTGTCGCGCGAGGGGAATGGGTTTGTGAAAACCCGAGGACCGGCGAGGCGGAACGTCAGGACCGTCAACCCGTCTACGATCCGGACGGTCGCTAAGAAGGGGCAGCGAGATTAGATGACCGGTGTAACAATCCGCTCGAGCGGCCTTTGGACGCCGCCAGAAAGCGTCAGCAATGAAGAGCTGGTCGCGTGTTTCAATGCCTGGGTAGAGCAATGGAATGCGGACAATGCCGACGCGATTGCCGCCGGCCAGATCGAAGCTAAGGCCCCGTCCTCGACGGGCTTCATCGAGAAAGCATCCGGCATAAAATCTCGTTACACGATCGATAAGGCTGGTGTCCTCGATATCATGCGAATGCGGCCTGAAGTCCGGCGCCGCAGCGATGGCGAGGTCTCGATCATGGCAGAAGCCGGCATCGCCGCGGCAAAGCAGGCCTTGGCCGCCGCGGATCGCGATCCGAAAGACATTGACGGGGTGATCTGCTCGGCAACCACAATGCAACGGACTTATCCGTGTATCGCCATCGAGATACAGGATGCGCTTGGCATTGAGGGTTTCGGTTATGACATGTCGGTTGCCTGCTCCTCGGGCACGTTTGGCCTGATCAACGCGGTGAATGCCATCGCCACAGGTCAGGCACGATCGATATTGCTCGTCACGCCCGAGATCACCACGCCGCAGCTCAACTTCCGGGACCGCGACAGCCATTTCATTTTCGGCGATGTTGCCGTTGCATTGCTCATCGAACGGGATAATCGCGATCAAGACGGCTGGGCCATCCTCAACACAAAAATGAAAACGGCATATTCGAATAATATCCGGTCGAATTTCGGCTTCTTGAATGCCAGCGAAACGCCGGAACCGGAGTTCGAGGACCGGTACTTCACGCAAGAGGGCCGCAAGGTCTTCAAGGAAGTGTGCCCGATGGTGGCAGACTTGATCCGCAGCCAGCTGGAAGAAAACCAGCTCGCGGCAAATGATTTGAAGCGGCTATGGCTGCATCAGGCCAATATCAACATGAATCTGATGATCGCCCGCAAAGTCTATGACCGCGATTTCACGCCTGACGAGGCCCCGGTCATCCTCGACGAATTTGCAAACACGGCAGGGGCTGGGTCGCTGGTGGCCTTCCATCGTCATTCGGACGGCTTCTCGGATGGCGAAAAGGGCCTGCTCTGTTCGTTCGGGGCCGGCTATTCTATTGGCTCGGTGATCCTGGAGAAACGAGCGGCATGAGAGACTGCATAATCCGATCTGTCGGCTGGACCGTTCCGGACGCGAGCATAAGCAACAGCGAACTTGTCGCGGTTTTCAATGCTTATGCCGAACGGTTCAACACAGAGAATGCCGACGCGATCGCACGCGGCGAGATCAACGAGATCCCGTTTTCGAGCGAGCAGTTTATCGAGCAGGCATCGGGTATCATGAACCGTCACGTCGTCGACAAGGCCGGCCTGATGGACATCGACCGGATGCGCCCGCGCATTCCCCATCGCGAAAAGGAAGCGTTGGCATTCCAGGCCGAGTTCGGGCTGTCGGCGGCACGCAAGGCCTTGGAAAAAGCAGGCCGCACCGCCGACGACGTGGACGGCGTGATCGTCGCATCGTCCGCTCAACAACGGAATTTCCCGGCGGTATCCGTCGAAATACAGAATGCGCTCGGCATGACACGCGGTTGGGCGTTCGACATGACCATGGCCTGCGCCTCGGCAATCTTCGCCATGCAACAGGCGCGCGAGCTGATTCGCACCGGACAGGCCGATGCGATTCTCATCGTTTGCCCGGAAGTCATGAGCGCCATCAACCACTATCGTCGCCGCGAGGTTCACTTCATTTTCGGCGACGCGTCTGCTGCCGTCCTGCTGGAAGCCGGTGACCGCGAGCCTGGCGGATGGGAACTCCAGGGTGTGCGCCTGGAAACACGCTGGTCCAACGCGCTGCGCTCCGATTTCGGCTTCATGAATCATACCGAATTCGAAGAGGGTGATGAGTTCGAAGCGTTTGTTGACCAGGATGGACACCGCGTGTTCCGCGACGTTATCCCGCTGGCGTCTTCGGTTTCATCGCAATTGATATCGGATCTTGGCTACAAGCCACAGGACATACGCCGCGGATGGCTTCACCAGGCCAACATCCGGATCGTCCAAGCCGTTGTGAAAAAGGCGCTCGAGCGGGAGCCGGATGCCGACGCTGCACCGATCATTCTCAACGAGTACGGCAATACCTCGTCCTCAAGCGTTTTGATGACATTTGACCTTAACTCCGACGACATGGACACCGGCGAGCGCGGACTTCTGTGCGCATTCGGCGCCGGCTATGGCTGCGGTGCCGCCATCATCGAAAAACGCTAGGAGCCATTGATGCGCGCCTTGTTCCTTTCTGCGTCGGCACTCCTGGCTCTGTCGGCTTGCAGCGCATCTGACGATATCGCGCCGGCGGATGCCGGCGAAGAAGCGGCGGGCGCTGATACAGCCGAGGAAGCATCGACGGCGGACGACGCGCAGGACAACGCGGCCGGTTTGCCGGCGAACGACATTGCGGTCGCGGAACTGACCTGGATTGACGGCCAGCCTGTGCTCGGGACGCCGGAAGTCGTCACGGCGCGTAGTAATTACGACAATCAGCCGGCCTTCGATTCGTCCGGCGGATTCTATTTCACGACGGAGACGTCCGGCGCCAACACCGACATCCATTATCGAAGCGCCAACGGCGACATTCGCGTCATCACCCGGACGCCGGACGAAAGCGAGTATTCACCGCGCCCGTCGCCGGACGGCCGGTCGGTAACCTACATTCACCAGCCGCCCGGTCAGGTCGGCGGTCAGGCTTGGCGTCAGCGCCTGGAAGGCGGCTCGACAGCGCCCATCCATGACTATGGACCCGCCGGCTATTACGCCTTGTCAGGTGATCAGTCGCAGCTGCTGTTGTTTGCCCTGACGGACCCCTTCACCCTTCTGTGGGTCGACATCGAAAATGGCCGCCGGGCGGAGATCACGACGGGAATCGGGCGCGCGCTCTACACGTCGCCTGATGGCAATTCCGCTTACTTCACATTGCCGCAATCGGACGGCAGCTGGACTGTCAATCGCTTCGGTTTTGCCGGCCAGACGGTCAGCGAGCTTTTTGCGCTGCCGGGGGAAACGCAGGATTACGCCGTATTCACGACACCGGAGGGCGAACTCGGCTGGTTTACAGCCGCGGACGGCCAGCTCCTATTCCGCACGTCTGACAATGCGGAATGGACGGCCGTTGCCGACTTGTCGCCGCTCGGCAGCGGTGCTGTGACGCGGCTGGCCGTATCGCCGTCTGCCGATCGAATGGCCTTTGTGGTCGAGGAAGCCGGCTAGACCTTCACCACGTCGGTGATCTTGTGTGTCAGATCCTCACCATCGGCTTCGTGGATGGTGATGTACTCGCCCTTGCGAAGAACGTGGTCGCCCAGGCGAAACACAGGTTCATCAGGTCCCTCGTCTTCTTCATCATACCGGAAATACCAGTAGCTCCCGCGATGGGTCAGCCAGCCATCCGCCTTCTCGTCTTCGTCCGGGGAAAAACGGAGAACTGTGCATTGTTCCTTATGCTCACGCCAGAGTTCGAGATCGAGATGTCCGCTGGCATTCAACGGCGCGACAACCGTATATCCACGATGGTCATCGCCATCGGGAAAGCTGGTGCCGGGATTTCGCGTCAGCCGCATCACAACTCGATAAAGCGCCATAGAACTTGCCTCCCTCGGTTGGCAGAATTTAAGCTTGCGCGGCGACCCGTCGTCAATGAGCCAACAGCAAGGCCGGACCATCCGTCGCAGCCAGCAAGGTCCGGGTGACGCCGCCAAATACAAATTCGCGAAGGCGCGAATGGCCGTAAGCACCGGCGACAAGGAGATCGATCCCTTCCGCGCCTTTGAGCAGCCGTTCGCCGACGCTGCCCTCGAACTGATCGATATCGATTGTGTCCGACCGTTTGCCTCTCACCGACAGCCAGTCGTAAAACCGGTCGACCGAAGCCGTCCGGCGATCACGGTATTCAAGGCCGCGGTTGGATTGCAGCACAACCACTTTTTCCGCAGCACTGATCAATGGCGCCGCCGCATAAATCGCGCGGGCTGCTTCGCGTGAACCGTCCCAGCCAATGGCAACGCTTTTCGGCGGCTCGTCCTCGTCGCTGGCAACATAAAGCGGTGTTTGTTCGTCGATCAGGACCGCCATCACCAGTTCGGCAAGCGGACCATTGCCGGATGCAGCAAAGCGTGAAGTCACCACCAGCCTTGAAAGGCGCGTTTCTGCCGCGGCATCCGCAGGCTGGTCGGAAATACGGAGGAATCGCCCACGAACGGCAGTGAGCTCGGCGAATTCAAGCGCGTCGATAAACGTATTCTTCGCACGTTCCGCACACATGTCGGATTCCTGCTGGATCGAAGACAGTGCGCCTGCCATGACGGAAGCGGCAGCACCGCTTGGACCTGCCCACATCATGAAATCGCTCGGATCCGGCTCCAGCAGAATGGCATCCAAGGTTGCATCGAATCGCGACGCCAGGCGCGCCGCAACCCGCGACGGACCGATATCGACATCATCGCCCTGCAGCGTGATTATGATTCGCTCTTTAGCCATTGCTCTCCCCATTCCAACAGCAATCCGTCGCTTGATATCGACCGTATCAGGCTTAGGAAGGAAACAACCTCATAGCCGCAGATTATTCAAGGAAGAAGCGAATTGACGAGGCGCTCACAGGCCAAGGGTGAACAATCGCGAGCCTGGCAGCGAATGCTGTCGGGACGCCGGCTGGATTTGCTGGATCCTTCGCCGTTGGACATCGAAATAGAAGACATTGCCCACGGGCTGGCGCGGGTGGCGCGCTGGAACGGCCAGACACGGGGTGCCCACGCGTTTTCGGTGGCCGAGCACAGTGTCATCGTTGAGCAGATAGTCGGCCAAATTTACCCTCGGTTGCAGCCTCATTGGCGGCTGGCCGCTTTGCTGCACGACTCATCCGAGTATGTCATTGGCGATATGATCAGCCCGTTCAAAGCCGCGCTCGGTGTGAACTATCGCGAATTCGAAGACCGCCTTGAAGCTGCAGTCCACATCAGATTCGGGCTGCCGCCCCGTACGCCGATCGAGGTGAAACGCAAGATAAAGCGCGCCGATCGGATTTGCGCGCATCTCGAGGCTATTCAAATCGCCGGCTTTAGCGAAAAAGAAGCGCGGCAATTTTTTGGACGGCTTCCGGGCGGATTGGACGTTCAGATTCGCCCATTAGCCCCGAACAAGGCACAATCCATCTTTCTTGAGCGTTTCGAGTCACTTTCGTCGGATATCGCACCACCGCAGAGAAGGCCGTCCGGATGAGCCTGCCGCCTGTCGCCGTCGGTCTGAACGCTGTCGTCGTGGCGGCAGGTGAGGAGGCACCTCAGGTTCTCGTCGTGCCCCGCGAAGGTGCCGACCCGTCACTGCCCTTCGGACCGTTTGATCCGGCCCGCCACCGCACGTTCGAGATCGGCCTGCGTGAATGGGTAAGCGAACAGGCGCATTTCCAGCTGGGCTATGTCGAGCAGCTCTACACTTTCGGCGACCGCGGCCGCGAGGCGCCGCTCGCCAATCTGCCGTCATCGGACGAGGCCCGCATCATCTCGGTTGGCTATCTCGCGCTAACCCCGGAAGCCACGGTGCTCGCCGCCGGCGGCGGTGAATGGCAAAGCTGGTACCGGTATTTCCCGTGGGAAGACTGGCGCCGGGGCAAACCGGCGATTCTGGCTGATCACATCGAACCGGCGCTGAGACGCTGGATTGATGAGGCCGAAACCGAAGGCCGCCGCGACGGCCGGCGCGATCGCGCCCGCATCACATTCGGCCTGGATGGGCGCGGCTGGAACGAGGAACGCTGTCTCGATCGCTACGAGCTACTGTATAGCGCCGGCCTGATAGAGGAAGCGGCGCGCGACCGCCATGGCGCCAACACGTCGGTACCGGTCGGTCGCCCCATGGCATCGGATCACCGGCGCATCATAGCCACCGCCATCAGCCGTCTGCGCGGCAAAATCAAGTATCGTCCGGTCGTGTTCGAACTCATGCCCGAACGCTTCACTCTGTCGGCTTTGCAAAAAACCGTTGAAGGCATCGTCGGCTATCCGCTTCACAAACAGAATTTTCGCCGGGCACTCGAGCGCACCGGGTTTGTCGAGGGCACCGGAAAAATGTTGGCGCAAACCGGCGGGCGCCCGGCAGAGCTTTTCAGATACCGGCGCGAAGCCCTGCGGGAAGCAGCCGCAACCGGCATCGCTACGCCGCGACTTAATTGAACCGCTTTAGAATGCAGCCCCTCCTTGACGTCATCGTCCGCCAATCCTAATTAGGCTCATAAAGAGCATAAGGCGGTCGACTGACTCACCGCCTTTTCACGAACTCTAATAATGCTCAATGTGAGCAAAACGGGAGAGTGTCATGGATCGGATGGACTGGACGAGCCCGAATTGGAAATGCGATCCTGGATATCCGGAAGACGAAACTGCCGATGACCTCGTTTATGACGCGGCCGTCCGGGCGGAAACCGAACATCTCTACGAAAAAGTCAAAGATGTGATTTTGCCGGACGAATGGCCGGCCCACGCCCCTTTGATCGCCGCAATCAACCGGCTGAAAAAGGACAAAGGCGCCATCATCCTGGCGCACAATTATATGACGCCGGAAATCTTCAATTGCGTTGGCGACCTGTCCGGTGACAGCCTGGCGCTGGCCCGCATGGCCGCCCGGGTTGAAGAAGATACCATTGTCCAGGCGGGCGTGCATTTCATGGCCGAAACCGCCAAGATCATGTCCCCGGAAAAAACCGTGCTGATTCCGGACATGCGCGCCGGTTGTTCGCTCGCCGAAAGCATCACCGGCGAGGATGTCGCGGCGATCAAGGCGAAATATCCCGATTATCCGATCGTGACCTATGTCAACACGTCGGCGGCAGTGAAGGCGGAAGCCGATGTGTGCTGCACGTCCAGCAATGCCGTTCAGGTGACCGAATGGGCGGCTCGGGAATGGGCGACCGACACGGTGATCCTTATTCCTGATGAGTTTCTCGCCCGCAATGTCGCAGCCAATACGGGTGTGCGCATCCTGACCTGGAAGGGCAGCTGCGAGGTCCATGAACGTTTCACGGCCGAAGACGTCGAGGCGCTCCGCGAAGGCCATCCCGGCATTGTCGTCCTGACTCATCCGGAGAGTCCCGTCGATGTCGTCAAAGCGGCCGACTTCGCCGGCTCCACGGCTGCCATGGCAAATTATGTCCGGGACCAGCGGCCAGAGAAAGTCGTGCTGCTCACCGAATGCTCGATGAGCGACAACGTTGCTGTGGAGAATCCGGGGGTGAATTTTGTGAGGCCCTGCAATCTGTGCCCGCACATGAAGCGGATTACGCTGCAAAACATCTACGATGCCCTGCGCTACAATCGATTCGAAGTCGAGGTCGACGCGCAAACAGCGGCTCGCGCGCGTGTTTCGATTCAGCGCATGCTGGACCTGCCCAAGCCCGACCGTCCGGCACAGTTCGATCGCGATCGGGCGCCGGTAGAAGTGGAACTGGTCTAGCCCCGTGACCGAACCGGTGATCATTGTCGGGGCCGGAATTGCCGGCCTCTGGGCGGCGCTCAACCTCTCGCCTAGGCCGGTGATCCTGTTGACCGGGGCGCCGCTGGGCACCGGTGCCGCAACCGGCTGGGCACAGGGCGGTATCGCCGTGCCGGACGGGCCCGGCGATAGCGTTGAGGCCCACATCGATGATACGATTCTCGCGGGCACCGGCCTGTGCGACCCGAACGTCGCTCGCCTCTTGTCCGAAGGTATAGCCTCAGAAATCGATGCCCTGCGATCGCTGGGCGTGCGGTTCGAATGCGGACCCGAAGGCAGGCTGTCGCTGGGTCTGGAAGCCGCCCACACACATCCGCGCATTGCCCATGTCAGGGGCGATCAGGCCGGCGTAGAAATCCTGTCTGTCCTGGTCAAGGCCGCACGACAATCGGAACATATCGACATCCGTGAGGGTTGGCGGGCCTTATCGCTCCTGCCTGCCATCGATGGGTCTTGTGCGGGCGTTCTGGCAGGCGACGGCCGGGGCAACATCCATCCAATCGCCAGCGCTCACACCCTGCTCGCAACAGGCGGCTATGGCGGCCTCTACGCCCACACGACCAGCCCACCGAGCGCGACCGGATCAGCCATCGCCATGGCTCACCGTCTCGGAGCCGATATTGCCAATCCGGAATTCGTCCAGTTCCACCCCACCGCTATAAGAACCGGCGAGGATCCCCTGCCCCTTGCGACCGAAGCGCTGCGTGGCCGGGGCGCCCGGCTGATCGATGCAGCCGGCAACAGCATTACCAACGGCCAGGACCTCGCATCGCGCGATGTCGTTGCGCGCGCGGTTTATCGCGCCGGAAATGACGGAAGAGGCGCTTATCTGGATTGCCGCGATGTCGTCGGGCATGGGTTCGCTGACACATTCCCCGCCGTCTTCGCCGCCTGCATGCGGGCTGGAATTGATCCGCGCCAGACGCCCATCCCGGTTGTGCCCGCCGCCCATTACACGATGGGCGGTATTGCCACTGACTGCGATGGACACTCCAGCATTCCCGGACTGTGGGCGGTCGGTGAGTGCGCGTGCAACGGTCTGCATGGCGCCAATCGTTTGGCCTCCAATTCGCTCGCCGAGGGCTTGGTGTTTGCAAGACGGGCCGCCGAAGCCATTGCCGTTTCATCTGCCCGGCCCAAAGCGCACCGGCCCGTGGCTGCACCGCCGGTTATGCCAACCATTGCGCTTCACGGATTGCGTCTCGCCATGTCGCAGCTTGCGGGCGTTGAAAAGGATGAATGCGGGCTACGAGATTTACAGACGCGGATCAAACGCCTGGCGGCGCGATTTGGCGGCACCAACCAAATCGTCGCAGCGCGTCTTGTAGCGGAAGCCGCCTTGGAACGGCAGGAAAGCCGAGGCGCGCATTACCGGTTAGATTTTCAACAACCCTTGCCGCACGCCGAAAACACGCTTATCGCCGGTTCGGTCCAATCTGAATTGGTCGCTGCGGAATGATCCCTCCCCTGCCCGCCGAACTTGTACGCGATACCATACGCCGCGCCTTCGCCGAGGACGTAACCGGCGCTGGTGACACCACCTCGCTGGCCGTCATTCCGCCAGGCGCCACCGGCACCTTCGAAATCCGGGCGCGCGAGAACGGCGTGGTGTGCGGCATGCAGGCGGCGGTCGAGGCTTTCTGCCAGGCCGGGCCAGAGATCTCCCTCGACGTGATGGCAAATGACGGCGATCCCGCCGAGCCCGGCGAAACAGTGCTTATCGCCGCCGGCAATGTCCGTGACATCCTGTTCGCCGAACGCACGGCGCTCAATTTTCTCGGTCGGATGAGTGGCATCGCAACCCTGACACGCCGGTATGTCGATGCGGTTGTCGGCACCAAGGCGAAAATCGTCCATACCCGCAAGACCGCACCCGGCCTGCGCGCTTTCGAGATACAGGCCGTACGCGCCGGAGGGGGCGCGCCGCATCGCTACAGCCTGTCAGACGCGGTGTTGATCAAGGACAATCATATCGCCGCCGCCGGCAGTCCCGCAGCAGCGGTCCGGGCCGCTCGCGCCCATGTCGGGCACATGGTTCGTGTCTCCTGCGAGATCGATCGCCTGGAGGACCTGTCGAGCGTCATGAAGGCCGGGGCGGACGTCGTTTTGCTCGATAATTTTGCGCCGCAGGATCTGGAAGCGGCCGTGGTTCAGGCGGCTGGCCGCGTTGTCCTCGAGGCGTCCGGCGGCGTCACGCTCGACACCGTCGCGGACATCGCTGCGACGGGCGTCGACATTATTTCCGTCGGCGCCCTGACGCACTCGGCGCCGAATGTCGATTTCGGATTGGACGCGGTTTAGAGATCGCGCTGGCGGTTACGCAACTCCTCGCGTTCCCGGCGGTTCGGGAAGCGGTAGAAGATGTGCGTGCCGATCTGGCCCGTCTGCACGAGCGAATCGTTCCAGTGCGGATCGACCGCCGTCGTATGGTAGTGCGTAGCGCGGCGCGTGCGCGGCGGTGCAAAGCCCAAGGCCACATGCTCGGCAACCAGTTGCGAGCGGCGCCACGACCGGCCGCGCGGGGCGCGATCCATAGAGCCGTCGCAGGTGAAGCTGAACTGGCAGCCGGTCACGCGCTCGGATCCTTCATAGACCACGCCGCAGATCGTCTCCGGATACACACGGTGATTCACACGGTTCACGATGACTTCCGCCACAGCCGTCTGGCCGGCAAAACTCTCGCCGCGGGCTTCGTAGTAAATCGCCTCGGCAAGGCAGTGGATCTCGGCGGCACTGAATCGCGCACGATCAATATGAGTGGCGTCGAACGTGCGCAAATCCACACTGACCGGGCGCATCAGGACGCGTGCACCTTCGAGCTCATCAGCCGCCAGTGACAAGGAAGCCGCCTGCAGACCGAAAGGTGCCGACCAGCCCAGCAGGTCCTCGGACTCGATGTGACGGCTGGCCAGCTCACGCCAGTAAGCCGCGTCATCCTGATGATCGGCGCGCATGCTCGCAAGCGGCAACACAAAAGCTACCGCAGCAAACGCGGCCGCAACCAGCACGTAGCGCGCAACGTCCTGAATACGGACAACCGAATTTTTCTTCGCCTTGGCGTTCATCACAGCCCCAAATGCGTTGGTCCAGATCCGGGGCTGTAACGAATGAAGATGACCATTCGCTGAATGCCGACCGGCGATCCGGCGCGCTCGATTATAGGGCGCGCCCGGCATCGTCAAGTAATCGTCGGGATTACAAATGGGTTAGTTAAGGGGCGATTTCAACCGCTTTCGCCTCTTTTCTACTGGATTCAGAGACTTAGACGCGCGCCTTCAAGGCGGCCTGTGCGGCAGCAAGTCGCGCAACAGGCACGCGGTATGGCGAACAAGACACATAATCGAGCCCGACCGAATCGCAGAAATGAATCGACGCCGGATCACCGCCATGCTCTCCGCAAATGCCGAGCTTCAGCTTTTCGCGGACACCGCGGCCGCGATCGGCGGCGATGCGGATCAGATCGCCAACCCCATGCTGGTCGAGGGTGACGAAAGGATCCTTCTCGAAAATGCCCTGCTCGATGTAGTCCGGCATGAATTTGCCGGCATCGTCGCGCGACAGACCGAAGGTCGTCTGCGTCAAGTCATTGGTTCCAAACGAGAAAAACTCGGCCTCATGGGCGATGTCGTCGGCCCGCAGCGCAGCCCGCGGCAATTCGATCATCGTCCCGATCAGATATTCCGGCACCTTGCCGCTCTCCTTGCGGACCTCATCGGCAATGCGGGCGACAGCGGCCTTGAGGATGGCCAGCTCGCGCGCCGTGGCGACCAGCGGGATCATCACCTCGGCGACCGGCTTAATGCCTGTTTTCTTTTCGACATTCACCTGTGCTTCGAAAATCGCCCGGGCCTGCATTTCGTAGATTTCCGGGAAGGTGATTCCCAGCCGGCAGCCGCGATGACCGAGCATCGGATTGCTCTCGGCCAGCGCCCGCGCCCGCTCCATCAACGCCTCGGCGGCGAGGCCGGTGGCTTCGGCCACAGCCTGCACGTCCCCTGAACTGTGGGGAAGGAATTCATGAAGCGGGGGGTCCAGCAGGCGGATGGTACAGGGGCGGTCTTCCATGATCTCGAAGATCGCTTCGAAATCGGCGCGCTGCATCGGCAGGATTTTGGCCAGCGCCGCGACCCGGCCGTCCTTCGAATCCGACAGGATCATTTCCCGTACGGCCGCAATCCGGTCCGCATCGAAGAACATGTGCTCGGTCCGGCACAAACCGATTCCCTCCGCGCCGAATTCCTTCGCGGTCCGGACATCGGCCGGCGTCTCGGCATTGGTCCTCACCTTCATCCGGCGGACGCGGTCGGCCCATTCCATCAGCTTGGCGAAATCGCCGGTCACTTCCGGCTGGATCATCTTGACCTCGCCGGCCAGCACTTCGCCGGTCGCGCCGTCAATGGTGATAAAGTCGCCTTCCTTAACCGTCCGCCCCCCGGCGGTGAACATCTTGGCCGCATAATCGATCCGCACCGACCCGGCGCCGGACACGCAGGGCCGGCCCATGCCGCGGGCGACAACGGCGGCGTGCGAGGTCATCCCGCCGCGCGCGGTGACAATGCCCTGGGCGGCATGCATGCCGTGGATATCTTCCGGGCTGGTCTCGACCCGGACGAGGATCACCGGCTCGCCCTTGCCGGCGCGTGCCTCGGCATCATCGCTGTCAAAGACCACAACGCCGGCCGCAGCCCCGGGCGAGGCCGGCAGCCCGGTCGCCAGCACATCGCGCGCCGCGTCCTCGGCGATCATCGGGTGTAAGAGCTGGTCGAGCTGTGACGGGTCGACCCGCATCACGGCTTCCTTTTCGGAAATCAGCTTTTCGCTGGCGAGATCGACCGCGATCTTCAGCGCCGCCTTGGCGGTGCGTTTGCCGTTCCGGGTCTGCAGCATCCACAGCCGGCCGCGCTCCACCGTAAACTCGATGTCCTGCATGTCGCGGTAATGGCGCTCGAGAATGTCGAACACCTTCGCCAGCTCGTCATAGCTCTCCGGCAGGGCTTCCTGCATGGAGGGCTGGGTGTCGCCCATCTCCTCGCGCATCGACTGGGTCAGGCATTGCGGCGTGCGGATGCCGGCGACCACGTCCTCGCCCTGCGCATTGATCAGGAATTCGCCGTAATAGCTGTTCTCGCCGGTCGACGGATTGCGCGTGAAGGCCACGCCGGTCGCCGAGGTCTCGCCCATATTGCCGAATACCATGGCCTGGACATTGACCGCCGTACCCCAGCTTTCCGGAATGTCGTGCAACTGGCGATACTTGATCGCCCGCGCCGTCATCCAGCTGTCGAACACGGCGCGGATCGCGCCCTGTAATTGCTCACGCGGATCGGCCGGAAAATCGCGGCCCAGCGCATCGGCGGCGGCGCGCTTGTATTCCCCGACGATCTCGACCCAGTCCTCGGCCGACAATTCGGTGTCGAGCGCATAATCGCGCTCATCCTTGAAGCTCTCCAGGATCTCTTCGAAGATCGCATGATCCAGCCCCAGCACGACATCGGAATACATCTGGATGAAGCGGCGATAGCTGTCGTAGGCAAAGCGCTTGTCGCCCGACAGCGCGGCGAGCCCTTCAGCCGTCTCGTCATTGAGGCCGAGATTGAGCACCGTATCCATCATGCCCGGCATCGAGGCCCGGGCGCCCGATCGCACGGAGACCAGCAACGGATTGGCCGGATCGCCGAATGTTTTTGCCGTCGTCTCTTCCAGCGCTTTCAGCGCGGCGTCGATTTGCGCGTCGAGCTCGGTCGGGAAGGATTTCTCATTCTCATAATAGGCCACGCAGACGGCAGTCGTGATCGTGAAGCCCGGCGGCACCGGCAGACCCAGCTTGGCCATCTCGGCCAGGTTCGCGCCCTTGCCGCCGAGAAGCTCGCGCATATCCGCATCGCCCTCGCTGGAGCCGCCCCCGAATGCATAGACCCACTTCGTCGCGCTCATCGCGTCGTCCTTTTGTCTTTCCCTCTCTTTCGAGGCGTTCGTTCCGAACGCACCTCAAGATGAGGTAGAGCCGAATTTTCCGATCACCTTATCCTGAGGTGCCCGCGCAAGCGGGCCTCGAAGGAGGAGTGATCATCCCTCGATGCGGCTGAAATCCGCCACGGTGTGCGCCGCCTGCCGGATCTGCGCGAGAAGGCGCAGCCTGTTGCGGCGCAGCATGTCGTCTTTATCGTTCACGGTGACTTTGTCAAAGAAGGCATCGACCGGCCCGCGCAATTGCGCCAACGCACTCATTGCGCCCTCGAAATCCTCGGCCTCGACGGCCTTTGCCGCAGCCGGACGCGTTGTGTTCAGCGCGTCGATCAGCGCCTTCTCTTCGGCTTCAGCCGGGGCATAGCCGCTGTCGAGATCGCCTTCGAACACGCCTTCGCCGTCGGTTTTTTCCTCGGCCTTCAGAATGTTCGCCGCGCGCTTGTAACCGGCGAGCAGCGCCTTTCCGTCCTCGGTATCGAGAAATTCTTGCAGGGCTCGGGCGCGATGGGTGACGCGGACCAGATCATCATCGCCCAGCGCAAACACCGCATCGATCACATCATGCGAGATGCTGTCATCCTTGAGGTGGACTTTCAGGCGGTCGGCAAAGAAGGCGAGGAGATCTATCCGGGCATTGTACAAACGCTCACTTGAATGAGCGGCAACACGCCAAAGATCACCCTCCTTAATTTCTTCGGCAGTCTGATCGAAACCGTTGTCTCGAAGGCGATCATAAAATCCGTCTTCAGCGACATCGCGAAACTCAACCCAACTTCCAATGACAAGGGCCATGTTGGAAATTGGCTCCGCGAGGCCAATCCTCGATTCATTCTCCAGCAAAATCCGGATAACGCCCAACGCCGCCCGGCGAAGCGCGAACGGGTCTTTCGATCCCGTCGGCTTCTCATCAATCGCCCAGAACCCGACCAGCGTATCCAGCTTGTCGGCGAGCGCGACGGCCGCGCTCACCGGGGCCGTCGGCACGGCATCGGAAGGGCCCTGCGGCTTGTAGTGATCGCGGACCGCATCGGCAATCTGCTGGGCTTCGGATTCGGAGAGGCCGGAAAGCCCCCCCTCCACCCCTTCGGGGTCCCCCTCCCCCGCAAGCGGGGGAGGAAAGGCGCCTTCCCGGTTTCCTCCCCCGTTTACGGGGGAGGTGTCCCGGACGCCGCCTCGCGGCGATTCCGGGACGGAGGGGGGGCGGCGCCATTGTTCCATGACGTAATACCGGCCCATCACGCCCTGAAGCTCGGGGAATTCATAGACCATTTCGGAGACGAGATCGGCCTTTGCGAGCCGCGCCGCTTTCTCAGCCAGATCCGGATCGGCGCCCACGGCCGGCGCCAGTTCGCGCGCCAGCGCCGCGACCCGCTCTACCTTGTCGGCGACCGTTCCGAGCTTCTGGTGGAAGGTGACCTTGTCGAGCTTCCTAGCCATCTCTGACAGCGGCGTCTTGCGGTCATTGTCCCAGAAATGCCGGCCGTCGGACAAGCGCGCCGACAGGACCCGCGCATTGCCGGCCGCGATCGCCTTTCCGCCATCGGGCGCGTCCTGGTTCGCGACCACCACGAAATTCGGGGCCAGCTCACCCGTTTTCGGATCGCGCACCGCGAAATATTTCTGGTGCGTCTTCATCGACAGCTGAATGACTTCCGGAGGCAGATCGAGAAAGTCCGGGTCCATCTGTCCCAAGAGCGGCACCGGCCATTCCGCCAGCCCGGCGACTTCCGTCAGCAGGCCGGCATCTTCGATCAGCTCCAGCCCGGCGTCCGCGCAGACTTTCTTTGCGCCGACGAGAATAAGCGTCTCGCGTGCCGCCCGGTCGATAAGGACACGCCCCTCGCCTCCCAACTGCGCCCTGTAATCCGCAAAATCGGTCACGGTGAACGGCCCGGGCCCGTGCACGCGGTGGCCTTCGGTCACATTCGACGCCGAAACGCCGAACACGTCGACCGGCACCACGTCGCCGCCGAACAGGCAGACGATCCGCTGCAGCGGCCGTACCCAGCGCTGCGCCTTTTCGCCCTCGCCGAACTTCATCGATTTCGGCCAGGGGAAATTCTTCACAATGTCCGGGATGACGCGGGCGATCACATCCGCCGTCTTCACGCCCGGCTTCTCGATCACCGCGACGTAGAAAGACCCCTTCTTGTCCTCGCGGACCTCACAACTGTCGAGACTGCCGATCCCGGCCCCGCGCATGAAGCCCTGCAGCGCCTTCTCGGGGGCATCGGTACGCGGCCCCTTGCGTTCTTCGCGCACATCCTCGGTCTGCGCGGGCAGCCCCTCGATCACGCAACCCAGCCGCCGCGGCCCGGCAAACGTGGTGAAGCTCTCCCAGCCGAGACCCGCCGCCTTCAGCGCGGCCGACAGGAGACGTTCGAGGTCGGCCTCCGCACGCGGTTGCATGCGGGCGGGGATTTCCTCGGAAAAGAATTCGAGCAGCAGCTGGGGCATGGGGTCCTAACCGGCAAAGACTTTTCTAAAGGCCGGGCGCGATTGCACGGCCTCCAGATACGGCTTGTAATTCTCGCGCATTTCGAACATGCCGAATTGCGTCGCCCAGCCGATCGCCCCGCCAATCAGGACATCGGCCGCGGTGAACCAGTCACCGAACAGGTAAGGGCTGGCGGAGGCCAGGCGTTGATCCAGCACGTCCTGAACCAGCTCGACATTACCCCAGCCGGCCTGCTGCCGCTTGGTCTCGAATTTCAGCCCCGCCTGCATCATCGCCGGATCGATGCAGGCGCTCTGATAGGCAACCCAGCGCAGATATTCGCCGCGGCGCTTGTCGTCGATGGCCGGCGCCAAATCGTTCGGGGTCTTGTACTTGTCGGCGAGATAGATTGCGATCGCCGTGGTCTCGGTGACGATCGTCTCGCCATCCTTGATCGCCGGGATTTTTCCCATCGGATTGATGGCGAGAAATTCCGGCGTGCGCATCGAACCGTCTTCATAAGCCACCGGCTTGATCGTGTAATCGCAGCCGATCTCTTCCAGCAGCCAGTGCGTCATCGCCGCGCGCGATTGCGGATTATGATAGAATTCCAATGCCATGGTCAGTTTCTCCTGGAACTGGCGTCTTTCCCTCCCCCTTGATGGGGGAGGTGGTCGAGCGAAGCGAGACCGGTAGGGGTGAAACACGCAAACCTGTTTCTCCCCCCGTTCACGGGGGGAGTGTCCCGAAGGGACGAGGGGGGCATCTCCCCCCTCCACCGCTGCGCGGTCCCCCTCCCCCGTAAACGGGGGAGGAAAAGATCGGCAACATCGCTCACGCCGCTTTCTCCTGCGAGACCCAGGCCTCGGCGCAGCCCTTGGCAAGGTCGCGCACCCGCGCGATCCAGCTCGCGCGTTCGGCCACCGAGATCGCCCCGCGCGCATCGACCAGGTTGAACAAGTGCGAGGCTTTCAGGCAGTAATCATAGGCCGGAAGCGGCAAGGGTTTGTCCAATGCCAGCAGCGCCTTGCACTGGGCCTCGGCGTCCGCGAACTGCCGGATCAGCATGTCGACATCGGCATGCTCGAAATTGAAGGCGGAGTATTGCCGCTCGGCTTCCTGGAACACGTCGCCATATTTCAGGCCGGCGCCATTGAAATCGAGATCGTAAACGTTTTCAACACCCTGCACATACATGGCCAGGCGTTCCAGCCCGTAGGTGAGCTCGCCGGAGACCAGATCGACATCCAGCCCGCCAACCTGCTGGAAATAAGTGAACTGCGAAACTTCCATCCCGTCGCACCAGACTTCCCAGCCCAGCCCCCAGGCCCCGACGGTCGGATTCTCCCAGTCATCCTCGACAAAGCGCACATCGTGCAGTTTGCGGTCGATTCCGATCGCATCCAGCGAACCGAGATAGAGCTCCTGCAGATTGAATGGGCACGGCTTCAGCAAAACCTGGAACTGGTAATAATGCTGCAGCCGGTTCGGGTTCTCGCCATAGCGCCCGTCGGCCGGCCGCCGCGAAGGCTGGACATAGGCGGCATCCCACGGCTTCGGACCCAGCGAGCGCAACGTCGTCGCCGGGTGCAGCGTGCCGGCGCCCACTTCCACATCATAGGGCTGCAAAATCGCGCAGCCCTGCTCGCCCCAATAGCGCTGTAGCGTCAGAATCAATTCCTGGAAGGAAGGCGCTTTTTTCTCGGTCATGGAATGTCCGGTCCCGGAGCGCGAACCGCCCCTTGAAAATCCGCGCGGACACTAGAAAAGCGCAGCGGCGCGATCAAGCCAGGATGGCGGTGATGTTCTCCCCTGTGTGGGGAGGAAAACAATCTCCTTCGTCATCGCGCCTGTCCCCGCAACAGCGGGGAGACAGGCGGAGCCTGATCCGGGACCCATTCCGGACCGTCAAATTGACGGCATGGGTCCCGGGTTCGCGCCATCCCCGCTTTCGCGGGGACAAGCGGCGCGCCCCGGGATGACGAGGGTTTATCGTTTTGTATTTCGCCTTCCTCCGGTTTAACCGGAGGATCTCGATCATTGAGCGCCGGACAAAGAGGCCCTCCGGTCCCCCGCTTTCGCGCGGGCAGGCAAGCCGGAGGGAGACGAAGTTTGAGTTTTCTCGAAGTGCGTTGAGCATCGGGGGCGCAACTGGATCCCGCCTTACATGTCCTGCCGGTCAGTCTTTCGCACCGGGTTTTCAGCTCAAGGGTGAAACCGCGAAGCGGCGCTCATGCGCCCTTGACCTGACAACCCGGCGCCGAAAAAATCCCGGCAAGGGATGAAAGGCCATCTGTGTTCGCGGGCAACCGAATCGAACTCGCCGGATTTGGGCCGATGGCTCCGGCTCATTCTCATCAACGTCGCCAACACTTTCCCCTCCCCCCGTGTGGGGAGGGGTAGGGGTGGGGGCATCGCGGCGAATTTGATCACCCCACCCCGCCGATCCTGACGGATCGCCGACCCTCCCCATCAAGGGGAGGGGAAAATCACAGCACCGAAAACCACAACCCCCCGTCTTCCTCCGGTTTAACCGGAGGATCTCGGCTCATCGAGCCCCGCACAAAGAGGCCCTCCGGTCCCCCGCTTTCGCGGGGGCAGGCAAGCCATAGGGAGACGATATGTGTGTGAAAATCACCCCATCACCACCCGTGCCCGGCCGCGCAGAATGGCCTCGGCCTCGGGGGCATATTTACGATCCGGCCCGTCATGCAGCACCAGCGGCGGCAGGAGGGTAAATGGCCCTTTTGTGCCTTTGCGGCCTGAAACCAGCACCCGCTTCGCCGGTTTGCCGGCATAGGGCGCGACCGGCTTGATCGCCAGATCGCCAAACCGGCTGCCCATTGCGGACAGAATATCTGCCAGCCGGTCGGCGCGGTGGATCAGCGTCAGCCTGCCCTTGGATTTGAGCCGTTTGTGGGCCTGTCCGATCCAGTCCGGCAAGGGTGTGCCCGACGAAAGGAACGCTGCGCGCTTGCCCTCCGCGGGCGCTTTCAGCGCCGTTTCATCGTCATAGAAAGGCGGATTGAAGAAGACCTGATCGGCCGGCTCCGGATCGTCCGGCGCGGCGATATCCCGGCACACGGCGCGCATCCGCCCGCCCCAGCCATTGGCCACAATATTGGCCTCTGCGAGGTCGATGAGCGCCTCATCCGCATCGATACCTGTAAAGCGGGCCGCTGGATTGTGGTGCGCAGCCACAAGCATGGCGGCGCCGGCAGCGCACCCCATCTCGATGGCAAATTCGTCCGGCTTCAACTTGATCGAGGCGCCCAGCAGCACCGCGTCGAGCCCGGACCGGAAACCGGAGGCCGGCTGATCCGCGATCACCTGGCCGTCCAGCAGCGTGACGCTCTCAGCCATCCGGCAGCTCTTTGAACGCCGTTTCCAGCGCCGTGCGCGCCAGATGCGCGTCCTCGTCGATCACCATGATGCGCCGCTTGATGAAGGGCAGCGCGCCGCCATATACACCGGCGGTCTCGCCATCCAGCGTGATCGGCTCAATGCCGGCCTCGCGCAGCACATTCTCCGCGAAACTCAGCTGCACCGGATCATTGGTCCGAAACACCTCGATCATGGCTATGGCCTTTCCGCTATGTGTCCTGCGACGATCGGCGCAGCGCTCCCAGCTTGCAGCACTCTCGACGCGTTTCTATTGTCCCTCAAGACTTTGAGTGACACGGGCTGTCAGAGGATACCGTCTTGGATATCAGCGCCATTGCCAACCGCGCGCTTAAAAGCGCAGGCGAAGCGGTCGCGTCAGAACCCAATGCCGCCGAGAAACTGGCCCACCTCGCATCGGGCGAGATGACCGCTGTCAACGCGATCATCCTGGAGCGTATGGGCAGCCCGGTGCCGTTGATTCCCAAGCTGGCGAAATATCTTGTCGAGGCCGGCGGCAAGCGGGTGCGCCCGCTGGTCACGATCGCTGCCGCCAACATGATCGGTTATCGCGGCGACGCGCATCTCAAACTGGCCGCCGCTGTCGAATTCATCCACACCGCGACGCTTCTGCACGACGATGTGGTCGATGAAAGCGATCTGCGCCGCGGCAAGAAGCCCGCCAATTTGGTCTGGGGCAATGCGCCCAGCGTGCTGGTCGGCGATTTCCTGTTTGCCCGCGCCTTCATGCTGATGGTCGATGCCGGCTCCATGCCCGCATTGCACTCACTGTCGCGCGCTTCCAGCATCATTGCCGAGGGCGAAGTCCGCCAGCTCGCCGCCAAGGGCGATATCGCCGCCTCGATCGGCTCCTACATGGAGATCATCGAGGCCAAGACGGCCGCGCTATTCGCGTCCGCTGCGGAGGTTTCGGCCATCGTTGCCGATCGCCCGCAGAACGAGATCACGGCGCTCGACACCTATGGCCGCGAGCTCGGCCTCGCCTTCCAGCTGGTCGATGATGCGCTCGACTATGGCGGCCTGGCCAAGGCGCTGGGCAAGAATACCGGTGACGATTTCCGCGAAGGCAAGATTACCCTGCCCGTCGTGATTGCGCTTCAGCATGGCGATGAGCGCGAAAAACGCTTCTGGTCGCGGGTGATGACCGACGGCGATCAGGACGACAGCGATTTCGACATGGCGATAGAGCTGCTGGACCGGCACGAAGCGCTGGATGCGACGCTGGACATGGCGCGCGAGAAATCGCGCATCGCCAAGCGGGCCCTGGACGCTTTCCCGGATAATGAATGGAAGGCCGCCCTCGCGGACCTGGCCGATTTCGTGGTCCGCCGCGCCAGCTGATCAGGCGGCGAGGTCGATCCCCGCACGCCGCGCCAGATGCCGCACATAGGCATGCAGGGCGCTAAGCCCGGCGACCGCTCCCCAGAACGCCGCAAACGCATTCAGGCCGCCGACGGGTCCGGCCAGGATGGCCAGCCCCGCGCACACAGACGACAGGCCGAGATAGGCCAGCGCCACTTGCCAGTGCGGCCAACCCATGCGGATCAACAACTGATAGGCATGTGTGCGGTGCGGCGCCAGGAAGCCGATCCGGTTGCGGATCTTGCCCACCAGTGTCAGCAGGACGTCAGCCAGGACCGGCAGGACCAGCAGCGGATAGATCCACACGTCGAGCCCGCCCGAGATCGCTGACAGCGCGGTTGCCGCGAAGATCGCGCCCAGCGCCAGCGATCCGACATCGCCGAAAAACAAAGACGCGCGCGGCACGTTAAACACCGCAAAGCCCATCAATCCGGCCGCCAGGCCGAGCCCGGTGAGCGCGATAGCCCCCTCGCCCGTCACCAGCAAAACCAGGCTGGCCGGCAGGAAGTTGGCAATCGTCAGCCCGTCCGAACCGTCCATGAAGTTGGCCGCGTTAGAGACCGTGAAAATCCACAAGACCGAACCGGCAAAACCCACCGCATAAGGCAGCGCGAGGCCGGTCGACGAGCTGACCGCGATCGCCGCCACCGGTCCTGTCAGCCAGGTGATGACCGCCCCGAGCACCAAGATGATCGCGAATTTCAACAGCGTACCCAGCGCCAGGAGGTCGTCGGCCAGTCCGAGCAGGCCGAAGCCGAGCGCTGCGACCGCAATGGCGGCGGCGGACAAGCCGAACTCCGGGAAAAAGATCGGCGACAGCCCGATCCCGAGCGCCGCCAGCAGGCCGAGCCCGCCACCGCGCGGCGTCGGCCGGCTGTGGCTGGACCGCGCATTGGGATGATCGAGAATGCCGGCCTGCCGCACCAGCCAGCAGAGGCCGACCGATGTCAGGAAAGCCGCGATGAACAGGCCGGAAATCATGTTGGCGTTATGGACGGATCGCCCTGCAGCGCAACCGAAAAAACGTGCCAGCCGGGATGGCCGGCCCGCAAATGAGCCGCGGCAAGATCGCGCGCCGCCATAGTGTCGAAAAGCGCAAAACAGGTCGCGCCGGAGCCGGACATTCTGACCAGCCGGACACCGTTCAGGCCATTCAGCGCGCCCAACACCTCACGGATCACCGGCGCTGTCTGGCACGCCGCCGCCGTCAGATCATTGGACGCTGCCTCAAGCGCGGCGAGCACGCTCTCGCGGTCGAGGCCTGGCGATGGCCGGAAGGCCGGACCGGTCCCGCCCTCCTGTGCATCGAACGCCTCAAACACCGGACCGGTCGCGACGCTGACGCCCGGATTGACAAGCAAGGCCGGAAATCCAGGCCAGCCCTCAATCAGGCGGATCCGTTCGCCGCGCCCGGTCATCCGCAAGGGCCGCGACCACACGCAGGCGGGCACGTCCGAGCCGATTTCCGCCCCGATACCGGCCAGCATGTCCAGCGGCCAGTCCAGCTCCCAGAACCGGTTGAACGCGCGCAGCGCAGCCGCCGCATCCGCCGATCCGCCGCCCAGACCCGCGCCGGCCGGAATGTGCTTGGTCAGCCCGATCCGCCCGGCAGGTTTGCGCCCGGCGGCTGTCGCCAGCGCCTTAACCGCGCGAATCACCAGATTGTCGGCATTGGCCGGCACCTCGGCCGCGGCCGGCCCCTCGACGCTCAACATGAGCTCGTCCGCCGCTTCGGCAGTCAGCCGGTCGCCCCAATCGGCAAACACGACAACGGAATCGACAGGGTGGAAACCGTCGGCGCGCAGGGCACCCACGCGCAAGGTCAAATTCACTTTCGCGGGCGCAAGCTCGGTGATCAACGCGTCTCGGCCGCGTCGGCAAACTGGGTGGCCGGCGTCTCCGGTTCTGCCCCGGCCAGCCGCGCCATCAGACCGACGCGCTCGTCCTCATCGGGATCCAGCGTCAGCGCGCGCTCCCATTGGAACCGGGCTTCCAGCTGACGGCCGACCTGCCAATAGGCATCCCCGAGATGGTAATTGATGGTCGGCGCTTCCGGCGAATATTCAACGGCCTGTTCCAGATAGAAGACCGCCTGATCGTAATTCCCGCGCACATAATGCGCCCAGCCAAGACTATCGAGAATATGCCCCTGCTCGGGCGAGAGCTCCGCGGCGCGTTCGATCATTTCAAAGGCTTCCGCGATGTTTTCGCCGCGGATCACCCACATGTAGCCGAGATAGTTGAGCACTTCGGCTTCGTTCGGCGAGATTTCCAGCGCCGAACGGAAATCGGCTTCCGCCAGCGCCCAGCGGTCCGTCTGCTCATAGCTGATGGCCCGGAAATAATAATATCTCCAGTCGGGGATCATGCCCTGCGCTTCGCGGGTGGCGAGGGCTTGAGAATAGATTTCCGCCGCTTGCGCATATTCGCCGGATGCGCGGAGCAGATCCGCATAGACCAGCTGGGCTTCAACGGCGTCGTGACGGTGGTACAAGCGCCGGGCTTCCTCAAGGGCAGGCTCGACTTCGCCTTGCTGGGCCTGCAGCCAGATACGGTCGATGCGGGCTGGCAATTCGAACGGACCGTCCGGCACAGCGTCATAGGTCTCGATCGCCGCCTCGATCATGCCATTGCGCTCCAGAGAACCCGCCAGCAGGACAATGCTCGGCGCATAGTCGTCATCCAGCCTCTGCGTCATCCGCAGATAGACGACCGACAGATCGATGTCGGCCTGCGAGGCGAGGGCCGCGGACGGGCCGAACAAGGCGCGGGCCGCAAATTCGCTGACGGTAGGACGCGGCGGAATCCGGCGGGTTTCGGCCGCGACCCGCCGCATTTCGGTAATGCTGCGTTCAAGCGGTTGCTGGCGCAGATAGCCGTCGAACAGCGCGATGGCGTCATCGCGGCGGCGCTGGCGCAACAGAAATTCCCCGTAAAGCGCGATCGTGATCCGCGTGAAAGGACTATCGCTCACGGCTGCCTGGTAAGCCGCGTCAGCGGCGGTGCTTTGCCCGGCATAATCGGCCAGCAGCGCACGTTGCAGCGTCAGATAGGCGGCGGCGTATCCGGGCACGGAAGTCGTGCGCGCTCGCTCCAGCGCGCTGGCGACATCGCCCTGACCGGCATGGGCCCAGTCGCGCAACAGATCGGCGATAAACTCGTTGAAGGGGCCAAGCTGCTCGGTCGCAAGGCGGGATTCCGCCTCGGCATAATTTCCCCGGGCGATCGCATCTGCCGCCAGGTAAAGCCCGGCAAGCCGTGTTTCATCGCCCGCCTCGGCGGACACGCGGCCGGATTCAACTGCGCGGGCGACATCGCCCGAGAGCACGGAAGACAGGAAGGTCCGTTCTGCCAGGATGGCGCTGTTGCGATTGAGTTCCCAGGCTGTTGCATAATAGTCCGCCGCGCCATCGGCATCGCGCGATGTGCCGGCAAACCGGCCGGCCAGAAAGGCGCCATAGGCCGACGGTCCCGGATCCTCATCGCTGACCTGCACACCGGCCGGGCCGTTGACAGTCGTCTGGCAAGCTCCGACGACCAGCGCAGCCAGTGCAATGAAGGCGTTTCGGTAGGTCATGACGTCAGCC
Organism: Hyphobacterium sp.; assembly: GCF_965229905.1. GTDB lineage: Bacteria > Pseudomonadota > Alphaproteobacteria > Caulobacterales > Maricaulaceae > Hyphobacterium. The sequence continues at coordinate 2,386,841 of NZ_OZ245930.1, read as the reverse complement.
TACGCCTGTTGTCGCCCCGGACAAGCGGACTCAACCGCTACATGTTCGAGTAAATCGGTCCCTGCCCGCCTTCCGGCACTGTCCAGTTGATGTTCTGGTTGGGGTCCTTGATGTCGCAGGTTTTGCAGTGAACGCAGTTCTGCGCATTGATCACGAAGCGCTGCTCGCCGCTGGCCTCGTCCTCGACCCATTCATACACGCCGGCCGGACAGTAACGGCTTGAGGGGCCCGCATAGACTTCCCATTCGCTGGCTTTCTGAAGGTCGAGATCCTTTACCTTGAGATGGACCGGCTGGTCCTCTTCGTGATTGGTATTCGAGATGAACACCGAGGAGAGCTTGTCGAACGTCAACACGCCATCCGGCTTGGGATAGTCGATCTTCTTGTGCTTGTCGGCGGGCTCAAGCGTCTCGGCATCGGATTTGCCGTGCTTCATGGTGCCGAACAGCGAGAAGCCGCCGAAAATGGCGTTCATCCACATTTCGATGCCGCCCAGCATCACACCGAAGAACGTCCCGAATTTCGACCAGAGCGGTTTGACATTGCGCACCAGTTTGAGGTCCTTGGCGACCCAGGAATTTTCGTACGCGGTCTGGTATTCGGTCAGCTCGTCGCCTTCACGGCCGGACTGCACGGCCGCGAACACGCTTTCCGCGGCCAGCATGCCGGTCTTCATCGCATTATGGCTACCCTTGATCCGCGGCACATTCACGAAACCGGCGGAACAACCGATCAGCGCGCCCCCCGGGAAGGTCAACTTCGGCACCGATTGATAGCCCCCCTCGGTAATCGCCCGCGCGCCGTATGACAGGCGCTCGCCTCCATCGAACAGATCGCGGATCTGCGGATGCGTTTTCATCCGCTGGAATTCCTCGAAGGGCGCGATGTAGGGATTCCTGTAATTCAGGTGCACAACGAATCCGACCGAGACGAGATTGTCGCCCCAGTGATAGAGGAAGCTGCCGCCGCCGGTATTATTGTCGAGCGGCCAGCCCATCGTGTGTTGAACCGTGCCCGGCTTGTGCTTCTCCGGCTTCACACGCCAGAGCTCCTTGAGGCCGATCCCGTATTTCTGCGGCTCGCTGTCGGCATCGAGATCAAACCGGCCGATCAGCTTTTTGGCGACAGACCCCCGCGCGCCCTCGCCGATCAGCGTGTATTTGCCGCGCAATTCCATGCCGGGCTGGTAGCCGTCTTTCTGACTGCCATCGCGGGCCACACCGAAATCGCCGGTCACCACGCCCTTGATGGCGCCGTTTTCCTCAATGAAATCCGCCGCAGGGAAACCCGGATAAATCTCAACACCCAGCGCCTCGGCTTGTTCGCCCAGCCATTTACAGACCGCGCCCAGCGAGCCCGTATAGCAGCCATGATTCGACATGAAAGGCGGGAAGGCGAAATTCGGGAAGCGGAAGCTCGATTGCTCGGACAGCGCCAGGAAGATGTCGTCCTCGACCTCGGTCTCCAGCGGACAGCCCTGCTTTTTCCAGTCCGGAATCAGCTCGTTCAGCGCCTTGGGATCGACGACAACGCCGGAGAGAATATGCGCGCCGACCTCGCCGCCTTTTTCCAGAACCGCCACGGAAATGTCCGAGCCCGCTTCGGCAGCGAGCTGTTTCAGCCGGATCGAGGCCGCCAGCCCCGCCGGGCCGGCACCGACGATGATGACGTCATATTCCATCGACTCGCGCTGCATTTCGTCTGACATTCCTGATGGCTCCCTTGTCCCGCGCACTTTCGCTTTTCGCGGCTTCTGTCTTAGCTTAGCTCTCAAGGTTCAGCTAGGGCGCTTACGCCGCGTCATCCAGAGGCTTATCGATGCCATCCACCGATCCGAGGACCGAGGCGCACAAAGCCCTGACCCAATGGTGGGACGATATGGGAATCGAGGCCGAGCCGCTGCCGCCACAGCGCAAAAGGGCAGCTCCGGCGCCGAAACCATCCGACCCGCTGCGCCAGCCCGACCCGCCGGCTATCGCAACGCCGCAAGCCGCGCGGGCGGCTGGCTTCGGCCAGGCCGAGAGCGACCCGGCCGATGCGCGGAAGGCGGTCGCCGGTGCCAATTCACTCGACGAATTGGAGGCCGCGATCGAGGCCTTCGACGGCTGCCCGCTGAAGCGCACAGCGCGCAACACGGTCTTTGCCCGCGGCAATCCCGGTTCGGCCATCATGATTGTCGGCGAAGCCCCGGGCCGCGACGAGGACGAGCAGGGCAAGCCTTTCGTCGGCCGGTCCGGGCAATTGCTCGACCGCATGATCCGCGCGTCCGGCCTCGACCCGGAAACCGATGTCTACATCTCCAACATTCTCAACTGGCGGCCGCCGGGCAACCGCTCGCCCTCGACCGAGGAAATCGCCATCTGCCTGCCGCTGATCGAGCGCCACATTGCGCTGGCGGAACCGAAAGTGCTCGTTTTCGCCGGCGGCGTATCGGCGCAGGCGCTGTTACGGGCCGCGACCGGCATCATGAAGCTGCGCGGCCGCTGGGCGGAATACCGGTTCAAGGACGCCGACGGCGAACCCGGCGATCACATCCCCGCCATGCCGCTCTTCCACCCCGCCTTCCTGCTCCGCCGCCCGCAGGAAAAAGCCCGCGCCTGGCGCGACTGGCTGGAAGTGGTGAAGAAGGCGGAGGGGGGGTGATGTTCAAACGCTGATCGTCTCCCTCCGGCGTGCCTGCCCCCGCGAAAGCGGGGGACCGGAGGGCCTCGATCATGGAGCGCTTTGGACATTGAGATCCTCCGGTCAAGCCGGAGGAAGACGGATGCTGAAAACCATGAACCCTCGTCATCCCGGGGGGATTTCTAGCGACGCGCGAGACTTTCACCCCACCCTGACGGCTACGCCGTCTTCCCTCCCCATCAAGGGGAGAGGAAGCCAGGCTGACCCCGCCCTGCAATCCATGCCGGCCAGTCTTTCGCGCCGTGTTTTCAGCTCAAGGGTAAAACCGCGAAGCAGCGCTCTCGCGCCCTTGACCTGAAAACCCGGCGCCGAAAACAATCCCGGCAAGGCGTGAAAGGCGATTTCTTGATGCTCCGGCCCATCCGGGCCGTCACTCCTCGCTTTGTCCGGCCAAGCCGGACGCGCTGCGGGCGCGCAGTCGCGCTTTGCGGGCGCCAATCCTTCAAACGTTTTCTCCCCCCGCCTGCGGGGGGAGTGGTCCCCACGGGTCCGACCACAGGTCGGCCCAAGGACAGGCTCCGGACCGAGGGGGCCATGCCCCCTCTGTCAGCTTCGCTGACACCTCCCCCGTGAACGTGGGAGGAGAGCGAAACTGAACCCGCCATGATGGCGTTCTTGCTATGTTCCCATCTTAGGAACATAATCCTGAACATGTCCAAAGCCCCACGCACCCCGCCCTGCATCAATGTCCAAACGGATCTCGTCGGTGACCCGTTGCCCGCGCCGCTGCAGCCGCGCGGCCGCGGCGCCCGCTCGAACCGCTCCAACCGCTTCGAGGACAAGGCCTATGAGCCGTTCGACGATGGCTGGCGCGATACCGATCCGCCGCCAAAGCAGCTGCGCACAACGACGCTGATCGACAGTTCGCGCTCCATCGTCACCCGCAATCATTCGCCGGACATTTCCTTCAACCTGTCGATCAATCCCTATCGCGGTTGCGAGCATGGCTGCGTCTACTGTTATGCGCGGCCCAGCCATGCCTATTGGGGTTATTCGCCGGGGCTCGATTTCGAGAGCGTCATCTTCAAGAAGCCGGACGCCGCAAAGCTGCTCGAACGCACCTTTTTGGATCGCCATTACCGGCCGGAACCGATCGTCATTGGCGCCAATACCGATTGCTACCAGCCCGTCGAGCGCACCGAGGAGATCACCCGCGATCTTTTGAAAGTCTGTTCCGCGTTCAGCCATCCGGTCAGCGTCATCACCAAGTCGGCCCTGATCCTGCGCGATCTCGATATCATCGGACCGTTGGCGAAGAAGGGCCTGTTCCGCGCGGCCATCTCCATCACCACGCTGGACCGCCGCCTGGCGCGCGACATGGAACCGCGCGCCGCCACCCCGACGCGCCGCCTCGACGCGGTGAAACAACTGACCGAAGCGGGCGTGCCGGTCACGGTCATGGCCGCCCCGATGATCCCAGCACTCAATGACCGCGAGCTGGAAGCGATATTGCAGGCCGCCGCCGAAGCGGGTGCCGTCTCGGCCGGCTATGTGCTCCTTCGCCTGCCCATGGAGATCAAGGGCCTGTTCAAGGAATGGCTCGCCACCACGCGGCCCGATGCGGCCTCGCATGTCATGTCGCTGGTGCGCCAGACCCGCGGCGGGGAGGAATATGATTCAGCCTATGGAAAACGCCAGCGCGGTGACGGCCCCTATGCGCGCCTGCTCGCCAGCCGCTTCCGCAAGGCGATCGAGCGCTACGGGCTGAAAACCAAGGGCCCGGGCTTGCGCTGCGATCTGTTCGAACGCCCGCTGGCCCGCGGCCATCAGGGGAGTTTGTTTTAGACAATTTCCATTGCACGCGTTTTCTCCCCCCGTTCACGGGGGGAGTGTCCCGAAGGGACGAGGGGGGCAGACGCTGCGCTGCCCCCTCCGCCTCGCATTCGCTCGGCACCTCCCCCGTAAACAGGGGAGGAAAACCATGTCTGCTCGCAGGGTTTTGGTACCAACAGCAATCAGCAAAGCCTGTCATGAAAGCAATTCCGCTTGACTAATCAACCCGGGGTGCCCGGGCTTGACCCGGGCATCCATCAATCAAAGAAGATGGACCCTCGGATCAAGTCCGAGGGACCCGGAGGCAACGTGAACCCGCACCACACCATCGCCGGCATTGACGAGGCCGGCCGCGGCCCGCTCGCCGGACCTGTCGTGGCGGCGGCGGTTATCCTGCGTGAGCCGATAGAGGGCTTGAACGATTCCAAGCAATTGACGGAGAAGCGCCGGCTCGCCCTCGCAACGCAAATCCGCGAGACCGCGCTGGTTGGTGTCGGCCTCGCCGAGCCGGAAGAGATCGACCGGATCAACATCCTGCAGGCGACAATGACCGCCATGCGCCGCGCGGCTCTCCAGCTCGGCACGATCCCGCAAGAATTCCGCATCGATGGCAATCGCACGCCGGACGGTCTGCCCGCCCCGGCGCGCTTCATCATCGGCGGCGATGCGACCGATCCGGCGATTTCCGCTGCCTCCATCATCGCCAAGACGGTGCGCGATGCGCTGATGATCCGCGCCGCCGAGCGCTTCCCGCACTATGGTTTCGAGGGGCATAAGGGCTATGCCGCGCGCGCCCATCTCGACGCCATCGCCGAACACGGCCCCTGCCCGATTCACCGCATGAGCTTCTCGCCCATGCGTCTGCCCACACTCGTTTAACCCGGCATTAGGGCTGCATCGGCGAGTCTGGGCTGCTATGGTGGTTCAGTGGGTGGAGTAAAGCGGTGCGGGACAAGCTGCCGGTCAACCAGATTCTGCAAGGCGAATGCGTGGACATCATGCGTTCGCTGCCGGACGAGTGCGTGGATCTCGTCTTCGCCGATCCGCCCTATAATCTCCAGCTCGGCGGCGATCTGCATCGCCCTGATAACTCAAAGGTTTCCGCGGTCGACGCGGAATGGGACCAGATCGGCGATCATGATGATTACGACCTCTTCTCCTGTGCCTGGATGGAAGAGGCGCGCCGCATCCTGAAACCCAATGGCGCGATCTGGGTGATGGGCGCCTATCACAATATTTTCCGGCTCGGCGCCTTCCTCCAAGACATGGGCTTCTGGATCATGAATGACGTGATCTGGCGCAAGTCCAACCCGATGCCGAATTTCAAGGGCACGCGCTTTACCAATGCGCACGAGACCCTGATTTGGGCCGCCAAGACCAAGGAGGCCAGGCCGACTTTCAACTATGCCGCCATGAAAGCGCTGAACGATGGCGTGCAGATGCGCTCCGACTGGGTGCTGCCGATCTGTTCCGGCGCCGAACGCATCAAGGCCAGTGACGGCAAGAAGGCGCATCCGACACAAAAACCCGAAGCCTTGCTGCACCGGGTCCTGCTCGCGACGTCCGATCCGGGCGACATCGTGCTCGACCCGTTCTTCGGCACCGGCACGACCGGCGCGGCGGCCAAGCGGCTGGGCCGCAACTATATCGGCATCGAGCGCGAGGACGATTATGTGAAAGTCGCCACCGATCGCCTGGAAGCGATCCGCCCCGCGGCCGACCAGTCACTCGCCGTCACCAAGTCGAAGCGCGCCGAGCCGCGCGTGCCCTTCGGCAATCTGGTCGAGAACGGCATGGTGAAGCCCGGCGACATGCTCTACGACGCCAAGGGCAAACGCACCGCCCGCGTCCGCGCCGACGGCTCGATCATCGCCGGCCGCATCGAGGGCTCCATACACAAGGTCGGCGCCGAGATCCAGAACGCCCCCTCCTGCAATGGCTGGACCTTCTGGCATGTCCGCAAGAAGGGCTCGCTGATGCCGATCGATGCGCTGCGTGCGGAAATCCGCGCGGCGATGGACGCCTGACGCAGCCGGTTTCCTCATCGACAGTCATTCGAACTGTGCCTTAATGCCGGCATGGATTGGCTCGTGAAGAGAACCGTTTCTGCCGATGCAAAGTTGGCCGCCAAGCTCGACCATGAAGCGGCGGCGGCCCTGATCCGGCAATGCCCGCTTTACGAACCGACCCCCGCTCTCGACCGCCCGGATCTCGCCCGCGCTCTGGGCCTTGGCCAACTCGTCATCAAGCACGAAGCCCGTCGCCTCGGCCTGACCAGTTTCAAATCGCTGGGCGGGGCCTATGCGATCATCCGGCATCTGGCCGAAAAGTTCGAAACCGGTACCGGGCGGCGCTTCACCGCAGACGATTTCCATCGCAGGGCATTTCGCGACCTGGCCTCAAAAAGCGTCTTTGCCGCCGCGACCGATGGCAATCACGGCCTGTCGGTTGCCGCGGGCGCCAGGGCGGTCGGCGCAACCGCGAACATTTTCGTGCACCAGCGCGTGCCGGACTACCGGATCGCGCGATTGAAAGAAAAGGGCGCTAATGTGACCGTCGTGCCCGGCGTCTTCGATAACGCCGTGGCGGAGGCCGGACGGCAGGCTGCCGAACGGGGCTGGGTGCTGGTCGCCGACACCACGGAAAATCCCGATGACGCCGTCCCGAAATGGGTCCTGGACGGCTACACACTGCTGGCCTCCGAGATGATGGACCAGACCGTGCGCCCGCCGACCCATGCGGTCTTGCATGCTGGCGTTGGCGGCCTCGCCGCGGCCTGCATGGACCGCTGGAAAACCCTGTCGCCGCGCCCGGCCTGCCTTATTGTTGAGCCGGCGGAAGCGCCCGCCCTGTTCGAGAGCTTCAAGACCGGTCGCATGATATCGGTACCGGACGACAGCGCCGGGTCCATGGAAATGCTCGAATGCTACCGGCCCTCCCGCCTCGCTTGGGACATTCTTGAGCCATTGACGACCGCCTGCTTCACCGTGACATCGGCGGAAGCCGAGGACGCGGTGCTGGCATTGGCCAAAGCCGGGTTCGACACCACCCCGTCGGGGGCGGCTGCCTTTGCGGGACTGTACAAAATCGCACGGGACGATGCCGCGCGTCAGGCATGTGGCCTGACCGATGAAAGCGTCGTCTGGTTGGTGATTTCCGAAGGACGCGGACCATGACGGAATTGAATGAACCGGCCGGCTAAAGGCTGGCCAGCACTGCCTTTTTCATCAGGCTTGGCAATGCAAGTTCGTGAATGTCGTCCACGCCATAAAATTGGCCAGCATTAGGGAGCCAACCGTCCGGCGCCTCGGCGCGCCACATTGTCATGTCCAGCGAGAAATGGGTGAAGACGTGTGCCACCGCGGATTTGACCGTCCAGTCGGCCTCGAATGGCAGGTGTTCATGCACCTCCCACTTGGCCCAGGATGTCAGCCGCCAGCCGGTCGACGGAACCTCCAGCATCCCGCCCAGCAAGCCCTTCGACGGCCGTTTGCGCAACCAGATCCGGTCGCCGCAATAGACCGCGAAACCGATCGCATGCTTGTGCGGCTTGGCCGCCTTGGGCGCTTTGACCGGATAAGACTCCGGCTGGCCCTCGCGATTTGCGCGGCACCAGCGCGACCACGGACAATTTCCGCAGGCCGGCTTTCGCGGCGTACACACCGTCGCGCCCAGATCCATGATCGCCTGCGCATAATCGCCGGGGCGGTCCGGATCGGCGAGCGCCGCCGCAACCTTCCTGATCTCCGGCTTGCTGTCCTTGACCGGCTTCGGCATGGCACGCAGCCGCGTGATCACCCGCTCGACATTGCCATCCACGACGCTGGCCGGCAGATCGAAGGCCGCCGCGCGGATCGCCGCCGCTGTGTACGGCCCGATTCCCGGCAGGGCAAGCAGGTCTTTTTCGTCGGCCGGAAATTCACCGCCTGCGGACGAAACGGCTCTTGCGCAGGCAACCAGGTTTCGCGCCCTCGCATAATAGCCCAGCCCCGCCCAGGCCGCGAAAACCTCATCCTCGCCGGCACGCGCCAGATCGTGGACCGTCGGCCATTTCTCCAGAAATTTGAAATAGTAAGGCGTCGCGTGCGGCACCGTGGTCTGCTGCAACATGATCTCGGACAGCCAGACGGCATAAGGGTCGGCAACGCGTCCGGCTGCGCGGTCTTCGGGACGCAGCCGCCAAGGCAGGCTGCGCCCTTCCGCATCATACCAGCCGAGCAAGGCGGAACGCATCGCACCGATCGGGATTTCTGTGTCGGCCGTCATGATGGTGTAACTTGTCTTGGAATGTCAGGCAGGCAACGATGTTTGGCATGACCGACAAGCCGCCGCCCTCGCTGGAAACCCTTGCCGCACGCTATTTGCGCGACCGGCGTGGCCGTCCGGCGATCAAGGGCGCGCCTCCGGCCGGGCAGGCTGCCGGGAAGATTCTCAAGCGGTTTTCGGACCGCTTTGGCCCCGGAACCGAGCGGCTCGCCGAACACTGGCCGGACATTGTCGGCGAACGTCTGGCCGGCTGGACGGCGCCGGACGCCATTCGCGGCGATACGCTTTACATCGTGGCGAAAGGTCCCGCCGGCACGCTGATCGAAGCCGATGCACCGCGCATTCTCGAACGCTTGAAAACGATCGCCGGGAAACGCGCGCCGTTGAAGCTCCGTATTCGCCAGGGCGATCCCGCCCAGCTTCAGGGCCGGGCTCACGCAAATGTCAGCCGCGAACTGCGGCGCGACGTGCAGGAAAAGGTGGAGATTGATCCCGATGCGCGGCTATCTTCGGCATTGGAACGTTTCGAACGGGCGCGACGGCGCCGCGAACCGGGAGACTGACATCATGAATCTCACTCGTCGAGTTCTGACCGCCTCTGCGGTCGCATCGGCTTTCCTGCTGGCCGCATGCGGCGGCGGCGCCTCGTCCGGATCGGGCGGAAGCACCCAGTTCGAACGCGATAATGATCGCGCCGTGGGATCCGCCAGCGCGCCGGTGACCGTGATCGAATACGCATCGACCTCTTGTCCGCACTGCGCCGAATTCCATGAAGAGGTTTACCCGGCGATTGAAGAACGCTTCATCGACACCGGACAGGTGCGCTTCGTCTTCCGTGAAATGCTGACCGGATCGCCGAGCCTTGCGCAGGCCGGTTTCATGCTCGCCCGCTGTGCGCCCGATGATCGCTATTTTGATGTGATCGAGCTTTTGTTCGAGCAACAGCAAGCCATCTTCCAGGCTGCGCAGAGCCCGAATGGCGCGCGCACCGAGTTCTGGAACATCGCCCAGACCGTCGGCCTTTCCCGCAACGAGTTCAATGCCTGCATCACCGATGCGGAGCTTCGCCGCGAAGTGGCGGAAGCCCACGAGCAGGCGATCGCCGACGGTATCGACGGCACGCCGCGCTTTGTCATCAATGGGCATGTGCTCGATGCCGACCGCAGCGGCAATCAACTCGTCTACTACTGGAATGGCGAACCGCTGCGCGTGAATGGCGAGACGGTGCCGGCAACGGTCGACGAAGAGACCTTCCTGCTCATCCTCGACCATTTCGTCGCCCAGACGGGATCGGCTGAGGCGGCTCCGGAAGCTGAATGATGTTCAAGCGCCTGTTCTGTGTTCTTGGACTGACCGCTGCCATCGCCGTTTCGGCGGCGGCACAGGAGGCCCATCCCGGTGAGGAACGTCCCGGTGATCGCGCCGTGGGCAATCCTGACGCCGCGATCCGCATGATCGAATATGCTTCGGTCGCCTGCCCGCATTGCCGGTCCTGGTACGAGCAGATCTGGCCCATGGTGCAGGATGAATTCATCGCGACCGGCGAATTGCGCTTCATCTACCGCGAGATGCTGACCGGTCAGCCGCAACTGGCGGCGATCGGTTTCATGATCGCCGATTGCGCGCCCGATGATCAGTATTTCAATGCGTTGCACCTGCTTTTCGAGACGCAGCAGGAGATTTTCGCGCTGGCACAAAGCCAACAGAGTCCGGCGCCGGTCTACTACCGGGTCGCAGAGGCGCTCGGCCTATCGAGCGATGAAGTTGACGCCTGCCTGGCCGACACAGAGGTGCAGGAACGGATGATGGCCCGCCACACCCAGTCCGTGGCCGACGGCGCAGGCGGAACGCCGGCCTTCTTTATCAACAATTATCTGCTGACAACCGATCCGACCCCGGACGGATTAGCGTATGTTTATCATGTAGATGGCGAACCGCTCGAATTCGATGGAGAACTCGTTCCGTCGAACCATGATGCAGACATGTTCCGGCGAATCATCTTGTACTTGGCGTATGAGCGCGGTGAAAGCACCGGCGAATAGGGTGATTCAGGACGGCAGCCGCGCGGCGTAGGTCCGTTCTTTCAGCGACGGGGACTGCGTGGAGTTCAACACTCTCAGGCTGACGGGCTTCAAGTCCTTTGTGGATTCGACCGAATTATCGATCGAACCCGGCCTGACGGGCATTATCGGTCCCAACGGGTGCGGGAAATCCAACCTGCTGGAAGCCCTGCGGTGGGTGATGGGCGCCACATCGGCAAAATCCCTGCGCGGCTCCGGCATGGAAGATGTGATATTCGCCGGCACCGATGCGCGCCCGTCACGCGAGCATGCCGAAGTCAAACTCGTCATTGCCAATGACGACCGGACCGCACCGGCACGGTTCAACGACAACACGATCATCGAAGTGGTCCGCCGTATCGTTCGCGGTGCGGGCTCGACCTACAAGGTCAATGGCGAGGAAGTCCGCGCCAAGGACGTCCAGCTTTTGTTCGCCGATGCGGGCACCGGAGCCAACTCCCCGGCGCTTGTGCGCCAGGGTCAGATCAGCGAACTGATCAATGCCAAGCCGGAAAACCGGCGCCGCGTGCTTGAGGAAGCCGCTGGCGTATCCGGCCTGCGCGCCCGCCGCCATGAGAGCGAGCTCCGGCTGCGGGCCGCCGAAACCAATCTCGACCGTCTGCAGGACGTTATCGACGAGCTGGAATCGCGCCAGGCCGAGCTGGAACGCCAGTCTCGCCAGGCCGCACGTTACCGCAAGCTGTCAGGTGACATCCGTGCGCTGGAAGCCGCCCTCTGGCTGCGCCGCTGGCGCGAGGCGGAAGCGGCAGTCGAACGGGCGGCCGACGCGCTCGAAGCCTCGGATGGTAAAGCGCGGGATGCGGCGGAAGCGGCCGCCGCCGCCAGCGTCGCCGCCGAGAAAATCGCTGCCGATCTCGAACCCGCACGGCAAGCCGAAGCGGAAGCCAGTGCGGCACTCCGGCGTGTTGAACACGAGCGCGAAACACTGGACCGTGACGCCGCCGATGCCGAGCGGCAGATCGAAGGCCTGGAACAGCGCGGGCGCGACATCACTTCCCAGATCGATCGGGAAAGCCTGATATCCGATGACGCCGAAGCCGCCATCGAACGCATCCGTCAGGCGATCGCCGCGCTGGAATCGGAATCCGACGGCGAATCCGACGCCATCGCCAGCGCTTTGGCCCGCCGGAAAGAGGCCCAGGCTTTGCTGGACGCCAAACGGCAGGCGTTTGACGTGTCCGCGTCGGAATTTGCTGCCATTCGCGCCGAGCGCGATGCGGCGACCCGCAACAAGACGATCGCCGAGCAGCGTGTATCGCGGCTGATGCTGGAGCGCGATCGCGCCAATCAGGCCTTCGCACTGCTGGGCACGGGCGATGAGGCCGAGCTGTCCGATATCATCCGATCCGGCGAAGCCGCCGAGGACGCCGCCGGAAGCGCGCGAGCCCGCCACGAAGCCGCAGAAACAGCCCGCCGCGAGACAGAGCAGGCCGAACGGGACGCGGCCGAGCCGTTGAACGCGCTCAAGGCCGAAGCCGGTGCGCTGGAGCGCGAAATCGCCACGCTCGCCCGCTTGCTGGAACAGGACGGGGTCGAGCATCGCGCGCTTGATTCGCTGCGCGCGCAAACCGGTTACGAAAAAGCGCTGGGCGCCGCCCTCGGCGACGATGTCGAGGCCTCGCTCGACACAGGAGCCGCGCGCCATTGGACGGAAAGCGGCATCAAGGCCGGCCCGCTGCCGGAAGGCGCCACACCGCTGTCCGAATTTGTCGACGCTCCGAAAGCCCTGGCGGCGCGGCTCGAATCGATTGGCGTCACGAGCGCCGATGCCGCCCCGGTACTGGCGCGGCAACTTCAACCCGGGCAGCGGCTGGTGACACGCGAAGGCGATCTCTGGCGCTGGGACGGCCTCGTCTCCGGTGCCGATGCGCCGACCGCCGCGGCGGCCCGGCTTGAACAACGCAATCGCCTGGAAGCGGCCGTGTCCGAAGCCGCCGAGCTCGACACCCGGATCAATGCGGCGGCTGAAACCCTGGACGAAGCGGCAATGGCGCTGGCGCAGGCCCGTGAGCTCGAATCCCAGGCGCGCCGGGAAGCGGCTGATGCCGAACAGGCGGCGAGAACCGCGCAGGCCAAGGCGGCGACGGCGCGCGAAACCGTCGCCCGCGACAATGAGAAGCGCGCCGCCCTGTCGGCTGAGATCGATCGCCTGACATCCGAACTCGAAGAGGCGCGCGCGCTTTTGAAAGCGGCGGATGAAGCACTGCGCGATGATGCCCGGCTCGAAGCCGCCGAGGCCGAGCGCGAGGCCGCCAAGCAGGACGCCAATCAGGCGCGCGAAGCCTTCGACGAAGCCCGGCAAGCGCATGACGACCTGGTGCGGGCGGCCGAAAGCCGCACCCGCAGGATTGCCGAACTGTCGGCAGAACGCGAAGACTGGCAGACACGCCTGACACACGCCCATGCCCGCCTCGACGAATTGGCCGCGAACCGAAAGGACATCGAGGCGCAGCTCGAAACCGCCCGGCGCAAGCCCGGCGAAGTCCACGAAAAACTGGCCAATATCGCGGAAACGTTGAGCGAAGCCTCTCGCCAAGCAGCGCAAGCCCGTGATACCGCGCTGGCAGCGGAGGCAAAGGCCAAGCAGGCCGACGCCGCGGCGCGGGCTGCCGAACGCGAGGCGGCCACATCGCGTGAAACACGCGCCGCCGACGAAGCGCGCCTTGCCGCAGCACGCGAGCGGCTCGACGAAACCGATTCGCGCCTCAAGGAAGCCACCGGCGCCACCGCCATCGTGCTGGCCGAGCGCGTCGATGAAACATTCGAGAAGCTGGACCTCGATGCGCTGGAGCGGAAACTCGAGGGTGCGCGCCAATCGCGCGAGCGCATGGGCGCCGTCAATCTGCGCGCCGACCAGGAAGCCGAAGAGCTGCAGGCCAAACGCACGGAGCTGGTCGCCGATCGTGACGATCTGCTGGCTGCGATCGAACGCCTGCGCAAGGGGATCGATGCCCTGTCACGCGAAGGCCGGGCGCGCCTGCTTGAGGCTTTCGAACGTATCGATCAGAGCTTCCGCCAGCTGTTCTCGACCCTGTTCGAAGGCGGGTCCGCCGAGCTAGCGCTGACCGAGAGTGACGATCCGCTCGAAGCCGGTCTGGAAATCTTCGCCTGCCCGCCCGGCAAGAAGATGGAGCGCATGTCGCTGATGTCCGGCGGCGAGCAGGCGCTGACCGCCTCGGCGCTGATTTTTGCGGTGTTTCTGTCCAACCCGGCCCCGGTTTGCGTGCTCGACGAGGTGGATGCGCCGCTCGATGACGCCAATATCGACCGGTTCTGCCGCATGCTGGACGAAATGCGGCGGATGACGGCGACCCGGTTCCTGGTCATCACCCACAACCCGCTGACCATGTCGCGCATGGACCGGCTGTTTGGGATCACGATGGCAGAACGCGGGGTTTCGCAGCTGGTTTCGGTCGATCTCGCCCGCGCCGAGCAACTGATTGCCGCGGAGTAGAATTAAGCCAATAAATACATATATTTAACATGCGCACCGGTATGCTTGACTTGCCATCCCCCCTTGTCTAGCTTGCGCGCGCTTTCCGGGGGTCCGGAAGGCAGCCAGATTACGATGTCCAACCGCGACGAACCAGACCGGAGCCATCCCGACGATCAACTCGCCGAGTTCGAGCAGCGCCTGAAGGCGAAGCTCGACGCCAGATCGGCCGAAGATCGCAAATATGACCGTCCATCCCCGAGCGGCTGGGCGGTCGGGCTCAGATACGGAACGGAATTCATCGTCGGTGTAGCGGTCGGCGCCGCGCTGGGTTACCTCCTCGACCTTGCGCTCGGCAGCCTGCCCTTCGGACTGCTGATCGGCACACTGATAGGCTTTGGCGCGGGCACGATGAATGTCGTTCGCGCCGCGAAGGAAATGGGCGAACGCGCCACGCGCGAGAAGTAAGGGGCCGATTGTGGCTGATACAGACCCGATCAAGCAGTTTGAAATCCACACCGTGGCACCGCTGGAAATCGCCGGCGTCAATCTGGACTTCACCAATTCGGCGTTCTTCATGCTGCTGGCGACGGTGACGGTGACCCTGCTGATGGCGCTGGCGACCAACAAGCGCGCTCTGGTGCCCAGTCGCAGCCAGTCTGTTGCCGAGATTCTCTACGGATTTGTCGCGGATATGGTGCGGTCTTCGGCCGGCAATGAAGGCCTGCGTTTCTTCCCCTTCGTCTTCACGCTCTTCATCTTTATCCTGGCAGCCAACATGTTTGGCATGATCCCCTATATGCCGCTGCCGATTCCCGGGATCGACAATCACAGCTTCACCGTCACCAGCCACATCATCGTCACCCTGACCTTGTCCATGCTGGTGATGTCCATCGTCGTCGGCTACGGCGTTTACAAGAACGGCTTCAAATTCCTGAAACTGTTCGTGCCGGCCGGCGTACCGCCCGTCCTCTACGTGATCGTGACGCCGATCGAGGTGATTTCCTTCCTCTCGCGCCCGATCTCGCTGTCCGTTCGTCTGTTCGCCAACATGCTCGCCGGCCACATCCTTCTGAAAGTGTTTGCCGGCTTCATCGTCATGCTCGGAGCCGCGGGCGCGGCCTGGGGCATTGTCGGCGTGCTGCCCTTCTTCATGGTCATTGGCCTGACGGCGCTGGAATTCCTGGTGGCCTTCCTGCAAGCCTATGTCTTCGCCATCCTGACCTGCATCTATCTCAACGACGCGCTTCACCCGGCACACTAGGGCGAAGCACACACACTTCTAACCGGACCGCTTACAAGGAGCTCCAAAATGGAACAGGGTCTTATCGATCTCGGCAAATACATCGGCGCTGGCCTCGCTTGCCTCGGCATGCTGGGCGCCGCCATGGGCGTGGGCAACATCTTCGGATCGTTCCTGCAAGGCGCCATGCGCAACCCGGCCGCGGCTCAACAGCAATTCGGCACGCTGATCTTCGGCTTCGCCGTGACGGAAGCTCTGGGCATCTTCTCGCTGCTGATCGCCCTTCTGCTGCTGTTCGTCGTTTAGTCGCGACGGTTGATATGCGCCGCGGACAGACGGTCCGCGGCGATTTGGCATTGCTAACGGAAAGAGGCGTCCAATGACGCTCATATCCATGATGGGTCTGGCGGTCGCGGCGGCCGATGAAGCGTACGGTGAAGAAGCCGGCGCGTTTCCGCCTTTCGACCCGACCTATTTCGCGTCGCAGGTCTTCTGGCTGGTGATCTCGTTCGCCGCCCTATACTTCCTGATGTCGCGCTGGATCCTACCCCGGATCGGCGGTGTTATCGAAGAACGCCGCGACCGGATCGCGGACGATCTCGACGTGGCCCAACAGATCAAATCGGACGCCGAAGAGACACGGGCCGCCTACGAGAAGTCGCTGGCCGACGCGCGTGCCCGCGCACATGCGCTGGCTGCGGAAGCCAAGGCCGAGGTCGATCGCGAGATCGCCGAGGAAACCGCTGAGGTCGATGCCGAGATTGCGGCCAAGTCGGAAGAGGCCGAGAAAGCGCTGGCCGAAGCCCGCGCCAGGGCGCTAGCCGAGGTCCGCAACATCGCCGCGTCGAGCGCCGCGGAAGCCGCCAACGCGTTGGCGGGTCTTTCGGTGAACGAAGCCGACGCCGCCAAGGCGATTGCCGCGATGGACAAGGACTAGGAAGACGCCATGATCGACTACCTTCTGTCCGACACCTCATTCTGGGCGATGCTCGGCGTGATCGTTTTCTTCGGCATCCTTGCCTGGTTCAAGGTGCCGGGCATGATCGCCGGCCAGCTCGATGACCGGGCGGCCAAGATCAAGAATGATCTCGACGAAGCCCGCCGCATGCGCGAGGAAGCGCAGGAATTGCTGGCCAGCTTCCAGCGCAAGCAGCGCGAAGCGGAAGCCGAGGCCGAAGCGATCATCGAGCAAGCCAAGGCGGACGCCAAGCATCTGCGCGACGAATCGCGCACCGAGCTTGCCGCACGGCTGGAGCGCCGCACCGCGCTGGCTGAACAGCGGATTGCACAGGCCGAAGCGCACGCGGTCGCCGAAGTCAAAGCTTTGGCAGCCGATCTCGCGACGGATGCCGCGGCGCGGCTGATCTCCGAGAACCTGAAAAAGGCCGATCACAGCAAGCGCATCAAGGCCGATCTCGACGATCTGGAAAAACGTCTGAACTAGGACGGTTCGATCTCGAACGAGAAAGCCCCGCGATGCGGGGCTTTTTTACGCCCGATTGCCGGCGCTGTCGTCGGAAGGATCGTCCTTCTCACCAAACATCCGCTTCACCCGCTGCCAGATACCCGGATGCCGCTTGAGATATCCGGTGACGATGCGGTGCGCGGTCGGCGAACTGCCGGCCAGCAGCAAAACACCGACGATAAAAAGCGGAATGCCCAACGGGATCGGTGTAATCGCCAGCGGCAGCGACAACACCATCAGCGCCAGGCCCAGGGCGACGCCGATCATCCGCAGAACCGTGACCAGCACACCGCCGATCGGGTTGCGGCTCATATTATTCAGCGTCTCGTTCATACGGCGTCATATTTTCCCGTCATTTTGAAGGGTCTACTTAGGGTTTGAGCGACTGCCGCGATAGGGCATGTTCGACACATTGGCAGTGAAAAACGGCGAAAATCTGTGAGATTCGGGTTTTATCACTGCAGGAAAATGAAGCTTAACTGCTTCGCGTCAATGTCGGCATAGTCCTGCTGCAGGAGCCAGCGCAAATGGCGCCACGCCAGCTGCATTCGATTCAGGTTCTGCGGGGATTGGCCGCGCTTGCCGTCGTGATCGGCCATCTCTGGCAGATCGAAGTCCGGTTTCTGGGCGAGGAGCTGACCTCATCGGTCATGCTGATCGGCTTTGCCGGCGTCGACATGTTTTTCGTGCTGTCCGGCTTCGTCATGGTGCATGTCACGCGCGGCATGGAGACGGATACCCGCAGCAATGCGCATTTTTTGTACAAGCGGGTAACCCGGATCTACCCGCCCTACTGGGTCTTCACGATACTGATGATCGCCGCGATCCTGATCGCCCCGGATACCAATACCGAACGGCTGAACGCCCCCGCCATCGTCGATTCGTTTCTGCTCCTGCCGCAATTCGATGTGCCGATTCTGCCCGTCGGCTGGACGCTGGTGCACGAGATGTATTTCTACATCGTCTTCACCGGCCTTTTGTTTCTGCCGCGGAGATGGCTGCCCTTCGCCTTACTGGCCTGGCTGTTGGCCGTTGCGGTTGGCACCGGATACGGGCTGCACCGCTTGACGGCGACTTTCAGCATCATCTTCAACCCGCTGACGCTCGAGTTTCTGCTGGGTGCAGCCCTCGCTTTGTGGCAGCCGAAACTGCCGCAATGGGCGGGTGGGCTGGCGGTCGCCATCGGAGCGTCTGCCTTACTTGCCGCCGCCTATGCGATGGGACCGCTCTCGGTCGAGACCTTCCCGGCCCTGTGGACCCGCTTCTTTGTGTTCGGCCTGCCGGTCTTCCTGATTGTGCTGGGCATGCTGTCGTTCGAGACCGACAAGCCGGCCGGCCTGTACGCCGCCCTCGTCCGGCTCGGCGACTGGTCCTATTCGCTTTACCTTGGCCATCTCATCTTCCTCGCAGCCGGCGCCCGCTTGTGGGTGATGATCGTGCCCGACATCGGCTGGGTGGATAATCTGGCAATGCTGAGCCTCGGCGTGGCGGGCTGCATCCTGGCGGCCGGCCTGTCCTATCACTGGATCGAACGCCCCATGCTGGTCGCGACACGCCGGTTCGGACATCGGATCTTCCGGTCGTGACGGTCGAAACCACAGCCATCCGCCTGTCGAATATCCAGGCCTTGCGGGCCGTCGCCGCCTTGCTGGTGGTCGCCATTCACATCCAAGCCAACGAATTGAGGGCATCGGCCGATCCACTGCTGTCACCCTGGCTCTATCACGGCGTCGCCGGCGTGGATCTGTTCTTCGTCATTTCCGGCTTCATCATGGTGCATGTCACGCGCGGCCGGTTCGGAAAGGGCCGGAAAGCGCTCGAATTCCTGTATCACCGGGCGTTGCGGGTTTATCCGCCGGTCTGGCTGTTCACCGCTTTGGCGGTGTTGGGGTTTTATGCCCAGGGTACACTGTCCGACTGGCTCTCCCGCTCCGGCCTGGTCGAATCCTTCCTCCTCATCCCGCAGCGCGCGGACCCGCTGCTCGGGGTTTCCTGGACCCTGATCCACGAGCTCTATTTCTACGCGGTTTTTGCAGTCTTCCTGCTTTTTCCGCAACGGCTCTTGCCCTTCGCCCTCGCGGCCTGGGCGGGCGTCGTCGCGATCGGCTTGGCCTTGGGTGTCGGACCGGACTCCAACCCCTGGCTGGCGCTGATCTTCCATCCTCACACCTACGAATTTATCGCCGGCGCTTTCGCGGGGCTTGTCTTCCACCATAAACGCCTTCCCTTTCCGGGTTGGATTACCGGCATAGGCATTCTGGTCTTTATCGGCGGAGCCATCGTCCTCGGCCTTCGCGGGCCGGATGATTATCCCGATTTCTGGGGACGCGTTCTGGCCTTCGGCCCCGGCGCCACCCTGATCGTCCTGGGACTCGCCGGGCTGGAAAGCCGCAAGAGCTGGGTGTCGCCACGATGGCTGCAGCGGGTCGGCGACTGGTCTTACAGCCTCTACCTCTCGCATATCCTGGTCATCGCCGCGCTGGCGCATGCGTGGATGCGCTTTGCCGCGCCCGGACCGCTGGACAATATCGTCATGATCATCGCAATGATCATGGCGCCGCTATTCGTCGCAGCAGCCGCCTATCATCTCTACGAGCGGCCGACCCTGCAGATCGGAAAAGCCTGGGGACGGCGCCTGTTTGCCGCGCCGTCCTGATCCTTATTCCGCCGCTTCGGCCACTGGCGGCATCCAGCGCAGGACCGGCTGGCGCGCCGCGCGGGTTTCATCCAGCCGTTTCATCGGCGCATGCACCGGGGCCGCCTTGAAGCGATCGGCCTCGCCGGCCTTGGCTGCTTCTGCCAGCCCCCGCAGGACATCGCAGAAACGGTCGAGCCCGCTCTTCGATTCGGTCTCGGTCGGCTCGATCAGCATCGCGCCATGCACGACCAGCGGGAAATACATGGTCATCGGGTGATAGCCCTCATCGATCATCGCCTTGGCGAAATCGAGCGTCGTCACGCCGGTGTCCTTGAGGAAGCGGTCGTCGAACAGGGCTTCATGCATGCACGTGCCCTCGAACGCCGGTGTCATGATGTCCCTCAGCGAGGCCAGCACATAATTGGCGTTCAGCACCGCGTCTTCGGACGCCTGTTTCAGCCCGTCCGAACCATGGCTCAGCATGTAGGTGAGCGCCCGGGTGAACATGCCCATCTGGCCGTGGAAGGCGGTCATCCGGCCGAACGGCTTGGCGTCCGTACCGGCGAGATCCTCTTCGTTCTCGGCCATTTTCAGCCTGGCCCCGTC
Organism: Hyphobacterium sp.; assembly: GCF_965229905.1. GTDB lineage: Bacteria > Pseudomonadota > Alphaproteobacteria > Caulobacterales > Maricaulaceae > Hyphobacterium. The sequence goes on along the minus strand of NZ_OZ245930.1, from coordinate 2,366,654 downwards.
ATCGGTCCGCACCACGAAGGGCAGCGGCGCAAAGGGGGCCAGCGATTCTGACAGCACGGTCGGACCGGATCCCGGCCCGCCACCACCATGCGGCGTCGAAAACGTCTTGTGCAAATTGATGTGCATCGCATCGATGCCGAGATCGCCAGGCCGCACACGGCCCATAATGGCGTTGAAATTGGCACCGTCGCAGTAGAAATACCCGCCCGCCTTGTGGATCAGATCGGCGATCTCGCGAATGTCGCGCTCAAACAGGCCGCACGTGTTCGGATTGGTCAGCATGATACCGGCAACATCATCGCCCAGCTTGGCCTTGAACGCCTCCATGTCGACGCGCCCGGTCGCATCGGCGGGAATTTCATCACAATGGAAACCACACTGAACGGCGGTCGCCGGATTGGTGCCGTGCGCCGATTCCGGTACCAGAACGCGGCGGCGGTGCTTTTCACCGCGCGCATCTAGCGCGGCACGGATCGCCATCATGCCGCACAGCTCGCCATGTGCGCCGGCTTTCGGGCTCATCGCCACGGCCGGCGTGTTGGTCAGCACCATCAGCCAGCGCGCCAGCTCCTCGATCAGCCTGTAGGCGCCCTGCACCGTCTGTTCGGGCTGCAGCGGATGGATATCCGCAAAGCCCGGCAGCCGCGCCATTTTCTCGTTCAGACGCGGATTGTGCTTCATCGTGCACGAGCCCAGCGGATAAAGACCGAGATCGATCGCGTAATTTTTTCGCGACAGGCGCACATAATGGCGCATCGTTTCCGGCTCCGAGAGCCCCGGCAGACCGATAACGCTCTCGCGCTTCAGCCCGCCCAGCCGGTTGGCGCGGCCTGTCGGTTCGGGAAGGTCGACACCGCTGACATCCAGCGATCCGCGCTCGAACAGGAGCGGTTCGGCCTGCTCCAGCCCGCGGGAACCCGAGAAGGTGTCCTCATAGCCGCCCGGATCGATATCGTGCTCCATGCGGGTCGGCCGGCCTTGCATATTCATGCCCATCACAACACCTCCCGCAGCGCGGTCTCAAACGCCGCCAGATCATCCTGGGAATTGGTCTCGGTCGCAGCAACGATCAGCACATCCTCCATCTCGCCCGGATAGAGGCGGGAAGCCGCGATCCCGCCGAGCACCCCCTTGGCGACCAGCCGGTCGAGCACGCCGGCCGCCGGTTTCGGCAGGCGCAGCGAAAACTCGTTGAAGAATTGGTCGGTCAGCAATTCCACGCCGCCGATCGCGCCGAGCCTGTCCGCCAGATCGCATGCCGTCTCGTGATTGATCTGCGCCAGCGTTTTCAGCCCCTTCTCGCCCAAGAGCGTCATGTGGATGGTGAATGCCAGCGCACACAGCCCGGAATTGGTGCAGATATTCGATGTCGCCTTGTCGCGGCGGATATGCTGTTCGCGCGTCGACAAGGTCAGCACAAAGCCGCGGCGTCCGTCGGCATCGACGGTTTCACCTGCCAAGCGTCCGGGAAGATTGCGGATGAAATTACGATCGTTCTTACAAGCGAATAATCCAACGTAAGGCCCGCCGAAATTGAGCCCCACGCCGATCCCCTGGCCTTCGCCAACAGCGATGTCCGCGCCCATCTCGCCCGGCGATTTGACCAGGCCCAGCGAGACCGGCTCGGTGAAGACCGCGATCACCAGCGCACCGTGCTGGTGGGCTTTCTCCGAGATCTCCGTCAGATCGTGCAGCCGGCCGAACACGTCCGGTGTCTGGATGACGACACAGGCCGTCTCATCATCGATCATGTCGGCAATGCCGGAAAGACCGCCCAGATCCGGCGCGCTCGAGACGATGTCGATGTCCATGTATTTCGCGGTGGTGCGCGTCGTCGCGGCATAATGCGGATGCAGCGAACCGGCGAGTACGGCTTTCTTGCGCTTGGTGACACGCGCGGCCATCAGCACCGCCTCGCCGCAGGCCGTCGAGCCGTCATACATGGAGGCGTTGGCGACATCCATGCCGGTCAGGAGCGCGACCTGGGTCTGAAACTCGAACAGGGTTTGCAGCGTGCCCTGGCTGATTTCCGGCTGGTAGGGCGTATAAGCGGTCAGGAATTCCGAACGCTGGATGAGATGATCCACCGTCGCCGGCACATGGTGCTTGTAAGCCCCCGCGCCGACAAAGAAGGGCACGCTGGAGGCCGGCGTGTTCTGCGCCGCCAGTTTCGACAACGCCCGCTCGACCTGCAATTCGGTCTGGCGCGCCGGCAGATCGACCGCCCCGTCCAGCCGTGCAGCCTCCGGCACATCGGTGAAGAGGTCATCGATCGACTTGGCGCCGATCTTGGCGAGCATGTCGCGCCGGTCTTCCGGCGTCAGCGGCAGATATCTCATCTATGTTGCCCTTACTAGGGCGTCGCGCCCTTTGTCAGATAGTATGAAGCCTTCGACTTGGTCGGATGAATTGCACACAGCACGGAGAAAATCAGCACGAATCCAAACCTTTATCGTGCCTTTGTCTGGCCTTAGCGACGTTCCATCGCTGAACTCAAAATACGAGGGGAAGGCTCCCGTGCCTGCACCTCCGATGGCGCCCAAAGCCAAGTAAAGTAGAACCCCACTTTCTTTCCACGCTTCCGGACTCTTTGGATGCTCTTTTGACCGCGGCTCGGAAATCCACTCGCTGATAGTGTGAAGTTCCCCGATTCGGCACTCCGATAATGGCGGCCTTTTGTCAGCAGCGTATATAGCCTGCCCGATTAATCGCGCCTGATCCGAAGTGATCGGTAGCCTCACAACAACCTCGCTATGCGATATGCGCCTTGTAGGCGGCGTCATCCATCAGCCCGTCGAGCTGGCTCTTGTCGGACAGTTTCAGCTTCACGAACCAGCCCTCATTGTCGGGGCTTTCATTGACCTTCTGCGGCTCGCCTTCCAGCGCGTCGTTGACCGCGATCACCTCGCCCGACACCGGCGCATAGACCTCGGAGGCCGCTTTCACGGATTCCACCACGGCCATCTCGTCGCCCTGGCCGAAGCTGGCGCCGGTTTCCGGCAGCTCGACAAAGACGACATCGCCCAATTGTTCGGCGGCGTAGGCGGTGATGCCGACAATGGCTTCATCACCGTCGACTTTCACCCATTCATGATCCTTGGTGTATTTGACGCTCATCGCACTCCCCTTCCGATTAGTTGCCCCGGTAATACCGCTGTTCGACGAACGGCATCTTGGCGATCTTCGCCGGCCGTGACTTGCCGCGCAGCAGGATTTCGATCTCGGTGTCCGGCGCCGCGAACCCCGTATCGACATAGGCCATGCCGACCGGTCCGCCCACGCTCGGACCGAATCCGCCCGACGTCACCACGCCGATCGTCTTGCCGTCCTTGACGATTTCCGCGCCTTCCCGTGCCGGCGCGCCCGCCATGGTGAAGCCCACGCGCTTGCGCGCCGGCTTGTCAGCAAACGTCTGCATGACGCGTTCCGCACCGGGAAAGTCGAGACGCTCGCGGCGCGGCTTGGCCACCGCCCACATCAGCGTCGCCTCGGCAGGCGTCTTGGATTCGTCCATGTCGTGACCGTAAAGGCAGAGCCCGGCTTCGAGCCGCAGCGAGTCGCGCGCGCCCAGCCCGATCGGCTTCACGCGATCATCCGTCAGGATCATCCGCGTGATCGCCACCGCGCGATCAGCGGGTATCGAGATCTCGAACCCGTCCTCGCCGGTATAGCCGGAGCGCGACACCCAGATCTCGGTCCCGTCGAGCGCGAAGACCCCGCACTGCATGAACGTCAGCTCTGCCGCACCCGGCACCAGCGTTCCGAACACGTCGGCCGCCACCGGTCCCTGCAGCGCCACCAGCGCGCGGTTCTCGATGACATTCAGCGGGCCACCGGTCTTGTCGGCGATATGCGCGAAATCATTCGCTTTCGTCGCGGCATTGACGACCAGCAGCAAGCCATCTTCGCCGAACGGGCGCGACACCATCAGATCGTCCATGATGCCGCCCTGCGCGTTCAGCAGCAGCGTGTATTTCTGTTCGCCCGGCGCCAGCGCCGACAGGTCCGCAGTGATCAGCTTCTCCAGCGCCGTCTCGTCGCCGGTATAATGCGCCTGGCCCATGTGCGAGACGTCGAACAGGCCCGCCGCTTCGCGCGTGTGATTATGCTCGGCCATGATGCCTTCGTATTGCAGCGGCATGTCATAGCCGGCGAACGGCACGATCTTGGCGCCCAGTTCGACGTGCAGATCATAGAGCGGCGTTCGCAGCGTATCGGTCATAAAGCGTGGCCCCGTATCCGGCATGTCCGGCGCACCGGACGGCCCCCGCTGTCGGATCGACCTGAGAGATTCCACAAGAAGAAGAGCGTCTTCCCTTGCTTGCTCCTTCGGTGAGGCATGTCGCCATGCCCGCTTTCCAGCGTTTCGTCATCCCGCGGTCCTTCGGCCTGAGCGTTTCCGGGGCGGTTGCGCCTTCGGCGCCGGCCTTATTCGCCGGTCTCTCCCGCGGGGACGTGTTGAAGGTGGTTTAGAACGCACGTTGGCGGAGTCAATCGCCATAATCTCATCCAATCGATGGATTATGCCGGCCAGTCGATTTCACGAATGAAGTCAGCGTGCGCTTCAATTTCCGACGCAATCGTGTTTCCCGGGAGCTTGATGGCGACGATTTGCTGGCCACGGATCCGCGCATACTTCATCGCAGGAACGCAGTCGGTATCATTCGAAAACAGAATAAGACGCTCGACGGTCTGCGTATGCGCGAAGTTCGCCATGTCCAGCCCCAGTCTCATGTCGACGCCCTTTTGCTCGAAATCGGGTGCGAAATCCTGATCCGCCAAAGCCGCGCCCGTTATCGGTATCATTTTCGGTTTGAATCCTCTGAACTTCAAAATGCCTCGCCGAACCGCAAACAAGTCCCGCTTGGCAAGCTCGTCCAGCCAGCGGCCCGATGCCGTGAATGTTTGCTTCTCACCGCTCACGGGCTTCTTGACCTCGCCATTGTAGGGGCTGCAGTCATAGTAAAGCGCTCGAAAAAGCCGTTCGCCTTGGACGATTGACGCCAAGGCGAGCTTCTCGATGAAATCGGGATTGTACTGAAAGCCGGCTTTTCGCGAGAGAACCCGCGTGTAGCCGCCGTCGATAAGAACTGCAACTTTCATGTAAAAACCCCCAAGTTTGCACCTAGGGGTTTATATACATGCCCGCCTACGGGCGTAACGGAATAGCCAAATTAAGTACGCTATTTCGACGATACTGTCAATGACAAGACACGTATCTCGTTAATATCGCTACATCTTCTCCGGCGCTTCCAACCCGATCAGCGACAGGCCAAGCTCCAGCTGTTTCAGCGTCGTTTGCGCCAGTGCCAGGCGCGAGGCCCGCACTGCCTCGTCCTTTTCCGGCAGGATCGGGCAGCTGGCATAGAAGGACGAAAACGCCTGCGCCAGCGAATAGACATGCTCGCAGATATGGTTGGGCGCGCGCTGTTCGTACGCCCGCGCGAGCGCCGCATCGAACCCGTCCAGCCGCCGCACCAGCGCCGCCTCGGCATCATGACCGACAATGATCGGACCCGGCTCGAATCCAGACGCATCCGCCTTACGCATGATCGATTTCACCCGCACCGCCTGGTACAGGAGATAGGGTCCGGTCTTGCCTTCAAAGGACACAAACCGGTCGAGCTCGAAAATGTAATTTGTGGTCCGGAAATTCTGCAGGTCGGCGAACTTGATCGCCGCATTGCCGACCATGCGCGCCACCCGGTTGAATTCGTCCTCGGGAAGATCGTCGCCCAGCCCGGCTTCATGCAGCCTTGTCTGGGCCCGCTCATAGGCCTCATTGATCAGATCGGCGAGCCGGAACGTCCCGCCCGCACGCGTCCGCAACCGCTTGCCATCTGGGCCATTCACCGTGCCGAACTTGATGTGTTCGAGCGAGCCTTCTTTGGCGAGACCGGCCTTGTAGGCCGCGCGGAAGACCTGCTCGAAATGATCGGACTGGCCGAGATCGACGACATAGAGCGTCAGATCGGGGGCCACATTGTTTTGCCGGTCGAGAATCGTCGCCAGATCCGTCGTGCCGTAGAGCGCCGAACCCTGCGAGCTGACCAGGATCAGCGGCGCCAGCTCTTTCTTGTCGTCTTCGCGTGCCGTCCGCACGACCCAGGCCCCTTCGGACTGCTCGGCAACACCGCGATCCTTGAAATCCTGGACCAGGTCCGGGATCAGATCATTGACGTCGCTTTCGCCCTTCCACAGGTCGAAATGCACGCCCAGCGCATCGAAATCGCGCTTCAGCGCCGCGATCGAGACCGTGATGAAGTGTTTGAGCAGCGCCCTGTATCCGCGCCGCCCGGCCTGCAACTCGGCAGTCGCCTTGCGTGCGGTAGCGGCGCGGGCTTCGTCTTCCTTGGCCTTAGATGCCGCTTGCGGGTAAAGCCGCGATAAATCCTCAATCGTCACCGGCGGTTCGGCGGGATACTCGCCGTCGAAGCCCTCATCGAAATAGGGAAGGTCGGGCTGCTCGGCCTCCAACTCGGTGACCAGCAGCCCCATCTGATAGCCCCAATCGCCGAGATGGATGTCGGACACGACGGTATCGCCGCGGAACCGCAAAAGGCGCTGCAGGCTGTCGCCGATCACCGAGGAGCGCAGATGCCCGACATGCATCGGCTTGGCCACATTCGGCCCGCCGAAATCGATCATCACCGTGCGCGGCGTCTCGACCGATCCGGCACCCGTCCGGTCATCGCCCGCAATGGCATTGGCCTGACGCCCGTAAACCGCCGCCGCAGGCGTGAAGTTGAGAAAGCCGGGACCGGCGATCTCGACCTTTTCGAACAGCGCATCGCCCTCGAGCTCGGCGGCAACCGCTTCCGCGATTGCCCGAGGTGCCTTCTTGGCCAACCGCGCCGCTGCCATCGCGCCATTACACTGATAGGGCGCGAGATCCGGCCGGTCGGATTCTGTGCACTGGCCGAGCTCTTCCGGCAAATCGATGGCCGCAAACGCCGCACCGACGCGCGCGCTGAATTGTTCAACGAGGCTGGCCATGCCGCTAGTCCTGTGGCTGACCCGCATTCACGCGGAAGCGTTGACCTTCGCGGTTCCAGGCCAGCTGCTCGTCGGTCAGGACGAAGCCGACGATAATCTCGAAGTTCGATCCGGACGTGGTTTCCGTCGCCCGAGGAATCGAGATCCGGTCAATCTCTTCGGTCACATAAACGCGGTCTTCGTCTTGATCGAAACGGACGCGGATCGGGAATTCCTCGCGATGCATCACAACCCGGTCGGTCCGCGTCACGGCAACGAAATAGGTGTAGACATGTTCTCTGCCTTGTGCGGCCGGGCCACGCCCGAAGCCGAAATCGATCTCCAGATTGGCGATGATCGGCTCGTCGTCATAATAACGGCAGAGCGAGCGCACCCCGTTGATTTCGCCCGTGAACCCCACATGCTGGATGCTGGCGGGCTGGTCTGTCAGCTCCACCACACGGTGGGCATCATAGAGGGTCAGGGCGGACGGGCACGGTCCGGGATTGTCCGGCAGATCGACGAACATGCGCTCCGCCGTGCTGCATCCACCGAGAATCGCTGCGACACAAAGAACTGACCAACGCATGGATGATGACTCCGGACCGGTGGTTGATTATGTGAGGGTCTTACGACGCCTCTTGGCCTGTCGCAACGGCGGGACCGCAGATGATGGATCGGAAATGAGTGCTCGCCCTTCAATGCATGTTTTGCTCGCCGCGCCGCGCGGATTCTGCGCCGGTGTCGACCGGGCCATCCAGATCGTCGAGCAGGCGATCGCCAAGTTCGGTGCGCCGGTCTATGTCCGCCACGAAATCGTCCACAACCGCCATGTCGTCGAGCGTCTGCAGCGGATCGGCGCGATCTTCGTCGACGAACTCGATGAGGCACCCGACGACCGCCCTGTGGTCTTCTCGGCGCATGGTGTGCCGAAATCGGTACCGGCCGAAGCCGAACGCCGCGACATGATCTATGTCGATGCCACCTGCCCGCTGGTGTCCAAAGTGCATGTCGAAGCGCAGCGGCATTACAATAACGGCGCCGAGATCGTGCTCATCGGCCATGCCGGCCATCCGGAAGTCGTCGGCACGCTGGGACAATTGCCCGACGGCGCGATCACACTCATCGAAACCGTCGAGGACGCGAAGGCCTTCGAACCGCGCGACCCCGCATCGCTTGCTTTCGTCACGCAGACCACGCTGTCCGTCGATGACACGGCGGAAATTGTCGCCGCCCTGAAAGCCCGCTTCCCGGCGATCGCAGCCCCGCACAAGGAAGACATCTGCTATGCCACGACCAACCGCCAGGCCGCGGTCAAGGCGATGGCGGAGCGCTGCGATGTCGTGCTGGTGATCGGATCGGAAACCTCGTCGAACTCCATGCGGCTGGTCGAAGTGGCGCTGCGCGCCGGCGCTGGCCATGCCGCACTCGTCGAAGACGCCAATGCGGTTGATTGGGCGAGGCTGGAGGGAGCGACAACGCTGGGTATCACCGCGGGCGCATCCGCCCCGGAAAGCCTGGTCGAAAGCCTGATTGCGGCAGTCGGTGAGCGCTACGACACCCAGGTCGAAGAGCTGCGTGTCACCGACGAGGACGTGGTCTTCAAGCTGCCGCGTATTCTAACCATCGAGGCCGCAGAATGAGCGAGAACAAGACCCAGCCCACAAAAACCACACCAGCGGATTATATTGCCACGGTGGAACCGGAAGCCCGCCGCGAACAAAGCCGCCAATTGCTCGCCTTCTTCGAGAGGGTCACCGGATGGAAACCCCGCATGTGGGGCCCCTCCATCATCGGCTTTGGCGAATATCACTACAAATATGACAGCGGCCGCGAGGGCGACTTCCTGGCGACCGGCTTTTCACCCCGCAAGGCCAATCTGACCCTCTATATCATGCCCGGTTACGAGGATTACGGGCCGATCCTCGAGCGGCTCGGCAAGCACAAGCTGGGTAAATCCTGTCTCTACATCAACAAGTTGGAAGATATCGACATGGATGTCCTGGCCGAGCTGGTCCGCGCCGGCCTCGACGATCTGGCGAAGACCTACCCGGTGAAAGCAAGTTGAGCATGACCCCGAAACAGGTCGTTCGGGCGTGGGTAAAGGCGTTCAATACCGGGGATGCGGATGCGGTCGCCGGCTTTTACCACGAGCATGCGATCAACCATCAGGTCGCCAACCATCCCGTGGAGGGCCGTGCGGCGATTCGCGAGATGTTCGCCGCGGAGTTTGCGCGGGCGGAAATGGAGTGTGTTGTCGAGAATCTCTTCGAGGATGGAGATTGGGCCATTTTGGAGTGGCGCGACCCCTCGGGGCTGCGCGGCTGCGGCTTCTTTCATGTCGAGAACGGCAGGATCAAATTCCAGCGCGGATATTTTGACAAGCTGAGCTTTTACAGAACACAAGGTCTGCCTCTGGAACAGGCGATCCGCGAATGAGCCTGATCACCATCCACACAGACGGGGCCTGTTCTGGAAATCCGGGACCGGGTGGCTGGGGGGCTATTCTCGAATGGAAAGGCCATCGCAAGGAAATCTCCGGTGCCGAACCGGAAACCACCAACAACCGCATGGAGTTGATGGCCGCGATCCAGGCTCTGCAGTCGATCAAGGGCAAGGGCAAACCCGTCCGGCTCGTGACGGATTCGGTTTATGTGCGCGACGGCGTCTCCAAATGGATTCACGCTTGGAAGAAAAATGGCTGGCGTACGGCGGCCAAGAAACCGGTCAAGAACGCCGACCTCTGGATGGAACTCGACGCGGCGGCCGCCCGCCATGACGTCCAATGGGATTGGGTGAAGGGCCATTCGGGCGACCCGGATAATGAACGCGCGGACGAGCTGGCCCGCCTCGCCATCGCCCAGATGCGCGATGCCGGCCTGATGTAATCGCTCGCTAGGCCTTCACGATCAGCCTTGTTCCGTCGAGGGCCGCGACAACCGCGCTTGAACCGGCAGCGAGATCGCTACCGTCCTCGGTTTTCGCCGACCACTCCGTATCGCCATGGCGCACCCGGCCACGGCCTTCGGTGAAACCGGACACCACGGTGACCCGTTCGCCCAGCAGATAGGTCGCCCGCATATTGAGCCCGCTATCCGCGCCGGCTTTCAGGCGCGGCTTCACGAAACGGTCTCCGAAGATCAGAAACAGCACACCCAGCCCTGCAAATATTGCGAGTTCGAGGGGCCAGCCGACGAAGCTGGAGATCAAGGCCGTCACGAAGGCGGCGGCGGCGGGCCATAATATGTAGGTCGTGCCGGTGAGCAGTTCGGCGATCAGCAGAACCGCGGCAATGCCGAGCCACCACCACAGATTCAGGCCTTCGAGCGCGGAAATGAGAACGTCCATATCGGCCCCCTATCCCGTTGGCGGCACGCTGCCGCGGCCCTGATTGACCGCGTCCGAAGCCGCATCCTTGGCGGCATCTCGCGCCGCTTTTGCCAGTTCGCCGACGCCCATGACGGTCGAGACGATATTTGAGAATTCGGCCGGAATGATCACCGTCTTCTGCTGATCGCTTTCGGCCAGCTTGGCAAAGGCTTCGACATATTTCTGGCCGAGGAAGTAATTGACCGCGTTCAGATCACCGTTCGCGATGGCCGCCGAGACCATATCGGTCGCTTTCGCTTCGGCTTCCGCCAGGCGTTCGCGCGCCTCGGCGTCGCGGAAGGCGGCTTCCTTGCGGCCCTCGGCCTCCAGGATCTGGGCCTGCTTTTCACCTTCGGCCCGCAGGATTTCGGACTGTTTTTCGCCTTCGGCTTCGAGGATTTCCGCCCGCTTCAGGCGTTCCGCCTTCATCTGCCGCGCCATCGCCTCGGTGATGTCCGGCGGCGGCGACAGGTCGCGGATCTCGATTCGCGTGACTTTCACACCCCACGGATTGGTCGCGGCATCGATCACCGACAACAGCCGGGCATTGATGTCGTCGCGATTGGACAGCACCTGGTCGAGGTCCATGGAGCCGACCACCGTCCGCACATTGGTCATGGCGAGGTTGACGATCGAAAAGTCGAGATTGTCGACTTCATAGGCCGCCCTGGCCGCCTCCATCACCTGGATGAACACCACGGCATCGACCGATACCATGGCGTTATCCTTGGTAATGACCTCTTGCTTGGGAACGTCGAGCACGCGCTCGCGCATATTGATCTTGTACCGGACATTGTCGACGAACGGCACGATGAAGTGGAGGCCCGGCGTCAGCTTCCGCGTGAACCGCCCGAACCGTTCGACCGTCCATTCCATGCCCTGCGGCACCGACTTGATCGTCATGGAGACGACCAGCAGCGCCAGCACCACGATGACGCCGATAAAGATCAATTCGCCCATTACGAGTCTCCTCCCCTGTCAGTCCCTAGAGCTGGGACAGCATGTGCTCCGCGCTCGACGTGCGGAAATCGCCCGGCTCTTCAGTGTTCAGGATGTCGACCTTGCCGTCCTTGACCAGCATGGAAAAACGCTGCGAACGCAGGCCCATGCCGAAACCCGACCCATCCATTGTCAGACCGGTCTCCTTGGCAAAATCGCCATTCCCGTCGGCCAGCATGACGATGTCGTCGCCGACGCCCTGATCGTCGCCCCAGGCCTTCATCACAAACACATCGTTCACCGACACACAGGCAATGGTGTCGACACCCTTGGCCCGCAATTCATCCGCTTTTTCAACGAAGCCCGGCAGATGCTTGGCCGAACAGGTCGGCGTAAAGGCCCCGGGCACGGCAAACAGCGCCACCGTTTTTCCGGCAAACACATCGCCGGTCGAAACCTGCGACGGACCGTCCGCCGTCATCACGCCGAATTTCACGTCCGGCAGGCTGTCACCCTTTGCAATCGTCATTTTGAGAATCTCCTCACCTCTCGCGTTAAACCGAATGTTGCCCGATCACTTCTCGTCTGAATAGCGGGAACATGGGTTTACCTGTCCCCGATTTAGGGTGAGCATGTGGATATGCACGATGATCGATACCTCACCGGCAAGCTATTGATCGCAAGTCCGGCGATCGGGGACCCGCGCTTCGACCGCGCGCTGATCTATGTCTGCGATCATGATGACGAGCATGCCATGGGCATTGCCGTCAATAATCCGGTTGAGGATTTGCGGCTTCCGACGCTGTTCGAGCAGTTGGGCATAGAGAGCGATATCGTTGTGCCCGACCGGGCCGTCCTGAATGGCGGTCCAGTCGATGGCGATCGCGGATTCGTCCTGCATACACCCGATTTTTCGCATGAGGCGGCGACCATGCGGGTTTCCGGCAATATCTGCCTGACCGCGACCCGCGAAGTCCTCGACGCCATGGCATCCGACCATCCGCCCCGCCATGCGGTGCTGGCGCTGGGATATGCCGGTTGGGGACCCGGTCAGCTCGAAGACGAATTACAGGCCAGCGCCTGGCTGGTTGCGGAGCCGGAAGAAAGCCTGATTTTCGACGATCTGTTCGACAATAAGTGGGAGCGGGCACTGAAGCTGATCGGTGTCGATCCTGCACACTTGTCGGCCATTTCCGGCCACGCCTGACCTAAGGCACGGGCGATTCAATCCGGCCGGGCAACCCCGATTTCACGATTTCCGCAGCCAGTTCCGGCGCCACCGCGCCGGCAAAGCGGAACCCCTGCCCGTAATCGCATCCCAGCCCGGCCAACCGGTCCGCAGTCTCCGCGTTTTCGATGCCTTCGGCTACGACGGTCATGCCGAGATGATTGGCGAGCTGCATCACGGATTCGACAACCTTGACCGCGCTGTCCGAGGCCGCCATGGCGCGGATGAAATACCGGTCGATTTTCACCGTGTCGAAATTGAACTGGTCGAGCCGCGACAGCGAGGAATAACCGGTGCCGAAATCGTCCAGCGCGAGCTGGATGCCCGCGGCTTTGAGATCGGCAATTACCCGCGCAGCTTCGTCCGGCTGGCGCATGATCTCGGTCTCCGCGATCTCCAGCTTGTAGCTGCCGGCACGAAGCCCCGATTGCTCGATGCTGCCGATCAGCGTTTCCGCAAACCCGTCCGACAATAACTCGCTCACCGTGGCATTCGCAGCGATAAACAGCGGCGCATCGGGCGCGGCGGCACGCCAGGCCGACAAATCCATGGCCGCGGCTTTCCGGACCTGCATGCCGATCCGGCCCAGAAGATCGAGGTCGTCAGCCATGGGAATGAAATCGTCCGGTCCGATCAGGCCGACACCCGGCCGGTCCCATCGCGCCAGCGCTTCAAACCCGACCAGGGCCCCGGTTTCCAGCGACACGATCGGCTGATAATGGGCCAGGATCTCACCATCATCGACTGCCGCTTTCACCCGGTTTTCCCGTTTCAGCCGATCGCCGGCATCCACACTGAACCGTCCGGCGGGTAACACCAGCCCGGTCAGTGCGCCATGACCCCAATGCTGGCCAATGAAGCGAAGATAGCGCACCGCGCCCTCCTCACCGACCAACCGCACGCGCTGATCGATCTCGCCGGACAATACGGCTCGCAGGAAATCCGCGCGTTCCGCGGGCGCCAGCCGCTCGATCAGGTCTTCCAATGCGTACTCGGCCGCTAGCAGGCCGAGACTGGCGACATCACCCTCAAATCGCGCGCGTTCCGGATCGATGACGAACGCGACCGCCCCGGATGCTTTCGCCGCGTCGATGAGCACCCGCTCATCCATCGCTCCGGTCTCCGCGCAAAATTGCCAACCGGTCGTGGTCGCGCCATTCGCCTGCAATCTTCAGCAGCCCGCGCGCGCGGCCTTCATACTGAAACCCGATTTCCTCCAGTAATTGCCGGGATGCGGCGTTCTGCGGCTGCACGGCCGCTTCAATGCGGTTCAGCTGCAGCTCGCTCCAGGCAAAAGCCAGAACGCGCTGGATCGCTTGCCGGGCATAGCCGCGGCGTACATAGGGCGTCCCGATCCAGTAGCCGATATCGGCACTCTGCATCACGCCGCGCCGGATATTGTTGAGATTGCAGGCTCCCACCAGCAACCGGCCCTGTTTCCGGATCACGAAAAACGGCGCTCCACGGCCGTCCCGCCAGTCCATTTCGTAACGGCGCAGGCGCCCCCGATACGCTGTCCGGGTCAACTCGTCTTCGGTCCAGGCTGGCTCCCAAGGCTCGGTATGGCGCCGGCTGGCCGCCCGCAGCTTGGCCCAGGCTTCGTAATCACTCGCATTCGGGGCCCGCAGGACGAGGTCGCGGGTTTCCAGTTCGATGTCGGGAGAATCGTCGCGCCAAAGCGCCATTGGCCTGCCTCGTTCTGAAGTTGAATTCTATATCAGGAACCGGCTAACGACGGGTGAAGCGCAACCGTCCGCGCTGCACATGCAAAACGAGATAAACAGCGATCAGCGCCAGCGCCATGCCCCACCAGGTCAGTGCATAGCCGAGATGCTGGCTTGGCGGCACGCTGGCCAGTTGCGGCGGCATCTCGCCCGAATACGCCACGATCCAGAAATCCGGATAGATCGGCATCCCGCCCAGCGCTTCGGTCAGGTCCGAAGCCTCGAAGCGATAGAATGTCCGCGACGCGATTTCGTTTGCTGCAGCGAATGCACCGCTGGCGGGAGGCCGCACGATCGTCAACCTGCCGGCCACCGCCACATCGCCGCCACGCAGCGGCTCAAATCCGTACTGGACCAGGACGGCCTGGCCCGCGCCGGGCGAAAAGCACGCCGGAAGGGCCAGCGCATACATGTGCCGCCAGCCGGGCTCGCCGTCCACAGACCGGCCCTGAAACCGGATGAATGTGTGGCCAGGATCGTCCGGCCGGATGATTTCGCGGCCGAAATACCCGGCGCGGGCCTCGCACAACGCAAACTCCAAAGGCACGGCTTCGCCGGCCTCCTGGCTCTCCCACGCCGCGATTGCGTTCGCCTTCTCGCCCATCCGCGACCATTGCCAGCCGCCCAGCCCGATCAGAAGGACCAGGGCGGGAAGACTGAACAGCGTCAAAATCGGCAGTGGACGGAACATGGCGTCCGGACCCGTCAGTGTTTGTCGTTGAACCGCGCTTCCTCGGCGGCATGCTTGTATTGCAGCGCGAATAGAACGCCCTTGAAGGGACGCAGCAATAACAGGCAGATCAGAAGCGTCAGCGGCAGCCACAATACCATGTGGACCCAGATCGGCGGCTGTGCCGCCACTTCCAGCAGAAGCGCCGGGATCACCACCGCGAACCCAGCCGGAAACATAACGAAAACCGCCGGACCGTCACCCGCATCGGCAAAGCTGTAGTCCAGCTCGCAGACGTCACAATGATCCGCAATCCTCAGATAGCCGGCAAACATCTGCCCCTCGCCACAGCGCGGGCATCGCCCTTTCAGACCTGCGGCGAACGGTGAAACCTTGGACATCGCCTACTGGAAGGCGACGTAGACGAAGGCGAACAGGAACAGCCAGACGACGTCAACGAAGTGCCAGTACCAAGCCGCCGCTTCGAGGCCGAAATGCTTCTGCGGCGTCATCCCGCCCAACAGCAGCCGTACCAGACACACCGCCAGGAACAGCGTTCCGATGACAACGTGGGCGCCGTGGAAGCCGGTCGCCATGAAGAAGGTTGCGCCATAGAGATTGCCGTCGAAGGCAAAGTGGGCATGGGAGTATTCGTAAACTTGCAGCGCCGTGAAGCTGAGGCCGAGCACAACCGTCAGGATCAGACCCTGTATCGCGCCCTTTCTGTCGCCATGCTGCAGCGCATGGTGGGCCCAGGTCACAGTCGTGCCGGACAACAGCAGGACGAGCGTGTTCATCAACGGCAAATGCCAAGGATCGAAGGTCTCCACACCCGGCGGCGGCCAGCTTTCCCAGCCCGAGAAATCGGCGCCGATCGCCACCGCATCCCAACTGCCGCCAGCCCGCAGATCGTGGAACAGCGCCGCTTCGAAGAACATCCAGAACCACGCCACGAAGAACATGACTTCCGACAGGATGAACAGGATCATCCCGTAACGCAGGCCGATATCGACAACCGGAGTGTGGTCACCGGCGCGCGATTCCTTGATCACATCGCTCCACCAGCCATACATCGTGTAGAGAATGCCGAGGAAACCGATAGCGAACAGCCAGGGCTGACCTTCGCCAAAGAAGAAATTGTCTTCCGCCAAGCCCTTCATCCAGACGATGGCGCCCAGCATCATGATGAAGGCGAACAGCGAGCCCACCACCGGCCACGGGCTCGGATTGACGAGGTGGTAGTCGTGTTTGACGGCGTGACCGGCCATGTCTGTGTCTCCTGCGAGTCGTCCCCGGACGAATTTAGCGTCTGATACCTTCGGACCGTTTGCGGATCAATGCTAGGGTGCCGCTTCGCGGCGACCTGTCGCGCCTGCAGAACCCCCGGCCTGCTCGAAGAAAGTATAGGAAAGTGTGATCGTGCGGACATCGTCCATGCGGCGCTCTTCATCGATCAGCGGATCGACGAAAAACAGGACCGGCATTTCGATGCTTTCGCCCGGCTGCAGCGTCTGCTCGATAAAGCAAAAACATTCCAGCTTTGAAAAATAAGGCGCCGACTTGAACGGTGTCACATTGTATGTCGCCATTCCCGTGACAGGCCGGTCGGACGTATTTGTCGCGCGGTAGAAAGCCAGCGAAGTTTCGCCGACGCGCACCGTCATCGAGGTCTGCATTGGCTCGAATGTCCACGGCAGGCCGCGCTCCATACTGGCGTCAAAACGCACTTCCACGGTCCGGTCGAGCACCCGGTCGGCCTCGGTCTCGGCGACCTGCGTCGTCCCGCCATAGCCGGTCACCTGGCAGAACAGATTGTACAGCGGAACAGCCGCGTAGGCCGCGCCGACCATCGCGATGGCGACGCCGGACAGCGTTATCAGCAGGCGCGAATTCTTATTCTGCAGCCAGCGTTTCATCGCTTGTCTCCTGTGTCATAGCCGCTTCGCGATCGGCCAGATTCTGCATGAGCCGGATCGCCGTAATCGAGAAGAGGATGGCCATGAAGGCCACCAGCGACCAGGCAATCATGATGTTGCGCCGGTTTCGCGCCTTCACGAACTCACGCTTGGCCTGTTCGTGCTCGCTCGCCGCATCTTTCTTGTCTGACGGCTCCGCAGCCGGTCCGTTCTCTTCGATCACATCACACCTCCTAACGGAGTCGCAACATAAGCTCCCAACGCATGCTCGGCGATGAGTGCGGCAAAAAGCGCGGCCAGATATCCGATCGAATAGGCAAACAAATCGCGCGCGGCTTTGTCGCCCGCCCGCACCGCGTACAGCGCACCCTCCTCCGCCGAACCGGCTTCGCCGGCCCGCGAACGATAGATGCGCCAGGCCAGGATCAGGAAGACCAGCCCGCCGAAAACAGAGACACCGCCATAGAGCGCTCCGCCCAGTCCGGTGAAGACCGGCGCCAGTGCAAACGGCGTCAGGATCAATGAATAGACGAGGATTTCCAGCCGCGTCCGCTTCGCCCCCTTGGCCACAGGCATCATCGGAACGTCGGCGGCCGCATAGTCACCGGATTTGTAAAGCGCCAGAGCCCAGGAATGTGGCGGCGTCCACAGGAAGATAATCGCGAACAGAATGGCGGAATCCAGGGTGATGCCACCCGTGGCGGCGGTCCAGCCGATCATCGGCGGAAACGCGCCGGCAGCCCCGCCGATCACGATATTCTGCGGCGTCCGCCGTTTCAGCACCATTGTGTAGATGACGGCATAGAAGAAAATCGAGAAGGCCAGCAGGCCGGCGGCCAGATAGTTCGCCGCCAGCGCCATCAGCAACACCGACAATGCCGCAGCCACCAGGCCGAATCCGTAAGCATCCGCCTGACGCACGAGCCCGCGCGGCACAGGCCGCAATCGCGTCCGCCGCATCGTCGCATCGATGTCGGCATCATAAGCCATGTTGAGCGCGCCGGCGGCACCGGCCCCCATGGCGAGCGCAAACAGGGCGATCACGGCCATGAAGGGATGCAGGCCGGACGGCGCCGCGATGTAGCCCGCGAAGGCGGTGAACACGACAAGCGTCATGACGCGCGGCTTCATCAGCGCGATATAATCCCGCCATTCGGCGGGCGTCGACGCGACCGGGCCGCTCATCGCTGTGTCCGTTGGACTTGCCATATCTTCAACTCAAAGGCGGTCGGGGCGGAGATGCCTCCCCGCCCCGTTTTCGCATCTAGTGCCTGTCCGACTTCACCACGGGCAGTTCGTTGAACTGGTGGAAAGGCGGCGGCGAGGACAGCGTCCACTCCAGCGTGGTTGCGCCTTCGCCCCACGGGTTGGCGGCACCCTGGCGGCGGCGCAGGAATACGTCGACCAGCATCACGAAGAAGATGATCGTGCCGACCATCGTCACCACATAGCCCCAGGACGAGACCTCGTTCCATAACGCATAGGCATCGGGATAATCGACATAGCGCCGCGGCATGCCTTGCAGGCCGAGGAAGTGCTGCGGGAAGAAGATCAGGTTCACGCCGATAAAGGTGATCCAGAAATGCAGCTGTCCGAGGAATTCGGAATACTTGTAGCCGCTCATCTTTTCGATCCAGTAGTAGAAACCGGCGAAAATCGCGAAAATCGCACCCAGCGACAGCACGTAGTGGAAGTGTGCCACCACATAATAGGTATCGTGCAGGACCTGATCGACACCGGCATTCGCCAGCATCACGCCCGTCACACCGCCGACGGTGAACAGGAAGATGAAGCCGATCGCCCACAGCATCGGCACCTTGAAGTCGATCGAGCCGCCCCACATGGTCGCAATCCACGAGAAAATCTTGATGCCCGTGGGCACCGCAATGATCATCGTGGCCGCCACGAAATAGGCCTTCAGATCGACGGCCATGCCGACCGTGTACATGTGGTGCGCCCACACAATAAAGCCGATGAAGCCGATCGCGACCATCGCGTAGGCCATGCCGAGATAACCGAAGACCGGCTTGCGCGAGAAGGTCGACACGATGTGCGAGACCATACCGAAACCCGGCAGGATCATGATGTACACTTCCGGGTGACCGAAGAACCAGAACAGGTGCTGGAACATGACCGGGTCGCCGCCGCCGGCCGGATCAAAGAATGTGGTTCCGAAGTTGCGATCGGTCAGCAGCATGGTGATGGCACCCGCCAGGACCGGAAGCGCCAGCAAGAGCAGGAAGGCCGTGACCAGCATAGACCACACGAACAGCGGCATCTTGTGCATGGTCATGCCCGGCGCGCGCATGTTGAAGATGGTGGTGATGAAGTTGATCGCACCAAGGATGGAGGAGGCACCGGCAAGGTGCAGCGACAGGATCGCAAAATCCATCGATGGTCCGGGGTGGCCGCTTGTCGATAGCGGCGGATAGATCACCCAGCCGCCGCCGAAGCCGTTGCCGGCGCCCGTTCCCGGCACGAAGAGCGAGATCAGCAGCAGCGCGAAAGCAAATGGCAGCAGCCAGAACGAGATATTGTTCATCCGCGGAAAGGCCATGTCGGGAGCACCGATCTGGATCGGCACGAACCAGTTGCCAAAGCCGCCGATCATCGCCGGCATGACGACGAAGAACACCATGACCAGGCCGTGACCGGTCACAAACACATTGTAGGAGTGCTCGTTCGCCGCGAGGGCGCCGAGCAGCGAATTCCCGTCGAAGACCTGGATGCCCGGCTCTGCCAGCTCCCAGCGGATCACGCCGGACATGGCGAAGCCGATAATGCCCGCCACGATGGCGAACACCAGGTACATCGTGCCGATATCCTTGTGGTTGGTGGAGAACAGCCAGCGCCGCGGGTCCCAGATGCTGGGCGAATGATCGTGGTCGTCGTGATGAACGGTTGCGTCAGACATGTATTCTCTCCTCAGCGCGAGGCCATCCGGGTCTCACGGACACCGGCTTGATATTCTGCAATGAGCGTGCGCCCGGCATCGATATCGTCCGCGGCAAGCGCGGCCCAGCTATCGAACACCTCTTGCGGCACGACATGGACTTCGATCGGCATGAAGGCATGGCGCAGCCCGCACAATTCCGAGCACTGGCCGTAATAGACGCCGGTCTGTTCGGCACGGAACCAGGTTTCGTTCAGGCGGCCGGGAATGGCGTCCATCTTGATACCGAATTCGGGGATGGTCCACGAGTGGATCACGTCAGCCGCCGTCACATTCAGACGGACCGTCGCATCGACCGGCACGACGATCGGATAATCCGTCGACAACAGGCGTAGCTGACCAGCGGACGGATCGATCTCCTCATCGGGGATCATGTTGGCAAAGAATTCGCCAATGCCGAGATCGGCATACTCGTAACCCCAATACCATTGGTAACCGACGGCCTTGATCGTCAGATCGGCTTCCGGAATCTCGTCCTGCAGATACAGCAGGCGGAAAGACGGAACCGCGATCACCACAAGAATCAGAACGGGCACGGCCGTCCAGATGACCTCGATCAGCGTGTTGTGGCTGGTTTTCGACGGGTTCGGATTGGCCCGCTTGTTATAGCGGATCATGACCCATAACAGCAGCGCCAGAACCACCAGCGTGATACCCGAGATGATCCACATCACCAGCGTGTGGAAGGCAACAACGCTTTCCATCACCGGCGTAACGGCTTCTCGAAGGCCGATTCCGTCTGGCACCGGTGCGCCGACTTGAGCCGCGGCAATCGCGGTGAGGCCCATCCAAATGGTGAAAAGCGCGGTTAGAAATCGCATGGCTTCCCCAAATACTTGCTTGGTCGCGAGAGCGGTCCTCGCGGATTGCGGCGGAATATAGAGTCCTCGACCGGCCCTGTCAGGCCGATTTCAGTGCCTTTTTGTCGCATACGTGTCCCCGTACGGAATGTCGATGAAAAACATCTGCTTTATCCGGCAATTTTCAATCACCGGTGCATCTGGTATTATGACTGCCGGATCGGTCACCGCGCTGGTTCGAGGGAGGCAGAAATGTACACGATTTTCCTCGCGGGAATCGCCGCGTCGATCATGGCATGTTCCGCATCTGCGCAGGCGCAGGTCGTGATTGGCAACACACCCGCAGCCCAGTGTTTCGAAAACGCCGTCTGGCGGCGTTCATTTTCTGGGGCCCTGAATCCTTGCGACGCCGCCTTGGACTCCAATGACCTGACAACGCGCGACCGCCAGCGCACCTGGGTAAACCGCGCGGTCATCAATTTGCATCTCGAGCGGCCGGAAGATGCGCTGCACGATCTCGATCGGGCTGTCGAGGCTGGTTTCGACGCGCCGGAGATCGACATGAACCGGTCGGCCGCGCTGATCCGCCTCGGCCTGTATGAAGAAGCCGTCGAGGCGGCCACACGGGCCCTTGAAGGCGGGCTCAACGATATCGAGAAAGCCTATTTCAATCGCGCCGTGGCTTACGAACGCATGGGCTTCATTTCCAACGCCTATGATGATTTCCGCGCGGCCGCCGCGGCCGCCCCGAATTGGCGTCAGGCGCGCGAACAACTCGAGCGTTTCAGCGTCAGCAGCGGCAGCTGACACCCACACCGGACATGTAATCCTGGGCTCGCAAGGCGCGCTGGGCATCGCTATGTCTAGATCAGGCCTTCAGGAGTTCTTTCATGTCCAGCGATCCGTTCAGCCCGTTCCAGTTTGACGCGGACCAAGCCGTCAAGGCGTTTTCGGACTCGCTTGCCGGCGCCGAGGACGGCGAACTGTTTCTCGAACATGGCACCTCGGAGACGCTGGTCTTCGACGACGGCCGGCTGAAAACGGCCTCCTTCGATGCGATTCGCGGCTTCGGCCTGCGCTGCGTCTCCGGAGAAGCGGTCGGTTATGCGCACTCCAGCGACCCGACGCTCGACGCCGTCAAGCGGGCCGCCGCTGTGGTCGGCGCCGCTCGCGAAGGGCGCTCGGCGAATCTGTCCGGAGCCCCGAAACGCACCAATCGCCATCTCTACGACGCGCTCGATCCGGTCAGCGAGCCGGGCTTCGAGGCCAAGTCCGCCCTGCTGCAGGAGATCGACGCCTATCTCCGGGCAAAAGATCCGGAAGTCGTTCAGGTGTCCGCCTCGATCGCCGGATCGCGGCGCGCCATCGGCATTCTGCGCCCGGACGGTAATCTCAACACGGATGACCGGCCGCTCGTCCGCTTGAACATTTCCGTGACCGTTGAACGCAATGGCCGCCGGGAATCCGGTAGCACGGGCGCGGGCGGCCGCGACGCTTTCGAGGCCTGGCTGAAACCCGAAGCCTGGAAGGCGATGGCCGACGAGGCGCTTCGTATTGCCCGCGTCAATCTTCAGGCTGTCGATATCAAAGCCGGGCAGATGGATGTCGTGCTCGGCCCGGGCTGGCCGGCCGTATTGCTGCACGAGGCCGTCGGCCACGGACTTGAAGGGGACTTCAACCGCAAGGGCACATCGGCCTTCGCCGGCAAGATCGGCCAGCAGGTCGCGGCCAAGGGCGT
The DNA here is from genome assembly GCF_965229905.1 of Hyphobacterium sp. Classification (GTDB taxonomy): domain Bacteria; phylum Pseudomonadota; class Alphaproteobacteria; order Caulobacterales; family Maricaulaceae; genus Hyphobacterium. The sequence continues at coordinate 2,344,342 of NZ_OZ245930.1, read as the reverse complement.
GACTGTTATTGATGACGGGACGATGGAAAAGCGGCGCGGCTCGCTGACGATTGATGACGAAGGCACGCCGACGGAACGCACCGTGTTGATCGAGGACGGCATTCTCGTCGGCTACATGCAGGACCGGCAGAATGCGCGGCTGATGGGCATGACCCCGACCGGAAACGGGCGGCGCGAATCCTATGCGCACATGCCGATGCCGCGGATGACCAACACCTACATGCTGGCCGGCGAACACGATCCTGCCGAAATGCTCGAAAGTCTCGAAGACGGGCTCTATGCCGTCGGTTTCGGCGGCGGGCAGGTCGACATCACATCCGGGAAGTTCGTCTTCCAATGCACCGAAGCCTATCGCGTGAAAAACGGGAAGATCGCCGAACCGGTGAAGGGCGCGACCCTGATCGGTGACGGTCCGACCGCGCTCACCAAGGTCTCGATGATCGGGAACGATTTCTCGATGGATCCCGGCATTGGCGTCTGTGGCAAGGCCGGTCAGGGAGTCCCGGTTGGCGTCGGACAACCCTCGCTGAAGATCGCCGGGTTGACCGTCGGCGGCGCCGGCTGACGGATCACTCGCAGCTTGGTGATTGAAATTACCGGCATTTAATTCAGTTACCCGCAAGACCCGTTAGATTGTCTCCCATTCGGGCGGGGGGCCTGAACAGGGATAGGGTTTCATGCGAGGGAAACTTATAGCAGGCGCTGCGGCACTGGCCGCAGGGCTGCTGCCGTCCGGAATGGGTTGGGCACAGGCCGATTTCGACACATCTCATGCCGGCGAATCGAACACCGGCGCAATCGTCGGATTCGGAACCGAATTCTTCACCGCTTTCAATCCGGTCACCGCACTGGACATGGTCAACCGCGTGCCCGGGTTTTCGCTGTCGTCGGGCGATACGGGCCGCCGCGGCCTGGCGGATTCCTTTGGCAACCTGCTCATCGACGGCCGCCGTCCCTCCAACAAGACGATCCCGCTCGAAACCGTGTTGCAACGGATTTCAGCGGAGGATGTCGAGCGGGTCGAGCTGGTCCGTGAACCCGTCCCGCAATACGAAATGCGCGGTCACGCCCGGCTCGTGAATGTCATCCTCCGCGAAGGCGCTGGCGCGTCCGGCTCATGGAGCGCGCGCCTCAATCATTTCGACGGCTCGCGGCTCGGCGCAGTGGGCGAGATCGCCTACTCGTTTACGCAAGGCGAGACGGATATCAATCTTGGCCTGGAAGCTATCCTGCGCGGTCCACGCAACCGCCGGGACGAGTCGCTGTTTGATGCCAGCGGAGGCTTGGTCGAAACACGCTACGATCATGAACAACGCCGTTACTGGGAGTATATTGGCACCGCTTCTGTGACCCGGCAGGTGACGCCGGACACGCGTGTTCAGATCGATGGCCGCTTCTTTACGTGGGAATGGCGGCGCCATCAGTATTCGCTGGTCAGTGGTTACGCGACCGGCTCACCGGTACTGACGCGCTTCGAAGCCTCGAACACCACCAATTACGGCAGCGGCGGTTCACTGACCGGCACCGTAAATCACGATTTCACCGACAATCTGGCCTCGACAACGACCGTCTTGTGGCGCCGCTCTTTCTACCGCGATGGCGCGGAGCCGTTTGAGACCTACGATCCTGGCAATTTCGTCGAGGCCTTCATCGTTTCGGTCGACGGCGACAATTCCGAACAAGTGGTCCGGCAAGCCCTCAACTGGACCGTCAACGACCGTCACACGGTCGAGTTTGGCGCGGAAGCCGCCAATAACTGGCGGGAAACCCTGCTCCAGGTCGATTATGACAACGGTACCACTGTCACGCCGCTCGACCTGCCGGTCGCCGATTCGCGCGTCGAAGAGCGCCGCGCCGAGCTCTTCGTCAACCATGTCTGGACCATCAACGACGAATTCAATCTCGAATCCGGGCTGCGCTACGAATTTTCGGAAATTGAACAGACCGGCGACTCCGAACAGTCGCGACGCTTTTCCTATCCCAAGCCGTCGGTCACGCTCACCTGGCAGGCCAATGAGGTCACCAGCTTCCGGGTCGCGGGCCGGCGCGATGTCGATCAGCTCAATTTCGACAAGTTCGCCAGTTCAATCGATATCGCCGACAACAATGCGGTGGTCGGCAATCCGGACTATGAACCGGAGCAGACCTGGACGCTGGAAGCCGAAGTCGAGCGGCGCTTCGGCGAATCCGGATCCTTTACCTTCCGCATCGGCCAGGACTGGATCGAGGGCGTCGACGATTTCATCTCCGTGGTCACGCCGACCGGCGTGTTCGATGCGCCGGGAAATATCGGCGACGGCACGATTTTCCGCCTGACCTGGGAGACATCGCTCCCGCTCGATTCGATTGGCCTATCGAATGCCGTGCTCGACGGTTTTCTGGAGTGGTACAACACGAATATTTTCGACGATCTGACCCAGCAGGACCGGCACCTTTCGGAGTTTCGTGAATGGGAGTTGCGGCTAGATTACCGGCAGTCCTTCCCGGCACTCGATCTCGCCTGGGGCTGGGATTATTTCTGGCTGTCGGATGGCGAGGTCTTCCGCGCCAGCGAATACCGTCTCGAAGGATTCACTGACGGCGATCTCGACATATATGTCGAAACCACGCGCTGGGCCGGGCTGACGGCGCGGATCGGTGTCGATGGCGCTTTCGATCGAGGCAACACGCGCCAACGCATATTCTATAATGGCTCCCGCGCGCTCGGCGTTGTGAATGCGGTGGAATACCAGCGTCGACGGTTCGGGCCACTGTTCTATTTTGAACTCCGCGGGACATTCTAGGCGCTGACAACTTCGTGTATTCGGCGTGACCGCCTTTTCGCACTAGCTTGTCGTTAAGGAGGAACAGATGCGCAAATTCATCGCGGCAGCCTGCCTTGGCCTCGCGCTTGGGACTTCGGCCTGGGCCGATCCGGAAATCGAATTGCGGCAGGCCTATAGCGGCCACTACGTCATCCCGACAACCATTGGCGGGCAAGGTCCCTACCCCTTCATCCTGGATACGGGCGCCAATCATACAGCGCTCCTTGAAGCCCTGGCCTATCAGCTGGGTTTGTCATTCGCCGACGGCACGCCCGACACCTTCTACGGGCTGACCGGGGCCGGACCGACCGTCATCCTGGGTGTATCGCGCATCGATTTTGGCGCCGGCCCGGCACCGGTCGAGCGGGCCATCACGATTGACGCCGATATCAACGCCAATCTGGTCGCTTTCGGCATCCTCGGCACCGATGCTTTCGGCGACAGCCGGCTGGAGATCGACCTCCGCGACTATGTCATCCGGATCGATCCGAGTTCCGAATGGGAAACCGCCGACTTTGCCGGCGTGATCGATAATATCGGCATGATGCGCGTGATGGGGTCGGTCAACGGGATCGAAACCGTCTTTATCGTCGACACGGGCGCCACGCGGAGCTTCATCAACGAAGCGCTGGCCGACGCGGTCATGACGGATCGCCAAGTGCGCAATATCGAGGTTTTCGGTCTCGGACCGCAATCCGGCCAGGCCGGCGAAATGGGTATTGGCACGGTGCGGTTCTCCGGTCTTTGCATCCGCAATGCCCGTGCCCTGGCCACCGATTTCCCGATCTTCGAAACACTGGGTCTCGCCGATACACCCGCCATGATCGTCGGTCTCGACATGCTCGATCACGGGGTGATCAGGATCGACTTCGCGGCTTCGCAGTTCCGGGTCGAATCCTCCGCCGCTTGCCGCCGCCGCTCGTCGAGCCTGTTCGAGCGCAATCTGATCCACGAACGCTGGAACCGGTAATCGCCGCAAGACACAAAAAAGCCACCGCGCATCATCACGCGGTGGCTTTCTTTTAGGCGCAGACCGCCCGGCTCACGGCGCGCCGGATGTCCGGTCCATCGACGGACCGCCGGCTTCGGTATCCTCCGGGTGCGGCTCCAACGTGCCATCCGCATTGCCCATCAGCTTTTTGATGATCGGCGAGATCAGCAACATGAACAGGGCGATACCCATCGCGATCAGGCCAACCTGCGTATAAACCGCACTGTATGTGGCCTTGGCCGCCGCAACATCCGTCAACTGGCCGCCTATCGTTTCGGCGCCCGTGGTCGATGCAATTATGCCCGCCAGGAAGTTCGACAGGCCCGAATAGAGGAACCAGGCGCCCATCGTCATACCCACGACGCGCGCTGGCGCCAGCTTTGTCACGGCCGACAGGCCAACCGGCGACAGCATCAGCTCGCCCATTGTGTGGACCCAGTAGATCAGGAAGATGAAGTAGACCGCCGTCATGCCCGCCGTGCCGCTGACATTCATGCCCAGCACGAGCGCCAGGAAGCCGAGCCCGACCAAGAAGACGCCACCGGCAAACTTCACCGGCGTCGATGGATTCATCCGCCGCTTGGCGAGGAAGATCCACAGCCACGCTACCAGCGGCGCGAAGATGAAGATGAAACCCGCATTGAGTGCCTGGAAGACCGGCGCCGGCACTTCCCAGCCGAACATGCTGCGATCGACCAGGCGGTCGGTGAACAGGTTCAGCGATGAACCGGCCTGCTCAAACAACGCCCAGAACGGGATCTGCGCCAGCACGAAATAGATCGCCGCAAACATCTGCCCGCGTTCCTGCCCGTGGGTCTTCATGAAGGCATAGCCGACGAGGAAGACCAGCATGATGATGCCCAACGGGCCCAGCACACCGCCCATATATTGCGGGTTCATCACGGCCAGCATCGAGATGCCGATGATCGCCAGCCCGGCCAGATAGCAGGCCCATTCCACATTGAGCGGGCCGAAAACCTTTTTCTTGAGCTTCTCGGCGTCCGGAGGGTCGGCCCGGCCTTCCAGCCAGTGCTGGAAGAACAGGAAGGTCAGAAGGCCCGCGAGCATGCCGATCCCGGCCAGGCCAAACCCCCATTTCCAGCCATAGACGATACCAATGATGCCGACCGTGATCGAGGACAGGAAGGAGCCCAGATTGATGCCCATATAGAACAGGGTGAAGCCGGAATCCCGCCGCGTATCGCCCAGCCCGTAAAGCGTGCCGACAATGGTCGAGATATTGGCTTTCAGAAAGCCGACCCCGGCAATGATCAGTGCCAGGGCGAGATAGAGGATGTTGACGTAGAGCGCCTCTTGCTCGATGCGGGTCATGTCACCGGAGATTTCGAAGCTCGCCGGGAGACCGACCGCGGCCGGATCGGCAACATTTGCGGTCGTTCCGCCATCGCTATAGGTGATGATCGACTGCCCGCTCTCGGAAACAATGATGGAATTGACGTTTGCACCGCTGCCGCGACCGTCCTGGGTAATCTCGTATTCTGCGCCCTCATAGGTCAGAATCTCGCGCGATCCCGAGCCTTCGAGCGCCATCATGCCGTGCCCCAGCACCAACAAGATGGCGCCGAATGTGACGGCCTTGCGCTGTCCGAGATAGCGGTCCGCCAGCGTGCCGCCGATAATCGTCATCACATAGACCAGCGCCGTATACGCGCCGTAGATCAGCGTCGATTGCTGGTCGGAAAACAGGAAATGCTGGGTCAGGTAGATGATCAGCAGGCCGCGCATCCCATAATAGGAAAAACGCTCCCACATCTCGGTGAAGAACAGGATGGCCAGCCCCTTGGGATGGCCGAAAAAGCTGGTGTCCCGCGATGCAGGCACCGCTGAAGCGGTTGTGTCAGTCAATGCATCCTCCCCGATGCCGGCCCTCGCCGGTTGTCGGGGCGCACTTGATCACGGCGTCAACAGCCACTCAAGGGAGAACCTGTCACGAAACTGTCAGTAGGCGCAGTCGGTAAAAGCCGGCTCGACCGAGTGTTCCCAGCCTGAATGATAGCGCTGCAGAAGGTCTTCCGCCGGGCTCCGTCCGCTGTCCGCAATGGCTTCGAGATCGTCGAGGAACACCGCTTCATTCTCGCCATGCCCGTTCAGCTTGGCCCGGGCGCGCAGCCCGCTGCGGGATATCGCCAAGACTTGCTTGGCGATGCCCTGAAGCGTCGTGTTCCGGAACGGCGTTTTCAGCGCGGTGCGCGCCGCGCCAAGACGCAGCGCCTCGCGTTCCTCGGCGCTCCAGTCCTTGACCAGCTGCCAGGCCGCTTCCAGTGACGCGTCGTCATAGAGGATCCCGGCCCACAAGGCCGGCAATGCGCACAGGCGGTTCCACGGACCGCCATCCGCGCCGCGCATTTCCAGGAATGTCTTGAGCCGGACCTCGGGAAAAATCGTCGACAGGTGATCGTCGAAATCCTCGATGGTCGCGCGCTCGCCGGGCAAGGCCGGCAGCTTTCGGGCGATGAAATCGCGGAAGCTCTGCCCGGTCGCATCGATAAAGGCACCTTTCCGTTTGACGAAATACATCGGCACGTCGAGCGCATAGTCGACATAGCGCTCGAACCCCATCCCGTCCTCGAACACGAAGGGCAGCATGCCGGTGCGGTCATTATCGGTGTCGGTCCAGATGTGGGCCCGGTAGGAAAGGAAACCGTTCGGCCGGCCATCGGCGAAAGGCGAATTGGCGAACAGCGCCGTCGCCACTGGCTGCAGCGCCAGCGACACGCGGAACATCTTCACCATCGTCGCTTCGCTGTCGAAGTCGAGATTGACCTGCACGGTGCAGGACCGGAACATCATCTGGTGGCCGAGTTTTCCGACCTTGGGCATGTAGGCCTTCATCAGGCCATAGCGGCCCTTTGGCATCAGCGGCGTGTCTTCCAGCGACCATTTCGGCGAAAAGCCGAGACCGAGGAAACCGGCGCCGATCTCGTCGGCGACCGACTTCACCTCTTTCAGATGGCCATTCACTTCGGAACAGGTCTGGTGAACGTTCTCAAGCGGCGCGCCGGACAGTTCGAACTGGCCGCCGGGCTCCAGGCTGACGCTGGCGCCTTCGCGTTTGAGCGCGATCGGCTTGCCGTTTTCAAGCACCGGTTCCCAGCCGAAACGGGTCAGCCCTTCCAGCATTTTCCGAACGGTCGGTCCCTCGCCCTCATAAGGCAAAGGCTGGTGGTCTTTCAGGGTGAAACCGAACTTCTCGTGCTCGGTGCCGAGCCGCCATTGATCGCGCGGCTTGCAGCCCCTGGCGAGGTGCGCCGCCATTTGTTCGGTGCTTTCGATGACCGCTCCGCCACCGCCGTCAGAATAGGATCCGCTCAATGGATTGCCGCTCCCCTCGTCCTGACCGCCTAGTTAGGAGCCTGCGCTCCGAGCGGCAAGGCAAAGCCGTCAGTTTTCACGCGCTTGTGCACGCGCCGCCCAATCGCCGCGCAGCGCCTGGAACAGCGTCAACGCCGCAACAGCCGCTGTATCGGCGCGCAGAATTCGCGGCCCGAGCGAGACCGGCACAGAGCTCGGCAGCGCCCGGATCCGTTCGCGCTCTTCGGGCGAAAACCCGCCCTCCGGTCCGATCAGGATCGAAACGCCGCCATCGGCCAAACCGGCCAGGGCGTCGGGCATCAGCGGCGCGTCGCCCGCCTCGTCGCAAAAGATCAGCGGACGGCCGGACGGCCAGTCCGACAGACAGGTATCGAGCTGCACGGCGTCCGCAATCTCGGGAAGATCGAGCCGCTCGGTCTGCTCCGCAGCCTCCTTGGCCAGCGCGCGGAGCCGGTCGGTGCGGACCTTGCCGGCGATGGTCCGGTGCGTGATCACGGGCCGGATCGCACGCACACCCAGCTCCGTGGCTTTTTCCACAATGAAATCGGTGCGGTTTTTCTTCACGGGCGCAAACAGGAGGTCGAGATCGGGCACCTTTGCGGGAGGCCGCAACTGGCCGGCGACGTCGAGGGTCGCCTGCTTGCGGTCGGCGGCCGTGACGACGGCCGACCACTCGCCGTCTTCAGCATTGAAAAGCCGCACTTTTTCGCCTTCGCGCCGGCGCATGACCGAGATCAGGTAGTGGCTCTCGTCACGTCCCAGCTGGAGCCGAGCACCGTTGATCAGTTTTTCCGGGCAATACAAACGGGGATCTGACATGTCCGAGCGGGTAAGCAGTAGATCCGGCGCCGTCAACACTCTTGCCTCCGCGCCCCGTCACGGGGCATCTATCCCTATGCCAATCTCCGCCGATCGACGCGTCGCAGACAGCTTGCCCAAAACCTGGGTCGACCGGGCGCCGGCGCAATTCCGTCCGTTTCTGCGTTTGGCGCGCTATGACCGGCCGATCGGATTTTGGCTGCTCGCCATTCCCTGTTGGACCGGCGTTTTGCTGGCGCGCCTCGCAAGTGGCGATCCGGCCCGGCTGACCGATCTGGGATGGGCGGCGCTGTTTGCCGTCGGCGCGATCGCCATGCGCGGCGCCGGCTGCACCTATAACGACATTATCGATCGCGATCTCGACCGCAGGGTCGCCCGGACCGCCGACCGGCCGCTGGCTGCGGGCACAATATCGCTGCGCGCCGCCTGGCTGTTTCTGCTCGCCCAGTGCCTTGTCGGCTTCATCGTCCTGATGCAGCTGCCGGGACTGGCGCGATGGGTGGCACTGGGCGCACTGGTATTGGTGGCCGCCTATCCCTTCATGAAGCGGATCACTTGGTGGCCGCAGGCCTGGCTCGGCCTGACCTTCAACTGGGGTGTGCTGGTCGGCTACGCGACGATCGCCGGCCATCTCGATGCCGCGGCCATCGCGCTTTATGTCTCCGGCTTTTTCTGGACGCTTGGCTATGACACGATTTACGCCTGTCAGGACATGGAAGACGACGCCATGGTGGGCGTCAAATCGACAGCGCTCGCTTTGCAATCGCATTTGACGCTCTGGCTCTGGGGCTTCTATGGCGCAGCCGCTGTATTGGTGGCACTGGCGGCCGTGCTGGCAGGAGCACCGCTGTGGCTCTCCCTGCTCATCCTGCCCTACGCTTTCCATCTCTTTGATCAGATCCGGAAAACCGACCCGCACGACGGGGCGGCCTGCCTCGCCGTTTTCAAGAGCAACCGGACCACCGGACTGCTTCTCGCATTGGCATTTCTTTTCAGTTCATTCATTTGACCTTTGGACACCCGCGTGGCGGGATGGATATCGGGCGGCGCTGTTCAAGCGTCAGTTTAGGGAGGCAGATCATGGCAAGTCGGCTACTGGCCGTTCTCGGCGCCTGCGTGCTTGCAGCGTGCAGTCAACCGGCCGCTGACCGGAGTTCCGGCCCGGCGGATGCATCGACGACCGATCCGGTCCCGTCAGGCATCCAGGTCGATGTCAGCTATCACACGCTCGACAACGGGCTGCGGGTTGTCCTGTCAGAAGATCCGACCGTCCCGACAGCCACCGTCGCGGTTTACTATGGCGTCGGTTTCCGCAACGAGCCGCGCAACCGGACCGGTTTCGCGCATCTGTTCGAACACCTCATGTTCCAGGGCTCGGAGAACCTGCCAAAGGGCGATTTCGATTCCCTGATTTACGGTTCGGGGGGCGTCAATAATGGCTCCACGCGGTTCGATTTCACCAACTATTACGAGGTTGTGCCCTCGAACGCGCTGGAAGCGGTGATCTGGGCCGAAGGCGATCGCATGCGCGCGCCGATCATCGATCAGGAAGTGCTGGAGAACCAGCAGGGCGTGGTCGAGAACGAAGTGCTCGTGAACGTCATCAACCAGCCTTATGGCGGCTGGATCTGGATCGACCTGCCGATGCTTGCCAACGAAAACTGGCACAATGCCCACAATTTCTACGGCGACCTGGAAGACATCCGCGCGGCAAATCTCGAAGATGTTCAAGCCTTCTTCGACACGTATTACGCGCCCAACAACGCGGTCATCGTTGTCGCCGGTGACATCGATGCCGATGAAACACTGGCCTGGATAGAAAGAGAATTCGGCGGCATCCAGTCCAGCCCGCAGCCGGATCCGATTGATGTTTCCGAGCCGCGCCAGGAAGAAGAGAAATTCGGCGAGATTTTTGACCGCCTGGCCCCGCAGCCGGCGCTCGGCTTCGGCTATCACATGCCGGAACGCGGATCGCCGGAATACTATGCTATGGCCGTGCTCGATCAGATCCTGGTGCAAGGCGATGACAGCTTGCTGAACCAGCGGCTGATCAATGAGGAAGGCTATGCCTCCGGCGTGTTTGGCGGCATCAATCTTCTCGGCAACATGTACAATTACAACGGCCCGATGCTGTGGTCCGTCGGCATGATCCACGACGATGCCTACACCCATGAGGAAATCATGGGCAGCGTCGACGAGGTCATCGAGGGCTTGCGCACCGAGCCCGTCACCCAGGAACAGCTCGACCGCGCGATCACCAAGCTACGGTCGCAATTCTACGATATCGTCGATTCCTCGACGCGCTTCGGCTTGGTCGATCTGCTGGCGGTCTTTGCCCTGTTCGATGACGATCCGAGCCGGATCAACCGGATCGAGGAAGGCTTCGACCAGGTCACGCCGGAACTCGTTCTCGCCACCGCGCAGGAATATCTGCGCCCGACAAACCGGTCGGTGCTCCGCGTCATTCCGGATCCGGACGGCAGTCTCGGCGGCGACGCCGAAAACGAAGAGTGATCGGGAGGACATGACCATGATCGGAACGACACTGAAAATCCTCGCCGCCGGCGCCCTGGCCTTGGCCACGTCGAGCGCTATCGCCCAGCAAAGCACGCGGCCGGACATCGGCCCGGCGCCGGCGTTCGAGCTGCCCTCGACGACCACCATCGAACTGGATAACGGGCTGCAGGCGACCTTCATTGATTTCGGCCTCGCGCCGAAGGTGAACATCGTCATCAACGTGATGGCCGGGAATGTCTTCGACGGCGAAGCGACCTACATGGCCGATCTCGTGGCGGCGATGATGGAAGAAGGCGCCGGCGGTGAAAGCCCGGAGTCCATCGCCCAGGCGTTTGCCTCCATGGGCGGCGATCTGTCGGTCGGCGTCGGCATGCACACGGCGAATTTTTCTTCGAACGTCCTGTCCGAATTCGGACCCGAAGCCATCAGCCGGATTGCCACGGTGATGCGGCAGCCGGATTTCCCGGACTCCGAGTTCAGCCGTGTGCTGCAGAACGAGATCCGCAACATGACCGTCGCCCGCTCGCAGCCGGGCCCCGTCGCGACCGAAGCCTATGTCGGCCTGCTCTATGGCGACGAGCATCCTTACGGACAGGGGCTGCCGGACGTCGGCCAGATGGACAGCTACACGCTTGACCAGGTCCGCGCCTTCTACGATGAGCATTTCGGCGCTGCGCGCACCCACATCTACATCGCCGGGCGGTTTGATCATGACGAGATGGAAGCGGCGATCCGCGACGCCTTCGGTGATTGGGAGGCCGGGAACCCGGTCGATATCCCCGAAGCCAGCCCCCGGACCGGCCCGCTGGTCCGGCTCATAGACCGCCCGGGGGCGCCGCAGACCACGATCCGGCTCGGTGTGCCGGTCGCGCCGATCGGAACCGAAGACGCCTATGCGCTGACCGTGATGAACGCCCTGCTCGGCGGGTCCTTCACCTCGCGCCTGACCCGCAATCTCCGGGAAACCAACGGCTGGACCTATTCCCCGGGCTCCGGGATCACCAACCGGTTCGGCTCGTCCTACTGGACGTTCAATGCCGACATCATCACGGAGCACACGGTCGAGGCCTTCACCGAGATATTCAGCGAGATCCAGACATTGCAGCTCAACGCCCCGCCGGCTGACGAGGCCAACGGCATGCGCACTTGGATCGGCGGAATCTTCATCCTGCAGAACGCCTCGACCGGAGGCCTGATCAGCCAGTTGATCAACCAGCATTTTCACGGCCTGCCCGATGATTATCTGGAGAATTATGTCGGCCGCATCAACGAGGTCTCGAATGCCGAAATCTCCGCCGTCGCGGCGGAATATCTGCAGCCGGACCGCATGGTGCTGGTGGTCGTGGGCGATCTGGCATCGATCGAGGACGGGCTTCGGGCCTTCCCGCAACTCGCCGACGCGGAGTTTGTCGAAGCTGCGCCCTAGCGGGTAACAGGCGGGGCCTAGCGAGCCGCAGCGATCGCATACCGGCACATTGTCACCGGGATTTCTTTCGGAACCGAAAGAATCGCGCGATTATTCCGCCATGGCCAAGGTTCGCGCCGTTGACCGGCGGTTATTCCTGTTGATCGAGATCGCGGCGCGGCGCCTGAACCGCGAGGCCGACCGGCGGCTGAAAGCCGGTGCCGGCGTTTCCGCGGCCCAAGCAAGCGTGCTGTTTCTCCTGCAAAGACGCGGCGACCGCCGCATGGGCGCCTTGAGCAAAACGCTGTCCCTGAACCCGCCCGCCGTGACCGGCTTGGTCGACCGCATGGTCAAGGCAGGTCTGGTGACCAAAGCCGCCGATACCCGCGACCGGCGCGGCGCCATGGTCACGCTAACAGACAGCGGTCGGGTGGCGGCCGATAAGGCCGACGCCATCCTGCGCGCACTGAACACGGAACTCGAAGCCCGCCTCGGTGACGAGGTCTCGGATGTCCTCCACGATGCGCTGACACAGATCGCGGTCGACGAAAGTTGACGCTGACGCGAACTGGATTTGCGCCGCCGACTTGCCTAGAGAGACCGCATCAGCAATCGCGGAGCCGCTTCATGAGTCAGCTTGTCTCGATCGATACGTCCGAGGGCGTCCGGACCATCCGGTGGAATCGTCCCGAAAAGAAGAATGCGCTTCTGCGCGAAATGTACTCGGCCGCCGCCGAGGCGATCGAGACCGGCGAAGACGATCGCGATGTTCGCGTCTTCGTGCTCGGCGGAACGCCCGGCCTGTTCACGGCCGGAAACGATCTGATCGACTTCATGGAAGCGCCGCCTCATATCGGCGGCTCAGGCGACATGCCGCCCGTCGAACGCTTCATGCGCGCCCTCATGTCCGCAAAGAAGCCGATAATCGCTGAAGTGGACGGGCTCGCCATCGGAATCGGTACGACGCTTCTGATGCATTGCGACCTCGCCTACGCATCCGATAACGCCGCATTCAAAACACCCTTCGTCGATCTGGCACTGGCGCCCGAATTTGCCTCCAGCCTCTTTTTCCCGGCGCGGCTCGGCCGGTCGGCAGCGTCCGACCTGCTCATGCTCGGCTCCACCTGGGACGCAGCGCGTGCGAAGGAAGCCGGTCTCATCGTCGATGTTTTCCCGTCGGAAAACCTGTCCGCCGAAGTACGCAAGCGCGCCCTGATCCTGGCAGCCAAATCGCCGGGCGCCGTCCGGACCGCCAAGGAGCTGATGCAGGCGCCCGAGGAATCGGCAGAACAGCGCATGCGGCGCGAAGGCGCACTCTTCGCCGACATGCTGTCCTCACCGGAATTCGCCGAAGCCGTGACCGCCTTCATGGAACGGCGCGCCCCTGATTTCTCGAAGTTCGGCTGATGGGCAAGGGCGCGCATTCCTATCTCGACGATCCGCGCAATGCGGAGATCAATGTCTGGATCAATGGCGCCCTCTATCCGCGCAACGAGGCCAGGGTATCGGTCCTTGATTCCGGTTTCGTCCTGGGTGACGGGGTCTGGGAGGGCTTGCGGGTCCACAATGGCAAAATCGCCTTCCTCGATCGCCATCTCGACCGGCTGGAGGAGGGCGCGAAAGCCCTTGATTACGATCTCGGCCTGTCGCGCGAGGCATTGACGAAAGCGCTCTATGAGACGCTCGACGCCAACAACATGTTGGCCGGTGATGGCGTCCATATCCGCCTGATGACCACGCGCGGACTCAAGGCCACGCCGTATCAGGATCCGCGGGTGACCATTTCACCGGCCACCATCGTCATCCTGCCGGAATGGAAAAAGCCGGATCCGGCTGTGGCCAGGACAGGGCTGAGCCTGTTCACGGTCCATGTCCGGCGCGGCTATCCCGACGTGCAGGATCAGAAACTCAACTCGCATTCCAAGATCAATTGCATCACCGCCTGCATCCAGGCCACCAAGGCCGGGGCAGACGAAGCCCTGATGCTCGATCCGCACGGCTTCGTGGCAACCTGCAATTCGACGCACTTCTTCATTGTTCGAAAAGGCGAGGTCTGGACCTCGACCGGCGATTATTGTCTGGGCGGCGTCACACGCGGCGTCATCATCGAGATCTGCCGCGCGGCCGGGATTCCGGTGTTTGAAAAGAATTTCACCCTGACGCAGGTCTATTCCGCGGACGAAGCCTTCACCACGGGGACTTTTGCCGGTCTGGTGCCGGTCACCGAAGTCGATGGCCGCCGGATCAGCGAGGGGCGTGGCCCCATGGTCGAACGCCTGCAGGCGCTCTATGCGGAAAAGATCGCAAAGGAATGAGCGGCACAATCCGCATCTGCCTGTGGTCGGGCCCGCGCAATATCTCGACCGCGACGATGCGCGCTTTTGAAAACCGCTCCGATTGCGAGGTCTGGGACGAGCCCTTTTATGGTCCCTATCTCGCGGAAACCGGGCTCGAACATCCCGGCCGCGAGGACATCCTGAAATCCGTCCCCCTTGATGCCGGCGATATCGCCCGGCGCTGCGCCGGGGACGCGCCCGGCGGCGCACCGATCTTCTTCCAGAAACACATGTGCCAGCACATGCTCGAGACGATCCCGCGCGACTGGATGGCCGCCTGCCGCCACATCTTCCTGATCCGCGATCCGGCCGAAGTCGCGGCCAGTTTCGCGGCCACCGCCGGAAGTGTCACCGCGGACGATATCGGCGCCGCCCGCCAGTCCGAGCTGTATGAATATGCCAGCCAGCTCACCGGCCGCGCCTGGCCGGTGATCGAAGGCCGGGACGTGCTGGAAAATCCGCGCGGCCTGCTCACCGCGCTCTGCCGCGAAATTGGCATTACCTTTGACGACGCCATGTTGTCCTGGTCACCAGGCCCGCGCGACAGCGACGGGGTCTGGGCGCCCTGGTGGTATGAGCGCGTGGCCGCGTCGACGGGATTCGAACCGCCCCAGGACAGCCCGCACGACCTGCCGGAATCGGCCTGTGGCGTCGTCAAGGCTTGCCGCCCGCACTATGAAAAACTGCGCCAGAAAAAGCTGACGGCCTAGCCGTCCTGGCCCTGTACGACTTCCTCGTGGGAATATTCGAACGGATCGGCCTGAGCGGCGGCGGAAAAACCGGCGAACCCGGCCACGAACATGATGAGGTGTTTCATTGCGTCCCCCTGTTTTGACAGTTTGTCGCGGCTGGGATGAAATCAACGAGTGAATAACCGGAAAAGCGGTTCACAACCGTGTGAGGATAAATATGAGCGATCTCGACGTCCGGCACGAAACCGGCGAAACCCGCGGACGGTTCGTCATTGATCTCGGTGACGGCAAGGAAGCCGAGCTGACCTATTCGCGCGCCGGCACCAGCCGCTGGATTGCAGATCATACGGGCGTGCCGCGCTCGCACGAAGGACAGGGGCTCGGCAGCCAGCTCGTCCGGGCCTTGATTGCCGCCGCGAGAACCGAAGGCGTGAAGATCGTCCCGCTTTGTCCGTATATTAGGGCGTGGGTCAGGAAGCATCCCGAAGAGTCGGCTATTTTCGACTAGCAAGGGGCAGACCGGGGACTGTTATGACTATTTTGCGTTGGATCGGTATCGCTGTCGCAGCGATCATTCTCGCGGGCCTTGTCTGGCTCAATACATCACCCATTGGCCGCATCTACCTGCCGGCCGCCACCGGCATCACCGCCAAGCAGGTCTGTTCGCTGACCTTCGTTTCCGGGCTTGAGCCGGATCGGGCGCGCGCGCTTTATGTCGACCCGTTGCTGGGCGGGGCAGCGGCCCTCGTCAGCGCCCGGGTCGACTCCGGCGACAACAGCGTACATTCGCGCGTGCTGGGTCTCTGGCACCAGGAAGCCGTTTATCGCGAAGGCCATGGCTGCACGCTTGATCACCGCCGCATCGACAGCTTCGACCCTGCGCTGACCGCCCCTGCCCAGCCGGCATTCCAGCCCTTCGAACTCGATACCGCCCATCGCGATGCCAACTTCGATACCGCAGCCTTGCAGGCGGCGGTCGACGGCGCCTTCGACCCGGCCGATGCCGATCCCAATCGCAATACGCTGGCCGTCGCCGTCTTCCATCAGGGCCGGCTGGTCGCCGAACGTTATGCGCCGGGCGTGACCCGCGACAGCCGGCTGCATGGCTGGTCGATGACCAAGTCGATGATCGCCACGCTGGCCGGGGTGATGGTCGAAGACGGCGAGATCGACCTCTATGCGCCGGACCAGATCGACGGGCTGAATGAATGGCGGCCCGAGCTGTCCCACATCTCGCTGAATAACCTCTTACGTATGTCCTACGGCCTCGCTGCGGCCGAGTTGAACAATGGCTTTGATCCGAATACCGACATGCTGATGACGGAATCGAACATGCCCCGCTTTGCCGCCACGCGGGATCAGCTCCACGAACCCGGCGCGCACTGGCAATACATGTCCGCCAACACCATCCTGGCGACGCACGCCCTGCAGATGCGGCTCGGCGATTCGCTCAACGAGCAGACCGCCGCGCTGCGCGAGCGCCTTTTCCACCCGCTGGGCATCTACTCCGCCGTGTTGGAACCGGACGAAAGCGGCACCTGGCAGGGCTCGTCCTATCTCTACATGACGCCGCACGACTGGGCGCGGCTGGGCATGCTCTATCTCGATGACGGCATGGCCGGCGGCGAACGCCTGATCCCGGCCAACTGGTATGACTTCATCTCCACGCCGACGCCCGGCTCGGGCGAGGAATATGGCGCGGGATTCTGGCTGCCACTCGCGGCGACGGGCCTGCCGGACAATGCCGTGATGATGAGCGGTTTCCAGGGCCAATGGGGCTATGTCATGCCCGACCAGGACTTGATGGTGGTCCGCTTTGGCGCGACCAACCGGACCAATTCGCGCTCCGGCTCCTTGGCGGCGGGTGTGTTGGACGCCCTGCGGGACGCGCCGGCCGGGGATGGCTAGAAAACATTCACCGCGCTGAAGAACTAGCCGGCGGTGCCACAGGCCTCGGTGCGCAATAGCGCGGCACGGGCCTCGCCGATGACCGCGCCGATGTTCGATTCGTCGAAGGCATTGCTGGTGACAACGATGACGCAATCAGGCTGCGGCTGCCACTCGACATAGGCGACGAAAACCAGATTGCCCCCGGAATGATAGATACGGCGTGCCGCGCCCTCCCCGAGCACATTCCAGCCATAGCCGTATGATAGGCCCCGCTCGGCGTCCCGGACCGAATGCGGCGCGAACAGCAGGGCCTATGGGCTTCGTCCAGCACGCCGCCGCCCGTGAGCGCGAGTGTCCAGCGATAAAGAGCGTCCGCCGTCGTCAGCAATCCGCCATTGCCACGCAGATTCCAGGAGGGGCCATCCTCCAGCCAGGGCTGTTCGCTTGGCCGTCCCTGAGCCTCGCCGCCGCGATAGCCGATGGCCTCGACCCGGTCGTCGGGCAGGTTCCGGTAACCGATGTCGCCGATACCGGCGGGCGCCAGCAGCCGCGTCTGGACGAACGACTCGAAATCCTCGCCGCTGCGCATCTCGATGATACGGGCTGCCATGGAATAGCCGGGGTTCGAATAATGGAAGGTCCCTGGCGCGACTTCGCTTGTATCAGCGGTCGCCAGCCAGGCCGAGAAGGCGCTCCTGTCGACGGGATCGTAATCGCCACCGGAATACTGTGGCAGCCCGGCGGTGTGGACTAGAAGATCGTGAACCGTCCGTCCGGCAATGTCGCGCGGCAGGGTTTCGAAGAAGGCCGACAGCGGCTCCTGAAGCGACAAACGTCCCTCCCCGGCCAGCAACACGACGCCTGCCGCGGTGATCTGCTTGGTCAGCGACCCCATGTCGAACAGGGTTTCCGGCGTGACAGGCACCTGCCCGGCCCGGTCCGCTAGCCCGCGGCTAGCTTGCACCAGGATCCCGTCTCGGTGGCCGATAACAATCTGGCCTGAAAAGCTCTCCGGCAAATCAAGCGGGAGATTGTCATCCGGAAGGTTGGCCGCCCCGTCCAGCAGGGCCGCCAGCATCAGGCAAGCTGAAATGATCACCTGAAGTCTCCTTCGCTGCCAGCCGCCACATTGGCTTGAACCAGTTGTTCATTTATCGTTGTTTTTATGAACAAGAGTCAATGGTCGGCGTTTATGAGCTCAAGCGAAAGTGAATTCTGGATCGTCTCGGCGGACCAACTCGCCTGCCTGGCGTCGCGCACGCGGCAGGCTTTGCTTGACCTCGTGGCGACGTTCGGGCCGGTTTCGGCGGCGGATCTTGCCCGGCTCTCCGGTCTGCGGCGGACCACGCTGTACCAGCATATCGATCAGCTGAGCGCGGTCGGGCTGGTGCTCGCCAGGGGCCACCGGGGCCAGGGCAACCGGTCGGAGAAGATGTATTCCACCCCCGCCCGCCGCATGCGCCTCGCCCGCGCCCTTGCCGACGACCGGCACAACGCCGCGGCCGGCCGCATTGCTGCGGGACTATTGCGCCAGACGCAACGGGACATCTCGGCCGGCCTCAACAATCCGCGCAAACAGGCGCTCGGCCCGGACACCAACCTTCTGTTCCACCGTTTTGTCGGCGCACCCCCGCCAGAGAATCTGACGGAAATCAATAAGAAGATTGAAGAATTGAAAGCCTTGATGACCGGCACGGACCCCGCCTCCGGTCCCGCCGTGGCCGTAACCGTGACGATGACACCGGTCGATCGTATCTGACAATCGGAGCCGATCACCGCGCTGGAAGATCAATCCCGCGGCCGCTGCCAGCCATTCGTGTCGGTCTGCCGCAATATCCGGTCAAATGGGCCGGGAACGGTGCTTTCAGCCTTGCGCATCCATTCATCCAGGCATTTGTGCTGCGCGCGTAGATGCTGCAGGTGTCGGCGCGCCGACCGCGAATTCGCCATGATCAGCGCCAGCCCGATCGCCACGAGAATGATGCCAAACGGTAGGGGCGACAGCGTCAGCGGCAGGCCGATCAGGATCAGCGTCCAGCCCAGCAATTGATAGAGCAGCGACATGCGGCGTGTCCTCCGCTGAAGGAACGAGTGGCTCGCCGCTTCGGTTCCATTCGCCGCAGGCGCAGCGCTGGACAATTCCGGCCAGAACCGCAGATTGACCGGCAATCACGAGGATGCCGGTCATGGCCTATAAATCCCTGCGCGACTTCATCGATTGGCTCGAGGAAAGAGGCGATCTCAAGCGCATCACCGCGCCGGTCTCCTCCGAGCTGGAAATGACCGAGATTCACCGCCGCGTCCTGCACGCGGGCGGCCCGGCCCTGTTGTTTGAAAACGTTATCAACGAGAAGGGCGAGCGGTCCGCCATGCCGGTCCTCGCCAATCTGTTCGGCACCGTTCAGCGGGTCGCCAATGCGGTGACGCTGGGCGGCGAGCCGCGCTCGACGCCCGAGGAACTTCGCGAGGTTGGCGAACTGCTCGCCTTCCTGCGCCAGCCCGAACCGCCGCGAGGCATCAAGGATGCGCTGTCCATGCTGCCGCTGGCCAAGACCGTGATGAGCATGCGCCCGAAATCCGTCAGCAAGGCGCCCTGCCAGGAGGTCGTGCTGACCGGCGATGACATCGACCTCGACCGGATTCCGATCCAGACCTGCTGGCCGGGCGAGCCCGCACCGCTGATCACCTGGCCGCTCGTCGTCACCAAGGGGCCATCGGACTCCCGCGAAGACGATTTCAATCTCGGCATCTACCGCATGCAGAAGCTGGGCAAGGACACAACGCTGATGCGCTGGCTGAAACATCGCGGCGGCGCCCAGCAATACCAGCGCTGGAAAAAGGAAAAGCCGGACCCCCTGCCCGCCGCGGCGGTCCTTGGCGCCGATCCGGGGACAATTCTCGCCGCCGTCACACCGGTGCCGGACACGCTGTCGGAATACCAGTTCGCCGGACTTCTAAGGGGCGCCAAGGCCGAACTCGTCGATTGCAAGACTGTGCCGCTGAAAGTCCCGGCCCAGGCCGAGATCGTGCTCGAAGGCCATGTCATGCTCGACGAGTATGGCGATGAAGGCCCCTATGGCGATCACACAGGTTATTACAACTCGGTCGAGCCCTTCCCGGTCTTCAAGATCAGCGCCATCACCATGCGCGAAAAGCCGATCTATCTTTCCACCTATACCGGCCGCCCGCCGGACGAGCCGAGCGTGCTCGGCGAGGCGCTGAACGAGGTCTTCATCCCCCTCTTCCAGCAACAGTTTCCGGAAGTCGTGGACTTCTGGCTGCCGCCGGAGGGCTGTTCCTACCGCATCGCCGTCGTCTCGATGAAGAAGGCCTATGCCGGCCATGCCAAGCGGGTCATGCTCGGCGTCTGGTCCTATCTGCGCCAATTCATGTACACGAAATGGGTGATCGTCGTGGACGACGACATCGACGCGCGCGACTGGAAGGACGTGATGTGGGCGGTCTCGACCCGCATGGACCCGGCGCGCGATTGCACGATCATCGAGAACACGCCGATCGACTATCTCGACTTCGCCTCTCCGGTTTCCGGCCTCGGCTCCAAAATCGGCCTGGATGCCACCAACAAGCTGCCCGGCGAAACCAATCGCGAATGGGGCGACAAGCTCGACATGGATGAAGCGACGAAGAAGCGGGTGGACGAGATGTGGGGGGAGTTGGGATTGTAGACCATTACGAAGCTCCCACATTATGTTAGAATTTGAGATCGACCTTGGAGGTTCGTGATGGCCAAATACACGCTTCGTGTTCACAAGAATGGCAAGCTCGCTGGCAAGGAAGCCAAGCGGGATGGCTTTGTGACGCGCGTCGAGGTCGACGGGAAACAGCGCCAGATCGTCAATGTGAAAACGCAAAGCGCCACCTTCGCGAGCGAACTCCAATACGGCGTGGCGAAGAGCGTCCGCGCCGCCCGCCGCAGGTCTGAAGCCAAGAAGCCCGCCTAATTGGCGGCCGATCTATATAAGAGCGTCCGGCCGTCGCTCTGGATCATCGCGGGCGCCAACGGATCAGGCAAAACCTCGTCGTTCGAACAGACCCGATTGGATGCGCCACGCGGCACGATCTGGATCATCAATCCTGACGCGCTGGCGAGACGGATATTCGAGACCGAGATCGGGCAAGCCGACGAAGCCAATCTCGAGGCTGTAAAGCGGATCGAAAATTGGCTTTACGCATCGGTCGACGCCCATCAATCCATTGGGGTCGAGACGGTCCTCTCGACAACGAAGTATCAGGCGCTGGTCGAAGCCGCTCAGGCCAAGGGCTACGAAGTCGCCCTGTTCTACGTTTATCTGGAAACTGAAGATTTGAATGTCAGTCGTGTTGCAAAACGCGTGAAAGCCGGCGGACACGACGTGCCCGAACAGAAGATCCGAGATCGCCGGAAGCGGTCACTCGAAAATTTCAGTTGGTTCTTCGATCGAGCGGACAGAGCGTATATTTTCGATAATTCACGGTCCGCACCGGCCTTGGTCTGCAAGAAAGAGAATCTCGAGATCGATATCTATGGCGAGCTTCTGCCCATTCTATCGAACGCCATTCAATCCCTGTTGAACGACGAGCATTGAACGGACTCGCGCGATCCTAGCCAGCCGCATCTCCACGAAGCGCGGGCCACTTCGACATTCGCCCCTCGTCCTGCGACCCGTGAGGTTCACGGGCGCCGCATTGGTCGGCGCCGGTCTCGACTTCGAGAATGGGGCGACAAGCTCGACATGGACGCGGCGACGAAAAAGCGCCTCGACGAAATGTGGGAGGCGATTGGGGCTTTAATTCAGCCCCAATTCGCCCTGGGATCCGCCCTAACCTGCTTCCGCCTCTTTAAGCGGTTTCAGCCACAACAAGGCAAACCCCGCCACGAAAAACCAGAGAATGAAGCCGAGCCCGAACACCATCGTGGCCGCGGATAAGGCCGGGATCGTCGAGATAATCCCGGCGCCGCCGACGAGAACGCCCAACAGGTTGACGGCGAGCGGCAGGGCCTTGGTTTTGAGGCCCGCGAGGCTCAACAGAAAAATCCACATCCCCCCGGTGATTTCATTGCCGCCGCCCAGGCCCGAACTGACGACAATCACCGCACGCCAGAGCGTCGCCGCGGCGTCCATGTCCTCAGCCGAAAGCCGGACAATCTGCGCAATCCCGATATTAATCAGCATGCCGGTGGCCAGGATAAGCCCCGCCCAGATCAGCCCGAAGGCCGACGCGGTCTGGCCCAGCGCCCCGCTGGCCGACAGCCGCCGGTGCAGCCCGATGACGAGGAGCACCATCAGTATAGCGTTGAGGACATAGATAATCTGGTTCCAGACCGTCATCAGATCCATGTTCCCGGCGAGGAATTGGACATGCTGTTCGGCGGGAACCGACGAGCTGCCATATTGCGCGGGCCCGAGGATCGAGAAATAGACCCAGAACCCGATGATGTATGTTGCGCCCGCGCCGATCGCCGCGAGACCGCTGACTTTCTGAAAACTCATTGTGTTTGCCTTTCGTGAATGCCCGGCGGCGCCATCTTCGCGGGCAGCCGCCTGTGTTTGCTTTTTTGATGTTTGAAGGGCCTCACCCCGGCACAGCGCGGCGGAACCGGGTCCGCACCGCATAGACGACGGTCCAGCCGACCACCGCCAGAACCGGAAGGGTGAGGAAGACGGGCGTTCGCAACGCGTCCGGCAGCACATGGTTGTTGCCGAAAAAGAAGATGCCGGTGGCGAGGAAGAAGGAAAATCCCATCCGCCATAAATGCCGCGTCAAGCGGAGGTGCGGTTGCGGGAGGGACTTTCGTGCGAAAATTACATCCAGCGCACACAGGACGGCCGCCACACCGGCGAGCCCATAAAAGGCGCCCGGCGGTAAATCGTTCAGCATGCCGTCCGGACTTGCGGCGGCCAGTAGGCCACCGGCGACACCGCCGAACGCGATCAAAGCCGATGAAAAGGGCGCGCCTCGCGTTATCCAGCGGGCCGGACGGTCCTGATATCGGGCCGCCGCCCAACCGGTCATCAGCGCATGAAAGCTGATCGCGGACAAAAACACCGTGAACAGGATTTCGCGCGACAGGCTCATCCAGAGCCCGCTCAGCGTCAGCAATCCCATCGTGATCACGAACAGCGCTCCCGCCTTGCGATGCACAGGGCGGCCCTTGCGGGCGGCGAAAGCCGCAAAGCCAGCGGCAATCGCCCCACATCCAATCCAGAAGTGGAGGCCGCCCAGAATGTCCGGTTCCGTCATGTCGTATCCGTCAGGTCAGCCTGTTCAAGGAATGCGATGTGCACCCGCACGGGTCTCAATGGCCGGCTCTGACGTCCGTGTCGTCCGCGCGGGACGGCTCGGACACATCCGGCGGCGCAGAACGTTGATCGGGGAATGGGCCTCCTCTAGACCACTGGCATGCAAGCAGATGGCATCGTCCTGCTTTCCGCCCTGGTGACCGGAATCGCCCTGGCAGGCGCCCTGGCCGGCGTTCGAACGTCTCCGGCCGGAGCGAACCGCCGGTATTTACTGATCGTCTTCGGATTGATGGCGGGCCTGTGCGCCCTGCCCATGGCCACGGCCGTTCAGCCGGCGGTCTATACCTTTTACATGCCCGCGCTTTTGCCGCTGATGTTCAGCCTGCCGGTCGCGGTGTATCGCTATGCCAAAAGCCTGCTGGCAGACGGCACACAGACCGGATACCGGCTGCGGGATGCCCTTCTGCCGCTCGCAGGTGCGGGGGTGATGGCCGGATACTGGCTGCTGCCGTCAACGGCTCGCACGACGCTGTTCGTCAATGGCGAACTCCCGGACGGGCCCGCCCCTTCCATCCTGACGCTGCTGACCTTTGCCCTGATCTTCATTTGGGTGCTGGCCTCTGCGGCCTACCTGATCGCCACCCTGCGAACGCTTGCGCGCTACCGTGCCCGGCTCAAATCCTTCTACTCGAACACGGAATCCTATGATCTGCGCTGGATTGACGGGCTGTTGGTCCTGCTGGTGGCGCTCTGGGGGGCCGCGGCGATCACCCTCATCAATGATAATCTGTCATTGGGTTTTCTGACCCCCAACAGCCTCGTCCTTGTGCTGGCCGGCGGAGTGCTGTTCACGCTGATCGCCTTTGCTATCGCACCGCCGCCGCCCGAGCTTTCAGAGACGGACAGTCCTGTGTCCGGCGCAGAGCCCCATGAAAAATACGCGCGGTCAGCGCTCTCCGGGGACCGGTCAGAGAAGATCGCCGAACGCTTGCTCAAGGCCATGCGCACAGAGCAGCTCTATCTGGACCCCAACCTGTCGCTCATGAAGCTCTCCAAACATGTCAGCACGCCGCCCAACCTGGTATCGCAAACCCTGAACGAGCAGCTGGGCGTCAATTTTTTCGATTTTGTCGCCCGCTGGCGGATCGAAGACGCAAAATCCCGGATCCTCACCCACAAGGACTCCGTGTTTAACATCGCCCTGGATGTCGGCTTCAACTCCCGTTCGACCTTCTACAAGGCGTTCAAACGTGAGACCGGCCAGACGCCCAGGGAATTCAGCCGCGCAGCCGGCGGCGCCAAATCGATGCCGCTGTCTTCTTAGACGCTCGGCAATGCGTCGTCCGGCCAATTCACGCCCGCCCGTTTCCACTTAGACTCCTGAACCGCCGCCCGGTGGGCGGGGAACTGTAGTCGTCGCAGTAGTAGTAGTAGGAGACGGCGGTGAAAAAAAACGGGGATAAAATTCCAGGTCGGCAACCCGGCATTAAGCCTGCAGCCTGAAATCGCTGCGAAATCCATCACCGGCATGCGATCATGCGGTTATGAACATCGCGTTCAACACCTCCGCGGCAGCCCTGCAGGCGGCCGAGGCGCAGCTGGCAAGCGCGGCACGCGACATCGCCAATCCGCGCGCGGACGAAGCCGGCATTATCGATGCCATGGTGGCCATCAAGGAAGCCGAAGCCAGCCAGGCCGCCTCCGCCGCCGTGATCCGCACCGCCAGCGACATGACCGGCCGCCTGCTCGATATCCTCGCTTGAACATTGACCCCGCCCGCCGTCCTGTCACGGTGACGGCAGACCAGATGACGGGGAGTCCTTCATGATTTTCGCCTTGGCCGCCACCCTCGCGCTTGCCGCTCAGCACGGCGGATTTGCCACCGACCGCGAAACCCTTAGCAGCTATATGCGCCAGTCCTGCCAGTTCCAGCAGGCGCGCGACCAGGGCGGCGAGCCCGCGGATTATGCGGCGTTCTGTTCCTGTCTCGATGCCGAGCTGGCCGGCCAGTCCGGCGACACGATGTACCGGGTCATGGCACTTGGCAGTCAGGGTGCGATCGGCGAGGACGCATTGGTCGACGATCCGGCCGCCGCATTGGCCGAGGCCCAGCGCCTGGTCGATACGGCCCCGGAAGAAGAGCGGGCGGCGCTACCGCTGCTTCTGCAGAGCAGCCTCGGCACCTGCATGCCCGCAATGCCCGAGCAGGCCGTCTCCGCCGAATGAGCCGCCCCGTCCGCATCGATCTGGTCGCCGACTTCGTCTGCCCCTGGTGCTGGCTCGGCTGGCGCAACTGGCTCGCCGCCAAAAAGCTCGCCCCGGACATCAAGACCGAGGTGACCTGGCGGCCGCACGAGCTCGATCCGACGCTTCCCGATGAGGGCGCGCCCTATCGCGATTACATGAAAGTGAAATTCTCCGGCGAGAACGCCGAACACTGGAAGGCCATGCGCACGCATCTCGAGGCGGCGGCACCCGGGGCCGGCATTGATTTCCGCTTCGACCGGATCGAGCGCCGCCCCTCGACGGTCAACGCCCATCGCCTCATCCGATGGGCGCGGGGGCAGAGCGAGAAGAAAGCCAACGCCGTCGCCGAGGGCCTGTTTGCGGCATTCTTTCGCGACGCCAAAGACATTGGCGACATCGGCATCCTGACGCGCATTGCCGGCGAGGCCGGGCTCGATCCCAAAATTGTTGGCGATCTGCTGGCCACCGACCGCGACAAGGCCGAGGTCCGGGAAGAGGCGGTGTTCTTCCACCAGCTGGGCGTTACCGGCGTTCCGACTTTCATCTTCGAAGGCCAGTTCGCTGTGCCGGGCGCTGCCGATCCCGCCGTGTTGGCCAACGCGTTGCGCGAGGCGGCCGCGCTGCCGGCGCGTGATTAGGCTTTACCGCTGCGGGTTTCGGGGCTCTTATTCCGTCCGACAGGACAGGAGACACCGATGAAACCATCCCTGCCATTGGCACTGCTGGCCGCGCTGGCGCTGGCCGCGTGCGGCAATAATTCCGCCGGTGAAGGCGAGACATCGTCAACCGGCAGTTCAAGCGAAACGCCATCCGGTGGCGGCGATGCCGTGCAAACCAGCGCCGGATCCGGCGACGATTTCGCCGCCGCTTGTCTCAATGCGACCAACAATTCACCCGAAATATGCGAGTGCATGGCCGAGCAGGCCGATGACGCGCTGACCGGCGATGCGCGCGAATTTCTCATCGCGTCGATGAATGACGAAAATGAACGCGTTCTGGCCATGCGCGGCGAATTGAGCGTCGAGGAAATGTCGGTGGCCGGAATGTTTCTGGTCAATGCCACGGTCGAATGCACTCGCGAAGGCCGCCAATAGGATATTGTCATGACCGCACTTCAAGCCGTTGCGCTTTATGCTTCCCTCAACCTCCTGCTGCTCGCCCTGCTGTCCGTGCCCATCGGGCTCAACCGCAATCGTAAGAAAATCGATCTCGGTGATGGCAATGATATCGAAATGACCGCGCTCATCCGCGGTCACGGCAATGCCGCTGAATGGATCCCGGGCGCTCTGATCGGGCTGTTCCTTCTGGCATCGCTGGGCATCGGAACGCTGATTATCCACCTGCTCGGCTTGGCTTTCACCTTGGCCCGTGGCGCGCACGCCTATGCATTCTTTACCAAGCAGACGACCGGACCGGGCCGCATTTTCGGCGCTGGTTTGACACTGCTCGTTTATATCGCCATCGCGCTTCTGCTGCTCTGGAAAGCCCTCGCCTGAACGAGTGATTGCCCCGGGCGGTCGGGGCAGGCTAGGTGAAGGACATGAGTGAACCTTCACAACCGATCGATACCGACGCCCTATTGGCCATCGTCGGCGATCTCGTAGCCCAGGCCCGTAAACATGGCGCCGAGGCGGCCGAAGCGGCTGTCATCCAGTCGCGCTCGACCGAAGTGGCCGTGCGCGATGGCGCTTTGGAAGCCGTTGAGGGCTCGGAAAGCCGCGATGCCGGGCTCCGGGTCTTTTTCGGAAAGCGGCAAGCGGGCGTGAGCTTCTCCGACCTGTCCGACGAAGGCGTCGGCCAGGCCGTTCAACGCGCCATCGCAATGGCCAAGGCTGCGCCCGAGGATCCTTGGTGCGGCCTCGTCGACCGCGACCAGTTGGCAACCGAACTGCCCGACATAGAGCTTTACGAATACCCTGTTTGGACCAGCGAAGATCTTGCCGGCATTGCCCGTGAGGTGGAAACCGCAGCGCGCAGCATTGACGGCGTTTCGATGACGGAAACCGCTTTTGCCAGCAATGGCGAAACGGCGTCGGCGAGCATCGCCACCAATGGTGTGTCTCACACGGCCCGGCGGTCCAGCCATGGCTATGGCGTCAGCGTTATCGCCGCGCGTAACGGCGCCATGGAACGCGATTACTCGATGTCCAGCGCTCGCCGCCGCGCCGATCTGCGCGATCAGGCGGAAATCGGGCGCGAAGCCGGTGAACGGACCGTAGCCCGTCTCGGCGCTTCACAGATGCCGTCGGGCGTGCGCCCGGTGATCTTCGACCGACGGGTGTCGGCGCGGTTTCTCGGCGCGCTGGAAGGCGCCATCGCCGGACCGGCCATTGCCCGCGGCACGTCGTTTCTCCGCGACAAGCTCGGCGAGCCGATCTTTGCGACGCACATCAACATCATCGACGATCCGCACCGCGACTGGGGGCTCGGCTCGCGGCCGGTCGACGGAGAAGGTGTCGCCAATCGAAAGCGCCACGTCATCGAAGACGGCGTACTGACGACCTGGCTGCTGAACGCGCCTTCTGCCCGCCAGCTCGGGCTGCAGACCAATGGTTATGCAACCCGCTCCCTTGGCGGTTCACCCGGCGTGTCGAGCACGAATCTCCACATCGAACCCGGAACTGCATCGCGCGAGCAGATGATTTCGGAAATCCCGGATGGCCTCTTGGTCACAGAAATGTTCAGCCCGTCGCTCAACCCCAATACCGGCGACTGGTCCGTCGGCGTTTCGGGCTTCGCCATTCACGACGGCGCCATCGCCGGTCCGGTCAGCGAGATCACCGTCGCCGGGAATCTGATAGACATATTCAAGCGGATCGAACCGGCAGACGATCTCGTCTTCTGGTCATCCGTCAACGCACCCAGCCTGCGGGTCGACGCCCTGTCGATCGGCGGCGCCTGACAGAGGATGCTGTCATGACCGACACCCAGCTGCTTCATCTCGTGATCGGCGGCGAGCTCACCGACCTCGGCCCGGATGCGACGGAATTCAAGGACCTGACAGCCATCGATTTCGTCGGTGCTTACCCCAATTACGCTGCCGCGCGCGCCGCCTGGAAGTCGGCCGCCCAGAGCACGGTCGACAACGCCCACATGCGCTATTTCATCATTCACGCGCATAAGCTGCTCGACCCCACGACCGACGGGCACGATCATTAGCGAGGCCGTGACGACTTCCGGGGCGTCTGCCCCCACCTCAAGCCGTGCGCTCATCGCGCGGTTCTGGCGGGACAGGATCGCGCCGCGCTGGCGCCTCGTCGTGCTCGCGGTCATCCTGTCGGCGACAACGGCAGCGGCCGCGTCGAGCTATGCCTTCATGATCCGCTGGGCGGTGGGGCTGCTGGAACAGCAAGACGCCCGTGTGATCTGGCTCGCGCCCATCGTGATCATCACGATCACCGCCATTCGCGGTGTCTCGCTCTTCCTGCAAACCGTTCAGACCAATCGTCTTGCCTTGAAGATCATGCAGGATTTGCAGGAAATCCTGTTCGCGCGCCTGGTACGCGCCGACTATGCGCGCCTGATCGCGGAACCGGTCGGCTCCATCGTTTCGCGTTTCACCAATGACATCACCATCCTCCGCGATCTCTTGGTCCGTGCGGCGAACAATCTGTTACGCGACACGCTGACGATCGTGGGCGCGATCACCGCGATGTTCGTTTTCGACTGGATGCTCGCCCTGCTGGTGCTTGTCGTTTATCCCCTCGCCGCCCTGCCGGTGATCCGCATCGGAAATGCCTTGCGCCGGACTTCCGGAGAGGCGCAGGCCCAGATGGGCGAGGTGACGAGCTTCCTCGAGGAGAGCTTCTCCGGAGCTCGCATGGTCAAAACCTACCAGCTCGAAGACCATGAAATCGAACGGTCGCGTTTCGCCTTCCTGCAACGCTTCCGGTTTGCCCTGTCGATCGCGGCCTCCAAAGCGCGAGTCGATCCGATTCTCGAAGTCGTCGGCGGCGCCGCCTTTGCCGGCGTGCTCGCCTTTGCGGGTTGGCGGATATCCCAGGGTGCTGCATCGATCGCCGACTTTACCGGTTTCATCGCCGCCATCGCCGTCATGGCGCCAGCCGTGCGCGCTGTCGGCACGCTCGGCGCCGCCATCCAGGAAGGCATCGCGGTGCTGCAGCGCATTTATGACGTCATCGACGAGACCGATGATGTCATCGAAGACCGGCGAGCCAAACCGCTGCGTCCCGGACCCGGTCGTGTGACGTTTGAAAATGTCTCCTTCGCCTATGGCGATGGCGAAAGCGCACTGGATCAGGTCGACATCATCGCCGAAGCCGCCAAGACGACGGCCATCGTCGGCGCGTCCGGCTCCGGCAAGACGACACTGCTGAACCTCATCCCGCGGCTTTACGATCCGACGCGGGGGCGGGTGCTGATCGACGATCAGGATATCCGCTTGGCGACCGTCTCCTCGGTGCGCAAGGCGTCCGCGCTGGTCAGTCAGGATGTTGTCCTGTTCGACGACACGATCGCCGCCAATATCGCTTTCGGCCAGATGGATGCAGATCGTGACGCCATCGAAGCCGCCGCCCGCGCGGCTGATGCCCACGACTTCATCTCCGCCCTGCCCGGTGGCTACGACGCACCGGTCGGCCCTCGCGGCAGCCAGCTGTCGGGCGGACAGCGTCAACGCATTGCAATCGCCCGCGCCCTCCTGGCCGATGCACCGGTTCTCTTGCTCGACGAAGCCACAAGTGCCCTTGATGCCGAGGCTGAATCGCGCGTGCAGAACGCTTTGAAAAAGCTGTCGGAAGGGCGCACCACAATCGTGATCGCCCATCGTCTCGCGACGGTGCGCGATGCCGATCGCATCTATGTCATGGAACAGGGCCGCGTCGCCGAGACCGGCCGTCATGAGGACTTGCTGGCCAAGGACGGCATTTATGCCCGGCTCAGCCGCCTGCAATTCTCCGCCTGACTATTCGCGCCGCAGCACTTTTTCGGTCAGCAAACTGCCCCACCAGCTCGCCATGAAACCGTCATGGGTGGCCTGGCGGTCATATTTTGTGCGTACCCATGTCAGGAATTCGACCGGTTCTTCTTCGTTCGCTTTCCGGTACTGCTCGAAAAAATAATCGAGCATGCCGGTCTTGCCCTGCTTGACGTGAAGATAGCGCAGAGACAGGTGCTCGAGCGCCTCCTCGAACGGCACCTGCTCGTGCAGCAAAAGGTAGAGCACGGCGACAATACCGGCCCGGTCCGCTCCGGATTTGCAGTGCATCAGCGCTGGATATTCGATTGAATCGAACACCTCGATGAGCTGCTCGATACGCTCGACATAGGGCGCCTCGCGCGACCCCCAGGGCAGATCGTGAATCGCCAGGCCAAGCTCCTCGCACGCCGCATGCTCGAGATCGTAATAGGACCGACCCGGCTGCGTCCCGCGCAGATTGAGGATTGTCTTAAACCCCTGATCCTTCAGCCAGGCCAGCCGGTTGGGCGAAGGCTGATTGGCGCGCCACATCCCCTTCGTGCCGACCGGATGCATGTTGTGGAAGCGCAGCCGCAACACGCCATGATCCTGCCAGAGATAATGGTTCCAGGCGCGTTTCCGGTCGCGCGGATCGGTCAGATCGTAGCTCATGTCCTCCGTTTAGGCGGCCAGTGCATTCGCAGCAACCGCGCCGAACGCTTGACGGCTGCATCAATCAACGCAAGCAAAGGCAAATGCTGCGATCGATCGCCTCTTCTCCGGCTGTTCAGCACGCCATTTCGTGGATTCTCGCGAAATACATGCAGTTTTGCGCAGCAACGAAGGTCTGGGAGCGGCGCGGCCGCCAACATCTGGATATTTGCACGCAGACCGGCGATGGCATGGTCGCAGCCTTTTGGCATTCGCGCATCGGGTTGAGTTTCATGGGCTGGGACCGCAGGGCGCCCCAGACCCCGACCATGCTGATCTCGCGGTCGAAAGAGGGCGACTTCATCGCCCGCTTTGCCCGCAACCTGTCGATCGGCGTGGTTCGCGGTTCCTCCCGCAACACACGCAAGACCAAGCAGAAAGGTGGCATGACGGCGTTTCGTGACATGGCCCGCGCGATCGAGAACAAGGCCTGCATGGGGTTGACCATTGACGGTCCGCGCGGGCCGCGCCAGCGCGCCAGCATGGGCGTCATCCAGCTCGCCAAGACAACCGGAAAGCCGATTATGATCTTCTCCTGGTCGGTCTCGCACAAAAAAGTGTTCAAGTCCTGGGATCGCTTCATCCTACCTTTCCCGTTCGGCAAGGGCATCGTGATCTGGAAGCCGCCCATCCATGTGCCCGCCGATGCCGATGACGCCGAAATGGAAAGCCTGCGCCTGGAACTTGAGCGCCGGCTGAACGAGGCCACGCGCGAAGCCGATGCAGCGGTCGGCGGCCCTGTCATTGAGCCCGCCGAGCCCAGACCAGTAAGGGGCCTCTGATGCCCCCCTGGCCGCTCTTC
Source organism: Hyphobacterium sp. (assembly GCF_965229905.1). Classification (GTDB taxonomy): domain Bacteria; phylum Pseudomonadota; class Alphaproteobacteria; order Caulobacterales; family Maricaulaceae; genus Hyphobacterium. Next base: position 2,312,635 of record NZ_OZ245930.1, on the reverse strand, counting down.
CTTTACCGGTGGCTGACAATCGTCAGCGCACCCTTGTCGGGCATGCTGCTGGAACAACGTGCTCGCCGCGGCAAGGAAGATCCCAAACGGCTCACCGAACGTTTCGGACGGGCAAGTCATGCCCGGCCTCCCGGTTTTCTGGTCTGGCTGCACGGCGCCAGCGTCGGCGAATCTTTGCTCCTGCTCGATCTTGTCCGCCGTCTCTCCGAGCAGACCGACTGGCACTTCCTGGTCACGACCGGCACCACGACATCGGCCGAGCTGATGACCCGGGAACTGCCGGAAGGCGCAGTCCACCAGTATGTGCCGATTGACCGGCCGGCCTGCATCAGGCGTTTCTTCGATCATTGGCGGCCGGACGCCGCCGTATTCGTCGAATCCGAGCTCTGGCCCAACCTGCTCATGGAAATGCGCAAGCGCGGCATGCCGGCAGCGCTCGCCAATGCGCGCATGAATGCGGCATCGCTTGAGGGATGGAGCAAACGCCGGACCAGCGCCCAATACCTGCTATCTGCCTTCAAGTGGATCGGCGCGGCCGACCAGCGAACGCAGGCCGGGCTGTCGGCCATCCTCGGCCGCGACGTCCAGCAGCCCGGCAACCTCAAGCTCCAGACCGCGCCGCTCTCATCAAACGCGGTGGAGCGCGACGCGCTTCGCAACGCATTGGCGGGCCGCCCCGTCTGGCTCGCCGCCAGCACGCATGCCGGGGAAGACGGCATTCTGCTGGACGCTCACCGCATCATATTGCGCGACAATCCCGATGCACTACTCATCCTCGCGCCACGTCACCCGGAGCGCGGCGATGACCTCGCTGCCGAGATAAGCGCTTCCGGCTGGCATTTTGCCCGCCGGTCAAATGGCGGAATTCCCGAAAGCGATGATCAGGTTTGGCTGGCTGACACGCTTGGTGAAATGTCGCTCTGGTACGCATTGGCCGATCAGGCCTTCATCGCCGGCAGCTTGATCGATGGAATTGGCGGCCACAATCCGGTCGAAGCGACCCGGCTGGGCTGTGCCGTGATCACCGGCCCCTACACGGCGAGTTTCGACGATGTCTACACAGCCTACGCGGAAGAGAATGCGCTGATCGTCGCAGCGGATGCCGAGGCCATTGCACGGGCGTTGGGATCGGACCCCACCCGCCGGCATTCCAATGCCGAACACGCGCTTGAGCGCTTGACGTCGGGGGCGATGGAAGAAACGCTTCGCGCGCTGCTCACGCTCGTGCCCGGGACGTCCGCATGAAGCCACCGCCTTTCTGGTATCAAGAAAGCGCCGGCATTTTCAGCCGGCTCACCGAAGCTGTCCTGCATCCGCTCGCAGCCCTTTACCAATTCCTTGTCCAGAGACGTCTGCGCAGCGTCAAACCTTCCGCAGTCGAAGCCGCAGTGATTTGTGTGGGAAATCTTACGCTTGGCGGGACCGGCAAGACGCCCGTCGCCATCGGCCTGCTCGATATCGCGCGCCAAATGGACATCAATGTCCAAGCCTTGAGCCGTGGCTATGGCGGCAAGAACAAGGGACCGCTTTGTGTGGATCTGGCCCGGCATACCGCAAAGGATGTCGGCGACGAACCGCTGATGCTGGCGGCCACCGCGCCGGTCTGGATCAGCCGGAACCGCGTCGCTGGTGCCGAGGCGGCGATCCTCCATCGCGCCGAACTGATCATCATGGATGACGGCCATCAGAATCCGGAGCTTCACAAGGATCTGTCGATCGTCGTAATCGATGCCGACGCGGGATGGGGAAATGGCCGTATCTTTCCCGCCGGACCGTTGCGCGAACCCGTTGAACCGGGCCTGTCACGCGCCAATGCGATCATCGTGATGACCGCAGAACCGGATGCGCCTGTCGACCATGACAGTCTGGGCTTGGCCGATCTCGAAATACCCGTGATGACGGCCTGGCTCGAACCGGCCGAAGCCCTGCCGGCAGAGCCGTTGTTTGCATTCGCCGGCATCGGCCGCCCGGAAAAATTCTTCCGCTCGCTGGCAGCGGCCGGCGGGCAGCTTGAAAGCACACAAAGCTTCCCGGATCATCACGTCTATTCCCGGTCGGAGCTCCGCGAACTTCGCCACGCGGCCGAAGACGCCGGCGCCCAACTCATCACGACGGAAAAGGACTATATGCGTATTCCGGCCGCTGAACGGTCCGGCATCACGCCCTGGCCGGTGCGGGTCGTCTTCGCAGAGCCGGCGCGAGTGACCGCATGGGTCCAACAGGCATTGGACGCCGCGGCAGCCCGGCGCTAAACCGCAAAGATGGGTGCAGGATTATTTCAACAATTGGGATGGCGGGCCGAAGCGTTGGCATGGGATGCGTTTCAGGCGTCATTCCAGGCGATGGGATTGGAACGCGGCTCGGCCTTCGGCAGCGCCGCACTACGCCGCATCGGTCCGCTCACCCCCGTGCACAATATCGCGCGGATCAACATGCAGCGATGTTTTCCGGACGCAAGCCGCCCGGAAATCGACCGTTTGCTGGAGCGTATGTGGGACAATTTCGGCCGCCTGATCGGCGAGAATGCCAACATGCGCCATTACCGGCCCGAAACCTATGACAAGCACGCGGAGATCGCCGGCGAAGAAATTGTTCTCGATCTCGAACGGCAGGGTCAGCCCTACATACTCGTCGGCGGGCATTTCGCCAACTGGGAGGTAATGGGCGCAGCGATTGCCAAGCTCCGGCTCAACTGCAACATCACTTACCGGCACGCCAATAATCCGCTCATCGACAAACGCATTCTCGATACCCGTCATGCCTATGGGATCAAGCTCCTGACGGCCAAGGGCGGCGTGGGTGCCAAGCAATTGCTCGCCAATTTGCGCGAAGGCGTTTCGGTGGCCCTGATGAACGACCAGAAAATGAATGACGGGATTGCGGCGCCGTTTTTCGGGCATGACGCCATGACGGCTTCAGGCCCGTCGAAAATGGCGATCCGGTTCGGCGCTCCCATTGTTCCGATTGGCGTAAGGCGGCTTGGCGGCACACGATTCCGCGTGACCTTCTACGAACCGCTGCCGGACGCGCAGGCGGACGACAAGGCGGAAGCCGTTCTGGAGATGGTGACGCGTATTAACCAATGGGTCGAAGCAAGGATCATTGAGGCACCGGAACAATGGTTCTGGGTTCACCGCCGCTGGGACAAGTCGATCTACCGCAAAGACGCCGGATCGAGCTCAAGCACAAGCGCCGGATCGATATAGCGGTCGCGCCATTTGATCCGCCAATCGAGATGGGCTCCGGTTGCGCGGCCGCCGGAACCGATTTCGCCGATCTGATCGCCCTGTGCGACAACGTCACCGACCTCGACCTGAACGGCACCGAGATGCAGGAAGGCGCTGGTGAAGCCCTGTCCGTGATCGATGAAGATCAAACCGCCCTCATAATACATGTCGGGATGGGCGAGCGTCACGACACCGTCTGCCGGCGCGTAAACCGGCGTGCCCGCGTCATTGGCATAATCGAGCCCGTAATGGGGCCGTCTCGGCTCGCCGTTATAGAAGCGCTGGGATCCGTAAACTCCCGAAATAATTCCTTCGGCCGGTGCAACAAAGCCCGCCGCAAATCCGGCACCCGTCCAGAAACTGGTATAAGCCGCGGCCTTCATGCGTGATTGCTCGCGGATAAGCGCAAGCGCTTCTTCCGGCGGCGTGACAGTACGCTGAGGCACGCCATCAATACGCTGAATGTCGTATTCACGTTGTTCGATCGGCCGGGTCTCCCGAAATTCCGCACCACCCGGCAATTGCACGCTCAGCGTCATCTCGGCTTCGCTGTCGCGATCAAGGCCCAAAATGATCCAGCCCTGTTCGTCGGCGGTCGCCGATTGATCGCCCAGCGTCATCACCGTTCCCGGTTCGCTGCGGCAAATAATCGCCGCGCCTTCGATAAACCCGCCGATACAGGCATAGGGCGCCGCGGCTTCCGTGGCCTCCTCGGCAACCGGATATTCCGCATCGCGCACCAACACATCCGCAATCGGATCGCCTGATTGTAAAGCCAACAATACAAGGGTTGAAATCATCGACCGGGCTCCGCGTGCACTGTCTTCCAGCGTTCGGCGGATGCATAAGCATCCTTGTAGGCTTCCTGCAATTCCGCGCTCCAATAGCGAAGGTCCTGCAACGCGATTTCTTCACCGGTCACCGCGCAGCGGACGAAGGCACCCGGCTTCAGGATCATGAAATCCGAGTCGCTGAACTCAAGCACGGCTTCGCCGGACAAATCCCGGTTGAAAGGTGTCTTCATGACGCAAAATCTAGCATGTCTTTCCGCCGCCTAGAACAGGCGTCCCTGCTTTTCGGGCGGTGTATCGCGTTTCGTCCGAGATCGCGTTTTTGCCGGCGACGCTCCGTCCACGACGGCGTCCTGTCGTCCATCCGCATACTGGATCGAGATCGTGTCCCCCGGCTTCACCGTCTTGGCAGAGCGGACCAGCTTGCCCTCCGTGTCACGAACCAACGCAAAGCCGCGTTGCAGAACGGAGTCATGGCCCAGCAGAACATGCCGGCCGGCAAGAGCTTCGAGCGCCCGACCTTTTTGCTGCAGCGATTGTCGTCCGATGCGGTGCAATCGCTGCCCGGCCGCTTGCATCAATTCCCGCGATTTGCGGATCGCTCGCACCGGACTGGCCCGGACCAGCCGCTGCCCCAGCGAGTGGATCTGATCCTGACCCCGCCGCGACTGGCGGTCCAGACTGCCGCCAAGTCGCTGTCCTGCGCTCCGGACACGCTCTGACTTGATCGCGATGTCACGCTTCAGCGCCTCCGGGCGCAATCCGGCGGCTGCCAGGTCAAGGCGTTGCCGCGAAGCGCCCAACAGCGTCTGCGCCGTCGGGAAGGCGCGCGCCGTGGCGCGGAATTCCGACCGCCGGTGCGTAACCAGCCGGGTCAGCGCGCGCGTCAACCGGCTGGCCTGGCTGTCAACGTGCTGCATCAGCTCGGAGCGGACCGGCACTGCGATTTCCGCGGCACCGGTCGGCGTCGGGGCCCGCCGGTCGGCGACGAAATCGATCAGCGTGGTATCGGTCTCGTGGCCAACGGCGGAAATCAGCGGGATCGCCGAGGCAGCGGCGGCGCGCACAACAATCTCTTCGTTGAAGCTCCACAGGTCTTCAACCGAACCGCCACCGCGTGCCACGATCAGCACATCCGGCCGCGGTACACTGCCTTGTCCGTCCAGCGCATTGAAACCCGCAATGGCTTCGGCGATTTGCGCGGCCGCTTTCTCGCCCTGAACCAGCACCGGCCACAACAGGACATGACGTGGAAACCGGTCCTCCAGCCGGTGCAGGATATCGCGGATCACCGCGCCGGTCGGCGACGTGATCACACCGATCACGGTTGGCAGAAAAGGCAGCGCCCTTTTTCGGGAGGCTTCAAACAAGCCCTCCGCGGCGAGTTTCTTTTTCCGTTCCTCGAGCAACGCCATCAAGGCGCCGGCGCCCGCCGGCTCCATCCGCTCGATGATGATCTGGTATTTTGACCGGCCGGGATAGGTGGTCAGCTTGCCCTCGCAGACCACTTCCAGCCCTTCCTCCGGCTTGAAGGTCAGGCGCGAGACCATGCCCTTCCACATCACGCCATCGATCACGGCCTTGTCGTCCTTGAGGTCGAGATAGGCATGTCCCGAACGGGCGATCGTTACCCGGCCGAGCTCGCCGCGCACACGGACATGGCCATAGGCGTCCTCGACCGTCCGCTTCAGCGAATGGGCGAGTTCGGAAACGGAAAATTCCGGCGTATTCGACTCGGCTTCAGCCATCACCTGTTGGTAAGCGCTTGCCGGTGCAGCGGCAATGCCGGGCATGGACTCGCCAACAGCTATCCAATCCGCTAGCCGTGGGCTTGGAGGATATGGGATGAACATTCTCGTCGTCGGCGGCGGTGGCCGCGAGCATGCGCTTTGCTGGAAAATCGCCCAGAGCCCGCGGGTCAAAACCCTCTGGTGCGCCCCCGGGAATGCCGGAATTGCCGAGGTCGCGGAATGTGTCGACATTGCAGCCGACGATGTCCCCGCACTCATTGAGTTTGCGATCGAGAATGTCGCCGATCTTGTCGTGATTGGCCCCGAGGCTCCCTTGATCGCCGGTCTCGGTGACCGGCTGCGGGAGATTGGCATTGCCGTCTTCGGACCCAATTCAGCAGCAGCCCAGGTCGAGGGATCGAAAGCCTTCACCAAGGCGCTGTGCGACCGGGCCGGCATTCCCACCGCCCGCTATGGCACCTTCACCGACCCGGCCGCGGCCAAGGCCTTCCTCGACGGGCTCGAACCGCCCTACGTGCTCAAGGCCGACGGGCTCGCGGCCGGCAAGGGTGTCGTCATTCCGGACACCCGCGAGGCGGCCGAAGCCGAGATCGACGAGATGCTGTCGGGCAAGTTTGGCGACGCCTCGCGAACGCTCGTGATTGAGGAATTCCTGCACGGCGAGGAGGCGTCCGTCTTTGCCCTGTGCGATGGCAAGACCGCCATGCCGATGATCGCCGCGCAGGACCATAAGCGCGCCTTCGACGGCGACGAGGGCCCCAATACCGGAGGCATGGGGGCCTATTCCCCTGCGCCGGTGGCCGATGCCGCGATCATAAAGCGCACCATGGACCAGATCGTCATGCCGGCGGTCAAAACCCTTGCCGCCGAAGGCATGCCTTATTCCGGCGTGCTCTATGCCGGTCTGATGATTGGTCCCGACGGCCCCAAACTCATTGAGTTCAATGCCCGCTTCGGTGATCCGGAATGTCAGATCCTGATGATGCGCATGCTCACCGATATCGTGCCGTATCTGAAAGCCTGTGCCGACGGCGCGCTGAACACCATGCCGCCCCTGTCCTGGCATGGCAGTGCGGCGGTCACAGTGGTAATGGCGGCCAAAGGCTATCCCGGCAAATACGAAAAGGGCACGGAAATCCGGGGCGTCGAAAAAGCCAACGAGCTCGACGATGTCACCGTCTTTCATGCCGGCACAAGGCGCAGCGACGACGGCCGCCTCCTCGCCAATGGCGGACGCGTGTTGAATGTCACGGCAAGGGGCGTCGATCAACGCGCGGCTATTGAACGCGCCTATGAGGCGGTCGACAAGATCGACTGGCCGCAAGGGTTTTGCCGCCGCGATATCGGCTGGCGCGCGCTGGAGCATTCGCGTTAGGCTCTTGCCAATTCCTGGGGAGGATTAAATGAGACAGCTATTGGCAGCGATGTTGGCTTTGATGTGCGCCGCGCACGCCGTCGCACAAGACGATGTAACCGTCATTCACGCGGGCTGGCTGCTCGCTGTGCCGGGCGAAGCGCCCGTCGAGGATCACTCCGTCATCATCTCCGGTGAGCGGATCGACCGCATCGAGGCCGGCTTTGTCGAGATCGAGGGCGCCGAGATCATTGATCTCTCCGCGCACTACGTCCTGCCGGGCCTTATCGACAGCCATGTTCACATCACCTCGGAACTAAGCCCGCAGCGCCGCCTGCAGAATGTCACCTTCTCGGATGCGGACTGGGCCATAGACGGCGTTCGGAATGCGCGCCGAACCCTGATGGCCGGATTCACCACGGTGCAGGATGTCGGCGGCAATCTCGACGCCGTCATTGCCCTGCGCGACGGGCAAACCGCCGGCGACTTTCCGGGGCCGCGCATGCGCGTTTCCGGACCGTCGGTGACACCGACCGGCGGTCATGGCGACATCAATGGCTATAGCAATGATCTCATGCACGCATTCAGCGGCAACTCGACGTGTAACGGCCCGGACGACTGCCGCCGAGCGGTTCGCGAGCTGATCCGTGCCCGCGTCGATGTCATCAAGATCACCGCCACCGGCGGCGTGCTCTCGCAAACCGCTGCCGGTACGGAACAGCAATTCTTCGACGACGAGCTGGCCTCCATTGTCGAAGCGGCACGCATGATGGGCCGTTATGTCACCGCACACGCCCACGGGGTGACCGGGGTCAATGCAGCCCTTGAGGCCGGCGTCCACTCGATCGAGCACGGCACCTATCTGGATCGCGATTCGATCCGCCTGTTCCGCGATAATGGCGCCTATCTTGTGCCCACCCTGCTTGCCGGCGCGACCGTCGCCGAGATTGCCGAGACCGCCGACTGGATGACGCCGGAAATCCGCCAGAAATCCCTGGATGTCGGCCCCCTTATGCTCGACATGGCCCGCCGCGCCCACGAGGGCGGGGTCATGATCGCATTCGGTACCGATAGCGGTGTGTCCCGTCATGGCGAAAACGCCCGGGAGTTTTCACTTCTCGTCGAAGCCGGTCTGACCGCGATGGAAGCCATCACTTCGGCGACGGTGATTGCGGCCGAACATCTTCAAATGGGTGACGATATCGGCGCCATCACGCCGGGCCGCTATGCCGACATCATCGCCGTTTCCGGCGATCCGCTCGCTGACATCACCGAGCTCGAGGACGTTGATTTCGTCATGCAATCCGGCGAGGTTTTCGCCGGACCATGAGCCAGCTCGACGACACTTTCTCCGGCACAAAGGACGTTGCCGACGCCTTGCGCTTCAATGAAGACGCGCTCGCGGACTGGATGTCGGACAATGTCGAGGGGCATTCCGGCACGCTGAGCATCCGGCAATTCAAAGGCGGCCAGTCCAATCCGACCTACAAGATCGAGGCCGGCGGGAACTCTTATGTTCTACGGCGCAAGCCGCCCGGCAAGCTCTTGCCCTCCGCGCACGCTGTCGACCGCGAATTCCGAGTCATGAAGGCGCTTGGCGAGAACGGTTTTCCGGTGCCGCGCATGCATGGGCTGTGCGAAGACCCGGATGTCATCGGGACCGCCTTCTACGTCATGGATTTCGTCGATGGCCGCATCTTCTGGGATCCCTACCTGCCGGATGTGGAAGCCGCACAGCGCGCCGCGATCTATGACGCGATGAATGAGACGCTGGCGTCTTTGCATGCCTTCGATCCGGCCCGGATCGGTTTGGGCGATTACGGCAAGCCCGACGCCTATATCCCGCGCCAGATCGCGCGCTGGTCGAAACAGTACAAGGCGTCGGAGACGCGAGCGATACCCGCCATGGACCGGCTTATCGCCTGGCTACCCGAAGCGGCGCCGGAACAGGACCGGTCCAGCATCGTGCATGGCGATTTCCGGCTCGACAATATGATCTTCCATCCCGCCGAGCCGAAAGTGATCGCTGTCTTGGATTGGGAGCTGTCAACGCTCGGCGACCCGCTCGCCGACTTCACCTATCAGCTGATGCAATGGCGCACGCCCAAGGAGATGCGCAACGGCTTCCTCGGCGCCGATCTCGCCGCGCTGAACATCCCCAACGAAGCGGCCTATGTGGACGCCTATTGCCGCCGCACCGGCCGCGACAACCTGCCCAAGCTCGACTTTTACTTCGCCTATAATCTGTTCCGCCTCGCGGCGATTGTGCAGGGCGTCTATCACCGCTCGACCCTCGGCAATGCATCGAACGCGAAAGCCAAAGAATATGGCGCCATGGTCGAACCGATGGCGGATTATGCTTGGACGTTTGCAGAACGGATGGACGGCTGATCAGCTGCCGATATGCGCGAGAAAGGGCGCCCACAGCGCTACGCCCATTGCCAGTTCGAAGACTACCGCGGCGTAATTGTATCCGGTGCGGGTGTTGTGCGCGGGATCGTCGACAATCATCGACACGACGCGCCCGATCGCCATCCCGATCCACAACGCCCCCATGGCGAAGCCGGTGCCCATGAGCGCCGCATCGCCGGCTTGGGCTCGCATCAGGAAGGTCAGCACAACGGCCGCATGGCCCAAAAGAAAAGCGCCGCCATAGCTCGCCCGGAATTCCGACCAGCCGCCCTTCCAACGCGGATCGGGCTGTAATCGAACCACCGACGCCCCCCAGCGCGGCACCAGCAGGCTGGTCGCGCCCATGGCGCATCCGATCAGGGCCGCCGCAACGGTTGGAATATGCATCAGCTCCATGAGCCGGACTCCGGCAATTCACTCTCGCAGTAACTAGAGTGAATTACGCAGAAGTCAGGCCGGTGGATTTGTCACGAAGCCGAGGACGGGAAGCGCGAAGCCGGCAGCCGCCGCGAGTTCGACCACGACCGATACGATATTGTGGCGTGTGCGCACTTTTGCACCGTCCAGGATCATCGACAGGATCCGGCCGAAAGCCGCACCGCCCCATCCAAAGGACAAGACCGCAGCCGCGCCAATAACCCCCTGCCCCAGATAGATCGCGACGAGAAAGGCCAGATGCAGGAACAAGAACACGCCGCCGAATGTCGCACGGAACTCGGCATAGCCCTCCGGGCGCGCCGGATCGGCCTGCATTCTCACCAGTTTCGCCGCCCAGCGCGGTGAAATCAGTGCACCCAAGCCGAGCCCGGCGCCCAGCACGGCAAACAGCACGGGAATGTTTGACAGAACCGTGCTCATGTCAGGCCTCGTTGGACAAGCGCTTCATTTCGAGCCGGGCAATGGCGCGCTCATGGACCTCATCGGGACCGTCCGCCAGACGCAAGGTGCGGATGCCGGCATAGGCGCTGGCCAGAGGCGTATCTGCGGAAACGCCCGCGCCACCGAATATCTGGATCGCATCGTCGATGACCTGTAGCGCGACGCGCGGCGCCGCCACCTTGATCATCGCGATTTCCTTTTGCGCGACCTTGTTGCCGACCGTGTCCATCATCCAGGCAGCTTTCAGCGTCAACAAGCGAGCCGATTCGATATCGATCCGCGCCCGTGCAATCCGGTGATGCCAGACCGACTGGTCCGCCACGCGCTTACCGAAGGCGACCCGGCTCATCCCGCGCTTTACCATCAATTCCAGCGCCCGTTCCGCGGCGCCGATCGTCCGCATGCAGTGGTGGATCCGTCCCGGCCCCAGACGGCCCTGCGCAATCTCGAAACCGCGTCCTTCGCCTAGTAGAATATTCGAAGCGGGAACCCGCACATCCTTCAGCTCGATCTCCATGTGACCGTGCGGGGCATCATCATAGCCGAACACCGGCAGATGCCGCTTGATGGTGATGCCCGGCGCCTCCGCCGGGACAAGAATCATCGACTGCTGGATGTGACGATCCGCATCGGGATCGGTCTTGCCCATCAGGATGTAGATCTTGCAACGCGGATCGCCGGCTCCCGACGACCACCATTTGCGGCCATTGATGACATATTCATCGCCATCGCGCTCGATCCGGCACTGGATGTTGGTGGCATCGGATGAGGCCACATCGGGCTCGGTCATCAGGAAGGCCGAACGGATCTCTCCCGCCAACAGCGGCTCCATCCACTGCTTCTGATGTTCGGGCGTTCCGTAACGCGCCAGCACTTCCATATTGCCGGTATCCGGCGCGGAACAATTAAAGACTTCCGACGACCACAGCACACGGCCCATTTCCTCGGCCAGGGGCGCATAATCGAGATTGGTCAGGCCCGCACCCTTCTCCGATTCCGGCAGGAACAGATTCCACAGATCGGCCGCCTTGGCCTTTTCCTTCAGCTCTTCGATGATCGGAATGACCCGCCAGCGATTTTCGCCGAACTCCGCCAGTTGCGCCGCATAAGTCGACTCGTTCGGATAGACATGCGCATCCATGAAAGCGCGCAGCCTGTCGAGATACTCCTGGCATCGCGGCGAATAGGAAAAATCCATCTGTGTCCCCTCTGGTCCGGCCCGGTATTTTGCAATTGATCCAACACGGACTATAGCGCGGTCAATCCGCGAAGGGGGATGATTCACATGACATGGCCGCTGATCCTCCTTGCGACCCTCGTCACCGCCTTCATCTCCGGCATTTTCGGCATGGCAGGCGGCCTGATCCTGATGGGCGTGCTGGCTCTGCTGCTGCCGGTATCTGCAGCCATGGTGACGCATGGCGCGATCCAGAGCGTCTCCAATGGATGGCGTGCAATTCTCTGGCGCAACTATATCGATTGGCGGGTTCTCGGCATCTATCTCGCCGGCTCGCTGGCCGCCTTTCTGCTATTGATCGGCCTCGCCTTCGAATTGTCGAAGCCCTGGCTGTTCATCGTCCTGGGCCTCGTGCCCGGGCTGATCTGGATTCCGAAACGGCGGCTGTCGCTCGACGCGCGCAAACCGGTGCACGCTGTCGCCTGCGGTTTTGCCGTCACCGGGCTCAACATTGTGGCCGGTGTATCCGGACCTCTCCTGGACATCTTCTTCGTCGCCGACGGCATGGATCGCCGGGCTATCGTCGCCACCAAGGCCGCAACACAAGTCGCCGCCCACGCCGCCAAGATCGCCTTCTACCTGATGCCGGCCCTCGCCGCGGGCGTTTTCGTGCAATGGCCCTGGCTGCTGGCCGCCGCCCCGCTCGCCATCATCGGCACAACGCTCGGCGCCCGGGTGCTGGCGATCATGAGCGATGCCGACTTTCGCAAATATACGAAATGGATCGTGACGGGTGTCGGCGCGATCTACGTGATACGGGGCGTGATCCTTCTGGCGTAGAGGTCCGGCCATGCGATTGCGTCCGACGATTCTCGAAAACGACTTCGTGCGGCTCGAACCGATGCAGGAATCGCATCGTGATATGTTGCGGCCCGCCGCCGATGATCCGGACATCTGGCGGTTCATGACATTGGCCGGCTTCGGACCGCATTTCGACAATTGGTTCGAGACCATGCTGGACGCGCAACAGCGCGACCAGATCAGCCATGTCGTGTTTCGCAAATCGGCCGGATCGGTCGTCGGTCACACTGCTTACCTCGCCATTGCGCCCCACCAGCAACGCGTCGAGATTGGCTGGACCTTCTACGCCGCCGAGGCGCGCCGCAGCGAGGTCAATCCGGCCTGCAAGCTCGCCCTGTTCGACAATGCATTCGCAGCAGGCGCCGAGCGCGTCGAACTGAAGACCGGAGGTGAAAATCTCCGCTCTCAGGGCGCCATGACCAAAATGGGCGCCCGGCGCGAAGGCGTGCTGCGCAGCCAGGTCAACACCTGGCGCGGCGAACGGCGCGATACCGTCTATTTCTCGGTCCTGCGCCCGGAATGGCCGGAGGTCCGTGAGGGTTTGCTGAAACGCCTTGCCTGCTAGCTGTTCTTGGGCGGAAGAGTGCGCACAAAGGAGAGCGTGCGCTGCGCCCAGCGCGCCAGCGCCGCATCATCCAGATCGGCGGGTGAATCGACCGTGATCCAGCCCTTCATCACCCGCCCGGTCAGATCCATCGGACGCGCCCCCGGCTGTGCCAGTGCGTCCTCATACCCGTCCGGTCCGACCCGCACATGCATCTCCTCGCGCGAGGTGCCGTAACTCATATTGCCAGACACCATGAAAGCGATGCCGCCAAACATCGCCTTGCGGACCGGCGCGGCCCCCAGTGCGACGAGTTGCGCTTCCATCCGGTCCGCAAGATCAGGATCATAGGCCATCGCGTGTCCTTCGGGCTTTGAAGAAGTCTTTCAGCAGATTCGATGATTCGGCCGCCAGCACGCCCGATACGACCTCCGGCCGCCAATGACAGGTCTTCTGCTCGAAAAAGCGGGGACCGTGCTCGATCGCCCCGCCCTTTTTGTCAGCTGCGCCGTAAATCACCCGGCCGAGGCGCGCAAAACTGATCGCCCCGGCGCACATCGCGCAAGGCTCCAGCGTCACGTATAAATCGAGACCAGTGAGCCGGTAATTGCCGCGTGCCGCGGCCGTCTGACGAATAGCGCGGATCTCGGCATGGGCGGTCGGGTCATGGTCCTGGATGGGCGCATTCCCGGCTTGCGCGACAATCTCGCCGGACGCCGGATCGACGATCACCGCGCCGACCGGCACCTCGCCAGCTTCAGCTGCCGCTTGCGCTGCCTTGAGCGCCACGCGCATAAAGGGTTCGAAGTCCTCCGTCATGCATCGGCGGTAGGCGCAGCGCGCTGAAGGGTCAAGCCTTGTCGAATCAGGAAAAGAGCGGCGAACGCATCGCCAAAGTGCTGGCGCGGGCCGGCGTGGCCAGCCGTCGCGGCGCGGAAAAGCTGATTGAAGAGGGCCGCGTCACCGTGAATGGCCGCAAGCTGACGAGCCCGGCCCTGAATGTCACCGCATCCGACAAGATCGCAGTCGATGGCAAGCCCTTGGGCGAGCCCGAGCGCACGCGGCTTTGGCGCTATCACAAGCCGACCGGCCTGGTGACCACGCACAAGGACCCGGAAGGCCGCGAGACCGTCTTCGAAAAGCTGCCCAAGGAGCTGGGCCGCGTCATTTCAGTCGGCCGGCTCGATCTGAATTCGGAAGGCCTTTTGCTGCTCACCAATAATGGCGAGCTCTCGCGGGCCCTCGAACTGCCCTCGACCGGCTGGGTCAGGCGCTATCGTGTACGGGCTTTCGGCAAGGCCGGTGACGCCGAGCTCAACCGGCTGCGCAACGGCATCGTCGCCGAGGGCGTGAAGTACGGGCCGATTGAAGCCGAGATCGAACGCGAACAGGGCGGCAATAAGTGGATGAATGTGGCTTTGAAGGAGGGCAAGAACCGCGAAGTCCGCAAGGCGCTGGCCGCCGTTGGACTGACCGTGAACCGGCTGATCCGGGTTTCCTACGGCCCGTTTCAGCTCGGCAATCTGGAAAAGGGTGACGTCAAGGCCGTGCCCGAGCGTGTGCTGCGCGACCAGTGCGGTCATCTTCTCAAGGAGCTCCGCTGATGCGGATTGTCGCCGGCCGCTTCAAGGGCCGCCCGCTCGCCGCTCCGAAGGCCGATAAAACGCGGCCCACCTCTGATAAAGCCCGTCAGGCGCTTTTTAACGTGCTCGAGCATGCCGGCTGGGCGCCGCCACTGGAGGGCGCGCGCGTCATCGATCTGTTTGCCGGATCCGGCGGTCTCGGCTTCGAGGCGATGAGCCGCGGCGCCGCCTTCTGCCTGTTCGTCGACACCGATGGCAGCGCGCGTGGCGCGATCCGCGACAATATCGAAACGTTCCAGCTCTTCGGAAACACCCGCCTGCACCGCCGGTCGGCCACGGACCTCGGTGAAAAGCCGGCCAAGCTCGGCGCGCCTTTCAACCTTGTCTTTCTCGATCCGCCTTATGGCCAGGAGCTCGCGCCCCCAGCGCTGGCCGGTCTCATCGACGGGCATTGGGTGACCGATGATGCGCTCGCCATTCTCGAAGTCGCCGCCGACGAGGCCGTGCCGGACGTCCCGGGCTGGTCGCCCGTCGACGAACGCATCTGGGGGGCGGCGAAAGTGGTATTTTTAACGCGAGGCTAGCGCCGCCCGAACAACCTCTCGATGTCGGCGAGCTTCAATTCGACATAGGTCGGGCGGCCATGGTTGCACTGGCCGGAATGCGGCGTCGCTTCCATCTCGCGCAGCAGCGCATTCATCTCCTCGCCGGTCAGCCGCCGGCCGGAGCGGACCGAGCCGTGACAGGCCATCGTGCCGACCACCTCTTCCAGTTTTTCCTTGAGCGACAGCGCGGCATCGAATTCCGCCAGCTCGTCGGCTAGATCGCGGATCAACCCCTGGACGTTCAGCTTGCCGAGCAGCGCCGGCACTTCGCGCACGGCGATCGAATTCTCCCCAAACCCCTCGATGACGAGTCCCAGCTCGGCGAGCTCGTCGGCGCGCCCCAGCACCCGCTCGCACTCGGCCGTATCGAGATCGACGATTTCCGGCACCAGCAGCGATTGCCGCGTCACGCCTGTCTCCGCCATCATCTTTTTCATGCGCTCATAGACGAGGCGCTCATGCGCTGCGTGTTGGTCGACAATCACCATGCCGTCCCCGGTCTGTGCAATCACATAGGTCTCATGCACCTGAGCCCGCGCCACGCCGAGCGGCAGCGATTCCGCCGCCACGTTCTGTCCCGACAGCTCCGCTGCCGTCGGCACATCCGGACTTACGAATTGATCCTCGACCCGCGCCGAGCGCTCGCTGACCAGCGTGCCTGTTCCAGGTCCAACGGGACGCCCCCAAGCGGCCATCGCGGCATGGGGTTGTGCGGCCGCCGCGCCTTCCGGCCGTGCCCGGCCGAGCGCAAAACCGGCCACCGTCGTCGAGGCCCGGTGCCCCGCCCCGGCGAGCGCGTGGCGCAAGGAGCCGACGATCAACCCCCGCACTAGGCCGGGATCGCGGAAGCGCACCTCCGCCTTCGCCGGGTGCACATTCACATCGACCAGGCCCGATGGCAGATCCACGAACAACGCTACGACGGGATGCCGGTCGCGGGCGAGAAAGTCCTGATAGGCACCGCGGACCGCCCCGCCGAGCAGTTTGTCACGCACCGGCCGACCATTCACGAACAGGTATTGATGCATCGCCGAGCCGCGATTGAAGGTCGGCAGGGACGCCAGCCCGGTGATGCGCACGCCCTCGCGCTCCTGGTCGATCTCCAGCGCGTTCTCGCCGAAATCCTGGCCGAGAATCGCGGACAAGCGCTTGCGTCTCGCTTCGGCACCGGTCTCTGGCCGCAATGACAGCCGGCTGCGCCCGTCCAGCGTAAGCGTAAAGCCGACATCCGGACGCGACAGCGCGAGCCGCCGCACCGTATCGGCGATGGCATTGGATTCGGCGCGCTCGGATTTCATGAATTTCAGGCGCGCCGGTGTGGCATAGAACAGGTCGCGCACGTCGATCCGCGTGCCGCCGAGCCCGAAGGCCGGCGCCGGCTTGATGCCCGATGACTGGCCGCCCTCCACGCTCAAGGTGAAAGCCTCGGTCCCGCCGTGCGCCTGGGTCGTGATCGCCAGGCGCGCAATCGATCCGATCGACGGCAGCGCTTCGCCGCGAAATCCCATGGTGGAGATGTTCAACAAATCGTCTTCGCCATCCGCGCCTTGCGGCAGCTTGGACGTGGCGTGCCGCTCGACGCTCATGGCCAGCGTTTCGGCGTCCATGCCGGTGCCGTCATCGGTCACGGTCAGACGCGCGAGCCCGCCCTTCTCGGCCAAAATCTCGACGTGTTGCGCCTGCGCATCCAGCGCATTCTCGGTCAGTTCCTTGACCACGCTGGCAGGCCGCTCGACGACTTCGCCGGCGGCAATGCGGTTGACGGTTTCAGGGCTGAGTCGGCGGATCACACTCATCCGCCCAGCCTCATGAGTCGGCCCGGCGGGGTCAAGTGAAGCGCTGCTTAGAGGCCGGGCAGTTTGCCGATCGTGCTGCGGTCGCGTTCGATCTCGATCGGTTCGCCGCCGGTGAGGAGTTCGATCTGGCGCAACCGGTCGGCTTCCTCTTCGGCATTGATCGTGACTGCATCCGCGCCAATGCCCTCCTGGCCGCGCCCCCAGAACAGGATCTGGTTCGCGAAAGCGGAAGACTTGCGGACCACGCTGGCCGATTCGCCATCGATAATCGCGCGGATGAACGGATCGGCCTCACCACCCCCGGCGCGCGCGATCAGCAGCGCTTCACCATCCGAGCCCTCGAATTCACCGCGTGCGCCGATCAGGGCCGCGCGTGCAGCCTGGTCGGGGAAAATCTCTTCAGGACGCGGCTCACCCGGGCGCGGCGGACGCAGATTGTATTCCGGCGGAACCGTCAGCGGCGCAATCGTCACCACGCGGAACTCGTCCGGCTCGGCGCTGCGGCGCGTTGTGCAACCGGCGACGGCGACCGCGACGGTCAGAATGGCGAGCGTGAGAAAACGCTGACGCATGTGTGGCTCCCAAAATTCCAGATCGGCTTTCTAACGGATGTGCCGGGCAACCGCCAGCCTCGCCCTCACCTTCAATCCCGCTCGTTCAAAAGCAGGTCGATGATGAGCACCACCACCCCGATATTGATACAGATATCGGCGACATTGAAGACCCAGGAGAAACTGAATCCGAACGGCAAGGGCAAGCTCGAAAAATCCAGAAAGTCCGCCACCGCGCCATAGATCGCCCGGTCGATCGCATTACCGACCGCTCCGCCCATGATGAGCGCATAGGCCGTGGCTTGCAGCCAGCGGCCCGCCTTGAGCATCCAAACGCCCAGAAGACCGGTCACGCCCAGCGAGAATGCGATCAACAACCAGCTTTGCCAGATCGCCTGCGCTTGCAGGAAACCGAAGCTGATGCCGCGGTTCCAGACCATGGTCAGATGAAAGAAGGAAAAGACTTCGTCGCGTTGCCCCGCCGGTTGATTGATCAGGTCGAGGCCGTAGAGCACCCAAGCCTTGCTGGCCTGATCCAGCGCGACAATCAGGATCGCAAGTCCGAAACCGACCATGGGTATGAGGCGGGTACGCCGACGCTGGAACATCCGTCACCTGTTGTTTTGTTTCGCGGCCGACCGCCTCTAACAAAGCGCCCTAGCCGGGTCCAGCGAGAACCGCGCGGGCCGTCGCCGCATCCTGCGCAATCTGCGCTTTCAATTCATCGAGTCCATTGAACTTTTGTTCAGGTCGCAGGAAGCCGATGAATTCGACCTCCACGGTCTCGCCATAGATATCGCGGGCGAAATCGAACAGGTGAACCTCCAGCCTTTCCACCGCCCCCCCGACCGTCGGACGCAGCCCCACATTGGCAACCCCTGGCAGCCTCTCCCCGTTTAACCGCACGCGGATCGCATAAACCCCGAATTTGGGCCGGCAATAATCGCCCAGCGCAATATTGGCCGTCGGAAAGCCAATGGTCCGGCCGCGCTGTTCGCCGGTCTCGATCTCCCCGCGCACCGTCCACGGCCGGCCCAGCAATGCCGCGGCATTGGTGACATCGCCATCGGCGAGACAGGCACGGATCCGGCTGGACGAGATTTTCTCATTATCCGCGGCTTCAAGACCCAGCCCGGTGACGCCAAATCCCAGCTGCTCCCCGATACCGGTGAGAATAGGCACATCGCCACTCCGGTTCTTGCCAAAAGCGAAATCGGCTCCGACGAAGACATGGCTCACATTCGCCCAGCCGCAGAGCACGGTTTCCGCGAACTCGCGCGGCATCATCTCGGCTACCGACGTGTCGAACGGGATGACATGAATCCGCGCAAAACCCATCGCTTCCAGAGCGTCGGTCTGCTGGCGGTCGTCCATCAGCCGGAATGGCGGCGCGTCGGGCTGGAAATACCGGCGCGGATGCGGATCAAAGACCGCCACGGCGGGCGCAATATCGTGACGTGATGCCCAGTCGAGTGCCGCGTTGAGGACAACCTGGTGTCCCCTGTGCACGCCATCGAAATTTCCCAGCGCCAGAGCGCAAGGCGGGAAAACCGGTTGGGGTGAACCGAAAACGACCTGCATGGCGCGTTCAGTCAGAAGCTTTCGGCTTGCGGGTGCGAACCATGACGCTGGCGCGGGCCGCCATCACTTCGATTTCGCCCACATGGCAGGAACACGAAAGTTCAACCATGCGCGTTTTCAGATCGATGGCGGTAATTTCCGCGCGGGAGACGACCGTATCGCCGATCCGCACCGGTCTTTGAAAAGCCAGGTCCATGCTCACGAATATCGCCCCCGGCCCCGGCAGTTCATTGCCCAGCAAGGCAGAAAGATAAGACGCGATAAGCGCGCCATGCGCGATCCGGCCGCGATACGGCGTCCGTCGGGCGAAGGCTTCGTCGAGATGCAGCGGATTATGATCGCCGGATACTTCGGCGAAGGCGCGTACCGTCGCATCGTCCACGGTGCGCGTCAGCTCGGCAGTTTGTCCGACAAACAATTCCTCGATCGGGATGGGCGGCTTGACCGGCATGCTGGCACTCCCTTCGCATTGCCGCCGTTAGACGCGAACGGCGAAAGCCTGTCCAGACGGCTTACCAGATCAGGCGGGGCGCAAACCAGTCGGCACGCACGTCGAACGCGGCCAATGCGTCGCGGACAGCGTCCAGATCCGACCCGGCAATATCCCGCCCGAGTATGCCATCGCCGATGAACAGCGCGTCGATCTCCATGCGCTGGGCGCCGGCAATATCGGTTTCCGGACCATCGCCAATCGCCAGAACGGTGCTGCGCCCGCCCTGCCAGCCCTTGGCCTCAAGTGCGGCGTAGGCAAGCTCGTAGATCGGCTTGTGCGGCTTGCCGGAAATGATGCTGGTGCCGCCGATTTCGCGGTAGAGCCGCGCCAGCGCCCCGGCGCACCAGACGAGATCGTCACCAACCTGGACGACGATATCCGGATTGGCGCAGACCATGGGGAGATCACGCGCCACGAGGGATTCGAACAGAGAGCGGTAATCCTCAGGCTCCCAGCCGAATTCCTGTGTTGGACCGGTGCAGACGATCGCCCGAGCGGCCTCCGCCTCGACAAACTCAAGATCGAGACCGTCATAGAGCTGATCGTCGCGGCCCGGAGGTCCGATCTTGAAAAACGGACCCGGCGCAAGCTCGCGCAGCGCCTGCTGGGTGGCGTCGCCGGACGTCACGATGGCATCCCAGGCATTGTCGGGCGCGCCCATCCGTGCGAGCTGATGGGCGAGGTCACCCGCCGGCCGCGGCGAGTTCGAGACCAGCACCACGCTGCGCCCGGCATCGCGCGCCTTCTGCAGCGCGGTAATCGCGTCCGGCAAAAGTGCGCGGCCGTCGCGGATCACCCCCCAGACATCGCAAAACAGGGCGGAATAATCGTCGATTATGTCGGACAGTCGGTAAGCGGCTTTCATGACCGCCTAACTAGACCACGGACCGTAGTGCGCAAGGAGGGATTTAGGCGGAGCGGCGGATCGGTTCGGCAATGGTTTCGTCGAGAATGTCGTCGCGCACAGGCCGTGGCTCGCCGAAAAGATGGCCCTGAGCGAACCCGACATCGATGTCGAGCAGCTCGACGACGGTCTCTTCCTGTTCGATCCGGTCGGCAATCAGATCCATTCCGTACTTGGCGAACAGGCTGGGAATGTCTTCGGCGATTAGTGTTCCGGCCTCTAGGCCGGCGATCGGCTCATTCTCGCGGATGGCCTTGACCAGCCGGTCGCCGGTCACTTTCGCGAACCGCACACCGGCCCGCTGCATGTCGGCAAAGTCACAATTGAGATCGGTCATCTGATCGACGGAAAAGCGGAATCCGTAATCCGCCAGCCGCCCCATATTCCGTGCCGCCGCGGTCGAACGCGCCTCGAAGGCAGATTGCGAAATCTCGAATATCAGCGAGCTCGCGAGATCGGAATTCCGGCGCATGTAGTCGAGGAAGTTCGGGAAGAAGTCCTCGTCCGCCATCGAGCTTAACGAGATGTTGCAGAAAATACCGATCCGCCGGTCGGACTGCGTCAATCGCCGCACGATCTGAACGCATCGGAACAGCAGGAGATTGTCGACCTCGGCTACGATCCCGGCCTCTTCCGCCGCCCGGATGAAAACCGCCGGCGTCATGATATTGCCGCTGCGGTCGCGGAGCCGCGTATAGCTTTCGTAAAAATAGGTCTTGCGCTGAGGCAGCGAAACGATCGGCTGGAGATAGAGATCGACCCGGTTGGCCGCCAGCGCATCTTTCACGGCGTGAATGTCAACACCGCCGCTGTCCGGCGCTGCGGGCGATCGCGGTATATTCGCTGCACTACCCCCCATCCGCCGCACGAGATCTTCAAGCACCCGGACCTCATTGGTCAGGGCTTCCTCACGCTGCACCGCCTCCGCGCGAATGGTCTCCGCGATGGTGTCGAGCCGCGCCTGCGCCTCGGCGACCTCTTCCGTCAGATCGAGATTGGCGGCTTGGAGCGTCTCAATATCTTTCAGGATTTCCGCGCGCTCTATGGACCGCGCAGCCGCCGAGTGGGCTTGGCTGGCGATCAGGAAGACCACGGCGCCCATCATCCATGCAAAACTCGTCGACATCAGGCCGAAACGCTCGAACGCCAGCGCTGCCACGACCGCGATCATGGCGTAGGTCAAAACAATCAAGAGATCGCTGGCGCGGGGCATAAGCGCTCCAAGCTGGTCACAGGCGAATCAATACGATTAACCCGAGATTACGTTGGATCGCTTCGCATTGTCAGATCGTTAACGAATTGACCGCGCACGAAGACAGAAAAGCCCGGCCGCAGCCGGGCTTTTCAATCAGGTGAAGGGTGCGTGACTAGCTCGCAACATGCGGGCGGACACGGATCTCGACCCGGCGATTGAGCGCGCGGCCCTGCGGTGTGTCATTGGTGGCGATCGGTGAGGTCTCGCCCAAGCCCGCGACATAGAAGCGGTCGCGCAGCACACTCTGTGCAATCAGATAGCCGGCCACCGATTGGGCCCGGCGTTCCGACAGGCGCTGATTATAGTCCGCTGCCCCGGTTGAGTCGGCGTGGCCGATGACGTCGACATAGGTCGCCGGATACTGGTTCAGCACGTCGGCGACATCGTTCAGCACGTCATAGAATTGCGGCTCAATGTCCGAGGAATTCGTGGCAAAGGTCACGTCGCCCGGCATGATTAGCCGGATGTCATTGCCTTCGCGGCGGACACCGACGCCGGAATCGCGCAGACGCTCGCGCATCGCCTGCTCCTGGCGATCCATGTAATTGCCGATGCCGGCGCCCGCGAGCGCGCCGATGCCAGCGCCGATCAGCGCATTGGTCCGGCCTTCTTCGGAATCATTGGTATTGGTGAGGTAACCGAGGGCGGCACCGGCGGCCGCGCCAATCAGCGCGCCGCGCGCAGTGTTGTTGGGACGGGTCTCACCAGTATAGGGGTCGGTCGTGGTGCACGCAGCCGCGAATGAGAGGGCCAGCGTCGATACGAGAAGAGCACGCACTTTCATTTGAAAACTCCATTTGGTGGGGCAGGTAACGGAAATGCCAGCCATAGCAAACGCAATTCTACCCGCAATGTTCCACATTGACGAATAATAGTTGGGCGGCAGCCGCGTGAACCGCAGATGAACGCAGCGCCGCTTCACGCCTGAATTCTGCGGTAGAAACCCTTGACGGCAGGTCATGCCATGCCTATCTGCGCGCTCGTTAGCAGCCGACGCATGCGAGTGCTAACGGCTGTAGAATTCAAACAGGGGTATGAACATGTCATTTCGTCCGCTGCACGATCGAGTGCTTGTGAAGCGCGTGGAAGAAGAATCCAAGACCAAGGGCGGGATCATCATTCCCGACACCGCCAAGGAAAAGCCTCAAGAAGGCGAAGTCGTCGCCATCGGTGGCGGCGCCATCAAGGACGACGGCTCCGTACGTCCGCTGGACGTAAAGGTCGGCGACCGCATCCTGTTCGGCAAATGGTCCGGTACCGAAGTCACCCTCGAAGGTGATGAACTGATCATCATGAAAGAGTCCGACATTCTGGGCGTGATGGGCTAGGCCCCGCCCCGATCTGTCGAATCCCATTCACTAGAAAATACGGAAGAGCAAAATGGCTGCTAAAGAAGTCAAATTCTCCACCGATGCCCGCGAGCGCATGCTCCGGGGTGTGGACACCCTCGCCGACGCCGTGAAGGTCACGCTCGGTCCGAAGGGCCGGAATGTCGTCATCGAAAAATCCTTCGGCGCCCCGCGCACCACGAAAGACGGTGTCACTGTCGCCAAGGAAATCGAACTGTCCGACAAGTTCGAGAATATGGGCGCGCAAATGGTCCGCGAAGTCGCGTCGAAGACCAATGACGCCGCCGGTGACGGCACCACGACCGCGACCGTTCTGGCGCAAGCCATCGTTCGCGAAGGCATGAAGTCGGTCGCTGCCGGCATGAACCCGATGGATCTCAAACGCGGCATCGACAAGGCCGTCCTCAATGTGGTCGAGCAGATCAAAGCCGCCTCGACCTCGATCAAGGGCTCCGAGGAAATCGCCCAGGTCGGCACCATCTCCGCCAATGGCGAGAAAGAAATCGGCGACATGATTGCCAAGGCCATGGAAAAGGTCGGCAATGAAGGCGTGATCACCGTCGAGGAAGCCAAGTCGCTGGAAACCGAGCTCGATGTCGTTGAAGGCATGCAGTTCGACCGCGGCTATCTCTCGCCCTACTTCATCACCGACGCCGAGAAGATGCAGGCCGAGCTGGAAGACCCGTTCGTCCTCCTCTTCGACAAGAAGCTGTCCTCGCTGCAAGCCATGCTGCCGGTGCTCGAAGCCGTTGTTCAGTCGGGCAAGCCGCTGCTCATCATCGCCGAGGACATCGAAGGCGAAGCTTTGGCCACGCTGGTGGTCAACAAGCTGCGCGGTGGCTTGAAAATCGCCGCCGTCAAGGCGCCGGGCTTTGGCGATCGTCGCAAGGCGATGCTGGAAGACATTGCCATCCTGACGGGCGGCACGGTCATCTCCGAAGACATCGGCATCAAGCTTGAAAACGTCTCGCTCGACATGCTGGGTACCGCCAAGCGCGTCACCATCACCAAGGATGACACGACGATCGTCGACGGTGCCGGTGCGAAAGCCGACATCGAAGCCCGCGTCGGTCAGATCCGCAAGCAGATCGAAGACACCTCGTCCGAATACGACAAGGAAAAGCTGCAAGAACGTCTCGCCAAGCTGGCGGGCGGCGTGGCCGTGATCAAGGTCGGCGGTGCGACAGAAGTCGAAGTGAAGGAACGCAAGGACCGCGTTGACGACGCTCTGAACGCGACCCGCGCTGCGGTTGAGGAAGGTATCGTCGCCGGCGGTGGCGTGGCGCTGCTGAAGGCCACCAAGGGGCTTGAAGGTCTCAAGGGTGAAAACCCGGACCAGACCCAGGGCATCGGCATCATTGCCCGCGCCATCCAGTCCCCGATCCGCCAGATCGCGTCGAATGCCGGCGTTGAGGGATCGATCGTTGTCGGCAAGGTACTGGACAATGAAAGCGCGACGTTCGGCTACAACGCCCAGACCGACGAGTATGGCGACATGCTGTCCTTCGGCGTCATCGACCCGGCCAAGGTTGTCCGTCATGCCCTGCAAGACGCAGCCTCGATCGCCGGTCTGATGATCACGACCGAAGCGGCCGTGGCCGAGAAGCCGAAGAAAGAGTCCGCCGGCGGTGCCCCTGACATGGGTGGCATGGGCGGCATGGGTGGCATGGACTTCTAAGGTCCCGCCATCCGGCTCAAATGATGAGGGGCGGCTCTTCGGAGCCGCCCCTTTTTTCTTGCCTATTGGTCTTTCAGTGCGCCTCGTTAGTATCTGCTTCCTGCTTGGAGAGGAACGCATGAAGAAAATCATCGCTTTGACCATCGCTTCCGGTCTGCTCGCCGCCTGCAGCGCATCGGAATCGCCCACGGATTCCGATACCCAGGCGCAATCCGCAGAGACGTCTGCCCCGGCCTTCACGACCTATGACGCTGAAGCTTTTCACGCCACAACCAGCGTCGGGTTGGCCAGCAGCGCCGGATTGGCATTCTCGCCCGACAGCACGCGCATCCTCGTCAGCTCTGACGAGTCGGGCGTATTCAATGCCTATGCGATTGATATTGCTTCGGGCGAAAGGACCGCACTCACCGCCTCCGAGGATGACGCGACCTACGCTATCAGCTGGCTTCCTGACAGCGACCGCATCCTTGTTAACGCGGATTCCGGCGGTGACGAACTCGATCATATCTATGTGCGTGATGAAGCCGGAGCGCTTTACGACATCACGCCCGGTGACAACCTGAAGGCCCAGTTTGTCGGCTGGTCCGAGGACGGACGAGAGATGTGGATCGCTACCAATGAGCGCGATCCGGCCGCTTTCGATATTTATGCTTATGACACGGCATCCTATGAAGCCGTGATGACGTTTGAGAATACGCAAGGCCTGGAAATCGGCGATATCAGCTCCAATGGGCGTTGGGTTGCGATGATCGAAAACGTCAGTTCGGCAGACGCGAACATCTATCTGATCGACCTGCAATCGCCGGATGCCGAGCCTCAACTCATCACGGAGCACGAAGGGAATATCGCTTACGGCGTCTACGAATTCACCCCGGATAACTCGGCCCTCGTCTACGCCACCAATGAACACGGAGAGTTCATTCAGGCTTGGTCATACACGATGGCGGATGGCAGCCACGCGCCATTGGTGGAGGCTGATTGGGACGTCATGTTTGTTTCGCATTCACCATCCGGCCGTTATCGGGTCGTTGGAGTCAATGATGACGGCCGCACGGAGGTGTCCGTGACGGATACGATAACGGGCGATCCTTTGACGCTTCCGGAATTGCCGGCGGGCGATATCGGATCCATCCGCTTCTCCAGAGACGAAAGCGAGATCGCCTTCATCATCAACTCCTCCACCTCACCCAGCAATATCCACTGGGTGGATTTGGAAACGCAGGAGCATCGTCAGCTTACCGACACGCTGAATCCGGCCATTGAGGAATCCCATCTGGTCGCTGCAGAAGTGGTGCGGTTCAACAGTTTCGATGGGCTGGAGATTCCCGGAATTATGTACCGACCTCATCAGGCGAGCGCGGAAACGCCCGTACCGGCGCTAGTCTGGGTGCATGGCGGCCCCGGTGGACAAAGCCGCATCGGATATTCGGCCACCATCCAGCACCTTGTGAATCACGGTTACGCCGTCTATGCGGTCAACAACCGTGGCTCGTCCGGCTATGGCAAAACCTTTTTCCACATGGATGACAGGCGTCATGGCGAAGAAGATCTTGGAGATGTCGTCGCTGCTGGAGACTTCCTGCGCTCGCTCGACTGGGTGAATGAAGATCAGGTCGGCGTCATTGGCGGGTCTTACGGTGGTTTCATCACAGCCGCCGCGCTGACTTTCCATCCCGAAGCCTTCGAGGTCGGAATCAACATATTCGGCGTGACCAACTGGGTACGCACGCTCGAATCCATCCCGCCCTGGTGGGGCGCATTCCGCGACGCTCTCTATGACGAAATGGGTGACCCCGCGACGGATGGCGATCGGCACCGGGCGATTTCGCCGCTCTTCCATGCCGCGAACATTCAGCGGCCTATGCTGGTGATTCAGGGCGCCAACGATCCGCGTGTGTTGCAGGTGGAGAGCGATGAATTGGTCGAGGCCGTTCGCGCCAACGGCGTCCACGTCGAATACGTCCTGTTCCCAGATGAGGGCCACGGCTTCCAGCGGAAGGAAAACCGGATCACGGCGTCGAACGCCTATGTGGCTTTTCTGGATGAATTCCTGCGCGGCAACACGCCCGCCAATTAGGCGATCCCTGGGATCGAATTGAAGCCGGGGCGGATCTTCGGAGCCGCCCCTTTCTCTTGTGCCACCGGCGCATGCCGCAAACACCCAGTTACTGCAATCCCCGACGCGCTGACAGGCTGACGCACTATGAGCCAGAACAGTCCCCAGGGCGGCAAGAGCATCTGGCGCCGCACGTTTAAAGCAAATTAACATTCGCGACGCATACGTCGCACTGGTCCTTCCATCATCGCCATCGCTCGGCGAGGCACCAAACTGCAGCGCCCATCATGTCTTTTGACACCGCCACATTCTTGCTTGTCGAAGATGACGATATCGACATCTTCCTTCTGCGGAAAACCCTTTCGGACCTTCGCATCGCCAATCCGGTTATTGTGGCGCGCGACGGTGTCGAAGCCCTCGATGTCTTGCGGGGGTCTAACGGCGAGACCCGGTTGGCCCGGCCCTACATCGTGCTGCTCGATTTGAACATGCCGCGCATGTCTGGCCTCGAATTCCTGGATGAGGTCGCCAACGACGACGAGCTGAAAGATTCGACCATCTTCGTCATGACCACCTCCGCCAGTGAGGACGATCGGTACAAAGCCTACAAGCAGCAAATCGCCGGCTACATTCTTAAGTCGGATGCCAAGGACACGCTCAAGCGGGCATTGGCTATGCTGGATCAATGCTGGACGAGCATCGTGGTCCCGCAAAATGACGGATAAGTCCGCCGCTGCTGACTCCCGGTCTGCTAAACTGTTCAAAGATTAACTTTTTGTAGGAATCGGCGTGGATTCATGCCATCGAGTTTTCCAGTACCAATTCGACCGCGGTACAACTTAAAGGGACATGGCCACTAGACACTCCAAGGATAACCCTAATGCTAAGGTTGACGGATGAGAACGCTGACAAAATAAAATCGCTCCTCGGCGATAAGGAAGCGATCACGGCCGGACGCCTGAAACTCCTGGGCCTGGATGAAGTCCGAGAAGCTGAAACCAAAAATTCTTTCAACCTTCAAATCGGTCGTCGAACGCCGGCTCGCGCCAAGCGACGTCGTCATTT
Organism: Hyphobacterium sp.; assembly: GCF_965229905.1. Classification (GTDB taxonomy): domain Bacteria; phylum Pseudomonadota; class Alphaproteobacteria; order Caulobacterales; family Maricaulaceae; genus Hyphobacterium. The sequence continues at coordinate 2,284,723 of NZ_OZ245930.1, read as the reverse complement.
CCATCGGTGAGGCGGGGTTCATAATCCTGTTCGGCGAATTGAGCGGGCCCGCCACCGAAGTGAAGTCCCAGGCCATCGCGAAGGAGGCCCGCGAACGGCTGCTGGGACTCGACAGCAGCCTTGAACCCAACCTTTTTGTCGGCCGCGAGACCGTCACCCTGTCGCGCGAACAACTGAAAAGCCTGACAGCCGCAGCCGAAGTCGTCGAAGGTCCTGACGCGCCCGACGAGGCCGACACGGCGCCGGATATCGCATCTGAGGTGTCGTTCTCGCCGATTTGGGATGTGCAGAGCCAGGCCATCATTTCCTTCTCGGTTGAGCCGACCACACCCTTCGACCTCTACGGTGCGGCGCAGACCGCCGAACATCGCCGCATCTGCGGGCAGCAGGACATCGCGGTGATGGACCACGCGGTGCAATCCGCGAACTACCTGGTCACCGCGACTCGCAAGCGCATCCTGGTCGCCAGAATCTGCGCCACCTCTTTTTCGAAAGCCGATGTCCAGTCCAAGATCATGGCATCGCTTCAGAAACTCGTCGACGGCGCCCAGCCGCTGCTTACCGTGGAAATCGTCGAAACCCGCCTCGGAACCTCGTCGCACGATGTCGAAGTCGCGGCGGATATTTTCCGTGGACGCGTCCGGCGATTGGCTCTGTGCACCGATCTTCGCGAAAAGCACATCGAGCGGGCGCGGCGGATGGGATTCCAATCCGTGGGCGCCGACCTCAGCCGCAGCGCCCTCCCCACCTCGTCAGAGGACTTGTACTGGCTGGACGATTTCTGCCGCAAAGCCCGCCACCACGGTCTTGAGGGATTCGTGCGCGGCGTTGCCACAGACACCGTCGCTTCGGCGGCCATCTGCGCCGGCGCCACGCACCTTGCGGGCGCCAAGATCGGCCGGCCTTCCACCCATCTGCCGCCGCCCATCCGCTTCTCGGTAGAGGATGTGATCGACCATGGGCCGGGCCGCCTGCTTCAGCTCAAGGCGTAGCCGGCGTTTCGGCGGCGGCGGCCGCTTCTGCAAGCATCGCATCGAGTGCAGTTCGATCGTGCACCCGCCCGTCATGGATGACATGGGTGATGGATCCGACCGCGCGGATATCCTCCAGCGGATTGGCGGACAGCAAGACAAGGCTTGCGGCCGCACCGGCCTCGACGACGCCGTAATCCGGACGCCGTGCAATCGCCGCCGCTTCCCGCGTTGCCATACGCAGCACATCGCCAGCTCCCAATCCACTCGCGGCGAGGCGCTCGAGCTCCCAATGCAGGCTAGGTCCGGGGACGTTACAGAAGTTCGGCGTGTCGGAACCCGCCAGCAGCGCCACACCGGCAGCCTGAAGCCGGCCGGCGAATTCCAGGAACGCCGCGTGCGCCTCATCGCGCAGGCCGGCATCCGCGGCGTCGATTCCACGCAAATTGGTCTCGCACCATTCGCGACCGCCCGCGGGCATGTAGGCCAGTGCCGCGATGTCGATGCCCGGAGAATCAAACACTTCCATGATCAGCGTCGGCGTGAGCCGGGTTTCGGACGCCGCGAGCGCAGCAATGGCCGCATCGCATTCGGGTGACACGCCGGCTTCCTCGAACCAGTCCAGAATGTTCTGGAAATAGCCATCGTAATCGCCGCTGAAGCGGGTCTGGATTGATCGGTCGAAATAGGCTTGGGGATCGCTCACGCAGACCGAGAAGGCCGAAGGGGTCAGGTGTTCTATTGTTTGCTGCCCCGCCGCGGCAACGTCGACAACACTGATCGCGCGCGGCACATGGCCAGCAACGGGCCGGTCGAGCGTGGCCGCCTGGGTCATGATTTCCGCGTAGACCGCGGGTGACAACCCGTCATACACCTTGAAGAAATCGACGCCCGAAGCCGCGAGCGCGTCGAGCGCAGGCCGAACATCGGCGGGCGTTTCCAGCACCAGTGGCAAATCACCATACCAGGGCAGGGCTTGGCCATCGAGCAGCGGACCCGCTGCGACAATCTCGGGGCTGACCAGGGCGGGGTTGTCAGCCAGGCGCGCGCGCGTCTCGACAAGACCCGGCACCACGGAGCCCATATCCCGGACGCCGGTCACGCCATGCGCCACGAAAAGCGGCAGGATCCGCGCAATGGCGTCTTCCGGCTCGCTCAATGCATGCACATGCATATCCCAGAGCCCGGGGATCAGGAACTCGCCGCCGCCGTCGATGATCTGCCCGTCAAATGCCGCGAGATCGGCTAGATCGCCAGTAATCGCCAAGATGCGGCCTTCGCCGATCCACACCGTTTGCGGCTCCAGGGTTTGCCCGCGATCGACGTCGATGACGGACACGTTCCGGATCGCCAGATCGGCACCTGAGGGCGGCGAAGCCTGGTCTCTGTCGGCGCAGGCCGTCGGGCAAGCGGACAGTGCGACAGCCGCAATAATAGTCAGCCTGTGCATGGGAGCATCCCTTCGAAACCGAAAGACTGCCCCAAAGCACGAGCTGACTAAAGTTAATGTTGAGCCATCCGGCCCTGCGCGAGCTCTGCCTAGCTGTCTGGCTGGCGCGGATGATTGGCATGAACCTCGATCGAAACCGAAAATCCGTCGACCGGCTCCACACGCATGGCGGCGCTGCCGTCATACCGTGCCTGTAACCGAGGCGAAGCCATCACCTGTTCGCCCGTCTCGTCGTGGCGGACGATCTCGACCTGGATCAGCACATTTTCGCTGGCACACATCACCTCGCCACCATCGGTACACGGTCGGGCCACGACGGCAACGTCGTAGAAATACGTACCGGCCTCGTCCTGAACAGGCGACAACCGGTAAACCGCCGGCGAGCCGTAATCGAGATTGATCAAACCGCTTACGCCTTGATGACTGGAAGCATTCTCGATTGTCACTTCAAACATCAGCTCGACATCGTCGGCCGCGACGGCGGGCATCCAGCTGAAAAAGGCTGCAGCGAGAAGCGGCAAGCCGAGCAAGGCAGGAATACTGAAAGTGGGGTTTTTCATGAGGGCCATTCCTTTCGAGATGATGGGGCGTCTCCTTGGATTGGCAGTCCGGGAAATCATGAAATCGCGAACGGCGGCACTCGCCGACTTGCCTTGCTCGCGGCACACCGCGACAAAATTGGCTTTAAGATCCTCTGGAACCCGAACTTCAATGGTCTCGGTTTTCTTTGGCGGACGATTCGTCATCGACTCGATCTCCCGTTGCCGCGGCCGAGCGAGCAGCATAGCACGGATGATCTCAAGCCAATTCGTGTTGGGACGCCGGGAAAAATTGACCCGACAAACGCACAAGTCGGCTTGATGCGGGAATGGAGCGTCAGGCGCGCCTTAAATGGCGTAAGCCGCCAATGCATCCAGCCGTTCCATCGACCGGTCAATGCGCGCTTCGGTAAGCTCGCCGGAACCCACGGCGTCCTCGATCCAGCCGGCAAAGCGCTGCGGCAGGCCGGGATCCGGCACCGCGGAATTCGACATCATGATGATGTCATTGCCAGCTTGAATCGAGCGGATGACTGCCTCGCGCTGATCGTAATTCTCCCGGATGGCGCCCATGTCGAGATCATCGGTGATCAACGCTCCCTCATAACCGAGACGCTCCCGCAATAGATCGCCGAGAATGGCCCGTGAGAAGGTCACCGGGTTACCGGCAGGATCCAGACCCGTATGCGTAAGATGCCCCCCCATGATCAAATGTGCGCGGTCCGCCTCAATCAGCCGGCGGAACGGATCCAGCTCCGAATAAGACCAGGTTTCGGTGATGTCGACAAAGCCGTGATGGCTGTCACCGGAGGAGCGCCCATGTCCCGGAAAATGTTTGATGGCGCAGGCGGCGCCGGCTGTCTCGAAGGCCTCAATGAACGCAGCCGCGTAAGCCGCAATGCGGGCTCCGTCGGCGCCATAGCCGCGCCCCCAGCGCCCGATAACACTGTTGTCGTCGTCCTGGACATCCGCCACCGGAGCGAGATTCATATTGAAGCCCGCCGCCCGGAACTCGGCAGCGGCGGAGGCATAGAGTGCCCGCGCTTCGTCGACGGTTTTTTCCTGTGAAACGACATGGGCGCGCGGAATCGCGGAATAGCCCAGATCGCCGGACAGGCGCTGTACGGCGCCGCCCTCCTGGTCAACCGCCATCCAGGCCTCCGGCGCCTGCTCACGAAACTGTGATGTCAGCCCCTCAACGCCGGCGCGCGATCGGACGTTATGGCGAAGGAAAAGCACCCCGCCGATGCGCCGCTGCGACAAATGTTCGGCGACTTGCCGGGCACCATCGGTGTCCGGATTGTCGCCGATAAACCCGAGCATCAGCATGCGCGCAGCCTTGGCCCGCAAAGGCTGACCATCCCTGGCTGCTGCGGCGGGTATCGCCGGCAACAGGCTGGCTGCAGCCACACTCTTGAGAAAACGCCGTCTGTGCATGGGGTACTCCGCCGGTCCAGCCGCCATTATTGCGGCGTGTCGGCCGGGTGCAAGCCTGATGCCGCTATATGGACGGTCCGTGTCGAATTCGTCACCGAGTAGCCAATCGCTCGTAACCTCACCCGTTACACGCTTTCTGAGCCTTCACGAAAGGCCCCTTCCCGCGGCGGTGCATGCTTCCCCAATTCCCCATGCATCGCCGCAACTTTCCGCTCTGAAATGACGAAAAGTTCAGCCAATCGCACGGCTTCGGTAATTCCATCAGTGAAAGTATGGCTTCAACAGACAGGAGGGACGCATGAAGAAAATGCTGACGATGACGACCGCGGCGCTGGCGCTGGCAGCAACCGGATGCACCACGGCCGCGATGGCGACCCAGCGATCGGCAAGCGCCCCCGAGGATGGCAGTTTCGAGATCATCGTCACCCGGCAATCTGGCGATGATCAGGCAATCGTGATCCGCGGTGTCGAGGTCGAGATCGTTGATGGCGATGTAATCGTCGATGGCGATGCCATCCGGGTGATGGAAGACGGCCGCATCTTTATTTCCGGCGATCAGGCCGATGTGCTGACCTGGGTTCATAACGGCGATGTCGCATTTTCGGAAGCTGATCACGCTTTGCGGTTGGTCGCGATCGAATCCCAGCTCGCGGCAGAGCTCGACCGTCTCGAAGACGTCCATGTGATTATCGACGACATGCGTATCGAGGGCCTGGAAGAAGCGATGGCGGAACTCGAAAGCGAACTCGGCCAGCTTGAATCGCGGCGTATGGTGATCGTCAACGGCGAACGGCGCGAACTGACAGATCAGGAACGTGCCGAGGTCCGCGAGGAGCTGGAAGAAGCGCGCGAGGAGATTCGCGAATCGATAGAGGACGTGCGGCGCGAGCTCGCAGAAGGGCGGGCCGGTCGCCGGGAAGCACTCCGCGATATGCAGATCGTGATCGCCAATTCGCGCGACGAGATGATGAATGCTGAGCGCGAAGCCCGTCTTGTCCGGCGTAACGCCAACCACCATCATGTCCGCATTGATGACATCACCCGCCGCCTCCGCGACGCAGGCGCCAACCGCATCCGTATCGAAACGGTCGATGGCGAGGACCGCGTCTGGGTCGACGGCGAGGAAGTCGAGGGTGATGAGCGCACCGAATGGCTCAACCGGCTCGAAATCGAGCGGTTGGAGGGTAGCCGCAATTCGCGGCGCATCATCTGGGAGATGACCGACGAGGAGTAAGCATGCCGGCTGGCCGGGCTTCGGGGAAGAAGCCTCGCCGGCGTTAAATGGAAGGGGTCTCGCTCGGGGGCATTGTGCGCTTTAACCGAGGGAGTCCTGAAATGCGCTTCAAACGACTGCTGGCCATGTTGGCCGCCGCCTTGTTCGCCACGACCGCCATTGCCTGTGCAAGCATGCCGGCAAGCGATGACAATTCATCGTCATCCTCACGGTCCGAACGCGAAACGCCGAACGGATATTTCTGATCGCAAAAACGAATTCGGAAAAAAAGCGGGCCGGCAAACTGCCGGCCCGTAATTGTTTGGTCGATTGAGGCGTCTCCTCCCCGAAACGCCGAAGGACAAAACGGTCAGGTCCCGTCCTGTTTATTACTTTGGCGTCACAATGAGGGGACGTCAAGCATTCCAATCCCGCTTCTTGTGCTGCAATTCCGATATCCGCTGCAGGAGCGACTGTGTCGACACGTCATGCTTACCCGGCCCGCCCGCAGCCATCTCCCCTTCGATTGCCGAGGCCAATTGCTTTCCGAGTTCCACACCGAACTGGTCAAAGGCGTTCAATCCCATCAGGACGCTTAGCGCATAGGTCTGATGTTCATAATACGACAATAGGGCCCCGAGCGTCCGCGCATCGAGTTTTGGGGCCAGTATGAAAGTCGACCCGCGCCCGCCTGGCATCGCCTTGTGCGGGACCAATCGCTCTATCGCGTCTGCCGTCAAGCCGTTTTGGTCCAATTCGTCCCGGATCGTCTTTGAGTCGCGGCCGCGCAGCAATGCTTCGGCCTGTGCCACTGCATTCGCCAGCAGGGAAGGCTGGCCACCGCCGTCGGAGCGTCGCGCAAACGCCAGAATATCGACCGGCATGCCGGTTTTTCCCTGGTGCAGGAGCTGGAAGAAGGCGTGCTGCCCGTCAGGTCCCTCGCCGCCCCAGACAACCGGCCCGGAAGGACCATCGAGGGCGTCCCCTTCAGGCGACACCCTTTTGCCGAGCGACTCCATGGACAATTGCTGCAGCCATCCCACAAACAGGCGCAGCCGCATGGCATAGGGTACCACCGCCCAGCCCGCCGCACTGCGGACCGATTGATGCCAGTAGATGATCAGCGCCGACAGCACCGGCAGGTTCCGGTGGAGCTCGGCTTCCATGAAATGCGAGTCCATTTCTCGGGCGCCCGCCAACAGGTCATCGAACCGCGGCGGTCCGACCGCGGCCATCACTGACAGCGACACCGTCGACCAGAGCGAATAGCGTCCGCCCACCCAGTCCCACATCTCAAACAGCCGGTCCTCGGGAATACCGGCTTTCACCGCGGCAGCAGTATTCGCCGTGGCCGCCACCAGATGCACGCCGGCATCGCCGTCGAGCCCGGATGCCAGCCAGTTAAGCGCCGCAGCGAAATTCTCGGTCGTCTCCGGCGTCGCAAACGATTTCGAGACCACGAAGACCAGCGTCGTTGCCGGATCGAGTCCCGCCGTAGCGGCCTTGAATGCGTCCGGATCGACACTCGAAAGAAAGCGCACGGCCACCGGATCGTCAGCCTGCGCCAGCGCCTGATAGACCAGCCGCGGGCCGAGATCCGATCCGCCAATACCGATATGCAGGACGTGCCGGAAACGCGCGCCGGTGGACGACCGCAGGCGGCCCGACCTCACCTCTTCCGCAAACGCATAGGCGCGTTGCCGCTCGTTTGACGCCTGTTCGATCTTGGCGCTGTCGCGGCCGCCACCGCGCAGCGCCACGTGCTGGGCGGCACGGTCTTCGGTGACATTGACTTTTGCACCCGACATCAGCGCGGATATGGCGTCATCCATCCCGCAGCTTTCGGCCAGCTCCACAAGAGCAGCCAAGGACGCCCCGCTGACCGGCTGTTTTGAAAAATCGATGTGCAGCCCCGCCGCCTCGCCGCTGAACCGTGCCAAACGGTCTCGCTCGCGGCGGAAGAAATCGCGTGCATCGAGATCGGCTTCGCGCGCGCCCAGCCGGCGCAGGGCTTCAACGGCTTGTTCACGCGTCAGCGACATGGTGTTGGCTCCCGACCGGATGCGGGTCTTATCCGAGGATCATCCATGACGCTTGTTTCCGCCGCATTGGCAGCCTTGTCCACCCTGATCGCCGGCCCGGGCGCCGAATTGGCATCAGCGGCCGAAAGGCTCTCTGAAGCCGTTGCGACACAAGCAGCATTCGCGCGTAGCGCTCCGGCCCAGGCGGCTACACCGCTGACGCAGGACAATGCGCTCGCGATCGGCCTGACGGACATCTCCCGCCGCGCCATGACGCTGTCGATAGCGATGGAATACGCCGGCGGCCCTGAAGATCTGCGCTGCATTTATCGCGGCATGGCCATTGATGCGCTGCATCATCTGGACCGTTTGTCAGCGCCGGGCTTGCGCGCCGACCGGCTCGCGATTTACGCGGATATCGAATACCTGTTGGACCATGCCCGGACCATCGGACCGCTGGCCGACCGGGACGAGATCGCACCCTTTACCGGTGTCGATCCCGGCTGTCCGCGTGGACCGCTGACCTAGTTCCGCTCGACCGTTTCGAGCAGCAGGCGCGTGTTCAGCAGGGGCGGCAGGATTTGCGGTTCGGTCCCGCCCGGCGCGTAATAGACGTAAAGCGGGATACCCGCCGAACCATAACCGCGGATGGCAGCCGCGATGCGGTCGTCCCGATTGGTCCAGTCGGCGATCAGCACCTGAACGTCATTTTCCTCGAAAGCCCGCAATACCTGCGGCGAACTCAAGGTCAGCTGCTTGTTGACCTGACAGCTCACACACCACGCCGCCGTGAAGTCGATGAACACCGGCCGCCCTTCCGCGACCAGCATGTCGACCCGATCCTGTGACCAGGGCTCGCCGGCATATTCCGACGCGGTGCGGCTAACGCTGACGCCATAGAGCGCGGCCGCCAGCACCAGCACTCCGGAGACCGTCGCCAGGCGCGACAATAGCGTGGAGAACGGTGCGCTCCAGATGACAAAGGCGATCGCCAGATAGCCGATCAGCAACATTAGCACGCCCTGCGGGCCGCTTTGGATCGACAACACCCAGATCAGCCAGACCGCCGCCCCGAACATCGGAAAAGCCAGGAATTGCTTGAACCGCACCATCCATGGGCCGGGCTTGGGCAACCAGCGTAACAGCGACGGGTAGAAGGACAGGATGAGATATGGCAGCGCCAGGCCGATACCCAGCATGAGCGATACCAGGAGCAGCACGTAGCCGGGCTGTGCGAAGGCCAGTCCCAGCGCGCCGGCGGCGAAGGGACCGATGCACGGTGCGGCCACGACAACCGCCAGCAGGCCGGTCATGAACGCGCCCGCATCGCCCCCCATTTCCGTCCAGCGGCCTCCGATACCCTGTAACCGCGTCCCGACCTCGAACAGCCCGACCAGGTTCAGGCCGATGGCGAACATGACCAGCGACAGGATCGAGACCGCAACGGGGTTCTGAAGCTGAAAGCCCCAACCGACCGGCTCGCCAATCGCCTTGAGGACCAGAAGAACCGCTGCGAGCGCGAGGAAAGTCGACAGGACACCGGCCAGAAAGAGGAGGCCGTGCCGCTTCAGCTCGCCCGGTACCGAATGGGCCCGCTCGACAAATCCCAGCGCCTTGATCGACAAGACCGGAAAAACGCACGGCATCAGATTGAGGATCAATCCACCGATCAGGGACAGAAGCAAGGTGATCGCAAGCCCGCCGGCCGAAACCGGAACGCTGTCTTCGGCAAAGGCATCCGAGGGTATCTCGATTACCGCCTCACCCGGTTCCGGTGTGATGTTGATCGCCCGGGTCGTCCAGCGCCCGCCTTCCATCGTTTCGAAAGTCAGAACGCCGCGCGGCGCCCAGGTCAGCCCCGAGCGGGCCTCCGGCGCCGGCACCAGCCGCAGCGCCACGCCCGCATCGGAAACATACGTTTTCTGTTCGGACGCATGATCGATGACAGAACCGGAAAACGGAAAATAAGCCGGATTGCGGACCGGGCCGGCAGTCTCCGGTAATTGCGCCGTCAACAGCAAGGACGAGCCACTTCGTGTGATTCCGGCCTCAATCGGGAGCGATTCCGGAAGCCGCGCAAAGCCCGATTCAATGAGGGCCGCACCACCAGCATCGGCAACGGCGCCGCGTCCAACGGTCAAAAACAGCTCGACCTCGGCCGATTCCGGGATGCATATCTCCTCGCAGACCAGCCAACTGGCCTCACCGCGAAGTTCCAGAAACCGCTGGCCGAAATCTGCCGGAACCGTTACCGGCATAGCCAGGACAACCTCGCCGCCATAGCCGTAATTCATCAACGGTCCGAATGCATAAGCGGACGGCGCCGGCCACAGGATCTCGCCGACCTCGACACCGTCTGGAAGCGTCCAGCGGATCTCCGTCGGTTCGCCGGAATCGCCCGGATTACGCCAATAGGTGTGCCAGCCCGGTTCGATCTGCATGTGCAAGCCGACATAAAAGGTCTGGCCGGTTTCCACGGTGACATGGTCCGCGATCAATCGCGTCTCGACCATGGTTGTGGTGCCAAACGGAGATGGCGAAATCGGACTCGACTGGCTCTGAGCCGGCTCCGCAATCAGCAGCAGGGCGATGAGAAGGCTAAAAAATCTGAACATGTCCTGTCACGCGACTATGTGTTGGGAGGACATATATGAAAAGTGCGAGAGGCGGGTAGGCCTCTCGCACCTTTGTGATCATCTGATAATACGGATTTCTGCGGTTTATTGCTTTGCAGCAGCCTGATTGCGGCGAATGGCGCGGTTCAGGATACGGTCCCAGCGGTTCAGCGAAATCATGTGGGCGTAGATCGGCGCCAGATAGCCTTCATTGCGCAGCTGGGCATAGGTGTCGGCCGGCAGCGCGTTGAGCTTCTGCTCCGAAATCCCGAAATATTCCGCGATCTTGCGGCTGTCCCCGGAATTCTGATCGTTCAGCGTCACGTCCTTGTTCTCAAAGAGATCAAGATCGGCCAACTTCTTCACGAAGGTTTCCGTTGTGCGGGCATCGGCCTCGAAAGCACTGACGAAATCGATGGCTTGCTGCAACGCTTGCGTCGGCTCGCCCTTGTCGTCGAAAAACGGCATGTTCGGGTTTTCCGAAACCACGCCATCGGCTTCGACATCAATGCAGACCGTGGCCGGCTGATCCGGCCCATTGCTTGCGCTAACGAACGGATAGCGGCGGACGAAAGCCGGGATCATGGCTTCTTCGTCGAAACTACCGTCTTCCTTGACGAACAAGTTTTGGCCTGGTTGCAGCCCCATCACAACGACCGGCATCTTACGCTCACCAAGGAAAATCACCGGGAAATGGCCGGCATAAAGCGCAAACTCGCCAACGATCGCCGGAACGAAATGCGTTTCGGATAGGAATTTGAACGGGTCGGCGGGCGGCGTCATGCCGAAGCTGCGGTGCTTTTCCTTGTTCAGCGGTTCCGGCCGCTTGTAGAGCGGAACCTGGCCTGAAAGCTGCGGATTGGCGGGTGCGTCTGCCATGTTAGCGTCCTCTGGTAATCGCAAGTTCGCAGGCTCAATAGCCAATTGACCGTCTGATCACAATGGAAAGGGGCAGGCCACGCAAAAAGGGCCGCCCGATTCACTGTCGAGCGGCCCTGAGTGTGGCTTTTTGAAAACGTCTAGAAACGCCGGCCAATGCCGATACCGAAGACCCAGGGGTCGATGTCGACATCTGCCGTGATCGCATTGTTGATGGTGACGTCTGTATTGATGTCGATCCATTTCAAATCAACATTCAAAAACCAGGTCTCGTTGACATCGAAATCCGCTCCGACCTGGGCTGCAAAACCGAAACTGTCGTCATAACTGATTGATGTAGCGGTGCCGCCGCTAGGCAAGTCTTCATTGAAGAAAGCCGTGTAGTTCACACCGGCGCCCACATACGGCCGGAAAGCGGCGTCGGGCGTGAAATGATATTGCAGAGTCACAGTGGGCGGTAGAAGCGTGACGCTGCCCAGATCGACATTGCCCACGCTGGTATTCACCGCCGAAACATCATGCGGCGTCACACCAAGGATCAACTCTGCAGCAATGTGATCGGTGAAGAAATACGAGATGTCCAACTCTGGGACGACGCTCGCGTCGATGTCGACATCACCCCCGATCGGCGTGATCGTCGCACCTTCGTTCGGCGAAACATTGATCGCCCGCAGACGGATCAGCCAATCACCCTGATCCGCCTGGGCTACACCACCCGACAGCAATGCCAGCAGAGCCGTCGAAAGGAAAAATCTGTTCATCTGAACCCCCTAAAACCATAATCGGTTTAAGGGTATTAAGCGGCTGCGGCCGACCTGTGCAGGGCGCAATCTGCCGCGCGACAGCCTGCCGCACGCCTGACTTAGAAGGCAACCGACAGAGCCGCGCGGAAATTCCGGCCCGGCAGAGGCAGCAGATCCTTCAGGAAGCTCGTATGCAAACGCGCCTCCTCATCGGTCAGATTGCGCGCTTCGAGAATGAGCCGAACGTCCAGATCGGCGATCGGCCGGAAAACGGCCTGCGCATTCAGAAGCGTGTAGCTATCGGTGGGCAGCTCGAAGCTGGCATTGTCGTCTTGTTCAGAGACCCACACGACTTCCAGATGGCCGGTCACGAAATCGCGTTCCGCCTCGATCAGCGCCGACAGGCCCAGCGGCGGGATCCGCGGCAGGTTGCCGCCTGAATCCAGCTCGCCACGCACGTATTCGGCTGTCACCTCACCGCGGAAATCCCAATTGCCGGACGTGCCCAGCTCGCGCTCGGCCCGCGCTTCAAAACCCCAGATCGAGGCATCACGCTGGTCGTAGACGAAAACCGGGAGCTCATCTTCCTCGGTACCGGTCGGAAACAGGCCAATGAAGCCGTCATAATCGGCAACGAAGACCGCCCCGTCGATAGCCCAGCCATCGCCTTCAAAACGGCCGGTCAGGTCCAGTGAGATTGCCTGCTCCGGGTCCAGGGTGGAATCGCCGATTTCAAAAGCCCGTGTGGCCAGGTGGGCACCGTTTGCGAACAACTCGACATCGGTCGGCGCACGTTCCGTGAACGCGATGGTGGCCGCCAGGAAGACGTCTTGCTGCGGGCGGAAGAACGCGGCGCCGGATGCGCTGAACGTATCGAAGGAACGCGAGACCGAAGCGGTTTCGACTTCGCGGTTTTCAATCCGCGCACCCCCTTCGAGGCCCCAGTCGCCGGCATCATAGCGCTCGACGATAAACACACCGATATCGCGCGTTTCCACAGGCTCAATATAGGCTTCTTCGCCGGTCGCCGAGAAATCGCGGTCGAAAGTCTGAAGGCCAAACGCCCCTTCGACATTTCCGATCGGACGATGGCGCAATTCAATGCGGCCTTCCCAACCCTCATTATCGAAACGGGTGGCAACTTCGCCCTCCTCGATTTCGCTATGACGGTAATCCCCGATACCGGCGGCGAACCGCACGCGCTCAATCGGAGCGCCGTCGATTTCGATATCGCCACGAACGTCCCAACGGTTTTGGGTCATTTCGAGGCGGGCACCGTCCTCCTCGCCATGAGCATGGTCGTGATCGTCATCACCCTCATCAAGGCCGATCAGAACCCCGAGATCGTCATGATGGTCGTCTTCGTCGCCATGATCGTCTTCATGTGCGTGCGAGTGGCCCGGCAAGCCGTACTCCCCGTCCATGGAGCGGTAGGCAACGCCGACAAAACCCCAATCGCCGACGAAGGACGTGCCAATCGAGCCGCTGGTGAATTCCAGATCGCTTGAGGGCACCGTACCGAAGGCTTCCTCTTCCTCGTGATCATGGTCGTGATCGTCATCATCGTCGAACGAGATCAGCGGCGCATGGTCGTGGTCGTCATGATCATCATGATGATCATCGTCCTCCAGGGCGCGAAAACGCGCAGACTCCGCATAACCGGGAATGTCGTAATTTTCGGCCGCGCGGCTCAAACCCTCGAAATGAAACACGAAGGGACCGGCGGCGATCCGCGACCGGCCGGCAATCTGATATCCTTCGTCAACACTCGTCGATCCGATGTAAAAGCGGCTTTCAACGCCAGCATCCGGGGCCCGCTCCGGAATGCGGCCATCGATCACGTTCACGACACCACCGATAGCGCCGCCACCGTATGCGATCGCCGCTGGTCCGCGGAGGATTTCAATGCGCTCTGCCTCCAATGCTTCTGAAGAGACCGCGTGGTCCGGGCTGGCCGTCGAAGCATCGACCAGGCCGACACCGTTGACCAGCACGCGCACCCGGTCGGTGCCGAGCCCGCGGATGACCGGCCGGCTCGACGCCGGTCCGAAGAAGGTCGTGGTCACGCCGGGTTCGTGCGCGATTGTATCAGCAAGGCTGCCCGCCAGGTTTTCTTCGATATGATCAGCGGTTATGACATCGGCGGAGCCGACGATCTCGTCTGCCAACACTTGGAGCGGCGACGAGGTGACGATGACACGGTCGATGACATCGTCATCCTGCGCCACGACCGGCGCAGCGGCCGCGAGCGCTATGATTGATGCGGTTCCGAGAAGATTTTGCATGCCAGCCTCTCCTAAAACTGGCGCTGTGATATTATAACATAACTATTGCCGCAACATGGCGGGCTCGATTTTTGCAGCGGGAATGGATTAATAATTCGCAATATGAGCAGGACCGATTCCTCCGTAGCCGCAGCGTTGAAACACGCTGAAACCCATTGCACGCAACGCGGTGTTCGAATGACGCCCTTGCGGCGCAATGTGCTGTCGCTCCTCGTCGAGGCCGGGGAACCTGTAAAAGCCTATGATCTGCTAGACCGCATGCGCGCGGAGGATAAGTCTGCCAAGCCGCCGACCGTCTACCGCTCACTTGATTTTCTGATGGAGGTCGGTCTGGCGCACAAGGTCGAAGCCTTGAATGCCTACATCGCCTGTGCGCATTGCCATGATAAGGGCGGCGCCGAGCTTTACATCTGTGGCCGCTGTGGGGATGTCGAGGAACGCCATGGCGTACCGCAGCCGCAGAACGCGCCAGACGGTTTCGTAACGGACCGTTCAGTGGTCGAGCATTATGGAGTTTGCGCAAACTGCCGCTGACCGCTTGCGGAGGCCTGGATGATCAAGCTGTGGCGAGGCTGCGCCAACGCATGGGAATGCGATGAGCTGGGCCATCTGAATGTCCGCTTCTATCTGGCCAAAGCGTGGGAGGCGGTCGGCGATTTTGCAGATCGCGTCGGCATGCCGCACGCCTTCGAGTCCGGCGCTACTTCCACATTGCAGGCCACTGACATCACCATCCGGTACCTGGCCGAAGTGCGCCCCGGCGCGCCACTCTGCATATCCGGCGGCGTGCTGGATATCGGCGATGACAACGTTGACATCGTACTCCGGCTCGATCATGCCGCCAGCGGCCGGATCGCCGCGATATTCCGGATGACGCTCGGCCACGCGGTGCCCGGCAGCCGGCGAACCTTCCCCTGGCCGCAGCGGATCCGCGATGCGCTGGAGTGTCTGCGCACGGACCCGCCGGATGACATGAAAACCCGCTCCTTGTCCGCTCACGCACCGGCGAGCGGTATCCGGATCGCCGATGCCGACCGGCTGGGGCTTACCGAGATCGGTCGCGGCCGGATCAATCCGGAGGACTGCGACACGTATGGCGTCATGATGCCCGAGCATTTGCAAGGCAAGGTCTCCAACTCGGTCACGAATTTTGCCGGCGGCTTTCCCGAACAGTTCGCCGACCACGCGGCCGGCGGTGGCAAGGTTGGCGGGGCGCTGTTAGAAGGCCGGATCGCCATCCGCCGCTGGCCGAGCGCCGGGCAGGGCTATGTGATCCGCACTGGCTTGCGGGCGGCGGACCGCAATGTCCGCACGCTCGTGCACTGGGTGTTCGACCGCCGCGGGCGCTTGATGTGGTCGATGGAAGGCGTCGCGGCGATCATGGATTTGAAGGCCCGCAAGCTGGTGAAGGCGAGCGATGAAACGTTTCAGTTCCTGTCCAGCCAAGTCCGCCCCGATCTGACGATCTAGCCTTCTGATGCGTTTTCCAAACGTCGGGCGCGGGCGCGCGCAGCCACGGCTTGACCATCGGTCGCCGCAACAGCCGCAGCCTGTTCATAAAGAGCCTGGGCTTGCGCCACATTGCCAAGCCGTTCATTGGCTTCGGCGAGCGCGATCACCGCATCGAACCGGCCGGGTTCGAAGGCGATCACCCGCTCGAGCAGTGGAATGGCGTCTGCGGTCCGGTCTTCGTCGACAAGACAACCGGCATGAGTGGTCAGCGCGTCGATATTCCACATGTCGATGTCAAGCGCCGTCGCGGCAGCGATGCACTCGGCCTCGCCCGAATCCGGCCGCGAGACCGAAGCGGTTTCCGCCAGCACGATCGGAGCCGATTCAGCCTCGCTCGCTGCGGCCTCGGCAACGATGGAAGGCGGCACATCCGATTCGGCGGCGGCGTTGTCGGCCAGTTCCGGCGCGGACTCGACCGGGACATCAGGGTAAATGCCGGCTTCAACAGGCCGCCAGGACAGCCTTAAGCCCGTCTGCGTTCGTGCCACGTTCAGGTCTGATGCACCTTCGGTGAGCTCCAATCGCACGATCTGGCGGTCTCCCGACGCGCCCGTCTCGATCGCCGAAACCCAAGCATTTCCAGAGGGAACGATCCGCCGCTCGCCCACATTGGCGGCAATCTCCAATTCCAGGGCCTGTCCGTCGATCCGAGCTTCAACAAGATCCGGCGCGCTGTCAAAAACAATAAAAATATCAGGGTTTTGTGCATTGCCGACATCGCGCACATCGATGATATCGGCATCCGCAACTGCGGTTCCGACAACAAGATTGGCAAGCAGCAACAGTATCCGGCGCATGTAAGATCAACTGCGCCGCACCGGTTAAGGAACGCCTAACCCACCGGTGGCCGCGGCCCGGCGCAGGAATCATACCCGAATGCGCCGATTAAAAGACCATCACGATCGCGAACAGATTCATAGACATAGCAGGCATCACCACGCGCCGGCATCTGTGAGCGGACGAAGATCGGATCGGCCTCACCGAGCCTGACATCAACGGCGCTAAGCGGCACCACGGCATTGACGCGCTCATCGTTGATGGTCACGCATTCCCACCGATTTCCCGCGTGATCTGCCAGCCGCACAGCCGTACCGCTGGGCGTCGAATAGGCAAAAGTCACATGCTCGGCTTCTTGCCTAAGTTCGTTAACGCACAGATCGATCGCCGGCATCCAATCAGCCAGATAGTTCGACCAGCGGTCGTTCGCGGCGGTCTCGGTGGCGCAACCGCTGTAGCGGTCCCGTCCCATGACCAACGTCACGAAATAGGATTGGCCGGCGCCGCAAGGCCCCGCTTGCAACATGACAAACACATCGCTGCCCTCATCGGACTGTCCGCTGAAGCGCCGGACGCCACCATCCAGATAAGGCTCCTCCATCGCCAGTATGCCCTGCGCCGGTCCTGAGCTGCCCTCAAACGAAAATTCGACGTCAATTCGGGTATCCGATGCCGTGTAAAGCATCGCGCCGCGCCAATCCGGCTCGCCGCCCGCCATCTCGTAGCCGAAATGGCTGTCCGGCAATTCCTGGCTGCGGGCGGGCGCATAGTCGAACGCCTGACTGGCCAGCGACCCCTCAGGGCTTGTGGTCGCACAAGCCGTCACGCTTGCGGCAATCAACAGCACCCCAAACAAACGTTTCATTTATTGAGCCCCCACCCGATAATCGTCGTAGCGGAAGGATCATGCCATGAAGCGGCTTCGCTTGCACCCATACTCACGCCGCGGCTCGATAAACGACAGCCGCCGACTTCCTCAGGAATCTCCGCAGCCGCTGAAACCTCATGGCAGGTCAGGCTAGGCCCCGATGCGCATCGCGGTGATCGGATGCGGGATGGGCGGCATGGCCAGTGCGATTCAGCTGGCGCGCCAAGGTCATCGCGTTACGGTGTTCGAAGACTTTGCTTCGCCCCGGCCGCTGGGCGCCGGCTTGCTGTTGCAGCCCACCGGATTAGCCGCATTGGATCGCCTCGGCCTTCGCAGCGAGGTCGTGCAGCGAGGGGCGGAAATTGAAGCGTTGGACGGCCGCAGCCCGGCCGGCCGTCTGATCATGGATCTGCGCTATCAATATGGCCGCCAAGGCGACATCGGCATCGGAATTCACCGCGCAACTCTGTTTGACGCGCTATTCACAGCCTTGCAAGAATCCGGTGCCGAGATTGTCACGGGCAAGCCTATCGTCTCGATCCGTGGCCCCGAGAGCCCGTGCTTGCAATCGTCGGAGGGGGATACCGGTTCATTCGACGCAGTGATCGTGTCGGATGGAACGCAATCGCGTTTACGTCAGGACATTTGCCCGGCTGCACGTGCACCGATTTATCCTTGGGGCGCGGCGTGGACCATCCGGCCCGATTTGGACGGCAGCTGGCATAAGCAGCGGATTCTCGCACAGGTTTATGCCGGCACACGTGTCATGATCGGCGTGCTGCCGGTCGGCGAGGATCCGGCCAATCCTTCCGGGCCGCCATGTGTGAGCCTTTTCTGGTCGCTGGAAACAAAAAATTTTGAGGCGTGGCGCCAGGCCGGCCTTCAACATTTTCGCGCGGAACTTGCCAGCTTCTGGCCGGAAGCAGACCAACTCCTCAACGATGTCGACTCGCTCGCCGAGTTCACCACGGCAACCTATCGCGACGTGCGGTGCCGGCACTGGTCTAGCGGAAAGGTGATCATGATCGGCGATGCGGCACATGGTGCCAGCCCGCAGCTCGGCCAAGGCGCCAACTTGGCCATTTGCGATGGGATTGCCGTCGCAGACCAGCTTCAAGACGCTGCGCCATCGCGCGCATTCATTGCTTTCGAGAAGAAACGACGCGCCACGATCCGCTATTACACGTGGATGTCCTGGGCGTTGACGCCAGTCTTTCAAGGTCATGCGAATTGGATCGGCTGGATACGGGATCTCTTTTTCGGCCCGATTTGCAAGCTGCCAGGAACTCGGCATCTGATTTCATGGACGCTGACCGGGCGCGGCCGATGGCTCTGGTGAATCAGGCCCCGTCGCGGAAATAGTCGGCCAGATAGTCGACAAACAGCCGGACGCGGTGCGCCAGATAGCGGTTCGAGGGGAATACGGCCCAGACATCGCGGTGATCGGGTTCCCAATCCGGCAGCACCGGCACCACGCGTTTGGCTTTCAAGGCATCGCGGGCGGCCCAGCTCGGGCTGCACGCAATGCCAAGCCCCTGTGCCGCCGCTTCCACTGCCGCACTCGCACCATTCAGGGTCAGCCGGCCATTGATCTTCACCTCTTCGGATTGGTCGGCCCGGGTGAAGCGCCACAATTGCGGCGCTGGCTTGTTGCGATCAATGATGCAGGCATGGGCCGCGAGATCCGGCGGCGCCATCGGCGCACCGGCCGCCGCCAGATAGTCGGGCGAAGCCACAACCGACATGCAGGCCGGCGCCAATCGCTTGGCGATCAGGCTGGAATCCGCGAGATGGCCGATACGCACCGCGACATCGAAGCCTTCGTCGACCAGGTCGACCATTCGGTCAGCGAGCGACATGCGCACGTCGAGACCCGGCCATTTCCGCATGAACCCGGCGATCGCCGGCATCAGGATCCGGGCACCGAAATCGACCGGCGCCGAGACCCGAAGCGTTCCGGCAGGCGCCGCCTCATCTTCGGCGAAACCCTCTTCGATAACCTCAAATTCGCTCAACCACGGCCGGATGCGTTCCAGCAAAGCCTCGCCCGCCTCGGTCAGGCGCACGGACCGGGTGGTCCGTTCCAGCAGCCGCGCCTGAAGACGGGATTCCAGCGCCGTGATCTGTTTCGACGCCGCGCCGGGTGTCATCCCCTCACGATCGGCGGCCTTGGTGAAACTGCCCAGCTCGGCAACCGAGACGAACAGGCGGAGCGTGTCGATTCTGTCCATGCCGCCGATGTAAACAGCCCGGACAGGTTTCGCTAGATCAATCCGCGTCCTCGATGAAGCCGTGATAAGCATTCGAGGGTTCGCCTTCGCTGTCGAGATAAGCCGATTTGTGCTGTGACAGGCGGTCGTCGCGATAGTGCGCGACGGTCCGTTCTTCCGCCGAGAAACCGTATATTTCAGCTGAGTTCAGCCCCAGAATGCGGGTCTTCAGTTCGCCATCCGAAGTGCCCAGCGGAGGCAGGCCAAATCGGTTTTGCAGGTCTTCGTCGACCTCTATCCGGCGAAACGCCTCGATTTGCCATTGCGGAGACCCCCACCAGACCGCATCGCTGCCCCAGAGGACCCGGTCGGCGCCGAGGCCGCGCGCGAGAATGGACATCAGCGCAGCCGCCAGGCGAGGCTGGGTGATGGCACCCTGCCCGAAACTCGTGCCCACATCCGCATAGACATTGCTGACGCCATAGCGGGCTGGAATCTCCGCCAGCTCGCTCGCCCATTCCATCCGGCCGGTTTCCTCGAATGATTGCACAAAACCCGGATCGAACATCACCACAGGGCGAAGCGCAGCGTGATAGATGATGAAGTTGAGCTGCGGCCAATCTTGTGCCGCTTGGCCGACATCGTCGACCGTCGCATACGGCCAGAGGTCGGGCATGCGCGTTGCGTAATCGGCAGGCATCAGCCCCTTGTGAATGCAGACATTGGTAATGCCCGCCTCAACCATCCGCTCGTAAGCCGGATAAACCAGCTCCTCATCGTCCAGCCGCCAGGGCGCAACCGATTGCGGCGAGAGCGGGTCGCCCACCGTATAGCCTTTCCAGGAAATGGGCCGGTGCACCTCAATCGCCTCGTCCAGCGCATCGCGCCAGCCATCAATGCCCGGATGGAAAGCGGCATGGCCCATTAACCGGCGGGAACCGGCGGCAGAATTCAACCGGGCAACGTCGCGCGCGATCTGCTCATTCGTGAGGAAGCGCCGGCCTGGATCATCAGATGTAGCTGTGGACACGATGCCGACCGTCGTGTCGGAATCGAAATAGACCTCCTTCACGAAGTTCAGGAATTTGACGTCCTCGAAATCCGGCGCACGTTGCGGAATGCCGTCAGCCTGCATCATTCGCGCGGCGTTCCGGAAACCGAGAATCCCCGGCCATTGGTATTCGTCGTGAACGAAATGCAAATGACCGTCGAAAATGAACTGGTCAGCATGGCGCTGCGCCCAATCGGCGCCGGCATCGCCGTCGGACAACTCATCCTGAGCCATGGCATAGGCCGGGCCGAACACGGAATTGAGCGCCGCAAATGCCGCCGCCATCCCCATGCTCGAGCGTAGAAAAGCCCGGCGGCTCAAGCCGAATCGGGGCGCCAGCTGGTCGGCGATCTCCCACAGAGCCCCCTCGACGCGGCGCTGACTTTCCGTTTGCGGCAAAGGCGAATACTCACCGTTCGACATGATCCGCGTCGGGATCGGCAGTCCGGCTTCCGCCGGTCCCGCAAAACGCGCCTTTGCCTTTTTGTCGGCCTTGAACCATTCGCTCATGCATTGTCTCCCTCGCTCAAAGCCAGCCTAGACCGCAAATCCGGAAACCCGGCATGAACTCGGCTTAATCGGA
Source organism: Hyphobacterium sp. (assembly GCF_965229905.1). GTDB lineage: Bacteria > Pseudomonadota > Alphaproteobacteria > Caulobacterales > Maricaulaceae > Hyphobacterium. The sequence continues at coordinate 2,263,569 of NZ_OZ245930.1, read as the reverse complement.
TGGTAAGGCATTGAATTCTAAGAGCTCCGTCCAACCGCGCTGGGAGGCAATTGCCGCGAAGATCGTGCCATCCTCCGTCGCCAGTTCCGCGTTTGCGCCCCGCTCGAGAAGAATCCGCGCGGCATCCTGTGACCCTTCGAAGGCCGCCCACATCAGCGCTGTGCCACCCATCAACCCTTGGGCGTCCGGATCGGCGCCGGCGTCCAGCAAGGCGCTAACCGTCGCCGATTCCCCACCAATAGCCGCGAGATGCAGCGGAGTGAGCGAGAGCGCGTTTTCCTGCGAGACCCGGTTTACATCGGCACCCGCATCAATCAGCGCCGCAACGGCGCCGGCCTGCCCCTCGCGGGCCGCCTCGAACAGGGCCGAGAAACCGATCGCATCTGGCCGGTCCACATCATAGCCGCGGCTTGCCAGCCAGCGGAGACTGTCGGCCGCACCGTTTCTCGCGGCAGCCTGAATGGCGGGCCGGCCGGCAAAATCGCGCGCAGCGGCAAGGTCGATTTGCGTGGAGAGCCCATCAAGCGCCGTGATGTTTCCCTCGGCCAGCGCTTCGGCAAAGGCTGTCTCGGCATCGCCGCGTACGGGGAGTTCGCCGCGATGTTCGAGCAGCAAGCGCAGCGCGGCCTGATGACCGCGGCGCATGACAATCTCGACGGCATTGCCATGCCCGGTGAGATCGGTATCAGCGCCCGCGTCCAGCAGGCGCTCGATCGCCGCGACATGGCCATAATAGGCCGCCCAGTTGATTGCCGGATCGCCCATCGCATCGGTTAGATCGACCTCGGCACCGGCGGCCAGCAGAATATCGATCAGGCGCGGATCATCCCCGCCGGTTACCCACATCAGTGGCGTGGCGCGCAACCCGCCCGGCTGGCGCTCATTCGGATCCGCACCGGCCGCCAAGGCCTGTTCGAGCCCGTCCGCATCGCCCGCGCCGATCAGCGCAAAGAGATCGGCATCCTGCCGCGCCGCCACGGTGTTGGCCAGCGAAACGATGAAAACAAATAGTGTGACAAGCTTCATGATGGTCTCCCCGGAATCCGCGTCAGCATAGCCAGGCGCCCGGGTATTGCCGGTCACGATCGCGTCAATTCATGCCCTGAACGGCGATGACCTCCATCACCAGCGGCGTCGTCAGAATGCTCAGCGGATCATCAGCACGCTCCTGGACAACACCATGAAAACGCTGGGCATCCTCCTTGGCGAGGAAACCAAGTTCGACGAGCCGGTCAATGCCATCGGATTTCAGCCAGCCTACTGGCCACTCCCAGACCATTTCGCCGGGCCGCGTGGTGAATATGTGGGGCGTCAGATACTCGGTCGACCAGCCCGCTTCCGCGCACATCGCCGGCAGCTGTTTGGCAATATTCGGCTCCCCGCCAAACGCCCGCCAGCTGGCTTTCACCGCCTGGATGAAGCGGTCCTGGACCGGGTCCGCCGGATGAAATCCGAAGGTTTCATAATGGCCGTATTCATGCGCCACGAAGACGCCGCCGGACCGCAACGATTTCGACAGCCGCTTCAACAGATCCGCCGGCCGCGGCAAGAACGACAAAACCCAGCGTGACCAGATGAAATCAACGCTGTCGGCTGGAAGGTCGAGCGCGCCGAGATCAGCCTTGACCGTGCGGATGTTGGAGAGCCCGCGGGCCTTCGCGCCAGCCTCGACGGCCCGCAGGAACAGATCAGATTGATCGACGGCGATCACCTCGCCCTTCGGCCCCACGAGCTGTGCCAGATCGAAGCTGGCATGACCGGGCCCGCAGCCAATGTCGAGCACGCTCATGCCCGGTTTCAGGCCACCGCGCCGCCAGGCCGCCAGCGCCCGTTCGCGCCAGATCGCATGCTGCTGGCCCAAGCGGGCGATTTCCCGTTCGCTGGCCCCGATGATGTAATCGTCCTCGGGAAGTTGCGCCTGGCTCATCGACTTATCCCCATAATTTGCCGCCGCCGGCCTCCTCCTCCTACTACTACTACTACGACTACTACGATTGCGACGCCGGTGCCGACACCCGGAAACGGACAATCGCCCGGACAGCAGTTATACTGTCCCGGGCGGCAGTTTATCACCGGCAGAACCGGCGGGGATACACGATGTATTGCGAAAAACGGACGCGCACGATGGGCCGCTTCGACGCCCCGCAGTGAAGCTCTCCGTTCGGCGCTGACCGACCCGATCAGCGCTCGACGAAGACAAACCGGTAGCTGCCGTTCCAGCCGCCATAATTACTGCTCGAAACGCCGTAGCGGGTCGAACCGGTATAGCGCTCTTGGCGTCCGACGATCTGAATCCAGACCGAGCCGCCCGCGTCGGTCAGGAATCCGGCATGCACGGCGGCCGAGCAAATGCCGGAATCATCCGTGTAGAGATCGCTCCCCCAGACCGAGGCATGCCGCGTACTGCCACGCGCCGGACAGTGAAACGCGAACACCTCGCCATTGCGCCCACGCAGGCTGGTCGCCGTTGTGCGCCAGTCGGCCGTCTGTGCATTCGGGTCGCGCGGCGGCGGCTGGCCACCGCCATTACCGCCATTGGCCTGACCGGGGCATTGGCCGGTATGCATGCATTCACGCAGGTAATCGCGGATCTGTCCGGCCGTGTTTGCCTGCAGCGTCTCGATATTGATGACAATCATGGTGCGCGGTGCGGACGGGTTGGCGATCTGCGTGGATTCGTCGTCGCCAAGGCAGGCGATCTGAACATGCACGGGCTGGTTCGAACTTCCCACGAGCCAGCCATCAAACTCACCTACCGTGATGGGAAGATTAAACTGTGCAACTGCGGCCGGTCCGGCCATCTGAGCGCGGCGAAAGCATTCACCTTGCGAGATATTCACCCAATTGAACTGACCCGCCGGGAATATATTCTGCGCCTGCACCGCTGAAGTTGCGCCTAGAAAGGCGATCCCGAACAGCAAAGCAATAGGAAGACAAAAACGCATGTTTTCCTCCTGTTTTTCTCAGCAAAAAACTTCCGCAGTTTCTATCAGCCCGGTGAGGCCGGCTTCAGTGGCCGTCAGTCCATTGAACGCTGTGCGTAATTCGACTGCGGCAGGCTGCAGGCCGGCCAGTGCGGCGCTGTAGGCTTCGCGATCCTGCAGCGCAAACGCATGGCGCGTCGCATTTAAAAAGTACTCGAACTGTTGGTTGGCTTGCGTAAAGCGGTAGACATAGGCGGTATATCTCTCTGCGAGCGTATCCATTTGCACGCGCATCGCCTGGCATTCTGCAGATTGGGAGGGCCCCACGGGCTGTTGAGGGTTGGAACCACGGCCACAACCGACCGGATCATATTGTGCGCCCGTGTCCGCGTCTGTAACGCCTGAACAGGTTCGGCCCTGCTGGCGCGTGCCGCAGCCAATTGGATCGTAATTCGCCCCAGTGTCGGCATCGGTATTGCCCGAACAGGACGGGCTCTGCGTTCGCGCCGTGCCGCGGCCATAACCCGGATAGTCGTAGCCCGCACCGGTATCGGCGTCGGTGACACCGGTATAATTCTGCGCAGCGGAACGGCCCGATGAAACGGCAACGGCGGCTGATCCGCTGACAAGCGCAAAGAAAGAGCGTCTGCTGACCCGTCGCTTGATCATCAATCCCCCCATGATTTACGTTAGCGTAATTTATAGCATAGAATGATTCCGCCCAAACTATAAATTAGGTCGATTCTGGATCGACCAATTTTGTCTAGTTTTAGGGACAACTTATACTTATAATCACCGCCAATGCATAACCGCCAGTCTCGCCGGCTTTCCGATGCGGCGGCGCGTTTAGGACAATCAGCCGGTTTCGCGCCGTCCGAAGCCGTCACGCGGCTGTGACGCTATCTGTCGGCGATCAGGAGCCGGTCTCAGTGCCTGGCGAATAAGCCGGCTGACCGGAGGCGGGAACCGGCGCCTTCAGCGCCTCTTCGACGTCCTCGTATTCATGGTATTCCAGACCCGGATCGCGCAGCGCATCGCGTGACCCGTCCTGATTGACGATATCGGTCTCCTCGTCGCGCGCCGGTTTTGAAATTTTGCGCCAAACAATTCGCCTTGGCCGATCGCATCATCGATCGGCATGAATCCGGTGTTGCCACCACGATCCCGCCGCTCGTACTCCGTTGCATGTTTCGCGCAATCGTTGGCTGCGGCGGTTTGCCGCCGGGACGCCGCCGCGCGCCGCACGCAGCCCGTGATAGGCTGTTGCCAACAGGCAAACGTCTGGCCTGATCCGATGGGAGGCTGTCATGAAGCGGGATATCAACGAGTTGGTGACCAAAATCCGCGATCTCGAAGCCGAGCTGGAAGAAAAGCTGATCGAGCGGCGCCGCGACCTGCAATTCAAATGGACCAACAATCGGGCGGTCTTCAGCCGCGAGATCGAAACCCGGCAGCGCAAACTGAAAATCAGTGCCCGGCGGTTCTTCGCCAATTCCGGTATTCTGGAGATCTTGACCTCGCCCTTCATTTACGCGGTCACCCTGCCGCTGATCCTGCTCGACATCTTTGCCAGCATCTTCCAGCTGGTCTGCTTTCCGGTCTACGGCATCCGGCAGGTGAAGCGCCGCGACTATGTCGTATTCGATCGCCATCGCCTCGCCTATCTCAACGTCCTGCAAAAGATCAATTGCACCTATTGCGCCTACGCCAATGGTGTCCTCGCTTACGTTCAGGAGATTGCTTCGCGCACCGAGCAGTATTGGTGTCCGATCAAGCATGCCGCACGGGTAAAGGGCGCACATCGGCGGTATGCAGCCTTTCTCGATTATGGGGATATCGAGAGTTATCCCGAGAGTCTGGAAGCCCAGCGCAAGGCTTTGAAGGATGAACCGGAAAATCCGTGACCGACGTGCGGCCAGCCGGCATCGCCTGACCCCCGCGTGGCAAGGCTCAACGCTAACCGCGCGTAGGAGCGCAGGTCCATATTAAAGGAAACCCAAGCCCAAACGCACCTACCGCCCGTCTCCTCCCCCTTTTACAGGTTCAGCGGCGGGCGGCGGCGCGGGGGGACGTGCCGGTGAAGGCGCTTCCCCTTTGCTTGCCCCGGTGGGTGTACCGGGACGCTCTTCAACGATGCGGATCGCTTCGTTTCGGAGCCCTTCCTCCCCGCTTCGCGGTCAACCGCGCGAACGGCTCGGAAGGATCGGTTTCCGTTGGTTTGCCCTGTGACAGGCGCTCCCCGGTGTGTTCCGATGAGTGAAGTGAACCGCCAAACCACGGGCGGGTCAATCAATGCCCACCCGGTTTTTGTGGATAAAATTCCGCTTTCTGTGGAGAAGCCGGATTCGGCCTGAAAACTCAATTATCGGGCAGCGGCATCATTCTCCGCCTTGGCCTGGACGCCTTCGGCCAACATCGTGATGCCGATCACAAAACTCAACATCATGGCCGGCGCGATAAAAGCCAACGCCACCATTCCGCGGATCGCATCGCCTCCCGCCAGAAATGCGAATACCGCCATCGCCGGCACAAAGGCCACAATCCACAAACCGCCGGCAGCCAGGTTTCGCCAGAACGTCAACTGCTGGAGTTCGTCGAGCTTGTCCAGACGGCCGCGCAATATGAGCGGCAACAACACAATGCTGAGCCAGACCACAACCGCGATGGCGATCTTGGCGACAAGCGGCAACGCGCCGGTCCGCGCCCGCGCGGCCGGAGGAAGACGGGAAGGAATAAGCGCGCCTACGCATTCAAGAACGGACTCGCGATTGTCCTGGCGAGCAAAAATTGGGCGCGCAATATTCTCGTCGTCATCCCGGCGAAAGCCGGGACCCAGTTGCGCCATCTCCACGAAATCGTCCTGGGCCAACCAGCCGGCTACGTCACCGCTGCACAGATTGCGCGCCTGTCGGCATAGTGTCACCGTCGCTCTGGGTCCCAACTTCCGTTGGGATGACGAAGGATTGGGGGCGATAGAGCCCAGGCTTCCCCTCCCCACAAAGGGGGAGGGGAATACACACAGTCCTGCCAACCTTCCGCCTCCCTCCGGCTTGACCGGAGGGCCTCCCTGGAATGCGGGCATCGAGATCCTCCAGTCCGCGCCCGCGCGGCCGGAGGAAAGCGGGAAGGAATAAGCGCGCTTACGCATTCAAAAACGGGCTCGCGCGCGTCAGGGATGACGAATTAGGACAGCCTGAAACGCCAACACTCAAAATTGGAATCGGGCATGCCTGCGTATTCCATCTATGATAGAAATTGGTGTCTGCAATCAACTTTTCTCCCCCCGTTCACGGGGGGAGTGTCGCGAAGCGACGAGGGGGGGTATGCGCCAATCCGAAGGAAAATCACGGCGTTTCGCCAAGCGTTTGCGACAGCGCATGACAAATGCCGAAACCATGCTTTGGTCGCGGCTGCGCCGCGGGTGCCTGCAGGGATTTAAGTTCCGGCGTCAGCACCCTGTCGGGCCGTATATCGCCGACTTCGCCTGCATCGAACTTCGGATGATTGTCGAGATCGACGGCGCCACACATGCCACACCGCGCGAACTCGCCTATGATGCCAGGCGAACGCGCTTTCTGGAAAGCATGGGCTGGTTTGTCTATCGCGCGACCAATCCGGACATTTATGAAAATCTCGATGGTGTGCTGGATGGCATAGCGGCGCTTCTCCCCCCTCCACCCCTTCGGGGTCCCCCTCCCCCGTAAACGGGGGAGGAGAAAGGGCGCCTTTTTTTTCCGCTTGCCGGGGAAAAACCGAACACACAATTAGCCTTTCATGCCTTGCCGGGATTTTTTCGACGCCGGATTTTCAGATCAAGGGCGCGAGAAACGCCGCTGCGCGGTTTCACCCTTGAGCTGAAAACCCGGCGCGAAAGACTGGCCGGCATGGGATGTAAGGCGGGGGATGCTTTCCCGACCTCGCGAGGGGGAGGGAAACCGAACAGCATCAGCTCACTCCCGCCTCCCTCCGGCTTGACCGGAGGGTCTCCCCGGAGCGCATGCATCGAGATCCTCCGGTTCGCGCCGGCGCGGCCGGAGGAAAGCGGAAAGCGGAAAACCCTGTGCCACCCTCACACCTCATCCTGAGGTGCGAGCGGCTCGTCCCCGCGAAAGCGGGGAAGCGAGCCTCGAAGGACGGGATAGCGAGCGCCCTGCGTGGTTCGTGGCTTTCCTTGGGGAAAGCACCTCACCATGAGGTGGGTTTGTGGCTTATCACTACGTCAGGATCGGCGGGGTGGAGTGGATGGTAGGTCGCCGCGCTGTCCCCCCACCCCTACCCCTCCCCACGAGGGGGAGCGGAAATATACGGCACCCCTAAAGCGCGACGGCGCGTCCGCAGCGTGTCCGGCTTGCCCGGACAAAGCGAGGAGCGACGACCCGGATGGGTCGGAGTATCCAAAACAAAGAAAAGCCGAACGGTTTCCCGCCCGGCTCTTCATGACAACGCTCCCGGTTCCTTGGGCTATGCTGCTTTCTGCTGACCCCCGAAACGCTTGTAGAAGGTCTCGCCCTTCGACGCCATGTCGCGCAGGAGATCCGGCACCTTGAACGGGTCGCCGAATGCCTTCGCCATCGCGTCGGCCTTCTCCACGAATTTCTTCGCACCGATCGTGTCGATGAAGGAGAGGACACCGCCCGTATAGGGCGCAAAGCCCCAGGCGAGGATGGAGCCGACATCGGCCTCGCGCGGATCCTTGACGACGCCCTCCTCCATGCACCGCGCCGCTTCGATGGCCTGGGCATAAAGAATGCGGTCCTTCACCTCCTGTACGTCCGGCTGGACGGATTTCAGACCGTCGACCGCGAACTGGTTCAGCTCGGGCCACAGGCTTTTCGAGCGGTCCTCGCCATAATCATAGAAGCCCTTGCCGGTCTTGCGGCCATAACGGCCAGCTTCGTACATGGCATTGATGATCGGGTCGGACTTGCCCGGCTTGTAAGCCTTGCCGAGATCCTTCTTGGTCTGCTCCTGGATTTTCCAGGCCAGATCGATGGCGGTCATGTCCATGAGCTCCATCGCGCCCATCGGCATGCCGGCCATGCGGGTACCGTTTTCGATGAGCGCCGGCGCATAGCCTTCCGACAGCATGGCCAGGCCCTGCTCGCCGAACCGCATCACGCAGCGATTGCAATAGAAGCCGCGCGTATCCGACACGACGATCGGCGTCTTCTTGATCTTGGTGACGAAGTCGATGGCGCGCGAAATGGCGCGGTCGCCGGATTTCTCGCCGACGATCACTTCCACCAGCATCATTTTCTCGACCGGCGAGAAGAAGTGAATGCCGCAGAAATTCTCCGGCCGCGAAGACGCCTCGGCCAGAGACGTGATCGGAATGGTCGAGGTGTTCGAGCCGAAGATCGCGTCCCCGGCCATGTGCTCTTCGGCCATCTTGGTGATCTTGTGCTTCAGCTCGGAGTTTTCGAATACCGCTTCGACGACCAGCTCGCAGTCCTTGAGGAGCGAATAGTCCGTCGTCGCGGTGATCAGCCCGGCCAGCTTTTCGGCCTTGTCCTGAGAGAGCTTGCCGCGGGACACGCCCTTGGCGAAATGATCGATCGCGTGCTGCTTGCCCTTGTCGGCGCCCGCCTGGTCGACATCGATCAGCACGACTTCCAGACCGGCCTGCGCCGAGACGGTGGCGATGCCGGCGCCCATGAAACCGGCGCCGATGACGGCGATCTTCTTGAGATCCTCGCGTTTGGTGCCAGCGGGACGCGCCCCGCCCTTGTCCAGCGCCTGCTTGGACAGGAAGATCGAGCGGATCATGTTGCGGCTTTCAGGCCGCATCAAGAGCTTGGTGAAATACCGGCTCTCGATGCGCAGGCCGGCATCGATCGGCACCTGCAGGCCTTCATAGACACAGGACAGGATGTAACGCTGCGCCGGGTAATTCCCGTAGGTCTCCTTGCGCAGCATCGGGCTGGCAGCACCGAACACCTGCATACCGCCCGGCGTGTAGACGGCGCCGCCGGGAATTTTGAACTTGTCCTGATCCCAGGGCTGTTTCGCGCCCATCGGATCCGCCTTCACCAATTTCTTGGCCTTGGCGACGATCTCGTCGAGCGGCGCGATTTCGTGCACGACGCCTTGTTCCTTGGCCTTGTCGGCATCCAGCTGCTTGCCTTGCAGCATGATCGGCGCGGCATTCATGACACCGACCAGGCGCGGCAGGCGCTGCGTGCCGCCACCGCCCGGCAACACGCCGACCATCGCTTCCGGCAGGCCCAGCTTGGCGCCGGTATCGGTTGCCATGACGCGGTAGTGGCAGGCCAGCGTCACCTCGAACCCGCCGCCCAGGGCGAGCCCGTTAATCGCCGCGGCAATCGGCTTGCCGCAGGTCTCCAGCTGGCGCAGCTGTGAATTCAGGCGGAAGGCCATGTCGAAGAGTTTCTGCTTGGCCTCTTCTTCGGAGAGACCGTCGAGATCGGCCATGCCGCCGCCCAGCTCGGAGAGGTCGGCCCCGGCACAGAAAGCCTTCTTGCCGGAAGTGATGACGGCACCCTTGATGGCGTCGTCGGAGGAAATCTTGTCCACCAGCTCGCCCAGCTCGGCCATGACGCCGGCGGACAACACGTTCATCGACACGTCCGGGCTGTCGAACGTGATCAGCGCGATGCCGTCTTGGTCGAGTTCAAACTTGAAATGTTTCATGGATTCAGTCTCCATTTCCGGACGCTTCGTCATCCGGATTTTCTGATTTTTTATTTTCCTGCGCGATCCGCGCCGAACCAATTGCGACGCTGAACGACATGCCGATACCGACACCCATTGCGACACCGAGCGCGATGTTTTCGAGCGCGATGCCGAGCGCGGCGCCGACCGCAATGCCCAGCGGCAATCCGACCGGCAGGCCCTCGGCCAGCAGATTGCCGCCGGTCTTCTTGTCCTGTTCCTGCGGATCGTCGGTCATGAATCGGTATCCGTCATGTCGTAGGGCCTTCCGTCCTTGTGCCTGAACTCAGCCGTATCGCCGTCGCATTGAACGATCATGTCGATGTCTGAATACGTCGCCAGCTCGGTAGGGCTGTTGGTGCCAACTACCAGAAAACTTGCCGGCGCATCGGTCCGGTTCACGATGTGGTGGCCATTGGGAATATTGGCCGGGAACGCCGCACAATCGCCCCGCTGCAACTCCGTTTCACCGGCATCCTCAACGAGGGTGCACACCCCATCGGTGACGATCACGAATTCGTCCTCGTCCCGATGCCAGTGCCGCATGGACGACAGTCCGCCGGGCGCGAGAGTCACCAGGTTCACGCCGAACTGCGTTAACCCGCCGGCTTCGGCAAGCCGTTGCGTGTGGCGTCCTGACATCAGCCTGGCAAACTGCGGCGGATACGAGCTCCCGCTCGTCGACGGAATGGATGCGAGGTCAAGCTTGGGCATCACACCCGCTCGATGATCGTCGCCGTGCCCATGCCGCCGCCAACACACAGCGTGGCAAGACCCGTGCCCTGGCCGGTGCGCTCGAGCTCGTCGAGCAGCGTGCCGAGGATCATCGCCCCGGTCGCGCCCAGCGGGTGACCCATGGCAATGGCGCCGCCGTTTACATTCGTCTTGTCGTGCGGCACGCCGAGATCTTCCATGAAGCGCAGGACGACCGAGGCAAAAGCCTCATTCATTTCGAAGAGGTCGATATCGTCCGGGCTCATGCCGGCTTTTTTCAACGCCTTGCGCGCCGACGGAGCCGGCCCGGTCAGCATGATGGTCGGCTCGGACCCGATCGAAGCCATCGCCTTGATCCGCGCCCGCGGCTTGAGGCCCAGCTTCTCGCCCATCTCCTTGGAACCGACGAGGATCGCTGCGGCGCCATCCACGATGCCTGACGAATTACCGGCATGGTGGACGAAATTGATCTTCTCGACCTGCGGGTATTTCTGGATTGCCACCGCGTCAAAACCGACAAAGGCCGAGAGGTCCTTGAAGGCCGGATTGAGCGAGGCGAGCGATTGCATGTCGGTCTGCGGACGCATCAGCTCGTCATGGTCGAGCTGGGTCAGGCCGAGCTGGTTCTTGACCGGCACGATCGACTTCTCGAACCGCTTTTCCTGCCACGCCTTGCCGGCGCGCTTCTGGCTTTCCACCGCATAGGCGTCGACATCGTCGCGCGAATAGCCGTGCAGCGTCGCGATCAGATCGGCCGACACGCCCTGCGGCACGAAGTAATTGTCGAAGGCCATTTCCGGGTCGGCGACCATCGCCCCGCCATCCGAGCCCATCGGGACCCGGCTCATGGCTTCAACGCCGCCGCCGATCGCCATGTCGGCTTCGCCCGACATCACCTTGGCCGCGGCCATGTTGGTGGCTTCCAGGCCCGAAGCACAGAAACGGTTGATTTGCACGCCCGCCGTGCCTTCGGCATAGCCCGCATTGATCACCGCGGCACGGGCAATGTCGGCGCCCTGCTCGCCGACCGGCGACACACAGCCGAGCACCACATCGTCGACGTGATCCGTATCGAGATGATTGCGATCGCGCACCGCCTGAAGGGCCTGAGTGGCGAGCTGCAGAGCGGTAATCTCGTGCAGCGAACCGTTTTTCTTGCCCTTGCCGCGCGGTGTGCGCAGGGCGTCGTAAATATAGGCTTCGGTCATGTCATGATCCTTTCGGAGCGGAGTCGTCGGGGAGAGTCTGGAAACTCGGAGGCGTTCATCCTCCCCCTTGACGGGGGAGGTGTCTCGAGCGAAGCGAGAGACGGAGGGGGTGGAGATGCGTCGCCACCCCTCCCGGCCCTTCGGGCCACCCTCCCCGTCAAGGGGAGGGATGAGGGATGGCATTCGGGCAACATTGAAGAGCCCGCTTCGCGGGCACCTCCCCCGTAAACGGGGGAGGACATCGCATTGCTGACCGCCTGGATCATCAAAGCGTCCGTGAGATCAGCAATTTCATGATCTCATTGGTGCCGCCATAGATGCGCTGCACCCGGCTGTCGCGCCACATGCGGGCCACCGGATATTCGTTCATGAAGCCGTAGCCGCCATGCAGCTGCACGCATTCATCGATCAGCTCGCACTGTAAATCCGAGACCCAGTATTTCGCCATCGACGCCGTCGCGGCGTCGAGCTGGCCCTTGATCAGCTGGTCGGAACAATACTGGCAGAACACCTCGGCGATCGTCGCCTTGGTCTTCATCTCGGCGAGCTTGAACTGGGTGTTCTGGAACGCCATCACCGGCTTGCCGAAAGCGTGCCGCTCCTTGACATAGCGGATGGTCTCATCGAGCGCGCGCTTCATCATGCCGACGCCCTGCACCGCGATCTGCAGGCGCTCCTGCGGCAGCTGCTCCATCAGCTGGATGAAGCCTTTGCCCTCTTCCGGCCCGATCAGCGCATCGGCCGGCACCCACATGTCGTCGAAGAACAATTCGGCCGTGTCCTGACCCTTCAGCCCGACCTTGTCCAACAGGCGGCCGCGGCGGAAACCTTCCAGACCGTCGGTCTCGACCATGAACAGCGAGGTGCCGTGCGCGCCGGCGTCCGGGTCGGTCTTGGCCACGACGATGATGAAATTCGCCGTACCGCCATTGGTGATGAAGGTCTTGGACCCGTTGATCCGATAGCCATTCCCGTCCTTCTTGGCGGTCGTCTTGATCCCTTGAAGGTCGGAACCGGCGGCCGGCTCGGACATCGCGATGGCGCCGACATATTCGCCGGAGATCATCTTCGGCAGGATGCGCTTCTTCTGCTCCTCGCTGGCATAATGCCAGACATAGGGCGCCACGATGGAATTGTGCAGCGAGGCGCCCCAGCCATCCACGCCGAGCTCGGACACCGCCATGTGGAACACATAATCATGGCGCCAATCTCCGCCCGCGCCGCCATATTCCTCCGGGCAGGCCGGGCACAACAGCCCCGCCTCGCCGGCCTTGGTCCACAGCTCGCGGTCGACCATGCCAGACTTCTCCCAACGGTCGCCATGGGGCACGCATTCCTTCTCCACAAAGCCGCGCACGGCCTCGTAGAAAATGTTGACATCCTCCTGGTCGAGCCAGTCCGGTTTTTTCACATTCAGCGGATCGGCCAGCATCAGAACGCCTCCGCGTCGAGCGCCATCATCGAAGCCGCGCCGGCCTTCACCTTGGCGAGATGCATGCCGCCTTCTGGCACCCAGCGGTCGAGGAAATAGCGGCCGGTCTTCAGCTTGTTGGCGTAGAACGGGTCGGAGGCATCGCCCGCATCCGCCGCCTTCGCCATCAGCCCCCACATATAGGTCAGGCAGGTCAGCCCGAAGAGCTGCAGATAGTCATGGCTCGAGGCACCGGCATTGTTGAAGTCCTGCAGCCCGTTCTCGACCAGCCAGTCGGTCGCGTCCTTGAGCTGCGCCTTGGTTGCGGCGACGGCATCGAGGAAAGGCTGGGTCGTGTCATTGCCGCCGGATGCCACAAACGCATCCAGCTCGGCCATGAAGGAATTGATCGGGCGCATGCCGTGCATCGCCAGCTTGCGGCCAACGAGGTCGAGCGCCTGGATGCCGTTCGTGCCTTCATAGATCAGCGTGATCCGGGCATCGCGCAAGAATTGGCTCATCCCCCATTCCTCGACATAGCCCGAGCCGCCGAAGACCTGCAGCCCGTCGGAGACGGATTCAAACCCCTTGTCGGTCAGATAGGCCTTCACGATCGGAGTCAGCAGCGACATGTAATCGCCGGACTTTTCGCGCTGGCCGGCATCGTCGGACTTCTCCTCCAGATCGCCGTGAAGCGCGGTCCAGGACACCAGGCAGCGTGCCGCTTCGACGAACGCTTTCTGGTCCATCAGCATGCGCCGCACATCGGGGTGCACAATGATCGGATCGGCCGGACCGTCGGGATTCTTCGAACCCGTCAGCGACCGGCCCTGCAGCCGGTCCTTCGCGAAGGCGAGCGAGTTCTGATAGGCCACTTCGCCCAGCGCCAAGCCCTGCAAACCAACGCCGAGACGCGCCTCATTCATCATGACGAACATGATTTTGAGACCCTTATTCTCCTCGCCCACGAGCCAGCCGGTCGCCTCGTCATAATTCATGACGCAGGTGGCGTTGCCGTGAATGCCCATCTTCTCTTCCAGGCCGCCGCATTCCAGCGAATTCCGCTCACCGGGATTGCCGTCCTTATCGAGGATGTGCTTCGGCACGACGAAGAGCGAGATGCCCTTCACGCCCTCCGGCGCGCCCTCAATGCGCGCCAGCACGAGGTGGATGATATTGCCGGCCAGATCGTGCTCGCCCGACGAGATCCAGATCTTCTGGCCGGAAATCTTGTAGCTGCCATCGCCATTCGGCACGGCCTTGGTCCGCAACAGGCCCAGATCGGTCCCGCAATGCGGCTCTGTCAGGTTCATCGTGCCGGTCCATTCACCGGAAATCATTTTCGGCAGATACATCTGCTTTTGATCTTCCGAACCGCCAGCCAGCAGCGCGCGCACGGCACCGCCCGTCAGGCCCGGATACATGCCGAACGCCATATTGGCCGACGAGGTCATTTCGCCGGTCGCCAGGCCCAGAACCTGCGGCAATCCCTGACCGCCATATTCGGCCGGCTGCGACAGCCCCATCCAGCCGGCTTCCGCGAACTGCTTGTAGGCGTCCTTGAACCCGGTCGGCGTCGTCACCGAGCCATCGTCATGGCGGGTACAGCCCTCGATGTCGCCGGTCCGGTTGAGCGGTGCCAGCACTTGCTCGGACACTTTCGCGGCTTCTTCCAGAATAGCGTCGATCGTGTCGGCATCGGCATCGGCAAAGCCCGGCAAATTGCCGTACTTGGTCATGTTGAGCACATCGTGCAGGACGAATTTGTAGTCCCGGGTCGGGGCTGTGTAGACGGGCATCAGGGGGTCTCCCTCATATCAGGTCTGGGTTTCGTGGGTTCCCGGCTCGGGCGAGGCGCCCGTCCAGATATTCATTCGCGCCGAGGCCAGCGCTTCGAAGGCGCGGGCCCGGTGCTTGATTTCTTCCGAGGGTTCGCGATTGGCGAGCCGGTCTTCCAGCCAGGTCTTGCCGGCCTCCAGCTCCTCGATCGCCGCATCAATGTCTTCGCGCTGGTGATGCAACGCATCGATCCGGGCATTGAACCGCACCAGCGTGTCGCTCAAGGCCGATGGGTCACGTGTCGTGATGGCCTCCAGATCGAGCATTTCGCGGATTTCATCGAGCGAGAATCCGACACGCTTGCCGCGCAGGATCAGGACAAGGCGTGCCCGGTCGGCCGGCGAATAGACGCGGCTCGCCCCCTTGCGGCCCGGATTGAGGAGGCCTTTTTGCTCATAGAAGCGCAGCGTGCGCGCGGTGACGTCGAATTCCGCCGCCAGATCGCGGATCGAAAACTCAGTTCGGCTATCGCTGTTTTCCCTCATGCGGTGAATGTGACTCACGTTAACGCGAACGTCAACGTCAACTTTGTGACAATTTCTAACCGTTTGAGACTGTTGACCCAATCGTAGGTCCGGGCTTGTGTCTCCGCAATCAACGTCAATCTGGAACTCTCATGAATCGCGTCCTTCCCATCCTGTCCGCACTCGCCATCGCTCTGCCCGCATGGGCCCAGGACGCAGCGGACGGCACGGCCGAACCGGCCGCCACGGATACCGCCACCGAAACCGCCGCCGGCCAGGATGACGCCGATGGCATGCTCTCGCTGCGCGGCGACGATGGCGACGAGGTGCAGATCCCGCCGGATGCGACCGATGAACCGGAAGATCGCGCCACGCCCGAAGCGGCAACGAATGCCGATACAGGCGCCGACGAAGATGTGGCCGGGGATACCGCGCCGGCCTCTGCAACCGGCGATGAGGAGCCAGTGGCGGATACCGCGGCAAACGACGCAGCCGCCGGGGAAGGCGGCGCAAGCGAAGCCGATAATGCTGAAGCATCCTCCGGCGCTGAGACCGATGCAGCCGAAGCCGGCATCGCCGGTAACAGCACGCCGCAAGAAGAGGAATCCGCCGAATCTGACGTCGCCCTCACTTCGTCCGCGCCCTTCCTGTCGAGCACCGCCTATGCCGAGCTTCGACCGGAAAGCCGGGGCGAGGCGATCGAGCTGATCTGGGACGTCGAGACGTTTACGCCCGACGGTCAACGCATCGGTGAAGCGGAACAGCGGACGCTGATCATGGCGCCCGATTATGTGCGCTATGAACGCGGCAATTCGGTCGAGATATTCGACTTCGCAACCGATCGCCATCTTGAGCTCGATTTGGACGCCGGCACATTCACCAACACCGCATTTGCAGCCGAAGTCCGGCGCCGGCTCGATACCTATCTCGGCCTGTCGCAGGCCGGACAGCTAGACCAGATTCCGCTCGGCCCGGGACGCAGCTTCGAAAGGTTCTGGCTCGAAGCCGCGATGGGCATAAGGCGCGAGCCGGCTGATTTGCAAACCGCATTGACGGACGGCGAGCTGACCGTCGAGCGCGGCGATGGCCCGCCACTCCTGACCGCGCAGTTCGACGTTTCCGCCGTGCCGGAAACGCCGGAACCCGCGCCAGAGGAGACCGAAGCGGCTGAAACGACCGAAACGCCAATGTCAGCCGAGGACGCGATTGCCGCCATGGCGACGCCGATCGACCTATCAGCCGGTGAGTCGGTCGTCTTCGACCCGTCTCAGGCCGCAGTACCGATTTCGCTGAATCGGGCAGGCGCAACGATCGATTGGCCGGAAGCCGCGCCGGAGCAACAGGCGCAGGCCGAGCTGTTCCGCCGTTGGATGCGGCACGCTCTTCCACTGCATCCGGATGTCTTGGCGGCCCTGCGCGGCGCGCCTGCCATCCCGGCGCGCTTCACCTTCTTTGTCGTCAGCCCCGACAGCCCGGACGGACGCCGGGAATTCTGGACGCTGGAACGATCGGGGACCGTGCCACCAGGCTTCCGCCTGGAGCCGGAGCTGGACGCGCTGGCAGGTTCACCAGAGCTGTTGGGCAACTTGCTCTCTTTCGCCGCAAGCGCGGCAATGGCAGACGCTGCACCGGATGACACGGCCATTGTCGAGGCCATTGCCGGCTTTCGCGAAGCCGGCGATCCGGCACGGGCCTTTCTGGTCGCTTTCCATGAGACGAGCCGCAATGGCCGGTGCCCGCCGCCCGGTCAGTCTGAACGCCGTGCGGCCTGCGCCGAGGCCAACAGTGTTGTGGCCAGCGGCCTCGGTAATCCGGCATTCGAGACGGTGTTTGGTGCCGTCAACGATATTGGCGGCGACAGCAGCGCGTCCATTCTCGAAGCGATGACCCCCTATCTCGATGAGGAAGGTTATGCCGGCGCCGCGGCCCGAACCATCGCCGCCAACGAATTGATGGCATGGGCGGCCAGAGACCCTGAAGGACCACCTGCCGAATTTGATCCGTTTGCTCTGCTGGCCGAGGCCATCGCCATCGACCCGTCTGCGGGCGCCAATTACCGCTATCTCGGCAATGCTTTTCTGAATTCGCGGAACCCGATCGCTGCCTGGGCGGTTTACGATGCCGGACGGGCTGTGCCTGGTGC
This sequence comes from Hyphobacterium sp., assembly GCF_965229905.1. Classification (GTDB taxonomy): domain Bacteria; phylum Pseudomonadota; class Alphaproteobacteria; order Caulobacterales; family Maricaulaceae; genus Hyphobacterium. Next base: position 2,246,194 of record NZ_OZ245930.1, on the reverse strand, counting down.
CGCCGACAATGAATTGCTGGCAGACGTGGCGATTCTCGAAGACCGGTTACGTGTTCTGGCGCCCGATTTCTTCCTGCCGCGTTAACGCCTCTTTACTGGGGATTAACCGAAACCGCCCTCATTAACGATTGCGTCTGGCTGCAATGCCCGCGCACGGCGCCGCCGGTTCCGGTCCTGACCTGTGGATATACCACATCTTGGGCCCATCGGATCGGTTTACACAATATTAAGGCGTCAGCTAGCGTTGGGCATTGGAATGGAGTGCGATTCGTTATGACCTCGGGGGGACCCTGGAGCGTCAAAGGTATTGATCCCCGCGCACGCGCAAGGGCCAAGAGCGCTGCGCGGCGTGAGGGCATGACGCTCGGGGAATGGCTGAACCGGGTCATTCTCGATGACGGTCCTGACGAAGGCGACGATCCGCGCTGGTCCAACCATCTCGAAGATTATCCAGGGTTTCCGCGTTCCGAGACCGAGGGCGATGCCCTGCTGCGCGGCATGGTCGAGCGCCTGACCCAGCGCGTGGACACCACCGAACAGAATTCCGCGAGCGTGCGCACCGAAGTCGATCGTTCGATTTCCAGCCTCGCCCAGCGTCTCGAAACCGCCGACAAGTCCTGGCGCGATGACCGCCGGAAAACCCGCGGTGTCGCGGAAGCCGCACGAAAAGCCGCCGAAGCGCTGGCGCTTCGCGTCAAGCGGATCGAGGAGGCGGGCGGGACAGCCGATCCGTCTACCCTGCGGGCTTTCGAGAACGCGTTCGGCAAGCTGGCGACGCGGGTCTATCGCAACGAAACCAATACGCAGCGATCTTCGGAGATCATCCAGGAAGCGCTGGCGGATTTCGGCGCTGCGACCGAGCAGGCGACGGTCTCTCTTCAACGCCGCATCGAAGCGATGGAGGCCGGGCAAAAGCAGCTCTCCGCCGATCTGCGGAAATCCGGCGACCGGTCGGCACAGGCCGGCCGGGCACTGAACGGCCTGCATGGAGCGGCCGACCGGTTGCGCCGCCGCGTTGAGGAAACCGAGCGTCTCACAAATGATGTCGCCAGCTCCTTCGAGGAATCCGTCGCGCGTATCGATTCCCGGCTGCGATCGCTCGAGACACGGCCCTTCGGTGCAGAAACGGCCGACATTGACCGGCGCTTCGACATTTTGTCGAACGAGTTGGCACAAGTCGTTGCCGACACCCGCGCCCAGGTCGCCAAGGAACTGGAATCCGTCGTCACCGAACCGCGGGTCGAGCGGTTGGAGCGGGCGCTGAAATCCGCGGAAAACCGGATTGCGGCCGCCGAGACCTCACACTCCGACAGCCTGTCCCGCATCGGCCTTGAAATCACGCGGCTGGCCCGCGTGATGGATGAACGCATCAGCGAGACCGAGAAGAAAGCCGCGGCGCTGCACAGCGGCAACAAGGCCGAGCGCGAGATGGAGCGCCGCTTCGAAGCCGTCCGTCTGGAAAACCGCAAGGCGGTCGAGCGGATCGGCAAGGATGTTTCAAATCTCGGCGAAACCCTCAAAGTGCGGGTTGCCGAAAGCGAACAGCGCTCGGCCACTGCCATCGAGACTGCGACGCGGTCCATGGCCGAAGCCGTGGATCGGCTGGAAGCCCGCGAACAGGCGAAGACCCGTGAAGACGAGCTTGAAGCGCGGCTGCGCGCCTCTGAAGAGCGTACCGCGAAGCGGATCGAGGATGCGATCGGCGGCATTTCCGAACGGCTCGAACAGGTGCGCGGCGAAGCCGCCGAAAGCCTGTCGCCCGTCCAGCGCGCCATGAACGCCCTCGCCGACCGGCTGGAAGCCATCGAAACGCGCGGCGCCAAGCCCGATGACAAGGACTCCGCCGCAGACAATCGGGCCAGGCGCCAGGTGGAGATCCCTGCGCCGGTGATGCGTCAGGCCGCTTATGACGAGCCGGATTTCAACACGCCCCTCGCACCGCCGCCGGACGCCGAAACCCCGCCCGGTTTCGATGATGACGAGGTCGATGATCCCTTCATCATCGCCGAAGCGCCCGAACGGTCGCAGCCCGAACCGGTCGACGAATTCATCGACGCTGCCGAGCCACAGCCCGCCCCGCGCGCGGATGCTCAGATGATCTTGCAGCCGATGGAACCGGTCGACGAGCCGGTCCGTCAACCGCGCAGACAAGAGGCGTCGAAGGCACCGTCACGCCCGGCTGCGCGGCTCGGCGCCACGGCCGATGCCGATTTCCTCGCCGCCGCCCGCAGCCGCACACGCGGTGATAGCGCCGCGAATTACGATCCCTACGCGACCGAAACCACATCATCGGGTGGCGGCCGCGGCCTGATGATCGCCGCCAGCCTGTTCGGCTTTGTCGCGCTGACGGGCGCGGTCGGCGTTCTCTTGTGGGAGAATTTGAGCCAGCCGCCCGCCAGCACCGCCGACGCCTTCACGGCGGATGTGCTGGGACGAACACCGCCCGCCGCCATCCCGGCGCAAGCCGACACTGTCGCGACAAGCGATCAAAGCGCGCCACCACCGGCCGAGCAAACCGTCGAGCAGACGCCCGCGGAGACCGCAGCCGATCCGGTCGCTGAAAACGACCCGCCGGCAGAACCGCCGGCCGCGGCTGCCCAAACGCCCGTCGAGCCCGCCGTGACGGATGCCAGCCGCGGCGTCGATCTGCAAACGCTCGCCGCCACGCCAGCGGCAAACGAAGACGTGACGATCCGCATTCCCACCCTGCAGGAAGCTGCCGCCGCCGGCGATCCGGTCGCCCGCTATCTGCTGGGCGAAGCCCGCCTGGCCGAAGGCAATGCCAGTGCCGCGGTGGCGCTCATCCGGCGGGCCGCGGAACAGGACATTCCGGCCGCCCAATACCGCTACGCCAAACTGCTGGAGCGCGGCGAGGTCGTGGCCGAAGACCCGGTGGCCGCCCGGCGCTGGACGCGCACGGCCGCAGAAGCGGGTCACCGGCGCGCCATGCACAATCTCGGCGTCATGTACGCCACCGGCGCGGGTGGAGAAGAGAATATCGAAGAGGCCGCGCGCTGGTTCGAAGAAGCCGCACTGCGGGGCCTCACCGACTCCCAGTACAATCTGGCGATCCTGTTCCAGCAGGGGCGCGGCCGCCCGCAAAGCGCCGCCGATGCCTATGCCTGGTTCTCGATCGCCGGGGCCGGCGGCGATAGCGGTGCCGCCCAGCAAGCACAATCCATCGCAGCCACGCTGACCGAGGAATTACGGGCCCAGGCCGACCGGGTCATCGCCTCTTTCACGCCCCGCCCCATTGATGCCGAAGTCAACGGGGTTTACGACCGCAATTGGGGCGCGACGATAACGCTGGAAAGAAACGTGATTGCTGCGGCACAGATTCATCTGAACGCGCTGGGCTATGATGCCGGACCGGCGGACGGCCAGTTCGGGCCGCAAACCGCCGCGGCCGTGCGCGCCTTCCAGCAAGCCCGCAACCTGCCGGCCACCGGCATGATCGATCGGACACTCCTCGGGCGTCTGGAATCCGCCCGCGCCGGCTAGGGGCGCGCGGGCGATGCAGATCTACCTGCCGATCGCCGAAATCTCGGTCAACATTTTCCTCCTGCTCGGACTCGGATTGGGAATCGGATTCCTGTCCGGCATGTTCGGCGTCGGCGGCGGGTTTTTGATGACGCCGCTGCTGATCTTCATCGGCGTGCCGCCGGCGGTCGCCGTGTCGACGGAAGCCAACCAGATCGTCGCCTCATCGGCCTCGGGCGCGATCGCCCACTGGCGGCGGAAATCGCTCGACATCAAGATGGGGCTCCTCTTACTCGTGGGAGGGGCCTCGGGCTCCATCGCCGGGGTTCAGCTCTTCGCGTTTTTGCGAAGTCTCGGCCAGATCGATCTCATCATCTCGCTCTGCTATGTCGGTTTTCTCGGCATCATTGGCGGCCTGATGTTCATCGAAAGCGTCGGCGCGATCCGCCGCCGCAACCGCGCCGAGCATTCCGCACAACCGGTCACCAAACGCCGCAAGCGGCGGCTGATCGACCGCCTGCCCTTCAAGACGCGCTTCCCGGCATCCGGCCTGTACCTGTCGGTGATCCCGCCGATCGTGATCGGTTTCTTCGTCGGGACGCTGGCCGCCATCATGGGCGTCGGCGGCGGCTTCATCATGGTGCCGGCCATGATCTATATCCTGCGCATGCCAACCAGCGTGGTGGTCGGCACTTCGCTGTTCCAGATCCTGTTTGTCACCGCGCTCACCACCTTCCTGCAGGCTACACAGAACCAGACCGTTGATCTGGTGCTCGCCTTGCTCCTGATCGTCGGCGGCGTCATTGGCGCCCAGCTCGGCGCCCGCGCCGGCCGCCGGGTGAAGGCCGAGGAATTGCGGATCGCGCTCGCGCTCATGGTTCTGGCGGTGTGCGCCAAGCTCGGTTGGGATCTGGTGGCGACGCCCAGCGACCTGTTCGCCATTCTGCCGGCCCGGGGAGAAGGCCATTGATCGCGCCGCTCGCTGCCGCCCTGCTGGCGCTGCAAGGCCAGCCCGATCTCGAGATCGGACGCGACACCGGCCCGCGCGTCGTGGCCGCCCTGTCCCAGGAAGTCGTCGAAATCCGCTCCGATTTCGCAGGTGCCGAGATCATCCTGTTCGGCGCCGTGACCGACATGGCAGACGATGACGACCTGGTCGTCGTGGTACGCGGTCCGGCCATGGATTTGCGCGTCATGCGCAAGGAACGGACCTTCGGGATCTGGATCAACCGGTCCCCGGTGCGGTTCGAGGATGTGCCCAGCTATTACTCCGTCGCATCAACGCGCCCGCTTCAGGAGATCGGGGCCTTCTCCGCCTTACGCCGGGAAGGCATCGGCCTGGAGCATTTGCGGCTGTCAGCCCCCGAAACCGAGCGGACCGAGGTCCGGCTCGGCGTCGAAGTGACGGTCAGCGACATCGCCTCGGAAGTCATCGAATACCGCGAAGCCATCAGCCGCAACCGGCGCCGCGACCGGCTCTTCAATGAGACGACCACCGGCGTCCAGATGCTGGAAGGAGGCCTGTTCCGGGCCAATGTGGCCTTGCCGCCAGCAACCCCCGTCGGCGATTACACCGCCGACGTCTACCTGTTCCGGGACGGACGGCCTGTCGCATCCGGATCGGTCGCGCTGGGCGTCCGCAAGGCCGGGCTGGAACGCGTCATCTACAATTTCGCACACACACATGGCTGGCTGTACGGGCTGACCGCCGTCGCGCTCGCACTGCTGTTCGGCTGGGGCGCCGCCGCGATCTTCAACAGGAGATAGGCTGATGAGCCAGCGCCCCGTCCTGCCCTATGTGTTGGGCATTGCCGGCCTGATCCCCTTCGTTGGCCTGGCGGTTTATGCGACGGTCCTGAACACGCCGTCAGCGGCGATCGCGGGAACCCTCTTGCTCGCCTATGGCGCGGTCATCCTGTCCTTCCTCGGCGGTTCGCGCTGGGGGGCGGAGATTCACAGGCGCCCGGACGTGCCCTCGCCAGCCATCCTCTGCCTGGCCATGCTGCCCTCACTCACCGGTTGGGCGGCGATGATTGTGGCAGTCGTGGCGACGGCCGCACCGGCCTACTGGTTGCTGGTGCTCGCCTTTGTCATGCAGATGCTCTGGGACATGACGGCAATCCGCAACGGCACCTTCCCGCGCTGGTACATGCCATTGCGAATCGGCCTGACGGTAATTGTCGCTGCCAGCCTGATCGCCGCGGCGACCTTTTAGCCGGCGATCCGCTTGGCCGGGATCGGATAGACCGCATCGCGGCCCAGCACCCAGGCATCCGGGCAGCGCCCGAACACGGCTCTGATCGCCTCATCGCGCACCGACAGCCCGCCCGCATAAGCACCGAAAGCAGGCAGGATCATGCGCACGCCATCCGTCGCAAAACAGCGCAGCCGCCGTCCCCGGCCGAGCACTTTCGCGGCCGGATGCAAATGACCGCAAATCTCACCGTCTGCCCGGCCGCTCACCGGTTCGTGCCGCAATACCAGCCCGCCGAGCCGCATCTCGGGGCGCGTTACGCCACCGAAGCGCGCCGGCGGCACCGGATCGTGATTGCCCTCGATCCACACCCATTCGCCGACAGAACCGACGAGTTCCTTGAGCCGCTTGGCATCTGCGTCATGGATGCGGTCATCCGCCCCGAGATCATGAAAGCTGTCGCCGAGCGCGATCACGGTTTCAGGCTTCAGCAGGGTTATCGCCGCGGCCAGCCGTTTCAGCGTCTTGCGCGTGTCATAGGGTGGCAAAAGCTGGCCCGACGCCGCATAGGCGGAGCCTTTCTCCAGGTGCAGATCGGCGACGAGCAACGCAGCAAACGCCGGCACGAAAAGCGCCCCGCTAACATGGGGCATGACACGCTCGCCATTGACGACGCATTCGAATGTCTCCGCTTTCCGCGCGGCCTCAGCCATCGCCCAACATCTCCGAGATGAGGTCTTCCGCGGCATCCGCCAGGATGCTTTCCTGAGCTTCGCCATAGACCGGTTCGCGCCCGATTTCGAGCATCACCGGCACCGCCAACGGCGACACGCGCGGCAGATCGATGGCATGGATCTGCCCTTTCACCCGCCGCAGCGCTTCGCCAAGCCGTCGAATGTCCAACAGGCCCGTCGCTGCATCGCGCCAGGCGGCCTGCAAGAGAATGTGCTCCTGCTCGTGCTCGCGCAGTACGTCATAGATGAGGTCGGCGGAAAACGTGACTTGCCGGCTGGTTTTTTCATGGCCCGGCAGGCGGCGCTCGATCAGACCGGAAATGATCGCGCAATTCTTGAAGGTGCGTTTCATCAGCGGGCTCTCGGCGAGCCACGCATCGAGATCATCGCCCAGCATGTCTTCCGAAAACAGCGCATCCATGTCGGCAGACGCCATGTCGCGAAGCCCCCACACCGCCAGCGCATACTCGTTCGCCACGAACCCCGTCGGACGCAACCGCATTCGTTCCAGGCGCCGCGTCAGCAACATGCCCAGCGACTGGTGCGCCAGCCGTCCTTCGAACGGATAGCAGACGAGGTAGAATTTCCCATGCTTGGGAAAGGTCTCGACGAGGAGATCATCAGGCTGCGGCAGTCGCGATTTTTCCTTTTGCAGCGCAAGCCAGTCCCGCACCTGTTCGGGCAGGACATGCCATTGCGCCGGATCATGCGCGATCTCGCGGACACGCTTGGCGAGGTAAGTCGACAGGGGGAATTTCCCGCCCTGGTAGGATGGCACCTTAGGCTCCGGATCGGCCGACCGTGAGACCAGCGCCGCATTTTCTGAAATACCCTGAAACTCGAGCACCTCGCCGCCGAACACGAAAGTGTCGCCCGGCGTCAGCTGTTCGATGAACCACTCCTCAACCTCGCCGAGGGGGCGGCCACGTCGCCGCATCGTTTTTCTACCCCCGCCTGCGGGGGGAGTGGTCCGAAGGACCGAGGGGGGCAAATCCCCCCTTCTACCACTGCGTGGTCCCCCTCCCCCGCGAACGGGGGAGGAAAGCACGATGGCCAACATCTCGGCCTCGATGATCGTGCCGACATTCATTCGGTGCCGTTGCGCCACGCGGGCATTGCGCGCCTGCCAGAGACCGTCACGGTTCTTGATCAGGCGGCGGAAGCGCTCATAGCTGTCGAGCGCATATCCACCGGTCGAGCAGAATTCGAGCACCCGGTCGAAGTCGGCGCGCGACAGCGCCGAATAGGGCGCTGCGGCTGTCACCTCCGCATAAAGTCGATCGGCGCTGACCGGTTCGCCACAGGCGCGGCCGGTCATGTGCTGGGCGAGCACGTCCAGCGCCCCGGCGCGCAGAGGCTCGCCATCCAGCACACCTTCGGCCACGGCGGCGCGCGCGGCTTCACATTCGAGATGCTCGAACCGGTTCGTCGGCGCCAATAACGCCCGGGAGGGCTCATCCAGGCGGTGATTGGACCGGCCCAGGCGCTGGATCAGCCGGGCCGATCCTTTCGGGGCGCCCATCTGGATCACCAGATCGACATCGCCCCAGTCAATGCCCAGATCGAGCGTCGAGGTGCAAACCACGGCCTTCAGCTTGCCGGACGCCATGGCCGCCTCGACCTTGCGGCGCTGTTCGACGGCCAGCGACCCGTGGTGAAGCGCGATCGCCAACCCGTCATCATTCAGCCGCCACAGCTCCTGGAAGGTGTGTTCAGCCTGGCTGCGTGTGTTGACGAAGACCAGCGTCAGGCGTGCCGACCTGATCGCCTCGTAAACCTCGGCCATCGCATGCCGCCCGGAATGGCCCGACCAGGGGATCCGTTCGCGGCTGGCCAGAATGTCGATCTGCGGCTTCGGGCCGTCACGGCCGCGCACAATCCGCGCGAAACGCGGCGCGTCCGATTGCGGCGTCAGCCAGCGCGCCAAACCGCCCTCGTCCGACACGGTCGCCGACAAGCCGGCCCGCCGGGCCGCCGGTGACCAATCTGCCAGCGTCGCCAGGCCGAGGGACAGGAGATCGCCACGCTTCTGCGGGGCCAGCGCGTGGATCTCGTCGACGATGATACGCTGCAGGTCGGCAAACCACGCCCGCGCATTGGGCGAGGCGCAAAACAGGGCCAGTTGTTCCGGCGTTGTCAGCAGAATATCCGGCGGCTTGTCACGCTGCCGCTGGCGCCTGGCCGGCGGCGTATCGCCGGTTCTCGTCTCGATGCGGATATCCAGCCCCAACTCGTCGACCGGGATCATCAGGTTTCGCGCGACATCGACCGACAGCGCCTTGAGCGGCGAGATGTAAAGCGTGTGCAGACGATGCGGGCGCTTCGGTCCTTCACCGGCGATATCGGCCAGCGAGATCAGGCTGGGCAGAAACCCGCCCAGCGTCTTGCCGCCGCCCGTCGGGGCGATCAGTAGCGCATCCTCGCCGGCGCGTGCGGCTTCGATCATTTCCAGCTGGTGTGGCCGCGCGCGCCAGCCGCGATCGGCAAACCAGCGGGAAAACAGATCGGGAAGCAGCGCTTTAGGCATCCGACAAATCTAGCCGCGCAGGACAAAAGCGACAGGGGGCATCTCATCGCCTTGGGGGGACGATGTGAATCCGGTTCCCCCTGCGCGACCGCCGGGTCTTTGCTATAAGAAACACAGCTCGGGGGAGCGCAGACGTGTGAGGGACAGACATGGCACACGCAGCCATCGAGCGCTTCAAGGCGCTGGAATCCGCTTTTTTCGAGACCACAAAAAGATCCGAGCGCCTGTCGGCCCGCTTCGCGGCAGCGGCCTGCCTGTCAGCCGAAGATGATGTGCCCACCTTGGTGCGCAGATCGCTCCGGGAGCGCGATGCGATTGCTCAACAGATATCGCGGTGGAAGGCGCCTTCAGGGGCGCTCCGTCTCGTCTATGGCGCTGCCCTCGCAGCATCACGACGCGATGGGGGCGGTCTCGTCAAAATGATCGACGCCCTGGCGGCCGAAAGAAAAAGGCGGGGTGGACGCAGCCTGTCCGCCGGGGGGGCCAGGGCAGCGCTCATCCTGGTTTGTGCGGGCGGCAGCTATTCGCAAGCCGGCATGTTCTATGACGTGCTCGAGGAAATCGCCGCGCCCTGGTGGCGTCGGCGGCCAGCGGAAGAAGAGGGGTTTGCCGCGATCATGACGGCGGCCGGTGAAACCCCGGCAACGGCTGCGGAAAGACTGGCGCGGGCCGAAATGTCGCTGAAAGCGGCGGGCGCCCCGCGAAGCATCATGTCGACGAGCCGCTTCGATGTCGCTGTCGCCAATCCGCGGGTCGATGACTTCACTTCAGCCTGGACGGCGCTTTCGATTGCCGTACGCCAGCGACGCGGACTGTTGCGCCGGGCGAGCTGGGCGGGGATTGCGACGCTCGCCGCCCAGGTCGAGGACGGGTCCCAGGCGGGCGATGCCCTCGTTGAGGCGGACCGTTTCGTGCAGGAACACCGGCCGCGCGTGAACGGCATGGCGGCCGGCCGGCTGGCGGTCCGTTTGGCCGCCGTGATGACCGGTGTCCGGTCCCCTGGCGGCGCGGCCGTCGATCTGGCCGCCATTCTGGCCGCGCAGGCGGCTGTCATCGCGACCACGACAGCCGCGACTGCCGCTGTTGTCGTGGCGACCTAGTTCGTCCTGACCGCAACGCTGGTTGAACCCCGGACAATGTCCTGGGTGTCGAGTGCCTCGACACGGATCCGGGTTGAGGCCGGTGCAAAGACGATCTCCTGACCTCCGGGCCGGGCGAAAATGGCGAAGCTGCCGGTTTCGTTTGCGCCGAATGTCCGCGTGACGGAGGCCGTTGCCGGTGCAAGGCAAGTCCCGTCGGCCGGATCGGTCTCGCAGATGACCAGTTCGAGCGCGCTGGCCCCGCCCGTGCCCCGCGGTCTGACCGTCAACTCGCCTTCGGCACCGACATTGGCGACCGCCATGGCGAACGCGCCATTGGTGTTCGCATCCGCAAGCGTCAAAATACCGTCGGAGGTCGACGTCAGGGCGATGGCCACCAAATCGGGTGGGGCCGCGGCTCCGAACGATAAAAGCACCGAGTTCACACCCGGCAGAATCCGGGCCGCATCGCCATTATCGCACTTGTAGCGGAGCGGCAGGTCGAAAGATGTCCCCTCCGCTCCGGACTCCGGCGTAAAGCTGAGAACGAAACTGCGCGATCCGCCGGCCGGAATGTCGAAAATCCGGTTCTCGGCACCGATGGCCGCATTGGTCACCGGGTTGGTCTGACGGTAGCGGAACTGTCCGCGGAACGGCGCGCCGGGCCCGATCCAGCAGCCCTGGGCGGTGACAGGTGCATTGTTAACCACGGTCGCAAAAACCGTGGCCTGTGTGCCCGCCTGGACCGACCGGCTGGTGGGCAGCAGCGCCGCGCCCAGCCGCGCGCCCGGCTCCGGAGCCGCCGAGACATAGAAGGCCCGCTCGCGGATATCGCCCTCGAATTCACCGCGATAGCGCCAGACCCCGGCCGGGGCATCGCCCGGCAGGACATAGGAGAACTGGCTGTGGTTCCAGCTCACCGAGGGAAAGGTAAGCGTCGAAAACGCGTGTTGTTCGACGACAGTCCCGCCGGGATCGATCACGCGGGCCAGCGCTTCGGCCTCATAGGCCTGGTCGCGCAGGAAGAAGCTGAAGAAGACCTCGTCTCCGGGCGCGAAACTCTGCTGCAGGCTGACAATTTCGTCCTGCGTGTAGCGCGGCGGCCGGTAGGGCGATTGCGCATGCGTGAACATCGCCGTGATGGCGGGATCGAGATAGCCGTGCTGATGCTGCCAGACCGTATCCGGACCGTTGCCGCACGGCCCGCCATAGGGATCGACCACCCGCTGGAACAGCGCCGGGTGATGCAGCTGAAAATGCAGGTGCGGTTCGGCCGAAGTGCCGGAACTGCCGATCAGCCCGATATACTCGCCCTGCTCGACCCGCTCGCCGACCTGTTTCGCCGTCAGGCTGCCATTCGCGAGATGATAGTAAAACGCCTCAATCCCGTCATCGTGGCGCACGATGACATAGTTGGAGATCAGCGACTCATTGCGCCCGCCCCCATTGCGGTCCGGCTCGCCGTCATGCCAGTCGATGATCACGCCCGCCGCGGCGGCAATGATCTCGCCCCAGCTTTCATCCATGGCGTGGTCTTGGAACGAGACATAGCTGTAATCGATCCCGGCATGGTCGTAGCCGCCGGGCAAATCGTAGGTCCGCAGCCCGCACTCATAATCGCGAAGCATGCCCGGGCCATAAGCATCATGATCCACATAATTGATGACATGGTGCACCCGGAACGGCTCGGCGTTCGAGCGGGCGCGAACGGGAAATAGCAGCCGGCCGAACTCGCTGCGCGCCGGTTCGGCCTGAACCCTATCCAGCCCGAGCCGTTCGGCATTCGCCGCCACTCTCGCCTCGATAAACGCGTAGGGAATGGGCGGATGCAGCGGCCGGCTTTCCGTTACCGTAGACCCGTCGAGCAGACTCGCGACAATGAGGGGAACGACACTCATAATTGGGACACCCGCAGCGATATGTGTTCAACCGGCACCATAGAAAGCCAGACGGACGCGCCCTGCAAATCGTGGAAGATTTGCTCAATATTCAAGCCACAATGGAATGCGGCTTGATCAGTCTGTCCGGACCGCCACGCTGGTGGAGCCGCGGATCACGCCGTTTTCATCTGTTGCGATAAGCTGGATGCGATTGCTGGCTGGCGCGAACGGTACGGCGCTGCCCCCGCCGCGCGCGAACACCGCAAAGCTTGCGGATTCATCGGCTGCAAAAACCCTTGTGATGCTGTCTCCTGCCGCCGCGAGGCACGCACCCGTATCGGGATCGGTCTCGCAGATCCGCAAGCGCAGCGTGCCGGCCTCCCGCAGACCGGCCGGTCGCACCATCAGCTCGCCCTCTGCGCCGACATTGGCCACAGCCACGGCAAATGCATTGCCGGAATCGGTATCGGGCAGGCGCAGAATGCCGTCCCGGCTGGGTGTCAGTGCGATCGCAACGAGGTCGGGCGTCGGCCGGTCCCCGAAGGACAAAAGGACGGTATTCACCCCCGACAGATAGGCGGTGGAATCACTGTTATCGCACTTGTAGCGCAACAACAGATCGTATGCGTTCGCTTCACTGCCCGTATTCGGCGTAAAGGACAAAACGAAGCTGCGGGCGCCACCGCCGGCGATGTCGAACAGGGCATTCGGATCGCCGGTCACCGCATTCGTGACCGGGTCCGTCTCCCGGTATTCGAACCGCCCGGCGAATGGCGATGCCGGCGATATCCAGCACCCTCGCGCGAGCCCCTCGCTCGGATTGAGCACGGTCGCAAACACAGTGGCCGCATGGCCAGACTGAACCGACCGGCTATTGGGAAGCAGGGCGGCGGCCAGCCGCGCCTCGGCAACGTGGCTGCCGCCGACATAGAAGGCCCGCTCGCGCACATCCAATCCGTATTCGGCGCGGATCACCCACTGACCGGGCGTCGCATCGTCAGCCAAGACAAAGCTGGTCTGATAATCGCCCGCCGCAGCGAAAGTTGTGGCCTCGGGGAAGTCGTGGGTGAACACGGTCGTCCCGGACGGGTCCTGTACGGAGAGCGATGACATCGCACCGATCGCGCGGTCGCGCACATACAGCCCGACATAGACCCGGTCGCCCGGGCCAAAGTCGGTCCGGAAACGTGGATACTCAGGCTGACAGAAGGAATCCGAGACATTCTCCGGTGTGTAATTGTGCGTGAAAATCGCCGTGATCACCGGGTCGACATAGTTATGCTGGTGGCGCCACATCGTCTCGCCCTGCCCGCAAATCCCCTCATAGGGATCGACCACGAAGCCCGGAATATCCGGATGGCGCAGTTCGAAATGGAGGTGCGGCGCCGTCGATATCCCCGAACTGCCCACGAAGCCGAGAAAGTCGCCCGCCTCGACACGGTCACCAATCTGCCGGTCCGTGACCGTGGCGCGCGCCAGGTGCCAGTAATAGGCCGTCAGCCCGTCATCCTGAAGGATGGACACGTAATTGGCGCTCTGTTGCGCACCCAGGCCCGCACAATTCCGGTCCGGCGCCGTGTCGTTGCGGGCGATGATCACGCCCGGCGCGGCCGCCACCACTTCCACCCATTCGCGATTCATCGCGTGCGCGCGAAAGGGCCCCGACGAGATGTCGGTCCCCGCATGGTCATACCCCGTATTGAGATCATAGGTCCGCGCGCCGCAGGCCCAATCGCGACGCGAGAACGGCGCGACGGGATCCAGATCCACGAAATTGCCGATAAAGCTGGGACGGAAGAGGTCGGCATTCGGCCGCGCCCGCACCGGGAAAATCAGCCGGTCAAATCCGGCCCGCAATTCCTCCGGCGTAGCAGCCGCCGGCCGCTCCAGGCTGAGCCTTTCGATATTGGCTTCGATCTCCGCCTCGATGCGGGAATAGTCGAGCGGCGCGTGAAGCGGCTGGCCGATCGGCTCGTATAATTCCGATTGCGCGAGTGCAATCGCCGCCATCAACGGCATGATCGCAGCACCGGCAAAAAGGTGGACCATGACAGCATCTCATCCTGCCGGACCCCGATCCGGCAGCTTTCCTGCTGCGCCCGTTAAATCGTCCACACCCCCATGTGGACGATCAGACTAGCGCCTACATTGGAAAGCCAAGTCACGATCCTGTTTACGGGGATGGCGTGCGCACCGCAACGCTGGTCGCACCGCGAACCGTTCCGGCTGCATCTTCCGCAATCATGCGAATGCGTGTCCGGGCCGGTGCAAAAGCAAGGTCTTCTCCTTGCGCTCTCGCAAATATGGCGAAGCTCGCGGTTTCGTTCGCGGCGAATGTGCGCCCGATCGACGACGAAGCTGCATTGAGGCAGGCGCCGGAACCCGGATCGGTTTCACAGATACGAAGCTGAAGCCCTTCCGCCGCACCCAATCCTTGCGGCCGCAGCGTCAGCTCGCCGGATGCGCCGACATTGGCGACCGCTACGGCAAACGCCGCCGCCGACTGCGCGTCGGGCAGTTCGACGATGCCGTTATTGCCCGCAGTTGCCGCAATCGCGATCAGATCCGGGGCCTGGACGGGCCCGAACGACATCGATACCGAATTGACACCGTCGATCTGGCGCGCCCGGTTGGCATTGCGGCACACAACACGGTAACGCATCTCCCAGTTCTCGGCCTGCGACCGGTAATTCGGCGTGAAGGCAAGCAGCAAGCCCCGCTGGCTGCCCGGCGCAATATCGAAGCTCTCATTGCGGTCGCTGATCACCGCTTGGGTGCCGGGATCGGTCACGAAGAAATCGAGCCGGCCATCGACCGGCTGATCGGCGTAAACCCCGCAGGCATAGGCGGTTTCCGAACCGGCATTCACAACGGTCGCGAGGACGGTCGCCACATCGCTGCCATTGATGTCGCCGGTGTAGACCGAGCGGCTGGATGGCAGAACGGCCGCGGCCAGACGCGTTTCGCCTGGATCGATGCCGACAAAAAATCCACGTTCCCAGATCTGATTGTTGATATCGACGCGAACCCGCCACGCCCCCGATGGCGCTTCCGCCGGCAAGTCGACCGAAAAGACGTCGTAAAAGCCGGTATTCCAGCGACCGACCGGATAAAGAGGGGTCGGCTCCTGGCTGTCCTGCGTCGCGAACACGCTGCCGTCAGGCCTTAACACCTCATAACGCCCGCGCGTCGACGTATAGAAATCGCTCAGGCCGACGCCGATGAATACCGTATCGCCGGGCACAAACCGGTCGGCGAGATACTCTTCCTGATCGGTCTGACCGCAGAGCTGCAAGCCCAGCGTCGGGATGTAGGGCATTTCCGAATGGGTCTCGATCCGGTTGACCACGGTGTTCTGATAGGCCGGTTGGTGGCGCCAGCGTGTCTCGCCCGCGTGGCAGACACCGGCATAGGGATCGAAAGCGGTCCCATCGGGCGTCCAGGGCTCGAAATGCAGATGCGGATAGGATGTGTATCCGGACGTCGCGATGGTGCCGAGAACGTCGCCTTCCGCGATCTGCGCGCCGATGACGATGCCCTCAGGCAGGCCGTTCCCGAGATGACCGTAATGGGTGAAACTGCCATCGGCATGCCGAAGCCGGACGAAATTGTCGCGCCGTTCATAGTCCGGTGAGCCTGGCGCGCCATTCCACGAGCATTCGCGGTCATATTGACCGTCGCGCAGTGCCACGACCTCACCGGCCGCCACCGCGACCACTTCGACTTCCTCGGAGTCCAGCATGTCCCAAGGAAACGGCAACAGGAAATAATCTGTGCCGGCATGATCATAGCCTCCGGCCAGCCGGTCATAGGTCCGGGTACCGCAGGACCAGTCCATCAGGCGTCCGGGGCCTGACGGGTCATGATCGAAATAATCGTGCACCGCGCCATAGCCGAAGGCCTGTGACGATTCCGAGAGTTGCAACGGGAACCGGTAGCGCACAGGCCCGTCGTCTTGCAGCGCCGCCGCATCAGCGCCGGTCAATGCCAGCGCAAGCATGAAATATTTCAGCCCGCCCATTTCCTGATGGAGGCACCGGCAGTCGGCGCCGGTCAATTTAATTTCAGGCAACGAAGTCACAAGGATGACGAAGCGATTGTCACGGAAAGCGGCCAAGCAATGCCTAACTCGCCTCTTTTCTCGGGGGCATCACCTCATCCGGTATTGAACAATACAAAATGAGGGAGCGTGCTCATTCGGTCGATTGCAAAAGGCGTGCTCGCCCCTTTAGCTCCGGCATTGGCGGCTTCGGCAAACATAACTCACTAAATGAAAGGTCAGATCAGCTCTGGACTGCCTCAGGATATCCGAAAACGACACCGCGACCGCTGCCGAGGCGAACTTCCTGACTTTGTCGGCCGATCCGGCGCAGGCCCTCTCTGCCTTGCGCCGGATCGGATGCCGCATCGAGGGCGGCGAGGAACTTTCACCGCCCAAGGACGGATAGCCTAGCCGCCGGTTACACCAGGCGCGACATATTCGACGCCTGCACCCGGCCCGAGCGGCCAGCCGAGATAAACCCAGCCGAGCATCATCACGAAGCCGAACACCAGCATCAGCATGGAGTACGGCACCATGATCGCCGTCAGGCTGCCAAGGCCGAAGCCCGGGATCCAGCGCCGTGCAAAGACCAGGATCAGCGGGAAATAGACCATCAGCGGCGTGATGATATTGGTCGCGGAATCGCCGACGCGGTAGGCAGCCGTCGTCGCTTCCGGCGACACGCCAAGCAGCATGAACATTGGCACAAATACCGGGGCCAAAAGCGCCCATTTCGCGCTCGCCGACCCGACGAACAAATTGATGAATCCGGTCAACAGAACCAGCGATGCCAGCACCAGCGGCAATGGCATGCCGGAGGACTCGATGACCCCGGCACCGGTCACCGCTGTGATCAGGCCCAGATTGGACCAGCCGAACATCGCCACAAAGTGCGCCGCGGCGAAGGCGAGCACGAGATAATAGGCCATGTCGCCCATGGCCTTGGACATCATGTCGACCAGATCGCGATGGTTCTTGATCGTGCCGGCGGCCACGCCATAAGCGGTCCCGGCGGCGATGAAGAGGATGAAGAAGCCCGCCACCAGCGAATTGAACAGCGGCGCGAGCCCCGTCACCGCGTCGGCCGCATCTTCATTGAACAGCGGCGTGCCCGGTCCGATCGTAAAGAACGCCCAGACGACGATGACGGCGAGCGTGGCGAGCCCCGCCCAGGCCAAGCCCTTGCGCTGTCCCGCCGTCAGCGGCGCGTTGGGATCGTCGTCATCATCCGCCATCGCACCACCGGGCGCCGCTCCGCCGGTCCATTTGCCGAGCCGTGGCTCGATCATGCGGTCGGTTACAAACCAGATGATGGGCAGATAGAAAACCAGGAGACCGATGATGAAATACGTATTGCCGGCGATATTCACCAGATAGCCGGGATTGATCAGATCCACGCCGGCCTGGGTAATCCCGAACAACAGCGCATCGAGCTGACCGGGCGCAACATTCGCCGAGAATCCGCCGGACACGCCCGCGAATGCGGCCGCTATACCGGCGATCGGGTGACGGCCAGCCGCTGCATATAACACGCCGGCGAGCGGGATCAGCACGACATAGCCGGCATCCGCGGCATGGTTGCCGAGCATGGCGATCAAGGCGACCACCGGCGTCAGCAGGAATTTCGGCGCATTGCGGACCCCGGCCCGCATGGCCGTGCCGAACAGGCCGGCCCGCTCCGCCACGCCCGCGCCCAGCATCACGACCAGCACATAGCCCAGCGGATGGAAGTGCGTGAACGTCGTCGGCATTTGCGTCAGCAGTTGCTGAAGATTCGCCGGGCTCAACAGGCTGGCGACGGAGATCACGCCGTCCTCGCCAATGCCGAAACGTGCGCGTCCGGAGTCGCCAAGCCCCGCCAGCACTTCATTGCTGAGCTGCACCGACACGCCCATCAGCGCCAGAACCACGCTGATCACCACCAGTGCCAGGATCAGATAGAAGAAAATGAAAACCGGATCCGGCAAGGCGTTACCAGTCCGTTCGATCCAACCCAGAATGCCCTTTTGCGCCTCGGGATGTTCGGCTGTGCTTTCAGATGACATGTGGCTCCCCGGAATTATTCAAAGGCGAAGGGTTAGCAGGCGCCGCCGAATTCGCAAAGCGCCGGGGCCAAAGGTCTTGCACCGCGCAGGATCGCTGACTATCAGGCCGGGGGTTCGCAGCAATTACGACAGAGGCGGAAATTCATGGAACAGTTCTTCAGCGACAATGAAGCCCTGATCCGGCAGATCACGGAAATCGTCACGGCGGGCGGCGTCAATGTCTTGCTCGCCTTGGGCATACTGATCGTCGGTTACATCGTCGCCGGAGCTGTGAAACGCGCCGTTCTGCGTCTCTCGGATCGCAATCCGCGGCTCGACAGAACGCTCGCGACCTTCTTCGCGTCGATGGCGCGATACAGCATTTTGGTCGTTGTTTTCATTGCGGTTCTGAGCCGCTTCGGCGTCGAAACGACCTCGCTTGTTGCCGCGATCGGTGCGGCCGCCTTCGCCGTCGGCCTCGCCCTGCAGGGCACGCTTTCCAACGTCGCGTCCGGCGTCATGCTGGTCTTTTTCCGGCCCTACTCGCTGGGCGATTTCGTCGAGGTCGCCGGCGTGTCGGGAACCGTCGCCGACATCAACCTCTTCACCACCGAACTGACCACGCCCGACAATAAAGCGATCATCGTCCCCAACGGCCAAGCCTGGGGCGGCGTCATCACGAATTTCACCGTCAAGCCGACGCGCCGTGTCGATATCACCTATTCGATCTCGTACGATGACGATATCGACAAGGCGATGACGGTGATCCGCGACCATTACGCGGCGGATGAGCGCGTCCACAAGGAACCCGAATTTTTCGTGGGGGTCATCTCGCACGGCGCCTCGTCGATTGATATCGTGACCCGGGCCTGGACCAACACGGCGGATTATTGGGGCGTTTATTTCGATGCCATGAAGGGCATCAAGGAAGCCTTTGACAAGAACCGTATCGAGATCCCTTATCCGCATCAGGTCGAGATCCAGAAGAAAGGCTAAGGCCTCAATCACGCCGCAATCGGCAGAAAGATAGGCGCCATGACCGAGAGCCGAAATACCTCGCGCACGCCGGAACCGCCGGCAGAACGGAAATCGCGGATTCAGCGCCTGTTATCGATAACGCCGGGCGACATTTTGCGGGTCGCGCTGATCTCGGTGATCGTCGGACTCGTTTTGGCAGCCTTCCGCGTGGATCCGCGCCGCCTCTGGGTCGATTTCTTTGGCACGATCGCCGAAACCTGGGCGGAATTTCTCAATATTTCCATGGACCTTGTACGCTGGTCCATCGACTATCTGTTGCTCGGCGCTATCCTCGTCGTACCGATCTGGCTGATCGTCCACATCGTGCGCGCATTAGGGAAGCGTTCATCCTAACACCCGAAATCACCTGAGAAATCCGAAGCTTCGCGTTAGTTATGCGGGAGTTCGGAGGGGTTGATGGGTGCGGCGCCGTTCATAGAGAGTTTTGCACATTGGTCGTCTTCGGGCGAAACGTGGCGTGACCGCCCGGTTCTGGTGCTCGAACGCGAGACGCTGATGCGCCGTCTGCTGACCGCCTCGCTGAAAAACGCAGGCGCCCGCCGGATCATCACGGCTGACAATGAAGCCGAGGCCCACTCCATCATCGAATCCGACCTGCCGGGCATGGTGATCGCCGACTGGAAGGCGGACGTGCAGGATTCCCGCCAGGCGCTGTCACTCGTGAAATCGGTCCGCAACAGCGAAAACCCGGCCTACCGCGACGTCCCCATCGTATTGACCAGCCAGCGCTCGACGCGCCGCGAGGTCGAAAGCGCCCGCGATGCCGGCGTTTCCGAATTCCTGAAGAAGCCCCTGCCGACCGGTGCGTTTCTGACACGTGTTCAGCATGCCGCGACGCCGCGGCCCTTCGTGCGGGAGACGCGGTTTGCCGGACCGGACCGGCGCCGCCGGCCGCCGGCCGCCAGAGATCCGCAGTTCAAACGCGGGCGCGATGTCGAAATGGGCCGTGTCGATGCGCTGCAAGCGGCACGAAATGCCTGTTACGCGCTCGCCGTCGAGATCGCCCGGGAAGGCTGCAAGCATGCGCGGCGCGTCTCGGTTTCGTTGAAACGCTATCTGACGGCCGTTTCCGAATTCGGTCCGCGCGAAAACGAAGTCGTGGAAATGCATCGTGCTGCGCTGGTGCAGCTCGAGAACAGCGGCCATGCCGGAGGCCAGGTCGGACTGGCCGTCGTCAAGGGCCTCGAGGACGTGGTGCAGATGCGCCTCGCCAAGCTCTAGCCTCCCATCCGGTTCCCGCCTATCTGTGGGGTCCGTTTCAAGGACCGCCCCATGTCGGAATCGCTTCAGGAATTGTTGAACCGTCTCGCCCCGCTGATCGTCGACGGATCACCGCATGCACAAGCGCTCGGCCTGGCGCTCGACGGTCTGGGTCCGGGCCGCGCCACCATGCGCGCGCCTTATCGCGAAGACCTGATCGGCGATCCGGGAACCGGCGTGCTGCATGGCGGCGTGGTGACAGCCCTCCTCGACCATGCCTGTGGCGTCGCGGCTTTTTCGGGCCTCGGCGCCAAGGAAACGCCGGCGACGCTCGATCTGCGCATCGACTACATGCGTCCGGCCGAACCGGGCAATGACATTGTAGCCGAAGCCGAATGCGTGCGCGCCCACGGGCTCATCGCCTTTGTCCGGGCGACCGCCCATGACGGCGATGAGAGCGATCCGGTCGCCATGGCCTCGGCGGCCTTTATGGTGACGCGGCCGTCCAAGGAAGCCGCCGACCGGGTGCGCAAGGCGATCGAAACGGGAGATCTGTCATGAGCGACGATCTCCTGAAAACGCTGCTGGAAGCGCCCTATGTCGCCAAATTCGGCATCCGCTTTGAGCGCAAGGGCGACGAGCTGACCGGCGTGCTGCCCTATGACGAACACCTGGTCGGCAACCCGCTGGTGCCGGCGCTGCATGGCGGCGCCGTCGGCGCCTTCATGGAGGTCGTCGGATCGGGTGCGCTGATCGCGTCGCAGAATCTCATGCGTCTTCCCAAGCCGATCGACGTCGCGGTCGACTATCTCCGCCCCGCGCGCCCGGTCGATGTTTATGCCCGCGCCGTGATCGGACGCTCGGGCGCCCGCGTTGCCAATGTCCGCGTCGAAGCCTGGCAGGGCCGCCGCGAAGCCCCGGTCGCTACGCTGCACGGCCATTTCCTGATCAAGCCGGAACCGGCAAGCGCCTAGCGCAATGGCCGAAGCGAGCTGGATCCTCACCTGGGCCACGCTGATCCAAGCCATCCTGTTCGCTGCGCTGCTGGCCCATCCCCGGCAATCTGCGTCCTTCGCAAACCGCATCCTGCTGGCGCTTCTGCTCGTTTTCGCGATCGAGAAAAGCGACCAGGTCTTCCTCGCCAGCGGCGCGGTCCTGAACCACCCGCAATTCGCGATGATCGGCAACCTGTTCGGCGCCCTCATCGCACCGCTCACCTATTTTCACATCCGCGCGCGGATTGACCCCGGCACTCGGCTCGGCTGGCGTCAGGCCTGGGCCTTTCTGCCGTTCGCCGCCCTCGTCCTTTACGCCATCGCGACCTACCACCGGCTCGACCTGGCGGCGCAGCGCGCCCTCTTTGAAACCGCAGCCATTCTAAATCCCGTCAATACGCTTATTATTCCGCTCGCCGGGGACGCGGTCAGCCTGTCTTTTCTCGGCGCGGCGATCTGGGCATTGATTCAGCACGACAAACGCGCGCGGAACTGGTTTTCGACCATCGAGAACCGGACATTGTCGGGATTGCGAACCGTGCTGGCGCTGATGGCCGGCATCATCGCGATCCACTTCCTGTGGACCCTGACCGGGAGCAGCGGTATCGGCGTTGCGTTGAATCTCGGGCATCTGCTGTTGATCAACGCGCTGACCATCGGCGCGCTGACCGCCCAAGCCGATACGGCTGAAGCGGCTGTGGCCGCTAACACGACCGGCCGATCACCCACGGACGAACAGGCTGCGGTCCTGGCCCGGGCCGACGCGCTGCTGCGCGAGGATCGGCTCTATCAGGACCCGGATCTGACCGTCGCCCGGCTGGCGCGCCGGCTTGGCCTGCCACAACGGCAATTGTCGGAAGCCATCAATCAGTGCGCCGGGGTCAATTTTCATACCTTCGTCAACACCGCACGCATCGACGCCGCTAAAGCGGCGTTGCGCCACGGCCCCAGCCAAACCGTGCTCGACATCGCCTTCGCCAACGGATTCAACTCGAAGTCCACATTCAATGAGGCCTTTCGCAAGCTGACCGGCCAGACCCCGTCGCAATTCAGGGCACAGGACGGCATCGACGCGTAAGTCCGACCGTCCGGAATCGCGTATCCGGACGCCAGCGCCGACGCGCCGCGCGACATGAGCCCATCATTCGATGGAGCTGAATTCATGTCCGAACCGAAACACCTCAAGCCGATGGGGCTCGTGACCTCATCCCTCATCTTCTTCATTCCGGCCTTCCTCACCTTCCTGCTCTTGGTGCCCGGCCGCGATGCGGTCATTGCCATGGGATACGAACCGCGCACCGCCTTCCTCATGGTCGGCGCGGTGGCCTTCGGCATGCTGTTTTTCGTCACCGCCGGTCTTTACATCGCGGAAGGCCATCGCTGGACCTGGCGCGCCTTCAAGGAGCGGCTGCGGCTCAAACGCATGACCGGCAAGGAATGGGCCGCCACCCTCCTGCTCGCGGTCTTCATGACCGCCGTCTATCTCGGCCTGCTTTTTGCCGGCACGCGTGAATGGATCGCCCAATACATCCCGATACCGGCCTGGTATTCCGGCGAGGGCGAAACCAACTCGCCCATGCTCGGCGCCTACTGGATTATATGGGCACGGCTGGGCCTCTTTGTCCTCAACATCTTCGGCGAGGAATTGCTGTGGCGCGGCATGCTGCTGCCCCGGCAGGAACTGGCGCATGGCCGCTGGGCCTGGCTGATCCATGGCACGCAATGGACGCTCTATCACGCCTGGAAACCGTGGGAGCTGCTGATGCTCTGGCCCGGCGATCTTGCCCTCGCCGCAGTCTGCCAATGGACCAAAAGCACGACGCCGGGCATCGTCGCCCACGCCATTTTCAACTTCATCCCGATCGTGCTGGTGACGCTCGTCGTGTTCGGGGTGATCGGATAGCGTTGCCCGGCACCCTTTTCCCTCCCCTTGATGGGAACGGAAGACGGCGCAGCCGTCAGGGTGGGGTGAACAGATCTACCGCCTCGTCATCCCGGACGGCACGGCTTGTCCCCGCGAAAGCGGGGAAGTGACGATCCGGGACCCATGCCGGAACGGTGCACTCACGGAATGGGTTCCGGGTTCATGCCTCAGGCATGCCCCGGAATGACGAGGACTTTTTACCCACCCCACAAAAGGGGAGAGGAATGATACTTCCTACCCAAGCTTTCGCCTCCCTCCGACTTAATCGGAGGGCCTCGATCAAGATGCTCCGGTCAAGCCGGTGCTTTCTCCCCCCGTTTACGGGGGGAGTGTCGCGCAGCGACGAGGGGGCATGCCCCTCCACCACTTCGTGGTCCCCCTCCCCCGCGAGCGGGGGAGGAAATCCACTGTAAATCACCGCGCCACACCGCCGCAATTGAAGCCGCCCCGGCGCGCCCTACCTCCCGCCTCATGAAAACCGATCCTGTCATCGCCTATTATGACGGCCAGTGCACAATCTGCGTGCATGAGATGAACGCTTACAAGCGCCGCGGCGAGGGCCGCATTGTCCTGCACGACGTCAATGGCGACATCCCGGACGATGTCGACCGCAAGCAAGCGCTCGATGCGCTCTGGCTTCGAAAAAGCGATGGCGAACTGGTCACCGGGCTCGATGCCTTTATCGCCATCTGGGAGCGAAGCCGCGGCCTCGGCTGGCTTGCCGCCCTTACCCGGCCGTCATTCATCAACCGGCCGCTCGACAAGCTCTACCGCTTGATCGCCCCCTACCGCCCGCGACGGAAATGTGCCGATGGCGCGTGCGAAATCGAAAGCTGATCTCCCGGCCAAGATCTGCTTGACCTGCAGGCGTCCTTTTACCTGGCGCAAGAAGTGGGAACGCGTCTGGGAAGAGGTGAAGTATTGCTCGAAACGGTGTTCCGGGCGGCGTTAGGCGGCCTGCGCTACCTCCGCAAACGCCAGCGCATGGCGCTTGGCGAGCGCCTCGACATCCCGGGAATATCCTCCGCCCATGACAACGCAGTGCGGCACGCCGGCGCGCTTTACCGTGTCGATGACGTAGGCCTCCCGTTTCGCCAGACCGTCATCGGATAGATCAAGCAGACCCAGCCGGTCCTCACGATGCGGATCGACCCCGGCATTGAAGAAGACCAGGTCCGGCTTTTCTTGGGAAATCAGGCCCGGCAGAGTCGCCGCCAGCGTCCGGAGATAAGCGTCGTCGCCAATGCCCTCGTCGAGCCCGATATCGAGATCGCTCGGCACTTTGCGGCGCGGCCAGTTCTTCTCGCAATGCAGGGAGAAGGTGAAGGCGCGCGGCTCGTCGGCGAAAATTTTCGCCGTGCCATCGCCCTGATGTACGTCGAGATCGACGATCAGCAGTTTCGACACCGAGCCCTCGGCCAGTAAGAGCTTCCCCGCCACGCCGACATCATTGAAGACGCAGAACCCGGCCCCGCCCTCCGGCGTGGCGTGATGCGAACCACCTGCGAGATTGCCGGCGATGCCGTTCTCAAGCGCCAGCCGCGCCGCCAGCACCGTACCGGCCACCGAGGTCCGCGTCCGGTGCTCGATGAATTTCGTCACCTTGAAGCCGATCTTGCGTTGGGTCGCCGCGTCCAGCGTCTGGCCGAGCACACCCGCCACATAATCCGCATCATGCGCCAGCGTCAGCCAGGCCTCCGGCGCCATGATCGGCTGGTGATAATCCTCCATTGAGGCCACCGCCCCGTCCCGCAAAAGCTGCTCTGCCACAGCGCGGTATTTGCCCATGGGAAAGCGATGTGTGGCCGGGACATCGGCCGCCACGTAGAGCGGGTGAAAGACAAGCGGTGGCGGGATTTAAAAACTCCGTTACGAGCCGCGCAGCATCGATCCCAACGGACCTAGCGCGGACCCCTCTCCTTGGCCAGATCCGGTCACCGGCACATTGGCCAGGATCCGCCCAGCCAGCCGCGAGAACGGCATGGACTGGATCCAGATCCGGCCTGGGCCGCGCAGCTTGGCAAAGAACACGCCCTCGCCGCCGAAAATCATCGATTTGATGTTCCCGGCGCGCTCGATCTCCATCGAGACCTCCTGCGTGTAGGCGACGACACAGCCGGTATCGACATGCAACTCCTCGCCCGCGGCCAGCGTCATCTCGGTCAGCGTGCCGCCGGCATGAACAAAGCACCAGCCATCGCCTTCCAGACTCTACATGATGAAGCCTTCGCCACCAAAGAGCCCGGTCATGATCCGCTTCTGCAAGGCAATGCCGACCGAAACGCCCTTCGCCGCCGCCAGGAAAGAGTCTTTCTGGCAGATCAGCTTGCCGTCGACATCCGGCAAATGGACCGGAATGATCGTGCCCGGAAAGGGCGCCGCGAACGCCGCCCGCGCCTTGCCCTGACCATTGTGCGTGAACACCGTCATGAACAGGCTCTCGCCGGTCAGAAGACGTTTGCCCGCCCCGGCCAGCGCACCCATGAAGCCCTGGTTCTTTTTCGAACCGTCACCGAACACGGCTTCCATACCGATCGTCGGTGCCTTGAACATCATGGCGCCGGCTTCCGACACCACGCTTTCCCCGGGGTCCAGTTCGATTTCGACGAACTGGATGTCGCTGCCCTTGATTTCATAGTCGATGACGTGCGCGTCGCTCATGGTCCTACCTCCCCTGTGAGGGCGGCAATCTAGTCGCCGCGCGCGCGAAAAGGGAGAAAATATTCGCCGCGATCAGCCGAAATCGTTTTCAAGCACGAAGCGGTAGCGCACATCGCCTTTTTTTAGACGCGCGATCGCTTCATTGACCTTCGACATTGGCAAATGCTCGGTCTGCGGTGCAATCCCGTGGCGCGCGCAGAACTCCAGCATGGTCGCAATCGTCGCTGGCGCCCCGACCGAAGTCCCGGACACGCTGCGCTGATTGTCCATCAGCATGCCGGCGGAAACCGGGACCGGATCCATCACCGCACCGACCATGTGCAACCGGCCGCGCGGCGCCAGCGCGTTGATATAGCGTGACCATTTCAGCGGCACATTCACCGTCGACAAGACCATGTCATAACGCCCGCGCTCGGCTTTCAGAGCGTTTTCATCGCGGCTGTTGACGATGCGGTGCGCGCCGAATTCCCTTGCCTCCTCGGCCTTGGCTTCGGACGAGGTAAACGCCGTCACCTCGCAGCCCCAGGCTTTGAGGAATTTCAGGGCGATATGGCCCAGCCCGCCAATGCCGATCACGCCGACCTTGTCGGTCGGCTTGATGCCGAACTGGACGATCGGATTGAACACGGTGATGCCGCCGCAGAACAGCGGTCCGGCCTTGGCCGCGTCGACGCCCTCGGGCAGCGGCACGGCCCAGGCCGCTTGCGCACGCACCGTATCCGCGAATCCGCCAAATCGCCCCTGATGTGCAGCGGCAACGCCTTTTGCATCGGGGCACATATTGTGATCGCCGCTCATGCAGGTGTGGCAGGTCAGGCAGGAATGCGCATACCAGCCCACACCGACCCGATCGCCCGCGGCCAGATGGGTAACGCCCGATCCGACCCGCGTAATCCGGCCGACGACTTCATGTCCGGGCACCAGCGGGTATTCGGAGACGAACCACTCATTGTCGATCAGCGACACATCGGAAAGGCACAGCCCGCAGCTCTCGACCGCGATCTCGACCTCGTCGGCCGGCAACGGCCCGGGATCGAGATCATACCGCTCCAGCGCTGCGCCCTGTTCTTTTGCTGCCCATGCCCGGATCATTTGTGTCACTCCCCGCAAGTCTTTGTGATCAGCATATAGCGATGCGGCGATTGCGTCCCGCTCCGCTTGCGGATAACGGCAGCGCATGGATCCTGTTGCCCTGACCCGCAAGGATGTCTTCCTGCGCGCCTGGCCGTTGGTCTTCGCCAACGCCGCGATACCGCTGGCCGGCGTCGTCGACACCTTCGTGCTGGGCATCGCCGGTGACGAGACCGATCTCGGTGGCGTCGCGCTCGGCGCCGCCCTGTTCAACATCGTCTATTGGAGCTTCTACTTCCTGCGCATGGGCACGACGGGCCTGACCTCGCAGGCCGACGGGGCGGGAAAAGAAGCCGAGGTCCAGCGTTCCCTGATCCGGGCCTTGCTGCTCGCTGGTGTCATTGGTGTCGTGGTCATGGCGGCGCAATATCCGTTTGCCCGCGCCGGCTTCTTCCTCTTACAGGGCGGCGAAGCCGTCGAGACCAATGGCGCGCACTATTTCCATGCCCGGAGTTGGGGGGCGATCGGCGCTTTTGGCGTCTTCGCGATCACCGGCTGGCTGATCGGGCTTGGGCGCTCGACCGAAACCCTGATCGTCCACGGCCTGATCAGCGTGGTGAACATCGTGCTCGATCTCTGGTTCGTTCTGGGCCTGGGCTATGCGGCCGGCGGGGTCGGTGCAGCGACCGCCATCGCTGAATGGTCGGGCCTTCTCCTCGGCATTGTCTTCGTGCTGCGCGTCATTCCGAAGCGCGGCGGCTGGTGTTCCGACATCTTTGTCCGCGAACGCCTGCTCGACCCGGCAGCGATCCGCACCATGATCGACGTCAATCTCAACCTGATGATCCGCACCTGGGCGATGATCATCGGCTTTGCCTGGTTCGCCAATGCCGGGGCCCGCCAGGGCGCGGCCGTGCTCGCCGGCAATCACGTCCTCCTGCAGGTGATCACCGTCACCGCCTTCGTGCTCGATGCTTTCGCCTTCGTCTCGGAAACCGAATCCGGGCGGGCCGTCGGTCAGAAATCGGTCCGGCGGCTACGCCGCGCGCTGGTCCTGACCTCGGAACAGGCGCTGGTCACGGGTGCGCTCTTTGCCATCGTCCTGATCGGCTGGGGCGATGAGGCGCTGACCCTGGTCATCGGCGACGAGGATGCACGCCGCGAAGCGATCCGCTTCCTCCCCTGGTGCGCGATTGTGCCGTTGATGGGGGCCATGGCCTGGATTTTCGACGGGATTTTCATCGGCGCCACCCGCGGTGCCATGCTGCGCAATGCCGCCATCGCTGCGGTGCTGATCTATCTCGCGGCCGACTATGTCCTTGCCCCGATCTACGGCAATCACGGCGTCTGGGCGGCCTTCCTCATCTATTACATCGCCCGCGCGGCCACGCTGGCGGTCCAGTATCCAATGCTGGAGAAACGGTTGGCGGCCTAACCCCCCGCAAGCAGGGGAAGAAATCGAACACAAATCGCCTTTCATGCCTTGCCGGGATTTTTTCAGCGCCGTGGTTTTCAGATCAAGGGCGCGAGGGCGCCGCTACGCGGTTTCACCCTTGAGCTGAAAACCCGGCGCGAAACACTGGCCAACATGGAATGTAAGGCGGGATCGGCTTGGCTTCCCTCCCCATAAAGGGGAGGGGAAATACGCCTAAACCTCCACCCCGACCGCGTCGGTCACGCTGGCAAACCCATCCGCCTTCAGCCGTTCGGCCAGGCCACGATTGATCTGAGCAACGAGCCCCGGCCCCTCATAGACCAAAGCCGAATAGAGCTGCACGGCTGACGCCCCGGCACGGATCTTGGCATAGGCGGTCGCCGCGTCCTCGACGCCCCCGACCCCGATCAGCGGCACCGCACCGCCGAGCGCTTGCGCGAAGGCTTTCAGGAGCGCGGTCGACCGTTCGAACAGCGGTCGCCCTGACAGGCCGCCGGCCTCGGCCCGATCCGCGCTCATCAGCGTGTCCGGCCGTTCGATCGTCGTGTTCGAGACGATCAGCGCATCGAGGCCATTGTCGCGGACGCTGGCGGCGATATCGGCCAGGTCTTCGTCCTTGAGATCGGGCGCGACTTTCAG
Source organism: Hyphobacterium sp. (assembly GCF_965229905.1). GTDB lineage: Bacteria > Pseudomonadota > Alphaproteobacteria > Caulobacterales > Maricaulaceae > Hyphobacterium. Next base: position 2,217,271 of record NZ_OZ245930.1, on the reverse strand, counting down.
AAACACCGGCGCCGCCCCCTTCGCCGCCATCACCCGCGTCAGGAGATCGTCCAGCGCGGCCTTCGATTGCAGCGCCCGCAGACCCGGCGTGTTGGGCGAGGAAATATTGACGGTGAAGAAATCCGCCAGCCCGTCGAGCGCCTGCAGCGACGTGACATAATCCTGCGTGCGGTCCTCGGATTCCTTGTTGGCGCCGAGGTTGACGCCCACCACGCCCGGCCGGCCGAGCCGCGCCGAAAGGCGGGCTTTCAGCGCCACCAGCCCGGCATTGTTGAACCCCATCCGGTTGATCACGGCGCGATCGGCCGACAGCCGGAACACTCGCGGCTTCGGATTGCCTGGTTGCGGCTTGGGGGTCACCGCACCGCATTCAACAAAGCCGAAACCCAGCTTCAAAAGCGCGTCGATGATCTCGCCATTCTTGTCATATCCGGCCGCCAGCCCGACCGGGTTTGGCAGGACGAGCCCGGCGATGGAGGTTTCCAGCACCGGATCGGCAATGATGGACGGGGCCGGTACCAAACCGGACTTCAGCGCCGCCAGGCTGGCGGTATGTGCCGCTTCCGGCGGCAACAGGTGCAGCGCCCGTGTGCCCAGCTTGGCGAGCCCGCTCACGTCGACAGATCGTCCGGCAACAGCCAGCCGCCCTCATCGCCCTTGCGCAACAGGCGCACGGTCTTGACCGCGATCATCGGCAATTCGTCATAGAGATGCGGAAACAGCTCCCCGCCGCGGGATTTTTCCCAGACCAGCTCATCGCCGAAATGCCCGGCATCGATCTCGATCAGCGCCAGCCGGTCGAAATCGGCGAACCATTTCTCCAGCGTGCCTGGCAGCTGTTCGGCATTCGACAGGTGGATGTAGCCGTCTTCCAGATCGGCCCCTGCGCCCTTGAACACGCCGGCTGACATGGCCTCCGCCCAGACACGCGGATCGACCAGCTTGTAGACCGGCTCGCTCATGTGCCGGATCCGGCCTTGGTTGCGGAATATATTCCGCATGCTATTCTATCTTGGGTTGTGGTCAAGGAATATATTCCTGTAGTAAGGAGCGACTCAGCTTGAGCGGAATAAACACCATGCTCACCCATAATCAAATCTGGAAGGGCGTCGACCTTCTGGCGGCCCGAGCCGGTCTGACGCCGTCCGGACTGGCCCGCCGGGCGGGCATGGATTCCACCACCTTCAACGTCTCCAAACGCACCAGCCCCGATGGCAGCCGCCCGCGCTGGCCCTCGACCGAAAGCATCGCCAAGGCATTGGATGCCGTGCGCGTTGACTTCGAGGAGTTCGCCGCCCTGGCCACCGGCGCCGCGCGAACCCGCTCGGTCCCGCTGCTCGGTTTTGCACAGGCGGGGAATGACGGCTTTTTCGACGATGCCGGCTTTCCGGTCGGACAGGGCTGGGACGAGGTCGTCTTTCCCGGCATCGACGATGCCCATGCCTACGCGCTGGAAATATCCGGCGACTCCATGGCGCCGGTCTATCGCGATGGTGACCGCGTCGTCGTCGCCCCCGGCGAACTGCCGCGCCGCGGCGACCGGGTTGTGGTCCGCACCCGCGATGGCGAAGTGATGGCCAAGGAGCTCTTGCGTTTCACCGATGACGGGCTCGAACTCGCCTCGCTCAACCCCGATTATCCCGGCCGCTCGCTCAAGACCGCCGACATCAGCTGGATCGCAAGAATTGTGTGGGCGAGCCAATGAAACACAATATCTAGTCACGCGTTATCCTTAATGACACGATCAGGTTCGTCACAAAGCGGACATGTTCATGTCACTGAAAAGTCGCCGAATCATCGGCGATAGGATGTTGCGTACCGGTGCAAATCAGCTCGTCGCCGGACGCAAGGTTGATTTGACGCTCTAGAAAGGAGCTGGGTCATGTCTATCCTCCCGCGTATCTCCTCCGCCACTGCCCTTCATGGCATTCCCGTTGTCAGCCCGTCCGGCCGCAAGCTCGGTACGATGGACGATGTCGTCGTCGGTGTGGCCACCGGCCGCGTGATGCATGCCGTTGTCGCCCTCGACGACGCCAGCGAGCTCGGCGAACGCCTTTACGCCGTGCCCTGGGACGCGCTGACTTTCGATCCGGCTTATGACCGCTGCGTGCTCAACGTGCCGATCGAAACGCTGCGCGCCGCGCCGGCTTTCCCGTCACGCGACGCGCTCAACGATGCCGATCCGCGTCTCCGCCGCATGCTGAACCAGCATTTCGGCGAGTATCGCCCGGCGGCCGCCTGATCAATCGGCTTGCGGGTACTGGAAGACCTCTTCCAGCGGCACCTTGAAGACGGCGGCGATCTGGAAGGCGACTTCCAGGGACGGTGAGTACTTTCCCTGCTCGATCGCGATGATGGTCTGCCGCGTGACGCCGACGCGCTGGGCAAGATCGGCTTGCGTCATCTCCTGCGCATGAAAGCGGAGCTCGCGCAGCCGGTTGGTGATGCGGGTGGGCTTTGCCATGATCAGCCCCCCTTATAACCGGACAAGCGGATGACCAGCCCCGCCATACCGCCGATCATCACGCCGGCATAAAGCGTATTGGCCACCCAGAAGGCCGGTTGACCCAGCATCAGCAAGACCAGCGCGGCCAGCACAAAGCCCTGCACGACATGGCCGGCCCAGGCATCGCCGCGGCGCTCGAACGCGCGGTCGCGCTCATCGTCGAGCCGGTCCGGATCCGCGCGCAAATCGGCATCGGTCACCGCGATAAGGATGGCTGCCACCGTTATCATGACAATGAATGCAAGAAGGCTGATCCCCATCGGCCATTGCCAGGCTATCGCCCCGGCGTCACCGCCGAGCTGCGGCACGACGCGCACCAGATACCAGCCAAGGGCCAAGAGACCAGTCACGAGCGCCGCGATATTCAGTTTCTGCATCACACTCATCGCTAAACGCCCCGCCGGTAGTCGATCAGCTTGGTCAACGCCTTGACGATTTCACTCGCCACCAGACCCGCCAGCGCGACATGCGCGATCCAGAACACGGAGGCACCGGCGAGCGCCAGACCCAGGGTCGAAAACAGGGCTACGGCCATGACGAAACCGCCGCGCTGATCGCCGCGAAGCTCGATCAGCTTGTCGCGCTCATCGGCTTCTTCCGATCCCTTCGGCGACAGGACTGCCATCACGATATGGGCGACGATGGTCAGAATCACCATCAGCACGACCGCCCCGAACAGGCGGACATTGTCGGCCACCTCGGGCACGCCATTGGCCAGCGCATCGCCGATCGTGATGTTGAAGTAGAGGCCATAGACGATCACGGTGACCGCCAGCAGCACCCAGGTACTCATCTCTCGAAAACTCATGTCAAACCTCATCGACCTCGTGTTAGCTATTTTTAACATGACGAGGTGTAAGCGATGGCTGACTTGATGTCAAATTATTCTTACATTCGTTCTGAGTAAACCAACCTACTTCGGCAGATAAAACGTGACAGCTCGGCTCTTCGCGAACGTTTGCTAAAGAGCATTTTGCTTGAAACGATTGGTAGATTTCGCTACCCAGACAGCACAACGGCCTGCCGGGGTTGGAAGCCAGACAGACCGTTGCTCTTACCCCTTTTGGAAGGGGGCAGGGAGTGGGTTAGGCGGCCAATAGGCCGCGATCTGGTATCCTCCGGATGGTATGCCAAACCATGCTTTCCTCCTTTCGTTTGCCCTGAGCAGGGTTGGGGATAAAAGACGCCGGAGATGCTTCAATCATCTTCGGCGTCCGCGTTTGGAGCCTCCGTGGAGGCCCCAATCTCTGATGGCTTCACAATAGGAAAGCAGAAGTCGGTCACGGACTGAAATGTCTGCATGAATGCGTCACGTCGTTCGCGGGTCCAGCCCTCGCCTTCACGCGGCAAGCCAGTAAGCAGGCCCGCAATCGGCGCAGGAATGCCATCTTGGATCATGCGGGACTGACGCGGCGGCGACGGCGGAGATGGAGGCGGCGGATTTCGCCGCGTCGTTGAAGCACGCCGCTCAGTCTCACGAGGGGAAGATTGTGCCCGCGTTGATCGTGCCCCCTTGCTGGGCGCCGCCCGAACGCCAGCAGCGGTATACAGGCCAGTAAACAATGACACCATGCGACTTTGCTGCCCTGTTGGCGTAAACGGACGGAACGCGTCACGGATTGCAACCTCATCGTCATTTGCTGGATCGACATACTGCAGCACATCGGCGTAAGCGTTTGCCAGCCACTCACTCATGCGTTGCTTGAACTCGGCCTCCGGGGCAAGGCGCAGACCTTCAAATACGTCGGTGTGGGATCCGTCCTCATCTACGAGATCGAGAGAATGAAGTGCCTGCAGCGTGCGAGGGATAAGGCTGTCGCTTACGCCCGCGCGCGCGAGAACATCTTTATCAATAGGTGACGGCACGCCGCGACTGCGGTGTCGCTCGATAATGTCCACGATAGCCTTTGCTGGCGCGTAAGGCGCAGGCTTGTCTTGTGAAACCGGCATTTTGCATACCTTTCAGTCACGAAATTCGCTTATATGCGGAAGTCATTGTAACGTCAAGGCATGTTACAGATACATGTAAATTTGCGTTATCTTATTGTTTTTATTTGCTTTTTTTTAATAGCCAACAGGACGGTTTCACATCTGGTGTGAAAACACGCCTGCCGTTCAGGTGCGAGCGGGTCAGGTCGTGCAATGACGAATCGACGCTCAATTGTCTGCTGACAGGTGATCTCTGGCGATTCTCATCTGAAAAGGGCTGCGGGTACTGGGGGGCATCCAAGAGGGCATTGTAACACGTTAAGCGGAAACCGTTAGCCACTAGCGGCGTCCCCTGTTTTCGGGTAGATGCGAAAGCTATGACTTCAATAAGAGCCCCGTTTGACAGCCCACGCGACGAAGACGTCAGGCGCGCGCTAGACACCCCGCTGGACGCGCTCGGGAGGGCCCAATCGAAATTGCCCAGCCCGGCACAGCGCGTTGAACGTGCACGTGCTGGCCTCGCGTCGCGGTCTGACCTTCCGGAAATCGACCTGATCGAATTAATCGAACAAGCGCGTTTGCAGCGGTGAATTAGATCACCAACTTGCAATCCACGCCTTCGCCGATCGCGTCGTCGAGCTCGGCGCCTAGTCCGAGACGAGCTCGCCCGCCAGCCCTTTCTCGATCAGAGCGATGGTTTCCGGAATACCGTAGACTGCCACGAAACCGCCAAAGCGCGGGCCCTGGCTCTGGCCCAGCAACACCTCGTAAAGCCCCTTGAACCAGTCGCGCAGATTGTCGAACGGTTGTGTCTTGCCGGCGGCATAGACCTCGTTCTGAATTGTTTCAGGATCGCGCTCCTCTGCGCCCAGCGCTTTCAGCCGCCCGACAAGGTCGAGCATGGCCGCGCGCTCCAGGTCGCTGGCCTCGCGATAGGTCTTGGCCGGTTTGACGAAGTCCTCGTAATAGGCGACCGCGCGCTCGGCGAGCCCGTCGAGCACCGGATCGGTCTCCGGCGTGGCGTCCGGCGCATATTTGGAGATGAAGCCCCACAGCGTCGCTTTGTCCTGCGCGCTCGCCACCGAGGCGAGATTCAGAAGCATCGCGAAACTCACCGGCGTGCCGTCGGCCGGCGGGTGGCCGTCATGAATGTGCCAGACCGGGTTTTCGAGCCGCTTCGCCTCGTCCTGGGTCTGGTACGCGGCAAGATGCTGGTAATACTCGTCCACCGCCTTCGGGATCACGTCGAAATACAGCCGCTTGGCCGTGCGCGGCTTGGTGAAATTATAGAGCGACAGGCTTTCCTGCGTGCCGTAGCGCAGCCATTCCTCGACCGACAGACCATTGCCCTTGGACTTGGAAATCTTCTCGCCCTCTTCGTCCAGGAACAACTCGTAGACGAACTGCACCGGCGGCTCGACGCCGAGAATGCGGCAGATCCGCGAATAGATCGGCGCATTGGTCTGGTGGTCCTTGCCGAACATCTCGAAGTCAACGCCCAGCGCTGCCCAGCGCATGCCGAAATCCGGCTTCCACTGCAGCTTCACATGCCCGCCGGTCACCGGCAGGGTCACGTCCTCGCCATCCTCGTCTTCAAAGGTGATCGTCCCGTCGGCCGGATTGACCGACTTCATCGGCACATAGAGCACATGCCCGGTCTTCGGCGAGATCGGCAGGAAGGGCGAATAGGTGGCCTGCCGTTCCGCGCCCAGCGTCGGCAGCATCACCTTCATGATGTCATCATACTTTTCGAGCGCGCGCTGCAGCACGTCATCGAACGCGCCGGAGCGGTACTGCTCGGTCGCCGACAGGAATTCATAGTCAAATCCGAACCCGTCGAGGAAGGCGCGCAGGCGCGCATTATTGTGCTGGGCAAAGCCCTCATGCGTGCCGAACGGGTCGGGCACATCGGTCAGCGGCTTTTGCAGGTATTGCTGCAGCATCTCCTGCTGCGGCACATTCGCCGGCACTTTGCGCATGCCGTCCATGTCGTCGGAAAAGCAGATCAGACGGGTCTTGATCTTGTCGTCGGTCAGCACACGGAAGGCGTGGCGGACCATGGAGGTGCGCGCCACCTCGCCGAACGTGCCCATGTGCGGCAGGCCGGACGGGCCATAGCCGGTCTCGAAGATGACCTCGTCCTTGCCGGACTTCTCGGCCCGTTTGAGGATCTCCCGCGCGAGCTCGAACGGCCAAGCTTTGGCGTTGGCGGCGGTGGATGAGAGGGACATGGCGGCAAGCTTTCTACGTAACAGCAATACGGCCCCGGCAACTAGGCCCGGCTTGCGCTTTCGTCAATGGCGGGGATTAATCGGGTTCTATCTCCCGGCTTGCAGGGAGAGTTGTCCGAAGGACCGAGGTGACCAGCCGGTTGAAAAACTGGACGGCGATGGCGTCAGCGATAAGCGATGTATGCCCGCAAATAACTCTCGCGCCGCCTGTTTCCTGCTGCTTTTATGCAAGCATGTCTCGAATCTACTTTATGGCACTCATCGCGCTTGGACTAACGCTACTGGCTTCATCAGACCTGCCAGCCCAAGAGAACAAGGGAGATACCGAGGAGCAAGAGCAACAGAATTCGGAACAAATACTCACGGTTCCGACCCCCCTTCAGGTCGAGATTGTCGTGGAAGATGGCGAAGCAGAAGCCAGACAGGCGAGTGAGCAACGTGCCGATGGAAATCTTGTAGCGCAGCAGGGCATGAATGAAGCCACTCAGAGGATGGCGGATCTCGCCCTTTGGCAGACCGTTTTGATCGCCATCGGTACTACCGCTCTCTTATACACGCTCTGGCTGACACGACAGGCGAATAGAGCAGCCCAAGCTGCCGTTGATGTAACTCGAAGCATTGGAGAAGCCCAGACGCGCGCTTACCTCAGCTTTGATACTGTAAAACCTGTTTACATAAATCCCAAGGGTGATGTGATCACTTCGATTCTATTTCGCCCGCACATTATAAATACTGGGCAGACACCTGCGCATATTCGCGTTACTCGCAGCGCAGTTTCAATCGAGCCGGTGCGGCCAACTGAGATTGAAATTGAGGCCAATAGCACCCCACACGGAACCATTCGCGTCGGCGCGCAACGAACTATCTTTTTGCAGGGAGGAACTCTGCCGTGGGACGCTGTAAAGGAGGCTATTGAAAAGGGCTACTATATCATTCTGATCTGCGGGGTCGAATTCGAAGACGTTTTCTATAGATCGAGTGAGGCGCGCCGCACTGAGGATTTTGCAGTGCGTATTGTCTTTAACAAACACCTCACTGACGCCGAAAAACCTGTAGATGACCAACCATCTATCGAGTGGCATGACATGCAACTTGAAGTCACTATGACCAGCCCCACGACGGCGGCAGAAAACAGCTAACACCTTAATCACTTAATCGCCCACCGCGCGGCGGGTGCTCTTGCATGATTAGGCCCCATATAAAAGTAAGGGCGCGAGATCGCGAAGCTATGAATGGCCAGCGTGAGGGGTTCTGCTGGCGCCATCAAATATCCGCCATTCCGGGGGGCGCCGCAGGCGTAATCTCGGCACCCACGCTGAAAAGGCGACGATCCCGTAGAACTGGCCATGAAGAACATGCTCGGACCATTGAAGCTCATCTTCACTGGCTCGACACCCTATGGCCACATCATAGACAGTGCGCCAGCCTTTCGGCTGGTTTTGGGCTTCCTCAGCGCAATCCAGTCACTGATCTCGATCATCCTGCTCTTCCTCGCGGCCCTGGCCCTGCGCCGGCAGTTCCAGATCAATTAGCACCCATTTATTGGTGGGTGGCGCCAACACCGGCTTGGCGATTCTCCCTTCTTTCCCAGCACGGTCTTTCATCTTGCAACTGACTGACCGGTCAGTTATAAACGGCCCATGACCGTATCGACCAAGACCGCCCGCCGTCGACCGGATGAGCGTCCGGACGAGATTCTGACCGCCGCGCTGGAGGTCTTTTCCGAAAAGGGGTTTGGCGCCGCCCGGGTCGAGGACATCGCCAAACGCGCCGGCCTGTCAAAGGGCGCCGTCTATCTCTACTTCGAAAGCAAGGACGCGATGCTGAAGGCGCTGGTCGAGCAATCCGCGGGGCGTATCGCCAATGCCGCGTCCACGCTGTCCTTGATGGGCGCCAAGGACGATCCCGAAAAGGCCTATCGCGCGATCCTGAAAATGGCACTGACCGCCCTGTCCGATCCGGAGATTTCGGCCGCGCCGCGCCTGGTTCTCGGCGAAGCGGGCCGCTTTCCCGAACTGGCACAATTCTACCGCAAGCGGGTGATCGACGTTGGGCGCATGGCCATGGCCCATCTCATCCACACCGGCCGCAAGAACGGGCATTTCCGCAACGTGGCTGACGAGGCGGCGCTGCTCGCCTTCATCGGCCCGGCGGTCGCCCAGATGATGCTCTCGACCGTATTTCGGCTGGACGATGACCCCGAACTCGATCCCGGTGATCTAGCCGACGCCATCGCCGATATCGTCCTGAATGGCCTGAAACCGCGGAGCGCGAATGATGCGTAAAGCCCTGCTCCTCCTTCCGCTTCTGGCCGCCGCCTGCGGTGACGCACCGGACCCGCACTATCTCGGCTATGTAGAGGGCGATTACCGGCTGATCGCACCAGAAGTGTCCGGCCGGATCGAGACCATTGCGGTGGCCGAGGGCCAGCGCACCGAGGCCGGCGATGTCCTGTTCGAGCTCGATGCTTCCGTGGACCGCGAGCAATTGTCGGCCGCCCGCGCCCGGCTGGAAGCGGCCACGGCCCGCTTTGACGATGCCGCGGCGGGCGGGCGCGAACCGGAAATCGAAGCGGCGCGCGATCAGCTCATGGCCGCGCGCGCCAGCCAACAGGAAGCCGCCGAAAATCTGGCGCGCCAGCGCGAGCTTTTCGCCCAGGGAATTGTTCCCCGCGCGCGCCTCGACGAGGCGGAGGCCGCGGCAACGGCGGCCAATGCCCGTGTCGCGGAAATGCGCCAGCGGGTGACGCTTGCCTCCCTGCCCGCGCGCGAAAACCAGCTCCGCGCGCTGGCCGCCGAGATCGAAGCCGCGCAGTCCGAAGTCGATCGGATCGACCGTCACCTCGATCGATATACCGTCAATGCGCCGGCCGCTGGTCTCATCGAACGCCAGATCCGCTATGCAGGCGAGCTGGCCGGGCCCAACCAGCCGGTGTTGCGGCTGCTGCCGGACGGAGCGCTGCATGCGGTGGTCTTCATTCCCGAAGCGGAGATCGGCAACTGGTCACGCGGCGACACGCTTTCGGCAGATTGCGCATCCTGCGCGGTGGGACTGTCTGTCACGCTGACCCGGATTGACGCCGAACCGTCTTTCACGCCGCCCGTCATCTATTCCGAAGACCAGCGCGAGCGCCTCGTCTTTCGCGCGGAGGCGGCTTTCGACGGCACGCCGCCGCCCGCGGGCACACCGCTGACCTTGCGTCCGGACTGATCCGATGAGCGAAGTCGCGATCCGGGTCGAGGGCCTGACCAAGCGGTTCGGTGAAAAGACCGTCGTCGACAATTTCTCCATGACGGTTCCCAAGGGCGCGATCTACGGCTTCCTCGGACCGAACGGTTCGGGCAAGACCACGACGATCCGGCTGATGTGCGGCCTGTTGAAACCCGATGCCGGCGGCGGCGAGGCGCTGGGCCTCGACATCCGGACACAGCCCCGCGAGATCAAGTCGCGGGTCGGCTACATGACACAGAAATTTTCGCTTTATGGCGACCTGACGGTGCGCGAGAACCTCGACTTCATGGCGCGCTTGCACGCCTTGCCGAAGCCGAAGCACACGGTCGAGGCTGCGCTGCAAGAATATGGCCTCGCACCCCGTGCCGGGCAGATGGCGGACACGCTGTCCGGCGGTTGGAAACAGCGGCTAGCGCTGGCCGCCGCGTCTCTACACGCCCCGGGGCTGTTGCTGCTGGATGAACCGACGGCCGGCGTCGATCCGAAGGCGCGCCGTGATTTCTGGGACCGGATCCGCAAGCTGGCAAAGCAGGGAGTCACGGTGCTGGTCTCCACCCATTACATGGACGAGGCCGTCCAGTGCGATTTCATCGCCTACATCGCCTATGGCCGGAAACTGATCGATGCGCCGGCGGGCGAGATCGCAGAACGTGTCGGGCTGCATACCTGGCGCATTGAAGGCAGCGGGCTGCAACCCATCCAGGATGCGCTTGAGGGCGCCACGGGCGTCGAGCAGATCGCCCGCTTCGGCTCGGCCATGCACGTATCCGGAAAGGACGCCAACGCCTTGCGCCGCGCTGTGGAACCGTTCTCAGCAAGAGACGGCATTTCCGTCAGCGAAGCCAGGACCGGGCTGGAAGAAGCCTTCATTTATCTGATGACCGGGGCGGAGGACAATTTCTCATGAACGCCTCGCTCTCGCGCATCCTCGCCGTCGTGATGAAGGAATTCATCCAGATGCGGCGCGACCGGCTGACCTTCGCGATGATGATCGGCATACCGCTCGTGCAGCTGCTGCTGTTCGGCTACGCCATCAACACCGATCCGCGCCACCTCCCGACCCTTGTCGAACTGGGCGACGACGGACCGGCCGTCCGCGCCATTCTCGAAACCATGGAAAACTCCGACTATTTCGAGATCGAAGGCATGATCGGACCGGGCGAAGCAGACGCGGCGCTTCGAACCAATGAGGCCACATTCCTCCTCGTTGTCCCACCGGATTTCGAACGCGACCTGTTGCGCGGAGATCGGCCGGACATCCTGCTGGACATCGATGCCTCCGACCCTGTCGCAGCCGGCGCCGGCGCGGGCGCCTTTCCGCAGATCATCGCGCGCGCCCTGTCGGACTATGGCGCATCGGCCTCACCCGCCAATCCGGTCATCCACCGGCGCTACAATCCCGCCGGGGAGACGGCGATGAACATCGTGCCGGGATTGCTCGGCATCATTCTGACCATGACCATGGCAATGATGACCTCGATGGCCATAACCAAGGAAGCCGAACGCGGCACACTCGAAACGCTGCTCGCCACGCCAACCCGCCCCCTGGAGGTGATGGCGGGAAAGATTGCACCCTACATTCTTGTTGGCGCCCTGCAGGTCGGGCTGATGCTGCTCGCGGCGCGGTACCTGTTCGGTGTTCCCTTCTGGGGCGACCCGTGGGCCTTCGCTCTCGCCGTCGCGCTTTTCATCCTGGTCAACCTGTCGCTCGGCTTCCTGTTCTCGACGCTGGCCCGCAGCCAGATGCAGGCCATGCAGATGACCTTCTTCGTCTTTCTGCCGTCCATCCTGTTGTCCGGCTTCATGTTTCCCTTTTCCGGCATGCCGGCCTGGGCTCGATTCATCGGTGAAGCCATTCCGACCACGCATTTCATCCGCGCGGTGCGCGCGATCATGCTGAAAGATGCCGGGCTGGGAGATGTGGTGCCCGAGCTGTGGCCACTGGCAGTTCTCTTTGCGGTGATCGCCGCGCTGGCGCTCACCCGCTACCGGCGGACTCTGGACTAGGCGCCATCATCGAAGATCTGCTCGATCCGCTTGCCGAACAGCCGCGCGATTTTGAACGCCAGCGGCAATGATGGATCGTATTTGCCGTTCTCGATCGAGATGATGGTCTGCCGCGAGACGTCAAGGCGCTCGGCCAGCCCGGCCTGGCTCCAGCCCTTGTCGGCCCGCAGCGCCTTGAGATCGTTTTTCAAGTCTCGCCCCGATTCAAAACCGATAGTGCGATTGCATAGACGATGGCAAAGCTCGGCAGCAGCGTCCAGCCCGGCGGACTTGGCCATCCGCCCATCAGTTCGCCCAGCGTTCCCCAGGCAGCGATCGAAACGACGAGTGTGCCCGCCCCTATGGCGGAGGCTGTGATGTGTTGCGCGCGCTGACGTTCATCGCTTTTGACGATCATCCGCACGAACTCGCTGACCATGCCCACTAACAAGATCATCGGCACCGCTATCAGTGCACTTTTTGCCAGCAGGTTCTCCAGACTTGGCGCGACGTTAACGGCCAACACAAAGCTGAAGACATAACCGATAACCCAGAAACCATGCCACTGATCATAGCGCAGGCGAGAGCGCTCGGGCGTGGTCAACCTGGTGCGTCCCGCCATCAGCTCGCGGCGCATGCCTTCGGCCATGGCGACCATGCCAGCAAGCGTAGTGAATGCCGCAGCGGCCGTCCAAAGCGGCGCGCCCGAAGCAAAGGCGTGAGCCGCCCAAATCGAGCCGCCGACAAAGGCGACCAAGCCGGTCAAACGTAAACCGCTGCTAAGCGATGGGCTCATGCCAGATCGCGTTTCCTCATTGTGCTCCGGGCTTTCCATGGTTTGCTCCTCTCCTATGTCGCCCTGCCAGTCAGTCTTTTCCAGATTCGCGCCCGGTTCGCGAACAGCATCCAGCCGCCGACAATGACGAGCGCCAGATATAGCGCCGCCTCGCTTGAGGCAGCGCCGAACTCGCTTCCGGCATCAAATCCATCAACGGTCTCCGTCAAACTGCACCAACGGACGGCGTCGATAGGCACGCAATAGCGTGATTCCGGCAATGATAGCGCCAAGCGTGATGCCCAGTCGGACAATGTCCGCAGCAATGCCGTTCAGCGCTAACAGATGACTGACAGTGGCGTTCAATCCGAAAGCCGTCAGCGCTGTGAGAACGATGGTGGCGAACAGGCCGACAAGTGTGGACTTCCGGCCGGTCTTTTTGGGCGGGCAGGTCGTTCCATCACTCATCAGACTTCTCCTTGTTGGCCGGTGATGCGGTTCCAGAGACGCTGGCGGTTGGCGAATAACGTCCAGCCGCCGATGATCGCCAGCGCCCAGACCAGCACCTCGGTCGCCAGCGCGGCGATGGTGACGGCGATTGTGAATGCGACAATCGAGTCCGTCGAAAAGTATGTGATCACCACGCCGGTCCAGGCGCCGCCGAAGGCGAGGAAGGCAACCACCAGTGCGGCCTTTCGGATGAGTTTCGTCATGTCAGTCCTCCAAGGATTGGGATTGCGGCGGAGCCGCGGTGAGCGCCTCGAACGTGTAGGCATGGCCATTGGTCACGACGGTGTGCACGTCGCGCGCATGGTTCAGATCGTCGAGCGGGTTGGCATTGAGAAAGACCATGTCGGCTTCATGGCCGGCCGCCAGACGCCCGGTACCGGTCATCCCGATGCCCTCGGCGGAGGCAGATGTCGCGAGCCGCAAAATCTCCCAACGCTCAAGGCCGGCCGCTTCATGCTGCAACAACTCGAGCGCATAGTTCGGCGCGCCACCATTGCCGTCCGTACCGATCAACAAGGGCACACCGGCTGCGTGAAGCCTGCGGACGAATTCATAGACGTTTTCCTGTGCAGCTTCCGCACGGTGATAATCGTCATCCGTCCAGCCCATGCGGCCGAGATCGGCGAACTGCATCGCGGCGGCCAGCGTCGTGGGATGGAAATACTGCAGGTCGGATTCGGGCGTGAATTCCGCGAACGGGTCTTCGCTGTAGACAATGGCGTTGACGAGCAGTGTCAGGTCGACCTCGATCTGCCGCTCCGCCAAGGTGCCGATCAGCCGCTGCAGGATGGGCCCGTCGAAATCGGCGAGCTCGAACCAGCGATACATGAACCGCGTATCCGGACCGCGCGACGCGATGTATGCCTCGCGGTGCTCCGGCTCGATCAGTTCCGAACTTGTCGGCAACCCGTGCAACAGTGCGTCAATACCGAGATCGGCGGCCGTTTGCCAACTCACCTGGTCGAGATGCGCGATCGCCTCCATGCCATGCGCATGGGCGGCTTCGATACCCAGGGCCAGTTCTTCTTCTGTGAGCCCGTGATAGAGCTTGAAATAGCGCATGCCCAGGGCGGCCTGCCGTTCGGCTTCCGCCATCCAGGCCTCGCGGCCCTGCGGATAGGCAAAGGCATTGCCACCCATGGGCGGCGGCTGGATCACAGCCCCGGCATGCACCGCATCCGGACCCGCCCATTCACCGCTTGCAATGCGGGCGTCATAGTCGGCATTGGCTTCCGGATCGCCTCCCGGATTGCGCACCGAGGTGACGCCGAAGGCAAGCGCCATCCGTGCATGGTATTCGGTGATATGCGGAAAGCTCTCAATGCTGATGAGCGGTGCACCGTCAACCATCTGAAAACTGTGTGGACCGGCTGTGATGTGGGCATGGGCATCGACGAATCCGGGAAGTCCATAAGTACCGGTTAGATCGATCCTGTTTGCGAATTCTCCCGTTGGCACTTGGCCGGCGCCGATTTCGACGATGTTGCCGTCCGCGGCAACCACGTAGCTGTCGGGCGTAATGGTGCGGGCGTCAGGATCGAGCCGCGTAAATCCGAAATAGAGATCTTGGCCGGCGCGCGCCGGAGACTGCGCGTCGGCACACGCGTTCAGACCCGTCAGCAGGGCCGCGCTCGCGGCTGAGAGGAGGAAGTGGCGGTGCATGACAGCACTCCTTTGTTAAGTTACCTTGACATACATAATGACAAGCTCGCTTTACGTCAAGCGTCCTTTACTGCACGAGATGGATCAACAGGATTATCAGGCCTGGAACTGGTCTTTTTGCGAGGCCGGCGGCAAACTCAGAAGCGCGAGCCAGGAGTGATTTGCTGATGCCACGACTGATCCTTGTCCGCCACGCCAAGGCCGTTGACCGGATGGATGCGGACGATGATTTCGAACGCGGCCTGACGCCGCGTGGCCGTTATGATGCGGCCGACACCGCCGACGCACTGCATAATGCGCGTGTCAGCGTCAGCCTAGCGCTGGTCTCTCCCTCGCAGCGCACCCTGCAAACCTTCATCGCCATGCGTGATGTTCTTGGCAGCCCGGCCTTCGAGGATCCGATGGCGCTCTATCACGCCTCCCCGGACATGCTCCTGCGCGCGGCGACCGAAGCGCTGGAGCGCGCAGAAGCCGTGATGCTGGTGGGTCACAATCCCGGAATTGGCGTGCTGGCGCAGAACCTCGCCGAACGGGCCGGCCGCCTCCAGGACATGCCCGACGGCTATCCCACATCCGCAGCGACCGTCTTCTCTTCGGCGACACCCTCGCTTGAACACCCGACGCTCGACCTGATTGTCAACCCGAAAGCCTGAAAACAACCCTGATTCGCCAAATGCATTTTTTGTCGCTAAGGTTGCATTCTCATTTCGTCGGGGGTGGCGATGGATGGTGGGAATGCACTCACGCTGGCGGATCGCAGCCGAAGCATGCGCGCGGTCGAGCGGCTGGCGCCGCATCGATTGGCCGCTGATCTCGCGGACCGCGCCGCGAACCAGCTTACGCGTCTTCATCCCGATGCATCGGCGCGCTCGGGTGTCACCGCAAATCAGTGCCGGGCGGTGGGGTTGATAGCGGTTACCTCTGCGATTTGTGCTTTGGCGGACCCCGGCTCAGCATGGATCATCGTTCAGATGCTGGCGGCGGTCATTTTTGTGTTGCTGATCTTCATCCGGCTGATCGCGGCGATTTTGCCGCCGCGCTGGGCGCCGGTTGCGGAAGTGTCCGAAAGCGAATTGCCCGTGGTGACGATACTGGCTCCGGTTTTCCGGGAAACCGCCATTCTCGATCAACTGATGCGCGCCTTGGTTGCCATCGATTACCCACCACGCCTCCTGGACATCAAAATCGTCTTGGAAGCGGATGACCGGGACACCATCGCAGCAGCGCGGGAGTTGGCTTTTGACAGCCGTTTCGAGCTGATCCTTGTACCGCCGGGCACGCCGCGGACCAAGCCGCGAGCCCTGAACTACGCATTGCTGTTCGCCCGCGGCGACATCGTTACGATTTATGATGCGGAGGATGTGCCGCACCCCTCGCAGATCCGGTCCGCCGTAGGCGCATTCGCCGCCGCAGACGGCCTGCTCGGTTGCGTCCAGGCGCCGCTGAACTGGTATAATCACCAGCACAACGCGCTGACGCGGCAATTCGCGCTGGAATACGCCGTTCACTTTCATGCCGTCCTGCCCCTGCTAGCACGATGGGGCATCGCCTTGCCCTTGGGCGGAACGAGCAACCACATTCGGCGCAGCGCTTTAGACGCCGCCGGCGGCTGGGATGCGTGGAATGTGACCGAGGATGCCGATCTGGGATTCCGGCTGGCGGGGCTCGGATTCCGCTGCGACGTGATTGCACCGCCCACACTGGAAGAAGCGCCGGAAACGATCGGCCGCTGGACCGCGCAACGATCCCGATGGCTGAAGGGCTATCTGCAGACCATGGCCGTTCACCTGCGCCGTCCGCGGCAGCTCCCGCCGTCGGCCACGTTGGGTCTTTGTCTCACCCTGGGCGCGGCCATCATGTCGGCCGTGCTGCATATCCCCGCCGTGTTCTGGAGCCTGCTGCTGGCAATCGGCGGTGCGTCGGGGTCGCCTGGAGCCGCGCTAGGCTTGCTGGCATGCGGCTATGCCGCGAACATGGTGTGCTGTGCGGTTGCCATTCGGCGAGCCGGATTGCGCACGCGGGGAACAGACCTCTTGCGTTTGCCACTTTATTGGCCATTACAGACATTTGCCGCCATCATTGCGATGGCGGAATTGAAATTCCGGCCGTTCTTCTGGGCCAAAACCGAGCACGGCTTCAGCCGCGCCGAAGGACCGCAATGTCTCTCACCCTCACCATTATCCTCCAGGTCATCTCGATTGCGGCCTTCATCTTCTGCGCACTTCGCACACGC
The DNA here is from genome assembly GCF_965229905.1 of Hyphobacterium sp. Lineage (GTDB taxonomy): Bacteria > Pseudomonadota > Alphaproteobacteria > Caulobacterales > Maricaulaceae > Hyphobacterium. The sequence continues at coordinate 2,200,208 of NZ_OZ245930.1, read as the reverse complement.
GGTGAACCGGACCCGGAAAAAGGTCCGCGCCTGATACCCTGGACCTTGCTTGCCATCACGCTGGGATTCTGGAACCTCCTGCTGGTGGCACACCTCCTTTCCTTTGTCGGTATTGAGACCGGCGGACGTTTTCGCGATCGCTTCGGTATCTGATGCCTGAACGTATATTCACTTGAAGTCCGTCCCGCCTGCGTCAAATACGACGGGGACAGGCCATGAACAGCGTTGTTCGTGGAAAGACCGGGGCGGTTCGGATGAATAGATGGTGGATCGGCGGCGCAATCGCCGTGATAGTCCTGATTGTGGCGGCCTGGTATGTGCTGGGCCGATCTGAACCGGCTGGTGAACTCACCATCGAATCCGAACCCGCCGAGATTGCCGACATCCGCCGGTCGGTCGCGGCAACCGGCTCGGTGCGCGCCCGGGTTACGGTCGAGGTCGGTTCGCAATTATCCGGCCAGATCGCAGAACTGAACGTCGATTTCAATTCGCCGGTTGAATCCGGCCAGGTGATTGCGCGGATCGACCCCCAAACCTTCGAAACACGTGTCAGCGAAGCAGAAGCCGCCGTCGCTACAGCTCAGGCACAAGTGTCGCTGCAACAGGCCGGACTGCAACGCGTCAACGCCAATCTCCGGGTTGCCGAAGAAGAATTCTCGCGGATTGAAAACCTGCGGGAACGCGGAATTGCCTCGGACGCCGCGTTCGAGGCGGCCGAAGCGGCGCTGGAATCGGCACGCTCCGAGCGCGCCGTGGCGCAAGCCCAGATTCAGAATGCCCGCGCCACGCTCCAGCAACGCGAGGCCACGCTCGCCGGCGCGCGGATCGATCTGGAGCGCACGGTGATCCGATCGCCGATCGATGGCGTCGTCATCAACCGCGCCGTCGATATCGGGCAAACCGTTGCCGCAAGCCTTTCGGCTCCGGTTCTCTTCACGATCGCCCAGGACTTGTCCGTCATCCAGATCGACGCCCAGGTCGATGAGAGCGATATCGGTCAGATCCGCGAAAACCAGCGCGCCACATTCAGCGTCGATGCCTTCCCCGGTCAGGAATATGAGGGCCGCGTTGATCAGGTGCGGCTCGCGGCGACGAACCAGGCGAATGTCGTCACCTACACTGTCGTAATCACCGCGGAAAACCCCGGACAACGCTTATTGCCGGGTATGACGGCCAATATCGACATTGTCACAGGCCAGCGCGACGATGTGCTGACCGTTCCCAACAGCGCCTTGCGTTTTCGCCCGTCCGGAGCACTGGAATCCATCGCGCAACCGGCTCCCGCACCGGAAGCGGGTCGAGGTCAACGGGGCGGGCCCGGTGGACGCAGCGGTGGTGGCATGATGGACAGGCTCGCCAGCGAATTGGACCTCACCGACAGCCAGCGTCAGGATGCGCAGCAAGCCATCCGCACCGCCTTTTCGCAAATGCAAAGTCAGATGCAGGCCGGCGGGCAGCGCCCGGACCGCGCTGCGATGAATCAGTTGATGGCGAATGCGCTGCGCGGCGTTCTTACCCCGGAACAAATGGCCCGATACCGGGAAATGCAGGCCGAGAACGCAGAATCGCGGCCCGCCAGCGTCTGGATCGAGACCGGGGACGGCAGGCTCGAAGAGCGCCGATTGCGGATCGGCGTCGGCGATAGCCGGCGAACCGAGGTTCTGGCTGGTCAACTTGAAGAAGGCGAAGCGGTCGTGACCCGCGCGCGCATGTCTGCCGGATGAGTGAAACGCTGATCCGCTGCCGTGACCTGACTCGCGTATACGCGATGGGCGATAATGTCGTGAACGCCCTTCGCGGCGTCACCGCCGACATCGAGCGCGGAGATTACGTCGCCATCATGGGCCCGTCCGGATCGGGGAAGTCGACCTTCATGAACATGGTCGGCGCGCTCGACCGTCCGACGTCCGGCACGCTGGAAATCGACGGCCAGAGGCTGGAAGGGCTGAAACCGGATGAGCTCGCCGCCTTTCGCGGCCAGCGCGTCGGTTTTGTCTTCCAGCAATTCAACTTGCTGCCGCGAACCAGCGCCGTTGAAAACGCGGCCCTGCCTTTGATCTACTCCGGACTGGCCGCCGCTGAACGGCGAGAACGGGCGCAAGCCCGGCTCAAACAGGTCGGACTCGGAGACCGGATGGGACACCATCCCTCACAGCTGTCGGGCGGACAGCAACAACGTGTCGCCATTGCGCGAGCGCTTGTGAATGATCCGGCAATCCTGCTGGCCGATGAGCCCACAGGCGCGCTCGACACCCAGACGTCCGAGGAGATCCTGTCAATCTTCGACCGGTTGAACCGCGACGGCATGACGATCATTCTGGTCACACACGAGGCCGAAGTCGCCAACCACGCCCGGCGGCAGATCCTGTTTCGGGACGGCCGGATCGTGGAGGACCGTCAATGAACCTGTTTTCAGCCATCCGCGTCGCCCTGATCGCCTTGCGCGTAAACGCCCTGCGCTCCGCCCTCGCCATGCTCGGTGTGGTCATCGGGGTTGCCGCGGTCATCGCCATGGTGTCCGTCACCGACGGGGCCAAGCAGGCCATGGAAGAGCGGATCGCCTCGTTCGGCGCCAATCTTTTGATTATCCGGCCGGGATCGAGTGCCTTTGGTGGCCGCCGCGGCGGCGCTGGAACCGCGACCTTCCTCAACGACGAGGATGTGGAAGCGCTCGCGAATGAAATCGACGGCGTGACCGGCGTGTCCGGAGAGATTTCCGGCAATACGGCGTTGGTGGTTGAAGGCGATAACTGGACCACGCGCGTACAAGGCGTGCATGCCGCCTATTTCGAAACGCGTGACTGGTTCCCGCAAAGCGGCCGCCCCTTCTATGCCGAGGAGGTCGAGTCCGGCGCTCGCGTCATCGTGCTGGGGCAAACCGTGGTCAACGAATTGTTTGGCGCCTCCGATCCGATCGGCCAGATCGTGCGCGTCGGGTCGACGCCGATGGAAGTCATCGGCGTGATGAGCGAAAAGGGCCAGTCCAGTTGGGGAACGGATCAGGACGATACCGTTTTCGTGCCGGTTTCGACCGCCCGCGACCGCATCCTGGGATACCAGCTTGGCGTCCGCGATCCGGTGTTCACCATCTATGCTGAAATTTCGCCAGCCGCAGACCCGGAGATCGTCACCGCCGACATTGAGGATCTGATGCGGATCCGCCGCAACATCCAGCCCGGCGCGGAAGACGATTTCGATGTCCGCAATCTGGGAGAATTCATCCGCGCGCGAAACGAAACCGAAAATCAGCTCGGCCTGCTATTGGCCGCCGCCGCCGTAATCTCGCTCCTCGTTGGCGGTATTGGCATCATGAATATCATGTTGGTCTCGACCACTGAAAGGACACGCGAAATCGGACTGCGCCTGGCCGTTGGGGCCAAGCGCAGTGACATCCGTAACCAGTTCCTGATCGAGAGCGTCGTGCTTTGCTTCACCGGCGGCCTGATCGGACTGGCCATCGGCATCGGCGCTGCCGCCTATATCGACTCGCTGGACCAGTTCCCGATCCAGATCCAGCCGACGGTCGCCCTGATCGCCATCGGCGCTTCGGCTTTCGTCGGCGTGTTTTTCGGATTTTATCCCGCCCATCGCGCGTCAAGGCTTGATCCCATCGAGGCATTGCGGTTCGAATAAGCTGCTCAATCGGGGGATGGTCGAATGGCAAGAGTTCTGATCACCGGCATCAGCGGCTTCATCGCCAAGCATGTAGCACTTCAATTGCTGCAGGCCGGTCATGATGTCGTCGGCACGGTTCGCGACGCGTCAAAAGCCGGTCCGGTCAAGGACACGCTGGTGCGCCATGGCGCCGATCACAGCAAGATCAGTTTCGTGGAAGCCGATCTCACGGACGATGCCGGATGGGGCGAGGCAGTGGCCGGTTGCGACTATGTCCAGCATCTCGCTTCGCCCTTTCCTTTGGAACAGCCGCGCGATCGCGAAGCGCTCGTGCCCGCTGCGCGCGAAGGCGTTCTGCGCGTCACCACGGCGGCTCTCGATGCAGGCGTAAAACGGATTGTTGTGACCTCTTCGCTGGCGGCGGTGATGTATCACCCGAAATTCAAAGGCAATTTCGAAGCCGGCCCGGACGACTGGTCGGATCCGGAATGGTCTGCAATTTCTCCCTACATCGTTTCGAAAACAAGGGCGGAACAGGCGCTCTGGAAACTGCTCGACGAACGCGGCGCGCGCGACCGGGCCACCGTCATTAATCCCGGCCTTGTGCTCGGCCCGGCTTTGGATGAGCGCATCGGCACCTCGCTCTCTGTCGTCGAATTGTTGATGAAAGCCGCTTATCCGGCGTCGCCGCCGATCTGCTTCCCGACCGTCGATGTCCGCGATCTGGCAGCGCTTCACGTCGCGGCAATGGACTCACCTAACACGGCAGGTCTGCGCTTGCTGGCAGCCGCCGATACCGTCTCCATGAGGGAAACCGCGTTGATTTTGCGCGAAGCCTTCCCGGCCTTCAAAAAGAAGATACCGACCGGCGAACTGCCGGCCTGGCTGGTCCGCTTCCTGGCCTTTTTCGATCGCTCACTGCGTTCGGTTACGTCCGATCTCGGGCGCCGCCGAAACGCCAAAACCGCTTACGTCACGGAAAAGACGGGAATCGCCTTCCGTCCCGCGCGCGAAGCCGTGATCGCGGCGGCGGAATCGCTCATCGAATACGGGATCGTCGAACCGCCGCGCTAGCCCGCGCCGTTCATCAATGCGTAGAGATCACGCAGGCCGTCGAACGCAATCATGACGCCGACCGAGATCACGACACCGGAAAAGACATAGTTGAGCGCCTGTTTCTTTTCCGAGAGCGCTTGCGAAGCCCAACTGCCGGCAATGCCGCCCAAAGCGCCGCCGAGAATGAACAGGATCGCGACGCGCCAGACGACAAGGCCCGACAACGCGTAGCTGGCTGCGGTTGCGCTGCCAAACGCGGTAACCGACACCAGCGAAGAGCCGATCGCATTGATCAGTGGCATGGCGGTCGAAACGATCAGGCCCGGCACGATCAGGAAACCGCCGCCAATGCCGAAAAAGCCTGACAAGCCGCCAACGGCAAAGCCCGACGCTGCCAGCCGCGGCACCAGGCGCCAGGTCAGGCGGACTTCCGTATTGCCGCCGCTGCGTTTTCGAAGCATCAGCAGCCCGACCGCTATCATCAGCACGCCGAACAGGCCGAGCAGCAATTCGCCATCCACCCGCTTTCCGATCGCGGCGCCGGCAAATGCGCCCGCCACGCCGGCTGCGGCAAATACCAGCGCGCATTGCCAACGCACATTGCCCGCCCGGGCATGGGTCATGAGATTGAACAACGCGCTCGCGGCGACGGCGAGCGCACCGGTTCCGATCGCCAGGTGTTCACTGCCCACGCGCACGACGTAGAAGAGCAGCGGCACGGCAAGGATCGAACCGCCGCCGCCGATCAGGCCGAGAATGAAGCCGACAAGGCTTCCGGACATGACCGAGAGCAGGTCCTGCAGCATGGGCTATCGCACCGGCCGCATGGACCGTGGATAGGTCATAGTTCCGATGAGCGGGCCTGCCATCTCGCCTCCCCCGACGAGCCGCAACACTAGCGGCTTCGATTCAGCAAGTCTTTCAGATACTTCTGGTACTCGGTTTTTGGACTGTCGTCGACGAGTTCGGCCAGACCGTCATGATCGATGAAGCCCATCCGGAAGGCGATTTCTTCCGGGCAGGCGACTTTGAGGCCTGTCCGCTCCTCAACCACTTTGATGAACTGGCCGGCCTCGAAAAGGTCGGCATGTGTGCCGCCATCAAGCCATGCCACGCCGCGACCGATGGTCTTCACGTGCAGCGCGCCGCGCTCCAGATATACCCGGTTGACGTCGGTGATCTCAAGCTCGCCGCGGCGGGACGGCTTCAGATTCCAGGCGACATCAACCACGTCCTGATCGTAGAAATAGATGCCGGGGACCGCCCATTTGGACTTCGGTTTCTTCGGTTTTTCCTCAAGCGAAAGCGCCGTGCCATCCGCCGCGAGCTCAACCACGCCAAAGGATGACGGATCCGCGACCTCATAGCCGAAAATGGTCGCGCCCGCGCCCTGTTTGGCCGCTTCCTGGATACGCTTCGACAATCCGTCGCCATAGAAAATATTGTCGCCGAGGATCAGCGCCACATTGTGACCCGCCAGCTCGTTGGCGGCGACACGGAAGCCTTCGGCGATGCCCCCCGGCTTGTCCTGCGCCACATAGGTGAAGGTCAGCCCCCAACGCTCGCCATCGCCCAGCAATGCTTTGATCTGCGGCAATGCTTCTGGACTCGACACGATGACAAAATCGCGGATTCCGCCGAGCATTAACGTCGTCAGCGGATAATAGATCATCGGCTTGTCGAACACCGGCAATAGGTGCTTGTTCACCGCATGGGTCAGCGGATACAGGCGGCTGCCGGTACCACCGGCCAGGATCAAGCCTTTCCAGCTCTTCGTCATGGCTGGCCTCCTGCCGTCCGCGCCAGGCCAAGCCGCGACATCCCGTCCGCATCCCGTGACAGCCATTCGGGATGTGCAAGATACCAGTCGACCGTCGCCGCAAGGCCCTCATCAAATGTCAGGCGTGGAGACCAGCCGAGTTCGGACTGCGCGCGCCGCGCATCGACCGCATATCGTAGATCATGTCCCGGCCGGTCCGTGACGAACCGGATCTGCTCTGCGTAGGGCGCACGTCCCGGACGCCGCGCATCGAGCAGCGCGCACACCGCGCGAACGAGATCGATATTCGCACGCTCGGCATTGCCGCCAAAATTATACTTTCGGCCGGTGCGCCCTTTTGCGCCAGCGGCCAGGAGGCCGTCCACATGGTCTTCCACAAACAGCCAGTCCCGGATGTTTTCGCCTTGGCCATAGACCGGGATGCCATCGCCCGAGAGCGCGGTCCTGATAACCGTCGGGATCAGTTTTTCGGGATGTTGAAACGGTCCGTAATTGTTCGAGCAATTGGTGATGAGCGCCGGCAGCTCATAGGTTTCGACCCAGGCCCGTACCAGATGGTCGGCGCCGGCTTTTGAAGCGGCATAGGGGCTGTTCGGCGCATAAGGCGTGTCTTCGGTGAAGGCGGGATCGCTCGCCGCAAGGCTGCCATAGACTTCGTCGGTCGAGACATGCACGAAGCGGAAGCTGTCCGGGTCCGAAAGCCCCCGCCAATACGCTAGCGCGGCCTCCAGCAGGACCGAAGTGCCCACCAGATTGGTCTGTACGAACACGCCGGGCCCATCGATGGACCGGTCGACATGGCTCTCGGCTGCGAGATGAAACAGGCGCTCCGGATTGAAATCGCGGAAAGCTCTCCCGACCGCATTGGGATTGGCGATGTCGGCCTGCAGGAAGTGATAGCGACCGGAGTCGGCGACCGACGCCACGGCGCGAGCATCTCCGGCATAGGTCATGGCGTCAATATTCAGGACATCATGCCCGTCGGACACCAGCCGCCGGACCAGTGCCGACCCGATGAAACCGCATCCACCTGTGACGAGAACCCGCATCTGCGCGCCACCCCCTTCGTGTAGAGGCAGAAAACAGGCCTTGGCGGGAAACGCAACCGCCGACCACACGACTGCATGGCATTCCGGGGCCTTAGTTCGTGCGCCGGAAGGTCAGCGCGTGTTCGAATTCCCACTGCGCGGTCTGGTCATTCACCCGGTATTGTTCGGCGATATAGGTCGCATCGTCCGGCGTCCGGACAATATGACCGCCCTCGGTCCGCGCACCGTTGGGCCAGGAAAAGGTCTGCCGGATTGTGCTGAAGCGGTCACCATAGCGGATCATCTCGCCCTCTCCGACGGCCCCGCCGAGACCCCATTGGAACACCCGCGCCTCATGGCGCCCGGTATCCCAGAATTCGCGAAACTGCCAGAACTCGTCTTCGCCACCGTCTTCGCGCACCCCGAAAAGCCGCCCGGTCATACCGCTTTGTCCGGGCATGACCGTCCAGCGGATGCCATAGTGCGTGTAGGGATTGCTCTCGGAATACTCGGCGTTCGGCGCCTGCCAATGGCCGCCATCGCGCGTCATGAAGACAATATGGTCGCGATACCATTGTGGAGGTCCGGATGTGCTGTCCTGCGCCAGCGCCGGTGCCGCCGACAATACACAGACCGTGATTAGTGCCGTTACCAGCTTCATGCTCGATCCTCCGTTTGCAGCCGGTATCACAGCAGGAAATTGCGCCACACTGTAAAAATTCCGGCGATTTCGGCATCACATTTGCGCGAGCCAAAAAATGAGGCCCGGCACTGGGCCGGGCCTCAAATTCAACGAAAGGCGTCGATACTCTACCAGATGCTTACCCGTTGCTCGGGCGGCAGGTAAAGATCGTCGTCCTCGGTCACGCTGAACGCCTCATACCAGGCGTCCATATTGCGGACGACTCCATTGGTCCGGTACTGGTTCGGGCTGTGAACGCCCGACAGCAGGCGGTTCCGCATCGAGTCTTCCGTGCGGATGCCGCGCCAGACCTGCGCCCAGGCCATGAAGAAGCGCTGCTCGGGCGTGAACCCGTTAATCACCTCACCGCCGCCATGATCGTCCAGATACATGCGGTAGGCATGCAGCGCGATCGACAGGCCGCCAAGGTCGCCAATGTTTTCGCCCATGGTCTGATTGCCACGCACGCAATCGCCTTCGATTGGGCAGAACGCGTTATACTGTTCTTCCAGAACCGAGGTCCGGCTCTCGAACTCGTTACGCGCAAATTCCGTCCACCAATTGCGTTGCAGGCCGGTGCCGTCGGAGCGGCTGCCCTGATCGTCGAAACCATGGCCCATCTCGTGCCCGATCACGCCGCCAATGGCGCCGAAATTGACCGCCGCATCGGCGTTCGGATCGAAAAAGGGCGGCTGCAGGATCGCGGCCGGGAAGACGATCTCATTGCGCTGCGGTGAGTAGTAAGCATTCACCGTCTGCGGGCTCATGAACCAGGCCCAGGTGCGGATCGGACCACCGAGCCGCGAACGCGAGTCGGCCCGGCCCCAATCACGCACGGCATGCGAATTGGCGATCAGCTGGCCGGGTTCCATTTCAATGGTCGAATAGTCGCGCCACTGCGTCGGATAACCGATTTTCGGAATGAAGGCTTCGAGCTTGGCAAACGCTTCCGCGCGCGTATCGTCATCCATCCATTCCAGCGTTTCCAGCCGATCCGCAAAGGCGCGGCGGAGATACTCGACCAGCTCGGTCATCTGGTCGCGATACTCCGGCGGGAAATGCTGTTCGACATAAACTTGGCCGATCAGCTCGCCCAGATTCCCGTTCACATACTGCACGGCCCGCAGCTCGCGCGGCCGCTGCTCTTCCGTGCCGTTCAGGCGCTGACCGTAGAACGCAAACGACGCGTCATCATACTCGGCCGGCAGCATCGACGTGTGATTGTCGATGTAATGGAACGCCAGATAGGACCGGAGCGTCTCGACGGATGTCTCTGCGAACAGCCCGGCAAGCGCCTGCACGGCCGTATCCGTGTTGACGATGATCTCTTCCTGATCGCCAACGGCCTCTTCCTCGAGGAAGGCCTGCCAATCAAAGCCCGGCGCAAACTCGGCGAGCTCATCGACGGTCATCAGATTGTAGTTGGCAATCCGGTCACGCGCCTCGGCCCGGGTCCAGTGGATATCGGCGATCGCGGTTTCCAGTGCCAGGATGGCTTCGGCGCGCTCGCGGCCGTTTTCGATCCCCGACCGGTCAAAGAGACCTGCCATGTAATCGACATAGGCTGCCCGGTGCCCGGGGAAGGGCTCGTCATCGCGCAGATAGTAATCCCGGTTCGGCAGACCCAGGCCCGACTGGCCGGTGGAAATCACATAACGGGTCGGATCGCCCGGGTCGATCGTCACGCCGAGCGAGAACATCGACATTTGCGACGGACGGCCAAACCATCGGGCGATGTCTTCACGGGACTCAGAAGCCAGGATGGCGTCGATATTGTCCTGCAGCGGCGACAGGCCCAGCTCTTCGATGCGATCGATGTTGAGGTAATCATTATACATCACCCCGATCTGATATTCTGGCGAACCCGGCTCCGCATCGGCTTCAGACGCTTCGCGGATGATATCCTGCACGCGCTGCTCGGTTTCCAGAAACAGCTCGGTGAACGCGTTCAGGCTCGAAAAACCGGGCGGAAATTCAGCCGTTTCCAGCCAGCCATCATTGACATAGCGGAAAAAGTCATCGCCCGGATCGATGGCGCCGGAAACGTGTTGCGTTTCAACACCCCACTCACCGAGAACGGCTTCACCGCCGCCCGATGCTTCAGAACCATTTTCTGCAGCGGACGAACCCGCTTCCGCAGCCTCATCGGCGGTTTCGTCGGCAACCTCACCACCCGGGCTGCAGGCCGCCACCAGGGCAAAACAGGTGCTCGCCAGCAAAATCTTCTTGATCACAATCAGCTCCCCAAAAAATTCAGCATACGAAACTAGCCCGCAAAGCGCGCCGCTCAACTGACAATGCTGTCATTTTTGAACTCTCACGCCGCTCGGCGCCGGATTATCAGGGATCCGCGACCGTCCGCACGGCCACACTGGTGCCGCCATAAATGTTATCGTCGGCATCGACAAGAAACACGGAAATCCGGTTCTGCGCCGGCGCCGCGGCGACGTCCCGACCCTGCCCCCGCAGGAAGATGGTGAAGGTCCGTGTCTGCCCTGAGGCCAGATCGAAATGCTGGCGCGCATTGGTGCGCGGCGTGGCGCATTGTCCGGTCGCCGGATCGGTTTCGCAAGCCTCCACAATGATCGGCATATCGTCGCTGACCGGAACGACCGTGCCATCCGGCTCATGCACGCGATTGCCGTTCACGAACACCAGAATGCGCCCGTCGATCAGATCGGCGCCCTGGTTCTGCATCGCCATCGAGAACGCGGTTGCACGATTGAGGGGCACATCGACGAAGCCTGTATTGCCGATCGTGGCCGCGACCGCGGCGATATCGACATTGCGATAACCGTCGGCTTGAAAACGGAAGGTGTTCACATTCTCTACCGGCGCCGCCGCGGCGATGTTGTCGCAAACGAAGATCGGCCGCAGCATGGTCTGCGCCAGCGGGACGGATGGCGTCAACGCGAACAAAAAGCTTTGCGCGCTGCCGGCCGGGATGGTGACCGGCATATTCGGCGCGCCCGTCAGGGCATTGGTGGCCGGATCCGTCGCCTGGTAGGTCAGCGTTCCCTGGAAGCCGGGCGGCACCTCGACCCGGCAATTCTCGCCCGCAACGCCCGACCGGGCTGGATTGATCAGCGTGGCAAACGCGGTCATGGCATCGCCGACACGGCCGGTCCGGACGGTCGGCAGAACCGATGCCGCCAGCTGACTCGGATTTTCGGTCATGACCCAGGCGAACTTGAACACGCCTTGGCCGCCATTCAGCCCGTTGACCGAGACATAATAGACCTGCCCGGCCTGGGCTTGGAACGCGACCGCATTGGCACTCGTGTCCGCGACCGGGTTTTCCGAGGAATCATAAGGGGTCAGAAGCGGTGTAAACGTGGCCACGGAGGCCTCGAAGAAAACCAGTCCGGATTGCGGCGCGGTCCAGGCGTACCAGACCGAATGTCCGCCATAGTCCGGCGGCTCGTGATCGTCCCGTGTGGCCGCAATGTTATAGCCCGTGACCCGGCCTTGGCCGCCGGAGATCGCCTGTGCGGCCTCCGCATCATCATTGGAGGGCGGCAGGTTGGCATCCAACACAATGACAGCGTGACCGGTCGCGCCATTCTCTCCCGCGACCGCGAAGTGATAGGTGGTCCCGGCGACAGCATTGAATGCGATCCCCGTATTGCCGAGGCTGTCGGTGGGAACCACCGGTGTCAGGGCGGACACCGACTGGCCGGTATAGGCGGCCACTACCGGTGAAAAATCACGTCCCTCAACATGGACAAAGACGTTGCCGGAGACGTTGGAGGTCCAACGGAACCACACCGACGAACCACTGCCGGCGGGACCATGCACCGGCTCGCCGGATTCCACGCTCGCGCCAACACTGTCAAACGACAGCCCGTTAAGCGGCAGAACGATCGGGGCCGCGTCGGCAAAATGATCGTTTAGCGGCGGCGCGACGATCGAAAGGCGCGCGGCCACCAGGAGTTGCCCGCTCGCCTCTTGCGAGTCGATCTCGTAAAATGACTGATAGGCGCCTGGCGCCATGCCAGCCCCGTTCGCGAACACGAAAATGCGTTTCGATTCACCAGGAGGGATGGTGCCATTCAACATAGGAACGGAGCGGTCCGCGATGTCGTTGTTGGAAATCGCCTCCTCGGCGAACCGTATCCAGGGCGCGTCCGACCGCGCCGACCATCGAACCGCAGCGGTGCCGGTATTGGTCAGCGTATGCGTTGGTCCGAAGGAGGTGAACGGGTCGCGTGACGAGACCAGGCTGTCGAAAGCCAGGAGCGGCGTCACTTCCAGCGTGCCGATCCGGCCGCTTCCGTGTGCCGACAAGAGCGCATGCGCGCTGTCAACGCGGATTCTCGGCGCCTGAAATCCGGAGCGCCGATGCGCAATATTGCGGCCGGTACTCTCCAGCGCGTTTTCAATTTCATCAACACTGGCATTCGGATGAGCCGCACGCAGCAGTGTGAAGGCACCTGCCACGTGCGGCGTCGCCATTGAGGTGCCGTTGAAGGCAACCGCGCCCGCCGCTCCACCGTCATTGGCCGTCCCCCGCGCCGAAAGGATTTGCGTCCCCGGCGCCAGCAGATCGATCAGGTATCCGGTATTGGAGAACGCCGAGAGCGTGTCCGTGTCCGTCGACGAGCCAACCGTGACCGCCGGGGTGATGCAGGCCGGCGCACCGATCGTATCCGGATAGCTCGCATTGCCGCTGGCGATCGCGGTCGCAATCCCGACAGCGCGCAATTGGCGGATGATCGGCGTGATCAATTGCTGGTCGCACGCCGAGCGGTACTGACCACCACCGAGGCTCATATTGATCGCAGCGAGGTTCAACGCCGCCCTGTTGTCGTAGAGCCATTCAAGCGCTGCCAGCTGGTCACTGTTGGCGGCCAGCGCGCAAACCGGGGCGCGTTGCGGCCCGCAGGCTTCCGCATTGTCGAACCGCTGAAAGACCTGGACCGCCACGATGTCGGCGCCGGGCGCTACGCCACGGATCGTCTGCGCCGGGTTGTCTGGATTCTGGAAGTCACGCCCGGCCGCAATGCCGGCCACATGCGTGCCATGGCCGCAGCCAATGGCGCCACGGACCGGATCGGCGGAATATTCCTGGCAATCATCACCCGCCTCGGCAGAGGCAATGTCACTGGCCTGACCATTGGGACAGAACCCGGTCACCTGCCGGGCCGGATCCGGCGTGGAGAAGCAGACCGACTCGATGATCTGCCCGGACACCATGGGATGCTGGTGATCGACGCCCGTATCGACGATGGCAACGGACACCCCCTGCCCGGTCAGTCCGGCGGTGTGGAGGTCGGCCGCGCCCACCAGGCCGATCGAAGTATCGAGCATGGGCCGGCTGACCTGGTCGAGCACCACGCGGCGCACACTGGGGTCGCGCAGCAGCGCCGCGATCTCGCCGGCATCCAGATACATCGCGGCCGCGGGCGTATAGCGGTATTCATGGCTGATGGAGGGGCGGTCAACAGAGACCGGTGCGGCGGCCAAGACGTCCGCGGAGATGCCGATCGCACGGGCGATGATGGCATCGCGCGAGGCATCCATCTGCGCGATCCGTGCCTCGCGATCAAAACCGTCGGAAGACTCAAAGTCGAGTTGCGGAATATCAAACTCGACAATCACGCGAACCCGTTCGCGTTCCGCGAGGGCGGACCGGAGGTCGGCTGACATGTCCGGAAGCATCGCATTTGAATGCTGTGCAATCGACGAGACCGAGAGGCTAATTGCCAGGATCGCACCGGCTAATATGCACCGAAACAAATTCATGTATTTCCCCCGCTTCATGCAGAGTGATTAACGCCGCAGAGCGCCGGAACTTCAACAAAAAAAGAAAAAGCCCGGGCAAGTACTAGCCCGGGCCTTTCCTTATTAGAGCCGATCGCGGCGACTACCAGATACGCACGCGCTCTTCCGGCGGCAGGTAGAGCAGATCGTCTTCCTGCACGTTGAAGGCTTCGTACCAGGCGTCGAGATTCCGCACCACGCCATTGGTCCGGTATTGCGACGGGCTGTGCGGATCGGTCACCAGCCGCTGACGCAGATTGTCCTCGCGGTACAGCCGCCGCCAGACCTGCGCCCAGGCCAGGAAGAAGCGCTGATCGCCGGTAAATCCGTCGATCACTTCGGCCTCGCCGTCACAGCAGGCATCGAGATGGCGCTGATAGGCGGAATAGGCCATCTGCACGCCGCCCAGGTCGCCGATATTCTCGCCCATCGTGAACGTGCCGTTCACGCATTCGCCTTCCAGCGGGCAATAGGTGTCATACTGGCTGCCCAACACGCCTGCGCGTTCGAGGAATGCCGCATTGGTGTCTTCCGACCACCAATTGCGGATCCGGCCGGCCTCGTCGAACTCACGGCCCTGATCGTCGAAGCCATGACCGATCTCGTGGCCGATCACGGCACCGATGGCCCCGTAATTGATCGCCGCATCGGCATGACGGTCGAAGAACGGCGCTTGCAGAATGCCGGCCGGGAAGGTGATCTGGTTCATCAGCGGATTGTAGGACGCATTCACCGTTTGCGGCGGATAGGGCCACTCGCCGCGATCCACCGGCCCGCCCAGGTCCTGAACCTGTTCGTTCCAGTTAAACTCGGTGATCCGCCGGAGATTTCCGAACAGGTCGTCGGCGCGGATTTCGAGCTCCGAATAGTCGGTCCACTCATCGGGATATCCGATCCGCGGCTCGAAAGTCGACAGTTTCAGAAGCGCCTGCTCACGTGTTTCCTCGTCCATCCAGGCAAGGTTATCCAGACGCTCCTCGAAAGCGGCGGTCAGATTGGCAACCAACGCTTCCATTTCCTCTTTCGATTCCGGCGGGAAATGGCGGTCGACATAGACCTGACCGACCGCTTCCCCGAGCACACCGCCGACAAGGTTCACCCCGCGGCGGTCGCGCGGCCGCTGCTCCTCGGTGCCATTGAGCGTCCGGCCGAAGAATTCGAAACTGGCTTCGTCGAAAGCCAGCGGCAACGCATTCGTATTGGCATTCAGCGTCTGGAACAGCATGTAGTCGCGCAGCACATCAACCGGTGTCTCGGCGAAGATCGTTGCCGCACCTTCGATTGCGCTGGGCTGCGCCACCAGATAGGTGGCCACGCCGTCGAGGCCGAGTGCGGTCATGCCCGCCTCGAAATTGAATTGCGGGGCCAACGCAGCCAGCTGATCCATCGGCATCGGATTGTAGATCGCCTGGATGTTGCGGCTCTGCTCCTGGGTCCAGTGGACTTCAGCGATCCGCGTTTCCAGAGCCATGATCTCGCCGGCCCGCGCAGCACCATTGTCATAGCCGGCCAGATCGAAAAGTTGCGCGATATAAGTCTCGTAGGCCTCGCGGTACTGATCGAACCGATCGCCTTCGGACAGGTAGAAATCGCGGTCGGGCATGCCCAGCCCGTCCTGACCCACGAACACGGTATAGCGGGTGGTGTCTGCCGGATCAGGAATGATGCCGACGCCATATAGGGCCGGGCTGTGCACGGTGGCAAACAAGGTGGCGAAGCCTTCATGGCTGTCGATCGCCTCGATGTCGGCGAGGATCGGCTGAATCGCTTCCAGGCCGCGTGCGTTCAGGGCCTCTGTGTCCATCCAGCTGGCATAGAGATCACCGACCTGTTGCTCGACCGAGCCATCCGCGCCGCCCGCCTCGGACAGTTCGAGAATGATGTTCTGGACATCCTGCTCGGCTTCAAGCGCCAGCTCGGTGAACATGCCGTAATTCGACAGATCGGACGGAATTTCGGTCTCGTCGAGCCATTCGCCGTTGGCGTAGCGGAAGAAATCGTCGCCCGGTTCGACCGACCGATCCATGCCCTCCAGGTCAAAGCCCCATTCGCCGATATCGGCCGAGGCCATTTCCGTTGCGGTTTCGCGGCTCGCAGTTTCCGAACCGTTCGGGTCATTTGTGGTCTCATCCGCCGGCTGGCTGCACGCTGCCAGCAGCACAAGGCAGGCGCTTCCCAATAACAATTTTCTCATGTTTCGAAGTCCCTTTCGATGCCGGAATCGCCCGGCAGAATTGCAAAGATGATCGGATACTACCGGCCAGTAGAGAACTGGCCAGCCCGATTGTCGGACTGGCCAGTCTCAACAAGGCCTATTCAGCCGGCTGGATCTTGCCGACATCAGTCTCCGGCGAACCATCGGCTGTCTCGTGGTAGGTCGAGCCGATGCTAGGCTGCTTCTTGCCGGTCCAGATGCCGAGGAAGAAGCGGCGGATATCGACGCCGATCGCGTAAAGCGCCGGCACCAGCAGGAGCGTCAGGAACAGGGCGAAGGTGATCGCGAAACCGAGCGAAACCACCATCGGCTTCAGGAACTGCGCCTGTGTCGAGGTCTCGGCCATCATCGGCAGGATGCCCAGGAAGGTCGTGACCGATGTCAGTATAATCGGACGGAAGCGTTGAACCCCCGCATCGATCAGGGCCTGGAAAGCGCCCACGCCATTGGCGCGCAACCGGTTCACGAAGTCCACGAGAACGAGATTGTCGTTGATGACGACCCCGGCCGCAGCGCCCACGCCGAACCAGGAGAACAGCGCAAAGGGCATTCCGAAGAACAGGTGACCGAACACCGCTCCCGCAAAGGCGAACGGGATGGCGATCAGGATCAGTGCCGGTTGCGTATACGACCGGAAGGCAACCGCCAGCAGGATGTAAATGCCACCGAGCACCAGGATCACCAGACGGCTAAGCTCGGCCATGAACTCGGCTTCACCCTCGGCCTGCCCGAATTCCTGGCGGCTGACGCCAGGATGGCGTTCTTCCCAAACTGCCCAGAAGTTGTCGTCCATGCTCTGTGCGATTTCACGGCGGGCGGCCGGATCGCTCAACTCCGCGCTGACCGTAATCGTCCGCATGCGATCGCGGCGGTTGATCCGGTTCAGACCCGGTGCGAACTCAACATCCGCCACCGCTGTCAGCGGGACTTCGCGCCCATCGGCCGTCCGGATACGGAAGTTCCGCAGCGTGTCCAGGGACCGCCGGGCCTCGGTCGGGAAGCGCAGCATGACCCGCACATCCTGGCCGTCGCGCGGCAGCCGCATGACTTCCTCGCCATAGAAAGCCTGGCGGACCTGACGCGTCACATCGGCCAGCGTGATCCCCAAGGCCTGGGCGTCCGGGCGCAGCGTGAATTGCAGCTCCTCGGCAGACGACTGAAGATTGTCGACGACATCGTAGAGCGTGTCGTATGACCGCAAATGCTCCTTCAGCTCATCGGCGGCTTCGCGCAGCTCGTCGAGCTCCTGGCCGGAGATCGCGAAGCGCAGTCCCGCACCGCCATCATTGATATTGGTGTCGAGGCGCACTTCCTCGGCGTCCGGAATCGGCCCGAGCAGCTCACGCATCCGCTGCGCCACCTCTCGGGTCGACAATCCGCCAGGACGCTCCTCCGGCGGTGCCAGAGTGATCCAGGCACGGACCCGGCCATCGGTCGCCAGCGTCGAGCGGCTCTCGATCATGTCGATTTCACCCGGGAACTGGTCGCGGTAATAGAGGAGTGTTTCCTCTTCGGCATGTTCGAGTTGTTGCCGCACGGCTTCGGTGCGTTGCCAGGCCGTGCCTTCCGCCAGCTGAATGTTGACCTGGATCGTATCGTTCTCGATCTCGGGCATGAACACATTGCCGACGCGGTTGGTGGCTTGCAGCACAATCGCCAGGCCGAACAGCCCGATGAAGAACAGCAGCGTCGCATAGCGCTGTTTGACGGCGAAGACGGCCACATGGCGGTACACATGCCGGGCGAACCAGATCATCGAGTCCGCGATCGCTCTCTGGAACTTCAGGAGCGGTCCCAGGAAGCCCGTCATTTTCTGCGGCTTCATGTGGCTCAGGTGAGCCGGCAGGATCAGCAGCGATTCGATCAGCGAGAAGACCAGCGCCGCGATCACCACGAGTGAGATCTGTCGCGTGAATTGCACTTCCGGACCCGACAGCATCATCCAAGGAGCGAACATCAGGATCGTGGTGATAACCGCGAAGATCACCGGTTTCATCACCATCTGGGTACCGACCACGGAAGCCGTGAGTCCCGTCTCGCCGCGTTCAACCCTGTTGTGAATGTTTTCGCCGACAATGATCGCGTCGTCCACGACAATCCCGATCACGATCAGGAAAGCGAACAGCGACAACATGTTCAGTGTCACACCGAACATCGGCAAAAGCAGGAAGGCGCCCAGGAAGGACGTACCAATACCGACGGTAACCCAGAAAGCCACGATCGGCCGGAGGAACAGCACGAGCGTCAACAACACCAGCGCCATACCGAAGGTCGCCGAATTGAAGATCGTCGCCATCCGGCCCTCATAGAGCTCGGAAGAATCCCACCACAGCGATAGCGATACGCCTTCCGGCAACGTCGCTTGCCGTTCCGCAATGAAGCGTTCGACACCGTCGGAAACATCGACCACATCCATACCGGGGCTGGTCAGGATCACGACCAGCGCCATCGGCTCGGCATTGAAGGTGCCGATCAGGTTGGCATCGATAAAACCGTCGGTGACACTGCCAATGTCGCTGATGCGGATCGTGCCGCCTTCGGCGGTTTGACGCACGACGATGTTCTCGAAATCCTCAGCCGTGTCGCCGAGCTGGCGCGCCGTCAGCGATACGTCGCCGATCTCCGTGCGCACCTGGCCGGCCGAAGCATTGAGCGAAGAATTGCGAAGCGCGCGCGCGACCTGGTCGAACGTCAGATTGTAGCGGCGCAGCGAGCTTTCATCGACTTCAACCGCGACTTCTTCAGACAGGGTCGCCCACACCTGGACCAGCGACACCCCGGGCACATCGGCCGCCACCTCGTCCCGGATATCGCGCGCAAACCGTTGCAATTCGCGCCGGTCGACATTGCCATGAACCGCGAAACCGACGACCTGGTCCTCGTTTCGCCACTGATTGACGATCGGGCGGAAGGAAGATGGCGGCAGATTGTTGACCGAGTTTACCTGCTGCTCAATCTCATTGATGAAGGTCTGCATATCGACGGTGCGGGTACCTTCGATATTGATGAAGGCGCTGCCCTCGCGGGAGGTCGAGGTGATGGTCTCGATCCCGTCAACTGAGGAGACTGCTTCTTCGATCCGAACCGTTATCTGCTCTTCCATTTCCTGTGGTGAAGCACCCGGCCAAGCGACCGAAACGGTCGCCCCGGAGAAGCTGGCCGTCGGGAAGACTTCCCGGGTCATGGAGAGATAACCAAGGATACCGCCGACAATCGCCACCAGCATCAACAGGTTGGCCGCAACACCATTGGCAGCCCACCAGGCGATAATGCCCTTATGTTCGGTTTCCACTTTCGGATCAGTCATGACCGCCTCCTCGCTCGCGGTTTTATGCGGCCTTACTCGGTCGCGCTGGCAACTTGGGCGTCACCATCGGTTTCACCCGAGGCGGCCTCATCGCCATCTTCTTCAGTCTCGTCGCCACCGGTCGGCAATGTCGCCGAGCGGCCTTCAACGATCTCGCCATCCTGGTCGAATGTCCGGATCCGCATCCCGTCGCTGGCCGCGCGGATCGGGCTTGTCACAACCATGTCGTCCGTCGTCACGCCGGTCGAAACTACCAGACGTTCCGGGCTGGATGTGATCACACTCACGTTACGGATGCTCAGTAGCCCGCCCTCTTCGGCGACATAAACCGTGCTGGACCCCCGTAGAGCGGATCGCGGCAAGACATAGGCACCGCTGACCGTACGGCCTTCAATCTCCGCATCGACAAACAGGCCGACCGGAAGCGGCGACCCGCCGGCTTCCGCGGCTGCGCCGTAGGGATCGTCGATCCGGGCAATGCCGTAGAGAACGCGGGTCTGCGTATCGATCGCGCTGTCTGTGCGGACCAGTTCAGCATGCCATTCGCGATATTGTCCGGCCAACGTCGCTGACACGCGGACCTGCGGTCCGGGATTGTCGGCCGTCGCCTGGAACGCCACGGGAATGTTCAGCATCGCCAACTCGTCATCGGTCAGCGGCAAACGGATTTGCACCGCATCGGTGGCGAACACTTCACCCAGCGGCGTGCCGGGCGCGACGAACTGGCCCAAATCGGCTGACTTCGCGCGGACCCGGCCAGCGAACGGTGCCGATATGCGCGTCCGCTGAAGGTTCAGACGGGCCTCCTGCAGCTGCGCTTGCGCGGCTGCCAGCGACGCGCGCGCTTGAGCAAGCTGCGGTTCGCGCAGCGTCAGCGATGACGCCTGGCCTTCACCCAGCTGTTCCCATTCGGCGGCGGCCAGATCGGCTTCTGCCTGCTCACGCACCAGAGCCTGCTGAGCCTGCGCAACCTGCGCCTGGGCGCGCGTCACGGCAAGCCGGTAATCGGCGTCCTCGATCTGGATAAGCGTCTCACCGGCCTCGAAGAAACCGCCTTCGATAAAGTTCGGATTCACAAAGACAATGCGGCCCGACACCTGCGGAACCAGGCTGATCTGGATCAGCGGCCGGACTTCACCCTGCGTGGAAACCCGCAAGGTCACATCGGTATTTTCGACCGGTGCGGCAAACACCGCCACCGGTCGTGGCTCGGCATTGGCGCGCTCCGGCTGTGGCGCCGAGGCGAACAGGGCGATATAGGCGAGGACGAAGACGACGGCGACGCCCGCAAAAATCAGAACTGATAAAACGATACGGCCCATGACGACCTCCTATCCCTCCAGGTTCCGCAGATCGGGCGCGTCGAAATCGCCGCCGATCGCAAGATAAATATCAACGCGGTTCGTGGCGCGCTCACGGCGCGCCGAGATGTACTGGCCTTCCGCGGCAAACCGACGGCTCTGGGCGTCCAGCAGTTCAAACACCGTCGCCAGACCGGACCCGTACTGACGGATCACCAACTCCTCTGCAGCTGCCGCCTGCTCAAAAGCGGTCTGGAGCGCGTCAACACGCGCGGCCAGGACGCTGTCGGCATAGATGGCGTCCTCAGCTTCCCGCCAGGCGGCTAACACCGTCCCGGCATAGGTCCGCAACGCGGCCTCCGCAGCCGCAGCCGCGCGATCGCGTTCCGCGCGCAGCGCGCCGCCGCTGAAGATCGGAGCCGTCAGCCCGCCGACCAGCGTCGCCACGACCGTATCCAGATCCAGCAGATCGGACGGGTCGGCACCGCCGGTATCGGCATTACCCCGCAAGGTGAGGCTGGGCAGCAAGGCATTGCGCGCGATCACCGCCTGTAGACCGGCTGCTTCCAGCCGGGCCTCGGCGGCAATGAGATCGGGGCGCCGCGACAGCAAATCGCCCGGCGCGCCAATGCCGGCCAAGTTCGCGAATTCGGGCAGATCGGCATCGTGCGGGATGGCGCCGGCCGGATAACGGCCGAGCAGTATCTCAAGATTGCGGGCGGCGGCGGCCTGCGAGCGCTGCCGCGAGGCCAGAACCGCTTCGCTCGACGCCAGCGCCGAGCGGAATGTGCGAACGTCGGACGACCGCGACACACCTGCGGAGAAGCGGCGCTCGATCAGCGCAAGCGAGTTTTCCTTGGCTTCGACATCGCGCTGCGCGAGCTCGGTCTGCAAGCGCGCTTCGATCAGCAGGAACCAGGCGCGGGCGACTTGGCCGGCGACTGACAGGCGCGCGGCTTCGAAATCGGCATCGGTCGCCTCGAACTCCAGCACGCCAGCGCGCGCGCGGGCACCCAGGCTGCCCCAAAGATCGGCTTCCCAGCTGACACCCAATCCCGCGCCGTAAGCGGTCGAACTGGACGCATCGGTCTCGCGCTGCGTGACCGACAGATCGGCACTCAGGCTTGGCAGCCGGCCGGCATTGGCCGCGCGGGCGCTGGCGCGAGCCGCACGAATTCTCGCTTCGGCCGCCAGGAGGCTCGGATTTTCGGTAACGGCCTCATCGACCAGTTGCAGCAGACGCGGATCGTCAAACGTCGCGACCCAGTCATCGACGAAAACGGTGTCCGCCATGCCGCCCGACGCCCAGCTCGCGGGGGCCGAAGCATTGACGTCGGATGCGCGCGGGACCTGACCAGTTGACGCGCATGAAGCAAGGGCAAGCGCCGTTGCCGAAAGAAGGAGTGTTCTTTTGATCATCTTGCACTCTTGATGCCGGAAGCGGCGGGATTGGATGCACCCTAAAAGCCGCTTTTCGAATGTCAACAAAAATTTATCGAAAAACACTAAACCTCTATCGAAAATCATGAAAACCCTCTCGAATATCACTATCCAACAGCCGCGTTTCCAGTCCCGGGCCGGCGCAGGCGGTTTAAGCCGAAGCGGTTGATTGCCAAGGCGATTGCGGCCCTTATGTGCCTCGCTTGACCACGAAGCGAGTGAATTTTGAGCAACGAAACGCCTCCGGAACTCGAGGGCCGGCGCCTGCGCCGCCGCGACACGATCGCGCTGACGCTGATTTCGATCGCCGTTCTGCTGATCCTCGGGCTGACCGCCGCGATGAATATTTGGGTCTCGCTCTCTGCCATCGCCGCGATATCGGCAATGTCGCTCATCTATTTCCTCGTGGTCTCCACCACCGCATCCGCACGAACCCCTCACCAAGCGGATTCCGAGCCCGCCACAGCGGAGCCCGCCGATCGGTCGCCGGCGCACGACATACTTGAAAGCCTGCCCTTCCCGGTCATGCTCGTGGGACCGGGGGGCCGGATCGAACGGGCAAACCCGTCCGCCCATGAATTCCTCGGCCTCGGGGCGGAATCGGGCCTGTTGTCCGCCTCCCTGCGACAGCCCAAAGTGCTTGAGGCTGTCAGCAGTGTGCTGCGCGGCGAGCCCGGCCGGCTGGTGGAATATTCGACATTCGCTCCGATCGAGAGCCATGTCCGGGTCCACGTGATCCCGCTGAAAATTGTCGATGGCGGCGCCTTTCCCTGGCGCGCCCTGCTGGTACTCGCCGATGAAACCGCCAGCAAACGGGCTGAAAGGATGCGGGGCGATTTCCTCGCCAATGCCAGCCATGAATTGCGCACCCCGCTGGCGTCGCTCGCCGGGTTCATCGAAACCCTGAAAGGCCATGCGCGCGAGGATATCGAAGCGCGCGACCGGTTTCTGACCATCATGCAGGATCAGACCGAACGGATGCGCCGCCTGATCAACGACCTTCTGTCGCTAAGCCGCATCGAAATGGACGAACACGTGCCCCCCAGTGGCGAAGCCGATCTGGCCGCAATGGCGCAGGACACAATCGATTCGTTGACACCGCAGGCACACGCCAAAGCCATCGCCGTCGATTTTGAAGGTGATGCGTCCGCCAATGTCATTGGCGAACGTGACCAGCTGTTTGAAATCGCGCAGAATCTGATCGAGAACGCGATCAAATACTCCGCGAGCGGCACGCGGATCATCTGCGACATACATGCGGATATCGGCCGCGAGGATATCGAACGGTTGACGAACACGCTGGGCCCCAGGGCCGGCCGCTTGACCATCGCCAATCCGGCGCTGCCGCCCGGACGGCGCTACGCGATGTTGCGGGTTCGCGATGCCGGCAAGGGAATCGAACGGCGTCACCTGCCGAGGCTCTCGGAACGTTTCTACCGCATCGATGGTCAAAAGAGCGGGCCCAAGGAAGGCACCGGTTTGGGCCTGGCCATCGTCAAGCATATTGTCAGCCGTCACCGCGGCGGATTCTACGTTGAAAGCCTGCCGGGCGAAGGCTCGATATTCTCGGTGTGCATCCCCGCCGTACCGGCCAAACCGCCAGCTGTGCCGGGCTGACCCCCACCAATCGCGGTCCGCGTCATTAAACTGTTATCAAAATGACATAACTGCGCCGTGAAGCGGCTGCTAGGGGACCCATCAATACCCGTCACGGCGGCCCGCCGTCCTGGATCTGTTTTGGTTTTTCGATGCCGATCAATGCCCTGCTGCTCCTGAGTTTGCTCGTGCTGATTTCGGCCGCCTTCTACCTCGGCCGGTCGCGAGCGCTGCGAACCGCCAGCGGTGGAACGATCCCGCTCCACTCCCTTCCGAACTATCACGGCTATTTCGTCGCGTTGTGGACCGGCATGCCGGCGCTGTTGCTCGTCGCTGTCATCGCGGTCTTCGGCAACATGCTAACCGGCAGCTATGTGGAAACCCGCCTGGCAGGCGCGGCGGCACCCCTCATCGCCGAATTTGAATCGCGCCAGGCCGCCGATGATCTTTTGATCGCCGCCGAACGCGATTTGGATACGGCGACGGATCTCGGCCAGCAGGCCAGCGCCCGTGCCCGCCTGTCGGAACGCCGCTATCAACTGGTCGACGACATTATTCGCTCCGCCAACAGCGACGGGCGATCCGCGCTGAGCCTGGCCGGGTTTCGATATCTCACCCTGCCCCAGGAGCGCCAGCAGCTGTTTTTGAGCGATGCGCGGGCCCTTGCATTCGGCGGTCAACCCAGCCGGGTCACGCCCGAAACCGAGGCAGCTGCGGCGGTTTTCCGTCCGGCGGATGCCGCGCTTCGCTATGGCGGCGCGGCCCTGGCGCTCATCCTCGCATTGGCCGGCCTGTCCTGGTCCCGCTCACGTATCCGCGCCGGATTCCGCGCCCGTAACCGCGTCGAATCCGCGTTCATGGGATTCCTGATCTTCTGTTCGGGAATCGCCATCCTGACGACGGTCGGGATCATCGCCTCGCTATTGTTTGAATCCCTGCGGTTCTTCGAAGCGATCGACTGGCGTCTCGATGAATTCCTGTTCGGCACGCAATGGAGCCCGCAAATCGCGATCCGCGCGGAACAGGTCGGCCAGTCCGGCGCATTCGGAGCCGTGCCACTGTTTGCTGGCACCTTTATGATAACCGTCATTGCTATGATGGTGGCGGGCCCGATTGGATTGTTCGCGGCGATCTACCTGTCCGAATATGCCGGCCAGCGGACCCGCAACGTCGTCAAGCCGGTGATGGAGATTCTCGCCGGCATCCCCACCGTCGTCTACGGCTTTTTCGCGCTCCTAACCGTGGGCCCCGCCATCCGCGCCGCGGCACAGTGGGCGGGTTTCGAAAGCGCCGTCACGCAATCCGCCCTTTCCGCGGGCCTGGTGATGGGCGTGATGATCATACCCTTCGTCTCATCGCTGTCCGACGACGTCATCAACGCCGTGCCACAAAGCCTGCGTGACGGTGCCTATGCAATGGGCGCGACCAAGTCGGAAACCGTAAAACAGGTTGTGTTGCCGGCCGCCCTGCCGGGGATTGTCGGGGCGTTTCTGCTCGCCATCAGCCGCGCCGTCGGCGAAACCATGATCGTTGTCATGGCCGCCGGACAGGGCGCGAATCTCACAGCCAATCCGCTGGAATCGGTCACGACCATCACCGTGCAGATCGTGATGCTGCTGACCGGTGATCAGGAATTCGACAGCGCCAAGACCCTGTCGGCCTTCGCACTTGGCCTTGTTCTGTTTGTCTTCACCCTCGCGCTCAATGTGATCGCGCTGCGCGTCGTCCAGAAATATCGGGAAAAGTATGACTGACCGGAAGGATATCCGCGCGGCCGTGAAGGCACGATTGGCGCGCCGCTATCGCGCCGAAGGCCGATTCCGGATGTTCGGCATCCTGGCGATCACCGCCGCGATTTCGGTTTTGATCCTGTTGATCGGCTCGATCACGATTCAGTCGATTCCCGCTTTTCGCGCCTACGAGCTGACGCTGCGGATCGAGCTCGACCCGGCCCGGATTGATCCTGCCGGAGACCGAAGCGAGGCATCGCTTCGCCGAGGTGCCTACAGCAGTCTTCTCCAGGAAGCGCTGCGGGAGGTTTTTCCCGGCATCGAAACGCGTGCGGAACTGCGTGAGCTGTTCGGCCTCTATACCTCGCTCAACTCGGCCCGCCTTCTTGACCGAGTTCTCGACGACCCCGGCCTTGTAGGGCAAACGGTCGATTTCACATTCCCGATCTCTGATGACGCCGACCTCTATCTCAAGGGGCTGACGACCGGTTCCAGCGAAATCGCGCCGGCGCTTGAAGCCACTCCCTCGGGCACCAATGGCACAATCACGATTTTCGCGAATGCCAACGTGTTTTCGCCGATCGTGTCCGACATCCGCGAGCGGTTGACCGATCGCGCCGCCGAGCTTGAAAACCGCAGTGAGCGCTATGCGCGGCGCGCGGAAAGTTCC
This sequence comes from Hyphobacterium sp., assembly GCF_965229905.1. GTDB lineage: Bacteria > Pseudomonadota > Alphaproteobacteria > Caulobacterales > Maricaulaceae > Hyphobacterium. Next base: position 2,174,025 of record NZ_OZ245930.1, on the reverse strand, counting down.
GCCAGCGGCGATGCCGCCGAGCGATTGCAGCGCGAAGCCGCGCTCGCCCGGGCGGAGGCCGAAAATCTCAGCGCATTGGCCAGCCCCGGAAGCGAGGCGGTCGAGATGTCACCTGAATTGCCAAGCCGGCTCGTCCGTATCAATGGCGGCATCGTCTTGATTGAGCGGATTGGCGACAGCGGCCGATCAGCCGAGGGCCGTGTCCTGGTCGCGCTGGACAGCACGGCGCCAAGCCGCGACTGGCGGATCTGGACCCTCACCGTTCCGCAAGCCGAACGCCGCATCAGCGACGCCCAGATCGCCTGGGCCGAAACGCTGCGCGAACGCGGCCTCGTGACCGCGGGCTTCAATACCTATCTGTTCACCAATGCCGATTCCCGCGAGCCTGAATTGGCCGGCGTTTTGGGCGCGATCATCGGGTCGGCGTTGACCATGCTGGTGACCATGTTCCTCGCCGTGCCCATTGGCGTGGCGACGGCGGTCTATCTGGAAGAATTCGCGCCGAAGAACCGGCTTACCGGCTTCATCGAGGTGAATATCAACAATCTCGCCGCGGTGCCGTCCATCGTGTTCGGCCTGTTGGGCTTGGCGGTCTTTATTAGCCTGTTCGGCTTGCCGCGGTCTGCCCCGCTGGTCGGCGGCATGGTCCTCGCCCTGATGACCTTGCCGACGGTGATCATCTCGTCGCGCGCCGCCCTGAAAGCGGTGCCACCCTCCATTCGCGAGGCCGCCTTGGGCGTCGGCGCCTCGAAGCTGCAGACCGTGATGCACCACGTCTTGCCGCTGGCCGCCCCTGGCATCCTGACAGGATCGATCATCGGCTTGGCCCAGGCGCTCGGCGAAACTGCACCGCTTTTGATGATCGGCATGGTCGCCTTCGTCGCCGACACGCCCAGCCTTTCGCTGTCCGGCCTCACCGAGCCTGCGACGGTTATGCCAGTGCAGATCTTCCTATGGTCTGACGGCGCCGAACGCGCGTTCGAGCCGCGCACGGCCGCCGCTATTCTCGTCCTGCTGGCCCTGATGATCATATTCAACGCGATCGCGGTTTTCCTTCGCCGCCGGTTCGAACGGAGATGGTAGAAATGTCCGAGACCACAACCCGCGCCAAAACCGTCTACCATGATGAGACCCGCCACCTTTCGGGCAAGATCGCCCTTCGGCATGTGAATGTGCACTACGGGCCGAAACAGGCCGTGCGCGACGTCAATCTGGAGATTGCGGACCGGTCGGTGACCGCGTTCATCGGCCCGTCAGGCTGCGGGAAATCGACGATCCTGCGGACCATCAACCGCATGAATGAGACGATCGACATTGCGCGGACGGACGGATCGATCCTGATCGATGGCGAGGAAATCAACGCCCGGGCCGTCGATCCGGTCGTTTTGCGCGCGCGCGTCGGCATGGTTTTTCAGAAACCGAACCCGTTTCCGAAGTCGATCTACGACAATGTAGCGTACGGACCGCGCATTCATGGCCTCGCCAGCGGCAAGAGCGAACTCGACGGGATCGTTGAAACCAGCCTGCGAAAGGCGGGACTGTGGGACGAGGTCTCGGACCGGCTCGATCAGCCTGGCACCGGCTTGTCGGGAGGCCAACAGCAGCGCTTGGTCATCGCCCGTGCGATCGCCGTCAGCCCGGAAGTCATCCTGATGGACGAACCGTGCTCGGCGCTCGACCCCATCGCTACGGCGAAGATTGAAGAGCTGATCGACGAGCTGCGCGAGAATTATTGTATCGTCATCGTGACTCACTCGATGGCTCAGGCCGCGCGCGTCTCGCAAATGACAGCGTTTTTTCATCTCGGTGACCTGGTCGAATACGGACCCACCGAGGCGATTTTCACCAACCCGCTCGACAGCCGGACGCAAGATTACATTACCGGCCGGTTCGGCTAGCGGTTGAAAGGCAATCTGGATGAATACCCCCTCACACACCGTCCGCGCCTATTCCGAAGAACTCAACGCGCTTTCTGACGAGATCGCCCGCATGGGCGGTCTTTGCGAGAGCCAGGTCGCGGACTGTCTCACAGCCGTGATCCGCCGCGATCCTGAACTCGCTGACAAGGTCGTCGCCGGCGACCGCGACGTCGATGCGCTGGAGACAGCGATCGAACGCCGCGTCATCCGTATGCTCGCCCTGCGCCAGCCGATGGCTTCGGACCTCCGCACCACAATCGCCGCCTACCGGATTGCCGGCGATCTGGAGCGGATCGGCGACCTCGCGAAAAACGTAGCGCGCCGCGTGCATGAGCTGAACAAGGCCGAGCCGCTTGATTTGACGCGCAGCGCCGAGCGTATGGGACGTCTCGTGGTGACAAATCTGCACCGCGTGCTCGATGCGTTCGCGGCTGGCTCCGCAGAGGAGAGCATTGCCGTCTGCCGGGCCGACGAGGAAGTCGACGAGCATTATAACAGCCTGTTCCGCGAACTCCTCTCTTTCATGATTGAAGACCCGCGAACCATTACGGCGTCGGCTCATTTGCTGTTCGTGGCCAAGAATCTCGAACGCATCGGCGATCACATCACCAACATCGCCGAGATGATCCATTATCTCGTAACCGGTGCGGAGCTGCACCGCGACACGCGTCGCGAGCCGACCGACGCCGCCTAGCCAGGGAGACCGGCATGGACCCGCATATTCTTGTTGTCGAAGACGAAGACGCGCTCTCCACTCTGCTGCAATACAACCTCGAGAAGGAAGGCTATCAGGTCACGGTCGCCGGCGATGGCGAAGAAGCGCTGATGCTGGCCGAGGAATCGACTCCGGATCTCGTACTCGTCGATTGGATGCTGCCCAAACTCTCGGGCATCGAGGTCTGCCGGCGGCTGCGCAACCGCTCGGAAACCCGTAATGTGCCGATCATCATGCTGACGGCGCGCGGCGAAGAGGCCGACCGAATCCGCGGACTGGATACCGGAGCGGACGATTACGTCGTGAAGCCTTTTTCCATGACCGAGCTGTTCGCCCGCATCCGCGCCGTGATGCGGCGGATTCGGCCGGGCCTGGCGGAAGACAAGGTCACCTATGGTGACATCATTATTGACCGGGTCGCGCACCGTGTGCGTCGCGATGGCCAGGAAATCCATCTCGGCCCCACCGAGTTCCGCCTTCTGGATTATCTCATTCAGCATCCTGGCCGCGTATTTTCGCGCGAACAATTGCTCGATGCCGTCTGGGGCTCCGACGTCTATGTCGAGGTCCGCACCGTCGATGTACACATCGGCCGGCTTCGCAAGGCGTTGAATACCAAGGGACAGACCGACCCGATCCGAACGGTCCGTTCGGCCGGGTATTCGCTCGATCTGCAGTAAGTCTTAGAAATTCACCCGGCGCGTCGCCTGCAGCGCGTCCAGCGCCGCATTGGCATCGGCGGCCTTGCGCTTGCGCTTCTGCTGCGGCTGGTAGGCGATCTGCGAATGCGCTTCGCAGTACGCATCGCCGGCCTTCGTCCGGTGACCGCAGAAACGGAAATCGCCGCTCGCCGGATCACCCAGGGGCCATTTGCACATCGAGTCTTTGAGCGTCAGCACCGTCGCGAACTCGCCATTCGGAAGCGGTTCGGGATCTGGTGCCGTCACAGTTGGTTCGACCGCTTTGCGCGGTGCCGGCACCTTCGACTTCGCAGGCGTGCTGGCCGCGACACGCGGTTTCGGCGCCCGCGCCGGCCGGCTGGACGGCCGTGACGGCGCGGCGCGGCCTGACAAACCCAGCCGGTGCACCTTGCCGATCACCGCATTGCGCGTCACACCGCCGATTTTCTTGGCGATCTGGCTGGCTGACAGGCCCTCCGCCCACAGCTTCTTCAATTCTTCCACGCGCTCGTCCGTCCAAGCCATCTAAGTGCTCCGCCAATCCCGCGATCATACTATTGGAAGTGTACTCACCTCGCCCGACCGCAATATGTTGTGTCCGATACGAGATACAGTATCGAGAACTTCGCCTGCCACAAGATGCAGGGGCTGATTCGCCTGTGGAAAGCTGATTCGTTTGCAGCAGCGTCAGGGTTCGAGGCTCGCCCACACGGCGCCGCCGTGCTAGGTCCGCCGCTATGACCGAACCCGCCCCGAATGCATCCGCACCCCAGCCGCGCCGTTTCGGCGCGCTCAACACGCTCGGGCTCTGGACCCTGTACCGCAAGGAAGTGCAGCGCTTCTGGAAGGTCATGTTCCAGACCATCTTCGCACCCGTTGTGACGACCCTGTTGTTTTTCGCGGTCATCAATCTCGCCTTCGGTGACCGGCGCGGCGATATCGCCGGCATCCCGTTCTCGGAATTCCTCGCGCCGGGCCTCATTCTCATGGGCTTGCTGCAGAACGCCTTCGCGAACTCGTCTTCATCCATTCTCGTGTCGAAGGTGCAGGGCAATTCGGTCGATTTCCTGATGCCACCGCTGTCGCCGCTTGAATTGATGATCGCCTTCATCGCCGGTGCGGTGACGCGCGGCGTCGTGGTGGCGATTGCGACGGCGGTCGTCATGGCGTTTTTCGTCGATCTGCGGCCTGACCACATCTGGGCAATCCTGTTCTACGGCATAACCGGCGCATCCCTGCTCGGCATGGTCGGTCTGATCGGCGGCGTATGGGCCGAAAAATTCGACCATATCGCGGTGATCACGAATTTCATCATTACACCGCTGACATTCTTGTCGGGAACTTTCTATTCCATCGAGGTTCTGCCCGAGCCCTTCTACACTTTGAGCCACATCAATCCGTTTTTCTACATGATCGACGGCTTCCGATACGGCTTCACCGGTCACGCCGATGGCAGCATCATCACCGGCATCATTCTGGTCCTGGTGCTCAACATCGTCTTGTTGACGGTTTCCTATCGTGTGCTGCGCTCAGGCTGGCGCTTGAAGAGTTAGCGCCGGACGCCTAGAGGAAGCGTCTCATATCGCTGCCATCACGCACAGGGAGATGCTGCCATGCCCGCACCGCTTATGGACACCTATGCCCCGCCGGATCTCGTTTTCGAGCGCGGTGAAGGCGTCCGTCTCTACACGGGCGAAGGCAAGGCGTATCTCGATTTCATCTCCGGGATCGCCGTAAATGCGCTCGGCCATCATCATCCCAAGGCGGTGGCGGCACTGAAGGCGCAGGCCGACAAGATCTGGCACCTGTCGAACATGTTCAAGGTTCCGGGCCAGATCGAGCTCGCGAAGAAGTATACTGACGCCACCTTTGCCGACCGCGTCTTCTTCACCAATTCCGGCACAGAAGCCGTCGAGGCCGCGTTGAAGACCGCCCGCCGCTATTTCTTCGACAAGGGTGAGCCGCATCGCTACCGGATCATCACCTTCACCGGCGCATTCCACGGCCGTTCCTATGGCGCCATCAATGCTGGTGGAAATCCGAAATACCTCGAAGGCTTCGGCCCCCGCATGGAAGGATTCGACCAGGTCGAGTTCGGCGATCATGACGCCTTGAAAGCCGCCATCACCGAGGAAACCGCGGCCATCCTCGTCGAGCCGGTCCAAGGCGAAGGCGGGGTTCGCGCGCTTCCGGAACAATGCCTGCGCGGCCTGCGGGAAATGTGCGACGAGCACGGCCTGCTGCTGATTTATGACGAGGTTCAGTGTGGCGCAGGCCGCACCGGCAAATTGTTTGCCCATGAATGGGCGGAGAACGCGCAGCCGGACATCATGGCAGTGGCGAAAGGTGTCGGCGGGGGCTTCCCGATGGGCGCCTGCCTGACCACAGAGGCGGCAGGCGCGCCCATGGTCGTCGGCACGCACGGTTCGACATTCGGCGGCAATCCGCTGGCTATGGCGGTCGGCAATGTCGTGTTCGACGAACTCACCGCACCGGGCTTCATGGACCATGTGGTCGATGTCTCGAATTTCCTGAAACAACAGCTCGGCGGGCTGGCCGACCGGCATGCAGGCATTGTCCAGGAAGTCCGCGGCAAGGGCTTGCTGGTCGGGCTCCGCCTCGTCGACGGCCTCGTCAGTCGGGATTTCGTCGGCAAGGCCCGCGAGCGTGGCCTCCTGATCGGCGCGGCCGGCGACAATGTCGCACGACTGGCACCGCCGCTGATAATCACAGAGCACGACGCCAGCGAAGCAATTTCCATCCTCGACGACACCCTGGCGGATGTCGCCAAATAGACCTCATGTCCGACCCCCTCGGTGAAACCGACGACATTGTCGCCGTCTTCCAGGTCGACGGGCACGCGGCCCGCGGGCGGATTGTGCGCATGGGCGCGGTTCTTGAGGACATTGTGTCAGCACACGATCACCCCGCGGCGGTTCGGCGCCTGACGGGAGAAGCCGTCATTCTGGCCGCGCTGATCGGCGATTCCCTGAAATTCGACGGGCGTCTGATCATCCAGGCCAATGGCGACGGTCCGGTCGGCTTTGTGGTGGCCGAATGGAATAGCGGCGGCGCGGTGCGCGGCTTCGCACAATTCAACGGCAAAGCCGTCGCGGACGACGCCGGGGTGCCGGAACTGCTTGGAAAAGGCGCTTTCGCCATGACGATCGATCCTGGCGAAGGCATGGAGCGTTATCAGGGCGTCGTCGCACTTGAAGGCGACACGCTCGCGCAATGTGCCGAACGCTATTTCGAGCAATCCGAACAAACCCCGACGCGGATCGCGCTGGCCGTCGGCGAAAGCCTGCAAACGGGTGGCGGCTCGGTCTGGCGCGGCGGCGGCGCGGTGATCCAGCAGATTGCCGCTGACGAGGCGCGCGGCGATCCCGTCGAAGACTGGGATCATTGCCGCGCCTTGTTCGAAACCATCAAGGACGACGAGCTCATCGATCCGGATATCTCCGCCGCGACGCTGATCTATCGCCTGTATCATGAGGACGGCGCACGCCTGCTCGAGCCGCGGCGTCTGCGCAAGCATTGCCCCTGCACCCGCGAACGGCTTGTCAGGGTCCTTGCGAGTTTTTCCGACGACGATCAGGCCGACATGCAGGAAAACGGCACAATCGGTATGACCTGCGAATATTGCAATCGCCTGTGGGAATTCACGCCGGAAGAGGTGGCAGCCGTCAAATCATGACGGCCAGAAGCGCGGCGTGTGCGGGATCGGCACCGTCAGACCCTCCGGCCCGCGCTCCGCAAATTTTTCATCATCACTCATCTCGCAGCGTCCGGCCGCGGCTCGGTAGCGCCTGCCTCATCTCATCTATGAATTGCGACATCTCTGTAGTTTTGATAGCATAGGTTGCAAACAAAAATGCGATGGGCACATGTTCGCGGGGGCGCTTTTCATATTTGCGGCATCGGTGACCCTTATTGGGGTAACGATCGCCGCTGCACGAGTGGTTTTCGCGCGGCGCACCGTGGCGGCGACCGGCCCGTCTCGCTTCATTGAAAACGTGGCAACCGGCTGCGTATGGATTGGCGGTTTCGTGTCCTTCTACACCGCCCCCTTTTTTCTGGTCGGATTGCTGGTCAACCCCTCATAGGCCAACTGACGGTCAATTCATGACTGCCAGAACCGCGGCGTGAACAGGATGAGCACGGTCAGAACTTCCAGCCGGCCGATCAGCATATTCGCCATCATCACCCATTTCGCAGCGTCCGGCAGCGGCTGGAATGTGCCCGCCGGACCGATGATGTCGCCCAGTCCCGGACCAACATTGGCCAGCGTCGCAGCCGCCCCCGACAACGCCGTCGTGGTATCCAGCCCGATCGCGCCGAGCACGGCGGACGACAGCGTGAAGATGGCGATGAAGGCAAACAGGAATCCAAGCACGGAATAGACCGTTTCGGGCGGCACCGGCCGGCCGCCATAGTGCAACGGCGTGATCGCGCGCGGATGCGCCAGGGATATGATGTGCTGGCGGATCGCCAGCAAAGCGATCTGGTAGCGGAAAATCTTGACCGAGCAGGTCGTGGAACCGGCGCAACCGCCCGCAAACATCAATACGAAGAAAGCGGCGGTCGCCGGTGCCCCCCAAACGCCGAAATCGGCTGTCGCATAACCCGTCCCGGTGATGACGGAGATCGTATTGAATGCTGCCGTCCGGATACCGGCAGCGGGCTCGTAGATGTCCGCTGCGACCACAAAGGCCGCCATCGCAACAATCGCCGCGACGACCAATGTCACAAAACCGCGGATCTGCGGGTCACGCCAAAGCGCAGCGGGCCGGCCGCGCACCATCATCAGATAGGCAGCAAATGGCAGCGCCGCCATCAGCATAAAGATCATCGCGACAACATCGGACCCGCCTTCCGTGAACGCCCCGAGCGACGCATCGCGTGTCGAATAGCCACCCGTCGCGAGTGTCGTCATGGCATGCGCGATAGCATCAAATCCGCTCATGCCCGTGAAGGCATAGGCCATGGCGCAGATCAGGGTCAGCGAAAGATAGATCAGCGAAATCGCTGCAGCGATTTCAGCAGCCCGCGGCAGCACTTTTTCGGACGCATTGTCTGAAGATTCGAGCTTGAAGAGCTGCATGCCGCCAACGCCCAGCAACGGCCAAATCGCCATGGCGGTGACGATGATGCCGATGCCGCCGATCCATTGCAAAATGGCGCGCCACATCAAAAAGCCGGGCGGGCGCGTATCGAGTCCGGTGACAACCGTCGCACCGGTGGTGGTCAATCCGGATATCGCTTCGAACAGCGCGTCGATAAAGGTCAGCCCATGCCCCCCAAACCGCATGGGCAGCGCGGCGATGATCGCCAGGACCAGCCAGGATCCCGCTGTAACAAGGAAGGCGGCGCGGGTCGTCAGGTCGCGTTTTTCCGTATTCACGGCCATCGCGATCGCCAACCCTAAAAACCCGCAGCCGGCCGCCGACCAGAGGAAGGCACCCGCACTCTGCAATTCACCTGCGTTCAAGTCGATCAAAGCCGGAATCAGCATCGCCGCGGCCAGGCTGGCCACCATGATGCCAAGCACGAACAGGACGGATCGGACAGATTCGCTCATGCCGCGGCCAGCCGAGCGCTAATGAATGCTGGTGGTTTCATACGGGCTGTCGAGCGAAAACGCCGGGATGATTGCATCAAAACGGTCGCCGGACAGGCGCACCATTTCGAAACTGCCGCACATGAACCCGGATGACGTTTCCAGCGGCGCGCCAGACGTATACGAAAACTGGTCACCCGGACCAAGCACCGGCTGTTCGCCGACAACGCCCGGACCGCGTACGACCTCCACCTTTCCCGTCGAATCCGTGATTGACCAATGCCGCGAAACCAGCTGGACCGTCTCGCTGCCGCGATTCTCGATTTCAATCGTATACGCCCAAACAAAACGGTGCGCAGCCGGATCGGACTGATCTTCCAGAAATTCCGGCTCGACGCGAACAATTACCCCTTGTGTCTCGCGTTCATATCGCCGGCGGGTGGAAACGGTGGTCATGACCCGATGATCACCCCGAATGCGCTTGCGCTCAAGTCCCGCGCTCCACACTTTCCCGCACGCCCGAATTCGCCTAACCAGACCGGAACGAGCGAGCTTCAGGGGCACACATGGCGGCCGGCGGCATCCTTCCCGATTCACAGATCTTGTCCCTCACCCGCGATGGCCGCGTGATCCCGGCCGAGGCGCTGGCCGACGGTCAGGTTCAACCCGCCAGCCTCGATCTGCGCCTCGGTAGCCGGGCCTATCGCGTGCGGGCAAGCTTCCTGCCGGGCCAGAACCGCACCGTGAAGGACGTCCTCGATTCGGGCGTGGTGATGCATGAGTTGGACCTCTCGGCAGGAGCCGTGCTGGAAACGGGATGCGTCTACCTCGTTCCGCTGCTCGAGGGGCTCGATCTTCCGGCGGATATCAGCGCTGCGATGAACCCCAAAAGCTCGACCGGCCGGATCGACGTGTTCACGCGCGTGATCGCCGACAATGCCAACGCCTTTGATCAAGCACCCGCAGGTTATTCCGGCCCGCTTTACGTAGAGATTTCGCCGCGCACTTTCTCCATTCTCGCCCGCCCCGGCGACCGGCTGGTACAAGCCCGCTTCCGCCGCGGCGAGCGCAAGATCACGCGCGAAGTCACCGTGTCGGTCGATCTGCAGGGTTTTGACGGCCGTATCGGTTGGCGCGCACGCCGTCACGCCGGGCTCATTGACCTGGCGGGCATCGGGGCGCACGCTCCATTGCACTATTGGGAGCCGGTCGATACGCGTGACGACCGTCTCGTGCTGGATCCTGGCGAATTCTACATTCTGGCTTCGCGCGAGGCTGTGACCATACCGCTGGACGAAGCCGCTGAGATGGCCCCCATCGCCCCGGAAATCGGGGAGTTCCGCGCGCATTATGCCGGGTTCTTCGATCCCGGGTTCGGGGTGGCCGAAGCCGGCGGAACCGGCGGCCGCGCCGTTCTGGAGGTCCGCGGCCGCGATGTGCCGTTTATCCTGGAGCACGGCCAGCCGGTGGCGCGGCTGGTCTATGAGCCCATGGCGGCTGCACCGGATAGGCCCTACGGAACGGTCCAGTCGAACTATCAGGCTCAGAAGCTGAAGCTCGCGAAATATTTTATGCCGGCATGAGGTATTTTGTTAATTCGGCTCCATAAGGCACCTGTCCTGGCGGGCATGCCCGCCATCTGGACCGGTTCCCGCAAAACCGATGTCTGCTTCCAGGACCTGACGCCGCTCCATAATCGTGACGTGATGAACCGGCGCTATCGGGACCTTTGCAAGGTGTTCGCTGGCCGATAAGGATGTCGGGCGTTGCGGGTGTAGCTCAATGGTAGAGCAGGAGCTTCCCAAGCTTAAGACGAGGGTTCGATTCCCTTCACCCGCTCCAGCCTCGATTTTTTGGCTTCTTGCCGCCGGGTATGGCGTCATCGGGGCACCGGCCGCGATGGATCGCGATTATCCTGCTTCCCGCCGCCCAACCGCTGCACAGGCGTGCCGAGCTGAGAGGACCCGCGATATCTCTTCGAACAGGGCGCGGACTTTGTAAGGTTTGACGACCACCCCGTCGAAGGGTCCGGCGGCAAGGGATGTTGGCTTTCCGACGTCCGCATCCGCCGTCAGCGCGACGACCGGGGCCGAAACCCCCTTCTTCTTGATGGCGGTCGTGGCCGCTACGCCGTCCATCTTCGGCATGTGAACGTCCATCAGAATGAGATCGAATGTTTCGGTCGTGGCCAGTTCGAGCGCTTCTTCGCCATTGGCACAGAATGTCAGCGCATGATCGGTTTCCAGCAGTCCCCGGATCACTTGCTGGTTCAGTATATTGTCCTCGGCAACCAGAATCCGCAAAGGCTCGGATAGGTCTGCCGCCGGGGCGTCGACCCTGTCGGGCTGTTCAACCCTGTCTGCTGCACTCCGCGCGGGCACCTCGACCGTAAACGTCGTGCCCTCGCCGGGGATCGATGCGAAATCGAGGGATCCGCCGAGGCCATTGGCGAGCCGGCGGCTGATCGCCAGGCCCAGACCCGTTCCTCCGAACTGCCTTGTGGTGGAACCGTCCGCCTGCGCGAAAGGCTCGAAGAGATGATCCTTGAGTTCCGGATCAATGCCGATGCCCGTATCGGCCACCGAAAAGCGCAACCCGCCATTGGGACCGAATGCGACAGCTTTAACCCGCAAGCTAACGCGTCCTTGCGGTGTAAACTTGATGGCATTGCCCAAGAGGTTGAACAGGACCTGCTGGATCCGCGTCGGGTCGGAGACGAACCGCTCCGGAACGCCGGGATCAATGTCGAGGTCGAACGCCAGCCCCTTCTCGTCCGCCTTGACCTTCATCAGCTCGTAGGCACTCGACACCATTTCGCGCGGCGAAAACGCGATCGTTTCCATGACCAGCTTGCCGGCCTCGATTTTCGACAGGTCGAGCACATCATCGATGATTTTCAGAAGCGTCTCGGCAGACTGCCGGGCGATCTCGGTCCATTTCGCTTGGCTGGAGGACAGATCCGATCGGTGCAGCAATTCGAGCATGCCCAGAATGCCGTTCATCGGCGTGCGGATCTCGTGGCTCATCATCGCCAGGAAATCCGACTTGATCTTCGCGGCCGCCTCGGCGGTTCGCCGCGCACGCGCCAAGGCATCCAGGTGGCGCCGCCGGTCGATGCCCATGGCGAGGATCGACCCAAATCGCTTGAGATACGCCACCTCACCCTCATCCCGCTGGTGACCGTGCGGGAGGTAGACGACCAGCACACCGATCAGTTCTTCGCCGATCAGCAGCGGAATATTGTAATGGCCGTGCGGCGCCATGCGATCGAAGCTGATCTCGTGGCGGTCGTCGACACAGTCGGCGTGTTGCACCTGGCGTGATTGCGCGGCACGGCCACACAGGCAAGTCCCGAGCGGCACTTCGGCGCATAATTTTTCAATCTCTGTACCCAGCGACAGGGACTGCGCCAGCTTCAGTGTTGTAACGCCGCCTTTCTGTTCGGCCAGAAACACGCCGGCCTTGGCTTCGATCGCGAGATCGAGCGTATGATTGATCAACCCCGAAACCGCCAGGCGCAGGAATTCGTCAAGCTCCATATCGCCCATGGCATCAATCAGCGCATGGGTCAGCACGCCTTCGCGCCGGAAGCGCTCTTCGGCCTCTTGTTCGGCCAGCTTGAGCTTCACTTCCTGGCGCTTCGCCTCACGGATATCCTGCGTCAAGCCGTAGATCACCGGCTGGCCGTCATAATTGGTCTCGGCGCGCGCGAACGTGCGCACCCAGCGATAGCTGCCATCCGTCAGCCGCAGGCGATGCTCACAATCGACCGCCGGCCCGCCGGCGACATGACGCTGCCAATGGCCGGACACGATGCGCCGGTCATGCGGGTGGATCCTCTCGAACACCCGATCGATCGTCCGCCCGCCGGTCAACGCCGAACCCAGCTCGGTTGTCGGATCCGTCGGCAGCGACATCCTGCCGCTTGTCATATCCACTTCCCAGGCCTCGGCATTGGCCAGAAGCAAGGCTTGGCGCATACGGCTCTCGCTCCGGCGGACGAGGGTTTCGGCCCGCTTGCGCCGGGTGATGTCAAAGCTGATCGAAACATAGGTCTTGTCGGCAGGACTCTCGCCATTGACAGAGAAGATGATCGACTCCAGCCAAAAGGCATGCCCGGCCCTGTGCCGCATGCAGATTTCACCGCGCCAGGCATGCTCCTTGTCGAGCGCCTCGCGGATACTCATGCAGAACCCGTCCGGGTGTTCGTCGGAGATCAGCTCCTCATAGGGATGGCCGATGAGATCGGCCTCGCTATAGCCGCTGATCTTGCAGTAGGAGTCGTTGACCCGCAGGATTTTTCCGTCGGCATCACAGACCGAGACGATCGCATTCTGGTCGAGCGCGATCTGATAGGCTTCAAGGGACTCAACCGCCTGACGCGCGGCCTCGTCCATGTCGGGCAAATCCGCATCCTCGCGATGCGGACCCATGAATAAGCGGTTCTTGAAGGAGAGCGAACCCGGCATCTGCCAGTCCCCGGTGCAACCATCGAATCGGCCTGTGGAAAACTAGTCGGCAGGGCCTTAACAAAATACTCGCGGAAGTAAGCGCACGCAGCCGCGTCCGCCTGAAAGTTGCCGGTGGTCCGTCGGATAATCGGAAGATTGAAGAAAATGGGCTTGCCCAGCCGAAGTTCGTGCCATCCGGCCCTCGAACACGCAAGGGTTCGGCAAGCGCGACCGCCCGCCCGCAGCGTAAGCGAGGACCGACCGAGCGGAGGCGAGGGAGGACAAACGAAAAAATGGCGCACCGGGGAAGATTCGAACTCCCGACCCCCAGATTCGTAGTCTGGTGCTCTATCCAGCTGAGCTACCGGTGCAGGCCGTCATCCGCAGGAGCCCCTGCGAAGAGGCGCGGAAACTAGCTTCGGGTTTTTCAAATTGCAAGGCAGCAGATGCCGCTCCACTGCGCCGCGTTTGAAGCGGCCGGAAAGGCCCCGGCAAAGGCGCTTCGGCAAGCTTCCAAGCGGCTATTCGGTGCGCACCGCGACACTGGTCGCCCCGCGCGCCTCACCTCCTTCGTTGAACCGCACGAACACCCGGTTGCGCGCCGGATCATTGGCGATTTCCGCACCATTGCCGCGCACGAAAATGCCGAACGTCGCCGTACCGTTGGCACTCACCGCCGCCTGTGTCGTGGCAGCGCGGGCAGCGGTACACGCGCCGGTGTTCGGGTCGGTCGGGCAAACTTCGATATTCTGGATGGCGAGCGATTGTCCGCCGGTATCCGCGGAGACGTCGATCGTGCCGGCCGCCCCGACATTCGAGATCGCAACCGCAAAAGCGCCGACCATATTGCCCGTGGTCGGCACATTCACGCGGCCTGGGTCATTGGATGCGGCGAGCGCCACAATGTCGGGCACCGCCGTGGGCGACGAGGTAAAGGTCAGCGTGTTGAGCCCCAGCACATATTCCGCCGAACGGCGATTGGTGCAGAAGGCCTCGATGAACAAATTCGTCTCATTGTTGGCCGAAGCCTGGCTGAGCCCCTGATCATCGGCGAAATCCGTGGCGCTAGTGACCGAAAACACGAAACTCTGGACGCCGCCGGCGGGAATATCCACCGGCGTGTCCGCCGTGCCGGTCAGGGCATTCGCGGAATCCGTCGTCTGGTAAGAGAACTGGCTGGCCGTACTGCCGCCGAGCCGCAAGCGGCAACCGGTTGCATCGCTGCCCGAACTGCCCGGATTGATCACAGTGGCGAACGCCGTCGCGGCCGTACCATTCTGTACCGAACGGGTGATCGGCAGGACCGACGACACGACGCGCGGCGCCTCCGCCTGGAAATTGGCAATGTCGAGGCTTTCCTCTCGCGCGGCGCGCGCATTGTAGGCCGGGTCCTGATTGTCCGTTGCCGGTGTCGAAAAGAGGCCGCTGGGCACGGCGATGCCGCAGGCGGCCCCGTCCGGGCAGAGGGTCAGCTCGGGATTGGAAAAGTAAGGCGCTTCCTGTTCGTCGCCAAAATTGCGCGACGCGCCTGCCGGGCATTCAGTGGAGGCATTCGTGCCGCCCGAGCCGGTCGGATAGGCCATGATCGTGACGAACTCACAGTCCACCCTGTGGCCGTTCGCATAATTCCGGACGCCCGTGCCGACGCCGGAATTCTCCACATTGTGGGCCATGCCCATATTGTGCCCGACTTCGTGCGCGAAGGTGATGTCGGAGCAAAACCCGCTGTCCGCCGTGTCGAACCAGTCGCCGCTGACCGAATAGCCCTGATCCGCCCAGTTCGCATTGATGTCGCCGGCGTCCGACGTTGCATCCAGAGCGCCCAGAAGATTGGCGATTCCACAACCGCCATGTCCGTCGGACGTCCGCTGCAACACCGCAATCAGGTCGGCCCCGTGCGAGGTCCGCACGCCGCGTTCCGCAGACAGATCCTGCGTAATGGTCGGCGCTTCCTGCGGATCCGCAATGCCGGAAATGTTGGCCAATGTCTGGGCTTGGTCGGCATCGTCATCGTCGAGCGTGACCCCGCCGTGGAAGACCAGCCGGGCGCGCAGGCCGGTGTCGCTGTCGATCAGCGCCTGGTCGAGGACGGCCATGAGATGTTGCACCCGCCCGCCGGATGCGATCCCCCACAAATCAGAGAAGCTCTGCGAATAGTAGACGGCGATATCGATCGTCCCGTTGGAGCCGACCGCGACCGCTTCCGCGATCTGGTGCGCATCCTCGGCGGTCACAGTATCGGTCAGGACCCGCAATCCGTAGGGAATGACGGTATCATCCGCTCGATATCGCGACGACAGGGACGGCACCCGCACGATCTGCTGGCGCCCGTCCATTGACACCACCTGCCACACCCCGTCCGGGGTGGAGATCCGGCCGAAAGCCTGCCCGTTCGTCTCGGTGATCAGGACTCGGTTGGCAATGCCGTCTCCCTCAAGGCGCCCGGCCCAGACCGTGCCGCCCATCTCCTGATGGCGGATCTCATCGAGCGCGGCGACATATCCCGCGCCGAAATTGAGCCGGACGGTCTCGCCCGGCATCATCCGCATCACATCCGGCGACAACCGGTCGAACACGATGCGGCCCGGATCGCCCGCATCGCTCGCCAGTGTCTGCACGTTCGAAAACATGTCCTGCGCGTGACCCGCACCCGCCAGGATTGCCGCCATCGCGGCGGCCGCCATTTGCCTGAACATCGCACTCCCCCCTGAAATCCCCACCGGACGCTAGACGCTGCCTAGCCCCATGGCGAGGAAAAACGGGTCAGGCGTAGAAATCCGATTGTTCCTTGAACAGGTCGCGGTAGAAGCCTTCGTCGGCGGCCAGCCGGGCCGGCGCACCGTCCTGAACAACCCGTCCCTTGTCGAGCACGAGGATGCGGTCGCACAGGCGAAGCGTCGACAAGCGGTGACTGATGACGATGAGAGTCGCATCCTTTGCCGCCAGCGCGTTCACGAATTCCGCTTCGGCGGCAGGGTCCAGGGCGGCCGTCGGTTCATCCAGAATCAGGATATCCGCACCGGTCCGCAGCATGGCGCGGGCGAGCGCCAGGCGCTGCCATTGCCCGCCCGACAGCTCGCGGCCATCGACAAACTGTTTCGAGAGCTTGGTATCGAGCCCGTCGGGCAGATCCTCAAGAACCGGCTCGGCGAGGCCGTCGTGGGCGGCACGCCTCCAGGCGTCACGATCGGTGTTCCGCAACCCCTCGCCCATGGCGATGTTTTCCCCGGCCGTGAGGCTGTAGCGCTGTGACGGCTGGAAAACCGCGGCCGTGCGGGCGAACAGGGCTTGCGGATCCCAGTCGCGCAACGGCAAGCCGTCCAGCGAAATATCGCCTGTTTGCGGCAGATAGAGCCCCGTCAGGAGTTTCACGAGCGTCGACTTGCCCGACCCGTTGGCGCCGACAATCCCCAACTTCTGGCCTGCCGGGATGTCGAAGGTCAGCCCGGAGACGGCCGCGCGCGCCGACCCCGGATAACGGTATCCGGCGTCGCGAAGCCTGTATCCCGTGCCGGGCGCCGGACCGGCAGAAGCGCCGCCGCGCGCGCCGCCATTGTCCCGCCCGAGCAGCGCATAGAGATTGGAGATGTAGAGAAGGTCTTCATACCCGCCGCTTAACGTCGCCAGCAGGGTGGTGACGGTGTTCTGACCCTGTTTCAGAACCGCAGCATACATGGTCATCTGGCCCAGCGTCAGCGTGCCGAGGACGGTCGCCCAGACAACCCAGGCCTTGCCGCCCAGGAAAAAGGCCGAGCTTACCAGTAGCAAAACCACGCCGACACTTGTCCTCGAAGCTTGCAGGCGCCGGTCTTCGCCAAACAGCCATCGGAAAAGCGCCCCGTGCCTGGCGCGCACTTCGGGCGTGGCCCCGGAATGCATCTGCTCCATCGCCGGCTTCTCGGCCGTCATCAGCGTTTCCAGATAGTTGCGCTGGCGCATCTCAGGTGTGCGGCCGGTATAGAACCGGAAGGCGGTGCCGGAAAACCTCAACTCGGCCAGGAAGAGCGGCAGCCCGCCGGCGAGGATGATCAGCACCGCATAGGGCGAAAACGTCCACAGAACCGCCGCCAGAGATAATAGCGTGATCGCATGTTGCCCCGCCTCGATCAGGCGGTTGGCGAGATTATAAGGCCGCGCGCTCGCATGCTGGCGCGCCAGCAGGATCTGTTGCTGGACGTCGGCGCGTTCAAGGGTTTCCAGATCGAAACCGCTTGCCTTGTCAAAGATCAAATTGCTGACGGCGAAGCCCAGTCCGGCATGCAGGATCCGCTTGAAAAACACGAGCAGACGGCGCGCCGCCATACCGCTGCCGAGAATAGCGGCCTCAGCCGCCACCCAGACCAGCGCTTGCTGTCGGTCAGCCGGCGATTGCGTGTCGATGGCCAGCAAAACCGTGTCGACAATCAGCTTGGCGACATAGGCGGCCAACGCCGGCACAAGAGCGACGCCAACCGTCAGCGCCGCAATCAGCACGGTTAGGCGGGGGGCGGATTTCCAGACCAGGCCCAGCGTCCGGCCGGCATAGCCAATGGCCGCGCGAAAGCCGGGGGCTTCCACGTCGGGAAAAGGCGTATCGGTCTCGGCCATACTGCTTGCCGGCTACTCCGCCACGCGGGCCGCTACGCGCGCGGCTTCGACCCGCTGCGACATGATATTGCCCTTGTGCGGGAAGGGTTCCGCCGGCACCGGCACGCCCATGAAGGGCGCCAGCTTCTCGAAGCCGTCGCCATTGCAGATATTGAGGATCAAGAGATCGTCCGGCCGCTCCTTGAAATAGTCCTGCACCTCGCGGACATGGCGTTCATAGACCCATTTGAATCGTTCCGGCTGATAATTGTAGCAACCGTAGACCGCCGCCCGCAGCAATTGCCGCATGAGAAGATGCGTTTCCTCGTCCGGATCGTCGGTATGCTTGAAGGCCGGCCGGTTGAACCAATGGTTCTGGCAGGACCGCAGCCAGCCCGCCTCCTCGCGGACCGTCAGGACGAATCTCGATCCCGGATACTGCTTGTCGAGTTGCTGATAGTAGGGAACCGTCGTGATGTCGGTCAGCCCGTCATGATATTTAAGCAGGGTAAGATCGTACTGGCCGTAAGCCAGCTCGGTATAGGTGTCCTCGTCGATGGGATAATGCGAGGTATCCCAACCGAGCATCTGCAAGCCTGCCGTCAGCGACCGTGTGCCGGTTCGTGACAGGCCCAGGCCAAACACCATCGGCTTGTCCTTGGCCGCTCCGTAAACATGGCGCTCGTCATTCTTATCCAGCCAATCATCGAGATCGGCCATGGTGAACGGCCCCTTCTCGGCAACCCCCATGCGGTCGAGTTCCTGTTGCGCGAATTGCGGCAAGGCCTCGATGAATGCATGAGTTTCCGCAGCCGAGGCCGACTTCGGAACATTTTGGCGCGCAAACTGGACCGCGTGATTGGCAATCACGAAATCATCCGCGCCCTCGGTTGTGTCCGGCCAGTGCTTCATGGCCGAGGATAACCGCTTCAGCTGCACCTTGGTTCGGCTGCGCAATTCGCGCAGGGCGTACTTCATGAACACATGGCGATAGTACTGGAAATAATCGTGCAGGATATCGAAATTGCGGAATTGCTTGCTCATCCGCAATGGCTTCATGGCCAAATTCCGCAACCGCGATTCCGGCCTCAGCACGTATTTCATGTCATCAAGCGGAGGCTTGATCGCCGCCATCGCGTGGACCAGGTCGATCCGCGTGATATGGACGCCGCAATGCAGCCGGCCGCGGAACCGGTCAGAAACATAGGAATCGACATAGGCCGAATCCGTCTGCTCGATGAACTCTCTCATATCCTCGAGGATGAGACAGTCGGCATCAAGATAGACGACATAGTCGCAATCATGATCGATGCGCAGCATCCGATTCACGCATTCGGTAAACGGGCGCACATCATCGATGATGTGAACCTTGTCCGGCCGGATGTATCGCTTGGCGAGTTCCAACGCCACATCACGCGTACGCTCATCAATCTGCCGGAAGACAAGGTCGATCTTGGTCATGTGCCTATTCCCCCCAGGCCATGGCGGCATTGAAATCCCCGGCCAGCCGGTTGAACAGGGACAGATTCGGTGCCGACATTTCTGTTTTCCAGCGCAGGTCCAGCCGGATGGCGCCAGAATGATTGGCGTAATAGCTCTTGGTTCTCGGCGTAAGCTGCAGAATCGCGTCGGGATCGCCATCCACCCGGTCCCGCGCCGCCACGAACTGCGTGCCGGTATTGCCGCCGAGCGGATGCGATTCGCCATCGGCGAAGGCCAGCATGTTCTGCGAATGGGGCAAGCCGAAGCGCTCGCAGATCGACCGGACCACCGTCTCCGGTGATGTCGCCAATTCCTCATAGCGGACCGCGATCTTGCGGCCGCCGAAAGCGTCAAACACCGCCCGGCTCGCCGAAATTTGCGCCTTCCACGCTTCAATCTGTTCGGCGGCGTCGCGCTCCGGGTATTTGCGGAAACGCGAATTGAGCACAGCGCGCCCATCTCGCTGCAAGAAGATCAGCGCCGGCCGGTCTCCAGCCTGTTCAAGCTCACGGCTCCGTTTGCGAATCCAGGCCGGATTTTTGGTTGAATCGACAATAATGTGGGCATCGACATGCCCGGCCACCTGCCGGTAGAGCGGTTGGTCCGGGTCCCAATTGAAGACCGACCAGACCGGGCAGGTCTCGCCGCACACCTTGCACGCCCGCTTGCGCAAGGGTTTGTTGGGATCTCCGAGATAGCGGACCTTGGCACCCTCTCCCATGTAGAAAGCGCCTTTTGCCCGGCCGAGAATAAGGCCCAGCAGCGTCGATCCGGAATGTCCCGCCCCGCAAATCATCACGCCTGTCAGGCGCTGATCACCGATCATAAGTCCAAGCCTGCCTTTTCCCGCGGCCGGTCAGGCCGGTCGCAGGAAACTCCCCTCGCAGACCCGGATAAGGCGATATTTCATCGCATTGTGCAAGTGCGAACCGATTCTAGGCGGTGGGGTGGCGGGCGGCATGCACACCCTTCGCGACAGCACGCGCCAAGCAATCTGCAGCCAGCGAGCCGAGACGCGCGAGGGTGAAAGCGGCGGGATCCGCCAGCGGCCGCGACGAGGTCGACAGCGCAAACACGGTATCGCCGTCCAAGGGTGTGAATACGGGCCGGATCGCCCGGGCGAAACCTGCCGAGGCCATCTGCGCCAGACGTTTGCAATCGGCGGACGAGAGCACCGCATCGGTCGCCACGGCGGCAATGGTTGTGTTGGTCCCCGGAGCCGGGTTGAACTTCGCGGCCCCCCAATCTTCCGGATCGAACGCCAAAGTGTCGGGCACGCGCTGACCGCCGAACTCGCCGCCGATTTCATAAGGTGCTGCCCAGTAAGCGTCGCTGCCGGGTACGCGGACAGATCCGAAACAGTTCACCGCAACGATGGCGCCGACCGTGTATCCGTCATCGGTGACGATGCTCGCCGTGCCGATTCCGCCGGGCAGGCTTGCGGCACTTGCGCCGAAGCCCGCACCGGCGCGGCCTTCGACAACTTCCGCTCCGGCGGCCGCCAACGCCTGGCGCCCCAGCGCAGCATAGGGCGGCACCTCGTTCCAGGTCTTGTCGCCGCCATTCGCGAGGTCATAAAGGATCGCCGCTGGCACGACCGGCGATACCGGGATTTCCGGATGGGGAAACAACTCGAAGCCGCGCCGCTGCGCGCCTAATAGACCGGCAACGCCGTCCGCGGCTGCCAACCCGTAGGATGAACCACCCGACAGCACCACGGCGTCGACGGCATCCACCAGCGTATGCGGCTGAAGGGCATCTGTTTCTCGCGTTCCCGGCCCACCGCCGCGCACATCGACACCGCAAACCGCCCGTTCGTCGGGCAGGATCACCGTGACGCCCGTTTTGGCCTTGTCATCATGTGCCTGACCGACCTTCAGCCCCGGCACATCGGTGATCGCATTCCTGGCTCCGGGCTTTGCCATGTTCAGGTCTTCCGCTGCTGTCCGACCGCGCTATGGTGCCACCCACACCACCGGGAGCAAGTGCGTTGATCCGATTCCTGTCGCTTTCGCTGTTTGTGCTGGCAGCGGCCTGTTCGAGTCCGCCCCAAGGCGATGTCGCAGTACGGCCGGCGGCGCCACCCACAGCCATGGTAGCGGCGGCTAATCCGCATGCGACCGAGGCCGGGCTGGAAGCCCTGCGCAATGGCGGCAATGCGATCGACGCGGCCATTGCCATCCAGACAACCCTGTCGCTGGTCGAGCCGCAATCCAGCGGCATCGGCGGCGGCGCCTTCATGCTCTATTACAACGCCACCACCGGCGAAACGACGGTATATGACGGACGCGAGGCAGCACCGGCGGTGGTGACCGAAGATCATTGGCTTGATACCGCAGGCGAGCCTCTCCCCTTCCTTACCGCTTGGACGTCGGGCCGCGCGGTCGGGGTGCCTGGCGTTATCGCCCTGCTGGCCCGGGCGCATGCCGATCACGGCGCGGCAGATTGGTCCGGCAATTTCGACTTCGCGGCCAATCTGGCGGAGAACGGCTTCGCCATCAGCCCGCGCCTGCAGGGTTTCATGGTCCGGGTCAATGCCATGCGCGATGTCTCGGCGACGCCCGACATGCAAGCCTATTTCTATGATGCCGACGGCAATCCCTGGCCGGTGGGTCACGTCCTGCGCAATCCGGACTACGCCGAGAGTCTCCGGCTGATTGCCGATGACTGGAGGAATTTCTATGAGGGCCCGCTGGCCGGAGAAATCGTGGCGGCCGTCAATACCGGCGATGTTCCCGGAAACATGACACTGGACGATCTGGCGAATTATCAGGTCGTTGAGCGCGAGCCACTCTGCCGTACCTACCGGATCTATGAAATATGTTCTGCGCCGCCGCCGGCCTCCGGCGGCATCATCGTCAATCAGATCCTGGGCATGCTCGAGCCTTTCGACATGGCCGCGACCGGACCGGCGACGGTCGAAGGCTGGCGCCGCTTCATCGAGGCCAGCCGCCTCGCCTATGCCGACCGGGACGCCTATATCGGCGATCCCGCCTTCACCGGCATTCCGGTCGAAGCGCTCTTGTCGGATGAGTATATCGGTGCCCGCGCCGCGCTGATCGACCGCGAGACGGCATTACCCGATGTCTCCTCGGGCAACGCCGACATGCCGGGAACCAGCCATTTCACGGTGATCGATTTTGACGGAAACATCGTGTCGATGACCACCACGGTCGAATTCCTGTTTGGCTCGAACCGGATGGCCGGCGGATTCTTTCTCAATAACCAGCTGACCGATTTCAATTTCCGGCCGCGCGACACGGAGGGTTATTTGACGGCCAATGCGCCCGCGGGCGGCAAGCGGCCGCGGTCCTCGCTGTCGCCCACAATCGTCTTCGATGAGCGGGGCGATTTCGTGCTGACAACCGGATCGCCGGGCGGCGCGTCAATCATCGCATATACAGCCAAGACACTGGTCGGCATGCTCGACTGGAACCTGTCGCCGCAGGACGCCATCGAGCTGCCCAACGTCGTCGGGCGCGGCAATGTGGTGCGCCTCGAAGACACCTTCCCGGCGGAGATCGCCGCTGAACTGGAAGCGCTCGGCTTCACGCTGGATGCCAATCGCTCGGAAAATTCCGGCATCCATATTATCCGCCAGCTAGAAGATGGCACGCTGGCCGGCGGCGCAGATCCGCGGCGTGAAGGCACGGTCGGATTGCTTAGTCGGCCAGCGGAAGAGTAACCGCGAACACCGTCCCGCCCGGCCCCGTCCGGACCAGCACAATGTCGCCGCCATGGGCGCGCGCCAGCTCGCGCGCCGTCGACAAGCCCAGCCCCGTACCCTCACGCCGCGTCGAAGAGGTGAAAGGCTGAAACAGGTGCTCTTGAGCCCGCGGGGGCAGGCCCGGCCCGCCGTCCTCCACCTCTATGGTCACGAACCCGTCCATGGTTTCGCTGCGCACCGCCATCCGGATGTCGCAGGCCGATGCCGTCATGGCCTGTAGCGCATTCCGGAACAGGTTCAGGAAAATGCGGTGCACATGATCGGGATCGGCTTCGATCGCGAGACCGTCGCCGATCTCATTCGTCCAATCGCCTTCTCCGCCGCTCTCGGTCGCCATGGCATCGGCGGCAGCTTCGTCGAGCGCGACACGCAGATTGAGCCGCATGGTCTGCGGCGGGCTTTCCTCCGCCTTGCCATATTGCAGCGTCGCCTCGGTGAGCCGGATTCCGCGCCCGACGGCACGCACCATGCGGGCGCCCATTTTGCGCACCCGCTCGTCCTCAAACGATACAAGCCGGTCGGAGACAAGCTGTGCAGAGGCCAGCACATTGCGCAAATCGTGATTGATTTTCGACACCGCGACCCCCAGCGCCGCCAGACGCTCGCGCTGTTTTAAAGCCGAGCGAACGTCGTCCTGCATAGCAGCGAGCGCGCGTTGTGCCTGACCGATCTCGTCGCGCCGCTTTTCCGGCACAATCCCGCGCCGCGGATCAAGCGGATCGCGCTGGAAGCGCTCCATGGCGGCTGCCAGCTGACGCATCGGCCGCACAAAGGCATAGAGCAAAGTGATGTAGAGCAAGGCCCCGGTCACCACCGCTATAAAGAAGGAGAGCTGGAACAGTCCGGCAGAGTAGGCAATCAGGTCTTCGCGGAGTGCCGGTTCCGGCACGATGACGTCAATAATGTCATCGGGCCGCGCCTGCGGGTTCGCGATAATGCGCAGATAGCGCTCTTCGCTCACCGCAAAAGTCCGCGCTGCGGCTGTAATCCGCGCCAGCCAGGCCTCATTACGCAAATCCGCTTCGATCAGCGGGGCATCGATGGGCCCGCCATAAAGCACGAGTTCGTTGCGCCCCTCGGTCACGCGCGCAACGGCAACCGCGTCGGAGGCTTCCAATAGCTCGCTCACCTCCATGTCGCCGAGCGTGCCGCCCCGTGCGACATCGGCTGCCAGTGCGGCAATGAAAGCGGTTTCCGCCTGGTCGGACAGCCAATTGGTGCGGAATTGCGCGGCCAATGGCAGGAAAATCAGCAATTGGGCAAGCATCACGAAGACCAGGGTGAACAGCAACAGCCGTCCGGGCAGGCTCTCGAAAACAGCCCGGCAAACATCGACCACAGCCTGACGAAAACGCTGCGTCGTTCGGGGGGAAGGCGGCGTATCTGTCATATCCCTCGTGACACAGCCGATAGCCCACCCCGCGCGGCTGAACAAGCAAGGCTTATGCCCTTGACGCCCCGTAATCACTGGCGTAAGGACCCCGCCTCTTGAGATTTGCCCATTCAATGGAGCGCGTGAAGTGAAACGTACTTTTCAACCGTCCAAGCTGGTCCGCAAGCGTCGGCACGGCTTCCGCGCGCGCATGGCAACCAAAGCCGGCCGTCAGGTTCTGGCCCGCCGTCGCGCCAAAGGCCGCAAGCGGCTGTCAGCCTGATCGCTAAAGACGATAACGGAATCAAGATGTCCCGCCTGCGCGTCAGGCGGGACTTTCTGTATGTGGCCCAAGGCCGAAAGGCGGTTCGCCCCGGCGTGGTGATCCAGGCGCGCGAAGGTCGCTGCCCGCCCGGCGAGATCCGCGTCGGCTTTACCGCCACCCGCAAGATCGGGGGCGCGGTCACGCGCAATCGGGCCAAACGCCGCCTGAAAGAGGCCGCCAGGCTGCTATTGCCCCTCCACGGACAAGCCGGGAATGACTATGTCTTCGTCGCGCGGGCCAACACGGCCCGACGTGACTGGCCGGCCCTGCTTGACGATGTGACGCTGGCACTGCAAACCCTCGCCCGCCCGGCTTCGGGCGAAATGACAGATTAGAGCCGATCGGAACACCCCATCATGGGCGAAAATCGCAACATTCTCCTGGCCATTCTCATTTCCGCGGCCATCCTCATCCCCTACCAGATCTTCGTGATCAGCCCGATGCAGGAACGCCAGCGCGCCGAACAGGTCGCGCAGCAATCCGCCGCTGTCCAGACCGAGCTCGCCGAAGCCGCGGCAGAATCCGCCGAAGCCGCGACCGAGCCGGCGGTGATTGACCAGCGGATCGAGATCGTCAGCGAGGCGGTCAACGGGTCGCTCTCCCTGACCGGCACCCGCATCGACGAGCTGCGGCTCAACCGGTACGACACCGAAGTCGACGATCCCTCGCCGGTCGAGTTTCTGCGCCGCCGCGATGGCGAACACGCCTTTTACGCCCAGGATGGCTGGCAGGCGCTGGGCGAAGGCCCGTCCGATGCGCCCGGCTTCAATACCAGCTGGACCCTCGTCGAAGGCAACCGGCTGACGCCTGAAACACCGATTGTGCTGGAGTATCGCGGGGCAGACGGCCTGGTTTTCCGCCGCACGATCTCGCTCGATAACGACTACATGTTCACCTATGCCGACGTGATCGAGAACACGTCCGGCCAGACCGCCAGCCTGTCGCGTTACGCGCGCGTGCGCCGCGATGGCGAACCGCCGGCGCCCTGGGCGCCATTCTTCATTCTCCATGAAGGCCCGATCGGCGTCGTCGGCACCACGCTGATCGACGACAAATACCGCTCCATGGACCCCGGCGATGAAACCTCCGAGAGCGGCACCGGCGGCTGGATGGGTATCACCGACAAATACTGGATGGCTGCCGTCATTCCCGACCAGTCGATGGAGATCACCGGCGAATACAGCCTGATCGGCCGGCAGGGCCCCGACACCTACCAGTCCGGCTATGTCACCCAGCCGCTCGAACTGGCACCCGGCGCGACACTGGAAACCTCGGCCCGCATTTTCGCCGGCGCCAAGCGCGTCGACCTGCTGCAGACCTATGAGGAAGACCTCGGCATTTCGCGCTTCGACATGGCCGTCGACTGGGGCATGTTCTGGTTCCTCACCCGCCCTTATTTCTGGCTGCTGCACACCCTGTCCGGCTTCCTCGGCGGGATCGGTTTCGCTATTCTCGCAGTGACCGTCCTGGTCAAGCTTATCTTCTTCCCGCTCGCCAACCGCGCCTATGTCTCGATGGCGAAAATGAAGAATTTGCAGCCGAAAATGCAGGAAATTCGCGACAAATATGCCGAAGACAAACAGAAGCAGCAGCAGGAAATCATTGCGCTTTACCAGCGCGAGAAGGTGAATCCGCTCGCCGGCTGTTTGCCCATATTGTTCCAGATCCCGGTCTTCTACGCGCTCTACAAGACGCTCTTTGTGACGCTCGAAATGCGCCATCAGCCTTTCCCGGGCTGGGTGGAAGATCTGTCCGCACCGGATCCCACCACGATGTGGAACCTGTTCGGCCTGTTGCCCTATGACCCGTCGGGTTGGCCGATCCTCGGCGGCGTGCTCGCCATCGGCGCCTGGCCAGTACTCATGGGGATCACCATGTGGGCGCAGCAATCGCTGAACCCGCCACCGCCGGACAAGATGCAACAGCGCATCTTTGCCTTCCTGCCATTCGTCTTCACGATCATCCTGGCGCCGTTCGCGGTCGGCCTCGTGATCTACTGGGCGTGGAACAACTTCCTGTCGGTTCTGCAGCAATACATCATCATGCGCCGCCAGGGCGTCGAGACCCGCCTCGACACGATGATCAAGAATTGGCGCAATCGCGGCGGAGAGACCGGCTAGCGGCCATGTCCGGCACGACCGATACCGGCCGCGGCAACGCTCTTTTCGCCCGCCCTTGCGAGTTCCTGAAGGGCGCGGTCGATCTGGCCGGCTTGCCGCCGGCCGATCTGCCGGAAGTCGCCTTCTGGGGCCGCTCGAATGTCGGCAAGTCCAGCCTTATCAATGCGCTGACCAACCAAAAGCAGCTGGCGCGGGCGTCCGGTGAGCCGGGCCGCACCCGGGAACTCAACTTTTTCAATCTCGCCGGCCAGATCCGGCTGGTCGATCTGCCCGGTTATGGCTTCGCCAAGGCGCCGAAGAAAACCGCCCAGGTCTGGACCCGCCTTACCGAGGCCTTCCTCAAGGGCCGGCCCAACCTCAAGCGCGTTTATCAGCTGGTCGATGCCCGTCATGGGCTCAAGCAAATCGACACGCTGATGATGGACGGGCTCGATGAAGCCGCCGTCAGCTATCAGATTGTCCTGACCAAGGCGGACAAGCTGAAACCGGGACAGCTCGAAGCGGTCAAGTCGGAAACGCTTCAGAAACTCGCCAAGCGGCCGGCGGCATTCCCAGAGATCATTGCCACGTCCGCGTCGAAGAAAACTGGGCTGGACGAGTTGCGCAATGCGATTGCCGCATTTACGGCGGAGTTTTCGGGTTAGATTGCTGGAATGTTTTCGCGTCTGATTGTCCTGGTTCTTCTCGTCCTTCCGGCAGCGCCCGCGCGCGCCGCGGATATTTGCAATGAGACCAGCTTCGTCATCGAGGCCGCTCTCGGCTGGATTACCGATCGGCGCGAGATCGCGGTCGAGGGGTGGACCCGCATCCGGCCGGGCGAATGTGTTGAAGCTGGTCCGACACTGGATCCGGACAGCGACGATCCCCTGCTCTTCTATGCCCGCTCGACGGCCGCCTATCTTGGCGGCGTCCGTGAGTGGGGCGGGCAGCTGGACCTTTGCGTCGGCGCCGCGGATTTCGCCGTGGAAGGCGTCACCGACTGCGAATCGCTCGGTCTCGACCGCCGCGGATTCGATGTTTTGCGCGGCGAACATCGTCTGCGCACCGTGCTCGTCGAGCCTCTGGATTTTGGCGATGACGCCCAGGAGGCCGGCATTCAACGGCTCTTGCGGGATGCGGGTTATGACATCCGCTTTATCGACGGTGTTGAAGGCCGGCGGACCTTCCGCGCGATTTCGGCCTTTGTTCAGGGCCAGGGCCTGCCGCGCACCCCGCCGCGGCCTGAATTGATCGATGCGCTGGAAGCCGCAGCGATCCGCCGTAATGCCGAAGCCGGGCTGGTCGTCTGCAATGAAACCGAAGGCCGGATCGCGGTGGCGCTCGGCCGGCAGCGCAACGACATCTGGGAATCCCGCGGATGGTGGCGGCTGGACGCGGGTGGTTGCGCACGCGTCATCGCCGAGCATCTCGATATTCCTGACGCCTGGTTTTACGCCGAACGCACCGGCGAAACGGTTGGCCGGTTACAGAATGGCGATGAAACCTTCTGTTACGCCCCCTCCCGCTTCGTTGCGGAGGGCCGGACCGAATGTGCCGGGCGTGGCTACGCCGCCGCCCGGTTCCGCCAGATCCCGGATCCGGTGGAGGGCACAAGCCGCGTTTCGCTGACATTGAGCGATTTCCGAACCATTGAAACCACGGCATCGGCGGAGATCGAGGAATGACGGCCGACCTGTCTCACGTGGCGACCTGGGTCTTCGATCTAGACAATACGCTTTACCCGTCGGATGCGGCCGTAATGGCGCAGGTTGATGCCAAGATGACCGACTATGTGGCCCGGCTGCTGGATCTCGATCGCGACCAGGCACGCAAGGTCCAGAAGGACTATTGGCGCGAATACGGGACCACGCTGAATGGGCTGATGGCCAATCATCAGATCCCGGATGGGCGGGACTTTCTGGATTTCGTGCATGATGTCGATCTTAGCGTTGTGACGCCGGATCCCGCGCTGGCACAACACATCAAGGAGCTGCCCGGCCGCCGGCTCGTCTACACCAACGGTTCGATGAAACACGCCGAGAATGTCTGCACCCGGCTCGGCCTGTCCGATTGTTTCGACGACATGTTCGATGTCGAAGCGGCAGGCTTCCAGCCGAAGCCGCACCTGGCCGGGTTCGACCGTTTCTCGCGCCGTTTCGGTATCGAAGCACCAGAAAGCGCCTTCTTCGAGGATTCGATCCGCAATCTGAAAACCGCTTACGATTTGGGATGGACGACCATTTTGGTGCGCGCCCGGCCGGGACCGCGCGATGAAGAAAGCGCCGGCCCGGACGAGCATCCAGCCCACGTGCACTACGCGGCCGATTGCCTCAAGACCTTCCTGTCCACCGCCCAGACGAAAGACCGCGCCGCATGACCGATCTCTCGCATCTCGAAGCCGTCATCGATACCGCATGGGACCGACGCGACGACAAGGACGCCCTGAACCGGGACGTTGCCGACGCTGTCGCCCAGGCGATCGGTCTGCTCGACAGTGGCAAGGCGCGGGTGGCCGAAAAGTCCGGCGCAGGCTGGGTCGTCAATCAATGGCTTAAGAAAGCCGTACTGCTGTCGTTTCGCCTTAATCCCATGACACCGATTTCGGGCGGCATTGGCGGTGCGAAATGGTGGGACAAGGTCCCGTCCAAATTCGAAGGCTGGGGGGAAGAGGAATTCAGGGCCGCAGGCTTCCGCGCCGTGCCGCCTTGCGCCGTGCGTCGCGGCGCCTTTATCGCCAAGGGCGCCGTGCTGATGCCGTCTTACGTGAATATCGGCGCTCATGTCGGCGAAGGGGCCATGGTCGATACCTGGGCAAGCATCGGATCCTGCGCCCAGATCGGAAAGAATGTCCACGTTTCGGCCGGCGCCGGTATCGGCGGCGTGCTGGAGCCGCTTCAGGCCAATCCGACGATCATCGAGGACGGCGCTTTCATCGGCGCCCGCTCGGAAGTCGTGGAGGGCGTCATCGTCCGCGAGGGCGCGGTACTGGCCATGGGTGTTTTCATTTCCGGCTCGACCAAAATCGTCGACCGCACCACCGGCAAGATCACCTATGGTGAAGTCCCGGCTTATGCCGTGGTCGCACCGGGCACTTTGCCGGATCCGAAGGGCGGCCCGTCGCTAGCTTGCGCCGTCATCGTCAAGACAGTCGACGAGCGCACCCGTGCCAAGACCGGCATCAACGAATTGCTGCGGGACTAGCCAGACCCATCATTTAGACATTCATCAAACTGTTATTGACATCAATTCGACAATTAGCTAATTGTAGAAACATGTCGACGGTGTTTAAAGCCCTTTCAGATCCGACGCGCCGCCAGGTGTTGCAGATGTTGCGTTCCGGTCCGAAGACTGCGGGCGAGCTGGCCGCAGCATTCGACGTCTCCAAGCCAACCATGTCCGCGCATTTCGCCGTGCTTCGCGAAGCCGATCTCGTCGCGTCGGAGAAACACGGCAAGTCCGTCATCTATCAACTGAAAATGTCCGTGCTGGAGGATGCACTCTTGGGGTTTGCCCAGGCATTCGGCTGGGAACTCGCCCCCGGTGCGGCAGAGACCGAGGGAGAACCCCATGCCCGCTAGCCTGTTTGCCAGCCAAGGCAGCGTCATCTCGATGGCGCTCCTTGTGATCATGCTGTCTGCGCTCAATGGATGGGCAACGCCGGACAAGTGGCTGGCCTGGACCGGGGTCGCGTTCCTCGCATTGGCGGCGGTGATGGCCATGGTGGCCTGCCGCAACCTGGAACCGGCAACCCGCCGAAATCTTTATCGCAGCCTGTTCGCGGCAGGGTTTTCAATCGGCATCGCCCTGGCGTTCAGCCTCGGTGAGACGTTCAACTGGATACCGGAGGCCGCCTCCAAGCGCACAGCCGGCGTGTTGATCGGCCTGGTGCTCGCCGCGACCGGGAATTTCCTGCCAAAAGCCGTCATCCCGGTCAGCGCGCGTCGCTGCCATCCGGCGCGGGCGGTCCGCGCTGAACGGTTTGTGGGCCTGGTTCTGATGATGGCCGGCATTGTCTTCGCCGCCATCTGGTTATTCGCACCGCTGGAGGTGGCCAAGGTCGGATCATCTTTTGCAGGGCTTGTCGCTTTCGGCACGGCGTTGGCCGCATGGATGTGGCTACACGCGGGCACTTCGCGGGCCGCCGATTTCCGGGAGGACTGACATGACCACTCCAGCCCACGGCATTCGTTTCGCCATCTTCCAGCTATTGCTGGCGGTCTTCTTTGTCTGCATCGCTTTTCTGGTCGATGCGCGCTGGGGCGATGACGCCGTGACATGGCTAGTGGTCGGTTATGCCGTCGCCAACGGACTCGTCGTCGCCACATGGTTTGGCGGGTTCGTACGCCGGGCACAGAAGCCCGACACCGACGTCAGCCCGGAATAACACTAGCGCTTGGCAGAGCGGCATGCGGGAGCTACCTCTGCCGCATGGCTTTCGCTGACCCCCTGCCCCTCGCCCAGGCCTTGATCAAGGCGCCATCGGTCACACCGGCCGATGCCGGCGTCATGGACGTATTACAGGCCGCGCTCGAACGGCTGGGCTTTACCGTCCGGCGCTATCCGTTTGAAGAAGTCGATAATCTCTACGCCCGGCTCGGTACTGACAGTCCCGTGCTGGGCTTTGCCGGCCATGTCGACGTCGTACCGCCTGGCGACGATACGGCCTGGACCAAAGGCCCTTTCGAGGCGCGGATCGAAGAGGGCGTTCTTTGGGGTCGCGGCGCCTCGGACATGAAAGGCGCCCTGGCCGCCATGGTGGCCGCGGTCGAGCGCGTGCAGGCGGAACAAGCCATTCCCGGCTCCATCGTCTTTCTCATCACCGGTGACGAGGAAGGCCCGGCGGTCAACGGCACGAAGAAGCTGATGGAGGCGCTGCACAGCGAAGGCGAGCGCTTTGACCATGTCCTGGTCGGCGAGCCGACCAATCCGCATCGCATGGGCGAAACCATCAAGGTGGGCCGCCGCGGCAGTCTGAATGGCGTCATCCGCGTCATTGGACGGCAAGGCCATGTGGCTTATCCCGAGCGCGCCGAAAACCCGATTCCCAAGCTGATGGCGTTACTGTCCGAGCTTCTGGAACGGAAGCTCGATGACGGCGTGCCGCACTTCCAGCCGAGCAATCTGGAAGTGACGTCCGTCGATGTCGGCAACGCACCACACAATGTGATCCCCGCGGAAGCACGGGCAAAGTTCAACATCCGCTTCAACACAGCCCACAAGGGCGACGATCTCAAGCGCTGGATCGAAGACGAAGCCAAGGCGCTAAGTGTCGGTTTTCATGGCCGGATCGAGCTTGATCTGACGGTGACCGGCGAAGCCTTCCTCTCGACACCCGATCATTTCACCGAAGCTCTCAAATCTGCCGTGACCGCCGAAACCGGTATGACGCCGGCGCTCAACACAACCGGCGGCACATCTGATGCCCGTTTCATCAAGGATTATGCGCAAGTCGCCGAGTTCGGGCTCGTTGGCGCCACCATGCATCAGGTCGATGAACGCGTCTCGACGGCCGATATCGAAACGCTGACGCGGATCTATGTCGGTCTGATCCTCGCCTATTTCGGGATCGGCACATGATCCGGCTGATCGCCGAAGCCTGGGGCGGCGTGATCGCCGTGACTCGCGCCATCGCCTTCCGCGAGGACTGGCAGGCCACGCTCAATCTCTCAGCGTCAGGTCTCGTGCGCAGCTTTACCGCCGCCCTCCTGACCCTGCCGATTTTCTGGTTCACCCTGCAGGGTGCGATGCGATTGTCGGCCGAACTCGCGCCGGATGCGTCCATCACCTACACGCCGGGTGACTTTATTGCTGACATGGTCCGCATCTGGCTGGTCTTTCCAATTCTCGCAGTGGCGCTTGTGCGGCTGGCCGGCGTCAAACACCGCTATGTCCATTGGCTTGTTCTGCACAATTGGGCGGTGCTGTTCCTGTTCGCGGTTCAGGGGCTGGTTTTCGTTTTCTACCTGTCAGGATTGGCGAATGCGTCGACAACAGCGTTCATCTACACCTTCGTCTATTTGCTGTTCCGCTTCTTCCTGCATGCCCGCATCGCGGTGGTCGCACTCGGCTTGCCGGCCGGCCGCGGCATCGCGCTGGGCCTGATACCGGTCTTCACCGACTTCATGCTGATCCAGCTGATCCGCTAGGCGAGATACTCGACCCGTTCGAGATAGAGCCCGTCGGCCGGTGCCACCGGGCCGCAGCGCGCGCGGTCACGCGCCTTGAGCGCCTGGACCAGGTCGGTCTCCGTCCACTTGCCACGGCCGATCTCGACCAGCGAACCGGTGATCGACCGCACTTGCCGGTGCAGGAAAGAGAGCGCCGAACAGGTCAGCTCCACCTCGTCGGCCACGCGGCGCACCGCGATCGTATCCAGCGTCTTCACCGGCGTGTCGGCCTGGCATTGCGCATCGCGAAACGTCGAGAAGTCGTGTTTTCCGAGAAGGCGCTGCGCGGCCGCATGCATGGCGTCCACGTCAAGCTTCACCGACACCCGCCAGACCTTGCCCTTGTCCAGCGTCAAGGGTGGCCGCCGGTCGATAATCCGATAGATGTAATGGCGCTTCGTCGCTGAAAACCGGGCGTGAAAATCCTCGTCCACGCGCTCGCAGGCGAGAACGGCAATCAGATCCGGTTTCAGATGCTGGTTGATCGCGTCGCGAACCGTGTCGGTGCGCAAATTCTTGCCGAGATCGACGTGCGCGACCTGTCCCAGCGCATGCACGCCGCTGTCGGTCCGGCCTGCGCCGATCACCTCGACCGGCGCGCCGTTCAACTGTCCGGCGGCGCGTTCCAGGCTGCCCTGTATGCTCGGTCCATGGTCCTGCCACTGCCAGCCCATGAAGGCCGATCCGTCATATTCCAGCGTCAGCTTGTAGCGCGGCATCAGTCCAGCACCGTGCCTGGGGACAGCGTGTTACCGCGCAGGAATTCCTTGGCATCCATCGCGGCGCGCCCCTCGCGCTGTAACCGCGTCAAACGAACGGCGTCCGTTCCGCACGCGATCAACAATGCATCATCGAGCACGGTGCCGGGCTCGCCCTCACCGTCCTCCGGCTTGGCGAGGTGCACTTTTGTACGGATCGCGCCCTTGCCCGATGGCATCTCGAACCACGCGCCGGGAAACGGCGACAATCCGCGAATCTGGTTGGCCACGACATTGGCCGGCTTCGACCAGTCGATGCGCGCTTCGCCATTGCTGATCTTCTTCGCGTAGGTCGCCCCCGCTTCGTCCTGCGCGACGGCTTCCAGCGAACCGCGTTCCAGTGCCGCCAGCGCCCGCGGCCACATCTGCGCGCCGGTCGCCATCAGTCGGTCGTGCAGGCTGCCGGCTGTATCGAAAGGGAAAATCCGGACCGTCTCGGACAAGAGGATCGGCCCTGTATCGAGCCCCGCCTCCATCTGCATGATCTGCACGCCGGTTTTCTCGTCGCCTGCCATGATCGCCCGCTGGATCGGCGCCGCCCCGCGCCAGCGCGGCAACAATGATGCATGCAGGTTGAGACAGCCCAGACGGGGCGCATCGAGCGCTTCCTGCGGCAAAATCTGTCCGTAGGCGACGACAGCCGCGAGATCGAGCTCCAGCGCGGCGAAGTCTGCCAGCACATCAGGATCGCGAAAACTTTCCGGCGTCGCGACGTTCAGTCCCAGCGTCTCGGCAAGCTGGTGTACCGGCGTCTTGCGTTCTTCCTTGCCGCGCCCACGCCGCCGTGGCGGCTGCGTGTACACACGTACGATCTCATGGCCGGCCGCCGCAATCTCGGCAAGCGAGGCGGCCGCAAAATCGGGCGTTCCCATGAAGGCGAGGCGCAAACTCATGCCGGCGTTTCTGCCGATCGCGCGGCAAAGATCAAGCCTTCGCGGCGGTCAGTCCTCAAAGCCCCACGGTGGCGGAGGCGGCGTCACCGGTTCAGACAGGTCAAACTCGGCCCGGAAGGTCCGGTCCGGCCGGTCGAGCCCGTAGGTGAAGGTGTCGCCATCGATCTGCATCAGCCAGACATTTTGCGCCGAGGCTTCAATGCCCTCGCGAACAAACAGCTCGCGGCTAAATGCGTCGGCTGGAAACTCGATCCGCGTCGCCGTCACGGTGGAGCTATCGCCGCCATATTGCGTCAGCACGTCTGCCGACCCGTCTTCGTGACGATGATCGTGCTTCAGCCGGAAGCCATCGCCAGTGCGGCTCAGAACCCAGGTCCGCGAACGGTCTTCGCCGACATGCAGCGGAATGCGGATCTCATCGTCTGAACACTCGCGGACATGCATGACCAGGGTCTGCGACGCCCAGTCCGCATCGCGGGGATCCTCGCTCGTGACGCGGCCCTCAAAGGCCTGACCGCAATACGCTTGCAGGGAGTCGAACAGGGTGGTCGTGTCCGTGGTCGGGTCCTCCGCAGTACATCCCGTTATCCCGGCAACAAGAAACACGACTGCCATTCCTCGTGGCCAATTCTTCCCGGATTGCTCGATCATTATCCCCTCATTGTGCTAACACAGTGATACAGCCATTAGCTGCATCGTTGTCGGCGATATCTACGCTAGACTCGCTTGGGACAGTGGCAGATCACGGCTGGCCGTCAATTCACCTGTGCGGGTGTCCAATCTTCCCGCCTCAACTCCATCACCAGGCAATGATCCTCGTCGAACCAGCGCTCGCCGACATCGGCGAAACCGAGCCGGCGATAAAAGCGGATCGCCCTCACATTGATCATCAGCGGGTCGATCAGAATGTTGGTCACCGACGGATCGGCGAAACAGCGGGCAATCGCCGCCCGCATCATCTGCGTGCCATACCCTCGCCCGATGTTCGTCTCTTCCCCGATCCAGATATCGATCGCCCGCTGGTTGGGCGCGCACTTGCCCCAGTAATGGCTTTCCTCGCGCGCCGGATCGATGATTTGCACGACACCGATCGGGCGCCCCTCCGCTTCGCCGATCAAGATCTCCTGCCAGTCAACGTTTCGCGCAATTTCGGTGGCCCAGCCCTCCTGCGCCTCGGGCGGGAGCGGTTGATCCGGATCGTGTCCGGTACACCATTTCACATGAGGTTTCTCGTCCCAGGCCGCGAGCGTGGCGACATCGTCCGCCTGCGCCGGCCGCAGGTTCACGCCGCGTCTTGCTCGCGCTGTTTGACGAGCTTCTTCACCTTCTGGACCGCGCGCTGGCGTTTCAGGCGGGAGAGATGATCGATGAACAAAACGCCTTCCAGATGATCCATTTCGTGCTGGATGCAGACCGCGTACATGCCCTCGGCGATCTCGCGCTGCGGCTTGCCGTGATAGTCGATATAATCGACCTGGATGCGATCGGCGCGCTCAACCTCGTCGAAATAGGACGGCACCGACAGGCAGCCTTCTTCATACGGCACGAGATTGTCGGATGGTTCGGACAGGACGGGATTGACGAAATAGCGCGGATTTCGCTCGCCCTTGCCCCAATCGAGATCCATGACGATCACCCGCTTGGGCACGCCGACCTGGATCGCAGCGAGACCGATGCCGTCGGCCGCATACATGGAATCCAGCATGTCATCCATCAGCGTGCGGAGTTCCTCGTCGACGGTTTCGACGGGCTCCGACACCTGTTTCAGGATCGGGTTGGGAACGGTGAGAATCTCGCGAACAGCCATGCGGCATAGGTATGCGAGCCGGGCGCGCGGTTCAAGGGATGGATTGGCGGCGCGGCAAGTTCAACCGAATCAGCGATACTCGGCAACTCGTTTGCGGAGGTCATCTTGCCAGACATTATCGATAGCGGATCGTGGCCGATCCTGGCAGGTCTTTTCGGGCTCGCAGTCCTCGCCGGCGCCGGTCTCGCGGCGCTGCTGTTCCGGCGCGCCCGGCCGGATGCTTCCGTCACCAGCGCGATCGCCGGCCTCGCCCGCGCCAATGCAGAGCTGCAGGGCCGATTGGCGCAGATCGCCAGCGATCAGCAATCGGGCCGCGCCGAACTCCAAAAAACCGTCAATGAGCGGCTTGATGCCGTGACCAAGCGGGTCGGCGATTCACTCGGTGAACAGACCCAACGCACGGCGCAGTCGCTCCAGACCCTGAATGAGCGTCTGGCCCTAATCGATGCGGCGCAGAAGAACATCTCTGAATTGTCCGGAGAAGTGACCGGCCTCAAGCAAATCCTGTCCAACAAGCAGGCACGCGGCGCGTTCGGGGAGGTCCAGTTAAAGGACGTCATCGAGAGCCTGCTGCCGCCATCCGCCTACAGCTTCCAGTCGACGCTTTCGACCGGCAAACGGCCGGATGCGCTCGTCTTGCTGCCGCAACCGCCGGGCCCTATTGCCGTGGATGCCAAATTCCCGCTGGAAGCTTACCGCCATCTGGTCAATGCCGGCGACGATGCTGCGAAACTGACAGCGGCGCGCGCCTTTGCCGTCGATGTCAAGAAACATCTCGATGCGATCGGTGAGAAATACCTGATTCCAGGCGAAACAGCGGACACCGCGTTGATGTTCGTGCCCTCCGAAGCCGTTTACGCGACCATACACGCTGACTTCCCCGATCTGGTGGATCACGGGCGGGCGCGCAAAGTGCTGGTGGTCTCGCCCACAACGCTGATGGCGATCCTGAACACCGTCCGGGCGGTTCTCCGCGATGCGGAAATGCACAAGCAGGCTCACCTTATCCAGGCGGAAGTCGGCAAGATGGTGGAGGATGTTCGCCGGCTCGACGACCGGGTCGAGAAGCTGCAGCGCCATTTCGACATGGCCGTACGCGATGTCGACCAGATCCGGACCTCCACCGGGAAAATCATCTCGAAAGGCGAGAAGATTGCTGAAGTCGACCTCGATGACGACCAGCCGGCCAAAGCTCTGCCGTCCAGCTAGCGCTGTTCCACCCAGAATTCACCGATCTTGGTTTCCGACAGGGTGGCTTGTTCCCATTCCTGGTCAATGCGATCGAATGCCTCCGCATGCGCGGCCACCAAATCGGCCCGCCAGGATGGATCCTTGAAATAATCAATCGTCAAAAACCGGTCGGGATCGCTGGCATCGCAGTGAAGTTCGGTCCGCAAATATCCTTCGGACCGGCCGAAGAAATCGGCCCACACACCGTCCGGGCCATAAGCGGCGGCAAATCGGTCGCGCCAGGCGGGATCGACACGATATTCCCAGACATAAGCGTAAACGCGATGCATACGGTTTTCTGCCATCCTGCTGGGTAGCGATCCAGTGACAAAGCGGTCATCAGCACCGCATGGCCGCGACTGGACCAGCAGGAGAAGCGCGATGCGCGTGACGAACATATCGATCCGCGACCTGACAGACGCCCAGCGCGCGCAATGGCGGAGCTGGGCCTGCCCGGATGGCCAGCCGGTCAGCCCCTACCTCCTGCCCGACTTCGCCGAAGCCGTCGGCGCCGTGCGGGAAGATGTGCGCATCGCCGTGATCACCGAGAATGGCGAGGACGCAGGTTATTTTGCTCATCACAAGCGCGGCCAGGGAATCCGCCCGGTTGGCGCGCCAATGTCGGACTACCAAGGCATTATCGCCCGGCCAGGCACATCGATCGGCGCAACCGCCCTGTTATCCCAACTCGGCGCCGGATTCCTAGCGTTCGAAAACTGGTGGAGCGGCTCCGCCGAGCCAGGCGGCACAGGCCGTGAACGGGACGGATCGGTGGTCGTCGATTTGTCGGACGGACCCGAAGCCTATTTTGCGGCGCGCAAGGCTTTGCACAAATCGCAGTTCAAGAATATGGAACGCCGCCGCCGCAATGCGGAACGCGACTTTGGCCCGGTGCGGCTTCAGGCCGGCGACCCGGACGGCCGGCTTTTCGAGACCCTGGTGCGCTGGAAATCAACGCAATACGCCGAAACCGGCAAGCTGGACGTGTTTGGCATCCATTGGGCAAAACGCCTTCTGGAACACCTCGCCGCTTTGGACGATCCGGCATTCCGCGGTGAGGTTTACGCCTTGTGGCTCGGCGATGATCTGGCCGCGATCGAATTCGGCCTGCGCGCCGGCGATCTCTATCACTCCTGGTTCCCGGCCTATGACGAACGTTTCGCGAAAGTCTCGCCGGGCCTGCTCTTGCTGCATGAGATATTCCGGGCGGCGCCCGAGCAGAAAATCACGCGCGTCGATCTCGGGCGGGGCGGGA
This sequence comes from Hyphobacterium sp., assembly GCF_965229905.1. Lineage (GTDB taxonomy): Bacteria > Pseudomonadota > Alphaproteobacteria > Caulobacterales > Maricaulaceae > Hyphobacterium. Next base: position 2,135,019 of record NZ_OZ245930.1, on the reverse strand, counting down.
CGCACTACAAGACCTATTACGCCTCCTATGAAGTCCCGCTCGATGCCGGCCGCTTAACAGCCCCGGGTCTCGCCGCGCTCGGGCTGAAGAGCTGGGATATGGCTGAAGCCGTTGCCGGCCGCTTGCCCGGCAGGCTGGGCCAACTTCCGGCCCGCATGCGGCGGCGGTGGTCGCAGGTCAGTGCGTTCGAGCCACGACTCGGGCCCCGCCTTGCAACTTTTGCCAAGGGCTTCGTGAACCTACCCGGCCCGGCTTGAGCTGTATCACTTGCCGCTAGGCTGGTCGGCGTGACTTGAAAGCCGCCGCCAAAGTCCCGTCATCGAGATAATCGAGCTCGCCGCCGACCGGCACACCGCGGGCCAAGCTGGTGATCGTCACATCCAGTGTTTCGAGGCGGTCGGACAGATAATGCGCCGTCGTCTGTCCATCGACAGTGGCATTGAGCGCCAGGACAATTTCCGTGATCTCCGGTGCCGCAGCCCGATCGAGCAGCTGGCCGATATTGAGGTCCTCCGGACGTATACCGTCGAGGGGTGACAACACGCCGCCGAGCACGTGATACCGTCCCTTGAAAGCTGCAGCGCGCTCCAGCGCCCAGATATCCCCGACGGTCTCCACGACACAGATCACAGACGGGTCGCGGCCCGGTGCCGCGCAAATCGCACAAGGATCGGACACGTCGAGATTTCCGCAGGTCGAGCACGCGGAGATCTTGTCCGCCGCGTCAGACAGTGCGTCCGCGAGCGGCCCCATCAGCGCCTCGCGCTTTTTCAGGAGATGCAGCGCCACACGCCGCGCCGAACGCGGCCCGAGACCGGGCAGCTTGGCCAGCAATTGAATGAGGCGTTCGATTTCCGGTCCGGCGGAATGGGTCGACACGGCGCCTATCCCGGAAAGGAAAAGCCGGGCGGCATGGGCATGCCGCCCGCCGCGTCTTTCATCACGCGCGCCTGCACTTCTTCGGCCTTGCGCCGGGCATCGGCATGAGCGGCCGCGATGAGGTCCTCGACCACTTCCTTCTCGCTGGCGACGAGGATGGAAGGATCCAGCTCGATCGACTTCATATCACCCTTGGCCGATAGGGTGACGCGGACCAGACCCGCCCCGGATTCGCCGACCGCCTCTTCCTGATCGAGCTGGGCCTGCGCCTCCTGCATGCGCTTTTGCAGCTCCTGCGCCTGCTTCATCAATCCCATCAGGTCTTTCATGACTGGCCTTTCGCACTCGGCGGGATTTCATCTTCTTCCGCTGATTGAGCGGGTTTCGTTACCGATACAATTTCCGCCCCCGGGAACAATTGCAGGGCTCTGGCAATGGCCGGATCGCGCGCCACGCGCTCGAGATGCTCCCGTTCTTCACGCTGCTGCCGCTCGCGCAGCGTTTCCCCGCCCCGTGAGTCATGCGTCGGCAGCACGGCCCAGGTCGTGCCGGTCTTGTCCTGCAGCCATTTCGCCAAGCGTTGCGCGAGATCCGGCGGCGCATGTTCGGCAGGCTCAAACACGATCTTGCCGGGCTTGAACGAGATCGGCCGCACAAAACGCATCACGTCCGAACGCAAATGCGCATCGGCGCGATCGGCCATCGCGTCGTAAAGATCGTCCAGCGATTGCGGCGCATCGTCCAGCGGAGCCGCCGCTTCGGACGGCGCCACCTCCTGTGCAGCGACCGGGGCGGGCTCCGGCGCGGGCGCCGGTTCAGGCTTTGGGGCCGCCGGCGCAGCCTCCCCCTCCCCGCGCAGTAATTTGGCCGCGTCTTCCGGCGACGGCAGCGAGGCGGCCGATCCCAGCCGCAACAGCGTCATTTCCGCCGCTGTCAGCGGATCGGGTGCGCGGCGCACATCCTCCAGTCCGGTCAGCAGAATTTTCCAGAGCCGCGTCAGCTGGGCAATCGACAGGTTTTCGGCCAGCGCCGCCAAGCGCGCCACGGTCTCCTTGGCTTCGGCCAGATCGGTATCCGGCCCCGCAGCCTTGATGCGGGTGACGGCGTGCACATAGTCGAGGCAGTCGCGCGTGATGACGGCGGGATCGCCACCGGAATCATAGAGCGAGGCCAATTCGCCGAGCGCCTTCGCATGATCGCCCGCGAGGGCCGCTTCGAGCAGGTCGAGCACCCGCGCCCGATCTGCCAGTCCCAGCATGTCGCGGACCTGAAGCGCGCTGACCGGCCCCTCCTCGCCCTGAACGATGGCTTGATCGAGCAGCGACAGCGCATCGCGCACCGAACCTTCGGCGGCGCGCGCGATCAAGGCGAGCCCGTCTGTCTCGATATCGGCGCCTTCGGTCTTCGCAATCCTTGCCAAATGCGCGGTCAATACTTCGCGGTCCACACGCTTCAGGTCGAAGCGCTGGCAGCGCGACAGAACCGTCACCGGCACTTTCCGGATTTCCGTCGTCGCGAAGATGAACTTGACGTGCGGCGGCGGCTCTTCCAGCGTCTTTAAAAGCGCGTTGAATGCCGAATTCGACAGCATGTGAACTTCGTCGATCACATAGACCTTGTAGCGCGCGGACACCGGCGCATAACGAACACCCTCGAGAATCTCGCGGATATCGCCGACACCGGTACGCGACGCCGCGTCCATCTCCATGACATCGACATGATTGCCTTTCTGGATCGCCGCACAGTGTTCACCCGGCGGCTCGAGCGCGATCGACGGCGCGTCGACATCATCGGTCAGGTAATTCAGCGCCCGCGCGATCAGCCTCGCCGTCGTTGTCTTGCCGACTCCGCGCACGCCCGTGAGCATGTAGGCATGCGCAATCCGGCCGGTTTTGAAAGCATTGGTGAGCGTTCTCACCATCGCTTCCTGGCCGATCAGGTCTTCAAATCGTGTCGGACGGTATTTTCGTGCCAGCACCTGATAGCCGGCGCTCTGCTCCGGAAGATCGAGCCCCAGAGACGGCCCCGGATCGGTGTCCGTCATCTGTTCGGGCGCGTCGTCCATATCACCGTGTCTGGTCTGATTCCGGATGAAGGTGGAAGACCGGACAGCGACCCGGAGCAAAACTCGTTACGGCTGCTTCCTTCCGGACCTGACCGGGTTGGCGAGGCGTCCGTCCGCGCCGGTCTTCCACGACCAATATCGGCCTTTCGGTCCGGCTCCGCAAGGGCGCGGAGTCAGCGCCCGCTAACGCTGATCACATACCGGCTGTGCCGCGAAGCGAGGCGAGGCTCGGCGGTCATGATCTCCACCAGCACCGGGCCGGTGGCTTCAATGGCATAGGATCGGGCACCGGTTTGGGCCCGTTCGCGCCGGAGGCGGCGGCCGGTTTCCGCATCATAAATCGTCGCCTGCTGGCGCATGGCCTCGTTCTCGAACGCTACGGTGACATCGATCGGGCCGTCCGTTTCGATCCGCCAGAGGTCGCTCAAATCGTCATGACCGATCAGGCCTTGGCTCGATTCGCCCACGGCAAGAGTTGGAAACTCGCCATCCTGTTCTGAATCCGCATCGCCGGCGCCATGATCGGAGGCGTCCTCAATCGCGACCTCGAACAGCGAAAGCGGCGTCGTGCGTTCATAATTGTCGCCGACGCCGATAATGAATCCCTCGCCGGTCGTATCGACATAGTAACCCGTAAGGCTGGTGCCCGGAAGATCGCGTTCGCGCGGGAAACCGGAGCCCGCGCGCTCGCCATCCGGATTCAGCATCCTGATCGTCATCGCCCCCAGGACAGCGCCGGATTCTTCCACCTCATCATCCCGTCCGACATAGGCATAGCTCTGCAACAGGCCGCGCACGACGCCCATCTCGCCCTCGTCCGTATCGATACGGAAATACCGGAACTCGCCACGCGGCAGCAATTCGCCGGTCGTGTAGATTCCAGGCTCAAGCGGTATCGCGGTGTCCGGCGTCAATCCGCCCTGGACCGGATTCTCGCACCGGATCAATTCGCGCTCGGACCGGCGGACCGTCATGCCGGCGACCTCGCGCATGGCTTCTGCTAGAGCCTCGCCATCCGGTGCGTTGATATAACGGCCGCCGGCGGCCGCCGCGACGGCGCGCATCTGCGCTTCCTGGGCGGCATCGAGATCGAAGCCGACCACATACGCCGAGACATTGATATCCCAGCCGCGAATGGTCTCCGCCATCGCAACGGGATCACCGCCGCATGTTTCCTCACCATCGGACAACAGCACGATCAGCCGCTCGCGCGCTTCCGTCTCCATCAGATCCATCGCCGCGGCTTCAAGGCTGGCCGCAATGGGTGTGTAGCCATAGGGCGACAGTCCGGCGGCAGCAGCCCGCAACTCCGTCATGTCATCGCCGGTAAAGCCGGTCATCCGCTCGGTATTCGGGCAAGACGCGTCCGCCGTATGCTCCACACTCGAATCAAATCCGTAGGCCCGCAGCGACGCCATGACATTGGCATCCTCGATCACATCAAGGGCATTGATGAAGGCCGTGCGGGCAATCTCCATCTTGGTCTGGGCGCCCGCGGAAGCTCCCATCGAACCGGACGCGTCGAGGATGAACTGAACGGCGACCGGCGCGTCGCCCTCCGGCGCCACGGTCTCGCGGTCTTCAAAAGAGACGCCGCGGACGACTTCCAGAATGCGTTGCTGAATGATGTCAAAGGCAGGGCAGGCTTCAATGCCATGATCGACCGGCGCGACGGTCGTCTGGGCGTTCGCCGCAGCCGCCAGACTAAAAACCCATGCCAGCCCCGAGATCCCAGCTCTCATCGCAGTCCTCCCCTTTAGCGGCATCACGCTAGCACGATTTGCCGCACCGGTCCCGCGATGGCGCGGGCTGAGGGGAGTCGTCTACCGGGTTGCGGCCAGCAAAAAGGCGTAATGGGTATCCAGAGCCTCGATCAGCCCGAGATCGCCATTGCGATCGACCAATACGTCACGCCAATAGGCCGCCACGCGGGCTTGCGTTTCGAGCCAGTCCCGTGCCGCCGAATTGGCAGCCGCCGTTCGCGTGTCCAACGAAATACCACCTATCCGGATATCTGCGCCCATGGCCGTCTCCTCACCTCTGCATCACATGAGAATAACTCGCATTTGCACGCACTAGTCAAGCCGGTCGAGGCGGGAGACATCGGTTTCTTTGAAGGCGCCGTTTTCGGCTCTGTACGGCGTCAGGCTGAAATAACCGTCCGCAACATCGATCACATTGAAGCCGGCCGGCTCCTCTCGCGTCCGCGACGAGAAAGCTGTGGACGCGCCGACAAACCAGGCAGTGCGGTTTTCGGCGGTCACCGGGCAGGCAAAGCTCTGATGGAGATGACCGGTCAATGTGAGATCCGCGATTGCAGCGATCTCGCGCGCGAACTTCGGGGCCCGCTTGGTGCGCGCCCGGCCGCGATTGTCGAGCGGTGACAGGATCGGATGATGTGCGGTCAGGATCTTCGTCGGAACAGCGCTGGAGCCCAGCGCCGCCAACGGATTCGCCAGCTTCTTGCGCGAGACCACGCCAAGCGACCAGTCGAGCCGGAACTGAACGCCCCGCGCTGAATTGAAGCTTTCGATATGCACGCGATCGTTCAGGAATCGGTCGTCGGCCACCTCACCCATCGCCTTTTGCAGCCGCCGCCAGGGCCGCGTCAGCCGCGTCGCGACATTAAGCAGCGGCGTGTCGTGATTGCCCGGCGTGAGCACAATGGGCGCATCAATCTCTCCGAAGAAAGCGGCGGCTTGAGCGAACTCCGCGCGCGAACCTGTCTGGGTAAGATCGCCGGCCACGACAACGACATCGGCAGAGAGGCCTGGAAGGCGATTCAGGAAGTCGTCGACGAGACGCGAATCCTCGTCACCGAAGTGCAGGTCTGCGATGTGAACAATGCGGCTCATACTGCTATGACATCGACGCATCGCGTTCCGAATTCAAGTTCCACGGGACTGTCCATGCGTTCAGGCTCACCATCGAGCAGCACGGGAACATGGCCGCGAGACGTCACCGTCAGCCGTTTGGCTTCCGTGATCCAATTGGGACCGGCTTCCGGGAATCCCGGGACCGCCGCGAGCGCGACGCCACCGGCGAGGTCGGCAATGTTGCGCATGCGCCCGCCCTGGACCGTAAAACGGCCGTCGGTGACAAGAGTGTCGGGACAACTCACATAAAGTGCGGTTGTCCGCCGGGGTGCGAGATCGTCATGCAGGTTCGCATAGAACTGACCGCGGAAAAATGACCGAAACCCGGCCGCCAGATAGGCAGGGAAGCGCCGGATCCGGCGCCAACCCCGGTTGTCCCGCATCTCCTCGCGCAGCCTTGCGAAGGCCGGCGAGATCCCGATTGCCGCCGCAACCGCAAATGTCTTCCCGTTTGCTTCACCCAGTTCGAGCGGTTTGACGGCAGCGTCCCGCGCACCGGCCAGCACCTCATCCAGCGCGATGGTCGAGTGAATGTGCCGGGCCAGCAGATTGGCCGTTCCGCACGGCAAGACGAGCACGGGAGGCGTGTCCGCATCCGCGCAGGCGTTGAGCACCGCCATCACGGTTCCGTCGCCGCCCGCGATGGCAACCGCGTCCGCATCGGCCATGTCCGCCGTATCGACCGAACCGCTCGTGATGTCGGTTTCACCGGACACCGTCCATCCCGCATCGACGATCGCTTTGCGTAAAGCGTCTATTGTAAGTCCGCGCACAAAGGCTCCCGAGCGCGCATTGAATACGAGATGTAGTCTTGTGCGCGTCAACGCTGACAACTCCTTGCCGGACGGTTTACCTGACCGTTCCGCTGCCCCATACCACCTCGCCAAGCCAAGTCCGCGAGGATCGCATGAATCAACTGCCGCCGCTGGCTTTTTGCGGGTCACCGCTGGATCGCGCAGAAGATCTGCGCCGGAGCGATTCCGAGCTGGCAGCGCTTGCACAACAGGACGCCGCAGGCGCGATATTGTTCCTTAAAGGCTGCCCCGCGATCACAACAGATCACGCCCTTCTGCGCTGGCCACTCGCAGAAGCGCTGGCACTGCCGCACGCCGACGAACCAATCCTGCTCGGCCTTGAGGACGGAGCGCCGCTCTATGTCGTCGATCTCGATCCCGGCGCCGCTCCGCCGGAAGAAGCCCGTTTTGTCGACACCCGAATGGCCGCATTGCAATTGCCGATCGATGAGACCGGAATCCTGGCGCACGCCAGATCGCTCGTCGAATGGCGCCGCAAGCATCGATTCTGTTCCAATTGCGGATCGAAAACCCGCCAGATCGAGGCTGGACGCAAACGCGCCTGTCCCGACTGTGGCACCGAGCATTTTCCCCGTGTCGATCCGGTGGCGATCATGCTCGTGGTCAAGGATGACTGGTGCCTCCTCGGCCGGCAGGAAGGCTGGCCGCCGCGCATGTGGTCCGCGCTAGCCGGCTTCATGGAGCCCGGCGAAACCATCGCTCAGGCGGCCGCCCGCGAAGTCTATGAGGAAGCCGGGCTGACTGCCGATCCGGCCACGGCGCAGCTGATCGCAGACCAGCCCTGGCCCTTCGCCTCGTCCTTGATGCTCGGCCTGATCATCGACGCTATAACCGTCGACATCACAATCGATACGCACGAAATCGAAGATGCGCGCTGGTTCTCGAAAGACGAGGTGCGCGCCATGCTGAATGGCGCGCACCCCGAAGCCGATATACCGCCCAAAATCGCGATCGCCAGGCGGCTGTTGGAAGTCTGGGCCGGCTAGGCCGCTTTCGACCAGGTCTGCGCTTCGAACGCCGGATCGACCGGCGTTTCGGCGATGTGGTTGACATAGTTCGAGATCGTTTTCAGCGATGCGCCGAGAATGACTTCGAGCACATTGGCCTTGCTGAAACCGGCCTCGAGGAAAGCCGCGATGTCCGCCTCGCCAACCCAGCCGCGTTTTTCGACGACCGATGCCGTGAATCCTGCCAGCGCGTTCTGCCGCTTGTCGGGCAGCGCATCGCCGGAGCGCAAGGCTTGCAGTGTCTCCGCGTTCATGCCGGCGCGACCCGCAATCGTCGAATGCGCGGCCATGCAGTAATGACACGCATTCAAACGGTTGATCGTCAACAGGACCACCTGACGGTCAATGGCGGAGAAATCTGACTTGTCGAAAATCTTCGAAAGCGTGGTGTAAGCCTCAAGCGTGGCAGGTGATTCCGCCAGTACGCCCATGAGGTTAGGCAGGAAACCGTTATTGGTTTCAATCGATTGGAGAAGTGGGCGCGACGCTTCGGGCGCCGTTTCAGTCGTGTGAACCGTGAGTTCGGACATGGGGGAGCAAGCCTCTTCGTTGTTTTGGACGGTCCGGGCAGCGCATCCGCCCGGCCTGCCGCTTCACATGGTGACCAGGCCCCGAAATGAAATGACCGCGCTGATCACAGCGCGGTCAAATTCATGCGATGTCGGTGGGTAGGCTTGGACTAGCGGACCGCACCGAAGCGCCGGACGTAGGAAATGCCGAACACGTCGGCATCGGTGTCGTCCAGCTCGTGACGGGTATATTCGGCACGGAAGCCGTTGCGGCCGTCAAAGAAGAATTCGCCGCCAACGCCATAGGCAAAGCCGTCGGCGTCATCGGTGAAGGTCACACCCGGAACGGAGGCTTCAACGTCTGCCGTCGTATAGCCGACGCGGGCGAACAGGTTGGCATTTTCCGAGACTGGAAGACGCGCCACGCCGAACAGGCTGGCCGCGTGGTTCAGCTCAACGTCGACCGGTGTGCCGGCGACCACGACAGTGTCGTCGCTGACACCGAAGTCGAGCTGGCCTTCGACACCGAGATAATCGGTGAATTCATAACCGCCGCGAAGCGTGACGGCGCCGAGATCCACGTCGTATGTGCCGTCGGAAACGTCGAAGACCGAATAGCCGCCGCCGAGCGTGAAATCACCTTGGCCGGCGAAAGAAGCGGAAGCCGCGACAGCTGCAAGAGCCGTGGCGGAAGCGAGTGTGCGCAACATTTCAAATACCTTTCGTTTGGGGGGACGCAGGTTAAGATCATAGCAGCCACGATTGGCTGCGGACACAGAGGTGAGAACGCAGACCCAACTCTTCAAGTCCTTGTTTTCACGCTGCGCAGATTTTTCCGCAGCACATGAATGCGGGCTGAATATAGCCGCCTGCTGGCTTCGCCTAACAACAATGTAACCCGCGACGATGCGCCACTTTACGGACGCGCGCCGCATGGGTAGATCACGGACAACATCAAGCGGTTGCCTGACACGCGCCTGCGTGCCAAACACCGCGCAATCAAATCTTGAGGACTGGCATGGGCGATCTCTTCTGGAACAAGGTGGCAGCCGCGATTATCGGCCTCATTCTGATGGTCATGGTCATCGGCGTTGTCGGAGACATTGTGTTCTCCGAAGGCGATCACGGTGACGAACATGCGGGCCTCGCCTATCCAATCGATCTTGAGGCCGTGCTGGGCGGCACTGCCGGTGGTGCCACGATTGAAGAAGAGACGATCGACCTCGGTACGCTTCTGGCCGCTGCGGACGCCTCTGCCGGTGAACGCATTTTCCGCCGCTGCGTCTCTTGTCACAATGCGGCCCCGGGTGCGGGAAATCTGCAAGGTCCGAACATGTGGGGCGTTGTTGGCCGCGATATCGGAGCCTATCCCGGCTTTGCCTATTCAAGCGCCATGGCCGAATACCCGGGCGACTGGACCTATGAAGCGCTTGACGGGTTCCTGGCCAATCCGCGCGGCTATATGAGCGGAACCGCGATGGCATTCGCCGGCATCCGCGGCGATGAGGACCGTGCCGATCTTCTTGCCTACCTTCAGACCCTCGACGATTCGCAAGTGCCGTTCCCGGCGCCGGCTCCGTCCGAGGAAGAAGTCGTCGAGGATGCGACGCTCGAGAATGTCTTCACCGAAGAAGGCGCCGAGGCCAGCGCTGCGGCCATCGAATCGATCGAAAATATCGAAGACCAGATGGACGCGCTGGATGACGCCGCCGCAGACGGTCAAGTCGACGACGCCGAGGATAACGGAAACTAGCTTCCGATCCGGATCACGGACGTAACAGGCGAGCCGCTTTGCGTGGCGCGCCTTTCTGTTTCGGCGGCCGGTTCGGTTATCGTCGCCATATAGGTGGCATTGGCGTGCAACAGCCGCTCTTCATCCACCATGATGCCGACATGGCCTTTCCAGAATACGATATCCCCGCGGCGGCGCGGCGCATCGTGCGCGATCGCCGTGAAACGCTGGGCAAACTCGGCTTCCTGCATGTCGGTGTCACGCAATACCATGATGCCGGCCGCCTCCAATGACGACTGCACGAGGCCCGAACAATCGAGGCCGAGGCTTTCCTTGCCACCCCAGAGATAGGGCGCACCCGTAAACTGCTCGGCCACTGCGACGAAATCCGCCGCAGGCTCGCCAAGCGGGACAATGTGCCCTTCGAAAACCCAGCCTCGCCCGCCGGCGTCGACAAATCGTCCTTGCCGCGTGCCCACGGCAATCTTGGCATTCATCGACAGCAGGCTGTGCGGCGCCGACTTCAGATCGGGCTCGGAAAACAGATAGGTTCGCAATGCCGAGACACGATGTGTCGCGGGCGTGACCGGTTGCGACAGTGCCGACATGTCGATCCAGCCGACATAGCCGTCATGCCGGGAATAGCCCCAGGCCCAGCCGTCCCGCTCCTCCAGCACCGCGAACACTTCGCCGAACAGGGCTTGCGTATCCATCGGACCGTCATCCCGCGGCTCGCGCCGGATGGCAGTGACGCCCGCCGTCACCTGCATGTCGACAGGCTCGACATAACGGTCCGCCTCGACTTCTTCGCGAAGATGCGCCGCAGCAAGGTCGGGCCGGGCGGGCAGGAGGCGCGGATGGGTCATCTAGTTGCCATAAAGCGTTTTCAATGCGGCCCAGGCCGCGCGGGAACCCAGCATCTCGCCGCCGGCCGGCCGCCCGGGCCGGTCCTTGGGATTCCAGGCGAAAATGTCGAAATGGCACCAGCGGCGGCCCGCTATGAAACGGCGCAGAAACAGCGCCGCCGTGATCGAACCTGCAAATCCCGCATCGCCCATATTCTTGAGATCCGAGATCGTGCCGTCGATCTGCTTGTCATATCCGTCCCAGAGTGGCATGCGCCAGACCGGGTCGGCTACCTGTGTCCCGCCCTCCGAGAGATGCTGCGCGAGCGTGTCGTCCTCGGTGTAGAACGGCGCCAACTCCGGGCCCAGCGCCACACGGGCGGCGCCGGTCAGCGTCGCGAAATCGAGGATCAGGTCCGGTTCGTTTTCCGCCGCCTTGGCAAGCGCATCGCCCAGCACGAGACGGCCCTCGGCATCGGTGTTCTCGATTTCAACGGTCAGCCCCAGCCGCGATGTCAGAATATCGCCTGGACGGAACGCATTTCCGCTGATCGCGTTCTCGGCCGCGGCGATCAGCAGATGCAGCCGGACCGGCAGCTTGGCATCCATGATCAGCCGCGCCAGCGCTAGCGCGTTGGCCGCGCCACCCATATCCTTCTTCATCAGCCGCATGCCCGAAGCCGGCTTGATATCAAGCCCGCCGCTATCGAAGGTGATACCCTTGCCGACGATCGCCAGGCGCGGATGTTTGGCATCGCCCCATTCCAGCTCGATGAGACGCGGCGGACATTGCGCGGCCCGGCCCACCGCGTGGATCATGCCGTAGTTTTCAGCCAGCAGATCATCGCCGACCGTCGCGCGAAGCTTTGCGCCAAACTCCTTGCCAAGCGCTTCGGCGGCTTTCTGAAGTGCCGCCGGGTCCATGTCGCCGGCAGGCGTGTTGACCAGGTCGCGCGCCAGCCAGATCGACCTGACGACGCGCCTCGCCTCATCGGCATCGCCACCGGAAATGGCCGCCAGACGTGCCGGCGCCCGACTGGCCTTCTTGTAGCGCGTGAACTGATAGGCCCCGGCGCCGAACGCGACCATTGCCATCGTCGGATCGATATCGCCGAGATCGCCCTCGACCGCCCACTCACCCTCCGGCAACACCTTGGAGGCATCGCCGAACGCAAACGGATCAGCCGCATTGCCGATCCCGAGCAAGGCGTCAGCGCCGCTGCCATCCGGCAAGAGAAGAATTTGGCCCGCTTCACCGGCAAACGCATTGGCTTTCGCCACGGCGCGGCCCGTCTCGGTCAGGCTCGCCGGCAGCGATTCAGCCAGACTCGCGGAAACCGCCAGCAATCGCTTGGCTTTCTTGGTCGGGGCGGCAAACATTTCGGTCACGCGGATGGCCTCCAGAAATCAGCAAACAAGCCAACAAACCGGATCAATAGATTAACGCATTCTTGACCGGCGCAGCGAAGACTAAGGCGAACATGCAACTGGTAAAGGACCTGACCCATGCGTGTCGTGTCTAAACTCAGCCTGCTGGCGGCAGCGCTCTCCCTGACCGCGTGTGCGACCTCGCGAACGCCGCAGGAGCAGGCGCTGGCACAGGACCTTTCCGAGCGCGCTTCGATCGTCCCGGCAAGCCAGGCCGAGCGTGACGCGATCCGCAGCCAGGATCTGTTGACCCAGGCCGCTTTCTGGGCCGAAGCGCATGAGCTCAACCCGGCCGACCGCGAAGCCGCGATTGAATTGTCCCGCGTGTTGCGTCGCATTGGCCAGGTACAACGCTCCGCCACGGTCGCACGGCAGGCCATGGCGCTTTATCCGGACGATAATGATCTCCATTACGAGTACGGAGCGGCCCTGACCGAAGGCGGACGCGGCGCTGCAGCGATTGAATCGCTGTCGCGCGTGGCAGCCGCACGCCCGGCCGACTGGCGCGTGTTCAACATGCTAGGCGTTGCTTACGAACAGGCCGGGCTGCGCCCGCAATCGCGGGAACAATACCGGCAAGCCCTGGCTCTGGCGCCGGGCGAGGCAGCGGTACTCTCCAATCTGGCTCTGTCATACGCTTTCGACGGTGATGCTGAACAGGCTGAGAGGTTGCTTCGGGAAGCCATGGCACGCCCGGACGCCGATGCGACCGTGCGGCAGAACCTCGCATTGGTGATCGCCCTGCAGGGCCGCTTTGACGAGGCCGAAGCGATGGCCCGTGTCGATGTCAGCCCGCAGACCGCCGAGGCCAACATGGCCTATATCCGGTCGATGCTGACAACCGGTCGGCGCTGGGATGCCATCCGCGACGATAGCGGCGCGCGTTAGGCTTCCGAAGATCCCATACCTGCCGGGAATGGCGGCGGCGGTATGTCCGGCGGCTTCTTTTCCACCCGTTTCAGGGGAAACATTGCTTTAAGCAAAGGATCGACCAGCGTCGTATCGAAGCGGAAATTCTCCGCGTGATCGCGCAATGCGCCCGGCGCCCGGCCGTCCTTGGAATGTTCGATCGCGCGGTACAGCGCAAACAAACGCAGATAGCCCTTGTCGTCCGCACTTAACCCGGTGTCGTCGAGCCGCTGAAACACCTTGGTCAGCGCGTTGATCCCACTTTTGCGCTTGCCGGCGGCAAGCTCCGTCAGCGCATTGACCAGCGCGACCTTCCAGCCCGCTTCGGCAAATTCGACGCGCTTCGGTACGGCACTAAGCTCGTCACGCGCACGTGGCACATCCGAGCGCACCAGAGCCGCCAAAGCGGCTTCGGACGCGCGGCTGGCAATCGCGTTCATCTCGCTACGCGTAACGCTGCTGCGACGGTTAAGCATGGGGCGGTTGTAACGGCGGGAGGACGGATTGGCGAGCCTAATCGCCAGAAAAGCGAGGTTTACATCGCCTGGTAGCGCATGATGGCCGGACCCAGAATCACCACGAAGAGCACCGGCAGGAAGAAGACGATCATAGGCACCGTCAGTTTCGCCGGCAGGGCCGCCGCCTTCTTTTCGGCATTGGCGAGGCGCATATCGCGGTTTTCCTTGGCCATGACCCGCAGCGCCTGTCCGAGCGGTGTGCCGTAACGCTCGGCCTGAATCAGCGCGGTTGCGACGGCCTTCACACCCGGATGATTGGTCCGCTTGGCCAGATTCTCATACGCCGTCCGCCGGTCTTGCAGATAAGAAAGCTCGGCCGTCGTGAGCGACAATTCCTCGGCCAGCTCGATCGACTGCGCACCGACTTCCGTTGACACTTTCTGGAACGCCGCTTCGATCGACATGCCGGCCTCGACGCAGATCAGCAAGAGGTCGAGACCGTCCGGGAAGGCCTGCATGATCGATTGCTGACGCTTGGTTGCCGCGTTCTTGAGGTAGAGATTGGGCGCGTAATAGCCGAGCATGCCGATGCCGGCGGCGGCACACCAGCGGGTGATCGTCGGCAGCCCGAAATCATTGACGAAGAACACGTAGAAGGCCGCACCGCCGAACAGCAGGATCGGTGCTGCCAGGCGGAAGAAATAAAACGTCATGACCGGCCCATTGCCCCGGAAACCGGCCTGCGTCAGCTTGTTTTTGAGATCGGGATCTTCGAACAGTTTCTGGAGGTTGAGACTTTCCACAACCGTCTTGGCGAAGCCTTTCGTTTCCTTGCCGCGCAGCTTCGACGCATGCGCCTCCTCCATGGCCTCACGTGACTTTCGGCGCAGCTCCTCCTTGCGGTTCTGCACCCCCTTGATGCGCTTCTCGAGCTTGTTCTGACCCAGCATCGGAGAGGTTAGCGTGACGACCGTCGCAAACACCGCAATCGCGGCGATCAGCGCCCAGATCACCTGCGGATTTGTGACCAGTTCGGCGATGTCCTGCAAATCCATCGCCGCCTCCTAGTGCTTGAAATTGATCATGCCGCGCATCATCAGAATCCCGAGGCCCATCCAGATCGCGCCGCCAAGCAGCATCAGCTGACCCTTCGGCTCAACGAACATCGCGGTCATGTAAGACGGCGTCGTGAAATAGACGATCGCCAGAACGCCCGGTGGCAGTGCGCCGATAATCATCGCCGACGCTTTGGCCTCCGATGACAGCGCGCCGATTTTCTCCCGCATCATCTTCCGCGATCGCAAAACGGCCGAGAGATTGCCCAGCGCCTCGGCGAGATTGCCGCCGGTTTTGGCCTGGATGGTCAGCACGGTGGAGAAAAAGTTGAGTTCCGGCAGCGGCATGCGCTCGACCATCCGCTTTGTACCCTCTTCAAGAGACACACCAACCGCTTGGGATTCCACAAGTTTCTGGAACTCCGATCCGACCGGATCCGGCGCCTCGCGCGCGATCACCTTGATACATTCGTTCAGCGGCAAGCCGGATTTGATGCCGCGCACGATGATATCCAGGGCATTGGCAAACTCGCCGGTGAATTTCTTCTGCCGGCCGGTGCGGCGCATACCCAAATACCAGCGGGGCAGGCCAAGCCCGGTCGACAGGGCCATTCCGGCCGACACCAGCAGGCTCTGGCCGGTCAGAAAGGCGCCAGCAAAGCCGACGATGCCCAGAACGGCCGATGCAATCCAGAAGGTCCGGACCGAAAAGCTGTAGCCCGCCTGCTCGATCCGCGATCTCAGCGTCAGCGACTTTTTCTTGGCGGACTTCTGCTTGTCCTCGATTTCCTTCAGCGACTCCGCCACCTGTTTGCGGCGTTGCTGGGTCTGATCGACCGCTTGCGCCCGCGGCTTGCGGCCGGCGCCATTCGCGACCACGGCCTTGCGCCGGGCAGCTTTCTGTCCGTCGTCAATGGTACCCGTCACGACCCAGCCAATGCCGCCAACCGCGATAAACGCCGCGATCGCTGCAAACAGAAGGGGCAACTGTCCGCTCATCGGCTAGCTTTCCGCCGCGTCGAGCGCGGTCGCCAGCTCGCGTTCCAGGCCGTAATAGCGCGCGCGATCCCAGAAACGTGGCCGCGCAATACCGGTGGATTTGTGGGCCCCGGTGATCCGCCCGTTTTCGTCTTCACCCTCAATCTCGAAGACAATCAGGTCCTGGGTGATGATGACATCGCCCTCCATCCCCATGACTTCGCTGATATGGGTGATCTTGCGCGAGCCATCGCGCATCCGCGCCGCCTGGATCACGATATCGATAGACCCGGCAATCATTTCGCGAATCGTCTTGGACGGCAGGTTGTAACCGCCCATCGTGATCATCGACTCGACCCGCGACAGGCCTTCGCGCGGGCTGTTGGCGTGCAACGTGCCCATCGACCCGTCATGGCCGGTATTCATCGCCTGCAGGAGGTCGAACGCTTCCGGTCCGCGCACCTCGCCGACAATGATGCGCTCCGGACGCATCCGCAGGCAGTTCTTGACGAGATCCCGCATCGTGACCTCGCCCGATCCTTCAAGATTCTTGGGACGGGTCTCCAGGCGCACCACATGCGGCTGCTGCAGTTGGAGTTCCGCGGCATCCTCGCAGGTGATGATCCGCTCTTCCTCGCTGATGAACCCGGTCATGCAGTTGAGCAGAGTGGTCTTACCCGAGCCGGTACCGCCGGAGATCAGCACATTGCATCGCGAGGCGCCGATAATCTCGAGAACTTTGGCGCCCTCCGGCGAGATCGAGCCGAACTCGACCAGATTCGCCATCCGCAGCTTGTCTTTCTTGAATTTCCGGATGGTGAGCGTCGGACCGTCCAGCGCCAGCGGCGGGGCAATCACATTGACCCGCGAACCGTCCGCCAGGCGCGCATCGCAGATCGGGCTCGCCTCGTCGACCCGGCGGCCGACCTGGCTCACAATGCGCTGGCAGATATTCATCAGCTGGCCATTGTCGCGGAAGCGGATATTGGTCTTCTCGACCCGCCCACCGACTTCGATGAACACATCGCCCGCACCGTTGACCATGATGTCGGCAATGTCGTCACGAGCCAGCAAGGGCTCCAGCGGGCCATAACCCAGAACGTCGTTGCAGATGTCCTGCAGCAGGCGTTCCTGCTCGGCGATCGACATCGCAACATTCTTGATCGAGATAATCTCGGTGACGATGTCGCGGATTTCCTCCGCCGCCGTCTCGTTATCGAGTTGCGCCAGCGCGCCCAGATCAATCGTGTCGATCAGCGCGTTGAAGATCGTCGTCTTGATCGCATAATACTCGTCGGTCCGCTGCGTATCCGCCGTCGAAGCGACCGGCTTCACCTTGGGAGCCTGTTTGGGACCCATCGCAGCAGCCGGTTTCGGCGCGGGCTTTTCGACCGGTTTCGGCGCAGGCTTGGGCCGGACCGCAGGCGCAGCAGAAGCCGGCGCAGGGGCCGGCTTCGGGTCTGGTCGCGTTGCGATGGCGTCTCGCTTACCGAACATGGCTCAGATCACTTTCCAAACAGGCCTCCGAGGAGGCCCCGCTTGCGTGTCGGCGCGGCCCGGCCGGACAGCATCGCGGCGAGGTGCGCAAAGCCTTCGGCGGCCTTCGATTTCGGATCCACCTCCGCGATCATCTGGCCGTCATTGGCGGCCTTGCCGAAAAGCTGCGGTTCGAAAGGCAGGACCAAAGTCGGCTGGACACCCAACGCATCGGCAAAATCCTTCACCGGAATTTCCGGCCGCTTCGCGATACCCGCCATATTGACCACCACTTTCGGCGGCTCGTCATTCGGGCGCGAGGCATGCACCAGGTCGAACAAATTCTTGGCATTGCGCAGCGAGGCCAGTTCCGGCGTGACCGTCACCACGACCTGATCGGCGGTGAGGATGGTCTGGCGCACCCAGGGCGACCAGGTGTGCGGCAGATCCAGCGCAATGAATGGCGCTTGCCGCCGTACGATTTCCAGAACGGTTTCATAGGCTTCGGGACCGAAATCCCAATCCTTGTCCAGCGTTGCCGGCGCCGAGAACAGCGACAGCCGCTCGGTGCAACGCACCAGCAGACGATCGAGCAGCGCTTCATCCAGCCGTTCCGGATCGGCCAGCGCATCGCCCAGCGTCTGGGCCGGATCCTGATTGAAATCGAGCCCCGCCGTGCCGAAGGACAGATCCATGTCCACGAGCACACAGTCCGATTGGGCGTTCTCCGAAATGCACCACGCCGTATTGTGCGCAATGGTCGACGCCCCGACACCGCCCTTGGCGCCGATAAACGCCACCGTCTTGCCGGCGAAGGGCGCCTCGGGATCGAGATAGAGCCCTGAGATCGTTCGGATCAGATGCAGCGGCGACATCGGCGGCACGAGGTATTCGCTCACGCCGCGCTTGATGAGCTCGCGGTAGAGCGAAATATCGTTGGCCGCGCCGATGATGATGACCTTGGTGTCGGGATCGCAAACTCCGGCCAGCTCTTCGAGTTGATCGAAAAGTCCCTGCCCGCGCATGCCGGTCTCGATGATCAGAAGATCGGGCGTCGCCTGGTGCGTGAAGCGCTCGATCGCCGCGGGCAGCCCGCCCAATTCGACCTCGACATGGGCTTTCGACAGGCGGCGGTCGTTCGCCGCGTTATGAACGAGCGCGCCGCTTTCCGGCCGTTCGCAAAAAGCATGAATGGTGATCCGCGGAATCGGCTGATCGGGAATATCGTCATCGACTTCGCCCGCCAGCGGGCTGGCGAGCTCCGGACCGAAATGCCCCAAATCGATATCGTCGAACGGCGAGGCGGCCGGCTCCGCTTCGGTCTCCTGCCAGGCTTCGCGGGCCGGGGCCGCGCCGGCTTGCGAACCAAACGGGCGGCTGCCGCCCTCCGGAGTCATCGCGGGCGGCGCCGGCTCGGGCTCATCAATGACATCCGCCGGTTCCTCCGAATCATCCGCACTGTAGCTATCAGCCTCAAAGCCATCGGAATCGCCGAATTCCTCGAATTCGCCGTCTGCATCGCCGGTCAGGCGGCGCTCGACTTCCGCCGGATCGAGCAAATCGTCCTCGTCCAGGAAATCGTCATCGTATGCTTGCGGTTCAGCCATGATCGTCCAGCCTTAATCCACTGCCGAAGAGACCGCGCCGCTTTCGTCCTCGCGGCGTTGCGTGGCGGTCGGTTCGCCCCGGCGATAGGTGTCGAGAACCGTCTGGCGGCGGGCCTGGTCCGGCGCATCGTGATCTGTCGGTCCGGCGAGATGGTATGGATCGCCGATCATCGCGGCACGGTTTTGCGCCATGAAGCAGCCAAACCCGGAATAGCCGTCATTCAGTCTCTCGCGGGCAAGATCATCCCAGCGGCGCTCACTGCATTCCGCAGGCATCTCAGTCACATAGTGCAGATAGCTGACAATCACCGGCGGATTACCCATACCGGTCGCGTCATACGGACCTTCCTCGGTATACCGCGCTGTCACGCCTTGAGAATCGAGGAAGTTCCGCAGCTCCGCCATGGCGCCTTGCGCGGCGCGATCTTCTGCTCCGCCATCGGGATAGGAGAGAATGATCGGTCCGTGACCGTTCGACTTGTAATGATCCACGAAAACCCCGAACGCGCCCATCTGGGACCAAAGCAGGCCATTCGCAGCGGGATCGACCAAAAGGTCCATGCGCGCGGTATCCAGGACCGGCCGCGCTTCCGGAAATCCGATGGCATTGGTCGTCGCCGGATAGGATGCACAGGCGGCGGTCAAAAGCGCCGGGGCCAAGACAAGAGCAAGTGTTGAAAATTTCATCGCAGTCTCTCCCCTAGTCCATGATGAAGCCGATCGGGCCCGACCAGCTCCGGCCTTCGGTTCGCGCGCCCGGCACGGCGTATGCACGGTTGATATTTCCGAGGAACAGCGTTTCCAGCTCACTCACATTCCGGAAGCCGTCGGCCGGTGTCGCAGCTTCATTCTGGGCGATCGGGTCGACCAGATAGGGCGTCACCAGCACGACCAGCTCGGTTTCCCGGTTTTCGAAGTCGCGGCTCCGGAACAGGGCGCCCAGCACCGCCAAATTCTGAATACCCGGCACACCGTCCAGATTCTGCCGCGTTTCTTCCTGGATCAGGCCGGCCAGCACGAGGCTGCCACCCGATGGCAACTCAACGGTGGTTTCAGCCCGATTGACGTTCAGCCCCGGGATCTGCAGGCCCGGGATCGTACCGATCACATTGCCCTGATCGTCAGTGACTTCCTGTGCGCCCAGCTCGAGGGAACCTTGGTTGGTCAGCTCGGAAATCTCGGTCGAGATCCGCAGCGAGATCCGGCCTTCCGACAAGACCACCGGTGTAAATCCTAGCCCGACACCGAACTGCTTGTATTCGACGATGATATTGCCGTCGCGGTCGCGGCCGACCGGCACCGGGAACTCTCCGCCAGCCAGGAAATTCGCGGCTTCGCCGGAAATCGCTGTCAGATTTGGTTCCGCCAGGGTACGGACCAGCCCGACCCGTTCCAATGCCTGAATAAGCGCACCGGCCGTATTGAAGACGCCGCCGCCGGGATTGGTGTAGTTGAACGAGCCGGACAGCCCGCTTAATGCACGGCCCACCAGAGAGAATTCCTGTTCCGTGGCAATATTGAACGCGACATCGCCGCTTTGTCCGGCTGTCGACAAATTGATGCCCAGCTGCCGCACGATCGTACGCTGCATTTCGACGATCCGTACCGACAACATGACTTGTTCGCGGCCTTCGATCGCCAGCATGGACAGGACGTTTTCCGGATCGTCCGTCCAGCGGCGCGCCAGCTGCAGGGCGGTGTCGGCTTCCGCCGCACTGCGCACCGAACCGGACAGCACGATATTGTCGTTCATGGCTTCCGCGTAGACGCGGCGGTCCGGCAGAAAACGGTTCAGCGCTTCCTGGAGCGCCCGCATGTCGCGCTCCACGCGGATATCGAGATCCAGGATGAGATTGCCTTGCGCGTCGAAGAAAAACGCATTCGTCTGACCGATCGACTGACCCAGCAGGTAAGCCCGTGTTGGCGTCCGGATCACGGCATCGGCGACTTCCGGATTGGTAACAAGGACATCGGCGGCATCGACGGGCAGGTGAATGATCGCGGCCTTGGACAGCGGAAGGTCAAGCACTTCGGACGCCGGCGCATCGCCGGTGCGGGTGATATACACCTGCATCGTGGTTGAGCCGGTGGCAGACTGCGCAATCGCCGGACCGGCGGGTAAGGCCAGTATCAGGGCGGAGATCAGGGCGCGTAGCATCATCCCCTCCTAATTCTCGTCGACCGTTGTGACGCGGGCCTGGCCGTAGCGGTAGACAACGACTTGGCCGTCATCATTGCGGTATGGCGTCACCGGGTCGGGGGCGGGCTGTGCAACACGTGGATCAGGCTGCGTACTCACGAGGCGCGGTCCGCCTTCGGCGTCTGCCAGGCTACGCAGAGACAACGAAATCTGCCCGCGCTCGGTGGCCAGCGCCAAGGCCCGCGCCTGTTCGGGTGTCACTTCCAGCGTCGCGGTTTCGCCGACCACAACACTGTCGGACTCTTCGTCGCCACCAAACACCTGGTCGATCGCGAGAACGCGGGCGTTTTCGACCACCGTTTCGGACACGAAATAGCGGCGGCGGCTATTGCCGTCCTCTTCCGCCTCGTAAGCCACGATCACATCGACACGGTCGCCCGGAAGGATAAATCCGCCGGCGCCGGTTTCCGCGGTGATCGGGACGGCATGCGCGCGCATGCCGGGGCTCAACACGGCTGACATGAAGCCTGCCTCGCCAGCCTGCAGCAGGAAGCGTGGCGAAATCGGTTCGCCTTCGGAGATTGCTCTGCGGACCACAGCGCCGGCGTATTGCTCGGCGGCATCTGGCGAACGTTCGCGAAGAATCTGTGACGGGCTCACCGCATCTTCGGGCCAGGCCTGCCAATACAGATCGCTGGCTTGCACCCGCGCGCCGACCGGCAGATCGCGCCGCGCGGCCAGAACGTCAACCGTTGCAGCCTGCACGATTTGCGGTTCGACCGTCGCCGGTGCACCCGAAGAAGACCGGTAAACGAAATAGGCGGCAGCCGCAGCCGCCAGTCCGGCGGCAATCAAAACAATGATTCGGGCAGCATTCATGGGCGCGAATCCCCTCAGGTTGCGCCACCATCTGACCGCCAATTTCCAAAAGGGCCGTTAAGATAGAATCGCGATTGCAACCGATTGGGAAGAATTCTTCACAATTTACGAAATCAAAGCGCCGCCAAGGCGAATAACCGGCTGTCCGGCAGGGTCCACAGCGCACCGGCCGCCAGCGCTATACCGTAGGGGGCGGGACCGCCCTGCATCAGTAGTTTTCCTTCCAGCCACTGCCGCGGAAGCCCGCTTGCCGGCGCGGCGCGGCGTAGCATCAGCAGGGTGACCGCGAGCACACCGCCCATCAGGGCGGCCTTGGCCAGGAACATGGCCGCATCCGGCCAGCCAAACCAAAGAGCCGCTGCGGCAAAGAGTTTGGCGTCGCCGCCACCGATCCACCCCGGGGCGAACAATGCCATTCCGATCAGAAGGGCCGCGAAACCGGTGGCCATGTGCAGGCCGAATTCAACCCAGCCCAGGCCGAGCATTGCAGCGGCGAGTGGAAAGGACACCGCGAGACCGCCGGTCAGCCAGTTGGGGATGGTGAAGCTCATCCCGTCCTTGGCGGCCGCCAACACCATGAGAAAAGCAAAGACCAGGAGAAGGAACTGACCCGCCATGACACCACTCCGATAAGCGTTGGAATCCGGACTAATGGAACAGGTTTAATATTCGGTTGGCCGTTCGAGCGGCCCGAACGCAAAAGGGGCCGCCCTCTCGGGCGGCCCCTGATGTCGTTTGCAAACGTTTGTGCGAATTAGATCGCGTCGGCAACCGTCTGCATGTTGTCACGCACGCCGGTACCCAGAGCGGTAACCGCACCGATAATGACAACGGCGATCAGAGCGGCGATCAGGCCATATTCAATAGCCGTGGCGCCGGATTCGTCTTTGAAAAAACGAGAAATCGTTTTCATGGGTCTACTCCCGTGTTGCTAGCCACACATCCACTTCAAGAAGGTTTTCTTGTCCCGACCTCTCTTGTCGTGTGCCATCATAAAAACACGGGACGATTTCGAATTGGTGAATACTCATACTTAACCATGTATGAATCGATTTTCGTGGCAGTTATAGTTAATCGCGTATGAATATATTAAATGTAACTCAAATCTAATCTTCAACCGTTTTGATTTAGAAAGTCTTCACGCGTCCGCGTTTCTATGATGGGCGAATTTTCATCCGCGGAGCCCGCCATGCGCAAAATCCTCATCAGCCTCACCGGCTTGCTCACCCTGCCGGGGATCGCATTGGCCGATCAGATCCTCGAAGTGGAGCATGCGGATGTCGTTCGGCTGCCCGGTTCCGCCTATACGGTGATCGTCGGCAACCCGGCCATCGCCGACGCCGTCATCCATGACCGCCGGACACTCATCGTGACCGGACGGCTTTATGGCCGCACCAACATTATCGCGCTCGATCGCCAGGGCCGCGTGATCTATGCCGACGACTTTGTGGTCGGCCCCTCACCGGACGGCCAGCTTGTGTATCAGCGCGGCACGTCGCGCATGACCATGACCTGCACACCGACCTGCGGCCCCTCGCCGACCGTCGGCGACGATCCAGAGATATTTGATACGCTCACAGGCCAGCAGAGCACGCGCATCGGTATCGCCGGAGATGCCGTCGCTATCAGCGAAGGCTCGCAATCCGCCCGCAGCCTCGACGGCGCGGAATAAACAGCGGTTAACTCCGTTTCTTCACCGCTTTTCAATCGCGCGCGCGTATACCGCGCCCAGAGGAGCGGGCGAAAGATGCGCAGACCGGCCTTCATGACATCCTTCCGCAAGAATCGCGACGGCGCGACCGCCGTCGAATTTGCGTTGATTGCCGGTCCCTTCTTCTTCTTTCTGATGGCCTTGATCGAAATCGCAGCCGTCTTCTTTGCCGAGACCGTTATCGAGAACGCCGTGCTGGAATCCGCGCGCCTGATCCGGACCGGTCAGCTCCAGGGGGGTGGCGGCGACGCCAATACATTCCGGGACGAGGTTTGCACGCGGATCGAGGTGGTGGCGAATTGCGACAACATGGTTTTCGAAGTCGCCGTGTTCGCCGACTTTGACGGCATCTCTCCGACCCCGCCGACCAATCAGGAAGGCGAACTTGATGGCGGCAGCATGGGATTCGATCCCGGCGATGCCGGCGATATCGTCATGGTCCGCGTGTATTACGCCTATCCGCTGATCCTGCCGAACATGTTCGGGTCCGTCGCGAACCTTCCGGGTAATCAGCGGCTGATAACGTCCGCCACCGTCTTCCGCAACGAGCCGTTCGATGACTAGCGCGATTGCTAATATCCTGCAGCGCTTGGGCCGCGATCAAGGCGGCGTTTCGGCCGTTGAATTCGCCCTGATCGCGCCGGTCATGGTTCTGCTCTATCTCGGCATGGTCGAAATCTCGATGGCGCTTTCGGTGGACCGGAAAGTGACCAATTCCGCCAGCGCGCTGGCCGACCTGATCGCTCAGGATGATGTCATTACCGATGACGAGATGACAGACATTCTGAATGCCGGCGCCGCAATCATCGCTCCTTTTGACGCCGCCGATTATTCGGTTCGCATCTCCAGCATCTCAATGAGCCTGACCAATGACATTGCCGTAGACTGGAGCGACGCGCGCGGCATGGCGGCACGCGCTCCGGGATCCGAACCGGCCATCCCCGGCGGCATTTTAAGCCCCGGCCGGTCGGTGGTGTGGGTGGAGGTCGCTTACTCCTACGACGCGCCCTTTCGTGAAATCACGGGCGATTTCGAGATCGAGGAAGAATTCTTCCTCCGTCCGCGCCAATCCTTGACGGTCAGCCGGCAATAGATCACAGATCAGCCGCGGCCAGTTGCGAAAGCAAGGCATGATTTGCGTCGAACAAGCGGCTATCGATCGCGGTGACGGGAATTGCGCCCATAACCGCATTGGTCATCCACACCGCTTCCGCCGAGTCCAGGCGCTCTGGGCGCGCCCTCACCTCGTTGACGGCGTAACCCTGCCGTTTCAGCCAGACGATCACGCGCTGACGCATGATGCCGCGCCGGATCGCGCAATCCGCCGAAGGGGTGAACACTTCGCCGCCGGCAAGCCAGAACAGATTGGCGCTATCGCCCCCTGACACCTCGCCGTCTGTCGTTGTCAGCAATGCCATGTCGGCTCCAGCTCCCGCCGCGGCCCGCCGCGCCGCCAGATTGTCGGCATAGCTCAGCGTCTTGAAACGGGCGGTCAGGCTGGTCGGCGAGCGGCGGATCGGAACACTGGCCAGTCGGAGGCCACGCGGCAGGTTCGGTCGCGGTGAAAGATCAAGATAGATCTGTGGCCGCTGTTCAGCGATCGGCGCCAAACCGCGAGGCCCGACGCCGCGTGTAACAATCATTTTGCCGACGCCGTCCGCTGGTCCGCTATGGTCGGCAACGCCTTGTTCGACGCTGTCCCACGCCGGACATTCCAGATCCAGGGCCTCACACGATGCGGCCAGACTGGCAGCGTGCAAGCGGCTGTTCCGGATGCTGCCGGCTTCGATGCGGAACGTTTCGAATACGCCATCGCCGAGCAGAAATCCGCGATCGCCATTCACCACGTCACCGGTTCGGATCTTCTGCCAGCGTGTCGGCTCAAGCCGGTACATGCGTCACCCTTCCAGCGCGGACTGCAACGCGCGCAGCTTATGCAGCGTCTCCTCGTACTCCGCATCGGGATCGGAATCGATGGTGATCGCCCCGCCGGATCTGGCTTTGACGAGCCAGTCGGAATCGGTGCGGATCAGGTCCAGCGTCCGGATCATCACGTTGAGATCCATGGATTGGCCGCCTTCCCCGATCCAGCCGAGGGCTCCGCAATAGGGCCCACGCGTGGCCCCTTCCGCTTCGGCGATCAACTCCATGGCCCGGATTTTCGGCGCTCCGGTGATCGAGCCCGGCGGGAAGGCCGCACATATAAGGTCGAAGGCATCCCGTCCGGGCGCCAATTCACCGGTCACGGTCGAGACCAGATGGTGCACATTCGCATAGCTTTCGACCGTATTGAGTCGTGGCACTCTGACGCTACCTGGCCGGCACACCCGGGACAGGTCATGCCGCACGAGATCGACGATAATGAGGTTTTCCGCCCGGTCCTTGCCGCTGGCCGCGAGGGCATCCGCCTCCGCGCGATCCGCCTCCGGATCGGCCCGCCGCGGGCGCGTGCCCTTGATCGGCCGGCTCTCGACCCGTCCCGCCTGCAAGCGCAGGAAACGCTCGGGCGAATTGGTGATGACGACATGCGAGTCCGATGCCCTGAACCAGGCGGCATGCGGGGCATCGCTGCGCGCAATCAGGCGCTGGAAAACCGCCCACGGATCCCCGGTCAGGCGGCCACTGAACGCCTGGCTGAGATTGACCTGGTAAATATCGCCGGCGCGGATGTGCTCGATCAGCTTGCGGCAAGCGCCCAGATAGGTTTCGCGGGGCCAATTGGGCGCTAATGCACCGGTGGCTTCACCGGCCGGCGGACGGCCCAGATGCAGGCCGGTCTTGAGCCCAGCGATACCGTCCTTGTTGCCGTGCACCGTCAGCGACTCCGTCGCCGGGTCGAACACGGCCCACGCCGGATAAACGCCCAGCTGGATCATCGGTTGCCAACGCGGCGGCGTGCCGGTCCGTGGCTCAAGCTCATGGCCGAACTCGTAGGCAAACAGTCCGGCCAGCTCGAACCCATCAGCCAGGGCGGACCGTGCTTTGGACAGAAACGCATCGAGGTCATCGCCCGGGCGAAAGGTCAGCATGTCCCAGGCCAATGCGTAAAGCCGCGATCGCGAGGTCCGGCCGCCATGCAAGAGCAGCGCGCTATCCTGCATCCGGAAAGGCGCAAAGGCGCGCTCGGGCAATATCCAGTCGAGCGTTTCGCTGACCGGTCCGCTCACCGTGCTATCAGTTTGGCGCGGACGGCCGCGATCTCGTCATCGCTCAAGCCCAGCACGCCGGATGCATAGGCTTCTGCCGATCCGATCTCGTCGAAAGCCTCATCGAGATAATCCGCCTCGACGCCCAGGAACAAGCGCATCGCGTCCGCTGGCACATCCCGTTGATAACTGTCCCTAAGGCGCTTCTGCACCATCGGCACCAGCGCGTCGTAATCGACCGCCTCATTGGTCATGAGATAGTCGGTATAGATCGCTTCGCGCTCAACGCCCGCCAGCGCCAGTGTCAGCGCACAGAAAATGCCCGTCCGGTCCTTGCCCGCCGCACAATGCACGACAAAGCCTTCCTCGGCGCCATGTGTGGCCAGCTCGCGCAGACCCGCAGCAAACACTTCCTGATTGCCGGGCTCGTTCGGCAGGCGCCGGTAAGTGGCGCGCATCCAGGCCGCGACCCCGTCCAGGCTCATATCACCCTCGCGGATGAAGCGAAGATGCGGTGGCTCTTTGTGACCGGCAACATTCGATTGGAGTACGCGCAATCCTTCGCCCCATTGCGATGGTTCGTGATCGCGCTCATGCGGCCGGCGCAGGTCCGCCACGACAGAAATATTCATGTCGACAAGCTTTTGCCGGTCGGCCTCGGTCGCATTGTGAAAATGCCCCGAGCGGTAGAGCCCGGACCGGACTTTCGCCCCGTCCGGCGTCGCATACTCGCCAAAATGGCGAAAATTGCGAATGCCCTCGAATTCCAGAACCCGGCTCATGAGCGCCCTGCTAATCGACGCTGGCACAAAGGGCAAGCCTTAACGGAATGGCGGCTCATCGAAACTGCGCAGCTTGCGCGAATGCAGGGCAGCGGCTTCGTTCCGGCGCAGGATTTCAACCGTTTCGATCCCCGCCATCAGGTGTTCCGAAACCGAGCGCTGATAAAACAAATTGGCCGCACCGGGCAGTTTCAGTTCGCCATGCAGCGGCTTGTCCGACACGC
This sequence comes from Hyphobacterium sp., assembly GCF_965229905.1. GTDB lineage: Bacteria > Pseudomonadota > Alphaproteobacteria > Caulobacterales > Maricaulaceae > Hyphobacterium. Next base: position 2,107,498 of record NZ_OZ245930.1, on the reverse strand, counting down.
ACAGCAAGGTGCCGTAAGGAACACGAAGCCGGAACCCGTTCGCGGCAATCGTCGCCGACTCCATGTCCACGGCGATCGCCCGCGACTGGTTGATGCGGCGTGCCTCGGCATGATATCGCAACTCCCAATTCCGGTCGGCATAGGTCGCGACCGTACCGGTTCTGAGCCGGCGCTTGAGATCGTCACCGCCATCGCCGGTGACTTCCTTAACCGCATCGGCCAAAGCGATCTGGATCTCGGCAATCGGCGGTACCGGAATCTCCAGCGGCAGGTCGCGATCCAGCACGCGGTCATAGCGCAGATAGGCGTGCGCCAGCACGTAATCGCCCAATCGCTGGGAATGACGCAGCCCGCCGCAATGTCCGATCATCAGCCAGCACTGCGGGCGCAGCACGGCGAGGTGATCGGTAATGGTCTTCGCGTTTGATGGCCCGACACCGATATTGACCAGCGTGATCCCGCGGCCGCCCGGCGCCTTGAGATGATAGGCAGGCATCTGGAAACGCCGCCAGGGCGCTGCTTCCACCGTCGCGCGCGGATTGGACGACTGAGCGTCCACCTCGACAAACCCCGCCGCCGAAAACGAGGTATATTCATTGTCGGCCTTCAGCTGGCCGATCGCCCACGCCACGAAGGCATCGACATAGCGGTGATAGTTGGTGAACAGGATGAATTGCTGGAAGTCCTCATACGGGCTCCCCGTATAATGCTTCAGCCTCTGCAATGAATAATCGACGCGGGGTGCGTCGAACAGCGTCAGCGGCCGCGGCTCTCCCGGCTGCGATGCGCGCTCGCCATTGGGCAGGGCGTCATCGATCCCGGCGAGATCCGCGTAGGGAAAATTACGGACGAGATCGGCGACAGAAGCCGCGTCGAGATTGAGATCGTCGGCGCCGTCCAATACCGTCGAGAATGCGATCTCCGTGTCAGACAGACCGGTTTCGATGGTGATATCATAATCGGCCTGCAAGAGGCTGAGCTGATCGATCAGATAGTCCCGGAATAATTCCGGCTCGGTGATCGACTGCACATAGAGGCCCGGTTCGGAAAACTTGCCGAAGGCGCGGCTAATCGGCGGCGGTGAACCCTCGGTCTCGTAGAGAACGCGCAGTTCGGGATAGGCGAAAGCGCCGGCGGCCCGCTGTTCCGGGTCGGGGAGCGTCCCATTGTCGAGATAGTCTCGCAGGGCGTCCCGCAGGTTTTCAACTGAAGTCTGGTGGAGGTCGACTAGCCGGTCGACGGCCGCCTCCGGGCTTTTGGCTTCTTCGAATATCTTCATGTCTGGCTAATGCCGGAAATGGCGAGGCTGGGCAAGCGTCGCTCCAACGCATCGACAGGCCATGCAGCATGTGGCTAATTGCGCTGCATGGGCCATCACACTGTTAGGTTTATTACATCTACGCTTCTGGCATTCGCGTTGCTTTGCCCGGAAGTGCTTGGCCAGGCGAACCCGCGTATCTTCGCATCTGTACTGCCCAACCACCGGACAGGAGAGTTTGGCGAAACGCTGACATACTATGCAGCCGTGGTGAATCCGGGCCCTGACCGGATCGAGAACTGCCATTTTCAGAACTCGCACTGGGCGCCGCCGCAGCTGGATCACGTCTTGATCAACTGGGCGCCCGTCGATGTCTCTGGCCAGCTGATTCCGCATGACACCGGCGTGGTTTTCCATATTGACCCGGGCGAAACGCGATATTTCGTATTGTCGGCGACGGCGTTCGATTCCGGGGCGGACGGCCTCGGCGGGAGCTCTTTCATCGGACCGGAAAACCTCCAAGCGATGTGCCGTCCGCAACTGGGCCGGGCCGATTGGATCATCGCCGGTGGTGGAGCCGCTTTTGATATCACGACCCATTTCATTTCAGGCCGCGCCCCGCCGGACTTGATCGCTGTTTTGGCATCGCCCTCGGGCGACGGCATCCTCACGATCAATGAAAGCACCGGCCGCGGTGTCGCTGCCGCTGCTGTCATAAATAATGGCGCCGCCGGCGAATTTATCGCGCGGGCCGACATCTCCGGCCCGGCGGAAGCCGTATTATGCCGGTCCGATGAAGCCGGCCAATGTCTGGCACCGCGAACCGCCGAGGTCACCTTCACGCTGGAGAACGGTGAAGTTGCCCTGTTCTCAATTTTGGCGCGAAACGAGTCGGGTCGCGCCCTGCCCTTCCGGCCCGATTTGCGCCGCCTTACGCTGCGCTTCGTTGAATCGGCCAGCGTCGATCTTCACCATCGGGAGCAGGCGGGGGCATCGACCAGTATGGCAGTCCGGCAGGGCGAAGCGCCGAACACCGTTGGATCGCCATACGGATATTGGGTCAATGCGGAGGAAATGCTGGCCTTGACCGGACGAGGCCAATTCATAGAGGTCAGCCCACTCCGATGGAGGGGTCAGGGGCGTTTCGAACCGTCGAGCCTGAACAACTTGGTTGGCGTGTTCGAATCCGTTGCACGACCCGATTCCAATAATCTCATTCTCACGGGCGCGAGATCGAGTGGCGAGGTCGTCAGCGCGGTGATCCGTCCAGACGACGTGATGGAAAGCACGTTGACGACGAATGAATACATCGATTTGGTTTTCCAACGGCCCTTCCGGGGCATTGCCGGGTGGGCCGGCACCTTTCGGGTCGATACGCCCGGCTATTCATCCGGCCGCGTGACAATCTTGGGTGATGGCAGTCTCACAGGCGAATTTGTGAGAGACTGGAATGACACCAGAACATGCCACTTCACCGCGTACCTGCATAACGGAAACACTGGCGGCCTTACCCCGGAAGTCGCCTCTATACATGGTGTCGAGCGAAATTGCCCTGTTACCGCGGCTTTCGCGGGGATCATATTGTCACTTGGCGAATCCGAGTTGGGCGTGCCGGAGCGGATCTATATCGAGACCGGCGAATTCCAATTTACGCTACAGCGTGAGGTAGACTAGGCAGGCTACTCCGCCGGCAGCTCGTTGGCCGATTTCTGGTTCTGCCACTTGTCGAAGCTAGACCAGACACCGTCCTCGCCATGCCATTCGCCCTTGGTCGCGCCCTTGGAATACTCCGTCGCGCGTGCCTCGAAGAAGTTGGCGTGTTCGACACCGTTCAATATCTCGGTCAGCCAGGGCAGCGGGTGCTTTTCGATGCCATAAACCGGCTCGAGCTTCAGCTGCCGCAAACGCCAATCGGCGATGTAGCGGATATAATTCTTGATATCCTGCGGCGTCATGCCTTCGACATCGCCCATCTCGAAAGCGAGATCGATGAACTTGTCCTCCAGCTCCACCACATGTTTACAGTTCGCGACGATGTCCGCTTTCACCTGATCGGTCAGCGCGCCCGTCTCCTCGGCAAACTCGTGGAACATGCGGATCATGCCTTCGCAGTGCAGCGACTCGTCGCGCACCGACCAGGACACGATCTGACCCATGCCCTTCATTTTGTTGAAGCGCGGAAAGTTCATCAGCATGGCGAACGAGGCGAACAGCTGCAGGCCTTCGGTGAAGGCGCCGAACATGGCCAGCGTCCGCAGAATGTCTTCATTGGTCTCGACGCCGAATTCCTGCATGTAGTCATGCTTGTCCTTCATGGCCTCGTATTCCATGAAAGCCGAGAACTCAGTGTCCGGCATCCCGATGGTTTCCAGCAGCAGCGCGTATGCCGCAATATGGATCGTCTCCATATTGGAGAACGCCGACAGCATCATCTTCACCTCGGTCGGTTTGAAGACGCGCGCATAGCGCTCCATGTAATTGTCATTCACCTCGACATCCGACTGCGTAAAGAAGCGGAAAATCTGGGTGAGGAGATTGCGCTCCTGGTCCGACAGCTTGGTTGCCCAGTCCTTGCAGTCCTCGCCGAGCGGAACTTCCTCCGGCATCCAGTGGACCTGCTGCTGCTTCTTCCAGAAATCGTACGCCCATGGATAGCGGAAGGGCTTGTAGGAGTGGCTGGACGTGAGAAGGCCTGGCGTGGAAGCGGTTGCGGACATGGAATTCCCCGGAAACTGGCGTGAACGACTCGGCACGAATTCGAGCCTTCAATAACTACATATTGGGGTTAAAACGCGCTGAACGTCCAGACCTTGTGGATCACAATCCACATCGGGCCGCAGCCCGCCTGACCCCGGACCGGCATTCAAGCCAATGCTTGGCGGAACCGCCATGGGGGAAGAAAAAAAGACCGGGGAAAACCGGGCCGGCAGCCTACCAGCGGCGGCTCAGCGAAAACGCGGCAAAGTCGTCAGCAGCATCGTAATCGTCGATACCGATCCGCGCGGTGCGCTCACGGCGGACATAAGCGAAGGACAGATCATTCTCCCCCAGCCGCATAGCAACGCCGGCCTGGGCATCGCCCACAACAGCATACGGTTCGAGCGTCATCGCGCCGCGCATATTCCAGCCTTCGGCCGGATCGTAAAGCAGCGCACGGCGTTCCGCTCCAGCAAAGAAATACCAGCTCGGCCGCGCCGCATCCTGGCGCAGATAGCGTCCGACGCGCAGCTCGGCACCTGCTCCGGCGCCAGAACCTTCCGGCCCGAAACTGACCCCGGCATGCGGTTCGATCGTCAGGTCCAGCCCGTCTGCTCCACCATAGGATTCAAACCGCGTCACATAATCGACCGCCACAGATGACCGGCGCTCGCGCTCCGGTTGGATCACGGCAGGATCGATACCGGACGCCGGGTCAAACAGCCGGTCGGAGCGTGTCAGCAAGGTCGGCTGAAAAACGCGGACCTCAATGCGCGCGCCCCCGTCAAAAGCGTTGATGGCGGTGGATTGCCCGGAAAAAGCGGTCAGCGCCGCATTGTCGCTTCCGGTTTCAGCGAGCACGCTGGACGCCACAAACAACGCATCGCGATCAATGGTTTGTGTCTGGAATTGCGGTTCGCTCAGAAACGGCGTGAGGATGGCGCGATCTACATTGAAGATCATCGGCGATTGCGCCGGAAGCGGATCCTGCGCGAGCGCCGATCCCGTCAGAGTCATGACGGCAGCCGCGATGAACGCAAATGACCTGCCCATACACGCCACGGGCGACTCCTGAAGCCAATACGCGCGAAGCTAGCACGACCGCTCTTCCGGTGTGTTAAAAATAACGGTCGAAATCGGTGCAATGGTCGCGGCCTGCCAAGAATTCCGGAAACCGTGACTCGAAAACGACACCTTGCATCGCAACAAACAAAGGGCGGCTCAATGGCCGCCCCTCATTCCATTGATTTCACCTACTGGCAGGCGAGGCATTCCTCATAATCGGTCTTGCCCGCAGCGGCCATTGAAGCCGCAACATCGCCTTTTGATTCGGCGCCGGCATAGGACGCCCGCTGAACCGATTTCGAGCGGCAGTAATAAAGCGATTTCACACCCTTCTCCCATGCCGTCCAATGCAGCATGTGAAGGTCCCACTTATCGACATCGCCCGGCAGGAAAATGTTGAGCGATTGTGATTGGCAGACATAGGGCGTGCGGTCGGCAGCATGCTCGATCACCCAGCGCTGGTCGATCTCGAACGCGGTCTTGAACAGATCCTTCTCCGTCGGGTCGAGACAGTCGAGATGCTGGACCGATCCTTCGTGCTCGAGGATGGATGCCCAGACCTCGTCCGTATCGGCGCCCTTCTCCTCCAGCACTTTCTTCAGCTGCGGATTCTTGACCGAGAACGAGCCGGACAGCGTCTTGTGCACATAGAAATTCGCCGGGATCGGCTCGATACCCGCTGAGGTGCCGCCGCAGATGATGGAGATCGACGCCGTCGGCGCGATCGCCAGCTTGTGCGAGAAGCGCGCCTTCACGCCGGCTTCCTCGGCATCCGGACAGGCGCCGCGTTCTTCCGCCAGCTTGACCGACGCCTTGTCGGCCGCTTGGCGGATATATTTGAACATCTTCAGATTCCACGATTTCGCCATCGGCGACTCGAACGGTGCATTCATCTTCTGCAAGAAGGAGTGGAAGCCCATCAGGCCGAGCCCGACGGAACGTTCGCGGATCGCCGAGTAAACGGCGCGGCCCATTTCCGCCGGCGCGCGGTCAATGAAGTCTTCCAGCACATTGTCGAGGAAACGGTAGATATCTTCGATGAAGTGCGGATCGTCTTTCCATTCGAGGAATTTCTCGGCATTGAGTGAGGACAGACAACAGACCGCCGTCCGGTCCCGGCCATGCTTGTCGACGCCGGTCGGCAGCATGATCTCGGCGCACAGATTGGATTGCCGGACCTTGAGTCCCTGCCTCTTCTGGTGCGCGGGCAGTGCATCGTTCACCGTGTCGGAGAAGACGATATACGGTTCGCCGGTTTGCAGGCGCAGGTCGAGAATCTTCTGCCATATCTTGCGCGCCGACACGGTGCGGACCACCTCGCCGGAGCGCGGCGATTTCAGCTCATACTCGTCGTCTTCGCGGACAGCGTGCATGAAGGCGTCGGTGACATTCAGCCCGTGATGCAGGTTGAGGCTCTTTCGGTTGAAATCGCCCGACGGCTTGCGGATTTCGAGGAATTCCTCGATTTCGGGATGGTGCACATCCAGATAGACGGCGGCCGAACCGCGCCGCAGCGAACCCTGCGAGATGGCAAGCGTCAGCGAATCCATGACCCGGATGAAGGGGATGATGCCTGAAGTCTGACCGTTCTGACCGACCTTTTCGCCGATCGAGCGGACCTCTCCCCAATACGTCCCGATGCCGCCGCCATTCGAGGCCAGCCAGACGTTTTCGTTCCACGTATTGACGATGTCGTTCAGCGAATCCCCGACCGTGTTCAAAAAGCAGGAAATCGGCAGGCCGCGTGACGCGCCGCCATTCGACAGAACGGGGGTCGCGGGCATGAACCACAGATTCGACATGTAATTATAGAGGCGCTGCGCGTGGTCGGTATCGTCGGCATAAGCCGTCGATACGCGCGCAAACATGTCCTGATAGCTCTCGCCCGGAAGCAGATAGCGGTCGGTGAGCGTCTTCTTGCCAAAATCCGTCAGCAAATCGTCACGCGAGGGATCGGTCTCGACGGTCCGGACCAGTTTGAGGTCCGGCTTCGGCGCACGCGGCTTACCCGGTCGCTGTGCGTCCTGCGCATCGAGATCCGTTGTCGTTTTGGTCATGGCGGCGGCGTCGTAAGGCGTCATTTCGATCTCGTCTCCCCCGGAATTTAGAGCGCAGCTGTCCTGTTGCGCGGAACGCGCGCGTTCGCGCCGCTGCCCTAACAATCCCATAGATGGTGTGTCTGCTCTTCCAGCCGACCCAACATATAGTGCTCCCAGGCCGGGCCTTGGTCAACACGGTTATTGGTCCGAATCCGGATTTTTTGGTTAACGACCGGCTAATGCCCTGTCGCCACAGGCAAACTCCGGTAATGCTTTTTTCAGTGGGGTTTTTCGACCCCACGAAAGGTCAAAGACTTAGCAATTCCGGATCGCCGCCTTGCGCCGAAATGTTAATGGTGACCGTTCGCTCAGCGGCAAATCTCGGAAGATAATGTGGCCCTCCGGCCTTCGGTCCGGTGCCCGACAATCCTTCCCCGCCAAACGGCTGAACGCCGACAACCGCGCCGGTGATGTTGCGGTTTACGTAGACGTTGCCGGCCGGAACCGCGGCCATGATGTCCTCGTGGAATCGCGACAGCCGCGAATGCACGCCGAGCGTCAGGCCATACCCCTTCGCCGCCAGTTCCGCGGCGATCTTGCCGATGTCCTTGCGCTTGTAGCGAAGCACGTGGAGAATCGGTCCGAAGATTTCGCGCTCCATCAGGTCAAGCGAAGGAATCTCGATCAGGGCGGGGGCGAAATAAAAGCCGTCATCGGCCAGCGGACCGGGATTGGCCTGCTTCAGGACTTTCGCATTTACCCGCATGCGCGTCATGTGCTGGTCGAGCACGCCCTTGGCTTCTTCATCGATCACCGGGCCGACATCAGTGAAGGCGTCCGCCGGATCGCCGAGCGCCAAGGCGTCCATTGCCCCCATCAGGCCGTCAATGAAGCCATCCGCCGTATCTTCCGGGAGGAACAGGATGCGCAGCGCCGAGCAGCGCTGACCGGCCGATCCGAAAGCCGAGAGAATCGCATCGTCTATCACTTGTTCTTTCAACGCTGACGTATCGACGAACATGCCATTGAGCCCGCCCGTCTCGGCGATGAAAGGCACAATCGGCCCGTCCTTTTCCGACAGCGCCTTGTTGATGACGCGCGCCACCTCGGTGGAGCCGGTAAAACAGACACCGCCGGTGCGCGGGTCATTGACCAACGCGGCCCCGGCGCGGCCATCGCCAGTGATCAGATGCAATACGTCTTTGGGCAGGCCCGCCTTCTGGAACAGCTTCACGGCTTCGCATGCGATCAGCGGCGTTTGTTCGGCGGGCTTGGCCAGCACCGTATTTCCGGCGGCCAGGGCGGCTGCGAGTTGGCCGGTGAAAATCGCCAACGGGAAATTCCACGGGCTGATACAGACAAAGACGCCGCGCCCGCGCAGCTCGAGGTGATTGGTCTCACCGGCCGGTCCCGGCAGCCGCGTCGGCGCGCCGAATTTGCGCTCGGCCTCGCAGGCATAATAGCGGCAGAAATCGACCGCCTCGCGCACTTCTGCGACACCGTCCGGCAGCGTCTTGCCGCCTTCGCGCGTCATGATCGCGATCAGCCGGTCGGTCTCGGCTTCCAGCGCATCTCCCATCGCGCGCAGAAGCTCGGCCCGCTTTGAACCGCCGAGATGATCCCAACCGGCCTGGGCCGCCCGTGCAGCTTCGAACGCATCGTCGATCTGGTCGTCGGTCGCATTCGAAATGAGCGATACGACCTCATGCTGATTGATGGGCCCGGCATGCTTGTAGGGATCGGATTCGTATTGTTTGCCGCGCACGATCGAGCCAGCCGGAAGCGGCAATTGCGAATCGAGCTTGGCCTGCGCCTTGGCCAAACGCTCGCGCACACCGGTCTGACTGAGATCGACCCCCGCCGAATTGGCGCGGCTTTCACCATAGAGCTTGCCCGGTATCGCGATGAAGGGATGGCGGTCAATCGTATCGGCGCCGTCGAACGGTCCACTGGCGACATTTTCCGCCGGAACCGACTTGTCGAGGAAGGAGTGCACGAAAGAGGTGTTCGCGCCATTCTCGAGCAGCCGCCGGACAAGATAGGGCAGCAGGTCTTCATGCTCGCCGACCGGCGCATAGATGCGCACCGGACGTCCGCCAAAAGCCGCCTTGGCCGCCAAGTAAAGCGGTTCGCCCATGCCGTGCAGGCGCTGGAACTCATAGGCTTCGATATCGGCTTTCTCGGCCAGCCTTCGCACCGCACAGAGCGTAAAGGCATTGTGGGTGGCAAATTGAGGATAGATCGCGTCCGGGGCCGTCAGCATCAGACGTGCACAGGCCAGATAATTGAGGTCGGTCGCCGGCTTGGTCGACCAGACCGGAAAGTCCGGCCAGCCCATCTGGTGGGCAAACTTGATCTCGGTATCCCAGTAGGCGCCCTTCACCAGCCGCACCAGGAAACGGCGGCCGGTCTCGCGGCCGAGGGCGATCAACTGCTCGATCACCGCCTCGCAGCGCTTCTGATAGGCCTGGATGGCCAGACCCAGGCCATTCCAACCCGCCAGCGAGGGTTCACGCGCCAGACGTTCGAAAATCTTCAACGATATGATCAGCCGGTCGCTTTCCTCGGCATCAAGGCACAGTCCGATATCGGCGTTCTTGGCCGCTTCGGCCTGGGCCAGAACGAGCGGATAGAGCTCGTCGAAAACGGTCTTTTCCTTTACGGCATGATAGCGCGGATGAAGCGCGGAGAGCTTCACCGATATCCCGTCGACCTGTTCGATCCCGCCTTCACCGCGCTGCGCCCCGACAGCCGCGATCGCGTCCAGATAGCGGGCGTGATAGCGCGCCGCATCATCACGGGTACGCGCGCCCTCGCCCAGCATGTCGAACGAATGCAGTCGGCCTTCCGTCTTGTGGCCCCGCTTGATCGCGGACTTGATCGAACGGCCGAGCACGAATTGCTCGCCGAGTATTTTCATCGCCTGCATGGTTGCGGCGCGGATCACCGGCTCACCCAAGCGGTGGGTCAGCCGCCGCATATAGGTGCCGGGGTTTTTCTTCGCCTCGCGGTCGACCTCGACCAGCGAGCCGGTCAGCATCAGACCCAGGGTCGAGGCATTGACCAGCCAGTGCTCGGACTTGCCGACATGACCGCTCCATTCGCCGGAACCGATCCGCTCGGCGATCAGCTTGTCGACGGTTTCCGCATCGGGCACGCGCAGCAGCGCTTCGGCCAGGCACATCAGCGCCAGGCCTTCCTTGTTCGAGAGCCCGAATTCCTGGAGGAAGGATTCCATCAGCCCGGCGACCTTGGTCGATTTGCGCGCCCGCTCGACAAGATCGATGGCGTTGCTGCGCACCTCGTCAATGTCGGTGTCCGAGAAGCCGATCTTGCCGGCGAGCGCACGCGCTGCCTCGGTCTCATCGGCGAATTTGATCTCGTCGATACGATCCCAATTGATCCGAACGGTCGCGGTATCCGGCATGGCATCCTCTCCGCAAATGCCCAACTCTATCATGGCGCTTTGATCACGCCCAAAAGGCGCTGGCAAGAGGATGAAACGCCTCTTCGCCATGTGCGAATTATGGGCTATGCAAGCGCCCATGATGGACATTCAGAGCGATACCGACACCGCCGAAATCGATGACGACGAATTCGGCGACAGGCCGAAACGCATCATGCTGGTCACCGACGCATGGGAACCGCAGGTCAATGGCGTTGTCCGCACCCTGACCCGCACGGTCGAGGAATGCCGCGCCATGGGTCATGAGGTGGAGGTCATCCATCCCGGCCTCGGCTACAAGACCTGGCCGCTCCCCACCTATCCCGAGATCAAGCTCGCCCTCGGCGCCCGCAAGGATATCGAGGAACGCTTCAAGGCGTTCGAACCCGAAGCCATCCATATTTCAACCGAAGGCACGCTCGGCATGGCGGCGCGTGCCGTCTGCCTGAAATGGAAGCTGCCCTTCACCACCAGCTACCACACCAAGTTTCCGGAATATGTCCACGCACGCTTCCCCTTCATCCCGCTGTCGGCCGGCTATCAGTTCATGCGCTGGTTTCACAATGCCGGCGGCCGGCTGATGGTCGCGACGCCGTCCATGCGCGACGATCTCGCGGCCCGCGGCTTCAAGAACATCACGCCCTGGGCGCGCGGAGTGGATACCACCCTCTTCAACCCCGATAAGAGGGGCATTGATGGCGGCGTTTACCAGGACCTCGAGGGACCGATCTTCGTCTATGTCGGCCGTGTGGCGGTCGAGAAGAACATCGAGTCCTTCCTCGATTGCGACCTGCCCGGCACCAAGGTGGTCATCGGCCCCGGCCCGCAGCTCGACCAGCTGCGCAAGGACTATCCCGACATCCAGTTCCTCGGTCCGAAATATGGCGACGAGCTGGCCCGCTATTTTGCCGACGCCGATGTTTTCGTGTTCCCGAGCCTCACCGACACGTTCGGACTGGTGATTCTTGAATCCATGGCTTGCGGCACGCCGGTCGCCGCCTTCCCGGCCCCGGGTCCGAAGGACCTCATTCCCGGAACCGGCGCGGGCGCGGTCTCGGAAAACCTCCAGGAAGCCTGTCTTGAAGCCCTGAAAATGAAGCGCGAACGCTGCCGCGAATACGCCGAGGGTTTTTCTTGGACGGCTTGCGCCGAGGAATTCGTGAAAAACCTCAAACCGCAGCCCAAACCGGAAGGCCGGAAATTCTGGAAACGCCTGCGGCGCCTGGGCCGCAAGGAGCGCAAGCCGCTGTTTTAGGGCGGAGCTGATACTTGAAGTATCCGATCGTCGTCCCGGCTTTCGCCCGGATGGCGTGAACGTATAGTTTTCTCCCCCCGTGAACGGGGGGAGTGTCCCGGAGGGACGAGGGGGGCAATTGCCCCCTCCACCCCTTCGGGGTCCCCCGCCCCCGCAAGCGGGGGACCGGAGGGCCTCATTGTTCGGGGCTCGATGATCGAGATCCTCCGGTTAAACCGGAGGAAGGCGGATGCTCAGATTTTTCGAGGCCATGCCCTACCCCTCCCCACAAGGGGGAGGGGAAAAAGCCACCCGCAGCGTGTCCGGCTTGCCCGGGCGAGCAGCCCTAAGCGCGTTTTATGCGAGCGGCCAGTGGGCCGCGCAGCGGAAACAACAAGAAGATCGCGGAGCGACGACCCGGACGGGTCGGAGCATCAAAAAGAAAAAGCCCCCGGACATCGGTCCGGGGGCTCAAACACATTGCAATAATGTCGAGCGGTTTACTCGCCCGGTGCCGCGCTCATCGTCTCCATGCCGGCGACACGCTGCACGAGCTCGGCGCGGCGCGCGTCCGGCAGCGGGATCAGGCCGCGGTCGGTCAGATATCCGAAATCGCCCCAGGCGTCGTCGGAGGTAAACTCCTGCAGGTATTCCTGGATGCCCGGCACAACGCCGGCATGCTGCGCCTTGGCATAGACGAACATCGACCGTGAGATCGGGTATTCGCCAGACGCGATCGCGTCGAATTCCGGCGCCACACCGTCGACGCGGGCCGCCTTGATGCGGTCTCCATTCTGCGCCAGGAAGGAATAGCCGAACACGCCGTAAGCGGTGGGCGTATTCACCAGCGTCTGAACGATGGCATTGTCGTTTTCGCCGCTATCGATCCATGCGCCGTCCTCACGGATACGGGCCATTGCCTCCTCGGGAATTTCGCAACCCGTTTCGGCAGCCACTTCTTCAGCGCCGGCTTCAAGGCCGAGCTCGACGAACGCATCGCGAGTCCCCGAAGTCGGCGGCGGTCCGAAGACTTCAATCCGGAGATTCGGCAGCGACGCGTCAATATGCGACCAGCTGTCATAGGGGTTGTCGATCATCGCGCAATCGTCGCCCGGCACCTGCGCCGCGAGCGCGCGCCAGATTTGACCCCGCGAAATATCCAGTTCTGGCCCGGTCGAGACATTCGCGATCACAATGCCGTCGAAGCCGATCGGCAATTCGACGATCTCGCGCACGCCATTGCTTTGGCACATCTCGAATTCGCTGGCCGTCATGCGGCGCGAAGCGCCGGTCAAATCCGGCGTGTCGACGCCGACGCCCGAGCAGAACAGTTGCATCCCGCCGCCCGTGCCGGTGGATTCCACAACCGGTGTTGCAAAGCTGGTGCGGGCGCCGAAGCTCTCGGCAACGGCCGTCGTAAACGGAAACACGGTCGACGAACCGACAATCCGCAAGACGTTGCGGGAACCGGTCGAGGCGCTTTCAGATACCGCACCGGAATTGGCAGGAGCCGATGTGCCCGAGCCGTCGGAGCATGCGGCGAGCGCAAGCGCACCCGTAATAAGCATGGTGGAAGCGAGAAACGATTTCATTGGTGGCAATCCCTGTCGCATTGGTTGGCCTTTGACCGAGCTCTCTAGCCGGTTGCGGCCTGCCCATTGTGTGAATTTTTTATGGCCAGTTCACCTGGAAGCGGATTTGCGCGCCCTGGAAGTCACCCTCGCCGAAACGCGCCGGGCCGGACACATCGGCGCTGAACACGTTCAGCATGACCCGGACATTGCGCTCGACGAGCCAGTTGAGGCCGGCGGTATAGGTTGTCTGGCGGCCGGCGAGATCGGTTTCCAGCTGGTCGATTCGGCCGACCAGCTCGAAGGCGCCTCGACCGCCTTCAGAAACGGGAGCGGATGGCGTGACGGCGCGAAGAACGCCATCCGAAGCCCGATAGACGCGGCTTTCGCCGGTCAGCATGATACCGCCCATCACGGCCCAGGAGGTCGCATCCGCCGCGCCATCGGCATCCTCGGTGGCAATCTCGGCCATCAGGTGAAATGGCCCCTGGATGAGCAGCCCTTCCAGACCGACCAGTGTCGAGCTGTCGGCCGCCGTGCGCTGATCGACATAACGATTCGCCAACGCCGTGCCCGGCCGCGCCCGGAAGCGCACCGATTCCGGTTCTGCGCTATCGCGATTATAGAGGCGGCCGTGAATCCCGACATGCACCACACGGCCGTCCTCATTGACCGGCGCATAGGTGGCCCGTGCTGCGACAACCGACGAATCGGTGATGTCGAAATCGCGGCTGTCATCGCTGATGGCTCCACCGAACACACCCGCCGCCAGCGAGTAATTGTCGCCACCGCGCGAAACCAGAACGCCGACGCGGCGGTCATAGCGGAAGGCTTGCGCCGGTTGCGCACGCTCCTGGAACGTCATCACCGTCGAGGACGTGATGTATTCGATCGAATTCGGCGTCTTCTGATGGCCGACCGTAACGTTGAACTGCTCGCCGCTCCAGCGCAGGCGGAAATCTTTCACGGAAATCTTGTCACCGCCGAAGTCGAGTTCGGCCACGAAGCTGAAATCATCCCAGCCGCCCTGAACGCCGAGGCGCGCCGCCCGGAACTGATTGTCATCCCGGCTGTCCTGCAGGGATGCAAAATCTTCTTCGAAAGCCGCGAAGTCGACGAACAACCGCCCGCGAAGCTCGATATTGAAATCCTCGGCCACAGCGGGGCCGGAAATGGCGAGAAGAACAAGAGCGAGAGAAAATCGGAGCATGGCCAATCCCGTCGGGTTGCGCCGGCGTTCCGTTACAATTTGCTAACAGAACGGCGACAAATTCCGCGCCCCTCTATGAAGTTTAGAACTCACTTTTTTGTCGGATTGAAAAAGCTTTTGTGACAGCCGCACGCGCGGAGCCGGCGGAAATCGCCGGCTCCGGGCGGCCGCCATCTTGGACCCAACGTCTACATCAAGCGCTTGCGCAGGACTTGCGACAGCATGTCGACCAGCGTCACGGCAATGATGATGATGCCGATGATCACCGCCGTCTTGCCATACTCGAACGACCGGATGTTTTCGATCAGCACCTGACCGATACCGCCGGCGCCAATCAGGCCGAGAATGGTCGCTGAACGCGTGTTCGATTCGAACCGGTAGAGCGCATAGGACGCCCAGAGCGGGATGACCTGCGGCACCACGGCCCAGGTCACCTCATTCATTGGACCGGCGCCCGTAGCGCGCACGCCCTCGACCGGGCCTTCATCAATCGACTCCACCGCCTCGGAGAACAGCTTGCCGAGCACGCCGGCCGTATGGAAGGCGAGCGCCAGCACACCGGCGAAGGGGCCAAGACCCACCGCCGCCACGAAGACTGCCGCGACCACCAGCTCGTTGATGGCCCGCAACCCATCCATCAAAATCCGCACCGGCCGCCGGATCCAGAAGGGCGCGATATTGGACGCGCCGAGCAATCCGAGCGGAATCGCCAGAACGACGGCGAAGAACGTGCCCCAGAGCGCGATCTGAATGGTGACGATGATCTGCTCGAGATAGTTCTGCCATTCCGAGAAATCGGGCCGCGTGAAGCCGGCCAGGTATTCGCCCATCCGATCGGCATTGGCGCCAAGCAGCGGGAATTTGAACACTTCCGCCGACCAGAAGCTCCAGATGAGCAGGCCGAAGAACCCGCCCCAGATCACCGCATCGATCAGCCGGTCGGTCATCAGCCGCGCCGGCGCATGCTTTGGCGGCTGGCTCATGAACATGATCAGCCCGAACACGCCGAGCCCAACGATCAAACCCACCATCGCCCGGAACAGGGTTGGATCGTTGTCATCCGCTGCGCGCCCCTGCGCTGCTTGCACGCTTTGCGGTGGCGGCGTGCCCTGGTCGCGAAGGAAGCTGGTGACGAGCTCGGAGACCGCGCCCTGGTCGCCCTCCGGATTGGCCAGCATCGCCGCGCGCGCCGATTCGATTTGCAGCGACACCGTCTGTGTCGCAATCGCGCGCTCCTGGATCGCGACCTCGGTGAGATCGTCTTCGACGGCGGCCAGCCGCCCGCGCAACTCGGTCAGCTGCTCCTCGCGCAACACGTCATTGAGGCTGGTATCGGCTTCGACCGTCGCGATGTCCGAACGGAGAGACGCGCGCTGGTCGATCAGTTCAAGACGCCGGATCGGCAGGAAGTGATCATTGGTCGCCGGCAAAAAGCCGCCCATTTCCAGCTCGCGCAGAATGCCTTGTTCGCGCGCCCGCTGATCGGTATCGCCGCGCCAGCCATAAGTCAGGAAAAACTCCTGGATGCGCGCGCGCACATCGGCCGGTAAATCGCGGCGCCACATGATCGGATCGGTCTGGATCAGAGGCGATCGCCAGATGGTCCGGATATTCTCCAGCACTTCCGGGCGCGCCCGCTGAAGCCGCTCGATATTCGTCGTATTGTTCGTTGCCGCATCCAGCTGCGCATTCGCCACGGTCAGCAGATTCGCCTCGTGGCTGGCCCGCGTCACCTGATTGAAACAGGTCTGCGGATCGATTCCGCGCGGCGAGAAAATATAGGCATTCGGCACCAGCGTGCCGGAGGTCGACAAAGGATCGCCGAAGCCGAAATTGAGGCTGCCATCGCAGACCAGCAGATCGTCCAGCGACTGCAGCGGACTGTCCACGGGGACAATGATGATCGAGCGATAGCCCAGCTGTCCGTCCGGATAGATGAATTTCGCGAACACTTCGGCATTGGCGCGCCGGGCGGCTTCCAGACCGGACCGGTTGGTCAGCCAGGCCAGTTGAACCTGGTTGGCGCGCATCGCCTCGACAACGCCGGTATAATCCCCGGCCGAGCGCAGCACGATATTGTATCCGGTGTCCTCCGCCATGTCCTCGACGAAGGGCTCCCACAGGGCGAGCACGTTTTCCGATTGTTCGGTGGCCACCACGCCGAACACGACCGTGGTCTGATCACTGTCCTGTGCCGTCGCCGAGGCCGCCCACAGGCCGAAAAATGCCAGGAGAGAGAGGAGCCGCGCCATCATGCCGGTTCTCCTTCCTCGTCGAGCACCCCGATATACTCGTCACCATAGATCTCGATCAGCCGCTCGCGCGTCAGACCGCCGGTCGGACCGTCATAGATGATCCTGCCATCCTTCAGCGCGACGGCGCGCTTGCAATATTTCAGCGCGTAATCGACTTGGTGCAGCGTCACCACCACCGTGATTCCATCCTGTTCGTTGAGGTCGGCCAGCAATCGCATCACATTGCGCGCCGAGACCGGATCAAGCGAGGCAATCGGCTCGTCCGCAAAGATGGCCCGCGCACCCTGCACCAGGGCCCGCGCAATCGCGCCGCGCTGCTGCTGCCCGCCGGACAGATTAGCCGCGCGATTGCCGGCATATTCCGCGATCCCGACCCGCTCCAGCGCATCCATCGCCTTCTTGCGGTCAGCGCTCGAGAACCGGCCGAGCACGCCTTTCCAGCTCGGCATCCGGCCCAGCGCGCCGATCAGCACATTGGAATAAAGACTGATCCGCTTAACCAGGTTGAACTGCTGGAAAATGAAACCGATCTGGGCGCGCGCCCGTCGCACGCCGCGCGACAGCTTGCCCGCCTCCTGAACCCGGTCACCGAAAAGGCGCGTCACACCGGAACTGGTATCCGCGGTCTGCAATCCGGCCGAAACCCGCAGGAGCGTTGACTTGCCCGAGCCGGACGGGCCGATCAGAGCGACCATCTCGCCCGGCTCGACCGTGAGTGATACGCCTTTCAGCGCCTGCGTCGTGCCGAAGGTGACATTGATGTTTTCGGCCAGAAGGGCCGGTGCCGTTTCAGACATGAAACTTACGCCTCTTGGGAACCCGGGGTCTCACTAACCTTTCAAACACGACAGTTTTGTGAAACCGATGCTATTCGCGACAGCTGATCAAGCCCACCATCGGTGTCACCGTCTCGCGACCGTCCCCGTCGCGCACACGCATCAGGGCGCGCCCGATCACGGCTTCACCGTTGCGCCGGTCTGTGATCTCGCCGGCGATGGACACATTTCCATAACGCCGCTCGAGGCGCTCACCCGCCCGATAGTCGAAGCTGCGCACGGCCGATGCGACCGCAACGGTCTCGCCATTCAGCAAGAGACGGGCATCGCCACGGCTTTCATTATCGAAGACGCGCAGCGGATTGGGCTCGGCCCGATCCCAGAAGAACGCGCCGCACTCGCCCGGCGCCAGATCCTGCGGCGGCAAGCCGTTCATATAATCAGAAGCCGCTGGCGGTGCCGGCGGATCTGCGTTTGTTTGGGCCGTGACGCTTTCCGCATTGCCGAACAGGATTTCCGCGAGGGGCTCGTCGTGCCGCACCTCAGCGCAGGCCGTGGCTGAAAGTGCCAGGCCGGCGGTTGCGATCATTCCCCAACGAATTGACATCTGCAGGCTCATAGCTGTCCTTCGCCGCGGGCACGCCAGACATCGCCATCCTGCGTGAATCCGGCCGCCGAGAAAACCGCCGTCAGGCCCTCATTCGGCAATCGGGCCTCCGCCGTCCATCGCCAAAGCCCTGATGGTGCCAAGGACAGGTTGAGCGTCAGCATCATGTCCGCACTGTTACCGGTGAGATCGGCGGTGAGATTGCCCTGATTGCATCCGAGCGGACCCTCCAGCAGGGGCGCGGCGACGTCATAGGGCGCGGCGAAACCGACCAGCGCGGCTGTCCGCACGTCGCCGTCTGCATGGTGGCATCCCGTGCGCTCGAAAGTCAGCTCATTGATGCCGAACGAAACCAACTCGGCGGGATCGATGCCGGGCAGCTCCAGGCCAAGGCCACGCAGCGTGGCCGTAAACTGGGTTTCGCGGACGCCGAAAGATGAAATGCCCGCCATCGCCAGGCCGCTGCCGCGCGCC
Source organism: Hyphobacterium sp. (assembly GCF_965229905.1). Taxonomy (GTDB): domain Bacteria; phylum Pseudomonadota; class Alphaproteobacteria; order Caulobacterales; family Maricaulaceae; genus Hyphobacterium. The sequence goes on along the minus strand of NZ_OZ245930.1, from coordinate 2,088,867 downwards.
TCGGGGTCGGCAAGCTGCCAGTCGAATACGGCACGGCCGGTCAGCACGGATGTCGGCCGCAATCCGATATCGATCCGCTCGAAGCGGGCCGCTCCGGCTCCGGCACCGTAGATGCGGCCGTCCCAGATCCGGCCATAGGTCGATGCATCCTCGCCCAGGCGCCCGCCCGCCAGGGCGTGCACGAATGAAACCGGCATGAGTGCGATCAGCGCCACCAGAAGAAAAACAACGCCCGTGAGAGTGAGGGTCCGCCACGACATCAGCCCGGCCCTCTTTCGAGAACGATCTGCGCGCGCGCCAGTCCGTCGCCTTCACGTTCGATATTCGCGCGAATGGCCACAATGCCGGACTGGCGATCCAGATCGGTGAGCCACGCCATCAGGCGCTCCGCGCTGGTGCTTTCCGTCCAGACATTCAAGCGCCCGTCTTCGTCGGGAACCATACGCGACAAAGGCAGTTCCATTGCCGCTGCGCGCTCGGCAACGATCGTGCGCAAGGGCCGCGAATCGTCGCCCGCGGCGGCATCGGCATTGGCCAACAAGGCCTGATATCTCGCCACGCCGACGCTCAAATTCCGGTAGCGCTCGACGGAATCGACATAGGCGGTGCGCGCCGAATTCCGGAAATCGATCAACGGCGCCGCAACCAGATACCAGCTGCCAAGGCCGGCGATGATCAGCGCCAACACCGCCAGCAGCCATTGTTCGCGCGGGCTGCGTTCTGCCCATTGCGAGCGGAGGGAGGCGAGAAGCGCATTCATGGCAACCTCACTGCAAACTCGCCGGTCAACGTGTTGCCGGTCTGGCGCACCCCGCCATCTTCCAGCACGACACCCAGCTCGCCCGCCGCGCGCGCCAACGCCTCGAAATCCGAAAACCCGGCGTACACCGCCGTGACATTCAGAACATTGAGCGCCCGATCGTAACGCATCGTGTCGATCTGAACGCTGTCGACGCCGCGTGTGATCTCCGCCAACGCCGTCGCCAAGGCGAGGAAATCGGAACCGCCCGCGCCTTCGAGCGCCTCGATCTGGCGCCGCAGCTGGACCTCCGGATTGACCGCCGGTGTGCCGGGGAATGTCGCGCTGAAGAGCGCCGTGCCCGCATCGTCAATCGCCGCGCGCTGCGACTGGTAATAGATCCCCTCGGCACCCAGCAGGACCGCGGCCACCAGCAGGCTGGCGGCCAACGCCATGCCGGCGCGCCGGAAGGGTGACAGCACGGTCAGCCAGGAGGCGCCGCCGCCGCGAACAGTCGCAAATCCCGGCAACCGGTCGATCAGCGTTTCCGGCAGGGCCGCGATGGCCCGGGCCAGATCGAACGCTGCAAAACGCCGCGGCTTTGGCAGCGGGATGCCGACGATTTCGGTCCAGTCGATCGAATCGGCGACCGCCAGCGAGTCCGGCTTCGCCTCAGCCAGCGCTGCGGGTAATGCGTCGGCCAGCAGGGCGTCTTCAATACACAGGGCCGGCCGGTCGGCGCGCGGGCGGCACAGCAGGAGATGGCCGCGATCGGCGAACAGCACGGCATCTTCGCTGAAATCCATTGCGGCGAAGACGTCCGGCACAAGGAGGATCCGCCGGGCCGGAATGCGTGCCGCCAAGGCCTGCCAGCGTTCCGCCAGCTCGCGCCGCATGGCGTAGACATAACGGCGGCCATCGCCATCGGCCGGCCCGATAAGGGTTGCGGTATCCTCGACAGGAGCCGCCAGCTCGTCTTCGATCAGGAAGGGTGCGGCCTGGCGCGCTTCGCGCTCGGATCGCGCCGGCAAGGGCACGCGCGCCACGAAAAGATCGCTGCTCGGCAGCACCAGGAACAAACGGTCATAGGGCGTTTCCGGCACCGCCGGGACGCCATCGCCCGAACGCTTGCGGCGGCCATCCTGCACCAACACCCAATGGGGATTGGCATCGCCACCGGCCGGGGCGCGGATCACCAGATCTCGGCTCACGAGAACACTCCGAAGCGTTGCTGGTGGCGCACCAAGCGGCTGCCGGACATGATTTCAACCAATTCCGTCAGGCGATAGACGCTGTCACCCTGCCGGACATCGACATGGATCTCGAAATAGCGGGTCGACAGGCCGAATTCAGGACGTTCCTCGACCGGCCATTCGAGCGCCGCCAGGAGCGGGTCGGTCCAGAATTCCGCGACGGTTTCATAGCCCGTCGTCGGACGGCGCGACAGGACAAGGGCGGCATCTGATCGCGACAGCCGGTTATCGAGCGCCGCCGCCAGAAGAGCGGCCTGCTCCGGACGCAAGGTGTTCAGGTTCAGCGTCGTCCGGTTCGTTTCCGGGAGCGCACAAACAAAGGGCGCCAAGACGCCATAAAGCATGGGCGTCACGGCCGGCAGGGCGCGCAGCTCTTCGCGTTCGACAAACAGATTGTTCGCCGCGCGGTGCGGTATCGGGCGGGCTGAATAGACCGAGTCCTCTGCCCCCCGCGCAGCGGGCCGCGCATCCGTATCGACCCAGTCGGTGGCCTGGGCCGCAATGGCCTGCGCATCGATGGACGGAATGTTCAATGCTTGAAGCAGCGAGATGAACCGCTCACCGGCGTCCGGGTCTTCCACGAATCCGTCCTCGCTGCCGCGTACCAGACTATTCAGATTGAAACAATTCTGCGCATCGCGGACTTCGCCGGTCAGCGCACCATTCTCAATGTCGAATTGCCGGGCGCCCTGATTCCAGGCGTCGCCGGGCCGCATCGGTTCGCCATTTCGGGGCAGGGAGCGAAGCAGTGCGCTTTCAGCAAAATCGCGCGCGCCGAGCGCATACCAGTAGGCGGCATCGCGGTGGCCGATCTGGCCGCTGCGCTCGATCGCATAGAACAGGCTCTGGGAAAGGCCGACCGAGACCGACGCCATCACCGCCGTTATAAGCAGCGAGGTGATGAGCGCCGTGCCGCGCTTGTCGCCGAACCGGATCATGACGGAAATTCCGGCGTCAGGAGGACGAATTCCAGTGCCGTGCCATCCGCCTGCTGCGTCGCCAGGCGTACCGCGCGCGGCAGGGCTGACGCCGCGCCGGGCCCGCGTCCGGACGCCATCTCGCCGACCCAGCTATTCAGATTGAGGAATTCGACCTCCAGCTCGGCGAAATCCTCCAAAAGGACAAATTCCTGTGCCGGCGTCTCGAACACCCGGTCGGGATAGCTCCAGCTGCGCCGGATCAGCCGATCTCCATCGCGGACATATTCCACATATTGCAGGGAGCCGCGCGGATGCACCTGCCCCGGATTGGGGCGTCCGGCGCGTGTGAAAGCGAGCAGTACAACGTCCCGCGCACTATGCCGGAGATCGGTCAATCCGGCGTTCGAGCCGCGGAAGGTGAAACCGCCGGAACGCCCGTCCGGCAGGCGGGCCGGCCGGCTCGCGAGTTGCCCAAAGTCTTCCCGCATCAGCATACGGGCGCGGTCGGTCATCTCGGCACGCTCCGCGCTCTGGCGGTTGATGTCGCGCGCCGTCAGCGAAGCATTCAATAGCGTTGAAGCGATAATCCCCGCCGCCGCGAACACGAATACGGAAACCAGGATCTCGACCAGGCTGAATCCGGCGCGCTGCGGCATCATCCTGCCCTCCGGAAGGTCAGTATCGAATGCGCACCGCCGCCGCCCGTTTCCTCCACCGCCAGTTCGACGCGGACGAGGCCGGCATCGGTGGTCGGCAACACGGTCAGCGTCCAGTCATACTCGCGCCCGGCCAGCGAATAGCGCCCGCGATCCGATGTGAGCCGCCCTCCGGCCTGCTCGATCAATTCGGCATTCATCACGTTTTCAGCGGCCAGCGCGGCAAGGCTGCGCGCCTCGATTATCTGCGCGCCGCGGCTCGCCTGATGCGTCGCGTTCAGCAGCGCCAGTCCCGCAATAGACAGCACCGATAGCGCGACCAGCATCTCGATCAGGGAGAATCCGCAGCGCTGTGTCATGCCGGACCCCCGCTCAGGCGGAGCCCGTCGCGCTGGCCGATATCGATCTGCCAGAACGTCTCGTCGGTCCGGATTTCAAGCCGCGCCCGGTCGTTCGCGCCGGTCGGGTCGAACCAGTAGTCCGGCAAATCCGTTCCGCCCGCGATGGCCTGGCCCTGCACGCGCAAGCTGATGCCCTCGGCCAGGGCCCGTCCGGACAGATTTCGGCGGCCGGTCAGCGGCACCCAGGCACCACGCGTATAAGCGAGAAAATCATACCCGTCAGACCGGACGCGTATGCCGATGAATTCGCCGCGCGTGACGGCCAGGGTCTCTGCCTGCGACAGGTCGAGCAGCAGCTGTTCGGCGGCCGACCGTGCCGGATCGCTGTCCGGGCGAAGCGTCAGAAACGCGACACCCGTCATCAACCCGATAAGGGTCAGAACCACCATGATCTCGACCAGCGAATATCCGCGGTTGGAGGCAAGCGAGCGCGTCAATCGCCCCAATTCCCGATATCGGCATCCAGCCCTTCACCCCCGGCGCGGCCGTCCTGGCCCAAGGTGAAGATATCGAACTCGCCAAGCTCGCCGGGATAGAGATACTGGTAGGGATTACCCCAGGGATCGGTCTGCAGCCGGCGCACGAAACCGCCTTGCGGAAAGCGCGCCGCCAGCGCGGTATCGGACGGCCCCGATACCAGCGCTTCCAGCCCGTCTTCGGTAGAGGGATAGGCCAGCATCTGCAGCCGGTAGAGCTCGACCGCCTGTTCCAATGTGCGGATATCTGCGCGCGCACGCTCCGCCATCGCGCGGTCCTGACTCGGCAACACATTGATCACGACAATGGTCGCGAGAATGCCGATGATCACGAGGACCACCATCATTTCCAGAAGCGAAAAACCCGCTTTCGGTTTGGCTGTCGTCGAGAGCGCTTTCATGTCGGAAACTCCTATCCGAGAGCAAGAGTGTTGAGGCGCAGGATCGGCAAAAGGATCGACAGGACGATCGCCAGGACGATCGCGCCCATCGTGATGATGATGGCCGGCTCCAGGAGGTTCAGCGCCATTGAGGTGCGCCCGTCCGCATCCTGCTCGATCTGATGAGCGGCGCGCTCAAGCATGTCGCCGAGCGTCCCCGACCGTTCGCCGGCGGCCGCCAGATGCACCAGGAGGGGCGGAAACCAGCCATTGCGCCGCATGGCCTCCGACAAGCCGGTGCCGATCTCCACATCGCATAATACGGTCGCAATCGCCTCGCCAAAGGCCGCATTGCCCGCCGCCCGGCCCGCGGCCCGCAACGCATCGGGCAGGACCGCGCCGGACTGGATCAGGATCGCCAGGGTGCGCGCAAATCGCGCCGCTTCCATGTCGCGCGTCCAGCCGCCGGCGACGGGCAAGCGAACCAGCAACCGGTCTCGCTGCATGCGGACGGCCGCGCTTCGCAAGGCCAACACGCTAGCCAGAATGACAATCCCAAGCCCTGAAAGCAGAACGAGGCCGTAGTCCTGCAAAAAGCCGGACAGGCCGATCATGATCTGGGTCGGCAATGGCAGCGCCACGCCAGTCCCGTCGAATTGTTCGGCAATGCGCGGCACGATGAAGACCAGCAGGCCCGACACAACCGCGATCGCCGTTACGGCCAGGGCCGCCGGATAGACCAGCGCCGCCTGTACCTTCCGCCGCACGGCATCGGCCTTCTCAAGATAATCCGCCAGCCGGTCCAGCACGCGCTCCAGGCCGCCGGCGGCCTCGCCGGCCGCAATCATGGCGCGATAGACGGCGGGAAAGGATTTCGGATGATCACCCATAGCGTCCGCCAACCGGCTGCCTTCCTGAACGCGCGAACGGATCGCCGACAGGACGCGCCGCAGGCCCGGAGACTCGGCCTGGCGGGTGAGAAGCCCCAGCGCTTCTTCAAGCGGAATACCCGCTGCCACCAGGCTGGCGAACTGGCGGGTGAAGATCATTAATTCGCGGCGGGACAGCCCGGCACGGAACGCCACGGACGGCCCTGCCGAACGGGTTCGCCGGTCATCCGCCCGCCCAACGCTTAACGGCGCCAGATTGCGCCGGCGCAACTCGCGACGAGCGGCGACTTCACTGTCGGCATTCAGGAAGCCGCGACTCTTCTTGCCGCCGGTATCGAGGGCTTCATACTCAAACGCCGGCATGACGTTCGGTCTCCTCACGGCAGACCCGCAGCACTTCCGACAGGCTCGTCTCGCCGTTGACGGCGGCAGACAACCCGTCCTGGAACAGCGTCTTCCGCGATCTGAAAGCGTGATCCGTCAGCGCTTTTTCCGAGGCATTGTCGTGGATCAGCGCACGCAATCCGTCATCGACCGGCACGATTTCATAGAGGCCGACCCGGCCCGAATAGCCAAGCCCCTTGCAGGCGGAACACCCGTTCGAGCGGTAAAGCAGGACCGGTCCGGCCGATTTGATGCCCATCGCGGCACGTTCACCGGCCGACGCCGTGTAACTCTCGCGGCAATGCGGGCACAGCCGGCGTACCAGGCGCTGCGCGACGATCGCGCTCAGCGTGGAGGCCAAAAGGAAGCTTTCAATGCCCATATCCCGCAGGCGCGCCACGGCGGCGATGGCCGAATTGGTGTGCACGGTCGACAGCACGAGGTGGCCGGTCAGGCTGGCCTGTGTGGCGATGCTGGCGGTTTCGGTGTCACGAATCTCGCCCACCATGACCACGTCGGGGTCCTGTCGGAGAATCGCCCGCAACCCCGTGGCAAATGTCATGCCGACCTTCGCATTGACCTGTGTCTGTCCGACACCGTCGAGCGCATATTCCACCGGATCCTCGACCGTCAGAATATTGCGCGACGCATCGTTGAGAAGGTTCAGCGCGGCATACAGCGTGGTCGTCTTGCCGGCTCCGGTCGGCCCGGTGACCAGGATGATGCCATTGGGCTGGGCCAGCGCCTTTTTCATCGCCGCCAGATTGTTCGGCCCCATCCCCAGCTGATCCAGCGTGAAACGCGCCTGATCCTTGTCGAGCAGGCGCAACACCACCCGCTCGCCGAACCGCGACGGCAATGTGGCGACGCGCACATCGACGCCCTTGCCGCCCAGCGTCAGCGTCAGCCGCCCGTCCTGCGGGATCCGTTTCTCGGCAATATCGAGACGCGACATCACCTTGATCCGCGAGACCAGGGGTGACGCCAGCGCCGGCGCCAGGCTGGCGCGTTCCGACAACACACCGTCGATGCGATAGCGCACCGAGACGCGGTCCTCATAAGGCTCGACATGAATGTCGGACGCGGCCGTGCGGATCGCTTCTGCGATCAGCCCGTTGATCAGCCGGATGATCGGCGCATCCGAAGCGGAATCCAGCAGATCCGCAGCCGGCGGGATGTCGTCGATAATGCTGGACAGGCTTTCGCCTTCGGCCTGATCGCCGAGACTGCCCGCATCGGCACCGGAGAAGGCATAAATGTCCGACAAGGCACGGTCGAATTGCGGGGCATCCACTTCTTCGACCGGATAGGCGCGGCCGATGGCCCGGCGCGCTTCCAGCAGTGCCAGCCGGTCGCCGCCGCGCTTCAGCACAAAGGCCGGCCGCTCGCCGGACCGGAATACGATCCCCCGCGATTTGGCAAAACCATAGGCCAGGCGTGCGGGCGCTTGTGTCATGGCAAATCCGCGCCGCCGGCCGGGCCGGTGAGCATGTCGGCGATCGCTTCCAGATCGGTCGTGCCGGGCCGCACATCGCCGCGGCGTTCACGGAGCCGGCCATAGCTGCGGCCGGTCGCATCGCGCATGTCGGCCTCGCTGCGGATGATGGTGGGCCGGATAAAGACCATCAGATTGCGTTCCACCACGGACTCGCCTTCCGAGCGGAACAGGCGGCCGACACCGGGAACGCGGCTCAGGCCCGGCACACCGCTGACGCTGGTCTGGCGGTCCTGCTCGATGAGCCCGCCCAGAACGATGATCTCGCCGTCATCGGCCAGGACGGTCGTGGATATCTCGCGCTGATTGGTGATCAGCTCGTCGGAACTCGTACTGACGGTACCCGCCACGCTGGAAACTTCCTGCCGGATGTTGAGGCGGATCGTATCGCCCTCATTGATCTGCGGGCGGACTTCGAGGCGCACACCGACATCGCGGCGTTCAATGGTCCGGAACGGATTGACATTGTTCGCGCCCAGCACCTCGCCGGTCGTCACAGGGATCTGCTGACCGACGAGGATGTAGGCCTCCTCATTATCCAGTGTCAGCAATTGCGGCGTCGACAGCACGTTCGAATTCTGATCCTGCTCGACCGCATTGAGCACCAGGCCGAACAGATTGCCGTTCGAATCCTGACCGCCGAAGCCTGCGATGATGCCGTTAGATGCCAGCAGCGAGGACAGCGCCAGCGAGCGCAGCGAAGCATTGACGCCGCCATCGTTTCCGCTGCCATCGTCGATTTCGGCGATCGCGCCTGTCAGGGCCAGAATGTTCGGATTGGCGCGGTTGAACCGGCTCATGATCAGCGGAGCTTCGCCATCATCGTCACCGGCCAGCAGAAACTGCACGCCCAGCTCTTCGGCGGCCGTATCTGAAATCTCGACGATGATCGCTTCCACCAGCACTTGCGGCCGCCGGATATCCAGCTGGCGCACAACCTGTTCGATCTGCCGTTGCGCATCGGCGGGAGCGTTGATGATCAGCGAATTGGTCGGGGCGTGATGCGAGATCGAGATCGGGCCGCCGGCCGGACCGCTATCGCCCGCCGGCGACAGCGTGGCCGCGACGTCTTCGAGGATCGGCAGCACCGATTCCCCGTCCGTATGGTTGAGATAGATGACGCGGTAATCCTGGTTCGACTCGCTGACCGCATCGATCTGGCGCGCCAGGCGCATCATCTCGGCAATCTGGTCGGCATCGCCGCGGAAAAGGAGCGAGTTCGACGACGCAACCGGCACGATGGTGACGGCGTAGCGCAGCCCGTCCTCGCCCGCCCGCGTGCTGGTGCGGGTCGAATCCAGGATCCGCGCCATGTCGGCCGCCGACACGTTTTCCAGCGCCAGCATCTCGAACACCGAACTGTCGCGGTCGAGATTGCGCAGCACCTGGCGGGCGCGGGCCACATTCGAGGCAAAATCGACGATCACCACGGCATTGCCGCTGTCGATGGCATTGACCACGCCCTGCGCGCTGGTCAGCGGCCGCAGAATGTCCTGCGCATCCTGGGCGCTGGTGTATTGCAGCCGCACGACGGAGGTCACGAATTGCTCGCGATTGGCGGCGCCGCCCTCCGCGCCGGCTGCCCGTGCACCTTCCTGTTCCGGCACGATCTGATAGGCACCGCTCGGGCTGCGGATGACCGCATAGCCCTGCACCCGCATCACCGACAGGAAGACGTCGAACACGCCTTCCTCGGTCAGCGGGGTTTGCGAGGTCACATTGACGACACCGCGCACGTCCGGATCAACAATGAAGGTGTAGCCGGTCAACAGGGAGATATCGTCGATGAAGGCGCGAATGTCCGCGTTGACGAAGTTCAGCGTGTGCTCCTGCCCCAGGGCCGGCTGACCCGGTGTCAGCGCGAGCAGCAGCGCGGCCGCGAGCAGGCGAACGGTCTTGAAGGTCATTGCGATACGTCCAGAGTGACCCGCTCACCTGCACGGCGCACGGTTAGTTGAAGGGATTGCCCGATCTGCGGCAGCAGTCTTTGCGCCGCGTCGGCGTTTTGCGGGATCGGGCGGCCATTGATCTCGATAACGATGTCGCCGCGCTGCAGCCCCAGCATCACGGCAGCCGGCTCGTCATTGGCCGCATCGACGCGGAAGCCGGTCAGGCGGCCGTTTTCGATTTGCGGCTGCAAGGCCAGATCGGCGATCAGGGCTTGCGGGCTGATCGCCCGCGCACCGGTCACCACCGCGGTCGACCGCGCCGGTCCGTCGCGCAAATAGAGCACCTCGCGGATGCCGCCGCGATCGATCACGATGCGGTCGGCATAAACCGCGGCCAGCTCGGCATCATCGGTTATCGCCTGACCGACCGCAAAGGTCCGTTGTCCGCTGGCGCCGGCCTCGACGATCGCGGTGCCGGTTTCCGGTGTTTCGCCCATGCGGACGCCGTAGAGCTGCAGGCTCAAACGGGTTTCGGGAAGCGTCTCGAGAGACGCATCGGCCGACGTTGCGGCGCCGCCGGAAAACAGGGTCTCGAACGTGCCGGCGGCCGGCTGCAGCCGGGTATCCCGGACAGTGACGCCATAGTCCGGTTCGGCAAAGGCGAAGGGCTCGCTATACGCCCCGTAAAGGCCGAACCAGACCGCCCTGGCCAGAACGAAGGCCAGCACGGCCAATGCCGACAGCTCCGCCGCTATCACGGCAGCGCGCGGCACAGAACGCATGTGCGGTGTGTTGCTTGAAATCGCCATCGCCATCCACGGCAGGTTCTCGTTGACCGCGCCCCGTCGGGTCACGGCTCCCCTGCGTTTACGACGGTTTGCTACAGTTTGTTTGTCAGTTTCGTTTCAATGATGTGACGGCCCACCCCTCCCGGGGTGAGCCGCCGCATACTTTGAACACGCGCTCTAGAAGCGGGCCGTCAGGCTCGCCGAGAACGAAATGCCCCGCTCATAGGTGTTGAAGTTGGTCACACCGATGGTCGGGTTGCGCTGGAACTCGATATGATCCTCGTTCAGCAGATTGCGGGCGCTCAAGCCCAGCGTGATCGGCTGACCCTGGAGGTCGATGTCCCGGCGATAGGTCAGGTCGAGCTGATAGCCCGGATCCTCGAGCACGTCCGGCAGCTCGGCGCCCGGCTGGGTCAGACCGCGCTGAAGCACGCGCTCATCCACCCAGTTCAGGAGCAGGGTGAGCTGCTCGACATCGCTTTCCCAGCCCAGCTGGGCATTGACGATATGCTCGGGCGTCCCCTGCAGAACCGAACCGTCGAGCCCGAACCGCGACGCGGCGACCGGCGTGCCGGTGATCGGGTCGAACACCATATCGTTCGGACCGGCCGTCACTTCCGAGTCGGTGTAGGTATAGTTCACCGAGAAGCGGAAATCGCGGTCGTTGAAGAAGCCGGTGTCGATCGGCAGGTTGAAATACCGGCGGAATTCGAGCTCGACACCTTGCACCGTCGCCTCGGGCGAGTTGATGAAGGTGGTTTCGAACACGAAGGTCGAGGTCGAGAACTGCACTTCCTCGATCGGATTCTCGATCTTCTTGTAGAAGACCGCACCGGTCACGAACTGATCGCGGCCCATATAATATTCGAGGCGGGCATCGAAGTTCTGGATCGTGGAGTCCACCAGACCGGAATTACCCCGGTACAAGCGCTCGGATTCCGGGTCGAAGAAGGACGACCGGGCCAGTTCGCGGAATTGCGGGCGAGCAATCGTTTCCGAATAACCGGCACGCAGTTGCAGATCGTCCGCGAAGTTCCAGGTGATGGTCAGCGCCGGAAGCACATAGTCTTCCGAAATCGCCGAACCGGCCCCTAGAAGCCCGAAGCGGTTGAAGGTCTGGACCCGCTCCTCGCCTTCCTCATAACGCGCACCGACGGTGGCGCGGATGAAGTTCGTGATGTCGAAATCGGCCTGCAGGTAGAAAGCATCCACGTCCAGATTGGCGGAGTAGGAATCGTTCGGCGTCACGATTTCCTGCAGCACGAACCGGTTCGGATCGATATTGTCCGGGCCGAACAGATAGTCCGGCCGGGCCACCTTCACATCATCCGGAAGCGAGTTGCCGCCGGCAAAGCGCAGCGCCAGGAAGTCATATTCCCGCTCGGTGCGCGACCGGTCGTAACCGCCCATGATCACCAGCTCACGGCCATCGTTCAGATTGAACGTGCGCTGCAAATCGATGCCGAAATTGGTGAGATCGTCGGTCAGGTAAGAGAAGCGGATCGAATAATTGTTCGCTTCTTCATAACCGGGAAGACCCGTCGTCGGATCCGGGAAACGGCGCAGCGAACGCTCATACGGCGCATCGCGGGTCGCTTGCGCGATCGAGCCACGCCAGCGCACCTCGAAATCACCGAAGAAGTGCTCACCGGCCAGCTGGAACATGCCGAGCTCACGCTCGTACCATCCCGTCGATTCGTCGAACACCTGGCCCGTCGCACCCGGCGCGTTGAAGTCACGGCCGGTATCGATCTGGCTTTCCTTCGAGGTCGAATGCACCCAGAAGCCGGTCGCCTGCAGCAGGTGATCGCCATTATCGAAGCTGATCGAGCCCAGAGCGTTGGTCTGGATGTCCAGAGCCGTTTCGGTGGTCTGGAACTCATTGCCGATGATATCGCCCAGCACGAACTGGCGGGTCGCCCGCTGGGTCTCCCAACCCTGGCTGTAACCGGCGGCGCCGATCAGGCCGATGTCCCAATCGCCGCGCGTGAAGGTCAGACCGCCCTCGGCTTCGAAAGACGAGCTCGGTCCGAGTTCGCCCTGCTGGATGACGGTCACCGGAGAATTGACCAGGCTCTCACCGGCATTCTCGATATATTCGTCGTCCAGCGAGCTGAGCGGAATACCGTTGGCCACAATGTAGGCCAGCGGGTCGGGAAGCTGGCGCAGGCCGCCATCCCAACCGGTCCAGTCGTCTTCCGAACCATAGTGGAAGAGGCCGTCCTCATAGGTCGTCTCGGTATTGTATCCGATGCTGGACGAGAAGTTGAAGAAATTCTCGATCGGCCGGCGGAGCGTGCGGAGGTCGATGAGACCGCCGCCGAACTCACCTTGATAATTGGCCGAATAGGTCTTCTGGACGGCGATCCGGTCGAGCACGCCCGACGGGAACAGATCCAGCGGCACGGTCCGGCGCAGCGGCTCCGGGCTCGGCAGCGGCGAACCGTTCAGCAGGGCCGCCGAATAGCGGTCGCCCAGACCGCGGACATAAGCGAACCGGCCGCCGACGACGCTCAGACCCGACACCCGGGTCAGCGCGATCGCGGCATCGGCATCGCCAGAGCGTTGCAGGTCTTCATTGGTGACAAAACTCGCCACCTGCGCCGTCTGGCGCTGTGGCTCCGGGATGAACTGACCGCGAACGACGATCGTGTCGTCCGGAGTCGTTTCAGCCGTGGCATCCGCTTGCTGTGCCATCGCGACCGAAGGCGCGAGGAACATTGTGCTAGCGAGAAGCGCACCGCCGAATGTGGTTACGGATTTCATGGCTTCAACCTTTGAATTCGTGTGCACGAGAGCGAGAGCGGGAGTGCGGCGCCGGCCACAGGACCGGCGCCTTGTCTCCAGGCTCTAGCAAGGCGTTGCGGCTTCCAGACCACAGCTCCAGCCAGCCCACCAGCGGTCCTGGTTGTTCTGGACGGCGCCGGCGTAGGCAGCGGACATGAACCAGGCATCAAGGGTCGTCGCATCGAACGGCGTTACGGCCGTTTCGTTCGCACCGTTGATGAAGGTTCCCGACAGCGTGTTGGTCCCGACGACATTGTTGGTGCCACCGTCGATCGCGGCTTGCGCGGTACCTGTTTCGGAGTTCGAGGTTTCGATACCGGCGGCACAGTCGAACAGCACCGAGTCGAAGCTCGGGTCTTCGCCAACGCCCTGATAGCCTGCCGTGCCGTTACCGGCCGAGCTCTGATAGCGGAAGCACTCATCGCCTTGTTCGAACAGGACACCGTTGACGTAGCGACCGACCGTACCCGTGTTCAGGCGGAACCCGTTACCGCCGCCCGAACGGGCCACGAAGGTGAAGTTCGACAGCTGGGCGTTCGAGAGCGGCGTCACACCGTTACCGGCCGACGAGGCTTCGACGATATTGTCGCCGCCATTGTCGCGCTGAACAACGATCGCGAACTGGATGTTGCCCTGATAGCCATTGTCGGTGTCGATCGAGTCGTCGTCATTACCGGTCAGCACCAGGTAGCGGACGTTCGGCGCCCCGCCGAAGAACTCCACACCATCGTCCGAATTGTTGTGGACTTGGATGTTCTCCACTGTGGTACCGGTGCCGACACCGGCAAAGGTGATGCCGTTCAGCTCGTTACCCTGCGTGTTGATCGCGAAGCCGGCGAAGCGCACGCCGGTATAGCGCAGCGAGCCCGACGAATCGTTGGCCGTCGCACCGCCATACAGCGCGTCCGGATTGGTCACGCCTTCCACGATGTTCTCGCAATCCACCGTGCCCGGCGTTGCCGCGTCGCGGCAGCGATTGATCGGTGCGCGGCCGAGGATCACCAGACCGCCCCATTCGGAGATCGCATCGACGCGGTCGCCCGGAGCGTTGGTGACATCATTCTCGGAGGTGAAGATGACCGGATTGGCCGCCGTCCCGTTGGAGAACATCTGCGAGCCGCGGTTCACGACCACATAGTCCGAGCCGCTGTCACCGAAAAGCGTCACGCCCGATTCGATGGTCAGCGAGGCCGGAACGCCGCTCGCCGCCGTGCCGTCGGCACCGACGTCGACGCCAACATCGATGCGGCCGTCGATTTCATAGAGATTGCCGCGCGTCAGGCGGATGTCGCTGGTGATGACACCGTTAAGACGGCACACCGTCACGCCATTGATGGCGAAACCCTGGTCCGTCGTGCCCGTCGGGCAGCTCGGCTCCGGGAACAGCGCGAACGTCCAGCCGGCCGCCCAGTTCGAGGTCTCGGTTTCGTTCGGGCCGAACGCGCCGACATAGCCGAGATTGGACAGCGAGCTGTCGACCGTCGTCGGATCGAACGGCGTCATCGCGTTTTCGATCGGGCCGGGGAAGTAGTTCGCGGCCAGCGAGTTGGCGCCGACGACATTGTTCGAACCGCCTGCGATGGCGGCTTCAGCGGTGCCGGCTTCCGAGTTCGAGGTGGCGATACCACCGGCGCAGTCGAACAGCACCGAATCGAAGCTCGGGTCTTCGCCCGGGCCCTGATAACCCGCCGTGCCGTTACCGGCGGAGTCCTGGTAGCGGAAGCAGGCGTCGCCAGCTTCAACCAGCACGCCGTTCATGTAGCGGCCGACCGTACCCGTGTTCACGCGGAAACCATTGCCGCCGCCCGAGCGCGCGAGGAAGGTAAAGTTCGAGATCGCCGCGTTCGACAGCGGGGTCACGCCATTACCGGCCGACGAGGCTTCGACGATATTGTCGCCGCCGCTGGCACGCTGGGTGACGACCGCACGTTGGATCGAGCCTTGATAACCATTGTCGGTGTCGATCGAGTCGTCGTCATTGCCCGTCAGGACGAGGTTGCGGACATTGACCGTGCCGCCGAAGAATTCGACGCCATCGTCCGAATTGTTATGCACTTGGACATTGGTCACGGTCGTGCCGTCTCCGACGCCACCGAAGGTGATGCCGTTCAGCTCATTGCCCTGGGTGTTGATGGCGAAGCCGGCGAACTGGACGCGGACATAATCGAGAATGCCCGAAGAATCGTTCGGCGAGGCCCCACCGTAGAGCGCGTCCGGATTGGTCACGCCTTCAATGATGTTCTCGCAATCCACAGTGCCCGGCGTTGCCGCGTCGCGGCAGCGATTGATCGGCGCGCGGCCGAGGATCACCAGTCCGCCCCATTCGGAGATGTTGTCGCCGCCATCATCGTTGGACGGATCGCTGTCGGCGCGGCGCAGCAGATCGTCTTCGGATGTCATCACGATCGGGCTGGACGCGGTACCGTCGGCTTCCAGCGTCGAACCGCGATTGACGACGATGTAGTCGGCGCCGCTCGTCCCGAACAGGGTCACGCCCGGATCGATCGTCAGGCGCGCCGCCGTACCGCCGGCATTGCCGTCAGCGCCAACGTCGGAACCGATATCGACGCGCCCATCGATCCGATAGACCACGCCTTGCGCGGCCGGCAGCGTCAGATTGGTGAGAACGGCACCGGACACCAGGGCAACCGTATTGCCGGCCACCGTGCCGGTGGCGCAGGTGAAGCCGGCCGGACAGGCCGCGGCACCGCCGCCACCGCCGCCGCCACCGCCGCCGCCACCACCACCGGGGCCCGTGCCCGGATTGGTAACGCCCGGCGAGGCGATGTCAGAGCCTTGGGAACACGCGGCAAGCGTGCCGGCCGCGGCGACAAGCAGCAGCTTTTTGAAAGAGACGTCCAAAGACATGAATGACCCCCAGAAGGATTAGCGCAGAGTAGGCGGGAGCACGCAGGCCTCATTGCCCACGCGCACGATCACGGCGGACAAAATCGGAGAAATGTAATGTTCAGATGACGGTTTCGATGCAGAAATTTGTCGTGATTTTCGTGAAACCGAAAAGCCGTCCTTAGGCGGATCAATTGTTCGATTTTAGTATTGATTTTTTTGATAAATTTTACTGTGTGGCGGTGAATCTATGCTGGCACCTTTATTGTATTAAATTTGTGTGACACCTCCAACATCTGGTGGTGTTTGGCGGGCCGGTTTGAGTCAGTCTGACGGCTCAAATATTTCGCTTTACAGCCCCGCGGATTGGCCATAAATGGCGAGTCCCGGCGGAGGTAACGATGCCGGATTGGGTTAATAGCTGTCAGGGGGTTTCGTGCGTTGGACACGTTCAATACGCCCCTGGACCTGGTCCGCACTCGGCCCGTCGAGGTTCCGAACGTTTGTATTCGGAAAGACCGGCTGACCGTTGCGGTTCAGTGGTTCCAGGAAAATTTCGATGGTGAGGTTCTCTACGCCGTAAAGGCGAACCCTTCGCCATGGGTGATCGATAGCCTCTACGCGGCCGGACAGCGCTGGTTCGATGTGGCCTCGCTCAACGAGATCAGGCTGATCGCCGACCGCTGCCCGGGCGCCACCATGGCGTTCCTGCACCCGGTGAAGAGCCGCGCCGCGATCCGTGCCGCCTACCATGATCATGGTGTGCGTATCTTCGCCCTCGACTGCGAGGACGAGCTCGACAAGATCGTGGCCGAAACCGGCGGCGCCGACGACCTCATCCTGATCGTCCGGCTTGGCGTGTCGAACGCCGGATCCGTCCTGCCGCTGGCCGGCAAGTTCGGCGCCAGCACCTTTGATGCCCCGGCGCTGATCGAGAAAGCCCGCCATGCCGCGTTCGAACTCGGCGTCAGCTTCCATGTCGGCAGCCAGTGCATGGACCCGATGGCCTATCGCCAGGCCATGCTGGAAGCCAGCCGTCTTATCGTGCGCGCCGGCGTGACGGTCGATATCGTCGATGTCGGCGGTGGCTTCCCGTCAATTTATCCCGGTCTCACCCCGCCGCCGCTGCAAAACTATATCGAGGTCATCGAAGAGACGTTCGAGGAAATGATGGTCCTCGAAAATGCCGACCTCTGGTGCGAGCCCGGCCGCGCTCTGGTCGCCGAATCTGCCTCGGTCCTGACCCGTGTCGAGCTGCGCAAGGGCGATGCGCTCTATCTGAACGATGGCGCCTACGGCATGCTGTTCGACGCCACCCACGCCAAATGGCCGTTCCCGATGCGGGTCTTCCGCGCCGACGGTCAGCTGAACGGCGAAGTCTCGCCCTTCCGGCTGTTCGGCCCGACCTGCGATTCGATCGATTCCATGCCCGGCCCCTACGATCTGCCGGCCGATATCCGCGAAGGCGATGTCATCGAGATCGGCATGCTGGGCGCCTATGGCGAGGCCATGGCGACCCGCTTCAACGGCTTCGGCGAGTACGAAACCGCGGACATGCGTGATTTCCCCTGGCAAAGCCTGTATGTCTCGAACCCGCAGCAGATCCAGAACCAGAGCGCCGACATCGTCGCGTTTCCCCGCACCCGGCGCCGCCGCGAGCGCATGCGCCGCAGATAGCAAGCAGAAGAGAAAGTCAGAATGGACAAGTCCAACAAGAAGGCGGAGCTCCTGTCTTCGCCTGTCGAGCATATTGACGTCACGAAATTCGACGCCCGCCCGGTCATCGATGCCTGGGAGAAGATGTCCTTTACTTCCCGCGATGCCGCTCGCGCCGCACGCATCCTCAACTCGGCCGTGTCCGATCCGGATTGCTCGGTGATCCTGACCCTGGCCGGTTCCACCTCGGCTGGCGGCTGCATGCATGTCTGGCGCGACATGGTCCGCAACAACATGGTCGACGCCATCGTCGCCACCGGCGCTTCTATCGTCGACATGGACTTCTTCGAAGCCCTCGGCTTCAAGCACTACCAGGCCAAGGATATCCCCGACGACCGCATCCTGCGCGATCTCTATATCGACCGGATCTACGATACTTATATCGACGAGGAAGAACTGCAGGCCTGCGACCACACGATTGGCGAGATCGCCAATTCGTTGCCGGCCAAGCCGATCTCTTCGCGCGCCTTCATCCACGCCATGGGCAAATGGCTGGCCGACGGCAACGCCAAGAAGCAGGGCTCGCTGATCCAGGAATGCTATGAGCACGGCGTGCCGATCTTCGTGCCGGCCTTCGCCGATTGCTCGGCCGGTTTCGGGCTGGTGAAACACCAGGTCGACCGCATGAAAGCCGGCGAGGCTTATCTCTCGATCGACGCGGTCGCCGATTTCCGCGAGCTCACCGACATCAAGATCAAGGCGGGCACGACCGGCCTCTTCATGGTCGGCGGCGGCGTGCCGAAGAACTTTGCCCAGGACACGGTCGTCTGCGCCGAGATCCTCGGCCACGAAGTACCGATGCACGCCTATGCGGTGCAGATCACGGTGGCCGATGTGCGCGACGGCGCCTGCTCCTCCTCGACGCTGAAAGAGGCCTGCTCCTGGGGCAAGGTCGATGTCGCGCTGGAACAGATGGTCTATGCTGAAGCCACCACGGTGGCGCCGCTCATCGTTTCCGACGTCTATCACCGCGAAGCCTGGAAGAACCGCAAGAAGCGCCGCTTCGCAGACATGTTCGAGGACTAGGCGGACTGCACAGCTATGCCAACATCCCCCGCGTCATCCTCCGGCCCCGCAATTGCGGGGTCCGGGGGATCGCCGGGAATTCGCAGAGATGCCCCGAATAAATCGGGGCATGCCGAAGGAAAAAGATCGGCACTTCAGGCGCAATCGGATCGGCGCTAGCTTTTGTGCCGCGCCGCAAACGCCGCCTGCTGCTCCGGCGTGGCCGGCGTCTGGTGCTTCGCTTTCCAGTCGTCATACGCCATGCCGTAAACGCGCTCGCGCGCCGCGGCATCGCTGATGTCGAAGCCCTTTTCTTCGGCCGCCGCGCGATACCATTTGGCGAGACAGTTGCGGCAAAAGTCTGCCAGGATCATCAGGTCGATATTCTGAACATCCTTGCGCGCGTCGAGATGCGCCAGCAATTGCCGGAAAGCCGCCGCATCCAGCGCGTCCTGTTCCGCTTCGCTCAACTCGTCATGGGTCATGGCCGTCTCCTGCCGACAGCCATCAGAATACCGGTCCCGCGTTCCGGAAGACAATACCGGCCTCTAGGTCCGGAACCGCAGATAGGCCGCCTGAAACGAAGAATAGAAACCGTATGCGCCGATAATCGCGGCGCCCGTCAGATACAGCCACAAGCCGAAGGGCAATTGACGCAGCCAGCCCATCGTTTCCGCCAGGCCGCGTGCGTCTTCGGGATCACCGCCAAGACCGCCCAGCACGGCGAAAACACCGATCAGCCCGAACAGCAGGCCGCGTCCGACAATCGCGAAGTAGGTCAGGGGCCGGCCGATTGTCTCCCAGTCGCCGGGCTCCAGATCGTCCGCCCATCGGCCATCGATGCCGCGCCAGATCTGCGCTGCGCCGATGCCGATGAAGACCAGCCCCGGCAATACGACCAGGAACCGTCCCAGCGGCATGTCGAGCAGCCACCGCAAGGCGGTTTCCGTTGCGCCCGGGCCTCCGCCGCTATTGGCGCCCAGCGTCACCGTGATTGCCGCGGCAGCGACGGCCGTGTAGCTGATCCCGGACATTGCCATGCCGCCGCGTGCCAGAAGGCCTTTCACATCATTTCCCTCGTCGCGGACATCCAGCATGGCCTGCGTCCACCGCCAACCGGCATAGAGCAGCAGCCCTGCCCCGATCGTCAGCAGGAGCAACCGGCCGGCGCCCGTGCTTTCCAGCGAGCGGAAGGCTTCGGTGGGTCCCATGCCGGAGTCCGGTTCGCTCTCGAGCATGGCGGCCTTCAGCATCAATCCGGCCACCAGCCAGTAGACAAGCGCGCGGGCCGAGAGACCGATTTGCGCGATGCGCTGATAGATCGAGGACGTCAGGAACTGGTGTGACACCGCCATGTTACGCGCGGGCTTCAGGAAAGTTCCCGCCCATTCCAACAGCTTTGTAATTTGTTTTATGCAAAATTTTGCATAATACGGAGTCCGTGACATACTCCGAACCCCTCCGCGTGCCGCAATTCGGCGCCATCCTGTTTCGCGCCGCCGAGCTGATCGGCCAGCAGGGCAGCCAGGCACTGGATGCGCTCGGCGTCGACTTCGATGCGCGCCACACCTCCGTCCTTCTTGTCCTTTATACGCAGGGGCCAAAGACATCTTCCGAACTGGCGGAGATCATTGGTCATTCGCGGCAGCTTATCGAGGCGCGCCTGAAATCGGCCCGCGGACGCAGAGTTTTCGCCAGCCGGCCCGACCCGCACGATACGCGGCGCCGCCTGTATGAGATTGCCGCGGACGCACAGCCCGTCGCGGAAACCGTCCACGCCATCATGCGCGAATTCGAACCCGTCTACGATGCCTTGTGGGCGGAAGTCGGCGTCGATCTGGAACAGGCGCTGCTGAAAATGGAAGCCCGGCTGGCGGACAAGCCGCTGATCGAACGTCTTCAGGACTCCCGCGCCGTGGACCGCCAGCCAACCGGGGCCGAGTCGAAATGAAATATCTCACCGGCCTGATTTGTCTGTTCGTCGCGGTCGCCTGCACGCCGGAAGGCACACCGGATCGGCGTCTCTCGGACGTGCGCGATCTCGCCGAAGCGCGTTACGGTGGCAACGCCCCGGGTGGCGCGATTCTGGTCATGGAACGCGGTACGGTGCTGATGTCGGAGGGTTTCGGCCTCGCCGATCTCGAATGGCAGCAGCCGGCCGGCGCGGACACCACCTTCCGCATCGGCTCCATCAGCAAGATCTTCGCCGCGATCGCCCTGCTGCAGCTCGCCGAGGCCGGCGAGGTGGAGCTCGACGCCCCGCTCGGAACCTATCTCGACGACCTTCCGGAATCGCTGGCTCAGCCCACCTTGCGGCAGGTGCTGAGCCACACCTCCGGCCTCGGCGATCATTTCAGCCTGCCGGTCATTCCCGAGATCATGCGTAACCCGATCACACCGGAGGGCATAACCGCGCTGATGGCGGACCAGACCCTGATGTTCGAACCGGGCACGCGCTGGGGCTATTCCAATTTCGGTTATGTTCTGCTGGGCCGGGTGATCAGCGCCGTCGATCCTGAGCGACGTGAATTTGGCCGCTATATCGAGGAGGAGCTGTTCACGCCGCTGGGAATGGACGACAGCCATTTTGACCGGCAATCGGCCATCATCCCGCGCCGCGCCCGTGGTTATGATCTGGGCCCGGACGGACCGGTCAATACGATCACCTTCGACACCAGCCTGGCCGATGCGGCTGGCGCGCTGATGACATCGGCCGACGACATGGCGGTTTTCACCCATGCATTGCTGGGTGGCGAGCTATTAAGCGGCGACATGCAGGCGCTAGCCTGGACATCTGTTGCCCTGCCCGACGGCTCGGACACGCAATACGGGCTCGGCTTCAATGTTTCCGATTTCATGGGCGAGCAACTGATCTGGCATTCCGGCTCGATCAACGGCTTCCAGGCGACATGGGCTTATCAACCCGGAACGGAGCGCGCCGTGGCGGTGTTCTCGAACGGTTACTACCGCGCCAACACGACCGACACGCTGCGGCGCATTCTCGCCATCATGGCCGGCCGGCCGGCGCCGGAATTCACCGAACAACCCTTCGATGAAACCCAATGGGCAGATATGCAGGGCCGCTACCGGCTCGACGATGGTGAAGTGCTGCAATTCCACATTCAGGACGGCATCCGCTTCAATATCGGCGGCGGCCACTGGCGCGAGCTGGCACATGGCGGAAACGGGCTCTTCTTTTCGCCGGACACGCTGCGCCACTTTGTCGTCTCGGCCGATTTTGCAAGTGTCACCTATGTCACCACGACGCTCGACCGGCAGGACGCGAACCGTATCGACGGCGGTATCGAAGGCGCGCAAGTGTCGCTACCGTTGAATCCGCAGGAAACAGCGCAGGTGATCGGCGATTGGACGCTGGGATCGGGCGATATCGTCGCGATCACCCAGCAGGCGGATCAGCTCTTCCTCGCTCTGCCTTACCAGCCGCCCCAGCGGGTTTTCCGCGCGGCGCCATGGGAGTATTTCTCCCGCACCGCGCCCATCAGCCTTCAATTCACGGAGGGCAGCCCGGCCGCCACGCTCAATCTCTATGGCAACGAAATGATGCTCGAACGCCAAGGCGGCTGATAGGTCGCCGCTTGTCAGCCGGACGAAATGTCCACTAGATGCCCGGCATGGGGACGACGGACTTCCAGACCGGGCGACACGATCCGGTCCGGCCGCTTGACGAGGCGCAGGCGCTCGACCCGTCCTTCTATCTCGGCCAGGCGGCCTTCGACGTCGACCAGCGTCATATTCTCGCCCCGGGCTGGCAACTCGTGGCACCCGCCGATCTCGTTGCCCAGCCTGGCGATCACATTGTGCGGGAGCTCGGTGGCAAGCCCGTCCTGATCGTGCGCAATGCGCAAGGCGAGCTCAACGGCTTCAACAATGTCTGCCGCCACCGCGCAGGACCCGTCGCCCTGTGCGACGGCAAGGGCGCGAAACGCCTGCGCTGTGCCTATCATGGCTGGATTTACGATCTCGACGGCCGGCTGAAAGTGACGCCGCAGATGGACGGCGCGAAGAATTTCGACCCGTCCGGCATCCGCCTCCCCGCGATCGATGTCGCGGAATGGTGCGGCATGATCTTCGCCCGCGCCGGACCCGGGCCCGGCTTCGCGGATGTCGCCGCCGACTTCGCCCCGTTGGCAGCGCCGGATCACCTCACCGCCATGCAATATCACCATTCGCGCACCTATCCGGTCGCCGCGAACTGGAAGGTCTATGTCGACAATTATCTCGAGGGCTATCACGTGCCGGTCGTCCATGCCGGGCTCAACGCCATCATCGATTACGGCGATTACACGATCGATCTCTCGCGCTGGGCCTCGGTGCAGAAATCGCCGATGGAGGATGACAGCCTCTACGGCACCGGCGAGGCCCGCTACGTCTTTATCTGGCCCAACACCATGCTCAACATCCTGCCGAACCGGGTCCAGACCAATCGTGTGATCGCGACCGGACCGGCCCGCTGCGAGGTCGAGTTCGGCTATTACTATCTGCCCGGCGAAGAAAGGCGCGCCCCCGAAGACGACGCCTTTTCAACCGAGGTGCAGGCCGAGGACGCAATGATCTGCGAGCGCGTCCAGAAAGGCCTCGCTTCAGGCGCATACACGCCGGGCCGGCTGTCACCACAGCAGGAATCCGCTGTCTGGCATTTCCAGAACCTGTTACGCCGCGCTTATGGCACCCAAAAGGACACGCCATGACCACCGAAACCGAAGCCAGTGTCCCCACTCCGCCCAATCCGGCGATGAAGCACTTGGGTTTCTGGGGCTGCTGGTCGCTGACCGTCGGCGTGATGATCGGCTCCGGCATCTTCCTCTTGCCGACCGTGCTCGCGCCTTACGGCCTGTTGAGCTTCGGCGGTTGGTTGATCACCGGCGGATCGTCCATCCTTATCGCTCTTGTTCTGGCCCGCCTCGCCGGGCGCACGACACGGACCGGAGGGCCCTACGCCTACACCCATGACGCGTTTGGGGACCTGCCCGGCTTCCTCATAGCCTGGGGTTATTGGGCGTCGGTGTGGATTGCCACCCCGACCATCGCCCTCGCCTTTGTCGGCTATCTCGGCGTCTTTTTTCCGCAGCTCAACGATAATCCGATCGCCCAGGCCGCCATCGCCCTCGCCCTGCTCTGGACATTAACGCTCGTCTCGATCCGCGGCGTCAAGGAAGCCAGTCTCGTCCAGCTCGCCATGACGGTGCTGAAACTCGTCCCGCTGATCCTCGTGATCATCGCCGGAGTGATCGCCGGTTCACCGGGCAATCTGCCTGAGGTCAATCCAGCTGGCGGCCACCCGCTCGGCGTCCTCGCCACCACGGCGCTGCTCACCATGTGGGCTTTTGCCGGCATGGAGGCGGGCGTCATCCCGGCCGGAGAGGTCGAGAATCCGCAAAAGACCATGCCGCGCGCGATCGTCAACGGCGTGATCACCGTGGCGCTGGTCTATATCGGATCGACAGCGGCCGTCATGCTACTCGTCCCGGCGGATGCGCTGGCCGCCTCGACTTCACCCTTTTCCGATGCCGCGCGCGTGCTGGGGACGTGGGGACCGCCCCTGGTGGCAATCGGCGCGCTGGTTTCGACCGCGGGCTCGCTCAACGGCAACATCTTTACCTCCGGCCAGATGCCGCTCGCCGTCGCGCTCGACCGGCTTGCGCCCGCCTTTCTCGCGCGGCGGAACAAGGGGCATGCGCCCTATTGGCCGCTTCTCATAGCGACCTCGATATCGTCGGTGCTTCTGTTGCTCAACTTCTCCCGCGGCCTCGTCGGCGCTTTCACCTTCCTGTTGATGATGAGCACGTTGACGACGCTGATCCCGCTGCTCGCCAGCGCGCTCGCCGAGTTCCGGCACTCCTGGCGCACCGCCCGGGGCTGGGCCGCGATTGCGATCGCCGGCGCGCTCTATTCGGTCTTCGCCATTCTCGGCTCCGGATTTGAAGTCCTGGCCTGGGGCGTGGTCCTGCTCGCCGCGGGCGTGCCGGTCTTTTATTGGGGGCGGCAGCGGGAATAGGTCTTATTGATACGGCTCGTGGCTTTCGAGCAGCAGCGTGTACGCCGCATTGCCCATGCCGTTCATATTGCGCTCCGCGGTGAGTTCTCCCGTCACCCACACGGGATCCCACATGCTCTCGATCGTGACCGGATCCTCAGTGGTTACGTAGACGATCTGGTTGGGCGGCGGCGGCGGCGTGTGCACGCAAGCCCCGAAATACGGCACCAGAAGAAACTCGTTCACCGCGCCGCCCACATCGTAATGCAGGGGCAGGATGAAGCCGGGCATCCGGATCGTCCGGCCGATCAGGCCAAGCTCGACATTGAAGGTGCCGATCTGCGGCATCTGGTTACCGAAATGGTTCATGCCCATAATGCTGTCGGCAGCCCGGTAAAGTTCCTCGATCCGCTGCATTTCGCCCTGGGGAAGCAAATGGTCCCAATTGATGGTCGTCACGCCGGCCTCGTCCGGCTGGGGCAAATCCTCGCGCGGCGGGATCGGCGTGGCGGCATGGGGCGCGCCATCATCCTGCGCGGACGCCTGCGGCGACACGATGATCGCAGCGGTCAGCAGGAAAACACCCAGCAGGTTTAGCGATAATCTGACCATCAAACTCAACTCCATCTCGTCTCAAAGCCGGATCGACAAACCGTCCGACAAGGCATTCCGCAACGCGCGGACCGCCGGCCAAACCCCCATCGCCGCACCGGCGAGCGGCATCAGAACCAGGACCCACACCTCCTCGACACCGATGCCGGCAGGCAGGCTGATCCCGTATCGCTGAGTTATCATTCCACCGATGACGGCAAAGGCCGCATTGGCCACGGCGATGCCGATCACCGCGGCAACCAGCGCGACAACCGCGGCCTCCAACACCAGCAGCAGGAAAATGTCGCGCGGCCGGGCGCCTGCGGCCCGCAATACCGCCATCTCGCGGCGGCGCTCATGGATACTCGACGACAGAGCCGTCAGAATCCCTGTCAGCCCGACCAACACGACCAGCAGGGAAATAGCGGCAAAGGCGCGCTCCGCAGTGCCAATGACCTGCCAGAGCTGGCCCAGCGCAACACCGGGCATGATCGCCGTCAGCGCCTCGCCCCGATACGTATTGATCTGCCGTTGCAGATTCAGGATCTGGATCGGCGAGCTGACCCCGACGAATATTGCGGTCACGCTTTCAGGAGTCAGGTCTTCGCCCGTGGTCGGCAATGCGGCAACGGCGCCCGGCGCTATGCCCGCCTGCCAGCCTTCATGGATCGCCTCAATGCTTTCCAGCGACACATGGACGGACCGGTCGACCGGTGTTCCGGTCGGCGCAAGGATCCCGACGACGCGGAAATCATGCCCCGTATGCTCGGAAAAGCTCACATCGCCGATACCGTGCGACAACACCAGTTCGGATCCGATGGTGTAATCGAGCCGCGACGCGACATCTGCGCCAAGGACGACTTCATAGATACCGGCGAACGGGTTGCCAGCGGAAAATTCGAGGCGCTGGTCGCGGCCATAGCCATAGTGCTCGAAATAGGCCGGCGTCGTTCCCACGACGCGATACCCCCGATGGCTGTCGCCGAGCGAGATCGGCACCGCCCAGTCGACATTCGGCGCCGTCGAGATCAGCTCATAGGATTGCCAGCTGATATTCGCCGTCGGATCGCCGAGCCGGAATACCGAATACAAAAGGAGATTGATGGCCCCGCCGCGCGCGCCGACGATCAGCTCGGTCCCTGACACGGTGGAATTGAAGCTCTCCCGCACGCCGTCGCGGATCTTCTCCACGCCGAGAAACAGCGTCACGCTCAGCACGATGGAAACAACCGTCAAAGCGATCGACACCTTGCGGTTGGCCAGGCTTTTTATGGCCAGAAGGAGCAGCGGAAACCTCATGCTGCCGGCCTGCATCGGTTCAGGGCCAGAAGATCGACGGAACGCTGGAAACGCGGGGCCAGCGACACATCGTGGCTGACGAAAAGCAGCGTGGCACCGGATCGCGCACATTCATCGCTAAGCAGTTCGAGGAACACATCCCGCGCCGTCGCATCAAGCGCCGATGTCGGCTCGTCGGCGATGACCAGTCCCGGGCGTCCGATCAGGGCGCGCGCGGCTGCCACCCTTTGCTGTTGCCCGACGCTCAATTCCAGCGCGGGCTTGTGCGCATGCGCCGAATCCAGTCCCAGCCGTCCCAGCAGGCGCAGCGCTTCGTCACGCACCGACCCGGCCGCTCCGCTCGCCTTGGCTCGCCGCGCCGCGGAAAACAGCGTGGGCAGGACCACATTCTCGACCGGCGTCAGATAGGGAACCAGGTTGAACAGCTGAAAGATGACGCCGAGATGCTCGGCCCGGAAAGCGTCACGCTGCGCCGGGCGCATCTGGTCGAGCCGCTCGCCGAGCACGCAGATCTCGCCGGCCTGCGGCGCTGAAACGCCGGCAATGAGTCCCAGGAGCGTACTCTTGCCCGACCCGCTCGGCCCCATGAGCATGACGCGCTCACCCCGTTCGACAGCGAATTCGGGCACATCGAGCAGCGGTGACTCCAGCTTCCAGCCATACGTCACGCCAGAAAGGGAAAGGGCGAAAGTTGTCATTACGGCAAGCGGTACATCGTCTCCTGCGGTGTCAGATCGAAACCGGCCTGACGGCGGGCATCGACATACACCACATTGAGCTGCTGCAGCCGCTCGAAAGCCTCGAACATCGTCGTCGCGATCCGGTCGATATCGTCCGCAGAGGCACACCAGAACTGGAAGCGGACGGAGATGTCCTGATGGCCGTGATGATCATCGCTGCCATGATGATGATCATCATCGTGACCGTGAACATGATCGCGCTTCTCATGACTGTGTCCGCCGCGATGATCATCGGCGTCCGCATCCGGTTCAAGGCCGGAAATCGTGACCGTTTCAAGCGTACAGCCTGCGGCCTGCGAAAAGGAAAGCAGACCCGGCGCGCGCAGCTGGTTTTGTGCCGCCAGGACCGCGGCCCGCTCGGCGTCGGTTCGCGGCGCATATTCGAAACCCCAGAGCGACTCGGCCGGCACGTCCAGCTGCGCCTCAACGCGGCCGGTCGCCTCGGCGCCGATCACGAGCGCGCCATGGCCATGAACATGCACATCGCCCTGATGAACGATAAGCGCGCCGAAAAGGAAGGCAGGAAGGGAAGAAAGCATGGTCTCGACCTCATCATGTTGTTGCGCGCGGGCGCTTCAGCGCCCCGTGGCGGTTTTGCGCCCTTGTGTCCCGTAATGTTATATCATAACAAAGCTGGCGTCAGCCAGGAGAGGTGCAAAACGTGCAGAAGACGAGTTCGATGAAGCCGGTCAGCGCACAAGCCTCAAACGGGATTGGCATTGGCCTGTCCGCCGCCTGCATCCTGCATTGCCTCGGAACGCCATTGCTGATCGCCGCTCTGCCCGGGCTGACCTGGCTGGCTGGCGAATGGGTTCACATTTCGTTGGCCATCGCGGCCGCATTCATCCTCGTCTTGTCGATGCGCCAATGGCCACGGTCTCCGCTTGGCACACAGATCCGCATTCTTGGCATTGTGTCGGTCGCCGGCCTGTTCCTCGCCGCGCTGGCCGGCGTCAGCGAGCGGGCCGAGCAAATCATGACGATCATCTCCGCCATAGGCCTGAGCCTGGCGCACCTGACCGCCAACTTCCAGCGCTGGCACGGGGGTTAGTTCACCGCCGCGCGGTCCAGCCCGCCATGGCGCATTGTCTTTGCGATATTGAGAGTTGCGACTAACCTCTACACCAAGACCGGCTTGGCGCCGGACATGCGGGGAGACAATCCAATGAAATCGAGTGTGATCGCGTTATCGGCTTTGCTCGTCAGCGCAGCCGGCTGGGCTCAGGATGAGGCCGTAGAGACCCCCACGGAGGCGACGGTACCGGCGCTTGACCTCGCGCAAGAGACCGTGCCGGCCACGCTGGACTGGCCGGCATCGGACGTGACCGACGTGGTCTGCCCCTTCTCATTTGACTATGAGCCGGGCGAGATGAGCTGCGGTTTCATCGCCGTGCCGGAAAACCGCGCCGATCCCGACACGCGCTTCCTCCAACTGCTCTATGTTCGCATTGCCTCGACCGCCGAGGACGAGGCGGACGTCCGCCCGGATCCGGTGATCTACCTGACCGGTGGACCGGGTGTGACGCTGGAAGGCTATGCCGACCGGCTGCGCGAGCACGATGTGCTGGAACAGCGCGATCTCTACATTCTCGAGCATCGCGGCATCGGCAATTCCGGCGATTTCTGCCCGCAATTCGATGCGGTCCGCCGCGACCTGGCCTGGGGCGAAACCCTCGACGAAAGCGGCCGCAACACGGCCGAGCGCATGCGCGAATGCTTCCGGACGGCAGCGGCCGCGGGCATCGATCTCGCGGCATACAACACGGTCGAGAACGCCCGGGACGTTGGTGCCCTGCGTCAAGCTCTGGGATACGAGGACTGGAATGTGTGGGGCATTTCCTACGGGTCCTATCTCGGACAGATGGTGCTGCGCGAAGATGCCGACGGTGTCCGCGCCATGGTGCTCGACGCGATCGCGCCAATCCAGCCGCTGGAATTGATGCGCATCGCCCGCTGGGTGAATCGCGGTCTCGACAATATGTTCGAGGCCTGCGCCGACGCTGCGATCTGCGACGGGCTGCGCCCGCGGCTCGATGCCGCCATCGCGCAAATGCGCGAGAACCCCGTCATCGTCGAGGTCGACAATCCCGAACTCCACCCCGAAGGCCGGGTCCGCTTCGGTCCGGAAATCCTGCTCTTCCCGGCTTTCGTGATGATGTACGAACAGGACGAGCATCCGGCCATGGCCGCCGTCCTCGATTCCATCGTCACCGCCGTCGAGACCGATGACCGGCGGGTCTTCGAACTGCTCGCGAATGGCGGCGACGATGGCGGCATCGGCATTTCCATGGGCATGGCCAGCGCGATCCGCTGCAATGACGGGTTTCACGGCGCCGCGGCCGAAGTAGCGGCCGACGATCTTGCGGAAAACCCGCAATTTGCCGGCACCGGTTTTGTCGAAAATTCCATCCATGTCGCGCGGGTATGCGCCGAGGAGGGGCTCTCGCCCCAGCCTGACCCTGCCGCCTATGAATTCGTTGAGAGCGACCGGCCGATCATTGTCGTCAATGGCGGCTGGGACCCGGTCACGCCGCCGCCGCTAGCGCAGCTGATCATGCCCGGCTTCTCGAATGCGCGTTATGTCGAAGTGCCCTATGCCGGACACGGTCCGACACGTTCCCTGCCCGAATGCGCCGGACCCTTCCTCAATGCCTTCTTCGACAATCCCGATCCGCAATCTGTCGATGCCGGCTGTTTCGAAACCGCCGTGCCCGAGCCCGAGTTTGTCTCGCTGTATCACACCGACGCCATCGTGCGCGCCGGCCTGATCGCCGTCGACGATCCGGCGAATCTGGCGCCGATCGGTGTCTGGGTCGGGCTCTCTTTGCTCATCCTGCTGCTGTCGGCCTTCATCTATCCGATCGCCTGGCTGGCGCGCCTGATCGGACGGCAAAGCGCCGAAACCCTGCGGGCCGATACCGGCGGTGCGCGCTGGCTTGCCTGGGGCGCGGCCCTCGCCGGCGTCGCCTTCCCTGCCCTGATGGGGCTGGGCGGCTATCAGGCCTTCGAGATCTCGGAATTCGCCATCCTGGCCGGCCTGGCCGGCCCGGCCGTGATCGGCGCCTGGCTCGGCCTCTTGTCAGGCCTCCTCGGCCTGCTGGCGCTCGTTCAGCTATTCCGGTCCCGCGCCGATGGCGCGGTGCGCTTCGGCACGCTGACCGGTGTGACGCTGACCGGGCTGGCGGCGATCTCGCTCACCGTGTTCGCGTTGATGTGGGATTTGACACCGTTTTAGGGCGAAGCCGGCAGGAATCGGCAAGCGAAAGGTTCGCTGGCCACGGAACCATTATCCAATGGAAAGCGCCTTGCCGTATAACGCTGGCGGTCTCTGCATTTCCGCGACCTGGCAGCGTATCGGACAATCCACCGCTCGCATGGTTGAGTCGACTCTGCCAACACCGTCATCGCAAGAAGCGCGTCCATCCCGACTTATGCGAATTACCTCGCCTCCAATGCCGAGGCCGATATCCGCGCCACCAATAGCGCGAACCATGACCGCCTGCGCACGGTCAAGTCCCGCTGGGACAAGCGGAATGTGTTCCGCAACAACCGGAATATCGGGGTGGGGTGAGGAACAGCGCATCAAGGCCGAACGAAATGACAGTACTACTTTGCCAAATTCGCGATCAAATAGACTGTTACAGTAATTGGATTTGGTCGTGATGTTCAGAAATGACTACAGGCGCAAATTTGCGACCAATAAATTTTCCATATTCCCTTAGCACGAGAGCAAAATGGTGCCCCATGTTCCACCGTCGCCAAGTTGTTGCGTTACCAACTCCTGAACGCCCGGTCGCAGCATCAAACATCTCTCGGTCTGCAATTGAGTAATCGGCACCGAAAAACTCGGATCGCGAAATCAGCTTCTTCAAAATGCGCCGAATTTCGTCGCTTTGATTGCCTTCTTTTTTGCCGCGCATCACCAAGGTGCCGTTAGTCGTCGAATATCTCAGGTGCCGGATTGGCATGCCACCGCCAGACTTCGTAGGAAACACGATTGTACCGGTGTCCGGTCCATAGTCACTGAACCCCAATCGCTCTCTTGGTACATCCGCGGCGGCAAGCAATTGCTTGTAAATTTCCCACTCATACCGCGGGATTAAACATTCATTGTCAGGATCGGCCGGATTCTTGATCGGAAAATTCGAAGCCTGAAAGATAATGCAAGCCCACGGTTGTTGGATCGCTAAGTCTTCAACCGTCGCAATAACGCTATCGGTAGCAATCTCTGGCGATAGCTCTTCGCTTGAGAAATCTACAAACAGCTCACACTCGGAAGCTGAAAGCCTGATACTAGCCAACACATTATTGAGCAGATCGTAATCCAATTCCGAATGCGGTATGTATATCGCCGCTTTCGGAGATTCGTTACGGATCACTTCCTTCCAAGGAAACCCTTCAAAATCTACCGCAGGAATGACTGGGATTAGATCGTCATTTTTCGAAGCAGCTTGGGCGAAAACTCGAGCGACGTCCTTGGCACTTAGTTCAGGAAGTACGAACCTAAGATCAACGTACGCGGACTGCAGGGGCCAGTATCTCCCTATTCTTTCGCCGGTAATATAAGCGATTTCGTCGCTTCGAATTGCCCGCCGTTTTTCTGGGTCGCGCTCGGCTAGCGGCGGTATCACGAAGTATGGAATCACTTCGCGCTTCATGTCTTCTGGGAGAGAGGCAAGCGCCAAGTATTCACCTTCTTTGAAGCGAAGTGCGGGCCGGTAAATTGGCATCCTACTGTTTCATCCTTCTGTACAGCTGCTGTCTTATTTTTCCGCGCTCGATGTTTTTGGAAAATATGCTGTAGTCATCTCGCTCTTTTTGAATGCGACCAAAAATAATCGATGGACTGATTCCGATCTGGCGGGCAAATTTTTCAACAACCTTGGGAGATCGAGTAATTCGCGCTGGCGACTTCCGCCATATTTCGTCTTTCAGCAACAATTCCGAAGCGAAGCGGTTAGCTTCCATCTCTTGATCATCAATGGGCTTGCCCTCAAACTGATCATAGAATCCTAGCGTTAAACCAGTGCGACGGTGCAATATTACGTGGGCAACCTCGTGTAATAGTGAAAACCAAAAATTGCCAACATCGTCACGCCGAAGTGTTAGGCCGATAACTGGCACATCTTCTACTAAAAACGCAGCGCCATCTATACTTAAGCCCGGTATTTGCGGTTCGGCAATCAATAGAATTCCATTTTCTCTAAGAATAGCTTTGGCTCTAACCGGCCCATCTTCGAAAATACTGAGCTTCGGCAAATCGATAAGCCAATCTAATTTGGCCGGACGAAACCTACCGACTCCTAGTCTTATTTCGTCACGCGCCCGCTCTTCAACAACAGCCCGCCACGATTGCAGCAACACGTCTTCGCTATGATCTTCAACATTTAAGCCCGTACGAAGAAGCGTAGGGCTGCCATAATCAACTCTATTCTCAGCGATAAACTGACGAAGTTTGTTTTCGTCCATGCTGTCGGTGAACCAGCCGTGGGTCCGTCCATGCGAAAGAATTTTTCGTATATCGGCGCGCGAGACATCCTCGATTACATTGTCCAAACCGCTAATAGCGAACTTATCGCCAATTGTTGGATCCAACTTCACGCCCAAGAGCTTTGCTAGCCTCTGGTAGTTTCGCAAACTGATTGAACGGTATCGATCCGCCTCGTAACGCTGGATTTGTTGCTCCTTCATACCCATGCGCCACGCCAACTCCCGCTGAGTAAGTCCTCGGGCAACTCTAGCGACTATCAGCATAAGGCCCGGGTCTTTCCCGGCGCGATTCTCTAACTCTCGCGACGAGCCAGTTTCTTTGGCTAACTGGTATGATGAAATGGCGTCGGATAGATCGTTTATTTCTCCGCGCAACGACGTCTCAACCATCTGGATGATTTCTGGCGACAGCCCTGCTGCCAGCCGCTGCAAAAGAACGCCCCGTTCAAAAGCGTTCTTGATTTCTGCCAATCTCGACTGGGCTTCCTTCAACCCAGCTTCGTTTAGAATCAAATGCGTGCTCATACCGCCCATTTAACACAACGCTTTTGTTGTGGTCAATTGACACAACAAAATTGTTGTGCAAAAGCCAACACAAACCCGCCATGCAAGAGCGGGTATCGCCAAGCGGCCGGGCGCGTGATAGGGCCGGAGCCATCCTGATTTTTTGGGGATCGGCCCCGGACCACGGACAGACACCGCCATGGAAGCCTTCGACTACGCCCTTCTGACCGCCAGCTTTGTCACCTTCTTTGTCGTCATCGATCCGATTGGCGTGGCGCCGATTTTCGGCGCGCTAACGGAAGGCTCAACGCCGGCGCACCGGCGGACCATGGCGATCAAGTCGGTGGCGATTGCCAGCGGCGTGCTCGTCCTTTTCGCCTATGGCGGGGAATGGCTGCTGGGCGCGCTTCATATCAGCCTCGACGCCTTCCGCGCTGCCGGCGGGGTGCTGCTCTTCCTGATCGCGCTCGACATGATTTTCGAAAAGCGCACCGAGCGCCGTGAGGAGCGGGCCGACAAAATGTCCCACGAGGACGAGACGATTCCCGGCACGCATGAGGACATTTCGGTCTTCCCGATGGCCATCCCGATGCTGGCCGGGCCGGGCGCAATCGCCTCGATCATGCTGTTCATGTCCAGCGATGGCGGCACGGCGATCGGCCAGATCGCGATCTTCGGCGGGCTTGCGGCCAATCTCGTGGCCTGCCTGGTGATCTTCCTCGCCGTCGGCCCGCTGATGCGGATCATGGGCGACACGCTGGCCGCCATGATCACCCGCATTCTCGGCGTCATCCTCGCGGCGCTGGCCGCACAATTCATCTTTGACGGGATTTCCGGCGCGCTGCTGGCGGGTTAATCGACGCGCCGCAGGCGCATTTCATGAACTTGCACAGTCTCACCGGAGGGCAGGAGCTGTTCGCCGGTTTCGATCCACAGCCCGTCCGCGATGACGGTCTCATAGCGGATCGTCATGGGGCCGGCATTGAGATCCCAGACATAGCCGTTCCCGGTGAGCTCCGGCGTCGTTTCGATCGTATAGCCGGGCGCGACGACCGAGCGCATGCGATAGCGGCCGTCGCGCTCCCGCCAGATCATGGCGTAGGCATTGTGGATCCGGCGCGCGTCCTCGCCTTCCCCGGCCTCGCCGATCCCGACAATGGAAATGGCATGCCCGCCGGCCTGCGCCGTCAACGTTTCCTCGATGCGGTAAACTTGCCGCTCGCCCTGCGCCGAAATCCGCCAGCCCTCCCCCTGCCAGTGACCCAGCATGAAAGACAGGGCTTGCGCCGGGGGCAGCGCCTCGGGCGGCTGCTGGGATTGCGCAATCCCGGCAATGACTCCCATCGATGCCATCGCCATCATCGCATGTTTCATGAGATCCGCTCCTCGTAACTTTGATTATCAAAGTTCTTTGAGTGCATTTTGTCAATGGGAACCACAATCTGGCCGCAAGCGTTTTTTAAAGACTCGTCGGTATACTTGACGGCCTTGAGGAGTTTCGCCGCCATGTTGAGGCTTGCGGTCTTTGTGACAGTCCTGGCGCTGGTGCTCACCGGCGTGACGGCCAGTGCCGTCGCCTTTTCGCAGGGCAATATCAATGCCGGCATCGCCTTCCTGTGGCCGGCCCTCGCCATCGCACTCGTGCTCGGCATGGCGCTGCCGCGCCGCAAACCGGCCTGACGCCTAGCGCTTGTTCCAGACCACCCGGTAGAGATCGAAACGGCGGTCGCGCAGATTGCGCACCGTGCCGGAATGCCGCGCCGATGTCAGATCGTCGAGCCGGATATCCGCGACCGCAATCGTCTCGACATTCTCCGTCGCCACCGCGGCCAGACCGTCGCGCGCGAACGGGAAGTCGCACGGCGTGATGACCGCGCTCTCGGCATAGTTGACGTCCATGTTTTCAACGCCCGGAAGGTTGCCGACATTGCCCGCCGTCACCACGAAGACCTGGTTCTCGATGGCGCGCGCATGGGCGCAATAGCGCACGCGCAAATGACCCGTCCGGTCATCGGTCGCATAGGGCACGAACAGAATGCCGGCGCCTTCATCGGCCAGCTTGCGGGCAAGCTCCGGAAATTCCGCGTCATAGCAAATCAACACGCCGATCGGCCCGCAATCCGTGTCGATCGTGCGTACCTCATCGCCGCCCTTGATGCCCCACCAGAAGCGCTCATTCGGCGTCGGATGGATCTTCTCCTGGGCGTGCACCGAGCCGTCACGCAGGAAGACGTAGGCGACGTTCTGGATGTCGCCATCCTCGGTCTCGGTCGGGTGCGAGCCGCCAATGATGTTGATATTGTAGCCGACCGCCAGCCCGCGCATGAACTCGATGAAGCGCGGCGTGTGCCGGCTTAGCGCGGCAATCGATTCCTCCGGCGTCAGCTTGCGCTTTTCCAGCGCCAAGAGGGCGACGGTGAACATTTCCGGGAAGACGCAGAAATCGGCGCGGTAGTCCGAACAGACATCGACGAAATATTCGACATTGCGCTCGAACTTTTCGAGGCTTTCCTCGGCCCGCGCCTGGAATTGCACGGCGGCGACGCGGATCGTCCGCGGCTCGGGCCGCACCGGCGCCTTGTCTTCCGGCTCGTAGGCCGGATTGGGCCAGGACATCAGCACTGCATGGCCGAGCGAATCCTTGTCCTCGGGATAATAGTCCTTCAACAGCCGCACCGGCTCGAAACCGAGCCGCGTCTGGAAGGCGAAGACCGGGTCCTTGGCCTTCTTCTCGCGCACCGCGTCGAGATAGGCTTCCGGCGACCCGTACTCCTTCACCTTGCGGCGCAGGGACGGCATGCGCGCCCCGAACACGATGCCCTTCAGCCCCCAATCCTCGCACAGGCCCCGCCGCGCATCATACAGGCGCTGGCCCAGCCGGATGCGGCGCACATTGGGATCGACCGCGATCTCCGCCCCGTAAAGCCAGTCGCCGTCGGGATTGTGCAGCGAGCCATAGCCATGGCCGGTAATGCTGTCGAGCGAATGATCGCTAAAGGCCAGCGCCTCGTCGACGATGAAGGTCGAGGCCCAGCCGGCGAGCTCGCCATCCAGCTCGACCACGAACTGGCCCTCGGGAAACCGTTCGAGCCGGCCGCGGATCATGCCCGCCGAATCCGGCTCCATCTTGGGAAAGGCGCGCAGCTGCAGCGCGATGATGTCGTCAATGTCGTCCGTCTCGGCATTGCGGATCACAAGGCGGGCGGATTTGGTTTGCGGATTCTTATCGTCGGCCATGGGTCTAGCGGTAAAACTCCGGACGCCGGTCGCGGAAAAAGCCCCACGCCGCGCGGTGCCGGTTGAGGAAGTCGAGATCGAATTCCGCAGAAATATGACCCGTCGTCTCGCGATCAAGATCGGCGACAATCGCGCCCGAATGATCGGCAATGAAGGAGGTGCCGTAAAACACCTGACCGTCCTCGTCGCCAATGCGATTGGCAGCGATCACCGGGATCACGTTGGACACTGCATGCCCCTGCATCGCCCGGCGCCAGCGGGCCGCCGTATCGAGGCTGTCATCATGCGGCTCCGAGCCGATCGCCGTCGGATACATCAGCACATCCGCCCCCATCATCGCCATAGCGCGCGCCGCCTCCGGGAACCACTGGTCCCAGCAGATGCCGACGCCAATACGGCCGAACCGCGTCGGCCAAACCTTGAAGCCGGTATCGCCGGGGCGGAAATAATACTTCTCCTGATAGCCCGGCCCGTCCGGAATGTGGCTCTTTCGATAGACGCCAAGCGCCGCGCCGTCGGCGTCGACCATGACCAGCGAATTGTAGTAGCTCGGCCCGTCCTTTTCGAAGATCGACACCGGGATCGCCACGCCCAGCTCCGCAGCCAGCGGCTGCAGCGCC
Organism: Hyphobacterium sp.; assembly: GCF_965229905.1. Classification (GTDB taxonomy): domain Bacteria; phylum Pseudomonadota; class Alphaproteobacteria; order Caulobacterales; family Maricaulaceae; genus Hyphobacterium. Next base: position 2,051,765 of record NZ_OZ245930.1, on the reverse strand, counting down.
GTCACGCACGGATGTTCCAGCGCCGGAAAGGCGGTTTCGAACCAGTGCTCTTCCTGCGTCTTGCAGAAATACGGCCCCTGGAAGAGCTCCGGCGGCAGGATCACCTGCGCCCCGTCGGCCGCCGCGGCCCGCACCAGGTCCGCCACGGTTCTGATATTCGTGTCGATATTCGGGCCGAACGGCGCCTGCAGCGCCGCGACGGTCAGCCTGTTTCCGGCCATTGAAATTCCGTTCTATTCGTCGAGCCGGTCGATCCAGTCGCCTGGCCCGTCGCCCGTGCGCAAATCCATCAGCGTCGGAAACAGCCACCAGGGCGCATCGCCGTCCGCATTCCACAGGCCCACATACGCAAAACCGGTCGCGGGTTCCAGATAGATTTGCGCGCCGTAGCCGGAAAGATAGCCGGAATGCGTCATCAGCTGCCGGCCATTCCAGTCATAGGAACGCCAGCCGAGCCCGTATCCCGTGCCGTCAATGCGCTCGGACAGGCGATAGAGCCGCCGCGTCTGCTCGGGTGTGTCGCCCTGGCTGGTCTGTACCCGCTCGATGACGGCGCGCGGCAACCGCCCGCTAATCCCCAGATGCGCCTGGGCATAGGCAATCATGTCACGCAGCGAAATATTGACGCCGGCTGCTGACACCGTGGCATCGTATGCCGACTCTGGATCGCCCGGCACGGGAAGCCCGTCTTCGCGCTCACGGCGCCGATGCGGCCTCGCCCAGCTTTCCGCGGTGACCAGATCGTCAACCCCGACGGTCGCATCCGGCATGCCGATCCGTTCGAACAACCAGGCCCGCATGGCCTGCTCGAACGGCAGACCCGCCGCCTGCGCGCCCAGTGTTTCGAGGCTGGTATAGGTGACATTCTGATAGGAATAGCACGTGCCCGGACGGCAGACGGCGCGCTGCGTCCGGAACCGGTTGCGCAAATCGTAAAGCTCGATACCGCGCTCCATGGACCGGTCCAACGCATGCGGCACAAGGCCGGTCCGCTGGGCGAGCACCTGAACAGCGGTCGCGCTGCGGCCGTGCGGCAAGGGCAGCAATTCGCGCGGCACACTTTCATCGAGCGATAATCGGCCCTCATGTTCGAGCAGGGCCATCAGCGTCCCGGTCATGCCCTTTGACACGGAAGCGGCGCGGAACAGCGTCCGGTCGGTGACCGGTTCACCCGATCCGGCGGCGACTTCGCCGGCCGTGTATACCATGACCAGCTCGCCCTGATCGATTACGGCCACTGCCAGGCCGGCCATGTAATCACGCGCGGCCACCTCTTCGAGGCGCTGCCGGAAAGCGTTGAGATAGGCCAGTTGCGGGTCAAAACGCGGCGGCGTCATCACCAGCGTGGGTTCCATAGCGGCCAGTACGGCGGGTGTAACTTGCGCATAAAGCGCCGGGCTGGACGCCCCCGCGGGCTGGGTCCAGCCGATCAACATCAACGCAACAACACACAGGGCGCGCATGCCCTTCCCCTCACAAACGGCGGAGCCGCGCGGCTTAAGGCAAGCGGGGAAGATTACAGGTCACGCAGTGAAAAGCCCCGCCGCCCGACAGGATCGACCGCGCCGGACTCGTTAATATTGTCTTATCAACCAGCACCTCTTGCAAGGCCCGGGCCGCGAGATTTCCGCGAGTCTCGTCGAAAACCGGCATGACAAGCCGTGACCCGGCGCTCACCCAGTTCATGTGCGAGGCAGGCATGGGCTCGCCGTCCGCGTCCTCGACCCGTCCTGGCGAGGGAATTTCAATGACTTCGAAGGGTTGGCCATCCGGTCGTTTCAGCCCGCGCAGCTGGTCACATATTGCGATCAGCACCTCCGCCTGCGGGTCATCGGTGCCGCTCGGTGACTGGCAAACCACCACGCCAGGCGCAAGGAAGCGCGCAATATTGTCGATATGACCGTCGGTATGATCGAAGCGCAACCCGTCCTCGATCCAGTAGACGCTATCCACGCCCAGGGCAGACTTCAGCACGGCCTCGGCCTGCGCTTCGATGATGCCCGGATTGCGGTTGGCGTTCAAAAGGCATTGCCGCGTGGTCAGCACCCCGCCCGTGCCATCGAACTCCAGCGCACCGCCTTCGCAGATGAAATCGACGGACTTCACCGTTGCACCAGCCGCCTCCGCGATGACGCCCCCGATCGTATCGTCGCCCGCCAGCTCATACTTGCCGCCCCAGCCATTAAAGCGGAAGCGCACCGCGATAGGCCCGTCGGGAGACGACAGAAACACCGGACCGGTATCGCGGGCCCAGACATCCCCATACGCTGCGCGAGTGATGTCCACGCGGTCAGCGAGATGCTCGCGCACGGAAGCCTCGGCCTGATCGCTCGCCGCAATCACGGTCATCGCTTGGCGCTGCGCCTTGTCGCCGGCCAACAGCTTCACAAACGCACCGAATTCCGCCTGCGCCGGCAGAAGATTGTCTTCCCAGAGGTCGGCAGCGGCAGGCCAGCAGGTGAAGATCCGGTCCTGCGGGGCGAATTCGTGCGGAATATGAGCGGTCTGTGTCATGCCGGTGCGCTAGCACGGCGGCGATATCCCCGCCAGCACTTCGCGCAAAAGAAAAGGGGCGGCCCGAAAGAGCCGCCCCGATCTTGGATCCGGATGATCCGTTTACACAGTCCTAGAACTGGTAACGGACACCGAACTGGATTTGCCACAGCGAGCGGCGGGAGACCCGGAACTCGTTCGAGTGCGGGATGCCGCGCGCATCGTCATAGGTGTAGGTGCCGGCCGCACGATCGAATTCGTACAGCTCGACCACCGGCTGGAAGTACTCGTAACGAATGAGGTCGTAACGGCCCCAGTCATCGTTGAGCAAATTCCCGAAGTTCTCGATATCCATGTAGAAGATACCGCGAGCCGATTGCGGGAAGAAGGCCGGGATTTCCTGGCTCAGGCGAAGATCAAAGATCGTCGACCAGTCCGTGGTGAACCCGTTCGCCGGAGCGATCTGGCCGGCATAATTGATCAGGCCGGTTTGCTGCAGGTAACGGTTGAAACCGTCGATATCGAAGCCGGCGGTATAGTTGATCCGCGGATCCGACGTCATCGTGACGCGGCCATTGGCATCCGTTTCCGGCACATAGAACAGCGTGCCTTCATCGTCAGCCGCGCGCTCATTGATACCGAAAGGCGAGATGCGGCGATAGATACGGCCCGGGCCTTCACTGTAGCCATAGGTGTACGAGAAATTCCGGCCGGAACGGCGTTCCATGAACAGTTCCGCACGGGTTTCGTAATCGCCGAAGAAGGCATGACGCCAGCCGAGACGGGCATTGATCTGATGCTCGATCTCATAGTTCGACGGACGGTTGAGCGGGTTCTGACGATCGAACGTCGCGTGGTCCGAATAGTTCGACGTCGCCGTCGAGGACGTACCCGGGTGCACTTCGTCGATGTCCTGGTTGGTGTAGCTCAGCCAGAACGAGATGCCATTGTCGAACTCGTTCTCCAACGAGTAGGAGAAGATCGTACCCGCACCACCGTCGACATTGCGCACGACGATGTCCTGACGCGCGGTCGAACAATCGTAGATCGGACGCTGGTCCACCGGCGACTGTGCAACCGGCGTGACGCAGGAGGCGTCATACCAGAACGGCGAGTCACGGCGCTCGTCGAACAGGGCGTCGAAGGTGAACAGGAAGCCTTCCACATCGGCAATGCGGAATTCGACATCGGCGCCCAACGAAGCCCGCCACACGGACGGCACGTCGAAGTCGGGCGACAGCGCATTCACGCTGCCATCGCCGGCGGCCAGGCCGGTCGTGGCGGCGGTCGGCAGGTTCACGGCATCGACATTCGTGATCGGGCCACCGAGGAAGATCGAGTCGATCGTCACACCGTCATTCGAATAGCTGTTGGAAATCCACACAGCCGGGCTGCCGCCGGAAAAGGCGCCATAGCCACCGCGCAGCGTGATGCCCGTGGTTTCAATGAGGCCGGCCGAGAACTGGCGGTCCCAGTCATAGTTGAAGGCGAAGCGCGGCATCCAGATGTCGAGGCCGTCGATCGTCGTCGTGTTGGTGAAGCCGTAGCGCGACGCGAACTGGGCGTTCGGCGTGATGTTGTTGGACGCCGAATAGCTTTCATAGCGCACACCGAAGATAAGGGTGAGCGCATCGCTCCAGGTCAGTTCGTCCTGCAGGTAGAAGGAGTTGATGGCGTAGTCCCAGTTGGCGGCGCCATCGTCTTCATTGTTGGTCACGGCGTTTTGGTAGAACAGCGAGGACGCCGTGCGGTTTTGCAGGTCGGTGATCGAGTCGAACTCGTACGCGCCTTCGGAACCCGGGACGAACAGGTTGAACGTCTGTTGGTCGCGGCGTTCGAAGCCGGCCGAGATCAGGTGATCGCCGGCGACATATTCACCGCGGATCAGGACCTGGGTCAGCTCGTTTTCAAGCTCGTTGGCATGACGGAAGAAGTCCGGACCCACCGAGACCGTGCCGCCGGTCGGCGTTTGGATCTGGAAGTTCGCGAAATCGGCACCGTCATAGGAATTCTGGCCGGTTTGCTGGGTCGAGTAGGAATAACGGAACTCGGTCGAGAAATTGTCGGTCCAGTCAGAAAGCACTTGAAGCGCGTAGGTTTCGGTCTGCTCCGCCCGGTTGTACCAGGTCGACGGCGTACCGATGCTCGCACCGTCATTACGCTCTTGCGTCGAGGTGCCGTCATTCGAGTTGTAGGTGAACTTGACGCGGTGGTCTTCGTTCACGTTCCAGTCGAAGGTAACAAGGATTTTCTCGTCTTCATTGGTCAGATCGGCTTCGGTGAAGTTGGTCAGGTCGAGACCGTAGACCGACTGCATGATTCCGAGGATCTGGTCGACTTCGGCCTGGGTTACGCGGCTTTCCGTGAACTGGGCTGCCGGGCCGCCGGTCGGCGCTTCACCGAGCGGGTCGGTGCGGTCGAACAGCTCGTAGGACACAAAGAAGAACAGACGGTCTTCGATGATCGGTCCGCCGAGCGTCGCCGACCAGGTGGTTTCCTCAAAGTCGGCCGAGGTCAAATTGCGGCCTTCGGTCGTGTCGCCCACCAGGTCCTGATTGGTCCAGTAGTATGCGAGCGAGCCGTGGAATTCATTGGTACCCGAACGGGTCACCGCATTCAGCGTGCCGCCGGTGAAACCCGAGAACTGAACGTCGAACGGAGCAACTTCCAGGGTCAGGGATTCCAGCGCATCGATCGAGACCGGACCGCGGTTTTCCGAAGGGAAACCCGAGGAATTGAGGCCGAACAGGTCGTTCTGCGTCACACCGTCAACCGTGAACGAGTTGTAGCGGTTGTTCGAACCGGCGATCGACAGCGCGTCGCCGTTTTCCGGATCGAGATTGGCAAAACCGGAAATGCGTGCCAGGTCGCGCGGGTCGCGGCTGATCGACGGCAGGCCGTTGATGTCGTCGACATTGAAGGCTTGCGACGGGCCGGTCGCCAGGCCGCCCAAGTTCAGAGCGGAGGCGGTCACCACAATCACGTCGTCCACCGTGCCGGAGGACAGCGTTACCGGAACATCGACGAATTCGCCGGCCGAAGCGAACAGGCCTTCGACGCGCTCGCTGCTGTATCCCGGCGCCGTCACCGTGACCGTGTAGGGGCCGCCAACGCGCAGGCCCGTTGCCGTGAACCGGCCGGACGTGTTGGTGACCGTTGAGGAGGCCGTTCCGGTCGGCGTGTGGACGATAACGACGCTGGCGCCTTGCACCGGCGTTCCGTCTTGCGAAGCCACGCTGCCGCGGATGTTCGATGTGATCTGCTGTGCGTACACAGCCGCCGGGGCTGCCAGGGCAAACAGGGCGGCAGCGGCCGCGCTGTAAGAGAGCTTGCGAGTGAATGACATGGTTCTTCCAATTCCACCGAGTCGAGAGGCGGGGACGCAGGCGCCCCCCGGTTAAACACGGCGGCGAATTACGGATTCCGCGAAAAGGTTCAATGACTCAATTGCAAAGCTTTTGTGACGGTTTCCGCGGGTGGGGTTTTTGCTGCGCACAAGGGAAGCGGCCTGACGGTCAAGAACTGGTATGCAGGACGTTGGATAACCGCAGTATTTGCTATCGATCCCCGTTTCGGATTCTTTCCACAAGATGACCATCCGGGCGGAGATCGCCCCAACTCGCCACTGCGCATTTCGTCTGGAGTGAGGCTTGTATGTTACACTCTGGTCGGGCAGGAAGCGCCCATGTCGCGCCGGGCCGGATATCTTGAGTCGTTATCACCTTTGACGTGGGGATGGACCGTTATTCTGGCCATAACGGCGCTGCGCGTGATCGTGCTCGCGCTAACCCAACTGCAGCTCTATCCGGACGAGTCGCAATATTGGATCTGGTCGCAGACGTTTGACTGGGGCTATTTCTCAAAGCCGCCCCTGATCGCCTGGGTCATAGCCGCCTCGACCGGCCTGCTCGGCGATACCGATTTTGCGATCCGCCTGCCCTCCATCCTGTTTCACGCCATGGGCGCGGCTTTTCTGATGTACACCGCACGCGACATGCGGCCGGGATGGGCGGCGCTGTGGGCGCCGCTCGTCTATCTGACACTGCCCGGGATCGGCCTGTCGGGCCTGGTGATCTCGACGGACGCGACGCTGCTGCCGCTCCTTGCCGGCGCTTTTTTCCTGTTCTGGCGGCTGCGATCCGGCGCCGGATGGCGCACCGCTGTCGGGCTCGGGATTTTCCTTGGACTGGCCTTTCTGGCCAAATACGCAGCGATCTATTTCTTGGTGGGTTTGGGGCTGGCGGTCCTGATCGATCGTCCATCGCGGCAAGCTTTGCTGACGCTGAAAGGACTGGCCGCCGGACTGATCGTGCTCGCCTTGATCGCGCCGAACCTCGCCTGGAATGCGGCCAATGATTTCGCCACCGTCCAGCACACGGCGGCCAATGCCAACTGGCAGGGCCGGCTCTTCAATTTCGAGGAATTGCTGGAGTTTCTCGCCGGCCAGTTCGGCGTGTTCGGACTTCTGCTCTTTCCCGCCCTGCTGGCCGCGGCTTGGACCGCCTGGCGGCACTTTGACGATGCGCAATGGCAGACCGGCCGCCTGTTGACCCTGTTCAGCCTGCCGCCCCTGCTGGTGGTCGCCGGCCAGGCCTTCATCAGCCGCGCCCATGCCAATTGGGCGGCCTCGGCCTATGTCGCGGGAACCCTGCTCGTCGTTTGCCTGCTGCTGCGCGGCGCCGCCTGGCGGCGCGGTTTGCTGGCGGTTTCGGTCGCCATCGGCCTGGTGTTTTCAGCCGGCATTTCGGCGGTTGCCATTCAACCGGCGATCGCGGGCAGTCACGATCTGACGCGCGGCATCCGGCATCTGCGCGCCTGGCCCGAAACCGCCGAGGCGATCGCCGCGGCGGCACAGCGCGACGCCTACACGGCCATCGTCTTCGACAACCGCAACGTCTTCCACCAGATGCAGCGATATGGCGGTGACTGGGACACGCCGTTGCGGATGTGGCAGCGCTATGCGGCACCGCACAATCATGCCGAGGCGGTCTGGGCGCTTGATCCGCAGGCCGAAGGGCCCTTCCTGATTGTTTCCGAGCGCGCCTTCGATCGTGCGCGCCTTGCGGCCGATTTCGCGAACACCGCCGAAATCGGCGAGATCGCGATTTCGACGGGTGGTCATGCCGACCGGCGTTTCGTCCTGTATGCGGCAACCGGATATCAACGCATGCCGCGTACGGCGGCTTATGAGGACGCCCAGGCGGCGGCTGACGCCGCCCGCCGCGGGGGCGATTAGGTGGAAACGTTTTGCAAGCGGACGCCGCAACGGTTTAACTAGCGTCATCCGGATGCAAGGGATTGTGCGTATGGCAGGGATGAACTGGGTCCGCGGACTGGGCGTCGCCTTTTTGGCGGCGGTGCTGGCCGGCTGCGCCGCTTCGTCGTCATCCGCCGGGCCGGGGAACGGTCCGCTCTCGCGCCTGCCGGACACCAACCCCCTCACCAATACCGGCGAAACCCGCGCCACCGGGAGCCAGACGATCCAGGGGGGCGGGACCACGGACGGTTTGCAGGAACAGGTCGTCTATGGCAGCGGCCAGCGCGTCCGGAGCGGCCGTCTGAGCGCCGATTCACTGCCGGGCGGATCCTTCACGGTGAACTTCGCCGACGCCCGTGTCGATGAAGCCGCCCAGACGATCTTCGGGGACCTCCTTGAAGAGCCCTATTCAATAGACCCGAGGGTTCAGGGCAGGGTCACGGTAAATACACCCCGCCCGCTGTCGCGTGAGGGCCTGTTGGCGCTCTTCGAAGCCAGCCTCTCGGTCAACAATGCGGCCCTGATATCCACCGACGGCGTCTACCGCGTCATGCCGGCCGGCGAAGCCCAGACAGCCGGGCTGGCGCGCGTCACCGGTGCCAATCAGCCGGGTTGGGGGGTGACCGCCGTTCCGCTGGAATACATTTCCGCCAACGAATTGAGAACTTTGATGGAATCGGTGGTGACGCGGCCCGGCGCCCTGCGCGCGGACCCGGCCCGGAACCTGCTTCTGATCGTCGGATCCGCGCCGGAACGGCGCAATGCGGCGGCGGCCGCGCAGGCCTTCGATGTCGACTGGATGGCCGGCATGTCGGTCGCCCTTATCCCGCTCGCCAACGCCAATGCCGAAGACGTGATCGAGGAAGTGCGGACCATCTATGCCTCCGCCGGCGATGGCTCGACCGGTGCACTCCGCCTGCAAGACGTTGAAAGACTTAATGCAATTCTTGCCATCGCGCCCAGCCGCGCCTTGCTGGATCAGGCCCGTGGCTGGATCAGCCGGCTGGATATCGGCGGCGCCGACGGTTCGACCTTGCGCACATATTTTCTCGAGAACGGCGAAGCTGAAGAGACCGCTGCCCTGCTCAATGAGCTCCTCGGCGACGGCGCGCTTGGGGGCGTCGCACCCGATCTCGAAACCGGCACGGCGTCGTCCTCCGGCGGCTCGGGGAGCCGCAATGGAGGCGGGATCCGGGTCATTGCCGACACCATCAACAACGCGATTCTGGTCCTCGCCGACCCGTCCGGACAGGCCCTTGTCGAACGCGCTCTGGAAGCCATCGACCGCACGCCCGCCCAGGTCGTGATCGAAGCCGTCATCGCCGAAGTGACCTTGAACGACACGCTCCGCTATGGCGTGCAATTTTTCTTCGAGGGCGATGGCGTTGACGGAATTGGCGACGATCTGCGGGGCGGCTTCGGGGTCAGTGGATTTGATGCCGACGGCACCTTCCCGGGTTTCAACATGATCCTCGAAACCGGCGGTAATGCGCGCGCTGCACTCGATGCCTTATCCAGCGTTACGGATCTGACCGTGGTGTCATCACCCACCGTTCTGGTACGCGATAACGCAACGGCCAATTTCCAGGTCGGCGATCAGGTGCCGATCGTGACCCGCCAATCGAACTCGGTCATCAATCCCGATTCTCCCGTTGTAAACAGCGTCGAATTCCGCGACACGGGCGTGCTGCTCACCGTGACCCCGCGTGTGTCCTCCACCGGCATGGTGACCCTCGATATCGAGCAGGAAGTCTCGAATGTTGCCAGCGGCACGGCGAGCACGCTGACGCCGACGATTTCTACCCGGTCCCTGTCCACCACGGTATCGATCCGCTCCGGGCAGACCGTTATCCTGGGCGGCCTGATTGACGAAAGCCGGGACTCGGCGCGCGACGGCATTCCGGGACTGGCGCGGGTTCCTGTTCTCGGAGATGTTTTCGGCCAGACGTCGGTGACCACATCGCGGACCGAACTGCTGATCTTCCTGACACCGCGGGTCATTGAGACCGACGAGGAAGCCGCCGCCGTCACCAATGAGATCCGCCGACGGATGGAACTGCTCGCGCCGGACACCAATTGATCGCCACCTTTCTAGACGTTTTCCTGATCGCCGCCGGACCGTTCGTCGGCAGCTTCGTGACGGCATCGTCGAGGGCGTGGCCGGACTGGGGACGCATCGTCAAGGGACGGTCCTCCTGTGATGAATGCGGCCGCAGGCTCCGGCCTTGGGAGCTGGTCCCGATCGTCAGCTATCTGATCCAGCGCGGACGCTGCACCGCCTGCGGAAACCCGATTACGCGCGTGCATCCTGCCGGCGAAATCTGCGCCTTGCTGATCGCCATCATCGCGGTTGCCGCGTTCGATGGCGGTTGGACGCTGGCCGCCGCCCTTTTCGGATGGGTGTTACTGTTCGGCGCACTCGTCGATCTGCGGACTTTCCTGCTGCCGGATGTCGTGACGCTCGGACTGATACCGGCCGGTCTGGGCTTGGCCTATCTCGGCCGCGGTCCGGACGCTTTTATGCAGGCTGCGCTGGCCGCAATGCTCGGATTCGCAAGCCTCGGCCTGATCGCTTGGTCATACCGTCAATTGCGTGGTCGTGACGGGCTCGGCCTGGGCGATGCCAAATTGCTGGCAGCGGGCGGCGCATGGACCGGGCCCTTCGCATTGCCATGGATTGTGGCGATCGGCGCGGGTGCAACACTGCTCATTGTGGTCATAGCCCATGTGTTCGGGCGCAAGGCGAGCGCCGAAACGGCGGTACCGCTGGGCCCCGGCCTCGCGGCCGGGTGTTTTCTCGCCTATTGTTTGCCGGACCTCATCCAAGCAACTGTGTGATAAGGTTTTTCCCGTGTTCAACCGCCCCGCCCTCCAGATCGGCCCTCGTCGGTCCCGCGCCCGCAAATCCGCGGGTCTCTGGGCGGAACCCTGGATGGTTTGGCGCGAGAACGCTTGGCGCGAGCTGACCTGCCCCGCATGCCACGACACCCATCTGATGGCGAAGCGCCTCGACGCCAATCCGCCCTTCAAGCCGCGCGAACGCTTCGCACTCTACCAATGCGGACATTGCGGCACACTTCACTATCCCGACGCGAAAGTATTCGAATACGAGAGCCGCAAAGACGCCGATCTCGCTCGGAAATTCTATCTGGAAGTCGGCGCCGGACTCGATGCCATGCTCGCGCCACTCGCGTGGACTCCCTTGGACGACGTCTCGCAATTTCTCGAAGTCGGCGGCGGGTACGGCTTCTCGGTCGATTTTGCCAGCCGCGAACTCGGTTGGACGGCCGTGAACATAGATCCATCCTTTCTTGCCCGGACCGGTGCCCGCGATCTGGGCCATAACCATATCCCGGCATACCTGCATCCGGATCATGAATTGGCCGACAACTCCTTTGACCTTGTGTTGTCGTCTGAAGTGATCGAACACGTCAAAGATCCCGACCCATTCCTCGAGGCGTTGGACGCTGCGCTCTCGCCCGATGGCTTTCTCCTTCTCACCACGCCGGACGCGGCGGTCGTGACGCCAGACGCCGGTCTGAACCGGCTGCTGCCCGTTATCACGGCGGGCCATCATCTCGTGATCTATTCGAAGCGCGGCCTTGAATCAGCACTGCGCCGCGCCGGCTACAGCCACGTCAAAGTCCGCCAAAACGGGACCTCCCTCACCGCCGCCGCAGCACATAAAGGCATTGAGGCCGGTTTCGACGCCCGTTTGGATCGCTCACGGCTACAGTCATACTTGGCCGCTCGGCTCGACGAATTGGGATCGGATCCCGCATTTTTCGCCGGCTTTGCCGTCCGCTTGCTCAAGGAATTCGTTCATACCGCACAGTGGACACCGGCCGAGGAGGTGCGCCGCAAGATCCAGCAGCGCTGGCTTCGCGATTACGGCCTCGACCTGAACTCGCCCGCGGGCCTCGAGCCCCGCTTTGACGACAGCGAAAAAGGGCGCCGCAAGCGTCTTCGCAGGTTTGCTGCGCACCATCCGTTCAGCTTGGTTATCGCGCTCTACTATGCGGGCTGTGTCCATCGTGAAACCGGAAAGCGATCAGAGGCAATTGCGGCGTTTGAAGCCGCCGCGCGTATCTCCTCCACGCTGCGATCCGTGTTTTCCGCCATGTATGCGGCGTGCCGCGAAACCGAGGATCTCGGGATTCGCAGCCGGCTGGCGATTGCCGACTTGCAAGCAGAGGCCGATCCCGCCGCAGCCACGCATCTCCTACGCCAGACCCTGGGAATCATCGGTGAAGACTTGGAACCGGAATGGCGCCGAATTGCTTTCAGGGTTTATGCATCCGGCACATTGACCGGCCGATCCGGCGCCGTCGCCGCGATCGAACCCATCGTCCGGGGACACTTGGAGCTCATGGCCGAGCGCGGTGAGACAATGACCGTCGGACAGGGCTATGCCGCTGCCGGACTGGCCAGCACGCTCGCCGATCGCGGACAAGCCGACGCCGCCCGTCTCTGGTACGGTCGAGCCATTGAAGCCATGAGCGACCCCCGCGAAAAACAGGTGTTTGCAGACCGAATGGCGGCGCTTGAAAGCCGCCAATCAGATCCCGGCAAGGCCTTAATCGACGCAGTGAACGCCGGGGACAACGCGGCGGCGAAGCGTTTGGCCGTGCAGTTGGTGGCCACCGGCGGCCAATCCGCAATACCGCAACCGGTGGCCTTCGCGCTCGGCATTTTTCATCTCAACATGGCCGCCGATCCGGCGGCAGCCACGACCTGGTTTGGAATTGCTGCAGAAAAAGCCAGCGGTGACGCGCGTGCCGAGGCGCGGCTTCATCAAGCCATCGCCGCGGAACGCCTGGCACCCGATCATCGATCGCAAATATTACCCAACTTGCTGGCAGAATTACAAAAAGAGCGCCCTATCGATCCACTTTTAGGCTCGCAGATCGAGGAATTGACGGCTAGGTATAGCGCACAGTCGGGGTCGAAGGAGGCGGCGAATTGAGCTGGCGCCGTTATTTTCGCTGGATGAAGTGGCCGTGGCGCTGGGTCTTCGATCAGCGCGAGCGCAAGGACTATGTTGCCCAGTTCACCTCCTGGCTGATCGCCACACTCATCGGGCCGCGCTCCTTGGTCCGCCAAACCTGGGAAGGTTCAGACGATCTGATGGCCGCCACCGATGTGGCGGTTCTGGTAACCTGGGATGCCCGCGGGCGGATTCACGATTTCCTGATCGAACACATGAAGTCGCTAAAAGCGGCCGGGCGCTCGGTCATACTTGTGTCCAACAGTCCGGAATTTCCGGAATCGGAGATGGACAAGGCTCGCGCACATTGCGCTCTGGTCGCTTGGCGGCACAACCGGGGTTATGACTTCGGCGCTTATCGCGACGGTCTACTCCTGGCGCCCAATTACGACCGGTTAAACTCGCTCATCCTGATCAATGACAGCATTTACGGTGCCTTTCATCCGCTCGATCAGCTGATCAGGAAAGCTGATCCGGCAAAAGCCGACGTCTGGGGCATGACCGATAGCTGGGATACGCGCTGGCATCTGCAGAGCTATTTTCTGCTGCTTCACAAAACGGCGTTGCAAAACGATTGGGTGAAAGCGCTATGGCAGAACTGGAAGCATGTTCAGTCGAAGTCCTGGACCATCAACCGGCTGGAAATCGGCCTGACTGGGCGTTTCGAAAAGCACGGCTTGAAATGTGCCGCGCTGTTTCCTTACCGCGAACTGGTCACAGGCTTTGCGAACCACGTCCGCGACAATAACGTATTGGCGGACGAAAGCCTTTCGAAACGGCACCGCCGGCTGCTGCAACGGATGCTCGAATTCGCCGATGCCGGCGCGCCGATGAATCCCTGTCATTTCTTCTGGGATCAGCTCATCATCGGAGGGTTCCCCTACCTCAAGCGGGAAGTGCTGACGGCTAACCCCATCGGCATGCCGCGCCTTTATGAATGGAGCGACATTGTCGCCGAGAACAGCCATTACGATCCGGACCTGATCGTCCGGCACCTGCGCGCCATCGCAAAAAACCGGGTAGTGTGATGGCGGCGGTGGACACCAGCTGGATCGACACGATCGCGGGACTGTCCGAAGTCGACATTGCCCGCGCAAAAAGGCTGGCGGCGGAAACCGGCGAACGCCTGCCGCGAGCGTTGAAGCGACTGGGCGCAGCTTCTGACAATGCCATCGCGGAAGCCTTGGCGGCAGCCAGCGGCGTCCCGCGGATCGCGATCGCGGAGTTTCCTGAACGCCCAATCGAAGCCGGCAACATTTCGCCTCAATTCCTGCAAGACGCCACCGCTTTGCCGATTGCCGAAGACGACACCCGGATAGCCTTGGCTGTGGCGGATCCGACCGATCCCGCGCCAGCGGAAGGTGTGCGCCTCGCGACTGGCAAGCAGGTGGAGATCCGCGTCGCACCATTCGCGGATATCGAGACCGCATTGAACCGCTTGTACGGCCAGCGCGGACAAGCACACGATATGTTCGCAGACGATGTCCGTGATGGCGAAGACCTCAAGGATCTCGCCAGCGAGGCGCCCGTTGTCCGGCTCGTAAACGACCTCTTTGCCGACGCTCTCAAATCGCGCGCATCTGACATTCATATCGAACCGTTCCGCGACCGTCTCCGCGTTCGCTTTCGGATCGACGGCGTGCTTCACGAGCGGCCGTCACCCAAGCCCGGTCTCGCGCGGCTCGTCACCAGCCGCGTCAAAATCCTGGCCAATCTCGACATTGCCGAGCGCCGGCGGCCGCAAGACGGGCGGGCGCGCATTACGATTGCCGGACGCGCGCTCGATCTTCGTGTCGCGACAGCGCCGACGGCACATGGCGAAAGCGTGACCATTCGGCTGCTCGAAGATCGCGACACGGACGTCAAGCTTGACGATCTCGGCCTGTCGCCAGCCCAGCGCGATCATCTGACAGCGCATTTGAACGCGCCCTTCGGCCTGATCCTGGTGACCGGCCCGACCGGATCCGGCAAGACCACAACGCTGGCAGGAGCACTCGACCAGCTCAACACGACCGATCGCAAGCTGATCTCGATTGAGGATCCGATCGAATATCAGATCGAAGGGGTCAACCAGATCGCCGTGAATACGCCGATCGGCCTCGGTTTTGCCAGTGTGCTCCGGTCGGTCCTGCGCCATGACCCGGACGTCATCGTGGTCGGCGAGCTGCGTGACGGCGAGACGGCTGAAATCGCCGTGAATGCGGCTCTGACGGGACATCTCGTGCTGGCGACCGTCCACGCCAATACGGCAGCAGGCGCCGCGCCGCGCCTGATCGACATGGGCGTTGATCCGGCCCTGCTGCGCTCGACCCTGCGCTTGTCGATTGCACAGCGGCTCGTGCGCCGCCTCTGCCCCGACTGCCGGAAACCGGACACCCCGCCGGAAGGCCTGAAAGCCGCGTGGAAAGCGGTCGGTTGCAGTCATTGTGCCGAAACCGGTTACCGCGGCCGTGTCGGCGTATTTGAGTTTGTCGACATGAAGGATGAGCTGTCGGACATTCTCAAGCCGGGGGTCGCCGCATCAGACATCGAGAAGCTGGCGCGAAAGAAGAAAATTCAATCCATCCACGATGACGCCAAAACAAAAGTCGAAACCGGCTTGACCAGCCTGGCCGAGGTCGAGCGCGTACTCGGAGTCCTGTGATGGCGTGGTTCGCGATCCGAGCGATCCGGCCGGATGGCGGCGAGGAATCCATCCGGATCGAAGCGGCAGACCGGCAAGCTGCCGCGGCGATGGTCACGGCGCGGGGGCTTACCCCCATCCAGATTCAGACCGCGCGCGAAAAGCCTGTTCCACGGCCGGCCGCCGGTTCGGCCCGCCTCGCCACGCGTATTGCACGCGAACTTTCCGTGCTGATCGCGGCGGGGCTCAGTATTGAACCGGCGCTGGCCGCACTGTCGCGCCATGCCGCCGACAAGAAGCTGAAATCGGCGGCCGACGCATTATTGGCCGATGTGCGAGGCGGCGCATCTCTGTCCGAAGCTTTTGCCAAGCGGCCCGAGATCTTCCCGCCGCCCTTTCCCGAAATTGCGGAAGCCGGCGAAGCCGGCGGCGCTTTGGGGCGGGCGCTGGGCGAGCTCGCGGATGCCCGCGAGCGCCGCCAGGCCGTGGAAGCGTCGGTGCGTGGCGCGCTCGTTTACCCTGCTTTTCTGTTGGTGTTGGCCACGGTCGCCGTATCCGGGCTGCTGATCTTTGTCGTCCCGCGTTTCGAAAACCTGTTCGATCAGATCGGGCGCGACATTCCGGCTCAGGCAGCGTTCGTGTTCGGCCTGTCGCGGTCTTTGGCCACGTTCGGCCCGTTCATCGTTATCGCCATCGCATTGATCGTCATGGCCATTCGTTTCGCACTGGCCCGCCCGGCGATACGCGAAGCCTTCGACCGGCGAATCCTGCAAGTGCCACTGCTCGGCACCGCCAGCCGCACATTGATCGCGGCCCGTTTCTGCCGCGTCCTGGCGCTGCTTTTGCACAATGGCCTCTCGGCCGTTCCGGCTTTGCGTCTGGCGTCGCGTGCAGCAGGCAATCTGTGGGCCGTTCGCCGCCTGTCGGAGGCATTGGCTGAAGTCCGGACGGGGCGCGCTTTTTCCGAACGCGTCGAGGCATCCGACGTATTGCCGCCCCTGGCCGCCGAGCTGCTGTCCGTGGGGGAGGAAACCGGCGATCTGGGCCTCGCGGCGGAACGGCTCGCCAGCTTTTACGAAACGCGTTTCGAACAGAATGCGCGATTACTGTCCCGGATCGTCGAGCCGGCCGTGATTGTGCTGGCCGGCATTGCCATCGGCCTCGTGATCGTTTCGATACTGTCTGCTATGGTGAGCATCAACGATGTGGGGCTTTAAGAGGCATTGGATGGCGGTCAACGGCTTGCAAAAGAACGACGGACGCAGCGGTTACTCGCTGACGGAGATCATCGTCGTTTTGGTCATTCTCGGCCTGCTCGTGGCCCTGGTCGGTCCACAACTGTTCCGCTTTGTCGGACGGGCGAACACGGATACGGCAGCCGCCCAGCTCGAAAGCATCACCACACAGCTCAATTTCTACCGGCTCGAGAACGGCGATTATCCCGATGCCACCGAAGGCTTGTCTGTTTTGGTGATGGAAGAGGGCCGCGGAGTGCCGGATGATCCGTGGAATCGGCCTTACGTGTATGAATATCTGGGCGACGGCCAGGCCCGCATTGGAACCTATGGCCGCGACGGAGAGGAAGGCGGCGAAGGTGAGGATGAGGACATCTTCCGAACGCTGCAATAACGCCAGGGGCTACACCCTCACGGAGCTCCTCGTCGTTCTGATTGTGCTGGGACTGGCGGTCGCGTTGACCGCGCCGGCCCTGTTCCGCGCCACCCCTCAAAGCCGGCTCAATAATTCACTCGATCGCCTCGAACAGGCCGCCCGCGCGGCCCGCAGCGAAGCGCGGCTGACCGGACGCGATACCTTGCTGACTCTCGATACCGAAGCGCGGACGATAGCCCTATCGTCATCGGACAGTGTCATCCGGCTCGACCCGCGCATCGACATCCGCGCAACCGTTGCGGAGCGCGAACTCGACGGAGACCGGGCGAGCATCCGTTTCTTCCCGGACGGAGCGGCGACGGGCGGTACGATTCTGATGACGCTTGACGAACAGCAGGCCGCAGCCCGTATCAGCTGGTTGACCGGCAGCGTGGAGGAGATCGCGGCCGATGAGATCGACTAAGCGCGGATTCACATTGCTGGAAACGGTTGTTGCGTTAGCCTTGGCCAGCGCCGGGCTTGCCGCGATTTACCAGGTCTATGCTTCCGCGGCGAATGCCGAACGCGCCGCCAACGAGGCCCGCGCTGCGGTCCGCCTTACGGAATTTTTGCGCTTCGAACCGGAGCCAGGAACCGGCGAAACCGATGGCTTTGCGTGGACAATCACGACCCGCCCAGCGCCCGGTTATGACGGTCTGGAGGAGGTCCACATCCGTCTGACGGCCGCCTCCGGCCGCGCTTACGATCTTCGTTTCGACCGCCCCGTCACGCCGCGAGACCGCCAATGAAACGGGGGTTCACACTGGCCGAGATCCTGATCGCCCTGACGCTGACGGCTGTGGCGATCGCGATCATGTCTGAAGGCGTGCGGCGAACCATCGAGTTTCAGTCGCGCCTGACAAACGTGCGGGCCGAGCGCGAAACCATGATGGCGGTCTCGGGCGCTATCAGAAGCCGGATCGACCATCTGGTCCCGGCCAACCGCGCCGGCACCGAAGCCGGCGGATCGCCGCAGACGCTGTTTTCGGGCGAATCCGGCCGCCTGGCCTTTATCGCTGCGGATCCGGGTTATCCGTCTCGCGCCGGCCTCTATGAATACCGGCTGGAACTGCTGGCGGCGGATGAGGAGGAGAACCTCGCGCCCCGCTTGCGCTTGTCGCGGCGTCCGATTGCAAACCTGGCCGAGTTTGGCGCACCCGCCGGTGCCCGGTTTGAAAGCTGGGACCTGCCACTCAATGGCGGACTTGAATTCCGCTATGGCAACACGCTCACACGCTTGCAGCCGGTCTGGACCGATACCGGCGCCTATCCGGCATTCGTCGCGCTCATCGGACCGGACGAATCCACTCCCGCGATGCTGGCACAGCTGCCGCGCCCTTCCGCAATCGCGGAACCGGACGACGAGCCGGCGCCATGACCGGACGCCGCGGCATTGCCTTGTTGATCGTCGTCGCCTTGCTCGGCACGCTGTCCGTAACGGCGAGCATGACCGCGCTTGCCGCAAGGCAATCAACCTCCCACGCTTTCGCCGATCTGGAACAATTGGAACTCGCAGCCGCGATTGACGCCGCAACCGCGCGCACGGCACTGGCACTATCTCGCGACGACGATCCGTGGATCGGCGACGGGCGCCTTTATGAAATCCGTATCGATGACATTGTGGTTCACGTCCGAGCCCTCGCAGAAACCGGCCGGTTCGACCTGAATCGAGGCGATATCGCCGTACTCGATGCGCTGTTGGTCGAACGAGACATCTCGCCGCTGACCGCGCGCCGGATAGCGAATGCGGTAGCCGACTGGCGGGATCCGGACGACGATGTCAGGGAAAGCGGTGCAGAAGCCGCCGCCTACCGGGCGAACCGGCTGCCGCCACCCCCCAATCGGCCGTTTTTGGCTGTCGCGGAGTTCCGGAATGTACTGGGTGTGGATGAAGCCATTTTCACGACCATCGCGCCCTTCCTCACTATCAATGGCGGCGAAACCATCGCGGCAGTCTATGCCCCGGCGGAATTGATCTCAGCCTCCGGCTTGTCCGACAGTGAAGCCCGCCGGATTCTCGCCGCACGCCGTGCCAACCGGCCACCGCCTGTCTTGAGCGACGCGGCGCAAGCCGATCCGTCCTCGTCCGGCATCTACGCCGTGTTCATTGAGGCGGAAGGGACAGGGCGTGCACAGCGGGCGCGCGAAATCATTATCAGCATGCCGGGAGAGGCAACCTTGTATGATAGGCTCTCGCAGCATAGCCATGTCATGGGGTATGCAGACTTTCTCGACCCGGAGTCAGACCGTTGACCGCTATTTTCAGTCCGATCTTGCGCGCCGTGGCGGTATGGCGGGACCATGTCGATAGCGCCGCCGCCGATCTGCCCGGCATTGGCGGCCTGTTCTCGCGCAACTGGCGGGTCCTGCGCTATGACGCCTCCGGCATCCGCTATACCAATAGCGACGGCGAAAGCGTTGAACTCCGCGCCGAAGAAGATCCCGCAACGGCCCGGGCAGAAATTGGCCGGCTCGGCCGCAAGGGTCCGCTGGTGCTGCGTATCGCCGGTCCCCTCGGATTTCGCCGCACGGCGAGTTTTCCGTCTGCGGCGCGGCGGCATCTGGACGAGGCGGTTGAGCTGGCACTGCCGCGCCTCTCGCCCTTGCCGCCTGAAGACATCGTGTTCGCGGCCGATCGTGGCAGGATGGCAGAATCCGACGACAGGATCAGCATTCCCGTTGCCATCGTGCGGCGCGAAGCGCTCGAAACGGCAATGGCACGCACAGCGGAGTTCGGACTTTCGCCAGATGCCGTCGATCTTGAACACGATGACCCTCTGGCACCGCCGGTCATTGACCTCCGGCAGAGCCGCAGCGCGCCCTCTGCGGGGCGGTCTGCTTTCGCATGGCTGGCGGGACTAAGCCTGCTGTCATCCGCGGTCATTGCCGGTCTGGCCGCCGACGGCCAGTGGCGGCTGGAACCCCGGCTTGAAGCCGCCCAACGCCCGGCCAGTCTGGAGGTGCGTCTTCAAGCCGCAATCGATCATGCCAACGCGAAGGCGCGGTCAGGTTCCGTTGTTGTGGCCCTATCCGACTTGAGCCGACGCCTGCCAGACGGGGCCTACATATCGAATTTCGCCTATGAGGACGGCACCATTGTGATAACGGGCCTGGCCTGGGATGCCGCCGCGGCCCTGCGCGCGCTCGACGCGGCCCCGGAATTCGTGGATGCCGCCTTCGACGGCGCAACAGTGCGCGACGAGGACTCCGGCCGCGAGCGCTTTCAATTGACGGCGCGCCACCGGATCGTGCCGCAGGAGCCGGGCTCATGACACCCGAACTTCAACAGCGTCTGGCGCTGATCGCGGCGGCATTGATTCCGCTGATCCTGATCGCGTGGCTCACGATCGCGGCAATCGGCTGGTCGCAGCTCAAATCGGACATTGCCCAGGCCGAAGCTGACGGCGCGCTGCCGCCCGCCGCCGATCCGGCCCGCTATCTGATACCGGGCGAGAATTTCGCGATCGCCAGTTCGAATCTGCAAAGCCGCCTGACGTCGGCAGCCCGCAATGCGGGGGTCACCGCGAGCCGGGTACAAATCGACGCCCCGTCCGGCGAGGACCCGCTTCTGATGGTCATTGTCTTTCAAGCGGAAGGTGAACTCGACGACCTGGCTGAACTCATTCACGCCCTGGAATCCGGATTGCCAGCACTGATCGTCGAGCAGGCCCGGATCGTGCCGATCCGCCGGTCAACCGAATTGCAGCTAACCGCCACCGTGCGGGCACGCCGCGAGCCAGGGCAAGAATCATGAATTGGCGCCTCGCCCTGCTTTTGGTCGTGGCCGGCATTTTGACCGTGCTGCTCGTGCTGCGTCAGGTCATCGGGACCGACGATGAGGGCATTGTCCGGCCGGCACCGCCGTCACAAACAGCTGTGATCGCGCAGGAATCGGGAGACTTCCTGCCGCCCTATGCCGTGTTCGATGCGATTGAGGAACGCCCGCTTTTCCGGCCCGATCGGCGGCCGGCCGCGATCCCCGAACCTCTACAGGGCGAAACCACGCTGCCGCCGCAATCCGGCGATGGCGAGCCGGCCTTTGTCGTGGTGGGAATTGGCACCACCGAAACCGGTGGCGTCGCGACCATCCGGACCGGCCTCGAGACGGTTCGGGCCTATGTCGGCGACCGCATCGAGGGCTGGCGAATTGACGCGATCAACCGCACCTCGATCGAAGTATCGAACGGATCGTCAAGCTATCGACTTTTCATCGGCGACGACGAGAATTGATCTCGTTTCGCCGGCCCCGCAGACGCCATGAAATCGTCATCATCCGCACCGCGTCCGAGCGTTGCAGGCCTTCGTTTTGCCGTTATGCTCGCCGCCAGCTGGGAACTGGCCGCTGACCCGCGCGGGCATCGAGGAGTATGAGTATGTTAAAGTCGATCATCGCAGCATTTGGCTTGTCGGTGACCATGGCCTCCTTGGCCGCTGCGGACGATATGTTCCGCGGCGTTCAAACGCTCGCTTATTCGGACGGCCCGGCCAATGATGTTCGTTTCGCCAATCTGTCGCCCGACATCATGACGATGCGGGAAGGCGACACGATCACGCTCAACTTCGGACGGGGTTATGTGGCGGAGCTCGACCGGATTGACGAGCAGGCGCTCGGCGCCCGGACCTGGATCGGCCGGCTCGAAGGCGGCGACATCGCCGACCGGGTGATCATCTCCGAGCTCAACGGCATTACGTTTGGACGGATCGCGACGCCCGAGGGCGTCTGGGAAATCGTCCCGGCCGCAGGTGGCGGTCATCGCATTTTCCGGCACCCGGAAACCGCTTTCCTGGAGCCCTGGGGCGATGATGCGGTGGTGCCGTCCGCCGGTTCGGTTGCCACACAATTTGCAGACAGCCAGCCCGAATTCGCAGCCGACCTGACGGCCGAGGCTGTCGCCGTTGGCTCGAACGGGACGATCGATATCGCCGTCGTGCATTCGCAAAGCATGGTCGATCTCTGGGGCATCGCTCTTGGCGGGCGGATCCAGTATCTCGTCGCGCTGCTCGATCAGGCGTTGATCGACAGCGATACCGGCTTGCGGGCCCGCCTCGTCCATCTAAGCGCTGTCAGCGCCAGCGAAACCGCGAGCAATGAGGACACGCTTTACGATCTGCAGGATGGCGCCGGGAATGGCATCCCGTCTGACAATGCGCCGGGCGGTGCCGGACAGGATTTCAGCGCACTGGCGGGCATCCGTGATGCCGTGGGAGCCGATCTCGTCGCACTCGTTCGCCGGCACTATCGTGGCTCGGGCGCCGTGAACCGGTCCGGTTCGGGCTGCGGCGTCGCTTTCGTCAATGGCGGCCAACAAGACGCGATAACACAAGCTGATGCGCCGAACGGCGTTTCGGTGGTCAGCGATTTCATCGATGGCAACGATACCAATCTCGGCAATGGATATGCGTTCTGCTCGCCCCTCACCTTCGCTCACGAAATCGGCCACAATCTCGGTTTCGCACACAATCGCGAAGACACGACAGACGGTGCCGGCGTCCGCGATTTCGCCCATGGCCACCGCGTCGATTGCGAGTTTCGCACGATCATGTCCTACGGCTCGGAAGGGTCCGTCAATTGCCCGGGCGCCGGCCCCAACGAAGAGGAAGTCCCGTATTTCTCGAACCCCGACATCACGCTGTGCCCGAACGGAGCACCGTGCGGCAGCAACGATGCCCAGGATCCGGCCGACAATGCTCGGGCAGCCCGCGAGGAGGGCTTGAATGTCACTGCATTCCGGGCCGAAGTTCCGCGTATCCGCTCCGCTGTGCTGCCGATTACGCGTTCGGTTCAGAATGGCGAAACCGCGACGGCTTTTGCCACGCTGATCAATCCGGCCTCGTCCAATTCCACCGCGGCCGGCTGCGGTCTGCGTCTCGCTGGATCCGATGCCTCGACCTTCACTTACCAGACAACCGATTCCAGTAATGCGTTGACCGGCTCCGCGAATACGCCGGTCGACATTGCCGCGGGGGCCAGCCAGACTTTCGTGTTCGGCGTCACCTCTGCGGATACTTTCGATAACAACACAAACGCTGTCGGGAGTGCCGTTCCCAGCGGCAATGACGAACGGGATTTGTTCATCGAAGCATTCTGCGACAACCGCCGGTCTGACGAGTTTGTGGTTGGGCTCAATTCATTGACCTTCGTGTCTTCCGCGACAAATGTCGCGGATGTCATCGCGCTCGCGGCGACACTCAATAATGATGGTTGGGTCGATATCCCGACGACGGGAAATATGGTCGGCGTCGCCTCGGTGGCGATTACAAATGTCGGGCAGGGCGCGCTAATAACGGCGACGGCTGATACCGCCGGACGCGCTCTCGAAATTCAGACAATCGAGCTATGCGGAACCGATGCCAGCGGCGCCTGTGTCACGGCCCGGTCCAACTCGGTAAATGCCGTGTTGAATACCAATACAACAGCGACCTTCGCAGTATTTGTCCGCGGCACCGGAAACGCCATTCCGTCCGATCCGTCGACAAATCGTATCTTTATACGGTTTAATGAGGGCTCGCTGCCGCGCGGCGCGACGAGCGTGGCCGTGCGTACGCAGTAAGGAGCAACAAAATGAGACCGTCTCTGCCGGTGCTGGGCTTTTCGATTTCGGCTTTCGCGCTGATCACGGCCTCTGCCGGGGCGGAGATCGCGGTCCGGCAATCGGACGATCAGTGGCAGGTCTCGGCAGACGGCGACGCCCTGTCAGAAGTCCTGAACGCCCTTCGGGACGAAGCCGATTTTCGTCTGGTTGGGGCCGACCGGCTCATCGACGACCGGCCCGTCACGGCGGATCTCAGCGGCGAACTCGGCGATATCCTCGCCCGCCTGCTTGCCGGTTATGATTATGCGCTGGTTTATGGCGATACGCCACAAACCCAGAGCCAGCTTCAGCGCGTTGTATTGTTGTCGGGCCGCAGCGGCGAAGCGCCCGACGAAAGTCAAAGATTGCGCGTCGAGCGGATATCGGAGGGGGTATCCGAAGAGGACGGCGCTCGCGTCAGCGACATGCTGCAGCGGCAGGTCCAGCCGCTGATCGATGCCGAGAACGGCGTCCAGTCCGGGGAGGCCGCAGACTCGAACGCTGCCGTTGCGTCGGCCGACGGTGCGGCCGCACCGTCACCGACCAATGGGTCGGATGACGATTATGCGCTCGATCCCGAGACTCAAGCGGCGCTTGCCGAAGCCACACTCCGCGCCCAGCAGGACTTGCAGGCTTTGGTCAATGCGCTGCAAGCCGCCGAAGGCAACGACAACTGATCCTGCCTCCGGGCTAAACATATTCAGGCAGTCCCAGCGCCAGCGCCAGGTTCTGCAACGCCTGAACCGCTGCGCCTTTCTGCAGATTGTCCAGCGCTGAAACGAGCGCGAGTTGCCGCCCGTCCTCCGACACGGACCAGCCGCCGACCATCGCGCCGGCCTGTCCCGCAACCATCGCCGGCTCGGGGATGTCCCCAGACAATGTGATCAGCGCCTCGCCCTCATAGGCTTGGGCATAGCGTTGCCGCACCTCGTCAGCCGACATCGGCGATCGCAGCGACATCTGCACGGTCGTCGACAAGCCGCTGAAGAAGGGCGCGACATGCGGGGAAAACCGGACGTCCACACCTAGCTGGCGCGCCATTTCCCGCTCGTGAATATGACCGGTCAGCGCATAGGGCATGAGATTGTCGGCGAGCGCCGCCAGATCGTTCTTGCGCGATGGCGTCGTGCCCGCACCCGAATATCCCGAGACCCCGAAAACGTGAGCGGGCCCGTCGAGATTGTCCCGCATCGGCGCAATCGCCAGCTGACCGCAGGTCGCATAACAACCGGGATTGGCAATCCGTTTCGCACCGCGGATCTGATCGCGACCGTATATTTCCGGCAGGCCGTAGACCCAGTCGTCCGAGAAGCGGTAATCCGCCGACAAATCGACGATGACGGTTTGCGGATCGACCGCCGCGACATAGGGCGCGGCCGCCCCGTTGGGCAGGGCGAGAATCACGGCGTCCAGCGACGCCAGTCCCAGCTCGTCCGGCGCAATGGCAGCGAATTCGATATCGCTTTCAAGCTCCGGCGCCGTGTCCCTGACAGCTTGCCCGGCCAGCTCCCGCGAACTAGCCATTGCCAGAACCAGATCGTCACGCCGTGACAAAAGTCGCAATATTTCGCGTCCGGTATGCCCGCGCCCGCCGATCAGTCCCAGCCGCACTGTCATGATGCCCGTTCCAGCGTTTCCGGGAGAGACGCGATCCGCTCGACCAGAGTCGGCATCCGCCCCAGCTCCGCCTCGCCTTTCCAGAACACCGTCCACGGACCGGTTTTGGCGGCGCCGTCACACTCCTGAAAATAGAAGCTGTTGACGGGATTGGCGGTCTTCGATCGCCAGTACAAACGCGGCGCATAATGGATCATGGCTTGCCAGACCGCGCGCGCCAGCCCCTCGCCCCGCGCTTCTTCGAGCACCGCGAACTTGTCGAGATAGGCGGTATCGTCAATTCGGGTGAGCAATGCTGCAGCGCGGTAGTTTTCCGTCACAAACAACCGGTCGAATGCGACGCGATCACGGTATCCTGCGACTGGCGCCCGGCCGAACGATGTCGCGATCAGCGCCTCCAGCCGATCCCAGTCGACCTCTCGACGTTCGGTGATCGCCAACAAGCGCTCGCCGCGGCGAACCAGCGTACCGGCGCCGGCATGCGTAAACAGCTCCTGCGTCAGGCCGCCTGGCGACGTGATCGACACCGAGCTGGTCAATGGCAATTCATCCAGCAGCGCTTGGATTTGATCGATCTTCACGCGCATTCCGCCCGTAATCCAGCCTGCCGACATCAGATGCTCGCGATCGCTGGCGAGGTTCAACGTCGAGATGATCTCGCCCTTGTCGTCGAGCAAACCGCCCGTCTCGGTGAGAAAAATGATCTTGTAGGGCTGCAGCGCCTTGACGAGCGCGGCGACCGCATGATCCGCATTGATGTTCACCAGCTTCCCGTCCGGCGTCTCGCCAAGGCAGGCCAGCACCGGGATCTCGCCGCCGCGCACCGCCGCCTCCACGAGACCGAGATCGGTATGCGTGGGCATGCCGACCCGGCCATAGACCTCTTCGTCTATAAGGTCGGCCATGAAAACACCGGCCGGCACGCTGGCCGCGCGCCCGCCGCTCGACCGGATGGCATCGACAATGGCGATGTTCGCGGCGCTTAAGGCCTGGCGGACGACCGGCATGGCGCGCTCTGGCGTGACACGAAGCCCGTCGACCCGTTCGCTGCCGATCCCGGCTGCACGCAAAGCCGCATCGAGTTGCGGACCGCCCCCGTGCACAATGACAGGCGAGAGACCGACGGATTGCAGAAATGCCAGCGCAGCGGCGAGCCCGTCGAGATCATCGCGGATCACCGCACCACCGACTTTCACGACCGCAAAGCGCGACTGGTCGAGACGCGAAAACCGGTTGAGATAATCGCGGACTTCCTTGCCGTCACGCATGTGCGAGAGCAGCTGGATTATCGTTTCACGCGTTGCGTCCGTCATCCGCGCGCGTCCTGTTCGCGCGACAGCGCTTCCATCATCGCCTTTTGGACATGCAAGCGGTTCTCCGCTTCCTCAATCCCGAGAAAAGCCGGCGAATCCACGACAGAATCAGCGATCTTCACATTGCGCCGCATGGGAAGACAATGACTGACAATGGCGTCGTCGGTCAGGGCCATCTTGGCATCATCAACCATGAAGCCGGCGCCCTTCTCGCGGTAATGCCCTTCGCTCTCCCACTGGCCGTAAAATGGTAGCGCACCCCAGCTCTTGGCATAGACAGCCTGCGCGCCGGTATAGGCGGCTTCGACATCCGTCATGATCTCGAATTTTGTGCCATGCACCCGACAAGCTTGCTCGGCCGCCGTCATATAGCGGTCATCCAGCCGGTAAACGTCATCTGGTATCAGCATTCGGACATTCATGCCGAACTTGGAGGCAATCAGCAGCGCCGAATTCGCCACCGCCGTGTTCAGCGGCCGCGGATGGGGCACCCAGGTGAGAAGGAAGGTCTTGTTCTCGACACGGCCCAGACGCTCTTGCAGGGTCATCATGAGGGCCAATTCCTGGCAGGGATGAACGATCGTCTCCATATTGACAACCGGAACGCTGGAATGGCGTGCAAACGCGCTGATCAATGGATCTTCACGCTCCACAGACCAGTCTTGAAACTTCGGAAAGCAGCGGATCGCAATCATGTCGACATATCGCGAGAGAACACGCGCCGCTTCAACGACATGTTCTTCGGCATCGCCGTCCATCACCGCGCCTTCGGTCATTTCCATCGGCCAGGTCCCGGCCCGGGCATCGAGCACCACCGGATGACCCCCAAGTTGCGCAATACCGATATCAAATGACGACCGCGTCCGCAGCGAGGGATTGAAAAAGACGAGCGCCACAGACTTGCCGGCAAGCGCCGCGCTCGAAGCGCCGGCTTTCAGCGCCTTGGCGCGGTCGAGCACATGCTGGAGCGCGTTTTGGTCCCAGTCTTCGGTCGTGAGAAAGTGCCGCATGATCTCTGCCGTCTCCAGAAAGCGAAAGCCCGGCTCACCGAGCCGGGCTTTATTACCACTTGCGGCTTCGTGTGAAAGCCGCCCTTTTCACGATGAATTCAATGCGGATTGGTATCGCTTTGCGTTTGCCCAGCGGCCCACTGATTACCGGTCGACTGATTCCGGCCGATCATGGCACGACCGGATTCGCGAATGGCGGCCCATTCGGCTGCCGTTCGGCAGATGCGTTCCCGCCGCAATTGTCCGGTGACGCGCTCCGTGCGGCAAACCATCCGATTGGGATCGGCGTCGTTTTCCGACACCGGCTCGGTTGGCACCGGTGCTTCAGTTGCCAATGCCGGTTCGGCACCGGCGATTTGCTGTGGCTGGCCGGATGTTTCTTCGACGGAACCGGGCGCAGTTGCACAGGACGCCGCCGCAAGGCTGGCGGTGGCTACAATCAGTATTTTCACGCGACTTCCCCTATGATGCGAAGTCGAACACGGCCCCACAGCCGTTGTTTACAGGCCGAGCCTATGCGCGCCACAGACCCGGTCAACCATGATCACGACAATGTTGATTTGCGCGATAATGACGACACTTCAGTACCAAAGAAAGAGCCGGGCGGGAGACCCCGGCCGGCTCAATCTGATACGGCAAATCGTGTCGCATACGCACGATAGCCACTTGCGCGGCAGCCCTTATTGCGGGCTTTCCTGGTAGCCCGACGTCTGCCGGTTCCCAATGCTGGCTCGCCCGGCTTCGCGAATGGCTTCCCACTGGGCAGCCGTGCGGCAAATCCGCTGACGCCGCAATTGGCCCGTGACCCGCTCGGTCCGGCAAATCTGACGATTGGGATCGTCTGCATTCTCGGCCGTCCGAGTGGCCGCGGGAGCCCCCTCGGCAGCGTTCGTCTCCGCGGCCTCGACGGCCTCGGGTGCAGCTGCACTGGATGCCATGTCACCCTCTTCAGACGTGGTCGCGCAAGCTGCGACGGCCATGCCCGCTACGGCAATTAAAAATGCTCTCACACTCATTCCCCTGTATCCAAACAAATAGGATCAGAGGAACCCTCGACACCCCTGATCCGCGCTCACGGCGGACCATGGTGGATGCATCGGGGGATGTCAAAGCACTGCAGCTTACATTTTGGCAATCTGCGACTGCCCCCGGCCGTCCGTGTGGCGGGTTGTAACAAGCATCGTGCGGATTGGTGTCCGTCTGCTCTTCACCTGCCGGCCAGCGCTGTCCGGCCGCTCGGTTACGCTGGGAAGGACTGCGCTTCGCTTTGCCTTATGCCCCCGCCGCATGGCCACGCTGCGGCATATTCATTCGTGGCAAACTTGTCCGGCAGTCCGCTCACACCGGCCGGCGGCTACGCCATTCGATGCGGCGCCGGTTTCGCTCTGATCAACAAATTGTGATGTCCGGACTTCCGCGTCAGTCTTCGCCGAGGCGGCCGTTTCGGCATCCGTCATTGCCGCGCATGCGGCCAACGTCAGTTCCGCCACGGTGAGAGCGTGGCCCACACTGTTTTACCCGCCCGCATAAAGCTCGACTGTACATTCATAGTGACGGCGTTTCACGGCAATTTCATGCCGGTGATCGTCAATCTGCCCGCATGCAATGTCGTTCACAGCATTGCGGGCTTGGCCCGTTCCCGATTCGACAAACGTGTCGGGCTGTAGGTGCAAGCTATTGAGCGATTGGTATTCTCGTGAGACCGGGTTTAGCCGCCGCGAAACATATAGCCGGTGGACTGACGGTGCCGGATGCGCTCTTGTCCCGCCTCCTGGATGGCCCGCCATTGTTGAAGCGTGCGGCAGCGAAGCTCTGGAATATTCGAACCGGTAACCCGCTCGCGGCGGCACACGCGCCCCTGGCTGTCCACCATCATTCCACGAAGGATCGTCCCGTTTTCATCGGCAACGGCATTGTATTGACCTTCGGGCGGCAACCCATCGACGAAGATGTACTCGCCGACAACCTGGCCTTCCTGACGACCGGAATCAGCTGACATCGCCGCAGTCGCGGACGAAGAGCGGTCTTCACTGGGCGTCGCAGTTTCCGCGACCATGGCGCTCTGCGACGAGCCGGGCTCGCTCGCCGTCGCACAGGCTGCAAGCACGCCGCTCATCAAGAAAATGGCTGTTTTTCGCATTCTTCTCCCTCCGTATTGTCGGCCAGCGCGGGCCCTGATCTCTCCCTCAAAAATGCTGTATGGCAACGACCCACGATCGGGCTCGCCAATTGCCTAATTGCTATCGGCGGTGCCGGTCTGGCGCAGTTCCATGAACCGCCGGCCTTCCCGGGCAATCGCTTCCCACTCGGCCTGCGTCCGGCATTGCGTCTTGCGGATCCGCGACCCGGTTGTTGCCTCCACGCGGCAGACCATTTCATGACCGGCAATCCTGCCGGCAGATCCTTGATCGACCATGCGGGAGCCGTCGCGACGCAAGACCAGTACATCCTCATTTGTTTGCCCGGTGCTGACGCGCTGCGAATCGTCTGCAGCGCTCGTCGCGCACGCGGAAACAGCCACCATCCCGATGATTAGCCACATCTTGTTCATAAGCTCGATTCCTTGAATTATTTTACGAATATATGTTAGCGGTCGATCGGCTTGGGCCCCAATCAAGAAATGTTGATCGGTCGCGCGGAATGGCCCAAACATCGCCCATGCCTTCCGTTTCAGAGTATCCATGACCGTTCTCGCCGTAGTTCCTGCCCGCTTCGGGTCCACCCGTTTTCCGGGAAAGCCGCTTGCGAATATCGCCGGCCGCCCGATGATCGAACGCGTTTGGCGTCACACGGTTGCGGCTGACGGCATTGATCGTGCCGTTGTGGCAACCGATGACGAACGCATTGCCAACGCTGTGCGCGATTTTGGTGGCGAGGCGGTGATGACGCCGGGCAGTTGCCGAAACGGCACCGAACGCGCGCTGGCGGCACTCGACGCGCTCGGTGGTAACGCGGAGATCGTGATCAATGTTCAGGGCGATGCCGTGCTGACACCGCCCTGGGTGATCGGCGCGGTGCCCGTTGCCATGAAGGCCGACAAAGAGATCGCGATGGCGACACCGGCCGTGAAAATGCCGCCGGAGACCGAAGCAAAGTTCCGCGAAGCGAAAGCCGCAGGAGAGATCGGCGGAACCACCGTCGTCTTCGATAGGTCGATGAACGCGCTTTACTTCTCCAAGACCGTCATTCCGTTCCAGCGCAATCCGGAAGCCGGCACGCCGACCTGGCAACATATTGGACTCTATGGCTATCGCGCCGAGACATTGCGGCGCCTGGTGGCTCTCGATCCGACGCCTTTGGAGCAGGCCGAGAGTCTCGAACAGCTCCGCGCTCTGGAGAACGGCATCCCGATAAAGGTCGTCGCCGTCGATTACCGCGGCCGCTCGGCCTGGTCGGTGGACGCCCCCTCCGACGTCACGGAAGTTGAGGCCATTATTGCGCGCGAAGGCGAACTGGTACCGTGACGCTCCTTTTGCTCGCCCGCCATGGAAACACATTTGGACCTGGCGACAGGATTGTCTGGGTGGGCGCCCGCCAGGATCTGCCATTGGTGAAATCGGGTGAAGCGCAGGCTGCCCGCCTCGGCGAAAAGCTGCGCGAATTGAGCCTCATCCCGCAACGCATTGTCTCCGGTCCGCTCAAGCGCACGCGCCGGGCCGCCGAGATCGTCAAGGCCATCACCGCATCGGACGCCGGCATCGACATCGACAAGCGGCTGACCGAGATTGATTACGGCAGCTGGGGTGGGAAAACAGACGGAGAGATCGTCGCCCGGTTCGGGCCGGAGGCCATATCCAACTGGCGTGAAGATCACCAACGGCCGGACAATGCGGGCTGGACACCGGACGACGCTACCCTGCGGTCGAATGCGATGGCCGTGCTCGCCGGCATGGAGGCCGCCGGATCTCCCGCCCTCGTCATCACCTCCAATGGCATTTTGCGGTACTTCCATGCGGCGATCGGATTTACGGGCGATGCCAAGGTGAAGACCGGTCATGTCTGCGCGGCGCGTCATGATGGCGAACGCTGGCAGCCGCTCGTCTGGAACCGGGAACCCGAAGACGTGCCGGAGGATCTATGAGCGGACCATTGGATGGCGTGCGCGTGATCGAACTGGCCGGGATCGGCCCCGGGCCTCTTGCAGGGCAATTGCTGGCCGACCTTGGGGCAGACGTCATCTCGATCGACCGCAAGGCCGAGCCGCGACTACCCGATCGTCCAAAAGATGCGAACCGCCGCAACAAGCGCTCGGTCGCGGTCAATCTGAAAGCAGAGGGGGCTGCGGACATTGTGCTGCGCTTCTGCGAACGTGCCGACATCCTGATTGAGGGATACCGTCCCGGCGTAGCCGAGCGTCTGGGCCTTGGACCCGATGCTGTGCACGCCGTTAATTCCGCCCTGGTTTACGGGCGCCTGACCGGTTGGGGCCAGACCGGGCCACTTGCCGCCCGGGCCGGACATGACATCAATTACATTTCAATCACCGGCGCACTCGCCGCCATTGGCGAGACCGGCCGTCCGGTGCCGCCGCTCAACCTCGTCGGCGATTATGCCGGGGGCTCGCTGATGCTGGTCTTCGGCCTGATGGCGGCCCTGGTCCGCGCCAGGACGACCGGCAAGGGTGATGTCATCGATGCG
This sequence comes from Hyphobacterium sp., assembly GCF_965229905.1. Taxonomy (GTDB): domain Bacteria; phylum Pseudomonadota; class Alphaproteobacteria; order Caulobacterales; family Maricaulaceae; genus Hyphobacterium. Next base: position 2,019,605 of record NZ_OZ245930.1, on the reverse strand, counting down.
GCCATGACCGACGGCAGCGCCGCCATCATGAGCCTCATCCACTCGCTCCGCGCGTCGGGCCTCTGGCAGGATCGGCGCGAAGCCAACCTGATCGACGGCGGCGCGCCCTTCTACCGGTGCTATGAAACATCCGATGGCGGGTTCATGGCGGTCGGTGCGATCGAGCCGCAATTCTTCGCCGAATTGCTGAACGGGCTGGCAGCCGATCCGTCCTGGGCCGCGAAACAATATGACCAGGCAGAATGGCCGGCCATGCAGGAGGAGTTTGCGAAGGCTTTCAAAACCCGCACCCGGGATGAATGGACCGGACGGTTCGAAGCCACGGATGCCTGTGTGTCACCGGTGCTCGATATGGCCGAAGCGCCCCGCCATCCGCATAATGAGGCCCGCGGCACCTTCCGCGAACTTGATGGCTATCCACAACCTGCACCTTCGCCGCGCTTTGCGAGCGGCAATGCCGACTTCCGGCGGGGTGCCTTCTTCCAAGGCGAGGATACGATCAACGTGTTGAAAGAGGTTGGCTACAGCGCCGAAGAGATTCAGCGGATGATCGATGCCGGACAGGTAGGGCAATCTCAATGAGCGATCAGATTGTGATCATCGGCGCGGGACAGGCGGGCGTTCAGCTCGCCGACAGCCTGCGCCGCGAGGGCCATGAGGGACCGGTCACGCTCGTCGGTGCGGAGACACAGCCGCCCTATCAGCGTCCGCCGCTCTCGAAAGGCTTTCTGCTCGATCAGATCGAAGAATCCCGCCTGCCATTGCGGCCTGATGCATTCTACCAGCAGCGGCGGATCACGACGCGCTTCGGGACGCGTGCAACGGCGATCGATCGCAGCGCCAAGACCGTGACGCTCGAGACCGGCGACACGCTGCCATACGACAAGCTCGCCCTGTGCCTTGGCGCGAAGGTCCGCATTCCGCCCATTCCCGGCATCGACAAGCCTCACGTCCTCGCCCTGCGCACGCTGGATGACAGCCTGCGGCTAAAATCGGCACTGGCCAATGCGCGCTCGGTGGCCGTCATCGGCGGCGGGTTTATCGGACTTGAGGTGGCCGCATCGGCTCGAAAACTCGGCCGGGACGTCACCATCATCGAAGCGCTCGACCGGGTAATGAAGCGCGCAGTGAGCGAGCCGGTCTCCCGCTTCTTCGAGGATTTGCATCGCACGCATGGCTCGACCCTCAGGCTGGAAACCCAGACCAAGGCCATCACTGACGACGGTATCCGGCTCGCCGACGCTTCGGTCATTACGGCCGATCTGGTCGTACTTGGCACCGGGGTCACGCCGGAGGTCGGGCTGGCTGAAACAGCAGGATTGAAATGCGATAACGGGATCGTCGTCGACACCTATGGCCGGACATCCGATCCGGACATTGCCGCCCTGGGCGACTGCGCCCAACACCCCAATCACCTGACCGGCGAAGCGTTGCGTCTTGAATCCGTACAGAACGCCATCGATGCGGCCAAGGCTGTGGCAAAGACCTTCACCGGTTCGCCCGAACCCTACACGGCCGTGCCCTGGTTTTGGTCCGACCAGTTCGACATCAAGCTGCAAATGGCGGGCCTGTCGCAAAATACGGACACCGCTGTCACGCGCGGCGATCCCGCCTCGCGATCCTTCTCGATTTTCTATTTTCGCCTCGGTCAGCTAATGGCCGCCGATTCCATCAACGCGCCGGCCGATCACATGGCGGCCCGGCGGATCCTCGCCAATGAAAACCGGTCCATAAAGCCGCAGGATGCCGCCGATCCGGAATACGATCTCAGGACGGCGTTCTAGACCGCCATTGCCGGCGTATTCATCAGCCCGCGTTCAGCGCGCCAGGCGAGCTGCCCCATCTTCGCTGTCGCGGCGATGGCCGCAGTCATTGCGATAGCTTGCAGGGCCATAGCGGCCTCGCGGGGGATATCCATCAACCCCGAAACGGCCCAGATAAACGCCCAGCTCGTCGCCATTACTTCGCTGCCGACGAGAACGATCACCGCCAGCACGGTCAATACCGCATAGACGCTCATCACCGGCGTCCGCGGGGCGGCCTGACCTGGGTCAGCCGCCGTAACCAAGATTGTCATGAAGGGTCCTACCCGACTCAAGGCGCCCGGAATGGGCACATTGAGAAAATAAGATCGGCCGATCCGGCCAACAAGAGGGATCGTTCAGACTTTCCCGGTTACCGGCACGAGGGCTCCGGTGACAGCCTTGGCCGCATCGGACGCCAGGAACAGCATTACCGAGGCCAGATCCTCTGGCGCCACCCAGTCGCCCGGATCGGCCTCCGGCATGTCGGACCGGTTCTGCGGCGTGTCGATGATCGACGGGAGGACGGCATTTACCGTCACATTTGTCGATTTGAGCTCCTCCGCTAGAGCCTCGGTCAGCCGCATGACCCCGGACTTCGACGCGGCATACGCGCCCATACCCATGCCCGCCTTGACGGCGCCCGCTGCGCCGACATTGACGATCCGGCCCGCCGGTGCGGCCTTCAGATAGGGCAGTGCCATCTTGCACGCCGTCGCCGCTGTCTTGACATTGATGGAGAAAAGAAAGTCCCAGCTGTCGATATTTCCGTCTTCCAGCGTCTCCCAGCGGAACCCCCCGGCAATATTCAACAGCGCATCAAGCCGACCATATTTCTTGACGATGGCGTTGAACAGGTCGGCCGCCGCCTCGGCCTGGGTCAGATCGACGCCGCCCATCGCCTCGACACCGTCGGGAAAACCCTCTCTCGGACCATCCGCGCGGTCGATAGCAATGACCGTCCAGCCTGCACCTTTCGCGGCGCGGCAGACGGCCTCTCCCAGAATGCCGAACCCGCCGGTGATCGCGATGACCTTGCTTGCCATGACTGCCTCCTCGAATGGGCCCGGACACTAGCGCGTCGCGCGCGCGGAGCAAGCCGCCCGGCATGGAATGACCCGCATTGCGCCGGAAGAATGTCACAAATCGGGGGGATGAAGTTGCGGCCCAGTCGTGGGAAGATGGGGCACCGGGGAAGGACAGGGAGAGGATCATGTCTCAACGGATTATCGGGTTCGGTGCGCTTACAGGCGTACTGGCAATGGCGCTGGCCGCGTGTTCGCAGGACACAACGCCGGAAGGCGAGATCGCCCGTGAAGGGATTGAACTGGCCGACCGTTCAGCGGACGCACCGCGGCCGGAGCCTGAATATCCGGACCGCTTTGAATACCTCCGCTACCGGATTGATCTCTCCAACGCCCAGCCCGCAGCCTGCTTCGTATTCTCCCAGGCGCTCGACCCGACCGTTGATTACGCGCCCTATGTGGAACTTGATCCGCCTGTGAATGTAGCCCTCCGCATTGACGGTGCATCGCTCTGCCTTGGCGGTCTGACCTTCGACGACCGTCCCGAAATCACCCTGCTCGAAGGGCTTCCAGCCGCCGACGGCGATGCGCTCGCCACCAGCGAAACCTCTCAAATCGAGTTTGGCGACCGGCCATCCTATGTCGGCTTCTCCGGCGACGGTGTGATCCTGCCTCGCATTGATGCCGACGGCATTCCCATCGAAACCGTCAATGTCGACGAAGTCGAAATCGAGATTCTGCGCATCACCGATCGTGCGCTCGCCTTCCGGGAGATCACCCAGGGCTTCACGGCCGCACAAGACGATTGGGGCTATCTCTACGGCGAGGAAAGCCCGTCCGGTGTCGGCCGCGAAATCTGGCGCGGCACGATGGACACATCCGGCGAACCGAACGCACCGGTGATCACGGTCATGCCGCTCGCCGAGACGATCGGCGTGCTGGAGCCGGGCGCCTACTTTGTCCGCCTGAGCGATGCCACCGTCGATGAGGAAGAAAGCCGCCCGGCACGTTCCGAGCGCTGGTTCGTGATCACCGACCTCGCCTTGACCTCCTATGTCGGCCTTGACGGTATGGATGTGACCGTCCGTTCCCTTCAGACCGGCCGCATCGTCGAGGACGTGACCGTCCAGCTGATCGCCAATTCCAATGAGATCCTCGCCAGCGCGGAGACCGGCGAAGATGGCCGCATCCGGTTTGACGATCCGCTGACCAATGGCACCGGCGCCAACGCACCGCGATTGCTGCTGGCCTACGGCCAGGATGGTGACTTCGCCGTGCTCGATCTCGAACGCGCGCCGGTCGACCTCTCCGAACACGACATCGGCGGCCGCAACGCGCCGGACGGGGCGGACGCCTTCGTCTATCTCGATCGCGGTATCTACAGACCCGGCGAAACGGTTCATGCAACTGCGCTGATCCGCGACCGCGAGGCCAACGCCATCGACGACCGCGCCGGCAGCTTCATTCTGTACGCCCCCAACGGAATCGAGGCGCACCGCTACAGATTCGATGAAGCCGCCCAGGCCGGCGGTTTGCAACGCGACTTCGGCATTCCGGCCGCCGCGGCTCGCGGCATCTGGCGCCTCGCTCTGGAACTCGACGGCATCGGCGTCATCGGCCGCGCCAGTTTCTCGGTCGAGGATTTCGTCCCGCAACGCATCGAGCTGGCGATCGAAGCCGATGGCGATACGCCGCTCCGCACCAATGAAACACGGCCCGTCGAAGCGGATGTCCGCTTTCTCTACGGCGCACCGGGGGCCGGATTGCCGGTCGAGGGCGAAGTTCGGATTGAGGCCGATCCGTCGCCTTTCGACGCCTATCCGGGCTACAGATTCGGCCTGCATGACCAGGCTTTCCAGCAAATCGCTTACGATCTGCCGGACGCCATCACCGACGGAGCCGGTCGTGCTGTCTTGGCGCTGGATGTCGGCACGCGCGGCGAGGAGGCTACCCAGCCCTTGCGGGCGCGGGTCGTGGTCTCGGCGATCGAGCCCGGCGGACGGCCGGTGCGCGACGATATTCGCCTGCCCTATCGCCAGCGCGATCTCTATGTCGGCCTGCAGCCGGACTTCGACGGGAGGCCCGAACGCGAGTCCGAGAACCGGTTCAATGTCGTGTCGGTGGATGCCGACGGCACACCCGTCGATGCCCGCCTGTCATGGCAGCTCACACGGCGTGACGACCGCTATGACTGGTACCGCGAAAGCGGTGGCAATTGGCGCTGGCGCCGCACAAGCTTCACCGTTCCTATCGAGAATGGCGTCGTCGAAACCGGCGGCGAAACAGCGCAGATCAACACGCCGCCGCTCGACTGGGGGAATTACCGGCTGGAGGTCACGGGCCCGGATGGCGCCGCGGCCAGCTATGGTTTCTGGGTCGGCTGGGGCCGTGTGGCACAGGACGGTGTCGAAGCGCCCGACCGCATCCGCATCGCAACCCCCGAGGTCGCGCCGGATATCGGCGATACGGCACAAATCAGCCTGCAAGCCCCTTATGCCGGCGAGGCCGAGATCGTCGTTGCCACCGATCGCGTCATTGCCAGCTATTCGATCAGCCTGCCGGAAGGCGGCACCGGCTTCACCCTGCCGGTCACCGAGGATTGGGGCACCGGCGCCTATGTTATGGCGACCGTCTATACGCCGCGCGATGCCGCCGCCCAGCCGCGCCCGCGGCGCGCCGTTGGCGTCGCCTATATTCCGGTCGATACGACGGACCGCACAATCGATCTCGCCTTCGACATGCCGGACCTCGTGCGGCCAAACCAGACCATTGCTGTTGAGCTCGAAGCCTCGCGCAACACGCGCAATGCCTTCGTCACGCTGGCAGCGGTCGATGAGGGCATCCTGCTGCTCACCCGGTTTGCTTCGCCCGATCCGATGGACTGGTTCTTCGGACAGCGCGCGCTCGACGTATCGCTCTATGACGATTACGGGCGCCTGCTCGACCCCAATCAGGGCGCGGCGTCCCCGGTCCGGTCGGGCGGCGACCAAATCGGCGGCGCCGGTCTGACCGTTGTGCCGACACAGACCGTCGCGCTGTTCTCCGGCCCCGTCGAGTTTGACCGCAATGGCAATGCCACGCTGCCAATCGACATCCCGGACTTTAATGGCGAGCTGCGCCTGATGGCCGTCGCCTGGTCGGAAACCGCCATTGGTGCGGCCTCGCAGCCCTTGACGGTACGCGATCCGGTGCCGGCCGAACTGATCCTGCCGCGCTTCCTCGCACCCGGCGATACCGCGCAGGCCACGCTCACAATCGACAATGTCGAAGGCGCAGCGGGGGATTATGTCGCGGTCTTTTCAAGTGAGGGGCCCGTCAGTTTCGATGCACCGCGAGACGGCGCCGCGATGGAGCCCGGAGAACGCCGCGACGCCAGTGTTGGCCTCATGGCAGGCGATATCGGCATTGCCCGGTTGACCATGGACGTCGAAGGACCCGATCTGGAAGTGTCCTCGTCCTACCCGATCCAGGTCCGCTCCGCCTTCATGCCGCAAGCCCGCTATTCGCGGATCGCGCTGGGCGCGGGCGAAAGCTGGTCTCCGGACCCCGCAGCGCTTGCCGAGTTCAACTCTGGCGACGCAGAATTTCAGGTCAGCTTCTCCGCTATCCCGATGGATGCGGCGGCCATCTACGAGAACCTGTCGCGATATCCCTTTGGCTGTACTGAACAACAGACCAGCCGCGCTTTGCCGCTCCTCTATGCAGCCGACATGGCGGCGCTCGCCGGCCTCGATCCGGATACCGAAATCCGCGCGCGGGTCCGCGAAACCGTTGAAATCCTGTTGAACCGTCAGGGCTCGGACGGCGCGATCGGCCAGTGGCGCATGGGAGACCGCTATGCCGATGGTTGGCTCGGCGCCTATGCGGTCGACTTCCTCGCCCGCGCCGATGCCGCCGGTTATGACGTGCCGGATGCCGCATTGGATCGCGCTTATGCGGTGCTCGCACACATTGCGCGCGGCGATTTCTATCGCGCTGGCGGATACGACACCGATCTGCGGCGCGGCCCATGGCAACGCGACACTCAGCAAAGACTGAATGATCGCAGCCAGGCTTATGCCTTCTACGTCCTGGCGCGCGCCGGCCGGGTCGATGTCAGCCGCCTTCGGTATTTCCACGACAATCGGATCGAAGAGATCGACAGCCCGCTGGCGCGGGCCCATGTCGGCGCAGCGCTGGCAATGGTGGGAGACCGCTCGCGGAGCCACAACGCGTTCAACCTGGCCGAGGATGCGCTCGGTTATGCCAATCCGGGCGACTATTACCAGACACCCCGCCGCGATCTGGCCGGCGTGCTGGCGCTGGCAGCCGAAGCCGGTGATCGGGAACGCGTACAGCGCCTCGGCGATAGGGTCGCCACCGAATTGCCGGTAATAGACGATCTCACCACGCAGGAAATGGCGTTCCTGTTGCTGGCCGCAAACGCTCTGACGGAGGAGGGTGATGAGGTCGATATCGGCGTGGAGGGCGCCGTCTCGGTGATCACCGAGGACCGCAGCTATGCACTGTCGCCGGGCGATCTGGCCGAGGGTGCGAGCTTCACCAACACAGCGGACAACCCGGTCTGGCTGACCGGGGTGGCCCGCGGCACGCCGGCCGAGGCGCCGGAACCCGCCGCCAACCTGTTGTTTGCGCGAAAATCGATCTGGAACACGGATGGCACGCCAGCTGACCTGTCCTCAATCGTCCAGGGCGACCGTCTGATCGTCTCGATCGAGATCGGCAATCCGGAACAGCGCCGTGCTCCCCTGATCGTGGCTGACCTGTTGCCGGCCGGGTTTGAGATCGAAGCGGTCATTCAGCCGAATGAGGCGGGCGAGACGGGCGTCTATAGCTGGCTCGGACAGATCGACAGCGCGCGCTTGCAGGAGGCGCGCGACGATCGCTATGTCGCGGCCGTCGAGGTCTATGGCCGCCGCAATGAGCGGTATGCCTATTCGGTGCGGGCCGTGACGCCGGGGCGGTTTACGCTTCCGGGTCTCGTCGTCGAGGACATGTACCGTACGGACGTGTTTGCACGCACCGAAGCGGGCGAGGCGGTGATCCGGGAACGCTGATGCACCGCGTCCTGACAGCCTGGATTGCCAGCGGCGCGCTGGCGCTGACGGCCAGCCTGGTTGTCATCGTGATCGACCGGCTGTTCCCGCCGCCCGCCCTCGGCGAACGGTCGGTCGTGGTCACCGATGCGCGGGGACAAATGTTCCGCGCCTTTCCGGTCGAGGACGGGCGCTGGCGCCTCGCCGCCGATCTGGACGCCATCGACCCGGCCTTCATCTCGGCTCTGATCGCGATCGAGGACGAGCGCTTTCATCAGCATCGCGGCGTGGATCCGCTGGCGGCCGTCCGGGCCGCCATCAACGCGCTTCGCGCCGGCGAGATCGTATCGGGAGCCTCGACCCTGACCATGCAGACGGCGCGCCTCTTGGAACCGCGCCCGCAGCGCAATCTCGGCTCAAAGCTGATGGAGAGCTGGCGCGCGCTTCAGCTCGAACGACGGTATTCGAAGGACGAGATTCTCGAAACCTATCTCACGCTCACGCCTTACGGCGGGAATCTTGAAGGCGTGACAGCCGCAAGCTGGGCCTGGTTCGGCCACGCGCCGGACCGCCTGACGCCGGCGCAGATCGCGCTTCTGATCGCCCTGCCGCAAGCCCCGGAAGCACGGCGGCCGGATCTTCGCCCGGACAATGCCCGCCAGGGCCGCGCCCGCATTCTCGACCGCCTGGCACGCGGCGGGCAGTTGGCCGCCGATATCGCTCAGGAATCGCGAAACGATCCCATCCCGGTGCGGCACGATTTTCCGGCGATGGCCTGGCATGCCAGCGATGCGCTGCGCGTCAGCGCGAACGGCGATGCCCCGTGGATTGTCTCGACGCTCGACTTCGCCCTCCAGGCGGATGCGGAACGGCTCGTGCGGGCGGCAGCCGAGACCGCCGGTGCTGACGTACAGATTGCGCTTCTTGTGGTCGAGAATGACACGCGTGCTGTCCGCGCGGCCGTCGGCTCGGCCGGCCGCGACAGAGCCGGAGGATGGATCGATCTGACCGACCGGCCAAGGTCGCCCGGATCGACCCTGAAACCCTTTATCTACGGCATGGCGTTCGACGATGGCTTGGCCGCCCCGCACACCCGCATCACCGATGCTCCGCGCCGTTTCGACAGCTACATGCCGGAGAATTTCGATCGCGTTTTCCGCGGCGAGGTCACCATTGCCCAGGCGCTGCAGCATTCCCTGAACGTCCCTGCCGTCGAAACGCTCGATGCCGTCGGCGCGAGCCGGTTTGCAGCCGGACTGCGCTTCGCCGGCGCCTCGCCCGCAATAGCGGACCGGGCCGAAACCGAAACCGGCCTCGCCATTGCGCTCGGCGGTGCGGGCCTGACCGTGCGGGATCTCGCCACCCTGTATGCCGGCCTCGCCAATGAGGGCGAAGTCCGTCCGCTGGTTTGGACCCAATCCGGGATCGATTCGCAGGCGCCAGGCATGCAGATCCTGAGCGCGGAGTCGGCGGGTGAGATCCTGTCAATCCTGCGTGGCGCGCCGCAACCCGACGGACGGGCACCTGCCCGCCTGACCAGTGAGGCGCCGGCCATCGCTTTCAAGACGGGTACGAGCTGGGGATATCGCGATGCCTGGGCCGCCGGGATCGGCGCCGGCCACACGGTGATCGTCTGGGTCGGACGGGCCGATGCACGCCCCAGGACCGGCCAGACGGGACGCGAAGCCGCCCTGCCCATCCTGTTTGATGTATTCGATCTGCTCCCCCGCGACGCGGCAGAGCGTGAAAACAGGGATGCCTGGCGGCTCGAACAAACCACACCGGACGCGCTCCAGCGATTCCGGCGCAATCCGGCACCGGAAATCCTGTTTCCGCCGCACGAAACCGAAGTCTGGATGGAGAATGACGGCCGCGGCTTTGTCCTGGCCGGACGTGGTGAAAGCGCGCTGAGCTGGTTTGTCGACGGCGAACCTGTGGCGCTCAATGCTGCGGGCGAGCCGCTTTGGCACCCGGGCGGCCCGGGCTTCTATGCCGTGCGCGCGGTGGATCGATCCGGCCGATCGAGCCTATCAAGCGTGCGCGTCGTCACGCCGGACGGCTAGCCCATAAAGAACGCCCCGCCCGGAAAACCGGACGGGGCGCCATTCCAGATCGGGCCGCAGCCCGGTCAGGTTTTATTGACGGCCGAGGATACGGCTCTGCGCCGCACCGTCATAGCTGTCTTCATGGGTGTCGAAATCGACCCCGCCGGAATGATCCTGATAGGACATTGGCGTGCGCGAACGCTCCACCGTCGGCGCGTTGAAATGCGGCAGTTCGATTTCTTCGCAGTCCATCATCCGCCACTCATAGCGCTCGGACTGAACCAGGCGGTAACGCGTGATCGTTTCGGTCCGGCCTTCGACCGTGCGGCTTTCGACGGTGGCCGGCTGGACGAGGACTTGCGTCACATAGCTATCATACTCGGCCGGGATCGGAATTTCTTCCACACGGCCTGGCTCGACCATCACTTCACGGGTGATCGAGCTGTACTCGGCGGCGACGTCGATCTCATCGATGCGGGCCGGCTGGACGACGACATTGCGGGTCACCGTGCGGTATTCGCCCGGCTCTTCGACCAGACACCAGACTTCGCCGGTTTCCGGATCGTAGCGGGTAATTTGAGCGCCCGGCACGCGGCCACGCTGCCAAACCATCCGCGGCTCGCGGACCAGAACCTGCTCCGTCACCGTCTCATGGACAGCCGGACGCACGACATATTCGGTGTAAGCCGGGCGGACGAGCACCGATTCGGTGACCGTCTCATAGACCGGCTGGTGCACGATGTAACGAACGCCGGCATCGCGCGACACATATTCCTCGATACGCTCTTCGAGGCGCGGCGGCGCGACATCGTACGCTTCATAAGCGTCCGACGACGTAATCGTTTCGGTGTAAGGCTCGTAAACCGGCTCGATGCGAACCCGAGCATAGCACTCACCCGGCGTGGCATGAGTCGGCGGCTCCGATGGGAACCAGGACATGTCGTCGGCAGCAGCAGCGCCCGCGGCCGACCCAGCGATAAGGACGGCAGAACCGCCAAGAAGAATACGACGAAGCATCAGTTGAGATCCCCCCAAAGAATAAACGCGATGAGCTTGAGTGTAACCGTGGATGGACACGAGGTTAAGGCAAAATTAACGAATTCAACAAATCTGGCGAATTTGGTTTTGCGACTTCGCGCATCAGGCGAATTTGTGACGCCGCATCCAGTCGATTATCGCGCTAAAGGCGACATTCTCGGTCAGAAGCGGCGTATGACCCGTCCGCGGCACCTCGACATAATCGAGATTCGCTTTGCGCGCGCGCATCCGGTCGGCAATTTCCCGTGTCACGAGTTCGGACAATTCGCCGCGCACCAGCAATGTGGGGATTTCGCGCAACAGGTCGAAGGCTTTCCAACGCTCCTCGGCTACCGGACCGGCGCTCAATCCGGTGAGCACGGCTGGGTCATAGTCGGACCGGAACGTTTCGGAACCCGTCTGCCGATGGGTGCGGCGCGCGAAATCCAGCCAGAACCTTTCGTCCGTTTCGTCGGGGTGAACATGGCCGTTCACATCGCGGCAGCGTTGCGCCGCATCCTGCCAGGACCGGATCGGACCGCCCTTGCCGGCCATCTTCGCGATATTCTCGACGCCGCGCCGGTCGATTTCCGGTGCGATATCATTCAACACAAGGCCCGCCACGCGATCCGGGTTCGACGCTCCCAGCGCCATCGCAATGCCGCCGCCCATCGAGGATCCAATCCACACGGCCCGGTCGGCATCGAACGAATCCAGCCAGGCAAGGCAGTCGGCGATGTAGGTTTCAAGGCGGTATTGGGACGGATCGTCGGCGTAAGCGCTTTCGCCCCGCCCGCGCATGTCCAGCGCCAGAACCGGAAAACCCTCGCCCGCCAGCCGCGGCGCGAAGCCATCAAAATCACGGGAGTTGCGCGTCAGCCCGTGCAAGCAAACGCATAAGGGCGCATCGGTTTCGGCCGGATAGTAGCGTCCGAACAATTTCAGCCCATCGGGCCCCGTCAGCCAGACGGCCTGCTCCGGCGTCATTGTGAGCGCCTACTCGGCGTGCCCGACCGTTGCGACCCGGCCATCCTGGCCTGCTTTGGCTACCGCCTCCACATAGGCCCGGCGCGCGTCGAATTCCTTGGCCTTGGCCTCGTCATCCTGTTGCAATTCTTCCGGGTCGAGTTCGGCATACCCCAGGACGCCCATCTCCTCGAACGTCTTCTGGATGCCCTTCCCGAAAATCCCGATATCCTTGACGATCGGCACAATGCGCTGGAACAGCATCGACCGGTAATGCTGTGTAATCTCGGCATTCTCGGCGTATTCGACACATTCGTTTTCGGGCAGATCAAGGGCGCGGTAGACTTCGCGCGCATCCGTCATCCGGCCCCGCATCAGCCAGCACGCCTCGGTCAGGAACTCCTCGCGCTCGTCTCGCTCGGCCTGCGTCAGTTGCGGGTAATAGTCACGCAATGAAATCCGTCCGAAGGCAACGTGTCGTGCTTCGTCTTCCATGACATAGGCATTGACCATCCGCGCCAGCGGGTTCTGGGCCATATCGCGGATCGCGCCGAAGGCCGCCAGGGCGAGTCCCTCAATGACGACCTGCATGGCCAGATAGGTCATGTCCCAGCGGCTGTCGCGCAGAGCCTGATCGACCAGCTCCTGCAGCGGCGTGGTCATCGGATAGGCGACTTCGAACTTCTTCAGCAACAACCGGTAGGCTTCGACATGGCGGGCCTCGTCCATGACCTGTGTCGCTGCGTAGAATTTGGCATCCAGATCGGGAACCTGCTGAACGATCTTTGCGGCGCACAAGAGGGCCGCCTGCTCACCTTGCAGGAACTGCGAGATCTGCCAGGACTGGGAATGGCGTACGAGCTCACTGCGCTCTTTCTCGCTCATTTTCTCCCAGATCGGCGACCCGTAGAGCCCGCCGACCTCGACCGGCAATTCCATAGGATTTTCCGGATCGAGCTCCTGCGACCAGTCGATGCGGTTGACCGCATCCCACTGCATATCCTTGCCCTTCTGGTAGAGATGCATGAGGGTTTGGCGCCCCTCGTCGAACTCCCAGTCGAACACAGCTTCGAATTCTTGCGGCACCGTCCAGCTCGGATCGATGTCCGGCAGCGGATAAAGCTCGCGCAGGCTCATATTTCACTCCCCGGCCAGCGTCAGCGTTTTTAAAAGTAAACGCTGTTCACTAATCGGCAGAGTGAGCGAAATTCACCGCGTTGGCAAGGGCCGGCTATTCGGCCGGCGAAACCGCAGGCCGCGCTTCGTCCATGGACCGGACGGGCTTTTCCACCCCGGCTTCGCGCTTGATGGCCTTGGTGGTCAACCGCGATCCGTCGGGCGACCAGCCGGGCGGCGCAAAAACATAGGCAAGCGCGTCTCTCACCGTACGTGCAGAGGCAATGTCTTTCGCGATTCCCCACCATTCATGCACAGCAATGCGCAGCGGGTTATAGGTGCCGAGATTGCGGATGATACCGTAGCGGCAGGGCTCCTCATCCAGCTCGGCCTGAAACGTCCCGAACAAACGGTCCCAGATGATGAAAACGCCGGCATAGTTGCGGTCGAGATAAACCGCATTCGTGGCATGGTGAACACGATGGTGCGAGGGCGTGTTCATCACCGCCTCGATCGGCGCGGGCAACCTGCCGATCACCTCGGTATGGATCCAGAACTGATAAATGAGGTTCAGCGCGCCGCAGAACGCCACCATCGCCGGCGGAAATCCGAGCAGGATCATCCACGATCCGAACCAGATGAATTTGAGCGTGAAAACGTTGAACCAGGGCTGCCGCAGCGCCGTCGTCAGATTGTAGTGCTGCGAGGAATGGTGCGTGACGTGATCCGCCCAGAACCAGCGCACCGTGTGCGCTAACCGGTGCGACCAGTAATAGACGAAATCGTCCAGCACAAAGCAGGCAATCCAGACATACCAGGCCCAGCCGAAATCAAAAACGGCCAGCGTCTCGACAAATCCGTACCAGGTGGCGGCGATGCCGGCGAACGCGACACCGGCAACGGTGTTGCCGAGCCCCATGGCCAGGCTGGCGCCGGAATCCTTCGGCTCGAACCTGGCGCGGCCGGTCTGCCGCGCGAAAATCAGCTCGGCGATAATCAGCAGCACAAAGAACGGAATTGCGATCTGGATCGGATCGAACAGGTCCATGTCAGCCCTTTCCGCCGGCTTCACCGGTGAGCCGCCGCGCCCAGCGCTGTGCAGTCTCCGCCTCGCCCATGTCTATCCGCACCGCGGGAAATGTAAAATCCCGGAACCGGAGATACAGGCGCGCGCCGTCCGTGCTGGCTTGCGCCAGCTCGTCGGGAGCAACCAGCCGCGTGACCAGAATGTCGCCCTGGGCAAACACCAAGCCGGTGCGGTTGGAATTGCGGTCCGCGACAAACGCTGCCCGCCGGTCCTCGGAGAGGAAGGACTCGCCCGGCGACAGCCGCAAATAATCGGATTCGAGACGCGCGAGTGCGGCGTCCAGAGACTCGATTTTTGACGGCGTCCATCCCCCGAGCCAGGCATTGAGCCCGATCAGCGCCAGAATGGCGGCGGCCGACGCGCCGAGAATGATGAGCATGATCATGAGCTCGAGATGGGCCATGAAAAAAGGGCGGAGGCAAGACCTCCGCCCTCTTCACAGTGTCGCAGGCAAAGTCCTAGCGGCGTGCCCGGAGCGTCACGCCCCAGGTCCGCGGATCACCCGGATAGCCATTGATATTGCCTGGCAGGGTCGAGTCGAAGGAACCCTGAAGATACTCTTCGTCCGCCAGGTTGCGTCCCCAGACCTGGAACTCCCAGGCGCCGTCCTGTGAAGCCAGTCCGATGCTGGCATTCAGAAGGTTGAAGCCGTCCTGGACTTGCAGCGGATCGAGCTGGGTCGTCAGGAAGCGATCGGAAATGAAGTACACCTCACCCCGCAAATAGGCTTCCATTGTGTCCGACACCGGCTGCACATAGAGCGCTGTGAAATTGCCGGTCAACTCGGCGCTGCCACGGTCGGCACCCGACAGATCCTGCACCGGAACCAGGGCCGGCGAGGTTGCGCTGGCGCGGAAGGTACAGTTCGAGGTATCCGACACCGGACACGGACCGTCCGGGAAGCTGACATACTTGTCGTCCCACAGCCAGGTCACGCCACCGGTCAGCGTCAGGCGCTCGGTCGGCTGGAACAGCGTCTCGATCTCGATACCCGAAATCTGGATTTCGCCTGCATTGTCCGGCACGAAGGACGAACCGGTGAACACGTTGGTCTGGAAGTCCTCGATGTTCTGACGGAAGATCGCGGTGTTCAGGATGAACTCCGAGGTCTGGATTTTCAGACCGGCTTCCCAGGCATCCACGGTTTCCGGGTCGAAGGTGAAGCTGCCGACGCGTGCTGCCGCCGAGTCGAGCGCATAACCGCCGCCTTTGAAGCCGCGCGAGTAGGACGCGTAGATGTTGACATTGTCATTGACGTCGTAGGCCGCGATGAACGTGCCGGTCCAGGCCGAGTCCGACCGCGAGTCGGTGAAGTTCGGCGCCGGCGGGAAGAATTGCAGCGCGCCGAGGCCGAGCAGCGTGTTGATACTCGGATCCGCCGCCGCAGCCTGTGCGCCCGCGACAATCGCGGCAAAGGCTTGCGGATTGTTCTGCTGCACGAAAGCGACATTCGCCGGCGTAAAGGGAAGTCCAGTGTTGGCGGTAAAGGCCTGCGGGAAGATGATCGCATTAAAGCCGATCTGGACGAAATCCAGCGCCGCGAACGGATCGTCGATATTGATGTCGCTGCGGGCGTCTTTTTCGTCGTTCGTGTACCGCAAACCGCCTGTCAGCGTCAGGCGGTCATTGACGTGCCAGTCGAGCTGGCCGAACAGCGCGAACGTGTCGTTGTTCTGGTCGAAGGTCGATGTCTGGCCGGAACCGGCAGCCAGATATTGACCGGGCACGCAGCCGCCAATGAACGGGCCGGACGGGCCGTTGCAGAGGCCTTCGACAAGATCAATGGCACTGCCCGGCGTGAACGGATTGCCGTCCAGGTCGGAGAACAAATCCCCGAACGGCCGCAACAGCGGACCCTGGCGCGTATGGTTGGTCGTGTTCAGATTCTGGTGGAAGAAATAAGCACCGAACATGTAGTCGACCGTGCGCGCACCCGTCGATGTCAGGCGGAATTCCTGGGTCGTCGTCTGGTAGTCCTGGTCGAGGAAACGGCGCTGGTTGAACGGCTGATCCACCCAGTCCGGGTCGATATCCTGCTCTTCGTCATAGGCGCGATAGGACGTCAGCGAGGTGAAGGTTGCGCCGTCGAGCTCATAGGTCAGTTCGGCAGAAATCCCGCCATTGTCGACAACCGACCGCACGCTGCCGTCGATCGCGACCTGACCGGAATACGGATTCACCGGCAGCTGCGTCACGCCGAGAATGGCGAAGGCGCCGGCATTCTGCGGCGATACCAGTGTGAACGGTGCCGCACAGCAGTTTTCGTCGATAAAGCTCTGGTCGGCGATCACGCGCAGCGAAAGGCGGTCGCTTGGTTCGAACAGCAATTGCCCGCGCCAGCCCCAGCGGTCACGCTCATTGACATCGCGGCCATCCACCACATTGGTGATAAAGCCGTCGCGCGCATTGTAATTGAGGTCGAGGCGGCCCGAAATGGTCCGGCCGAGCGGGCCGGTCACCATGCCCCGCAAGGTCCGCTGGTTGTACTCACCCAGCGTGATCTCAATCTCAGAGCCCCACTCGTCAGCCGGCTGTTCGGTGATGAAGCTGATCACACCGGCAGACGTGTTCTTGCCGTAAAGGGTCGACTGTGGCCCGCGCAGCACTTCGACGCGCTGAATGCCGAGGAAGTCGTTGATCGACGCGCCGTTCCGCGAGCGGTAAACGCCGTCCACAAAGACGCCAACCGATGGCTCGATACCCCAGTTGAAGGTCGACGATCCCAGCGAGCGGATCGCAAAGGACGTATTCGAAGACGATGCGTCCGTATTCACCCGCAGCGAAGGAACGAGTGTCTGGAGGTCGCGGACATCACGCAATTGCGACTGTTCCAGAATGTCGCCCTGGACCGCGGTCACGGCGACCGGCGTATCCTGCAGCGTGGTTTCACGGCGCTGCGCGGTAACGGTAATAGTGTCGACTTGTGAATAGACCGGCGCTGCGGCGATCATGGCGAATGCCACGGCAGATGAGCCCATGGCAAGTTTACGGAACGACTTCTGCATATTTCTCCCCCTGGATCGCCGCGATTGACTTGCGGCGTGAGCTTTTATTGCCCCTACTAGACCAAACTTCGATGCGCTTGTCAGTAGCGAACGCGCAACAGGCGAGCACATGAATCGCAAATCGCGCCCGCGTGATATTCACGAGCCGGGTTAACAGGGGGGAAATCCAGTGAACATTGTTTACAGGATAGTGGGTGGCGTGTTGCTTGTGCTGGTCGTTTGCGCCATGGCCGCGGCGGGCTGGTATTTCAGGCCCTGGTCGGACTATTCCCCGTCGCGGGTGGCGGAAGCCTTCAATCCGGAGAACATCGTCGACGTTTCTCTGAGCATGTCGTCCTATTTCCCGCACGCCGCTATTGAAGCCACTAATCCCGATCCGCTGCCGCGCGCGCTGGCGCCGCTTCGGGTCTCGTACGAATTCGACGGCGAAACCCGGTCTCTCGAGGAATATCTGGACGCGTCGAACTCGCTGGGCCTTGTGGTTCTGCGCGACGGCATTGTTGTCCACGAGCGTTATCTCAACGGGGCGGACGCAAGCAGCCGGCCGACCTCCTGGTCCGTGGCCAAGAGCTTCATGGCCAGCCTGATCGCTATTGCCATGCGCGACGGCCACATCAACTCGCTGGACCAGCTGGCGCAAGAGTTCGCGCCGCAATTCGCGGGCTCGGATTTTGGCGAGACGTCGCTACGTCATCTCCTGATGATGTCGACGGGAATCGGCTTTATCGAGGACTACAGCGACCCGGACTCGGATATTGGCGTCCTGTTCCGTGATCCGTTTGTTTTCGGCTCAGACATCGACGCCGCCTTGCTTGACTTCGAACGCGAGACCGAGGCCGGCACCGAGCTCGACTACATCTCTTCGTCGACCCATGTCCTGTCGGCCGTGCTGCGCAGCATTTACGGCCAGCCGCTGCACGGCCTCGTGCAGCAAGAGATCTGGACGCCGCTCGGCATGGAGGGCCCGGCCTATTGGAACCAGAACGTCCCGGGAGATGAGGGTATCGCGCTTGGTTATTGCTGCCTGAACGCCCGGCTCGTCGACTATGCGCGCTTCGGCCAATGGTATCTGCAAGACGGGGTCTGGGACGGAGAGCGCTTGCTGCCCGACGGCTGGGTCGCACAAGCCACCCAAGCCAACGCCCCATTTCAGGAAGCCGATATAACCTATCCCCTGCGGGGATATGGCCTGCATTTCTGGTTCCCGGAAACCGATCGCGGCGAGTTTTTCGCGGCTGGCATTTACGGCCAGTACATCTGGGTTGATCCGTCGCGAAACATCGTCATCGCGCGCTTTGCCGCCGACCCCCAATGGAGCGCCCGGACAGCGGAGACCTTTGCCGCTTTCCGGGCGATCGCGGCAGAAGCCGCGGGAGAAAACTGATGGCCTCGCTGGAAACCGAATACGACTACATCATCGTCGGCGCCGGTTCGGCGGGCTGCGTTGTGGCCGAACAGCTCACCCGCGACCGCGATGTCACGGTCTGCCTTCTCGAAGCGGGCAAGAGCGACGATCACCCCCACATTCGCACGCCGATGCTTCTCAAGGAGGTCGTGTCGGGCGGTCCGTTCAACTGGTCTTATGAAACCGAGCCTCAATCCCGCCTCAACGGCCGCCGCCTGTTCTGGCCGCGCGGCAAGACGCTAGGCGGATCCTCCTCGATTAATGCCATGCATTACATGCGTGGCGCGAAGGAAAATTTCGACGAATGGGGCGAGCTGGCCGGCGACCCGTCCTGGAGCTGGACCGACGCGCTCGAGCGTTTCAAGCGTCACGAAAACAACGACACCTTCGACGGAGCGCTGCACGGCGGCGATGGCCCGCTCCACGTCCAGTCCATCCCCAAGCTCAATCCGCTGACCAAAATGTTCCTGCAGGCAGGCGGCGAGCTCCAATATCCGGCAAATGAAGACTTCAACGGTCCACAGCAATACGGCTTCGGGCCCTACCAGGTGACGATGAACGGGCCGCGCCGCTGGAGCGCTGCCGACGCCTTCCTGCGCCCGGCCATGGACCGCGGCAATCTCACCGTGGTGACCGAAGCACTGGGCCATCGCGTGCGGCTGGAGAATGGCCGCGCGACCGGCATCGTCGCCGCCATCGCCAATGAGGTGATGGAGCTGACCGCCCGCAAGGAAGTCATTCTCTCCGGTGGCGCGATCAACTCCCCGCAATTGCTGCAGCTCTCCGGCATTGGCGATCCCGGCTGGCTGCGCGCGGCGGGGGTCACGCCGGAGATCGACCTGCCGGGCGTCGGCCGCAATCTCCAGGACCATCTCGACGTTGCCGCCATCGCCACCGTCAAGACGTCCGAAGCCATCGGCCTCTCGCTGAAGCGTCTGCCGAAGAATCTCTACGATGTCTTGCGCTGGATGATCCGCGGTGATGGCGATTTCACGGTCAATCCGGTCCAGGGCGGGGCCTTCATCTCTTCAAGTGTCTCCGGAGACATCCCGGACCTTCAGCTGGTCTTCATCCCGGGTTACTCCTTCAATCATGGCAAGGACACAAAGATGGGGCACGGCATGACGCTCCATGTCTGCCATCTCTATCCGCAAAGCCGCGGCGAAATCCGTATCCGCAGCGACAACCCGGCCGAATATCCGGCGATCGATCCGGATTACCTGGCAACCGATTTCGACCTCACCGCCCTGACCGATGGCTATGAGAAAATTGTCGAAATTCTAAAGGCGCCCGCCTTCCGCGATGAGTTCGTCGAATGGGTGCATCCCGAAACCGCCGGCACGCGCGACGATCTGGTGGCCGATATCCGCCAGCGCGCCGAAACGCTTTATCATCCCACCTCGACCTGCGCGGTCGGCACCGGCGAGTTGGCGGTGCTGGATGCGCAATTCCGCGTCCGCGGTGTCGCCGGCCTCCGCGTGGTCGATGCTTCGGCCATGCCGCGCCTTGTCGGGGGCAACACCAATGCGCCAACCATGATGCTGGCCGACAAGGCCGGTGAGATGATCCGCGAAACCGTTTGAGGAAGAAGACGATGAGCGATACCGATCAAATCAACCGCATGCAGACTTTATTCGCGGCGCAAAAAGCCGCTTTCGAGGCCGAACGCCATCGCAGCTATCGCGACCGGCTTCGCGACATCGATGCGATCGCCGCGCTCACCAAAAAGCATGCCGAAGCCATCAAAGACGCGGCAGCCGCGGATTTCGGCGTGCGGTCGCGCTGCGAAACCCAGCTCACCGAAATCGCCTACATGGCGACCGCGGCCAAGCACACGCGCCGCCATCTCTGGAGCTGGATGCAGAGAAAACGCGTCGCCATTCCCGGCAATCTCAAACCGGGCACGGCCTATATCCGGCGCGAACCCAAGGGCGTCGCCGGCATTATTTCCCCCTGGAATTACCCCTTCCAGCTGGCTTTTTCCCCGATCCTCGCAGCCCTCGCGGCGGGGTGTCGCGTGATGCTGAAACCGTCCGAATTCACACCCAACATGTCGGCGCTGATGGCGTCCATGCTGGCCGAGGAATTCAACGAGGATCACGTCGCGGTTTTCCCGGGCGGGCCTTCGGTCGGCGAAGCCTTCACCAAAATCCCGTTCGACCACCTGCTCTATACCGGTTCCACCCATGTCGGCCGGCTGGTCGCCAAGGCGGCCGCGGAAAACCTCACACCGGTCACGCTGGAACTCGGCGGAAAATCGCCGGTGATCATCGCCGACGACTTTCCCGCGGAGAAAGCCGGCGAAACCCTCGCCTTCGGCAAGTACATGAATGCCGGCCAGACCTGTATCGCCCCGGACTACGCCCTGACGCCGAAGGGAAAGGCGCGAGCTGTCGCGGAAAGCACCATCGCGCGGGTCGAAAAAGCCTATCCGGACTGGGCCAGTGACGAGGATTACACGGCGGTGGTGTCCGACAAGCATTTCGAGCGCCTCAACGCCATGATCGAGGAAGCCCGGTCGGCGGGTGCGGAAGTCCTGCAGGCCAAGGGCGGGACACCCGGGAATGCGCGCAAGATCGCGCCGACTGTCGTCCTCAACCCGCCGGACGATTCAAGGCTGATGCAGGAAGAAATCTTCGGCCCGATCCTGCCGGTCCTCGAACATGACGGGCTCGAAGACGCCATGAGACGGGTCAACGCCAAGGACCGCCCGCTGGCGCTTTACGTCTATTCCAAGAGCAAGAAGACCGCACGCCGGGTGCTCGAAGGGACCATTTCCGGCGGCGCCGTCGTCAACAACACCATGCTGCATTATTCGGTCGAGGATCTGCCCTTCGGCGGTGTCGGGGCGTCGGGCTATGGCGCCTATCATGGTGAGGCCGGATTCGAGACCTTCACCCATGCGCGCGGCGTGTTCGAGGCGCCGGTCTGGCACCCCTCGCGCCTGATCCAGCCGCCCTATGGCAAACTCTTCGAACTCGCGACAAAGAAATAGACCATGCTCAATGCAAAAACGGTCCTGATCACCGGAGCCTCGCGCGGCGTCGGCAAGGAAGCCGCCCGCGCCTGTGCGGCTGCGGGCGCCCGGGTCATCCTCCACTTCAACGTCAATCAGGATGCCGCCCTCGATCTCGCCAGGGAGATCGACGCCGTCGGATGCGTCGCCGCCGACCTGTCGAAGCCCGGCGCCGCTGACCGGCTCTGGCTCCAGGCCAAGAAAATGGCCGGCGGGCGGATCCATGCATTGGTCAACAATGCCGGCGTCTATCGCGCGACCCCCCTTGGCAACGCGCAATCCTGGACCTCTGGGTGGGCGGAACAATTCCAGGTCAACGTCCTCGCCGCCTGCGAACTGATGCGCAATGCCATCAATGATTGGGGAAAATCCGGCGGCGCCATCGTCAATATCGCCTCGCGGGCGGCCTATCGCGGTGACGGACCCGATCATGCCGGATATGCAGCGTCGAAGGGTGCACTCGTTGCCGCCGCCAAGACGCTGGCGCGCGCCCATGCGGCCGATCAGGTCCTGATCTACACGCTGACCCCGGGCTGGATCGAGACCGACATGGCCCCGCACCGCGTCGAAGCACGGGCGCAGGCCGTCGCCGAAATCCCGCTGGGGCGCGTCGCCCAGCCTCAGGAAATCGCCGCCATGACGGCCTTCCTCCTGTCCGGACAATGCGCTTCGGCGACCGGCTCGGTGATCGACATCAATGGCGCGAGTTTCATGCGCTGAAACGACTCCCCATCCGCGGCCAGCCTGTTAGGGTTGCGGTGAACATCATTCACTGAATTGCGTCATGAGGGGGAGTGTCATGCGTTGGGTGGTTCGCGGAATTGCCGCCATTCTCGGCTTGATCGTGCTGATCGCGGCGATCGGTGCCGGTTATGTCTATTACCGGTTTTCATCCTCACAGCCGCAAACCGAAGGGCGTATCGAGGTGGCCGGCATCTCGGCCGATGTCCAGATCGTGCGCGACCGGCACGGCGTACCGCACATTTTCGGCGCCACGGACGAGGATATCTATTTCGGTATCGGGTACGCGCACGCCCAGGATCGCTTCTTCCAGATGGACATGATGCGCCGCTATGTGCATGGCGAGCTCGCCGCGCTGCTCGGCCATCTCAACCCCGGCACCGCCTATGCCGACGCCCGCTCGCGTAATCGCGGCTATCACCTTGTCGCACAAGCCGCCGTCGCCAATGCCGGACCGGAAGCGCGCCGCGCCATGCAAGCCTATGCCAACGGCGTCAATGCGCGCCTCGCCGAAGGCCGGCACGCGCCCGAATACTTGTTACTTCAGACCACGCCCGAACCTTGGGAGCTGGAAGACAGCGCCGCCGTCGTCGTCTACATGGCCGACAGCCTCGCGGCCGGCGAATATGCCGAGATTGTCAATCGCGAACTCGCGGAACTGCTGACACCGGAGCAGTACGCCGAATTCCTGCCCGGTTATCCGGACTGGGCCCCGATCATGCTGCAGGCCGAGGACTTTCCGCCCATCGAGGAACCCGCACCACCTACGACTGAATCCCAACCGGAATTCGATGATGGTTCCAATGCCTGGGTGCTGTCCGGCGAGCACACGGCGTCCGGCGCACCCTTGCTGGCCAATGATCCGCACCTTGCCCTGGGCGCGCCCGGCATCTGGTATTTCGCCCGGCTGCACCTGCCTCAAGGTGCCGTAGTCGGCGCCACCATTGCCGGCTCGCCGCTCGTCGTGCTCGGCCGCAACCAGGTCTCGGCATGGGGCTTCACCAATACCGGTTTCGACGTCATCGACATGCAACCGCACGCCCCGGGATCGCTGACCACGCGCGAGCGCAGCGAGGTGATCGCAGTGCGCGGTGGCGACGACATCACCCTCACCTTCCGCGACACCGAGGACGGTCCGGTGCTCGACCCGGATTACTTCGATCTCGGCATATTCGGGGAACAGGATGTCGTTCTAGTGTCCACGGCCTTGAGCGCCGAGAACCGCGTCGCCGACGTGTCGCTGGCGCTGATGCAGTCGCAGACCTGGGACGAATTCGTCGAAGCCGGGCGCGGCTTCACCGCGCCAATGCAGAACATGCATTACGCCCATGTCGACGGCACGATCGGCTATACGACGCCCGGCTTGCTCCCGATCCGCGACGAGGACGGCAACTGGACCGGATATGTGCCCTACGACGACTTGCCGCGCGTGCAAAACCCGGCGTCAGGCCGTGTCGCCTCGGGCAATAACCGCGTCACCCCGGACAATTACCCCTATGACACGCCCGGCACCTATGCGGCTTACCGCGCCGAACGGATCGAGCAGCGCCTGAACGAGACCGGCGCACACACGCCTGATAGCTTCCATGACATCCAGATGGACCGGGTTTCGGCGCAGATCACCCGCATCCTGCCGGCGCTCCGGCAGGCCGAGCCACAAACGGTACAGGGAAATCAGGCTCTGCAGCTTGTCGCCGATTGGGATGGCGACATGGATCCGCTGCGCGCCGAACCGCTGATTTATTCGCTTTGGTATCGCGATATCGCCGAAGCGATTTACGGCGATGAGCTGGGTGACCAGTTCGAACGCCACCTCTCCAACCGGCGCGTCTTCACCGAAAATGTCCTCGTCGGCGCCGATGCCGATTGGTGCGATGATGTCACCACGGATACCGCCGAGACATGCGCCGCACAGCTCGGTGCCGCGCTGGATGCCGCGATGGCGCGCGGCGTCGACCGTTACGGACCGGACATCGCTAACTGGACCTGGGGAGAGGCGCACCAGGCTGTCTTCGACCATCCGGTTTTCACCGGATCGGGTCTGCCGCTGCTGGACGACTGGTTTACGGTCCGCCAGCCGGTCGGCGGCGACGGATCGACCGTCAATGTGGCGGTCTATTCGGTGCGTGCCGGCACGTTCGACGTTTTCCACGGCCCGTCCCTGCGCGCCGTCTACGACCTCGCCGATCTCGACGCGTCGCGCTACATGCACGCGCCCGGCCAGTCCGGACATCCCTGGTCGGACCATTACCGCGACCTTGCCCCATTGTGGGCGGCCGGCGAAAGCTTTGAAATGCCCACCGACTGGACGCCGGAAACGGCCCCGGAAAATTCGCGTATTCTGACCCTGACGCCGGCGGACTAGGGAGGCCAAGCCATGACGATGAAGATCACGCGGCGTGGCGCGCTCTTCGGCGCCTCCGGCCTGGCATTGGCGGCGGCCGCCTGTTCTTCGGGTCCGCGCCGGCCCGAACCGGAACCGCCGACAGGTCCTTTCCGGCACGGCGTTGCGTCCGGCGAGCCGGATCAGACCAGCGTCGTGCTGTGGACCGCGATTACCGACGATTCCGGCGGTGATTACGTCTTTCAAGTCGCGGCCGACGAAGCCTTCGAAACCATCGTCTTTGAAGAGCGCGAACAGCGCAACTACGTCACCAGCAATGCGGTTTCGACCTTCAAGACCATAGCGACCGGCCTGGAGCCCGGCGCCCGCTATTTTTTCCGCATGTTGCACAACGGTATTTCGTCGCCGATCGGCCGCACCCGCACGCTGCCGGAGGGCCCGGTCGAACGCTTCAACATCGCTGTGTGCTCCTGTTCGAATTATCCCGCCGGCTATTTCAACGCCTACCGCGAACTGGCCGACACGCCGGAACTCGATCTGGTGCTGCATCTTGGCGATTATCTCTATGAATACGCGGCCGATGGCTATGCCTCCGACGATGCCGAGCGGCTGGGCCGCGTTGTCGATCCGCCCCACGAATTGCTGGCCTATGGCGACTATGCCCGCAGGCATGCCCTCTACAAGACCGATCCGGATCTGCAGGCCGCGCATGCCGCCGCGCCCTGGTTCATCTCCTGGGACGATCACGAAACCGCCAATGATTCCTGGCGCGACGGCGCGGAAAACCACCAGCCTGACGAAGGCCCATGGCGCGACCGTGTGAATGACGCCCTGCGCGCTTTCCACGACTGGAATCCGACCCGCGAACCGGACGATCTGATCGGTGGAATGCGCGTGGTCGAAATCGGCGATCTGGCCACGCTCGCCATCACGGAAAGCCGCTTGACGCATCGCGACCAACCGCTGGACTTTTCCAGCTTTCCGGTGCCGGACGATGCCGATCCCGAAGATCCCGCCAACCGGCAGGCCGTTGCCGAATGGCGCGCCAATGAAGTGGGACGTGACGGTCGCGAACTGCTGGGCGCCGATCAGATCGAAGCCCTGGCCGACGCCTTCAGCGCCGGAAAGCCCTGGCAACTGCTCGCCGGCCAGGTCGTCATGGGCCGGGTCGAGGCACCGAACATGATGGAGGCCCTGCCCGGCTGGTTGAAATTTCTGGTCCACCGGACCGACCCGCTGGCATGGGGCTACATTCAGCGGTCCCAATTCGATATTCCGTTGAATCTCGATGCCTGGGATGGCTATGCGGCTGAACGCGAAAGGCTTTATGGCGCTTTGCAAGGCACCGGCGGAAACATCGTCGCTTTCGCGGGTGACAGCCATAATTTCTGGGCCAACCGGTTGACCGACGACCGCGGCGTCCAGGTCGGTCTCGAATTCGGCACGGCATCCATCTCCTCGCCCTCGCCGTTCGAGCGCATTCCGGCACCCGGCGTGTCCTTCTCGCGGATCATCGAGGACGGCAATCCGGACGTCATCCGGCATAATGATCGCGACAAGGGCTTTATCCGGGTCTCGCTGACATCCCATGCCATGGAGGTCGACTTCGTCACCGTGTCGACCATCAAGCGGCGCGGCTACACGGCCGGGTCGGACAGCCGCTGGCGCGTTGAAACCGGGGCAAACGGCCTGGAATTGACGCCTGTCTGACTGGAATTCTGAGAGTCAATTCAAAATACTGAATCGATTCAGAAATTCCGGATTGGAACGAGATTCCGATTCCGGTTTGTGGGGAGTCTGCTGGCTGGCTGGCCGCCCTCAAATCGTCATGATAGGCAGGCAATCAACGCAGCGGGGCAAAACCGACAGGAAGGAAGACCGGCATGCCGACACGCTATGACGACACTGGCGAGGACGCGATCCCGACCGTGAGGTTCACCGGTCCCGGACGGTATCTCTTCTGGATGACCGTCTTTCTAGGTGCAGTCGCGGCGATTGCCGTCTTGTTGATCGGACCGCTGGAAACGGCCTTCATGGCAAACGTCGCCATCAACGGCTTGATTCTCGGCGTTCTTTTCGTCGGCATTGTCTATACCTATTTGCAGGCACTTTCGATCGGCCCGGCGGCGCATTGGCTGGTCCGCTTCCGGACCACCGACGATCCCGCCAGCCTTCCCAGCCCGCCCAGCATGATCGCGCCGATGGCGTCGATGATGGGAGATGCCGGAATGCGGGCCCGGATTTCCGCCGCGTCGGTCCGCACCGTGCTCGACTCGGTCGGCGCCCGTATGGCGGAGTCCGGAGCTTTCACACGCTATTTCGGGCGTTTGCTGATCTTTCTCGGACTGCTGGGTACCTTCTGGGGCCTGTTGCAGGTCGTCTCGGAAGTCGGCGAGGCCGTTCGCGCGGTGACCGAATCCTCGACCGGAGGTGAAGCCGACGTGCTGCGCCTGATGGCGGCCATCGAAAACCCGATCCAAGGCATGGGCACCGCCTTTGCCTCCTCACTCTTCGGCCTCGCCGGATCCTTGGTGATCGGTTTCCTCGACCTCCAGGCCAGCCGTGCCCAGAACCGCTTTTACAACGAGATCGAAGAATGGCTATCCTCGATCTCGCGCGTCGCGGCCGCCGGCCCGTCCACCACGGCCGATGGCGACATGTCGCCGGCCTATGTCGGCGCCTTGCTCGAACAGACCGCCGAGACGCTTGACCGCCTCTCACATACGCTGGAGAAACACACGCGCGATCTCGATTCGACGCTGCGGCGGGTCGCTGAAGAAGGTGCGTCCGGCCAACAGGAAGCCGCCCGCGCGTTGCGCGAGGAAATCCGTGTTCTGGTCCGGGCCATCGAAGCCCAGAACCGCAACAGGGGCGGCTAGGCCATGTCGATCGCGCCACGCTTCGCGCGCTTCGGCGAACAGGATTCCGGTGACCATTGGCCCGGTTTTGTCGATGCGCTGGCCACGCTTCTCCTGGTCATCGTCTTCCTGCTCTCGATCTTCGTGGCCGGCCAGTTTGCCTTAAGCCGCGCGCTGACCGGCCGCGACGAACAGCTCGCCGCGCTCAACCAGCAACTCGCCACCCTGACGGACGAACTCGCGCTCGCAGAGGGCGAGAACAGCCGTCTTGAAGAAGAGATGCGCACGCTGCGGGCGACCCTTTCAGACGTCCAGGCGGAACGCGACGAGCTGTCGGACCAGCTCGTCATCGTGCTGGGACAGATGGAGGACGTGCAATCGCGCTTGATGCTCGAGGAAGAGGTTTCCGCCAGCCAGCTCGACCAGATCACCGCGCTGAATTTGCAGATGCAGGCGCTGCGCGACCAGCTCGCCGAGCTCAATGGCCTCTTGGAGGCCGCCGAAGCCCGCGAGGCCGATCTCGAAAGCCAGATTGTCAATCTCGGCGAACGCCTGAATGCCGCCCTGGCCAGCCGCGCGGCCGAACTGGCGCGCTACCGCTCCGACTTCTTCGGCCGGTTGCGGGAAATCCTCGGTAACCGGTCCGGCGTTCGCGTGGTGGGCGACCGGTTTGTGTTCGAGACCGATATCCTGTTCGCGTCCGGCTCCGCCGCCCTGTCCAATGACGGCCGCGAAAGCTTGCGCCCCATTGCCGCCGCCATCCTCCAGCTCACCGCGGAAATTCCGGACGACCTGGAATGGGTGATCCGGATCGATGGCCATACCGATCCGCGCCCGATCCGCACGACCTATCCGTCGAACTGGCACCTCTCGGCGGCGCGCGCCATTTCGGTCGTCAACTGGTTCGAGGATCTCGGCGTACCGTCCAATCGGCTTGTCGCGGCGGGCTTTGGCGAGCATCAGCCGATCGCCGAAGGCAATACCGAAGAGGCCTATGCCCGCAACCGCCGCATCGAACTGAAACTCACCAGCCGCTAGGCAAAAGGCGGCTTGCCCTTTGCGGGGCCCTCGGTTATAAGCCGCGGCTCATTTGGCGGGGATGCCCGCGAGACGCCTGTATTGCCGGAGCGCATGATGCAAAAAGACATTCACCCGGACTATCACTTCATCAATGTGAAGATGAATGATGGCACGACGTTCCAGACGCGTTCGACCTACGGCAAGGAAGGCGACACGCTGACCCTGGATATCGATCCGACGACGCACCCGGCCTGGACTGGCGGCGACCAGAAGCTGATGGACCGCGGTGGCCGCGTGTCGCGCTTCAAGGACAAGTTCAAGGGCTTCGCCTGATCCTCACCGGATATCGGAAACCAGAGAAAGCCGCGGCGCGTCCGCGGCTTTTTCTATCCTAGCTTGAATTACTCGGGCGCCACGCTTACTCTGGTTTCGGATACGGAGTCGCATTTTGGCGCGGTTTTTCAGCAATTCCTGGACTTGGCTAACGGGGCATGTCACGCAAACGGCAGCTCTGATCATCGCGCTTGCAAGCTCAGCCTTTGGTCTGATTTCCCTCATCTCGCTCGGCTGAGCTTCGCGCCAGAAAACTGCCCAGCACGGCTACAATCATTCCGAGAACGACATAGCCGGTCAGCGCCTGGCTCGCGGCCGCCATGCGATTGTCGCCAAGCGGCGTGAAATCGCCATATCCAAGCGTCGTAAGCGTCACGATAGAAAAATACACCGCCTCGCTGGTGGTTAACTGAATACCCGCCTGTTCCCCGTTGAAAAAACCGATCAAGTAGAATGACGCGTAGGCATCAATCACAAGCGCCACAGCGGCACATAGGACACCGAGCTGCAACACCGGATGCGCGCGGGAGATCGCGATAGAAATGAGCAGGCCGGAAGTCGTGACGGCAACCCCGGCCGGAAATACGAGCCCGGTTCCGGAAACGGAACTTGGATCGAGATGGATTCGTGCCGCCAAGCCGGTCAAGACGAGCAACGGCAAGCCTAGCGAGAACCAATACAGGAAGTGGCCAAAACTCCGCGACATGAAAACCCCGCATCACAACTATAGCGAGAATTTCCAAACGCACAAACCAGCGTCGCTATCGGCCGAAAGCATCCTTCAAGCGGTTGAGCTGGTCTTCCACCGGCCTCGCGCCTTCCGAGCTGCCACCGCCGTCGAACAGCGATTCGTCGATCCTTTTCAGGCGCGCATAGAGCTTGCGCGAGCGCGCTGCGAGATCGGCGAGCACACCCGGCGCCACATCGCCATCCGCCGGCCACAACTCCTCGGGTTCGTCATCGGCAGGCAATCGGTACTGCCCCGTGACCAGCTGTTCGGCCGATAAATCGCCTTCCGAGACCTGACGCTGCGCCAGCAGCCAGGACGCCGCCTGCATCAGGCGGGTCGTCAGTTTCATGCTTTCCGCCGCATAAGCCAGCGCGCCGGCACGGCCCATGGCCTTTGCATCGTCGCGCCCCGGGCCGTCCAGATAGGAAGCCGTCTCCTCGACCATATCCATCCCGTCGCGGAACAGCCGGGCAAAATGCTCACTGCCGGCAAATTCGGCGACGCGTTCGGCCGGATGGCCGGACTTGAAGCTGGAATCGGTCACGCTGTTACTCATTCTGTGTGTTGTGTACGCTCTTCTCCGGCCGTGCAAGCCATGGGCCAGCGGTGATCTTAAGTCTTCTTGAAAAACGATTCTGCCGCTTCGCGTCCCGATTGCTTGGATGCGATCATGGCGTCGATACGGCCGATTTCGTCCTGAATGGCCTGTTTGCGTTCTTCAAGAGCTTCGATTGAAAATGCCGACAAATCCTCGCCGGGCACAATCGCGGCTTTGTCACGGACTGGCGCTGCATCATCCTCGAACATCGCGGCCTCCTCCCTTGAAGCCCGGCACACTAACGCCCAGACTGGCATTTGTCGCCTGTCTTGGAATCCGGTCCCATGAGCTTGCCGCAGTCGCATCGTATTGCAATCGTTCACAAACCGGGCGGGCCCGAGGCGATCGAGATCGTTGAGCGCCCGCTGGCCTTACTGCGCGACGACGAGGTGCTGATCCGGACGGCGGCTTGCGGGGTGAACAGGCCGGACACGTTCGAGCGGATGGGCTTCTACCCACCGCCGCCAGACGCGCCCGAAGGCTTGGGTCTTGAATGCGCTGGCGAGATTGCCGCGGCCGGAGCCGCCGTCGATCGCTTCAAACCCGGAGATCGCGTTTGCGCGCTGGTCACCGGTGGCGGCTATTCCGATCTCGTCATCGCGAAAGCCGGCAGCACGCTTCCCCTGCCGGACGATATCGACCTTGTAGCGGCCGCCGGACTGCCGGAAACGGTCTTTACGGTCTGGGCGAATGTGTTCGAGACCGGGGGCTTGGCAGCCGGTGAAATGCTGCTGGTCCACGGGGGCGCCGGCGGCATCGGCACCACAGCCATTCAGATGGCCAAGGCGGCAGGCGCCCGCGTCATTGCCACAGCCGGCTCGGACAAAAAATGCCGGTTGTGCCGGCGGCTAGGTGCCGACGTCGCCATTAACTACCGCACCGGAGATTTTGCTGACACTGTCAGGGCTGAAGGCGGCGCGGATGTCATTCTCGACATGGTCGGCGGCGACTATGTTCAGAAGCACATCGACATCGCCAAGCCCGGCGGCCGCATCGTGCAGATTGCCTTTCTGCAGGGCTCGCGGGTCGAGGTCGATCTGATGCGCTTGATGCTGAAGCGTCTGACCCTGACAGGTTCCACGCTCCGCGCCCGCCCTGATGACGAGAAAGCCCGGCTGGCGGCCGCCATCGAGACCACAGTCTGGCCATGGCTCGAAACCGGCCAATTGCAGCCTGAAGTCCAGGCGACGTTCCCGTTAAGCGACGCATCCGCGGCACACCGGCTCATGGACTCCGGCGATCACGCCGGAAAAATCCTGTTGATCCCCTGAAGCTTGGCCCTTTTCAGCGCGTTCGAGAGGCGCTATAGACGCCTCAAATCGCTGATTGAAACGATCCAGTCAGCGTCGGAAGGCCACGCAACCCGGCATCCGTGCCGGGTTTTTCTATGGCCGATGCAATGACGACCGGAGTCGAAGAAATGACCGAAATCCTGATGCCGAAAGCCACAGCTGTCTGGCTGGTCGATAACACCGCATTGACCTTTGAACAAATTGCCGATTTCTGCGGTCTGCACCGCCTGGAGGTGAAAGGCATCGCCGACGGTGACGTCGCGGCCGGTGTCCGCGGCGCTGACCCCGTATCGAACGGCCAATTGACCCGCGACGAAATCGCGAAAGCCGAGCAGGATTCCGAGTACCGCATGACGGCGGTCAAATCGCGCTTCGATGATCTTCACCAGCCGCGAAAAAAACGCGGCCCGCGCTATACGCCGCTGTCGCGGCGTCAGTCCCGCCCCGACGCGATCGCCTGGCTGGTGCGCAACCACCCGGAACTCACCGATGGCCAGATTTCCAAGCTGATCGGCACGACCAAGACGACGATCGAGGCCGTCCGCGAGCGTACTCACTGGAATTCGGCCAATATCAAGCCGACCGATCCGGTCACGCTTGGCCTGACCACCCAGCTTGAGCTGGACGAGCAGGTCCGCAAGGCGTCGTCACGGCGTGAGAAACTGGAACAGGAACGTGCGGAAAAAGGCGAAGCGCCGATCGCGCAGGAACCCGAAACCACCGACAATGAGCCGGCCACCAGCCTCGACGATGTCAATCTGGAGACCCTGTTCGGCGGATCGTCTCAGGATGGTGACGACGACAGGTAGTTGAGCGCCAAGCGTCCGCCGTCGGCATAGACGCATTCTCCGGTGATATAGCTGGCGTCTTTTGACGCCAGGAAGGCGACAACGCCGGCGATTTCGTCAGGATCGCCGATCTTTCCGAGCGGGGTCCGCGACAGGATTCGCGACATGGCTTTGCGGTCATCGAGCACCGCTTTCAAGACATCGGTATTGATACTGCCAGGTCCGACCGCATTGACGCGGATACCGCGCGGCGCAAGCGCCAGCGCCATCGACTTGGTCATCTGGTTGATCGCGCCTTTCGAAGCGCAATAGGCGAGCTGGTCGGGAATCGCGACCACCGAATTCACCGACGACATGTTGATGATGGCGTATCGCTTCCGGTTGTCGTCCGGCCGCTCGTCATCGGCGTCGATCTGCTCGCTCATCTGCCGGGCGGCAGCTCTTGCGACCAGGAAGGCGCCGCGCAGATTCACTGAAATGACGCGATCGAAATCCTCGGCCTCGAGATCGAGAATATTCCCCTTCGCAACGATGCCGGCATTGTTGACCAGCACGTCCAGCCGCCCGAAGGCCGAGCGCGTCTCGGCCAGCAGATTGGCGACCGACAGCTTGTCCGCCACATTGCAATCGACGAACAGCGCTTTTTCGCGGTCCTCGCCCAGATCACTGGCCAGCGCCCGCCCCGCCTCCTTGTCGCGGTCGGCGATCACGACCCGCAAACCGTCTTCGGCAAAACGCCGAGCGCAGGCGCGCCCGATGCCGTTGGCACCGCCGGTCACAATGGCAACGCGATCAGACTGGGGCATGCACCGTCTCCTGATTACTCGGGGTCGACACGGGTACGCAGATAATCGTCTTCGATAACGGTCGAGCCGGGATAAAGCTCATAGGCCCGGGCATAAAGCTCCCGGGCTTCGTCCAGGCGGCCAACGCCTTCGAGTGCTGCGGCGCGCGAATGGATAATGGCGCCATTATCGGGTTCGGCCGCGACCGCCTGATCACAGAGCGGCAACGCAACCTCGTGCTGGCCGTCGACGATGAGCGCCCAGCACAGCGCGTTCAGGGCAAATCCGCTCTCCGGATCAATCTCGACGGCGCGGCGGGCATTATCGATCGCTTCTTCGTTCAGGCCGAATTCCAGGAGCGCTGCCGACAGATTGGTCCAGCCGCCCGCCCATTCCGGCTCGATCCGCGTGACCGTATCAAAGGCTGCGATCGCTTCAGCCTGCCGGCCAAGATCGCCATAGAGACTGCCCAGATTGAGCTGCGTCATGATATCATCCGGCAGTTGCCGCGCGGCGAACTCCAGATCCTCGAGCGCACCGTCGGTCTGACCGACCCAGCGCCGGGCAATACCGCGATTGCGCCTGACATAGGGGTTGTCGAACTGCACGCCCTGCGTTTCCGCGATCGCATAAGCCAGATTGAAAGCCTGCAGCGCCTCCTCGTACCGGTTCAGATAGAGATAGGCGCCACCCAGCCGGGTGTGGATGACCGCTTCTTCTTCTGGCTCCAGGTCGGCAGTGGTCAGGCAGTCTTCGAACGCTTCGATGGCCGCCTCTGAATCGCCCTCGGCCAGAGCGTCTTCGCCACGTTGGCAAAAATCCTCGGCGGCGCCGATTTCGGTTTCGGCGTCGGTCCGGTTGCAGGCCGCCAATGCGGTCAGAAGGCAAATCGCGATAAAAACGCGGTTCATGGAGGGCTCCGGATTATTCCCGGTGATCATGCAAGCAGGGCGGCCTTTCGCAAGGCCGCCCTACCGTAATGTCTTTCAACTTGCCGTGTCAGTGACTTCGTCGCAGCGTTTCTATCTGCTCCTTAAGTCGCAGCTTTTCCTTCTTGAGAGAGGCGATCTGAAGCGTATCTGATCCGGGGCGCTTGCTTTCGGCTTCGATGCGGTTGTCAAGTTCGTGATGCCGGGCGTCCAATTCACGGATGTGCGCTTCTATCGTCATAAGTCGCCTCCTTGCGTTAAATACAACGTGGACTTTGAATTCAAACACTGTTGCGGGAGCGAGTCACATCACATTTCTGGTCGGGGATAAGAATGGCTGAACGCCCGCGTATGATCGTTGGAATTTCCGGCGCTTCCGGTGTTATTTACGGCATTCGGGCGCTCGCCGCGCTACGCGATCTCGGTATTGAATCGCATCTTGTGGCCTCGAAAGCAGCAGAGATGACCCTTGGGTATGAAACCGGGCTGAAACCGGCGGATCTCAAGGCGATGGCGGATTATGCCTACAAGCCATCCGACATTGGTGCGTCGATCGCGTCGGGCTCGTTCAAGACGCTCGGCATGCTGGTCGCTCCCTGTTCCGTCCGGTCGATGTCCGAAATCGCCACCGGCGTGACCTCCGGTCTGATCAGCCGCGCCGCCGATGTCGTTCTGAAGGAACGGCGCCGGCTTGTCCTGATGGTGCGCGAAACGCCGTTCCACCTCGGGCATCTGCGAACCATGACGCAGCTCACCGAGATGGGCGCCATCATTCATCCGCCGCTGCCGGCCTTCTACGCCAATCCGGAATCGATTGCCGATCTGGTGGATCAGTCCGTGGGCCGCGCCCTCGATCTCTTCGGCCTGAATTGGAAGCCGACCCGGCGGTGGGGCGAAGATCTCTTGGGAGGGCGCCGCCCGGCCGCGAAACCATGAGTCACGCTTTCTGGAATTGGTCACTCGAAGCGTATGATCGGGCCGCGGTGCACGACTCCGTTCTGCGTCTGCAAGACCGGTATGGGCTGAATGTGAATGTCTGCCTGTGGTGCGCCTGGCTGGCGAGCGAGGGGCGATTGGCCGAACCATTGCTCGGCGAAGCGATGGAAAAGCTCACACCCTGGTGTCGGGAGATCACACAATCCATCCGCACAATACGCCGGCGTTTGAAGGATTTTCCGGACAGCGGCCGCCTCTATAAGTCGGTGCTGGCATGCGAGCTGGAAGCGGAAAAGGCAGAACAGGACATCCTGTTCGGAATCGCGTCGCAAGCGCCCGCAGCGCCGGCAACGCCCGAAACGGCCTTGCGCTCCCTGGAAGCCTATGCCCGCCTGGCTGGCGCAAGCGTCGATTTTGCCGGCTTTGTGAAAGCCGTTTTCCTGACGGGCAAATAGGTGTATGCAGTCGGCCTCGCGTCAGACGCGATAATGATTCCGTCAAAAGATCGAAAAGTGGCCCATGAGCGAAGACGAATTCCTCGAACAATCCACCATTCGGGCGAAGATCGACGAGCTGAAATTCCGCCACAGGTCATTGGATTCGGAAGTCCGGGCGCTTCAGGACACCGGTGTCAGCGACCAGTTGAAACTGGCTCGCCTCAAAAAAGAAAAACTGCGGCTCAAGGACCGGATTGCCGCGCTTGAAGACCGGCTGACTCCCGACATCATCGCTTGATGGTCTAGCCGTTGGCGGCCGCCTTGAGCTTCTGCTTGCGCGCATACATCGCCGCGTCGGCTTGCGCCATCGCCGCGTCGACCGTCACGCCGCCCTCGATCGGATGAACGCCCCATGCGGAGTCGATGCGAAGCGCGACCCCGTCATGATCGAAATCGGTTTCCCGGATCAGGGCCGCAAGCTCGGCGGCCTTGGTTTCAGCCTGGCTGACAGTGGTCAGCGTCAAAACGATGCCGAATTCATCGCCGCCGAGACGACCGACCGAATCGGTTTCGCGCAGATTGGCGGTCAACATGGTGGCCACATGATGCAGCGCCGCATCGCCTGCCGCATGTCCATGCGAATCGTTCAGGTCCTTGAAACCGTTCAGATCGAAATAGACCAGCGCAGACGGCGCATGATGGCGTTCGGCAAGGGCCTGGGCGCGGGAGACTTCGCGGACAAAGGCGCGGCGGTTCAATACTGGCAGCAGCACGTCGTGATCGGCCAGCGATTCAAGCTCCCGGACGCGCTTGCGCAGGCGCTCCGTGTCCTTGCGGAGCTGGTCGACTTCGCCCATCAGGGTCAGCAGCGCCCGTTGCACATTCGGCGTCAGCTCATTTTCCGGAACGCCCATGATCTGGGCCGCGTCTCTGGGGGCAGCCGAAGCGGCCACCGATCCGGCCGAAGACCCGGCGGCACTCTGGCTCGCCTCCCCGGTCGAGCGGAGCTTGTTGAGCGCATCAAAGGGACGAATTCTCATGACACCGGACCTGGCGAGATAAATCCTGCCCTGAGCTTCGCCGGGTCCAGTTAAGAAAGTCTCAAGGTTAATTTCCCCGGCACCGGCTTTTCCTTGACGTTAGGCCGCTTCCCGGTATGTTCCCGCGCTTCCCGCGAGCCGAGGAGGCTTACCGTGAGCGCCAGCGCGCCCCGCATTGCCATTATCATGGGATCCCGCTCGGACTGGCCGACCTTGAAAGCGGCCGCCGATCTGCTCGACCAACTCGGCGCTGATTATGATGCCCGGGTGATCTCCGCCCACCGCACCCCCGACCGCATGGCCGATTTCGCGAAGTCGGCAAAGGACAACGGTTTTCAGGTGATTATCGCCGGCGCCGGCGGTGCCGCCCACCTGCCCGGAATGGTGGCCGCGATGACCTCCCTGCCCGTGCTGGGTGTCCCGGTGGAATCGAAGGCATTGCAGGGCATGGACAGCTTGTTGTCGATCGTTCAGATGCCCGGCGGCGTGCCGGTCGGAACGCTCGCGATCGGCAAGCCCGGCGCCAAGAATGCCGCGCTCCTCGCGGCGTCGATCGTCGCCCTGTCCGATACGGCGCTGGCCACGAGATTGGCAGACTGGCGCCAGGCCCAGACCGATTCTGTTCCCGACACCGTGGAAGACTGACATCGCATGACGCAACCGCTCGCGCCCGGATCCGTGATCGGCATTTTCGGCGGCGGTCAGCTCGGCCGCATGCTGGCCATGGCGGGAGCCGGGCTCGGCTTTGACATTCACGTCTACGATCCGGACCGGGACTGTCCGGCCGGACGTGTCGCCACCCG
This sequence comes from Hyphobacterium sp., assembly GCF_965229905.1. GTDB lineage: Bacteria > Pseudomonadota > Alphaproteobacteria > Caulobacterales > Maricaulaceae > Hyphobacterium. The sequence continues at coordinate 1,982,451 of NZ_OZ245930.1, read as the reverse complement.
CATCTGTGCTGCACCTTGGGATGATATGGGGGCCGTACAGAGCTTTGCCGCCCGCTGTGATGCCGTCACGTTTGAATGGGAGAATGTTCCAGCAGCAGCGCTCGATGCCGCACAAAGCCGCACCCCCGTTCGGCCGGGCCGCAAATCGCTCGAACTGACTCAGGACCGGCTGACGGAAAAAACCTTCATTCGTGACGCGGGGGGCGGGACGGTCGAATTTGCCGAGGTCGGATCTCTGGCGGAACTCGAGACGGCCGTTGAAAAAATCGGCCGGCCCTGCATCCTGAAAACACGCCGTTTCGGCTATGACGGCAAGGGCCAGGCCGTGATCCGTGATGAAACCGACCTCGCCGCGGCATGGGCGGAGATTGGCGAAAACCCCGCGATTCTCGAAGCCTTTGCGCCTTTCCAGCGCGAACTGTCGATCGTCGCGGCGCGCACACTGACAGGCGAAGTTGCCGCCTATCCGCTGGCCGAGAACGACCACTCTGGCGGTATTTTACGCGTGTCGAAAGCGCCGGCGCTTGTTTCCCCCGGACTCCAGTCGCAGGCGTTGGACATTGCGACCGCCATCGGCAATGGCATGGAACATGTCGGCGTCTTCGCAGTGGAGCTGTTTGACGTTGACGGCGGGCTGGTCGTCAACGAGATCGCACCGCGTGTGCACAATTCCGGTCACTGGACGATGGATGCCTGCGCCTGCAGCCAGTTCGAACAGCATGTCCGCGCCGTCGCAGGCTGGCCGCTCGGCCCCTGCAGCCCGCATTCAGCCTGCGAAATGATCAATCTGATCGGCGAGGATGTCGTACCCTGGCGAGCGCTGGCAGCTGATTACAGCGCGCGCCTGCATCTTTATGGCAAACGCACGGTCCGCCCGGGCCGGAAAATGGGCCATATCAACCGGATTTCCCCGCTCCCACGCCAATCCTGACTTGCACTCTCCGGCTCCGCCGTTATGCGGAACACATGATCCACGACGAACCCCTTGTCTGGAAGTCGGAAACCGGCCCCTTCGACATTATCGGGGACGTCCATGGCTGCGCCCGCGAGCTTGAGAAGCTCCTCGGCAAGCTGGGCTATGAGGTTAAGACCCGCGGACCGCGCGGCAAGCGCAATACCTCGCTCACGCACCCGGACAAGCGCAAGATCGTCTTTGTGGGTGACCTCGTCGACCGCGGTCCGGCCTCGATGGATGTGGTGCGCCTCGCCATGGAAGCGGAGAAGGCCGGTATCGCGCGCTGCGTCATCGGCAATCATGACGACAAATTCCTGCGCTGGCTGAAGGGCCGCGACGTGCGCATTAGTCCCAGCCTCAAAACGAGCGTGCAGGAGGCCAAAAAGGAAAAGGCCAAATTCCTCGAACTGGTCCGCGACTATCTCGACAGCCTGCCGAGTCACCTCGTGCTGGATAACGGGCGGTTGATAGTCGCCCATGCCGGCCTGCCGGAACGTTATCACGGCATCGAGAACCGCACCTCCCGCGCGCTGGCCATGTATGGCGAAACCACCGGCCAGACCGATGATCTCGGCTTTCCCATCCGCCTCGACTGGGCCCGTAATTACCGGGGCGAAGCCACGGTCGTGCACGGGCATGTTGCCGATCGAAAGGTCCGCAAGCGCAACAATGTATGGAGCCTCGACACCGGCTGCGTTTATGGCGGCAAGCTGACCGCTTTGCGATGGCCCGAGCAGGAATTGGTTCAGGTAAAGGCCAAGCGCGACTGGTTTCCCAATCCGCGCTGGACCTAGACGCGTCGCCGCGGATAGCGCAGGCGCGCCAGGACGCGGGCCGGGTCAGGCAGGTCGGCCGTCAGCTTTCGCCAGCCGGCCTTCGCTTTCTCGAACTCCATGACATTCCCGATGCGCCGGTCGAGAAACGCCTTGGCGTTCGCCTTGTCCCGGCTTTCATCGTTCAGCCAGGCCGACAGGCTGGACACATAGACGGCCGACAGGATCGTCCGCTTCGAATACCAGTTGAAATCGGTCGATGGATCGTTCAGCGCGCCCCAGATCCGATCCGATGTCTGCCAGACCAGCGCGGCGCCGAGCGTGCCCGCATCGTGCAGCAAAAGCCTCGCCCTTGCGCGGCGGGCTGCTTCTTCATGACGGCCAATGGCCTCCAACCGTGCTTGAACGGCTAAGGTCACGCGTTCGCGGATCTTCATCGCGCCGAGATCGCGGTCCCCAAGACGTGCCAGCATGGCGTGATCCAGCCGGTTCGACCAATGCGCAATCAGGTCCAGCACGCCACGCGGAGCCGCCAGCCGCAGCGCATCATCCGTCAGTCCGGCCGCCACTGCCGCGTCGGCCAGCACCGCATCTGTCCAGCCGTCGAAGGCCGCCATTGGAAGCGCCGCGTCGAGCAGACGATCGAAGGCGGATGGGGTCGATTTTCGAGCCATGAAGCCTATCTAGAGCATAGCCTGCACCGCGTCGATGCGCATTGCGTCACAGGCGTTAAGGGGTGTGGACAGGCTGCTTTAGCTCTGCTAATAGCCGCGCCTCTCGGCAAGAGGCCTGCGGTCGCCACGAATCTGTGCGGCTGCGCAACAGATTGGTACAGACACAGGAGAGTGGACCATCGTCCAGATCATCGTGCGCGAGAACAATGTGGAGCAAGCGCTCCGCGCGCTGAAAAAGAAGATGCAGCGGGAAGGGACTTTCCGCGAAATGAAGCGTCGCAATCACTTCGAGAAGCCCTCGGAGAAGCGCGCGCGCCAGAAGGCCGAGGCGATCCGCCGGGCCCGCAAGCTGGCCCGCAAGCGCGCACAGCGCGAAGGTCTCATCGGTGGCAAGGGTGCCCGCCGGTAGGATACCGCAAGCCCAAGCCGAACGGGTTTAAAGACAAACGCCGCGCTGCCATCAGCGCGGCGTTTTCTATTGCGCGGCCGATTTCTTGCGGCTGAACAGCTTTTTCACCGACGACGCATTCGCACGGCCCAGCGCCCCCTGCCGGAAGACCATCGAGGCCAGAAGGATCACGACACCTGCCGTGACAAGCATGGCAATCGTCGTGGCAATGATCTCGATCGTGGCCGGATCGGTCTGCAGGCGCGCCATCATCAGGAAAGGCGTCCAGAACGGCACCCAGGATGCATATTGCAAGAGCAGTGAATCCGGATTCTCGATGGTCACGAAGATGATGAAGAAGGGGATCATCATCATCAGCATGATAGGGCTCATCAGGGACTGTGCTTCCTGCAGCGTGTCGCACAGCGAACCGATGGCCAGATACACCGTACCGAACATCAGATAGCCGACGACGAAATAGCCTAGCGCCGGAAAGATCAGGCCGGGATCGAAGACCGCATTGAGGATCTGAACCAGCGTGTCATTGCCCGCGGCCAGGACCGCCTGAACGCCGAAAGCCCCGCCGGATCCCATCACACCCCAGGCCAGCAGCAACGTCGCCGAGACCGCCGCGAGGCCAGCCAGCTTGCCGATGAGGACTTGATCAAATCGCGCAGTGGCCAACAGCGTATCGAGGATCTTGTTGCCCTTCTCCTCGATCATCGCGGTGAGCAGCATGTTGGTCACCGAGAAGATGATGATCCACAGACCGATCGCAAACCCGATCCCGACGATAATCGGCACCCGGTCGGCAAAACCGACTTCCGCGGTATCGCCCTCCCGTTCCGGGTTCAACGATCGCGCCCGCGGGTCGATGGCATTGATCTCCTCGAGTACCTCCTGCGGGATGCCCAGCTCTTCCAGCCGCTCGCTGCGCAGCCAGTCCTGCAGCGAGTCCTCGGCCGTTTCACGCAACGTGCCCGTCGTCAGATTGGTACTCCAATACTCGATGACGGTATCGGCCTTCTCATCGACCGCGAATATGATCGCCGCGAACAAGGGATGCGTTTCACCGTCGACCTCGATCGACTGTTCGCCCAGCAGGTACGGCCTCAAACCGTCAATATCGCCGGCCGGCGCTTCCACCGGAACGAAGCGATCCCGGTCCACGCTCTCCTCGATGACCCGGTCGAAGCCCTGACCGGTATTATCCAATACGGTAAAATGCCGCGTTGGCTGAGAGGTCTCGGCCAGGATCGGGATCAGAATACCGACGCCCATGAAGAGTGGCACGGACAACAGCGATAACCAGAAGCCCCAGGTCGCGACATAGGACAGGTATTCGCGCCGGGCCATGAGATAGATTGCACGCATCACGCGGTCTCCCGGCTGGAATTCTGGACGAGCTCGACAAACACGTCGTGCAGATGAGCGCGCATCGGTTCAAACCGGGCCAGCCGCACGCCGGCCTCGACACACGCTTTCAAGACATCCTGGGCGTCCTTGCCGGCCGCCAGCTCAACCGTCCATCCCTGCAATCCGTCCGGCGCTTCCCCGCGGGATACATCGCCGGTGTTTGCCAGAATCTGTGCCAGATCGTGGTCGCTGGACGCTTCAATGATCACGCGCCGGGGGACCTGTGACAGCGCCTCGGGCACCGATCCGTCAAAGACTTTGCGGCCTTTGGAGATCAGCACGATCTGGTCGCAGAGCCGCTCAGCATGCTCCATGACATGGGTCGAGAACAGGATCGTTTTGCCGCGGCGCGCTTCGTCGCGAATCATGTCCTCGAGCATTTTCTGGTTCACCGGGTCGAGCCCGGAAAACGGCTCGTCGAGGATGATGAACTCCGGATCATGGGCGAGCGTTGCAATGATCTGGACTTTCTGGGCCATCCCCTTCGACATTTCCTTGATCTTCTTCTTGGCGTCGCCGCCCAGACCGAACCGCTCCAACCCGTCGCGCGCCGCCTTGCGGGCCGCCGCCATCGACATGCCTTTCATGCGGCCGAAGAAAATGATGACATCCTCGGCCTTCATCTTCTTGTAGATGCCCCGTTCTTCGGGAAGAAAGCCCACCCGCTCCAGAACAGTGGCACCGGGCGCCTTGCCGAACAGGCGCGTCCGGCCGGCATCGGGACGGATGATTCCCAGCGCCATGCGCAAAGACGTCGACTTGCCGGCGCCATTGGGTCCGAGGAAGCCGGTGATTTGGCCGCGGCCGACCTGCATGTCGAATTCGGCCACAGCAGTCTGGCCGGAATAGCGCTTGGTGACGCCTTCCAGCGATAAAATCGTTTCCGTCATGACTGTCCCTGCTGACCCACTAAGCGCTCAAACTAGGCGGGCAACCTGCCAAAGACCACAGGGATGATCTGTCGCGGAATCTCCCCTACGCCGCGGGAAGCATGAAATACAAAAGATCCAGCGGGGGCGGATCGACGCCCTCCGCGGACAGCATGTGGTGGACCTGGCCACGATGATGCGTCTGGTGATTGAAGACGTGGCTTAGGATCGAGTGGCGCGGCAATTGATGGGGCGTTCCGGCCATGTTGGAATAATTCACGATCGCCGGAAAATCGGCGTCTGCCAGCCCGGCAACATGGTCTCCGATCCGCTTATCCATGGCCCGCCGCGCATCCGTCAGTTCGTCGAGCGTGTCGAATGGCAGCTCGGCCAGATCCTTCGGGTCCGGCCCTTCGCCCGTAAGGCGCCGCATCCAGATCCGGTCAGCGGTCAGGATATGAGTCAATGTACCGAAAATGCTCTGGAAATACGCACCAACATCCGCCTTCAGCCGGTCTTCGGGAAGGCCGGCTGCGGCGGCATACAAGCGGTCGTTGGCCCAGCCATTATAGGCGGCCATCCGCTCGAAGTGTTCACGCATCCGTGCTCATTCCTTCCAAAGCGTCATTTGCGGGACCGATAGCTCGCGCGCAAACTTCAGGCGGATAAAGGGGAGAATAGCATGTTTCGCACCTTTTTTGTATCCGCGGCCCTTATAACGGCGTCCACGCCCGCCCTCGCCCAGGATCGCTACGAGATCGATCCGGCCCACACCCAGGCGGTGTTTTCGGTCGATCGCTTCGGCTTCACCACGATCTTTGGCAGCTTCATGGACTCCGGCGGCACCATCACCATTAATGCCGGGGATCTGGCCAATTCGTCGGTTTCGGCCTTCGTCGAAACCGGCTCCGTCTTTGTCGGCCATCCCGTCCGGGACGAGCATGTCGCGGGCGCCTTCTGGCTGAACGCCGAGGCCCATCCGCAGTTGGAGTTCGTCTCAACCCGCGTCGATCAGACCGGCGACACGACGGCAGAGGTCACCGGCAATCTGACCCTCTGGGGCGAGACCCGGGAGGTGACCTTCAATGTCGAACTCAATCGTCAGGGCGTGGATCCGGCCACCCAGCGCCAGGCCGTGGGGTTTACCGTCACAGGCACCATTGACCGCACCGAATGGGGCCATGAGACCGCCGCGGCGATTGTCGGCACTGAGGTCGGCATCCGCATCGAGACGCTGGCACACCTCGTCGAAGAGTAGCGCCGCGCACGCCGGCTGCTAGGCTATCCGGATGGTGATCGATCCGGACAAGGCCCGCGCCCGCTTGGCGGCGCTGAAGGATGAGTTGCTGGCGCTGTCCTCGGGCAGCGGCGACGATCGCAAGCCCGTGGAACTGGACCAGCAATCGGTTGGCCGCCTGTCGCGCCAGGACAGTCTGCAGGTCCAGGCGATGGCCAAGGCGGCAGACGCCCGCCGGGCTATGGAAATCCGCCGCATCGACGCCGCGCTCAAGCGCATCGAGGACGAAGAATACGGCTGGTGTGTCGAATGCGGTGAGGCCATCGCCGAGAAACGCCTCGAGACCGATCCGGCGGCGCCCCGATGCGCGGACTGCGCCTAGGACGCCTTGGCGGCGCCGATATAATCGTAGGCCACGATTTTTGGTGTCTTCGGCATGTATTCGGCCGTCAGTTTTTCGAACCGGAAACCGTTGTGTTCAACCAGCTTGTCGATCGGGCGGGACAGGTGACACCCGCCGGCGAACACCTTCCACACCGGTTCGAGGCGCTGCTGCCATTTCAGGACGCCGGCATCCGGTGCCGCGCCGTGTTCGCAGATCAGCAAACGCCCGCCGGGCTTGAGAATGCGCCGGATTTCGCTCATCGCCCCGGGAACATCGCCAAGCGAACACATCGTATAGGTCAGCACCACCGTATCCGCGCTGGCGCTGTCGAGGGGCAGCTCCTCCGCAAGGCCGTCGAGCAGCCTGACATCGAGCGCGCTTTGCGCCATCGCGCGGGCCGCCTTCTTGCGCAGCCCGGCATTCGGTTCGATGCCGATCACGGTGCGGACTTTCTGCGGGTCATAAAGGCCGAGATTCGGCGCCGCGCCCATGCCGATCTCGACAACCACGCCCTCGGCGTCCGGCACAATCTTGGCCCGCTGCTTCATGATCGGGCTTAGCTTGCACGAGGTATCAATCAGGTTCGGGAGGATAAACCGGTTGTAGATCGCCATCCCGTTTGACTACTCCACCCCGGGAAAGCTCTCAACGAATTCGATCTTGATGTCGGGAAAGCTGTCCACGAAGCGGATCGTGAAATCCGGAAACGACTCGACAAACTCCCATTCCCCGCAATCGTCCGGGAAGCTCTCAACGACCTTCACGCGAAGGTCGGGAAAACTCTCGACGGCCTGAACGTCGATATCGGCGAAGCTGTCGACGATCTGGACTTCGCCGTAAAGCGGAATGCCGTTCCAGGTGCAATCGTCGGCAATCTCGGCATCCGCCAGCAGGATCATTTCAAGCATGGCACGGTCCTCCCCGATTGCGACGAAGGCACAGTCACGCTGAACGGGGCATGAAACACACCGATCCCCCGGTACACGGCAGGTATTTTCGGAATCCAAGGTCGGAAAGGCGTTTGATCAGGCAATTCCGGCAGCGGCGACTACCGCTTCAAGGCGGTTATCCGGGCTCGCTGCGAGTTGGAGCAACACATCGACGGGATCGCCGGCAAGCCGCAGCGATGCCGCGAATGCGGCTTCTGTTTTCATTCCAGCAATCTTGTGGGCACGCACGCGGTCTCGCAACGCATCGCCTCCAACCGCCAGCAATCGCGCTTCAACCTTCCAGAGACGATAGCTTTGGTGCTCCGATACCGGACAGGATTGCGCGAAGATATCCGCGGCATGCCCGCCAATTATGAAATGCCCGATAACCGAAGGCCGGCCGAGATAGACATTCTCGGTCACCTCCACCAGCTCCACATTCGCCAGCGCTTTCAGGGCGCTCGCAAAGGCGGTCAGGTCCGGCGCGCCACAACAAATATCGATATCGGATGCCGCGTGATGGACGTCCAGTGGGACCGATCCGACGATGTGCGGATCGAATGGAGCCAGCTGCCGGAATATGCCGGCTTCGCCGAGGGCTTCGAGAATTTGACGGCGCGATGCAAAGGATGTGAAGCGGATCGGCGGGGTCGCGGCCATGACGGCCGCATACGCCACCTCCTGCGAACTTTCAATCGACCCGAGCTAAGAACTAGGCGGCGGCCTTCAGCTTCTCGGAGAGCTGGTGGCAGATCGATTCATTGCCCGCCAGAATATTGCCGGTCGCCAGCGGATCGCCGGCACCGTCGGCCTCCACATGGTAGCCGCCGGCTTCGCGCACCATGATGATTCCCGCAGCAATGTCCCAGGGTTTGAGATCGCGTTCCCAGAAACCGTCGAACCGGCCGGCCGCCGTCCACGCCAAATCCAGCGACGCCGCTCCGTAGCGGCGGACGCCGGCAACGTTCGGCATGATCTGGTGCAGCTCTTTCAGGAAACGCGCATGCCCGCGCTTGCCGAAGAAGGGCGTGCCGGTCGCGATCACGCAGTCCATCAGCTCCTTGCGGCCGGAGACGCGCAGGCGCCGCTCATCGAGCCAGGCGCCATAACCCTTTTCCGCGTGGAACATGTCGCCGGTCACGGGATTGTAGATCACCCCGGCGACGATCTCGCCCATCCGCTCCAGCGCGATCGAGATCGCGAAATGCGGCTGGCTGTGCAGGAAGTTCAGCGTCCCGTCGAGCGGATCGACGATCCAGCGATGGGTCTTGTCCGTGCCCTCGACAACGCCGCGCTCCTCCATCAGGAAGCCATAGCCCGGTCGCGCCGCGCTCAAGGCTTCGAACAGCGTGTCCTCGGCCTTGCGGTCGGCGGCGGTCACGAAGTCCGCTGGACCCTTGCGCGAGACCTGAAGATGTTCGACTTCGCCGAAATCGCGCGCCAGCCCGCGGCCCGCCTTGCGGGCCGCGTTCTGCATCACTTCCATGAGGGCGGTAACGCGTCCCATCCTCTAGTCAGCCCGCTTTTGATAGCTGCCGTCTTCGGTCGAGATGATCACCCGCTCGCCGACGCCAACAAAGGGCGGCACCGAGGTGCGAACGCCGTTCGACAGTACCGCCGGCTTGTAGGAGTTCGCCGCGGTCTGACCTTTCACCACCGGCTCGGTATCGGCGATTTCCAGCTCGACGAATTGCGGCAGGGTGAGCCCGATCGGCTTGTCTTCGTAGAATTCGACCATGACCATCATGCCGTCCGTCAGATAGGCGGCGGTATCCTCGCCGATGAAGTCCATCTGCAGCTCGATCTGATCATAAGTCTCGGTGTTCATGAAGGTCGCCATCGTGTCGTCCTTGAACAGGAACTGGAAATCCTTCTGCTCAAGCCGCACGCGCTCGACCTTGTCGGCGGCGCGGAAGCGTTCGTTCAGCTTGCGCCCGTCGAGAATGTTCTTCATTTCCACCTGGGCGAACGCGCCGCCCTTGCCGGGCTTCACGGCCTCGGCTTTCACCACGGTCCAGAGCGTGTCCTGGTGCTGCAGCACCATGCCCGGCTTTACTTCATTCCCGTTGATTTTCATGGACGGCAATCCTGTCGGCTGTCTTCACGATGTGAGCCGGCCCCCGCGCATGGCAGGGGCCGGTCAATTCGCGCGCGTCCTATCAGGATGCCGTGCGGGCGGCAAGCGCTGTTGCCGTGCCGGTGCGGTCTCTAGCGCGCGCGGTAAGCCGCGATCTGGGCGCGGACCTGTTCGGTCTCGGACGCCGTCAGATCGTTCTCCAGCGCGGCCTGCAGGCGGTCGCGATCGACATTGTGAGACAACGCGCCGTCCATTTCGTATTCCGCCATCAGCGTCCAGTAATAGGCCCGCACCAGATCCCGCTCGACGCCATAGCCGCCTGCCAGCGCGACGGCGTAGAGAAAGCGCGATTCCGCGTCACCGCCGACCGCTCCCTGGGCAAACCATTCGACCGCCGACACCGTGTCCGGTTCCCGGCCATTCCAGCCATTGAGCAGCATAAGACCATACTGACCCATCGCGGGGGCAAAGCCCGCCTCGGCCGACTGGCGGATATAGTCGAACGCCGCTTCAGGATCCGCTTCACCGCCCTCGCCATTGGCAAGCATCAGCCCGGCCTGCAGCGCTGCTTCGGCATGATTGGCGTTGGCCGCCGCGACATACCATTGCCGCGCCGCCGCCGGCTCCTGCGGACCGCCCTCCCAGCTGTCATACATCTGGGCGAGCTGGAACATCGCCTCGACATCGCCCTGGCTGGCAGCGCGTTCCGCCCATTCGATCGCCAGCGGCGCATCCTGCGGCACGGGCGAAGCCTTCAGCACCAGCGCATAGGCCAGCATGGCCGGCACATGACCGGCCTGCGCAGCGCGCAGGAAAAACCCGCGCGCTTCGGCGCGTGCCAGCCCGGCGCGATCCTCTTGTGCCATACGGCCAAGCCGGTAATTACCCACCGGTTCGCCCTGGCTGGCCGCCCGGCGATACCAGCGCGCGGCAGTCACATCGCTGGCGTCGGCGATCTGCGCCTCCTCATGCATCAGCCCGGCCAGCGTTGCTGCCTGTGAATGCCCGGCCGCCGCCGCGGTCCGCGCCAGCGTCAGTGCGGTTTCAAAGTCGCCCGTCGCATAGGCAAGCTGCGCGCGGTCGAACAGATCGTCGATATCCGTGTCGTTGGTGGGAATCTCGGAGTCGGGAATATCATCCAGCGCCAGCGCATCATTCTGCGCCTCGGCATCAATCAGATCGAGATCGCGCAGGATGGGCGCAGGCGCCGCGTCCACGGCAGAATCGGCTTGTTCGGGATCGGCGTCCTGGGCCCAGGCCATGGCGGGCAGCAACAACAGGACAGCCATCAGACGATAGGCCATCATCACCTCGTTTTACTCGCCCCGCATCAATGCGTTGAACGCTATAACGGCCGCTGCCGGCCCGTCCACATGCGACCACACACCCGAGGACACGGCCAGGAAATCCGCACCGGCCTCGATCAGCGGCGCGGCATTTTCGACCGTGATCCCGCCAATCGCCACGCACGGGATTTCGAACAGTTGCGACCACCAGTCGAGGATATCCGGATCGGCCTGCGTGGGCGGTGTCTTGGTCCGGGTTGGATAAAAGGCGCCGAAGGCCACATAGTCAGCTCCGGCTTCCCCGGCCTGCATGGCCAGGTGCCGGCTGTTGTGACAGGTCACGCCCAGCATGCGCTTGGGCCCGATCGCGGCGCGCGCCTGCTTTGCCGGCACATCGCCCTGCCCGACATGCACGCCATCGCAACCCAGCGCGACGGCCAGTTCGGGATCGTCATTCAGAATGACCGCCACACCGCGGTCCTGCGCCGCCTTGATCAGCGGAGGGGCGAGTTGCTTGATCTCATCTGGGGTGTGATCTTTCAGCCGGATTTGCAAAGCGGCGACGTCACCGGCGTCGAGCGCGGCGATCAGCGTCTCGGCGAAACCGGCCTCAATGCGCGGCGGCGTAAGAAGATAAAGCTGGCAAGTCATGTTTGCGCCATAGCCGTTTCGGAGCGTCCGCGAAAGCCTCGTGGGAATCCGCTCGCGCGTCACGAGAAAATGTTTGCAATGAGGACTTTAGCGGTCCTAATTTCGCCACCGGGTGGGGAGGACAACAGAAATGATGCGTATTCTCAACATGCTGATCCTGGGTGGATTGGCGATCTGGGCCGCGTCTTATTTTCTGATCGGTTCGGCGTCCGGCGCCGGCACATCGACCACGCTTCCGATGCATGAACGCGCCGCTTTTGCGGAAAATGCCTGTGCGGCCGCCTGGCAAGCCATTCCCGGCTTTGGCCCGGTCACGGCACAAGGCGCGGATGTGCGTGAGGATTATGACGAGGTCTATGCCTGCACGGGTATTGTGCCGCAGGCCGGTCCGGTTCTGCTGGTCGCGCGCTATGCCGGCGGTCCGCGGGAAGCCGCGGTGAGCTATCGGATCGACGCGCTCTGCGACGCGACCGGCAAGTCGCTGCTGGAAGGCGGCGGCCGCATGCCGGAAGCCTGTGCGCGCAGCGAAGCCTAGAGATCCTCGATAATATTGACGCCCTCTTCGCCGCGCGACTCCCAGAAGAAGCGTTCGACGATACGGATACCGCCGTCCGCGCGGCGTTCCAGCTCGCAATTCGACTGCCCGCCATCGAGATGACCGTCCGTGTCGCATTGGCAGTAGCGAAAGGCGAAGGCCGAACCGTCCACCCGGCCGACCAGATAACCATGCACGATCTTGCCGCCAGAATACCGGGCGGTCACCCAGTCATCCGATTGTGAGAATTCGAAGACCGTATCGGCGTTCACGACACCGTTCTCGGCCGTCACCGACGCATGCATGCGGTGACCGTCGAGATTGAAACGGGTTTGGTCCCGGCCCAGCCTAGCCTTCTTTCTCGAGATCAGCGGACCACTCGCCCTTGGCGGCGAGACCGTTCATCCGCGCACGGTGGTTAAAGGCTTTCTGGCCGGCTTCGACATCGGATCCGCCCCACGCCTTCAGCGGGGCGGCTTGCAGGGCGCGCCCGTAGGAGAAGGTCAGCGGCCAGGGAAGGTCATAAGCGGCATTCATCGCGTTGAGGTGCGCCGTCGCTTCTTCGTCCGACTGGCCACCCGACAGGAAGGCGATGCCCGGCACGGCGGCCGGTACGCAATTGGCGAGGCATTGCACCGTCATGTCGGCAACTTCCTCGACGCTGGCCTGATCGGGGCACTTCTTGCCGGCAATGATCATGTTGGGTTTGAGAATGGTGCCTTCGAGCTCGACACCCTGGTCGTAAAGCGCCTTGTAGAGCGCTTTGAGCCCGTATTCCGTCACCTCATAGCAGCGCTCGATTCCGTGATCGCCATCCATCAGCACTTCCGGCTCGACGATCGGCACGATGCCGGCTTCCTGGCACAGCGCCGCATAGCGGGCGAGCGCGTGCATGTTCACATCGATGCAATAGGGCGAGGGAATGGAGTCATCGCCTTCGCGGCCGATATCGATCACCGCGCGCCATTTGGCAAAGCGGGCGCCGATTTCGTGATACTCGTTGAGGCGATCGCGAAGCCGGTCGAGGCCTTCGGTGACCTTCTCGCCCGGGGCGCCGGCGAGGTCCTTCGCACCGGTATCGACCTTGATGCCCGGAACCGCGCCGGACGCGGCGATCAGCTCAACCAGCGGCGTGCCGTCGGCGGCATTCTGGCGCAACGTCTCATCATACAGGATGACGCCGGAGATATGGTCATTCATCGCCGGCTGGGTACGGAACAGCATCTCGCGCCAGTCGCGGCGCTTGTCCTCGGTGGATTGCAGCTTGATGGAATCGAAGCGCTTCTTGATCGTACCGGTGGATTCATCCGCCGCCAGAATGCCCTGCCCGTGCGCCACCATGCGATTGGCAATGTCGTTGAGTTGTTCGAGATCCATCTTGTCGTCCCCAGCAGATCTGATGTGCGAAAAAACCTAGCCTCAATCCGTGACCGCTGCCACGCCGGGCAGTATCTGGCCTTCCATCCATTCCAGGAAGGCCCCGCCCGCCGTGGAAATGAAAGTGAAATCGCTCGCCACGCCGGCCACATTGAGCGCCGCGACCGTATCGCCGCCGCCGGCGACCGCAATCAGCTTGCCCTCCCGGCAGCGTTCGGCCGCATAGCGCGCGGCTTCCACTGTCGAGGTTTCGAAGGGCGGTGTCTCGAACGCGCCAAGCGGGCCGTTCCAGATCAGCGTCTTGCTGGCATCAATCGCATCGGCCAGAGCGTCCACGGATTGCGGTCCGGCATCCAGCGCCATCATGCCGCCCGGAATGGCATCGGCCGGCACGGTCCGGGTCTCGGGATTGGGCGCGAACTCGGCCGCACAGACGAGGTCCTGCGGCAGGATCAGCTCGCATCCATGGGTACGGGCGGCTTCCATGATGCGGTGCGCCGTATCGGTGAAATCCCGCTCGACGAGGCTTTTCCCGACCTCATGGCCCTGCGCCAGGAGGAAGGTGTTCGCCATCGCGCCGCCGACAAACAGCGTGTCGACCTTAGAAACCAGGTTTTCAAGGAGCGCGATCTTGGTCGAGACCTTGGCGCCACCGACAAGGGCGATCACCGGGCGCTTCGGATCGGTGAGGGCTTGGCCGAGATGGTCGAGCTCCCGCTGCAACGACAGCCCGGCATAGGCCGGAAGATATTCCGCCACCCCGGCCGTCGAGGCATGGGCCCGGTGGGCGGCGGAGAAGGCGTCATTGACATAGACATCGCCGAGCGCGGCGAGCGCTTTGGCGAAAGCATCGTCATTGGCTTCTTCGCCGGCATGGAACCGGGTGTTTTCCAGCAGCAGAATATCGCCCGGCTTGAGCGTTTCAGCCGCAGATTCGGCTTTCGGGCCGATGCAGTCTTCGGCGAATTCGACCGGTGCGGCCAGCAGATCGGCCAGCGCCGGTGCCACCGGCGCCAGCGAAGCCTCGGCTACGCGCTGGCCCTTGGGCCGGCCGAAATGCGCCAGCAGGATCACCATTGCACCCGCGGATTTCAGATGGCTGATCGTCGGCAGCGCGGCCATCAGGCGTGTCGCGTCGGTGATCACCCCGTCCTTCATCGGCACGTTGAAATCAACGCGGACCAGGACCCGCTTGCGGTGAACATCGGCCTCTTCGATGCGGCGCAATCCCATGCTCGGCTCCTGCCCGTGATTGATCTAGAGAAACTTGCCCATCGCGGCGGCCGTGTCGATCATCCGGCAGGCAAAACCCCACTCATTGTCATACCAGGTCATGACCCGCGCCAGGCGCTCGTCGATCACCTTGATCTTGTCGACCGCCACGATCGAGGAGCGGCTGTCATGATTGTAGTCAATCGACACCAGCGGGATGTCGTCATAGCCGAGAATGCCCTTCATCGGGCCGTCGGCTGCGGCCTTGATCGCCGCCGTCAGTTCTTCGGCCGAGGTCGCCTTGCCGGGCGTGAAGACGAGATCGATCAGCGACACGTTCGGCGTCGGCACGCGCACCGCGGCGCCGTCCAGCTTGCCCTCGAGTTCCGGCAGCACCAGGCCGACGGCCTTCGCCGCGCCGGTCGAGGTCGGCACCATCGACATCGCGGCCGCGCGGGCGCGGTGCAAATCCTTGTGGTTCCGGTCGAGCGTCGGCTGGTCGCCCGTATAGGCGTGGATCGTCGTCATGTGGCCGCGCTCGATGCCGACCGCATCGTTGAGCACCTTGGCGACCGGGGCGAGCCCGTTGGTCGTGCAGGACGCGTTCGAGACCACCAGATCATCGGCGGTCAGCGTGTCGTGATTGACGCCGTAGACGATCGTCTTGTCGGCATTCTTGGCCGGTGCCGAGCACAACACCTTCTTCGCGCCGGAAGATTCGATGTGCGCCATCGCGGCGTCCTTGGAATTGAACTTGCCGGTGCATTCCAACACCAGGTCGACGCCCAGATCGCCCCAGGGCAGTTGCGAGGGGTCGCGGTTGGAGACTTTCTGTATCTTGCCGAAGCCGGCATCGATCCAGTCATCGCCGACCTTGATCGTGCCCGGATACCGGCCATGCACGCTGTCATAGGTCAGAAGGTGCGCATTGGTTTCCGGCGTGGAGCTGTCATTGATCGCGACGACCTCGACCTCATCCCAGCGCTTCTCCTCGAGAACAGCGCGCAGCGCCAGGCGGCCGATGCGGCCAAATCCCGTGATGGCGACCCGAACAGCCATGCCAAACTCCTTGTTGATCCGGACGGAAGCGGGCACCGGAGCCCCGCTGAATTGAGAGTCGCGCGCCGTTTAGCGCCTAAGACGCGCGGCGTCCACCGAGCCCCATCATTTCAAGGCATCTGGTCAGCGACTCGCGCCAGTCCGGCAATGCGATTCCATACACCTCTCTTGCCCGGGTCAGATCGAGCCGTGTATCGCCAGGCCGCCGCGCCGCGGTCGGCCAGTCGCTTGTGCGGATACCGGTGACCGGCGTGGTCAGGCCCGCCCCTGAAATCGCTGCTTCGGCGAGATCGCGCCAGCTCGCTTCGCCGCTATTGGCGACATGCAGCAGACCGCCCTCCGCGCCAGCCTGCAACTGCCCTGCGAGATCGATCAGCGCGTCGGCCAGGGCATGTGCCTCGGTCGGCCGGCCGAACTGGTCTTCCACCACGTTGAGTGCATCTTTCTCCGCCGCCAGCCGCAACATGGACCGCACAAAATTATGTCCTTCCGGCGCATAGACCCAGGAGGTCCGCACCACCAGCGCGCTGGGATGCGCGGCCAGCACGGCGGCTTCGCCATCCGCCTTGGTCTGGCCGTAGACATTCAGCGGCGCGGTCTCATCGGCTTCCGAATACGGCGCACCGCCCAGGCCGTTGAACACGTAATCCGTCGAAATATGGACGAAGGGCAGGCGGCGCGCGGCTGCCGCCCGCGCCAAGGCGGCCGGCCCGGTCTCGTTGAGCGCGCGCGCCGCCGCGATCTCGGTCTCCGCCTTGTCGACCGCTGTGTAAGCCGCGGCGTTGATGATCGCATCGGGTGCGACCTGACCGATCAGATCCGCCAACCCGGTCGGGTGCGAGAGGTCAACCTGCGGCCGCCCGGCGCGGATCACCTCGTGCGCGCCGGCCTGTGCGGCCAGGGCGCGGGCCACCTGACCCGAAGCGCCGATGACCAGGATCCTCATGTGCCGTACTCGAACAGGACCGGCAGATCGGCGAGTTTCGGTGCCGCCTTGTCCTTTTCCGACAGAATCGCGGCGCTCGTGTCGAACGGCCAGTCAATGCCGATCGCCGGATCATTCCAGAGCATGACGCCATCATGTTCGGCCGAATAGGGATTATCGACCTTGTAGGCGATCTCGCTGTCCGGCTGCAGCGTGACGAAACCGTGCGCGAAGCCGCGCGGAACCCAGAGCTGCCGCCCGCTTTCGGCCGTCAGTTTCACGCCCGCCCAATGCCCGAAGGTCGGCGAACCGTGCCGGATATCGACGATGGCATCGAAAATCGCGCCGCGCGGGCAACGCACCAGCTTGGCCTGTGCGAAGGGCGGCGCCTGGAAATGCAGGCCGCGCACTGTCCCGGGTGTCTTCGAGCGCGACGCATTATCCTGCACAAACACCGTCTCGATGCCCGCCTGCGCGCGAAACCGGTCCGCATTCCAGGTTTCCTCGAACCAGCCGCGATCGTCACCGAAGCGGTGCGGCGGGATCAGAAAGACATCGTTAAACGGGCCAAGGCGCTCGACGGGGGCCAATTTCGCTCTCCAGATCGCGTCGTTTGCGTTATCCTACCTGCGTCATATTTACAGCAAAGCCTTGTCATCAGGCTTTCGGCTTGCAAAAAGGCCTGCCAAATTACTTCCGAACAAATCCAGGTGTGAACAATGAAGGTGATCGTACTCGGCGGCGACGGATTTTGCGGTTGGCCCACAGCCCTCCATCTGTCCAATCTCGGCCATGAGGTCGTGATTGTCGACAATCTGTCGCGGCGCAAGATCGATGTCGAACTGGAAGTCGACAGCCTGACGCCGATTCAGCCCATGAGCGTGCGCCTGGCCGCCTGGAAGGAAGTCTCCGGCAAGGACATGCGCTTCGTCGATCTCAATGTCGGCAAGGATTATCAGGAACTGCTCAATCTCATCAATGAGGAACGCCCGGACGCCATCGTGCATTTCGCCGAACAACGCGCCGCGCCCTATTCGATGAAAACCGCACGTCACAAGCGCTATACGGTGGACAACAATCTCAACGCCACCAATGACGTGCTCGCTGCCATCGTCGAGTCCGGCCTGGATATCCACCTCGTCCATCTCGGCACGATGGGCGTCTACGGTTATGGAACGGCCGGCATGAAGATCCCGGAAGGCTATCTGCGCGTCACCGTCGACACGCCGCAAGGGCCGGTTCAGCAGGACATTCTCTACCCGGCCAACCCCGGCTCTATCTATCACATGACGAAGACGCAGGACGCGCTCTTCTTCCATTTCTACAACAAGAATGACGGGCTCAAGATCACCGATCTCCACCAAGGGATTGTCTGGGGCACCCAGACCGACGAGACCCGCAAGGACGAACGGCTGATCAACCGCTTCGATTATGACGGCGATTACGGCACCGTTCTTAATCGCTTCCTGATGCAGGCCGCGATCGGGCACCCGCTGACGGTGCACGGCACTGGCGGTCAGACCCGCGCCTTCATCCACATCCAGGACACCGTGCGCTGCATTGAGCTGGCCCTGAAAAACCGGCCCAAGCCGGGTGATCGCGTTCATATCATGAACCAGATGACCGAGACCCACAGGGTGCGCGAGCTGGCCGACCTCATCTCGCAGATGACGGGCGTCGAGATCGCCAACTTGCCGAACCCGCGCAACGAGGCCGACGAAAACGATCTGCATGTCGAGAACGAGACCTTCCTGTCGCTCGGCCTGGATCCGATCACGCTCGAAGCCGGCCTCCTGGAAGAGGTCACCGAGATCGCCAAGAAATATGCCGATCGCTGCGACCGCACCAAGGTGGTGTCCGTGTCCTACTGGAACCGTGACCGCGAGGCCGCCCAGAAGGATGCCAAGCTGAAGGCGGTGTCCTAAAACGCACCCCGGTTCGGCCAGCCCGGATCGGTCGGGCTGCCGTGGCCCCGCTCGGGATAGCAAAAAGCCGTCGCGGCTTCGATCTGCTCTCGACCGGGCGACAGACCGCAGAACGCTGCCAATTGCGCGACGAATAATGCCGGCCGCACCAGCGCCTTTTCATAGCTGACCATGGCCGCGGGTTGCGTGGTTTGCGCGAGATAGGCCCGGCAGCGTTCATAGAGTTTCAGCGTGTCCTCAAGCGCATCGAAGAGCGGACGCTCCGTCAGCATGTGAACGCGTTGCGCGGCCGCCTGCGGATCGCGGAAGACAGCCATCAGGCGCGGTGCCGGGAGGTCCGCCTCAACCTGCGGCGCGTAAAAGGCGCCATGCGGGTCCTTCCAACCCCAAGCTTCCGAATTCTCTGCGCGTTGCGCAATCACCGGTCGCATCCGCTCCAGCGCCGCCGCCAAAGCCTTGCCCTCCGCATCGGCGAGTTCGCCCACCGGGCCACGCGCCTCCTGGATATCCAGATCCTCGTTGTTTCCGTGACCTTGGCGCCTTCCCATGTCGACGCCCAACAGGCTCAGCGCCCCGGCCACCATGGAGGTGCCGCCGCGCGGCGCCCCGAACACGAAAATGCCGCGTCCCGGCGTGGCCGGAGCGGCATTGATCGTGAGCAGCGGTTCGGATCGCTCGTACATTGGCAATCAATCCATCAGATGGGCGGGCAGCTTGCCGAGAAAATCCAGACAGGCTTCCAGCTGGGAAATATCGACGAACTCGTCCGGCTTGTGCGCTTGCTCGATATAGCCGGGACCGCAGACTACGGTTGACAATCCGGCGCTCTGGAATTGGCCGGCCTCGGTGCCGAAAGACACGAAACGGCGGGCATTGTCGCCGGTCAACTGCCGCGCCAGCTCCTCGGCCGGGCTGTTGATCTCGGGACGCAGCGGCGGCGCATCGGACCGCTGGATCACCTCGACGCGCGCAGCCGGCGCATGGCGGCGCATTTGTACCTCGATGTCGACCGCGCGCTGTCGCAGCGTGTCACCAACGGCGCGCGCATCATCCCAGGGCGCCGGCCGCATCAGACTCTCAAACCAGGCATGGCGGGCAAGAATGTTCGCCGCCGTGCCACCGCCCATTTGACCGATCGTGATCGTGCCATAGGGCGGATCGAACGGGCTGTCGTCCGGCGCCGCAGCACGCCAGCGATCCGCACACTCGGCAAGATGTTGCATCAGCGGCACGGCATGCGTGACGGCACACGCTCCGTCTTCCACCTTGGAGGAATGGGCTTCCAGCCCCTCAATCTCGACCCGCACCGAATAGAGCCCCTTGTGGCCGGTCACCACACCCATCCCGGTCGGCTCGCCGATGATCGCGATCCGCGGCTGCGGACCCGACGCGGTCATTTCACGGATCATGTCCGGCGCACCGAGGCAGCCGACTTCCTCGTCATAGGAAAAGGCAAAATGCACCGGCCGCTTGAGATCCTGCTTCGCGTAATTCTTCGCCATCACCAGCGCACAGGCGATGAAACCCTTCATGTCACACGTGCCGCGGCCATAGAGGCGGCCATCCTGTTCGGTCATCACGAAGGGGTCGGTTGACCAGTCCTGACCGTCAACCGGCACGACATCGGTATGACCCGACAGGACCACACCGCCATCGGCTTCCGGTCCAAGAATGGCGTGCAGATTGGCCTTTGTACCGGTCTCATCGGCCGTCCTGACGCAGCGCGCGCCCAGCACCGTCAAACGCTGTTCGAGATAGCCGATGAGCCGCAAATTGCTGTTACGCGACACGGTTTCGAGCGCGATGAGATCGGCCAGACAGGCTTTGACGTCGTTCAGATGCGGATGGGTCACACGGCGGGCTCCGGATTCTGGCTTTTCCCTAGCCCGGCATTTACCGCCGGGAAACCCTCCTCTTCCACGCGTTTTTAAGAGGTTTCAGGCACATTCCGCGCAGAAATGGTGAATGAAGACCTGAAGAGATGAAGAAAATTCTCGACAATCTGATGCGCTTCCTGACGGCCCGGGGCGGCAATGTCGCTACGGTGTTCGCGCTGGCGCTTGTCCCCATTTCCGTTATGGGCGGTGGCGCTGTCGACTTCGCGCAAGCGATGAACGCGCGCGGCCGTCTCGCCGAAGCCCTTGATGCCGCCGCGCTCGCGGTCGGTTCCCAGACCAACCTGTCGGTCCGCGACGCCGAAGCGCTCGCGATGAGTTACATCACGGCCAACTACCCCGCCGACGAGATCGGTAATGTCCACTCGGTCACCGTCTCGCTGGACGACGAGAACGGCATCGTCACCGTGACCGGCCAGTCGCGGATCGATACGACCCTGCTCGCCATTATGGGCATGGAATACATCAATGTGGATTGGACGTCCGAGGTTCAGCGCGCGCAGCAAAATCTCGAACTGGTCATGGTGCTCGACAATACCGGATCGATGCGCGGTTCGAAAATCGCCTCGCTGCGCGATTCCGCCGAACTTTTGACCGATATTCTCTACACCGGGGCCCAGGAAGACGACGATGTCCGCATCGGTCTGGTTCCGTTCGCAGCCACGGTGAATGTCGGACGCACATTCCAGCGTGTCTGGTGGCTCGATCCGAACGCCGAAAGCCCGCTTCATGCGCAATGGGCGGGTGGTGCCCAGGAAGTCCGGACGTGCCGCGGCCGCGGCCGGCGCCGTACCTGCACGACCGAAACCGTCACGCCGAACACCTGGGACATGTTCGACAGCCTGCGCAATGAGCGCTGGGATGGCTGCGTCGAGGCGCGTGCTGTTCCGCTCGACATTGAGGATGTCGCACCGGCGCGCAATGATCCCGAGACGCTCTTCCTGCCATTCTTCGCACCGGACGAGCCCGATATTTCCAATTTCCGGAACAGCTATTTGAGGGACGGCGTCGGCGGCGGCATCCTGCAACGTCTCGCCGACCTGTCGAAATACAACAATGGCCGTCCGCGCAATGGCGGACCCAATGACGGCTGCACCACCACCCCGGTGACACCGATGACCAGCGATCGCCGCAGCGTCGAGAATGCAATTTCCGCCATGGGAGCTAGCGGCAATACTAATATCCCGAACGGAATCGCCTGGGGCATCCGGCTATTGTCGCCGCAAGAGCCCTTCACGGAGGGCGTGGCCTATGGCGATCGCAGCACCATAAAAGCGATGGTGATTCTCACTGACGGTCAGAATGTCCTTAGCGGGCACAACTCGTCGCTGATGTCCCGATACAATGCCTACGGCTACATCGCCCACGGCCGTTTGGGCGTGCGGACCTCGTCCAGCCGTCGCCTGTCGCAGGCGCTCGACGAACGCACGGCGGCGGCCTGCGCCTATGCGCGCGAACAGGGGATCCGCGTCTACACGATCACCTTCCAGGTTTCCGACTCCGGCACGCGCGATATGATGCGCGAGTGCGCCTCGCATCCAAGCTTGTATTTCGATAGCCCGTCCAATGCCGCGCTGCGCAATACGTTCGAGGTGATTGCCGGCGACCTCTCCAACCTTCGCATTTCGCGCTAAATCGCGCCAGCACAGCGACCGAACCTTAACCCTGCACGGCGCTTTCGCGTGCGTGCCGCCCGCATTTGCGCACTCCTGCAGCCCGATAATGGCGCGGGGCTTGTCCGAAGATGCGCAGATGGATGTCCAGATTTTGGCAGAGAACTGACGGCAATGTCGCCATGCTGTTCGCGCTGGCGCTCGTCCCCATCATCGTGATGGGCGGCGGAGCTGTGGATTTCAACATGGCGGTCAATGCCCGCGGCCGCCTCGCCGAAGCGCTCGATGCGGCCGCCCTCGCCGTCGGGGCCTCGCCGAATCTCGCAACTGAAGATGCCCAGGCGCTCGCCCTCGCTGTTATTTCCGCCAACTATCCGGAACGCGAATTCGGGGATCTGGGTGGTGTGAATATCAGCATCGACGACTTCAACAATGTCGTCACGGTAACTGGGACGTCGACGGTGCAGACCGCCTTTCTCGGCCTGATCGGCATCCATTATCTCACTGTGGGCTGGGAGAGCGAGGTGCAGCGCGCCCGCACCGCCCTGGAGCTGGTAATGGTGCTCGACAATACGGGCTCCATGTCGGGCTCCAAGATCAGCGCCTTGCGCGATGCGGCGCATCTGCTGACCGACATTCTGCACGACAACGCAGCCGAGCCCGAACTGCTGGAGATCGGCCTCGTGCCGTTTTCCTCAACCGTCAATGTCGGCACCGCGCACGAGCGCGCCTGGTGGCTCGATCCGGACGGGCTGTCCTCCGATCATGCGAACAATTTCGACCCGCCGGCCAATCGCTGGGATGTCATCGACTCGATGCTCTATGAGCGCTGGGACGGGTGTGTCGAGGCGCGGGCGATTCCGTTGGACGTTGAGGACGTGCCACCCGATCCGGGCGCACCGGAAACCCTGTTTCTACCCTATTTCGCTCCCGACGAACCGAGCGGTGAGTCAGGCTTTTCGAACAGCTACATGTCCGACCAGATGAGCGGCGGCGATCTGCTCGCGCGGCTGACGAACTCGGCGAAATACGCCGGCGTGAATCCTTATGGCTGGGCGTCGAACTGGGGTTGTACGGCACGCCCGGTCACTCCGCTGACGGCCAGCCGGACAACCATCGACGACGCCATTTCGGACATGATCGCCAGCGGCACCACCAATATTCCCATCGGCATATCCTGGGGCGTGCGCCTTTTATCGCCTCAGGAACCCTTTACCGAAGGCAATCCGTGGGAGGATGACGACAATATCAAGGCCATGGTGATCCTCACGGACGGCCAGAACGTCATCAATGGCCGCGGCAATTTCAATTATTCCGACTATTCCGGATACGGCTATGTCCGCGAGGGCCGGCTCGGCGTCATCACGTCGAGCTCATGGGCCTTGCGCAACGCCCTGAATGACCGGACCGAAGCCGCCTGCGCCTATGCCCGGGCACAGGGGATCCGCGTTTACACCATCACCTTTCAGGTCAGCTCATCGACCACGCGCGACATGATGCGCGACTGCGCCTCGCATCCGAGCCTCTATTTCGACAGCCCGTCCAACGAGGCGCTCCGCAATGCCTTCGAACTGATTGCCGGCGATCTGACCAATCTGCGCCTGTCGCGCTAGGCGTCCTCGCAGCCGCCATCCTCACGGCCCGGCAGGCAGATCAGCTCCATGCGGAAATACAGCGCCTGGTTCGGTCCGATCGGACCGCCCGGCGTGCCGCGCTCGCCATAACCAAGCTCAGCGGGAATGAAGAGCTCCCACTCCTCGCCGGTGCGCATCAGCGACAACGCCTCGATCCAGCCTGCGATCAACCGGTCGGACGGGAATTCCGCCGGCGCGCCGCGCTCGTATGAAGAGTCGAACGGCTCGCCGAACGTATTTTGCCCGACATAGTGGACGCGCACGATTTCGCCGCCTCCGGGTGTCAGACCCTCGTCGCCGGCAGCGCGCAGGACGCGGATATGCAGGCCGGACGGCAGCGCGTAGACGCAACGCTGCAAGCTGGCCCGCTCCATGAACAGCTCGCCGATCACCGCATTGCGTTCGGCCGGGCTGGGATTGCCGCCAAATTCGAAATCACCGGTATCGACAACGGGTTCGTCGCCATAATCTGCGGCATCGCACTGCCGCGCCGCAGCGACGACCGACGCCGCGCTGGCCGGATCTTCTGGAATGGGCGGTCCCGACGGCCCGCTGGTGCAAGCCGCCAGCGCGAACAGACCAGTAAGGATAAGTGGGCGCATCAGCGACTCCCTTCGTTGATTTCGCCGGGATCGCAGCCTATTCGGCCTCTGGCGTCAATGCCTCGGACATTAGTGTCAGCACGGCCGGCCAGTTCTCCTGGAAATAGGCATAGGCATCATCCCATTCGCCGCCCTCGCCCCAGCCGGAATGCGTCAGCGTTACGCGGGTGCGGGTCTCGTCCAGAGGTTCAAGCTCCAGCGTGAGCGGCGTCAGGTGCGGGCGCACCTCCGGCATGTAGGGCGGTAATGCCCAGGTCACGGTCAGCATTCGGTTCTCCTGATAACCCAGAACCGTCGTGCCTTCCGAACCCCGCATGCCTTCCGGCGCATCAGGCAGGAAGTACACCTCGTAGGTGCCGCCGGGGCGCAGATCGATCTCTGCCGCCGGAGCGAAAAAGGAGAGCCCCGCCTCGGTGGTCCAGAGCTGCCACACCTCCGCCGGGCTCGCTTCGACCTCGATGGACGCCACGATGATCCGGTCGGTCGCCGCAGCGGGCGCGGCAAGCCCACAAGCTCCCGCAAGGAGTGCAAACACAAAACGCATCATGAACGATTCCCCGGCAAGAACCCTCGCCGTCAGACGCTAGCCGAGACGCGCCAAAACGGCGAGGCAATTCTTCGTGACAGCCGGAGTTACTCGAGTTCCAGCGTATCCATCAGGAACATCGTCACTGCTTCGCGCATGAAATCCTGGTTGGAGCGCTTGGAGAAACCATGCCCCTCATCCAGCGCCAAGAGATACCATGGATCGCCGCCGGCCTCGCGGACGGCCGCCAGTATCTGCTCGGCTTCACTGGCCGGAACGCGGGGATCGTTCGCGCCCTGTATGATGAAAAGCGGGCTGGTGATCCGGTCGGCGTGGTTTGAGGGCGAGATTTCCTGCAAATGCTGGTTCATGTCCGGATCGCGCTCGTCGCCATATTCCGCGCGGCGCAGATCGCGGCGATAGCCCGACGTGTTTTCCAGGAAGGTCACGAAATTGGAGATGCCGACAATATTCACACCGCCCGCCAGCCGGTCATTGTAGTGCATCAGCGACGCCAGAACCATGTAACCGCCATACGATCCGCCATAAACCACAATGCGGGAAGCATCGAGCTCGGGCTGTTCGGCGATCCAGTCGAGGAGCGCGCCGATATCCCGGACCGAATCCTCCCGCTTGAAACCATTGTCGAGCGCGACGTATTCCGAACCGTAACCGGATGAACCGCGTACATTCGGCGCGATGACCGCGGCGCCCAGCTCGGTCGTCCAGTACTGGAAGGTCGAGGAAAATCCGGGACGGTACTGGCTTTCCGGACCGCCGTGAATGGACACGATGACCGGCAGCGGTTCATCGCTTTCCGGCCGGAAGTAGAAGGCCGGGATCATGCGGCCATCGAAAGTCTCGTACTCGATCAGGTCAGGCGAAACGAAGGTCGAGGTGTCGAGACCGCCGACCTCGCTCTGCGTCCACCTGACCAGCTCCGTCGAGCCCACCTCAAAAGTATAGGCGTCCGCCGGAGATGTTGCCGAAACGAAGGTCACGCCGATGCGTTCGCCGGCTTCGTCAAACGACAGGCCGCCCATCAGGCCGACCGGCAGCTCCGGCACGTCCAGGGCCGTCCCGCTGTCCACATCGATCATGTGCAATTCCGACAAGCCGCCGGAATTGGTCACATAAGCGATCCGCGATCCATCCGGGGACAGATCCATCGACGAAATATCCCATCCATGATCCGGTCCGAACGGTGTCACCTCGCCGGTGGCAAGATCAATCCGCGTAATCCGGCGGAATTCACCGAACTGATCGCTCACCGCCCAGATCGCATCGCCTGACGGATCGAACTCGACCGAACCATAGGCGATCTCGACATCCGGATTGACCTGTTCGAGCGTGCCGCTTTCAAGATCCAGCAGGTGGATTTCCGAATGCTGGATCGAATAATACCGGCCAATCAGCAGGTGCGTGCCGTCCGGCGAAAACTCCAGCGGATACATCGCGCCATCGCCTTCCAGCACGACGGTCCGCGTCCCCTCCGGATCATCGACCGAGGCAGCCAGAATATCCCAGTCGGCTTCGCCCTGTAGCGCCCGGTACCAGGCGACCCTCTCGCCATCATCCGACCAGGTAATGCCGCCATTGCGGGTCGCCGCTTCGGTCAGACGGGTCGTCTCGCCGCTTTCCAGGTCGAAAAAATACGCCTGGAACATTTCGTCGCCGCCGGTATCGCGGGTGAAGATATAGCCGCCACCCTGGCTGGGACGGTAGCTCGCGCCGCCAACGCGCTCGTCAAAGAAGGTAAGCTGGCGGCGATAGCCCATCGGCTCGGCGACATGGTGGATCTGCGTGGTTTCACCGAAGCGCGTCGAAATCAGAATGCCGCCATCCGGACCGACAAAATCCTGGAACCCGGCCGACCGGGTGTTCTGGAATTGCTGCAGCCGGTCGCGCACCGCTTCCGGTATGTCGGGAATATTCTCCATCACGAGATTGCCTTCGGTGATCCGTTCGGCCCCTTGGGCCCAGGCAGTCGTGGTCATGGCCAGCGAAAGAGCCAGTCCTGCTGCGATCCGCATGATGTTACTCCCGTAGAATGTCGGTTCAGCGCTCCGGATTTGGAACAATGCTGACACGGTAGGCCGCGTCAGCCGCCAGATAAAGTCGCGCAAGATCGACAATCTCCTCCAGCGTAATGTCGGAATAGTCCTCGGTGATGGTCCGGATACGGTCCAGCCGTTCGGGGTGGGTCCAGGAATTGGAGAGCCACGACAACCAGGCAATATTGTTCTCGAACGCGTTCTGGATCTGCTCGACCAGCGGACGCCGCGCCCGCAGCAGCTCGTCATCGGTGATCTCGCCATTCGCCATGTCGGCGGCAATCAGGTCGATCGACTGATACACCCGGTCGATATTCTCGACGCGGATATCGGCGCCCACAAAGAGATAACCGTAATCCGGATGATAGAAGCTCTCCACGTTCGACGACTGGGCCGAATAGGTGAAGGCTTCGCCCTCCCGCAGCGTCTCGGTCAGCTTCAGGTCGAGAACCGCACGCAACAGGCGCAGCGTGCGCGAGCGGCGCGCATCGCTGTCATCGGTGGTCGGCCAGTACACATTGACCAGGGCTTGTTGCTCACCACCATTGTGCGTCAACACGATGGGTTGCTCGGCCGGCTCGGGAAATTCCAGAACTCGATTTTCCTCGTATTCCGGCCAGCCCGAGGCGCGCTCCGGAAGAGCACCGAATGTCGCGGCGATGGCATCAAGCACTTCGGCCTCGTCAAAATCCCCGACCACGGTGATTTCGATCGGCGCGCGTTCCAGCGCCGGCGCGACGAATTCCCGTACATCATCGAGATCGACGGACATCGCTTCGTCCTCGGTCGGAAAACCGTACCGGTCATCGCCGGACCGCAACATCCGCGTCACATCCCGGCTGCGAACACCGGCGGGTGTCGAACCGAGATTCCGGCGGATCTCCGGAAACTGTGCGCGGAACTGCGCGAGGCTCTCTTCGCGGAAACCCGGCGCCGTCATGTAGGCGGCCATCAGCTGCATCTGCAGTTCGAAATCTGCCGGCGTCGTGGCCGCCGACAGTGTGAAGGCGCCGGTGCCGACACTGAAGCTGCCGCCAACATTGCGGCCCGCCAGAATGCGTTGCATCTCGTCGATGGAATGCGCTTCAAGACCGCCCGACGCAAACACGCTGCTGGCGACCGTATCGACCACCGGCACCGCCCGCGGCTCGAGATCGCCGCGGCCGAAACTGGCATTGATGCGGATCGTGTCGTCTTCGAAATCAGTGGGCTTCAGCGTGACGCGGACATTGTTGTCGAACACCACACGGGTCAGGCCAAGGTCTCCGATCTCGGTACGGTCGGCAATTTCGCCCGGGGTGCCGAAATCTTCGTAGGCCCAAGCCGCCAACTCGACTTCTTCCATCGCCTCGACATCGGTGTCCTGGCTCTCCTGCCAGATCTCCGCAACCCGCTGCTCGGCGTTTTCGATCTCCAGAGAGGTGGCGAGGAAGACCAGCGGCCCGTTACCGGTCCACTGCTCGCGGAACGCCGCATTGACGGCGTCCAGCGCGATCTCACTCTCGACGGCATTAAACCGCGCCAGAGCGTCGGCAGGATGGCTGAACACCGTCTCGTAGCGCCAGGCGCTCCAAAGCGCATTCGCCAGGCTGGCCGAATTGCGCGTATCGGCCTGTTCCACGGCGGTTTCCAGCGCGGTGCGCAAATTGGTCAGCTGTTCGTCGAGCTCCGATTGCGTGAAGCCATGCTGAAGGGCACGACGCAGCTCCTGCTCGACAAGGGCCAGGCCTTCTTCCCAACGGTCCGGCTGCGCCACTGCCAGCACATTGGCGCGCGCGGCAATGCCGAACTCATCCGTCGAATAGCTGGCGCCGCCCTGCAAGAGTGGCGAGGTACCGGTATTGATAATGGTGGTGAAACGGCGGCTCAAAATCGAAGTGCCGAGCGTGTCGATCAGACCCTCAAACCGTGCGGCCGCGGTGTCGGGCTCAATCGTATCCGGCTTAATCGATTCCACCGTCAACACGGTGAAGAACTCCGGATCGTGAAAGTATCCGGTCGCAAAGCCGCGGTCAGGATCCACCTCGCCGGCGACAATGTCCGGCGTGTCCTGCTCGCGCGATTCCCAGTCCCCGAAGGCCTCGATAATGGCCGCTTCGAGGGCGTCCGCATCGACATCGCCAACGACCGAAATAAAAGCGCGGTCCGGCGTGTAATATGTTTCGTAATAGCGCGTGAATGCTTCGCGCGGCGCCGTGCTGATTACCTCCGGCAGGCCGATGGCGTCGCGCTGCGCCAGGCGCGATCCCGGATAGCGGAATTCAGACAGCGCATTGCTCCAGCGCCGGATCGGCGTGTTCCGCACGCGCTCTTCGGAAAGAATGATGTCGCGCTCGCGATCGATGGCGCCGATCTCAAGTGTCAGGTTCGACGCCGTCTCGCGCATCAGGAACAGGCCGGTATCGAGCGTCTCCTCGTCGGTTTCCGGCATGTCCAGCTGATAAACGACAAATTCGCGATTGGTGCCGGCATTCGTGTCCGGACCGAATTCCAGACCGTAGCGCTCCAGCAGCGCAACCATCTCGCCCTCGGGAACATTCTCCGATCCGTTGAACGCCATGTGCTCCACAAAATGAGCCAGTCCGCGTTGGTCCTCGTCCTCGACCAGCGAACCGACATTGAACGCCATCCGGATCGAGGCCGTATTGGGCGGGGTTGCATTGGGCATGATGGCATAGCGCATGCCGTTTTCGAGCTGGCCATAGCGGACGTTGGCATCCGGCGCGATATCGCTCCGGTCATGCGCGAATCCATCGCCCTGAAGCGCAATGGCCGCCGTCGGCAGCGCCACCATCATGACCGCGGCGGACAGCGCAATCACGGGCTTCACAAGCATGGAAAATCGGGAACGAAGCATGGGAAATGTCCTTGCATGACTGGCTTGGCGCGCGAACCTAACGGCATCGCAGAGCGGAACGAAGTGAAATATAGGTCAGGTTAGGCGCGGCTAGCGATCACTGGCCAATACGGTCTCGATCGGATCGTGCTCGGCCACGAAATGCCCCGGCTCGACCTCGATCAGCGCTGGCCGGTATTGCTCGGCATCCGGATCGTCAATCACCTTCGACTTGAGGAAACGCAATTGCGCGCGCGGGTCCATCGGCGAAGGCAGGTCGCCCTCGAGTTTTAGCCGCTCGCGCGACTTCTCGATGACCGGATCGGGGATCGGCACTGCTGAGATCAAAGCCCGCGTGTAAGGATGGCGCGCATCGTCGTAGATTTGCTGGCGATCCGCGAGTTCCACCACGCGGCCGAGATATAAGACCATGACGCGATGCGAGACTTCGCGCACGACTGACAGATCGTGCGAGATGAAAATCATCGACAGATCCATCTCCTTCTGGAGCGAAATCAAGAGGTCGATGATCTGCGCCTGGATCGACACGTCGAGGGCGGATACCGCTTCGTCGCAGATGACCAGCTTCGGCCCGAGGATCATCGCCCGGGCGATGCCCACGCGCTGGTTCTGGCCACCGGACAATTCGTGCGGATAGCGGTTGATCATGTTGGGATCGAGCCCGACCTTCTCCATCATCTCCCGTACGCGTGTTTGACGTTGCTGCCGCGTCATGCGGTTTTCATAGGTCAGAAGCGGTTCCGCAATCGACGCCCCGATCGTCATCCGCGGATCGAGCGACGCCAGCGGGTCCTGAAACACGATCTGCAGGTCGCGGCGGGATTTGCGCAGCACGCGCTTGTTGACGCTGGTCAGATCGCGTCCGAGCCAACTGACCACCCCCCCGGTCGCCGGCACAAGCTGCAGCACCGCCCGTGCCAGCGTCGATTTTCCACAACCGGACTCGCCGACGACACCCAGCGTTTCACCCTTGCGCAATTCGAAGGAGACCCCGTCCACCGCCTTCAGTGGCTTGCGCTTCGGGAACAGTCCGCCACCGACCGTTATCGGGAAGTGAACCTTGACATCTTCAACGTCCAGCAGAGCCGCCTCGTCTGGCTGACCGGCATAGGCCGGCAAGGCCTCATGACCCGGCTTGTCCGGCTGGTCGATCCGCGGCATCGCATCGAGCAGCATCCGCGTGTAATCGTTTTTCGGCTGGTGGAAGATGTCTTCCACGGTGCCACTCTCGACATATTTGCCGTACCGCATCACCTCGACGCGATCAGCCATGCGGGCCACCACGCCCATATCGTGCGTGATCAACGCGATGGCCGCTCCGGTCTCGCGTTTCAGATCGTCCATGATGTCGAGCACCTGCGCCTGCACTGTCACATCCAGCGCGGTCGTCGGTTCGTCGGCGATCAGGAGGTCGGGCTCACACAGCATCGACATCGCGATCATCACGCGCTGGCGCATGCCGCCGGAGAGCTCGTGCGGATACTGGCGTAGCCGCCGCTTGGCCTCCGGAATGCGGACCCGCTCGAGCCATTCGAGCGCACGTTTGTCGGCGGCATCACCCTGGAGCTTCATGTGCTTCTTCAGGACTTCGCGCATCTGGTTGCCGACCCGCATGTGCGGCGTCAGCGAGGTCAGCGGGTCCTGGAAGATCATTGTCATCGACTTGCCGCGGATACGGTTCAAACGCCCCGCCGGCAGGTTCAGGATTTCTTTTCCTCGGTATTTTATCGAACCGGTCGCGCGGCCATTCGACGCCAGCAAGCCCATCGCCGACAGGAAAGTTTGGCTCTTGCCTGAACCCGATTCGCCGACGACCGCGAGACATTCGCCGGGCTGGATGGCGAGATTGATCCCGCGTACCGCCTCGACATCGCCGTCCGGCGTCGAGAACGTTACGGCGAGATCTTCAACCGCGAGAATGGGTTGGCTGCGATCAGACTGGGCCACGCGCAGTGTCCTTACGGTTGCTAAGCGCTGGGGAGGATACTGCCCGTTACCTATTTGACCAGCGTCGAGATCAGGCGAGTAACAGCAATGCGAATAGGGTTACGAAACTGTAGGTATTCCTTATGATTCAGGTTGATTCGCTGGGGCTGCGAAATGACCGAACCGTCCTCGACATCCGGGCTCGACGCCGCACAGGCGCAGCAGTTGTTTTTGGACGCGCTGGATTCCAGTGGCGATACAGCCTGGCGCCTTGATTTCCGTACGGGCGAGGTGGAGCTTGCTGGGCGGTCGCTGAAGGCGATGTTCGGAATTGATGCCGAGCTTGCGCGTATACCCCTCGCCGAATGGAAGTTGCGGCTGCAACCCTCCAGCAATGCGCATTGTGATCAGTTCATCGCGGATCTGCGCGCGAAAGGGCGCGGCGAAACCGAGCTCACATTTATCATGGAATGCGGGCGCGAGGTCACCGTATCCAATCGCGGCCGGGTGATCGAACGCGATACGGACGGCGGACCGGCTGTGGCCGCCGGCATTTACTCCGATATCACCGATCAGAAAGCGCTGGAGCACCGATTTGCCGAAATGGCCGAGTATTTCGAGGTCGCGATCGAAGCCACTGACCTGGCGATCTGGCGGTGGGATTTCACGAGCAATACTGCGCAACTCGACGGGCCGCTCGTCCGCCATGTGGCGTTGGAAAAGAGGGGCCGCGACATCACCGACGCCGAATGGTGCTCCTTCGTGCACCGCGACGATCTCAAGGAAATCCTCATACAGACCGACGAGATGGCCCAAGGCAAGCGGGCATCGGTCGATCTTATTTACCGCCTGCGCGATACCGACGGGAACTGGCGCTGGCTCCATTCATTCGGCCGAGTCACCAAAGCCACGGCAGACGGCAAGGCGTTAATTGCAAACGGCATTTTGAAGGACGAGACTGAAAATTTCCGACTTCGCGACCAGCTCGAAGCCTCGCGCAGCTATTTCGAGACCATCCTGCGCAATACGCCCGCCCTTCTGCATCAGACAAATGACCGCGGCATCCTGCTCGACGTCAGTGAATATTGGTTGCGCTTCATGGGCTATGAACGCGACGAGGTGATCGGCCGGCCGTCGGTCGAATTCCTGACCGAGGAATCCCGCCATTACGCCTTGAACCATGCCATGCCGGAGTTTTTCGCAACGGGGCATATTCGCAATGTCGCCTATCAGTTTCAGAAGAAGAGCGGCGAAGTCTTTGACGCGCTCCTCAATGCGCATCTGACCGTCAATCCGGAAACCGGCGGCAAATACGCTTTCGCGGTGATTTCCGATGTCACCCAACTGCGCCGGGCCTATCGGGATCTCGAACGGTCAAATCGTGAACTGGATCGCTTCGCCACCGTTGCCTCGCATGACCTGCAGGAACCGCTGCGAAAGATCCGTGCCTTCGCGACCATGCTGAAGACCCGCTATAGCGACAGTGTCGACAGCGACGGTCAGGCCTGCCTTGAATTCCTCACGGACGCGGCCGGCCGCATGCAGGATCTGATCGACAGCCTGCTGGAATATTCCCAGCTCGAAGTGCGCCCATTACGCTCGGCGAAACTGTCCCTGTCTGCAGTGATCGGCGAGGTCCGGGGGCGTTTGTCCGACACCATCGCAAAAGCGAACGCTCAGGTCGTGATAAGCGGCGAGGACGAGATTCACGCCGACGCGTTTCTGCTCGGGCAGATTCTGCAGAATCTGATCTCCAATTCACTGAAATATCGTTCCGGCGCGCCGCCGCGCATCGACATTGGCCTGTCGAGCGATGAGAACGGATTTTTGCTACGCGTGGCCGACAACGGCATGGGCTTCGATCCGAAATTCGCCGAACAGGTCTTCGAGCCTTTCCGGCGCCTTCACGCGCGCGGCGAGTTCGGCGGTGCCGGGATCGGTCTGGCGATCGTGCGGCAGGCGGTCGAACGGCAAAACGGCCGGATCTCTGTCGAGACCCGGCCGCATGAAGGCACGGAGTTTTCGATTGTCTTGCCCCGCGTCGAGACGGCGCGGAGTGTTGCCTAGTTGCGGACGGTGACCGGCGCCGGCAGGAATTGCGGCGCGATCTTCAGATCCTTGACGAGTTTCAGCCTGTTCAGCACCAGCAGCGCCGTTCCGTTGTAATCGACAATGCGGTTCCAGATGCCGCGCTTCGGCAAATGTAGCGCGCTGCGCGGGAAATCATGATGATGCCCGTGCAGGGCCTCTCCGCCGGTCAGCAGTGCCAGCAGGTAATCCACCCAGCGCGGCGTTTTCAGATGGCCGAACACATTCACGCCCAGCGTCGTGGCGTGAAACTGGATGCCGCGGCCGATCACCAGGCAGGCATGTAGGATCGCGATCAGCACGACCGGGCCGCCCAGCGCAAAGGTAATACCGTAGGCAAGCAGCGGCAGCATCAAATGGATACCGAGATACAGCCAGATGAAATGGCGGTCGTGGAACATGACGGCCTTGTGCCGTTGCAGCCAGCGCGCCATCGGACGATCGAGATCCGCTTCGTCGCGCCACAGGAGCCATCCGACCCAGGCCCAGAGCTTGCTTTCATGCGGATTGTGCGGATCGCCGGCGCGGTCCGACCAGTGATGATGCTGGGTATGATAATTCACCCAGTCCTTGACCCGCCCCTGCATGGCAATCACGCAATTGATCACCACCATCACCTGTGCCGGCGCGGTCAGTTGACCCGCCCGATGCTGCCAGATCCGGTGAAGCGGGCCGATGCCCATATTGCAGATGAAGATGGCAAAGGCGGTCGCGGCGATGGCCAGCGGCGCATACCACCAGTGCAGGCTGACGCTTTCCAGCGCGAAACCGGCGATCAGGGCCGTCAGCAAAGCGAGCACGCCGAGGGCCGGATAGATAATCGCCGAAAACACGCTCGGCCAGTCAAGCGTTTTCCAGGATTTCAGGATCGCTTCCGAGCGGGCGATGATGGAACTGTCTGGAGTCATTTACTCTACCTTGATGGAATGGCGCCGACCGCTGCTCGGCACCCGTGAACAACGCGAATCAGGATTTGCGGTTTTCTGGAAGTTTGGCAAGGGTTCATGAAACGTCCGTGAACGCATCAATTGAACATTCTGCGACCTATACGGGTGATCGTCGCCGATTCAACGCTACGAATTCGTCTGACGTCGGAGTGAATCCGGTCAGACAGCTCGACCGCGCTTTTGTCCTTTGAGAATTGCACCAGCGCCTTAACGTCCGTGATCGTATAACGGCTGTTGGGATTGGGTTTGAGCTTTTGCAGCCCGTCGAGCGTCGAGATCAGAATCTCGCCCTCATCGACCAGCGCCTCGCGCAGTTTTTCGCCGGGCCGCAAGCCGATAATCTCCACCTCGACCTCGGATTCCTTCCCGGCCGGGGCGCACAATTCGATCAGGCGTTGGGCCATGTCGACGATCTTCACCGGCTCGCCCATATCCAAAACGTAAACCGCCGGCTCGCCGCCATTGCGCGCGGCTTCGATCGTCGCATGCAGCACGAGTTGCACCGCTTCCGGCACCGTCATGAAAAAACGTTCCATGTCCGGATGGGTGATCGTCACCGGCCCGCCGGACTCGATCTGCGAGCGCAGGATCGGCACAACGGAACCATTTGAACCCAGTACATTGCCGAAGCGGACAACGCCGAAACGCGTATTGCCGTCGGCTTCATCCGCCATCCGGTGGATGACGGCTTCGGCCAGGCGTTTGGCGGCGCCCATCACATTGACCGGCTCGACCGCCTTGTCCGTCGAAATCAGCACCATCTGGGCAACGCCGAACTCGCGCGCGGCCTGCGCCACATTGGCGGTCCCGAGCACATTGGTTTCGACGGCCTGCTTGGGATGATCCTCCATCAGCGAGACATGCTTCAGCGCAGCCGCATGGAAAATCACGTCCGGCCGTGTGGCCTTGATCGCCTCGCGGATCGCCCGCCCGTCGCGAATGTCGCGCAACAGCGCCCGGCGCTTCACCGATGTGAACCGCTCCGAAACCTCGCGATCGATGTTGAACAATGGCGTTTCGGCCAGATCGAGCATGATTAGTTCGGAACAGCCCAGCGCCGCCGCCTGGCGGCATAATTCCGACCCGATGGTCCCGCCCGCACCGGTCACCATGATGCGGCGATTGCGGAATCCGCTGCGCAGCGGTTCCAGCGGCAGATTCACCGGCGACCGCGACAACAAGTCTTCAAGCCGCAGCTTTCGCAGGCGGAACCGGCGGTGATCGCTTTCGGAAAGCTCGGCGGTCCGCGGCAGGGTCAGAATGCGGAAATCGCGTTTGCGCAGTCTCGCTATCGCCCCTGGATCCAGCTCTTTCATGAGAGCGGGCGGCGTGGAGAACACCAGGGCAAGGTCGGTGCCCGACCCGTCGGTTTGCGCATCGACGATGGATTCCAGCACTTTGGTGCTGCCCAGCACCCGGACGCCGCGGATACCCTGGCCGCGCATGCCGTCATCGTCGAGCACGATGCCGACCGGAATGTAGCCGAAATCGGGCCGGTCAATGACTTCGCGCAACGTGTTCTCGACATCGTTGGGCGAGCCGATCAGCAGCATGCGCGGCTGACTGTCGTCTACGTCCTTTACGGGCAGCGGTAACAGCAGTTCCGCCAGCCTTTGTTCGCGGACCGCGCGCACGGCCGTGCGCACCAGCATCATGCCGCCTGTCGCCAGCATCCAGGTAAATCCGTAGAACTCGCCGGGCCCCATAGCCGAACGGAAGAAAAGGTAATCGAACAGCGCCAGACCCAGCGTCGCAAACAGCGCGACTTGAACGATCCGCAGAAGATCCGGCGGCGATACGTAGCGCCAGGAATGACGATAAACCCGCGCCGGCAGTTGAACCGCGATGATCAGCAGCGCGAAAACCGCAGCATTGAGCGCCCAGGCACTCGATCCGCCGACGGGCCAACCATTGGAGGAGGCAAGAAACCAGCCGCCCACGAACGCGCCCAGGGCAATCAGGACGTCGATCAGCAGCTTGGTCGAAATTGTCAGCAAGAAGGCCCCCCGGCTCCGACTGTTACACGTTTAACGCGGCTTATACGTCTATCCGTTTCATGATGTACGACATTTTGCAGTGCTTCAGAAGGGGTTAAGCGTATATCCCCTTTGTTGCAATTGCGCATGCGCCGTCATCGCGGACAGACTCATCCTCACCCCTAGCATCAGATCTGCGGCCGTAACGCCGTAATATGCGGCCGACTGACCGCAGACATAAATCTCCACATTGTTGGCCAGCAATTCCGCGACCAGCGGCGCATTCGGATGGTGGTCGCCGGACCCGGCTTGCGCCACATCCGAGACAGCCCTTCCGTGAATGACGACCGCCGCGTGAATGTTCGCAAGATCCATGCCGGTCCGCGCATGCATGTTGATGAAGCGCGCGGCTGAAACCAGCGTCCGGTTCAGCTCACCCGCTTCGGCGGCATCGGCGGTATCGAAAGCGACGCGGAAAGCAGTATCGGTCGGCAAGGCTTCGGCACCGGGCATGTCTGCTACCGGTCCGTAGGATTCGATCACCGGTCCGGTTGAGAAGCCCGGCGGAAAATCCTGCCCGTGCGCTGCGCCTGCCATGAGAGCAAGACCGATACTCAACGCCCATTGTCTCATTTGGCCGCCTCCCAATCCTTGTCGATCGAGCGCCCGGCCAGCAGGAACAGGATCGCCGCGGGAATGATCATCGCGGCAATCGCCAGAATGGCAATCCGCAAGGCACCATCGCCGTAAGTCGCGGCGAGGAAATCGCTCAGCGCGCCGACCGCGGGCGGTCCGAAACCCAGTCCGATAATGTTGATGATCAGCAACAGGACGGCCGGCGCCATCGCCCGCATCGCCGGTTTGACAAGGTTCTGCGCGACCGCCCACACCGGCCCGTACCACATCGATCCGAGCGCGCTGGCGATTCCGAGGAGCACGAAGGCCATGGCGTTGGGCGGGATGGACAGGGACGCAAAATAGATCGGCAGGGCCAGCAGCAAGGCGACCCCGGGGATCACCACATAAGCGCTTAACCGCCGGGCCGAGAACCTGTCGGTCAGATAGCCGCCAAGCAGGGTGCCAACGAAACCGCCACCGCCCACGACGAATGAATATGGAATGGCCGCATCTGCCAAGGCGTCTTGCGGCGCGACGCCAGCGGCAAGCGAAATCCGCACGAAATAACTGAGCAGCCAGGGGAAGAGGCCGTATCCGACGAGCGAGGCGATCGCAGCCGCGAACGCCACGAACCAGAAGGACGGCTTGCTCGCCAGCGCCTTGACCACCTCGTTCAGGGTCGCGGCCTTGCGGTCAGCCGGTTTGACGCTCTCGAACCGGCCGCGTGGCGGCTCTTTGACGGTCAGCTTGACGATAACCGCCAGGATGATCCCCGGAATGCCAACGATCAGAAAGGGGACGCGCCAGGCATCGTCTGCGCCGATTGCGGCGAGCCAGTCAGGCGCGCCATGAAGGCTGTAATAGTCGGCGACCCAGCGATAAACGATCGCCGTCATCAAAATCCCGAGCACCGACCCGATCGGAATACCGAGCGAGTAAACCGAAAGGGCGCTGCCCCGCTTGCGCGGCGGCACATAGTCGGAGATCAGCGAATGCGCGGGCGGTGAGCAGCCGGCCTCGCCAATGCCGACACCGACCCGCATCAGGAACAGCATCAGATAGGAATTCACCAGCCCGAACAGCGCGGTAAATCCGCTCCAGACCGCTAGCGAGATCGAGATGATCGACACGCGGTTCCAGCGATCGGCGAGAAAGGCGATCGGTATGCCCAGCGTTGCATAGAGAAAGGCAAAGGCCGGGCCGGTCAGAAGCCCGAGCTGGAAATCGGAAAGATCGAAGAACGCCTTGATCGGCTCTTGCATCACCGCAACGATCTGACGGTCGATGAAGTTGAAGGTGTAAACCACGAATAACGTCAACACGACGTACTGGGTGTATCCGCCGGACGAACGTTCGTCCGGGCTCACCGCCGATTGATCGGTCATGTGCTCTCCCCGCAGTCCGCCTTGCCGGCGTTTCCGCGGTCCACCTTAGAGCAAGTTCCCGAACAGGCAATCTGGGCCGATTTCCGGACAGTTTATCGGCGCGCTTTCCGGTTCGAAATCAGCCGGTGTAAGTCAGGTATACGCTATTCGAGCGCTGCCCCGCCTGGCTAAACGGAAAGGTGCTGGCGAATTATTGTGTTGATTTGTCAACATTAATCGGCCTCCAACTATAGGCCGAAGATTTCGCTTTTGCTCCGTATCCGGATCATGTATATCTTATGACAGTTAGGTGACACATACATAACAAACCTGACACAGAAGAAGAAGGGGCAACCCCGATGAAAAAAACAATCCTCGCCCTCGCGGCCGGCGGCCTTCTCGCAGCACCTGCTTTTGGCACAAGCGATATGTTCCGCTTCGAGGCGCAGGCGTCTGAACTGCAAGACACGCGCAGTGTCGCGCTGCTCTATGAGCGCCTCGATGCTGCCGTCCTGGAATATTGCGTCGAACTTGTTGACGAACCGCAGGTTGTCACCTGCCATACCGAAGTGCTCGCCTCGGTCGTCGAACAATTCGACAATGCCAACCTGACAAGCCTGCACCTGCAGGCCACGAGCTCGGTCGACGGTGTTTCGCCGGCGGCCGGGGAAAGCGGAGTCTGATCAACTCCGTTTAGCGCAGAGTAGCGGCGGCCGGACCTGGCAGACCCCCAACGCCTGGGAACGGGACCGGCCCGCCGCTGCCATACGTCTCATGCGCCCCTAATTCGTTCCGCACCACGCGAACAGACGCGGCGCCGATCCATTGCCTCAAACACAATCCCGCCACATACACGCACTATTGGCCCGTGCCCTTAATCTCCGGCATGCTGCACGGCGCGACACGCCCTGCTCAGCGTCCGGCCGAGGCATCGAATGATCAGATGGGTGCTTATCTTGTGGTTGGCGGGCATCGCTCCGGTGTGGAGCGATGAGCCTTTGGCGCGCCTGCAGGGGCTCGACAACCGGACACTCGAAGCGGACTTGCTCGACATTCTTGGCACCTCCGAAACCGGGCCGGATGACGAAATCGCCATGCGCCGCGATCTGCGGACGGCCCGTGACCGCGCACAGCGTTATTTGCGTGCCCAGGGCTATTACGCCGCCATCATCGAAGGCGATATCGGGGACGACGGCCGGCCGCTCTTGCAGATTGAGACAGGTGCCCGCTTCACCATCGGTGTCGTCACAACAGAAACCGTCGACCCGCAAGCAACGGTGATCGCAGCGACAGCGATCGGAGTGGTCGAAGGCGAGTTCCTAACGGCGCAGGCGGTTCTCGATGCCGAAGCCCGCGGACTGGCCGCCCTGCGCAATGGCGGTTGGCCTGAAGCCGATGCCGGCGCTCGCCAGGTGATTGTCGACCATGCACGCGCGGCGGGCGACATCACATTCCGTTTTCTGCCCGGCCCATTCACGCGCTTCGGCGGTGTGGACTTGCAGACAGATGGGTGGCGCGACACCTTCATTCACCGCCTCGCGGGATTGCAGCCGGGAGAACCGGCGCAGGCCGAAGCGGTCGACGCCTACCGCGAACGCCTGGAATCGCTGGCCAGCGTAGCCACCGCGAGTGTCCGCTTCGGTCCGGCCGAGAACGGCATCCGGCCGCTCCAGGTTTCGCTTGAACCCGCCCCGAAACACGCCATTGAGGCAACCGTCAGCCTGTCGACCGCCGACGGCGCCGGGATCAGCACGGCATGGTCGCGCCGCAATTTCTATGGCGGCGACGAGACGCTGACCCTCACCGCCGAAATCGCTTCGCTCACCCAGGCGCTGACGGCAGGCCTGTCTTTTCCCTATTGGCAACGCCTTGACCAGCGTCTCGAATTGGCGGCAGGCGTGAAATCGGAAGACACCGATGCCTACCAGCAGGACGAAGTCAGCGTGTCTGTCGACCTCTACCGGGAGCTCGATGACGATCTCGACCTAAGACTGGGCGCCATTGCCGACGCGTCGCGGGTAACGGACGCCACCGGTGTACGCGACATCTATTCATTGCGGATCAATTCGGCACTCGCACTGGATCAGCGCGACGATCCGCTGGAACCGCGCTCCGGCGTTCAGGCCGCGATCCTGCTCAATCCGGGTGTCAGCTTCGGAGATACCGAGGCGACCTACTTGCAGGCCGAAGCCCGCGCCAGCTCCTATTATGCCCTGAACGACCACCTCACCGCGGCCGCTCGTGTGAGACTTGGTAGCATTGTCGGTGTGAGCGCAGCGGACTTGCCGGCCGACCTTCGCTTCTATGCAGGCGGTGGAGGATCCGCGCGCGGTTTCGAATACCAGTCCCTGTCGCCGATCGGACCGGACGGGGCCCCCTTCGGCGGTCTCTCCGTGACCGAGCTCAATGCGGAGCTCCGCTGGCGCGGCAATGGCCGCTGGGGCGCTGTGGCCTTTATTGACACCGCCTTTGCCGGCGCGAGCCGCACGCCTGAGTTCGACGACCTTCGCACCGGTGTCGGCATTGGCTTGCGCTATTATTTCGATTTCGCGCCGGTCCGGCTGGACCTGGCTACGCCGCTTGACCGCCGATCCGGTGAAGACGCGGTGCATGTCTATATCAGCATCGGACAAGCCTTTTGATCCTCGCGAAGCGTCCTCTCTTGCGCCGCTGGCTGATGCGAACCGGCCTCGCGGTTGCCGCCATGGCGCTCACGGTCCTGCTCTTGCTTTGGGCGGCGACCGGACCGCTGGGCCGGTGGGCCGTGATGCAATTTGCCGACGGGCGCGAAGTGGCGCGTGGACTGGTGATCGATCTCGACGGGCTCTCCGGCAATGTGTTGGCGGCACCGCGGCTCGATCGCCTCGTCGTCAGCGATGACGACGGCGAATTCTTGATTGTCGAGGATATCTCACTGGCCTGGGACGGCCTCGCCCTGCTCTTCGGCCGGGTGGACATCCGTGCGCTCGAAGCCGCCCGCGTCGATGTGCAGCGCCGCCCGGGATTGCGGGCGTCGGCCTCCGCCGGCAGCAGCCTCCCGGCGATCCGGATCGGCCGGCTGAATATCGGCACGCTGGAATTGGCCGAGCCCGTATTGGGAACCGCCGCCAACTTCTCGGTATCGGGCGAAGCCCGCCTGCGCGGCGACGGCACCCTCACGCTGGATGCCCGCCGCACCGATGTCGAAGGCGATCGCCTGTTTGCCGATATCAGCTGGCAGGAGGGCGGCGACATTTCAGGTGCATTCGAAGCTCGCTTGGCGGCTGACAGCCCGCTGGCCGATCTGGCCGGGCTGGACGGGACGGCAACCGCCATGACCGGCACGCTTTCGGGCAACGCCGACAGCGGAACCGGCACGGCGACTGTGCAGATGTCGGGCCGCGATATCAGCGTCCTCGAACTCGCTTGGCAGGACGGGCGTTGGACACTGCGGGCCGATACCGATGCCGCGCAGTTTCCCGACCGGTATGCGACGCCGTTCGATTCATCCTCGACCGCGCGCCTGACCGGCACACTGTCGCCGATACAGTTGGCCAGCGCAGATATCGAGGGACGCGATTGGCAAATCGGACTGCGGCCGACCGCTGCGCGCGAGTTCGACGTCACACTGTCCCTGTCGCGCACCTTCCTCGACAGCCTGCTGCCGGACACGGTCGCGATCGTCAGAGCCCGATTTGACGGCAGGCTCGACCTTCGCGCGGGAATGACCCTCGACGGTATTGCCGAGCTGTCGGACCTGCAGGCCCCCGGTATCACACTCGATGCGGCGGGCGGCGGTGTCACAATCTCCCGCCGTGACGGGGCGACCACGCTGTTCGCCGAATGGACCGCCACCCAAATCGATTTTGCCGGCCGCCCTGGCTGGCCGTCCCTCGCCTGGGCCGGCCTCAATATCGAGGCGCGGCATACAAACGGCCGCATCGATATACCGGCGCTCTCGCTGACCTCGGATGTCGCGGATGTCGACGCGGAGCTGACCGTAGCGAGCGAGGACTGGTCGGCTGATGGCGAAGTAAATCTGGCCGTGGCCGACATATCCCGCTTCACCGGACGCGCCGCCGGGCCGCTGCCGGTGCGCCTCGATATCACCATGCTCTCGCCGGACAGTGCCGCACTGGCATTCCGCGCCGATAGCCGCGAACTGGTCTGGTCGGATGCGCGATGGCAATCCGTATTGGCCGGCGCCCGCCTGGGCGGCCGCCTGACGACCGATTTCGACGCCTGGCAGATTAACGACTTGCGGCTGCAGGGAACCAACGCCTTGGCAACCGGCGAGATCGGCGGGACGGGTACCCAGTGGCGCGCCTTGCTGGATGCGGCGGTCAACACGGATCTGCGCATTGGCGGGGCGCAGCTGCAAGGCGGCGCGGCGCTGGCGCTCGAAGCCGAAGGGGAAGGCCGGACGGTCAACGCCGATCTTGTCGTATCGACCGAGCAGCTCCGCCTGGCGGGCCAGACGCTGCAGACGCCGCGTGTCGGGCTCGACCTGGAAACCGGTCCGGACAGTCAGCGCGCGCGCTGGCAGGCCGAAGCGGATACGCGTTTTGGCGAGCTTGTCGCCCGCGGTACGGCCGAGCGCGCAGCCGGCTCCACACAGATCGACATTGCCGAGGGCATGCTGGGAGAGCGCCCCTTCACCGGCACGGCCCGTTTCAGCGGTGGCAATATCGACGCGCGACTGGACGGCAGCGATTGGCCGGTGGGCGGCGGCGACATCGCGGCAATCGCGCTGACGGCGCGCCGCGATGCAGGAGACTGGGCTTTCACCGCGGACCTGTCCGGCGCTTTCCGGCAATCCGTCTCGCTGTCCGCGACGGCCAGTCTCGCCGATCGGGTTCTGGCGACCGAAATGACCGGCCAGTGGGGCGACATTCCCATCCGCACGCGGGAACCGGTGACCTATCGTTTCGCCGAAACCGACCGCGGTGTGATCGCCCGCTTTCGCGTCGGCTCCGGCCGCGCCAACCTTCGCTGGACGGAGGATCGCCAGTTCCGGATCAATCTTGAGGATTTGCCGGCCGACCTGTTTGTCACTCCGCTCGACCTGCCGGATTTCACCGGCCTGTTGAACGCCGAAGTCACCTTCCGCGAGCGCCAGGGCGTCTGGAGCGGTGAAGCGGCGGCACAAGCTACAGGGCTGCAACTCCGCCGGCTGCCGAATGCCGAACCGTTGTCGCTGGCCATGACGGCGGCGCTCGCCGACACGCTGGATGCCCGGATCGAACTGTCCGGCAATGGCCTGGATGGTCTCGCCGATCTGCGGCGCAGCGGCGGGTCGGTATCCGGCTTGGGCGAGCTGCGTGAGGATGCCCGCCTGTCCGGCACCATCGCACTGAACGGCGCCATCGAACCGCTCTTGTCGCTATTGCTTCCCGAAACCCGCCAGCTGGCCGGAGAGCTAAGCGTTGATCTGGACGTGGGCGGCACAGTTTACCGGCCCGTGATCGACGGTGAAGCACGGCTCGCCGACGGCCGCTACGTGTCCGAGGATTTGGGCGTGAATGTGCAGTCCATTGAGGGCGTCGCGCGGTTCGACGACGGCCGGCTCCGCCTCGACTCCTTCTCGGCGCAGGACCCGGCCGGTGGCACGCTCACGGCCACCGGCGGCGCAGTCCGGACAGACGATGGCTGGTCGTCGCAGAACCGGATCGAGTTCACGCGCTTCAACGCGGTCCGCCGTCCCGACCTGAACGTCATCGTCTCGGGATATTCGGATGTCACCCTGGGGGATAGCGGCATCGCCATCGCCGGCGAGGCGGAGATCAACCGGATTGACGCGCGGCCACCCGAAGCCAGCGCACCCTCCTTCGCCGAGATCGAGGTCACCGAAATCAACCACCCTGACGGCCGCAACGGCAATGGACGCGGCCGCCTGCCCGTGACGCTGGATTACCGCATTCACGCCGACGACAATATTTTCATTTCCGGCGAGCCGTTTTCATCCGAATGGCGCGGCAATTGGGAAGTAACCGGTGCGCCCAACGATCT
Organism: Hyphobacterium sp.; assembly: GCF_965229905.1. Lineage (GTDB taxonomy): Bacteria > Pseudomonadota > Alphaproteobacteria > Caulobacterales > Maricaulaceae > Hyphobacterium. The sequence continues at coordinate 1,937,690 of NZ_OZ245930.1, read as the reverse complement.
GAACATCGTCGGCACCGCCGAGCTGATCAATGGCCGCGCCTATCTCCTGAACCGCTCCTTCCGCCTGGAACGCGGACGCGTCGTGCTGTCCGGGCCGGTGCGCTCGGCCTCGCTCGACCTGACCGGCGTGCACACGCGCGACAATCTCACCGTCAATGCCCGCATCAAGGGTCCGATCTCGGCACCGGCGCTCAGCCTGTCCAGCGAGCCCACCCTGCCCGAAGACGAAATCCTGGCGCGCCTCTTGTTCGACCAGAATGCCGGTCAGCTCAGCGCGCTGCAGACCGCCACCATTGCGGCACAACTCTCCGGCCAGTCGATCTTCGGCCTGGTCGGCAATCTGCGCCGCGCTGCCGGGCTCGACCGGCTCGATTTCGATACGACAACCGACGGTCAGTTCGTCGTCACGGGCGGCCAGCGACTGACCGACGATGTCTATCTCGAGCTGGAAAGCCGCGGCGCGGCGCTATCCTCGGCGCGTCTGGAATGGACGCTGACCCCGGACTTCACCCTGCTCTCGCGCCTCACCGGCGACACGGAAGGCTCGATCGCCCTGCGCTGGCGGACCGAATACGACTAGGCGCGCAGGCGGAAGCGCTGGATTTTTCCGGTCTGGGTTTTCGGCAGCGCATCGGTGAAATGGATGGCGCGCGGATATTTGTAGGGCGCAATCGTCAGCTTGACGAAATCCTGCAACTCTTTGGCCATCTCCTCGCCCGCCAGCAGCGGCTGTTTCAGCACCACATGCGCCGCGACAATGGTGCCGCGCTCCGCGCAGGGCTGACCGACCACGGCGCATTCGGCGACCGCGTCGTGCAGAAGCAACGCCTGTTCGACCTCCGGCCCGGCGATGTTGTAGCCTGACGCCACGATCAGATCGTCGGCCCGGCTGACATACCAGAAATACCCGTCCGGATCGCGGCGATAGAGATCGCCGGTAATGTTCCAGCCATCCTTCACATAGGTTTTCTGGCGATCGTCGGAGAGATAGAGACAGCCCGTCGGCCCCTTGACGGCCAGCTTGCCGATCTCGCCATCCGGCACCGGTTCGCCATCCTCGCCGATAACGCGGGCTTCATAGCCCGGCACGGCATGCCCGGTCGAGCCGGGGCGGATGTCGCGGCCCGTCGCCGAGATGAAGATGTGGATCATCTCGGTCGCCCCGATCCCGTCGACCAGATCGATTCCGGTGGCCTCTTTCCAGGCGCGCCAGCTCGCTTCGGGAAGGTGCTCGCCCGCCGATACGCCACCCTTTAGTGAGGTCAGATCGTAGGCCGTTTTCAGACCGATCAGCGCGCGATATCCGGTCGGCGCGGTGAACGTATGCGTCACGCCGAAGGTCTGGATCGCTTCGCACAGCGCTTCGAAGCCCGGCTTGGCCGGCAGCGCCGAAGCAATTCCGGCCCGCGCCGGAAACACGACAAAAGCTCCAAGCCCGAAGGTGAAGGCGAAGGGCGGCGTGCCGGCATAGATATCGCCGGGCTGCGGATCGAGCATGGCGCCGAATGTGTCCGCCATCGCAAGCACGGATCGGTGAAAGTGGGCGCAGGCCTTGGGTTCGCCGGTCGTGCCCGATGTGAAGGCGAGCAGCGCGACATCATCCGCTGCCGTATCGCAGGCGGTGAAGTCCGCCGGCTTGCCGGCCATCAGCTGGCCGGTTTCGGCGTCCGCCCCCAACATGGCAACTTGCTTGAGACCGCTGGCCGCCTCCATCGAGGCCGCGACCGCCTCTTTCAGCGCCGGCACGCACAGCGCCAGCCGGATGTTGGCCTTTCTCACGATCTTGGTGATTTCAGGCTCGCGCAGGAGCGGCATCGTCATCACCGCAATACCGCCGGCCTTGAGACAGCCATACCAGGCGATCATCAGATCGACGCTATTTCCGCCATGGATCAGCACCCGCTCGCCGGTCACAAGGCCGAGATCGTCGGTCAGCACATGGGCCAGCCGGTTCGCTTCGGCATTGAGCTCGGCATAGGTCAGCGTGCGCGCCGCGGAATAGACCGCCACCCGATCGCCCCAGCCCTTCTCGATCGCTCCGTCGAGCAGTTCGGCGGCGGCATTCAAACGATCCGGATACTGAATGTCGGAAATTTCAAACCGGAAATCCGGCCAGTCGCTCTCTTCGGGCAACTGTTCGCGCGCGAAACCATCCGCATAGCCTGACGGCGCCATCGGCATGGCTTTCTCTCCCCTTTTGCTGCGCGGATCGTTAGTTTGTTGTGTGAATCGCCGCGCAGTTCTTGGGGGTATTGTGCAGGAAGGGTCACGATGACGGAAGCGTTTCTCTACACCGGGCTGCGAACGCCGATCGGCCGTTATGGCGGAGCGCTCTCGGGGGTCCGGTCCGATGACCTTGCCGCCTTGCCGATCCGGGCGCTGCGTGAACGCCATGACGGTCTCGCGGGATTGACTGAGGAAGTCGTGCTCGGCTGCACCAACCAAGCCGGCGAAGACAATCGCAATGTCGCGCGCATGGCGGTCCTCCTGTCAGGGCTGGGCGAGCGCGTGCCGGGCGTCACCGTCAACCGGCTCTGCGCAAGCGGGCTGGAAGCCCTGGCCCAGGCGGCCTTCCGCATCCGTAGTGGCGGCCTCCACTGCGCCATTGCGGGCGGCGTTGAGAGCATGTCGCGCGCGCCCTTCGTCATGGCCAAGGCAGAAACAGGCTTTTCGCGCCGCGCCGAACTGCAGGACACCACCATTGGCTGGCGCTTCGTCAATCCGGAGATCGAACGGATCTATGGCGTCGAGACAATGGGCGAGACCGCCGAAAACCTCGCCGAAGAGCACAACATTTCGCGTGAGGACCAGGACGCTTTCGCGGTCCGGTCCCAACAGAAGGCCGGCGCCGCACGCGAACATCTCGCGCGGCAGATCACGCCGGTCGCGATCCCGCAGCGCAAGGGCGATCCGATAGTCGTCGACACGGACGAACACCCCCGCCCCGATGTGACGATGGAGAAGCTCGCCAAGCTCCCGGCCGCTTTCCGCAAGGGCGGCAGCGTCACCGCCGGCAATGCGTCGGGCGTCAATGATGGCGCTGCGGCGCTGATTATCGGCAACGACACCGCCGGAACGTCGCTCGGTCTCGATCCGATGGTGCGCATCGCCAGCTATGCCACTGCCGGAGTTCCCCCGCGCACCATGGGCATCGGCCCGGTCCCGGCCACGGAGAAAGCACTCAAGATCGCCGGACGGACGCTCGCCGACATGGATGTGATCGAGCTGAACGAGGCTTTCGCTGCGCAAGTGCTCGCCTGCACGCGCAGCTGGGGTCTCGCCGACGACGATTCGCGCCTCAACGCCTGGGGCGGGACCATCGCGCTCGGCCACCCGCTCGGCATGAGCGGCGCGCGCCTCGCCCTGACCGCTGCGCAACGCCTGCAGGCCGAGGACGGCAAATACGCGCTCGTCACGCTCTGCGTTGGAGTCGGCCAGGGCGCGGCCATGGTGCTGGAGCGGATTTAGGGGCGCGCCCCGTGACGACGAAGATTGGCGTACTCCGCAGGGCTTAGAACCCCTCACCCGAATGTTCATCGCGAGGCGATTTCACATTCTCCCCTCTCCCCTTTGAAAGGGGAGAGGGAAAGAAGGCCGGTCACGTCAGTGAGCGGCTTTCGCGGGTGAGGGGTTATCTTGAGACCGCGAAACCAATCGCTTCACCCTGACCACTGCGCCGTCTCCCCTCCCCACGAGGGGGAGGAGAAAGCCAGGTCCGCCTTACACGCCCTGCCGGCCAGTCGTTCGCGCCGGGGTTTCAGCTCAAGGGTGAAACCGCGAAGCGGCGCTTTCGCGCCCTTGACTTGAAAAACCGGCGCCGAAAACAATCCGGGCAAGGGAATGGAAGGGGATTTGAGTGCGCGGGACGTAGAACCCCTCACCCGGTCGCTCATCGCAAGGCGATTTCGCGCCCCTCCCTCTCCCCTTTCAAAGGGGAGAGGGAAGAGGAAGGCGGCCAGCCAATGGCCGGCTTTCGAGGGTGAGGGGTTGTGGCGCCGCTCGTGGTTCGAGGCCCGCCTGCGGCGGGCACCTCACCATGAGGCGCCCAAAATCCTCCGTCTTCGTCCGGCTTGACCGGACGATCTCGATGTCAAAGAGGCCCTCCGATCAAGTCGGAGGGCGACGGAGGAAATAGTCACCTCATCCTTAGGTGCGAGCGACAGCGAGCGTTGCGCAGGTGACTAAATTGCCGCCAATCAACTCCGTCATCCCCCGACTTGTTCGGGGGATCTCCACCCAAAAAGATCACCCGGACCCGCGCCAGCGCGGCCGGGTGATGACGAAATGCAAAGCCGTTTATCGCCCCACGACCGCCGTCGTCTCGATCTCCACCTGCGCTCGCTCTTCCACCAGCCCCGCCACGATGACGAAGGCCATCGCCGGATAGTTTTTCCCCATCAGCGCTTTCCAGATCGCAGCCAACCGCGGCGCGGCGTCGAGATAGGCCTGGCGGTCGGTGATATAGCCGGTCATGCGCACAACATGCTCCGGCCCGGCGCCGGCCTCGTGCAGCACCATCAGCGTATTGCGCAGCACTTGTTCGAACTGGTCGGCGAAATCGTCCGAGACAATGGTTTCGGTCTCGTCCCAGCCGATCTGCCCGGCAACGAAGATCTGCCGGCCGGTGGCCTCGATCCCGTTCGAATAACCTTTCGGCCGTGGCCAGTTATGCGGTTGCAGCACTTTCATGACGCGTCCTCCGAGAGGATGTGGCGGGCAATGATCAGCTTCTGGACTTCCGAGGCACCCTCATAGATACGCAGCGCCCGGATCTCGCGATAGAGCGCTTCCGGCACGGAGCCCTTCGTCACGCCCAGCCCGCCGAAAATCTGCACCGCCTTGTCGATCGTCGCCTGCGCCGTTTCGGTGGCATGGAATTTCGCCATTGCGGCTTCGCGCGACACCCGGCCGGCACCTGTATCCTTGGTCCAGGCCGCCCGGTAGATGAGCAGCGCCGCGGCGTCGATATCGATCGCCATCTCGGCCAATTGCGATTGCACGACCGGCATGTCGGCAAGCGTCGCGCCGAACAATTCACGCGACTGCGCCCGGTGGCGGGCCTCGTCCAGCGCCCGGCGGGCGAAGCCCAGTGCCGCCGCAGCCACGGTCGAGCGGAACACGTCCAGCGTCGCCATGGCGTATTTGAAACCGGCATTTTCTTCACCGATCAGGGCGGAAGCGGGGACCCGGCAATGTTCGAGTGTCAACCGCGCCAGCGGGTGCGGCGCGATCACTTCAATACGCTCGGCAATACTCAAACCCGGCGTGTCGGCCGGCACAAGGAAGGCAGAAATACCCCGCGCGCCGTCTTCGCCCGTGCGCGCGAAGACCGTGTAGAAACCGGCGATCCCGCCATTGGAGATATAGGTCTTCTCGCCATTGAGGACGTAGGCCTCGCCATCCCTATCGGCACGCATCGCCAGCGCCGCGACGTCCGATCCCGCCTCCGGCTCGGTCAGGGCGAAGGCGGCCAGCACCTCCCCCGATGCCACCTTCGGCAGCCATGCCGCCTTCTGGTCGTCGGAGCCGAAGAGCGACAGCGTGCCCGAACCCAGCCCCTGCATGGCAAAGACGAAATCGGCGAGTCCGGAATGATAACCCAGCGTCTCGCGCATCAGGCACAGCGAGCGCACATCCAGCGTTTCGTTCGCACCGCCGAACGCCGCCGGCACGCACTGCTTCAGCCAGCCCGCCGCGCCGAGTTTTCGCGCAAGCGACCGGCAGTCCGCATCGATATCGCCATGTTCGGCAAATCCGTCCGTCCCGATCTCGGCGGCGCACCAGTCGCGCGCCGCCTGTGCCAGCGCTCGATGCCGGTCCTCGAAAAACGGCCATTCCCGGAAGCTCGTATCGGCCATGCCTAGTTTCCCTCGAACACCGGTTTTTCCTTCGCGATGAAAGCCCGGTAGGCGCGTCGGAAATCCTCGGTCTGCATGCAGATCGCCTGCGCCTGGGCTTCGGCCTCGATCGCCTGGTCGATCCCCATATCCCATTCCGCATTCAGTTGCGTTTTGGTGATGCCGTTTGCGAAGGTCGGGCCCGCGGCGATGCGCGCCGCCCATTTCCCGGCTTCCGCCATCAGATCGTCGGCAGAGACCAGCGCATTCCAGAACCCCCAGCGCTCGCCTTCCTCGGCACTCATCGAGCGGCCGAAGAACAGGAGCTCGCTGGCCCGCCCCTGGCCGATAATGCGCGGCAGGATCGCGCACGCCCCCATGTCGCAGCCGGCGAGGCCGACCCGGTTGAACAGGAATGCGGTCTTTGCCTCCGGCGTGGCGATCCGCATGTCCGACGCCATGGCGAGGATTGCCCCGGCACCGACGCACACCCCGTCGACCGCGGCGATCACCGGCTGCGGGCAATGCCTTATCGCCTTCACCAGATCGCCCGTCATGCGCGTGAACTCCAGAAGCTCCGGCATGTCCATCTCGGTCAGGGGCCCGATGATTTCGCGCACATCGCCGCCGGAACAGAAATTCCCGCCCGCGCCCGTCAGCACGATGGCTTTGACCTCCGGCGAGTAGACCAGCGCGCGGAAGAAACCGCGCAGCTCGGCATAGCTTTCAAAGGTCAGCGGATTCTTCTTCTCCGGCCGGTTCAACGTCACCGTGCCGATCCCGTCGGCGAACGACCACAGGAAATGTTCGGGCTCGTGGGTGGCGGGAGTCATACTTTCATCTCCTGCATCAGGGCCGCCTTCTCCAGATTGCGTTTCAGCTGGACATGACCGGCAATATACTGGTTGGGGACATCCACACCGCGATAGCCGAGTTCGGCCGCCGCGCGCAGCGTCCAGTAGGGATCGGCGAGGTGCGGCCGCGCCAGCGCCACCAGATCGGCGCGCCCCGCGGCGAGGATCGAATTGACGTGATCGGTCTCGTAGATATTGCCGACCGCCATGGTCGCGCAGCCCAGCGTGTTGCGCACCCGGTCGGAAAACGGCGTCTGGAACATGCGGCCATAGACGGGCTGCGCCGCCGGCGTGGTCTGCCCGGCCGAGACGTCGATCAGGTCCGCGCCGGCGTCGACGAAAGCCTGGGCCACCGTCACCGTGTCTTCCGGCTGGATGCCGTCTTCGCCGACCCAGTCCGTCGCCGACAGGCGCACTGCCATCGGCTTGTCGGTGGGCCAGGCCTCACGCATGGCGCGGAACACTTCGAGCGGAAAGCGCAGCCGGTTCTCCAGCGAGCCGCCATATTCATCGGTGCGCTTGTTCGACACCGGTGTAATGAAGGAGGAGAAGAGATAGCCGTGCGCGGCGTGCATCTCGACCATGTCGAACCCGGCATCCAGCGCACGCTTCGTGGCGGTCACAAACTCCGCTTTCACCCGGTCCATGTCGTCGCGAGTCATCTCGCGCGGGGTCTGGTTCTTCTCCGACCACGGCACCGGCGAGGGCGCGATCAGCGGCCAGCCGCCCGTTTCCAACGGCTCATTATCGCCCTCCCAGGAGAGCTTGGTCGCGCCCTTGCGCCCGGCATGGCCGAGCTGGATCGCCATCTTGGCATTGTTGGCATGCACATGATCGACCACCCGCTTCCACGCCGCGACATGTGCGTCGGTATAAATCCCGGCACAGCCCGGCGAGATCCGCGCATCTGCCGCGACATTCGTCATCTCGGTATAGACCAGCCCCGCCCCGCCCATGGCGCGCGAACCGTAATGCACGAAGTGGAAATCATCGATCAGCCCGTCCTTGCAGGAATACATGCACATGGGCGAAACGACGACGCGGTTCTTGAGCTCCATGCCGCGCAAGCGGAACGGCACGAACATGGGCGGGCGCGCCTCGACGCCCCATTTCGCCGCAAACCAGCCTTCCATCCGCTGCATCCAGTCCGGGTCACGCTCGCGCAAATTTTCATGGCTGATGCGCTGTGAACGGGTCAGCAGCGAATAGGCGAACTGCTCCGGCTCGAAGCCGAGATAGCGGTCCAGCGTCTCGAACCATTCGGTCGAATTGCGCGCTGCCGATTGCAGCTTCAGCACCTCGACCGTGCGCACCTCCTGGTAATCCTTCAGCCCTTCCGCGACCGGCTGTTCGCGCGAGGTCAGAACGTCGGCCAGCATGATCGCGTCCTCGAAGGCGAGCTTGGTCCCGGACCCGATCGAGAAATGCGCCGTGTGCGCCGCATCGCCCAGCAGGATGATGTTCTTGTGCGTCCATGTCTCGCACAGAATGCGCCGGAAATTGAGCCAGGCGGACCCCCGCAAATGCTTGGCATTGCTCATCAATTCATGACCGTCGAGCCAGTCCGCGAACAGCTTTTCGGCCGCGCGGCAGGTCTCGTCCTGGTCCATCTCGTCAAAGCCGAGCCCGCGCCAGGTTTCTTCCGAGCACTCGACGATGAAGGTCGAGAGATCATCATCGAACCGGTAGGCATGCGCCCACACCCAGCCATGCTCGGTCTCGACAAAGATGAAGGTAAAGGCCTCGAAGACTTTCCGTGTGCCCAGCCACACGAACTTGTTGGCGCGCACGTCGATGTCCGGCTTGAACACGTCGGCATGCGCTTCGCGCACCCGCGAATTGATGCCGTCAGACGCGATGATCAGGTCCGCGTCCGGCAAGTCTTCCGGATCGATCTCGGCCTCGAAATGCAGCCGCACGCCAAGCTCGCGCGCCCGGTCTTGCAAAATGTTCAACAGCCGCTTGCGCCCGATCCCGCAGAAGCCGTGTCCGCCGGAGCGCTCCACCGTGCCGCGGAAATGCACATCGATATCGTCCCAGTGCGCCAACGAATCGGCGATCGCTTGCGCGCTCTTCGGATCGGTCGCGGCGAGATTCTCCATTGTCTGGTCGGAGAAGACGACGCCCCAGCCGAACGTGTCGCCCGGCTTGTTGCGCTCATAAATGTCGATCTCGCAGGCGGGATCCTTGAGCTTCATCGCGATGGCGAAATACAGCCCGGCCGGGCCGCCGCCAATGCAGCCGATCTTCATCGTTTCAAGGCCTCCCCGATGCGTCGTGCCGAGACAATCACACTCTGCCCGGATTGGGGAGGGTGGAACTGGGTTTCGCCGCCCGCCGCGAGACCGCGAACAGCAGGACCAGCGGCAAGATCCACGGCACCAAGCGTTCGAACGGATCCCCGGGCAGGCGGGCGAGCTGCCCCGCCCAGCTGTCACCGCTGATCTGACCGGCGAGATAGAAGAACACCGTCACGGAAAATCCCGATGCGATCGCCGCGAGGATCGCCCAGCCTGCCGGTTCGCGCTGCATCACCCGCACCAGCACGACCGGCCCGAAGGCGGCGCCCAGTGCCGACCAGGCGAACAGCACGCGGCTGAATATCGTCGCCGGCAGGGCCAGCGCCAGCGCCACGGCGAGTCCGACCAGCACCGCCATCACAATCCGCGCGATCAGCACTTCCCGGCCCGGAAAGCGGCGCACCACGCCCATGTCGTGCCCGACCGCTGCCGAGGTCGCGATCAAAAGCGAATCGACCGTCGACATCACGGCCGACAGGACCGCGGCGATGATCAGCCCCGCCAGCATGGCAGGAAAGAGATCGGCGGCCATCAGATAGAGCAGGCTTTCGCCCGGCGCCTCGCCGCCGGTCAGCGCCCGTCCCGACAGCGCCAGCGTGACCATGCCGATATAGACGATGACCGCCCAACCCATGGCGATGCGGAAGCCTTGGCGCCGCGCCGCCTCATCCTTCACCGCCATCAGCCGCGCGATGAGGTGCGGCTGGCCGAACGGGCCGAGCCCGATCGCCGCGATGCCCATCACGAAGCCAATGAAGATGAAGCCGGCATGCGGTCCGGTGAGCGACAGGTAACCGTCCGGCGCATTCGCCGACAGCGCCGCCCACACGCCGGACGGCCCGCCCGCCGCGATCAGCGCCGCCAGCGGCAACACCACGGCGATCAGCGCCATCAGCGTGCCCTGCAGCATGTCGGTGACGCTCACCGCCCAGAATCCGCCGAGCAGCGAGTAAACAAGGATCACGGCCGCGCCGATCAGCAGGCTTTCGGTGTAGGGCAGACCCAACTGGGTCTCGAACGCCGATCCGGCCGCGCCGAATTGCGCGGCGATGTAGAAGATGAAGCAGAAGAAGATCAAAAGCGCGCTGGTGATCGCGATCACCGTTTTGATCCGCCCGCCCGTTTCGGCGGCCATGAAGTCGACGATCGTGACATGGCCGCGCGCGGCGGTTTCCTCGCGCAGCCGCCGTCCGAAGACCCGCCACACGACGACATAGCCGCCCCAGATGCCTGGCACCATCCACAGCGCGCTTAAGCCGTTCGCATAGACAAAGCCGGTAAAGCCGAGCAGCACCCAGGCGGAGGAGGTCGAGGCGGCATAAGAGAGACCCGCCACCCAAGCGCCCAGCCCGCGCCCGCCGAGGAAGAAATCATCCTCCGAGCGGTTGCGGCGCGATGCCCAGAACCCGATGCCGACCAGCGCCAGCTTGTAGGCCACCAGCGTGGCCAGGATAACGAGCGTGTCGGCGGTCATGGCAACTCCCCTGCTGCCCGGACCCTAGCGGGCAGCTTGGCGTGCGCCTAGTGACCTCGCCAATGGACGACGAAGCGCTAAAATGCCATCAGACCCGCATATCCGCACAGCGAGGGACGGTCCGCCATGAACACGCACAAATCGATCGACGCCAAGACGTTCAACTGGGAAGATCCGCTCGATCTTGCTGGCCTCCTGTCCGAAGAAGAGCGCATGGTGCAGGACACGGCCCGCGGCTATGCGCAGGAAAAACTCCTGCCGCGTGTGATCCAGGCCGCGCGCGAAGAAACATTCGACCGTGCCATCATGACCGAGATGGGCGAACTCGGCCTGTTGGGTTCCACCCTGCCGGAAGAATATGGCGGCTCCGGCCTCAACCACGTCGCCTACGGCCTGATCGCGCACGAGGTCGAAAAGGTCGATTCCGGCTATCGCTCGGCCATGTCGGTGCAATCCTCGCTCGTCATGTATCCGATCTTCGCCTTCGGCTCCGAAGAGCAGAAACAAAAATACCTGCCCAAGCTGGCGAGCGGTGAATGGGTCGGCTGTTTCGGCCTCACCGAGCCGGATGGCGGGTCCGATCCGGGCGCCATGCGCACGACCGCAACCAAGGTCGATGGCGGCTACATCCTCAACGGTTCGAAGATGTGGATCACCAATTCGCCGATCGCCGATGTCGCCGTGGTCTGGGCGAAGCTCGACGGCGCCATTCGCGGCTTCATCGTTGAGCGCGGTGCGCCGGGTTTCGAAACCCCGAAGATCGAAGGCAAGATGAGCCTGCGCGCTTCGGTGACCGGCTCGATCACGCTCAGCGATTGCAAGGTCGGCGAAGATGCGCTGATGCCGAATGTGAAGGGTCTGCGCGGTCCGTTCTCCTGCCTCAACAAAGCCCGCTACGGCATTGCCTGGGGCGCGATGGGCGCCGCCACCTTCTGTTGGCACGCGTCCCGCGAATACGCGCTGGAGCGCATCGTCTTCGGCAAGCCGATCGCCGGCACCCAACTGGTCCAGAAGAAACTCGCCGACATGCAGACCGAGATCTCGCTCGGCCTTCTCGGCGCCTGCCAGCTTGGCCGCCAGCTTGATCAGGGCGCCTGGATTCCCGAGACCATCTCGATGCTGAAGCGCAATAATTGCGGCAAGGCCCTCGCCATCGCCCGCGAGGCGCGCGACATCCATGGCGGTAATGGCATCGCCGAGGAATATCACGTCCTGCGCCATGCGATTAACCTGGAAACGGTGAACACCTATGAGGGCACGCATGACATCCATGCGCTGATCCTCGGCCGCGCCCAGACCGGCATCCAGGCTTTCGCCTGATCGCAACGCATGGACCGGTTGATGTGGGTTTGACGATTGCCCGCCCGGGCTCACGCTGAAACACTCGCGGCATGTTCGCCCGGCCCCGTCTTACCGTCGATCTTGATGCGATCGCTGCCAATTACCGCCGGCTCCGCCAGACCGCCGCTCCGGCGGAATGCGCAGGCGTCATAAAGGCTGACGCCTACGGGTTGGGGGCCAAGGCGATCGGTGAGCGCTTGTTGTCGGAAGGCTGCCGCACCTTCTTCTTTGCCCATCCCCACGAAGCTCTAGAACTTGCAGACCTGATCCAATCCGAGGGTGGGCGGTGCTTCATTCTCAACGGGCTGGGCGGATATGACACCGCCCTCTTCATCGAGCACGGTCTGATACCCGTACTCAATTCGCTCGCCGACAGCCAGGCCTGGCTCAACGCGGCGGGATCGCGCCCCGCCGCCCTCCATCTTGATACCGGCATGAACCGGCTTGGCCTGCCGGCGGGTGATGATGCAGCGGTCCGGGCGCTCCAGGCCGAAGACTTGAATCTTGTACACTTGATGAGCCATTTCGCTTGTGCCGATCAGCCGGACCGCAGCGAAAATCTCGCGCAGATCCGCCGCTTCGAAGCCCGCAGCGCCGCCTTCAACGTGGCCGAGCGCTCCATGGCCAACTCCGCCGGTTGCCTGCTGGGCAAAGCGGCTCATCTCGATCTGGTGCGGCCCGGGCTTGCGCTCTATGGGGCTCAGCCCAGTGAGAAACCGGGTCTGCGCCTGGCGATCCCCTACCGGTTCGAAGCGCCCGTCCTGCAAGTCCGCCCTGTCGCGGCCGGCGAATCTGCGGGCTATGGCGGAACCCACCGGTTCGAACAGGACGGTTGGGCCGCGACGGTCGGGGCCGGTTATGCGGACGGCGTGCCGCGCGCCTTTTCCAATACCGCATCGATCCTGCTGGACGGTTTCCGCGCCGCGATCGTCGGGCGGGTGTCGATGGACAGCACCATTATCGATGTGTCCGCGCATCCCGAGCCCAAGCGGCTTTTGGGCCTGCCGGCGCTCCTCTACGGGGCCGGCCTCACCGTGGATGAGCAGGCTGCAGCGTCAGGCTTGTCACCGTATGAGTTGCTGACCCGCATCGGCGGCCGCACCGAACGCGTCCATGGAAAGTTGGCCGGACCGGACCACGGCGCTAAGTGATAAGGCGATTGTGAGGGGAGACACCATGATTCGAAATTTGCTTGCCGGCCTTGCAGCTTGCCTCGCGGCTGCGGCCGCCCACGCCGATCCCATTGAATATTTCCAGGTCGACGGCATCGTATATGACGACGCCATTCCGGCACCTGAGGACATCATCGGATTCGGCATTGGCGACCGGCCGGTCAGGCCCGACCAGATGGTCACCTATCTCACTCGCCTCGCCGAGCTCTCCGATCGCATCTCGGTCGAGACCATCGGCTATTCGCACGAGCATCGCCCGATCCAGTTCTTTGTGGTGACCTCGGCCGGCAACCAGTCCCGCATTGAGGACATCCGGCAGGCGCATCTGGCCAGCCTGGCGCCCGGCGCGGCCCCGTCCGGCGGACCGGCCATTGTCTGGCTGAACTATGGGGTTCATGGCGCGGAAAGCGCCGGCATGGATGCGGCCATTCCGACCCTTTACCACCTCGCCGCCGCGCAAGGCCCGGAGATCGAGGACACGCTGGAAAACGCGGTGATCCTGATCACCGCAATATTCAATCCAGACGGGCATGCAAGGCGCGTCAATCATGTCGAGACATTCGGCGGCGAAGTGCCGGTCACCGATCCGGCGCACGAACAGCACACGATCTGGAGCGAGGCGCGCACCAATCATTACTGGTTCGACCTCAACCGCCAATGGCTCTTGCAGACCCAGCCGGAATCGCAAGCCTGGCTCGAGCAATGGCATCACTGGAAACCGCAAGTATCCGCGGATTTCCACGAGATGTTCACCGAGGCCACCTTCTATTTCCACCCCGGCGAGCCTTTGCGCCGCAACCCGCTGATCCCCGAGACGGCTCGCGAACTGACGCAGGCGATTGCCGATTATCACATCCGTTTTCTCGACAGCGAGGCGAGGCTCTACACATCCGAAGAAGGGTTCGACAATTTCTACGTCGGCAAGGGCTCCACCTACCCGCAGGTCAATGGCTCACTCGGCATCCTGTTTGAAATCGGCGCGGCGCGCGGCGGGCTGATCGAGGCCGAGCGCGGCCTGGTGCGGCATGGCGAAAATGTCCGCACCCATTTCCGCACCAGCCTGACAACAATTGAAGGCGCTTTGTCCCGGCGAGACGATATCGCCGCCTATCAGCGGCGCTTCTTTGCCGATGCGCTCGACGCTGGGCAGCGGGACAGTAACCGCGCCTATGTTTTTGCGGCGCCCGGCGATCCCGAACGCTTCAACCTCTTCGTCGACTTGCTCGACCGGCACGATATCGCGGTCCTCAGCCTGCGCCGGGACGTGCAGATTGGTGAGCGGACTTTCCGCGCCGGCGACGCCGCCATCGTGCGGCTCGATCAGCCGCAATACACCATGATCCGCAGCATTTTCGACCGGGTAACAGAGTTCGAGGAGGACATTTTCTACGATGTCTCGGGCTGGACCCTGCCGCTGGCTTACGATCTCGATTACGCGCCCTTGGGCCGGAACTGGTCTGAGACTATCGCCGGAGAGCGCCTGCGGCCCCGCGAGACCGGAAGCGCACCGCCCGCTCGCTCACAGTACGGCTATGTCTTGAGCTGGACCGATTATTACGCCGCGCGAAGCCTTTATCGATTCCTCGATAACGATGTCCGCGTCCGTGTCGCCACGGAAACGGTAACGATCCCGGTCGCCGGCGGGCCGCGGACCTTCAGCCCCGGCGCGATTTTTATTCCGCTGATCGGCCAGGATACCGGGCATGACGAGATTTACCGCCTGGTACGCGAAGCCGCCGAATCCGATGGCGTGGCGACGTATGCGGTGGTTTCGGGATCGACGCCCGGCAATACGCCCGATCTCGGTGACCGCCGGGGCTTCCGCTCCATCGAGCGGCCACATGTCCTGATCTTGTTCGATGACGGGCTCTCATCCAACGATGCGGGCGAGGTCTGGCATCTGCTCGATTACCGCATGAACATCCCGGTCACCTTGCGCCGCAAAGGTGAAATCGGCGGCCTGGACTGGTCGCGCTACACGCACCTGGTCATCGCCGGCGGCGGCAATGCGCGGCTGTCGGACTCCGCCACGGAACGGGTCCAGCAATGGATTCGCGAGGATGGCGGTGTGGTGATTGCCAGCCGTCAGGGCGCGCTGATGGCACAGGAGGCCTTTCTCGGCCGGGAAGCCGAGGACAGCGATGATGGCGAGGATGCCGATGAAGAAGACGCGCCCGACCGGCGCGACTATGCCGATTTGAGCCTCGACGACGCCGAACACATTATCGGCGGCGCCATTTTTGAAGGCGATCTCGATCCGTCGCATCCCATCGGATTCGGATATTCAGACCGCTTCATCGCACTTCACCGCAATATGACGGAAACGCTGGAGCGCCCGGAAGACAATCCGTTCGCGGTCGTCGTTCAGTATGCTGACGAACCGCTCCTGTCGGGCTATGCCTCGGATCGCCGGCAGGAGGAAATCGGCGGCACACCTGCCGTCATCGCCCAACGTCAGGGCCGGGGCGCGGTCGTACTGTTCGCTGACAATCCGAACTTCCGCGGCACGTTCCGTGGCACGGAGAAAATGTTCCTGAACGCGATCTTCTTCGCCCGGCTGATCTCGGCGCCGAGCGGCGAATACTAGGAAACGCCATGACCGCGGACGGCCTGCAACTCGAACATCACGGCGCGGTCAGCCATCTGGTCATCGATCGTCCGGCCAAGCGCAACGCGCTGACCCGCGCCATGTGGCAGGCCATGCCGGGCCTTCTGTCCGAGGCTGCCGCGCGATCGGAGTTGCGGGTTCTGATCGTTCGGGGCACGGGCGGCGCCTTTGCCTCCGGCGCCGATATCGGTGAGTTCGAGGATGTCTATGCCACGGCGCAGAGCGCCGATGCGTTTTCGCGCGAGGTCGCCAAGGCTCTCGATGCCCTTGCGGCGTTTCCGATGCCGGTCATGGCCGTGATCGATGGCGCCTGCATCGGCGCCGGTTGCGGCATCGCCCTTGCCTGCGACATCCGGTTCTGCACCCCGCTCTCGAAATTCGGCATCACGCCGGCCAAGCTCGGCCTGCTCTATCCGCTGAACGATACGCGGCGGCTGGTGGACGCTGTCGGACAACAGGCGGCGCGCGACATGCTGTTCTCGGCCCGCCATGTCGACGGGAGAGAGGCCGCCGAGCTCGGCCTCGTCGCGGCCTGTCTTCCATCGACGGAACTGGACGCTCTCATCGCTGAACGCGTTGACGAGATCGCATCCCGCTCGGCAGCCAGCCTGCGCGGCCTCAAGCACTTTCTCAACCTGATCGCCGACGGCACGGTCAGTGACACCGCCGAGACGCGCGCCCGGTTCAGGGCCGCGTTCGACGGAGACGACTTCGCCGAAGGCTACCGCGCCTTTCTCGGCAAACGGGCACCGGATTTCACCGGCGGATCGGCATCATGACAGACAGCGCTCCCCTGGCGGGTCTCAAAGTCCTGGAACTCGCCCGCGTGCTGGCGGGGCCATTCGCGGGCCAGACGCTCGCCGATCTCGGCGCCGACGTCATCAAGGTCGAAGCGCCGGCGGGAGATGACACGCGGCGCTGGGGTCCTCCCTGGGTCGATCATGCCGGCGAGCGCGCGGCGGCCTACTACCATGCGTGCAATCGCGGCAAACGCTCGATCGTCGCCGACTTCCGCACCGAGGAGGGCCGCAGCCTCGTTAAGCGTCTCGCGGCGCGTTCCGATGTTCTGATCGAGAATTTCAAGCATGGCGGTCTGGCCAAGTACGGGCTCGATTACGAATCCCTGAAGGCGATTAACCCCAAGCTCGTCTACTGCTCGATCACCGGCTTCGGACATACCGGACCCTACGCCGATTATGCCGGCTATGACTTCATCGTTCAGGGCATGGCCGGGCTCATGGATCTGACCGGCGAAGCCGACGGCGCGCCGCAAAAAGTCGGCATCGCCATCGCCGACCTGTTAACCGGCCTCTACGCTGTCATTGCAGTTCAGGCGGCCCTCACCCAGAGTTCACGTTCAGGACAGGGTCAGCACATCGACTTATCCCTCATGGATTGCCTCACCGGTGTGCTCACCAACCAGGCGATGAATTATCTCGTCACTGGCGATCCGCCACGGCGGATCGGGCCGGCGCACCCGAATATCGTGCCGTATCAGGCCTTCCCGGTATCCGATGGCTATCTCATCATCGCCGTCGGAAATGATGGGCAATTCCAACGGCTTGTCGAACTGCTCGATCTCGAGACCGGCCGCAATCCGAAGTTCGCCACCAATGCCGGCCGCGTCCAGAATCGCCGGGAATTGGTGCCCTCAATCGCCGCCGCCACCCGCCGCTGGACCCGCGACGATTTGCTGCAAGCTTGTGAAAAACATACGATTCCGGCCGGGCCCATCAATAATCTCGCGGAAGTCTTCAACGATCCGCAAGTGATCGCCCGCGAACTGAAAATTCTCGCCGGCGGCATTCCGGGCGTCCGGACACCGATTTCCTTTTCGCACGGTCAGCTCGTACTCGACCGGCCGGCGCCTGCGCTCGACCAGCATCGCGCGGAAATCCTTGAGGAAATTGGCTGACAAAAAAAGGGCGGGCCCGAAAGCCCGCCCAGCATACGCAAATCGCCTAACCTTGACTCGGAGGGCGAAACCGGTCGCCAGAGCCGAGAACTCAGTAAAGCTCCGGCGCCGGTTTCTGAGCGTTGCGTACTACCCTTTCACGCCTAGCGGCGGACCGTGATCCGGCCGTAGAAGTAACGGCCAGCCGTGTCATAGGTCTGCTGCAAGGTATTCATGTCGTCATTGTTCGACACGTAAGGCGGCGTCTCGTTCGCGAGATTGCGCACACCCAGCGTCAGACCCACACCGCTATCCACGAAATCGTAGGCGGCCTGGAGGTCATGATACATGACCCGTTCCGCCGAGTTCGACAGGTTCGCCGGGTTCGACGAGAAGTCGGTGACTTCATCAATGTAGCGGCCGACATAGTTGAACTGCCATGTGTCGGAGACCACGCCCAGGCGAAGCAGGGCAGAGATTTCCGGGAAGGCCGCCGGATTTGTCGTGAACGGATCCTGGGCAAACGTGCCGGCATATTCGAACACCGGACCACCCGGAAGCACCTGGTAAGCGAAGCTTTCCAGATAGGTGATATCCACGCCGGCGACGAATTGGGCCGTCGAGTTGAAGATGTCGAAAGTCGGACCGGAATAGTCGATCGAGAAATCGACACCCGATGTCTCGTATGTCGACAGGTTGGCGTTCGTCAAAAGGACACCGGCAACCACGCCAACCGCCGAGCGGCGAGCACCGCCCGGACCCGGGAACGGTGCCGCCAGCGGAGAACCCGTTACCCCGGTATAGCCCGGACCCGCGATCAGCGAGCACAGCGGATCGGAGAAATTCGGCGATCCATAGCAATTGGAAACGATCGTGTTCACGTCTGCCGAACCGATGGCATCCGTCACTTCAAACGAGAAGTAGTCGGCCGAGAAGGTGAAGTCTTCAAGGATCGGTGTACCCGACGGGGTGAAGACGACACCGGCTGTAAACCCTTCAGACTCTTCCGGCTGCAGGTTCGGGTTACCGCCCAGAACGCCCGCCGCTTGTGTCGAGGTTAACGTAAAGGTCGGCGGCAGACCGTCGGCCTGACAGTTGGCAACAACCGTCGCGCTCGCACCGGACGTACCGTAGTTCACGCAAGGGTCGGTGTACTGAATGGCCGATTGCGCCTGCGGGGCAAACAGTTCCGCGATCGCCGGAGCGCGGAAGCCGGTCGAGAACGAGGCCCGGACACGGACCTGGTCGTTCGGCGCCCACTCACCCTTAATCGAGTAGGTGTTGGCATCAAAACTGTTGCTGACGCCAGTTCCGTTCACGTCATAGGACGACGACCGTGCCGACAGCTCGAAGGCCAGCAATTCGGCAAACTCGACACCCGACAGGATCGGAAGACGAACCTCGCCGTAGAACTCCGAAGAGGTCGTTTCACCCTGTGTCGCATTCCCCGACACGAAGTAGATCTGACCGATCTGCGCCGCGCCATCGGGGATGAACTCACCGGTATCCCGGCGGCGCTCATAACCCACGGCCCAGCCGATTTCGCCACCCGGCAAGCGAAGCCCGCCGAGATCGCCTGATAGGTTCGCCTGGAAGGACAAACGCGTCTGACGCGAGACCGGCGAGTGGCGAACGAGGAAATAGTTCGCAATCGTATCGGTCAGCGTGTCGCGACGGAACGGGTCCCAGATCAAATTGGCCGGCGTTTGGCAAGACCCCGCGGCCAACGAGGCCGGATCGTTACACAATACCTGCGCAGCCCGCACCGGGTTGGCTTGGCCATCGACAACCTGAGCGTCGATGTAGCGGCCATAGGCCAAAGAGGTATCCCAGAAGATTCCGGCCGGCAGCGAACCTTCGAAGCCGAAAATGCCACGCCAGGACGTGGCGTCCTGGGTGAAGAATCGGCCGGACTCCAGCTCTGCCAGACGACGGGCTACGAAGACCGCTTCGCCGGTCGGATTGTTCGGGTGAAAGGCTGGAACCAGCGGGAACCAGAACGTGCCTACCGGCGCGAGCTGTTGCTGCGAAGACCGTGCGGCAAACATGAATTCGCCGAACGCGGTCACATCGCCGAAGCGATCCGACGACAGGACGTCATACTCGGCATCGAAGAAGCCCGAATACACTTCTTGCGGCGTCACCATGTAGGAGCGCGCCGCAAAGTTATATCCGTCTGCCGGCGTAAACGCGCGCAGCACGCCGGTCGCCGGGTCGAGAATGACACCGCCGCCATTGTTGATATTGTTCACAGCACCCGGCCCAGACGGGAATATTTGACCCGGATAGGATGTACCCGAACCGCCGCAGATCAGCTGACCACCGACTTCCGCCCACGGACAGGCCGAGAACGGACGGTCGCCCTGCAAGATGGTGCCACGGTCGAAATATTCGAGGTTGCCGGTGAACCGGCCGCCGTCGAAGGACCGGCCGAAGGTCGCACCGTAACGGTAGATCTGGCCATCGCCTTCCGAGGTCACATCGTATTGGGCGAACAGCTCGATGCCTTCAACATCGTCGCGGGTGATGATGTTGACCACGCCGGCGATGGCGTCTGAACCATAAATGGTCGAAGCGCCGTCCCGCAGCACCTCAACGCGGCCGATCAGCGAAACCGGGATCATGTTGAGGTCTGAGAAACCGGCCGTGACTGATGGCGTGGCGCGGCGGCCATTGATCAACAGAAGCGTGCGTTGCGGGCCAAGGCCGCGCAGCGAGATTGTCGCCTGACCGCCCGAACCGTTGTTCACGCGCGAGTTGGTCTCGCCACCCGGTGCGAAGGTGATCTGGTCGGCGAAGTCTTCCAGAGTGCGGACCGCCTGGACGTTAAGATCGTCCTGGCCGACAACGGTGATCGGGCTGACCGAGGTCAGCTCGCTCCGGCCGATCCGCGAGCCGGTGACGATGATGCGGTCATCCGCCGCACTTTCATCCTGGGCGAAAGCCGTCGCCCCCCCAAAAGTCGAAGCGAAAGCCATCGCCGCGCAGGACGACAGGGCCAGCGTCTTCAACGAGGCGCGTGGGCGCCGTTCAAGAACTTTCATCTGAGTCTCCATTGTTCCCCTCCGAGCGCCATTCAGGACGCTCAATTGGACATCGTTAGGAGACCGTCATCAGCGATAGAAGAGCGAAGCGATGAAGCTTGCCAGCAATGCGGCGTGCGGCGGTGAGTTGTCATTCAACGGCGCTTTTTCCGGCAATCACACAGCAATTTCTGACAAGACCGTGATGAAATTATCCGTTTTGTGAGTTTGCGGCAGCACGAGATCGCCGAACATGCGGTGACGACCCGACCCTTTAACTGATCTGAATCATGCTGAAGCGACGCCTCAATCTTGTACTTTCTGCCGGATTGGCTGCGCGCCGGACGTACAAACCGCTTCTCGACCGATATGCCGAAGTTGTCACGACGACACCGGAACTGACCGCCCGATTGCTGCTGACATTGCTCGGATCGGTCCCGCTTAGCGGTGTGGTCTTCTTCGCAGAGGATGCGAACCGGGCGACGATCGACCTAACGAAGCAGGTCGATAAACAGGGCCTACCCTATCTTCTGGTACTGGAAAAATGCCACTCTGCCAGCGTGCTGTTTGAGTTGGCATCGCGTGAATTCGTGCTGATCTCGCAGGACCGCATACAGGTTGAATCGACCATCGAGCGCTTCATAGGTCATTTAACCAAGCCGGACCGCGGTTACCGCAATGATATGGGCCAGGTCTCGCGCATTCCGGGCGACATTTGGGTGCGCCAGGGTTATGGCCATCGCCGCGTATCGCTGGAAGAGATCCGCTCGATATCGGCGGACAAAGACTATGCCATAATAGAGTTGCCAACCACATCCCTGCTGGTCCGCACGACATTGAGCGAGCTTGAAGAGAAGCTCGACGCCCGCGATTTTATCCGCATTCACAGAAGTCATATTGTACCGGCGCAACGGATCCGCGAACTGCGCAATGCGACGCGATACCGCCATCAGGTCCAGCTCGACGATGGCACGGTATTCCCGGTCGGGAAGACCTATTGGCCAAGATTGCGCGGCCATCTGCGGAAATGGACGATCCGGTAAACGGCTTGGTCCGAAAGCCCGCCCAATATGCAAAGAACACCCAACACCCACCCGCGAGCACCATCCGGTCCCGGACATGGCGATGCCAGCGCCGCACCGCGAATACCCGAGCAGGCTGGGCACACGCCGGAATGAAGCTCAGGCTTGCCCCTGCCTGCTCGCAACGCTCAACGACACCATCGCCTGTCTGATTGTGGGCTTCGAAAGCCATGGATTACTCCAATTGTGTCGATCGGATTCCGAACACGCCGATGCGGTCAGCGGATTCCTTTAGTCATGGAGTGACCGTGAAACCCTATCAGCAGAGCCGCCATCATGGTCGGCAGCGGGCAAACCGAACGTCGCATGCTGTGCCGCGGGATCCGGTCGGACGCCCCAACCGGCAATAAGTCAAACACCGTATTCTGGGGATTCAGCCCGGACGCCGGCGGACAGCGCGCTAGGCAGCGCGCGAAACGAAGAGCGCGTGTTTCGCCATGATCCGCTGGAAACGGTCGGACGCCAGATGCGCGCCAAGCCAGGCATGGACCTTTGGCCAGGATTGCGTCTCGAACCAGTCGCGATCCGTGTTTGCGAACTGCCGGACGAAAGGGAAAACGGCGATATCCGCCAAGCGCACTTTCTCGCCAGTCAATTGCGCTGATGCCTGTAGCCGGATTTCCAGCTTTTCGATAAACCGGCTCGCTTCTCGGCGATGCTCCTCTGCCACCGCGCCCTCATAGCGCGTCGCATATTTGTACCGGTCCAGATGGTGTTTGAACGGTCCGTCATTCTCGGCGATCAGGCCTTCGCCCTCCGCGACGTCATCGAGCCATTCCTCGGGGTCATTGCGACCGAGCGCCCAGCGCATCACGTCGAGACTCTCGTCAATGATCTGGTCGCCCGGCAGCACCACAACCGGCACGGTGCCTTTCGGCGAAGCGGCCAGCATCTCTGCGGGTTTGTCCTTCAAGAGGATCTCGCGATGTTCGAGCTCGATCTCCGCAACGTCGAGCGCCATCCGAGCGCGCATCGCATACGGACACCGCCGAAACGAATAGAGGACCGGCAATGCCCCACTCATGCCGGTTCGCCAGGGCCGGGATATTGAGCCCCGACATGGCGGACCCCGCGCTGGCGCGCCAGTGCTTCCTGGCGATGGCGCTCGGCATACCCTCGCCGCTGAATGGAAGTGCGCTCGGCACGGCAATAGGCACAGCTTTCGCCCTCAACGAAAAGAGGCGAACGGCGATCCGCGGCGGTCAGCGGTTCCCGGCAGGCATGGCAGATCGACACGTCGCTTTCGTTCAGGCCATGCCCCACGGCAACCCGGCGGTCGAAAACGAAACAGTCGCCGTCCCAGAGGCTCTCCGCCGCCGGAATGCGCTCAAGATATTTCAGAATACCGCCCTTGAGATGGAACACTTCATCCATCCCCTCAAAACGCGCTAGCGCTGTCGATTTCTCGCAGCGGATTCCGCCCGTACAATACATGGCAATGCGGGCGTCCGGGCGCGTCTCGCGGAATTTGCGGAACCAATCCGGGAACTCGCGAAAGCTGGTGGTTTCCGGATTCACGGCCCCACGGAATTGACCGATCCGGACCTCATAATCATTCCGCGTATCGATCGTTACGATATTCGGCGACGAGATGAGCTCATTCCAGTCTTCTGGCTCGACATAAATTCCTGCAGCACGGTTCGGATCAGCCTCGGGAACGCCGAGCGTCACGATCTCTTTTTTGATGCGGACCTTGAGCCGGAGAAAGGGTTGCTCATCGGACGCTGACAGTTTGACG
This sequence comes from Hyphobacterium sp., assembly GCF_965229905.1. GTDB lineage: Bacteria > Pseudomonadota > Alphaproteobacteria > Caulobacterales > Maricaulaceae > Hyphobacterium. The sequence goes on along the minus strand of NZ_OZ245930.1, from coordinate 1,914,367 downwards.
TCGATATCGGCGCAACCCGGCAAGCCACGGATTTCGTCAAGAACTGCCGAAATCCCGTCTGGCGGACCCGCAATTGTTCCATTGATGCCTTCCGGCGCGATCAGCAATGTCCCCATCACATCATTCGCGGCGCAAACCTCGCGCAGCTGCGCCTGCAGCGGCCGGTCGGCTTGCAACGGCGTAAACTTGTAGAGCGCGGCGACGCGGAATGCGGTCATAGGGTATGTCTCTTTGATGAGGCGTCCGATCAATCACCCTGATTAGGACAGGTCAGCGGTCAACGCCAATCCGCAATGCCGTTTTCGGCTCCCACTCCCCGGCGGAGGGTTTCAGGTATAGGCTGGGAAAAGACCTTCAGGGGAGGACACCATGTTGGGTCGGTTTATCTATGGCGCGGTCGCGCTGGTATTTACGGCACCGTCGCTGGCACAGGCTTGCGAAGATCGTGACCACGGCCCGCTTCCGCAATTCCTGGGCGACTGGCAATCGGACGGCGAGGCCTTCGGCCAACCGGCCCAGAGCCGCATGAAATGGACATCGATCATGGACGGCTGCTTCCACCAGCTCGATTATCGGATCGAGACCAATCCGGGTTCCGAGGAGTCGTGGACGTTTCTGGGTCGGGGCACGCACTATTTTGTCGATGGCGACATTGAAGGCCACTGGATCGACAATAATGGCGATTTGCACGATCTGCGGGGCTCGGCCAGCGACACCGAACTTCTCGTTTATTGGGGCGAGGCAACGGGGCAACTCGGCCGCTCGCGCTATGCGCTGACGGAGGATGGCGCCATCCAGGTTACCGACTGGGTGCTAACCGATGAAGGCTGGCGTCAGTTCAACAACAATCGCTTCGAGCGGGTGACAACGGACTAGCTACCAGCTTTCGAGAACCGGCGTTTCAGCGCAAATGAACAGACAGCCGGTGCGAGATGTATTGCACTGCTCGACCGACAGGGCGGCATCGAACCCCCATCCGGCCGAGTTGGGCGTACACGATTGGCGGTTGATCGGAATCAGCGCGTCGACAGCCGTCGGAAAGCGGGCGTCCAATCCGCGACCATCATCGAGCCTGTAGCGGCAACGCAAAATGTCGCCGCTTTCTTCGACACGCAGCCACTCCCTTGCCGCCATGACCGGCGGCAGGGGCATCAGCTCATCGGCACCGATCGAACCATCATCGACCGTAACGGCGCGGTCATGAGTCAACATGGGCGCGGCGCGTGGGCGCGAACTGCGCGCCGCCGGCGTGCCCCGAATTCGCGCTTCGGTCGGGCTCGGTCCGTTCGGGACGGGCCGGCGCATCACGCGGGCATCGGCAACCCAATGTCCGCGGACGCGCGCCTCGTATTGCCAGGCCGGCGCTTCGGGAAACTCCTTCTCGACAACCCAGACATCCTCCGGCGGCGGGCAGTAGAAACTTTGTTGCGAAAGCGCCGGCGGCGCTGCCATCAGAATCGCTGAAGCTGAAAGGAATATCCGCATGTCCGCCTCCCTACCGGGAACAGACTATCAGAACGCCACCGGATGCCGGAATCCGCAACTAGCCCGCCAGCGCCTTCGCATGGTGGGCGATGTGGTCGTCCATGAAGGTCGAGATGAAATAATAGGAATGATCGTATCCGGCCTGCCGCCTCAACCTCAGCGACTGACCGGATTCCGCGCAAACCGCTTCGAAGAGTTCGGGTCTTAGCTGGTCTTCTAGGAAATTGTCCGCCATGCCCTGATCTATCAGGATGTGAGCCTTTGAGGCCTGTTTGCGGACAAGCGCGCAGGCATCGTATTGCGCCCAAGCCGAACGGTCTTTGCCCAGATAGGCGCTGAACGCCTTCTTCCCCCATGGCACCTGCATCGGCGCGACGATCGGTGCGAAGGCGGAACAGCTCCGATACCGGTCCGGATGTTTCAGGTGCAGGGTCAGCGCGCCATGGCCGCCCATGGAGTGCCCGAGAATGCCCTGCCGCTTCATGGCCGCCGGGAAATTCGCTGCGATGACATCCGGCAGCTCTTCGACAATGTAGCGATCCATGCGGAAATGCTCTGACCATGGCGCCTGCGTGGCGGTCAGGTAGAAGCCCGCGCCCTGCCCCAGATCGTAATCCTCGTCATCTGGCACATTCTCGCCGCGCGGGCTGGTGTCTGGCGCCACGACCATCACACCATGGCGCGCAGCAGCCTGCTGGAGATTTCCCTTCTCCATCACATTCGACCAGTTGCAGGTCAGTCCGGACAGATACCACAGCACCGGCACCGGGCCGGTCTCCGCTTGCGGCGGCGCATAGACCGCAAAGCGCATGGGCGTGCCGGTCACAGCAGAGTCATGATCATGAACCGACAGCGTGCCGCCGAATGAGCGAAAGGTGGAGACAGGGGTCATGGTTCTATTTCGGCCGGTAGATAGCGCAGAGCTTGTTGCCGTCCGGATCTCGCACATAGGCGAGATAGATCTTGCCGAGCGTCTTGCCCTGCCGGTATCCGGGCGGCTCCTCGATCGACTTGCCACTATTGGCGACAGCCGAATCGTGAAACGCATCGACCTGTTCGGTCGACTCGCACTTGAAACCGATTGTGCCGCCATTCGCGAAGGAGGCCGGCTCGTCATTGATTGGCTCGCTGACGCAGAAAATCCCACCCTTGTAAAAATAGAACAATCGCGCATGACCGCTGTCTGCACGATTGCTGACCGGCTCGCCGGTAAAGCCCAATGATCCGATCACCGCATTATAGAACGAACGCGCCTGATCGATGTCATTCGTCCCAACCATGATGTGATTGAACATGCTGATTGCCTCCGAGGAAGTCAGACTAGCGCATTGTGAAGTTTGCCCTGAATGCAAGAAGTGAAACAGAAAGCGACTGTCCGCTATTGATCGTTTCCAACTTCCAGCCTGGTACAACCGGAACTGCCGGACGAGCATTCGTACCACTCGGCCACAACAGTAGCGGAAACGGTGCAGTAATCAGCGGCATCGGCAAACCAGACCGTGTCCTCGTAATTCGGCAACCGCATTATGCTTCGGACCAGCGCACGATCGGCGTCATCAAGGCAATCTCTGTCAAAGCAGCCAGCCGTGTGGCCCAATCGCGATTGCCAATTGGCGGTAACGCTCTGCGCAGCGGGATTATAAAATGTCAGCATTCGGGCGCGGGTCTGCTGGTTCAGACCTGCCGAGGCCCATTCATCCAGCGCCTCACAATATGCCGGCAACAAGTCCATATTTCTCAGTTGATTAGCGCACCCCGCAGAATGCAGCCCAAGAAAGAAGGACGCGATCGCGGCAGCTCGCGCATCAACTCTCATTAATAAACCACCACGCTGCGAATGCTCTCGCCGGCATGCATCAAATCGAAGCCCTGATTGATGTCTTCCAGATCGAGCGTGTTGGTGATCAGCGAGTCGATATCGATCCGCCCGTCCATATACATGTCGACGATTTTCGGCACGTCCGTCCGCCCTCTCGCCCCGCCGAAAGCGGTGCCGCGCCACACCCGTCCGGTGACCAGCTGGAAAGGCCGCGTAGAAATCTCGGCTCCCGCGGGAGCCACGCCGATAATGACGCTTTCGCCCCAGCCCTTGTGGCAGCATTCCAGCGCCGCACGCATCACATCCACATTGCCGATGCACTCGAAGGAATAGTCCGCTCCGCCACCGGTCAGCTCGACCAGATGCCCGACGAGCCCGTCATGACCGCCGCCGATCTCCTTCGGGTTGACGAAATCCGTCATCCCGAACCGCCTCGCCATCGCTTCACGCTTGGGATTGATATCGACGCCGACAATCTGCCGGGCGCCGACCAGCTTCAAACCCTGGATGACATTGAGCCCGATCCCGCCCAGCCCGAACACGACGGCGGTCGAATTGGGCTCCACCTTGGCCGTAAACATCACGGCGCCGAGCCCCGTTGTAACGCCGCAGCCGATATAGCAGATCTTGTCAAATGGAGCGTCCTTGCGGACCTTGGCGAGCGAAATCTCCGGCAGGACGGTGTGGTTCGAGAAGGTCGAACAGCCCATATAGTGCAGGAGTTTCTTGCCCTTGTAGGAAAAGCGCGACGTGCCGTCCGGCATCACGCCCCGCCCTTGGGTCGCCCGCACTTTCTGGCAGAGATTGGTCTTTGGATTGAGGCAGTATTCGCACTCGCGGCATTCCGCCGTGTAAAGCGGAATGACATGGTCGCCGGGTTCGAGACTGGCCACACCCGGCCCGGTCTCCAACACAACGCCGGCGCCCTCATGGCCGAGAATGGCGGGGAATTGCCCTTCCGGATCCGCACCCGAGCGCGTGAATTCGTCGGTGTGGCAAATACCGGTCGCCTTGATCTCGACCAGCACCTCACCGGCCTTCGGCCTTTCGAGATCGACCTCACAGATCTCCAGCGGATTCCCGGCCTCAAATGCGACAGCGGCGCGTGTTTTCATCGCAGCCTCCCTAAGGTGCCGGCTGTGTCACATTCGGCACGTCGGTAAACGGCACGATGCCGAACTCGGGATAGATCCCGGTCGGGAAATAGACCCGCCCGTCAGCCATCACCATCGCGATCGTCTTGATATCGGAGAGATCCTGTGTCGGATCGCCCGGCACCAGAAAGAAGTCCGCCAGATAGCCTTCCTCGATCAGGCCGACCTCGTCACCCACGCCGAGATACTCCGCCATGCCATGGCTCGCCCAAGCGAGAATTTCCGGCGGGGTCATACCGATCGTCTGATAGAGCTCCAGCTCACGGTGATAGGTGAACGATCCGCCAAGATCGGTGCCCGGCACGAGCAGAATGCCGCGCTCGTGCATCATGCGAAGCACGGCTGTGATCTGCTCGTAGGCGCCGCGATAATTGGCGTCGTCTTCCTCATTTGCGATGTCCGCCCAGGCGGAGCGGGCCTGGCGCTGCGCATCGACCGGCAGATGATCGACATAGTCGACCGTGCCGGGCGAGATTTCGCCATTGCGTGACAGGAGCAGCGTTTCATGGATGGCGAAGGTCGGATCGACCGCGATGCCGCGCTCTGCAATCTCGCGGATCGTCGACTGCACAGCCTCGCTCTCAAGGTCGAGTGTGGGCAAGCGACGCAGCGCCGTTAGCCGCAGCAAGGTACGTGTATCTTCACCCTCTTCCAGCACCCAGCCCAGCATGATCTGGTTGATATGGGTTAGCTCGTCATAGCCCGCGGCGATCATGGCATCGGCATTGGTAAAGGCCGGCACATGGCCCGACACGCGCAATCCCCGTTCGTCGGCCGCCGCGATCATCGCCGGAACCCAATCCGGATTGATCGAATTGTAGATCTTGATCTGGTGGTAGACACCGGCATCGGCATAGGTGTGCACCGCCGCGACCGCCTCTTCCTCGCTCTCGACGATAATGCCGTTATTGGAGTTGAAAGGGCTGCGGCCTTCGATGAAGCCGGACCGGTGAATGCGCGGCCCGGCCAGCTCACCAGATTCCACCCGTTCGATCAGCGCGCTCAACACCTCGTTATTATTGCCCATATCACGCAAGGAGGTGACGCCCGCAGCAATGTTCAGGAAGGCCGCCGTTTCGCCCATGTGGCCATGCATTTCAAAAAAGCCGGGCAGCAGCGTCCCGCCGTCACCGTCGATGATGACCGCCCCGTCAGGCGAATCCATGTCGGCCGCGCCGACCGCTGCGATCCGGTTGCCGTCGACCAGCACTGAAGCGGCCTCGCCGCGGGTCTTCGTCTCGGCATCGAAGACATGCACATTCCGGATCAGCACCGGAGCGTCATAGTCACGGATCACCCGGGACTGAATCTCCGCAAAACGGTTGGCGCCGTATTCCGCCGCAAGTGCGCGCAGGCGCTCGTCCTCGCCTTCAAATCCTTCCGCCAACAGGGCAAAGCCGGGGGTGATAATCCCGAAAAAGGCATCACCGGTCATCAGGAAATAGGTCGGATTGAGACTGGTGCCGCTCATCGCGTAGACGATGGCATCCAGTGTCTCCGTTCCGTTGGATACCTCCAGTCGGTCGATCTCGTTCATCCGCAACTCGCCGCCGGGGATGGCCGGCAGCATGCCGTCCTCGTCGGCCATCAGCGCCCGCGCCGCAATCGCCAGCCAGTAAGGCGAAGCGTTCTGCGGCACATAAAAGGCACCGCCCTCGATCACGGCCGTATCGCTGCCGGTAGCATCGGTCCAGCTCACCTCGCTGTCGGCATAATCGAACCGCTCGTCCACCTCGTTGCCGAATGTCGTATTGCCTTCAACCGCCCAACTTGTGGGAAGTCCGTCCGAATTCAGTGACACGGTTTCGGAGAGCGTCGGTCCACGCCCATTATTGCGGAATTCAAAATCGACCGCATAGCCATCCTCGCGGGTCGTAACCTCCATCTGACCGATCGCCGTACCGCCTACCAGAACGGTAAAGACCTCGGCTTCGTCAGCGGCAAACAGGACGGCACTGGCTCCCGCCTCCTCCATCGCATCACTGTTCCGCGCCGCATCCTCACCCGGTGAACACGCCGCCAGCGCGATCAGTAATGCCGACGCGAAGCCGGCCGGTTTCCAAAATGTCATCGATAATCTCCCCAAGTCGTGAAAATGGCCTGTTAGAGCGACGAAAAATCGAATCCCGCCTCACCCTCGCGCGCCAACGTTAACACATAAGGCCGCGTCATGCGCTTCATGTCCATGAAACCAAGAACATTGTTGTCATCGAGCTTCCGGAACACGTCATGAATCGGCAGCTGGTCGTAGCACATCGTCGCCGACAACTTGCCCCGATACCGCGTCATCCGCAGCCGCGCCCGCGATTTCGTTGTTTGCGTGTAAGCCTTCATGGCGGCACGCAGCCCCGGCAGAAGCCAGCTCGGACAGGACGGCGTCTTCATCCGCGGCCCGAACGGCATTTTGCCCGGATCAGCGAAGAATTTTTGTCCTGCACCGTCGAGATGAACCAGCGGATGGACATTCTCTTCGTCAATGAAGGACTTGCCATACCAGCGCGCCAACGCCAGGGAACCATCCATCGGGTGGCCGGTTGAAATTTCCCGTCCCCACCAATCCCCGATCATGAAATCGGTCTCCACCGGCTCCAGCCTGTCGAAAAGCGCTTCGGCGGCAAGGAAATCCATGATGATAGGCGAGGCGTCCGGCATGGTGATATCTGGACACGGAATGGCCGGACGGTCTACCCGCGAGCGGTGGCGCTACGAGTCCGGATCGCGCACATAGTCGCCCGAACGCCCGCCGCTTTTCTCGAGCAGCCGCACGGCGGAAATCGTCATCGTCTTGTCGAGCGCCTTGGCCATGTCGTAGAGGGTCAGTGCCGCGACCGAAACCGCCATCATCGCCTCCATCTCGACACCTGTCTTGCCGTCGCAACAGACTTCGGCATGGATATCGAATCCTGAGCCATCTTCGTCCGGCTCAATCGACACCTTGACCGAGGTAAGTGGCAGCGGATGGCAAAGCGGGATGAGGTCTGCCGTCCGCTTGGCCGCCAGGATGCCGGCCAGCTCGGCGGCATAAAGCGCATTGCCTTTCGGTCCCTGGCCGTCGCGTACCGCCCTGAATGCGGGTTCGGCCATCGAGATGTGCGCCCCGGCGAGAGCACGGCGTTGCGAGACCGGCTTGTCGCCGACCTCAACCATGCGCACCCGGCCCTCTCTATCCTGGTGCGTCAGTCGCTCGCTCATGGCTCATCCTTCCTGCCCTCCCCGTTGTTCGCGCTGTCTGTGGTACCAGACGCGTCCAGACCCGCCAGCCGAGGAGCCCGCCGAGGATGGCAGCATGTACCAGCGGGCCGGGTTGCAGGCCCTTCTCGGCGAAAAAGTGATGGATCACGGCCAAGATGGCAATGGCATAGACCGCCATGTGTAATCGCCGCCAGCGGACGGCTCCAAGCCGCCTGATCATTGAATTGAATGAGGTGACTGCAAGCGGAATAAGCAAAATCAGCGCCGCCATGCCGAAGGTGATGTAGGTGCGCTCTACGATGTCCTCCCACAACGCAGACAAGGAAAAGAACAGATCGGCGCCGAAATAGGCCAACAAGTGCAACAACGCATACCAGAAGGCCGCGAGCCCGATCCGCCGACGCACTTGCAGGACGGGCGCCCAGCCGGTGATGTCCCGGAAAGGCGAAACGGCGAGAGAAATCAGCAGGATGCGTAGCGCAGTCTGCCCAAGAAAATGGTGCGTTGCGGCCACCGGCTCGAAACCGAGACTGTGCGGCAAGCCCGCAAACAACAGCGCCCATTGTCCGGCGATCCACGCGAAGGGCAAAAGCAACACGATAAGCACCACCGGCTTCAGCCAGTGTTTCGAAAAACTGCGCAGAAAGGCCGAGCGCTGCGCCATGCCTAGTAGTTCTCGTTCAGATCCATGCCGGCATAGAGCGGCGCCACCTCATCATAGCCATTGAACATTTCGGTGTCGCGGCGCGCGAACGGGCCAGCACCGATGATGCGCTCGCTCGCCTGGCTCCACCGCGGATGCGCGCGGTTCGGATTGACGTTCGAATAGAAGCCATACTCGCGCGGTGCGGACTGTTTCCAGCTGGTTTCCGGCTCTTCCGAAACGAAGCTGATCCGGACGATCGACTTGATCGACTTGAAGCCATATTTCCACGGCACGACGAGCCGCATCGGCGCACCGTTCTGATTGGGCAGAACTTCGCCATAAAGCCCAACCGCCATCAGAGTGAGCGGATGCATGGCTTCGTCCATGCGCAGCCCTTCGCGATAGGGCCAGTCCAGCACCGGAAACCGTACACCGCGCATCTCGTCGCGATTGAGATAGGTTTCGAAAGCTACGTATCGGGCATCCGAGGTCGGCCGGAATTGCTCAAGAACCGAGCTCAGCGGCACGCCGATCCATGGGATGACCATCGACCAGGCTTCGACGCAGCGAAGCCGGTAGATGCGCTCTTCCAGTGCGTTGAAATCGATGATGTCCTCGATCGCGAAGGTGCCGGTACGTTCGGCATACCCAGTGATTTCGACCGACCAGGGATCGGTTGTCATCGCGCGCGCATAGCGCGCCGGGTCGGACTTGTTCACGCCGAACTCGTAGAAATTATTGTAACCGGTGACAGCGTCATAAGGCGTCAACTCGCCGTCCTCGACGGCATAAGCCGTTTCCCGGAAATTGAGCGGATCGCCGCTGGCCGGCCGGGCTGTGGTCTGCGCCTCGGCATTCGGCTGCGGCCCGGAGCAGGCCGCGGTCAGAGCGAACGCGCCACCGGCCGCCATGATCTTCCGGCGGTTAAGATAGAGGTGTCGCGGCGTCACGTCGTTTTCGGTGAGCGCCGCCGGCGGCTTCTTCCTGATAAGCATGACCGTCCCTTTGTGTCGTGCTGTTGTGGACCGAGACATAGCACGATGCCCCGCCAAGTCTTGGCCGCTGCGAAACTTGTGATCCGCCGTGAGCGTAAGAGAGTCCGGCGTGATCAGCGCGTGATCGGCTGCCGCGATGTCACCCTCACACCGTTCACGATTGCGGAAGACGGATACAAGACGACCCGGTCGCCTTCTTCGAGACCGTCTACTACATGAGCTTGCCGGCCATTATTACGGTCGACGGCAACATTGATCGGCTCGGCCCGGCCATTGTGCACGAGATAAACCGCCCAGTTCTCGCCGTCGCGAAAAAGGGCGCTGGAAGGAACGACCAACGCATCATCACGCTCCCATGTGATAATCTCGGTCACGACGCGGTAACCGTGCCCAAGTCCTTCGGGCCGTGCGGATGGGTCGGCAAACCGGATGATCGTGTTTACCCGCTGTTCCTCCACACCCAACGCGGAGTATTTTGTAAATCCCCAGGGTTCGACGCGCTCGACCACACCCTCAATCGCATCGCCCCCGCCCCAATCCGCGATCCGTACCCTCTGTCCAGGTCGAACTTGAACGGCGTCCGTCGAGAGAAGTTCGACCAGCACTTCGAGATCATTCTCAACATTTCCGATCTCGAGAATCGGCGTGCCGGCCGGCAAGGTGGTTTCGCTTTGTTGAATGACGCGCAATGTGTGGCCGGTCGCGGGCGCGTAAATAGGAATGTCATCGGCTGTCTGCGAAACCGTGCCTTCACTGCGATCGAAGTCCTGCAGCATCGTCCGCGCGTTTTCCAGTTCGGCCAGACGAACCGAAACGGCAGCATCCGCCGTGTCCAGCGCCGCGCTGGCCGAGCGGCGCTGGCGCAGGGCGCGATCGAGCGCCGCCTCGCTGGCGACACCTGAATCGCGCAAGGTTTGCTGGCGGACCAGCTCGCTGTCGGCAAGTTCAAGGTCGGCGACGGCCCGATTGCGCTCCGCCTGCGCGAGCCGCAAGGCAGCCTCCGCTGCGGACACACCGGCGCGCGCTTGTTCACGCGTGCGGACATCAAGAACGGCCGGATTTGAGGGCGCCATGTAAGCGACGACGTCTTCGCCGCGAATGACGGCGTCCCCCGGTTCGACCTCGACCCGCCGTAAGCGGCCGGAAACCGGCGTCGATACAACATAGGCGTCGTGCACGCGTGTACGGCCTTCTTCAACGATCGAATCTTCCATCGCGGTCCGCACGACAGTACCGATATCGACGGGAATCGGGCGAGGCCAGAACGCAAACGCCAATAACGCCGCGATAGCGACGAGGATGAAGCCAATAACCAGCGGCCGGGAATATTTCTTCAACATGGCTCCGATTATTCCCTTGATTTGAGCGCAAGGACCAGATTCGCCCCGTCGCTTTCGCGTTTTACTATCCAGCCGGAAAACACCGCGGCGGCAATTACGGCCAAGCCCGACAAGCCCAGGGCATCGGGCGCGAAGGCCACCGGAATCTGATAGAGGTCGGTACTAAATCCCTCCGCAATCGCAAATGCCAGTCCAAAGCCCGTCGCGGCCCCCAACGGCAATGCAATCAGAACCAGAATGCCCAGCTCGCCGAGCAACACAAAGGCGGCCTCGCCCTTCGTGAATCCAAGAACGCGTAAGCTGGCGAGATCATGGGCGCTCTCGGCGTATGCGATCCGCGCCGTATTGAAAACGATCCCGAAAGCAATCACCGCCGCGATCGCAGCCATCACAAACCGCATGGCACCGGCACCCCGGTCCATGATCGCTTGGAAGGCCGCGCGGGCATCTGCCTTGACCGAGAGCCCGGCGACCACCGGCATGGCATCCAGGGCGGCATAGATGTCCGCTGCATGGCGCGGATCAATCCGCAGATAGGCACCGGAAACGCGGTTGGGCTCGCCGAGCGCCGCATTCAGCGCATCAAAGTCCATATAGGCGGGCGACCCGAGCAAAGCGTCGGCAATCCCGGCGACAGGGATCTGCAGCATGGGCCGCCGGCCTTCGCGAACATCGACGACCAGCGTTTCACCGGCATCAATCCGAAGGATGTCCGCGAGCGCGGGTGTCAGCATAATTCCCTCGGATGGCAAGGTTAGCCTTTGGCCTTCAGCGTCCAATGCGCGATAGAGTTCCGCCTCGGGGGTTATCGCTGTGAGGCCGCCGCGATGACTATGAACACCATTTCGCAGGACCACGGCAGCGCTGCGCGTGGGCTCAACCTCGATCACCCCTTCGATTCGCGCCATCGCATGTAGCGCGCGCTCAGACAGCGGTTCAGCGAAGCTGACGAGCATGTCGCTGCGGTCAATCACGCTGAATGAGGTTTCGATGGTCTCATCGAACCCCGACATGATTGTGAGCATCCCGCCGGCTAACGCCATTCCAGCCGCGATCCCGGCGACCGCACCCGTAGCGCGCCCCGGATGCCGGACAAGGCGGCGGATGACCATTCGGGTCGGCTGATCGAGCAGCTGAACCAGCCCGCCTGCGAACGACCGGCTGCGGCTGTAGTCGACAGGGGCCGGCGGTCGCATCGCTACCGCCGGCGACAGGGCGAAGATCTGCCGCAAGGCAAACAGGCCGCCCAGGGAAGCCGCGCCAATGCTGGCAAACAGCGCGATGACGAAGCTGGCGGGCGCGATCTCAAAGACCAGAAAAGGAAATTTGTAGTACTGGACGTAAATTCCAACCATGCTCGCGCCGGCCGCTAGCCCAAGCAGGCAGCCAAGCACGGCACCGCTTGCCGAAATGATTAGGATTAGCTTGAAGTAATGCGTCGTCACCTCGGCATCGGTGTAACCGAACGCCTTGACGAGACCGATCTGCTGACGCTCGGCCTGTAGCAGTCGTGAGAAAACAATGTTCAAAAGGAACGCCGCCACGGCAAGGAAAATCGGTGGCACCGCCGCCGCCGATGCCCGCAGCCCGTTAATTTCCTCCATGATGAAGCGGTTCGAAAACTGGTCTTCGAGACCATACGCTCCAATCGCCCCATATTCGTCCAAAATGCGATCTGCTGCGGCCACAACACGCGGCAGATCCTCCGCCTGACCGATCGCCAGCAAGGCTTCGTTGAACGCGCCGTCAAGATCGTACGCGGCTTCCATCGCGGACCGGCTCATCCAGATGACGCCGAACCGCGCATCGTCCGGCACGAGTTCGCCGGGTGCCGAGGTATAGAGAAATTCCGGCGACTGCGCGATTCCGACAATACGAAAGCTGCGCCGGCTGCCGTGCATGGTTGCCGAGAATCGATCACCGGCTTGCAGCCCGTGGGCGTCTGCAAAGCTCTTCAGCAAGAGCACCTCGTTTGAACGCCGGCGGTCAATCCATCGGCCCGAAGCCAGATAAACGTCGTTGAGCCGGGGTTCACCGAAATCAGGCAGCGAAACCGCACGGGCTTGCACCGGCAAGTCCGAGCTGGCGACGTCAATCAATGCGCGGCCGACGATCCGTCCTTCGACGGCAGAGACACCGTCGATTTCTGCCAAAACGGTCAGAACGCTTTCCGGCGCCCGCACCACCGGCGCAAACACGTCGGCCAGCCGGTAACGTTCGTAATAGGCCCGGCGTGTTTCCTCCAGCGAACTGACCAGACCCGACATCATGACCAGTAGCATCACCCCCACCGCCACGACCAACCCGATTGCCACGGCCTGGGTCTTCATGCGCCAGAGATCACGGAACAGCTTGGTATCCAGCGGACTCACCAGTGAATCTCCGCGGGCGATACCTTGGATTCATTAATCACCGTTTCGCGGATCCTTCCGTCCGCAAAATGAATGACCCGATCCGCCATTTGCGCTGTGGCGGCAGCGTGGGTGACGATCATTACCGTCGCACCAAGCGTCTCATTCACATCCTTGAGCACGCTCAACACAGTCCGGCCGGTCGTGGAATCAAGCGCGCCGGTTGGCTCATCGCAGAATAGTACGGTCGGATTTTTGGCTACGGCGCGTGCGATGGCGACGCGCTGTTGCTCGCCACCTGAAAGCTCCGACGGAAAATGGTCCGCCCGTTCGCTCAAGCCAACCAGCGCCAACGCCTCATCCGCGTCCATCGGGTCGCTGGCGACTTCGGTGACCAGTTCCACATTCTCTCGCGCGGTAAGGCTGGGCATCAGATTGTAGAACTGGAAAACGAATCCGACATGATCACGCCGGTAGCGTGTCAGCTGCCCGTCGCTCATCGCCGTCAATTCGCGATCCTGGAACCAGGCATCACCCCCACTCGCACGGTCCAGCCCGCCGATAATGTTCAGCAGTGTCGACTTTCCGGAGCCCGAGGGCCCGAGCAGAACAACGAATTCACCTTCGGGAATCTCAAGGTCGACACCGCGCAATGCATGGACGGCCGTTTCGCCTTCGCCGTAGACCTTGGTGAGTGCATTTGTCCTGAAGGCCATCCCGGCCACGTCGGCATCGTCCTCTCGGCGGAGCTGCAATTCGGGCGGGGAGAGTGTCGTGCCAATTCCGCCGCCTGACAATCCTTCTGCTCGCCCGCCTCCAATTACATGCGACGCATTCGCAAAGTGGTTGACAATCATTTGCAACTAGCGCATGGAGATTTCGTAGACGGGTTTAGAACGACATGTACATCTGCATCTGCAACGCCCTGCGTGATCGCGAACTGGCCGAGGCGGCTGCCCAGCCCGGCGTACGCAATGCGGCTTGTGTGTTCAAAGCCTGCCAGTCGCGTCCGAAATGCGGAAACTGCGTCCCCGATATCGACGAGATGATCGCAAGCAACCAGTCGACGCCGGCCCTGCTCGCGGCTGAGTAACTGCAACGCATTTCCGATTGCAAACATCGCCATGGCCAGACCATGGCGAACAGAATACGTATAGATGATCGACAAGATTCAGGAGGCCGCGATGAAGGGCGATCCCAAGGTCATCGAATATCTCAATGGTGCACTCAAAATGGAGCTCGCCGCGGTCAACCAGTATTTCCTGCATGCGCGGATGTTTCGCGACTGGGGATTCCATCGTATCGCCGAGGAAGAATACGAGGAATCGATCGACGAAATGAAACATGCCGATGCGCTGATTGAGCGCATCTTGTTTCTCAATGGCCTGCCGAACGTTCAGGACATTGCAAAAATCTATATCGGCGAGACCGTCAAGGAATGTCTGGAGTGCGACCTAAAGATCGAGCACCGCGCGCACCCGTATTACGTGGAAGCCATCGCCTATTGCGAGGAAGCTCAGGACTACGTCACACGCCAGCTGTTCACCGACATCCTGAAGTCCGAGGAAGATCATGTGGACTGGCTGGAAACCCAGCTTTCGATCATCGAGAAGATCGGTGAACAGCGCTACATGCAGTCCCAGCTCGGCAAGGACGAAGACTAACCGCTAGATACCGTCGATCGCGAGCCCGTTCATGACCGGGCCGTCCGCGCCGGGCGCAAATCCGATCATGAGTTGCAACAGCGGCATGTCCGCACCACCGACGATCAGTCGCATTTCCTGTGGGCCCGGATCGAACATGAAGACCTGTGCGTCGGCCATGTCAGCATGCATTCGCTCGAACATTTCGACATGCTGCTCCATCGGCGCAAAGGCCTGAAACGCGGGACTCGTTCTGGCTGTAATGAATGACTGCCAATCCGCCGGCTGCGGCGAGCGGATAGCCGCCAGAAATGACTGCGCCAGTCGACCTTCAGGTGTATCCGGCAGGTCGATCGGCGAATCGAAATCAATGGCGGGTGGCGCGGAGATTTCGATCTGCTGACCGAACACAGCTGCCGTCAGGACTTCCACGGCTGCGTCGGGATCGACACCGCGCGAATTCGACGTCGCGAAAATGACAGCCTGTGCATCCGCTAGCACGCGCCAATGATTGGAAAAATGCGGATTGCCGCCATTGTGCCAGAAAAACTCGCCATAGAGCGGGTGATTTTCCACGACGATTCCATAGCCGTAATAGCTCTGCGCGCCCTCGCCTTCCCTCAAATAAGGCTGGACCTGAACATTGAAGGTCTCGGCCCAGTCATCCGGTGGATTCAGGACGGTGCTGCCAAGGATCATCAGGTCGAGCGGCGTCGACAGCATTCCGCCATTGCCGATCAGATGCCAATGCGCCCGGCCCCCGCCCCAGCTCGCATCGGTCACGCTTTCTCCGGATTGCGTGCGGACACCGCGGGCGGGCGCTACAGCGCGCTCATAGCCGGTATCGGCGAGCCCAAGCGGCGCCAGCACCGAGTCTCTCAAGTATTGCTCGTACGGCTCGCCGGTCACCTGCTCTATGATTGCCGCTATCAACGAAAAACCGACATTGGAGTAGGCATACTGTTCGCCCGGCGCGAACATCAATTCGCTAGCCAGCGCCTGTTCGACGAAGGCGTCCCGTTCAATCGGCGCATGGTCATCGCCGATTGCCGGCGGAAATCCGGCGCTGTGGGTCATCAGCTGGTGCAAGGCGATATCCCGCTTGTCAGCCGGGACATTGCTAAACCAGTCGGAAAGCGTCGATTGGGGATCGAGCCGGCCTTCGGCAATCAGCCGCGAGGCGGCTAGGCCGGTCAGCATCTTCGCGATGGATCCGATATCCGTCTGGGTGACCAGGCTGTACGGCACACCGCTGACCGGATCGGCAGGTCCGAGCGAGGCGGCAAACACGACCTCTCCGTTCACGGCAACGCTGACATGCCCATCAAATCCGGCTTCATCCAGCCGCTCTGTGGCTTCCGCCAAGGCGGCTTGCAAGGGTTGGTCCGCCAACGGACCAGCGCGGTCCTGCCAGGCGACGGCCATAGGTGTGCTCAGGACCAGGCTTGCACTCATGGCCATCATCCCTGTCCAATTCGTCATTTGATCCCTCCAGATGGCTGGTTTTCAATTTCGGGTGCCTCGGATTAGCGGCCGCAAGCCTTGGGGTCCTGACCGAAAAGGTGTCGAAAGGAATGCAAACATGCCGGATAGCGCCCATGCCCAGAAACGCCCCGGCGGCTATCGCATCGCCGGCCGCACATACATTCCAGCACGCGGCCTGATCCGGACGGAACGCGGCACCGCCCGGCTCGAGCCTCGCCTCTCTCGCCTGCTCGACCTGTTTATCGCCGCGCCTGGCCGGGAGCTTTACCGCGGTGACATTCTCGATGCCGTCTGGCCGGAGCAGGGCTCCGATGAAGCGCTGACCCAGGCCGTCTCGCGGCTCCGCCGCCATCTCGGTCATGAAGCGATCCGAACGCTGCCACGCATCGGCTACGTCTTCACGGCCCAGGCCGATCCCGTTGAAGTCGATGTCGACACACTCGCTCCGCCGACAGGGAACTGGCATTCCTGGCGTCGGCTCTTGTCGCGGCACCGGGCCGGCGCCGGTTTCGCAGCCGGCCTTGCCGCAGGGCTGGCAATGGCGGTTCTCGCCGCGCCTCTCCTGTTCACGAAGCAGATCGAGATCGAGGAAACAATTGCGGCGCCGGGAGAGGATGTCCGCATCGTCCGTACATCAGCCGCTTGCTCGCTGCTTATCTCCGATTGCGAAGCGGGCCCCGATAACTGACTTAGCCGCTCAGGGCCGCCGTCCGATGGAGCCGGATCTTGATCCCGCTATGATCGATCACCGGCCCGGGTTTCTGGAAGGGAAGCCGAGTCGCGCGCGCTAAAGCCTCATCGCTGGTGATCAATCCGACGCGCCAGCCCGCGAAATGCGTCCGAAGCGTCTCGCCGAGCGCATGATAAACCGGATAAAGCGCTTTCCGGTTGCCAATTCGCGCACCATAGGGCGGATTGACCATCACCAGGCCGGCAGGACCGTCGGGCGGCCGCGCCTCGCGCACATCTGCCTGTGAAAAGCGCACAAATTCCACCACGCCGGCACGATCGGCATTCGCCCGTGCTGCGGTGATCGCACCAGCATCGCGATCCGATCCGGCGAACACGAAATCAGGGCGGCGGTCTTTTCTGTCGGCCTTGATCGCGGACCAGGCATCGGCGTCGAAAGACGGAAGCTGCTCGAAGGCGAAAGACCGCCCCCGACCGGGTGCCAGTCCAGCCGCCATTTCGGCGGCTTCGATCACAAAGGTGCCGGATCCGCACATCGGATCGTAAACCGGCTCCGCTCCGCGAAATCCGCAAGCACGCAAAAGCAATGACGCCATGGTCTCGCGCATCGGTGCCTTCACTACCGCCTGTTTGAAGCCACGCCGGTGCAATAGTTCACCCGATGTATCCAGGCTGATAGTGCAGATATTATTGAGAACCCGGATCTGAATTCGCAAACCTGTGTCGCCGTTCAATTGGCCACCTATGGCATCAAGCGCCGCGCGTTCGACTCGCTCTGCGACCGCCTTGGCGTGATAGAGGCGTGATTTCCGGCAGTGCGCCACAAACCGGCAGGCCGCGCCCTTCGGCAACCAATGCGCCCAGTCGATCTTGCGCGCCGTCTTGTCGAGCTGGGACAGATGCACACACGGGAAGGACGAAATTTGAACCAGAACGCGCGACGCCCCGCGCAACAGATAATTTGCCCGCCAAGCATCGGTCCACTGCGCGGAAAACGCCACACCGCCAGGTACGACACGCGCCTTTGCAAGGCCAAGCTCACGTACTTCGGCAAGCAATGCCGCTTCCAAGCCGGGCGGAACCGGTAAATGAAAATCGTGCATGGCGGAAGCGGTCATCAATGGGTTCCAAGCCAAAACTGCGGGGTCGGTTTGCTATCGCGAACCGCTTCCAGCGTCATTTAATTGCGCATGCCCACGTATAATCCGCGTAACGTAGCAAATGATAGAAGGACGGATTATTGACTGATCGACCGCAGCCACAACTCATATCGCCGGTCGGTCGGCGCGTTCGTCGACGACATGTCTGCTAGGCTTCCGTGCGCCTCAAACACCTGCCGCGCTTCGGACGGGCTCATGCCGAATTCCTTGCGGAACGAACGGCTGAAATGGGCGTCCGAATGAAATCCGCATTGCGCCGCGATTTCGCCGAGCTTGCGGGTACCCGCCTCTGCGCTGGGGCGTGCAATCGCCCTAAGTGCACGGCGGAGCTTGACCAAACGAATGAAGCTGGCGACGCCACCGAAAGGTTCGAAGGATCGGTAGAGGGTTGCGCGCGAACAAGGCAGGGCATCCAGCAATGACGCTGTATCGACCGTTTCACTAGCCGCTATGCGGCTTTGGATGATCTCCCTCGCGCGAAGCAGCAGCGCATTCCGATGTGCTTGAGCCCCACCATCTCGGCGCACCTCACCGCTATAGCACTCAGCAATCAAATCTATCGCCGCCCGGGTCGAGAAGGCTGCCTCCTGGACGTCCATGGATGTCAGGTTCTTCTGGAGGTCGAGAATCATGTGCGACGTTAGTGCAGCCAACCCGCTGGTACCTTCCAGCACTTTGAGATGAATGGACGAAGGCTGTACGCCGCGCGCGGATAGTTCGGCCCGCGGAAAAATGATCGAGATGAGATCAAACTCGGAATTGATGTTGCTGACCGGCTGCGTCAGATCAAATCCGATCAACGCGTAGCGGGGCGCAAGACACCCGGCTTCATCAGATTTGCGAACACCGCCGCGCGTGAAAACCTGGAACATCACGCTGTCGAGTCCGTCGCGATAACTCCGAAGCGCGTCGCGATCGAATTGCTGGTGTCCGGACGTCACCCTTGAAATCATGGTATTTTCGATAAGCGCACTGTCCAGTCGGGCTTCGTATCCGTCGCGATCCACCGGCTGCCCGTCTGTCACTTCGAAAATTACGCTAATACTGTCCTTCCACAGCGCATATTGTCCGCGTCGGTCTGCGTTGCGCGTATCGAACACAGAGAGTTCGATCGTATTCGCTTTATGTGCCGCGATGCCCCCGCCTCACTCTGCTCAGCTTTTGTCTAACGACTTCGGGGTCGCCGTGAGACAAATGCGCAAACCTCCCTAATGATTTGAGACGTTAAGGCTAACGGCGAGACCGGCCAACCCCTAAACTTACGAACCTGTTTAACTTTCCGGCATGCCCGGAAGGAGTCGCTAGGGGGGAATGATGTTTGGACATTTTAATGTGTTGTTGATCGCAGCGGCCGCTGCGCTGAGCGGGAACGCAGTTTGGGCGCAAGCACCGATTATGCTGTCGGCTGAAGCCGAAGCGCAACTTCAAGACAGTGCCATTCCCATCATTGTCCACCTCACGCCTCCCGGTATCAGCCTGGAGGAAGCGTCTCAATCCGACGCGAGTCTGTCAGCCCGGACTGCAGCCATTCACAGCGCTCAGGAAGCCGTCATTCAGCAAGCCTTCAACACCAGCATTGAAGACCTCCAGCGCGAACGTGATGCGCTTGCCAACAGGATTGCGCGCGATCGGGCCGATCAGCCGGAAAGCCCGCCATCTGGCTTGATGTTGACCCGGCGATTTGATCTCACCCCGGCAATCGCCTTGTCCGCAACCCGCGAGCAAATCGAAAGCCTGGCCGCCCTGCCGAATGTTGTGGCCATTGTCGAGGACCGGCAAAATGAGACCTTCATGGACGAGTCCCTGCCCCTCGTCGGCGCCACCCTGCTGCATGGTGAGGGATTGACCGGCGAAGGCACGGCTGTTGCCGTATTGGACACAGGCACCGATCACGAACACCCCATGTTCGATGGTGCAATTGTCGCTTCTGCGTGTTTTTCATCTTACACGGTCAACACCACATCGCGTTGCCCGAACGGTCAGGCCGTCGAAATCGGTCCGGGTGCTGGCGATGCCTGCGAATGGTGCACCGTCCGCGACAGCCATGGCACGCACGTGGCCGGCACGGTCGCGGGCCGCGATTATACCTACACAGGCGATGATGCCGTCGAGCGCACGATACGCGGCATGGCACCGGATGCCGGCATTGTCGCGATCAACGTTTTCAGCCTCTTCTTGCCGCGGAACAAGCTGACCGCGCTCGACAGCGATTTGCTGGCGGCGCTGGAGTGGGTTTACCTCAATCGCGAGATCGAAATCGACGGTGGCGGCACGGTGCGCGTTGTCGCCGCAAACATGAGCCTCGGTGGAAGCCGGCATTTCGATTTCTGCCCACTGGAAACGCCAGACGGGTTGGCCCTTCAACCCATCATCTCGCTGCTCCGCTCGTCAGGTGTTGCGACGGTTATTGCGTCGGGCAATGACGGGCTGAACGATTCGATCGCTTATCCGGCCTGCATCCAGGAAGCGATCACCGTCGGCGCCACGGACCGCAATGACGAGGTCACCGGCTTTTCGAATTCGGCGATGACCATCGATCTTCTGGCACCCGGGGCGGATATCCGGTCCGCGGTCGAGGTCGGCACTAATGCAACCGGCGTCGAAGCATTCTCGGGCACGTCCATGGCCACGCCGCACGTTTCCGGCGCCTTTGCCCTGCTGGCAGCCGCGCATCCGCAGGCGAGTGTCAATGACATTGAAACAGCGTTGCGGTTAACCGGCCGGCCGATAACCGATCCGGACAATTCGGTCGTCCGCTCGCGTATCAACGTCGCCAACGCGCATGAATACCTGTCCGAGATTGCCGCCGCCAACGGACCGCTCGCCCTCTCGCCGAGGACCGATTATTTCGCGTCGGTCGATCTCAACCGGCCGGAACAGCCGGACGTCGTCACCTATACGATCACGAACGAAGGCACGGAGCCGATGTCGGTGGACATCTGGGCGGAAGATATCGATGCCATCACATTTGGCGGTGGCGTCAGGGCCTTCTCGGTCGATCTTGATCCCGGAAACAGCGCGCCCATTAATATCGAAGTCGATCTGGCAGCCGTCTCTTTGGGCGAGCAGCGGGGCCAGGTAACGATCGAAGCCGAATGGGCTAGTGGCGAACAGGAGTACGATATTGTTGCCCGCATCATGGGTTATGCGGGCCCGCCGCCGACGGAGCGGCCGGTCAACGACAATTTCGCCAATGCGCTCGTGCTGCGTGACAATTTTCAGTCGATTGAATCAACAACCTTCGGCGCCACCAGCCAGATCGGCGAACCCGCGCATGATGGCGAAGATGCCGAAACAACGGTTTGGTATGTGATGACGTTCCAGCGCGACGGAACCGTCAGACTTGGCGCATCCGGTCGATTGGGCCGCAACACGTTGGCGACCTATCGCGGCACCTCGATTGCGGCACTCGAAGCCATAGCGTCAAACTCGGAAACCAATGAAGACGTGTTCCTGGACATCACCGGCAATGAAGGCGAAACCGTATACCTCGCTTTCGACTACTCGCCGCCGGAAAACACCATGGGCGGACAGGAACGCGATCCGTTCTCGCTGCTCGTAATCCCACTGGCCGGTGCTTATGACGCCTTTGCCGAAGCGCTTACGCTTGACGCGCCGTCAGGCCGGGCCTTGGTCAGTTTCTCTGGTTCAACGCGTGAAATCGGCGAGCCTGACGCCTCGCCGATCGTAACAAGTGGCTCGCTTTGGTTGTTCTCGGACGGCGAGCCGGGCGATCAGTTAAGCTTGGTCTTCGAACAATTGCTCGCATCTGTATTCGTGACCGCGTTTACCGGCACCGGGTTGGACAATCTCGTGGAGGGTGACAGACAGTCAGCGGACACGTTCAACGAAGCGGAGCCGCTGATCTTCGACATTCCCGAGGGTGGGCTTTGGCTCCGGCTTGAGTCCATCGCATCGAATTCTTCCGATCCACTCCTCCAGGGTGAAGCCCTGATACGCTGGCAAATCGGCAGCGACCCGGCCGAGGCGAACGTTCGCACCGCCGTGGCTCCCATGGTCCGTTCGATCCGGTTCGGCGATTTCTCGTCTGCCTTGCTGGCAGCATCCGTTGGCGGAACCGTCGATGCCATCGATTGCGGCGTTCTCCCGCCGCTGAGTGCACGCGGCGTCTTTACATTTATGCCGCTTACGCCGGAATCCGGCAGTGCTGAAGACTCCGTCGATATTGCGGCCGGACAGTCCCAGATATTTGCGTTCGGCGGCACTATAAGCGGCGGCCAGGAAGCCGTTGGTCTGGAAGGCACGGTGATCGTCCCGATGCTGGCGAGCTGCGCCAATGGGTCGGCCAGCCAGGCCACGCAGCTCAACGCGGTTTTGATAACGCTGAGCGACCAGCCCGTCGCTGACATTGTCGCCGTTTCAGCCGCCACAAGCGGTAATGTGGTTGAAGTCCCGCAAGACGGCGCCACACGATTCTCTGTTGCGGCGAGTAATCTCGGCGCCATATCCGGCCCGGTATACATGGTGCCCTTTGCCACGAATTCCGTGCACGCCTTCGACTTGGCAACGGCGATTTCGGATGCAGCATTGGCGGCAATTCAGGGATTCGGCGGCTTCCCCACATTGCCGTTGAATCTCTCAATTTGTCATACCGACCCGGATGACGGCACCTGTGATAGTTCGTTTGACGCTTCGCAGTCCTTTTCCAGCTTCTCGACGAGCGGGCCAGCGACGTTCGCCATTCGCGTTGAAAGCCAGGGCGAAGCCATCGGGTTTTCGCCCGGCGAAAACCGCGTCGGTCTCGCCTTCATCGAAGTGCCGTCGCTGAATCCGGCCGAGGTCGACTCCATGCGGTTGATCGGTGCCACCTCGATAGCGGTGAGGACGGTGCCGGCGGAATAGGCCATACCCCGGCGCAAAAAGGACGTCCTGCGGATCCGCAGGACGTCCTTCTCTTTTCCGGCAAACCGGCGGAAGGCGCCAGCCGCGCCCCGTTAGCCTACGCTACAAATCACCTTCTGATGTCTCCTGTGGCGCCTCGAAATGCCGGGCATCGAAACGGTAAGCCACCGGTGAAACGGTGCCCGTCATTGGCCGGATGTCGAGGCTGTAACCAACTCCACTGCAGTCGCCGGGCGCGCTGGGCATGGCGCGGTTGAACACCATCAGCCACATCTCGTTGTAAGCGCCGGTATCTATGCCGCCGGATCGGCCCAGCGGCACGATATCGACATTCTCGTCAGTGACGCCCATGGCCATCACTTCCAGCCCATCATCGCCATCAATCGAGATTTCCAATGCGCCGTCGAGGTCAAGCTCGATATAGTTGGCACCAAGTTGTTCGAGCCCGCCCTTCGACTGCCAGGGTCCGGTATCGGAGATCGAGGCGCGGGGCGCCACCGTCACGTTGAAATGCGGGGCAAGATTGTAATCACGGGCGAAATTCTGGGCGCGCCAACGCTGGATGACATCCGGGATTGAAGTGCCTGCCTGCCGCAGCGGGGCGGCCATGGTCTCGAATCCTTCATTCGCGACGCTGCTCTCCCAGAACCGCACAATCATGTCATTGCCATGAACATCCGCGATCGACTGCAACAGCGTCCATTGCGAATAATTGAAGCCGCCATCCGTTGTCGTCCAGCACGTGTGGGGTGAACGAAAATCGGTTTCGACATAGTCGGTGGCATCCTGATCGGCACCGACCGTCACGGTTTCGATCCACGACGCCGTCGACTCGTACAGCCAGCCCAGCTCTTCCTCGGCATCGTAACCGTATTGGACGATATGATTGAATTCGTGCGTCGCCGTCGCCCGCATCAGGCTGTGCGGGGAGGCTTCCTTGCCCAGTCCGAGAAAATCGTTCTCGACGAGGAAGATCGCGCGCGCCGCCTCGGTTTCGCGGACATCGGCTGTGTTGGGATTGTCGAACACGACTTCCACAGGATATGCAACTCCCAGCGAGCCGCCGGCATCGGCGATGAACACGCGATACAGCCCGTCATCGTCTCGGATCGGTTCCGACCAACCCATTTGCCCGATCTGAATGTCGTAGATTTCTTGAAGCGCAATGCCAACGGATTCAGCATATTCGCGCGACGACTCATCATCGCCTTCCAAAGTGTAGTGCACGAGGAAATCGTTTGTCTGAAGGGTCTGGACTTCGCCGCTCAGCGTGATCACGCGTTCCCGCAATTCCTGCAGGAGATCGACAATATCCGGTTCGACAAATGACAGGATGAGCGCGAATTCGCCGCTTGTCTGGCTTCCCTGATACCGGCTCATTTCCAGCGTATAGGTACCCGATTGCAAAGCAGTGTAGGCAATGGCGGAATTGAGCGAACCGTCGCCCCGGTCATCATTGACAGCCACCGGGTGTCCATCGGGAGCCGACAGTCGCAGCAACGTGTCCAGATCGCCGCTTATTGCGTCCGCATAGGCATACAGCGTCTGACCTTCCTCCAACGGGACCGGATAGCTCCGACTCGGCTGGTCATTGCCGATGCGGCCGCTGTGCTCAGCAAACTGTTGTCCCTCGATCGAACTGAAATCGAAGGGCACTTCGGCATTCGGATCGATAGCCAGCGATATCACCAGATCACCGGTCTCATTTCCGGCAAAAGACCCGATCTCGACCATATACCGGCCTGCCTGATCGGCCTGAAACACGATTTGTGAGTTCAGCGTACCATCGCCGCGATCATCGTTCTGACTGACCACCATCCCGTCGGGGCCGGTCAGCGACAACACCGTATCCAAACCGCCGGTGAGGGCGAACGTCGTGGCAACCAGGATATCGTCAGATACGAGGTCAACGGTCAGACGCTCTGTCGGTGCCGAAGCGCTCAGCGCCACGATATCTTCTGTCACAGTGCGCGCGGCCGACGACAGGCCGAAATCAACACCCTCCTCAATGTTGAGTTCGAACGCGCCGGTCGAACCGCCATATCCGGTAACCGACACGGTGTAGCGGCCTGTGGCCGTCGCCTGCACGACGATTTGCGACTGCAGCGTGCCAGGCGACATGTCGTCATTCTCTGCCAGGACGCGACCATCCGGTCCGGTCAATGTCAGGATCGTATCGAAATTCTCGTCCGAGGATGTCGTCAGCGTGACGATATCGCCGGTCTCAAGCATGAGCGGGAAGTCCACCCGCGGACGCGCGTCAGTCACTTCGCCGGCCAAGGCATCATCTGCCTGATCTTGTGCGGCGGCGCACCCTGCCATGAAAGCCAGTCCGGCCAATACCGTTGCGTAGCGCATCCCTGCCCCCCCCTTGTCTGCCGCTGCGCCGAATGCCCGCGGTCCGGCGACAGGCTTAGACGCAACGCGTCAGGGCAGCAAGCAACGCCGCAGCGAAGCCTGCCAGACCAATCCCTGCGGAACCGGATCGGCGTCATCGCGTTTCCTAAGCATGCACGACGCCTCATTCGGGAGGAAGAAATGAGAACTGTCCTATCCGCCTCGGTGGCTGCAATGGCATTCGCCCTGCCGGCGTGCGCCATGGATACGGCCGGTGCCTCGAATGTGATGGCAATCGCCGATATCGACGATCTCTATGCGCGGCTCGGCGAACCGTCCCGCATGGAGATCCTTGCCGATGGCCGCAGCGTGTTGACCTGGGAGTCGGCCCGCAACGCGCCGCTGCCCGACCCGGCACAGGAGTTCTCGACCGAGCCCGTACAGGGATGCTTCTTGCGTGTCGTTATCGCGGCCGACAACACGATCGACGATCAGCGGATTCATTCAGCGCCCGGCGCCGTGCAGTGCGAGTATTTCGACGCGTTGAATACGCCGCGGGAATAAACGAACCGGAGACCGACCTTGACGATTTCATCGCTCATTCTCGCCGCCGCATTGCAGTCGCAGCCGGCGCTCGACTCCGGGCTCAGCCATTTCGCCGTCAACTGGTCCTACGCCAACCGCTCCGAATCCGTATTCGGTCTTGAAACAGAATACTGGCAGGCCGAGCCGACCACCCGCACAGCACAGAATCGACTACAACGCCTGGCACGCCCCCAGCCCCTGCCCCGCTCGGAAGCATTGGATGTCAGCCAGCTGGGCTTGAGCTTCGAATTTCATCCCACTGGCCGCGCTGTGCCCGATAGCGCGGGTTGGCGTTTCGTTGTCGGGTTTGAGAACGAACGTCTCGAGATAAGCCCGGGCGCGACGGGCGCAGCTCTCTTGTACCGGGGTGGAAGTGTCTCCGTGGCCGACGGTTACGCCGGCATGGCGACGCCGGTCGGCGATCGGGCGCTGGTCACGCTCGGCTATGTCCGTCAGGAGCGCACGGCCTTCGCAGCCGCTCGCGAATGGTCTGATGACAGCCACTTCCTCGGCATGACCTATCAGCTAAGCTGGTGACACGACCGGGCCCAAAGAAAAACGCCCCACCTCCCGGCGGGGCGTTTCAGCTTGGTCGGCGAGACTGCCTATCGGCGCAGAATGATCCAGACGGCGTGAATAATACCCGGAATATAGCCGAGGAGGGTCAGGATCAGGTTGATCCAGAAATGCACGCCCAGTCCGACCTGCAAGAAAACGCCTAGCGGCGGCAGCAGAATTGCCAGCAATATCCGGATGATGTCCTTGGTTCCCTCGTTCGATGGGGTGTGCGTGGTCACGTCTCACTCTCCGTAGTTGACTTCAAAAAGGGAACGCGGCCTTCAGGACTTCGTTCCCTGCCCGTCGTCTTTTCGCCTCGCCCAGCGATAGACCCCCCATGCATTGATGGCGCTGAGCGCAAAATTCTGCGCCGCGATCGCCGGATCCGATTCGAGAAGCCCGGTCACCACCCAAGTCGCGGATGACGACAGAAAGAGCGCGAATGCCGCGACCATCCATTTGCGGTCCGGCCGATGCGCGACGGTGAATGCGGCGACGATACCGCTGATCGCCGCATACCAGCGCCCCAGCGTGATCCAGTTTTCCATGTTCAGGTCCATGCCGGATGAAACGGTGAGCATCCCGAACTGTTCCGCGCGCACTGTTGGAACCAATCGATCGAACTGGCGATTTATTTGTCATGAAGTTCGTCGAAAAAATACGGACCGCCCGGCAGCGCCGGATAAAGCGACTGCGGGCGACCATCGGCGCCGGCCTGTTGGCCATCACCGGCATCTTGCTGACCGTCACACCCGTACCATTCGGCGCACCCGTCTTCGCAAGCGGGGTGGCCATGCTCTCCGCAGCCGATCGCCGTGTCCGGCGAACCGTT
Source organism: Hyphobacterium sp. (assembly GCF_965229905.1). Taxonomy (GTDB): domain Bacteria; phylum Pseudomonadota; class Alphaproteobacteria; order Caulobacterales; family Maricaulaceae; genus Hyphobacterium. The sequence continues at coordinate 1,887,232 of NZ_OZ245930.1, read as the reverse complement.
ATGGGTCTGCGCGAACGCTACAGCCTGCTCAACATTTCCTTGCGAACGCTGGCGGCCCGGCTGCCCCATCAAAGCCAGAAACTGCTCCGGCTGACGGATCCGGGCACCTACCGGAAACATCTGCGTGATCTGACCCAGGGAAAATCTGCACCCGATAAATGAAACCAGACGCGGTTTCAGACGTTCCAATACCAAGCAAAGGAGGCACGAAATGCCACGTACCAAGTCGAGCACGACCGCGAAGACCGCCCGCAAAGAGGTTGAAAACTCTGCCGAGGATATTGCCGACGATCTGAAAGCGTTGCGCGAAGACGTCGATTCGCTGATTGCCCATATCGGGTCCTACGCGAAGTCGGAAACCAAGGCGGGTGTCGAAACCGTCAAGGATACGCGTGACGCCACACTGCGCGAAGGCGAACGCTTGGTCGAACAAGGTCGCGACTACATTCGCGACAATCCGCTGGTGGCGTGCGCCGCCGCCCTTGGAGCGGGCTTCATCGCCGCGACGATCGCCCGGCGCTAAGCCATGCGAACCCTTCTGGTCATACTGGCAGTGGCCAGCGGCCTTGTTGCCGCTGGCTTCGGCCTGACCGCGCTGTTCATGGCGCTTGCAGCCGAATACGGTGCCATCGCCGCCGCGGCGGCTGTCTCACTTTTCCTGCTCACATTGATGGGCGCGGCTCTCATTGCCGAGCGGATCATCGCCCGCCGCGAGCAGAAACGCCAACCCGACAGCCCGGTCTCAGCGCTGCGCATGGCGGTCGAGAACAACCCGGTTGGAACCCTGAGCGCGCTCGCCGGGCTGAGCTTCATCGTCGCCAGACAGCCCGCGCTCGCTGCACGAGCGGCCAAACACCTGGCGACACTTCTGATCTAAAATCGCAGACGTGGCGGGTCGGTCAGGCGAAAAACAGTGCCTGACCGATCGCGGCCTTCACGGTTTCAGGCCGGAAAGGCTTGGTAATCAGGTAGGTCGGCTCAGGCCGCTCGCCTGTCAGCAGCCGCTCCGGGAAGGCGGTGATGAAGATCACCGGACAAGCGTGGGACTGCATGATGTCCTGGACCGCGTCGATGCCCGAGCTGTCATCGGCAAGCTGAATATCGGCAAGGATCAGTCCAGGATTGGTATCCAGCGCGCCTTTGACCGCTTCATCGCGGGTCCGCGCCATGCCGATCACATTGTGCCCCAAGCTTTCGGCCGTCGCTTTCAGATCCGCCGCGATAATCGGCTCATCTTCAATGATGAAGACATCTGTCTTCGTCATTTTCTGAATGTCGTTGAGGGCTTCCTTGACCGATTTTTTGATTTCTTCGGGTTCCGTCGAAAGCACCTGGGCCGCATCGCGTTCGCTGAAGCCTTCCATTGTGGTCAGCAACAGCGCCGCACGCGATTTGGGCGGGATACGCGTCAGACGTGGCGTAATGTTGTCGGACATGGCGTCGTCCGCACTGTCCGTTCCCCGGTCTTCGACCAACGCAACACTGGTGGACCAAACGGCGCAAAAAACTCGGTAAAGCGCAGTTCGGGGCTCCAGCACACTGTCGAGCACCGAGCGATCTTCGATAAGCGCCTGCAAGGTGCTGCGGACGCAGGCATCGCCGGACTCTTGCGATCCGGTCAGGGCGCGACCGAAGCGCCGCAAATATGGCAGATGCGGTGCAATCTTTTCAGCTTGGCTCATTGGAAATTGCCCGTCCGATCCCGTTAATGGTTCCTAAGAAAACGTTGAAGTACCGTAACGGTTCCACAACAGCGGCGTTTTATGTACTTTTTCTGGGGTCACATTGGAACCAATTTCCGCGGCGATTGTTATTACGATTGAATTCGTGATTTAATCCATGGCACTCGCCCGCAAACAGCCGGTAACTAACCCATGACGCGTAGCAAGAAGAAATTGAAGGAATCGGCGGACGGCAAAGGCGTCGTCCGGGGCACCGATTCTGCCAAGATCATCGGGAACCGGCTGCGTCAGATTTACGACGATGTGGCGAATGAGCCTTTACCGGATGAGTTCATCGATTTGTTGAGCAAGCTCGATGACGACGGGGAAGGTGAGAAAAATGCCGAGCAACAGTAAAGCTGAGGCGTCCCCGAAATCGCCGGAATTCATCAAGCAGCTCACGGAGCTGACCCCGCATCTGCGCGCCTTTGCGCACAGCCTGTGCAAAGACCCGGTTGAGGCCGACGATTTGGCGCAGGAAAGCCTCGTCAAAGCATGGAAAGCCCGCGACAGCTTCCAAGAAGGCTCAAACCTCAAAGCCTGGGTCTTTCAGATCCTGCGCAACCACTTTTATTCGGAACGGCGCAAACTCTGGCGTAAATCCGAGACGTCTGCAGAAATCGCCGACAACATGATGCCCATGAATGAAGGTCAATCCGCGGCGCTGGATTTGGCGGATCTGCGCTCCGCCCTCAAATCGCTGCCGGACGAACAACGCGAAGCCCTTATCCTCGTCGGCGCAGGCGGATTTTCTTACGATGAAGCCGCTGAGATATGCGGTTGCGCTTTGGGCACGATCAAAAGCCGCGTAAATCGCGCTCGAATTGCCCTCGCGGAATTGATCGAAAGCGGCGCAGCAAGCGGAAACAGGAAATCCGGCAAGGACGCCATGTCGGCAGCCGACGACATCATCGCCGAGGCCCAGTCACTGGCCGCCGAGCATGGCTGAGACCGAAGGCGAGACGAAGCGCCTTCTGGGCCTTCGGGTTCGCCTCATGGCGATTATCGGATTGGCGCTGGCGCCGGTATTTGCCCTTGCGGCCGTGCAGACATTCATTGAAGCGCGGGAGCAGAGTCAGGCCCGCCGTACGGAACTTATTTCCACGCTTAGACTGTTCGCCCACGATCAGGCGATGCTGATCGGCGGCGTCCGTGATCTGATGGAAGCCGTGCGTGAAGTACCGGTTATTGTGGACAACCCAGCCGAGTGCGATGCGTTTCTGTCGCGTCTCAATGCGACCGACAACGCCTACACAAATATCGCAATTGTGAATTCTGACGGCACGACGCGGTGTTCGGGAATGCCGGTGCCGGACGGTCTCAATGTGGCAAACACCGACTGGTTCCGTGCGGTGATGCGGGGCGACGTTTTCAGCATCGGCCGGGCGCGTATTGGTCCTGTCAGCAATCAAGGCGTTCTTGTTTTGGCGATCCCCGTTGATGACAGCCCGGACCCGGACGGCATCATCGTCACCGGCGTCAGCATTTCCTTGCTTGAGCAGCTGGGGTTGCAAGCGCGCGAAGACACGGGTCATCTGGCTGGGATCGTCGATCGATCCGGGCGGGTACTGACCCAGCGTCAGCACCTAGAAGTCAATAATGTCGATCTCGAGTATCTCAGGCAGGCGGCGGAATCAGGCCACATCATATTTGAAACTGAGAGTTTGACCGGAGCCACTCAAACACTCGCCTTGGGCCAGGTCATCGACGACGACGTATTCGTATTGATTGCTCAACCCGCCATCCCGTTTTTCGCGTGGCAAAACATAAACATCACCGCCTCGATCGTGCTGCCCATCCTGATGTGGCTCCTATCGCTTGTCGTGATCTGGATTGCTTCGGATTTCCTCGTCCTGAGATGGCTCCGATATATCCGGCGATTTGCACGGCTTTACGGAATGGGGCGCTATGATCTCTTTCCGGAACGCGCTTCTAAAGCGCCGGCGGAAATCCGCGAGCTCGCCGACTCGCTTAAATGGATGGCGACGCGCATCAGGGAACGTGACGAGGAATTACAGGAATCGATCGATCAGAAACAGATGCTGATCCGCGAAGTCCACCATCGCGTGAAAAACAATCTTCAGATCATCACCAGCCTCATCAATTTGCAGCTGGGTCGATTGCGCGACGGGGAGTCCGGCCGCGCATTGCGCGAAGCGCAATCACGGATCAATGCGCTCGCGATGATCCACCGCAATCTCTACGAGGCCGAAAACCTGACCCGGATCGAGATATCGCCCTTTATTAAAGAACTCGCAGATCTCACACATGAGGCATCGACCGGTGAAATCTTCCGCGTGGATCTCGCATTCCATACGGAACTGGATGATGAACAGCTCACCACCGACCAGGCCGTACCGCTCTCAATGTTCATCACCGAAGCCATGACCAACGCTTACAAACACGCGTTTACCGATGACACGGACGGTCAGGTTATCAGCGTGGTATTGCTGAAAGACAAAATGGAGGACGGCAGCCCGGCCATTTGCGTGACCGTCGCAGACAATGGCCCCGGCCTCGACGAGACGAATACCTATCGCGGCGTCGGCACCTCTTTATTTGATGCTTTTGCCATCCAACTCGATGGAAAGGTTGAGCGCGGCAATGACAAATCCGGCGGCGCGTTTGCGTCAATCACATTCCCGGTCGAACCAGTGGAAGACGATTAGACGGTGTGCGGGAACCGGCGCGTTGCCAACGGCGTTTAGCTCCTGTCGCAGTCAAATTGGAGACCCCTATGAAGAAGTTTCTCACAATCGCCGCAACTATGCTGTTTGCGATGTCACTGACCGCCTGCAACACCATCCGTGGCGCTGGCCAGGACGTCGAAGAAGCTGGCGAGACCATTCAGGACGCCGCCGACTAGGCCGTCACGATCACCTGATAAAGAAAACCCCGCCTCGATTGAGGCGGGTTTTTTTGTACTAGCTGTGAGCCGGTTTTAGCCTTCGGCTTCTTCGGCCGTATCTTCCAACTCCTCGACTGCATCGTCGAGATCTTCGCCGGCTTCTTCCAGCGGGCCGTCCTCTTCACAGGCGGCCAAGACAAGCGCGGCAATCGGTGCGACACCGAAAACAAGCAAGCGTTTCATTTGGTTTTCCTTTCTGATTGTCTTGATCTGGCGGGCGCCACTAAACCCGTCGGCCGCCGGAGAACAGGCGTACGACAAGCGACGCCAAAAACAGGAGAATGAAGACGACGAACAGGATCTGAGCGACGCCTGCGAACGTGGCTGACAGTCCGCCGAAACCGAAGACGGCAGCGGCGACGGCCAGAAGGAAAAAGAGAAGTGCCCATCCAAGCATGATTGGCTCCTTTAATTAGCTCCAGGGGTTAGGCGGAAGTGGGGGTCACAAGGCGCACAGCCTGTTCCCGTACAGACCAGCGAACCTGCTCCGCTGGAATTTCGGTGCGGACAACGCGGCGGAATAATCCTTGGCGTTGTACGAGAATAATCTGGTCAAGCTCGCCATTTGGCGCGTACTCGAAATCAACGACGCGGCCCATCGTACGGCCATTGGCGGCTTGGACGCTGCTGCCATGAAGGCGGGCCGGCGAAACGCGCTCAATGTCGATACCATTGGACGTGCGCTCCAGACGCTCATCCTCCGCGGCCCATTCGGCAAGCCGGGCAACTTCGGCATCAGCTAAGATCAGGCCGGTATCGGAATCGAAAGCGAAGCGCTCGGCCGGCTGGGTCAGCGTGAAGCTTTCGTCGAACATGCCGGTGTTCCAGCGGATCCGCAGGGCTTCGATTTGACCATTATCATCCAAATAGAAGCGTTCGATCGACCCAGTGGCATCGCCAAGCGCGCTGGCAGCGCGGGCTGTGAACAAGTCATCCACCGCAACTTCGTCTAGGCCGACGAGGTAGTCGGGATTAACGTGGAAGTGTTCGGGAGCATCAGCGCCGGTTGTCGCAAACGCGCCGGTAAAGATGGCTGCCACCCCGATCATCAATGTCTTGCGCATCGTCATTCCTCCGAATTCGGAGAAAGCAACGCGGCATTCCCGATTCGGTTCCGCAAAACGGTACCGTCAAATATGGAACGTTCGCGGGCACGGACCGTTTCTTTGCCATGTCAAACGAAAGGAGTGCGACATGTTCGGTTATATGCTCGTCTTTGCCATCGCAGCGATTATCGCGGCTTATTTCGGGTTCTTCGCCTTGGCGGGTACCGCTGCCCTGATCGCGAAAGTCCTTTTCTTCATCGCAATCGTGCTGATCATTTTCAGAGGCGTACAAGAAGCGGCGAGAGGCCGGCCTCCGGTCTAGCGGAAAAAGATGCGGGACGCCGGGAACCGGATCAGAGTCTCGGCGTTCTACTCCACGACCCGGCTGCCGGAGCGCATTTCCCTCCCCACTGTCCCCCTGCGCTTGTCCGGTAGCCGGGTACATCCCTCAGTTACGAAACCCACTGGCGCGCCTCGGCGCGCCATTTTCGTTTCAAGCCTGCCTGGCCGTACTGACGCCGTGGCCCGAACACCACAGCAGCCACCCGAATCTGATCGCGGGAATGGAACCACGTCATCGACCGCGCGTTTGGGTGTCATCAACGGAGAATTTTTATGCCGAGGAAATCGAACCCAACGAATCGCATGACGGCGCTCGCGCTCGCATTCGCGGCTTTTGCTGCATCGGTTTTCTTTTTCCAGTCGCAGCACGAAGGACTGGCCTTCGCTGAGACGGAAATTCCGGCAGCTAGCTCTGGAGCACGGCCATGAATGCCTACCGCTTGATCGGAACGCCGCATTCGACGGCGTTCGCCCATTTACGCCGCTATCTGCAGTGGAAAAACATTCCGCACACCCTGACCTTCGCGGACAGATCCGTACTGCGCAGCGAAGTCAAAGCGCGACTGGGCCGTATCGCCTTGCCGCTTCTCGTCACGCCCGACAACCATACTCTGTCTAATGAGACCGCTATCGTCGACCAGTTGGAACGGCGGAGAGGCGGCATCGTGCCGCTGACCACACCGTCGGCGCAGATCGTCGGCGTCTTACTGGAGATGTTCGCTGCCAAGTCGTTCGGCCCCCTCGTACAAGCCAATCTCGCGGCGGAATCGCCGGCGGACTTTACGGCACGAATTGCCGAGATGGCTGGCTCCGACGATGTGGAAGACGCTGGATCGACGCTGGCCAATCGGATTTTCCGCCAAACCTGCCGTCGGCTCGCACGGTCCGGATTCGATCCGGAGCAGAAGGCTGACGTCCAGGCGCATTTAAAGACGGTGCTTGACTTGCTGGAAGCCCGGCTCTCGAAAGGACCTTTCCTGCTCGGTTCCAGCGTCACGCGCGCCGACATCGCGATGCAAGGTCCCGCTTCAGTCTTGTGGCGGCATAGCCGGCATATCGCGGGCAAAGCCGATTCCTGGCCGGGGGTGCAAAAATGGCTGCGGCGCATTGCCGATATCCTTCCCGGGGAGCAGGTCGCCACGGGAGGCCGGCCGCACATGCCGGAGTCAATCAAACCGCTGGCCGCTTTTGCCGTTAAGGAAGTGGTCCCGCTGGCATTCGAATCCGCTGCGGCGCTTGCCGACTGGGCGGACAGCCATCCGGGCAAGCTGAATCTGCCGGCTTCGCTCGGTTTCACTAAGCTCAAGGACGGCATTAAGCGTGAAATGACGCCCGACCATCAATGGCACTTGCAAAGGCTGATGGCCGCGGCCGACCTCGAGAGCCTGCCGCAGAGTGAACGCGAAAAGCTTTCGGCCATTGGGATTGGCGATATCCAGGAATGGCAGTTGCCGCGAGAAATCCGCTACGAGAATCACCGCTTCCGTATCGATCTCGTGGCGACCCGTGACACCGTATCGCCGCGCAGCGGAATTCTCGCTGATATGTTCGACGTAATGGATCAGGCCCGGGAATCCCGCGGCCTCGATCTGGCGCTCGCGGGCTAAACAGGCATCCAATTCTCCAACCCGGAAGGAACCTCCCCATGAAAGTCTTTCTGATTTCGACCACCGCGTTCGCGATGGCGTCGGCCACGATGGCGGACGACCACGTTACGCCGGAACCGGATAACGCCGCCAACCAGGTCGAAGAAGGCATCGAAGCCACCGGCGAATTTCTCGCCGAGATCTGGGACAATGCCGATCTGGATCGGGCGCCATACACCGATGATCACGATTGGATCGAAGCGCGCGTGCGCACCAATGACAATATCGACATCGGTGAGGTTGAACGGGTGCGTCTCGACGCGAACGGCAATGTCGACGCTATCGTGGTCGAGCATGGCGGCTTTCTCGACATTGGCGGTCACGAGACCCTGATCACACGTGAGAACTTTTCGCCAGAGCTTACCGAGGACGGCCCGGTTGTGATGATCGATGTCTCCGCAGCGGAATTTGAACTTATTGCCGATTTTGATGAAGACGAAGCGTCGGCTTATCCTCTCAGTGACGAGGACCCGATCGAAGGTGACCACTACACCGATGATCTGGAAGACGCCGATCCCGGGACCGATCGCTAACCGGCGGTAAAGCATTAGTTCTGCAGGGGGGGCGGCGTTCAGCCGCCCTCTTTGTTATTCGGGTCGTCCATACGCGCTGGCCGGGTAAACAGCAGCGTCAAGAGCGCGATACTGACCGCGAAGGCAGCGGGCACCAAGTACCCGATCGCGCAAGCGATACCAACAGCGCCTGTCATCCAAACCATGGCGGCCGTGGCCGCACCGCGGACATGCCCCTCGCTCCGGAACATCGCCCCGGCACCGAGAAAACCGATTCCGCCCAGGATGCCGCCGATCACCTTGGCCGGATCCATGTTCAGCGTTTCGTCGGCATCGGCCACAAATCCGAACTCGATCGACGCGAGCACCGCGAGGCAACTCCCGACAGCGACCAAGACGAAAGGCCGGATGCCCAGCGGCTTCCCCTGCCTCTGGCGCTCAATGCCGAGCGCCCCGCCGAGAATCGTGGCAGCGAGCAGCCGCAGAAGAATTTCGGTCAGCGTGAGATTGGCGAAGTCGAAATAGTTGGCCAAGACCGGTCCTTCACATTGCCGCGGGACTAGACCTATCGGTTGCTGCGGCGGTTGTCGAATGTGGACGCGAAGCCCGTGGAATTTTCACATCATGGCTGGAACAAAGCGGATTGGCGGAACGTTGTCATCATACACGAATTAACTAGGGAGATCGTGATGAAGGTCTTTAAACTCGCTGTTGTGTTCGGTGCCGGTCTGGCGCTGACTGCATGCGCCAACTCCCCGAACACGGCACGCAATGCCGCTGCGGGCGCCGCACTGGGCGCGGCCGCGGGCGCCGTCATCGGGAATAACACTGGTAGCGGGGACGCGCAGCAGGGCGCCCTGATCGGTGCCGCCATCGGTGCCGCCGGAGGCGCCGCCGTTGGCTGTGAACAGGACGGCACCTGCCCCTGGAGCCAATCCAACAACCGGCACTCGGAACTGTATTACGATCAACGCGCCGACCGCTATTACTACATCAATCGTGGTGACGGCTGCACGTACTGGCGCAATGGTCAGTATCGCAGCTGCTGACCGGCCGCGATATGCTGGCGACAAGGGCGGATCCATTGCGATCCGCCCTTTTCATGCCGGGGTCGGCAGCAGCCGGCTCGCATCAACCAAGGCAGAGAACAAGCGCATCATGTCGCGCCGGTAGATCAGCAATTCAGGGTGAAACTGGACACCAACAACGAAGCGATTGTCTTCGGCTTCAATCGCCTGAACTCCACCGCCACCAATCTCACAAGCCGACACTTTCAAGCCATCGCCGGCCCGGTTGACGGCCTGCCGGTGCAGGGAATTTACCTTCACCTGGTGGCGCCGGAAGATCGACAATAGCCGGGTTTTCGGCTTCACCTCGATGTCCTTGCGGAATAGCGTGTAACCAATGGGTCCGTTGGGATAATGCGATGCGTTTTCTTCATCGACGACCTGGATCAGATCGCCGCCCCGCGAGACGTTCATCAGCTGCGCACCGCGGCAAATACCCAACATGGGCAAACCGGATTCCCAGCCTCTCTTCGCCCAGGCCATTTCGAATTCATCCCGGCCGTCATCGTAAGCCGTGTGCGGATCCGGATCGGTATCGTAGAGGCTGGGATTAAGGTCGAGCCCACCACTGAATACCAGCCCATCGACGTCTGACGGGCTCCGTCGATGTTTCTCGGACAGCGTCATAGGGTTTCCGCCCGCCATCCTGATGCCAATCGATATGGCAGTATGCACAAACCATTCGCCTCTGGCCGGCTTGGTGATGCCAATACGGGGTCGACCCATTGCGACCTAATCCTGTTTCAGCTCGGGCGGCAGTTTTCCGGTCCGGATCAGACTGGTGGCAATGAATAACACGCCGAGCGCCGCCTTGGGATCCTCGGGGAGTATGAAATCATCGGCCGATGCCTCGCCAAGCCCTTCCCGGGCTTCGAGAATTTCGCCGATGAAGCGGGCCAAACGCGGAATGTCGAGCGCCGAGCGCGTAATGTCGAACATTTTCTTCGCCAGACCGGTTTCTTCCACATTCTCGTGCAGGGCTTGCGACAGGCGAGTCGTATAATCATCCTTTTCAGCGATGTCCTGCGCCAGCGCGACCAGCCAGAGCAGCGGAATCTTGCTCTTTTGGCCGATCTTGGGTTCGCGGACTTGATCCACCTCATCACCAACCGTCGACTGGTAGTGTAACCAGGGAAATTCAACCCCGCTGGCGATCGAGTGGAACAGCCCGGCCCAATAGCGGGCATTTACCTCAATAAGATAGGGCGTGTCGGTCTCATCTCCGCTCCAGCGGTAATCGATCTCACAGACCCCATTCCAGTTGAGATGCTTCAGGAGGGTTTTGGCCTCTTCCAGGAACGGTGCATCATCAACGGTCTCGCGCAGGACACCGGCACCCGTATCCCGGGGATAGGATTGCAGATTGCGGTAAGCCATGTGGGCGACGATCTCGCCATCGCGGCAAAGCGCGCAGAAACAATAATCCTTCCCGTCGACAGCCTTTTGAATGATCGGCCACTTGTCGTCCTCTGGCGTGTGCTCGGCATAAAAGGCCTCAAGCTCGTTTGCCGAGCCATGCTTCTTGATACCGCGCCCGCCAACGCCGACGATCGGCTTTGTCAGCACCGGATATGACAGCTGCCTCGTCAAATCGTGGACCGCCGAAATCGATTTTGGGTGATACGTTTCCGGCGCAGTAACGCCCGCCGCCTTGGCGGACTCAGCCAGCGCTGATTTCGGCTCCACCATCTCGATGCTGGAAAGACTTGGCAAAGCAAGTCGTATCTTCCCCTCGAAGCGTTCCGCGTGACGGGCGATTACCGCTGTTTCGGTGAACAGGGGCATCAACACATAAGGCCGATCATCTTCCGGTCGATGCTCCTCAATGGCCTCCAGTAGGTCGTCGATAAAGCCTTCCGGATCGTCGTTGGGGTTTCGATAGATGAAGTAGTCGGCGCAGTGCCGCGAGCATTGGAGGACCGTCAGGTCGAGGGAATCGCTACCTATCACCTCGATGTCGTGGTCATGCAGAACCTGAGCTGCGCTCAGCGCCATCAGGCTCCGGCCATAGGTCAGAACAACCCGGCCCTTGAATTCGGTTTTGCTCGACATGAGCCCGGTTCCTGGAAATGGGAGGCCGTCCGGATTGGACGGCCCCGCTCTCGTCATGTTCAGTCGACGTCAGACAGCGCCGGCTTCACGACCTTCTTGCGCGAGTCAAACTGCTCACCGAGTTTCTCCGCCTCGTCCTCGCTGAACTCCTTGCGGCCAAGCTCGAAGAACTCGTCCTCCTCTTCATCCATGTGATGTTCGAGGATCTCGGCCATGGTGTGGAATTTCTGGCCCCATTCCGGATTGTCCTTCGGCATGGTGTCCAGCTCTTCGATCATCGAATTCAGCACATGGTGCTCATTCTTCGCTTCGAGCGATTCCTTGCGGTCGCCCTTTTGCTCCAGCTTCGAATAAAAGGTCGCTTCTTCGATTTTATTGTGCGTCCATAGCTCGAGTTTGAATTTCTCGAACAGCGCTTCGCGTTTCTTGGCCGCGCGATCGGTCGTGCTCTCGATCTGCTTGACCAGTTCGCGTGCCGCGTCGTGGTCCTGCTTGATACGGTCAAATATGTCGGTCATGGAATTCGCTCCTGTTACGTCAGTCGCGAGTGAAACGCCCTTTCCTGCCAGCGGTTCCATGCTGTTTTCCTATGGCAACCATTGGAAAACACGCTATGATTTAGGTGTTGCAGGAATAGCAACGCTCGGAACTTGGCGTTTCAATTCTCAGCTGGACAAGAACCCGCTGGTTTTTGACGGGATTGAAGCCGCCGATCGACACCAGATTGGCGCGGACGGGAGATCCGTTAATGGCAATCGAGACCAAGGCTGAAGCGTCGCTTGACGACGAGTTAGCGGCATTCGCTGTCGAGCGGCGCGAAGCTGCCTACGATAGCCTGTTTCTGCATAGTCTCGATTCCGTAAAGCTCGTGGACAAGGATGGGGCCCTGCGCCGCATCAACCAATGCGGATGCGACAGTCTCGAAGTCAAAGCCCCCGAACAAGTCCTGGGCCAGTCTTACTTCGGACTCTGGTCTGGAAAGGACAGCCAGAAGGCGCGAGCTGCAGCTGCCGAAGCCGACAGGTCCGGCTCCGGGCGCTTTACCGGACTCTATACGAGCCCATCCGGCCATGCCTCCTATTGGGACGAAGTGCTCACTGCGACATATAATGAAGACGGCCAACAAACCGGTTATCTTATCATTTCGCGGGACGTGACCGAGAACCACCAGCTGCTTTGCCAGCAACGCGCGCTCGCCCAGATCGGCACTGCAGCGCTCTCAACCGCGGACTTCGGTGTTTTCCTGCAGCACCTGACGGAAACGCTCGCTGAAACGCTCGGGCTGCCGATGACGAAAGTCCTCGAAATCACCGAAGATCGAAGCTTGCTCCTGCTGCGCGCCGGTGTCGGTTGGCAAGACGGTCTCGTCGGTGAAGCCATCGTCGGTACCGAACGAGACTCTCAGGCCGGCTATACGCTGATGTCCGACGGTCCGGTTATTGTCGACGATCTGACAACCGAATCCCGCTTCTCCGGCCCGCAATTGCTTCGCCAGCACAAAGTGCGCAGCGGGATGAGCGTCATAATCGCCGGCGAGAATAGTGCGCCCTATGGCGTATTGGGCGTCCATACCAATGCGCTCCGCCAGTTCAACGAATACGACATCGATTTCATTCAAGCTGTCGCCAACACGATATCGGCGCGGTGGCGCCAGGAATGCGCATCCCGGGAACAGAAAACGCTGGTACGCGAAATGGCCCACCGGGCCGGAAACATGTTCCAGATTGCGGGCTCGCTTTTTCGCCAGTCGTTCAATGTCAATGATGACGTCGAGACTGCCAAGCGGGACTTCTCCGATCGTCTTGATGCGATGGCGCGATCTTGCGCATCCATTGCCCGTGGCGGGTTCGAAACGACCAGCATCCGCGCCCTAGCCAACGATACGCTTTGCGCGTTCGGGGGTCCGATATCGGTAACCGGGCGCGATTTTGAAGTGCCAGGCGATCTCGCTTTCGACCTGGGTCTGATGTGGCATGAGCTGGCGACCAATTCAGCCAAGTACGGCGCGCTGAATTCGCTCAGGGGCGAAGTCCAGCTGAGCTGGAAACTAAGCCGCGACGACAAGGGGCGCTGTCTTTCCATTGTCTGGTTGGATACCTCACCCGCCGGCGACAAGAGCGCCAACGGAAGCGGTTTCGGAACGCAGCTCATTTCGCAGTTGGTCGAACTCAAATATAGCGGCAGGATCGAGATTCGCGAGCGGCCCGAATATCGTTGTGAAATGCTGATCCGCCTGCCGTGATCGGACGCGCCGATACAATTCTGCAATCGCTCCGCTCCTGTAACGCCCGACGGCGATGGTCCAGGATATCAATCGTTTGACCGCGTAAGGAAAACGCGATGGCCTGCGACCTCCCGTCACTTGGCAAGTTATCGAATTTGATGATTGTCAAGAAGCAGATGCGATCGAGGAATTCAAATGGGCCGCCGGGCGACAAATAATCCTGTGACGCCGACGATTGGGCGCTTCGGACAGACGATGCCCCGACCCGTCATTCACCTCTCGGGTGATGCTCTGGACCTCGCCGGACTCAACGCACAGCTGAATGTCGGAACCGATCTTGGTGCCGTCGCTAGCTTTACCGGTCACGTCCGAGGAGGCGGCGCCCTGAATGCACTTGAATTGGTCCATCATCCAACCCTGACCGCCCCTGCCTTGAAGCGTATCGCGGAAACGACAATGTCCCGTTTCGGCCTCAGCGATCTCTTGGTCGCGCACCGTTACGGACGCATGCCGCCCGGCGAACCGGTCGTCCATATCGTGGCCGGCGCCGAACATCGGCGCGCAGCGCTCGATGGAGTCGCCTTTGCCATCGATGTGTTGAAAACGCAGGCGCCCTTCTGGAAAAGGGAATGGCGCGGTGACTCGTCCGTCTGGATCGAGCCGACGGCGGACGATCATTCAAACGCGGAGAAATGGCTGGGGGAAAGTAAATGAGCGCAATTCCCGATACCGTCGGATTTGCAGTAATGACGGTCTCAGACACACGAGACGCCAAAACCGACAAGACGGGGCCGTGGCTTCGCGAACAAATCACCGCGGAAGGCCATGCCATCATCGATCACGCCATTGTGGCCGACGACATCAAGGCCATCCAGGCCCAGTGCCGGGCCTGGATTGCAGAACCGGCGATACATGCCGTTATCGCCACCGGCGGAACTGGACTAACCGGCCGCGATGTCACGCCTGAAGCCCTGCGTCCGCTATTCGACAAGGAGATGGACGGGTTTTCCGCGGTGTTTCATCAGATCAGCTATCATTCGGTCGGTGTCTCTACCATTCAGTCCAGAGCGGTCGCTGGAATTGCTGGCGGCACCTATCTGTTTGCGATCCCCGGGTCTTCGGGTGGCTGCCGCGACGCTTGGAATCATGTCCTCCGGCATGAGTTCGACCGCACGCATTCGCCGTGCAATCTGGTTGAGCTCATCCCGCGGCTGACTGAGCGATAAGGGAACGGAGTCGCCATGATCCCGCTCGACGACGCATTGGCGCTCATCGAACAGACGGTCACCCCGCTCGCCATGGAACGCATTGCGTTTGACGCATCGATCGGCCGGGTGCTCGCTGAACCGGTAATGGCCGCCCGGACACAGCCGCCTTTCGCGGCCTCGGCCATGGACGGCTATGCCGTGCGGTCGGCAGACCTCGCCGCTTCTCCGGTTCAGCTCACCGTCAGAGGCGAAGCCGCAGCGGGTCGGGCCAGCGGCCGGGCGATCGCCGCCGGAGAATGCCAAAGGATTTCAACTGGCGCACCCGTACCTGATGGGGCGGATCAAATCGTTATCCAGGAAAACGCCGTGCGCACCGGCGATCGGATCACGACATCCGCCACCCCCGATCCCGGGCGCCATATCCGAAAAGCGGGAATTGATTTCGTCGAAGGTGACCACCTGCTGGATCGCGGTGTGCAGCTCACGCCCCGCCGACTGTCGCTTGTCGTCAGCGCCGGCCTGACGGAACTCAATGTCGTTCGCCAGCCGCGAACCGCCATCTTGTCTACCGGTGACGAGCTGGTCGAGCCCGGACAGGCCCCCCACAGCGACCAGATTATCAACTCACTCGCGCCCGGATTGGTCGCCCTTGTTCGGCAATGGGGTGGAGAACCCGCTTATCTGGGAATCGCCCGGGACGATCCGGCGCAAGTCCGCGAGCAGCTTATGAAAGCCGCCGATTTCGACATGCTGCTGACAATCGGGGGAGCCTCTGTGGGCGATCACGATCATCTGCGCGAAACATTCCGGGCTATGGGCGGGCAATCATTTTTCGAGAAAATTGCGATCAAACCTGGAAAACCGACCTGGTTCGGTCGGCTGGGAAAGACGTGGGTTCTGGGCCTGCCTGGCAATCCGGTCTCGGCCATGGTCATGGCGCGGCTGTGCCTAAGATCGCTGCTCGACGCCTTGCTGGGCCGCACGGAAAGCGTCGTATTCCAGTCGGCGGTGCTGACGGAAGCACTGGACGCCAACGGATCGCGTGAAGCCTTGCTGCGCGCAGTGTGCGACCGGAATCGCGGCTCCATCATGCCGGTTTCCAATCAGGATTCCTCCGCCTTGTCGGCGTTGAGCACCGCCAATGCTCTGATACGCCGCCCGGCCAACGCCGCAAGCGCGAAGGCGGGCGATACGGTTGCGTGTCTTTTCATGGACGAGATGTGATGCCGCTGGTCGGGCTTGCCGGGCTCTTCTTCGCAACGGCTTTGGCCTATTCGATGGTCGGTTTTGGCGGCGGCTCAACCTACACGGCATTGTTGGTACTCGCGGGTACGGACTTCGGCATCCTGCCAGCGATATCGCTGGCCTGTAACATCACGGTCGTAGCGGGATCGACCGTGCGCTTTGCCCGGGCCGGGCTGATCCGATGGCGGCGGCTAGCCGGCTTGTGCGCCTTTTCGATACCCCTTGCGTGGTTTGGGGGACTTGTCGATGTACCGGAACGCATGTTTGTAACGCTCCTAGGTCTTGCCTTGCTGGCCTCCGCCATTGCATTGGTGGTGCGCCCGGCGGTGTCCGCCGGACCCCCCATCCGCTGGCGGCGCGGCTCAGAACCGCTGCTTGGCGGCGCTACCGGATTTCTGGCCGGGCTGGTCGGCATTGGTGGTGGTATTTTCCTCGCACCGATCCTCCATTTAACGCGATGGGGAACCGCCCGCGAGATCGCGGCGGCCGCGGCTTTCTTCATTCTCGTCAATTCGCTCGCCGGCATTGCGGGTCATGCCCAGCGATTGACGAGCCATGGCGAACTATCCGCCTTGCTCGCCTACTGGCCCTTGTTGCCGGCGGTGTTTGTTGGCGGTCAAATCGGCGTCTGGATCGGACGCGACAAGGCATCCGATGACTGGCTGATACGACTAACGGCCCTGCTCGTTTTGTTTGTCGCCCTGCGCCTGCTCGCACGCGCAGCGGGGTTTTGATATGATCGGGAAAACCAAGCGCCTGATCTGGCTCCTCGTCGGCACCGTGTCACTCGGCCTCGGTGTAGTCGGTGTTTTTCTGCCGCTTCTCCCGACCACCCCATTCGTGCTGCTCGCCGCATTCGCCTTTGCGCGTTCCTCACCGCGTCTGCACAACTGGCTTCTGCAGCACGCTGTCTTTGGTCCGCTAATCGAAAACTGGCGGCGACATGGAGCCATCGGGCGGAAAGCCAAGCTCGCCGGCGTTCTATCTATTCTGGCGGTATTCCTGCTGTCGGTGTTGTTCGGTGCGCCGGCCTATGTTCTGGCCATCCAGGGGGTTGTCCTTAGCTTGTCCGGTCTCTTCATAGTAACGCGGCCAACACCTCCCGAAGCATTGTAGAACACGGCGACAAACTGGACGATTATTTCTTTGATTTTAATTATTTATCAATTGACCGCCCATACTGGGAACAAGCCGTTTTTTGGGGGAGGCCATGGACGGAAAGGTGTCGCGGAAGTCACAAAGCGCGCCGGCGGATGGTACTGAGCCAGCCGCCGTGTCCGACGTTCGTCACCGGCTAACGCCAGACGAGCTTGAAATCGCCAACAATCAGATCCGCAAAATCGTCGAAGACCGAATCCGGCATTCCGGCATCTTCGACCCGGGCGCCGTTCGCCGGATCACGGAATCGATCGTGTTTCAGCCGACCGTCGACGGCGTTGTGATGGAAGGCGGCTTGGCAGGACCGGAGGAGAACAGGCGGCTCGGTCTTGGCGACGGAGCCTCGATCGGTATCGACTTCGCCCGCGCTGTTCGCGATCTGCGCGGCTCAGCGGCGATCGACTTTGTTCGCCAATCCTTCGCGCAGCTGCAGACTCGCTATCGCTGCACGCTGTTACGCGTGCTCGGTGCCCGAAATGATGCGGAGACGCGACGCTTATCGGTCCGGCTTCAAGCTGCGGACAGGTCTTGTATCGACAGCTTGGGCAGCGATGGCGAGGTCTATAGCTTGCGGGACTTGCCGCTCTTCCCTCTGCCGGGTTGCCCTTCGCGCCAATGCCCTTGTCGACTCGAACTGATTGAAGACGGCGGCTCCCGTAGTCGCCGTGCCGGCCGGGCGGTTTATCGGAGAGTCCGCCTGTTTTTCGTTCGGATGCTTCGCACCAAGCGTTGACTCAATCGGAGCCTCGCGGCGCTACCCCGACCCTAGCCAATCACCGGCAGCGCTCTATAGTTTTGAACCCCACATGGTGGCCGTTGGGCGCACCAACACCGGACTGGAGCCGCAAAACAGGGTTGGATAGTGTTCTTCAACGAGATGCAGGACGAGAACGGGGTTCCGCGTGAACCCTACACCGCCTATTGCGACTGGTTACAGGATCACGATCTTTCGTCCTTGAGGCGCAAGGCCAAAGAGGCAGATGCTTTCTTTCGGCGCACCGGCATCACCTTCAATGTCTACAGTGAAGCCGAAGCCGATGAGCGGCTAATCCCGTTCGACCAAGTGCCGCGGATCATTTCCGCGCGCGAATGGGCGCGCTTGTCCAAGGGGATCGAACAGCGCGTACGCGCCATCAACGCCTTTCTCCACGACATCTATCATGACCAGGAAATTCTGAAGGCCGGCCGTGTGCCGGAAAGCCTGATCGCCAACAATGAAGCCCTGCTTCCGGAGATGTTTGGTTTCGAGCCTCCCGGCGGCGTCTACACCCATATTGTTGGCGTCGATCTCGTCCGCACCGGACAGGACGAATTTTATGTGCTGGAAGACAATGCGCGCACGCCCTCCGGCGTCTCTTACATGCTCGAAAACCGGGAAACCATGCTCCACATGTACCCGGAATTATTCTCAAAAATTCCGGTCAGCCCGGTCAGCGACTATCCGCTCAATCTTCGCCGGTCGCTGTTGCAATGTGCGCCTCCGGGCTGCGAAGGCCGGCCGGTGATCGCCGTACTCACACCGGGCATTCACAATTCTGCCTATTACGAGCACGCCTTCCTTGCTGAGCAGATGGGCGCGGAGCTCGTTGAGGGCAGCGATCTGCGCGTCGTCGACGGCCGCATCGCCATGCGCACAACGCAGGGTTATCGCCGGATCGACGTGCTTTATCGGCGTGTCGATGATGCCTATCTCGATCCGCTCAATTTCAACCCGGATTCAGTGCTCGGCGTGCCCGGAATTTTTGATGTTTACCGGGCGGGGAATGTCACGATTGCCAACGCCCCGGGTACCGGGATTTCCGACGACAAGGCGCTCTACTCCTACATGCCCGACATCGTCGAGTTTTACACCGGCACCAGCGCGATCCTCGAAAACGTGCCGACCTGGCGCTGTTCAGAGCCGGTTTCGCTGGCCTATGTGCTCGACCATCTTGAGGAACTCGTTGTCAAGGAAGTCCATGGTTCGGGCGGTTATGGCATGCTGGTTGGGCCAGCGGCCAACAAGCGCGAGATCGCGGCCTTCCGCGACAAGCTCAAGGCCAAGCCGGCTGGCTATATCGCCCAACCGACACTGGCCTTGTCGACCGTGCCGGTACTTGCCCGTTCAGGGCTTGCCCCCCGGCATGTCGATCTCCGGCCATTCGTCCTGGTTTCGCCGGACGGCGTCAACATCACGCCGGGAGGCCTGACCCGGGTGGCGATGAAGGAAGGATCGCTGGTCGTCAATTCCAGCCAGGGTGGCGGCACCAAGGACACTTGGGTCTTGGAGGATTAGGGCGATGTTGGGAAAAACCGCCAGTGGCCTCTACTGGATGTTCCGCCAGCTCGAACGCAGCGAGAATACTGCGCGTCTGCTTGAGGCCGGCTTTCGCATGGCGCTCACCCGTCAAGCCTCCGGGCAGGCTGAATGGGCCTCTGTTGTACGCACCGCCAGTTGTGATGACGGCTTTCGCGAACGTCATGACACCTATGAGGCCGGCCGGGTCATCGATTTCCTGCTCCGTGACGCCGGCAATCCCGTCAGCGTGCTGTCCGTATTTCAGCAGGCGCGTAACAACGCCCGCATGGTGCGCCCCGCCCTCACCCGGGAGGTCTGGGAAAGCACCAATGAGAGCTGGCTGCTTCTAAAGGACCTGCTCGCCAAACCGGTCAGTCAAAGCGAATTGCCAAATGTACTCGCCACCATCCGTCAACGCAGTGCCATGGTGCGGGGCGCATGGCACGGCACCGCTCTGCGGAACGACATCTACAGTTTCGCACGGCTTGGAACGCGAATCGAACGCGCCGACAACACCGCCCGCATTCTCGACGTGAAATACTACGTTCTGCTTCCGTCTGCTGCTTCGATCGGCTCCTCGCTCGACAATGTGCAATGGGAATCCATCCTTCGCTCGGCGTCTGCCGCGCGGGCTTTCAACTGGCTGCATGGAGGTGAAACGACACCTTACAAGATCGCCGACTTCCTGATCTTCAATCCGCAGATGCCACGTTCACTCGTGTTTTGCGCACGCGATGATTTGCAAGCCCTGGAAGACCTTGCGGCGATGTATGGCCATCGGCCGGAGAGTGCTGACCGGGCCAAAGCGATTCTCGACGATCTCGACGGCCAGGATATCGATGCCATTTTCAAATCGGGCTTGCACGAATTTCTGAGCGAATTCCTGCGCGCCAACAATGCGTTAGGCAGTCAGATCGAAACCGATTACAGGTTCAATGCGTGATCCGATGCGGCTGAAGATTTCTCATACCACCCGCTATGAATACGATCAGCCGGTTCCATACGGTCTGCAGCAATTGAGACTGACACCAGCGAGCGGCGCGACCCAGCGTGTGATCGACTGGTCGCTCAACCTCGGCACCGCGCGGCAGGAATCCGCCTTCCGCGATCAGCATGGCAACGAGGTCCGCCTTGTCAGCCTGCCGCCCGACACGCGATCGATCGAGATCGTCAGCACAGGCGAGGTTGAAACCACCGATACCGCCGGTGTCTCCGGGCCGCATACGGGCGCC
This sequence comes from Hyphobacterium sp., assembly GCF_965229905.1. Taxonomy (GTDB): domain Bacteria; phylum Pseudomonadota; class Alphaproteobacteria; order Caulobacterales; family Maricaulaceae; genus Hyphobacterium. The sequence continues at coordinate 1,866,593 of NZ_OZ245930.1, read as the reverse complement.
GCGCCCCTATGGTACTATCGGCGGCAGACCGGCCGGACCCGGCCGGGGCCGGTTCTCAACAAGCTCCTCAAGACTTTCCCCGGCGATCACAAAGACGCCATCGAGAGCCTTCATGCGCTGATGACTCATGTCGCGGAAGCCGTCGACTACGATACCGACACCACACATGCCGAGACCACGGCGGAAATCGCGGCCAAGGCCGGCAGCGGTGTCTGCCAGGATCACGCGCACATATTCATCGGCCTCGCCCGCGCCCTCGGCCACCCCGCGCGCTATGTCAGCGGCTATCTGAAGATGGACGGCCAACGCCACCAGGATGCCAGCCACGCCTGGTCGGACGTCCACATCGAAGGCCTGGGCTGGGTTGGCTTCGACGTCTCCAATCGCATCTCACCCGATACACGCTACGTCCGGATCGCGACCGGGCTCGATTATGCCGAGGCGGCGCCGATCTCCGGATTTGTGTTTGGCGGTGGTGAAGAATCAATGATGGTCACGCTGCAGATCCAGCAGTAAAATTCAGACCGACAGCCCCTATCGCAAGGACCTGAATTTCAATGACATATTGTGTGGGCATGCGCCTCGACGATGGCCTCGTCTTCATGTCGGACACGCGCACCAATGCCGGCGTCGACAATGTCTTCACTTTCCGCAAACTGTTTACCTGGTCGACCCCCGGCGAAAGGCTCATCGTTCTTCAGACCGCCGGCAATCTTGCGACCACCCAAGCCGTGGTCAGCCTTTTGAACGAGCGCATGAAGGCGCCGGAGGACCGCAATCCCAGCATTCTCGAAGTCCCGACCATGTTTCAGGTCGCCAAACTCGTGGGAGACACGTTGCGCGAAGTGGTCCGGTCGCAAACCGCGAAAGGCCCGACCGCAGACTCGACCTTTAGCGCGACCATCATTGTCGGCGGTCAGATCGCCGGTTCCGAGCCGCGCCTTTTCCTGATCTATCCCGAAGGCAATTTCATCGAAGCCTCGGACGAAAACCCTTATTTCCAGATCGGCGAGGCCAAGTATGGCCGGCCGATCCTGTTGCGCGGTTATGCCCCTGACCTGGCGTTCCCTGATGCCGTCAAGCTGCTCTTCCTGTCGTTCGAATCGACACTCAAGGCGAATCTTTCGGTTGGGATGCCGCTCGATTTTCTCGTCTACGAAGACGGCAGCTTTTCCGACGACCGGCAAAAGCGCATCACCGCCGACGATCCCTATTTCAGAGATCTATCGGTGAAATGGGGCGAGGCAATCCGCATCGCCATAGCATCGCTTCCTGACGTCGAGCTATAGGCCAACATTTACGGCGTATAATAGGTTGGCGAGCCAGGCCCGACCGGCAGGTCCAGTCCGAACGTCCACAGGAAGAAGAAGCTGACCCAGGTCAGGATGAAGAAGATCGTGTAGGGCAACATCATCGCAATCAGCGTGCCCACGCCAAGGTCGGACTTGTACCGCGTCGCCCAGGCCAGAATCAGACCGAAATAGCTCATCATCGGCGTGATGATGTTGGTCGTGGAATCGCCAATCCGGTACGCCGCCTGGATGACTTCCGGCGAATAGCCGATCAGCATCAGCATCGGCACGAAGATCGGTGCCGTCACCGCCCACTGCGCGGAGGCCGATCCCAGCATCAGGTTCACGAAACAGCACATCAGAATGAACACGATGAAAAGGGCCGGCCCCGTCATGCCCGTATCCTGCAGGAAATTGGCGCCCGTTACGGCCGTGATGGCGCCCAGATTGGTCCAGCCGAAAAACGCCACGAACTGCGCTGCGAAGAAGACGAGCACGATGTAAAGGCCGAGCGAGGACAACGCGGCGGCCATCGCATTGATGATGTCGCGATCGTTCTTCATGGTCCCCGCAGCGCGTCCATAAGCAAAACCGGTCGCCACAAAGAAGATCAGGATCCACACGACGAATCCGCGGAAGAAGGGAGCGTTGATGCGGTCTCCCGTCTCCGGATTACGGAGAATACCCCACTCTGGGATCAACGTGATCGCCATCAGGCCGAGCACGCCCAGAAGCGCGATCCCCGCCCATACAAGGCCCTTTCGTTCCTTGTCGGCGAGCGGTTCCATCATCTTGTCGTCGAGAATGTCCGGATCGGCCTTGCTGGAATCGTAAACGCCGAGCTTGGGCTCAACGATGAAGATGGTTACGAGTGACCCGACGATGGTAATCAGAAACGTCGAGGCGACCATGAAATACCAGTTCGCCGTCGCGACAACGACATAGTCCTGGTCGATCAGCCGCGCAGCTTCCTGAGTGATGCCCGCAAGCAGCGGGTCGATCGTCCCGATCAGCAGATTCGCACTATAACCGCCGGACACGCCGGCAAAGGCTGCCGCCATGCCGGCCAGCGGGTGACGCCCCAGCGCATAGAAAATCGCGCCAGCCAGCGGGATCAGGACGACATATCCGACCTCCGAAGCGGTATTCGAAACGATACCGGCAAACACGATAGCCACAGTCACGACATGCTTTGGCACGCCGAGCACCAGCGCCCGTACCGCAGACGACAACAAGCCAGACCGCTCGGCTACGCCGACACCCAGCATCGCCACAAGAACAACGCCGAGCGGCGCGAAACTGGTGAAGTTGGTGGTCAGACCGGTGAAAATCCGGCGCACACCGTCGCCACTCAGCAAGCTGATCGCGCGAATCATGCCGTCATCGGCGCGCCCTGGCGTACCGACGGGTCGCGGGTCCTCAACGGCCAGACCGATGGCGCCAAGAAAACCGGACAGCAGCACAATGCCGACGGCGAGGATGGCAAACAGTGTCACCGGATGTGGCAACAGATTGCCGAGCCATTCCACCCCGTCGAGAAAGCGGGTGAAGGCATTGCGTTTCGGCTGGGTCGATTGAATCGGCGCGTCGGCCATGCGGCAACTCCTAAATCTTCGGATTGTCCAGAACCATCAAGCCGACGGCGGTCGCCAAAACAACCCTTTGAATGCTAGGGATATTTAGGCAGCCCGCTGACCGGCGGCGGCTCGCTGCCACAATCAAGACTCATAGCAAAGTTCCTGCAATGCCCGGTTCCGGGCTTGCCAAACCGCTCAGAATGTCAGTCTTCCTGCACGAGGCCGATTTCGACGAGCCGCTGGTGCAAAAACGCCCCAGTAGATATCGGCGGTGCCGCCGTCTGACCGGGCTGCAAACAGCTTTCGAGGCTCTCGAGCATCACGTCGGCGCGAGGCTGCACGAAGAACGGCATGGAATAGCGGCTCACATTTGGACCGACCGGGTTCACGACGCGATGCGTCGTCGCCGGCAGCACGCCATTCGTGATCCGCGCCATCATGTCCCCGGTGTCGATCACCAAGTGTTCAGGGGCATTGTTGACCGGCAGCCAGCGGCCGTCGCGCATTTTCACCTCAAGCCCGGCGCCCTGCGCGGCCACCAGCAGCGTCAGCAGATTGATGTCCTCATGTGCGGCTGCCCTGACACACTGGGGATCGGCATCTTCCGGAATCGGTGGATAATGTATCAGTCGAAGTAACGACGTGCCCCCCTTGATCTTGCCGGCGAAAAAGTCCTCGTCCAGCGACAGACCCAATGCAATAGCCGACAATACGGCGCGGCCGATCGACTCCAGCGTGTCGAACAGGTTCTGGAATACCGGCCTGAAATCGTCGGGCCTTTCCGGCCAGACATTGCGCGCATCGGGAGCGTCGGTTTCATAGCCGATTTGCCAGAACTCTTTCAGATCCGGAACGGCGCGATCCTTGGCGTGCTCCTGCCCGAAGGGCGTATAGCCGCGCAGCGCGCCCGCATAGCGCCGCTTTTCGATCTCGGGCAAAGCGAAAAACGCCTCGGCGCTGTCATAGCTGCGCGCAATTAGGTCCGCATCAAGCGAATGCCCTTCGAGCGTGATGAAGCCACATTCGCGCAAAGCCTCAACCAGGCGCAGCCCGAACGCGTGGCGTTTTTGAACCTCGTCACTGCGGAAGTCTGACAAGTCGAGATGCGGAATCGAATAGGTCATTCGCAAGCTCCGGAAGAAAGCCGGCTAAGATCACTGCGCGTCGGAAAGGAAGGCTGAGCGCCGGCTTTTAGGGTGGCCGCCGCGGCGGCTTCGCAGGCAAAGGCCAATGCGTCATTCGTCGCTTGTCCCTCGACCAGCGCAAGGGTTAGCGCGGCAACGAAACAGTCCCCGGCACCCGTGGTGTCGTATGGCGTAACAGGCGGTGGCGTGGCGCGGGCGCACTCAACACCGTCCCTGAAGAGCACCGCCCCGCGTGCGCCCAGCGTCAAAGCCGTTAGTCCGCCCGCCGCGAACAACCGGTCCAGCCCGTAAAATGCGCCTTCAGTTTCATTGACCACGATCAAGTCGGCCTGTGACAGTAACGCGTCAGGCACGTCGGCTGCGGGCGCCAGATTGATGCATGTCAATCCGGAGCAGCGCGTCATCGCCGCGGCGGTTACCGAAACCGGTGTTTCCAGCTGTCCGATGAGCGCCCCGTCAAACCTCTCGGGCAGATCCGCTATGGAAAGCGCTCCATTGGCGCCCGGCGCCACGACAATCTGGTTCTCTCCATTGGCCGCTACAGCGATCAGAGCCACCCCTGTGGCAACGTCCGGCACTGCGCGGCAGTGCGCCAGGCCCACCCCGTCGGCGCGCAACAGCGACAGGGCGGCTTCGGCGTCGGCATTCGCCCCGACACAGGCCACGAGATCGACATCCGCCCCAAGGCGCCGCGCGGCCAGCGCCTGGTTCGCGCCCTTGCCGCCCGGGTGCTTTGCGAAAGCATCGCCCAACACCGTCTCGCCGGCCACGGGCAATCGGGCGCAGTGCACGACCAGGTCCAAATTGACCGATCCGACGACGTGTATTTTTGCCGCCATCACAGGCGCTCCATTCGATCGATCAGCAGGTTGAACAAGGGTTGGGCGTCGAGGCCTGTCACCCACCCGATAACGGCGCCATCGGAGATTGAAGACGGAGCTTGAACAGCGGTATGTCCGCGCCGTTCCGCATTGTCGCAGACTACGCTGACCCTCACCATTTCGACCTTGAACAGCTCGGGCGCCAGGAGATAACCGATCGTGCACGGGTCATGCAGGGCCGCGCCTTCGGCACCGTAGATTTCGCCATAGACCGCATTTACGTGCGCAATCATGTCGCTGGCCGCTGCAACCGCGCTGTGTGGCGACGCCAGCATCCTTTGCATTCGATTCGCGGTGCATCGGAATTGCAGTGTCGCATCGAGGCCGATGAGCGTGATGGGCCGACCGCAATTCAATACAATCTCTGCCGCATGCGGATCTGCAAATACGTTGAACTCGGCATGCGGTGTGACATTGCCGCCTTCGGTCCCGGCGCCCCCCATGATCACCAATTCATCCACTGCGGCGGCGATCTTGGGATCACGAGCGAGCGCCGTGGCGAGATTGGTCATTGGGCCGGTGATGACCATCGTGATCGAGCCGGGCGCGGCGTTTCCGAACGTTTCGCAGAGATAGTCCACGGCATGGAGGCCTGACAGCGGCGCCGCAGAATCCGGCAGCACCGCCCCGCCCAGTCCGGATTCGCCGTGAACGTGGTCAGCAAACGCCGGCTCGACCGACAACGGTCGCTCGCAACCCGCATAGACCGGTACATCTTCCCGCCCGGCCAATGCGAGGACGCCACGCGCATTCCGGTAGCAGGTCTCGACGGGAACATTGCCCGCGACCACGCAGATCGCCCGAATGTCCAGTTCCTTAGGCGAACCCAGTGCCGCCATGAGAGCGATACAATCGTCTACACCGGGGTCGCAATCAATGATGATGGATCTGCGCATGCCTAATTCCGGATCAACGCGCCGGTCTGAGCGCCAGTCCGGGACATTCATGCCATGACGGAGCGGGCAAAGCGATATGTTGGCCACGGCCCCGGACAGTTGGACCGGAGGAAGCCGAAGTGGGAGTTGGTCACTCGACCGGGCTCTTTGAATCAAGGAGGTCTTCGCTTCCCGGCTCCGCCCGCTCCTCTGCGGCCTTGCGTTCAAGGTGCCGGTCAGGCGCGATATCGTCGGCAACGGTTTCGCTTGTGTCCTCTGTCGGCGATGCTGGCGGGTCATCCTGGCGTGGCGGCGGCGATGCTGCAGGCGCCGGTGGCCGGATGCCATCCGCCGGTAGCGGCTGATCGAATCGCAATCGGTAGATCGGTTCGGGCAAGGTAAAGCCTTCATCTTCGATCACCATTTTCGCCGCCCGGATTGCGAGACTGCGGGCTTTCAGGAAATCGGTATCCGTTTGGTCGACCCAGGCGGTGAACCGAAGGACAATAGAGGAATCACCGACCTTGACGATCGACGCATCGGGCGCTGGCTGTTTGAGCACGAACTCCAGCGGCGTAATCGCGCGAAGGCCCGCGCCAATGGCCGCCATGGGATCGTCATTGGCATCGACGCCAAGATCGAATTCGAAGCGGCGCTCAGGATTTCGCGTATAGTTGAGGATGGTGCCTTTGAACACTTCGGCATTGGGTATCCGCAAATGATTGCCATCGAGCGTCATCAGCACGGTCGCCCGCGAAGTGAGACGCACGACGATACCTTCATGAGTGTTGATCACCACGTGTTCGCCGGCCCGGAAGGGTTGCCGGATGCTCAACAGGATGCTGGCGATGTAATTCTCGATCGTGTCACGCACTGCGAAACCGACCGCCAGTCCGATAATCCCGACGGCACCGGCGAGCGCTCCGAGCACCGCCGTCGCGCCGAGAAGCCCGAACGCGATCAGCGCGGCGAGCGCGATTGACGCGAAGCGCACGGCCTGAGCCATCATGCTGGCAAGGAAGGGATTGGGCGCTATCCGCGACCACAAGCGGGTCCAGGATGCCAGTAAATGTCCCATCAGAACGACCAGAAGGAAGGTCATCAGCGCAATCAGGTACACGGGCCAGGAACGGGCCAGCTGGTTGAGCACAGAGGCCGTCTCGGTGACGAAGGGCGAAACATTGCTCTCGATATCAATCCGGCGCTGCAGCCGGTCTTCTACCGTCACCACGCCCTCGACACGTGAGGCTATCTCCTCCGCGCGTGCGGCGGCGGCTTCGCTGGCGACTTCGCCTTCGAGGATGACGACGCCCTGACGCACCGTCACCGAAATCAAATCGAGTGATGCAATCTCGCCATAGATTCCCGTGAGGCGTTCCGCGATGGCGGCGTTATCGACTGCCACCGAATCTATCGGGATGGGCGCGTCGCGCCTTACCTCCTGCGCGAAAACATCGGTGTGCAACAGCGACCACAAGAGGGCCGCCGCCACTATCGTGCCGGCGCGGAACATCACAGGAAATGCCATAAAATTCGAACGTCGGCAGCGTTGAGAGGTTCCCGTCCGGCCAATGCGGCCCCAATCAGCGTTTCGCATCAACTCTTCCCCAATTCCATACGCCGTCATCCGGCCGGCACCGTCGGTATGCTTTATCGCGCGATATTTTCAACTATCGGGTGACAAATCCGGATACAGCACCCAGAATACGGCTTCAATTTTAAGTCTTAAGGGAGAGTTCGTGAATGGATTTGCCCGTTCTGACCCAGTCTGGCGCCTTTCTGGTCATGCTGATGGCGGTGAGCGCTCCCGCAATCGCGAAAGGCAAGACGGACGAACGCCCCGACGCTGCGGTATGCCCACATGATCAAACTTATTGCCGGACCGCACTGCCAGTCGGTCCGGCTGGCGTGCGCGACCGCCTCGGCAACGGCAATGAAGTCTACTGGACGGACGGTGATACGCTGATCATTGCTGCACGCAGAGAAGCGCAATCCGTGCAAATATGTTGCGCCTTGCAGGAATCGCTTGATCGGTTGGGCGACGGCGATATCTGGGCCGCGGCTTTTAATATTTCGCGTCTCGATGAGGCGATGTTGGATCTTGGCATTGTATCGGTGCCACGATCCTCTGAGGCAACGCGAACCGGCTTAATTCATCGCGGCGAAAATGCGAGACCGCCGGTCCCGAGGTCCGATCCCCTGACCGGCGCGTTGGACAATTATGATGTGCCGAGCCCAGCATTCGGTGAGCCACGCACGATCACCATCTACACTCCGCCAAACGGCGATCGCCAGATTTTGCCGGTCGTCTATCTTGCCGACGGTCAATCGCTGGAGTTTTTCGCTCAAATTGCGGAAGCCTTGGCGTCCGCATGTGAAGCACGGCCCGTCCTTCTGGTTGGCTTATGGAACCAACCGCCGGAGCTGGACGAGGACGGGCAACCTGTCATGTCCTATCCCGACGGCCGGTCCCGCGACTATCTGTGGGGGGCGGATGAAGCGCAGTTCCGGCGGCATGAAGCGTTTTTGATCCACGATGTCATGCCGATGGCTGAGGAAAGTCTTGGCGGACCCGGATCGGCTGAAAACCGGATGCTCTTTGGCTTTTCAAGCGGTGCGGCATGGGCGGTCACCACCGCCCTGCGCAATTCTGCCGATTTCCGCTATGCGGCCGGCGCCTCCCTGCTCTGGCGCGAAGCCGCAAACGCCGGTGAGGCCAATCCGGGCCAGCATTTCTTCCTGGGGGCCGGATATTACGAGCCTGACGCCGCCGATATTAGCCGTCACGCGCGCGAACGGATCGAAGCCGGCGGTGCACAGGTGGATTTCAACCTCTTCATCACGGGCCATTCCGAAATCGGCTATGCGCAGACTTTTGCGTGGGCATTACGGGAGGCCTTTCCGGCCACAAGTGCGAGCTGCGAAGGCGGCCCGTGACGCTCCGCGGCTGTTCGTTAGTTTTTGGGGAGGTCACGTTCAATGACCAAGAATTTCGTCGCGGCGCTCACGGCGAGCGTCTTTTGGGCTATCGTGGCGAACGCTCAGGAAGCCGATGAACGGACGGCGGACAGCCAGATGTCCGCGGCAATAAACGCATGGCAAGAATCTCTCAGCCTTTGGACCGACGGACGCTATCTGGACAGTTTGGAGGTCCTGGATGTCGTCGATCCCGTTCCCGAAAGCATGCAATACAGTCTCGATCAGGCAGAAGGTACGATAAGGGCATTCGTCGGTGATGAAGCCGGCGCGATCGAAGCCTTCACGCGGCATCTTGATGTTGACGTGGAGCCATTCGACCGCGCCTCGTTGAACGAACCGCTAGCGGCCGCCGACGCCTTAGACACACTCCGGCACATGGCTCGTGATTATCGCGTGGTTATGATCAACGAGGCGCATAATGTATCGCGCCACCGCGCGTTCACGGCTGAACTCCTGACCGCTCTCCACGCAGATGGTTTTACCGCCTTTGCTGCGGAAGGTTTCCACGAGCAAACCGGTTCGCGCATGGCAGAGGTCGGTCATCCGAGGCACGATCAGAGCGCCTATATTCAGGATCCGTTCTACGCCGAAATGCTGCGTGCAGCCCACGCTTTGGGCATGACAATTGTCGGCTACGAGGAGCGCGCCGAACAATCCTGCCGCCCCGATTGCACAACCGCTGAGAATTCGGCAAACCGCGAAATCAACCAGGCACAAAATCTGGCCGCTTTCGTCGAAGCGAATCCCGACGCACGCATCCTGGTTCACGTCGGCTATGCCCACTTGTCTGAATTGGTGTTCGAAGATCTCGCGCACATGAAGATGGGGGCGCATTTCACGCGGCTCACCGGCCTTGATCCGCTGACCATTGATCAGTTCCGGGCAACGCCCGGCGTCTGGCCGCCGCACGAGTCGGCTCTGACTTTTCTCTACGAAAACTACCCGATCAACGCGCCGACAATTTACTTTGATGCTGAAAACGAGCCGTATCGTATAATCGACTACGCCGACCTCACGGTCATTCACCCGGTTCTGCCTGATAATGACGGGCGGCCAGGCTGGATTGCCAATTCCGGGTATTTCGAGCGCCACCCTTTCAACATCGATCCTTCCTGGCTGCCCGAAACACGGCCGATCGTTGTGATGGCCCACATCGCGGGCGAACCGGACGGCGCAATTGCCATGGATCAGCTGCTCGTGGAATCTGATACCGGCTTGCCCGTAACCCTGATGTTGCCGGAGGGCGATTACCACCTGTCTATCCAGACGCTTGATGACCCCGATATTGAACTCGGCGTTTATTCTGCGGTTTCCGGCGAAGCGCTCGTCCCGATAGGCCAAAGCGAAACCGATCAGGAATCGTGGGCAAATGAGGGTCCGCCCTGATTTGTCTGGACACGCTTTTCCTTGCGGTTTTTCCGTCCACCCACCCAAAATTGCGGCCTCTTCAGGTCTGAGTCGTGAGGACGGTCATGTCGCAACGGGAGAAGAAAACAGACGGTGTCGAGATCCGGATTTCGCCTGACCGCAAATCCCAGCTCATGCGCGCCGCCACGCGCGACGGCAAAACAGCCAGCGCCGTGATCCGCGAACTCATCGATGGCTATCTAGATCCCGCGAACGAGGCGACCGCTCGCATATCCCGCGCCCCGCTCTATGGGCTGGGGCTCATCATCGGTCTCGCGGTGATGTTTGCAGCCTTGGCGTTCAACCCGGCACAACAGGCCGGAGCCGATCAACTCGAGACCGATATAACGGTCATGATCGCTCCGGCAGATGATCTCATGTCGCGAGTGATGATGGATACACGGATGAGCCAACCGATTGGAGAGCCGTTCACGATCCAGTTTACGCGCAATGATCGCACACGCGCGACCGTTCTTCAGGTTCTGCAACCATACTATGGTCAGCAGAATTGGCAGGCCACGGCGGAGGGAACGATTTGGCTGCGTGCGTTCGTCAATGAGGAGCCGCACTCCAACAATCTCGCCTTCACGGTTCAGTTTGTATTCGTCGAGGCGGGTACCGAGGATCAGCTCGTTTTATCCGAACACGTCCTGCGTGCGCAGGCCGGGTCACTCGCGCGGCTCGAGGCTGGCGCACCCGATGTCGGCCTTGTTTCGATAAGACTTCGGCCGCAGCTCAACGGAGCGGAGAGATCGGCAAGGCGCAGCGAACCGGAGACGGGCCAGCCGTCATGAGGCCGGCCACGTTCGCCATCGCACACACCCTGAACCGGCGCGCCGGTCAGGCGCGCCGTTTGCCAGATTAGCCGCCCAGCATTTCCGCAATACCGGTGAGCGTCGACCGCAATGCAGACACACGGTCGCCATCGCGCCCGTCGGCATCTGGCAGGCGATCACCGAATCCGGCGAGCGTTTCTGCGAGGTCGGCATCGGTGCCCTCGGCGTCCATGACAGCCCGGGCACTGCCCAGCGCCGTGTAGAGATCGGCCGCCAGCTCCTCGCCGAGAATATCTCCGCGCTGCAGCTGGTCGACATAGGCCAACGCCACGACCGGATGATCCGGCCAGGTCACTTCGGTCTGGGTCTGCGGATTGAATACCGACCCTTGCTGGCCGAGGGCAGCGGCGGCCACTTCATTCTCCGAGAGATGCTCGCTCGGCGACAGCGCCAGAATGTCCAGGCCACGCACGATCTCGGTGGCGTAGATCAGGCCATTATACCAATAGGATGACCAGAAGCCGCCGACGACCATCTGCGCGCCATCGATCGGACCGCGATCGAAATAACCGATCTCGATCGGGCTGGCGCTGTCGGTGAAATCCATCAGCGTCAGCCCGCCCTGATACCAGGACTGCACGAAGATATCGCGGCCCGGCACCGGCACGATCGACCCGTTATGCGCCACGCAATTCTCCCATTCCGACTGGGCGGTCGGGATTTTAAAGTGGCTGCGGAATACCAGCGCGCCATCGACAATGTCGTAAATGGCGTTGGCGCCCCAATTCACCGGGTCTTGCGCCTGACAGCGCGGCCGGCCGCCACCGCCCCATTCGTCGGTAAACAGGACGGAGGTTCCATCATTGTTGAACGTTGCGGAATGCCAATAGGCAAAGCCGGTATCGGTTACAGCATCCAGACGCCGCGGCGCGCGCGGGTCGGAAATGTCGAACAGAATGCCATTACCGGAACACGCGCCTGCCGCCAGATTCAGCGAAGGAAACACTGTGATGTCGTGACATTCATCGGTGCGGCTGGTGGTCTGCGTATCATCACCATGGTCGCCGCCCTGCCACAGCCCGGCGATCTCCCCGGTTTCCTCATCGGCAAACACGGTGGGGCTATCGACAATGCGGGCTTGCGCCGGATCGTCGGCCGGGATCTCGATCACATCAATACGGAACAGGGCTGTACGGCTGTCGCCCGGCACATCGCCGACACAACCCGCCAGCTCTTCATCATCGCGGATCGAGCCGATCCCGGAGTTGTAAAGTAGTATCATCCCGTCCGCGTCGGGCCCGGACACCACCGAATGGGTGTGCGAGCCGCGACAGGTCTGTACTTGGCCGACCTGGCGCGGCATCAGCGGGTTTGAGATATCGAAAATCCGCAGGCCACGGAATCGTTCCGCGCTGACGTCCTCGCTTACGCCTTGCCGGCCGCAATCGACGCGCGCGCGGGTCTGCTCAACCGACATGATCAGCAAATTGCCGACGATCGAGACATCACCCTGACCGCCCGGGCAGACGACCGAGCTCACCAGCTCCGGCTCGCCGGCGCCCAGCTGATACATGTTGAAACCGTGATAATTGCCGACCGCCATCAGATCGCCAGCAAAGGCCATGTCGGTATTCGAAAAGCTCAGGAAGGGCGATCGCGAGCCGAACTCAGGCTCGGCCTCTTCCTCCATCTCATCGTCTTCAGATGCTTCCGCCTCGGCTTCATCCTCGCCGTCCTCGTCCTCGATTTCTGGGCGCAAACCCGCCGGGTTGGCCGGATCGTAGAAGCCTTCGGGCTTTGGCAGCGACGCGACCAGCACCAGGTTTTCGATCGCCTCGCCAGCATCGCGGAATCCGGCGGCCAGATTGGACCGTGGATCGGCATCCAGCTCGCGCAGGATCCGGCTCATCCGGCGGATTTCGGCCTCCTGCTCGCTCTCGACATCATTGGCGAAATCGTAAAGCGCCGGATCGAAAGCCGATCCCGGCTGGCCGAGCAGTTCGTCGACCATCTCAATGGCGCCTTCGTGATGCGCGATCATTAATTCGAGGAATAATTGGTCGAACGCGACACCTGCTGCCTCCGCCAGCGCGTCCATCTGTTCGGGCGTCGCCATGCCGGACATCGCAGAGTGGTCGAGACCCGCCGCATGCATGGCATGCGGATCGGACGGGTCCGGTGCGACCTCGCCACGATCTTCCAGCCAAGAGCGCATGAAGGCAATTTCATCTTCCTGCGTTGCATCGATCCGGCCGGCCAGCTCCACAATGTCCTCGCGGTTAGTGCGGTCCTCAACCAAAGCGGCCATATCAACGGCTTGCTGGTGATGCAGGATCATCCCCTGCATGAAGGTTACATCGGCTTCGGAGTACCGGTTTTCGGCGAGCTCGACGGCCTCGTCGCGGCTTAGCGAACGGCCGTCCTGGCCGGGCGCGCCCGGCTGGATGATCGGCACGTCTTGGGCGAATGCGGCAGCACCCGTTAAACAGGCCGCTGCACCGCTCAACAAAACAGTCCGGATATTCGTTGCCATATTCCTGATCTCCCCAGAACATCGATGCGGGTAGAGATAGCGCCCGGCTTGCGCGTGGCAAACCAGCGTTTTGCAGTTCGGATGGCTTATCGCCTGGCACAGCCGGCAGGCATGAACCTGTTGGGCTCAAGCCATACCGTGTTTGCTTGGCCTTAGAAGGGTGCCAGGCCCCAAATGAAGGCGAACGCCATGAGCGAAATCGCCGGATCGGGACGAATATCGTCTGCGTTTTGTGCTGTCGAAGCGATCTTCACCTACAATTGACGGCTGAAACGTGTATCGGGATCGCCCCGGTTCTCAGGCACCGAGAAAAAGTCTCAGCTCATATCGCCCGGCTCGTAGCCGAATTCGAACGGGCAAACGACATCAATGATTTCGGGAACAGGCCAGTCGACAGAAGCGATGCGGTCGGCCGCATTTTCATCGTCAGCCGCGGCTGACTCGATGTCGGTGCTGCCCGCGTCTGGCTGACTGTCTTGCGCCAATGCGGAGCCCGCCAGCAATACAGCGGCCAACGCACTCCAAACCATTTTCTTCATGATGTTCCCCTCGCCCAGGCAGACGCTCGTCTGCCTGAAGCGGGCAAACTAGCGGCAGATCCGGGTATCGCAAAAAACGGCGAGCGGTCTCCACCGCCCAACTCCCTTGACGCGCGGCCTGTTGCGCCGGAGAGCAGGCCCATGTCAGTCGCCGGAACGCAGCACGAGCCCGTCGACGCGCTGGTCATCGGGGCGGGCGCGGCAGGGCTGTTTTATGGGGCCCGCGCTGGCGAGGCAGGTCTTCGTGTTCTTGTCCTCGATCACGCAACCAAGCCGGCCGAGAAAGTCCGCATTTCCGGTGGCGGCCGCTGCAATTTCACCAACATCCACACGGCGCCGGAAAATTTCCTGTCGGACAATCCGCATTTCGCCCGATCGGCACTGGCGCGCTATACGCCTGAGGACTTCATCGGCCGGCTGGCCCGCCATAATATCACCTGGCACGAAAAATCGCTGGGCCAGCTTTTCTGCGACGGCAGGTCCGGCGCCATCATCGACATGCTGGTTCGCGAGTTGCAAGCTGCTGGGGGCGAGTTGCGGCTAGACACGGCAATCGGCGACATTACTCGCACCGCCGATGGTTTCGAGGTCATCACGTCGAAGGGGACGATCGGGTGCCGGCGGCTGGTCATTGCCACGGGTGGGCTGTCGATCCCGAAAATGGGTGCCACCGGCTTTGCCTATGATGTCGCACGGCAATTCGGCCATACCGTGATCAATCCGCGCCCCGCACTGGTTCCCTTCGTTTTCGAGGGTCGTGACAAGACGGATTTTGCATCGATTTCCGGAATCGCTTGCCCGGTCAGCGCAAGCAATGATCGCGCTGCGTTCGAAGATGCGCTGTTGTTCACACACCGGGGCCTGTCGGGCCCGGCCATCCTGCAGATCTCGTCCTACTGGCTCGCTGGCGAACCGATCAGGATTGACCTGCTGGCAGGCACGGATGCGCTCGACAAATTGACCGCCTTCAAGGCAGAACATCCGAAGAAGTCGTTCGCCAGCGCGCTCGAAACCATCCTGCCTAACAGGCTCGTGAATCTGTTAACCGCACGAGGCGATGTCGCCGATGTGCCGCGGCTGGCGGACATGTCTCACGCAAAGATCCAAGAGGCCGTAACGGCTTTGTCTCACTGGTCCATCAAGCCGGCAGGAACTGAAGGTTGGCGCACCGCGGAAGTCACCGCTGGCGGTATCGACACGAAAGACCTGTCGTCGAAGACGATGGAAAGCCGGATGGTGCCGGGGCTCTACTTCATCGGTGAATGCGTGGACGTAACGGGGTGGCTCGGCGGCTATAATTTCCAGTGGGCTTGGGCCAGTGCTTATGCCGCAGCGCAGGCCTGA
Source organism: Hyphobacterium sp. (assembly GCF_965229905.1). Lineage (GTDB taxonomy): Bacteria > Pseudomonadota > Alphaproteobacteria > Caulobacterales > Maricaulaceae > Hyphobacterium. The sequence goes on along the minus strand of NZ_OZ245930.1, from coordinate 1,851,245 downwards.
CGCGCAAAAAATGCCAAAACACGGCAGAATAATTTCCCTATATTTTTCAGATAATTAAATTTCGCCCTGGGAAGAACGGACGTCAGAATGGTGCATTCCGGTCACAGGGGTCAGGTTGACGCAGCGCACAAAGTCCGACCACCCTTTATTGCGCACGCGTCATCAGGCGTGTGCCGAGCCGCGAATGGAGCGCAGGTCATGGGCAAGGTCCCGGCCTTTATCGCAGTGATTGATCCGGCCACTCCCGATGGCCTGATAGCGCGCGCGCTCGGTACCACCACCACCACGACCACCACGACCTCCGATACAGGGGGACGGGCAGGCGCGGGCTGAGGCAAATCTCGAAAAACAACCCGAACCGACCCGCTCCCGGCCCCGGAAGCGGGTTTTTTCTTGCGCGAAATCACCGCCGGACACGAACCAAGGACCCAACTGATGAAATCCGATCCAGATCACGCCGTCCCGCATTGCAATGATGAACCGCTTTGCGTCATTAAGTTTGGGGGATCTGTTCTGACAGACTTGAAGGCTTATGCCGATGCGGCCGCAGAGACCTACCGGCATGTCAGAGCAGGCGAGAAAGCCATCGTGATTGTCAGTGCGCTACAGGGTGAAACCGATTCACTCTACGCCGAGAACGAACTGGTCGGCGGCGGTGCTTCGTCGGCGGCGACAGCCCGGTTGGTTCGGCTGGGTGAATTCCGCTCAGCGGCCCTGATGGGCTTGGCCCTTGAGCGAATCGGGCTTCGCGCGGCTGTTGTTGATCCGCACGAAATCGGATTGCTGGCCGAGGGCGATCCGCTGGATGCCGACCTTTGCGGGCTGGATGTCGAACGTGTCCGCGACAGGATCGCCGAGGCGGACGCGCTGGTCGTGCCGGGTTTCACGGCATGTCACGACACCGCGGGGGCCGCGGTTCTCGGCCGTGGCGGTACCGATCTGAGCGCCGTGCTCTTTGCCGCCAAGATCGGGGCGGGACGGGCCCGGCTGATCAAGAATGTGGACGGTGTTTACAGCGGAAATCCGGCGCACGATCCGGCCGCGGCGCGTTTTGACCGGCTGGACTACTGCGCCGCCCGCAAAGCCAGCCAGGGATTGATTCAGGACAAGGCGATCCATGCCGCCGAAAAGGCGGGCGTCGAGCTCGAAATCGCGGCCATGGGTGCGGGGGCAGCCAGCCGCGTCCTGCCCGGCCCTGCTGTCGTCGGGGCCGCGGGAAAAGCGCGCCGGCAAAGGATCGCACTGTTGGGCTGCGGGGCCGTCGGATCCGGCGTGCTCGACCATGTCGAGCGCCGCCGTGACTTGTTTGCGTTGAACCCGGTTCTGGTGCGCCATCCCGAGATCCGCGCGGCGGACCGGCGGGCCGAGTTTACCGGCGAGCAAGCCGATTCTCTGTCAGCGAACCCTGACATTCTTGTTGAGATGATGGGCGGCGCCGATGGTCCTGCCGAACTCATGATCCAAGCGCTGGATGCCGGGGTGAACGTCGTGACCGCCAACAAGGCCGCGGTCGCCCGGCACTATGACGCGCTTCATGACGCCGCCCGCCGTGGCGGTGCACACCTCGCCTATTCCGCCGCCGTAGGCGGCGGCGCACCGATGATCGAATCGGTGCGGAGATTGAAACCGATTGGGGTGTCGGCGGTGAGCGGCGTTATGAACGGTACCGCGAATTTCATTCTGTCAAAGCTGGGGGCAGGGGAAGCGTTTGAAGACGCCTTGGCCGATGCTCAGCGGCTGGGTTTTGCCGAAGCTGACCCTAGCGCCGATGTCGAAGGTCACGACGCGGCCGACAAGCTGTCCATCCTGATCCGGGAAGCGTTCGGCATTGCGCTGGCGCCCGATCTCATTCCCAAACAATCGCTGGCTGAAATCACGCCAGAAATGTGCGCGCAGGCCGCTCAGGAAGGTAAAGTCTACAAACAGATGGCGCGCGCGAGGCGGGTGGCGGCCGGAGCGGTGGACGCCGAAATCGTCATCGAGCCGGTCGCCATGTCACATCCTTTCGCCGGTGCCCGGAATGAGGAAAACCGTGCACTTCTAACCGACAGCCGCGGCCAAATTCACGCAATCTATGGAAAGGGCGCGGGACGATGGCCGACAGCCGCCGCGGTCTTCGCCGACATAATGGACATACAGCGGGCGACGGCCTGTGTTAGTCCCGTAGCCGACGGCCTTGGCCGCAAAGTTATTGCCTCGAAGGCCATCCGTCTGCAAAGCGCCTGACGACAAGGGGAATATTTCGCCGTGAATCAGTCCGCGAGAGCCAGCGCGCCGGCCAGCATCGGCAATATCGGCGTCGGCTTCGACGTGCTTGGCCAGGCTTTTGATGTGGCTCGCGACACGGTCCATGCATGGCGTGAAGCTGGGACTGGCGCGCGCCTCGGACGTGTGACCGGCATCGTCGACAGCCTTCCAGCCTCGGCCCGGTCCAACACCGCACTTGCCGCCGCCGCTGCATTGCTTGATTCAGCCGGAGCAGACTTTTCGGTCCGGCTCGACATCGACAAGCAAATACCGGTCAGCGCGGGCATAGGCGGATCGGCCGCATCCGCAGTGGCCGCTGCGGTGGCGGTCAATGCGCTTCTGGAAACGCCGCTGCAAACCGCGGAACTCCTGCCGTTCGCGCTCGCTGGCGAAACCGTCTCCGCGGATCCCCCGCCCTGGGACAATGTCATGGCCTCGCTTCACGGCGGCCTGGTAATTGCCGCGCGCCTCGACCCGGTTCTGATCGCGCCTCTGCCCGTACCGGACGGCATCACGGCTATCCTGTTTCATCCGGAAGCCAGAACGAACACGGCGGCAGCGCGCGAAGTCCTCTCCAACCAGGTACCAATGCAAACAGCGGTGGAACATGCACGGCGTATCAGCGCCTTCACGCTCGGTTGCGCGACCGGGAACCACGAACTTATCCGGGCAGGCCTCGAGGACGTTCTCGTCGAACCGCAGCGCGCTTTTCTGTTGCCGGAATTGCCCGAAATCAAAGCTGCCGCACATGAGGCCGGCGCGCTCGGCTGCTCGTTCTCGGGCTCCGGCCCATCGGTTTTCGCTTGGGCGGACGATCATTGCGCTGCTGCGGTCGAGACTGCCATGGCAGCGGCTTTTGCAGAGGCCGGCCGCAAGGCCCGCGCCTACACCGCCCCGCTGGCGAGCCCCGGCGCCCGCCTCGAAACGGTCGCGGAGCCGGTCCGATGAAATTCAAATCCACGCGCGGAAAAACCGGTTCTGTGTCCTTGAGCGAGGCTATCCGCGCCGGTCAGGCGGCCGATGGCGGTCTCTTCATGCCCGAACAACTGCCAGTTTCAGATTACGGAAAAGCCGATACAAGCGGCGGCCTCGCAGCCTTTGCCACACACTTTCTGACACCATTCTTCGACAGCGACCCATTGGCGGATTCCCTGCCGGAAATCTGCGCCGAAGCCTTCGACATCGCCGTTCCCGAGATCGCGTTAGCGGAGGACATGTCGGTCTTGGAGCTGTTCCACGGCCCAACCGGCGCCTTCAAGGATTTCGGCGCGCGTTTCCTCATGGCATGTTTGGACCGGCTGGGAGATGCAGCTCACCCGTTCACCGTTCTGGCGGCGACGTCTGGCGATACCGGCGGCGCGGTCGGATGTGCGGCCGAGGGCCGATTGGCCGCCCGCGCCGTGATCCTCTATCCGGATGGCAGGGTTTCGCCTTTCCAGGCGCACCAACTGTCGTGCTGGAACGCGCCGGTGACGACCCTGAAAATCGCCGGCGATTTCGATGCCTGCCAGGCATTGGTCAAGGCGGCCTTCGCCGACCCGGATTTGACACGGCGCTACCCGCTGACCAGCGCCAACTCGATCAACATCGGCCGCCTTCTGCCACAGGCGGCCTACATCGCCTTCGCGGCCGCGCGGCATGTAGCAAACGCCGGCCGCAAACCGGGGATCATCATTCCCACGGGTAATCTCGGTCACGGCGTTGGCGCCCTCATCGCGCGTGCATGCGGTGCGCCATTGGGGCCGGTAATCCTCGCCACGAACGCCAATGCCGCACTCCACGATTGGGCGAAGACTGGCACGTTTCAGCCTCGACCGTCGATCAGTACGATCGCCAATGCGATGGACGTCGGTGCTCCAAGTAATTTTGAGCGGCTCGATGCGCCATCGCTAAGTGTCGGCGATCTGAAGGTCGAACGGGTGCCGGATGATGCCATCCGCGCCCGCATCAAGACCGACTATGGCCGGCTCGGCTACATCTGGTGCCCCCACTCCGCCTGTGCCGCCGAGGCCTACGCGCGCCTGTCCCCGGCGAAACGGGCTGAACATGACTGGCTGATCGCGGCGACAGCCCACCCGTTCAAGTTCGCCGAGATCATTGAACCGATTGTCGGTAAAGCCATTGAATCACCAGCGACGCTTTCGGCAGTATTGGAACGGAAAGCAAACGCCCGCCAATGTGACGCAAGCCCGGCCGCACTGGCGGCCAAGCTCGCGGAACTCGAGAAGCAGCCCGCCTGACCGAGCGCCATCCGGCAACCATGCCGATGGCCCAGCGCGCGTTCTAAATCACGATCGCACCGTGGTGGGACCCGAGAAACCGGGCCTTTACGCGCGGCCAATATGTCCGGCCGATCGGCAAGCAATTACCTGAATTCAGCCGAACGTTTCGCATTTTCGGACCCGCGACCTCAATTTGCACAATTCGGTCGCAAGGCACGAGATAAGATCGGTGTATCCGAATGAATTCCAGCGGATCGAGCCGCGCTTCTATCCGCGATATCGTGTCGCGAAGCACAAACACCGAAGATCTCTGAAGGATCTCGACATAATCCCCACTCACCGAGATTGCGACGATATCATCATAGCCGATGATGCGTTCGATATTCCGGTATTTGACACGAAGCTGACGTCGCTTTTGGCGTTGGGCTGCAACCGTCGGCGTCCGCCCAAGCGATCGTATGAAACGCGCGACACTTTCACGGATCTCTTCGCCCGGCACTTGGAGAATTGCGTACTCTCGCGCCGAAAACCGGAACACGGCCTCGGCCGTTGGCGGCATCTGCGCAAACACCATCATGAACGGGATGTCCCGTGAGTTCAGCACTTCCGCCAATTGAAGCATTCGATCATCGCTGGCGCGCCCTACAAGAATGAACGCAAGGTTTTCATCTCGGCTTCTTGAGGACAGAACCAGATGAAGCGCGTCTTTCGGGGCCAACGATACAGGGCGCAGGCCAGCGCCGAACATTTCCGCCGGGCGTAATTGTATATCGCCACTCGCTGCCAACAGGATGGATCGCCCAGCGAGCGCTTCCGTGTCTGGACTTATGGCGGTTTGAAGCGACATATCAGACCGAAACAACCCTGTCTGTCGACGGATTGGATGGCAGGTGAATGAGATCAAAGGTCATCGGCCCGCCTAATCAGGAAACCGAACCGGAGTCGCGTTCAGATCGTTCACCGGGATCCAGTAGACGCGATCGCCAGTATCGAATGCGAGACGAAGACCGTCGGGCGAGACGCGGCTGAAATACTCGGACTGTTGTGGTGTGTGCGTAATCCGACGCAGGTCCGAGCCGTCCGCGTTCATTGCATATAGATCGTTGGCTTCCCCTTCTTGGCCACGCGAGAAGAAAATCAGGCCGCCGTCGGCAGACCAGCTCATGAATGTTTCCCGCGCATGCGGCGTGTCCGTCAGCCGCGCGAACATTTCACCGTCGGGCGTCAACAAAAACAGATCGCCCCAAGACTGCCGTGATGGCTCAGTGTCGGAAGCAGGATTATTTGCGGGAACGGGAATCCGGGCGGCAACGAGAATGGCGCTCCCGTCAGGCGAATAACGCGGGCGCAAGATGCTGACTTGCGGCTCCTGGGTGATCTCTCTCAGGTCCCCGCCATTGCGATCCATTGAAAAAATGGCGAAGTGCCGCCCCGGCGCTGCATAGCTGAAAATGATCCGCTCGCCGTCTCGTGAATAACGAGGAGCATTGACGGTACCGGGCTCCATAAACAGCACGCGTTCATCTTCGCCGTCCGCCGCCATGTCGAAGATTCCGAGAGAACGCATGTCCGAACCGGCCGCAAACACAATTCGTAAGCCATCGGGCGCCCAATCGGGCTCCAATTCCCAACGCTCGGCTGTGTCCGTCAGCCTGCGTTCGCCACCATCTAGCGACAGGATAAAGAGGTCCGGCAATCCGCCGCGAAACGAGTAAACAACGACGCGGCGGCTATCGGGTGCCCAGCTTGCTCCCCTGTCGCGTCTCTCGGTAGCAGAATCTGCATCGGTTTGCCGCGCGAGTGACTCACTAGGAGCGCCAATGGCCACCAAGATCAAGTTGGTAATTGCAAACAGGAATCTCATTTGGACAAGCTCCGAGTCAGCGAGCGCCCGCCCAGAGTTCAAGCTTCACCGAAGCTGTCGTCTCAAAAGATGATCAGAAAAAATCAGCACTTTTTATCGGTATGAATTCAGCAGCTTAACTGCAATTAAATATCGGTAAGTCGGCCTGATATCTTCAACGAATGGCCTGCCGGAAACTCGACGGAGTCTGGCCGACAAACTTCCGGAAGGCTTGATTGAAGGCCGACTTCGAATTGAAGCCAGCATCATAGGCGACATCGATAATCCGGTTGCCGGGTTTCACGGATAACGCCGCTTTAGCGGCTTCAACGCGATGGCGATTGACGAACTCCAGGAAATTGCATTCGCCCGATTGCTTGATCGCTTCTGAAACGAGACGCGGCTTCTGCTTCAGGGCATCGGCCAGATCCTGAAGCGTGAGGCCCGGCTGCAGGTAGAGCCGGTGCGACATCATCGCCTGTTCGGCTTGGCGGTAAACCGCCTCCAATTGCTTGGAGGTCTCTGGCGGGATCGCATCATCGAGTGCCGGCACAAAGAAGTCGCGATGCACGGCATGATCCGCGACGCCCCGCAACATGATCAGGTTGATCAGCCCGAGCTGCGTGGCCAGCACGGCCGCGAATGACCACTGCGTAATGCTCGAATCTGTCAGGGTCTGCCCGGAAATATGCCAGACAAAGTCGAGCGCGATCACGAGCGCCTTGATCAGGACAAGATAGCGCAGCCAGTTCAGCGACCGGTCATCGAGGCTGGAAAACCAGTTCTTGAGGCGCATCCCGTAACGGTGAAGCTGAACCAATGAGGCCGCCAGATAACCGACCATGACAGCCTGGCCGAACAGGGAAAAGAAGTACTGATAGAAAAAGCTGCCGGCGATCCCGCCCCGCAAATATGCCAGCTTGTCTTCGGCTGAGAGGAAGTAGTATTCCGACGCAAAGCCGGCATAGATCGGCGCCACGACCGAAAGGTGAAGCAGGTGAATGGGGCGCAAGCGGAAGGCAGCATCTATACGCGCCTGTACGAACAGAAAAAGCGCCGGCGCACAGAGAATGCCGACAGGCGAAAGCACGAAAGCCGTTTCAGGCCACCGAAGAAACCCTCCCAGATGGGCAAAAAGCGTATCACCCGCCGCCAGAACGACCGCGGTGAAGAAAACCGCAGCCGCGATGAATTGCGGCGATGTCCTTAAACGCGTGAGCGCAATGAAGGCGATGAAGATCATCCCTTGAACCGTCAGCGAGGCGGCCGCAATTGACTGGAGGAGATAGATGATCGGTCCGTCGAGCATGGTCTAGTTCAATTCCGCTTGCCTGCAGATCTGGGCCAATATCCCGCTGTGTTGTCTCATTCGGCAACATCCTTCCGCAAAAAAAGGCGGGCCCGAAGGCCCGCCCAGCATACGCAAATCGCCTAACCTTGACTCGGAGGGCGAAACCGGCCCGCGAAACCGAGAACTCAGTAAAGCCCCGGGACCGGTTTCTAAGCGCTGCGTATTACCTCTTCATGGCCTTACCGGCGCACGGTGATCCGGCCGTAGAAGTAACGGCCCGCCGTATCGTAGGTCTGGTTCAGCGTGTTCATGTCGTCATTGTTCGACACGTAAGGCGGCGTCTCATTCGCGAGATTGCGCACCCCGAATGTCAAGCCGACGCCGCTGTCGACAAAGTCGTAGGCGGCTTGGACGTCATGATAGAACACTCGCTCGGCCGTGTTCGAGATGTTCGCCGGGTTGGACGAGAAGTCATCAACTTCGTCGATGAACCGGCCGACATAGTTGAACTGCCAGGTGTCGGAAACCACGCCCAGACGGAGCAGGGCGGAGATTTCCGGGAAGGCCGCCGGAACCGTGGTGAACGGATCCTGGGCGAACGAGCCCGCATACTCGAAGGTCGCTCCACCCGGCAACACCTGGTAGGCGAAGCTCTCCAGATAGGTCACATCCAGACCGGCCACGAACTGTGCCGTCGAGTTGAAGATGTCGAATGTCGGACCGGCATAATCCACCGTGAAATCGACACCCGACGTCTCGTATGTCGACAAATTCGCATTCGTCAGGAGCACGCCGGCGACCACGCCGACCGCCGAACGGCGAGCACCGCCCGGCCCAGGGAAAGGCGCAGCCAGCGGACGACCGCCGACACCCGAATAGCCGGGACCCGCGATCAGCGAGCACAGCGGATCGGAGAAGTTCGGCGAATTGTAGCACGAGCTTACGATCGTGTTCACGTCCGCAGAACCGACCGCGTCCGTCACTTCAAACGAGAAGTAGTCGGCCGAAAAGGTGAAATCCTCAAGGATCGGCGTGCCCGACGGTGTGAACACAATGCCGACCGTCAGGCCTTCCGACTCCTCCGGATCCAGATTCGGATTGCCGCCTGAGACCCCGGACGCTTGCGTCGAGGTCAGCGTGAAGTTCGGCGGCAGTCCATCAGCCTGACAATTGGCGACAACCGTCGAGTTTGCACCAGACGTGCCGTAGTTGACGCACGGATCGGTGTACTGGACGGCGGTCTGAGCTTGCGGTCCGAACAGCTCGCCGATGGACGGAGCCCGGAAGCCGGTCGAGAAAGTTGCCCGGACACGCACCTGGTCGCTCGGCGCCCATTCACCCTTGATCGAGTAAGTATTGGCATCAAACGACGAACTCACACCGGTGCCGGTAACGTCGAATGACGAGGACCGCGCCGACAGTTCGAAGGCCAGAATTTCCGCAAATTCGACACCGGACAAGATCGGAAGACGAACCTCGCCGTAGAATTCCGAAGACGTCGTTTCGCCTGCCGTGGTGTTGCCCGAAACGAAATAGATCTGGCCGATCTGGGCCGCCCCATCAGGGATGAAGGAGCCAGTGTCTCGCCGCCGTTCATAACCGGCAGCCCAACCGATCGGACCACCTGGCAATTGCAGACCGCCGAGATCGCCGGACATATTGGCTTGGAAGGACAACCGGCTCGATTGCGCGACCGGCGAGTGACGGACCAGCATGTAGTTCGCGATCGTGTCGGTCAGCGTATTGACCCGGAACGGGTCCCAAATCAGCGACGGATCGGTCTGGCACGCACCGGCAGCCAGAGAGGCCGGGTCATTACAGACGACTTCAGCTGCACGGATCGGATTGACCTGTCCATCGACGACTTGCGCATCCGTATAACGGCCATAAGCCAGCGATGCATCCCAGAAAATACCGGCGGGCAGCATGCCTTCAAAGCCGAAAATGCCGCGCCAGGACCAGGCATCTTGAGTAAAGAAGCGGCCTGATGACAACTCGGCGAGACGCCGCGCGATAAACACGTCTTCGCCCGTCGGATTGTCCGGGTGGAAGGCCGGGACCAGCGGGAACCAGAAAGTTGCAACCGGTGCCAGTTGCTGCTGCGAAACGCGCTGCGCCGACATGAATTCGGCAAAGGCCGTCACATCACCGAAGCGGTCTGACGACAGGACGTCATACTCGGCATCGAAGAAGCCGGAATAGACCTCTTGCGGGGTCACCATGTAGGAACGTTCGGCGAAGTTGAATCCGTCAGCCGGCGTGAACGGACGCAGCGTGTTGGTTCCTGAATCCAGGATGACGCCACCGCCATTGTTGATATTGAAGACAGCGCCGGGCCCTGCCGGGAAGATTTGACCCGGATAGGACGCGCCCGAGCCGCCGCAAATCAGCTGGCCGCCAACTTCCGCCCACGGACAGGCCGAGAACGGACGGTCGCCCTGGCGGATCGTGCCACGGTCGAAATACTCGACATTGGCGGTAAACCGGCCACCATCGAAGGACCGGCCGAAAGTCGCGCCGTAACGGTAGATCTGACCGTCGCCTTCCGACGTCACGTCGTATTGGGCGAACAGCTCGATCCCTTCGACATCGTCACGGGTGATGATGTTGACCACACCAGCGATCGCATCCGAGCCATAAATCGTCGACGCGCCGTCACGCAGCACCTCAACGCGGCCGATCAGCGAAACCGGGATCATATTGAGATCGGTGAATCCGCTCACCGTGGTTGGCGTAGCGCGGCGGCCATTGATCAACAGAAGCGTGCGTTGCGGTCCAAGGCCACGCAGCGAGATTGTCGCCTGACCGCCTGAACCATTATTGACGCGCGAATTGGTTTCACCACCCGGCGCGAAGGTGATCTGGTCGGCAAAGTCTTCCAGAGTGCGGACCGCCTGGACGTTGAGATCGTCTTGTCCAATCACGGTGATCGGACTGACCGAAGTCAACTCGCTCCGGCCGATGCGCGAGCCGGTGACGATGATACGATCATCGGCTGCACCATCTTCCTGGGCGATGGCTGCCCCCCCGAAGGTCGAAGCGAAAGCCACCGCCGCGCAGGACGACAGGGCCAGCGTCTTCAACGAGACGCGTGAGCGCCGTTCAAGAACTTTCATCTGAGTCTCCATAATTTCCCCTCCGAACGCCGAAAAGACGTACGAGCCCATCACCTTGGGCAGGAAAGCAAAGTGGAAACAGGTATTTGCGGTAAGCCGCCCACCAAGAGCGGTAAATGGGCCTAAATGCGGAAGGACGTCGAGCCGGACTTGTCTCGATCCACCGCCTTGTTAGGAATCTGATGGGATCCGGGGAGCGCTCGGATGCAGAGCGGGGGATGTCATGGTGAGGCGATCAGTGCGCGGCGGGCAATTACTGGCCATGACTGCAGGGCTCTTTTGTTGTCTGCCGGTAAGCCCGCTCGCCGTTGCGCAGATCCCGTCGCCGCCCATCCTCGAAATGCGCGACACAGAACTCGCCGCGCCCGAGATGCCGCCCGTGCTGCCTTTGCGCGACCAGGCCCTGCTCATCGACCGGATTCTAGCTGAACGCCTCGACACGGTTATCCCCCGCATCATGCGCGAGCAGGACATCGACCTATGGCTGCTGATGGCGCGGGAATACTTTGAGGAGCCGGTTGTTGCGTCCATGCTCGACGCCCGCAGCATGGCGGCGCGAAGACGCACAATCCTGATTTTCTTTGACCCGGGAGAGGGCCAGCCGGTCGAGCGGCTCACAGTCAGCCGTTACGGCTTGGCCGGGCTCTTCGAGCCGGCCTGGAACCCGGACGAGGAATCCGATCAATGGCAGGCGGTCGCCGATATAATCGCTCAACGCGAACCAGCGAGCATCGCCATCAACACATCTGACAGAACGGCATTTGGCGATGGAATGACATTGAGCCAGTACCAGTCGCTGACCGACGCGCTTCCCGACGTTTATGAAGCGAGGATCGTATCCGGCGAAACGCTTGCGGTCCGCTGGCTCGAAACCCGGATTCAGGCCGAAACAGCGATCTATCCTGCCGTGGTACGCACAGCCCACGCCCTGATTGCGCGCGCCCTCTCCAACGAAGTGATCACACCTGGCGAAACGACATCTGACGACGTGGTCTGGTGGTATCGGCAGGAATTGTCGCGCCTCGGACTTCAGCCCTGGTTCCACCCCTCTGTCGCGATCCAGCGGGCCGGTCATGACGGCATGCTGCGAGGCGATACGGTGATACAAGCGGGCGACCTCCTGTGGACCGATTTCGGCATTACCTATCTGCGGCTCAATACCGACACCCAGCACCTCGCCTATGTCCTCGGGCCCGGCGAAAGCGAGGCGCCGGAAGGTTTGCGCCGCGGGCTGGCCGCGACCAACCGCGTCCAGGACATTCTGATTTCACATTTCGAAACCGGCCGCAGCGGCAATGAAGTGCTCCGTCTGGCGCGGGAAGAGGCCATCGCCGAAGGGCTCAACCCGTCCATCTATACCCATCCGATCGGTCTGCACGGGCATGGCGCGGGCGCACCCATCGGATTCTGGGACAATCAGAATGGCGATCCGCGAGGCGAGTACCCGATCTATCCGGATACGGCTTGGTCGATCGAACTCACGAGCTACAGCAGTGTGCCCGAATGGGGTGGTCAGGTCGTCGATTTCAGGTCCGAGGAGAACGCTTTTTTCGACGGCGAGTCGATCCGCTTCCTGGATGGGCGCCAGACCGAACTGACTCTGATCGCGTCAGAATAATCGGCCCGCAACCCCATCGGATACGTCTGGATGCGGTCCGGGTGGCAGGATCAACGTCCGCAGCACTCCGCAACGCCCCTGAACGGCCGTTTCACGAACTGGCGCGGGCGCGGGCGCCTGGATCCGGACAGGTGCGCTACCGCCGCGAGGTCGCCGAGCGCTCCGGCTATCCCGGCTATGCCAGCTTCTCGATGGCTTTCCGCCGCGCAACCGGCCGGGCGCCATGCGAGACCCGCAATGAAGCCGGCATTTGCCGACAGGCTCCGCTTTCTTTGTAGCCTACCAGCCCCAGCGTACGCCCGCCCGCCCCCCGACCTCGCCCGTATCGGCACCGAATCCGACGCCGGCATTGATCGAGAAGCGCTCGCTGACGCGCGCGGCTCCGGAGAACGCCATCGCATGGCTGTCGTCGAAGAAACCCCAGTTCGCCGACAGCGAATAAGTCTCGTTCGACGACAGGCTCGTCACCCCTGCCATGGCGAGCGCCAGGGCGACCCCATCCGTATTGGTCTTGATGTCACCGGAATTGGCAACGACGACGTCCGAAAGCGCGCTGAAGTCCGTCTGGAACTCGGCGAAATCGAGCCGCAGTGCGGCGATGTCGGTCGTGTTCTCGGCAATCGCGGCGGCATTGCGCGCAATGGGCATGGCGTTGCGATAGTTCGGATTGATCGCATAGACGCCAGTCAACGGCTCGGCGCCGTCCTCATAGCGCTCGCCGCCACCCGGATCGCCGCCCGGCAGTCCGGCATTGTTCCCGGACGGACCGCCATATTCACGCCCGCCGACGTCACCGCTGCCGTCCTGACGGCCGCCCGGAATGCCGTCGTCGGGCCCATCGCGGTATTCTGACGACCGCGCGGACCCGATTTCAGCGGTGCCGCGTTCGCCCCGGACCTCCGCCAATATGCCCTGCATCTGGGCTTCCAGCGCCGCCAATTGCTGGTTCTGAACTGCGATCTGCGCATTTTGTTGCTGGATCTGGCTTTCCAGCAAGGCGACGCGCGCGCGCTCGGCCGCGCTGGCACCGGTACTCGCCGGATCGCCGGACAGCGTCTGGAACTGGCCGATCGGCACCGATTTCAGATTGCCGCTGCCATCGGCGCTGACCAGATAGTCGATATCGCCGGCATTCACGATGTTTGCCGACGAGGTGAGTCCCGGCAGCGTATAGAAGCTGGTCGACAGCCCCAGCAGGATCTGGTTGGCGAACGAGGTCGCTGCACCATTGCCGATGGCCACCGAATTGCGGAACGCAGCATTGGCGTCGCGGCCGATGGCCACTGAATTGTCGCCTGCCGATGACGACTGAAAGCCGATCGCCGTGGCGTTGTCGCCAGCTGCCAAGGCATACGGCCCGACCGCCGAGGCGAACGTCCCCGAAGCGCTGCTTAACCGGCCGACCGCCAGGGCGGCGGCTGCCGCCGAAGCCTCGCTGCCGATCGCCGTGGCATAATCGGAATTGGCCTCTGCCAAATTGCCAATCGCAATGCCGTTGGCGCCATCGGCTTGCGAATTGGCGCCAAGCGCGACCGCGAAGACGCCCTCCGCCGAGCTCGACCGGCCGACCGCCGTTGCGCCGACACCGGCTTCTGATCCAGCACCTATTGCGGCCGCAAAGTTGGCGTCCGCCCGTGCACCGTCGCCGATGGCAATCGCTGCGGCGGCGCTCGCCTCACTATTATTGGCGAGCGCGACCGCGTTCACGCCGGAAGCAACGCCATCGCCGATCCGGCTTTCGAGCGTGACAATGTCCGCTGCATTATCGTCAATCCGATCGCCCAATCCGGTGATGTCCGCTGCATTGGCGTCGACCCGATCGCCCAGGCCCGCAATTTCTGCGGTATTGTCGTCGACACTCGACTGCAGCGCCCCGCCATCTGACGCGATATTGCCGTCGGCATCGGTGGTCAGCAGACCTGTGACCGCACCCTGAGCGCTCACAGACGCCGCACTATTGACGCCGGCAATTGTAAGCGTTTCGCTCGCGGTGCCCAAGACAATCTGGTTGTCCCGGGTTGTGGTCGCGCCGGCGCCCAGCGCCACGGCGTTTACATCGCTGGCAATTGCGCCATTGCCGATGGCGACAGAACCCTCAGCCGATGCGTCGGTATCTTCACCAATGGCGATCGCATCCGTGCCGCTGGCCGATGCCAGCCCGCCGGACGAGTTGACCTGGATGTAAGGCAGGCTGCCGGAGGACGCCGTCAGGCTCGCAATGTCCGCCGCGTTCTGGGCCACATTCTGGTTCGTCGTGAAGAGCTGGCCGCCGGTGACGGCATCGTTCGACCCGGCGGCGAGTATGCCGTCGGCAACATTGACGATACGGCGGTCGGAACCCGCCGCGCCGACGGAGATCGTATTGGCTTCGCTGGCGACCGATCCGGCACCGATCGCGACCGCCCCGCTGGCGCTGGCGACCGCGGATTCACCAATGGCGATCGCGCCGTCCGCTGTCGCCTGCGCGCCGGACAGCGCATCGGTATCATCGCAGTCCTCGCTCATGCCAATGGCAATCGCACCATCGCCTGTCGCCGAGGCTTCACAGCCCTGCGCAATGGCCTGGTTACCGGTGGACGAGGCCAGCCAGCCAATGGCCTGGGCTTCGGATCCGCTGGCAAGGGCGTCGCCACCAATGGCCAGGGAGTCCGTTCCGGAGGCATTCGCCCCAACCCCGTCAACATCATAATCGGCACCGATCGCAATCGCGCCATCGGCCGACGCCGTCGCATAGGCGCCAACGGCGACAGATCCGATACCGCTGGCTTCCGAGTCATTGCCGAGCGCTGTCGAAATGGTGGCGTTTGCCGTTGCGCTTTCGCCGAACGCACTGGCATTCAAAGCGGACGCTTCGGCCGCCTGTCCGACCGCTGTCGCGTTTTCACCGGTCGCCCGCGCGCTCTCGCCAACCGCCGTTGCATCGTCTTGAGTCGCCCAGGCGGAAGCCCCAATGGCGGTGCCATCCTCTTCAGTCACCAAAGCGGCCTGACCAACAGCTGTGGCATCGTCGAAGTCAGCGCTGGCGGAATCGCCAATCGCCGTGGAGTCCGCGCCGCTGGCAACGGCAGAATCGCCGAGCGCGACGGAATTATTTCCGCTGGCATCGGCACTGTCGCCGCATTGCAGCGAATCGGTGCCGGAACCATCGGCACAAGCGTCCGAGCCGTTCGGCGCGAACGCAATGACAAGATCAGCCTGACGCAACGCAGCGATTTCCGCCTGCAGCGTTTCGATACGCGCCACCGCAGCGTCGAGGGCGAGGCGCGCTTCGGGATCCCTGACCTCGTCTTCTGCGGCCGCAAGGGCCACGACGGCGCTCGCCAGTGCGGCGAGCAGCGCCGGTTCGCCATATTGCTCGAGCGTGTTTTCCGGGCGGCGCGATGCGGGCGACACGCGGACGTTCGCGCGCAGATCGGCCAGTTCACTCCGCGTCGCGGCAAGCTCTGTCCGCAAGGCGTCAAGCTCATCAAAGACCGCTGGCAGGGCGGCGGTGTCACCTGGGACACCAACGCGCCCGCTGCCTCTTCGCTCTCTTCCGTGTGTCGACCCGGCACCGGTTGCCGCAATCGCCACGGCTATCGCAGTATCGCCAGCGACAGCGACAGAAGGTGGCATCACGGCCAGAAGAACTCCGGCAATAATCGAAAAACGCAAGGACGGACTGAACATGTTTGACCCCCATGACGGCGAGCGCACCGTCTGACATTCAATCGGCGGCTGCCCGCCGCTTGTTCTATCGGGCGAGTGTGCAATCCGGAGGTCAATGAGCGCAACAATAAACGCCCTGCGGCGAATTTGCGACGCGACTATTATGGAGGCGATCAGATTAATCGCTTCGAGCGGTTGGAAACCTACAGCGGGAAATCGCGCTCGGGATCAACCCCGGCGCTTGCGAGAAATTTGCGCACGGCGCGCACCTCTTCCTTCGGCAGGCTGTGCTGGGCATGTCGGAAAATTGCGGTGTGGCCGTTCAGCGTCACCGAGTATTTCGCGCCACTCCGCTCGTTTAGCTCTGCGCCCAGATCGGCCAACACGTGCTCGACATCGGCCGGGGCGAGATTCGCCGGTTCCGGGTGCGCGAACAGCGCATGCAGGGTCTTGCGGTGCTTGTGGTTCATGCCCGTCTCCTCCAGTCGACGATGCGAGACTATATCGGCCGCATCCGGCGCGCGATGCGGCGAAAACGCGCCGCCTCTATTCCACGGTCACACCACGATGCCGACTTGCGGCATATTCGATTGCCGCTTCCAGGGCTTCGCTTGCATCAACGCTGATGTCCGGCCGCAAGCCGGTTTGATGATCGCCGTCCCCGACGAGATCGGATCTCTTGTGCGAAACCGCGACTTGCAAGCGGGAGTTTGGCAGGTCGAAGACGTAATTCTCGCCGAAGAAAACCGTCCGCTCACCGGTTTCCTCGCTAATGAGTATCGCCCGCCCATAATGGTGCAGCGGCGCCGCAAAGATTACGGCGCTGGAATAAGTGGCCGGCCCCGTGACCACAATGAGCCGGCCACGAAACGCATTGTCCGTCTCGGAGCGCCAGTCGCGCGGCGCTTCGCCATCGGGGTGAATGGAGAACACCGAGCCCGGCTCCCCCGTCTGGATCCGCCGCAGGATCGGCACAAGCCGATGCAGGGGCAGCCACCTGAAACCGGCCGGCAGCAGGGTGCGGTAATAGGCCTGGATGCGCTCCGTCACCCTGACATCGACGCGCCCGATGGCCGGGTAGTCCCGGTCGGTTATGTAACGATGCAACAGACTACCCGCGCGCCAGTCACCGCCCTCATTGTCGCGGATGTCAATGATAAGCGTCCCGGCGCCTCGCGCCGATAATTCGCGGAAACTGTCATCGAGAAACCGGCGGAAATCGCCAACCCGAGATGGCATGTCAGTAAATGTCAGGACAGATATGTCATTCCCAATGAAAACAAGCGAATTGCCATCTCCGCCAGATTGGTCAAGCTGTGCGGCATATACCCGCCGCGTCACCCCGGTGAGCCGTTCGCGGACAGACACACCGGCACGATCTGCCACGATATCGAAGGGCGATTGGCCGCGACGCTCCGGTGATTCCGCAGAAACCGGCCACCGCGGATTCCCGACAGGAACGCCCCCATGGATTGACGCACGGTGATGCGTCGCGTCGTGCAGGAGATCTCGACATAGTTTCCCTGCGCCTGGAGAAACCGGATCTCATCCGTATTCAGGCAGTACACCTTGCGGTCCGCAACCACTGTCAGCGGGTCGCCCCGCGCGACTTCGCTATGCCGAACACGGCGCCGGTGAAGCCGGTGAATCAACAGCAGGCAGGCCGCATAGACAACCGCCCAGATTGGCAGGCAGGAGGCAAGGATCTCCCGGTACCACATCGGAAAGGCGGTACCGAATTGTCCGGGCGACCGGAAGACCGTCGCCGCAAGCGTCAGAGCAGCCATGACGATGAAGCTGGTGAGCGCAAAAAAAGAGAGCCCCTGCAGGCCCACGATCGGGCCCAATGACAGACCGGCGGCCAACAGGCGCCGCAAAATGTCGAATCCTGCCAGAACGACGATTGCGGACGCCAAGAAACAGCCAACGAAAAGGAAAGGCCCGGAAACCAGCATCAGCCGGATATTGGGCGGGTCGGCGACAAGCGTCTGGACATCGTTAGACAGGCCGAGCCCCACGCCCGGCAGCATTGCGATGAGCACCGATTGTGCCTTGATATCCAGGGCTGCAAAACGGGCAAATATGTCCTGTGCCGAACCCTGTCCCAAATTGACCTCGCTTCCAGGGAAACGCCGTACCCATCACCTTGGAACGCGATAACCCGGCATCAAATTCAGCGTCGCGGAACTCTTTGACAGAAGGCCGGACCTGTCGAGTGGACTGCAGTTTTCGCCGGTGACACCGGTGCTTGAACTGGCGCGTCGCTGCGCGATCAGGGTCCTCCGGAACCAAAAGGACAGATTCGCATGCAAACTCCGGCAGACCGGTATCCGGGAAGTCGGATCAATTCGGCGGCGGAAGATGACATACCCCGCCGCATTCATGTGAAGCCGCACCGAGCCATACGGACAATCGGTCCGGAAATTGCCGGGAAACCTGACGCCGGTTACGCACCGTGATTCCGAGATCGCGGATCAGCCCGTTGCCGATGCTGTATATCCACCCATGGATCGCCAATTCATGTCCACGAGTCCAAGCATCGTGTACAATCGGATTACAGGCAATCGACCGGACTTGGACAGCCACGTTGGCCTCGCAAAGCGCATCCAGGCGTTTCGCAGGATCGTGGATCCGTAACAGGTGCGGGGCCATCTCGTCGGACACATCGCGAATCGGCTGCAGCCAGTGATCGATCAACCCATGGCGATCGCCCGACATCGCGGCGGCAACGCCTCCGCAACCGTAATGACCGCAGACAATGATGTGCTTCACATTCAGAGCTTCGACTGCGAACTGAAGCACGGAGAGAAAATTGGCGTCCTGCGACGGCGCCAGATTGGCGACATTGCGGTGCACGAACAACTCGCCGGGGTCTAGCCCGACAATATCATTTGCCGGCACGCGGCTGTCGGAACAGCCGATCCAGAGATAGTCCGGATGTTGCTGCCGGGCGAGCCGGTGAAAAAAGTCCGGATCGTTCCGGGTTTTCGTTTTGGCCCACGCCAGATTGTTTTCCAGCAGATCGTCGATCATGAGCCTGTCCGGTTGTCCGGCCTCCCTGTTCGCTAGCGGCTGAATGTCAGCGCAATCCAGAGCTTGTTGCGGTCCGCCGGCCCGCCATTCGGGCCGTCATAGAACGCCGCCTTGAGCTGCAGCGACACGTGTTCACTGATCCTGGATGTCGCGACGAGATCGAGTTCCGATCCCAGCGATCCGCCGCCATTTTCGGCTTCGAAATCGTGATAGATGGCGGCCAAGGACAAGCCCTGTCCGAAAGGCGGCGGGGCGACGGTCCAGCTGCCGCGGACATAGATGTCACGTACACCATTGGCCGGTGTGACCAGGAACACGTCCGCCCAGCCCTGGAAAGCGTGCAGTGTGGCCAGCGGCGTCGCGAAACCACGATTTCCGTCGCCTTCCAATACCTCGATACCGAGCGCGCCGGAGACACCGTTTTGCGACAGGCTCGCCTGCGCGCGGAACAGGCCGAGATCGAATCTGCCAGGATTGTCGGCGTGATCGGTCTGGTGAGCATATTCGGCGAAATAGGCAAAAACCGGCGCGCCGCCGCCGGTGATCTCGCCTTGCCAACGTACGCCGTAGGTCGCCGACGACAGCGCGGCGACGTCCTGATTGTCGATCAGATAGGCAAAACCGGACAACTGGCCGAGGGGCGTATCAAAGGCGGCCGTTAGGACATGACCGTCGAGATCCCATTCTCCGGCCGGATGATCGTCCCCGAAAATCCGGTTCACGCGATCGAGATAGAGATAGTCGAGCGCCAGCTCCTCGATCCCGCTGAAGCTGAACCGCACAGCGTCGAAAGTCTGTTCGTTCTGCCGGAAGCCGACATTGCCGACATAACGCGCATCGCCCAGGATCACGCGCTGGCGGCCCAGCGTAAATGTCGTGTCATCCCATCCCGAATAGCTGATCTGCAGGCGGTTGAGTTCGGTCTCCTCGGGATCGGCCACAACCGGAAAGCCCGTTTGGCCATTGGTCGTCGAATTGAAATCGTCGACAAGGTGGAGGATGTTCTCGCCCTCGATCAGAAAGCGGAACCCGTTCATATCCCCGCTATCGATTCCAAGTCGGGTGCGCAAGGTCAGCGCTTGGGCTGTGTCCGCAAATCCGTCCTGATCGACGCTCTCATAGCGCAGTCGCGCATCGATCAGGAATTCCGGGTCGGCGAACGCCGGCGCACTGATACCCGTCACCAGGGCCAGCGCCGCGCTGGTCCGAAAGCGAATTTTGGTCGGCTGGGTCATGGTCTGTCTCCTGGCCCCTACTGGACGAAAGGCGTTGACGCCCCGGTCAGGGCGACGCCGGTGATACGGGCCTCGCCGATCACCACTGAAATGAATTGCGAGACCGCGCGCCGCCAACTGGCATCGCGGAGGAATTCCTCGACCAGCGGCCGGGCGATTTCAAAGTCCGGTATCGATCCGGCGGCTTTCTCGTCGAGCCGGATGATGTGGAAGCCATAGGGCGTCTCAACCGGCCGAGAGCTGATCTCGCCTGGCTGCATCTCCTGCAAGGCGGCTTCGAACGCTGGCGTGGTCTGGCCGGCAGATATCTGGCCGAGCCGGCCGCCCTCGCTGGCCGATGGACAATCGGACCGGTCCGTGGCCACCCGCTCGAACTGGCCGGGCCGGTCCTGCACTGCGTCGATCAGCGCCTCGGCCTCTTTCTTGGCGCGCGAATAGGTGAGCGCATCGCGCCGGTCGGCCTGGATCAGGATGTGCGAGACCTCGTGCAGGTCGGGCGACCGGAAACGGGCCCGATTGTTCTCGAAATACCGGCGGCTCGATTCAGTGTCCGGCTCCGGAACCGAGACTTCCATCTCCAGTAATTGCCGGATCAAGGCATCGTCCGCCGCCTCGGTTCGCCCGGTGCCATCAGCGACCGGCCGAACCACCAGGCCCAGCGCGCGCGCCTTCTGCAACAGCGCTTCGCGGATCACCAGCGCCTCGGCGGCCGCAGCCCATGCCTTTTCCGGCCGGTCCGACGCATGGTTCTGGGCTTCCGCGGCAATGTCCTCGGGTGCAATGGCAACACCGTTCACGGTGACCGGTTCGGGCGGCAGCGGCATGTCGGAGATCAGCGTAGCGGTGCTCATTTCGCCGCCTCCTTCCGCGCGCGGCGGCGCACCACCTGATAGCCGCTTCGGAACACATAGCGCACCGGGGCGCTGAACATGTGCACCAGCCGCGTAAACGGAAAGACGAGGAAAATCGTCAGTCCGAGAAAGATGTGCAGCTTGAACACCCAGTGCGCATCAACGATGTGCTGCGCGGCATCGGCCTGGAAGGTGAAGATGCCCTGAGCCCAGCTCATGAAGGTCACCATTTCATGCCCGTCCAGATGCTGCAGGGAGACCGCGATCGTCCCCAGGCCGAGCACCAGCTGCGCATAAAGCAACAGCAGGATAGCCATGTCGGGGAAGCTGGTGGTCGCGCGGATCCGCGCATCGAATAGACGCCGGTGCAGCAGAAGGCTGGCCCCGATTAGGGCGAGCACACCCGCAACGCCGCCGGCGACGATCGCCAGCATCTGCTTGGCGCCATGGCTGATGCCCAGCGCGTCAAACACGGCGATCGGTGTCAGCAAGCCGACCAGATGGCCGAAGAAGATCACCAGAACGCCGACATGGAACAGGACGGAACCCAGGACCAGTTGGCGCCGGCGCAGCAATTGGCTCGAACCGGCGCGCCAGCCGTAGGGCTCGCGGTCATAGCGAATGATCGAGCCGACCGCGAGTACGGACAGGCAGATATAGGGATAGATTCCAAACAGCGCGGTGTGAAGAAAATCGCTCATCTCCGGTCTCCATGATCAGGGGTTTTCGGGGGCGGTGCCATGTTGGCCAGCATGTCCTTCGCCACCGGGCAGCCGGCATTCGGATCGGGGCCGAAAGTGACTTGTTCCTCTTCCCAGGCTCTGTCGATCGCCTCCAGCGACTCGTCTTCCGCCGCAGGTGTTTCCACCTCGGCACCATTGAGTGCAGCGCCACGGTCGGCGATCTGTCCGAGCGCCCGGAAAACGCCGGCATAGATACTGTCGCGCTTGCGCAAGCGTTCGGTCAGCGCGTCGATGACATGCGCCGTCTCGCCAAGCAGGGCGCGCGCCTCGCCGAGCGGCTGGGTCGACAGGAATTCAAGGAAGAGCGGCAGAAAGTCCGGAAGCTCATTGGCCGCCGGTTCCAGCCCGTGGCTTTCATAGAGCGCCTTGAGATCAACCATCGCCTGGCCGCGGTCCCGGCTCTCGCCATGGACGTGCTCGAACAGGTGCAGCGAGAGCGAGCGTGAACGGTCGAACAGCTGCACATAGCGTTCCTGCAAATCGTAGAGATCGCGGTCGGCGAGCTGATCCGCCAGCTTGGCGAGACCGTCCAGCTCCCGCTTGCCGATCAAGCCGTCCGCTTCCAGCACCGGCCGGAAATCAGAAGCAGCGGCTTTTATCTCCGGCGCCGGATAGCTCAGCATCGCCGCCAACACTTTGAAGGTCCGGGTCATCAGCTTTTCTCCATCGGGGTGACCTGCGCGCGGCGGCGCGGACCGCCGAACAGGGATGCCTTGCTCGAGCCATCGGAGCAGCCATTGCCGAAGCTGAAGCCGCATTCACCGCGGATATCGAAAGCGTCTTCGGCCTCCTCGCGATGCGTGGTCGGGATGACGAAACGATCTTCGTAATTCGCGATCGCCATGATCTGGTACATGTCCTCGATCAGCGCCTGATCGAGACCGACGGCCTCGGCAATCGAGGGATCGATCACACCGTCCACCGTCTTGGCGCGCATATAGGCGCGCATCGCCAGCATGCGCTCCAGCGCCAGCGCGACCGGTGCCTCGTCACCCGCCGTCAGGAGATTGGCGAGATAACGCAGCGGGATGCGCAGCGAGCGGACGTCCGGCATGCCATTGTCGCTTTCGATCGCGCCGGTCTCGGCCGCGTTCTTGATCGGCGAGAGCGGCGGCACATACCAGACCATGGGCAGTGTCCGGTACTCCGGGTGCAGCGGGAAGGCGACCTTCCAGTCGATTGCCATCTTGTAGACCGGCGATTGCTTGGCCGCCTCAATCCAGGCGTCAGGAACGCCGTCCTTGCGGGCCTGTTCCTGGACCTCCGGATCGTTCGGATCGAGGAAGATGTCGAGCTGCGCCTGGTAGAGATCCTGCTCGTTCTCGGCAGAGGCGGCTTCCTCGATGCGGTCGGCATCGTAGAGCAGCACGCCGAGATAGCGGATCCGCCCGACACAGGTTTCCGAGCACACCGTCGGCTGGCCGGCCTCGATCCGCGGATAGCAGAAGGTGCACTTTTCAGACTTCCCGCTCGCCCAGTTGAAATAGATCTTCTTGTACGGGCAGCCGGACACGCACATCCGCCAGCCGCGGCACTTCTCCTGGTCGATTAGGACGATACCGTCCTCGTCCCGCTTGTAGATCGCGCCGGAGGGACACGCCGCCGCGCAGGTCGGGTTGAGGCAGTGCTCGCACAGCCGCGGCAGATACATCATGAAGGTGTTTTCGAACTGGCCGTAAATCTCCTTCTGGACCCCTTCGAAATTGTAGTCCTCGGCTCGCTTCGCGAACTCGCCGCCGAGAATTTCCTCCCAGTTCGGCCCCCATTCGATTTTCTCCATGCGTTCGCCGGAGATCAGCGAGCGCGGCCGGGCCGTCGGGAAGGCCTTGGATTCGCCGGCGGTCTGCAGATGACCGTAATCGAAGGTGAAGGGCTCGTAGTAATCGTCGATCTGCGGCAGGTCCGGATTGGCAAAGATCTTCGCCAGGATCCGCCATTTGGAACCCATCTTCGGATGCAGGCTGCCATTCTTCGCCCGCTGCCAGCCGCCATTCCAGCGGCCCTGGTTTTCCCAGTCCTTGGGATAGCCGACACCGGGCTTGGTCTCGACATTGTTGAACCAGGCGTATTCAACGCCTTCGCGGCTGGTCCAGACATTCTTGCAGGTCACCGAACAGGTGTGACAGCCGATGCACTTGTCGAGATTCAGGACTTTTCCGATTTGCGCGCGGATCTTCATTCTGCCGCCTCCATTGCATCGGCGGCCGGCCCTTCGAGCCAGTCGACCTTGTCCATCTTGCGGACGATGACGAACTCGTCGCGGTTCGAGCCGACCGTGCCGTAATAGTTGAACCCGTAGGATTGCTGCGCGTAGCCGCCGATCATGTGCGTCGGCTTGAGCGTCGCCCTTGTTACCGAATTGTGGATCCCGCCGCGCTGCCCGGTCAGTTCCGAGCCCGGCACGTTCACAATCTTCTCCTGGGCGTGGTACATGAACAGCGTGCCCGGCTTGATCCGTTGCGAGACCACGGCCCGGGCGACCAGCGCCCCGTTCGAATTGTAGGCTTCGACCCAGTCATTATCGACGATACCGGCAGCCTGGGCGTCGTCCTCCGACAACCAAACGATCGGCCCGCCGCGTGACAGGGTCAGCATCAGGAGATTGTCGGTATAGGTGGAGTGGATGCCCCATTTCTGGTGCGGCGTGATGAAGTTCAGCACCACCTGCTTGTTGCCGTTCGGCTTGGAGTCGATCACCGGCGCAATCGTCGCCGTATCGATCGGCGGCCGGTAGACGCAAAGCGCCTCGCCGAAGGCCAGCATCCATTTGTGATCCTGGTAGAGCTGTTGCCGCCCCGTCAGCGTCCGCCAGGGAATGCGCTCGTGCACATTCGTGTAACCGGCATTGTAGCAGACCTTCTCGCTCTCCAGCCCGGACCATGTCGGCGAGGAGATGATCTTGCGCGGCTGCGCCACGACATCGTGGAAGCGGATCTTCTCGTCTTCCTTGGACAGGGCCAGATGCGTGTGATCGCGGCCCGTATTCTCCGACAATGCGGCCCAGGCCTTGACCGCCACCTCGCCATTGGTTTCCGGCGCCAGCATCAGAATGGTCTCGGCCGCATGTATCGCTGTCTCGATTTTCGGCCGCCCCTTCGAGACGCCGTCCTCCAGAACCACACCGTTCAGCGCGGCGAGATTTTCCACCTCGTGCTCTGTATTCCAGCCAATGCCTTTGCCGCCATTGCCCAGCGTGTCCATGAGCGGACCGAGCGAGGTGAACTTGCGATAAAGGTCGGCATAATTGCGCTTCACCACCGCGATCTGCGGCATCGTCTTGCCCGGAAGCGGATCGATCTCGCCCTTGCGCCAATCCTTCACATCGAAGGGCTGGGCGATCTCGCCTGGCGTGTCGTGCAGGATCGGGATCAGGACGATATCGGTTTCCTCGCCCAGTTCTTCCGGCGCGATATCCGATAGCTTACGGGCGAGGCCCTTGAAGATGTCCCAGTCGCTGCGGGCTTCCCAGGCCGGGTCCACGGCCGCCGTCAGCGGGTGGATGAAGGGATGCATGTCCGAAGTGTTGAGGTCGTTCTTCTCGTACCAGGTCGCGGTCGGCAGCACGATGTCCGAGTAGACGCAGGTCGTCGACATCCGGAAATCGATCGTTACCAGGAGATCGAGCTTTCCTTGCGGTGCCTCGTCATGCCATTCGACTTCCGACGGGCGATGATCCGGCCCGGCTTCCTCGCTCATCACGCCGTGCTCGGCGCCGACGAGATGCTTCAGGAAGTACTCGTGCCCCTTGCCCGACGAGCCGAGCAGATTGGAGCGCCAGACGAACAGGTTCCGCGGCCAGTTCGCCGGATTGTCCGGATCTTCGCAGGACATCCGCAGATCGCCCGAGGTCAGGCTGTTGACCACGAACGCCTTCGGGTCCTGGCCGGCCGCTTCGGCGGCCTTGGAAACCTCGAACGGATTGGTCTGCAACTGTGGCGCGGACGGCAGCCAGCCCATCCGCTCGGCCCGCACATTCCAATCGATCATCGCCCCTGACCAATCACCCTCCGGCGCGGTCGGCGACACGATCTCCGCGACGTCCAGCGTCTCATAACGCCACTGGTCGGTATGCGCATACCAGCAGGAGGTGGAGTTTTGCTGCCGCGGCGGACGATTCCAGTCGAGCGCGAAGGCCAAGGGTTGCCAGCCGGTTTGCGGCCGCAGCTTCTCCTGCCCCACATAGTGCGCCCAGCCGCCACCCGACTGGCCAACACAGCCGCACATCACCAGCAAATTGATGATGCCGCGATAATTCATGTCCATGTGGTACCAGTGGTTCAGACCGGCCCCGAGAATGACCATGGACTTGCCCTCGGTCTTCTCGGCATTGGTGGCAAAAGCCCGCGCCGTGGCGATGATCTTCTGCCGGTCGACCCCGGTGATCTGCTCGGCCCAGGCCGGCGTGTAGGGCGCGACATCGTCATAGCTGTCCGCCAAATGCTCGCCGCCAAGGCCGCGATCCAGCCCGTAATTCGCGCAAAGCAGGTCGAACACGGTGACCACCAGCGCTTCCCCGCCAGCCAGTTTCACGCGGCGCGCCGGCAGTTTGCGCATCAGCACATCGGGGTGATCGGTGCCGGCGAAATGATCATGGTGCTTGTTGCCGAAATACGGGAAACCAACATCGACCGCCTCGTCATGCCGGTCATCAAGGATGAAGGACAGTTCGAGCTCGGTCTCCTCGCCCTTGCCGTCCTTGGCTTCGAGATTCCACTTGCCCTTCTCGCCCCAGCGGAAGCCGACCGAACCGCGCGGCGCCACATAGCGACCGCTTTTGCGGTCATAGGCAATCGTCTTCCATTCCGGATTGTTGTCCTCGCCCAGACTGTCGTCGAAATCCGACGCGCGCAGCAAACGGCCCGGTACCAGCCGCCCGTCCTTTTCTTCCAGCCGGACAAGGTTCGGCATGTCGGTGTTTTCGCGTGCATAACGCTCGAAATACGGAGCCTGCCGATCGAGATGGTATTCGCGCAGGATGACATGACCCATCGCCATCGCCAGCGCAGCATCCGTGCCCTGCTTGGGATTGAGCCAGATATCGCCGAACTTCGCCGCCTCTGAATAATCCGGGCAGATCACGGCACTCTTGGTGCCGCGATAGCGCGCCTCGGTATAGAAGTGGGCGTCCGGAGTGCGCGTCTGCGGCACGTTGGAGCCCCAGATCAGCAGGAAGCCGGCATTGTACCAGTCCGCCGATTCCGGCACATCCGTCTGCTCGCCCCAGGTCTGCGGGCTCGCCGGCGGCAGATCGCAATACCAGTCATAGAAAGACATGCAGACGCCGCCGAGCAGCGACAGATAGCGCGATCCCGCCGCATAGGACACCATCGACATGGCCGGGATCGGCGAAAAGCCGAACACCCGGTCGGGCCCGTATTCCTTGGCTGTGTAAGCGTTCGCCGCAGCGATGATCTCGTTGACCTCGTCCCAGTCGGCGCGCACGAAACCGCCCGACCCGCGCTTGCTGACATAGGAGGCCCGCATTTCGGGATCGGCCTGGATCGCACGCCAGGCGGCCATCGGGGCCAAGGACTGCCGCACCGACCGCCAGGCCTTCAGCAGGCGCGAGCGGATCAGCGGATATTTCAGCCGGTTGCCTGAATACATGTACCAGGAATAGCTGGCACCCCGCGAACAGCCGCGCGGCTCGTGATTGGGCAGGTCGGGCCGGGTCCGCGGATAGTCGGTCTGCTGGGTCTCCCAGGTCACCAGTCCGCCCTTCACATAGATTTTCCAGCTGCACGATCCGGTGCAGTTCACGCCATGGGTCGAACGCACGACCTTGTCGTGCTGCCAGCGCTTCCGGTAAGCCTCCTCCCACTTGCGGTCCTCGGTCGTGGTGATGCCGTGCCCGTCGGAAAAGGTCTCGGTCTTGCGCGTGAAGAAGGTCAGTCGATCGAGTAGATGGCTCATGGTTTCAATCCTTTACGGGTTCTTCACGTAAGCGCCGGGGCGAAGGTAGAACCACCAGTTGATGGCGATGCAGACGGCGTAGAAGACGGCAAATCCGATCAGCGCGTATTCCGGCGTGGTGGCGCGGATCTGCTCGCCGAAGACCTGCGGAATGATGAAAGCGCCATAGGCCGCTACGGCCGACGTCCAGCCCAGGACAGGACCGGCCTGCTCGCGGTCGAACACCATGGCGATGGTCCGGAAGGTCGAACCGTTGCCGATGCCGGTCGCCGCAAACAGGATCAGGAACAGGACGAGGAAGGGCGTGAAATACGTTTCCGGCGTCGCCGACCCGTAGGCCTCGCGCATGAACCAGGCGACGCCGAGTGCGCAGATCACCATGATCACCGAGATCACCTGGGTCACCAGCGCACCGCCGAACCGGTCCGCCAGCTTGCCGCCGATCGGCCGGATCAGCGCGCCGATGAAAGGTCCGGTCCAGGCGAACATCAGGGCGCTCGGCCCGTTTGCATTGACGGTGTCATGCGTCATCACGCCGTCGATCTCGATGTGCTGGAAGCCGAAGATGACTTTGATGGCGAGCCCGAACGCGGCGGCGTAGCCGATGAAGGAGCCGAACGTCATCGTATAGATGACGGTCATCGCCCAGGTGTGCTTGTTGCGGAAAATCTTGTACTGGCGGTCAAGGCTCTTGCGGATCGCGCCCGGGATCGCCTTCAGCGCAAACACCGTCGCCGCGATGACGGCCGGCAGCACCAGCCATTTCGAGATCCCCCAGCCCGACCCGTTGAAATCGGCGGGCAGCATCAGCCACAGACCGGCCGCTGCTGTGGTCAGACCGATCGCCAGCATGCCCGCAATCTTGGCGAAGGCCGCCGGCGGCGACCCGATGTCCGGTGAGACATGCTCGTCGCGGATATTGTTCATGCCGAACCAGGTCGCGAAAACGATGGGGATCAGGATTGCCACCCAGATGAAGCCGGCATTGTGCAAATAGGTCTCGGTTCCGGCCGGGATGCGCCCGATCAGCGTGCCCGACGTGTTCTGCAGCACCATCGATGTGCCGCCGAAGACGCCGACCGTCATGACCAGCGGGATCAATATCTGCATCGTGGTGACGCCGAAATTCCCAAGCCCGGCATTCATGCCCAGCGAATAGCCCTGCACCTTCTTGGGAAAGAAGAAGCTGATATTCGACATCGAGCTGGCGAAATTGCCACCGCCAAAGCCGGACAAGAGAGCCATCAGCTGGAATTGCCAGAGCGGCGTATCGGGGTTTTGCAGAATGATCGCCGTGCCGGCCGAGGGCAGCAGCAAGAGCGCCGTGGTGAAGAAGATCGTGTTGCGCCCGCCTGCGAGCCGGATGAAGAAGGTCGAGGGAATGCGCAGCGTGGCGCCGGACAGCCCGGCGATCGCCGTGAGCGTGAACAACTCCGCCTGGCTGAAACCGAAGTTCAGATTGA
This sequence comes from Hyphobacterium sp., assembly GCF_965229905.1. GTDB lineage: Bacteria > Pseudomonadota > Alphaproteobacteria > Caulobacterales > Maricaulaceae > Hyphobacterium. The sequence goes on along the minus strand of NZ_OZ245930.1, from coordinate 1,822,022 downwards.
TCATCTGGACGGTGATGATCCCCCAGTAGAGCCAGACCGCGAAGCCGCACAGAAGGGCCGGGATCGAGATCCACAGATTGCGGTTGGCAATACCCCTGCCGGTCTTTTCCCACTGCTCGGGATCTTCGGGGTTCCAGTTATAGAGGTCCTTGGCCATGTCAGTGTCCTTGTTGTGGTGTGGCCGTGATGACGCGCGGTGTGGCACCCGTCACCACGGCACGGCCTCAGCTTGCCTGCGGAGCGGGGAGTGGCTCGTCGGGCACGTCGCTGAGGTGTTTCTCGTCGGCCAAAGCCGGATATTTGCGGTGCTCCATGCGGCGGATGGCAACGTGCATCCAGATCGTCGAAACCAGGACGATCACGAACATCAGCATGAAACAGCTGGTCCAGACGCCGGTCAGGTCGTTCATGATCCCGAAGCTGATCGGCAGCACGAACCCGCCGAGACCGCCGATCATGCCGACTAGGCCACCCACTGAGCCGACATGGTGCGGGTAGTAGACCGGGATGTGCTTGTAGACAGCGGCCTTGCCGAGCGACATCACGAAGCCGAGCCCGATGGTCAGCACCGCGAAGGCGGTCACGCCGATGCCGAAGCTGAATGCGATCGGCCCGTCAATGCCGCTGACGATATAGCGGGTTTCCGGATAGCTCAGGATGAACAGGCAGATCAGCGAAACGATGAAGGTGAGGTACATCACGAAGCGTGCGCCCCACTTGTCCGACATCCAGCCGCCCAGCGCGCGGAAGATCGACGCCGGCAGCGAATAGGCTGCGGCCAGCATGCCGGCGGTTTGGAGATCGAGATCGTAGGCCCCGACATAATAGCGCGGCAGCCAGGAGGCGAGCGCCACGAAGGCGCCGAACACAAAGAAGTAATAGGTGGCGAAACGCCAGACTTGCGGATTCTTCAGCGGTTCCAGCTGCATCAGCGCGGACGGCCGCTTGCGGCCCGTCCGGCGTTGCTCGGCGAGCACCGGGTCGTCCTTAGTGAACACCCAGAAGATCACGGCCATCAACAGCAAAACGCCGGCATAGATCTGTGCTGTCTGCTGCCAACCAAACGCGACGACCAAAAAAGGCGCGCCGAAATTGGTAACTGCTGCGCCCATATTGCCGACGCCGAAAATGCCAAGCGCCGTGCCTTGCGCTTTGGCTTCATACCAGCGGGACACATAGGCGATGCCGATGATGAAAGAGCCGCCCGCCAAGCCGACGCCCAGCGCCGCCAGCAAAAACAGCGGATAGCTGTCGGCCATCGACAACAGGAAAGCGGCAACCGCAGTGGTCGCCATCTGGATCGGAAACATGATCCGGCCGCCATACTGTTCGGTCAGAATGCCGAGGAAGATCCGGCTGATGGATCCGGTCAGCACCGGTGTCGCGACCAGCAGGCCGAATTGCGTCTCGGACAGGCCGAGCTCCTGCTTGATGCGGACGCCGATGATCGAAAAGATCGTCCACACGGCAAAGCAGACCGTGAAGGCAAGAAGGCTCATCCCGAGCGCCTGGCGCTGCTGGCCTTTGGTAACACCATCGAGTGTGTGCATGTCTGTCCCCTGTCTGTCTGCGAGCACCCGGCGAGGCCGGGCAGACAGACCCTTCATAAGGGCAGAGATGACAGTTGGGGATGTCTATACTTGTCGCGCGTCAATACAGCGCGGCCTAAATTATCGAATCCATCTATCTCAATTTCTCTCTTTACATGCCGCAAGAACAAAGAAGAATTTCGTCATTCATGCACTTGATCGATGTCAAGCCAACCTGTAAGGCACTTTTCAGGGAGAACGGCCGGAGCCCTTCAATGAGACCAACAGATCGCGAGATCGTTCGGGAGCTCAAACTCTTCAAGGATGTCGACGCCGACGTGTTCGATGCGTTGATGACGGCATCTTACGCGCAACGAATTCCGCCCCACGTTGAACTCATCCGCGAAGGCGATCCCGCTGACTTTCTCCACATCGTCCTCGATGGTTGCGTCGAGCTGTTCTCAAGCGGACATGGCCGCGAATCGTCGATGGCCATTGTTTCACCCGTTTCGACCTTCATTCTGGCCGCAACCGTCAACGACGCGCCTTTCCTTATGTCGGCGCGCACCATTGAATCCTCGAAACTGATTCTCATCCCATCCCAGAATGTCCGCGACGCATTCGCGCGTGATGCGCATTTCGCGCGGGCCATCGTCACCGAATTGGCGCACTGTTATCGGGGCGTCGTGAAATCGATGAAGAATTTGAAGCTGCGGACGTCGATCGAGCGGGTCGGGAATTACATCATTCGCTTGCAGGAAAAGTCCGGCGGCGCCGAGATCGTCGAATTGCCCTATGGCAAGAAGAACCTCGCTTCGATCCTTGGCATGACGCCCGAAAATCTGTCTCGAGCGTTTGGTGCGTTGCAATCGCACGGCATTTTGATGGACGGTGCTCGGATCGAGATCACCGACCGCGCCGCCCTCAACGCCATCAGCAAACCCAACCGCCTGATCGATGACCCGCGTAGCTGATACGCGGCCCGTGGCCGGCGTCGTGCTCGCAGGAGGGCAGTCCCGCCGGATGGGATCCGACAAGGCGCAGCTCACTTTTGACGGACGCCGCCTCTTGGATATCGCGACGGATTTGCTGCACGACGCCGGGTGTGGCGCCGTATTCATCAGCGGGCGCGACGGCCTGCCCAACGCCATTCCCGACAGCAAGAACCGCCGCGGCCCGGCTCATGCCATACTGGATTGCCTCAATGCGCTCGAAGACCGTTTCGAGGGCGTGCTTTTTCTGCCGGTCGACATGCCTTTGCTGCGGGCTGCAGACCTGTCGTCTCTGCTAAACGCGGAGCCCGGGACCGGCTGTGCGTGGGCCGGCCATCCGCTTCCGGTTTTCATCCCGCGCGGGCTGCCAGTACCGGGGCGTGAGCACATTCACTCCGTGAAGTCGCTTTTGGCCGCCCTGCCCATCCGCTGGTTGCCATTGGAGTCGACGCAATCCGGACGGTTTGCCAATCTCAACACCCAGGCAGATGTCACGGCTGCCCGGAATCTGCGTTAACCTGCGACCTCGCGTCGCTTGGCAAGCGTTGGAAATTGATGTTTGTCAAGGAACGAAGCGTTCGAGGAGTCCGCGATGGACCGCCGCCCGATTATCAGCCCCGCGACGCCGCTGATCGACCGTTACGGGCGCCAGATCACCTATTTGCGCCTGTCGGTTACGGATCGCTGCGACATGCGCTGCGTATACTGCATGAAGGCGCGTCCGGAATTCCTTCCGAAAGCCGACCTCCTTTCTCTGGAAGAGCTGACCATGCTGTGCGACGCCTTCATCGCACGCGGCGTCACCAAGATCCGGTTGACTGGGGGCGAACCGCTGGTCCGCAAGGATGTGCTGACCCTGATCGAATCCCTCGGAGCCCGGATCGGCCCGGCAGGGTTGAAAGAGCTCTGCCTGACAACCAATGCGACGCAGCTGCCGCGTTTTGCAGAACGCATGGCCGCTGCTGGCATCCGTCGCCTGAATATCTCGCTCGATACGCTCGAAGCGGACGTGTACCGGCAGCTGACCCGCGGCGGCGGCATCGACAAGGCTCTGGCCGGCATCGCCGCCGCGAAAGCAGCCGGTTTGCAGGTCAAGATCAACGCCGTCGCCATGGCCGGGGTCAATGAAACGCATCTGCCGGACTTGATTGGCTGGGCCCATGGCGAAGGCCACGACGTGTCGCTCATCGAGGTCATGCCCGTCGGTGAAATCGGTGCCGACCGCTCCACCCAATTTCTCTCGCTGAAAGACGTAAGGTCATCGCTTTCCGATCGCTGGACCCTGACGGACCTGCCAGATAATACTGGCGGCCCTGCCCGTTACGTCAAAGTGGAGGAAACCGGCGGCCGTCTTGGCTTTATCTCGCCACTGACCGGCAATTTCTGTGACAGCTGCAATCGGGTTCGGGTGACCTGCACAGGCCAGCTTTATGCCTGTCTCGGCAAAAACGGTCGCATTGACCTGCGCCATGCATTGCGCGCCGGGGGCCCTGAGGCGCTCGACCGTGCACTTGACGAGGCTGTGGCGGAGAAGCCCTGGGGACACGATTTTGATGTTTCGCCGGGCGCCGCCGCGGCGGTAGACCGCGACATGGCGCGAACGGGAGGTTAGCGCGTGCAGATCGAACTCGAATTCTTTGGGCCCATCGGCGATCGCCTTTGCGAAGCGGGCGGGTCGATCGAGCTCGCAAGTGACCCGGCCACTGCCGGCGATTTGTTGGACAGGCTGGCGGGCAAACTTTCCGGCGGCGAAGCCTTGCGCGATCCGCATTTGCGGCTGGCGATCAATGATCGGCTGGTGGACCGCGGGGCGCCGGTTCAGCTCAAGGATGGTGACCGCGTCGCGATTCTCTCGCCCTTCTCCGGCGGTTGATGATCGGTCTCTTGATTTCCGAAATGCGCGACCCGGAGCCAAATTCCGGAGATTGAAATCCACCCGTGCCCGGGCGCTGTCAGACGATTGCTAAGTGAGCGGAAGCGGCAAGCGGTCGACCGCCGGCCGCTTTCAGTCGACATTGTCTCACGGTTTCTTGGCGTCCCCTCGCCTCTTGCGGTCGCCGCCGGAAACTAGGCCGGTTCAGCTTTCCTTCCGCCGAACAGAATCGGCGCATAGGCCATGGCGAACAGCCCAAAGGCGCTGCTCCACACAATGGCTGACAGGCCGAGCAAGGCAGGCGGGTCGAACATCAGAGCAGCCGCAACACGCAGGAGCGCGCCGAGATGGACGAGAAGAAAAATGGCCGTTGTCGCACCGTCGGCCACGCGTTCGCGGCCCGTATGGCCGAGACTGGCCCGCGTCATGACGGCGAGGGTCATGGCGCCGATCAATCCGGTTCCCAGGGCGTGGAAACCGGCCTCGTAGGAGACGGTTTCCGGCCACAGGATTCCGGCACCGGTGATTGCCAGGGCGGGCACGATCCAGACATAGCCGGCGTGCAGCGACCACATCAGCGGTTCCGCAAACGTCCGCGACCACTGCCAGCGGTGGAAACGGACCGCATGGGCGGCGGCCACCAGCAGCATCAGTCCGCCAGGCAGGGGGTACTCCGGCAAGACCACCCATGCCGCCAAAGCGATCGCTGTCATAGCAATGACCAGCTTGTCGAGGGATTGCATCGGCGGCGCCACCGCCTTTGCCGCCGCATCGCCCCGGGCCGCCAGCCAATTGCGCGTGAAGCTGGGGACGATGCGCCCGCCGATCAGCGCGATCAGGAGCACGGTAACGGCAAAACTCCCGCGGATGCCGTGTTGTGTAAATGCCGGCTGATGGAAGGCGATATGGGACAGGGTGAACAGTCCGATCAACCCGGCCACGGGCAGGTTCCACCAGTTCCGGCCTGCAACAATCTCCCGGACCACAACGAGTGTGAGCACGGGCAGGAAGGCCACATCGATCCACAGCCCCCAACTGTCTGCGGCGGCCAACATGGCCAGCCTTCCGGCCAGCCAAAGCGCAAACAGCCACGAGAGCCCACCACCTGCGACCGGCGCCCGGCCGGTCCAGTTGGGGATGGCCGTCAGGGCAAACCCGCAGATGATCGCCGCCAGAAAGCCGAACAGCATCTCGTGTGCATGGCCGAGCTCGCCGGCCCCTGGACCGATCCAGCCCATGTACTCAGCAATCCAGAGCGGCACTTGCAGGGCTACCCAGATCGCCCCGCCCAGAAAGAAGGGGCGGAACGCATTCTGGAGGAAGGGCGGGGCGGCGCGGCGACGCGCTCCGCGATCAATTGCCAAGCTCACGGCCAGCCTCTATTATTGATAATTATCAATTATCATAGCCGGGCGCTTAGATGCAATTGCGATTTATTGTCACGGGCGCGCTTTTTGCGAGCGCGCGGCCTCTCGGCCCACCCAGGGCGAAATGGTCGACCCGAGATGACGGATGCCGCCGACCGGCGGGAGGCGAGGCATGCCAGCCTTGATGCGCAGCAGCCTGCTTTTTCTGGCCCTGTCACCAGCCGCTTTCGGCGGCATGGCCTCGGCCTGCGATTCGGCACCTGAAACACGCGTCGCACGGGCCGTCGAATTCATATCGATCTGGGAAAGCCGTCAGACCGACCTCCTCGACACCATCACGACAAGCGGCGCCGTGTATCGCGACACGCCCAATCTGCACGACTATGTCGGCGCAGACATTGCCAGCTATTTCAATCACGTCCATGGCTGGTCCGATGACACGCGGATCACCATCCAGGCCGCATCCGCAACACCCTGTGGCGCAATTGTCGAATGGACGGTTTCCGGGATCCAGGCCCGGGCGATCGGCGACCGCATGCCGTGGGCGTCGAACCGGCCATGGCAATTCGAAGGCGTGACGGTGTTCTCATTCGAGGACGACCGGATCAGCCGGGCGGTCGATTACTATGATGTTGCCACCTTCATGGCGCAGATCGGCTTTGCCTTTCATCCGCCGGTTCCGGACCCGTCGCCGGAGGGCGGCCCAGATTGATAACCGGAGCGCAGGACTGATCGCCCTCGTCTTGGCTAATGCACGGTCCGGGTTTCAAAGCGATCGAACATATCCCTCAAATCTTCGAGAAGCCGGTCATCCACGAAGACGGCGCCACCCAATCCCTGCCCTGATTGCGGATCGCGGCATTCCTGCAGCACGAAATCGCGGCAGCCACGGATGGCCGCCGCCTCCGCAATATCGCGCACGGCACATGGATCGATGAGTTGCGGCCACACCGTGACCCGCACCTCGAACGGGATGCCCCATCCGGCGAGCAGATCCAGGCTCGCCCGCGCCCGGTCGCCGCTGCCGTTCACCCCCGTCACGGCGCGATAGCGGTCAAACGGCGCTTTCACGTCAAACCCCACCCAGTCGACCAGGCCTTCAAGGCGGGCAAGACGGTCCGGCAGGACTCCGGACGTGTGCAGCCCGGTGTCAAACCCCATGGCGCCAACCTGCTGCAGCGCCTCGGCGAGCCGCGACTGAACCAGCGGTTCGCCCCCAGAAAACACGACGCCCTGCAGCAGGCTTTGGCGGCAAGCGAGACGCTTTGCAATGTCGGACCAGGCCATCGGGTTCTGGCCCCTGGCCGGGATCAGGTCGCGATTGTGGCAGTAGACACAGCGCAGCGGGCAGCCCTGCAGAAACACGACCGCCGCCATCCGGCCGGGGAAATCCAGCGTGGTGAAGGGCTGGAATCCCCCGACCCGGAAGCCGGTGAGCGGATCAGGCGGCGCGGCGGCGGCGAGGGTGTTCATGGAAGTGCTGCCGCTCTTCATGCTCAGACTTCTTGCCGGGATTGAAGGCCTCGACCGGGCGGTGATAGCCCATCACCCGCGTCCACACCTCGCAGGCTTGCCGATTATTTGCGTCGTATTGCCCGGCCGCCTTCGCTTCCTCGTCGCAGACCGGACAGAACGCCTGCTCGCCGGCGAGATAGCCATGGTGCGGGCAGATCGAAAAAGTGGGCGTGATCGTGATGTAAGGCAGATGGAAGCTTTCGAGCGAACGCCGGACAAGGGCCGCACATGCTTCTGCACTGGACAGCTTCTCGCTCATATAGAGATGCAGCACGGTGCCGCCGGTATAGCGTGTCTGCAGCACGTCCTGGCGTTCGAGCGCCTCGAACGGGTCATCGGTAAAACCGACCGGCAATTGGCTGGAATTGGTGTAATAGGGTGATTGTTCCGTTCCAGCCTGCAGGATGCCCGGAAAGCGCTTGGCGTCCTCCTTGGCGAACCGGTAGGTCGTGCCCTCCGCCGGCGTGGCTTCCAGATTGTACATGTGCCCGGTGGCTTCCTGGAATTCCAGCATCCGGGACCGGACATGATCCAGCAGACGGAGCGCGAATGCTTCGCCGGAAGCCGTCGTGATGTCCTCGCGGCCAGATGTAAAATTGCGGATCATTTCGTTGATGCCGTTGACCCCCAGGGTCGAGAAATGATTGCGCAAACTGCCAAGATAACGCTTCGAATACGGGAACAATCCCTGATCCATCAGCGACTGGATCAGCGACCGCTTGATCTCGAGACTGTCGCGTCCGAGTTCGAGCAGCCGGTCGAGTTCCGCCATCAGTCCGGCCTCATCACCCGCAAACCGGTAGCCGAGGCGCGCGCAGTTCACGGTCACGACGCCGATCGACCCGGTTTGCTCGGCTGACCCGAACAGGCCATTGCCGCGTTTCAGCAGCTCACGCAGGTCGAGCTGCAGGCGGCAGCACATCGACCGGATCTGGTTCGGCTTCAGCTCGGAATTGATGAAATTCTGGAAATAGGGCAGCCCGTACTTGGCGGTCATGTCGAACAACAAGCGCGCATTCTCCGACTCCCACGGGAAATCGTCCGTGATGTTGTAGGTCGGGATCGGGAAGGTGAAGACCCGCCCGCGGGCATCGCCACGCGTCATCACCTCGATGAAGGCGCGGTTGATGACGTCCATTTCGGCCTGAAGCTCACCATAGGTGAAGTCGGCCTCTTCACCGCCAATGACCGGCACTTGCTCGCGCAGATCCTCGGGACAGACCCAGTCGAAGGTCAGGTTGGTAAACGGTGTCTGCGTGCCCCAGCGCGACGGCACATTCAGATTGAAAACGAATTCCTGCATCGCCTGGAAAACCGTCTCGTAATCGAGCCGGTCGATGCGCAGGAAGGGCGCCATATACGTGTCGAACGACGACAGCGCCTGGGCGCCCGCCCATTCATTCTGCAGCGCGCCGAGGAAGTTGACGATCTGACCCAGCGCGCTGGTGAAGTGCCGCGGCGGCGCGGCTTCGATCTTGCCCGGCACGCCGTTGAATCCTTCGACCAGCAGAGTGCGCAGCGACCAGCCCGCGCAATAGCCGGCCAGCATGTCGAGGTCATGGATATGAAGGTCCGCCTGTCGATGGGCTTCGCCCAGTTCGGCCGGATAGACGTGATCCAGCCAGTAATTGGCCGTCACCTTTCCCGACGTGTTGAGGATCAGCCCGCCCAGCGAATAGCCCTGATTGGCATTCGCCTTGATGCGCCAGTCCTCGCGCCCGACATATTCCTCAATCGTCGATTTGACATTGATCCGCCCGGCATCCGCCGTCCGGACTCGTCCGGCCCGGTCTTCCGTCACCAAGTCCATTGCGCCCTCCAGCATTACGACATGTTGTGTCTATGTTTGTTCAGACACCAATATGTTGTAACTGCCGACGGGTCGCGTCATTGCGGCAGCTTGCCGCGCGGCGCCAAGACGCACGCTCTATGACTTGACATTTATCAATTTATGTGCGCTGTCAGCCGGGCGACAAAACGCGGCATCAGGAAGGATCGGACGGTTTCGTTGCGCCAGAAGGGGTTCATGAAGACGCAGCGAAGCAGAACCAGCGAATCCGTGTCCGGCCTACCGCCATAGTCAGCGAGATGCGCGTTAATGAGTTCGCTGTAGTTTTCAACCTTCAGAACGGTTTTCGATACTGAGAATTCGGGATCACCGGCGAATCCCTCGAACGCTTTGAGTGTCCGCGCGTTGGACTCGCTGAGATTTTCCCCGTCCTGCGCCAGCGAAAAGCAGAGGATGTTGCTGTCGGTTGGCGACAGCATGCGTGCCAGCGGAACCCCGTCGGCAAGCGCCGCGGCGAAATACCGGCAGCTCTCAATCGTGCCGGCCAGCATGTCGCCGAACCGGTCGGGATTGAATCCCAGCGTTTTGCCGGTCAACCAAACCGCGGCGGCTCCGGCACCACTGCGCGACCCTTCGAGCGTCATCATCCATCGATCATTTGTGGCAGCCCGGTCGATATAGGGCGCGGCAAACAGCGAATTGGCATAACATTCGGCATCCCGGGTCAGGAATGCGCCGCAGGCATAAGGCACATAACCGAGCTTGTGCGGGTCAAGCGTCACCGAATGGGCGCGGCGAATGCCGGCCAGAGCCCGCCGGCAATGATCGTCGAGTACATCGGCCGCGCTTCCGCCCAGCATGGAGCACAGGAATCCGCCCCACGCAGCATCAACATGGTGCCAGATATCGACACCCTCATCGCGCATCTCGTCAAGCAGATCGCAGACCTTGTCGACCGGATCGATTTCCCCGGCTTCTGTCGTGCCGGCCACGGTCACCACCAGCAGTACCGGACGCCCTTCGCTGCGCGCGCGCATGATCGCCGTTTTCAGAGCGGAGACACTCAAGCGCCCCTGCCCATCCAGCGCCACCGGCCAGAAGGCTTCTTCCCCGAGGCCGAACACATTGGCCGCTTTCAGCCAGGAAAAATGCTTGTTGCCGGGAACCAGCAAGACCGGTCCGCGCCACGGCCGGCCGGTCGCCTTGGCAATGCGCGCGGCGGCGTCGAACGGGTTTGCGACAACGGCACTGGCCTTGCGCAAAATGTCATCGCTCAGCCCATGATCGTCGATCAGCCTGCGATATCGCGCCCAGCCCATGTGCCCGCAGGCAAAGGCGTCCATCGCCTCGCCCGTCGTCTCTGCGATCGCCAGTCCCAGCGCCAGGAAATGATCCAGCCGATAGCGCGCGCGCCACACGCCTTCGAAATTCGCCAACGTGCCGCCGCACGTGAAATGTCCCTGCGCCGCGTCCGGGTCGAAGCCGATCATCCCGGCCAGCATGGCGATCGCCTCATCCTCGATGGCGCCGCTGACCCGCGCGACATCCCGCGACGTGTTGTTGGGATTGTGCAGCAGCGTTGCGAAATGGCCGAGCATGGCCGGGATTGAAAGCTCCGACACCATGTGGCCGATATAGCGCGGCGTGTATTTCGGGATCTCGCCCGTCAAACGCTCACAGAGCATCGCCACTTCCTGCGCAAGGCGCTCGCGCTCAGCCAGAAAGGAGGGCCCCATCCGCAATTCGTCCGGCAAGGGCGACGGATCTTCGGCGAACAGGCTTCGCCGCCAGTTGAACCATTGTTCCAGGATGGCCTGGAATTCGGCCCGCACCCAGGACGCGTTTTCGGATTTCGGTCCGAGAAAATAGGCGAACTCTTGGCGGTATTCGGATTGCGGCACCTCAGCCTCCCGCGACAATGGTTATGCTGCGTGACGGGTCAGCATTCCCGCAATCGCTGTGCGCGCAGGCCCGGCAGCTATGCCGGCCCGCAGCATTGCCTTTCGGGCGAAACGGGCGATCCGCGACTCGTCCGTATAGAGTTGAACAAGCTGCCGCGTGGCTTCGTAGAGCGGCCGGGTTCTGGCCCTGTGCTCCAGCTGATAGGCGTTGAGCAGGGCCGGCGAGCGGAAATCGCGGCCGTTTCTGGCAGCCTGACGGATGCGGCGCGACAGGGCGTGCGCCCCGGTCACACAGAAATTGTATCCGTGCGCTGTGACAGGGTGCATGCCGACGGCGGCATCGCCTACCAGCGCAAACCCATCGGCAACAAAGCGGTGGGAATACACGCCCACGAGCGGATAAGTGATGCGCTCGCTTGCAAGCTCCATGGCGCCGAAGCGACTTGCCAGCAGACGCTCGAGGTCCGCCGCGAAGTCGCCGCATGATTTCTCCTGCCATTCCGACATCTTATGCTGCGGCAATGTCAGGATGAACGAGGACAGGCCTGGTGAAAGCGGTAGCACCGCGATCGTCGCGCCATACAAGAAGCACTCCCAGGCCGTTCCGTGATGCGGCTTCTCATGCGTCATCCTGCAGACCAGCATCGTTTGCCCGAAATCATGCATCGACGCGGTGATGCCGGCCTGACGGCGAAGCTCGGAAAAACGGGTGTCGGCAGCGACCACAAGCGGAGCGGCAAGCTGCGCGCCGCTATCAAGCGTTACGATGGAATGTTGGCAGCCCGGCATTACCGAGACCGCTTTATGCCCCTCAATCAGTGTGACGTCCTTGATCTCCGAGGCGGTCTCATAGGCCGCTTTTTGAATCAGGTGATTGGAGACCAATCGTCCCAATGGACGGTTGATGAAGGGCGGCCGCTTGAAGTTGAGCTCCGCGATCGTGCCGCCGTCGATGACCTTCGAGGCATTGATAGCGAACCTCTCGCACTCCGGCACATGCGGCCAGATTCCAAACTCGGAAAGGATATCCACGGTTCGCTGCGACAAAGCGATCTCGCGCCCATCGAAGCCCGGCGAGATGAGTTGCTCGTGGCTTTTGAGGTCGATTATGCCGACCTTCAGCCCGGAACCGCGAAGCCCGCTGGCGAAGGTGCATCCGGCGGGACCGGCGCCAGCAATGAGAACATCAAAATCCATGGATCCATTCCTTTCGGCACAGGAAACGCTGCGGCACTGTGACACCTTCATACGCCGAATTACTTTGATAATTGTCAAGCGACACAAGCGCGCACCCGAGGAACCGAATGCCGAGCCCGGAAACCCGATTGAAATACGCGGTCCAGAACACGCCGCGATACACCAGCTATCCCACCGCGCCGCATTTCCATGCCGGCATTTCGGCCGCCCAATTCGGTCAATGGCTCGGCCTTCTGGATCGCCACGCGGCGGGCTCACTCTACATCCATATCCCCTACTGCCGGGAGATGTGCTGGTATTGCGGTTGCTCGACCCGCGCCACGCGGCGCGCCGAGCCTGTAGCGGCCTATCTTGAAAGCCTGCTTCGCGAAATCGACCTGGTCGCCGCCACGGCCGCGCACCGGCTGCGCATTCAACACGTGCATTTCGGCGGCGGAACGCCGACCATCCTGTCGGGCCGCCAGATGTCGGAATTGATGGCCAGGTTGCGACAGCATTTCGACATCGCGACCGATGCCGAAATCGCCATCGAGATAGATCCGCGTGTCTTTGACGAGGCGCTGGCCCGGCAGCTGGCGGCTATCGGCATCAATCGCGCCAGCCTCGGCGTTCAGACTTTCGATCCCGGCGTTCAGGCCAACATCAACCGCCGGCAGCCATACGACACGGTTGCGGCCTGCGTCGAGACTCTGCGGACCCACGGACTCAATCGGATCAGCTTTGACCTGCTCTATGGCCTGCCCGGCCAAACACGCGAGATCTGCACCGATACCGTGCAACAGGCCCTGCGCCTCGGGCCCGACCGTCTCTCGGTGTTCGGATATGCGCACGTCCCTCATATCCGGCGCCATCAGAAGCTGATTGATGATGGCCGGCTGCCGGATGCTCGCGCCCGGCTCGGGCAGGCAATGGTCATCGCCGACGCACTGATCCATGCCGGCTATGTCGCCATCGGGATCGACCATTATGCGAAAGCCGAAGACAGCCTGGCGCGGCTGGCAAGCGAAGGCGGAATGCGCCGGAATTTCCAGGGCTATACAACCGACAGATCCGACTTTCTCATCGGGCTGGGCGCTTCAGCGATCAGCCGGCTGCCGCAAGGCTATGCTCAGAATTCAGCCGATGTGCGAGCCTGGACTCGCGAGATCCGGGCGGGAAATCCCGCTATCTGCCGCGGTATTGAATTGTCCCGCGATGACCGCATCCGCGGCGCCATTATCGAGCGCCTGATGTGCCATTTGACCGTCGATACAGCGGCCGTCTCGGAGCATTACGGGGTTCATTTTGACGTGCCGGACCTCGCCGACCTGGAAGCCGAAGGCCTGGTCCAGAAGGACGCGACGAGAATCACCATCCCCGAGGATTGTCGCATGCTGGCGCGGATCGTCGCGGCCCGGTTTGACGCGCATCTCCACAATTCGACCGGCGCCCGACACTCGGCAAGCGTATGAATCCCATGAAATGATGAACGCCGCGCCGGCGCGCCCAGGCCGCCAGTATGTAGCAGGCTCATAATTCAGGGTACGGGCTTATTGCGCCCAATTAAAAAACATGGCGATTGCAAACGCCCATGCTGATCCAATGATTAATCCGAACCCAACCTCGTAGCTGATCACGTCCGCAAAGCGAAGCACAGCGGCCACTAATCCAATCACTATACATGTGACTTTTATCCAGGTTTTCATTTTCTCTGCTTGTACAAAAAGCTGACTGGCCGCTTAACTCTCATTTCGTCTCAGGCATGCCCTCTCTGCCGCTTGTGCACCAGCGACAATGCCATTGCTTTCGCACTCCCAGCCACTGAAACTTAAAAGCAGATTGGGGCCGATGGCCATCGATTTCAGGGTTGGGCCAAAGCGCCGCTACCGGGATTCATGTCGACGTAAACCATCAACTGCTCACCGGCCTTCCAGCAGATAACAACCATATATCGATCGATCGAGCTCGACGACAATTCTTGGCGCCATAGCTTCCCCCAACTGGAACTGAGCGTCATTCGCTCTTCACCGACAACGTATTCATCGAGTTCGATCGATTGCGCAGCTAGCGTGCGGCATTGAGAACGAAATCGCTCATCTACAATCACAATTTCAGCGGCCTCAGGATAGGCAGGGGGCAAAGCGTCGAACTAAATACTCCAATTCTCTATTGCCCTGTTCGAAAGGGATTTCTAGACGCGGGACCAAATGGCCCGTTCGGCACCTGTTGGCGGCCCGGCAGGAGAAGGTATATTACGCCATTTTGTATCTCTGTGACGCCGTCATCGGGCCATCTAATTAAACCGATAAGGTTTGGATCTGCATTTGCTTGCGGCTGTAAAGAAGTACAGGCGGATTCGCTATCCTGACACCACTGTCGATGGGCTTCCTGCGGCACGCCGCCGGGGCCATTAGATATGCAGTCGTATGCCCGCGATCTTCGCGTTAACACACCGTTGTCATTTGCAGGGGTCCAGGGCGTGCTATCGCTACCGCCGGGTTTCCTCTGACGGCATCCTCACAATAAACGAGGGAGCCAAGAGTCTCAGATCAGCTTCCGCATTGATCTGGCCCCTCTCTCGATTCAGAATTAGCGCGAACAGTCGAAAATTCAGCTAATGAAACCAGAATTTCTTGCGAAAATTGAAATTGATTGTCATGCGCTTCATAAGACAGAAAACTGATCTTTACCTCGTCTGGGAACAATGTGAAGTTAGTCATGGATAAAACAACCCTTTGACTATGATCTCTCACTATTGCATGAATTGGCGCTTCATCAGGAATCAGCGCCGGATTTGCGTCTATATTTAGCAGATTTGACCTCGCCTCATCGCCCCGATCCTCGTAACTGTAACCAAATCGCGCGGCGGCCTCTGAGACAATCAATGCAACACCTTGAACTTTATCTGCACTGTCGGCGCATACAAAATAAGTTTCTTGATCAGGCTGCGGTGCCACGCCACAGCCTGTTAAAAAAGCGAAGAAAAAAAATATCGCCGAAGTGCCCGAGCGTTTGCGAAAATCTAGCCTAATTCTACTAAGCACTGATCGATCAACCATTACGGTGTGCCACCATTTCTCACTCTACAGTATTCGGCTACGGAAAACGCCATTCCACCAAAATAGGCCGTTCCAACCAAACTATTGACTAGGGGCATCCTACCTGTGCCGGTACCGGTGATATTAATGTTAGAATACCTTCCCCCGAGGTCTTGTACCGATATGTTAACATCTCCGGGGTGAAACGTGTGACCGGGCAGGGTAACGTTCGTAATTGTTCGATTGCTAACATCCACTGTTTGTTCAACCGGATTACCCCCTGTCAGCACGAGATAATGCGTCCCCGCTTCAGCGCGAGGTGCTCCCGGTGCCGAGTTGCCCGGTGCTCTGATAATACTAAACGTCGTTGACGCGCTACATTCGGTCACGACGTTGATTTCATATCTATGGGGACTTCCCTCTCCGTCTCCCGGCACATCTTCATTAGGGTCATTTGGCCGCTCCCGACTGCCGAGCCAGCCCGAACCAAATATTCCCTGACCGCCGAAGTACCCGCAAATGAAACATACAACACGATTACCTGTTGTAACTGTGCCGGGTTCCCGACAATGCGATTGGTCTGGAACTTCATCGCAACGGCGTGTTCTTCTCAGCCCCCAAGGATCCACGAAATTGATCGGATCCCCGCCGACATAGGCGTAGAGGTTTATTCCGCCCGCCTGACCAATCGGATCGGTCTGCAAGAATCGCCCGAGCGCGGCGCCATAAGCCCGGTTGCGATTGTGCGTCAGGCTGTTATCGCCCAGACGGACCTGCCCCGTATAGCCATAGAGACCCGAATTGCCTGTGCCTTCGACGCCGTATTCGTCATAAGTGTTGATATAGGCCCGCGCCCCGGACGTGTTGGTCGCCGCAATCACCGAGCCGCGTTCGTCCGTGAGATAGAATTCTTGCGTGGTATTGCCAGTGCCCGACAAACGCAGCGCGGGTGCGCCCAGGCCGCCGGCATGCACGTAGCGATAGGCGATCGCATCGCTGGCATTGCGTTCGATCGTGATGTTGGTGCCGTCATAGGTGAACTGCCGCGCCGTAGTCAGGGTGTCGAGATTGCCGTCGGCGCCATAGGTGAGGTCCGTTCCTGCGGGCGTTTCCGTCAGACGGTGCCGGTCGTCATAGGCATAGTCATCCGTCGTGCCGATATCGGTCAGATTGCCGTCCGTATCGTAGGTGAAATTGTCGCCGCTGAGGATGTAATCGATCTGATTGAGCCCGTTAATGTCGTAATTGATGGTTCCGGCGGAACGCTGTGAATAGCGATAAAGGCTGTTATCCAGCTGACGCGTCACGATCTGTCCGGCCGGATTCCAGGTGTAGCTGAACGTAATGTCGTCGCCGGTACTGCCAGACGATACAAATCTGGCTGGTCCACGGCGATTGCGGTGGCATCCAGCATGGCCATCGGTCTCATGGCTCGGGAAATCGGACCCCGATCACCTTGGCTTTGAAAAAGGGGAAGTAGTCTTCAGTGCCAAATTGGTTCCCCGCAATAACGGTGGTTGGCAGGTGGTATCCTTCAAACGATTTGAAATCAGACAGGTCGCCGCCGAAGGGTTGCAAGCGATGGATGCGTTCCGGGTTCTCATTGCTCCATCGCTGGAAGATAACGCGTAAAGGTCTGCCGTCGCGGTCCAGGTGAAGGTCAACGGCCTGCCGGAAGTCGCCATAAGCTGCGACCACGCGGGCGCTGTCGCGTCCAAGCTTCTCCCATGAGACATGCCCGCTTGGAAGCATGCTGGCCGGTGACCAGAAAAGGCCATCCGCAATCAAACGGCCAAAAGACGACCGGCGGTGATCGTCGCCTCCGGCGTGAACGAGTGGAACGAGGTTGAAGAGCCAGAAGCGGGTCCATGAGGTGTCGGGCAGTGCGCCGTCCGAACCGCTCACCCCGTTCCACTTCAGCGACCAAACAAATCCATAGGGCGCGGCGATAAGCTGGCGTGCGCGCATCGGCCGATAGTTCGGCTTTGCCTTGGACCCGAGACTGAGCTCGCCCTCCATTTCGATTTCGACAACGCGGCGCAGCCTTGTCCCTTCTTCAATGGTGAAGTTGAAGAAGCGCTGCGCGGGTTCGGGCAGCGCCGCGACCAGCTTTGGGTCATAGGATGCCGCATCGGGAGCGCCCAATGCGACGAGCCTTTTTCTAGCCCGCGTGTCCGCCTTGGCATCGCTCCCCCGCCATAAAAGGAGGGACATGAGCGCGAGTCCCGCAAGGATTAGAAGCGGCCAAACCCACACCATGTTGCCTGCACTCCCGCGTTTTGGGCTGGCATTGGTCTTAACATGCGCGCGTATCCAGCAAAACCGGCTCCATCAAACTCAATCGACCGTTAGGTTTCGATTTGAATGGCCGCTTCCTAGAAAAGCAGTAGGCTGTTGGAGGATGTTGGTCGGAAGGTGGTGGAAATGGCTCAACGGGCGGTTCATTGGGGCACAGCTGAGATCGGCTCCGGTCAACTCATACCCTTCATCGCAATCGCGTTCAGCCTGGCCTGGGGCATCTTCGCAATCTTCATTTTTGCGCCTGGTTGGGCCGGGGAGGCTTTTGGGCAGCTGAGCGGCTCGCATCCGTTTTTCATATTGGCAGTGTATGCGCCGGCGATCGCGGCGCTCTTGCTGGTTGGACTCAGGGCAGGGCTGTCGGGAATACGACGCTATCTCTCGCGCCTGTTATTGTGGCGGGCGTCGGCTTGGTGGTACGCGTTTCTGCTGCTCGGGTTTCCGGCCATTTCCTTTGCCGGCGCTTTGATCAAGGGAAACGCCGCGTCAGCGCCGCTGCTAACCGAGCCAATAGGCGCTTTGCTTCCGGCGATGGGCTTCATGCTGATTCTGGGCCCAATGGAGGAGATCGGTTGGCGCGGCTTCGCCTTGCCGGTCTTACAGAGGCGTTTGGCGCCGTTCTGGGCGGGGCTTGTGCTTGGAGTGATTTGGGCGGTCTGGCATTTGCCGGCCTTCGTGCTCAGCGGCACGCCGCAGGCCGCCTGGGGATTTCTGCCCTTTTTTGCAGGTTCGGTCGCTTGCAGCGTCATCCTGACCGCATTCTTCAACAATGCGCGCGGCAGCATTCTTCTGGCCATGCTGTTCCATTTCCAGATGAACAACCCGCTTTGGCCCGACGCCCAGCCTTTTGACATGTATCTCTACGTGGCGGCCGCCGCATTCATCGTCTGGATCAATAAGCGCGCGCTGTTCAACAGGGCATCGGCCGTCACCGAGGTGATTCCGTCCGCGCCTGAACGTGTTCAGGCGGCGTCATGACGTTCAGCCGACACGCGATGCTGACGCTGCAGGCGTCTTTGTTGGCCGCCAGCATTGGCGCGTGTCAAAGTTCCACGTCCATCGAGACGCCTGATGCCCGTTTGTCTCACGAAGCGGCAGCGATCTTGGAGGACTACGCCCTGCCGGGCATGACGGTCGCCATCGCAAGTCCCGACGGCGTCGCGACGGTAGCCTCGGGCCTTGCCAATCGCGAGACAAATGAGCCGATGTCGCCGAACACCACGATGCTCGCCGCGAGCATCGGCAAGACCTTCGTCGCCGCAACCCTGCTCCAGCTGGCCGATGAGGGGCGGGTTGGGCTCGATGACCCGATCCAAGCCTGGCTTGGCGATCGCGACTGGTTCCAGCGCTTGCCGAACGGCGAGCGGACGACCATCCGCCATTTGCTGCAACATCGATCCGGGCTGCCGGACCATATCCATCTGGAGTCATTTGCCGCGCTCTGGCTGAATCAGGCGGATACGATATCGCCGGAGGTCCTGATTGCGTTAGCCTTCGACACCGAGGCGCTGTTCGCGCCGGGCGAAAGCTGGGCCTACACCGATACCGGATATCTGCTGCTCGGCCTCATCATCGAAAAGGCAAGCGGGAGACCCTACGAGGAAAGCGTGGACGAGCGCTTCATCGCGCCGTTGGGCCTCATCGACACGGGGCCGTCGGACAGGCGGCGCCTGCCCCGCCTCGCGCGCGGCTATGTCTCGAGCGAATCCGCGCTCGGACTGCCTGAGGTTACAACCGATGAAGACGGCGCGATGGTCTGGAACCCGGCCATCGAATGGACCGGCGGCGGCCTCTTCTCGACCTCTCGTGACCTTGCAATCTGGGGGCGGGCGTTTCTTTCGGGCGATCTCGTTTCGGGTACGCTTTATTCAGCGGCGACCAGCGGCCTTCCTGCATCGGAAACCGATCCGCTTTCGTTGTATGGACTGGGAATAGCGATCCGCGCCGACAGCGAGTTCGGACCGGTCTATGGCCATCGCGGATGGATCCCAGGCTACGTGTCGAGCCTCCAATACTATCCGGTCTATGATGTCGCGATCGCATTCCAGATTAATACCGATATCGGCATTGCCGATGTTGAGCGGCCGGTAATACTGGAGATTGAGCGGAGACTGGCACGGGTGCTGCTCGCGGGGAGAGGTGATGACTCATGAAATGGACAAGAAGAGAAATGCTTATGACGGGCGGCGGCGCGACCGCGACTTTGATGCTCAGCAGCTGCGGAGGCGGTGAAATGAACACCTATGATGAAGCCGTACAAACCTTGCGCGCACCTTTGCCAACCGAACCCTCGCTTCGGGATTTCGTTCGGTTTGCGACCCTGGCGCCGAACTCCCACAATACGCAGCCTTGGACGTTCGGGTTGGGCAACAATCATGTCGAAATTCGGCCGGACCTCAGCCGCCGCACGCCAGCCGCCGATCCAGATGATCATCATGTGGTCGTCACGCTCGGTTGCGCAGCCGAAAGCCTGCTGCTCGCGGCACGGTCTGCCGGTCGCTCCGGCGAGGTCGCCATTGAAGGTCAAAGCCCAGACGAGACTGTGGTCAGGGTGTTTCTCGGGGATGGAGCGGTAAGTGAGGTCGAACTCGCCAACGCCATTTTGACGCGCCAATCGACCCGGTCGGAGTATGACGGGCAAGCGTTGTCCTCTGACGAATTGCGATTGCTCGAAACCGCAGCCACCCAGCCTGGTGTAGAGGTCTTGTTCATCACCGAGCGTCCCCGAATGGAAGATGCGATCGAATTCGTAATCGCTGGAAATAGCGCACAGATGGATGATCCGGCTTGGGTACAAGAGCTCAAAGACTGGCTCCGGTTCAATGCTCGGGCCGCCTTGCAGACAAGAGACGGTTTATTCTCGAAGTGTTCCGGCAATCCGACGATGCCGGATTGGATCAGCGGTTTCATGTTCGACCGCGTGTTCAAGAAGAATACCGAAAACGACAAATACGCCAGGCAAATCCGGTCGTCCTCGGGAATCGCGGTCTTTATCGCCGAGGAGGAAAGTCCGCGCGGTTGGGTCGATGTCGGCCGCTGCTTTAATCGTTTTGCGCTGCAGGCAACAACGATGGGTATCCGTCACGGCCATGTGAACATGCCGATCGAAGTCGTTGACCTCCGGCCGGAATTCGCCAGCTGGCTTGGTATTCCCGGGAGGCGTCCAGACCTGGTCATCCGTTTTGGCAAGGCGCCACTTTTGCCCATGTCGATACGCCGCCCGATCGACGATGTCATCATTGCATGAGGGTGAAATGGTCAAACCGCTTTGCGCATGCCTCGCACTGATATCCCTCACGCTGATCACCGCTTGCCAGCCTCAGCCTGCCGTCGATCCTTCATTGCTTCTGGTCAGCAATGTGTCGGTCGTGGATGTTGAGGCGGGGGCCGTTGCGCCGGGTCAGGATGTGTTTCTCCGCGACGGACGGATCGCATGGGTGGGCCGCGCGGGCACCTCGGAATTGCCGGAGCCGGGCCGCAGCTTCGCAGGCGATGACTTGTTCATTATTCCCGGCCTTTGGGATTCCCATGTCCACGTCTTTTCCACGGAAGGCGAGCCGGACTTTGCGCTGCCGCTTTACATACTTCATGGTGTCACCAGCATTCGGGACATGGGCGCGCTCATTTCGTTAGATGATCAGCGCGAGGTAAACGAGCAAATCGAGACGGGTGCGCGGATCGGACCTCGGATCATAAACGCGGGCGCGATGATCGATGGACCGCCGGGATCCTGGCCAGGACAGATGGTGGCTTCAACACCCGAAGAAGGCCGCGCCCGGGTGCGCGAAGCTGCGGCACTCGGCTGGACGTCGATCAAGGCCTACTCGCTGCTCGATCCTGAAACCTATCGCGCAATTGCCGAGGAGGCCGACGCGCTTGAGTTGCCGCTGTATGGCCACGTGCCGGAAAGTGTGCTCCTCACCGGCGCCATTGCGGCGGGACACGATGTGATTGAGCATTTCGGCCGCGTTACCAAGGCATGTTCCACCGAAGAACAGGCCATGATCGAAGGCGCGCGCGCCGCGCTTGCGTCAGACGATCCATTTCCGGCGCTTATGGCGGAGATGGCGACCCATGCCTTCACCACATTGGAGACCTGGGATGCGGAAATCTGCGACGGCGCCATCGCCGCTCTGGTAGAATCAGGGGTGGCGATCGCCCCGACTTTAATGGTCGCCGACTTCTATCTCGGCGACGACCCGGAGCCCGATGACCCACGCCTGCAGACGGTACCACAATCTGTAAGAGCGGCTTGGGGCGAGCCTGACTTCCGCCGCACAGCAATGACCGAGGATCTGTTGGCCATTGCGCCGGACGCCGTCCAGCAGGATCGCGATACGTTCAAGCGCGCCCATGACGCCGGCGTAATCATGCTCGCCTCCTCGGACGCCGCGTTTCTTAACCCATTCCTCTTCCATGGCGCGACATTGATCGACGAACTGGAACGCTACGTCCTTGTCGGCCTGACCCCCCGGGAAGCCTTGGCCACCGCGACGCTCAATCCGGCGCGGCTGTTCGGCGAGGAGAGCGAAACGGGCCGGGTGCGGCAAGGCCAGCGGGCGGACCTCGTCCTCCTGCGCGCCAATCCATTGGAGAACATTTCAGCCGTTCGCGAGCTCGAAGCGGTCATCGCCAATGGCCGCGTGTTTGACCGGGCTGCGCTTGACGATCTGGAGGCGACGCTTCGATTGCGTGCAAATTCCGATGCGTCCAATTAGCCGCGATCTCCAGTCGAAGGGCGCAGCGCTCTTGCGCCTGATAAGCCCCGTATTGTTCGCGGCCCTGCTGGCGGCGTGCGCGCAGACTTCAATCAGCCGCGATGCGGTCTCTTGGGCGACCAGTACGAGCACTGAAGACCGGGTCCGGATCGAAGGTCTGAAACCTCGGTTCGACCGGATGGAGGGTCCCGATGCGGTCATGCGAATCCTCGTGGTGAACGGCATGGGCACCGATGCGCACGGCTATTCCTTCGAGGTCCAACAACAGATTGCATTGCGCCTTGGCCAAAGCCGATGCAGCGATGACCGGCTCGTCAGGCTCGACGCGCCGGCGTTCGTGACCGGCTCGTCTGAAGGGCGCAGGCACGACTTTCCACCTTCGACATTGCGGGTGACGCAATGGGCAGATCCTGACGGCGCATCTCCGAGACTGGTTTTTTATGAGGTTCTCTGGACGCCTTATGCAGACGCCTTTACTGACGAGTTCTTGGCGCCCTTCGAGACCGATCTGGGCTTTCGGGCGAATCCGGAATGGACCACCTGCGGAGGAGAGCCGAGGCGTCCACCAGCCAGTGAGCGCCGGGTTGAAGGACGCGACCGGCCGCCGCGCGCGCTTCTCAATGCTCTCATGAAAGATGATGTCATGGTGGCCGGGCTGACAGATGCCGTCCTGTCGGTCGGTCCCCTCGGCGCGGCGGCCCGGGATGCCGTCCGACAGAGCATCTGCATCATGGCTTCCGAGGCACTTGAGGTTCCGCCGCGTCGAGAAGACTTGCCGAGATGCCAACTGACTCAAGAAACCTTGAACCGTTTCGGTGGAGCCGATGGCGTCGCCGCCCATCTCGACCGGCACACATTTGCGTTCCTGACCTATTCGCTCGGCAGCTTCGTGCTGCTCGACGCGCTGGATGAATTCCGGTTATGGCCGGGCGATCTCGGCCCGTTTGAGCTGACCTGTCGTCTGATGCCGCCGCTGCTTGATGACACGCCCGTCTACATGTTCTCCAATCAGGTTTCGCTGCTTTTGTCGGCGCACCCGCACTTCGGGTGTGATCCAGACGGCTCTTGCGATCTCTATGGCGAATTTGGAGGGCGTCAGATTCTTCTGACCGACCCCCGTGATCGCGGACAAATAAGCGATCTGCGCAACGCCTGCCGTGAGACGACGCAGCTTCAGATTGTCGCGTTCAATGACCCGAACGACATTATGGGCTATCGCGTGCCGGATTATTTGACCGATAGTCCGATGATTGAGCACGTTGTGAACGTTCAAGTCCGCAATCCTTCGTTCTGGATTCCTGGCCTGCTCGCCAACCCGGTCGGCGCCCATTCCAATCACGGCGACAACCCCGCGATCCTG
Organism: Hyphobacterium sp.; assembly: GCF_965229905.1. GTDB lineage: Bacteria > Pseudomonadota > Alphaproteobacteria > Caulobacterales > Maricaulaceae > Hyphobacterium. The sequence goes on along the minus strand of NZ_OZ245930.1, from coordinate 1,798,466 downwards.
GATTTCATTCTCCATGGCTGGAATTTGGATCCCGGATCATGACATTGAGTCGAATCGCCCTGATGACCGCCGCGACGCTGGCGGTTGGCATTTTGGGACTGTGGGCGCTCGCCTCACGTATGACAGAAGAGCGGATCGCGCAGCTGCGTGCCGAACGCTCGCTGGTCGAAACCCGCCACGGCATGCTCGAATATTCCGTATGGGGTGACGGTCCGCCGGTCTTGGTCGTGCATGGCGCTGGCGGGGGATTTGATCAGGGCCGCCTCCTGGCCGAAGCCATCGCGGGCGACGGGTTCACTTTCATTTCCGTTTCGAGATTCGGTTATCTCGGAAGCGACTTGCCGGAAGACGCGTCAACGCGCTCCCAGGCGGAAGCTTTCGTCGACCTGCTAGACCGGCTCGAACTCGATCAGGTTCACGTGCTCGCCATGTCGGGTGGCGTGCCTCCATCGCTCAAGTTTGCGGAGCTTTATCCCGAGCGTGCCGGCGGCATGGTTCTGCTATCGTCGGCTCCCTTCACACCCTTCAGTCCTGATGTGGAAAACAGGCCGCTCCCGACATGGGCGTATTCCGCGCTTATGGGAAACGATGTGGCTTACTGGATCCTGGCAAAAATCGCGCGGGGCTGGTTGCGCGAAGCATTTGACGCGAGATCTGACCTCATAGCGCACGCGTCGCCTGCAGAGAGGGATTTCGTCGAGCGGCTGATTGACGGCTTTCTTCCCGCATCCCGGCGGCTAAGCGGCGTGAACAATGAAAGCGCGGCTGTTGATCCCGAAATGACTTACGATCTTGGCGCCATTCAATCGCGTGTCCTGATCATCCATACTCGCGATGACCGGCTCAATCCGATCGCGGTTTCCGAGCGGCTGTCATCAGGGATTGGCAACAGTGAATTCATCGGATTCGAGACCGGCGGGCATCTTCTGCTGGGTCATCATGAGGAGGTCGAGGCGCGCTTGCAGGATGTGTTTGCGCGCCTTCGTTGAGTATCGTCTGTCAACCACATGTCGGATTATGCCGTCAGACTAAGGCGAAGCGGTCTCAGTTTTTCGGGGTGCTTTGAGACGGGGCGGCGAGTTGCTTACACTCGCGCAGCGCGGCGGCGCGGCTCTCCTTGAACCGCTCGCGGTAGTTCAAATGCTGGTCGAAATTCACGTAATCGCGGATTGGGGAATGGACGGCGGCGAATTCTTGGAGACTTCGCATTCGCCGAAACCGGCGCATGGTTCGTTCCCGTCTTCGAAGGGGCCAGTGGCTGTCCTCGGCCCGGATGTTGAACCACCTCCCGGCTTCCTTGTCGCTTTCATTGCCGAGCTGTTACATCGCTGCGCGATAGGATTTCAACCGGTCCGTGACGACGGCCTTCGGCCGCCCGTAACGCTTCATCGCGTTGCGCAGAAACTTCAACGCTGCTTGGCGATTCCGGCGTTTAGTGACAAAGGCTCCAAGCACCTCACCTTCGTGATCGACGTCACGCCATAGGTAGGGCGTCTCGCCGTTTATCTTCACGAACATCTCGTCCAGGTGCCATCGCAATTGGGCCCATGCACGAAGGCGGTCAGCTCGCTTCCGTCTGATCTCGGCAGCGAACATTGGCCCAAACCGGTTCCACCAAAACCGCACCGTCTCATACAAATATCGATGCCGCGCTCATGACGCAGGTCTTCAACATTCCGCAACGAAAGCGGAAACCAGACATACATCATGACCGCAAGGCGGATGACCTCAGGGGACGTCTTGAAATACCGAAAGGGGTTCTTGTTCATGCCACCACTCTGGCAGCGAACCGGCTAACAGCGCGTCCCCTCTGACAACACCGGCTGGGCGGCATGGATCGTCGGATTGCCTGGCCCCGTAGTCGGGAAATTTCCCTGTATTTTCCCTGTAAACCGCCACAACCGCTTCGCCAAAACCGGCGGTTTGAGACAAAGGGCGATTTTCGGCGAAATGGCGGCCCTGATCAGCGTCTCTGTGGACACGCGCATGCGCTAACTCCCGCAATTGCGGGGCTTTTCAAAACGCTGTTCTGATATTCTCTGTTTTCGGGAAAATAGTGGCGGTGGAAAGGAAACTTAGTTCGAAATCGCACTTCTTTGATCCGCTACGGCCGCTATTGCTGCACCCAATCAATACGCACTTGTCCTGACAATAAGAGCCCTTGGATCAACCGGAAACATTGCCGGACCGGGGCCTAGCGAACAGTTTGGTTAATCTAACTGCGCCTGATATTGCGGAGCTTCTTCTTGCAAGATCGTGTAGCTACTTCATGAGATCAGATATAGCGCCTCACCTTTTGCGCATACCCATCAAAGGTCTCACCGAAGGTTCTGCGCATATGCGGCTCTTCAACCCATATGATGAACACATGGATGATCGCCATAAAGAAGAGTGTGGAAACCAAAGCCAGTCCGGAGCCCGCAACGATGGCCGCACCGAGGAACATGCCTGCATAGCCGACATACTGTGGATTGCGTGTGTGACGGTATATCCCGTGCTGGATCAGCTCGTCTTCAAGTAAGCCATAGACGCGTTGTTGCGATCCGTAGGCGTATCGTCCCAGATGGATGACAGCGGCGCCGCCGAAGAACAAAACTGTTCCGATGGCGACCATGATGGGGGATGGCGCAAACAGGCTGCCGCGATCCAACCAAGATAGCGCGAGCGTCGCGATGAAATGACCATGCATTATGACGCCGGACATGACGGCGGTTGGAGGTGACCACTTGCCCTGGTGTTCAAACTCGGCCTTGGCCTTAAGCATGAACGGAAGCGAGGCCGCCGCTGTTAAGATCACATACGCGACAACGCCGATGAGCAGGGGTGACATTACGCGTCTCCTGTGTGGGCAATGGCTGAGTGTTCACGAAGCTCTTCAAGAGCCTGCTTGCAGATGGACCATGCCGACCGACTGAAGATGCCGGCCAGCGCAAATGCCAATATCAGGTCCGGCCATGCTGACCCGGTGACAGCAACAAGACCGCCGGCAATCATCACACCAACATTGCCAATGGCGTCATTTCGCGAGCACAGCCAGACGGAGCGAACATTCGCATCACCGTCTCTCCATTTAAGAAGGATGAGTACACTGGCGGCGTTCGCGAGAAGTGCGATTAAGCCGACAACACCCATGGTTTCTGCAGCAGGTGGTTCTCCTGACAAGGCACGCATGAGCGTCATCACCAGAACGGAAATTGCGATAGCGAACAAAAGGCCGCCTTTGAACAATGCGGCTCTCGCGCGAACAGCAATGGCAGAGCCGATGACCAGAAGGCTGATTGAGTACGTCATCGTGTCGCCAGCGAAATCCAGCGCATCGGCTTTCAGGGCTTGGGAACCCGAGGCAAAGCCGGCGGTTATCTCGACCACGAACATGACAAGATTGATGAAGATCACGGCCCACAGCGCGCGGCGATAAGCGCTTGAGGTGCCGTCAAATTTTTTATCGTTTTCGCAACAACTCAATTCCTTGACTCCCATATTTGATATGGAGTCTAATTTCTACAGCGACTGTAGAAGCAAGAGAGAAATGACAGAAGAATTCTCAATCGGCCAGGCAGCCAAACTATCTGGCGTCAAAGTGACGACCATTCGGTATTATGAGAGCGTTGGATTGATGCCCGAACCGCGCCGCGTTGAGAGCGGCCGGCGCATTTACGGGCAAGTTGCGGTGGATCTGCTGGGCTTCATACGACACGCACGCGATCTTGGATTCTCGGTGAAGGCCATCCGCGACCTGATTGATTTGCAAGAAAACCCGGGAACCGATTGCGCGAAAGCAGACGAACTTGCCCGGCGTCACCTCGTTGATACGCAATCGCGCATCGAGCAGCTACGGGTGCTAGAACGTGAATTAAAACGCATGATCGATAGCTGCTCCGGCGGTGAAGTCGGAACATGCGAGATCGTCACAAGCCTGTTCGACCATTCCAAATGCCAGTCCGATCACAGATCAAAGCCATATACTGTGCTGTAAATAGCTAGCGGTCACGCTCTGATGTTTTTGTGCTCCATCTCCAAGCAAGAAATAAAAGCGCGACGCCGGCGAATATGAAAACGTCAGCCAGATTAAACGTTGGCCAACGCGTTGCTTGCCATCCAAAGTCCAGATAGTCCGTGACGGCCCCATCGCCGAGCCTATCAATCGCGTTGGCAAGACCACCAGCCGCAAAAAGACCGCCGGCAGCCTGAACAAGTTTGGAGTTTTGCCTGGCAGTCCAGCTCAAAGCAAAAACAACCAAGACGATGGCAAAACTTGAAAGCAGATAGGGCGCAACCCAATGCGCACTATCCAGAATACCAAAACTAACGCCTCGGTTGTGGCCCAAAGTGATGTTGAAACCAGGGAATATCGGGATCGACGCGCCGATTTCGGCGAGAGTACGCTCAATCTTATATTTCAGAAAAAGGTCGAGAGCGATTAGAGTTGGCAACATTAGCAGCTGGCCGCCGCGAATTCTCCCCAGGCTGGTCGCGGTGAGATCGGAATATTTTTGCTTAAGAATTGACATGGAAACAGCCTACTTGGTGTGAAACACGCCGTCAGTTATTGGGTATCGTCTTCGGCAGTGGAAATGGCAGGCGGACAATCCTGCCATTTCCAGAAATGCCTTCAGCTAGCTTTCACGTTGTCGGGACCAAGACCTTGTGGGTGTGGCGCAAACCATTTGTAGACGGCTGGCAGAACCAGCAACGTCAAAATGGTCGACGTTACCAACCCGCCAATAACAACGGCTGCGAGAGGTCGTTGAACCTCCGAGCCGATGCCGGACGCAAAAAGCAACGGCATCAAGCCTAGGCCCGTAGTCGTCGCGGTCATCAAGACGGGCTGAGCACGACGAACCGCGGCCTCAACGCTGAACACGTCAACGTCCGAGCGTTCCTTTGCGAAGCGGTCGAGGAATGAGACCAAAACCATGCCATTACCTAGGGCAATGCCGAAGAGAGCAATAAAGCCAACGGAAGCTGGAACCGATAGGTTCTGACCCGTTAGCCACAGCGCCGCGATACCACCGACCAGCGCCAACGGGATGTTGGCGATGATCAAGAGTGCGCTTTTGAGCCGTCCAAAGCTGAAAAGTAGCAAGAGGAACACGACACCCAGTGTGACTGGGATGACGACAGCGAAACGCGCATTTGCTTGTTGCTGAAGTTCGAACTGACCGCCCCATTCGATAAAATACCCTAGCGGTAACGCGACATTTTCGGCAACGGCATTTTGCCCTTCTCGGACGAACGAGCCTATGTCGCGTTCGCGGACATTGGTTTGAATGGCAATGTACCGTTGGCCATTCTCACGCGTGATCTGCCGAGGCCCCTCGATACGTTCAATGGCTGCGACCTGGCCGAGGGGTATGATTTCTCCTTCTGGGCCATTCAATACGATACGACTGATGCGTTCGGCATTCACCCGATCTTGTTCGCGGTAACGGACGATGATGTCAAAGCGTCGGACACCTTCGAATACCTGCCCAGCTTGCGAGCCACCAATCGCTGTTCGAACCACTGACAAAACATCTTCTACGTTCAGGCCATAACGGCTGATCGCTTCCCTGTTGACGGTAATCCTAAGCTGCGGAGCACCGGTCACCTGATCTGTCTGGACATCAGCCGAACCGGCAATATCGCGGATGACATTTGCGATTTGCGCCGCGTATTCCTCAAGGACCGACATGTCCTCTCCGAACAACTTGATCGCCAAGTCCGCTTTAGTACCTGTCAGCAGTTCGTCGGTTGCTGCTGCAATCGGTTGCGTGAAGTTAAAGCGAGCCCCCGGAAAAGATTCAAAGCTTTCGCTCATCATCGCAAGCAACGCATCTTGTGTCCGGGCAGATTCCCACTCACCGCGCGGCGCAAGCGCCACGAAGGCCTCCGCACTGTTTACCGGGTCTGCGTGGGCACCAACCTCGCCGCGGCCAATACGCGTGACGATGCGCTCAACCTCAGGGAAGTTGGATTGTAGCTGTTGCTCAAAGCGCGTTACCGTTTCTCGGGCTTCCGGCAACGAGATAGATGGCGCCATGGTCAACCGGACCAGAAAATCACCCTCGTTCATGCGAGGCGTAAACTCAGAGCCCAATCGCGGGAATATCGCACCGCCAACAAGCAGCATTGCTGCTGCTAGCGTGAGTGCTGCCCATCTCTTGTGAACGAAGAGGCGTACCAAAGGTGCAAACCGGCGTTCGTAGAAATCAGGTTCATCCTCACCCGATGACTTTTTGCCAATTTTCAAGCCGAGCATAGATGCAGCCGGTGCTAGAAGCACGGCGAACACCAATGATCCTGCCATCGCAAAAACAACAGCGAACGCCAGTGGTCGGAACGTTTTTCCTTCGACGCCTTCCAACGTCAAAATTGGGACGAACACAATCACCACAATCAGGATTGCAAAGATGAGCGGCTGTAAGACTTCCGCACATGCGCCAGCGATAAGAGCGCGTTTGTCTTCGCCCTCTTTCGAAGCGGTCAGGATACGGTTTGCGTTTTCAACGATCACAACCGCACCATCGACCATCATCCCGATAGCGATAGCGATTCCACCTAGTGACATCAGGTTGGCGGATACGCCAAAGAGCTGCATTGCGAGCAAGGCAAAACCCACTGAAAACGGGATTGAAGCCACGACAATAAGGCTAGGTCGCCATCCTCGCAGGAAGAGGAACAATATGATGGCAACGAGTAGCGCGCCCTGCCACAAGGCCGTGGTCATGGTGCCCACGGCAGCCCCGACCAGTTCTGACTGATCATAGTAGGGAACAGCCCTCACGCCTGGCGGCAATGTTTCGTTGATCCGATCAAGGCGGTCATGAACGCGGGCGATCACTTCGTTGGTATTTGCACCAAGGAGTTTGAGAACCAGGCCGGCCACCACTTCGCCTTGACCATCCATGGTCGCCATGCCTTGCCGAGGCGCGCCGCCGATCTCAATGCTCGCGATATCGCGAACACGCACCGGCACACCATCTTCGACTTTCACGATAATATCTGAAAGGTCATGAATGCCCCGAGCCAGACCGACCGCACGAACCGTATATTGCTCGCTGTTTTCGATCAAAAACTGAGCTCCGGCATTGGCATTGTTGGACTCAACAGCCGTTACGATATCTTCGATGGACAGCTCGTATCTCAACAATGCCTCGGGTCGAACATTGATCTGATACTGCTGTTCGAAACCTCCAAGCGATAGAACTTCGGTGACACCTCGGACGGTTTGAAGGTCAAATTTGACCTGCCAATCCTGCAACGTCCGCAACTGAACGCCATCAAGATTTTCATCCGACGTTTCGAGGAAGTAGAAGAGAATTTGGCCTAGGCCGGTCGTGATCGGCCCCATACCTGGATCGCCAAACCCTTCGGGTATTTCTTCTCGGGCTTGCTGAAGGCGTTCTCCGACAAGTTGGCGCGCCCAATATATGTCGACGCCATCTTCAAAATAGATGTTGACGACGGACAAACCAAAGTTCGATGTCGATCTCACTTCTCGAAGCCGAGGCAATCCATTCATGGAGGTTTCAACCGGAAACGTGACGTATCGTTCGACTTCTTCCGGGGCGAGGCCTTCCGTCTCTGTAAACACCTGCACAAGTGTTGGTGTGACATCCGGGAACGCATCGACAGGCATCGACCTGAATGTGACGATCCCTCCAATGAGTACGAATGCAAATGCGAGTGCAGCGAGCAGTCTTCCCCCCGCTATTCGATGTAGCAGGCCGGTTAAACCAGAAACTTGCTGTGAAGAGTTAGTGTGCGTGTCCATCATCAAACTCCTCTTTCTGCAATTCGGCTTTCAAAGAAAATGTTCCGGTCGTGGCGATCATTTCGCCAATCGCAACGCCAGACAGGATTTCTGCATACCGATCCGAACGCCGTCCGATCTGAACATGGCGAACCTCAAATCCATCACTGGTTCGAACGAACACAACGGATTCACCTTCAACGGTTTGAAGCGCCGACACCGGTACGCGTAACGTAGGCTGCGCGTCAGACGCAGCCGCAATCACGGTTACAAACATGCCTGGACGCAGACGGTCGCCGGGATTGTCGATGACAATTCGAGCTCTACCCGTTCGTGTTCGTTCGCCGATTTGAGGACTCACGAAATCAATCGTCGACTCGATTGGTCGGCCTCCGTCGCCCGGATCAATAGAAACTGCAGCTCCAGCACGAAGTCGACCCAGGTCGGCGCCGTAAATCGCAGCATCGACCCAAACAGAATCAGTGTCAGCGACAATAAAGGCTGGCGGCTGTGCGCCTTCGGTAAGAACCTCACCAAGAACAGCATGGCGCTCAATAATTGTTCCGGCGATCGGTGCAGTCAGCTCATATCGGGTTAGCGAAATATCTGACGACGCAACCATCCGAGGCAGAGTGGCAACATCAACACCAAGAGCGTCCAGCTGCTGACCGGCACTGCGAACCTCAATTCGTGCTTCCTCGAGCGCCCGTCTCGCGTTGAGATAATCTTGCTCGGCTGAAATCTGACGTTCCCAAAGGCGCTCTTCGCGTTCAAAGGAGCTTTCTGCAAGATCCAATCTTGCCCGCGCCGAAAGATAGGCCGCCTTGGCATCTGCAAGTGACCGACTATTCAAAACCGCGAGAATATCGCCAGCATTGACGCGATCACCTTCGGTTACGTTCACACTGCTAACGATGCCGGACACGCGTGGCGAAACATGAGCCAGATGGTTTTGATCAAAACCCACTTCTGCAGGCAATTCCAAAATCCCATCGACTGGCCCACTTGTTACAGCCGAGACGACGATACCAAGTTCAGATATCTGGCTTGCGTCGAGGTGAACTTCGACCGCCTCATCATGGTCGCCATCTTCTGAATCAGTATGCCCATCATCGTCGCTATTGTCGTCGTGGCTAGTTTCAGTTTCGATGTTGCTTGCAACGGCAGATGGTTCGCTATTTTGGTCTTGTTCACCCGGACTTTCGGCAGAACACGCTGCGAGCGCCAGTGCGCTGGCCGTAATCAGCAATAGATTGATTTTATGTTTGGTCATTGTGCTGCCTCCTCTGAGGTCGTTTGGACCAGTCGAGTAAGTTGAGGCGCACCAGCTATTGCATCGAGTTCGATAGCCGCACGCGCCAACTCGGCACGGGCGGCGATCAGATCAACTCGAACATTGAAATAGGAACGCTGGATATCCAGGAAATTGAGGATATCCATGGCGCCTTCGCGGTAGGCCTCTTGAGCTGCTGATAATGCGTTTTCAGACGCCGGGAGGATATTTTGATTGAGTTGTGTGTAGGTCGACTGAGCGCGTGCAAAGCGACCAGCTGATGCAGCATATTGCGCGATCAATGACCGGCGCATGACTTCTTCGTTTAATCGGGCTGCAGTCTCTCGCGAGGCTGCCGCAGCGACACCGCCCTGGTTTCTGTTTATGATAGGAATTGGAATTTCAAGCGTTGCGACGAAAGCCGTCTCGTCGGTGGCGCCAAACCGGCGCACCCCTGCACCCACAGTCACATCAGGAATGGCTTCTGCGCGTTCGCGTCGAATTTCTAGGCCACGAGCTCGTGTTATGGCTCGAAGTTGAATGAGTCCGGGGTTGTTCGAAATCCATTCAACCGGGTTTGCGTCCGCAAAGGCGCTGAGATCAAGCGATTGTAGTGGCGAGGTGAGCTCTTCACTGAAGGCGTCGCCAGACCAAATTGCCACAAGCTGATCGTTGGCTGCGGCTTGAGCACTTTCAGCATCATTGGCAGCGATTGTCGCCAACCCGACAAGCATTTCGGCGCGGTTGCGTTCAATTGGAGACGCGCGGCCGGCGTCAACACGCGAACGTATTGCCTCTGCGGAATTATTCGCGATTTCCAGAAGCTCTGTACGAAGAGAGAGAGTTTCTGACGCCGCCTGGGCGTCAACGTAGGCCTGAGCAGTACTTGCTAAAAGGCGGGTACGTTGAAGCGCTAAGTCTGCCGTTGCTGCTCGCGCCCAAGCGCTCGCCGCATCGCGAGCCCGTCCGCGATCGCCGCCTAGCGGGATTGTTTGGTTGATCGACAATGTGGTATCGGCGTCGCCGAGACCTCCACGATCAGAACCAAATTCCTCTATTTCTGCGCCCAGGATGGGATTGTCCCACAGCCCGGCTTGTAGAGCGTCGGATTCGGCGGCGCGTATTTCCTCGCGCGCTGCATCGGTGATTGGGTTGTTTTCCAATGCGAGGTTCAGCGCATCGGATAAGGTGAATGGGACTGCAGAAGCGGATTGCGCCTCGGCAGAGCTTATGGAGATCCAGGCCAGCAGGACTGCTGCCATGGTCATCCGCCCCAGCCAATTTGGCCGGGCGATAAATGTTGAATTCATCTAGTGTAATTCCGATTGTTGGTTTCAGTTCGACAAAGTTGTCAGGCTGAAATCTCAATCGGTGGCTGAAACGGCGGCTCAAGAGCTCGCGTCCTGAATCGGACGTCCGGAAAAACAAATGATGGGGTTGATGAAACTTCAATAGAAGCCTCAAAGCCCGCGCGGGGGTCCATCAAGTTATGGCACGCAACGCACATATGGGCGGCGTGTGCCGATGATGCCGGTTCAGATTGACCTACATCAATCTCGACAAATCTCTCATCCGAATGATGATCGTGGTCAGGCGCAGCTGAACTTGCGACTTCGCTTGCCAACGCGAAGAATGCTACGGTGACCAACAAAATTTTGACGCCTAAATTCATACTCGTATGTATACGACGCGTGAATTCACAGTAACAAGCAACGAATACATTATGTTATAACCTCCGACACGATGCATTCTGATCTCGAAACTTTTGTTTCCATGACAACGCCGGCTTCTCGACGAAGTGCCACGACAGCGCCGAGATTAAAAAGGTAAGCGGCACAGACCAAAGAAACAGGCCCAATGGCGTGCGAGCCAAGTCAAAATGCCAGAGCGTCTGCATGACCGGATAGTGCCAGATATAGATCCCGTAGGACCAATCCGGCATATTCGCGAAAGTCGGCAGCCCCCCCAGCTTTGAAAACGCTAGCCAGAACAATATCGACGCCAGGCCAAGATTCAGAAATGTCTCGGCCAGCGGCGATGATCCCATCCAATACCAGATTGGCAACGCGAAGACGGCAACGATCGGCAGAAGCGGTAATCGGTGCCTTGCCGAATACATCAGCATGCCGAGCAGAAAGGCCGTTCCGAGCCGCAAGGTCAGTGTTATGATCACCGGAATATCGGGCGAGTAGAATTTGATCACCAGATATCCGGCCGTCGCTACGACGAGCAAAAATAGATAGGCCCGCCAGCCACGGGCAAAACCGGCAAAAAACAGCACGGCCGCGCCAATATAGGCCAGCACTTCATAGCGCAGTGTCCAGAGTGTGGCGGAAAATTCTCCAGGCGCCGGGTTGTTGCCAAACACCCCCAGCGGACCTTGCGACGTGTCCATGAACAGCATGACATTGACCGGATAGAGCCAAGTCTGTGCGCTGGTCCAGTACTCGGGCATGCTTGCGGTCGTCACAACTGGCCCGATCAGCAGCGTGGAGCTGATCGCGAGTACCAGCAGAGCCGGAAGAATGCGAAGCACGCGCGACGCCGTGTAGCTCGCTACATTGGCGCGATGCTCAAGGCTGCCCGCTATTAGAAATCCGCTGAGAATGAAGAACCCATTCACGGCAACATAGCCAATTGACCAGCCATGAATTGCGACGAACGGACCGCCTGCAATGCCGTGCGGTACCACAAAGATGTGTTCAATCATAACGGCTGTTGCCAACACCAAGCGTATCAGAGTGAGCCGATTATCGCGTCCGGTGAACGCGCTCCCGATTGTGGACGTAATTATAACGCCGTCTCCCCACATGCTGACACAAGGTAATACGCCGCCAAGCATAAGACCCCTCACGATGACTGTTATCACGCGGAATGAGGGTTCGCGCCCCGCTATTCGTAAGTGGATGAGAACTTAGCGATTAGGGGACTTATCTGATGTCTGAACCAACTCGTGCGCCGATGCGCATTATTCCGCTTGGGCTCACCCTGTCGACATTCTTGCTGATCACATTCGTGACTTGTGTCGGCTTTGGATTGCTCGCTCCACAACAATTTCACATGCATGAAGCCTGGGCGCCCTTATTGCCCGGTTTCGAGTGGCTGACCCCAACAGGGTTCCTGTTCGGCGCAATCGGGGCCTTCTCCTACGGCTGGTTTATCGCCATCGTCTTCGTACCCTTGCATCGATTCTTCCACAAATAACGGAATGAACGGTCGAGCCTGCCGTTTGGGTTGATCAAGGACTGTGACCGCTCGATTACTCGCAACAAGTGCCAGACTGGATGGGTGGGCAGTCAACGCTCCCATAGGAACAAAACACGCAGCAGTCGCCAGCGAGCGGCTTGATGACCATCTTGCAGGAGGGACAGTCCCAGAAATACTGGCATGCGTCCGTTGGCATGAGTAAATCCGGGTGAATGGTCTCGCATTCAGGGCATGTCAGAGTTGACTTGAAAATCATTTCCATCGCCAAACGCTGCTGGTCACTCATTGCGGTTGCCCGACCATATGGAAGCTTCCCACCTATCAAGCTGGCCAATCGGGCCGGGGCAATGATGATCGCGTGCGGGCCGCCCGGATAACCTTCCAAGCAGGATTGGAATAGAACGCATCTCGCACCCCTGCGTCCCGAAAAGTGCGGACAGAGCGAATGAAATGCCAAGATGAGAAAAGACATAGATATTCAGGGCTAAAACTGCCCACCACAGGGGTTGCGATGTCCAGATTCCGCTTTGATTCCACCCCCAAATGGCAACCAGTCCGATTCCAGCGATTGCAACAATTCTCGGCCAGAAGCCCAATCTCACCCCGAAACCTATATTGACTGCGTAGGGCGTCAGATAAAGCGCCATCAGTGTGAAGAGCAAGGTATACGGGTGTGTGAGGGTCCACAACTCGCCTTGGCGCGTAATTTCAAAGACCCAGTATAGCGACCCAAAAGCGAGAATGGCTCGTACAAAACGGCCAATCGGACCCGGCGGCTGAATGGTGTTGCTCTCAGCAAACCCGAATGTCGGCGGTGATTGGCTCATCTATCCTCTCATCCATTCCAAAAGCGCTCGTTGTAACTGGAATTCATATAATGGAAGGAGCATTGTCATGATCAGGAAAAGGGCACCGACACTCCACCAGACCCAAAACATCCATCGGGCGCTGCCACGATGGAGGGCCAGCAAAGCAGCTACGATAAGGATAAATGTCGATATGCCGAACAGGACAGGCTGTATCCGAGTCAACCAAGCCAGCTTTGCGACAAGGCTGGTCGCCACACCCAGATGTACCAGCAGGATCGGTACAACACAGCAGGACGCTCCGATCAAAGCCAGAAAACTGCCGAAAACACCTCCTCCGTGGAGAAACGGTATGGCTTTGGCCGATGATGATGTGTCCCTTGACATAAAGGACTCTTACGCCCTGTAGTTAGTACAGGCACAAGGTATAAATTCTGGAAGCTTGATCACAAAAATGAGAGATGCCCTCAAACGCGGACAGCTGGCCCAATCGCTCGGCTGCAACATTGAAACAATTCGATACTATGAAAACATTGGATTGATCGGGCCTACTAATCGCTCCACCAGCGGGCACAGATTATACGACAAAGCAGATGCTGACCGCTTGCGATTTATTCTGCGATTGAGGCAGCTTGGGTTTTCCATCGGCGATGTTCGTAGCCTACTCGAAACAATCAACAGCGGTGATTATTCCTGCAACGAGATTGCCCACGTGGCTGAACAGCACATTTTAACTATTCAGGCGAAGATCAATGACCTCGAAAAACTTGAACGCGATTTGACAAAAATCACCCGCCAATGCCATCGCGGAAACACGCCCGATTGCGCTGTTATCGACGCTCTTTCAGCAACATAGAAATGTAGAGTCTTGGAATCGGTGATGCCCGGCATGCTAATCGCGTGAAATCGAACGCTGGGCGAGTGCCATCCTGAGCAATCTCTGTGTGCGAAGAATCAGTAGAATTAGTCCGGCGAACACCGTCACCAACGCCAACAGGGCCGCGGTAATCACGAGCGGGTTGTTGAAGTTCTCGCGCTCCTGATAGTCCATGATGTGGAGCATCCAGAAGAAATCGTAAAACCGCCATGCGTCATTGCGGCGAGCTGTGATCAACCCCGTTTCCGGCGACACGTAAACTCGCGTCCCCTCGCCATCGGCGAAGGAAATGCGCCATGAAGGCCCAGTGCGGCGGTATTCCCAAGTCGGCTCTTCGAAATACTCAACGGCTGAAATCTGGGGTTCACCCGCATAATCGGCCAGCGCCAATTCGATGGCGCGTTCCCGATTGATCGGGGTGAGTAATTCACCCGTCGCCGCGTCAACCAGCTGGCTGGTTTCATTTCTAGCAATGACATTCCAGACAGCCCGCCCATGCCAGTGTTGCAGCCGGGCTTCCAACAGGCCACTGGGCGGCGAGGCTGCATCGACCGCCTCGTCGACAGAGATGAGGTTTCCGGTATTCAGCTCGACGGGAATGACTTCAGCGATGTTGTGCTCGCCGCGAACCGTCTCAATCGGAATGATACTCATCACCACGCCGCCGGTCACCCAGAGAATGATCTGGATGCCGACGATCAGTGCGAGCCATTTGTGAATGCGGATTGTCCAGCGCAATAGAGATGTCATTGATGCGCCCCCAAGGACCAGTGGCGGCACATCACCGCCGGAAAAACCTAGCAGCTGCGACGCCTAGTCGTGGTCATGAGATGGATTGTCGTCATCGGCGCCCATCTCGTGATTGCCGTGGTGGTCGCCATGCGCACCGTCATTGTGCATATCGCTGTGGCCTGACATGTCGCCCTCGCCGTGGTGGCCATTATCCATGTTCTCCATCATCGCGTGGCAGGCCATCATGCGTTCATGATCCCCATCGGACATTTCGGGCATATTCCCATCGTTCTCATCGGTACTGTCATCATGAAGCGCCATCATATTGTCGTGCATAGCGCGACACTCTTCCTGGGTCGGGGCTGGCTCTGTCGCATGATGGTCGTGTGACCCATGGCTGTCCGCAAAAGCAATCGGCGACGCCAGGAAAGCTGATACGGCAAAGGACGTCATTAGAAGGTTTTTCATTCGAGGCTCCATTTAAATTGGTGTTTGCGCCACCGGTTCGGTTTGAACCAGGGGGAGGAAGAAACCGGCAACTCCGGCAGGCGCAAACTATGTCTGACTACGTGAGGGCTAATCGGCGCCCTCACCTTTCTCTGCAGTTGAATCACGCAATCTGGATCTTGCGCGATAAATCCGCACTTCAACGGCTTTCGGTGTCAGCCCCATGACTGTGCCGATTTCCATATGAGACAGGCCCTCAATGGCGGACAACAGTAACGGGGTTTTCAATCCTTCGGGCAGGTCCCGGATTGCATCTTCGACTTGCTCAAGCGACTGCCGGTCGGAAACTTCGATATCCGGTGCAGGTGCCTTGCTTGCATACTGCTCCATTGAATCTTCGCCGCCCAGCCAGCGCATGGCCGTTCGCTTTCTCAAGGCGTCACGCCCCTTGTTGCGCGCCATATGAAATAGCCAGGCCACGAAAGAACGGCTTGGGTCGAAACGATGCAAATTGCGATGCAAGGCAACAAAGGTCTCTTGAGCGGCATCATGGGCATCCTCCACGTTCCCGAGAACACGTGTTAGATACCGCACGACCATGGGCGAGTGGCGCCGCATGAGCAAATCGAAGGCCTGATTTCTGCCATTGCGAGCCTGCGCTACGAGGTCAGCATCAACGGCATTGCCATCGGACTGCAGCGCATCACCTTCCGGCATCAAATGCATCTGCCAGTTTGATGTCAAAGGATGCGCGTTGGTCGTCGGTGAGTACGGCCCGCATCGCCAAGATGTGCCTTAGCGTCTCAACCTGGAGCTCACCCATCGCGGTGTGGATCGCCTGAGCATGCATGGAGACCTCATCGGACAGCTCCTGATCTTCCAGCAATGCCTCACCCATGGCCTGACGCGCTTCCGCCATTTGTGCTTCCAGCGCATTGCGCCGAATGGCAAAGGCGGCTTCCAGCTCGTCAATAAGTGCGTCTTGCTCGGCCGACAGGTGTAACTCATGATGGACAATGGTATGGAGGCTGGGTGTCTCATCCTGATCGGCTGCAAACAGCGTCGTGCCCATCCAGACCCCGGCGAGCCCACCGATAACGCCGAGAACCACGGCGACCAGACCTGCGCGAAGCATCACAAGTCTTCTTTCGGCAGATCTGCCAATGCCGAGATCGCGTATGGCGCATGACTCGAGAACACGTCCAGGGCATCGACATCGCGACCCGCTGCCATCGCGGCACCTGACACGCTGCCAACAATGAGCGCCAACGCCGCCGGCGCAGCCCGCCATGCAACACCTGGGCTGACAGATTGTAAGCCTTCAACAAGCACGCGCCATGGGTTTGGACGGCTGTGTATGCGCTGCCAGACCGCGGCGGAAAACGTTTCCTCGTCGATCTCTGGCTTCGCCGCAGCCATATCGCCGAGGCGTCGATCGATCAGATTATTTGTCATCTTGCAGACCTCCTAGGATGTATGAAGATGGCGCAATCGCCAACCATTTTCAGTCCGTATCAGAATTGCGGTTCCATGCGCGTCCCGCTCACGGGCTTCGCCATGCGACACATATTCCATGCGGATGGTAAACGTTGCGACTGCCAGGTCGCCGTCAATCATGATGTCGTAGTCATTCCAGTCATACACGTCGATATCAAAGCCCTCGGCAGCAAATTCTGGTGCCAGGTGGTGATCCCGGTAATCTGCCCATCCGAAATTGGTGCCTGCGCCCTCAAAAATCGTGAAGTCCTCGCCATCAGGTAACACCCAGGCTTCCGCTCCCGCGACATCTTCCGCCGCTAGCGCTCCGGAATAAGCCTCAAGCGCCGCCTCGACATCATGCGCTTCGTGGGCAAACGCAGGAGCTGTCGCGAACAGACCAACAGCCAAGGCTTGAGCCAAGAGTTTTGACATTTCAGTCTCCTTGTGAGCGCGCGACTGATTTCGCGCGGTGATTTGCGAGCCAAGCGTCGCCCCATCGGCGTATGGCGCGTCTTGAGGGTTTCTCGAGCCATTCATAAGTCACGCTGGACGCTGCCAGCATCGCTGCGAGCATTGCCAAAACAGAAATGGTCGAAATGGTTTCGTCGATCAGACCAAAAACATCCTGGAACAGATTGAACGCGATCATGAAGAACGGAACATGAAGCATGTATATCGCATAGGATATCTCGCCCAGGTACCGTACAGGGTCCCTCTCGGGCACCGTCTGGGCACGTCGGTCCAACTCAGCCAATGTGTAGATAAGCGGTGCCCCAAGAAGCGCTATGATGCGGTCGTCCCAGGCCCAATGTGCCGCCAACAGATACACGATGAGGCTCACCGCAAAGGCTGCCAAGGCTGTATTCCGGCCGAGGGGGAAGCGACAACCCAGCCGGTAAATGGCAATCCCGATCAGAAATTCAGGGATAATCCTCAGAACGCCAAATCGCTCTGTTGCCATCGGCAGGCTTTCACCAAACAGGGCTTGGTGAATCTGATCGAAAATAAGAAAGGACGCGAATGCGATCCCGGCCAAAATGATGGGTCGTTTGGCCAAAGCAATTGCAATCATCAAATAGGCGGGAAATGCCAGATAGGCGAACCATTCGGCGCTGATTGACCAAGACGGACCATTCCAGCCGGAGTTGGGGGCAAATCCCCACGCGTGGACCATCAAAAAATTGGCGGGCAGATCCGCAATTGGAAAATCCTGCGGACTAAATGGAATGCCTATAAGCCAGGCTCCCAAAGCCACCAGCGCAAGCAGCGCTATCGTGGCGACATGTAGCGGATAGATGCGGGCGAACCGGGCAATGATAAATTTCGGGAAGTCGAACTGTCCTTTTTCACGTGCCGCAAGATAGACATGCGCCAGCACAAAACCTGACAGGATAAAGAACAGATCAACGCCGAAACGGCCCATCGCGAAAAGAGCCGTGACCGCATCGACATCCACCGCCCAGGGCTCGCGCCAATGGTAGAAAACGACCCACAGAGCCGCAAAAAAGCGGAGCCGGGTAAGCGATGGAAGATCGGCTGGATAAACAGACACAGCGTTCTAACTGCCCATCAGATGGGCCAGGCCGCCATGCGCCAGAGAGCCGCCTAGAAACCCGTTGACCGCTACGCCAATGGCCGCGCCAAAAAGCAGCACTGTCAACACTAATACTGCGACCGGCCGTCCGCTGCGATGTTTCCACTCTGCCGCGCCTGCTGTGATAAAGAGACCTATGGTTAGGGTGGTGCCAAGCCAGCGATGGTAGGACATGATGCCTACCTCGGTCGATGCGATAGGCCCGGCATGTGCCCAGCCCAATATTCCAGCGGCAAGTCCGCCGAAGGCGGCGGTCCATACCAGAAAACGAACAATGGCAGAATAAGTGGCCTGACCGGTTATCAAGCCCAGCGCCTGCGCCAGAACGGCAGCAAGAATCAGAGCGATGGGAAAATGAACTGCAACAGTATGCAGAGCGCCAGTCCTGGCTATAGCGCGGTCCAGACCGGTCTGAGGTCCATCCTCGCCCCAATGAGCGTGACCACCCGTCTCCGCACCAATGCCATGGTGGTCTGCCGTAACACCGGCATCTTCACCAGCGTGGTGACCGTCAGTCGCGCGCGCTTCCAGCTCTGAACCGTTGTGGTCCGTCACAGCTGCAGAAACATCATGTCCATGCGCCGTGCGTCCGAGGTTGTCAGGTGAGCCTGCTTCACCATGTTCGTGGGGCGGCGTTCCCGCATCGTCATGCGGCTCAACCACGCCCGACGGCACATCGCTCACGACCTCAGGAGTTCTGTCAGATTCAGCGCGCTCGCCAGGCGGTTGAGCCATCGCAATTGGATCCGTCACGCCAATCGCCAATATCAGCACAAGTGCGCTCAGAAAGCTGCGAACCGTCAATTATCTCTCCACACCACCGGAATGGAGGATTACGCAATGACGGGTTCATTCCCTCAAACTGGCTGCTGGGTCTCGACAGCGCGTCGCTTTACACGTCCCCGCCAGCACATGTCACAAACGCCATCGCCGTGCGACAACGTCTGACGACGCTCATAATGGCCGCGCAAGCCATCGTCTGCGAGAATGTCAGCGCCGGGCCAGTCATATCGACACCAGCTCTCACGGAAGGCGTTCAGTTCACCATGATCGCCTTCAGAAGTGATCAGTGCTCGAACGAAACTCTGCGGCGGACAGTGCGTGAAATGGGTGTAGGTATTGCCATTTTTCTCCCAATGTTGAACGGCGTAATCTGGCGCACCGGGTGCATTGAAAGGGAACCACAATAAGGCTTTGATCGTTCGGCTAATTCGCCTTGAAGGATCGCGCGTCGTTAATCGGAAAGGCCAAGAATACAGCCTGAGCATGCTCGAATAAATTCTCCAAACAATGTCAGCAACAAGTTGTATTGCACAGGCGCGTTCAATGCCTGCATTTCGCAATGCACGGTAGTTTGCCATTGTCTGCACGGTCATTTCGACCATGATCTTGCCACCAAGAATGCCGGGTCGCGGGGCGTCAATGTCACGCAACTCGAAGGCTTTGCGGCTGGCCGCCTGCCGATAGCGATCGATGTCCGGTTTGAGCCAGCGTCCGACCGCGCCATTTTCAAATTTCAGTTCCCGCGAGAGCAATGTTATTTGCGCCGAGCGCGCCATCAGCCTACCCAGCGTCGCATAGACCAATTGTTCGAACAGGCTGATCTTAGCCATGACGGTTGGCCTCGCTGGCACCATCGTTTTCACGGCGCCGTGACAGATAGTATTTTTCAAAGACAAAGATGGCGATGATCCCCATTGCCGAGATTAAAATGATGGCGGGATCGCTCATCGCCTTCATCATGAGGAAAGCTCCGAGCGCAATGAGATCAAAGAGAATGGCGCAGATTAATACGACAGGATTGGCGCCGACATCTGCCCGCAACCGGCGCAGAACGCCCCAGTGGATAATCACGTCCATGACGAGATAGAATATCGCCCCCATTGAAGCGATACGGCCGAGATCAAAAAATGCGGCCAAGGTGCCCGCTGCGACAACGGTGTAGACAAGTGTGTGTGATTGAATGTTACCGGGCATGCCAAAATGCCTGTGCGGGACTAGCTTCATGTCTGTCAGCATTGCGATCATGCGCGAGACCGCAAAAATGCTGGCAAGCACACCGGAAGCCGTCGCGATGATGGCAATGATGACCGTGAACCAGATGCCCGCATCGCCAAAAGCTGGACGAGCGGCTTCGGCCAGAGAATAGTCCCGCGCCTGTACAATTTCGCTGATCGAGAGAGTCGATCCCACTGCGAAGGCGACCAGCATGTAGACGACAAGGCAAATCGTCAGGGAGATCATGATCGCGCGGCCAACATTCCGGTTCGGGTTTTTCACTTCACCGCCACTGTTGGTGATCGTTGTGAAGCCCTTGAAGGCAAGGATGGCCAGCGCGACGCCGGCCAGAAATCCCGTTATGGACGTCTCTTCGGCAATGCCGGCTGCTGCAGGCTGAAAGCTAAATCCGGCGGCCCACAACACCAGAGTCGCAAACACCAGAATACCGCCGATCTTGGCGATAGCGGCGATCTTCGACAGACCACCGATGATCTGGTTCCCGGCAATATTGACCAGGAAAGCAAAGATGATCAGAGCCAGCGCCAAGACTGGTACCAGTATCTCTGTGTTTTCGAGATCGAACAGTCGCAGCGTGTAAGTGGCAAAGGTCCGCGCCACGAGGCTTTCATTGATGATCATCGAGAAAGCCATAAGCAAGGCCGCGCCGCCGGTAATGGTGGCCGATCCATAAGCTTTCTTCAGGATCATCGCGATCCCGCCGGCTGAAGGGTATTTGTTGGAAACCTTGATGTAGGTGTAGGCGCTGAAGCCGCTGATTACGGCGGCCAACAAAAAAGCGAGCGGGAATAGCGGCCCGGACAGCTCTGCAACCTGACCGGTCAATGCGAAAATCCCGGCGCCGATCATGACACCGGTTCCCATCGCGACGGCTCCGGCTAGAGTCAGGCTGTCCGCTTTGTAAGAAGTCTGCATCTTTAAGGCCTCTATGGCGCAAGTAGTCCGCGCGGCGTGGCTCGGTAGAGCGAAATAGAACCGGTTGGTGTTACCAATGTTCGTGTTTCGTCGACCGTCAGCCCGGCCTCACGCATAAGTTCGGGCAATATGCCGTCGGCATTGGGTTGGGTATCCGCGACGCCGTCGAGCATCTGAACCGTCAAGCGAAACAACGCTCGCATGACCAGGCCCTTCTGAAATCCATAATCGGCAATATGGATTTCGCCTTTCTCATCGAGCAGGTCGTGCATCGCGTGAAGAATTTGGCGTTTCGTAGTCTTTGAAGTCTGGTGAAGCACAAGGCTGGAGATGATCTTGGTCGGCTTCCAGTTCAAAGGTAGCGCAGCCTCGGATAAAAAACCCTCCAGGAAGCGCAAAGACCGGATGCCTGAGTCGACCTTGGCGTGAGCACGTTCCAGCGCGGCAGCGTCGGGATCAATCCCAATGATATCCGCTTCTGGCGCCAGTCTATTCAACGCGATGGCAAGTGTCCCGGTCCCGCAACCAACATCGAGAATCCTGTCATCTGGCAACGGGTTGATCTGTTGGATTAACGCCGTACGCCACGCGCTTTCCCGCGTCAGAACCCGAATTGCCGTATCATAGGCTGGCGTCAGCCAATTATGTCTCAATGGCGGCGTGTATGGGCTTTTGCTGTCCGTCACAGACGCGCTCCTCGCAGCCGTAGCGAGTTCACAACGACCGAGATCGAAGACGCACTCATGGCGAAGGCCGCAAACATTGGGCTGATCAGAATGCCGAAGAAGGGGAATAGCAGTCCCGCCGCGACGGGCACGCCTGCCGTATTGTAAATTAGGGCAAAGAACAAATTCTGGCGGATGTTACCCATCGTTGCGCGGGCCAGTCGTCGGGCCCGGACAATGCCATCGAGATTGCCTCCAACAAGCGTGATTGCCGCACTTTCAATGGCAACATCCGCGCCGGTTCCCATCGCAATACCGACATCGGCCTGGGCCAGTGCGGGCGCATCGTTCACGCCGTCCCCAGCCATGGCCACCTTTCGGCCATTGGTTTGAAGGTCACGAATGATCTCCGCTTTGTCGGCGGGAAGCACGTCAGCGCGGATTTCGTCTATGCCGAGCCTGGCTCCAATGGCCTTCGCGGTGCGCTCGTTGTCGCCCGTCGCCATAATGATCCGAAAACCGAGCTGATGCAGGGCGTCCAGCGCATCAAGCGTGGTCTCCTTGATCGGGTCAGCAACACTGACAAGACCAGCGATCAACCCATCCACGACGACAAACATGACCGTCTCGCCCTCGTCTCGGCGGGCATTGGCCTTCTCGGCCAAGCGTTGGCTTTCCAGCCCCATATCCGCCATCAAGCGCGCATTGCCCAGCGCGACTTCACGACCATCAACAATGCCTTTCACGCCCTTGCCGGTGATCGCGTCAAAGTCTTCAGCTTTCGATATAACAATCCCGCGCGCGTCTGCACCTCGTACAATGGCTTCAGCGAGGGGGTGTTCCGACCCACGCTCCAGGGATGCCGCCAATTGAAGGACTTCCACCTCGTCATGCCCGGCTTCGGGAAGCACCGCGACAAGTCTTGGTTTGCCTTCTGTCAACGTGCCCGTCTTGTCGACAATCAGCGTGTCGATTTTCTCGAACCGTTCGAGCGCTTCAGCGTTCTTGATCAATACGCCGGCCTGAGCACCGCGCCCCGTCGCCGTCATGATTGACATCGGCGTCGCCAACCCCAGCGCACAGGGACACGCAATGATCAAAACCGCGACGGCTGATATCAACGCATAAGAGAGCGCCGGCGCAGGACCCCATATTGCCCATGATATAAAGGAGATGATGGCGACACCGATGACCGCAGGAACAAACACACCTGCCACCCTATCGGCATATTTCTGAATGGGGGCGCGCGACCGTTGAGCGTTGGCCACCATTTCCACTATCTGGGACAACATTGTGTCGGCACCAATGCGCGTGGCCTCCACGACCAAGCTTCCGGTGCCGTTAATTGTAGCTCCGGTCACTGTGTCTCCAGTGGTTTTCTCGACTGGCAACGGCTCGCCGGATATCATGCTCTCGTCAATTGATGAGCGCCCTTCAACGACCCTGCCGTCCACGGGCACTTTGTCACCGGGGCGGACTCGCAGATGGTCGCCCAGCTGAACATCTTCAAGCGGGATTTCAGCTTCTGAACCATCCGGGCGAATGACGACTGCCGTCTTGGCGGACAGATCCATCAAAGCCCGAATGGCTTTGCCGGTGCCCTCGCGAGCCCGCAATTCCATCACCTGGCCCAGCAAAACCAGGACAACGATGACCGCGGCGGCCTCAAAATAGACGCCGACATGACCGTCCGCACTGCGGAAACCGTCCGGAAAAATGCCCGGCACCAATACAGCCACAACGCTGAATATCCATGCTGCAGAGACGCCCATCGCGATGAGCGAAAACATGTTGAGATTCAACGTACGAAATGAGTTCCAGCCGCGCTCAAGAAACGGCCAACCACACCAGAGGACGACGGGAGTGCCCAAAATCAGCTCGATCCAGAGTGTGGCGCGCTCGCCAAGAATCTCGCGAACACCAGGAAAGCCAATCAGCGGCCCCATGGTCAACACAAGAAGCGGTATGGTGAGGATCGTACCGATCCAGAAGCGCCGCGTGAAATCGACCAGTTCCGGATTGGGGCCATCTTCAACCATGGTGGCTGATTCCAGCTCCAGCCCCATACCACACAGCGGACATGAACCGGGGTGGGTCTGGCGGACCTCCGGATGCATCGGGCAAGTATAGACAACGCCTTGATGGCCGGCCGGAACGGTATCGTATTTTTCGTTCTTTGCCGCCACGGGCGACTCAATGTCTGTCGCGCACCCCGAATGATCCTCGGCCTTTGGCGTCTTGTGTCCAGCACTGTCGGGCAGGCCTTCACCGCCGCAGCATTCGTGTTTGTGTTTGTGTTCGCGTGCCATGATCTGCGCTCCTCGATTCAACGCCGAGAATCTGACGGTTTCGGCTTTGTTATCGCGACCCTGCACCTTCCAGCTGCTGGAAGGTCAAGGAGATGTTTCAAGAGCGTGCCAATTCTCAATCCAACGGGTGATTCAGGTGGCTTTCTCATGACCCGAAAGGCTGTCCATGATCGGGCAATCGGGTCGGTGATCACCATCACAGGCACTCACAAGTTTTGAGAGAACGCGGCGGATATCCTTCAATTCTCCGAGCTTACGATCAACATCCGCGATGTGCCGTACAGCGAGTTCGCGAACATCGGCGCTGCTACGTTCATCATCGTCATAGAGCGAAAGGAGTTGCCGACAGTCGTCGAGAGAAAACCCCAGCGACCGGGATCGCGCCAAGAATGTCAACTTGTGCAGATCGGAGTCAGAAAAGCTGCGGTAGCCATTCTCGCCTCTTGCAGGCGAGAGTAAGCCGATATCCTCATAGTAGCGGATTGTCTTCGCGGGCAAACCAGTACGTCCCGAGGCTTGTTTCATATTCATTCGACCGACCTTTCGGCATCCGGATCTGCTTGGTCGATCCGCTTGGTCCGTGTGAGCACAATTTTTTGCCAGATCAGAAAAGCTGCCGGAATGACAAGCAGGGTCAGGACGGTCGCACTGGTCATTCCACCCACCATCGGGGCTGCGATACGGCGCATGACTTCAGAGCCGGTGCCTGACCCCAACATGATCGGCAAAAGACCGGCGATTATAACGGCAACCGTCATCATGATCGGGCGAACCCTCATCAGAGCTCCCTCAACAACCGCCTCTCGCAAATCATCCAGGGTGACATCGCGGTCCTCGCCAATAGCGATTTCTCGCCGCTTGTTCAGGGCCTGTTCGAGATAAACGATCATGATCACGCCGATTTCGACCGCGACTCCAGCGAGCGCAATGAAGCCCACGCCAACCGCCACCGACATGTTGTAGCCAAGCAGATCGAGCAACCACAAACCACCGACCAGCGATAGCGGAAGCGTACCCAGGATCAAAATCACCGGAACGATACGTTTGAAGTTCAGAAAAAGCAGAAGAACAATAATGGCAAGCGTTACCGGTACAACCAGAGAAAGTCTGGCCTGCGCGCGTTGCATGAACTCGTACTGGCCTGACCAATTGATCGAATAGCCCGGCGGCAGGTCGATTTGCTCGATCACCGCCCGCTGGGCGTCAGCGACATAGGTTCCGATGTCCACGCCGGATATGTCGATATATATCCACCCGTTCAGGCGCGCATTCTCGCTTCTGATCACACCCGGCCCGTCGGAGATGGATATGTCTGCGACACGGCCGAGCGGAATTTCGGCGCCGGTGGGCGTGATCAGCGGTAAAGCCCGCAACTCATCCGGTGATCCGCGGTAATCGCGCGGATAGCGCAGATTGACCGGATAGCGTTCCAAGCCTTCCACGCTTTCGGTAATCGTCATTCCACCAATCGCGGTGCGGACGAAATCGTGCACATCCGCAATATTCAACCCGAAACGGGCTGCCTCTGCGCGGTTCACATCGATATTGATAAAACGACCGCCTGTCACGCGCTCGGCATAGACCGATGCCGTACCCGGAACATCGCCGATTACATCTTCGATCTGCTGGCCGATTTCGGCAATGACATCGAGATCGGGACCCGACACCTTGATGCCGACGGGCGTTTTGATCCCGGTCGCCAGCATGTCGATGCGGTTGCGGATCGGCATGATCCAGACATCGGTCAGGCTGGGCACATCAATTAGTGCGTCCAACTCTGCCCGAATGTCATCCATCGTGACACCCGGACGCCACTCCTCGCGCGGTCGAAGCTGGATGGTCGTTTCGATCATCGTCAAGGGGGCTGGGTCCGTTGCCGTCTCGGCGCGGCCGGCCTTGCCGTGGGCGGTCAGGACCTCGGGGACCGTCATGATCAGCTGGTTGGTTTGCTGCAGAATCTCTGCGGCCTCGCTCGCTGAAACACCTGGATAGGCACTCGGCATGTAAAGAAGATCACCCTCATCAAGATCCGGCATGAATTCACTACCCATCCGAGAATAGGGAATGACCGCACTGGCCAGAGCAATCGCTGCGACGGCGATCATCAGCCAAGGGTGTTTGAGTACGCCATTGATGAAAGGCCTGTATCCGGCAATCAGCCCGCGATTGATCGGGTTCTTGTGCTCTGGAGTGATCTTGCCGCGTACGAACCAACCCATGAGAACCGGTACAAGCGTGATCGATAATCCGGCCGCCGCCGCCATCGCATAGGTCTTGGTGAAGGCCAGAGGATGAAAAAGCCGCCCTTCCTGAGCTTCGAGCGCGAATATCGGCACGAAGCTGACAGTGATGATCAAAAGCGAAAAGAAAAGCGCCGGCCCCACTTCGCCTGCCGCTTCGCCGACAATTCGCCAGCGGTTCTCCGGCGTCAGTGGCTCGCGCTCAATGTGCTTGTGAAGGTTTTCAATCATCACAATGGCCGCATCTACCATCGCTCCAATGGCAATAGCGATTCCGCCCAGCGACATGATGTTCGCGTTGATGCCCTGCATGTACATGACGATGAAGGCTGTCAGGATCCCGACAGGCAAGCTGAACAGAACGACCAATGACGAGCGAAAGTGAAAAAGGAAGATCGCGCAGACAATGATGACGATTAAAAACTCTTCTGTGAGCTTCTCTTTCAGGGAATCAATAGCTCGCTCGATTAATCCCGCCCGATTGTAGGTCACGACAACTTCGACCCCGTCTGGCAGGGAGGCCTGCAACTCGTGCAGACGTTCCTCAACACGCTCGATCGTCGCCATGGCGTTCTCGCCATAGCGCATGATCACGACACCGCCGACGGCTTCACCTTCGCCATTGAGCTCGCCGACACCGCGCCTGAGTTCCGGGCCAATTTGTATTTCGGCGATATCAGACAACAAGACGGGTGTGCCATTGTCGCTAAGTCCGACGGGGATGGCGCGCAAATCGTCCTCGCCCTGAATATAGCCCGATGCCCGGACCATATATTCGGCTTCCGCCATTTCGATGACGCGGCCGCCGGTTTCCTGATTGCCGCGCTGAATTGCCATCCGTACATGCGACAGTGGGATGCCGTAGGCGCGCAAACGGTCGGGATCAGCTATGACCTGATACTGTCGGACCATGCCGCCAATTGTGGCGACCTCTGAAACGCCCTCAATGGTCTGCAATTCGTAGCGTAGAAACCAATCCTGAATGCTGCGCAATTGCGAGAGGTCATGCTGCCCGGTCCGGTCAACCAAAGCATACTGGTAAATCCAACCCACGCCCGTCGCGTCCGGCCCCAGCGCCGGTGCAGCGCCGTCAGGAAGAGTGGGCGCAACTTGACTAAGATATTCCAGAACCCGCGACCTGGCCCAATAGAGGTCGGTTCCGTCTTCAAAAATCACATAGACATAGCTGTCGTTGAAAAAGGAATAGCCACGGACTGTCACAGCCCCCGGCACGGCCAGCATAGCTGTTGTCAGCGGATAAGTGACCTGATCTTCGACAACTTGCGGCGTTTGGCCTGGATAGGTCGTCTTGATAATGACCTGAACATCCGAGAGGTCGGGGATCGCATCCAACGGTGTACGTGAGAGGGACCAAATGCCTCCCGCCGTCAGGAAGATCGCCATAAGAATAACGATGAGCGGATTGCTGATCGACCAGCGAATGATGGCGGCAATCATTGGTGATCTCCGTGACCAGCATGTGGATTAGCGTCTTCTGCCTCATCGGCCGGCATCTGGTGCCCGCTATGATCCATCGCGTCATCCTCAAGCGTCTCAATTGCGCTGATCCGCCAATTGCCGTTGTCCTGCTGCAACGTGAACATCACGCGGTCACCGATCGCTATTGCATCCAGGGACACACCCTCGAGCGCCAGGAAGGACATGCTCATGGCTGGCCAGTCGAGCGCCTCAATCGGCTCATGCGTGATGTCAATCATACCGTGGCCGGCCATCAGGGAATCGACGACACCAACGCCACCCACCTGCTCATTGCGTGCTGACGGGTCAGTCTGGTGGCCTGATCCAGCGATCTCACCCGGCGGCGACATGCGCAACATTACGCCCTGCAGGCTGGCTTCCGAGTCGATTAGGAATTGACTGGAAACGACGACTAGCTCGCCTTCGCCAATCCCGGACAGGATCTCCACCATGCCATTGGATTCGGCACCGGTGACGATCCGGGCTGGTTGAAACCGTCCTTCTCCGTCATGGATGATGACGCGTTCGGATTGTCCGGTTCGTATCACCGCTTCGCGCGGAACCATCAGGACGCCCGTCCGCGGCTCCGCTTCAATCACAGCATTCACATAAGTGTCGGGCCGCAAGCTCAAATCATCGTTTTCGAGGCGAATTCTTACCGGTACTGTTCGGCTTTGCGGGTCGACTGTTGGATAGACGTATTCGACTTCGCCAATCCACTCGCGCCCGCGCTGCGCACCGGTTGTGATCCGGACGGTTTGGCCACGTTCAATCTGGGCGATGCGGTCCTCAAACACGTCAACGATCACCCAGACCTCGCTCAGATCAGCGATGGTCATGATATGATTGCCGGGGCGCACAAACGCGCCTTCCCTGACAGCTAACTCGGTGACAATCCCCGAACGTGGCGAAAGTATGCTGGTTTGGGCCGCCGGCCTGCCTCGGCGTGCCAATGCCTGGATTTGTCCGCTTGTCATCCCGAGCGCCAACAGGCGTGATGCAGAGGCGTCAATGAGAACCTGCCGTCCCGTTCGAACAGCTTGCAGATATTCGCTTTGCGCGGTCGCGATATCTGGCGCGTAGATTGAGAAAAGTAGTTCACCGGCCTCGACCTGATCTCCGATCGCGGCGACCGGGAGATTTTCGATCCAACCCTCTGAACGGACATCGACAACTGACGTCAGATCATCAACAAGCCGGACATAACCGACCGCGTTGACGGTTTGCGAAAAGGCTTGTCGGTGGACCCGAGCCGTACGCACGCCGATATTGTTGATGACGGCAGGATTGATTTCGACAAAGCTGCCAGACGCTGCCTCGCCTTCATAGACCGGAATGAGCTCCATCCCCATGGGTGAAAGGCCTGGCTCGTCACGGCGAAAGTTCGGATCCATCGGCGCAACCCAATAAAGGATGCGCGGCTCATCACTGGCGGCAGATCCAGTCGATGAACTGGTTTCCCCGCCTTCAGTGGGTAATATCAGCGTGGCGCCGATGCCGGTCAGCAAACCCAGCAAAAACAGCGGGGCTCCAAATATCATCCAAGTCCGTTTCATTGGATATCTCCGGTGAGGTAGAGAATTCGCGACTGTGCCAACAACATGTCGACTTCAATGCGCAATAGAGCGAGTTCGGCATCGAGATGCGCGAGTTCTGACCGAACGAGTTCGGCGAAATCCGCACTTTCATTCTGATAGGCGAGGAGAACGGATTCGGCAGTTTCTCGGGCCCGGGGAAGTACTGTTTCCTCATACAAGCGCGCGCTTTCGCCCAAACGGTTTAGTTGAGCCAGCTCACGTTCTAGGCGCTGCGCCATATCGAGCAGAGTTGCGGCACGCTCCAGCTCGGCGGCGCGGCGAAGATTACGTGCAGAAGCGACCGTCTCATCCTGACGGTCGCGACTGAAGAGCGGCATTTGAACGCTGACACCGATGCTGGCGATATCCGACCGGCTCCCGCGAAGCCCGTATCCGGCTTCGACGCCCCAAGCCGGGCGATATTCTTGAAGCGCCAGATCAATGCCCAGCTCACGTGCATCTATGCGCGCATTGTGAGACTGGATCATGGGATGGCCGGCGAGACGTTCCAGCGCTGCTTCTCGCTCGGGAACCGGCGGGAGCACGGGCAGAACATCCGGTAGAGGCCGGCGCGCAGCAGGCAGAGTGACAAAGCGCGACAGATCGGCCACCGCCTGATCCCGGCTACGTTCGATATCAATCAGGCGCGCTTCGAGAATGCTCTCTTCGAGATCAACCCTTGTCACGTCATGGCTGTTATTGCGGCCCGTCGAATAGGCCGACAACGCCACTTCTGCCAAGTCTTGTACAACGGCGAGGCGTTCACGTGTCAGATCGGCGGATTGGTCCAGATAGAATATCTCAAGCCACGCCTCACGAACGGACAGCGTAATCTGCCGATCGGCCATGTTGCGGCTGGCCTGCATGGCTCTGGCCTCCGCCGTTCTCTGCTCGCGAATTAGACGCCGTGTGTCACCGCGCGGAAACATCTGGCGCACACCAATTCGCGCTTGCGTCATTGGTTCGCGGTTCGGATCAAGGTCCGTGAGCGGCACATTGGCAATGCCAGCGGAGAACACAGGGTCCGGTAGCGTGTCCGCAGCGGCCCCCTGTTGTACGAGCGCGTCGGCGCGAGCATCGAAAACAGATGATGATGGCTCGTTGGCGGCCTGAGCGATCAGCACGGCTTCGGGTAGGCTGAGCGGGCGCAGCTCGTTATCGGCGACGACCGCGAAAGAGGCTGCGAGAGCCAGAATTTGCACAAGCATAGTTTTCTCCAGGCGTTATCAGGAATGGATGCCCTTGGCGGGCGATCCATCAAACGCGTGGAGGTTTTCGCGGGGCGCTGGACTCTGCGGAAAACAGAGAACGGTTTCTGGCCAATGCGTGACCTTGGAGAGTCGGTAAGGGTAACTCCTCCGCAGCAGGCACAAGAATGGTCAAAACAGGCGTGCTCGCACCTGTGGCGCAATCAGGCATTTCGCAATCTGAACAACAGGGCGGTTGTTCTTGCTTCGACGCCTCGCTCGAATGCGACCAAGTCATTTGCACAGCCGCGTCATGATCGCATTCCATCGGCATCTCGACCGATGTTGCATCGCGCGGGTTCTGATTTGCCGATGCCTCAGTGCCGACAATTGGAAGGGCCATCAAGGCAATCACCACCCACGTAAAAAAACGCGTGGGCAAGCCAATTGCCAGATTTGAAGTCAGCCGTGCCATTTGTAGGAGTTCAGCCCTATCGCTCTCGAACCGTAAGCATGAGTACGGATTACGGGCTAGAGTATATTATCCCTCATGCCGCCAGCAAATCATAAGACCGCTGAGACCGATTTGCACCGGCCTATTGCACCGATCCCATTCCCCGAAACCATATCTTATACTCGATATTATGCGCCAACTGTCGGCAATTCTGATACCAGTGGCATTTGCGCACGCAGCTTTCTTCAAGACATCAGCGCCTTGGAGTAGCTAGACGGCTTTCTCATCACAAACTCTTCGCGGCGGAACCGGTAGCGGGCCGCTTGATATAACCAGCCTAGATCTGGCGTTCGGAGCTTTGAGCCGTCCCAGGCCACAGCGAAGCGCACTCTTTATCAACTTTCTTAAGTGTATAATACGTGATACATAAAGAAGCTTATTGAGTTATGGATGATACAAATGGTTGCCCCAACGTTGAATGTAACCCCGGCTGTCAAACGGGAGCTCCGGACACTGGGCGCCGGTTTAAAAAAAGCGCGCATCTTGCGTAAATTGTCCATGGAGCTCGTTGCCAAGCGCGCGGGATCTACTCGAAGCACACTGTACCGGATCGAAAAAGGTGATCCGAATGTTCGGATAGGTGCCTACCTGTTGGTCATGCAGGCACTGGGCATTCTCAATGGCATCGGCGAGTTCAACGATGAACTCGGAGAACGCCTTGCCACTGAACAACTTCCAAAGAGAGTCCGTCAACGTGACTGATATTGAAGTCTATCTGGACGCGTTTGGCCAACAGCGTCGCGTGGGAACATTGCGTCGTCACGCAGGAGCCCGCCGAGAGCGGGTCACCTATGAGCACGACGAACTGTGGCTCAAAGCACCGGAGGCATTTCAGTTCGACCCAACTATTCCGATGGTCGCCGGCGTAATAACTCCCCCTGCAAATAGGGAAATGTTCGGGACCCTAGGCGATAGCGCTCCTGACACGTGGGGCCGAGAGCTCATGCGGCGAGCAGAGCGGAGGTCTGCCGAACGCGAGAGGCGACCTGTTCGAACCTTGCACGAAACGGATTATTTGCTCGGCGTCTCTGATTTCACCCGGTTAGGGGCATTACGGTTCAAGCTGCAAGGGCAGGAGGAATTCCTATCTCCGCAAACACGGGGCGTCCCGACAACGGTAGCGCTTGGCGATCTGCTCCAAGCGTCACAGCGCATTCTGAACGGCGAGGAGACCGACGAGGATCTGTTACTGATTTTCGCGCCCGGCTCGTCCCTGGGCGGTGCCCGCCCGAAGGCATCTGTCTTTGATCAGCATGGACGCCTTTCAATCGCGAAATTCCCGAAGGAAACGGATCAGTATTCTATATCGCGATGGGAAGCGATTGCGCTCGACATGGCGCAAGCATGTGGCATCACGACGGTTGAGCACGAGCTGCTGCCTTCCGCCCACGGTCCAATATTCGTCACGAAACGGTTCGATCGGAACGGCGATCAACGCATTCCGTTTATCAGCGCCATGGCAATGACGGAACATGAAGATGGCGACCGCGATGGCAGCTATTTAGAGATCGTTGATATCATCACAAGCCGAGGAGCCTATCCGGAGAGGGATCGTATCGAACTTTTTCGTCGGATCGCCTTCACAATACTCATCAGCAATACCGATGACCATTTGCGCAATCACGGATTTCTCTGGACCGGTCGCCAAGGCTGGCAGCTAAGTCCTTGCTACGATCTGAACCCTGTGCCGGACGGCGCACGCATCCTGAAAACGCGTATTGATTACGATGAATCCACCGCGTCTCTTCAACTTCTTCAGCAGGTCGCCGAATTCTTTCTTCGTCTCGATGACGGCAATCAGATCATTCGAGAGTGCGCAGCCGTGGTCAGCCAGTGGCGAGAGTTCGCAAATTGCCGGCAAGCACCAGCATCTGAGATCGCTCGCATGACGACGGCTTTCGAGCACGACGACCTCGCCTACGCTCGGCAGATCTAGCGGCCGAAAAGCGCGACACGGAGTATCCTCATATTGAACATTATGCGCTTCTTTGAGTGGTAGTTTCACGCAAGGCGGAATGAAGGCGCAGCACTACAATCGTGACGGATCGGCAAAATAAGCCCGAGCGCTCGTCCATGCGGAATTGTAAAATCCAACATCTATAGATAGCATCTGGTGCATTATCGGCACATCTGGCAGCTTATTATGGATCCTGAAAATCAAACTGGCGCCGACGAGCAAGCGCCAAAAAAAATCAAGATCCAAGCCTCCATCGCGCCGAAGGTGACCTTTGCCACGCAACAAAACGACGTGCCGCTCATCGCGGACCTAGTGATCGCGAACCCAACGGAAGAAACCCTCGAAGATCTTGTTCTTGAACTAACGACCGAGCCGGAGCTCGTTGCGCCGCGGCGCTGGACAATCGACAGGCTGCGCGCAGACAGCGATCTTCGCATTAAGGACCGCCACGTCCCTTTGCCCGGCGCGACACTTTCCGCACTGACCGAGCGGCAGCGCAACGAGGCGGTGCTGCGGCTAACCCACGGCGGTACGCTGATTGACGAGAAGCGCTTTCCTCTCGAAGCCCTCGCCCGCAATGAATGGGGCGGCGCCAACACTATGCCGGAGCTCCTCGCCGCATTCGTGGCACCGAACGATCCGGCGATCGAAGTGGTAGTCAAGCAGGCGAGCGACGTGCTGCGCCGGGCCGGGAAGAATCCCGCGATCGACGGCTATCAATCGCGAAAACGCTCTCGTGTCTACGAGATTGCCTCGGCGATCTGGTCGGCGGTGGCCGCCAAGCGGCTGACCTATTGCGAGCCGCCGGCGAGCTTCGAGCGCCAAGGCCAGAAAGTGCGCACGCCGAGCCATGTCTGGGAGAGCGGCCTTGCGACCTGCCTCGATACCACGGTCCTATTCGCCGCCGCGCTGGAGCAGGCGGGGCTCAACGGACTAGTGGCTTTCACCGAAGGCCATGCGCTGTGCGGCGTGTTTTTGCAGCCGCAAACTCTGCAGGCGGTGACCACCGACGAGGCCGCGGACTTGCGCCGGCGCATGGATCTCGACGAGCTGGTCCTGTTTGAAACCACCCTTGTCACGCAAGAGCCGCCGGCGCGCTTTAAGCAGGCGATCGACGCTGGCAAGCGCCGCGTTGCAGAAGCTGTCGAAGAGGATTTTGTCTACGCTCTCGACATCAAGCGCGCCCGCGCCCAGCAGATCACGCCGCTTTCTTCGCTGACCGCTGAAAAGATCGCAGTCCCCGGCGCGCTTTCGGATATCATCGAAGGGCTCGACCCAGCGCCGGAGCTTCCCGGCTTCGATCTCGGCGTCGACGACGCGCCGCCGCCGGACACCCCGCAATCGCGCCTCGATCAGTGGAAGCGCAGCCTTCTCGATCTTACCAAACGCAACCGACTCTTAAACCTCAAACCGTCGCGAACCGCGATCCGCATTGAATGCCCCGATCCGGGGCGTCTTGAAGACAAGCTTGCGGACGAAGAGACCATCAAGATCATTCCGCGCATGACCCTCGGCGAAGGCCGGGACGAGGCGTTACACGTTGCGCGCACCGGGGACGATCTACGTGCGAAGTTCGCCGAGGACGCTCTGGAACGCAACGAGATCGTCGCCGATCTCAACGCTAAGGATCTCGAAGCCGGCCTTGTCCAACTCTACCGCAAGGCCCGGAGCGACATTCAGGAAGGCGGCGCGAATACGCTCTATCTCGCGCTGGGATTTCTGCGCTGGAAACAATCGCCCGACGAAACCCGAAGCTATCGCGCGCCCCTGCTTCTCAAACCTGTAAAGCTTGAACGGCGCAGCGTCGCCTCCGGCGTGAAGCTGCGCACCCACGAAGATGATCCGGTCTTCAACATGACGCTCCTGGAGCTCCTACGCCAAGAGTTCGATTTGCGTATTCCGGAGCTGGAAGGCGATCTTCCCATCGATGAAAGCGGCGTCGACGTGCCGCGCATCTGGAACGCCATGCGGCGGGCGGTGCGCGAAATGGCCGGCTTTGAAGTCACCGAAGAGGTAGTGCTCTCCACCTTTTCCTTCGCGAAATATCTGATGTGGAAGGATTTGGGCGAGCGCACCGATCAGCTTAAGCAGAGCGCGCTCGTGGAGCATCTCGTTGAGCGTCCTCGCGAGCCCTATACGGCGTCGGCAAGCGTTCTGCAGTCCCACCAGCTGGACGAGGAGATTGATCCGGGCGAGCTGTTCATGCCCTTGCCTGCCGACAGCTCGCAGATTGCCGCGGTACACGCCTCGGCCGAAGGCGGCGACTTCGCGCTGGAGGGCCCGCCAGGCACCGGCAAGTCGCAGACCATCGCCAACATAATCGCCCATAATCTGGCGCTCGGGCGCCGTGTTCTTTTCGTGTCGGAAAAGATGGCTGCACTGGAGGTCGTCTACGAGCGCCTGAAGGACGCTGGCCTTAGCGATTTCTGCCTGGAGCTTCATTCCAATAAGGCGAACAAGCGTGAGGTGATCGATCAGCTCGGCAAGGCCTGGACCAACCGCACCCTGCACACCGCAGGCGAATGGTCCGAGCAGGCCCGGCAGGTCAAGACGCTCCGCGATGATCTCAACGCTCTGGTCAAAGCGCTCCATACACCGGGCGCAGCGGGCGTCACGCCGCGCGCCGCCATCGCACGCGCAGTGGCCTGGAGCGATGTTCATCGGGTGCGCCTCGGCTGGCCGGGCGGGCTGGACGAGGATCCGGTGCGCTCGAAAGAGGCTTGGACCGACCTGCTCGATCTTGCTGATCGCTTGGCGAGCGCGTTTGAAGCGGTGTCGCCCGCCGATCAAGATGCGCTTTCGCTTGTCGGGGCCGACGATTGGTCGCTCGCCTGGCAGGGCGAGATCGCCACCGACGCCGGGCGTCTGGCCGAGTGCGCGAGTGCATTTGAAACCGCGCTGCGCGATTTTGAGGACAAGTTCGACCTGCCCGCCGGGAACGCCGCACCGGTGCGCGCCTCGGCACTCGCCGATCTGGCACGCATACTACGAGCTGCATACGATTACGATCTGGGATTTGCCCTCACGCCAGAGGCCCGCAGCCACTTCGCCGCGGTCGAGCGCGGAATAGAGGAGCTGAAGGCCTATCGTCTGAATAAGAACGAGCTCAGTACTGACTATTCCGATGACGCCGCGCGCAACGCCCCGGTGGCCGAATGGTCGGCCAAGTGGTCGAAGGCGAAGGCGAGCCTCCCGGTCATTGGTGCTGTGCAGGCTTTCCTGCTTAAGGGCGCCGCAGCCAAGCAGGCCGGCCTCGCCAAGCGTCCAGATCTCGACCGTGACCTGCCCGTGCTTCAGGCGATGCAAGCGAACCTTGAAGAGCTCGACAAGGCCGAATCCGAGCTTCCCGCCAGTCTCGACTGGAAAGGACTGGATCAAGACGCCGAAGCCGCCCGCGCAAGGCTTGAATCCGGGCGCAAGCTGAACGCCGCAATGCTCGCCCTCAGCGACAGTGCAGAAGACCTCGCCGCGGTGCGCAAGGCTCTGCGGTTGCGCCTGGTGGAGGGACGCGAGCTGCTCGCTGACGACGCGCCCCTGCGACGTTGCGGCGAGATGATGATCGACGCCGAAGACCGGTTCGTCGAGGCGCGCGACGCTTTCGCTGCCCGGGCGAAGTCCGGCGCAATAGCCGGAGACACGCCGCTCGCCGGTCTCGCCGAGCAATGCCACGCCATCATCGACCTGCAGCCCAAACTACAGCGCTGGGCGCTGTTGAACCGCGCCAAGCGCGAGGCACGCGAGCACCACATCAGCGAGTTGGTCGAAGCAATTGAAACCGGCGTGATCGCATCCCCGGACGCACGTGAGGCGCTACGCACCGCCTACTATTTCTGGCTCGCCGAGCGCTTTGTCGACGCGCGCGAACCGCTAAAGCGTTTCTCGGCGCCCGATCACGAACGCAAGATCGAGCGTTTCAGAAAGCTCGATCAGGAACTGTCCGACATGGCGGCGGGCTATATCCGCGCCAGGCTCAGCGGCGACATCCCTTCTCCAGACGACGTAAAGCGCCAATCCGGCTACGGCGTGCTGCGTCACCAAATGCAGCTTAAGCGCCCGCGCATCGCGGTGCGCGAGCTGATCGCGCAAATGGGTGATGCAGTTAGCCAGCTGACGCCGTGTCTGATGATGAGCCCGCTTTCAGTCTCGCAATTTCTCTCCGCCGGCGATCAGATGTTCGATCTAGTGGTCTTCGACGAAGCCTCTCAGATCACCGTGCCGGATGCCATCGGTGCCATCGCGCGCGGACGCAATGCCATCGTCGTGGGTGATCCCAAGCAGATGCCACCCACGAACTTCTTCAACAAATCGGCCAATAGCGGCGACGGCGAGTCAGACGGCACGGACGGCGTTAGCGAGGATCTTGAAAGCATTCTCGACGAGGTGCTGGCTGCTAGCGTCAAGCACCACCGCCTCACCGGCCATTATCGCAGCCGCCACGAAAGCCTTATCGCGTTTTCGAACCACCGCTATTACGGGGGTGAACTCGTCACCTACCCTTCCTGCGAGACCCGCCAGTCGGCAGTCAGCTTTCGCCAAGTCGATGGGCTTTACATGAAAGGTAAGACCCGCACGAACCCAGAGGAGGCCAAGGCGGTAGTGGCTGAGATCGTGCGCCGCCTGCACGACCCGGAGCTCGCAAAGCTTTCCATCGGCGTCGTCGCCATGAATTCCGAGCAGCAGCGCCTGATCGAGAACCTTCTGGACGACGAACGCCGCTCCGATCCCGCGCTGGAGGAGTATTTCGGCGACACGGCCGATGAACGGATCTTCGTGAAAAACCTAGAGACGGTTCAGGGCGACGCCCGCGACGTCATCCTGCTTACCATCGGCTACGGGCCGGATACGCCCGGCGCCAAGACCATGTCGATGAATTTCGGGCCGCTGAACCGGGAAGGCGGTGAGCGTCGGCTCAACGTAGCGATCACGCGCGCGACCACCGAAGTCGTGATTTTCGCAAGCTTCAGCCCCGAGATGATCGACCTCACCCGCACGTCTGCACGGGCGCTGCGCGATCTGCGCCATTATCTTGAATTCGCCGAACGCGGGCCCGCCGCGCTTGGCGAAGCAGTCGTTTCCATCGGCGGGCTCGACGATTATGATTCCGATTTTGAACGCCGCGTCGCGGAGCGCCTGCGCGCGCGCGGCTGGGACGTGCGCACGCAGATTGGCGTATCGAAATTCCGCGTTGATCTGGGCGTCGTCCATCCCGACCGGCCGGGCGTTTTCCTCGCCGGGATCGAATGCGACGGCGCGACCTATCACAGCTCGCCCACCGCGCGGGACCGCGACCGGGTGCGCCAGGCCATTCTAGAGAATCTCGGCTGGACGCTCGTGCGCATCTGGTCGACGGATTTTTTCATTGATCCGAACGGCACGCTGGAGACCGTCTGCGAACGCCTTGAAGCGATCTTGGACGCCGAACGCGCTGCGCAGGCTGAAGATGCCGGAGAAGTCTCAAAAGAGAGGCCCGCAACCGAGGAGGACGCAATGGTTGTCGGCGTCTCCGTGCCGCAGACGCCGCCGGCGGACACCACAAAGTCCGAGCCTGACAGCACGTACGCATCCGCGGCCGATACGAACGGAAAGCCCCCCGCCGCCAACGAGGTCGAGTACGATGAGCCCGAACCGGCGCGCGTCGCCTCCTCGACGGAGCTCGATCAGCCCGCGCTCATGAACCTGCCGCCGGCAGAGACGGCGTCCGCAGACATTCCCACCGACCCGGCGCGCTTCTACGAGCCGGGTTATCAGATGACGCTGCGCCGCTTCGCCGCCGCAATCATCGACGAAGCCGGCCCAATCACTTTCAAGCACTTGAGCGAGATCGTCGCGCGCCGGCATGGCTTCCAGCGCACAGGGAGCCAGATCAAGTCCCAGCTCTGGGATTCAGTGAAGAGCGCGCGGACGCATTCCAAAGAACAAAATGGCCAAACCGTGTTTTGGCCAGAGGGTGCAGAGCCCACCGACATAACCGCCTTTCGTGGTCTCGCCCCCGGAGGCCATGAGCGCAGTTGGCGCGACATTCCGCATTCAGAATTGCTCGGTCTCGCTGTGAAAGCGCTCGCAAAGGGCGGTGATCCGGTCGAGACGATGGCGGTCGAACTTGGGCTGAAACGCATTGCCGCAGGTACACGAAAGATACTTAGAGAGGCGATCGATCATGTCGATCGTCACGTGTTCCGCGACAACTAACCGAAAATTGGCGAGTACACGCTAGGTAAGAATTACACGAATCGTATCATGGGATAGACCGCAACGAGCAAATGAATTTGGTTTCAGGAAACTCCCGCACCTAGGTTTTCCAAGGAATTTTAGTTTTCCCACACCTACACGAAATTGCTTTCTCACCGGGCACACTGACTGCGGCGCGAATATGGCGGTCACAATGTTCGCAGACAAACAAGGCGACCAGTTTCTCGATATCTTCGAGCATCACATCGATGTCCTCGCCGACGATGCTATCGGCATTGTCGTGAGAGACCAGGTTGGCGATGAGAGTCGAGCCTGCCAGCTCAGAGAAAATTTTCGTGTCCAGTAGATCGGGCGATTTGGCTTTAAGAGTTGATCTTAACGCATTGATCAGCTCATCTGACATTCGCTTTTCGTTAATGTCGTTGAAACGGAAGGCGACTTTAACCTCAAGAGCCTGACAGATACCTTTAAGGACAAGTTCCAGCAATTTACGCAAATCATTTGTAACGTCTTCTTTGCCCTTCTTCTCTTCGATGATTTGTTTGAGGGTCGAGGGACTGTTTTCGAGCAAAATGCCGTTAGCGTCGTCAGACCTAATCTCGTGAAAGACCCAACCTTGTTCCGCCATCTCCTTCTTGATGATGTCGAACCAGATATTCTCATGTGTGAGGATTATGATTTGCCAGTTTGAGAACTCATCGCGCAAAAGGCGCAGAAGTCTACGTCGATGCGAAATATCGAAGCTTGTGACGATATCATCCAGCACAAGGAAATTGGCGTGCGTGTTGAAAATGCGAGCGTTTGCGAGAAACAGCACCACGCCGAGGCTGTTCAGGTGACTTTCGCTCAAGAATTTGCGCGGTGGCTGGGTTGGCTTGCCGTGAAATGTGTATTGAAACTCTACACCTTCATCGCCGACCATTGTCAGGCGAACGTTATCCACGCTCTCCTTCGGATGCAGCGCTTTGTAGAATTTTCCCACATCGTCGCTGATAGTATCGAGGACTGCTTGCAGGGCCGCGTTTTGAACTTTGATGAAAGCGTCCAGCATCGAAGAGAGCGTGATTATTTGGACTTCGTAAGCCTTCCCGATGCTCTGATATCTTTCAAGTTCGTTTACCTGATCGCTCACGGCTGTGAGCCTTGTCAGCGCGGCCGCCACTTTCTTCTCTAATTCTGTAAGCTTCAGCTTCTGCGCAGCTTCATTTGCTTTTTTTGCGGCCTTTTCAGTTTCGGTGCGTAATGTCTTCAAATCGGCATCGAATCCGCCAGGCCCCTCGAAGTGCTTCTTACCATCAAATGCAGACTTCAGATCTTTCAGATAGTCACGCAGCTTGGGACGCGCAGACTTGGCAGCCGCTATCAGCGATGAAAAGTTTTCCAGATCAGAATACGTCTCTTGGATGGTTTTCGTCTTGATACCCGCATTAGTGACGGTCTCGGCAAGCACATCCTTGAGCGTGCCCGCTTCATCGAGCTGCTCTTGTAGAGCCTTAAGCGCTTCAAGGCGCTTGCCAACCTCTGCCTGGAGTTGCGCAAGCTCGAAGGGCTCCAAGCAAAATGGACACTGCGGGTCTGTAAAAACCTTGTCGTCCAAGACAGCTTTGCCGCGTGTCAGAAAATCACTAAGCCGAAGCTTGTTGACGCTCTCACCTTCCTTAACGAGAGCATTATATTTCACGATGAATGCTGCGGCATCCTGCGAAAGTTGGTCGATGTCGCGGACAAGATCGCTGCAAGCTTTCTCAAGATGCGCGAGCCTCTCGGCCAAACGTATATTATCTTCACTGCTGCCCTGACCCCGTAGTTCGTCCAGAGCTTCGGCAAAAGATTGTTCATCTGTCACCTCTACCGCAAGGTCAAATGGCTCCATGATATTTGAGGCCACGACGCGGAATTCTTTTCTGTTAGGAACAACCTGCCCTACTTCAGCAATCATAGCGGATTGAAGACGCTGAATATGCTGCTTTGCAGAGGTGTATTCCGGCTCTTTATCAAGCGAATTTCTTGCTTGAAGAAGAGCGTCCCTGAATTTTGTTATTTCGCCATAACCGATAATTTCAGCGATTGTTTTGCGTTTAA
Source organism: Hyphobacterium sp. (assembly GCF_965229905.1). Classification (GTDB taxonomy): domain Bacteria; phylum Pseudomonadota; class Alphaproteobacteria; order Caulobacterales; family Maricaulaceae; genus Hyphobacterium. Next base: position 1,757,183 of record NZ_OZ245930.1, on the reverse strand, counting down.
CGCTCTTCGTCTCATCTAGAAAATTCACTATATCGGCGTGCCTCAGGATGATTCTGTCGTCCTTTAAGGCGCTGACGAGTTTTTCTGCATCGTCTTTGGCGTAATTTGCGGAGGTTTTTAGCGCCTCTGAGAGCTCCTTGACTCCGTGCAAATCTTTGCCAGCAAACTCCAACTCGACGCAACTGGGCTTCCCGTCGGCCAGTACGTTGCGTAGCGCATCAAGTTTGCAATCCTCCCGCCACAGGTGATTCACGCGATCATAAATGAACCACTCAAGAGCGTCTGTAATTGTGCTTTTTCCTGAAGCGTTATCACCAAATATGGCAACGCTCTTAGGCTTCTTTGAAAAGTCTAGGGAAAGATCGAAACGTGCCCCGCGGAATCGCGAGACATTAATCTTGCGAACTTTTGTCATCACCCTCGCCCTCGAAATTCGCAACCTGAGCCTTCAGCAATTCCTTGCGAATCTCCTCCAACTTACGCAGCAATTTGATCTTGCTAAGATCGTCGTGCTTTCGAAGAGTGTTGACAGCCGCAACGGTGTCCGCGTCCAGTATTCCATCTGCCGCCTGGGTCTCCAAAAACTCGGATATGACCTCGGAAACGGTTTTGATGTGATTAAGAGCCATAGGCCATCCTATTGATTAGAATGGATAAATGAAAATCCTATTCACACACTCATACAACCTAAGCGAACAGGAAATCAAGTTCGTTCGAGGTGTGGTCGGCATTTACTTCATCTTCTTAACAGAAAGCGAGATCGCGTATCCCCTCGGGAGTTCGAAGCTCATTTACATCGGCATGAGCGACTCGAAGCAAAATAGCATATTCAAACGGCTTGGCGGCCATTTGTCTGGTCAATCTGGCAACATGGGGATTAGCAATTACGCAATGGCACAAAGAGTGAAATTCTCTTTCTACTCTGCCGAAGTTCTGAGCAACTACGGAAATGAAAATCTATTCGATATCGAGAGTTTCTTTTTGAGCGATTTCCTCAATCGCTATGGATGTTATCCTATTTGCAATGGCCAGTCAGGCCATAAACCGTCAGAAGAATCGCACCTTATTACAGCGACCGTGGACTGGTCTTTTTTCGAATAAACCAATCCATATGCCTTAAGATAGAGGTGGGTGAACCGTTCGCTTAACTAGACCTTGAGGCGTTTTGAAAACAGTGGAAAGCGCCACGTCAGCACGTCGTGGCAGATGGTTAGGCGTAGATAAGTTGAAACAACAGCAGGGGTTTTTGTTTAGAGCGCCGGTTCGACCGGAAACAAACGGTTGGCAGGCTCCGTTTGGCGGCATAGATCCAAGAATAGTGATCGCTTTCCATGGCCTCTAGACTCGTTCGCCCATGCATCATCCACCACACTCTCTCGAAATGCGTCGTTTGGCCCGCAAATTCCTTAACCAACAGACGCGCGTCACCTTCAAGTACGCGGATCACCCAGATATCAACGCCGTACTCGAATCCGGCGAGAGCGCTGTTCACATTCGTAAAGCCAAAATTCGCCGGCAGATCGAACCAAACGAGTCGCTCCGTGAGATCGCACAAAAATTTGAGAAACAAACAAGTTTTAAGTTCGAGCCGTTCTGGAACGAATTTGTCGATGAATGTTCTGAATACAGGGCTAGGTACGATCTGACATTCGGCGACGGCGGCCTGAAAGACCTTCGGAAGAAGTACAAGAAAGCCATCGATGATTTCGACGACTTTGTATCCAGTTTGGCGGAGGCTGTTGGCAGCAAGGCGCCGCGTGGCGTGAACCTCTTTGCACCGACAATCTGGCAGGAAGCGTGCAGGCATTTTCTTGCCTGGCAAGCGTCCGCTCACATTGCGGACGACATTCCAAGCTTCGAAGATCACGTTTATCTACCCCATTACGGTGGCAATACCGGGCCCAGAACAGCGCGGCAAAACACGCTCGATGGTTCGCTATCGGCAATCCGCGCCTCGATCGTAGCTGCCGAGAATACGGTCAGCGCAAACCTGCCAGAAGGGCACCATAAGGAATTCTGGAAAGACCATCACGTTGAGCAAGCGCTGTTGTACTGGCTCTATGAAAACCACCGCGAAGGCATAGACTTCGATACGTTCATGCCGAGCGGGTGGAATTATGGGCGCACCTTCTTGATCGAAATGATCAGGAGCGTTTGGGGTGAAAAGAGTCTCGCAGTCACGACGGCTGAGAAACGCCTCTCAACAGCCCTGAAAGCGATCCGTGCAAGGCTCGAGGATATCAGATCCAGTCGATTGGAAGCCACAATTTCCTACCAAATAGCCTCCGAACTCTCCGAGGGAGATTGCCGGAATCTGGCAATCTGTTTCGAGCTCGGCCAACAGATCAGCCAGCGATGGAACCAAGAGCTTCCGGATTTCGCGAGACCTAGAGGATATGACGCTGACGCCCAGATTCTCGCTGAGTATGGACAAGACCACTGGCCTATGTCGTTGGATCATAGATCTAAATCTTGAGCGTCAACCGGTGTCCGACAAAATCAATCGCTGAAATTTCCGCCTTCAATGGTTGGATTTGGCGTTTGCGCCTGTCTCTGCCCTGCTTCATTTGAGTTGATCGTTACGTCAGGCAATCGGCGTCGATCGAAATCTGCGCAGCTTGCCATGACGTCCTCAACAATCGCCCGAGACAGGCAATGAGGAGGTGTCATGCCAGTAGAGAAACGCCGGTCATTCTTTGATATCCGCGATGCGAGGTCGATCAGATCTCCCTACAAATGTGTGTTGCTGACAATCGCCATGCGTGTCGATGCAAGAAAAGGATACGCATATCCTGGAATCCGCCGCATCGCTTTCGAGAGCGGCTACTCCGTCAGCACGGTTAAAAGATCGATCAACCACCTGAAAAGCGTTGGATTGCTCCGAGTTGCCACCACGAGCGGAACCAGCAGCAAGTATTATATCCAGTGGAGCAGGCTGGACCGTCTGGAGGCTAGGTGGCCGGCAAAACACGGGGGCCATTCTGATCCCTCGCCGGATGAAAATGACGGCGAAGGAACCGGGGGAGGGTCAGACAGGCACGAAACCGAGACCGCTGCGCCCCCTAATGAATCTAGAAATACTAATAAACACCATGGTCACGAGGCGGCTTTGCGAGAGCTCGAAAGGCTAAACCGTGAGCATGGTATCGATGCCGAAATGGCCTTCGCGGAGGTGCTTCGAGAAAAAGGCTATCGTGAAATGGCCGATCTTCTTGCAAGTGGCGGCGAACCTGGATTCCGCCTGTTCCATGACCCGAAGGAATGCCCAAAAGCTGGTTATCATGGCTTTTTTTTGGTCTGGTATTTGGACTATATCGGGAAGTCCCGAACCTTGTTTTCTGCCTGCAAGACCTTGGGCTTCGACAAGGACAGGATGAAGTCTGCAATCGGTCTGCAGCGCTACCGGGAGCGAGATGAGAGCAAATTGATAGTTCCGGTTCCGCTTTCCGTCCTTCGGGAGGCAATGCACTCGCAATGACCCAATCCAAAAATAAGCTATCCACGGGTCCTTCCCCGCGTAATTCAGTATACGGGGCGGCGAAGCGCTTAAATTCGCCAGACACACAGGATTCCAAAATGGTTGACGTTGACGTTGACAAGTTGACGTCACCTTTGACCGGGACCAATCCGCTTGCCGTCGATCAGCTCTCGGCCGCCGAACGGATCGGCGAGATTGGCCAGCTCCTGGCGGTCGGGGCCGCCAGGGCATTACACCCACAGACGCGTGACAATTCGACTGGACATTCCAGCGACGTCGAGCGGTCGTGTTCACGGTGAATGACCCATGGAAACGACATCTCGAACCCCGATCACGAAACTTGGCGACCTCTCCTTCGCGGAGTTGAAGGATCGCTGGCAGAGCCTGTTTGAAGTCCCGCCGCCTGTCTTCAACCGGCGCTCGCTTGAGGCGCGTCTCGCCTATCGACTTCAGGAGTTGGAGCACGGCGGCCTAAGGCCCCGATCGCGGAAACGTCTCTTGGCCTTGGCGGAGGAGATGGATGGAGGCGACTACGCCAAGCGGCGCAAGCGAGCAGATAACAAACCCATTGCCGGCACCCGCCTGGTCCGCGAATGGAAGGGCGTCGAATATCACGTGACGGTCCGTCGCGACGGCTATGAGTTCAACACCAAGCACTACAAATCACTGTCGGCGATCGCTTATGCGATCACCGGCGCGCGCTGGAATGGCTGGAGCTTTTTCGGGCTTTCGGACTCCCGGGGGCGGCGATGAATTTCGCATCGCAATCGACCGGCCCGAAACGCTGCGCGGTCTACACGCGCAAATCCCGGGAAGAGGGGCTTGATCAGGAGTTCAACAGCCTCGATGCGCAAGCTGAAGCCTGCCGCAACTTTATTGCCAGTCAGCGCCACGAAGGTTGGGTCGCGATCGACGAGGAGTTCCGGGATCCGGGTTGTTCCGCCGGCACGCTCGATCGCCCCGCTATCCAGCGTCTGATCAAGCTCGTCGAGCGCGACGAAGTCGACATCATCGTCGTCTACAAGATCGACCGTCTCAGCCGTTCGATCATGGACTTTGCGTATCTGATCGAACTCTTCCGAGCACATGATGTCAGCTTCGTTGCCGTAACGCAGTCAATCAACACCAGCGATGCGATGGGCAAGCTCTTGCTCAACGTGCTGATGTCTTTTGCCCAGTTCGAACGCGAGAACACCGCCGAGCGCATCCGCGACAAGATCGACGCCTCAAAACGGCGCGGCATGTGGATGGGCGGACCTTTGCCCTTTGGATACATCAGCCGCGACAAGCAGCTGGTGCAAAAGCCGGCGGAAGCCCGGATTGTGCAGCACCTCTTCAAGCGTTTTATAGAACTCGGTTCGGTCCAACGCTTATCAGAAGAGACACGGGCATCGTCATCGATGCCTGACTTCGCGAAAAGCCGGCTCTACAAGATGTTCTCCAACCCTATCTATATCGGGAAGATTCGCCACAAGGGTGAGGTCTATGACGGGCGCCACAAGGCCATCATCGACGAGATCACCTGGGCGAAAATTCAGGCCATCCTGAAGACCGACAATCGGCAAAGGGCTGCGCGGACTCGCGCGCAAACCCCGGCCCTGCTGAAGGGGATCCTCTTCGGACCCGATGGCGCGCCGATGTCTCCCAGCCATACGAACAAGGGGAAGAGGCGGTACCGTTATTACGTAAGCCAAACCGTCCTGGCGAACGGTGCCGGCGCCTGTCCGATCGGGCGCATCAGCGCGACCGAGATCGAAAGCCTTGTGATCGAGCGCATCAAGGGGCTCCTACACGAACCGGAGATCCTTTTCAGCGCATGCCGTGCGTCGAAAGTGATTGGGCTTTCAGTCAGCGAAGATGAACTCGCAGATCTAATCCATGAACTGACGCCAATCTGGGAGAATTTGTTTCCGGAGGAACAGGCCCGCCTGGTCAATCTCCTCGTCGAAAAGGTCGTCGTCCATCTCGAGTATGTCGAGATCACTCTACGCCTTGACGGTCTGCAGCGTCTGGCTGGCGAAGCACGCGAGGCCGCCTGATCCATGGAACGCCAGGCCCGGATAGAAAGCGAGCGCATCGGTAACCGGCTCATCCTCCGGGTGCCGGTCAGTTTTCGCAAGCACAGGGGCCGCAAGGAGATTCATGCAGCTGGCGCTGGTCCGGAATTCGCCAAGCCGGACCACGCTCTCCTCAAAGCGATCGCACGCGCTCATCGATGGCGAGACATGCTCGACAGCGGCAAGTTTAAAACCGTCCGGCATCTGGCCCGCGCCGAGCGTATCTCCGAGACCTATCTCGCTCGCGTCGTTCGAATGACGCTCCTGTCGCCAAAGCTCGTTGAAGCCGTCCTGGCAGGCAAACCGCCAGCCGGGCTGTCGCTCAAGACCGCGCTGGAGCCCTTTCCTCTGGACTGGTCAGAACAGGACAACTGGTTCGCCTGAACCTCTCGAGTTCGAGCCAAGTGTCCGATCCACCCAATGGATCATCTAAAACTGCCGCCGCTAGACCGGCGAAGTCTCAACCCGAAAAATCGTTTGAAATCTGTGCCCTGAACAGCCTATTGCCGACTGCCGTACGAAATTCTCAGAGTCTTCAGGTTTTGAGAAAAACGGGCATTTTTGGCCAGAACCCCGGCAACTCGTATGACTGGCGAGTCTTAAGGTTCCGGCCAATTATCCCGCATGGCTTGGGATCCCGGCGCTCGGGAATTAGGTTTTGAGACTGGTTCGATGAGTGCAGTGGCGGAGAGAGAGGGATTCGAACCCTCGAGACGGTTGCCCGCCTACACGCGTTCCAGGCGTGCGCCTTCGACCACTCGGCCACCTCTCCGCACTGGAAGGCGCGCAAAATAGCCAAGCCACCCTTCGGGTCAAGCACAGCGGGCGGTTAGAAGCGCCGGTAGATTTGCACCCGCAGCGGCGTATCGTCGGCCGCGCGCGTCAACGCCCATTGCGACGTCGCATGCCAGCGCCAGCGCGCATTGAAATCGCCGAACAAGGCGGGTCCGGCGGAATGGCGCTGCGCATCGAAGCTGGGCAATCCGTCGGCCAGATTTCCAAAACGGCCGAACGTCTCGATCCCGGCATTCAGGCGCTCACCGAAACGTCGCGACAGGCGGGCGCGATGGCGCAGGCGGACACCCGAGCCCGCACCAGCCCCAACCTCATGATCCGCGAGCAGGATGGCGCGCAACCGCCAATCCTCCGAAAAATCCCACTGCTGAACCCAGTTCGCCGCAAACCGGTGAGCGCCCTGTGCATTCAGCCGCGCGTCGAACCGAAACGCCGCTTGATAACCGGACGGGGTTTGTTCGCGATACTGCCAGAGCAATTCGGCGCGTGCGAAATCGGCATCCCAGCTTTCACCCGATTCGGCCACGGCTTGCACAACACCGCGCAATCGCAAGGCATCGTTGAAAGCGTGCTGATAGTGCAGCCGCGTCGCCCGCGTCCAACCTCCGTCACTGCCGATAACCGCAAGGACCCGCCATTCGGCGGTGCGGTCGCCCGCCCGGACCGTCGGGCCGAATACATTCCCGCCCTGGGCGTGAGCGGCAGCAGGGACGCTGACCATGCCGGCCAGCCAAAAGCAGCATGTGAGCAGGGAGCGCAGCATGGTCTGAACAAACTCCCGAAGACGTGACCACGTCGCCTCTGGCCTAGCGGCGGCGCGATCTTATCTATAGCGTCCAACACCGGATTAAAGGAGGCCGTCATGGCCTGGTTCGACAAACGCTGGAAAACTCAACCCATCCCGGCCGAGCAAGCCTTGCCGGGACGCGAAACCGCCATTCTGTTACCCAGGCCGCACTATGTGACCGGCGCCTCGCTCACCGAAGTCAAACCGGGCGAGGAGGTGATCTTCTTCGCCATGGGCTGTTTCTGGGGTGCGGAACGGATTTTCTGGGAAACCGAAGGGGTCGTTTCGACAGCCGTCGGTTATGCCGGCGGCTACACGGCGAATGCGACCTATCAGGAAGTCTGCACCGGCGCGACCGGCCATACGGAGACGGTACGCATTGTCTACGACCCGTCCACGGTCAGCCTCGAAACGCTGCTGAAACTGTTCTGGGAAAGCCATGACCCGACACAGGGCATGCGCCAGGGCAATGATGTCGGCACGCAATACCGTTCCGCGGTCTACTGGACCAACGATGCCCAGAAGCGGACCGTACTCGACAGCGCGAAAGCCTACGCCAAGGCCCTCGACAAGGCCGGTCGCGGTGACGTGACAACGGAACTCGCCGAAGCCGGGCCTTTCTATTACGCCGAGGATGATCACCAACAATATCTGGCGAAGAATCCAGACGGATATTGCGGCATCGGCGGCACCGGCGTCGTGTGTCCAATTGCCCCTGCCGTTGCGGGATAAATCACGCTAGCCTTCTCCCGCCCAACGGACCGGGAGCGTTTCATGCTGCGAACAAGACTTTATGCCCTTGGCTGGTTGCTGCTGGCAGGGGCGGCCCACGGCCTGACCGCCGAGTGCCGCGCCTGCGAAACCTCGGGCCGGTTCTACCAGGAACGGGACCAGGCACTGGCTTGGACCGGGCCAGCCAATGCTCAGCTGCTCGGCGACCTCCTCCTGGCGGTTCGTGGCGCTGCCAGTCACGGCCTCGATCCGAAAGATTATCATCTCGAAGCGCTGGAGGCCGCCGATCCGCAGGTCGGCGACCGCGAAATCGACGAACTGGCCACCGATGCCTATCTGACGCTCGCAGCGCATTTGCTGGCCGGGCGGCTCGATCCCGTCAGCATCGAACCGAACTGGACCGCGGCGCGTCGGGGCCGCGATCTTTCCGCCTATCTGCAGTCGGCGCTGGCCCAAAATGGTATCGCCGACAGTCTGGAAGCACTGGCACCGCGCCAGCCCGGTTATCAGGCATTGCGCGATGCGCTGGCACAATACCGGACCATCGCCGCGGAGGGCGGTTGGCCCACGATTGACGATGGCGATCTGATACGGCCGGGCGACAGCGGTCCGCGGATTGCCCAGCTGCGCGCCCGCCTTGCCGCGACCGGCCATATTGCAGCCGAGAGCGAAAATCCCGAGCTTTACGACGACGCTTTGGTGGATGCAGTGCGCGGATTTCAGGACCGTGGCAGTCTCGATTCTGACGGCGTCATCGGCACCGCAACCCTGCGGCAGCTGAACATGTCGGCCGAAGAGCGCGTCCGGCAGATCGAGATCAATCTGGAACGTTGGCGCTGGTTACCCGAGGATATGGGCCGGCGTCATATCCTCGTGAACATCGCCGATTACCGTCTCGAAGCCTGGAATGACGGCCGTATGGAACGGACCCATGATGTCGTCGTCGGCCAGTTATTCCGCCGGACCCCGGTCTTCTCCGGAAGCATGACCTATTTCGTCCTCAACCCGTGGTGGGAAACACCGCATAGCCTGGCGATTCGTGACAAGCTGCCGGCCTTCCGGCGTGATCCGTCTTCCGTCCAGCGGCTCGGCTTCCAGATCATCGACCGGTCCGGCAATCTCGTCGATCCTGACACGATCGACTGGACCCAGGTCGAGGCATCGAATTTTCCCTATCGCCTGCGCCAGGCGCCCGGCCCTCTCAATGCCCTGGGCGAAGTGAAATTCATCTTCCCGAACCGGCACAATGTCTATCTTCACGATACCCCGACACGCGGCCTTTTCGCCCAACGCCGGCGCAACTTCTCGTCCGGCTGCATCCGCGTTCGCGATCCGCTGGCGCTGGCCGCTTGGGTCGCCGCCGAAACGCCCGCCTGGCCATCCGAGCGCATCGAAAGTGTTGCCGCGGGCAATACCGAAACCCGCGTTTCCCTCGCGCAGGGGATACCGGTGCATGTCCTCTATGCGACGGTCGTGCCCGACGAATCGACTGGTGTCAGATTCCTGAATGATATATATGGTCGTGATCAGGCGGTCAGGGATGCGATGGATGCACCCCCGCCGCCTCTGGAGATACAATAGGTGTTCAGACATTTCTGCCGGGCGCTCTTGCCCGCCAGCCTGCTGATGGGCGTCGGCCAGCCGGCCCTCGGCCACAGCGACATGACCGAACCTGCACCGTCCACGGTCGGGCGCAGCCTGTCCCACGCATTCGATCCGGGCACGGCCGGATTCACCGTGACCGCGCGGGGCGAACTGGACATCAATTATCGTGTCTTCACGCTCTTTGCGCAGCCAGGCGAAACCATCCCGCTGTCATCGAGTCGTGAGCTGCGTTGGGCCATGCCGACCGGCGAAACCGTCACCGGCCGCAGCCTGCGATGGACCGCACCGGAGACCCCCGGCCTGCAAACCGCCATCATCACCACAGGTGACGGGCAGATCATGGAGCTCAACATCCTGGTCATGCACGAAGCGGCCAACGGGCGCGTGGGCGATTACCGGCTTGGCGAATATCCGGGCCAGGCCTATCGCGGCAATCCGGTCTACAATGCGCCCACGCATTTTGCCGAAGTCCCGGAAAACCTGCGAAACCTTCGGATTTCCCCCCATTTCACGCTCGGCCAGTTCCTGTGCAAACAGGAAACCGAAGGCAATCCCTATCTGATCGTCAGCGAACGCTTGCTGGCCAAACTCGAAATCATCCTCGCTGCGGTCAACGCCCACGGATGGCGCACCGACACCTTCTTCGTCATGTCCGGCTATCGGACACCCGCCTATAACGCGGCGATCGGCAATGGCCGCTATTCCCGTCATATCTATGGCGGTGCGGCGGATATCTTCATCGACACCGACGGGGATGGCCGCATGGACGATCTGAATAGCGATGGCCTCGTCACGCGTGAGGATGCCGCGGCGCTATATGATGTCATCGAGTCCATGTGGGAAGATGACGAGTTCGGCGATCTTGTCGGCGGCTTGGGCGAGTACGGGCCCAATACGGTTCGCGGCCCCTTCGTGCATGTCGATGAACGCGGCTGGCGGGCCCGCTGGGGCCGCTAACGCAGCGCTGTTCCGACTGCGCCATTGCCAATTCCGCTTCCGATCGGCCAAGCTGCGCACACAGCCGCAGCCGAAGAACTTCCGACCATGACCGATTCTGCACCGCGCCGTTACCTGTTCATCTCAACGGACGGTTATCTGGTAGACTCCGCCTGGCGCATCACGCGCGAAGGCCATGAGGTTCGCTATTGCATCGAGAACAAGGCCGAAGCGGATATCGGCGACGGCTTCATCCCCAAGATCGACCGTTGGGAAGACCATGTCGACTGGGCCGACGTCATCGTGTTCGATGACGTGCTCGGTCAGGGCGAGAAAGCCCGGGCCCTGCGCGAGCGCGGCAAGGCGGTTATCGGCGGCACGCCCTACACCGATCGTCTCGAGGACGATCGTTCCTTCGGCCAGGAAGAGCTGAAGAAAGCCGGCATCAATATCCTCCCCTACCGCGAGTTTACCGATTTCGACGAAGCCATCGCCCATGTCCGCGCCAATCCGCGGCGTTATGTGATCAAACCCTCGGGCGAAGCCCAGAACATCAAGCGCCTCTTGTTCGTCGGCATGGAGGAGGACGGGTCCGATGTCGCCCGCGTGCTGGAAGCCTACAAGCGGGTCTGGTCCGACACGATCAAGGTCTTCCAGTTGCAGCACAAGGTGACGGGAGTCGAGGTCGCGGTCGGTGGCTTTTTTAATGGCAACGAGTTCATGGACCCGATCAACATCAATTTCGAACACAAGAAATTGCTGCCGGGCAATGTCGGTCCGGCCACCGGCGAAATGGGCACGTCCATGTTCTGGTCGGGCCCGAACCGGCTGTTTCGCGAAACCCTTGCCAAGCTCGCCCCGCGCCTCGCGGAAGAGGGGTTCGTCGGCTATATGGACCTCAACTGCATCGTCAACAGCCAAGGTATCTACCCGCTCGAATTCACCTCGCGATTCGGCTACCCGACGATCCAGATTCAGTCCGATGGGCTGGCCATGCCGCTGGCCGATTTCTTCCACCAGATGGCCACCGGCGGGCAAGCTCGTTTCAAGGCCAAGAAGGGATTCCAGGTCGGCGTGCGTCTCGTCGTGCCGCCCTACCCGTTCAAGGACAAGGAGACGTTTGAGAGCTATTCGAAGGGCGCCGCCATCGTCTTCAAACGGCCGGTCACCGAAGGTGTCCACATACACGATGTGAAGCGGGTCAATGACGAGTGGCTGGTCACCGGCGGCGCGGGCCTCGCGCTGGTCGTGACCGGCGCCGGCGCCACTATGCGCGAAGCGCAGAAACAGGCTTACGCACGAATTCAGAACATCTTGATCCCCAACATGTATTTCCGCGACGATATTGGCGATCGCTGGATTGACGATTCCGACCGCCTCCACACTTGGGGATATCTGCGCGAGAGTTAGACGGATCGCCGTCCCGCCGGAGACTGACATGCCACGCTATCCCAGCCTCAAGGATGACGACTATCTGGAAGCCCTGTTCCGGCGCTTTCCGCGTGGCGTGAAACCGCTGCTAGAACTGCACGACGCACTGATGCGCGAGCCCTCCGAGCTGGATGTCGCCACACGTGAATTGATCGCGGCTTACGTTTCCGGTCTCAATGCTTGCCGGTTCTGTTTCGGCGCTCACAAGGCCATGGCGCAGGCTTTCGGCGTGAATGCCGAGCTGATCGATCAGCTGGTCGTGTCCGGGCCGCGCTATTCCGACATCGATCCGAAACTTGTGCCCTTGCTGGAGCACGTCCGTCAGATCACCCAGGCCCCGGGCGACACGACCGACGCTTCGGCCAAAGCCGTTTACGAAGCGGGCTGGAGTGAGGATGCGCTTTACGACGCCGTGGCCGTCGCGGCGCTCTACGCCTACATGAACCGTATTCTCGACGGGGCCGGCATCGAACCCAAGCCGATGTTCGGTAATCCGTCAGAGGACGAGCTGAAAGCCCGGCGTGAAGGCGACTACACCGGTTGGGGCCGGAAGGCCGGCCTCATTGATTAGCGCCCCCCGCCTTGTCTGTTTTGACGTCGATTCAACCCTGCTCGCGGTCGAAAGCCTCGACTTCGCTCTCACGCGGAAACTGGGGCCGGGCGCCGCGGAGACCATTGAGCAACTGACCTCGGGCGGCATGAATGGAACCCTGTCCTTCCGTCAGTCCCTGATCGCACGGCTCGACCTGGCCACGCTCAAACGCGCTGACATCGCCGCCGCCGCTGTCGCCTTGCGCGATCACGTCACGCCGGGCATGCCCGCATTGCTTGCCGCATTGCGCGCGCGCGGTGACCGGGCGTGCGCCATTTCCGGCGGCTTTGCCGATCTGTTGCGGCTGGTCCTGCGCGATCTCGGTTTCGGGGCCGGCGACATTTTCGCCAACACCTTCCAGTGGGAGGGCGAGATCGTCGCCGGTATCGATGTCGCCAATCCGCTTTCCGACAATGGCGGCAAGCCGGAAGTTCTCGAGCGCTTGCGCCGCCAACAGGATCACTCGGCTGTCTGGATGGTCGGCGACGGGGTCACCGACCTTGAAACCCTCAACCGCGGCGCGGCCGATCATTTCATCGGTTTCGGCGCCATTGCACGGCGCGAAGCGGTCGCGGAGCGCGCACCGGACTATGCCGATACGATCGACGATCTGCGCCGCTTCCTGCTCGGCTAGGCCCTGATCGTCCGGATCCGGATGGTGCCGGAGGCGTCCCGCAAGGTCGCCAGCAGGTCGTCCGGCACCACGCCTTCCACATCGGTCGAAACATAGCCGAGCTCACCGGCCGTGTTGAGGTATTGCGAGGCGATGTTCAGTCCCGCGCCCGACACCACCTTGGTGAGTTGCGAGAGATAGCCCGGCGCATTGCCGTGCAGCGCCAGGATGCGCGTGCGCCCCGGCACCATGTCGCCCGCCTCCAGCTCGGGAAAATTCACCGACTTGGCCGACCCGCCACTGGTCGCATATCGCGTCAGCTTGAGCCCGGCATCGGTCCCGATCGCCGCCTGCGCTTCCTCGGTCGAGCCGCCGATATGCGGCGTCAGCAACGCCGTCTCGCAAGCGCGCAGGGGGCTGATGAACTCATCATCCTTCGACGCCGGCTCTTCCGGGAAGACATCGATCGCCGCACCGGCGAGATGACCCGACTTCAACGCCGCCGCCAGGGCGTCGACATCCACCAGATCGCCGCGCGCATGATTGATCAGGAAACTGCCCGGCTTCATCTTCGCGATTGCCGCCTGATCCATCATCATGCGCGTTTGCGGTGTTGACGGAACATGCAGCGTGACAACGTCCGCCAGCGCCAGCAACTCGTCCAGCGAGCCGACCGGGCGGGCATTGCCATGCGCCAGCTTCGGTTCGGTATCGTAGAAATAGACATGCATGCCGTGCCCGGACGCCAGCACCGACAATTGCGAACCGATATTGCCGTATCCGACAATGCCGAGCTTCTTGGCCCGCACCTCGTGCGCGCCGGACGCGGATTTCATCCACTGGCCGCGTCGGATCGCCGCCAGCTTCTCCGGAATCCCGCGCATCAGCATGACGGCCGAGGCCAGTGTCAGCTCGGCCACCGACCGCGTATTGGCAAACGGCGCATTGAACACCGCCACGCCCCGGCGTGCGGCAGCGTCGAGATCGACCTGGTTCGTGCCGATGCAGAAACATCCGATCGCCAGGAGGTCCGGCGCGGCGGCCAGAACCTCGTCGGTGATCTTGGTCCGCGAGCGGATGCCGAGAAGATGCACGCCCTGCAGCGCAGCCTTCAGATCGGCGGCATCCAGCGCCGACGCCCGGCGTTCGATGTCAACGCCCGGCACGCGCTCCAGCGCCGCATCGGCATCGGGGTGAATGTTCTCGAGGAGGAGTGCTTTCATCGGTCCGGTCCCGCCTTGCTGCACAGCAGCAAAACAGGATTCCGGAGCGAATAGAAGCCTTGACTACTGCGCGTCCGACATCGCCCGCAGCGCGGCGAGCGAACGGTCGACATGCTCGTAAGGACTCATCTCTGTATATTCGAGCGCGATCGTCTGATCGGCGCCGATCACATAGGTCGTGCGCTGCGTCCAGCCGGGACGCATCATCAGCCCGACCTCATATTCGCTCATCATCCCGTCAGCGATCGCGAACACCGGAAAAGCCGAGGCGCAATGCTGGGTCGAAAACTCGGCGAGGCGGTCGGTATTGCCCGCCGTGATCCCGATCACTTGCGCGCCCAACGCTTCGAATTCATCAATGCTCTCGGCGAAACTGGCCGCCTGCGCCTCGCATCCGCCGGTGAACGCCGCCGGGAAGAAGAACAGAACGACCGGTCCGTTCGCCAGCGCTTCGGACAGGGTGAACTCGGCCGGCTCGCCGGCCTGGAAGCCGGAGACCGTGAAGTCGGGGGCCGTGTCACCGGGTTCGAGCTCAGCGAAAACGGCAGTGGACAGGGCAAGCGCGGCACTCGCGGCCACAATAGAACGGATCATGGCGGGTCTCCGGAATTGATACCGCGCCATAATATAGGCGAAAGGGCGCCGGCAACCAGAGGCGTGGTGTTCAGTCCGCCACCCGATCCGGCCCCCACTGGTTCACCGTGTCCCAGCCGACGATCTCCGCGGCTCTGCGCCGCGTGTCCTCCGGGGACAGCAGGCCCCGCTCGAGCGCCGATTTCAGCCAGTCGCCATAATGGCCGCCGGTGTCCGCGAAACCGTCCTCGACCATGGCGTGATAAGCCGCCGCCGCGAACAAATGCATGCCACCGTCGGCATGCCGCCAGCGCTGCACCGGATCGCGCGCAAAGCCCAGCCGGTCGGCGACGATCTGGTCGAGCGCCTGCGTCGAGCCCTCATTGATCACGCCGCGAAACGTGTTGTAGCCGAAGGCCGGATCGTGATCCTCCACAATGGAGACCATCCACGGGTCGGCCTCCAGCGCACCCAGCAGGTCCGCCAGCTCGCCATCATGGATGTCGAACGGCGGGTGGAAGATTTCGTGCGCGGCGACCCGCAACTGGATCGCCGGCTCCCATTCCTGATAGGCAATGAAGCGCTGGCCCATGATCCGGATGCCGTAGGGCTGCGAAAAGTTCGCGATCAGGATCTCGATTTGCGGGTCCAGCTCGCGGCCCAGCAGATTGGCCTGCTCAGGGATCAGGTCATAGGGCGAGACAGCCGCCAGATTGGTGGCGATCCCGGCTTCGACGGCGGCGGCGAAATTCTGCGCATACCAGGCCGAAAACCCGGCATCCCGCAAGGCTTCGAAGGCCGTCAGAATGGTCGGCATCAACTGGACAGCAGCTTCGAAACGGTCCGCATCCCAATGCGGCGAGGTCATTAATCCGGGCATCAGCCGGCCGCGCGGATCGCGGGCCGACGCAATCACATCCTCGATCGTGGCCACATCATGGGCAGAAAAGAAATAGGCCATGGACGGACCGCTAAGCACCCCGATCTCCTGGCGCAGGCGCCGGTCGATGGCATCGATGGCGGCCAGACCGTCGGCCGAAACATGCTCGCGCACCCAGGCAATCTCGCCGGGATAGATATCCGCCTGCATGATATCGCCGCCGGCCGCGCCGATCAGCAGAATGGCATCCATGCCTTCGGCCCGGGTCACCGTCCATTCGGTGGTCATGACGCCGTCGAGGTCGGTCACCGCGCCGGGATTGAGTTGGCCGTGCGCGCGGCTGCCCTCGGTGTCCTGGGCAAACGAAGACGCCGCCATCCACAGGGCGGCGAAACTGGATGTCAAAACTCGCAACAAGGGTCATCTCCATGCTCAAGGGTCAAACCCCTTCCCGGCAGCCCAATAGAGCGCGCCGGGTCGGCATCCGTCTTGAACAGGATTGATATTCCCGTGGATCAGGCGAGCGGAAAGCGCGCCGGCGTATATCCCGTCGCCTGCCTCAACAGCCGGGTCAGATGCGGCTGGTCGGCAAACCCGGCCTCCTGCGCGGCCGAGGCCGGGCTGGCGCCGGCTCGCAACAGGGCGATCGCGGTCTGAAGCCGGCGCTCCTTGCGCAATTGCACCGGGCCCAGCCCGAACCAGCGCTTGCAAGCCCGCGCCGCATGCTCGGCCGAGACCCCGCAGGAGGCGGCCAGCTCCTCCACCGGCGCCCACGGCTTCGCGGCGAGCAGATGGGTGAAAGCGACCAGCCATTCCGCCGCGGCGAGCGGCAGAACCCGGTCCGCTTCTTCGGCGGCCGCGTGCGCGGCGCGCGCAGCATCGCGCCGCGCCAGGCGTTCGAGCGCAGAAGGATCGGCAACCCGGATCACGGAAAACCCGTCCGCCAACGGGGCCGGCAGGTTGAGCACCACGGCTCCGCCGCGCCCGAATTGATCGCCATGCGCATGCCAGTCCGGATGCACGACCATCATCCCCGGTGTGCAGGCAAACCGCCCCTCGACGGTCAATTCCTCATAGCCGCCCTCCAGCACCAGCGCCGCATAGCCGCGCGCATGCCGGTGTATGGGCAGCGATGTGCCGGCCTCATGACGGGTCTCGTAAGCGATGGTCATGGGTAAGAGGCTAGCCGAAGCCCGCTGCGGTGGAAATTAATCCCCGTCCATCTTCAGCGCCGCAATGAAGGCTTCCTGCGGGATTTCCACCCGCCCGAACTGGCGCATTTTCTTCTTGCCGGCCTTCTGTTTCTCGAGGAGCTTTCGCTTCCGGGTCGCATCGCCGCCATAGCATTTCGCCGTGACATCCTTGCGCAGCGCCGACAGCGTTTCGCGCGCGATGATGCGTCCGCCGATCGCCGCCTGGATCGGGATTTTGAACATGTGCCGCGGGATGAGATCCTTCAGCTTCTCGCACATCGCCCTTCCACGCGCTTCCGCGCGGGAGCGGTGGACGATCATGGAGAGCGCATCCACCGGCTCGTCATTGACCAGGATCGCCATCTTCACGAGGTCGTTTTCGCGGTAATCCTTCCATTGATAATCGAAGGAGGCATAGCCCTTGGTCACGGATTTCAGCCGGTCGTAGAAATCGAACACCACCTCGTTGAGCGGCAATTCATAGACTACCATGGCGCGGCTGCCGGCATAGGTCAGCTCCCGCTGGATGCCGCGCCGGTCCTCGCACAGTTTCAAGACGCCGCCGAGATATTCGTCCGGCACCAGGATCGTCGCGGTGATCCAGGGTTCGGAAATCGTGTCGACCTTCACCGGGTCCGGCATGTCGGCCGGATTGTGGAGATCCATCTCCGTCCCGTCCGTCATTTTCAGCTTGTAGACCACGGACGGCGCCGTGGTGATCAGCTCGACATTGTATTCCCGCTCCAGCCGCTCACGGATCACCTCCAAATGGAGCAGGCCCAGGAAGCCGCAACGGAAACCGAAGCCGAGTGCCGCCGAGGTTTCCATCTCGAAGGAGAAGGAGGCATCGTTGAGGGCCAGACGCTCAATCGCGTCCCGCAAATCCTCGAACTCGGCGCTATCGACCGGAAACAGGCCGCAGAACACCACCGGGATGGCCGGCTTGAAGCCGGGCAGCGCCTTGTCGGCCGGGCGCCGGTCATCGGTCACCGTGTCGCCAACGCGGGCATCGCGCACCTGCTTGATCGAGGCGTTGAGGAAGCCGATCTCGCCCGGGCCGAGCACGTCCGTGTTTTTCTTCGCAGGCGTAAAGAAGCCGACCCCGTCCACCGCATAGGCCGCCCCCGTGCCCATCAGGCGCACCCGCATGCCCTTCTTCAGCTGGCCTTCCATGATCCGCACCAGGCAGATCACGCCGAGATAGGGATCATACCAGCTGTCGACGAGCAGCGCCTTCAACGGCGCGTCCGGATCGCCCGCCGCGGGCGGCGGCAATTTGGTGACGATGGTTTCCAGCACCTGGTCGACATTCAGACCGGTCTTGGCCGAAATCTCGATGGCATCCTGCGCCTCGATCCCGATCACATCCTCGATCTGTGCTTTCACACGCTCCGGTTCGGCCGCCGGCAGATCAATCTTGTTCAGGATCGGTGCAATCTCGAGATCCGCCTCGATCGCCTGATAGACATTGGCCAGCGTCTGCGCTTCCACGCCTTGCGCGGCATCGACGACGAGCAGCGCGCCTTCGCAGGCATAGAGCGAACGCGACACCTCGTAGGCGAAGTCGACATGGCCCGGCGTGTCGATCAGGTTGAGCGTATAGGTTTGCCCGTCCTTCGCCTCGTATTTCAGGCGCACGGTTTGCGCCTTGATGGTGATGCCGCGTTCGCGCTCGAGCTCCATATTGTCGAGCACCTGCTCCTTCATCTCGCGCTCTGTCAGCCCGCCCGTGATCTGGATCAGGCGGTCGGCGAGCGTCGATTTGCCGTGGTCGATGTGCGCCACGATGGAGAAATTGCGGATGAGCTTGGGATCGGTGGTCATGGCGCGGGAAGTAGCACTGCCGGTAGGGTCCGCCAAGCACTGTATGCGCTAGCGCCCACGGCCGCTTGTCAGCTATCGCAAGCGGCTTCATATTGGCGGCTTCAACCGGGGGGTGAATATGGCGGGCAACGTTTCCCGGCTCATATATATTTCGACCGCAAAGAGCGGGGTCACGAAAAAGGACGTTGAGAACATTCTCGCGACCGCGCGCCGCGTCAACGCCGAACGCGGCATCACCGGCATGCTGTTATACGATTCCACCAGCTTCATGCAGCTTCTCGAGGGTCCGCAGGACAACGTCTCGAAGACTTTTGATGAGATCTGCAGGGACGGCCGGCATCACAATGTCGTGCTGATCATGCGCCAAACCGGCGTCCCGCGGCAGTTTCCGAATTGGACGATGGGATACTCGCTGCTCGACGACCCCCGCATACTGCAAGGCGAAGGCTGGTTTCCATTGACGCTAAGTCAGCTCGAGAAATCACTGCCGGCGGCCATCGATCCGGATATTCGCGTATTGTTCACCAGCTTCTTGAGCGTCCGGCTGAAAGAATCGGCTTAACGTCGCTTCAACCGGATCGCCATTGTGTTGCCGGAATTGGCACCCAGATTCAGATGTCGGGACAGACCGACCGTCAGGAGACCCGAAATGTCGCTTCACCGCCTCGCCCTCGCCGCATTGGCCGCCGCCGGCCTCGCCGCGCCCGCATGGGCCCAGGAAACCGATTACGGCCAGCCAAGCCAGTATTCTGAGGGGGTCGACACCTATTCCCAGGAAGAAATGGTTGATGCCGTCGCCGATTTCTTCGGCGTGACGGCCGAAGCGGCCGCCGCAGTTGTGGAGCGGGTCTTTTCCGATCTCGGCCGCCCCGTCGGTTATGTGGCTGGCGAAGAGATCGCCGGCGCTGTCGGCGTCGGCCTGCGCTATGGCGAAGGCTATCTGACCATGCGCAATGGCGAGCGCGCCCATGTCTACTGGCAGGGCCCGTCGATCGGCTTCGATACCGGCGGCAATGCCAGCCGCGTTTTCGTTCTCGTCTACAACATGGACGATCCGGACCGCATCTATCGCCGCTTTCCCGGCGTTGAGGGCTCGGCCTATTTCGTCGCCGGCCTGGGCGTGAATTATCAGCGTGCCGACGGCATGACGCTGGCCCCAATCCGCTCCGGTGTCGGCCTGCGCGCCGGCGCCAATGTCGGCTATCT
Organism: Hyphobacterium sp.; assembly: GCF_965229905.1. Lineage (GTDB taxonomy): Bacteria > Pseudomonadota > Alphaproteobacteria > Caulobacterales > Maricaulaceae > Hyphobacterium. The sequence goes on along the minus strand of NZ_OZ245930.1, from coordinate 1,737,258 downwards.
CGCCTATTCCCGGCGCCGCAACTGGCTGCCTTTCTAGGCGGTCGCGAATGCAAATCAGAACCGCCGGCGAAGACGATCATGCCGGCATCGCAGCGGTGCTGACGGCAGCCTTCGCACAACCGGACGAAGCCGATATCGTCGCAGCCTTGCGCGACGACGACGCCGACAGCCTCGAGCTGGTGGCCGATCATCACGGCCGCATCATCGGCACCGTCATGTTTTCGCCGGCCAGCGCCGAACTTTCGGATGGCCGCATCCTGCGCGGCCTGGGCCTCGGCCCGGTCGCGGTGGCACCGGGCCAGCAGAGCAAGGGGATCGGTACGGCCCTGATCGAAGCCGGTCTCGAGCATTTCAAACCCTATCCCGTGGCCTTTTTCTGTGTGCTCGGTGAACCGGACTACTACGCCCGCTTCGGCTTCACGCCGGCCATCGAACGTGGCTGGACGTGGCAGGCCGATGACGGCTCCATCCCGGAAATACGCGACGCCTTCCAGATTGTTATTCCGCGCGACCTCCCCTCGGGGACCGGTATCGTCCGTTACCATCCGGCGTTCGGGACCGGATAATTTCGCCTTGCTATTGCCATGAAGGCATGTGAGAGAGCGCCCGTCTTTGCACCGCGCGTAGAAGTCCGCTCGCCGGACATGCGGTGCCGATAGGCCGAGCCATCGTTCAATCCGGAACGCTGGCAGTAAGCCCCACCCTCGGAGGACGAGGGATCATCCAGGCGGCTGGTCTACGCAAGCTCCCTATTTTTGAACATTCGCGGCGCAGCCCATTGCGGCGGCGGGCGCATATTTGTGAAAGTTGTCTTTTGACCCAGTTTACACAGCTCGGCCTGGCCGAACCGATTCTCCAGGCCCTCAATGCCGAAGGTTATACCGAACCGACGCCGATCCAGGCGGAGGCCATCCCGGCCCTGCTGGCAGGCCGCGATCTCCTGGGTACAGCCCAGACCGGTACCGGCAAGACCGCGGCCTTCACCCTGCCGATCTTGAACACGATCGTCAGAACCGGCACGCGGCCGCAACCGAAATCCTGTACCGCGCTAATCCTCGCCCCGACCCGCGAGCTGGCGCTGCAGATCGCCGAGTCCGTGACGACCTATGGCCGCCACGTCCGTCCGCGCATTGCCGTCGTCATGGGCGGCGTGAAGCCCGGCGCCCAGATCCGCGCCATGAAGGGCGGCGTCGACGTGCTCATCGCAACGCCCGGCCGCCTCTTGGATCACATGAATACTGGCGCCATCCGCTTGGACGGTCTGAAAACCGTCGTGCTCGACGAAGCCGACCAGATGATGGATCTCGGCTTCCTGCCGGGCATCCGCAAAATCCTGAACGCCACGCCGAAGGACCGCCAGACGGCGCTGCTCTCGGCCACCATGCCCAAGCCGATCCGCGCGCTCGCGCATGATTTCCTCACCGACCCGGTGCAGGTGTCCGTGGCCCCGGTTGCGCGGCCGATCGAACAGATCGACCAAACGGTTCAATTCCTCGACAAGCCGCAGAAACTCGAACGCCTGGTCAAGGTGTTGAGCCAGCCCGGCGTCACCAGCGCCATCGTCTTTACCCGCACCAAGCATGGCGCGGACAAGGTCTGCCGCCGCCTCAACAAGGCCGAGCTCGCCGCCGTCGCGATCCATGGCAACAAGTCGCAGAACCAGCGCCAGCGCGCGCTCGACGGCTTCAAGGCTTTCCGGTCGAACATACTGGTGGCGACCGATATCGCGGCGCGCGGGATCGACATTGACGGTGTCTCGCACGTCGTCAATTACGAGCTGCCCAACGTGCCGGAATCCTATGTTCACCGTATCGGCCGCACCGCCCGCGCCGGTGCCACTGGCACCGCCATCGCCTTCTGCGACGCCGAAGAGCGGCCGCTCCTGAAGGATATCGAGCGGCTGATCGGCTATCGCCTCGCCGTGACCGACGAAAACGGCAAGATCGAGCATCCCTCGAAACCCTTCTCGGAAGAACCCAGGGGCCGCAGCCACAAGCCGGGCGGCGGGCAGAAATCCGGCAGCCAGGCCGCACGTGGTTCCGGCCAGAGAAGCGCCAGCCAGCGCCGCCGCAATCGCCGCCGCCGGTCCGCCCGCAAGGGCGGGACGCAGGGCGCAGCCGCGCAGGCTTAGGGGCAGCTCTTCTTTCTCCCCCCGTTTACGGGGGGAGTGTCCCGGAGGGACGAGGGGGGCAGTTGCCCCCTCCACCACTTCGTGGTCCCCCTCCCCCGCTAGCGGGGGAGGAAAGAGCACCCACCCTTAATCAACAGCAGCCACAAACTCGATCTCCGGCCAGAGCTCTTTTTGCCGGGCGATTTTGGCATTCCAGTGCTCTGGCATTGAAATATCCGGCATCGGTTTAACCACCAGCGAGAACAATTCGGCGAAACCGTAAGGCGCAATCAGTTCGGGCAAGCCGTTCGCGTCCAGGCGTATCGCCACAGCATGCGTCAGCGAGGCGAAATCCCGCACCGCATCTTCGGTCGAACGAATGGGCGCGCGATCCACGCCATACTTGGCGGCAAACCAGATCGGCACCCGCGCCTGGTTACAAATCTCGACCTCGGCTTCGAGATCGGCAAACGCCTTGGCGGCCCGTTTCACCACCGCCGCCTCGCCCTCCGCCGTCAGGTCCGACGGATCGCAATAGGCAAGATCATAATCATTGACGCCATAATCGGCAGGCCGGCCCGTCAGCCGGTTCCAGACCGCCTGATAGACGGCACCCGCCATCAACGCCCAGTCCGGCAGATCGAGTGTCCGCGCCCGTTCGAGCACATCCGCAGCGGTGGAATTCGCCATCACCGCGTCGATGACAAACGCCCTTTGCTCGGCTTCAGGGGCATCTGCCATGCGTCGCGGGTCGAGCGCCATGCCTATCCCCGCAGGCTCGCGCCCGTCGCCTTTTCGACACCGGCGACAATCTTCGCCGCAATGGCGTCGATCTCCTTGTCGGTCAGCGTCTTCTCGCGCGGCTGGATCACGGCCTCGATGGCAAGCGAGACCTTGCCGTCAGGCACGCCCTGACCAGCATAGACATCGAACACCGACACATCGGCGATCATCGCCTTGTCGGCGCCCCTGGCCGCGCGCACCAGCGTATCGGCCGCGACACTGTCATCGACGAGGAAGGCAAAATCGCGCTTCACCGGCGTCAGCTCGGCGCGGTCGAGTGGCGGACGGGCCTTGATGGCCACCTTCTTCGGCACCGGGATCGAATCCAGCACGACCTCGAAGCCGGCAACACGGCCTTCGACGCCGAGCGCTTTCAGGACGCGCGGATGCAACTCGCCAAACTCCGCGAGCACATTTTTCGGTCCGAGACGCAACACGCCCGACCGGCCCGGATGCCACCAGGCGCGGGCCTCTGCGGCCACTTGCAGGGAGTCGACCGGCGCACCGGCCGCCTCCAGCGCCGCCATCGCATCGGCTTTGGCATCGAACAAATCGGCTTCGCGCGTTCCCGCCCAGTGCCGGCCCGGCGCACAGAAGCGTACGCCGGCCACCGCCAGGCGCTGGCCGTCCGGCGCATCAGTCAGATAAACCGGCCCGGCCTCGAACAGGCGCGGATCCTCGACGCCCTTGTCGGCATTCGCCTGCAAGGCGGTCAGAAGATGAACCAGCGCGGTCGGCCGCATCACGTCGAGATCGGACGAGATCGGGTTTTCCAGCTCCAGCCCCTCGCCATGACCGCCGAACAGGGCGGCCTGGTCGCGATGACAGAAAGACCAGGTGACCGCCTCGTTATAGCCGCGCATGGCGAGCGCCCGGCGCGCATGCCGCGCCCGGTTCTGGCCGATCGTGGCCGTCGGTTCCCGGCGCCCTGGAAGCGGCGGCAGGGAGACCGCTTCAATCTGGTCATAACCGTGAATCCGGGCGATCTCCTCGACGAGATCGGCTTTCTGGGTACAGTCACGCCGCCAGGTCGGCACATCCACATGCAGGCTGTCGCCCACGCCCGACACGCCAAAGCCCAGCGTTTGCAGGATCTGGGTGATGCGTTCTGCCGGTAGATCAATCCCGGTCAGGCGTTGAACCTCGCTCACAGGAAAATCGATCGGCTCCGGCACGCCCGGGGCTTCGCCCGCAATGAGGATTTCCGAAGGCTCGCCACCGCACAGGTCCAGCACCAGCTCGGTCGCCAGATCGAGCCCTGGCTGGATCGAGCCGGTATCCACCCCGCGCTCGAACCGGTAGCGCGCATCGGATTCAATGCCCGTCGCGCGGCCGGTCGCCCGGGTGATCTCCGGGTCGAACCAGGCGCATTCGATGAACACGTTGACGGTTTTATCGGAGACGCCGGAGGCTTCACCTCCCATCACCCCACCGAAGCCGAGACAGGCGGTCTCATCGGCGATGACGCATTGTTCGGCACTCGGCGTGTACGACTTGCCGTCCAGCGCCTCGAACGTGTCCGCCTCGCCCTTGCCGCGGCGCGCCAGGATCGTCTTGCCGATCTTGTCGGCATCATAGACGTGCAGCGGCCGGCAGCGGTCGTAAGAAACGAGATTTGTGATGTCAGCGAGGATGCTGATCGAACGCAGACCTATGGCTTCCAGCTTGCGCTTCAGCCAGTCCGGCGAGGGGCCGTTCTTCACATTGCGGATATAGCGTCCGCCGAACACCGGGCAGGCCGCTTCCCATTCCAGCTGGATGTCGATCGGGCAGGCAAACGCGCCCTTGATCGTCTTCGGTTGATGCGTCGTGATCTTGCCCAGACCGGCGGCGGCGAGATCGCGGGCAATCCCGTCCACGCCCAGCCAGTCCGGCCGGTTGGGCGTCACCTCGAAATCGATCACCGGATCGTTCGCGCCCAGCGCCTCGGCAGCCGGATCGCCAACCGCCCAATCGCCTTGCAACTCGATAATGCCGTCATGGTCCTCGCCGGCATTCAGCTCCTTGGCCGAACACAGCATGCCATAGGATTCCACACCGCGGATCTTGCGCGGCTTCTTGTCGAGCGCGAAATCCGCGCCCGGAATGTAGGTGCCCAGCGGCGCATAGACGGCCTTCATCCCGGCATGCGCGTTCGGCGCACCGCAAACGATCTGTTTCTCGCCGTCCTTGGTGTCGACCGTGCAGACTTTCAGCTTGTCGGCATCGGGGTGCTTTTCCGCCGCCTTGACGTGGGCCACCGTGAAATCCGACAGCGCCTCGGCCGGATTGTCGATGTCCTCGATCTCCAGCCCGGCCATGGTCATGGCTTCGGCGATCTCGTCGAGCGGACGATCCGTTTCCAGATGCTCTTTCAGCCAGGAGAGGGTGAATTTCATTGCTCGGCTCCCGCCGGTTCTTGTGTGTCGTCCGGCAGCGGCCGTGACATCATGAAGCTTTCGGACCCGTAGCGCTCGAACACGTCCTCGCCCGGATCCGGGCAGCTGGCGACGGGTCTGCGCTCCTGGATCTGCACGGTGGCGATCCAGCAACGATCGAACACCGAGCAATAACAGATCTCGATGTCCCAGCGGTTCCATTCCGCAAAGAGATTGGTGATGTCGTCAGTCCCGATCTCCGCGACCGGCCAGTCGACCGAGATCGGCGTGACCAGCTCGCCAGGCGCGATGACGCGGCCGGTCAGCCTCACCCACGACCGGTCGGCCTGGTCTTGCGGCAGGCTGGCGAACATTTCGTCTATGTCATCCGTCGCCGCGCCATCGCGGAGGACATTGACACTGCGCACCATGGCTGGGCCGACGCCATTATTGGCGACACGCAGCCCGATCGACAAGCGCTCACCCTCGGTGCGGGTGAAGGCATCCACCTGCAGCGCCGGGACGACGGCCCCATGCTGCTGGGCCCGCATCACCCGCGCCTGGTCCCAGGCGACAAACAGCGCCGCCAGACCCACGACCATCGCCCCAATCGCCGTCAGCGCATGGTGATTGGATTTGAACCAGTTGAGCATCAGCGTCTCCTTTTTCCTCCCCCGTAAACGGGGGAGGTGGCAGCGAAGCTGACGGAGGGGGCCAGCGCCCCCCTCGTCCCTTCGGGACACTCCCCCCGCAAGCGGGGGGAGAAACGGATCTTGCTGACACGCATCAGCTCAGCCCCGTCGCGAGATTGGCCTGCAGGAGCGGCGAGAAGCCGTAATGCGCCAGCCAGCGCGTATCGTTGGCGAAATAATCGCGCAGATCGGGTGCGCCGTATTTCAGCATGGCGAGGCGATCGACGCCCATCCCCCAGGCAAAACCCTGGTATTCGTCCGGATCGAGCCCGCAAGAGCGGATCACATTCGGATGCACCATCCCGCAGCCGAGGATTTCCATCCAGCTGTCGCCCTCGCCGATCTTCACGGCATCGCCGACCCGCGAGTATTTCACGTCCATCTCGGCTGACGGTTCGGTGAAAGGGAAATGGTGCGGGCGAAAGCGCGCTTCGACCCGGTCGGTTTCGAAAAACGCCGCCAGGAAATCCATCAGCACGCCCTTCAGGTGACCCATGTGCGCTTTCCGGTCGATCACCAGCCCTTCGACCTGGTGGAACATCGGCGTATGTGTCTGGTCCCAGTCGCAGCGATAGACCCGGCCCGGCGCGATGATCCGGATCGGCGGCTTTTCATTCATCATGGTGCGGATCTGGACCGGCGAGGTGTGCGTGCGCAGCACCATTTGCGAACCGTCCTCGCGCGGTTTCATGAAAAAGGTGTCGTGCGTGTCGCGCGCCGGATGGCCTTCCGGGAAGTTCAACGCCGTGAAATTATGGAAATCGTCCTCGACATCTGGCCCCTCGGCGACCGTGAAGCCCATGTCGGAAAAGATCACGGCGAGCTCTTCCATCACCTGGGTGACCGGGTGCAGCTTGCCACGCGGTTCCGGGCGCACCGGCAGGGTGACATCGGCCCGCTCGGTCGCAAGGCGCGCATCCAGCGCCGCATCGTCGAGCGCCGATTTCTTGGCAGAGATCGCATCGCCAATCGTGGTTTTCAGACCATTCAGCGCCGGCCCCATCACCTGGCGCTCCTCCGGGCTCATCTGCCCCAGCGAGCGCATCATCAGCGAGATCTGGCCCTTCTTGCCCAGCGCTTCGACGCGCAAGCTTTCCAGTGCGGCGGCATCGCCGGCGCGCTCGACAGCGGTCAGCAATTCGCTCTTCAGGGCCTCGATATCGGACGGTCCGGCCATCTCGTTTTCCTCGCCAGTTTCAGCGCGCAATCGGGTTTTGCGCTGTCTACCGCCCGTTTCCGGACTTGGCGAGGGTTAGCCGGGTGATTTTATGCGTTTCGGCCGGGCCACCAGCTCGCCGCCGCAATTCGGGCAGACGAATTCGTGAACGTCTTCCGTACAGGGCGCACAGAAGGTGCATTCAAAGCTGCAGATGAAAGCCGGGCCGTCCGGCTCGAGCGCCCGCTCGCAGGTCTGGCAAGCGGGCTTCATCTCGAGCGGCATATTGCCTTACGCGTCCAGCGCGGCCTGTGCCTGGTCGACCAGGGCTTTGAAGGCCTCAGGTTCCCGAATGGCCAGATCGGAGAGTACCTTGCGGTCCACTTCGATCCCGGCCTTCGTGAGGCCGGCCATAAATCGGGAATAGGTCACGCCGTTGAGACGCGCACCGGCATTGATGCGCTGGATCCACAGGCGGCGGAAATTGCGCTTCTTGGCGCGGCGGTCGCGATAGGCGTACTGGCCGGCTTTCTCGACCGCCTGTACGGCAACGCGGTACACATTCTTCCGGCGGCCATAATAACCTTTGGCCTGGGAAATGACTTTCTTGTGGCGGGCGCGGGAGACAGTGCCGCGTTTAACTCGAGCCATGGTTCAAACTCCAAAAACGTCGCCGTCAGCCTTAGAGGCCGTACGGGATATAATTCTTCTTCACGATCTTCTGGTCGGCTTCCGCCATGACGGTGGTGCCGCGCTTGTTGCGGATCTGCTTGTTGGTCCGCTTGATCATGCCGTGACGTTTTCCGGCCTGGCCGGCTTTCACCTTGCCCGTGGCCGTGAGCTTGAAGCGCTTCTTGGCGCCGCTCTTGGTCTTCATTTTCGACATTTCCGCTCCATTTCCGGTGGGCCAGGCCACCTTGCGTTCTTGCAGCTGTCAGGCATGTCGATCCGGCCCGGACAACTGGGGTCTTTCAAAGAGCGGGCGTCATAAGGGCAAAGCGCGCGCAATGCAAGCGTCTTTGCGCCTACTGGGCCGGGACACTGAAGTCTGGGACCGGCCTCGTTTCGGCCTCGGCGCGGGTAGACGCCTCACCATTCTCGGCAATGTCCGCCAATAACCATTTCATCTCCGCAATCTCGCGGCGCTGGGCTTCGATAATGCCGTCTGCGAGATCCCGGACACGGACGTCCGAAATATCGGCTCGTTCGCTCGTCAGGATGGCGATCGAATGGTGCGGGATCATCGCATCCATCCAGCTCTCGTCCTCGATCGTCGCCTGCGACCGCACCAGCCATAGCGCAAGGAAGAACACGACGCCGCTACCGCCGAATATCGCGGCATTAATCCGACTGTCCTTGTACATGTTCAACATGAAGCCGAGCATGACGACGGCCATTGCCGCGCCCATCATGAACGTCATGTAGAAACGCGTTTCTGAGAAATGGACGTGGCTGGCTTCGAATGTATTGAGGTATTTGATCACGAACATGACGATCATCGACGTCGCGATCATCGCCGCGAACTTGAAATATTTTTGTGCGTTCTCAGACATTGGCGTCCTCTCATTCTTGCAATGACGGCAACGGCTGGATTGAGGCCTTGTTCCAGACTTTCTGTGTCAGGCAGAATTTTTCGGCTTAGTTTCACCGGCCCGCCATGTTCTCAAAAAGCCACGCGAGGCGGCGTTTCGAGTCGAGCGCCGGGCGTTCAATGATATGCCAGGAAAGGGCAGCAAGGATCAGGCCTGTCGGCAAGGCGAAAGCGAGGGTTTCAAGGGCTGTGGCATCCGTGTCCAGCTCTCCCCAGACCTGCATCATGGGCCAATGCCAGATATAGAGCCCGTAGGAATAGTCCGGCATGGATTTCAGCCGGCTGATCGCGACCTTCGACGCGAACGCCAAAGTGAACATCCACGCCGCAATAGCCGCATTGCCAACGAGTTCCCCGGCAAATGTCCCACCGGCCAGCGTAGCCCAAAGCAGAGTCAGCCCGACGGGTATTGCCCATCCCAGGGTGAGGGCCTCCCTGAACGAATAGATAGCCATCCCGAGGGCAAAACACGCTCCGAGCCGAGCGAAGCTGACCATGGTCGCCGACCAGACCGCTTCGCCGCCGCTGGCCAGCAATAACTCATAGGTGCTTGCCAATACAATTGGCAGCGCCAACCGCGCCCAGCGGCCCGATATTAGCGGTATGGCTGAGAAGATTGGCAGGACAAGATAGGCAACGATTTCATATCGCAGCGTCCACAGGCTGGCAGAGAATTCTCCCGCGAAATGGGAGTTGGGGAAAATGCCTGGCGGACCACCTTCGCCATTCACGAAGGTCAGGGTCTCGGCCGGAAAGCGCCACATGTCCGCCGACCACCAGTACTCCGCTGCATCGAATGCCGAAAATATCGGCCCGAACACGAAGATCGCCAGAAACACAAGGATAATGAGCGCTGGATAGATGCGGAGAATCCGAGCGGCCGCATACGCCTCTAGGCTTCTGCGGCGTTGCAGGCTGTCGGAGATCAGAAAGCCACTCAGGATGAAAAACGCGTTGACCCCTGCATAACTCAGCGAAAAATCATGCCACTCCATCGGCGCGGGTGCATCCGGCGGGAGCCGATTGACGAAAGCATGTTCGACGGCCACGGCGCCGGCCAGCAGCAGCCGGATAAGGGTAAAGAGATTGTCATGCCCCCGATAAACGTCGGATAGGGCGACGCGTTGGCGCCCGGACGGCCAGAGCGGAATCACTTTCCGGCTTTCAGCAGCAATCCAATCAGCTCTGACATTTTCCGGTTCTGCTCGTCGGGATCGCCCGAAGCCATCGCGTTTGCCACGCAATGATCCGCATGTGCTTTCAGGACCTCGCGTTCGACGGCGGTAAGCGCCGATTTTGCCGCCGAAATCTGCGTCAGGATGTCAATGCAATAACGGTCGTCTTCGATCATCCGTGCCACACCGCGCACCTGTCCCTCGACCCGCCGCAAGCGTCCGAGCAGGGCCGAGTGGTCCGCGTGGGCACTGCCGGATTCGCAGATATCAGTCATGCGGTTGTCACCTTCTTGTATACCCCCTAGGGGTATGATAGAGAGCCCACCATGTCAATGCGTGCCCGTTTTGCCTGCCTGCCCGCCCTGCTGATCCTCGCCGGTTGCGTCAGCGTCGATCCTGCAATCGAACGCGCCGCCATCGAAGAGCGCGCGCGCCCGCTCGATATCCCGGTCGACGCGCCGCCCTCGATCGAGGGTGCGATCAGCGAAGATCACGCGGTCGCGCTCGCTATCGCCCGTAATCCGCGGCTCGCCGCCGGTCTGGCGGACGCCGGCCTCGCCCGCGCCGATTGGGCGTCGGCCGTCATGCCGCCGAACCTCATTGCGGAGCTGACCTGGTTCAATCCCGAGGGCAGCGGAGCCATTCTCGACGCGGATATCCGGGCCCCGGTCGCGGCACTGATCGGCTGGCCGCAACGGCGCGCCGCGGCGCGCGCGCGCTATGATGCCGCCCAGGCCCGGGCGCTGCAGCGGCTGATCGATTTTGCCGCCAATACGCGGTTGTCCTGGATCGAGGCGGTTGCCGCCCGCGAGCGCGCCAACATGTATGCGCAAATCCTGCAATCGGCCGAGGCCGCCCTTCTGGTCGCCGAGGAAATCGATGCGCAGGGCAATGCTCCCGGACTCGATCTGACGCGGCAACGCGTCAACGCGCTCGCCGCGCAGGCGGCCGCGCAGGACGCCGAACAGGCCGCGCTCGCCGCCCGTATCCGGCTGGAAACCGTACTGACGACACAGGTCGAGCTGCCTGATCGCCTCCCGGCCGATGTCATGGAATGGCCGGAGAACGATGCGGCCCGCATGGCAGCGCAAGACGCCAGCCTGCCGCTGGCCGCCGCACGCGCGGACGCCGAAGCGGCGGCACAGGCGGCGGGCTTCGCGGGAATCGAAAGTCTCTTGCACGGCGAGCTCGGCCTGGCGCTCGATATCGAGGACGGCGAGACCGAGCGCGGGATCTCGGCGCATGTCGACATCCCGGTGAACGGGTTGGGCCATCCGCGCCGCGCCGCTGCCCGTATCCGCGCCCGCCAGGCGGCCGACCGCTTTCAGGCGCTGGAAACCGAAATTGCCGCTGAAATCGAGCTTCATCTCATGGAGATGGAGCGCGCCGCCGAACGCACACGGCTGATCCGCGAGGATTGGTTGCCCGCCTCAACGCTGGCGCTCGAACAGACCCTGCAGCAATACAATGGCATGCAGATCGGGGTGTATGCCCTGCTCGATGCGTTCAATGCCCAGGTCGAAGCCGGCCGCGCCTATGTCGATACGCTGGAGCGTTATCACCGCGCCCGCATCGCGCTGACCGCATTGATGCAGGGCGGATCGCCGATCGGCATGGCCGCGACGCAGGCCCTGAATGCCGGAAATGCCGGCGCGGAGGATCACTGATATGAGCCTGTCCCGCAGAGACGCCCTTCTCGCCGGCGCGAGCGGCCTGGTCGCCACGCCGATGCTGGCGGGCACGGCGGCCGCGCAATCCGGCCCGCGGCACGCGCATTCCACCACTGTGAACCATGGTCAGCGCTATCGCCCGGGACGTCCCGGCGAAGACTATCGCCCGGTCATCACGCCGAACGGCGCGACGCTGGACTATCGCATCGTCGAGGGGGTGAAGGTCTTTCATCTCGTGGCCGGGGAGGTCGAGCATGAATTCGCGCCCGGCCTGACCGCCCGGACCTGGGGCTATAACGGCCGCACCCACGGGCCGACGATCGAATGCGTCGAGGGCGACCGCGTGCGGATCTATGTGACCAATCGCCTGATCGCACCCACCACGGTTCACTGGCACGGCGTCATCCTGCCCTCCGGCATGGATGGCGTTGGCGGTCTGTCCCAGCGGTCCATTCCTCCCGGCGAAACCTTTGTCTACGAGTGGACATTCCGCCAGCACGGCACCTTCATGTACCATTCGCACCATGACGAGATGACCCAGATGGCGATGGGCCTAATGGGCATGATCGTCGTGCATCCGCGCCGTCCGCGCGGACCTAGCCCCGATCGCGACTATGCCCTCATGCTGTCGACCTGGAAGCTGGAGCCCGGAGCCCGGCGGCCCGATCCGAACGAGATGTCGGACTTCAACCTTTTAACCATGAATGCCCGCGTCTATCCGGGCACCCAGCCTCTGCTCGCCGAGCGCGGCGAACGCGTGCGGATCCGGCTCGGCAATCTGTCGGCGATGGATCACCACCCGATCCATCTGCACGGCTATGCCTTCCGGACGATCGAGACCGATGGCGGCGAGATCCCCGAGACCGCTCAGCATCCGGACACGACGGTGCTGGTGCCCACCGGCTCGACCCGCACGATTGAATTTATCGCCGACAATCCCGGTGACTGGGCCATGCACTGCCACATGACGCACCACGTCATGAACCAGATGGGCCACGGCTTTCCGAACATGATCGGCGTCAACGCCCGCGCCATCGACCGCGCGGTGGGCCAATTGCTGCCGGCCTATATGACCATGGGACATGACGGCATGGGCGAACACGGCGCCCATATCGAGATGGGTCACATGAACGTGCCCGACAATTCCATCCCCATGGTCGGTGCGCACGGACCGCACGGCTACATCACCATGGGCGGGATGTTCACCATTCTCAAAGTGCGCGACCGGCTTGTCGGCGGGAGCGATCCGGGCTGGTACGACGCGCCGGACGGGACCCAGGCCCGCGAAGCAAGCCGCGCCGAGTTGCAGCGCGACGGAATCGATCCGAACGGATAATTAGCGGAGGCCGAAATGGCCGAAATGCATCACACTCATCATTCTCACGCGGATGGCCGCGGACACACGACTCTCGGCTCATCCGCTCTGGCTACGCTACATTGCCTGCTCGGCTGCGTCATCGGCGAAGTCGCCGGTCTGGCCATCGGCACGTCTCTGGGCATTGGCGTATTCTGGACAATCGTCCTGGCCGTAACGCTCGCCTACATAACCGGCTTCGCTTTTGCGGTCTTTCCGCTGATGAAACGGGAAAGCCTGTCATTCCGCCAGGCCATGTCGGTGATCTGGCTTGGTGAGGCGATCTCCATCGGCGTGATGGAAATCGCCATGAATGGCGTTGATTATGCCGTCGGCGGCATGACGGCCGGCTCGGTTTTCGCGCCGATGTTCTGGGTCGGGATTGCGGCAGCCGTTCCCGCCGGCTTCCTCGCCGCTTGGCCGGTAAACTATTATTTGCTGAAACGTCAGCTAAAACGCTGTCACTAGGAGCTCGCCATGCATGCCCTCTTTGTTCTCGCGCTATTGACCGGTGCCGCCGATCACGGATCGGATGGCCATGATCATCATCACGGAGCGGAAATGGCCGCCCGGTCGACTGTGGCGGCGGATGTGCGCACTGTCGATCTGGAGAATCGCACCGCGCTGCTGCGCCATGAAGCGATGCCCGAGCTCGGCATGCCAGCGATGGTGATGGAATTTGCGATCGGTCCGCAGGTCGAAATCGCCCTCTTCGAGCCGGGCGCCGCTTTGACGATTACCGCCGCGATGAACGAGACCGGCCTGACGGTCATCGCTGCCACGCCGGAAGTGGACGACTGATGCACGCCGTCACACGATGGCTGATCCGGCTCCACAAATGGGCCGCTCTGGTCATCGGTTTGCAGGTTTTGGCCTGGGTGGCCGGCGGCGTCGTCATGAGCGCCATTCCCATCGAACGGGTACGGGGCGAGCACAATATAGCGGAAACAACCGAGCGCCTCGATCTGACTGGCGTCCGCTCGCCCGCAGAAATCGCCGCCAGCGCTGTCATCGTGCCGCGCACCGTCGAATTGCGGCCCTGGCTCGGGCGCACCGTCTACGAATTTGGCCGGGATCGCGGGCTGCCGGTCCTTATCGACGCCGTCACCGGCGAGGTGCTCTCGCCCATCGACGAGGAAACGGCCATCGCCGTCGCGCGCGCCGATTATGCCGGCGAGGCGGAGATTGAGGCTGTCACGTTTTTCGGTGAGGCGACCTGGGAATCCCGCCGCGACATGCCGACCTGGCGGATCGATTTTGCCGATGGTGAAGGCACGCGCCTCTATGTCAGCGCCGCCACCGGCGAGGTGGTGGCGCGGCGTAACGATGTCTGGCGGGTCTATGATTTCTTCTGGATGCTCCACATCATGGATTATTCGGAGCGCTCGAATTTCAACCATCCGCTGTTGATCGCCGCCAGCCTGTTTGCGCTCGGCATGAGCCTGTTCGGTTTCATCCTGCTCTTCCCGTGGCTGGCGCGCCTGCTGGCAAGACGCCGGCCGCCGCCATGAGCGCGAGGATCATCGCACGCGGGATCCCGCTCGACGCCAATTCCTCGCATCTGCCCGGCACAGCCCAAGGACCGGCGGCCCTGCGGGCCGAAATCGCCAAGGATTATGCCAATCTCTGTGCCGAAAACGGCGTCGATCTCGCCGACCCGGCGGTTTTCCGCTTCGGCCCCGACATAGACCTCGCGAACACCGCAGGCGATGCGGATTATCCTGCTATCGAAGCCGCCGTCGCGGAAATCCTTGCCGAAGGCGCCAAACCGCTGATGATCGGCGGCGATCACTCCGTTTCAGTGCCGGTGCTGCGCGCCATCGCTAAGGCCGGACCGGCGCCGGTTATCGTTCATTTCGATGCGCATCCGGATCTCTACGAGGCCTATGAGGGCTCGCCCTGGTCGCACGCCTGTCCCTTCGCCCGCATCATCGAGGAAAGCCTGTGCGCGCGCCTGATCCAGATCGGAATCCGCACGCTCAATGCCCATCAGCGCGAGCAGATCCGGCGTTTCGGTGTCGAGTGCTTCGACATGACGAGCCTCCCCGAAAGCCTGCCGCTCGGCGCGGACGAACCGGTTTATGTCTCGATTGATTTGGATGCGCTCGATCCGGCCTTCGCTCCCGGCGTCTCGCATCCCGAGCCCGGCGGCCTGTCGACGCGCCAGCTGATCGCCTATCTGCAGGCCATTCCCGGCCCGGTCGTCGGCGCTGATCTGGTCGAGTTCAATCCCGGCCGCGACGTGTCCGGTATGACGGCTGCGGCCGCTCTCAAACTGATGAAGGAATTGGGCGGCCTGCTGGCGCGCTAGTCCTCGCACATCCCGCATTCGCGGGCATGGTCATGGCCTTCGCGCTGCCGGCGGCGCCAATTGGCGAAATGCGCTCCGACCAGCAGGATCGCTCCGGTCAGCGTGAGCAAGGACTCATAAGGTTGCGCAAAGACATGCGACGCGCCGGCAAGCATCAGCAGCAGGCCGCTTCCCGCCACCAGCATGGTCCATTTTCCGGCGCGCATCGTCCGTTCGCCCCAGAAAAAGGCGAGCACGGTAATTGGCGCGGCCGCCAGGAACAGCCAGAGATGCGCGTGATGGTCGACCAGCGACAGGCGCTCGGCGATGTCGGGCGCCAAGGCCGGAGCCGCTACGGCCGCGGTCGGCAAGGCGAGGCAGTGCAAAAGGCAGACGACCGACAGGCTGGCGCCGGACATGTCGAGCATGGATTTGGTGCGGTGGGTCATCAGGCCTTCGTCATCCGGTTGCGCGCGATATAATATAACATAACCCGGATGAAAAGCGCCGGTATCGACTTTCCGCATAAGAAAAGGGCGGCCCGAAGACCGCCCTTTCCCGATATCTGCGAACCGGCGGCTAGTTGTCGCCGAACTCGATCTCGGAAATGTGCAACGTGGCCGCAGGTGTACCGGCCGACGAGGAATAGGTTCCGACCCAGATGTCGTAGACACCCGATTGCGGGTTTTCGAACATCAGGCCCGGATTGAGCCCCGCTGCCCCGTCATCATTGCAGTACCAGTTGCCATCTGGCGCGTTCACGATGAGGACCGTGTCGCGTTGCGAGGTGGCCGACAGATACAGGTCGAAGGTTGAACCGGCTGCGTAAGTCAGTTCGAAATCCGGCGCCGCGGTCGTATAGCCCCAGCATCCGTCCGGACCGTTCTCGCCGACATCAATATTGCCACCGGCCGCGATTTGGACGTTGTACGGGTCCGGCAGGAAACCGTTGTCAAGCCGCACCGAGCCGTAATTGGCCGGCAGGGTGTAATCGAGCTGGTTGCGCCCGACCATCACCTCGCCGCCGAAATCGAGTTCGGATATATGCAGCGTCGCTGGAGGGTTGCCGGCCGATGAAGAATAGGTCCCGACCCAGATATCGTAGATTCCCGACTGCGGATTTTCGAACCGCAAACCCGGATTGAGGCCGGAAGCCCCATCGTCATTGCAATACCAGTTGCCGTCCGGGCCGTTCACGACCAGCACGGTATCGCGCTCCGATGTCGCCGACAGGTACAAGTCGAACGTCGAACCCGCCGCATAGTTCAGCTCGAAGTCCGGCGCCGAAGTGGCGTAACCCCAGCAGCCTTCCGGGCCGTCCTCACGGATATCGACATCGCCGCCGGCTGACAGCGGGATATTGAGCGGATCGGGCGTGAAGCCCGACTGCAGGGAGCGGCTTCCATAATTCGCGGCGAGAGACGGGTTGAGTCCCCCCTCGATTACCGGGCGCGGCCCGAACCCGAGTTCCGAAATGAAAAGCGTCGACGGCGGCAAACCGGCTTCGCTGGAATAGGTTCCGACCCAGATCGAGTAGAGTCCCGACGCGGGGCGCGCCAGCTGGATGCCGGGATTCACACCCTCGGCGCTGTCATCATCGCAGAACCAGTCGCCCCGCGGATCGCGCACGACCAGCGTGGTATCCCGCTGCGAGAACGCGGAGAGGAAGAGTTCGAAACTGCCGGCCGTATAATAGAGATTATAATCGGGCGCGTTGGCGATATAGCCGCGGCAAACGCCTTCGCCCCGAATATGCTCGCTGACGGAAATGGTGCCCCCGGCGCGCATCTGCACGCTGTGCGGATCCGGCACAAAGCCGGCATCCAGCGTGATCGACCCGTAGCTGGGCGGTTGCGAGACATTCTGTGCGGCCACGGACCCAGCGGCAGCCACCGCCAAACCCAGGGCTGGAATGAGATATTTCATGGTGTCAGCCTCCTTGACTGGCGTGGGAGGCTAGTAGGAATTCAGTTCGGAAATCGACAGCGTGGCATTGCGGTAGGACGCGTCACCATAAGTGCCGACATAGATGTCGTACTGTCCTGACATCGGGGTGTTCCAGCGCAAAGACGGGTTCAGACCCTGACCACCGTCATCATCGCAATACCAACGGCCATCCGGCCCGTTGACCACGAGCGTCGTGTCGGAGTTGGAATTGACCGAGATGATCAGCGGCAATACCGACCCGGCGCTGTACTGCAGGCGGTAATCCGGTGCGTTGGCCACAAAACCGCGGCAATTGCCGCCAATCGAACGCGACGCGTCGATCGAGCCGCCTGACTGCAGATTCACGACATACGGGTCGGGCGTAAATCCGGTGCTGAGCGAAACGCCGCCATAGGCCGGATTGAGCCGCCAGTCCTGCGCCCCGGCGGCACCGGTGACGGCCAGAACGGCGAGGGCCGAAACGGCAGTGGAAATGGAAAGCTTGCGAAGCATGATTCTGTCCCCTTTTGATCGGCCGGTTCCGACAACCGGAGCCGGCGCAGAACGGGTCGGGTCCTCCCCTGACCCACTTCTGCTTGGAGACTAGCATTAAACACCGGCGGGGCGTGAACCCCGCTTGAACGAAAAAAACGCCGCGCCGGCAATTTCCGGCCCGAATCTCGTCAATTTTGGTGTCGGAGGACCGTCTGGCGGCCGCTATCGCGGTGCCAGAACCATGGTCATCTGCCGGCCTTCGAGTTTCGGCTCAAACTCGACCTTCGCAATCTCGGCGAAATCTTCCTTGACCCGGTTCATGACTTCCAGACCGCGATCCTGGTGCGCCATTTCGCGGCCCCGGAATCGCAGCGTCACCTTGACCTTGTCACCGTCCTCGAAGAATCGCGTCATCGCCTTGGCTTTGACCTGATAGTCATGGACATCGATATTCGGCCGGAGCTTGATCTCCTTGACGTCCTGGGTCTTCTGCTTCTTGCGCGCCTCGGCCTTTTTCTTCTGTTCCTGGTATTTCAGCTTGCCGTAATCCAGGATCTTGCAGACCGGCGGATCCGCGTTTGGCGACACTTCGACCAGGTCGAGTCCCGCTTCTTGGGCCGCTTCGATCGCGGCTTCGACAGGCATGACGCCCTGCTTTTCGCCGTCCTCATCGATGAGCAGAACACGGGGAACACGGATGTCTTCATTAATGCGGGGGCCCTCCTTCTTGGGAGGCGGCGCAGCAAATGGTCGGCGAGCTATGTAACTTCTCCACTAATAGCCAGAACGCGAAAACTACCACAGACAGGCGAAAAGGCGACGGTCAACTGACAGCCGGCCGCGCCCGCGCGGATCGGAGTGTTATGGGGGTCACACACGGAAAATCAAGCCGCGCGCGGTGATTCCTCGAAACCGCCCGCCACCCGCATCGCCTGAAGGGCTTCCGGCGCCGTCAGCTGAGCCAGAACCGGCGCATGCAGCAGCACCACCGGCGACGCCCCGCGCGGCGCTTTCAGCTCGAGCGCCTCGCTATCCGGGAACAGTGCAGCGGCGGGAGGGCCCGCGGCGACAAGCAGGTGCAACAGATCGGTCTCTTCGCCGAACACGAAACGCGTCCGCCGCGCCAGCCCGGCCAATTGCACCAGCTTGGCTTTGCCGGTCAGATCGCGCGCTTCGCTGACGGACGACGCGATATGGCGCCCGATTTCGCGCGCCGACGGCCCGCCGACGACGGCCGGCGTAACCCCTTCGGCCAGCAGCGCTTGCGCCAGTGACGCCCAGCGCTCACGTGGCCAGCGCAGATTCTGTTTCACCTCTTCGCCGGCCGGCGCCAGAAGGGCGTAGGGGCCGTTAAGGCCGAAATATTCGGGCTCGAGCATGCGGGAATTGCGCGCCAGATAATCGACCCAGGAAACGTCCGGCGACGGGGCTTCGCCCAACCGGAAATCCGAACGCCCGAGGCCCGCCCGCCCGAGCGCTGCGGCGGCCGCCTCCACCGGGTGCTGCCCACTCGCCGATTTGGGCGCAGCATCGATCCACTTCACGCGCGAAAAGCGCAGCCCGCTCTTGATCCGCCGGGCGTCGGCGTCGCCCACGAGATCGTAAACCAGTTTCGGCTTGATCGCCTTGATCCGCTTCGATGTCAGCTTGGCGACCGGGCCGGTCGCGGTCGCATCCGTCTCGATCTGGCTGAAATACGGACAGTGCTTCAGCAAGGCCTCGTAATCGGGAGCCGTTAAGAGGATCAGCTTGTCGCGCGGATGCGCCTCGCGGATCCGCTGGCACGAAGCCAGGCCGCGCACGGTCGACGGCAGATCGCCCCACAAAAGGACGTAGATCGTTTCTTTTGCCATCGCTTCCATCCGCTTACTCTAGAAGCTCGCGGTAGACCCGCAAGGTGGATTCCTGCAGTGCCGCGACCGTAAATCGGGCCATCACACGCTTGCGCCCTGCAGCCCCCATCGCTGCGCGCGAGCCCGTATCAAGCATCTGCGCTGCCTGCAATGTTTTTGCCAACGCGCCGGCATCGCCGGGCGGTATCCGCCAACCCGTGACATTGTGATCGACGACTTCGCGGGCACCGCCATGATCGGCCACGATAACGGGACGTCCCGCTGCACTGGCCTCGGCGGCGGTGCGGCCGAAGGCTTCCGGCTCGATGGACGGGTTCAGCGCCACATCCGCCAGGGCGAACGCCGCCGGCATGTCGTGACAATGACCGGTCAGGATCACATCGTTTTCGAGACCGTGCTCGCGGACAAGGGCCGCAATCTCGCCGCGGTAGCGCTCGCGGCCCTGATCATCGCCGGCCAGTACGAGAAGGGGCAGCGGCGCGCCGGTCGGTTTCAACCGGGCCAACGCCTCCACCGCCAGCAATTGTCCCTTCCAGCGAGTCAGCCGCGCCGGCAGCAGCGCCACAAAGCGTTCCTTCGGTACGCCCCATACCTTTGCCAGGGCCTGGCCGCGCGCCCTCACCTCATCCGTGACCTCGAACCGGGCGATGTCGACACCGCGCGGAATGACCGAAATCGCGTCCGGCGCGAGGCCATGCTCGGCCACGATATGATCGCGGATAAACTCGGAATTCGCGATCACCCGGTCGCCGCGCGCCATCACGGAATTATACAACCGTTTCAGCGGATGACGCGCCGTATACGTGCCGTGATAGGTCGTCACGAACGGCACGCCCGCCGCCCGCGCCGCGCGCAGCGCGCTCCAGGCCGGTGCCCGCGAGCGGGCATGCACCAGATCAATGTCCTGCGCCCGGATCAGACGTTCCAGCGCACCGGCATTGGCCCAGGCGGTCAGCGGATTTTTTGTCGCCAGCGGCAATGTCACCAGCCTTCCGCCAGCGGCCTCCAGCTCGCGGGCCATCGCGCCGCCCGCGCTGGCCACGATCGCCGTGTGCCCCTCGCGGACCAGTGCTTCGGCGACCTCGACCGTCGTCCGCTCGGCACCGCCGGTTTCCAGCTCTGGAATGACTTGCAGGACGTTCATGCGAAGACGCACACTCCGGTCTTGACCTGGCTCACCGGTATGCCGGAAAGGTCTGACCAACTTGTTTCACAGGACCCTGACCATGACAAATGCGCCGGACATCCGCTTTCTGGACCGCCGCGACGGCGAGACGATCGCCTATGTGAAACACGACGCCCAACCCGGCAAAGCCAGCCTGGTCTGGCTCGGCGGGTTCAAGTCGGACATGGACGGCACAAAGGCCCTGGTGCTTGAGAACTGGGCGCGCGAATCCGGCCGCGGTTTCCTGCGCTTCGATTATTTCGGTCATGGCCGCTCCAGCGGCGATTTCGAGGACGGCACCATCGGACGCTGGCGCGACGATGCGCTGGCGGTCATCGACGAGCTGACAGATGGTCCGCAAATCCTGATCGGATCCTCGATGGGCGGCTGGATCAGCCTTCTCGCGGCCAGGGCGCGGGCCGAACGGCTCGCCGGGCTCCTGCTGATCGCACCGGCCGCGGATTTCACCTCGGCCCTGATGTGGCCCAGCTTCTCCGAAGAAGTGCGCCGGCAAATCACGAATGAGGGCCGATACGAGGAGCCGTCCGCCTATGATGACGAAGTTTTCGTAATCACGCGCAAGCTCATCGAGGACGGCAAGAACTGGTCGGTCCTGGGCGAACCCGTTCCGTTCGACGGTCCCGTCCGCATCCTGCAGGGTATGAGAGACGAGAGCGTTCCCTGGGAGCACGCCCGGAAATGCGTCGATCTGGTCACCAGCGAGAACGTGGTCTTCACCCTGATCAAGAATGGCGATCACCGCCTGTCGACGGACCGCGATCTGGCCCGGCTGACCGTTGTCGCGGAACGCCTTTCGCGTCAGGTCGAGGCCGAATAAATCGCCGCCAGGCCGTCCCGGTAGGTCGGATAGGCCAGCGCGATCCCGAGCTCTTGCCGCGTTCTCTCACCGGACACCCGCCGCGAACTCGCATAGAAACTGCGCAGCATGCCGCTCATCTCGGCGGTTTCATAATCCTCCAGCGGTGGCGGTTCGACGCCCAGCAGCTCTGCTGCATGGGTCACGACATCGGCCTGCGGAGCGGGTTCGGCATCCGCGAGATTGAACGGCCCGCCAATCTCCGGCCGCGCGATCGATGCCATCAACGCGGTGGCGATGTCGTCGACATGGACGCGCGAGAAGACCTGGCCAGGCTTGACGATACGCCGCGCCGTTCCGTCCGCGAGCTTGTCCAGCGCGCTGCGGCCCGGGCCGTAGATTCCGGCCAGACGGAAAATCCGCGTGCGGTCCGTCAGAGCCTGCCAGCCCTGTTCGGCTTCCAGCCGGCGGCGGGAACGGTCTTCGGCGGGCTGTGGCGGCGTATCCTCATCGACCCAGCCACCGCCGGCATCGCCATAAACACCGGTCGTCGACAGATAGCCCAGCCATTCCAGCCGCGGCAGATCCGGCAGGCCGATCTGCGCCAGCACCGGATCGCCATTGGCGCCGGGCGGAACGGAGACCAGAACATGGCTCGCCGCGCGCAATGCCGCGATCAGACGCTCGCGGTCCGGATCGATAAGCGGCGTTATGCCCAGATCGCGCAAACGATCCGCCTTTTCTTCGGACCGTGTCGTGCCGGTCAGCGGGAATCCGGCAGCGCGCAAGCGCGGCGCCGTGGCTTTCGCGACATAGCCGCAACCCAATAGCAAGGCTGAACGGTGGTCCATCATGGACGCCAATCTAGGCCGTCCCTATGGTGCCTCCAATGGGCGTTTGGGAGCTCACAACATGACGCGTTGCATTCTGGCCGCTCTGGCCATTCTGGCGTTCGCCGCCTCCGGACATGCGCAGTCGCGCGATACCGAGCGATATGAAGATTGCTTGGAACGGATCGAAACCGACGCCGAGATGGCGTACGAGGATGCGCTCTCCTGGCGTTTCGACGGGGGCGGCTGGCCGGCGCGTCATTGCGTAGCGCGGGCGCTGATCGCGCTCGGTGAAGAGGAAGAAGGGGCGTTCCGGCTCCAGGCTCTCGCGGAAGCGCCGGACGGCGGACCGACCGCGATGAAAGTCGTGTTTTTGGCCGAAGCGGGCGAAGCTTGGATGGTCGCCGGTTATCCGTCGGAATCGCGCCGCGCCTATTCGCGCGGCGTCGAGCTGTCCCCGCAATCCGCGCCGCTCTGGCTGGGCCGCGCCCGCGCGGCTGCGGCGCTGGGCGAATGGGCAGCGGTCGAGGCCGATGCGGCGCAGGCCATCACGCATGAGCCGGCGAATTATGACGGCTGGCGCACGCGTGCCGAGGCGCGCCTGGAGCTGGGTGATCTCGCGGCCGCCGAGCGGGACATGGAGCGCGCGCTCGAGCTGGCCCGGACCGATGACGAGACCGTCGCCGTCCTGCTGATCCGCGGCCATATCAATGAGGCCCGCCGGACGGGCGGTTAGATCGCCATCAGCGCGAGCGCCACGAGAACGGGAATAATTCCCGCAATATCGATCCAGACCACCTTGCGAAGCGCCGCATTGTAGCCACCGGTCATCCATGCCAGCATGATAAAGCTGGCCATGCTCACGAGCCCGATCACGCAGGCCGCTAGCCACAGTGCTGGATTGAACGCCGCATAGATCATGAAGCCGCCGAGCAATCCGAACAGCACCGCCCGGTGTCGCATCAGGATGGCGAGGTCCGGCCCCTTTATTTCGACGGCATAGAGACGTTCGATCCGCCGACCCGAGACCATTCCGATCACCGGCAGGGCATTGATCAGCCCGGCAAGCGCAATGAGGAATGTAATCGCGTTGGAGATCACTCCGCAGCATCCTCCCCGGCGTCCGCTTCCGCCAAAGTCGTCTCGATCCAGGCTTCCGTCCGGGATTCGAGATACCCCAGCGGCACGGCCCCTTCGGACAACAACTCGTCATGGAAATCGCGGATGTCAAAATGCTCGCCCAGTCGCGCTTCGGCACGGGACCGCAGATCGCGGATCAGCAACTCGCCCGTCTTGTAGGCCAGCGCCTGTCCCGGCCAGGAAATGTAACGCGACACCTCGGTGCGGATATTGTGCGGCGCCAAGGCCGAGTTTTCGAGGAAGCAGGCCTCGGCCTGCTCGCGGGTCCATCCGAAATAATGGAGGCCGGTATCGACGACGAGGCGGCAGGCCCGCCACATCTCATAGGTCAGGCGTCCGAACTGGTCATAGGGCGTTTCGTACATGCCCATCTCTTCGCCGAGATACTCGGTATACAGCCCCCATCCCTCGCCGAAGGCCGTGATGTAGGTGTTGCGGCGGAATTCCGGGACATTCTCCAGCTCCTGCGCAAGCGCAATCTGGTGATGGTGCCCTGGCACCGCTTCATGCACGGTCAAAGCCGGCAAATTGTAGAGCGGGCGCTGCGAGAGGTCGTAGGTGTTGACCATGTAGCCGCCGGCAACGCCGTTCTCGAGCGAACCCGGCCAATAGCGTCCCGTCGTATAGGTCGGCGCGATCGAAGCCGGGACCGGCCGCACACCATAGGGCAGGCGCGGCATCCGTCCGAAAAAGCGCGGCATGGCGTCGTCGGCACGCTTGGCCAGATAGGCGGCATACATCATCAGCTCGACTTCGCTCTCGGCATAGAATTGCGGGTCGGTCCGCAGGAAATGCAGGAACTCGGCAAAGCTGCCTTCGAACTCGACCGCTTCGATGATGTCTTCCATTTCGCCGCGGATCCGGGCCACTTCGGCAAGCCCGCGCTGATGCAGCTCCTCCGGAGAGGTATCGATTGTGGTGTGGAAACGGACTAGCGCCTGATACTGCTCGCGGCCATTGGGCACCGAGGAGATGCCCAGCGCTTCGCGCGCCGCAGGCACATATTCCTCGTCCATGAATGCCAGGAGGTCGGCATAAGCCGGCAGCACATGATTCTCGACGGCCGCAACGGCCTCGGCTCTCAGCCGCGCGCGCTCGGCCTCCGAAACAGTCGCCGGCAGCGCATCGATCGGCGCCACCAGGCCGGTCTCCTCCACGCTCATCGCGGCGATGGCGGCAATCTGGTCGCGGACGCCTCCGATGATATTGGCCGGCTGCGTGTAACCGGCCTCGATCCCCTGGCGCATCCAGTGGGCATTCTCGTCCAGAAAGCGCGGCAGATCCTCGAGGCGCGAGATCCAGTTCTCGGCCGCTTCGACATCTCGCGGCCGTGTCGACGACGCCGTGTAGAGCGGCGTCGAGAAGAAGCCGCTATCATTGGAAAACGGCGCACGCTGCATGTCGAAAGCTGCCAGCTCGACGCGGAAACGCAGGATGTAATCCAGCGTCGCATGATTGACGCCCTGCTCGTCCGGCAACGCATCCGGATCGATCGATTCCAGGCGTTCCAGGAAAACAGCTTCATCCTCCCGAATGCCCGCGAGGGCTTCCGGCGAGAGATCGGCCCAGCGGCCCGCCGCGTCCGGATTTTCATCCGGGTTGTTCCGGTTCTCGTGCGCTTCGAAATCGGCAATCAGCGCCTCGAAATCCTCGGCATCATCGGCCAGGGCCGGAGCCGTCAGGATCAATCCCGAAATCAGTAGCGCGCGCAGCATGTTTCTCTCCCGAATTGGTTTCCGGCGAGCCTAGAGCCAATTTCGCGCTTGTCAGCCTTTGGTGCAGCCGACTGTCCCGCTTACGAAGGAGCTGCCACCTTCTTCCGCCGTCTATCTGCGGTTATGAACGTTATACAGCGCCACACAAAGCTGGGCACACATGACAAATAGGACTACAATATCAATCATAAGAATAACTCCTTAAATTCAATTATTTACGCCTTAAATGAGGACGCAGAGAGCTTCGCTCTCACATCTATTTATCGAGCAAGTCCCAGGATTCGCAGCTCCAAACAAAAATTTCTTGTAATTTATTGATCTTCACGAAATAACGTATATATTACATATACTTAGCGTTCTTCATTACGCTCCCCGGCCCTCTGGCCTCAATCCCAGCCGCTTGATGACCTGCCGGTCCACCAGTTTTTCCGGCAAAAGCAGCGGCAGTGTCCAATTGGTCAGCCGGTCCGGCACCTCGGCATAACGCAGCTTCGGATCGTCCGCGGTCAGGCAGTGATGCACCCGGCGCCCGATCCGTTCCGGCGCGAGGCCCTTGGGTCCGCGGTCCATCATCCATTTGAAGACTTTCTGCATCGCGGCGGCGAAATCCGTATGCTTGTAGCGGTCCACTTCGGAGGTGTCGTCCGCCTTGTCCCAGATCGGCGTGGCGACCGCGCCCGGCCCGATAATGTGAACGCTGATACCATACAGCGCGAGCTCCTTGCGGAGCGATTTCGACAGGCCTTCCAGCGCGTGTTTCGACGCGGCGTATGGGCCGACGAACGGCATGCCCATCTTGCCGGCAACCGAGGACATGGTGACGATCCGCCCGGGCTGTCCGTCCAGGCTCCGGTCCGCGCCGAGCAACGGACCGAAAGCCTGCACCGTGCGGATGACGCCCAGCACATTGATGTCGAGCTGCTTTTCCACCTCGTCGATCGGGATATGCAAAAGCGGTCCCGTGACAGCGACACCCGCATTGCAGACCAGGCCGCGCAGCGTCTTGCCGCCCAATGCCGCGCGCACCTTGTCGCCGGCCGCATTCATCGACTCGCTGCTGGTCACTTCCATCGACAGCGGCGTGACATCGTCGCCGAACGCCTCGCGGAGCTTCGCGGCATCCTCATCCTTCCGGACACCGGCGAAGACATGCCAGCCCTTCTTGATGAGCACTTTGGCCGTGGCATGACCGATACCGGTCGAGGCACCGGTGACAACGGCGGCGGGTTTGGACAGGGACATGGCATATTTCTCCTTCGCCAGAGCAACATAGCGCCGACGCGGCGGCCCGCCAGTCGCGCCGCAAGAAATTCCCGCGCGCGGCAGAGATCGTTGGCGAAGGCGGCCTTGGCCTGCGCATTGGTGTCGGCGTCGGGCTCGCGCAGCAGATAGGCGGGGTGATAGGTTACCAGGACCGGCGTGCCGCGCGGTTTGACGATCTTTCCGCGCACATCCGCCAACCGGACACGCGGACCGAGCAATGACCGGCATGCCGTCGCGCCCAGCGCCACGATCAATTCGGGCTTCACCTGCGCCCGCTCGAAATCGAGCCACCATCGGCACTGATCGATTTCGCTAGTGTCCGGCGTCTGGTGCAGGCGGCGTTTGCCCCGCCGCTTGAACTTGAAGTGCTTGACCGCATTGGTGATCCAGGCCTGCGACCGGTCGAGCCCCGCGGCTTCGAGCCCGGCATCCAGCACCTCGCCCGCCGGCCCGACAAAGGGACGCCCCGCCAGATCCTCCTGATCGCCCGGCTGTTCGCCGACAATCATCAGGCGCGCATTGTCCGGCCCTTCGCCGAACACCGCCTGGCTGGCGTGATCGCACAACCCGCAGCGGCGGCACGCCTGCACGAATTGCCGCGCCTCGGCGAGCGTCTGCGGGTCGCCGTCCGGCATCGCCGCCCGCCGTTCCGCGATTTTCGCAGCGAGCGGCGCCGGCTCGCTGATTGCATTCAGCGCCATCTCCCGCGCCCGCCGCGGCGCCTCTGCGATCATCTCGCGGATCAACGACGCCTCGGGCAAATTCTTCCAGTATTTTCGCGGCATTTCCGAGGTCATCGCCGAGATCTTCACCCGGGCCGGATTGAAGATGGACCGGAAATAGGTTTTCCAGTGCTCTTCCAGAGCATCGTCCGCCGGGGCATCCTCGCGCCGAGCGCCCGATCCGAATTCCAGCCGGACGCCGTCCCATCTCACAGACTCATGCGGCGTCAATATCGTCCAGTCCATATTGGCAAAGCGGTTGCGGAAAAAAGTCGATGCGAGCCGGACGATCCGGTGTTCCGGCTCGAACCACGCAACAAAAGTTTCACGCCCGTCCCGTTCGCCGGTTTTCCGGAAGCGCACGAAAGCATGCATTTTGTGAATGTCGCGCCGCACCGATTTTTCAAGCCCCATCAGCCAGGCGACATCGCCATCCGCCGCATCGCCCAGCAGGCGCGGTTTGTCCTGCAGGCGCATCAGCAGCTTGTAGAGCCGCGCAAACCGCGAGGGATCGCCACGGCAGACGGCGCGTTCCGCGAAATCGAGAAACCGCTTCGAGGCCCGGACCGGGTGCGGACCGTCGGTTTCGGGCAGGTCATTTGCCGCCGCGAACAGATCTTCGCCCTCGCCGCCCGCGCGCCAGCAGACGTCTGATGCCGGGATGCGGTGCGATGCGAGCCGCCGCGCCGCATCGCGCCACCCATCGAAATCCGACGGCGTTGCCAACTCAACCGAATACATCGCGTCAGATCAGCTGCAGCTGCTGGGCGGGCGGCGCGAAGCGGGCACGCAAATCGGCGCTGTCGGTCAGGCCGCCCGGCGAATAATCGATCGTCTGGATGAAGGGCAGCGATTTCCTTATTGACCGCGCAATGCGTTTCACCCCGTCGAGCCGCAACAGCCCGTTGCGCCGCGCCTGGAGGATACGGTCGACCGAGCGCGGACCCAGCCCCGGCACGCGAAGAAGAAGTTCGCGGTCGGCCGTATTCAGATCGAGCGGATAAAGATGCCGGTTGCGCAGCGCCCATGCCAGCTTCGGATCGAGATCAAGATCCAGCATGGCGTCGCCGTCCGCCGGCACGATTTCCTCGACATCGAACCCGTAGAATCGGAACATCCAGTCGGCCTGGTAAAGCCGGTGCTCGCGCTTCAAGGGCGGGGCTTGCGGCGGCAGATCGCCGGACGCATCCGGGATCGGCGAGAACGCCGAGTAATAGACCCGCTTCAGGCTGTAGCCGGCATAGAGCCCTGCGGCGGTCTTCAAAATCATGCCATCGTCGGACGCATCGGCGCCAACAATCATCTGGCTGCTCTGCCCGGACGGCGAGAATGACGTCCTCGCCCGCCGGGCTTTTTCACTGCGGCCCGGATCGGACGTGGCGGCCTGGATACCGGTCTTCACCCCGGCCATCGCCCTTCGGATCGACGTGCCCGTCTTTTCCGGCGCCAATTGCCGCAAGCCGGTCTCGGTCGGCAATTCGATATTGATCGACAAACGGTCGGCGAGCCGTCCTGCCGCCTCGATCAGCTCCGGCGCCGCCTCGGGAATTGTCTTGAGATGGATATAGCCGCGGAAATGGTGCTCCTCGCGCAGGAGGCGCGCCACTTCATTGATCTGCTCCATCGTGTAATCGGCATTGCGGATGATGCCCGAGGACAGGAACAGCCCCTCGATATAGTTGCGCTTGTAGAAATCGATCGTGAGCTGCGCGAGCTCTTTAGGTGAGAACCGCGCCCGCTCGACATTCGACGACACCCGGTTGACGCAATAGCGGCAGTCATAAATGCAGAAATTGGTCAGCAGCACTTTCAGAAGCGAGATGCACCGCCCGTCCGGCGCATAGGCATGGCAGATACCCATCCCGCCACTGGATCCGATCCCCGCCTTGCCCCGCGAATCCCGTTTCGTCGTACCGGACGACGCGCAAGAGGCATCGTATTTCGCGGCATCGGCGAGAATGGACAGCTTGTCGATCAGGCTCCGCTTCGGCATTCCGGTCTCCTCTTGTGGACCGGAACATAACGCGAACATAATGTTGGTGACAGGGCGCATGTGCACTCAAACACCTCATCGCGACCCTTGGCCGCAGGGCGGAGTTCGGCCTAGTGTCGGCCCGACAGATTCTCGAGGGGCTTTATCATGATGACACGCATGTTTGCGCTGGCCGCCGGGCTGGTCCTGACCGCCACCGCCACGGCGCAGGACCGGCAGGCGCTCGTCGGCGGCACGCTGATCGACGGCAATGGCGGCCCGCCGGTCCGCAATTCCGTCATCCTTGTCGAAGATGACCGCATCACCGCGGTGGGCAATCAGGATTCGCTGCCCGTACCCGACGGCTATGAGATCGTCTCGACAGAGGGCATGACCGTGCTGCCCGGCCTGTGGGAGATGCATGCGCATCTCATGCTGACCGGCCACGCCGACTATGCCCACTGGCACCCGGCCTATCGCGACCGCTTCGAGGACGAGATCATGCCGGCCTCGGCCGTCCAGCTGCTCCTCGCCGGCGTGACCACGGCACGCGATCTGGGAGCCCCGCTGGCGGAGAGCCTGTCGATCCGCGACCGCATCAATGCCGGCGAACTGCCGGGCCCGCGCCTCTTCGTCTCCGGACCCTTCCTGCAAAACGAGCCCTATCCCGGCACCGAGGCCTATCGCTGGGGTATTTCATCGGTGCGTGAAGCCCGCGCCCGGGTGCGCGAACTGGCCGAGGCCGGCGTCGATATCATCAAGCTTGTCGACCAGGACGAGATGGAGATCGAGGAAGTCCGCGCCCTGGTAGACGAAGCCCATGCGCACGGCCTGCGCGTGGTCGGCCATTCCCACCGCGCCGACGAAATCCTTATCGGCCTCGACGTCGGGGTCGACAATTTCGAGCACACCGGCCTCACCACCGCACCGGAATATCCGCCCGAAGTCATTGAAGCCCTGCGCCGCCGCACCTCGCAAGGCCGGGTCCGCGGCGGCCCGCTCTACTGGACGCCGACGATTGAAGGCTTGTGGAATTACGAACGCACGCGGGACAATCCCGAACGTCTCGACAATACCTGCTGGCATCGCGGCTTGCAGCCGGACACCATCGCCGACATCGAAGCGTCGCTCGAACATGTCGATCAGCTCGAATACATGCAGCTCACCCCGCTGCGCCGTCCGACTTTGCGCCGCAAGTTCGAGCAATTGCGCGAGGCCGGTGTCGTCATGCTGATCGGCACCGATTCCGGCATCCCCACCAAATTCCATTGCCAGTCGACCTGGAACGAGATCGACATCTGGACCCGCGAGCTCGACGTTCCGGTCATGGACGTCGTCCGCTCGGCGACCTACTGGCCGTCCGTGCTGATGGGCGTTCAGGATCAGTGGGGCCGGATCCAGGCGGGCCTGTACGCCGACATCATCGCCGTCGAGGGCGATCTCCTGACCTATCCCTCGCTATTGCAGAGCGTCGATTTCGTGATGAAGGGCGGCGTTGTTTATGTCGAGGACGGGAATGTCATCGAGGAGCGTCTGCCACAAAGCCTGCGGATGGAGTGAGGATTACTCCTCCTCACTCGACAGCGAACGGACCAGCTCGATCACCCGGCGGCGCACCTTCGGGGTCTCGATCTGCGAGAAGGCCTGTGCCAGCGCCACACCGTCATGGCTCTGGATCAGGTCCTGAATGACCGACCGGTCGTCCGTGCCATCCGAGCGGCCCGACGGCTCGGCGTCCAACCCCTCGAAAAAGTAGGAAACCGGCACATCCAGCACCCGCGACAGCGAATACAGCCGGCTCGCACCGACCCGGTTCGCACCGCGCTCGTATTTCTGGACCTGCTGGAACGTTACGCCGAGCTCATTGCCCAGCGCTTCCTGGCTCATTTTCAGCAATTGGCGCCGCAGGCGGATACGCGAACCGACATGCATATCCACACTTGTGGCGCTTCGAGGGGAATGGTCAATCATGGCAGCGCTCCCGCAAAGGCGACTCGATACAGCTTTAACGAGCTTATAGAGTACACCAAAACGCGCAGAAAGCACTAATGCCCGTTCACCGGGTCACTTTTTTTCAGTCGCCGCCCTTGCCGTTCTCATTGCCCGAGCCCGGATCGCAGATTGCGATCTCGCCCGTTTGACGGTGTTTCAGCACCAGCTGATAGCGGTGCGTGTAGAGCTTGTCGCACGTATTTTGGAGAATCACGCTGCGGCGGTTCTCATCGCCAAACGCGACTGTCGCACAACCATCATCCGGATAGATCGAAAGCCCAGGCCAGGTTTTGCCGCCGAGTTCGAACTCGGCAAACTCCCAGTCGGGATCGGTGACGGCGAAAATGTAATCGGTCGCGAGGCTTGACCGGATATCGCCGCAATGAGTGCCCGCATAGGCCTTCCAGCCGGCGACCAGCTGGCCGCCCTGTTCGAACATGTAGGGAAAAACGTTGACCGCGATCTGCTTCACATCTTTCCCGGAAAAACCCAGGCTTTGGAAAAAGGCGCTGGTCGGGTTAGCCATCTTGCTCCTCGCTTAACGTCGCGCTCGCGGTATTCACCGAGCTCTCGGGTTGATTCCAGAATGACCGGAAGTCCGGCCGGTTGTACTCGCTGGCGGCCAGTTGCGTGCGGATCGCTTCGGCCGCATCGCGTTGTTCGAGCTCCCAGAGCAAGCGGGCACGATAATCCTCGGCGCGAAGGTCGCGCGGCTCCGGCATCGCATCGATATGGGCAAGACCGGCGCGCCAGGCGCGCTCGGCTTCGCCGCGCCCGCCGATGGCGTCCAAAGCCTGTCCCTGGATCAGCAATGATGCCGCCGCGAAGTGCCTTAATCGGGAGCCGGTGGTTCTGATATCTCGCTCGAAACTCACCAGTGCCGCCGCTGCCGATGACAACGCCGCATCATACGCACCGGCCGAGATCGCGATTTCGCCGGCCAGCAGGTCGAAATAGGCGGCGTCGACATAGCGGTGATCGTCGATCTCCGCATCCGCCGAATTGGCGAACTCGAGCCGCGCCCGCGCATTGATAAGCTGCGCCGTCCTGAGATCGCCGCGCCACAAGGCAAGGCGGGCGCGCTGGCGTTCCAGAGTGAGATGTTGCCGCAGAATCGACCGGTTCGCCGGCCACTCGGCCGACAGGTCGGACGCCAATTCGCCAGCCAAATCGATCTGCGCCTGGGCCGCGTCAAGATCTCCAAGATCCATTTGCAGGATGGCCAACGCCGTGCGGGCTGACAGCAGCCGGTTGCGGCGCGTCCGGCTCTCCGGATTTTCGGCGAGGCTGTCCACGAGGATGGCGATTTCCTGCTGACGCCGCTCCGCCGCTTCTGTCAGTCGCCCCAGGGATCGGAGCGGTGCCGCCGCCCAGCCATAAGCATTGGCAAGGCTGGTTTCGCTGATAACGCCCTGTTCAATCAGCCCGTCCTGGAAGAGCTCCGCCGCGAGATCGAAGCGCGCGAGCGCGCCAGTCCAATTGTCGAACTCGAGATCAATGATGCCGGAGTTGATTTGCGCATAAGCCCATTCGCCGCGGTAAACCGGATTCTCCGGATCAATCTCGATGAGCAGAGCCGCAAGGCGTTCGTATTCTGCATACTGTTCCGCGGCTATTTCATAACGGCCGGAGATAAATCCCAAATCGCCGATCCAGAAAACGGACTGAGCGTGATCGAATATACGCTGCGGATCTTCCGGCGCCATAGCCAGCAATTGGCCGCTGATCCCCGCAGCGGCATTGAACGCCGCAAACGCGCCATCCACATCATTATTCTCGCGCCGCGCCTCGCCGACGACGTGTAAAAGCTGCGCAAGGCGGGAAAGGTCCTCTTCAGAGGCATCCGGCGCGTCCGCGCCTGCCATTAAGATCACGTCCTCGCCGAGCCGTGCAAACACTTCGCGGCGGGCGTCCGCCGGAAGCGTGTCTTCGAGCCGCGCCAGCAGCCGTGTCGATTCCACGCGCGCCTGGTGGATCGCCAGATCGGCTTCGGCGAGCTGCCGGTCGCGGTCGATCATTTCGACCCCGAACACGCCGGCCAGCAAGGCAAGACCGGCGGCGACGCCCCAGCCGACACCGGGCCGCTCCGCGAAACGCTGCAAGCCAAAAAGCCCCTGTGCGGGGAACTTTGACGACAGGCGGTCGGCGATCGCACGGGCTGTTTCCGTCCGCAAATCGCCGGCCACAGACACCGGCGTCATCACGCTTTCCAGGAGACCGTCATCCGACGTGCGCTGGTATTTGAGCAACGGGCTGATGAATGCGTTCGCAGACTCCTGGCCCGCCGCACGCGACGACACGATCGGAAAGACCCGCTCACGGTCATTCGCTTCAAGAAAATCATCCAGGATGAGGCTGACTGCGAGGGAGGCGACAGCCGCCTCCGAGGCGATCAGCACGATATCGGTTACGCCGTCCAGCCCCCCGGGGGCGTCGTCATCCACGGCCGGCAGGGGGCGGACGTCCAGCTCCCCGCCCGACGCAGCCGACAACGCTTCCGCCATGCGAAAAGCATCCCTGGCATCGTCAGGGGCGTGAAGAACGAGGATGGTCTGAAGCGCCATTCACAAGGATCCGGATTTCTATTGAAGCGTGTGTATAGCACGAACGCTACGCAAGGGGGATTATTTCGCTTTAAGCGCTAGCTGGGGGTGCGCCGGTTCTTCTGACGCCGCGTGAGATCGAGCACATTGCCGCACTCCATCGGGTCAGGGACAAGCCCCGTCATGTCGGATGCCAGCTTCTCGCGTTCGCGGCGGTTCAAACTGTATGCATGGTAAAGGATTTCCATCCACGCAATCTCTAGCTCCGGAAAATCACCGGGACAGGACAGCTGGAAGGTCGACAACGGCACGGACAGGATCGACGCAATTTCCTCCAGTTCGCTGAACCGCGGTTCGTCACCCGCATAGATCGCCTTGAGCCGGGCTTCGCCAAAAGCCTGGATCAGCTCCACCTCGGCATCCTTCCCGCGGTAAAGCGCGATCTTCTTGATGATATCCGATATCCGCCGTCCGGGCGTTTCGCGAAAACGTTTGATGTCTGTCATCCAACCACCCCGTCCCCGATACACTTAAAGGTTCAGACTACGATTTTCCCCAGAAAGGTAAATAGGTTGATCGGACGGACCCTCCGATCCGGCGCGCCGGTTCACCGCAGCCGCGCATTGATTTGAGACTCTCTCTTGTTGATGAAGTAGCTGCGAGAGATCTAACTTTGGCGCGTAAACGCAATGTATCCAAGCGCTTCAAGTGCACAATTCTAAATTGATATTGACGTCTAGACGTCATTCCCCCATGTTACTGATCGCAAATTGGAGATCAGTCACATGACCGTCGCTCCGGGCGTCGTCCGTGATTCTATAATCGCGTATCTAAGCGATATTGAAGGCGCAGCGCGATTAGCGGACATTGCTTTAGCTGTTGAACGAGCGCTGGGCACCCAAGTCGCTTCGTCTTCTGTTCGATCATACCTGAACCTCAATACGCCTCGGCTTTTCGAACGCACTGACCGAGGTGAGTATCGCCTTATAAAGCGCGATGAAAGCAACCTGCCCACTCCCGTCAAATCGCGCGATCACCGCAAGTTTCATCATGAGAGGGCTTCACTTTATCTGGCCGACTGTATGGATTGGCTTTCGAACAGGAAGCCGAACAGCATCGAGGCGATCGTAACTGACCCGCCTTATGGCATTGTTGAATACAGCTCTACCGAGCAAAAGAAGCTCCAGTCTGGTCAGGGTGGTGTATGGCGAATTCCTCCAACCTTTGACGGGGCGAAACGCGCACCACTGCCGCGCTTTACCACGCTCACAGACAAAGATCGTGTGGCTATCTTTCGCTTTTTCAAACGTCTGGGTGTGAAGTTAAACCGTGTTCTTGTGCCTGGTGCGAATGTTGTCGTGGCAAGCAATTCGCTGCTATTTCATATCGTTGCATCGGCAATGTCAGATGCAGGGCTTGAACATCGCGGTGCTATTTCCCGTTTAACCACGACCATGCGGGGCGGCGATCGCCCGAAAAACGCTCATGAGGAGTTCTCTGATGTGAGCGTGATGCCGCGTTCTATGTGGGAGCCTTGGGTTGTACTCCGAAAACCGCTCGAAGGCCGGGTGCAAGACAATCTTAGAAAATGGAGAACCGGTGGATTTCGCAGGATATCGAGTGACAGACCCTTCGCTGATGTTATTCAATCTTCACCGACGCGGGCAATTGAACGGCGAATTGCTCCACATCCGTCCCTGAAGCCTCAAGCCTTCATGCGACAAATAGTAAGGGGCTCGCTACCGTTGGGAGAGGGCACCATCTTAGATCCGTTCGCTGGATGCGCTTCGACGCTTGCTGCCGCAAATGCCCTCGGATACTCAAGCATAGGCTTGGAAATTGACCCTTATTATTTTGAACTCGCGCAATTAGCCATTCCAAAACTAAGCAAGCTTCATCAATCTAAATAAACCCACTGTTTTCTAAGTTTTGACAAGCCAAATCTGTCAAGTGTTGCGGTTCTCGTACCGAGTTCACCGCGAGAATTTTTCCGAAAGTCGCCAATTTCAACGTATCCGAGATAGACTTCGGTGAATTTCATTGGGCTCCTTTCCGATGTCGGCTGGCTGGTAGCATCGACCTGATACACAAACACGCACATCCATTGCTCACGTGCTCCATGCGTATCTACGGCTCCGCCTCTTTTCCGAGTGCTTTTGATTTCAATACCTTCGGTCCCGGACTTCACAGCGTTATCCGGATATTTCCCATTAACGAGCAAGTCCGGATGGCCATTAAAGAAAGAATTCTCGACAAGCGATCTGGCGTGCTTTGCCATGCTGGTGGTGAGCATGTCCGAGATCAATCCGGACATTGCCGCCGGCCGCAACATATCATCGAGTCTGTGCAAGCCACGGCCGACGAGAAGGGCATTAACATCCTGAAAAAAGTCATAAACGTCCTGCATTGCCAACAAGAAATCTTCCTGTCGCAAATTGTATGGATACTCAAATTCCGCGTTGAATTTCGCGAGATTCACTTTCTGTCGCATCGGCCCAATATATCCTGGTCCAAATTTTCACACCTTCGCGAAAGAAAGCTCGTTTAATCATCGGGATCAATCCCGCCGCAGCCGCGCATTGATTTGAGACCGGCGCAGCTTATTGTCTCGCCCGAATTGGGATTTGTCTGATCAGGGAAAACCAAATGGCCAGCGGAACCACCGATACGCGGCCGCTTTCGCCACACCTGTCCGTGTGGCGATGGCACGCGACCATGCTGTCATCCATCCTCCACCGCGTTTCCGGCATCATCAATTACATCGGCGCGGTCGTGCTGACAGTCTGGCTGGTGCTGTTGGCGACCGGCAGCGAGGGCGCCGTAGAGATCCTGACAACCGGATCTTTGGCCTGGCTTACGACAATCGGGCTGATCGTCCTCACCTGGTCGGTGACCTACCACTTCTTCAATGGCCTGCGACACCTTGCCTGGGACGCTGGGAAGGGCTTCGACCCCGCCGGCTCGAATCTCCGCTCGACCATCATCATTGGCGCTTCGGTCGTGCCGCCGGCCGTCATCTGGTTCTTTGCCCTGACGGGAGGCGCATCATGAGCTTCCTGACCCCCGCCAAGCGCATCAACAAGCTCGGCTCGGCGAAATCCGGCGTGCATCACTTTGTCGGCCAGCGCGTCAGCGCCATCGCGCTGGCCCTGTCCATGCCGGTCTTCGTGATCGCGCTGGCCTTCTCCGGCGCACCCGATCCGGCCGCCAGCCGCGCCTTCTTCGGCTCGGCCTGGGGCGCGATCCTGACGCTCATCACCCTGACTGCGACGCTCTACCACATGCGCCTCGGTTTGCAGGTCGTGGTCGAGGACTACATCCACACATCCGGCGCCAGGATATTTCTCCTGATCGCCAACACGCTGATCACTTACGGCCTGTGGCTGGCGGGCGCCTACGCCCTCATCCGCCTCGCCGTGACGGGATAACGGGAAGACTAGAAGACATGTCCGAATACATCTGGATCGATCACACCTATGACGTTGTCGTCGTGGGCGCCGGCGGATCGGGCCTGCGCGCCGCGCTCGGGGCCGCCCAGTCCGGCCTGAAGACCGCCTGCATCTCCAAAGTCTTCCCGACCCGTTCGCACACTGTCGCGGCACAAGGCGGCATTTCCGCCTCGCTCGGCAATATGGGCGAGGACGACTGGCGCTGGCACATGTACGACACCGTCAAGGGCTCCGACTGGCTCGGCGACCAGGATGCCATCGAATATCTCTGCCGCAATGCGCCGGATGCCGTGTACGAGCTCGAACACTGGGGCGTACCCTTCTCTCGGACCGAAGACGGTAAGATTTACCAGCGCGCCTTTGGCGGCATGACCCGCAATTATGGCGAAGGCTCGGTGCAGCGCACCTGTGCCGCCGCCGACCGCACCGGTCACGCCATCCTGCACACGCTCTACGGGCAGTGCGTCAAGGAAGAGACCGAATTCTTCATCGAGTATTTCGCGCTCGACCTGATCATGGACGATGACGGCATCTGCCGCGGCATCACCGCCTGGAAGCTCGACGACGGCACGCTGCACCGCTTCCGCGCCAAGACCGTCATCCTCGCGACCGGCGGCTATGGCCGCGCTTATTTCTCCTGCACCTCGGCCCACACCTGTACCGGTGACGGCAATGCCATGGTGCTGCGCGCCGGCCTGCCCCTGCAGGACATGGAGTTCGTGCAATTCCACCCGACCGGCATTTACGGCGCCGGCGTGCTGATCACCGAGGGCGTGCGCGGCGAAGGCGGCTATCTCACGAATTCGGAAGGCGAACGCTTCATGGAGCGCTATGCGCCGTCCGCCAAGGATCTCGCCAGCCGCGACGTCGTTTCACGCTCGATGACCATCGAGATCCGCGAAGGCCGCGGCGTCGGCCCCAACAAGGACCACATTTACCTCCATCTCGACCATCTCGACCCGGACATCATCCACAAGCGCCTGCCCGGAATCTCGGAAAGCGCGCGCGTCTTTGCCGGTGTCGATGTGACCAAGGACCCGATCCCGGTCCTGCCGACCGTGCACTATAATATGGGCGGCATCCCGACCAATTATCACGGCGAGGTCCTGACCCAGAACAAGGAGGGCGAGGAGATCGTCGTGCCGGGCCTGATGGCGGTCGGCGAAGCCGCCTGCGTGTCGGTGCACGGCGCTAACCGCCTCGGCTCGAACTCGCTCATCGACCTCGTCGTCTTCGGCCGCGCCGCCGGCATCCGCGTCGGCGATACGGTCGATGCCGCCTCCAGCCAGCCCGACCTGCCCAAGGACGCCGGCGCCAGTTCGCTGGCCCGTCTCGACAAGTACCGCAATGCGAAAGGCAAGACCGGCACCGCCCAGCTGCGCGATCAGATGCAGCGCGCCATGCAGGAAAACTGCGCCGTCTTCCGCACCGGCGAGGTGATGAGCGAAGGCGTGGAACGCATCAATCAGGTCTATGCCGGCCTGCCCGATATCCGCGTCGAGGACCGCTCCATGGTCTGGAATACCGATCTGATGGAAACGCTGGAGCTCGACAATCTCGTCGCCCAGGCAGCGGTCACCGTGAACTCCGGCGTTGCCCGCGAGGAAAGCCGGGGCGCCCATGCGCGCGAGGACTTCCCGGATCGCGACGACGAGAACTGGATGAAGCACACGCTCGCCTGGTGCGACGATGAGGGCAATGTCCGCCTCTCCTATCGCGGCGTGCACAATTTCACCCTGTCGAATGACGTCGCCTATATCGAGCCGAAAGCGCGGGTTTACTAGGCACCGGCCGCTCCAATTCAAGCACGCGTCATGCCCCGGCCGCGCCGGCGCGGGTCCGGGGCATCTCTTTCCGGCGACCTCCGGATTCAGACCACCAATCCACGCGGCCCATCACCACGTATCCTTCATGAAAGGATACGCATCATGCTCATTCTCCGCATTCTGGTCGCGCTCGGCGGGCTCGCCCTTGGCGGCCTGATCTGGATCGCCATCTCGCAGGGCGATTTCGGCGCCGCCGGCGCCTGGCTCATCTCCGACCCCTGGGGACAGGTCACGCTACTCGACCTCTATCTCGGCTTTTTCCTGATCGCGATCGTCATCGCCCTGTTCGAGCGCCGCCTGTGGCGCGCCATCGTCTGGATCGCGCCTTTGCCCATCCTCGGCAATATCTGGGCGGCCGTCTGGTTCGTCTTTGCCCTGCCCAAGCTGGCGCGGCGGTTGCGCGCTTAGGCCTTCTCCATCAGATAACCGAGGCAGTCGGCACGGATCGCCGGCTCGTTGACGGTCAGCATCGCCGGCGTGAAATCGCGCGTCAGCAAGAGCCGGTCGCCCTCCCGGCGGAATACCTCGCCGGTCACATCCCGGCCCTGATCGTCGCACACGCGGATAACCGCGCCATCGCCGCGGATCCGCGCGAATGTCGAACCGGCCGGCCGGTCGAAGAAATTCCATTTCTCCAAACTCGCCGGAAATTCGATATCGCCGTCCACACCGTGCTCGAATACCATCCGGGCTTCGGGAGCGATCTCGATCCGCCCGGCCACCGTATAGAGATCGAGCTCCAGATCGGCCGCGCCGCGCCAGTGATCCAGATGCAGCGCATCCAGCACCAGATTGAACGCCGCCTCCTCATTGACCGCGACACCGGAATGGCCGCACTCGGCGGTGATCGCCGGGCAGAAGTCCGAGAACGCCTCCGACAGCGTGCCCGGCGGATTGCGCGTCAGCATGGCGTGCGCCGCAAACAGGCTGGTCAGCTGCAGATCGGGCGCCCGCTCCTTGTGCACCAGCGCGTAAAGCGGATTGGCCCCGGTATTGTTGTGCAGATCGATGGCGGCAAAGGGCTTTGCCGCGCGCGCGATTTCCAGCACCTGCCGCGCCAGAGCGTGCTCCGGCGTATCGCCGCCGGTCCAGATCCGGTTGTAGTCCGGCCGCCCCGGCACCATCCGTGACTGCAATTCGGCGGCGCGCACATTGCC
This sequence comes from Hyphobacterium sp., assembly GCF_965229905.1. Classification (GTDB taxonomy): domain Bacteria; phylum Pseudomonadota; class Alphaproteobacteria; order Caulobacterales; family Maricaulaceae; genus Hyphobacterium. Next base: position 1,697,215 of record NZ_OZ245930.1, on the reverse strand, counting down.
GACAAAGATCAGCATCGACCGCGGCAGGGGATGATGCGCCATCCAGGCCTGCAGCTTTTGCAGCGCCGCCCAGCCCACCGTCTCATTGCCATGCTCCAGCACAGCAACGAACAGCGGATCGGGATGGCGCCCGTCCAGCGAGATCAGCGTGCTCTCCGGAAACACCGTACGCACATCCTTCGCCGCCGTGCGCGCAATCGCGCCGGGCAGGTTGTCCAGCCGGTCAAGCCGCAGCTCTAGATCCGCCATGTGTGAACCGGCCGCCCCTTTTGCTGGCGCTCATAATAGGCCGCCACGAGGCCCTGGAAATCCCGGCCATGACAATTCACCCAATTGCGCTGCCAGGCGGCGCCATTAAGCCCGGTCCGGGCCCGGCCGCGGATCGGATCGAGCACCGCACGGGCTTCGGGCTCGGGCACGCCCGCCGCGACCAGGCCTTCGCGGGCCTGATCGGCCAGCCGGTCATGGATCAGGCGCTGCACATCGTGCGGCTTGCCGCCGGTCCAGGCGATCTGCGCGCCCAGCCCGCGCCGTGCGCAGGCATAGAAATTGCTGCGCGCGGTGGCGAACTCCATATCGGTTTCCGGCGCAATCTCGAGTCCGGCCAAATACCGCGTCAGACCGATGAAGAAGGCGGCGTTCGCCACCATGTCGGCTGCCGTCGGCCCGGCCGGCGTTACGCGGTTCTCGATCCGCAGATGCGGCGTGCCGTGGCAGTCGCCACCGAGGATCGGCCGGTTCCAGCGCCACAACGTCCCGTTCTGCAGCTTGAAATGCCGCAGGCGTTCCGGCTCGGCGTCCTCGAGGATCGGCAGCAAGGCCTCATGCCCGTCGAGATTCTCCAGGAAGAGTTCCAGGAAGCTGTGCCGCAGCCATTTCGCCCCGAAGGTGACACGGCCGATCTTGGCCCCGTCCCGGCCCCTGAAACTGTTGATCCCGATCGCCTGCTCGAACGCCGGGATGCGGGTCTCCTCCCACAGCCGGCGGCCATAGAGAAAGGGCGAGTTCGCGGAGATCGCCACCACCGGCGCCGCTGCGATCTGCGCCGCATTATACATCCGCGCCTCCTCGCCCGGATTGACGGTGGAGTGGGTCTGCAGCGAGGTACAGGCGGCTTCCAGCATCAGATGGTTCTGCGCCAGTTCTAGCTTTTCGCGTCGCGAAATGTCGACTTCGGTCGGCTTACCGCGGAGCTCCATCACGCGCTCGTTAAGGGCGCGATACCGGTTGGTCGGCGTCATCGTGTCCAGCGACAGCATGTCCTGGATCAGCGTCGGCGGCATGCCGATCATCAACGGCTTCAGCGCGAGCGCATCGGCCGTCTCCGCACATTTCGCCCACAGCGCCTCGATCTGCTGTTTCAGTTTCGGCAGGCCGCCCGGCAAGGGATGCGGATCGAGATTGAGCTCGAAGTTGAACTGCGCCAGCTCATGCGTCGCCAGCGTCTCATCAAGCCGTTTGAGAAAGGCATCATTCGCCGGCGCCGGCAGCCAGTTGTCATCGACCAGCCAAGCCTCGACCTCCGCCCCACCCATCGGCGGATCGAAGCTCTCGAAGCGCTGATCCTTGTAAAGGTTGGAGACAAGCCGCGTTTCCGCGCGCAAGCGCTTCACGAATGCCTGTTCGTCGACATAATCGCAGCTGGCGACTTCCTGGCCCATCTTGTCTCCCCGTTTTTGCCACCCTAGCCACGGTTGCGCCGCAAGTGGATGGGGCAATTCGCCATAGCTATCGCGCGGCCTCGCGGACCCGCCGCTGCAGCTCACGCAAATCCGGCAGCAGCTCCCGCAAGCTCTCACCCTCCATCAGCAAAACCGCGAATACTCCAGCCTCGTAATCGATCCACGGCAAGGCGCCATAAGCGCCCAGTGAATGCACAAGGCCGCAGCTGCCATCGATACGAATATCTTCACACCACACACCGAGCCCCGTTCCGCCATCTGCGGGAATCGGCCCTGGCATGTCACTGCGGTCGGCATTGGCACTCTGATGACGCGTCATTTCGGCCACCATTGAGGGCGAAAGTATGCGCGTTCCGCCTCCGGTCAGCGACGCCAGGATGCGGCGATAGTCGCGTGACGAGATCAACAAGCCGCCCGACAGGTTCACATTGACGCTGTCCAGCTGGCGTCCTGGCGATGTCGGGTGACTGAAATAGGTGTCCTCCAGTCCGAGCGGCCCGGCGATCCGGTGCGCGAACAGGTCCCGCCACCCGGTCCCGGTGGCGGTCTCGGCCAACAGACCTGCATTGGCAAAGCCGGCGCCACCATAATTCACTTGTCCGCCAGGCGGGTTGAGCGGAAGGGTCAGGGACAGTGCGTGTGCCGAAACCCAGAGAGGAACCGCATGGTCTTGATCGAGGCCATGGTCCTCGCTCATGCCCGACGTATGGGCAAGCATGTGGCGCAAGGTGACATCTCTGTAGCGCGGCTGCAGATAAGCAAGATACGACGAGGCCCGCGTATCGAGCGTCAAATGTCCGTCATCGACAAGCGTCAGCAACGTCGCTGCGACCACCAGCTTGGTGGCAGACGCCGCAACACGCACCGTGTCGGGCCGGTCGTCCCCGAGATAGCGTTCGTGATAAACCTCGTCGCCAAATCCGACCACCAGGCTGAGACCGTCAAGGTCGTGCCGCTCCATCATCGAGGCAAGATGCGCGTCTACGTGGCCCCAGTCGGCATGGCGCGGGTCTGCGGAGGCCGGCCAAGCCAGGAAAATCGACATGGCGAGACCGGCCAGCCCGAAGGCTTCTGGATGTTTCATATTTCTCTCCCGTGAACTAGATCGAACCGAAGGTAATCGTCGCCGACAGGCCCGGATCCGGGCCATTGCCGTCAAGACGCAGCTGCCAGGCAAAGCGCTCGCACAAACGCTGACACAGGATCAGGCCGAGGCCGACGCCATCCGCGCTGACGGGCGGTTCATGGCGGTTGATCGCCGCCCGGCGTTCTGGCGGCAGACCGCAGCCATTGTCTGACACCACAAGCGCCTCCCGGCTCAATGCGACGGATACCTGCGACGCGCCGGAATGCTGGATGGCGTTGCGTACGAGATTGGTGGTCAACACACCGAGCACGGCCGTCGGGGTCTGGCCCGCCAGCGGCGCCAAGTTTTCAAACTTGATCTTCGCACCGCGCGCGGACGCGGCGGATTTCAGCCGCTCGGCCGCCTGCTGCACTGCGAATCTGGCATCCTCGGTCTGGCTTGACGCATCCCGCGCCGGATCGGCTAGCCACAAGAAGGCTTGCGAGGCTTCCCCCATCGAATCGAGGGACCGCATCAGCCGATCATGGGCGGCGGGCTCCCTTTCGGCCGGCAGCAGCTCGGCCGCCTGTTGGGCGATCTGCAGCCATGATCGCCACTCATGGCTGATCCCTTCATTGAAGGCGCGTTCCCGCGCGAGCGCTTCGCGGGACCGCCGCAGGCTGGTTTCGATCACATTCGCCAACTGCCCGACTTCGCCCGAGCCGAACGATTGGGCGAAATCGTCGGGCATTTTGTCGCTTGGCGTAGCGCGGACCAGCTTCGCGAGCCGCGTGATCGGGCGCGCCGCCGTCCAGCCGGCCAGCCAGCTCACGACGAGTGAACAGAGAAGCAGTATTGCGCCGAACTGGGCCAGAATCCGCAAATAGCCATCAAGCTCGGACGTGACCGATCGTGTCCGCGACGTCTCAAGCACGATTGCCGGTGAGAACGATCCCGCCGCCGTGTTAAGGACCATTCCGTGATAATGCGCGCCGTCTCGTCCGTCGAACTCCTGAATCCGGTCGCTGGTCCAGGAAAATCCGTTCGGGATCAAGGCTTCCGCATCCGGTCCGTCGACCACCGCAATCCAGTCGAGTGACAGCCGGTAGGTCTGGTCTTCGGCCACAGCCGACCGATAAGCCGCCGCGTGAGCAAGGAGTACGTCCTCCAGCAGGCGGTCTTCCGTTGTATAGGCGAGAAGGATACAGGCGGCACTGTATACGAGGACCAGCACCGCGCCCCAGAGGCCGAAAATGATCGAGATGCGGCGGGCGAGTGACTTATTCATTGTCTTTCAACGCCAGCCGGTATCCGGCGCCTCTTAGCGTTTTGATGGTCATGCCGAAGGCACTCAGCCGGCTGCGCAGATCGCTGATATGCGACCGCAAGGGCGAGGAGTCCGGCTCCTCCTCTCCCCAGATTGCCGACACCAGTTGATCGCGCGGCACAATGCCGGGTGCGGCCGCGATCAAAGACGCCAGAATGGTCTGCGCGATATTGGGAAGGACCAGCGGTTTGTCCTCCACGACGAAGAGCCGGCGGCCGGGTTGCCAGCTGATCGGCCCGAACCGGATCGGTGACGGCGGCAGCGATCGCAGACCGGCAGCCCGAATCCGGGCTTCGAGTTCGGCCAGCGAAAACGGCTTGACCAGATAATCCCATGCACCCGCTTCGAAGCCGGACAGCTTGTCTTCGATCTCGCCGCGTGCCGTGATGAACAGCACCGGACGCGAGTCTCCCGTCGCCCGCAGGTCGCGGCACAGCGAAAACCCGTCGCATCCGGGGAGGTTGACGTCGACCAGTAGCTGGTCGTGCCCGCCGGCCAACGCCTGGTCCCGGCCGCTGCGCCCGTCATAAGCCCAGTCGACGACGTGACCGCGCGCCGCCAGGAAGTCGCAGATATTGCCGGCGATGTCGGTATCGTCTTCGATCAGCAACAAACGCATGACGTCTCCTTTCGGCGCCGTCCTATCAGACGCAGCTTCAACCGAAGCTCAAGCCCGCATTTCTTGACTTTCGCCGGCGGGCCGCGTATTGCCCGCCGCTCACACGTGCAAGCAGGGATGCTTGCCTTGACCGGTGCGACGACGCCGGCGAGGTCCCGCGGTCGGCGAAGGCTCGCTCACCGGGGTGGCAATGCCTATGTCTGCACGTGAACCTTCGGGGCTGACCCGATGTCAGCTGTTGTCCTCCCCCGTTCACGGGGGAGGTGGTCGCGAAGCGAGCGGAGGGGGCGAACGCCAACACGCCCCCCTCGGTCCTCCGGACCACTCCCCCCGCACGCGGGGGGAGACAGACGCAGCCGCGCATCTCGAAGGGCGGAGCAAGGATTGGAGACGGCGAACAGATGTTCGACGCACTGACAGAACGGCTTTCCGGGGTTTTCGACAAGCTCACCGGACGCGGCGCCCTCTCGGAGAAGGACGTCGATGCAGCCTTGCGCGAAATCCGTGTCGCGCTACTGGAGGCCGATGTCGCCCTGCCGGTGGTCAAGGACTTCGTCAAAAGGGTGCGCGAGCGCGCCGTCGGCGAGGATGTCATCCGCGCCGTCGCACCGGGTCAGCAGGTCATCAAAATCGTTCATGACGGGCTGGTCGACCTGCTGGGCGGCGAGGGCGAACCGGAAGGCTTGTCACTGACCGGCGAACCGCCGATCGTCATCCTCATGGCAGGTCTGCAGGGATCCGGTAAGACCACGACCTCGGCCAAGCTGGCACGCCGCATCCAGACCCGCGACAAGAAGAAAGTCCTGCTCGCCTCGCTCGACACGCGCCGCCCGGCGGCCATGGAACAACTCGAGCAGATGGCCAAGCAGGCCGAAGCCGGCTTCCTGCCCATCGTCAAGGGCCAGGGTGCGGTCGATATCGCCAAGCGCGCGCTGCAGGCCGGCCGCCTTCAGGGCTATGACGTCATCATTCTCGACACTGCCGGCCGGACCTCGATCGACGAGGATCTGATGGCCGAGGCGAAGGCGATCTCGGACGCCGCCAATCCGCGCGAGACGCTGCTGGTCGCCGATGCGCTGACCGGCCAGGACGCGGTTGAGACCGCCCGCCGTTTCCATGAGCGCCTGCCGCTGACCGGCCTGGTCCTCACCCGGATGGACGGCGATGGCCGCGGCGGTGCGGCGCTGTCCATGCGCCATGTCACCGGCCTGCCGATCAAGTTTGTCGGCGTCTCCGAGAAGGTCGACGGGCTAGACGCTTTTGACGCCAAGCGTATGGCCGGCCGCATTCTCGGCCGCGGCGACATTGTCGCCCTCGTCGAGAAAGCCGCCGAGGACGTCGATCAGGAGAAAGCCGAACGCCTCGCCCGCAAAATGGCGAAGGGCAAGTTCGACATGGACGATCTGCGCGACCAGCTGCAGCAGCTTCAGAAAATGGGCGGTCTGGGCGGCATCATGGGTCTGCTGCCGGGCATGAACAAGAAGATGCAGGCACAGGCCGCGGCCGCCGGCATGGACGACAGCCTGGTGAAAAAGCAGGTCGCGATCATCTCCTCGATGACCCGGCAGGAACGCAGGAAGCCGGACCTGATCAAGGCGTCGCGCCGCAAGCGGATTGCCGCCGGTGCGGGTGTCGGTGTGCCGGAAGTCAACAAGCTTCTGAAAATGCACCGCCAGATGGCGGACATGATGAAAAAGGTCGGCAAGAAGGGTCCGAAAGGCCTTCTGTCCGGCTTCACCCCGCCCGGAGGCGGCGGCGGTCCCGATCCGGCGCTGATCGAGCGCATGAAGGGCGCCACATCCGGTGGTCTGCCCGGACTGCCCGGCGGTGACACGAAGGAACAATCTGGCGGTCTGCCCGGGCTCGGCGGTGCGCCGCAGCTCGGACCGGACGGCCTGCCGATCGGTTTTGGCAAGAAATGACGATCATTACCGCCCTCTTCCTCTTGATGGCCGACAGCCATGCCACGCCGATTTTGCGGGTACCCCCGGACTATCCTGGCATCGCCGCTCAGTTCGGGATCACCGCGACGTGCCCGGCGGTCTTTGACGTCAGCCCCGAAGGCCGTCCGCACGATGTCTGTGTGACCTGCTACACGTCCGCGCCTGACTATCTGCCGCAATCGACTCGTGAATTCGTGGCCGCAGAGTTCGCCCGCGCAAGTGAGGCGGCCATCCTGCAATGGACCTATTCTGGAGGCGCCGCCGCGCGGACGAACATCCACACCCAGATCGAATTCATGCTTGCGGAGGATGACGGCTCGGAAATTCCCCCTCCCGAGGCCGGACCCAATTCGAATTGCACGCCCAATGAAATCAGCGGGCTAATCGCCAACCCCCGACAAATCACTGACTAACCAAGGAAAATACTCATGTCCCTGAAAATCCGTCTCTCCCGCGGTGGCTCGAAAAAACGCCCCTATTACCGCATCGTCGTTGCCGATTCGCGCATGCCGCGCGATGGCCGATTCATCGAGAAGATCGGCTCCTACAATCCGATGCTGCCGAAGGATGCCGAGCGCGTGAAGCTCGACCTCGAAAAAGCCAAGGATTGGTATGCCAAGGGCGCCCGCCCGACCGACCGCGTCGCGCGCTTCCTGCACGAGGCCGATGGCGAGACCTTCAAGTGGGAACATGGCAACAACCCGCAAAAAGCCAAGCCGGGCGCCAAGGCGCAGGAGCGCCTCGCCGAGAAGGCCGAGAAGGAAGCCGAGCTGAAGGCGGCTGAAGACGAAGCCAAGGCCGCCGCCGAAGCGCCGGCCGAGGAAGAGGCTCCGGCAGAAGAAGCTGCGGCTGAAGAAGCACCTGCGGAAGACGCCACTGCTGAAGCGGCTCCGGCCGAGGAAGCTCCGGCTGAAGACGCCGCCGAAGACGACAAGAAAGAGGGCTAAGGTTGCCCAAGGTCGACATCCTCGCCGTTGACGAGGGAGGTGTCCCGAAGGGACGGAGGGGGTGAGGAAATCTGCCTCCACCCCTCCCGTCTGGCGCTGCGCGCCAGCCACCCTCCCCGTCGAGGGGAGGGATGGGGGCTCTTCCTGAGATGACAGACAAACTCATCACCATCGCCCGCATCAAGGGGGCCCATGGCGTGAAGGGCGAGGCGCGGATCCAGTCCTTCACCGCCGCGCCCGACGCCTGTTTCACCTACGGACCCTTCCTCGACAAGGACGGCGAAGCCTTTCTCACACCGCTCAAATGGCGGCGCCAGAAGGACGAATTCATCGTCACATTCCGCGAAGCATTGACGCGCGAGGAGGTCGCCGCCCTGCGCGGCCGTGAACTCTGCGCCCCGCGGGCCGCCCTGCCGGAACCCGATCCGGACGAGTTCTACATCACCGACCTCATCGGCCTCACGGTGCAGACTGTGGACGGCGAGCCTGCCGGCCGCGTCGCGGCCGTACAGAATTTCGGCGCCGGTGATCTTCTCGAGATCGACGGCCCGGAGGGCCGCTTCTACCTGCCGTTTACCCGCGACGCCGTCCCGGCCGTCGATATCGCCGCCGGCCGCATCACCATCGACCCGCCGGTGCTGGATGAGGTCGAGGAAAACGGCTGACAGCAGCCCTGACTGCTGGCTAGAGTTGTGCGCAGTTGGGGAGTGACTCTGCATGCAAGCGGTGTTGAGTTTGCCGGCGCCCGGCCCGTTGGAGCCTGCACATGCGGTTACGCGGAATTTTGAAGGAGAATAGGCGTTGAGCGCGCTTTTCGCCCTTGCGGTTCAAGCCGTGCTAGCCGCCGAGCCCGTCAGCTGCATGGTGACAATCGATTTCGGTCCGCGCCGGATCGACGAGATCGATATCGACTGCCCGCCTGTCGCTTACCGCCAGGCACTCGAACAGGAAATCCGCGGCCGCATCGCGGAACACGACATTCCGCTATTGCCGCCCGCCATTCGGCAACAACCCGTCCAGCATGATATCGCTGCCTTTCTTGTGGATTCTGATGAGGGACCGCGCTGGTATCTGCAGCCTTTGACCATTCATCGTGCCGTCCCGGAACCGCCACGCCGTCAGATCATGCGGGGCCGGGAGGCGAAATGCCTCGCCCGCTATCATATCGTCGACACGCACGCACAACCGGTGGCGGTCACCTGTCAGTCCGATGGCGATGCCGACGCCTTCGCCGAGGCCGTCAGCCGCGCGTTTTCAGATTATATGATCACCCGAGGGCTCCCGGTCTATTGCGCTGACATGAGGGTGACGTTCGGCAGGGCCTGGGTGACAGAGCCGCAATTGATATTGCCCGATCGTCCGGATTGCGCGGCGCCCGCCGACCATTTGGACCTGTATCCTGAACCGGTCCGGCCCTATGCGCCGTTCCTGTCGGAATTCTTCAGCCGGTACGAGCCCGGAACTTACAATCCCGATGAGGGACACGCGCAATGCAATCTGCGATCCCATATTACCGGGCAGGGATACAGGTTCAGCGCGATCTGCCCGGAAGACGCGCCGCGGTACGACGAACTCTTGGAACTGGTGAACGATGCCCTGGACAGGGCCGGCCCGCTCAGCCGGCCTGGCGCGGCCTGGGAATATGATCTGCAGATCGAAGCGGAGTTTGACGCAGCGACGGGATGGCGCCTGCCGGCAGGTCAGATGCTAGTCTCCCACCCTTTCGAAATCAGTGAGGAAATGTATCGGCGGCGGGCATCTGTCACATGTCGCGCCAGCGTGATCCCGGACAATCACTGGCGGACCCGCTGGTATGATGTGAGGTGCGTGACATCGGTGAGTCCGGCGCGAATTCCCGGCGTCATCGCGCATGCCGATCAAAGCGTCCGCGCAATGATCGAGTCGGCGGTCTGGCTGCCATTGGCCGAAGATGGCTGTTTCACCGCAGAATTCGTGTTCGAGAATTTCAGCGCGGTGCACGATCGCGGCGTACCGGGCACCGACCCCGATACCTTGCCGGACCTTTGCCCCGTGGAGGATTAGACCGGGTTTCTCATTTGTCTGACCGCCGTCAGGCATGTCTTCCCGCAACACGATATACCGGCGCGACGCCAGACCCATGGGGCGAAACGGACGAAAACGGCTGACAAGCTGACGGCGCACCTGTTAAGGCTGAACCGCTGCTACTTTCAAGCGGAAGAGGTGACGCGGATGATTTTCGATTTGCTGGTGGCCAGTTTGTGGATGGAACCCATGCCGGCATCGGTGCCGCAATCGGCCTGCGAGGTCAGCTTCACGATCGCCAGCGCGCCGGGCGACCGCATCGGGTCGCGCAATGTCCGGGCCGAGTGCGATACAGAGGAAAACGCGGCCGGCGCCGAAGCCGAGGCGATCCGTCACGCCACATGGGAAAGGGCTGCCAATGAGCATCTGGTGCAGCTGCTGGATAGCGAAGTAACGGCCACGATCACGCTCTCCGCGGACCAAACAGATAGCGGTCTGGAATGGTGGGGCTATTCACAGCCCCTCGTGCGCATTCCGCCGCAATACTCGCTTCGCGGCAGTATGGTCGGGGCATCCGCGAGCTGTACGGTTGTGTACAACATCCGAAACGGTTTCTCACGGGTGGTCGATTCCAATTGCAACGCCCGCGAACAGGGCCGCTCATTCGGCCGCCAGGCCCGGAATACGGTCCGGCGCTGGGTGTTCAGCAATGGCCGGGACGTGGACTGCGAAGTGCTGCAGATCGCCTTCGTGATGGAGGCGCGCGATGAGGCCGAATGGCCGGCCACGCCGGCCTGCCCCCAGGACGAATAACCGCTTCATCATGCGGGGCTTTCGTATCTGAAAAGCGGCGAGCGGCCTCGTCGCCGATGGGTTGTCGCGGCTGGCCTGATTTCGGGCTGCTGCCGCGCAGCGCAACCCCCGACTCGCCAAGCGCGACGCCGCCTGCTAAACGCCGCGGCCATGTTCACCGCCAGCGTGCTCACCCTCTTCCCGGAGGCCTTTCCGGGGCCCCTCGGCGTCTCCCTGATCGGGACTGCGCAAAAGCAGGGATTATGGGCGCTAGAAACGGTGGACATCCGGGAATTTTCCCGCCATAAGCACGCCTCCGTTGACGACACGCCTGCTGGCGGCGGGGCCGGAATGGTCTTGCGCCCGGATGTGGCGGCGGCGGCAATTGATGCGGTGACTGCCTCCGATGAGGAGGAACGGCCGCTGATCTACATGACGCCCCGGGGCCGTCCGCTCACCCAATCCCGTGTCCGGGACTGGGCTGCCGGACCCGGCGTCGTCGTGTTTTGTGGGCGTTTTGAAGGGCTCGACGAGCGGGTCATCCAAACGCGCAAGCTGGAGGAGGTCAGCGTCGGCGACGCGGTCCTCGCCGGCGGAGAAGCGGCCGCCATGTGCCTCATTGAGGCCTGTGTGCGCCTGATCCCCGGAGTGCTGGGGGATCCGGAATCGGCCGCGGAGGAAAGTTTCGAGGGCGATCTCCTCGAATATCCTCAATACACGCGCCCGCGCGTGTTCGAGGGTGAGGAGATCCCCGAAGTGCTGTTGTCCGGTGACCATGGGGCGATCGCCCGCTGGCGCCGGGAAATGGCGGAAAAGACGACGCAGGAACGCCGTCCGGATCTGTGGGAGCGCCACATCCGCCGGCAAGGAGAAGACCGATGAACCTCATCGAGAAGATCGAAAAAGCCGAAGCCGCCCGTGTCCTCGGCGACAAGTCACACCCGGATTTCGACCAGGGCGACACGCTGAAAGTCCACGTCCGCATCAAGGAAGGCGAGCGTGAGCGGATCCAGGTGTTCGAAGGCGTCTGCCTCGGCCGTTCGGGTGCCGGCCTGCAGGAAAGCTTCACCGTCCGCAAAATCTCCTTCGGCGAAGGCGTCGAGCGGGTCTTCCCGCTGCACTCGCCGAATGTCGAGAAGGTGGAAGTCGTGCGCCACGGCAATGTCCGCCGCGCCAAGCTGTATTATCTGCGCGGACGCCGCGGCAAGTCGGCCCGGATTTCCGAGCGCACCACCGGCCGCGGCATGGAAAACGGCCGCGCCAAGAAGGCCGATTAGGCTTTCCGACGCCATTTCCGTTCGAAGAAGCCCGCCAGCCATGGCGGGCTTTTTTGTTACCTAGACGTCCGCCAAGGAGATTTTCCTCCCCCGTTCACGGGGGAGGGGGACCACGAAGTGGTGGAGGGGGCATGCCCCCCTCGTCGCTTCGCGACACTCCCCCCGCAAGCGGGGGGAGAAAAAGGGTCGGCACAACGCTGCCCTCTCCGGTTGGCGTGGATTGGCCAAGACGCCACACTGTCGCCATGACGCCTTCGCTCCTCATCCTCACGGGTTCCGGTGTTTCTGCCGAGTCCGGCCTCGGCACCTTCCGCGACACGGATGGCATCTGGGCGAAGTTCGACTGGCAGAGGCTGGCCACGCCGGAAGGCTTCCGCGACGACCCTTCCGAGGTTCACGCCTTCTACAATGCGCGCCGCCAGGGCTTGCGCGGCGCCGCGCCCAATGCGGCACATGCTGCTTTGGCCACGCTCGAGGCGGCCTGGGTCCGGTCGGGCGGCGAATTTACCCTTGTCACCCAGAATATCGATGATCTGCACGAGCGCGCCGGCTCGGAACGCCTCATACACATGCACGGCGAGCTTCTGCGGTCGCGTTGCGCCGCCTGCGGTGATCTGCGTGACTGCGACGGCGATCTGTCGATTACGATGAGCTGCGGCGCGTGCGGCCGCGAGGGACAATTGCGCCCGCACGTCGTCTGGTTCGGCGAAATCCCGATCGGCATGGACGAAATCTATGCGCTGCTGCCGCAGGCAACCCATTTTGCAGCGATCGGCACATCGGGTGCCGTCTGGCCGGCCGCCGGTTTCGCCGAAGAAGCCGGGCGCGCCGGGGCGAAAACCTGGGAATTGTCTCTGGATGCCGGGGAAAGCGGTCACGCCTTCACGCATGCCATTTATGGGAACGCCACCGAAACCGTGCCGGCCTGGTGCGAGCGTCTGCTCTCGGAGACGTTCTCATGACCGCGCTTTTGAAACAGGCCCAGGCCGCGCTGACCGCCGGAAATGCCCAGGCCGCCCTGCAGGCGTCGCAGGCCGCGGTGCGCGCCAATCCCAACGATGCGACGGCGCACTACCTGTCAGCCGCCGCATTGCGCCTGGCCGGGCGCGCGGGCGAAGCGCTGAAAACTCTCGACATGCTCAACCGGCAGATTCCCGATCAGCCGGATCTCATCAACATGGCGGGGCTGTGCCGCCGCGACATGGGCGATCGTGCCGGTGCCCAGCGCGATTTCGAACAGGTCGTGAGGTTGCGCCCGGATCATGCCCCGGCCATCGGAAACCTGGCCAGCCTGCTGGCCGGCCCGGCGCCGGAGAAGGCCATTCCCTTGTTCGAAAAGCTGGCCGCCTTGCAGCCGCAGAATCCGGAACCGCTCGCCATCGCCACAGGGCTAAGCCTGCGCCTGCGCGATCTCGATGGCGCCAAAGCCCTCGCCGGACGCGCCGCGTCGATCGATCCCGACGCCTGGCTGGTCCGGTCCGCACAGGCCGCCATCGCGCTCGCAGAGGACGACGCCGGGACCGCGCGCACCCGTCTCGAACCGGTCATGGCCAGCGCCCGCGGTGCACCGGCCTTGCTGGCCACAGCCTGGGGGCGCCTCGCAGAGGCCTGTCACAAGCTGAAGGACCCCGCAGCCGCCTTCAACGCCTGGCAGTCGGCCAATGATATACAGCGCGCCGCCTCGCAGGACCGGTTCGCGACGTATGACGGCCCGCGCTCTCTGGCCTCCGCCGAACGCCTCGCCAACTGGTTCTCCAACCATGATCCCGCGCCGCCCGAAGTCGCGGACCTGACCGGCCCGGCACCAGTCTTCCAGGTCGGGTTTCCGCGCTCGGGCACGACGCTGCTCGAACAGATGCTGGATGCGCATCCCGATATCGAGACGCTTGAGGAGCAGGATGCCATCGGCCCGGTGATCCGCGCCGTCGGCGACCGGCCCGAAACGCTGTCCCGTCTCGATACCCTGTCTGCGGCCGACATCAACGCCATCCGCGCCGCCTACTGGCAGCAAGCCCGCCCCGACGGCCCGCCGCCTTCCGGCCGGATATTCATCGACAAATACCCGATGAATCTGGTCTGGCTCGGCCCGCTGATGCGCATCTTCCCGGACGCGAAGATCATTCTCTGCCTGCGCGATCCGCGCGATTGCGTGCTGTCGGCTTTCCAGCAGCGTTTCGCTGTGAATCCGGAAATGTACCGCACGCTGCGCATCGGCGAATGCGCACAGCTCTATGATGCCGCCATGCGCGCCGGACAGGCCGCATTGGCATCCAAACATGCCGTCCCGGTCCATGCCTTGCGATACGAGGATCTGATCGCCGACTGGCGCCCCGAGATCACCCGTGCGCTCGAATTCCTGGGCGCCGGATGGCATGACGAGGTCGCAGCCTATCGCGAACGCGCGGCCAACAAGGCCATCAAGACGCCATCGGCGCCGCAGGTTGTAAAACCTCTCTATAAGGGCGCGATCGGCAAATGGTCGGCCTACCGTTTTGTGCTCGAACCAGCGCTGCCGGTGCTCGCCCCCTGGATTGATAAATACGGTTACGAGGCTTCATGACGACGACACTTCAATCGGGTTTTGCCGCGCTTCAGACGGGGCAGGCGCAACGCGCGCTCGACATTGCCCGAGCCCATGAGGCCGACCCCAATGCGCGCTACCTGGAAGGTCTGGCCTTGCGCGCACTCGGCGACAGCAAAGCGGCGTTTGACGTGTTTTCCGCGCTGACCGAAGAGCATCCGCAAATCGCCGATTTCGCGAACATGGCCGGGCTGTGCGCTGGCGATCTCGACCGGCTCGAGGACGCAAGGCAGGCCTTCGACCGCGCGCTCGCCGCCAATCCGCAATTCGTCAATGCACCGTTCAATCTGGGCCGCATCCTGGCCGCTGCCGGTGAATTGAACGCAGCGGCCGACGCGTATCGCGCAGCGCTGAAGATCGAGCCGGATCACTTGCCGAGCCTGCGCAATCTCGCGCACGTGCTGGAGCTGGCCCACGAGGCCGACCAAGCCGAAGAAGCCGCCGAAGCGGCGCTGAAGCTTGCCAGAGGCGATGCCTTGGCATTGGCCGTCAAGGCCGCTGCCATGATCCGCCGCGGGGCGCATCGCGAAGCCGCGGAAATGATCCAGACGCGCCTGCCCGCGGACGCGCCGGCCACCAATGCCGCGTTGGCGCTCGGCCGTGCCGGCGAGGCACTGGAGAAGGCCGGGGAGTTCGAAGCGGCGCTGGCGGCTTTTTCCGCCGCCAATCAGAAGCTGAAGCGCCAGTATACGAACGCCTATGCCGGTATCCGCAACGGCTTTGCCCTCGACCGGGTCAAACAGCTCGCGCAATGGCCCGGCATTCCGGTGGATACGGAAACCGGACTCACGCATCCCGCCCCGGTCTTCCTTGTCGGATTTCCCCGTTCGGGCACGACGCTGATCGAGAATGTGCTGGCGGCGCATCCCGGCATCACGACCAGCGACGAGGCCGAACTCTCTGCGCCACTGATCGAATCCGCTGGCGATACGCCCGATGATTGGCTCACCTTCATGGAAGCCATGCCTGCCGAGCGTGAAGCGCTGCGCCGCAAATACTGGGAAGGCTGGAAAAAGGGCCCGCCCGAAGGCGTTTTCATCGACAAATTGCCATTGAACCTTGCCTATGCCGGCTTGCTGTCGGCGGTCTTTCCCGACGCCAAATTCATCCTTTGCCTGCGCGATCCGCGCGATTGCGTTCTCTCAGCCTACAAGCAGCGCTTCGGCATGAATGCCGCCATGTTCCGGATGCTCACCATGCCGGGTGCGGCGGCCTATTACGACGCCGCCATGCTCGCGGGGAGCCGGGCGCTCGATCGCGTCCCGGACGCGCAGAAGATCGAGATAAAATACGAGGATTGCGTCGCCGACCTCGAAACCCAGGCGCGGCGCCTGGTCGGCTTCCTCGGCCTCGACTGGACCGGCGAGGTGATGGATTATCGCGAACAGGCAAAAACCCGTGCCATCTCGACGCCTTCAGCGCCGCAGGTGGTGCAGCCGATCTATGACAGCTCGGCGGGCCGCTGGCATGATTACGCCTTCGCGCTCGAAGCCGTCCGGCCGATCCTCGACCCCTGGGCGCTGCGCTGGGGTTATGACGATCCGCGCTAGAGAATTCCGAGAACGGTCTCCGGAGGCCGGCCCAGCGCGGCGCGCGCGCCATTGATGACGACGGGCCGCTCGATCAGCTTGGGATGTGCCGCCATCGCGGCCAGCAGCCGGTCTTCATCCGCCTCATTCTTGAGATCGAGCGCCTTGTAATCTGCCTCTTTCGTGCGCATCCAGGCGCGAACGGTATCGAACCCGAGCTTGCCCAGCACGGTTTTCAGCTCGTCCACCGACGGCGTCTCGTTCAGATATTCGCGGATCTCGGGCTCCACGCCTTTCTGGCGCAACAAGGCCAGCGTCTCGCGCGATTTTGTGCAACGCGGATTGTGCCAGATTTCAACGCTCATCGATTGTCCCTTGTTTGCTGTAGAATCGCTTCCGCCTCAGCAAGATGCAGACGTTCGGCCATCGTGCCTTCGAACGGGATCGCACCCTTGCCCCTGTTTTCCGGCGCCGCGAAGGCCGCGACAAGCCGTTGCGCGCGCTCGATCTCTGCGGCGTCAGGCCCGAAAGCCGTATTCGCGGCCGCCACCTGAGACGGATGGATCAGCGTCTTGCCGGCAAACCCCAGCGCCTTGCCGGCGCGCGCTTCGGCGGCAAACCCGTCCGTATCGGTATAGGCATTGAAAACCCCATCCAGCGGCGTCAGCCCGTAAGCATGGCCGGCAGCGGCGATCCGCGCGAGATGCGGCACCAGCGCCTCGCGGGACCCGGTCTTCATTTCTTTCGCAAGGTCATTGGTGCCGGCGATCAGTCCGGCCAGCTTGAGTTCGTCCGCTGCTTCCCCGATCTCGCGCAAATGGAACAAGGCCAGCGGTGTTTCGATCATAGCCCAGATCGGCGGCCCCGATGGCATCAGATTCCGCGCTGACCGCAGATCAGCAGCGGTTTCTGCTTTCGGCAGCACGATCGCATCGGCCTCCTGGGCGGCGGCGATATCTCCGGCTTCCAGGCCCGTGCCGATGCCATTGACGCGAACGGCCCGCAAAGCGCCACTGCCCGCCCAAGCCGCCAGGGCTTCCGGCACGCTTTCGCGGGCCGCGTCTTTTTCCTCCGGGCCGGCAGCATCCTCCAGATCGAGGATCAGCATGTCGGCTCCGAGGCCGGCCGCTTTCTCGATCGCACGCGGCCGCGAACCCGGCACGAAAAGCGCGGATCGGATCGGTCGAATCGCAATTGAACGCGTCATGATGGCCGCTATAACATGGCGGAATGCCGAACGTATTGGTCCTGTCATCACATGTGGCATCGAGCCGGGTGGGTGGGAAGGTCGCGACGACAATCCTCGAAAACGCGGGCGTCGATACCGTCTTTTGCCCGACGGCCAACTATGGCCGCCATCCCGGCCTCGGCGCGCCTGGCGGAGCCGCCGTCGCCGACGAGGCTTTTGCCAATATGCTCGACGGCGTCGAGCAGAATGGCTGTTTTGAAAATATCGATGCGGTTCTGACCGGCTATTTCGCATCGCCGGTTCAGGTCGAGATAGCGGCGGCGGCGATCCGGCGGATTCGCGAAGCCGGTGGAAAACCGATTGTCGCAGTCGATCCGGTGATCGGCGATGACGGCAGCCTCTACGTGGCCGAATCCGTCGCCCGCGCCATCCGCAAACATCTGGTGCCATTGGCCAGCTTTGTGGCGCCGAATGCCTTCGAACTGGGCTGGCTGACCGGCCATGAGGTCACCGACGCCGATTCGGCACGCCGCGCGGTCCAGAAGCTGGGCCGCCCGGCCCTGGTCTCGTCGATACCCGCCGGGGACGAGATCGGCGTGATGTATGAGGATTCCGGCGAAATGCGGCTCCGCACCCATCCGCGCTTCGACAAGGCGCCGAGGGGGGCGGGCGATATGCTGGCCGCCGAATTCCTGCTCAACCGTGTTGCCGGGGCTCCGATCGATGTAGCCCTGCACCATGCCGTTCTGATGGTCTATGACGCGATATTGAAGTCGCGCGAATGGGACTATGCGCAGCTGCCATTGCCACAGCAGAAATCCGGTCGGATTCACCCGGATGCCGCAATCGCCGGAGGCATGCGCCGCCATCACCGGGTCGGGAAATCGCCGTGCTGGGTCTTGGGCCTCGATGGTTGCCGCGGCGGCTGGATCGGGGTCTGGTATGACATTCACGGCCATGCCTCGCCGCGCCATCAAGTCTTTGCGCGGCTCGACCAGATTTTGCTGGAGCCCGACCGGCCGGACGTCATCGCGATAGACATGCCCATCGGCTTTCCCGAACGCGCCCAGCCGGGCGGCCGTCAGTGCGAACGCGAAGCGCGCACCCGTCTGAAAGGCAAGACCTCCTCGGTTTTTTCCGCGCCCAGCCGCGAAGCGCTTGGCGCAGCGAGCTATGAGGAGGCATGCCGCATCAACGCCAAGGAGGGCGGACCGGGTCTGTCGCGGCAATCCTTCAACCTGTTTCCGAAAATGCGCGAAGTCGACGCTTTCATGGCCTCCTCCCTGGGCCCCGCCATTCATGAAACCCATCCAGAGACCGCGTTCGCCGTACTCAACCGGGGGCCGATTCTGGAACGCAAGCGGACCGCCGAAGGCCGCGCGGCGCGGCTCACCGCTCTGCGCAAGATGGACTTTCCCGTTTCCGTCATCGATCCGCACGCCTATCCGAACACCCAGGCTGCGCCGGACGATCTGGTCGACGCGGCGATCTGCGCGGTGGTCGCCCAGCGCATCGCGAACGGACAACATCTCACCCTGCCCGAAAACCCGCCCTATGATGCCCGCGGCCTGAAAATGGCGATTCACGCTTGACGCCGGATGACCCCCTGCCAGCGCGCAGCCTCAAGCAGGGCTCTGTTCAGCCTTTGCCGCGCCGGTAACATGACCACATGCCGCACGTCCTGATTCTGTCTTCCCTTGTCGCCGGCAGCCGGGTCGGGGGCCGCGTCAGCGCGGCGGCCCTGGAAGCCCGAGGCATCGACACCTCCTTCTGCCCGACCGTGCTGATGGGACGCCATCCCGGCCATGGGAAGCCGGGCGGTGGCCCGGTGCCCGACGAACAATTCGGCGCGATGCTGGAAGGCCTTGCCGCGCACGGCCTGTTCGGCCTCTTCGATGCGGTCCTGACCGGCTACTTCGCCAGCGCCGGGCAGGTCGAGATCGCTGCCGCCGCGATTGCGGAAATCCGCAAAGCGCCGCGCCGGCGGGGCGATGCAAAAGCCTTCAGCGAGCGGCCGCTCATCGTTATCGATCCGATCATCGGCGATCGGGGTGCGCTCTATGTCGATGACAGGGTCGCCAACGCCGTCCGCGATCAGCTCGTGCCGCTGGCCGACATCATCACGCCGAACGCGTTCGAGCTCGGTTGGCTGGCCGGCCAACCGGTCGACAGCCCGGCCGGCTTTCTGTCCGCCGCCAACCGGGCCGCGCCCGTCACCTTCATGACCTCGGCACGGTTCGGCGACCGCTTCGGCACCGCTTACCATGCCAGCGGCCATGCCGCGCTCGCCGCCCATGCGGAGCTGGAAACGGTTCCCAACGGCACGGGTGATCTGTTCGCCGGAGAATTGCTCGGCGAACTGATCCTCGGCACCGCCCCCGGCGACGCCTTCGAGACCGCGGTACGTCATACACTGGATGCCGCGCTCAAAGCCCGCGACTGGAACGCCTTCGAACTGCCCGACATTTCCGCCCGCCGGCATAAGCTGCATGCCGAAGCGGTGATTGATTTGCAGCCGCTGAAAGCGTAGCTCCACACCATGACACAGACACCGTCCATCAACGGCCATACCGCCGCCGGTTTCGAACCGGTCCGGGATGTTTTTTCCACGCTCTGGGACGGCACGGACGAGATCGGTGCGGCCTTCGCGGTCGAGATCGGGGGCGAGCGCGTGATCGACCTCCGCGGCGGCTGGACCACGCCGCGCCATGAGGCGGAATGGTCGGACGACACCATCGTTCCGGTGTTCTCGACCGGAAAAGCCATCACAGCCCTGGTCATGGGATGGCTTCAGGATCAGGGTCAGTTCAGGTTCAGTGACCGCGTTTCCGACCACTGGCCGGCCTTCGCGCAATCGGGAAAAGCCGAGGTCACGATCGCCCAGGCGCTCTCCCACCAGGCGGGATTGTCCGGCCTTTCCGAGGAGATGGAGGCGACCAGCTGGTTCGACCGCGAAGCGATCGAGGACAAGCTCGCCGCCCAGGCCCCGCTCTGGCCGCTCGGCAAGGGGACGGGCTATCATCCGATAACCTTTGGCTTTATTGCCGATGCCATTGCCCGGCGAACCGACGGGCGCACGATTGGCGAAATCCTCAAGGACGAGGTCGCCGGTCCGCGCGGTATCGACTTTTTCGTCAGCACGCCGGAAAGCGAGCACGCCCGCATCGCCGAGCACAAGCTGCCGCCGAAACCGCCCTTCCTCGGCAAGATCAACGACATCAAGGCATTGGCCTTCCTCAAACCCTGGTCGAGCCCGGGCCGCCGCGGCGCGGACGCCTGGCGCTGCGCCGAATTCCCCGCCGCCAACGGACATGGCAGCGCGACGGCGATCGCCACGCTGATGGGCGTCTTCGCCAATGGGGGAAAGCTCGGCGGCGAACAGCTCCTGTTGGAAAACACTGTCAAAGAAATTATGACCGAGCAGGTCGCCGGCGAAGACCGCGTCCTGCCCTTCGATCTGTCGTTCGGCATTGGCGTCATGCGCAATCGCGACAGCCGCCACTATGGTCCCGAACCGCAAGCCATCGGCCATTACGGGCTGGGCGGGTCCTGCGGTTTCGCCGACCCGGTGCGCCACATCTCGGGAAGTTTCACGCCGAACCGCCTGCGCGAAGTCCTCGCCGGCGATCCCCGCGCGGTAAAGCTGATCGAAGCGGTCTATGGGTGTTTGTAACCAACTAACCGTGCGTTTTTTCTCCCCCTGCTTGCGGGGGGAGTGGCCCGAAGGGCCGAGGGGGGCTTGCCCCCTCCGTCAGCTCCGCTGACACCTCCCCCGTAAACGGGGGAGGAAAGGGGGAGAGTCTCAAGCCACGCAGATCACCCAAATCGCCGCGTCACCCACTCCTCGATAAACGCCGCGAGCTCGTCCGGGCGCTCCCACATCGTCCAGTGACCGCAGCCTTCCAGCACGTGCGATTCCAGGTCCGAACACAGCGCCGGCATCCATTGCATCAGCATGGGCGGCAGCATGAAATCGGCGTCCGCGGCGATCATCAGGCAGGGGATGGACAGGCGGTGGTCCACCCCGCCCATGCGCTCCCAATTGCGGTCGAAATTGCGGTAGACATGGGTCGGCGTAACCGCGCCCGTCTTCGCATAGGCCTTTGCGTAGATCGCACGGTCCTCGGCCCCGACGACGAGCTCGCTCTCCGGCCGGCCCGGATGCCTGGCGAAATTCTTGACGATATGCGTGACGCCGGGGAAGAGCTGATCCAGCAATTCCGGCGGGGGCGGCGCGGCAAAGATGTAATTGAAGAAGGCATCTTCCTGGCCTTCGAACGCCGCGCGCACCGTCTCCGGATCCTGGAATTGCAAAATGTAATGATCCTCGCCGCCCATCGCCTTGAAGGCCTCCGAGGGCGGTGTCGACGGCCGCGGCAGGTGCGGCGTGTTCACCCCGATCGCGCCCAGGAAGCGCTCCGGCACCAGGCAGGCGGCCTGCCACATGATGATGCCACCCCAGTCATGCCCGCACCACACGGCTTTTTCGATCCCCAGCGTATCGAGGAGACCGGTGAGGTCGGCGGTCATCTCGTCGATGCCGTAGAGGTCCGGATCGTCCGGCGCATCGCTGTCGCCGAAGCCTTTGAGGTCCGGCGCGATGACGCGGAAACCGGCATTGACCAGATGGTGCCAGACTGGCTTCCAGGAATAGGACAGCTCCGGCCAGCCATGGACGAGGAGCAGCGGCACCCCGTCCTCGGGACCGCCCAGCCGCACGGCCAGCTCGATGTCGTGGGATGTCAGGCGGACGGGATCGGGCAAACTCATGCGGGCGCGGCCTTTCTGCGGCGGATCATCGACACAGCAAAGCATGCCAGCCCCGCCCAGATAAAGCCGAATGTCACCGCGTGCGCGGCCGAGAAGGGTTCGCCATAGGCGACACCGACCGCGAACTGAAGCGTCGGGGCGATGAATTGCAGCAGGCCCACGGTCGCGAAATGCAATCCGCGCGCGCCGATGATGAACAGCAGAAGAGGCGCCACGGTCATCGGCCCGGACAGGATCAGCAGGAGGGCTGGCCAGGGCCCGTCGAGGAAATGCCCGCCCGTCGACACTTCGATGAAGGAGAGTGCGATCAACGACGGCAAAAACAGGATCAGCGTCTCGACGAACAGCCCGACCCGCCCGTCAACCGCGATCGTCTTGCGGATATAGGCATAGAGGGTGAAGCTCCCGGCCAGCGCCAACGCGATCACCGGCAACGTCCCGACCGTCAGAATCTGGTTGATCACGCCGATGGCCGCCAGCACCACCGCGGCGGCGCGCCAGCGTCCGAAACTCTCGCGGAAGACGAGAATCCCCACCGCCACATTCATCAGCGGATTGATGTAATAGCCGAGCGAAACTTCCAGCACGCGGTCGGTGTTCACCGCATAGATGAAGAGCCACCAGTTTCCAGCAATCAGGATGGCCGACAGAAGGAGCAGACCCAGCGTCTTGGGCCGCGTCAACACGCCGGCCACCTGCGGCCAGCTGCGTGCCAGCCAGATCACCAGCGCCAGCGTTGGTACGGACCAGATGGCGCGGTGCAGCACGATCTCCGACGCTGCGGCAAAACCCAGCAGCTTGTAGAAGATCGGCGACAGCCCCCAGATCGTATAGCCGGACACGGCCGCCAGGCCGGCCCGCGCGGGAGACGCGGAAGAGGATGTCATGCGCTGACCGCCTTTCGTTCAGACGGCCATTTAAGAAACCAAAGCTCCCGGCGCGACCCGATTATTGCGCTTCGGCGGTCACGAATTCGCGCGGCCTGTTTCAGCCGATCAGGCCGCGATTGTTCAGCGTCTCGGCGATCTGCACGGCATTCAATGCCGCCCCCTTGCGCAGATTGTCGGCCACGATCCACATCGCCAGCCCGTTTTCAACGCTCGGATCCTCGCGCACACGCGATACGAAAACGGCAAACTCGCCGACGCTTTCGACCGGCGTTACGAACCCGTCCTCCTCGCGATTATCGACCAGCATCAGGCCCGGCGACTCGCGCAGCAGATCGCGCGCCTCCTTGGCCGAGACCGGCTTTTCGAACTCGACATGCGCCGCAATGCCGTGACCGACGAAGACCGGCACCCGCACACAGGTCGCAGCCACACGGATGGACGGGTCGAGAATCTTTTTCGTCTCGTCGACCATTTTCTGTTCTTCGGCGGTCACGCCGCCTTTCAGAAGATCGCCAATGCGCGGAATGACATTGAAGGCGATCTGTTTCGAAAATTCGTTCTTCTCGACCGGATCGTTGACGAAAATGCCGCGCGTCTGGGTCCACAACTCGTCCATCGCCGCATGGCCGGCGCCGGAAACCGATTGATAGGTCGAGACCGAAGCGCGCTTGATACCGGCGAGATCGTGCAGCGGCTTGAACGCCACCATCATCTGGATGGTCGAGCAATTCGGATTGGCGACAATCCGCTTGCCCTTGGCCTGGTCGAGCGCCTGGGGATTGACTTCCGGCACCACCAGCGGCACGGCCTCGTCCATCCGCCAGGCGGACGAATTGTCGACCACCATCGCGCCGGCCGCGGTAATCTTCGGCGCCCATTCGCGTGACGCTTCGGCACCCGCCGACATTAGGACCAGATCGACCTTGGAAAAATCGAAGGTCGCGGCGTCTTTCACCTTCAGATCGCGGTCGCCATACGACACCTCGACGCCCAGCGATTTGCGGGTGGCCAGCGCGTGCACTTCGTCGGCTGGAAACAGGCGCTCATCCAGAATGGTCAGCATTTCCTTGCCGACAGCGCCCGTAGCGCCGAATACCGCGACTCTCAAACCCATGATGATTGCCTTCCTCGTCCGGACCGGTGCGGCCGGTCTATACCGTCCCGCCGCATATAGGGAGAGGGCAGGTGTGGTTTCCAGCCCGAAAATGCGCTGCCGCGCCCGCGCCGGTCATTGAACCTTTCGACGCGCCAGCCGTTCTATTTCCGTGGCCATTGCCTCACAGCAGGAAGGAGACCGCAGCCATGTTGATGAATTTCCTGATCGCCCTGGGCGTGTTTGTCCTGTTGTTCGTGGCATTCATCGCCGTCGTGGCCGCCGACATGCGCCCCTTGTCCCGCGCCAAGGCGAAACCGGCACGCCCGGAAGGCAACCGGCTCAACCCCTCCTCCAACGATCCCGTTGCCCCGAATTAGGCGCTTGCCAATCCCCCTATCCGGCCCTGGCCCAGCCGATTAAGGCTGACCGCATGAATGTCTGGATTCTTCTCGGCCTCGTTTTGAATGCGGTGATGCTGATCCTCATCCTGCTGCTGGACATGCGGCCACCGGCCATTCGCGCGGGCGGACGCAGGAAATCCCGTCAGCGCAATGAGGACTCGTCGTCCGGCGGATCATCGGACTGGCGGCGCCGGGTCCGCCACAACGCCCAGCCCGCATAGATGGCGATCGCAATGATCGCGGCAATCTCCAGAACCGACCCCCCGAACAGGGCCGGCCGCGTCAGCCCGTCGAGGCTGGCAAACTGTTGGACCCAGCTGCCTTCCAGGCGCTCGGCATCGAAACCGACGAAGACAGCCAGCCCGATAAGCACCGCGGCGACCAGCCCGGCCAGCCGCATCATCGTCGCCGGCTGCATCCCGTCGCGCGATTGCTGGCGCCGGCGCGCCTGCGAACGGTGATGGCGCTCCAGGAATCCGCGGCGCCGGTTCATTCGTCGTCCTGACGCACGGGTTCACACACGGGCACGGCTTCGGGCCCGGCCAGGGAATCCGAGCGCTCCGACCAGCAATCGCCGGTGATCGAGCAGAAGCAGACCTCCACCGGGTGACGGGTGATCATCTCCAGCAGGTCACGCGCCGACACCACATTTTCCCGCTCCACGCCATCGTCAGGTGTAGCCCGGATTTCGATCACGGTGACATCTTCGTCGGGAGAGATGGCCCGGCCCTGCGTCCAGGTCGCGCTCAGCTCAACGTCCGAGCCGCTCGGAAAGAAAGGGCGCCATTGCGCGGAATTGGGCGAAGCGAGATCGATCGCGACACCGCCATCCCCGTCCTCGATGACCGCCCGCCGGACGACCGCCGGTCCCATCCCGCGATTGGAGAACACGATCTCCAAGCCGCTGGCCGAAGGCGAGATCCCGACCTGAAGATAGGGCCAGACATCGGCATTGAGCTGATCGCGGGCCGCCCGGAGTTCCATGATCGCGATCAACAGCGCCAACGCCGAGAACAGCAGTGCGGCGCCCGAAATGCCGTATTGCAGGACGTCGTGACGGGTCATGTTTTTGGTGTCATTCGGCATGGGCTGGTCACCGTCTCTTTTCGCTCATTGCGTGCATTGCCTTTTTCGGGCATATAGCACGGGCACGGGCGGCCTGTTCAGGCCCGGCGGAAATACAAGACTGTTTTATTTGCATACCTGAGCCATCAGGCACGTAAGACTTCCGACTTTCCCCGATACAGCAAGTGCATGGTTCCCCGGGACGCCGGAGGAACACTTTGCGACGGCCGCGGACGCGCGTGCCTCTCGAGGAAGGTCCTCTATCATGGCCACAGGTACGGTCAAATTCTTCAACCACTCCAAAGGCTTCGGCTTCATCACCCCGGAAGAGGGCGGTTCGGATGTGTTCGTTCACATCTCGGCAGTCAACGCTTCCGGCCTGCCGGGTCTGGAAGACGGCCAGAAGGTCACCTTCGACACCGAGCCGGACAAGCGCGGCAAGGGTCCGAAGGCTGTGAACCTGCAATACGCAGAGTAATCACGACATCGTCATCGACGAAGACGCGGCCGCCGGGCAACCGGCGGCCGTTTTCTTATTCTGCGCCGCGAAACAGGATCGCCATGCACAAATCGATGTGATCTTCGAGCGCATCCGGGGTCAGAGGCGAGCGGCCTGTCAGCACCTCGTATTCGGGCGCAAAGGTGATCGGCAAGGATAGCGCTCCGGAGACCAGATATTTGAGATGGGCCGGATCGCCTTTCGCGATCAGGCCTTCAGCCTGCGCCGCCTCGATCAGGGCAATCGTCTGATCGCTCATTTGCCGCTGGTGGGTCTCGACCAGCCAGGTCAGCCTCGGCGATGCGGCCACACTTTCCTGGAACAGGATCCGCATATAGCGGGGCTCGGCCACTAGCGCGCGCAGGCTGGCCCGGATGACGGCCCGGAAGAAGGCCCGCCCGGACAATCCGGCGGCGGCCTTTAGCCCCTCCTCCTGGCAGGTCTGGAAGCGCGCATAGACGTGGTCGACGGCAGCTTGCCACAACTCACGCTTCGATCCGAAATGATAGACGATCAGCGGAACATTGACGCCGGCCCGCTGCGCGATATCGGGAAGCGACCCGCCATCATAGCCGCGGCCCGCAAACACGTCAGCGGCAGCTTCGAGAATGGCGCCGCGCGTTCTGGCCTTCCGGGCCGCCCTCGATGGAAGGGGCTGGACTTTTTTATTCGCTGACATACTGATCAGTCAGTAAGCTGGTTTCGGACCGGCGGCAAGGCCCTAAAGTGTCGTGGGAGGGGATGCTGGAGACGTCGAACCCGTTCATTGATTTCATGGCCGGGCCCAGCGGCTTTTGGCTGCTATTCGGTCTGTACCTGACAATGATCGCCGCTGAACGCATCGCCTATGCCTTTCAGACGCGGCATCGCTATGACACGGCCGACGCGCGCGGCAGCTTTTTTACGTCCGTCCTGTCCAGCCTGATCTCGATGGCCATTTTGGCGATTGTCCCGATCGCCCTTTATGCGTGGCTCCACGCCGAATTCCGCCTGATGTCGCCCGGCTTCGTTTGGTGGACATGGATTGCCGCCTTCATCGCCCACGACCTGGCTTATTATCTCGCTCACCGGATCGGGCACCGGACGGGATTCTTCTGGGCCATCCATCACCCGCACCATTCGTCGGAAAAAATAAACCTGACCACGGCTTCGCGCGGATTCCCCTTCGGCGATCCGCTGCAGCCCTTTTTTATCTATCCCTGGGCCCTGCTCGGCATCCCGGTCGAGGTCATCGTCATCGTGACGATCTTCAAAAATCTGTGGGGTATTTTCAATCACACACCGCTCGTCGGAAAACTGGGCTAGCTGGAGAATATTCTCGCCACGCCGTCAAACCATCGTGTCCACCATGGCCGTAACCCGCAATATATCGACAAGAATTACGGGCAGGTTCTGATCCTATGGGACAAATGGCTGGGCACTTATGAGCCGGAAGGCGAGGAGCCCGACTACGGCGTCATCGAACCCGTCACATCGAACAATCCGCTCGTGATCATCCCGGCCGGATTCGGCTGGCTTTGGCAGAAAATGCGCGCCTGTCATCGCTGGACCGACAAGCTCGCCTGCCTCTACCGCCCGCCGGAATGGACGCCGGAAAGCCGTTACAGGCCTGACATCTCGTCGCGCACCCGCACGGCGGTCGGCGGAAAATCCGTGAACACCGCATCGACGCCCAGCGCATAAAGCGCCCGTAATTCATCCTCGACACTATCGCCGACCAGCGGCGTCCGGTCGTCGCGCACGGTCCAGGCATGCACTTCGAGACCCAGCGCGTGCGCCTGCTCCAGCAAACCCGTCGACGACCCGTCCGGGTTCAGCAACAGCGCCTTGTTGGCACCGAGCCCGTCGGCGAACTGCGCGACCGCATCCAGCGGATAACCATTCATATTGCCGCCCTCTTCGTCCGGCGATGAGTACAGCATGGCCAGCCGCACCGGCGCGACCGCATTCATCCGGATCAGAAAACCGGCATCGAAAGACTGGACAACCACCGGCGCGTCCTCGGAAAATAGGCCATGGTCAAGCAGGATCTGGTTCAGGATCGGCAGCGGGTCGAGCCCCGCCGCCGCGAACTCTTCCGGGTGTTTGACTTCCGGTTCGATCGGGATGCGGCAACCGCACACCGCCTCGCGCTCGGCGACGAAGTCGAGAACCTGTTCGAAGGTCGGGATCGCGAACTGGCCGTCATAGGACGGGTCCCGATTGTCGAAAGGCTGGATCGCCCGCAAGCTCGCGATTTCGTCGGCGGTGAAATCCATCACCCACCAGTCATTCCGGCCGAACAACTCCCGCCGCCGGTCCGCGAATTCGCGCCGGCTGGCAATGTCGGTCGTTGTCGACAGATAGGCGTCGTGGCGGGCGATCAGCACCCCGTCCCCCGTCACCACCAGATCCGGCTCGATCACATCGGCCCCCTGATCGAGCGCTAATGCATAGGCTTCGATGGTATGTTCCGGGCGTTCGCCGCTCGCCCCGCGATGCGCGATCACCAGTGGCGCCTCGCCCGACAGCGTGTTCCATTCCGGCGCCTGCGAGCAGGCCGCTACTCCGACCAATCCTGCCATCACCAACCAGCGCGTCATTCGCCTCTCCCCTTCGACCGTCCGGCACGCTAGCCTGAACCTGTAACAAAAGGGAGACGGTGATGAGCACCGCCACACGTTTTGACGCTCTGGCCAAGGCGGCCGCCCGCTATGGCGAGGCCAGTTTCGACAACTATACCCTGGTGCGTTCACTGGCCGAGCGCGTGGCCACGGGTTTTTGCCGCTATCTCGGCGACAAAAAGAAATGTGTATACCTGGTGCCGCCGGAGGGGCCCTTCTCGCCAGCCGATTACGGCTCCGGCGCCTTCTCGGTCAGCGGTGGTGGCTTTCTTCCGCTCAGCGCCATCAATTTCGGCCTTGCGGTTCGCGTATCCTACACCGGCGACTGGATCCGGCTCGTTGTCTCCGCGGAGAAACAGGGACCCGACCTCGACGTGTCGATCCTCGGCGGCCGAGATTTCGCTTTCCGCCTGCCGGTCAGCGAGGAAAGATTGCAGGACTTTTTCAACCTGCTGTTCGAACATCTGACCGACTGGTTCAACGACCGCGCCGAGCATTATCTGAATGGCAGCTATGGCGGCGGAGCAATCGGGTTTGAGTTCATTCACGCTGACGAAGCCGGGGAATAATCCGGCACGGCTCAAAGCGAGCGCGATCCGCACGTCCCGGCGGTTCATCCGGGTGCAGCGGCTACAGACCGGCCGCCTGGACGGCCGCCAGTCCAGCCGATGCGGTCGCGCCCAGCAGCAGCGTGAACACGCCGCGCCGGCGGATTGCGGCACCGCCCGCATGCCAGATCGCCATAAGCAACCAGCGCGCCCCGAACACGCGAACCCCGCCGCCGACAATCAACGCCGCCAGGGCGGAAACGAGAACAAGCTGCAGATCTCCAGGAATATGGGTCATGTTGGCCTCCCCTTACGGTCAACACAGCCAACATCATGGCGCGTGAGCCGGAGCTGAAAGTCGGCTTCAGCACGCATTCATCGCACACCCGGTGTCAGCCGGTGCAATACGGCCAGTTCGGATCGCTCGGCCCGCCGCCTTCGCAGGTCGACGGCCGACCTTCATAAGGCGTGATACAGCCCGACACGGCCAGCGCGCCGGCACAGGCCAGCATCAGAACGCCAATACGCTTCAACATGATTGCCCCTCCCGCCCCCCGGCTTGGCGGAGGTTGGGAAATCGTGAAACACACGGTCGCGATTGGCAAGTGAGCGCCATGAAGATTCGCCACATTCACGCCGCCTTAACGCCGTCAGGCGATCAAGCTTTTTCCGGATACCTGCGTCTCTCGACCCGGGAAAGGATCCGCATTTGAGCCGCCCTACGCCGCCCGCACCCTGGCGCAAGCGCCAGTCCTCGCCATCACCGCGCCGCCAGCCGCCCGGCGGCGGTAAGCCGCGATTTACGTGGATGCGCGCCACTCTCTCCCTCGCCCTGATCGGCTTTTTTGTGCTGGCCGCGCTTTTTATCGCCATCACGCGCGATTTGCCGAACGTCTCGGATATCGAGCTGGCCCAGCCGCGGCTCGGCGGCGAGGTCTATCTTGACCGGGACAACCGCGTCATCGCACGCCGGGGCGCCAGCCACGGCGCGAGCCTGAGCGTCGCGGACCTGCCGCCCTATCTCGTCGATGCCGTGCTCGCCGTGGAAGACCGCCGCTTCTTCAGCCATTCCGGTATCGATCTGCGCGGCATTGCGCGCGCCATCTGGGCCAATGTGCGCGCGGGCCGCGTGGTCCAAGGCGGATCGACCATCACCCAGCAGCTCGCCAAGAACCTGTTCCTGACCCCGGACCGCACCTTTGTCCGCAAGATTCAGGAAATGGTGCTCGCCTGGCAGCTCGAACAGGCCTTCACCAAGGACGAGATCCTCGCCCTTTATCTCGATCGCGTTTACTTCGGCGCCGGCGCCTATGGCGTCGAGGCAGCCGCCCAGCGCTATTTCGGCCGCTCGGCCCGCAATGTCTCGCTCGGCGAGGCCGCGCTGCTGGCGGGGCTTCTGAAAGCCCCCTCCCGATATTCTCCCGCCACCGATCTCGATCGCGCGGCGGCCCGCGCCACCGTTGTGCTCGACCTGATGTATGAAACCGGGCGGATCAGCGAGGACGAACGTATCGAAGCGGCCCAGACGCCGGTTCGAATCGCGCGCGCCGCCTCAACGCCAGGCTCGGGCTATTTCATAGACTGGATTGAGGCAGAAGCGCGCGAACTTGCCGGCGACCGGGAAGCTGACATCGTCATCCATACAACGCTGGATATCGATGCCCAGCGGGCGGCCGAGGACGCCGTCCGGCAGATCATGACGGACCCTGACCGCGCCATGGGGGCCGACCAGGCCGCGCTGGTGGCCTTGTCCGGCGACGGCGCCATCCGCGCAATGGTCGGCGGCATCGACTATGCGACGAGCCCGTATAACCGGGCGGTGCTGTCTCAGCGCCAGCCGGGCTCGGCGTTCAAGGCATTCGTTTATGCTGCCGCTTTTGAGGGCGGTTTGCGGCCCACCGATGTGCGCAATGATTTGCCGGTCGCCTGGGGCAACTGGTCACCGCAAAACTACAATGGCGAATATTCCGGCCCGATGACGCTGGAAACCGCTTTCTCGCGCTCCTCAAATGTCGTTGCGGCCCGCATCGCCGAGGAAACCGGGCATGGTTATATCGCCCAGCTCGCCCGCCGCCTTGGGATCGAGAGCGAGATCCGGGTCGACCGCTCCATGGCGCTCGGCTCGTTCGAGGTCACACCCGTCGAACTGGCCACCGCCTTTGCCGCGTTCGCGAATGGCGGACGGCGCGCTTATGGCCACGCCATCGTCCGCATCGAAACCGTTGACGGCGAGCGGCTCTGGGAGCGCGAAGCGCCGCCGGCCGAAACGGTCATGGATCAGCGGACCCTGTCCTGGATGCGCCAATTGCTCGAAACGACAGCGCGCAGTGGGACAGCCCGGTTTGCCGCCGTTCCCGGCACGCTGACGGGGGCCAAAACCGGCACCACCAACGACAATCGCGATGCCTGGATTGCCGGCTATACGGGCGGGCTGACGGCGGCGGTTTGGGTCGGCAATGACGATTTCTCACCGACGGACCGTGCTGCGGGGTCCGGTCCGCCGGCCGCGATATTCCGCGCCTTCATGTCGGAAGCACCGCCGGAAGCGGCCGTCGCGGCGCAATGGCAGGAACCCGAAGAGGTCGCTCAGGAGCCGCGGGAATCGCGCGATCCGATCTCATCGCTGCTTTCGCGGATAGGCCTCGGCGGCTAGCCTTACCAGCGTCACTTTTCTCTGGCAGACAGTGTGCCAAGCGGTTTCAATGGCCGTGACAGATACTCAGCCAAGGATCCTCCATGAAACACGCCTTGATCATCACCGCCTCTGCCCTCGTATTGGCGGCTTGCGGCGCGGATACCGGTGAGAACGGATTCGCCACGACCGACGTCGACGAAGAAACGGCGGCCAGCGCCCTGGCGGCGTTGCACCTTGCCGAATCGGGCGAGGGCACGGTCAGCTGGGACAGCCGCAGCTTTGAGGATGGCGTCTACACCTTCACCGGCGTTGTATTCCAACTCGATGACGACGAAGATGCGGCCACACGCGAGATGAATGGCCTTGAGGCCGAACCCGAAGTGGCGCTTGCTGAAGTGATGACGCTGGCTGCGCCGCGATTTGACGCCAACGGCAATGTCATTTTCGACCAGCTGGACATCCGAGACATCACCGTCTCGGACCCGGACGGCGAAGGCGACGGAGCAATTGACCGATTCCTGGTCGAGCGTCCGAATTGGGAGATGGCGCGCGCATTCGCTCAGGGCTTTTCCGGCGATTCAATTGTTGATGCCGACGTTGACGAAGGCAGCTGGACCTACGGGCTGCTAGCCATCGAGGGTTTCCGCCTGGTCGGCAGAAACGAAGCCGAGCCCTTCACCGCATCCTTCGACCGGTTCGCGATCGAAGACCTCGCGGACTATTCAATTGGCCGTTTCGAGCTCAGCAACCTTCTGATTGAAGGCCGCAACGAGGAGGCGGGCCTGGTCCGCATCAGCCTCGCGGAAATTTCGGCCGACAATATTGGCGAAGCCATCACCTATCCGTTCACGGCGCAGATGGCGTTGGCCGGGGCGTCATTCTCGGCCGATGTGCCGAACGAGGACATCACCGCCGATATCCCGGAAATTCCGGAGGATTTCGACCCGCTCAATGGCTATGAGAACGCCACCATTCGCGGGCTCGATGCCAATGTCGGCGGCATCATTGTGACGCTAGACTCGCTGACCGCCAGCACGCGGGAAGACCGTAATGAACTGGTCTATGAGAGCGAGATGACCCCGCTCATCATCGCGCCGGACACGAATTATCCGTTCGGTGCACAGCTCGCTCTGGGCCTCGGCATGATGGGGTATCAGCAGCTCGAATTCGTCGCCGCCGGAGCTTCCGTGTACGAGCGCGACGAGGACCGGGCTTACACGACGGACGACAATTATTTCGAAATGCGCGACGGGTTCCGCGTCGAGGTCGAAAGCGACATGTCGGGACTGCTCGCCTATTCGATGGCCGCCTTGCAGGTCAATCCGGCGATGGACGAGGTCGAGCCGGACATCATGTACGACATGCTCCGCCCGTTGATGCTGAACAATTTCCTATTCCGCCTGGAAGACCTGTCCCTGCTGGATCGCGCCTTGACAGCCGGCTCGGCCGTGCAGGGCGTGCCGAAGGAAAATCTGCGCATGCAGGCCGGCGGCATGATCGCTCTGGCGACACTCGGCGCTCCGGCGGAAATTCCGCGCGAGCTCCTCGCCGAATTTTCCACCGCGATGACCAGCTTTGTTGCCGAAGGCGGAACGCTGGAATTGCGCATCGCGCCGGACCAGCCGATCAGTGTCGGCGACCTGGTGGAGGA
Organism: Hyphobacterium sp.; assembly: GCF_965229905.1. Lineage (GTDB taxonomy): Bacteria > Pseudomonadota > Alphaproteobacteria > Caulobacterales > Maricaulaceae > Hyphobacterium. The sequence goes on along the minus strand of NZ_OZ245930.1, from coordinate 1,664,101 downwards.
AGCCGCGTCAGGGTCTGTCGACTACGCGGCCGCCGGGATTTCAATATCCGCAATTCCGCCGGAAGACGAAAATTAACGCGACAGCCGCAGCACCGCGCCCTGGTCGGTGAGCACGTAGACGCTGCCGTCCGGCGCGGTGCGGACATCCCGCACCCGCTGCCCGCGCTCGCCGAGATAAACACTCTGGCCGGCGGGCTGGCCGTCTTCGTCAAGATCCACAACGCGCAGATGCCCGGACTGCGTTTCGGCATCTCCGGGCCGCAAGGCCGCAATCAGCAAATCGCCATTCCATTCCGGAAACATCGTGCCGCGATGGAGTGTCATACCCGCCGGGGCGATCGAGCGATCCCAGTATAGCAAGGGCTGACGCGTGCCTTCATACGTCTCGTACGGGCTGATTATGGCGCCGGAATAATCCACGCCATAAGTCGCGATCGGCCAGCCATAATTGATGCCCGGCTCGATGATGTTGATCTCGTCTCCGCCACGCGGACCGTGCTCGTGCTGGTAGATGCGGCCGCTCTCGGCATCGTACAACAAGCCTTGCGGGTTACGGTGCCCGTACGAGTAGACGCCCGGCGCACCATTCTCGATGTCCGGATTGTCGGCGGGGACCGATCCGTCGGCATTGAGCCGGATGATCGTTCCATAGTGGTTTGAGGGATCCTGTGCCTGTTCGCGATAATCGAAGCCTTCGCCGAATCCGAACACGAAAGTGCCGTCCGGCAAAAACGTCAGGCGGCCACCATAATGGCCGCCCGTATCATTGCCGATATTCGTCGTGAAAAGGGTGTCGACATCGGTGAGCGCACCGTCAGCATAGACCGCGCGCGTCACCGACAGGCGGCTGTCGGACGCCTCGCCCGACGCATGGGTCAGATAAATCACGCCATTGCCGGCAAATTCCGGATGCAGGGCGACGTCCAGCAGCCCCCCTTGGCGGGTCACCGGAATGTCGGGCAGGCCGGACACCGGCTCCGCCTGCAAGACGCCGCCGGCAATCAGGCGCAACTGGCCCGATCGCTCGGTCACCAGCAGGTCACCATCGGGCAGGAAGGCGATCGCCCAGGGCCGGTCGAGGCCGGTCGCGACCTCTTCGATCTCGCCGCTGAAGGGCGTGTTGGCGATGCCTTCCTGGGCTACCGCCGGAACCGTCACAGCCAGGCTGCAAAGTGCCGCTCGAAACCACATGCTGTCACTCCTCCTGTATTGCGCTAGTTTGAATAGATAGGTCGGGGACGGAAATATCAAATGGCACGCTGGATCAGAACCATCTTGGCTTACGTGATTGCCGCTCTGATTGGCGGGATCGCAACCACGCTGTTGTCGACACAAGTTGTCCTGCTCTACCTCGCGGGCGCCGGTGCAGACATTCCGTTCGCGGTGCGCAATGAAGCCATGCTGGCCGATCTGACGGGATTCGCCCCCACCATCGTGGCACTGACAGCGATCGGCTTTCTTGTCGCATTGCCTGCCGCGGCGCTCATCTCCCGCTGGCTCGGAGGCTTGCGCACTGTCGGCTACGGGCTCGCCGGCTTTGCAACCATCGCCGTCATGGTCACCGCGATCGAGGTTTACTACCAGTCCGTCCTCGGCGTCGGGATCACGCCGATCGCCGCGGCGCGCGATCTCTGGGGACTTGTCGTGATGGCGCTCGGCGGCGCGTTCGGGGGCTGGACATTTGCCCTGTTAGCCCCGGCGCGCGACTAGGCTTTCCGGCCTTTTTCCACCATGAACGCCTTCATCCGCGGCGCGATATCGCGTTCGAAGCGGCTGCCATTGAACACACCATAATGGCCGACTTTCGGCTGGATCCAGTCCAGCTGGAGACCGGCCGGCAGGTTGCGGCAAAGGTCGTGAGCCGCCTGCGTCTGGCCGATACCGGAAATGTCGTCATTCTCGCCTTCAACCGTCATCAGCGCGATATCGGTGATCGCGGCCGGATCGACGATGCGTCCGCGGTGCTCGAGCAGGCCGCGCGGCAATTTGTGCTCCTGGAAGACGTCCCGGATGGTCTGAAGATAGAATTCCTCGGTCAGGTCCATGACGGCGAGATACTCATCGTAAAAGGTGCGGTGCTTGTCGGCATTGTCACCATCGCCATCGACCAGATGATTGAAGAACTGCCAGTGCGCGTCGACATGGCGTTCCCAGTTCATCTGCATGAAGCCGGACAATTGGAGGAAGCCGGGATAGACCCGGCGCAGCGCCCCTGGATAGGGCGCAGGAACGGTATGAATGGCATTGTTCTCAAACCATTCGAACGGCTTTTCTTCGGCCAGCTTGTTGGGAACCGTCGGCGACAGGCGCGCATCGATCGGCGATCCCATGAAGGTCATGGAGGCCGGCCGCAGCGGATCCTTGTCCTCGGCCATCAGCGAGATCGCCGCCAGCGTCGGCGGTCCGGGTTGGCAAACCGCGACCACATGCACGTCCTCGCCGATCGCCCGGATCATGTCGGCGACATGATCGATATAGTCGTTGAGGTCGAACCGGCGCTCATTGAGCGGCACCATCGACGCATCGACCCAGTCGGTGATGTAGACCTCGCTGTCCGGCAGGAAGGTCCGCACCGTCCCGCGCAACAGCGTAGCAAAATGGCCGGACATTGGAGCCACGAACAGAACCTTGGGCTGGCCTTTCGGCGCGCCGTCGCGGCGGAAATGCACGAGATCGCACCAGGGCGATGACCACACGGCCGCCGGGGTCACGGGCACCGTTTTGCCGTCGATTTCCGTGGCCTTGAGGTCCCATTCCGGCTTGCCGTATTTGCGGGTCATCGATTCGAACAGGTCGGCGCCCGCCGCCATGGCGCGCCCGGCCAGCGTATCGCCCACCGGATTCCACGGCGCGCGCAGCGTCCGGCGGGTCGCATTGGCCGCCGCCCGCCAGGGCGTCAGCGCCAGTCTCGAGATTTCGAACATGCTGTAGAGCATGAAATAATCCTTATTGCGTCCGCGGGACTATCCGGGGTTTTCCTCAAGGAAGTCTTGTAATCGCCGGGCCAGCTGCCCGGGCGGCGTGCCATGCGCATAGACCGAATGAAACTCGCCCTGCCGGTCCATCAGATAGATCAGCGAGGTATGGTCCATTGTGTAAGTGTCTTCCGGTGCGCCCTCTTCCAGCACGCGGCGATAGATGACGCGGTATTCCGACGCGACGGCGGCGATCTGTTCCGGCGTTCCCGTCAGGCCGGTCAGATTGTCCGGGAAGGCGTCGCTGGACACGTAGAGCGCCAATTGTTCAGGCGTATCCCGCTCGGGATCCACCGTGATCAGCATCGGCTGGAACTCGGCGCGCTGTTCATCCGGCAATTCGTCGAGCGCGGCAGCAATGACTTGCAGCGAGAACGGGCAGATGTCCGGGCAGTAAGTGAACCCGAAATAGATGAGCATGGGCCGGCCGAGGAAATCGGCTTCGGTGACAGTTGTCCCGGTCTCATCGACCAGCGTGAACGGGCCGCCAATATCCGCCCGCCCCGAGGAGGTCACCTCGCCGCTTGTCGGCTGCGGCCGGGCATCGAGCACCATCAGAATGGCAAAAACCAGAACCAGCGCGCCAAGACCGGCGGCCAGCGGCAAGACCCAGATCGGTAGTCCTTGACCCTGTTTCAAACACGACTCCAAGAAATGGCGTTGCAGACCATGGCCCCGATACCGTCATTGTGCAATGCAGCGAAGTGCAATCTTCTGGCCGATCCGGGGACAATGCGGATATAGGTCAAATCATGCAGACCGCCTATGATTTGACCCAGGACGCACCGCCACCCGGCGTCGCCCCCTTCTTCGGCCGGATCCGCCTGCGCACGCTGATCGTCCTGCGCTGGCTCGCCGTCCTCGGCCAGGGCAGCACATTGCTGTTTGTCAGCCTCGTTCTCGGTTTCGAACTGCCCCTCGCTCTGTGCGGACTGGTCGTCGCCGCCAGCGCCTTCCTCAACATCGCCCTGATCGCGACACGCGACATCCAGAAGCTCGCCTCGCACCATGAAGCCTTTGTCCAGCTCGGATTCGACGTCTTCCAGCTTGCCCTTCTGCTGATGCTGACCGGCGGCCTGGAGAACCCTTTCGTGGTCATGATGGTGGCGCCGGTCACGATTGGTGTCGCGGCGCTGCCGCCGCGTTACGCGCTCGGTCTTGCCGGCGTCGGACTGATCGGCATGGCCGCCATGGCGGTATTCGCCCTGCCCCTGCCCTGGCGCGCCGGCGAACAGCTCGACCTGCCGCCGCTCTACGTCGCCGGGCTCGGAGCGGCCTTTGTGATCGCCGTTGCCTTTACGGCCGCCTACGCCTGGCGTATCGGCCGCGAAGCCAAGCGCATGGGCGCGGCCTTGGCCGCCACGCAAGCCATTCTCGCCCGCGAGCAAAAGCTCTCCGCCGTCGGATCGCTGGCCGCCGCGGCGGCCCATGAACTGGGTACGCCGCTCGCCACCATCCAGCTGACCGCTAAGGAAATGGCTCGCGAGATCGGCGACGGTCCGCTCAAGGAAGACGCCGGTCTGCTGGTCTCGCAATCCTTGCGCTGCCGCGAAATCCTCACCCGCCTGTCGGCCCAGCGCGAAGCGCACGACAAGATGCATGACCGCATCGCCTTGAAAGACGCACTCGACGAGATCTGCGGCCCGCTGCGCGGTCTGGGCGCGTCCATCACCATCCGCCTCGAGGGCGATGAACCGCCGCCGGTCCTCGGCCGTCAGCCGGAATGGCTCTACGGCCTCGGCAATCTTGTCGAAAATGCAGTGGAATTCGCGAGAGGCCGGGTCGTTATCGAGGCCGGCTGGACCCAGAACGAGCTGACCATCACGCTGAATGATGACGGGCGCGGCTTTGCCCCCGATGTGCTCGGCCGGATCGGCGAACCCTATATTTCCAGCCGCAATGGCGAGGTTGGCGGCGGCCTCGGTCTCGGCACCTTCATTGCCATCACCATGATCGAACGCCTGGGCGGTTCGGCCCGCTTTGCCAATGGCGGCGAACTCGGCGGCGCGCTGGTCCGCGTGAGCTGGCCGCGAAACCGGGTGGAAGCCGTCCCGGAACCGGACTAAATAAAATAAGCGTGAAAGAGGGAAATGAGCCGAAAGCATGACCGAAACCGACCTTGATCTGCCGGACGACAAATCACTTCTGATTGTCGACGACGACGCGCCGTTTCGCACCCGTTTGGGCCGCGCCATGACCAGTCGCGGTTTCATTGTCTCCGCCGTCGGCACCGTCAGCGAAGCGATGGAAATCGCGCGCGGCAATCCGCCGGCCTTTGCCGTGGTCGATCTCCGCCTGGAAGATGGCGACGGGCTCGACGTGGTCCGGGCTCTCCATGCTTCGCGCGACGATTGCCGCGCCGTCATGCTCACCGGCTATGGCAATATCGCAACCGCGGTCGCGGCCGTGAAATCCGGGGCCATCGACTATCTCGCCAAGCCGGCCGACGCCGACGATGTGGTGAAAGCGCTTTTGTCGCCCGGCGACAAGCCGGCGCCGCCGGACAATCCGATGTCGGCCGATCGCATCCGCTGGGAACACATCCAGCGGGTTTTCGAACTGTGCGATCACAATGTCTCGGAAACCGCCCGCCGGCTCAACATGCACCGCCGGACCCTGCAGCGCATCCTCGCCAAGCGCGCCCCGCGCTAAAGTTCGCCCACGCGGCCCAGCCGTTCCGCAGCCGTGCGCGCGAACCGCAGCATCACCGATTTGCGCCGCGCTGCGTTGATCGGATCGTGCGGGCTTTCGCGCACGATGGCCGCGCCGAACCCGTCCGCCACGATCAGCCCGGCCTGCTCGGGAATGACGGTATGGGGAAACCGGTCGGAGACCGCGAAATACAGCCGGTCGCACCAGCCCCAATATTCCATCCATTTCGTATCGGCACGAAAATCGGCCATGCCCGACTTGATCTCGACGACCGTCATTTCGCCCTTCGGACCGAGCGCGAACAAATCCGCCCGGCGGCCGGTCCTCAAGGAAAACTCCGGAATCGCCGTATACCCCATATCATAGAGCAGCCGCGCCGCGCCGCGCGCCAGGAGGCGGGCGTCGTCGATCGACGGATTATCGTTCGAGGCCAGCGCGTGCGGGTCCATGCCGGGCACAATGTTCCACTTGTGTTCCGAAATCAAGGCGGGCTCTGGATTTCATCTCCTCTGTGACCATTTAAGAGCGATGCGCCACCTCCCCGATATCGATCAGTTCGCCGGCCTCGCCGAAGAGGCGTTCAACGATCTTCCGCCGGGCTTCCGCAATATGTGCGGCAATCTCTCGATCCGCGTCGCCGACTTTGCCGACCGTGAGACGCTCGATCATTTCGGCATGACCGATCCCTATCAATTGTCCGGCCTCTATCACGGCGTCGATCTGACCCAGAAATCGGTCGGCGATCCGGTCGCCTTCCCGGACCAGGTCTGGCTCTACCGCAAGCCGATCCTCGCCGAATGGGCCGATCGCGGCGACGTCTCGCTGAAATTCCTCATCGCCCATGTCCTGGTGCACGAGATCGGCCACCATTTCGGCCTCTCCGACGCGGACATGCACGCCATCGAAGACGCGGCGGAGTCCTGATTGGAGCCTTCGCCATCCCGGACGCGTCAGCGATCCGGGACTCATTCCGGAACGGCAACGACAGAGTATTTCCCCTCCCCACAAGGGGGAGGGGAAAGTGTTGGCGATGTTGGCATGTTTTCCCCTCCCCTTGATGGGGAGGGAAGACCGCGAAGCGGTCAGGGTGGGGTGTCAGCGCGAACGTGTATCCTGTTCCTGCCGACGGCGCCTGTCCGACACCGCCGCATGAATACCCTCCAGAACGCCGTCCAGATTCTCTCGGACATCGACATTCCAGACGCGAAGCACTTCATAGCCCTGACGGCGCAACCAGGTGTCCCGCCTAATGTCCTTTAGCCGATTGCGGCTCCATCCATGCTGACCACCGTCGATCTCGATCACGAGCCGGTATCTGTGGCAAACGAAATCGACGATGTACCTGCCAATCGGCGCCTGCCGCCGGAAGTGGAATCCCTGCTCCCGCCAGCCGCGCAATGCGTACCAGATCAGACGCTCATGGTCGGTCATGGAATTGCGGAGGCGTTGGGCACAGCTGATCATACGCAACCTTAGCACGAGAATTATGTTTCCCCCACCCCTACCCCTCCCCACAAGGGGGAGGGGAAAGTGTTGGCGATGTTGGCATGTTTTCCCCTCCCCTTGATGGGGAGGGAAGACCGCGAAGCGGCGCTTTCGCGCCCTTGACTTGAAAAACCGGCGCCGAAAACCATCTCGGCAAGGGAATGGAAGGCTATTTGGGTGCGCGGGACGTAGAACCCCTCACCCGGTCGCTCATCGCAAGGCGATTTCGCGCCCCTCCCTCTCCCCTTTCAAAGGGGAGAGGGAAGAGGAAGGCGGCCAGCCAATGGCCGGCTTTCGAGGTGAAGGGAAACTGTTTCCGTCTTCGTCATCCCGGACAGGCTTTAGCCTGATCCGGGACCCATTCCGGAACGGTGACGATACGGCATGGGTCCCGGGTTCTCGCTGACGCTCACCCCGGGATGACGAAACTGAAAACCTCAAAGAAGATACCGCCTCCCTCCGGTTTAACCGGAGGGTCTCATGAAGACGGATGACCTTGGAGATGCTCCGGTCAAGCCGGAGCAAGACGGGTTTTCTGGACGCTCTTCAATCGCTGAGCCCCACATCAATCCGTCGCGACCCCCAACTCACCCGCCGCCCAGTCGGCCGCCTCGGCGACCACGGGATCGGGATCGGAGCGCAGCCCCTCGACCAGCGGCCGCAAGGCCGCATCGCCTGAATTTCCCGCCGCGATCAGGCAGTTCCGGACAAAGCGGTTGCGGCCGATCCGCTTGATCGGCGAGCCCGAAAACAGTCTCCGGAACCCCGCATCGTCCAGCGTCAACAGCTCGGCCAATGGTGGCCGTTTCAGATCCTCGCGGGCCTGCAGCTTGGCCTCCGCCGACGTCTTCGCGAACTTGTTCCACGGGCAGATGGCGAGGCAGTCGTCGCAGCCATAGATGCGGTTGCCCATGGCCTTGCGAAATTCCTCCGGGATCGGGCCGGCATGTTCGATGGTGAGGTAGGAAATGCAGCGCCGCGCATCGAGCTGGTAGGGCGCCGGAAACGCATCCGTCGGGCAGATGTCGAGACAGGCCCGGCACGCGCCGCAATGATCCTGCCCCGGCGCATCGGCCTCTAGCGCCGCCGTGGTCAGCATCACACCCAGGAATAGCCAGGAGCCGTGCGCGCGCGACACCAGATTGGTGTGCTTGCCCTGCCAGCCGAGCCCCGCCTTCTCCGCCAACGGCTTTTCCATCAGCGGCGCGGTGTCGACAAACACCTTCACCTCCGCGCCGGTCTCGCGCGCGAAGGCCTGGGCCAGCTGTTTCAGCCGGCCCTTCATCACGTCGTGATAGTCGCGATGGCGGGCATAGACGGAGATATTGCCGGTCGACTTCGCCTTCAGGTCTTCGAGCGGATCCGAGTCCGGCCCGTAATTCATGGCCACGACCAGTGCGGATTTCGCCTCCGGCCACATATTGGTGGGCTGCTTGCGGCGCTCCAGCGTCGTTTCCATCCAGCCCATCGTGCCGTGACGGCCGGCCTCGACGAAGGCCTCCAGCCGCCCGGCGGCGTCCCAGGCTTCATCGGCGCGGCAGACCCGCACGGCCTCGAAGCCGAGGCCCTGTGCCAGGGCGGCAAACCGCGATTTAGAAGTCGAGATCGTCATAATGCTTGGCCGGCGGCAGGCCCGGCAAACGGTCGGCCAGCAAGCCGCGGAAAGCCGGCCGGCACTTGATCCGCGCATACCAGTTCTTCACCGGCGCGAACTCGTCAAACGGCACGTCGCCCAGATAATCCGCGCAGGACAGGTGTGCCGCGGCGATGATGTCGGCCAGCGTGAAGCGCGGGCCGGCCAGACCTTCGCGCTCGTCTAAGAGGCCGGACAGGTAATCCATGTGCCAGCGCAGATGGTCGCGCCCGTCGCGGATCGCCTGCGGGTCGGGCGCGCCGAGCGATTGCGCCCGCTTTTCCAGCTTTTCGTGCAACAGATAGGCGTTGACCTCGCCATTATACTTGCCGTCGAACCAGCCGATCAGCCGCCTGACCTCGGCGCGCTCCACCGCCCCGCGCGGCATCAGCGGCTGGCCGGGATAGGCTTCTTCGAGATATTCGAGCACCGGCGCGACCTCGGCAATGGTCGCACCATTGTCTTCCAGCACGGGCAGGCCGCCGGCCGGATTCAGCCGGAACAGCGGCTCGGCCCGCAACCACGGCCGGGCCTCTTCCAGATCGACATCGAGCCCCTTCTCGGCCAGGGCGAGGCGCGCAGCGCGGGACGCCGGATCGAGCGGCCAGTGGTGAAGAATACGCATGGCGGCAGGCTAGGGCGATTTCGCGCCGGGATTAAGCGTCTTTGACCGCTTCATCATCCTTTTCCGCCTGCAGGAAGGCGAGCCCGTGCGGTTCGGCTTTTCCATGCGGATCGGGATGGATGATGATGTCGGCGGCCGGATACTCGGCCTGCAGGCGGCGCTCCGCGGCGACGACGATTTCGTGCGCCGCTTCCAGCGTCAGTTTCGGATCGAGACCCATGTGCAGCTGGATATGGATCAGCGGCCCTGCCGCCCGGGTCCGCAACTGGTGCACGTCGATAATCCGGTCATCGTCTTCGGCGATCGCCTGGATTTTCGCGCGCTCGGCATCCGGCAATTCGCGGTCGAGCAGGTGATCGAGGGCGCCGCGCGCCACCTGCCAGGCCGACCAGAACAGCCAGAGCGCCACCGCGGCGCCGACGATGGGGTCGGCCACGGGCAGCGCCAGGAATGTCGCCGCCGCAACGCCGGCAATGACCGCCAGATTCGAGGCCAGGTCGGCCGTATAGTGGGCGCGGTCGCCGGCCACCGCCACCGATCCGGTTTTCTTCACCGCCCGCGTCTGGAACCAGATCAGGCCGGCCGTCAGCACAATGGACAGCACCATCACGCCGATCGCCCAGCCGCCATTGGTGATCTCGCGCGGCTCGACATAGTGTTGCCAGGCTTCGCGCAACAAGAGACCGGCGGACAGGGCCACAAACAGCGACTGCAGGAAGCTGGCGAAGGCCTCCGCCTTGCCATGCCCGAACCGGTGCTCGCGGTCCGCAGGCTCGGCGGCGAACCGGATCGCGAAGAAGGTGATCAGCGACGCCACCAGATCGAGCGCCGAATCGGCGAGTGACGCCAGAATCGCTACCGATCCCGACATCCACCAGGCCGCCAGCTTGGTCACCACCAATATGGTCGCGACCGAAACCGAGAAAGCGGTGGCCTGCCCGGTGATGCGGCGCGCCTCTTTCGGAGCGAGACGGCCGGGCCCGGCATCGTGGAGCGCATGATCGTGCGGCATGGCCGTCTTATGACGTGAAGTGTTTTGCAGCGTCAAACATCATGTTTGCGACGGATTATGAAACGCAGCCGCGTTGCTTATGTGCTGGCCGGGTGGCTGCAAGGGAAAGGATGTCCCCGATCCCCGCCCTTTCCCAACCGGTCCTTTTTGCGAAGGCCTGTCTCCCTGACGCGCCCGCCCGGCCAGCACGATTCACCACAGACTTATGGCTTGCGCCCGTCCGGTTGGTGAGGTGAATATGCGCGCCATGAAACACGCACTTCCGATCCTCGCCGCTTCCATTCTCCTGGCCGCCTGCGGCAGCGTCGATGATGACAGCACCTTCCGCGGCGGCGCCGGTGGCGATGCCGCGTACGGGCGGGGCCTGCAAGCACTGGAACGCGGCGATGCCGCCGAAGCCCACGACTTTTTCGCCTGTGCCGCCGAGTTTGGCGGCGGCTATGAAGTCGCCTGGTATTATGCCGGCACGACAGCGCTGGAGGTCGCGCGCGCGGGCGGCGAGAATGCCGACACCTACCGCGAAACCGGCGAGCATTATCTGACCCGCTCGGGCGAGGCTGGCTGGGGCGCATCGCAGGCCGCTCTGGCCCGCCATTATCACGCGATCGGCAATGATGCGCTCGCCGCCTACTGGGCGCTGCTCTACACCAATAATGTCCGCGAGATCTCACTCGGCCTGACGCGCATGGATGACGAGACCATTCTCGAAATCCGTGACGCTGTGACCGACGAGCAATTGGCGGACGCAGAGTTGAACGCCGCCCGTTTCGTGCCGGAACCGCTGCCCATCGGCCGGCCCAGCGCAGAATGCGCCGACGCCATCCGGAGCGACCGGCTGCAGCGTCCGGACCGTGTCCGCGCGCCGATCCGCCCGCAGCGCCAGGGCCCGCCGCAACGCCCGGGTCAGCAGCCTTACTAGTCAACGGTTTGCCAGACAGTCTCGGCGCGAATCAGAAACCGCCGGTGCGCCGGAAGACGGCGACATCGCCCGCAATCACTTCATCGAGGCGCCACGCCATGTCGTGGCTCATCTGATTGAACAGCGTTTTGCCGTGCGCCGTCGTCAGCCCGTCGAGATACACCGTACCGCCACACCGGACACGGCCCTTGGCGTGACGGTAATGCGCGGCCAGAACGGCCAGCGACGCCGTCTTGGCCAGCCACACCGAATCCACCTCCCCCGAAACCATTGACGCGCCGACGCTTGGAAACAGGCGCAACCGGTTTGCAGGGCAGCCACGCAGCTGACAGATCGACTCAACCCGGTCGGCCGCGCCCGCATCGGCCACCAGATTGACGAACGCGCCGCGGTCCAGAAAGGCTGCCGCCGTCGCGCCGTCTTCCCCCAGCAGCAACACCTTGTCGCCCGGCTGAGCGCTGTCGCCGAGAAAGTCCTCAAGCGCCACGTCCAGCGGCCCGCGGCGGCGCAGCGCCCGGCGCTGAATCTTGCGGATCGGCGCGGTCAGACGCGACAACAGTGACGGGGACTGCGCGGTATCAATGGCGGCCATAAGCGTTCCAATCGTGAACAGTGCGTTAAGACTGGAACATTCCCCCGCAAGGCGAGTGCCAAAGCTTGCCAACAGGTTAATGCGGGTGCCGCTTGCACCTTTTTGCGGGCCGGAGTGATCTGTGCGAGATGGACTATGCCTATGAGCCGCCGGATAACGATATGAGCCGGCACATTGTCGACCGGCTGATCGAGGAGCGCGCGCCCAAGCTGCGCCAGCGCGAACGCGTCTGGTCGGCGATTAAGACGGTCGGCTTCCCGGCGCTGGGCTACCGGAAGGCCGTCGCGATAGCGGATGCCATTGCCGGGCGCTCCGGCAGCGACACGCTGCGATGGGTCAGCGATTATCTCTATCTGCGGCCGGTGCCCGAAAACCTCGAAGTCGTCCCGGAATCCGGCGGCTGTGTGATCATCGCCAACCATCCCGGCGGCATCGCCGACGGTGTCGCGGTCTGGGACGCGCTGCGCGAACACCGCCCCGATGTCTGCTTTTTCGCCAATCGCGACGCACTGCGCGTCAGCCCCGGCCTGTCAGACCTCATCATCCCGGTCGAATGGCGGCAAAACCATCGCAGCCGCGAGAACGCCCGCGAAACGCTGCGCGCTGCCCTCGAAGCCTTCAAGTCCGGGCGCTGCGTGGTGATCTTCCCGGCCGGCCGCATGGCGGAATGGAACTGGAAAAGCTGGAAACTGGTCGAGAAGCCCTGGATGCCGACCGCCGTCAGCTTTGCGCGCCGGTTTGGCCAGCCGATCATCCCGCTCGGTGTCCGTCAGCGCATGCCGGTCTTGTATTACGCGCTCGCCCAGATCCACACCGAGCTGAAGGACATGACGGTCTTTCAGGGCTTTATCGGCAAGAAGGGCGCACACTACCCGCTGCGGTTCGGTGAGCCGATCGATCCGAAATCACTGCCCGAGGATGAGGCCGCCGCCACGGCGATCATCCGCGAACGGTGTGAGGCCCTCGCCTGGCAGCGCGGCTAGCCCCGCCGCCGCGACGCCAGCCAGGCGATCGCTACAAGCCCCGGAATCCACAATAGCCCGACGAATATCCAGATCTGCAGCGATGAGCCGCTGAACACCGGGAAAATCTGCCAGGCTTCGCCCCACGCATTAAAGCCCTGGTGCAAGACATGCACGACCAGCACGCTGCCCGCGGCACGGTTGAACAGGGCGCCCATGAGGAAGCCGATCGGCACGACCATCGCGATGAATGGCAACAGGCCATAACCGGCCGGATGCCCGCTGGGCATGGCAAACAGCGGCAGGTGAAACACCAGCCAGACCAGCGTCAGCACCGCATTGGCGCTCAGTGGCGACAGCCGCGCTTGCAATTGCGGCAGCGCATAGCCGCGCCAGGCGATCTCCTCGGTATTGAAGACCAGGTAGAATAGGCCGATCTGTCCGGCACTGACCAGCACGGCCGGCCACAGCGCGGGGGCGCTGGCCGTATCCTCCGTCAATCCGGACAGCGGCCAGACCGCCGCGGCGATGAGCGCCGGCAGCGCCAGCACACCCAGCCACAGCGCGGGGTGGACGTCGACGTGGAAGGCCCGTTTCAGAAATCGCCAGAGCCCGCCCGGCCCGTAATTCCAGATGATTGCGAGGATGGCCGCTGCCAATGGCCCGAACAGCATCAGCAGGGTCAGTGGCGCGAGGCCCGGAGACCACAGATCCACGGCCCAGTCTGCGCCCGCCGCGGCGTGCGATTGCACCAGCACAGCGCCGGCGCCCGTCCAGGACAGGAGAAAGGCGAGCGCAAAAAAGCCGGTCAGGCGGAGCGCCCGGCGATGGCGCGCCGGTTCCGCGCGGACAATTCCATTCTCGACAACAAGCATGATAGCACCTCCGGAAGAGGGGTGCGGTCTGCCTGTTTTGCGCGCCTATGTCGTTCGCGGACGCGTATGCGAACGTTCGGCCCGCCAGGCCGAGGGCGTCAACCCGGTCTCGCGCCGGAAAGCCTTGGCGAAGGAGGATTTCGAGGAAAACCCGCTGTCATGCATCGCCATGGTGATGGACAGGCCCGGATCCTCCCGCAGGCGGTCCTTTGCTTCGCGCACCCGCCAGCGCGCCACGAACTCGTAGAAGGACAGGCCGTGCGCCCGGTTGATCACCTGCGACAATTCCCGACCGGTCATCGGCAGCTCGCGGGCCAGCGCCTCCAGCGTCAGCTCCGGCTCAAGATGGGGACGCACCGCCGCCATGTGCGCCTCGAGCGCGGCCGTCAGCTCGGTCAGCTGGGCGTCCTCCAACCGGTGCTCGCCATATTTTTCAGGCGACAGCGCACCCGAATCCAGCGGCACCGCCGTGTCCAGGCTGCGAAAGGCCGACAGGATGAAATAGACGCCAAGCGCCAGACTGCCGGCCATCAACAGCGCCATTAAAAGCCATGACAGGCCGGCGACCGGCCAGATATGCACCACGGCATAGTGCGCGAGGCTGAGAACCGCGCTGCCGAAGAGGCCGGTCAGCGAAACGGCCAGCCAGCGCAATTCCCGCCCGTCACTGGCCGAACGCGTCGCTTGCGCACCTTTCTCATAGCGCCAGGCCAACAGCAGGGTGAGCGACAAATAGACCAGCGGATAGGCGAAGATCACCAGCACGAAACCCGGTGCGTCGAGCCAGCTGCCGCTGGCCTGCCCGGTCGCGACCGCGATCCGGACCGCCTCGGGCTGGAGGTGAAACTGCCAGGCCACCAGCCCGGCAATGATCAAGAGTGGCAGGAAATGCAGCACTGCGGCGGGGCGCAACGCGAATCCCGCCACGGCCAGAGACCGCGCAAACAGATAGAGCACCGGCGCGGCTGCCAGGCCCAGCGTATTGCCGATGAACAAAAGCCGCGGTTCAATCAGCGCCAGCCCGCTGTCGGCAATGACGATGTTGGCAAGCGGCAAGCTGAACAGGACGAGAAAGACCGCAAACAGGGCGCGGCGAAGCCGGTTGCGGCCGGGCTGTAGCATCGTCAGCAGCGCCAGTACGATGAATAATACGGCACCCGCCGCCGCAAACAGGCTCGCGGGTCCGAACGTCATCGCCTGCCCGCTAGGCTTCGCGCTCGACCATCAACTGCTTGATTTCGGCGATCGCCTTGGCGGGGTTCAGCCCTTTCGGGCAGACCTGGGCGCAGTTCATGATCGTATGGCAGCGATAAAGCTTGAACGGATCTTCGAGATCGTCCAGCCGTTCGCCCGTCATCTCGTCGCGGCTGTCGGCGATCCAGCGATAGGCCTGCAAGAGCGCCGCCGGACCCAGATACTTGTCCGAATTCCACCAATAGGACGGACACGCCGTCGAGCACGACGCGCACATGATGCACTCATACAACCCGTCGACCTTCGACCGGTCCTCCTCGGACTGGCGCCATTCCTTTTCCGGCGCGGCCGTCTTGGTCTGTAGATAGGGCTGCACGAAAGCGTGCTGCGCGTAGAAATCCGTCAGATCGGGGATCAGGTCGCGGACCACCGGCTGGTGCGGCAGGGGCGCGATCAGGATGTCACCCTTCACCTCGTCCATGCCCTTGGTGCAGGCAATAGTATTGCGGCCGCCGATATTCATCGCGCACGAACCGCAAACTCCCTCGCGGCACGACCGCCGGAAAGCCAGCGTCGAATCGACATTGTTCTTGATCCAGAACAGCGCGTCGAGAACCATCGGGCCGCAATCGTCGGTGTCGATCGTATAGATGTCCCAGCGCGGATTTCCGCCTTCTTCAGGGTCATAGCGGTAGACCTTGAAAGTGCGGGTATTCTTTGCGCCTTCGGGTTTCGGCCAGGTCTTGCCCTTCTGGGGCTTGGATCCGCGTGGCAGGGCCAGTTCGACCATGAGAAATCCCTCAACTCGTCCGGTGTTTCGGCTCGGGAATGTAAAGCGCTCCGCGGGGAAGTCGACCGCCTGCGGCACACCGGCGCAGGACGGGCTCAAACAGGACCGAACACCGTTTCGTGCAGGATGCGGCCCGGCATGAAGGCAAGTCCGCCCGCAATCAGAATGCCGCCGATATAAAGACCGATCATCGCGCCGCGATGGCCGCGGACATCGCCGCGCCTTGCGCTCCAGAGCGCCAGGGGAACGGTGACATAGGTCAGAACGACGAAGAGGTGGATATATCCGAAATGCCCGCCAATGAGCGCATCGCCACGGCCCATGAAGCTGGGAATGAAGGCGGCCGCCGTCGCGGTGACCATCATCAGCGCCATGTAGATGTACCCATTCCAGCGATGGACCACCGTGCCTTTCGGCAGAACCATCTGGACCGTGCCCAGCACAAAGGCCGGGACCACGGTGTAGAAGTGGATTTGAATGGCAAGCGACGCCTCAATGAGCGGTTCGAAGGTCATGTGTGCGGCTCCCGGCTGGCCTGCTTCGTCAATTGATTACCACAATTACTTTGATTTTCAAAGTAGATTATCGTGCTGTACGGGCAGGTCTTTTGGCTCCGAATCAAATGGGGCGGACTGCGCGTCCCTCACCGCGATCACAATGATGACGAGGTGGGGCCCGAATTCACTTCCCAGCGAAAGCGGGTATCGCAGGGATGACGCCCTGCCCATTCCCGCCATTGTATATGCCGCAACGCGCATACCTCGTCCTGAGGTGCGAGCGTCAGCGAGCCTCGAAGGATCGGAGGCCAACCGCTCTGCGTGGTGCGAGGCCCGGCTGGCGCCGGCCGCCTCGCCATGAGGTGGAGGGACGCAATTTCCCCTCCCCTTGATGGCGAGGGCCGGCGATCCGTCAGGACCGGCGGGGTGAGGTGATCTGGTCTTTGCGGAGATCCCCCGGACCAGCCGGGGGATGACGAGGGCAAGCGCCGTTTTGGTAAGCGGACGCCCGGCACCTCACCATGAAGTGGGGGCGACGCAATTATCCCCTCCCCTTGATGGGGAGGGTCGGCGATCCGTCAGGACCGGCGGGGTGGGGTGATCTGGTCTTTGCGGAGATCCCCCGGACAAGCCGGGGGATGACGAGCAGAAAAGGCAAAAGCACGTCCGCCCCATGGTGAGGGGGCGAAAACCCCGTTTCCACTTCGTCATCCCGGGGCGCGCCGCAGGCGTGAACCCGGGACCCATTCCGTGTCGTCAAAATGCCGGCATGGGTCCCGGATCGGGCTCACGCCCGTCCGGGATGATGAGAGAGAAGGGACCTCATGGTGCGGTGCCGCCGGGCTTGGCGCCGGGCTCGCAGACACAGCACCTGCCGACCGGATAAAGCGCTGTGCAACCGTATTGAACTCGTCATCACCCGGCCGCGCTAGCGCGGTTCCGGGTGATCTGGCCTTTGCAGGAATCCCCCGGACAAACCGGGGGATGACGAGGGCAAGCGCCGTTTTGGTAAGCGGACGCCCGGCACCTCACCATGAAGTGGGGGCGACGCAATTATCCCCTCCCCTTGATGGGGAGGGTCGGCGATCCGTCAGGACCGGCGGGGTGGGGTGATCTGGTCTTTGCGGAGATCCCCCCGGACAAGCCGGGGGATGACGAGCGGAAAAGGCAAAAGCACGGCCGCCCCATGGTGAGGGGGCGAAAACTCCGTTTCCACTTCGTCATCCCGGGGCGCGCCGCAGGCGTGAACCCGGGACCCATTCCGTGTCGTCAACATCCCGGGATGACGAGGGAGGAGAGGCCTCACGGTGAAGTACCGTCGCCGGTGGCTGTGGAGCGTTGGGCTCCAACGAACTTGATAGCTTCGCGCTTTCCGGCTTAAATCATAAGTGGTGAGAAGCTGGTCTCCATTGCCGCGGATATACCAATGAAAAGAGACAACAAAATGTTTGCCGAAACCAGGGCATCCCTTCTGATCTTCTGGCTTTTGGCGCTTGGATTCACGGCGAAAATGTCATTCGACTGGGGTGCGGAGGGAGAAATTCCGACCGGTTTTGCTGCGCCTGCCCCCGCCATGACGATTGTGGCTTTGATTCACACGCTATGGCTTGGCAAACCTTTTTCAGGCCGATCAACCAATGTCGATCCCGATGCTTAGGGGCTTGGCGGCCGCGCTGATCACCTGTGCGTGGCTTTCGCCTGCGGCAGGGGCGCAAGGCTCCAACGAACAAGTGTCAGCGCTCCAGCGGCTTGAGCAATTCGAAGACGTCTTCGAGCGCTGCAGCGCAGACTTGCTCCACGAGATCACCGCCGGCCATTGGGCGGGTTTCGGAGTCCGCGGCCAGCTCGGCACGGATAAAGCATACGCAATCGATCAGTTCAGATCCCTCTGCGAGGGCGGTTCGGCATTTCAGTTTGAGGCTAGCGTCAGCCAATATTGGACAGTGGGCCAAGTGCACACGATCGCGGCCATATTCTCAGGCGTTATGATCCGGCCGGACGGGCAACGCGTGCCAAACAATCTGCGCGTCTCGCTCGTCATCGCCCCGGATGAATCCGGAACTCTGCTCTTGCAGCACACGCATGTCTCGGCACTGAATTAGGCTGTTGCACGGCATCTCCCTCCTCGCACAAAGGGGGTGTGAAAGGCCGGCATTCCGGTCCAAACTCCGCTTCCCTCCGGCTTGCCCGCCCTCACGAAAGCGGGGGACCGGAGGGCCTCGGTTGAAAGCGCCAGGTGTTCGGGATCCTCCGGTCCGCGCCAGCGCGGCCGGAGGAAGACGCTAACAAGGGAAAGGCACGTCTGCCTCATGGTGCGGGGGCGAAAACCCCGTTTCCACTTCGTCATCCCGGGGCGCGCCGCAGGCGTGAACCCGGGACCCATTCCGTGTCGTCAACATCCCGGCATAGGTCCCGGACCGGGCTCACGCCCGTCCGGGATGACGAGAGAGGCCGGAGTTCACTGCCCAGCGAAAGCGGATATCGCAGGGATGACGCCACCCTGTCACCTCATCCTGAGGTGCGAGCGTCAGCGAGCCTCGAAGGATCGGAGGCCAACCGCTCTGCGTGGTTCGAGGCCCGGCTGGCGCCGGGCACCTCACCATGAGGTCGGGCCGACGCAATTTTCCCCTCCCCTTGATGGGGAGGGTCGGCGATCCGAAGGATCGGCGGGGTGGGGTGAACTGGCCTTTGCAAGGATCCCCTGGACAAGCCGGGGGATGACGCGGGCGGAGAGGCCAGGACGAGGGAGGAGAGGCCAGGACGAGGAAAGCGAGACCTCATGGTGAACGCGCGCCGCCGGCAGCCTCGCCCCCTCGCTTCGCCGTCCGTGACAACCTGCACCAAGAGAAACGCTCGCCTCGCTAGCGCCGCCGCTTTTCCTTCCGGATCACCAGCTTCAGCCCGGACCAGATCTCGTCGACAGCGCAGACTTTCACATCCACCAGGTCGAGCGGAAAAGCCGCCTCGCGAACGGCATCCTCGCTCATATCGGTCGCGACCTTTGAGGCTTTCTTCGGCCAGCTCACCCAAATCATGCCGTCTTGTGCGATCGCCAGCCGCGCGGCCGGCAAGGCGGTATTCAACTGCTCCCACGACTTTACGAAAAGGTGGACCATATCCACCTCGCCGCCCGGCTCGGGCGTATCGGTGAGATCCACGAATTCCGCCGCCGTCGTCAGCCAAAGGAGACTTTCAGGCAGATCAACGAAACAGGCCGCCTGCCCGTCTTTCAGGCCAAGCTTCCAGGGCAAAGGCGTTCCGGAATACCATGCGGTCGCCATCACATATCCTTCGCGAAAACGAGGCGGTAGCCGTTGAGATCCTCGAATCCGATTTCCCGCAGACCGTGAGCCATGTCCTCCGGCCCCCAGACAACATCGACATGGGGTCTGGTCCGGTCCGCCTCCGCATCGACATCGTCCATGAAAATATAGAGAAATCCGGTCAGGCTTGTCGGACTGTCCCGGTCCTGCGCGTCACGGAAAAACCAGATCCGGGCGTCGCCGCGCGCGACCTCCGCCCAGATCAGCGCGCCACCATCCTCCCAACCGAGCGAATTCATGAAGGCAAGCCGCTCGACATAGAAGTCCACGGTCTCCCGTACATCCGGCACTTTCAGACCCGGGGTCAGCGACGATCTCGGCGGCACATGTGACTTGCGCTTTCTTATGCGGATCGGGTTGGACGCGAAAGGTCGCAATGGCGTCGCGGACAGCTTATCCCCGAAGCGCCCGCTGCCCGTATGATGGCGGACAGGCCTCCGCCCGCCCGGGCCAAACCGTCGGCTCGTCAACCGGAGTGATCGTAGTAGTAGTAGTCGTAGTAGTAGGTGAAACATCAAAATCGCACATTTTTTCCACGCCACCTCCGGTTTTGCGGTTTTCCTGAACCGCCTCAAAGGGTTAGTCTGCGCCCAGGGGAGACTGCCATGAAACACGTCCTGTCGGGTCTTACAGCCGGCCTCTGCCTGTCTGCCGCCGCGCTGGCGTGCGACAATGATGACACCGACGGGGCCGATATCGGCCTCGTCCTGTCCGGCGGCGGCGCCTTTGCCAACACGCATATCGGCGTCATTCGGGTGCTTGAAGAGGAAGGCGTGCCGGTCCACTGCATTGTCGGCACCTCCATGGGCTCGGTTGTCGGCGGGCTTTACGCTGCCGGCTGGTCGCCCGGCGAAATGCGCACCGAGTTCGAAGCCGCCGACTGGCCGCAGCTCATCACCAACACGCTTGGCCGCGAGGAACTGCCCTACCGGGAAAAGGATCGTCAGGACGAATATTATTCGGATTACATCGCAGGTTGGGGCGAGAACGGCCTGATCCTGCCGTCCAGCGTGACCACGCTGCGCGGCCTGCAGGGCTTTTACCGGGACCTTCTTGACGAAGCGCCGCCGGCCTTTGACTTCGACGATCTGCCCATCCCCTACCGCGCCGTGGCAACGGATCTCGGCACCGGCCAGGCCGTCATCCTTGATCACGGCGACATTGTCGAAGCCATGCTGGCATCCATGTCCGTCCCCGGCCTGTTCGACCCGCGCGAGATTGACGGCCGCCTCCTCATCGATGGCGGCATGTCCAAGCAGCTGCCGGTCGATGTCGCGCGTGACATGGGCGCCGACATCATCATCGTGGTCGACACCACTGTGGAACCCGGTGAACCGCCGGCCAGCCCGTCGGTCGTGCAAGTCGCGCAACAGCTCGTGCAAGTTCAGGTCTGGCTCAACCGCACGGAGCAGGCCGAACTGCTGACCGAGCGCGACATTTTGATAAGGCCGGATCTTTCGGGTCTGTCGACCGGCAGTTTCGAACGCGCCGGCGAGGGTTTCGAGAGCGGCATGATCGCCGCCGAACCGTTTCGCGCGCGCATGGCTGAGATTGCCGCGATCGCCGCGCCGCCCTTGGACCGGCCGAACCCTGTCATGGCCCGTGCCACGGGCGGAGCCCGCACCGTCACGGCCGTGCGGATCGATAATGAGACCATCGTTTCCGACGCCATGATCGCCGACCGGTTCGGTATCTCGCCGGGCGATACCGTCACCCGCGAGGATATTCGCGAAGGCCTGATCGAGGTGGCGGGCCTCGATACGTTCGGCACCATCGATGCCGGGTTCGAAACCGATGGCACGCTCACCCTGCGAACGGCGGAGCGCCCGCTGGGCCGCAACCTGTTCCAGGCCGGCATCACCCTTTCGAACTCCTTCAATCAGGATTCGCGCTACGTGCTGCGGGCCCGCTACACCCGCGCGCCGGCGAACGCCTCCGGCGCGCAGTTTTCCCTGAACGGCGCGCTCGGCTCCGACATCGAGATCAGCGCCGCATGGCTGCAGCCCTTCGGCCGCGGCGGACGCTTCTATTACGAGCTGGGCGCAGGGTATCTGGGCACGCCGATTCCGCTCGATTTGGCCGGCATACGGATCGACGAATACTGGACCACGCGCCTGTTCGGCCGCGCCGAGATCGGCCGCGATTTCGGCCGCTGGGGCCGGTTGTCGGTCGATGCCGGCTATCGGAATGGTGAATATGACACGCCCTTCGAACTGATGGAGGATGGCGGCGATATCGATCTCGAAAACGCCGATCTGGGTCTGACGTTCGAGTTCGACACCCTGGATCATCCCGACTTTCCGACCGGGGGCCGCGCCGTCATTGCCGACGCGCGCCTGGTCGCGGATCTCGTTGATGTCGAACCCTTCGATGACGTCTTCGAGCGCTACCATTTCCGCGGCGAGCAGGCCTTCGGCATGGGCCGCTGGGGCGGCATGGTGCGTGGCGAGTCAGGGCGCTCCGAGGATGAAGGCTCGACGCTGGAGGCGTTATTCTTCCTCGGCGGATTCCGGAACCTGACTGCCATCGGCGAACGCCAACTGCCGGTCAATTCGTTCGACATGGTGGCGGTCGAGGGCTATCGCCGCCTGACATCGCCCGATGCTGTCGGCGCGATCCCGATCTGGGTCGGCCTGCTGGCCGAATATGCCGAATACACGCTGGACCTCGGTGGCACGGATGTCTATTTCGGACACACGTCCTCGCTGACCGGATATGCCGCGGTGAACACCCTCATCGGACCGGCCTTTATCGGTTATGGGCGGGGTCAGCACGGCGATCAGACCGTGTTCGTCTATATCGGACGGGAATTCTAGTTCAGCTCAAGGACCGCTCGGGCCAGCGCGTGGGTATTTCCGGCCCGGATCCGCCGAGCGCAGGCCGGCCCGGATCGATGTGATAACGGGCCCGGTCGGGGCATACAAAGGAGGCCGAACGGTCTTTCAGACGCACCGCATATCCTGTCTGGCCGGTCGCCCGAAGCAAGGCTTCGATTCCTGCCTCGCCGATAAAGCTGTCCTGCATGGCCGTACAGGCCGCGGTGAGGTCGCGGATCGAACCCGTCGCTAGCCGGCGGTAAGCCGCTTGCTGCAATTCAGGCGGCCGCGTCCGGAGTTTCGGAGCTGCCCAGTCCTGCGGCGGACACACGACGGCCGCCAACTCTGAGGCCACAAACGCATCGCTCGCCGCGGCATAAGCTTCCGCAGGCGCCGCCTCCATCCGGCGCTCGGCCTGCAAGGTGAAAGCCACCGCATTTGACTGAAAAGTCTCGCAGGAATTGGGCGCTTGGGTAACAAGAACCGGCATATCCGAGTCGCCCGCCCCGCCGCTCTGCCAGCCGAAAACCAGCCAGAAAGTTGCGACGACAATCGGCAAGGCCATGGCGGCCAGAAGAAAACGGACCCAACCCATGACTGCAAAATTGTAGCGGAAATGCGGCCAGAACGTGGCGCATAATCAGGAACCGGCCAGAACCTGGCCGGAGCACAAGATTAGCCGGAACCTCTTCGTATAAGCAGCGGCAGGTTAGATCGTGGCCGGATCGCGGAAGACCTCTTCGTCCAGCTCGCCTTCCCATTTTGCGACCGTGGTCGCCACCGCCGCATCGCCGGTAACATTCACCACTGTGCGGCCCATATCCATGATCCGGTCGACCGGCAGGATGAAACCCACGACCAGGGCAATCTGTTCGGGCGAGGCGCCGAACGTGCTCAACACCGTCGCGAGAAGGAAAAGCGACGCCGATGGAATCCCCGCGGCGCCGATCGAAACGACGGCAGCCGTCACCGCAATCATCACATAATTGGAGAAAGTGAGGTCGATGCCGAAAGCCTGTGCGGTAAACAGGGCTAGAATGCCCAGATAGAGTGCCGTGCCGTCCATGTTGATGGTGGCGCCCAAAGGTAACACCGATGCGGCGACGCCCTTTTTCACACCGAGATTCCGCCGAGCATTCGTGATCGTCACCGGCAGGGTCGCCGAGCTTGACGAGGTTGAAAACGCCACGGCCTGAGCGTCGAAAATGCCGCGGAAAAAGCGGATCAGGGGCAACCGCAGCACAATCTTGATAAGCCCGCCATAGACCAGCAACATGTGGGTCAGCAGACCCAGATAGACCGTCAGAACCAGCCAGAAAATCGATTGGAAGGCCTCAATACCATAGGCCACGGTCGTATACGCGATCAACGCAAAGACACCGAAAGGCGCCGTTTCCATGACGATGGCGGTCACCTTCAAGACCGCTTCCGAAGCGCTTTCGAAAAACCTTCCGACGGCGTCGCCCTTGTCGCCAGCCAGCAATATGCCGACACCGAAAAGCACGGCGAAAAAAATGATCGCCAAAATATTCGCCTCGGCCATCGCAGCGGCCGGGTTCTGGATGATGTCGAGAATCTGGTCCCACCCACTCGGCCGTTCTTGCGAAATGGCCTCCGGCGTTGCACCCGCGAGCGACTCGCTCGCGCCCGAGCCCGGCCGCATGACGGTCCCGAAGACAAGCCCGATGACATTCGCGAAGAAGGTCGTGATCAAATATAGGCCGATCGTCATCACACCCAGCGTGCCGAGCTTTGCCGGCTGTTTCATCGCGACAACACCGGCAACCAGGGTGGTGAAAATCAGCGGCACGATCATCATGCGGATGAGCGCGATGAAAATGTCGCCGAAGGGCTGAATATAGGCTTCGAGGAAGGCCTCCGCCCCATCGCCCATCGCTTGCTGGACCAACAGGCCGAAACCGACACCCAGAACAAGCGCACCGAGCACACGCTTCCACAGCGTTATGCCGAACCACCAATTGAACATGAGCACGGCCTCCCCGCCGGTTCGTTAGTCGATCGGCAGACTAGGCGAGCGGAGAATGGCGTCAATGACGGCGTGCGGCATCCAATAGCTTTGCCAGGGCGACATAGCCGGTAAGACCACCGAGGCCGGCGCCGATGAGCAGGGACAGAGATCCCAGCTCTCCCAGCCAGGAGGAAAGCGGCGCCGACATCAGGAT
Source organism: Hyphobacterium sp. (assembly GCF_965229905.1). Taxonomy (GTDB): domain Bacteria; phylum Pseudomonadota; class Alphaproteobacteria; order Caulobacterales; family Maricaulaceae; genus Hyphobacterium. The sequence continues at coordinate 1,639,568 of NZ_OZ245930.1, read as the reverse complement.
CAGCGAGATCAGGGCTTGCACGCCAAGGCGGCGCCATTTCACGTCGCGATAGGCATTGGCGAAACGCATCGTCTTGCGCGAGAAAAAGTGCCGTGAATTCGCGGCTTCGCCGCCATCATGCCAATCGCGCATTGGCGCATCCGTGGTATGGCTTATGCTATAAAATTGACCCATAATTTGTGACTATACGGACAATATTAAGGAAGTCAAAATCAATCGTGCATGAGGCGAAATGGTTGAATTCCAGCGGGAAGCCGGATTGTCCACGTTTGTGACAGTTTTGTTGCAGATACGAAAAGGGCGCCCCGAGGGACGCCCTTCAGATTCACTTATGCGATCGCCGGTCAGGCTGCGATTGCAGATTCTGCATCCAGCACCGCAGCAACCGCATTGATGGTCGAAGCGATCCGGACCGCCGCCTGGACTTGTTCGGCGGACACGCCATGCTTGCGCAGTTCAGCTTCGTGGCTGTCGATGCACATGCCGCAGCCATTGATTGCCGAAACCGCAAGTGACCAGAGCTCAAAATCGGCCTTGTCTACGCCCGGATTGGCGATCACATTCATCCGGAGCTTTGCCGGCAAGGTCTTGTAATCCTTTGCTGAAGCCAGGTGCACGAACCTGTAGTACACATTGTTCATGCCCATGATGGCGGCCGCTGCTTTCGCGCCGGACTTGGCTTCCGCAGATAGCTTGTCCGACACTTCCGCCTCCATGGCGCGCACCACGGATGGCACGCCGACAGCATGCGCCGAGGCGAGGAACACACCCCACTTCTTCTGATCGTCGAGCACCGTTTCACGCGCCAGGCTGGACAGGTTCAACTTCAGGTCCTTCGCATAATCGGGCAGTTCGTTCTTGAGCGCTTCAAGGCTCATGGCGTGTCTCCGTTGTTTCTTGGGAAAAGAGGCACGCCGGGCTCTGGGGGGAGGTGGCCCGGCGTGCCCCCGGTCAGGTCGCGATGGGTTACGCGGCCAGAGTCTCTCCGCCCACAGCGCGGTTGCACGGGCAGAGTTCGTCGGTTTGCAGGGCGTCGAGAACCCGCAGCGTGTCTTCCGGGTTCCGGCCGACATTCAGATTGGTGACGTAGACGTGCTGGATCACATTATGCGGATCGACAATGAATGTCGCGCGCAGCGGTACGCCTTTGTCCGAACGCACACCTAAAGCGTCAATGAGCGAGCCGGTCGTGTCGGCAAACTGCCAGATCGGCAGTTTTTCGAGATCCGCATGATCGCGGCGCCACGCCAGCTTGCAGAATTCATTGTCGGCCGAACCGCCGAGCACGACGGCGTCACGATCGTCGAAATCGCCGTTCAGATCGGCGAATGCCTTGATCTCGGTCGGGCACACAAAAGTGAAGTCCTTCGGATAGAAGAAGATAACCTTCCACTTGCCCTCGAAGCTGTCCTGATTTACCGCCTGGAACGCGCTCTCACCATTCTCTTCGTGCTGCATGAAGCCCGGCTTGACGCCCGTCACTTCAAATTCCGGCAGCTTTTCGCCTATTCCCATCATGATGTCTGACCTCTTTGTTTTTCTATGTTTACGGGGCGCATGCCCCTCGAACGCCGCGGATATGAGAGTGCCAATTTCATAAATCAAATGAATTGTTTTTTGGATTGACATAGTTTATATCAATGGCCAATGAACACCCAACTTCCAACCCTTCGCCAGTTGCGGTTTCTGGTGACTTTGGCTGACGAGGGCAACTTCTCCCGCGCCGCCGAAGCGTGCCATGTCACCCAGCCCACCCTGTCCGCAGCGATTAAGGAACTGGAAGCCACACTCGGTGTGACACTTGTCGAGCGCGGGGCGCGCGGCACCACCCTGACACCCGCAGGCGAAGCCGCTGTCGCGCGCGCCTGGAACACGTTGGCCGAGGCTGAGGATTTGGTGCAGGCCGCCCGCGCCGCCGGCGAACCATTAAGCGGTCCCTTCCGCCTCGGTGTCATCCCGACGATCGCGCCCTTCCTCTTGCCGCGGTTGCTTCCTGTTGTGTCGAAGGCCCACAGCCGATTGCAGCTTTACCTGCGCGAGGACCTGACGGAGCGTTTGCTGGATGGCCTGCGCGCCCGCAACCTCGATGCTGCGCTGATTGCCCTGCCGTATGATGCGCCCGGGATCGAAAGCGTCGCCGTAGGAGCGGACGAATTTCTCTTCGCCGCAGCACCGGATCATCCCCTCGCCAAGCGTGATAGAATCACCGCCAGCGACTTGAATGATGAAAAGCTGCTGATGCTCGAGGATGGACATTGCCTCCGCGACCATGCGCTTGCGGTCTGTTCGGCCGCGTCCTCACGTTCCGACTTCGCCGCCACCAGCCTTCACACTCTGGCGCAGATGGTGAAGTCCGGGCTGGGCGCCACCCTCCTGCCGCGGCTGGCCGTTGAAGGGGGGGTTACGGACGGACTCGAGCTTGTCGTAAGGCCGTTTACACCTGCCGTCATTGGCCGTGAGATCGGCATGGCGTGGCGTAAGGGATCGGCCCGGGAAGCCGAAGCGCGGCTGATTGCAGAAAGCCTCAAAGGCCTCGTCTAGAAAAACCCCCGGCTGTGAGAGCCGGGGGCGATTTCAACTTCAGACGAAGCGCCTTACTCGTCCATCAGCTCTTGGCTGAGGAAGGTGTAGAGCAATGCATCCCGCCGCGCACTTTCGGCCAGATTGGCCGCCGAGGAGTGCCCGCCTTCCGTGTTCTCATAGTACAGATAGTCGTGGCCGAGTTCCTCCAACAGGTGGGCGAACTTGCGCGCATGGCCCGGATGCACACGGTCATCCTTGGTCGACGTGTAGAGATAGATCGGCGGATAGTCGCCGCTGGCATCGACATTGTGATAGGGTGAGATCGTCCGCAAGAAGCCGCCCTCGTCCGGATCGTTCGGATCACCGTATTCGCCCATCCAAGACGCGCCGGCCAGCAGCGTGTGATAGCGTAGCATGTCGAGCAGCGGCACGGCCGAGACAACGGCACCCCACAGATCCGGGCGCTGCGTATACATCACACCGGTCAACAGGCCGCCATTCGAACCGCCATAGACGCCCAGACGCTCCGAGCTGGTCAACCCGCTCTCTATCAGGTCTTCCGCGACTGCGATCAGATCGTCATAGATACGCTGGCGGTTCATCATCAGCCCCGCCTGGTGCCAGGCCGGACCAAATTCGCCACCGCCGCGGATATTGGCGACCACGTAAGCGCCGCCCCGCTCCAGCCATAGCCGGCCCCGCACACCCGAATAGCTCGGCTGGATCGAGACCTGGAAACCGCCATAGGCATACAGCAGCGTCGGTGTCGATCCGTTCATCTCGGTGTCGCGATGGCGCACGATGAAATACGGGATCATCGTGCCGTCAGCGGATTCCGCTTCCATCTGCTCGACGATCAGATCGTCGCCATTGAACCAGGCCGGCATTGAATCAGCCGCCTCTACGGAACCCGCATCCGCATCGACCACATAAAGCGAGTCCGGTGTCAGGAAGCCCTCGGCATTGAGGAAGGCCAGATCATGGTGCGGGCTGGTGCCAAAAAGGCCCAGCGTCATGTTTTCGGGGGTTTCGATCCGGATCGAAGACCATTCCGATCCGTCGAAATCGAAGCGCCAGAGCTGGCCCGTGACATTGTCGTCGATCTGGATCAGCACCGTGCCACCGGAAACGCCGACACCCCCGATGGATTGCCGCGCTCCCGGCACGAAGACCGTCGCAACAGCCCCGATCTCGCCGCTCTCGGCAAACTCGCCCATATCGAACGACAAAAGGGCGCCCTGCGGATAGGTCTCGCCCTCTCCGCGGTCCCATTCCTCTTCCAGCGTGAACAGAAGCTGATTGTTATAGAGGCCGGTCAGCGACGACCGGGCCGGGATCGGCAGCGACATCGGCTCGCCTTCGGCCGGCAGATGCCACCAGGTCGTCTCGAAGAATGTGTCCGCTTCAGACGCCATCATGTAGACATTGTCGGCATTGTCTTCCACGCGGAAGGCAAAGAGGCCGACATCCTCACGGTCGCCGCGCAGCACTTCTGTGGCGTCTTCAATCGCCGTTCCGCGCTCCCAACGGTAAACCGCGACGGGATAACCGGATGTCGTCGAATTCTCGTCATCGGTCGCAAAACCGAACAGCACGGTGTCTTCGTCAACCCAGCTCATGCCGCCCTTGGCTTCCGGCGAAACAAACCCGTCCTCGATAAAAGTGCGCGACTCCAGATCGAATTCGCGGCGTACCGAAGCGTCCTGACCGCCGTCCGATAGCGTGACGATGCAGCGTGTATAATCGGGGCCCAGGCAGTTGGCACCTTGCCAGACCCAGTTCACACCTTCCTCTTCGGCGACCGCGTCAAGATCCAGCACAACGTCCCACTCGGTATTGTCGGACAGATAGCTGTCCAGGCTGGTGCGCCGCCACAGGCCATGCGTGTTGTCGGCGTCACGCCAGAAATTCCAGACAAAACCGTTCTGATAGGAGCCGTACGGGATGCGGTCATTGCTCTGATAGACTTCGAGGGCCGCGTCGTAGAGATCTTGATAGCGTGGATCGCCCTGGAGCTGCGCGAAAGTCCGATCGTTCTGGCTTTCAACCCACTCCAGAGCCTGTTCGCCCTCAACCTCTTCAAGCCACACCCGCGCATCATTGGCCGGATCGATCTCGACAATATCGCGTGTTGCGGACGTATCTTCCGGCATTGTTTCGGCAGCGTCCGTCATGTCGGTCTCGGAGGTCTCTTGGGCCGGCTCGGAACAGGCGACCAGCAGGGCACCGGCGGCCGTCGCGGTCAAAAAGCGTTGCAGCATAGGGTTCGCTCCACAAATATGGCTGGCGTTATCCCTAGCGCGGCCCGCCTGCGATTCAAGCTTAATCCCAGTAAGGACTCTGTCATGCGCGCCTTGAAGATGAACGGGACCGGCAATGCTTTCCTGCTCGTCGACGCCCGCGGGCACGACGTGGACATCGCACCGGAGCGGATATCCCGTTGGGGGCGCACGCACCGTTTCGATCAGCTGCTCAAGCTTGAATCAAGCGAGAAAGCCGATGCGCGCTACCGAATCTGGAACCGCGACGGCAGCGAGGTCGGCGCTTGTGGCAATGGTGCGCGATGTGCCGGATGGTATCTGACGGAAGACAAATCGTCGGCATCGGCCTGGCTCGAAGCGGATTACGGCATCACGGAGACCATTCGCACCGACGGTTTCAGAATGCGGGTCGATCTCGGCGAAGCCCGGACCGGCTGGCGCGATATTCCGCTCTCGCGTGAGATGGACACGGTGGGGCTGGACTACACGATTGAGCTCGGCGGCCTTCGGCTCGATCGCCCCGGCGCCGTATCGATGGGAAATCCGCACGCGGTATTCGTCGTCGACACCCTCGATGATCTGCCGATCAAGACCCTGGGGCCACGCATCGAAACAGACCCGCTTTTCCCCGAGCGGGTCAATGCCGGCTTCATGCAGGTACGGGCAGCCAACCATATTCGCCTGCGCGTCTGGGAACGCGGCACGGGGCTCACGCTCGCCTGCGGCACAGGCGCAGCCGCTGCAGTTGTCGCCGGACACAGAAAGGGTTTGCTGGAGCGCATCTGCACAGTGGAAGTCGATGGCGGCACGCTGCAGATCGACTGGCACGACGACAATCATGTCTGGCTGGAGGGACCGGTCGAGCTTGAGGGCGAAGTGGAGCTTGCTTGACCGCGCCGATGCTTTTCCCCACTTAGGCGGCCTTATGTCCGACCAGGATGTTCACACCACGCCAGCGGCCCCGGCCGATCAGGGCACGAACGAACTGATGACGTTCGGTTGCCGGCTGAACAGCTGGGAGAGCGAGGTCATGCGCGGCCACGCCGAGGCCGCAGGGCTCGAAGGCGCGATCATCGTCAACACCTGCGCGGTCACCAATGAAGCCGTGCGCCAAGCCCGCCAGGCCATTCGCCGCGCCCGCCGTGCCAATCCCGACAAGCCGATCATCGTCACCGGGTGTGCCGCCCAGATCGATCCCGGCGAGTTCGCCGCCATGCCGGAAGTGACCCGCGTGATCGGCAATGACGACAAGATGAAAGCCGAGACCTTCCGTCCCGACGTGCTGCTCGGTGGCAAAGCCAAGACCCGCGTCTCCGACATCATGAAGGTTCGTGAAGTCGCCGGTCATCTGGTCGACGGGCTCGATGGCCGCGCCCGCGCCTTCGTCCAGGTCCAGACCGGCTGCGATCACCGCTGTACCTTCTGCATCATCCCCTACGGCCGCGGCGACAGCCGATCAGTCCCCGCCGGCGATGTCGTTGAGCAGGTGAAGACGCTGGTCGGCAACGGTTTCCAGGAAGTCGTCCTCACCGGTGTAGATTTGACCAGCTGGGGGGCTGACCTTCCCGGCACGCCCAAGCTTGGCCGCCTGGTTCAATCCATCCTGTCGCAATGCCCGGACCTGCCGCAGCTGCGCCTGTCCTCCATCGATGCGATCGAGATCGACGACGCCCTGTTCGACGCCGTCATCGGCGATCATCGCATCGCGCCGCATTTGCACCTGTCCCTGCAGGCCGGGTCCGACATGATCCTCAAGCGCATGAAGCGCCGCCATCTGCGCGGCGATGCCATTGCGCTTTGCCAACGCCTCAAAGCGGCGCGGGCGGAGATCGCACTCGGCGCCGATCTGATCGCCGGCTTTCCGACCGAGACCGACGCCATGTTCGCCGACACGCTCGATCTCGTCGACCAGTGCGAGCTCGCCTATCTGCACGTCTTCCCTTTTTCGCCGCGCCCGGGAACTCCGGCGGCACGCATGCCGCAGCTTGATCGGCATGTGGTGAAGGCGCGCGCCGCGCAATTGCGCGAAAAGGCCGAGACCGCCCTTCACCGTCATCTGGACGGAATGATCGGCAGCCTGCAGCTGGGGCTGGTCGAAAAACCCGGCTTTGCGCGGGCGCCGAATTTCGCCGGCATCAAGGTCGGCAAGATCACCGCGCGTGCTGGCGCCATGCTCCCCCTGCGCATCACCGGGCGGTCCGGCGCCAACCTCCTGGGAGAACCGGCGTGAGCGAAAGGGACTCCCCGAAAAAGCCGGGTTTTTTTTCCCGGCTGACCGCCGGCCTGCGACGGTCATCGACCTCCATCGCCGACAGCGTTACCGCCGTTTTCACCAAGAAGAAGCTCGACGCCGAAACACTGGAACAGCTCGAAGACGCGCTCATCGCTGCCGACCTCGGGACCGCGACCGCTATGCGCGTCACCGACCGGCTGGCCCGCGACCGCTTCGAGAAAGAGATCACTGACGAGGAAGTAAGGACCGCGCTCGCCGAGACCATCGCCGAAACGCTTGCCCCGCTTGAAGCGCCGCTGGAGATTGGCCGCGGGGCCAAGCCGGAAGTCGTGCTGTTCGTCGGCGTCAACGGCTCCGGCAAAACCACGACGCTCGGCAAGATTGCCGCGCGCATGAAGCACGATGGCCAGTCTTGTCTGCTGGTCGCGGGCGACACATTCCGCGCCGCCGCCGTGGAACAGATTTCCGTATGGGGCGAACGCGCCGGTCTTCCCGTTGAGATACGCGATATCGGCTCGGATGCCGCCGGCCTCGCCTTTGATGCAGTCCAGCGCGCCAAACGGGAGGGTCTCGATGCGGTTTTAATCGATACCGCTGGACGCCTGCAGAACCGGACCGAGCTGATGGACGAGCTGCGCAAAATCGTCCGCGTTCTTAAGAAAGTCGACGAGGCCGCGCCACACAAGGTGATCCTGGTCCTCGATGGCACGGTGGGCTCGAATGCCCTGTCCCAAGCCGAAGCCTTCCGCGAAGCGGCAAATGTGACCGGCCTGATCATGACCAAGCTGGATGGCACCGCCAAAGGCGGGGCGCTGGTGCAAGTCGCCGAAAAATTTGCCCTCCCGATCCACGCGATCGGCATTGGCGAAGGCATTGACGATCTCCAGACCTTCAACGCCCGCGCCTATTCGCGCGCCATCGCCGGACTGGACGAGGCGTGACCATGGAGTGGCTGGGCGCAGCAGCCATGCTGGCGTCCGCCTTCTTTCACAGCTTTGTCGGTCTTCTGACCAAGCAGGCGGAGGACAAGCTGGTCTTCCGTTCCGTGCTGATGCTGACTGCGGCGGTGCTGGTCTCGCCGGCGCTTGTCCTGTTTCCGCTGCCGCCCGCAGAAGCCTGGACCTTCCTGATCGCCGGCGTGGCGATCCATTTCTGCTATCAGATGGTGATGATCGCCGCCTTCGAGCGCGGCGACATGAACCTCGTCTACCCTGTGATGCGCGGCGCCGCACCGGCGCTGGCTGGCCTGGCGGCGGTGATTGTGCTCGGCGAGCAGTTGAACCTCGTCGAGATCACCGGTCTGGGCATCGCAACATTGGCGATAATCGGTTTCGCCTGGCCGGACTCGTCGCGCATTCCGAAAGCCAAGGCGCTGGCTTTCGCGCTCATCGCTGCCGGCATGACCGCGCTCTATTCCGTCAACGATGCCTCCGGCGTACGTGCGACCGGCAATGCGATCAGCTATCTCGCCTGGTTTTTCGCGCTCACCTGCTGGCCGATAACAATCGCCGCTCTGGTGCGGCGCGGCCGGCAATGGCCGCTGATCGCCCGTCGAGAACTCAGGCGTGGTTGTGTCGCGGGTCTGGTCGGCGCAGCGTCATACGGATTTGCCTTGTTTGCGCTGGCCATCGCCCCGGTCGCGCCCATGGCAGCCATGCGCGAGACCTCCGTCGTGTTCGGTGCGGTCCTCGCCGCTCTCGTTCTGAAAGAGCCCTTTGGCAGCCGACGAATTCTTCTGGCAATCCTTCTTGCCGCGGGACTCGTAATGCTCCAAGCCGGATAGAAACGAGGAGGCAGTTTATGAGTCAGGCCAAGAAGACGGCGGGACAGGGTGCGCAATTGCTCACCGATGTGGGCCCGGTCATCGCCTTCATCATTGTCTATAATGTCGGCCGCAATGTCGTCGGGGATCAGGCGATCTACTGGGCCACCGGAACCTTCATGATTGGGGTGACCATCGCATTGGCCCATGCGGGGCTCATCCAGAAACGCTTCCCGCCCCTGCTCGTGATTTCGGCGGTGATCGTGCTCGCCTTTGGTGGCATGACGATCTACCTGCAGGATCCGATCTTCGTTTACATCAAACCGACAATCATCAACCTGCTGTATTCATTCGTGATTCTTGGCTGCTTTGCGTTCGGGTTCAATGTCTGGAAGGCGCTGTTCGGATCGATCTTCGAGCTCCCGGACCGGATCTGGTGGATCCTCGGTGTGCGCTGGGCGCTATTCTTCCAGTTTCTCGCAGCATTCAACGAATTTCTGTGGCGCCATATCGACAATTCCGTCGTTCTTGAATCCTCGCGTTGGATTGAAAGCCTTTCCTGGAGTGAGAGTTTCTGGGCCAACGGCAAGCTGGTCATCATGGCCCTGACCTTTGGCTTCGCTTTGGCCAACATTCCGATCCTTCTCCGCCATCAGATCGAGAGCCAATCGGAAGAATCGGAATCCGCGGCGTAAACAGATTTTCCGTAGCCGGACGAATGTCATTGATCCGTGACACTTCTTGGCTAGAGTTTGAGGGTCTCTAGCCAGGGTGGGACTAGATATGGGCGAGGAAACCGAATTCGCGTTGACCGAATCCCCGGGTCACCTCCTCCACCGGGCTCAGCAATTTGCTGCTGAACGTTTCGCCAAGAATCTGTCGACCGGCGACAAGCTGACCCAGCGCCAATTTGCCGTTCTGGCCGCCACCGCGGCCCGCGAAGGGCTGACGCAGACCGATCTCGTGAAAGAAACCGGGATCGACCGATCAACCCTCGCCGAGCTGGTCTCACGCATGGTCGGTCGCGGGCTCTTGCGGCGTGAAAACGTCGCCGGCGATGCCCGGGCAAACGCCGTGTTCCTGACCGAGGAAGGCCGTGCCATATTCGGTCGGGCCTTGCCGGGCGCGCGGTCAGCCGATCACGCCATCCTGTCTTCCTTGCCGAAAAACAAGCGCAAGAGTTTTCTGGTCACATTGAGCCGGATCGCTCTGACCATCGAAGAAGACGAGGCCCGCGAGAAAGCCGAGAAGAAAAAGCTCAAGGAAGCCGCGAAGAAGGCCAAGAAAAAAGCCAAGAAGAAGGCCAAGAAGAAAGCCAAGAAAAAGGCGAAAAAGAAGTCCGGAGACTAGCGGCTGGGGCCGGCCTGGAGCGCTGGGCGGATCACCCTTGCCACCACCTCATCGGTCAGCGGTCCGGCCCAACGCGCACGGATGACTCCGTCGGCGTCCACCACAAAGGTTTCAGGCGCCCCTGTCACGCCCAGCTCGATGATTGCCGCTCCGGCAGGATCGAGTACGACGCCACTAAAAGGATTGCCGAGCCGTGCCAGGAATCCGTTGGCGCTCTCATTCGTGTCGCGCCAGGCAATCCCGTAGATCGGTATGCCCTCAGCTGCCAGCGACATCAGAACCGGATGTTCGACCTCGCAGGGCGGACACCACGAGCCCCAGACATTGAGCAGATAGGCTTCGCCACGCAAAGACTGCGGCGAAAAGCCTGCGTGGCCATCTGCCGCGTCGAGAGAGAAAGCCGGCAGCGCCTCGCCGATCAGCCGATCGGTTTGCGTCGGCTCATCGCGGGTCAGCAAAACGAAAGCCAAAAGGCCGGCGGTCAGGATGAGGACGGCCACAGGTACCAGGCGCAGCCAGTTCATTGCTCGGCCTCGTCTTCCTCGCGCGCCAGGTGCCGCTCGGCCCGCCGCCGTTCCAGCAGGATAAAAGCGATCAGCCCTGCGACGCCCAGCGCCGTCAGCGCATAAGCCGACCACACAAAGCCCATATAGGCCCCGGGCTCAATTACGCCGCTCATGCCTTCGCCTCGCGGATCCGTTGAAGGTTGCAAGCCTTACGCGCCATAATCGCGCTCCGCATCCGGTATAAAACCATCCAGGCCGCCAGCAGGCTGAACCCGACTGCCATCAGGCCCAGCGGCAAAAGTTGGCTGCCATGAATGGACGGACCATCGGCGCGAAACACGGTCGCGCCCTGGTGCAGCAGGCCATCCCACCATTCCACCGAAAACCGCACGATCGGAAGATTGATCAGCCCGACCATCGCGAGGATAGCGCCGGACCGTGCCGCTAGGCGGTCGTCCTCGATCGCGGCGCGAAGCGCGATATAGCCGAGGAAGAGAAGGAACTGGATCAACATCGAGGTCAGCCGCGCGTCCCACACCCACCAGGTGCCCCAGGTCGGCTGGCCCCAGATCGAGCCCGTCGCGAGACAGAGCGCCGCAAACACCGCGCCAACGGGCGCAATCGCCACGGCCGCCACATCAGCCAGATTATGCCGCCAGATGAAGTAGATCAGGCTGGCGATGCCCATCGCAAAATAGAGCGCGAGCCCCAGCCAGGCGGACGGCACATGGACATACATGATCCGCACCGTGTCGCCCTGGAAGCGGTCCACCGGCGAAGCGACAAGGCCGAACCACAAGCCCACGGCGATCAGAGCCAGCGCGGCCCAGCCACAGATCGGGATCGCGATGCGCGCGAACGCCTCGAAGCGTTTCGGATTAGCGAGATAGCTGAACATGTCTGGCTAGGCGTTAGCCCGCGCAGCGCGTGCGAACAAGGTCTCTATTGCCGCACTCCTATTCGCTGGAGCTGGACACAATGGGTTCCAGCTCATCCCCGGGAGCAGTCAGAACGTCGAGTTCCGGCAAGCCTTCAAAGACATCGGCCCAGTCCGCCGCCAGAAAATCTGCGAAAACCGACAGCGGAACCGGCACTTCGTAGCTGCCCTCGGCGTAGGAGCCGACATGATAAGGTTCGAATAGGAACATCAGTCCCGCTGCGGCATCGCCTGACCGGTTGGGAATGAGCGTGAATCCGGGAAAAGCCTCGGGATCGGCAGCCAGCGACGCCATCCAGGTCTCGCGCTCCATGGATTCGTCGAAATCGTCGCCTAGCCGTTCGCGCTTCAAAGCCATCAGTTCGCGATAGACCGCATAGAACAGCGCCGTCATCGCAGGAGAGTCGATTGCCGGGTCGGCGAATAGCGCCGCCAGTTCGACCGGCTCGTAACGCGCATCACGTGTCAGCAGTGGCGCCAACCCCTGATTGGGATGCGCGCCGCCCGTATAATAATTTGTTGCCCGCGAAAGGCTGATCACCCCCTGCCCAGCGAAGGCGACACGGATTTCGGTCGAGCTGAAATAACCGTTCCAGCTCCATTCCGGGGCGTCAGCGAGCCAGCGGGCATGATCGGCAATCGCCAGCTGCGCCAGTTCCGATACGCCTTCCAGCTCATCAGCCAGCAGTGCGGAATGGATGTCGCTGAATTCGGCCAATGCGGGATCGAAACGGACTTCGATGTCATAGAGGCCCGGCGCGTGGGCCACGATCCGCGTCATGTCCGCCTGCGCAAGGGCGGGCAGATGGCAAGACAGCCAGAGCAGGCAGGCAGACAGGTATCGCATGCCCGGGATCAAAGCACAGGCCGTTCGCCTATTCCAGACGAGCCTTGAGCGCCGCCGATATGGCGAACGGCGCCAGGGCGATTAAGAACAGACTGACGGCACAGGTCAGCAATAAGTTTGCACCTGCAGCTGGATCTGCGACGAGCGATGCGCGTCCCGCACTGGCCGCGAACACCAGCAAGGGGATGGTCAACGGCGCTGCGATCAGGGCAATGACCAGCCCGCTTCGCCGCGCTCCGGCGGAAAGCGCCGCCGCTATTGCAACCGCGAGCGACAATCCGGGAATGGCGGCAGCCAGCGCCAAAGTCAGGAAACCGGCCGCAGGCAGCGGCAATCCGTAGGAAAGCGCCGCCGCCAGCCCGATCAGCGGCAGCGGCCAAAGCGTCGCCAGGGCCACGCCGAGGACCTTCGCAAGCGCGATCAGCGACAGCGGCAGACCGGACAGCGCATAAGCTTCCAGCGTCCCGTCGGTGACATCCTCGCCGAAAAGCCGCTCCGCGCCCTGCAGAACGGCGAGCAAGGCGGTGAAACAGATCAGGCCGGGACCTGCCGCAAGCAGGGTCGCCGGCGACTGGCCGACCGCCAGCGGCGCCAGCGTGAGGCACGCAATAAAGAACGCGGCCGGGGCAGCCGGTCCGCCACCGCCAGCATGGGCAAGCCTGGCTTCCCGCCAGAAGAGTGAAGCCGACCTCATCGGACCAATTCCCGCGTCCGGGCATCCGGCCAGTCCAGCGTCTGGTGCGTGGCGGCAATCACGAGGCCGCCGCGGGCACGATGCGCCATCACGATATCGGACAGGCGCTGCCGGCCATCGGAATCCAGCGGCGCAGCGGGTTCATCCAGCAGCCAGACGGGCCTGTCGAGCACCAGCAAGCGCGCCAGCGCCACGCGGCGTTTCTGGCCTTGCGAGAGGCGGCGGGTCGGCCGGTCCGCAAGCGCGCGCAAGCCCATTGCCGTCAATGCTTCTTGGATCGATATCGGCGAAGCCGCCAAGCGCGACCAGAAAGTCAGGCTTTGCCGCGGCGTCTCGTCAGGCTTCAAGGCATTCTCGTGACCGAGAAGGGCGCAGGACCGTGCCGCCGCTTCGCTTACGGGCGTATCGCCGTAGTATACACCGCCGCCGGCGGGGCGGAGGACACCGGCTAATGCCCGCAGGAATGTCGTTTTGCCGACGCCATTGCGGCCCAGCAGAACCACCGCCTCGCCCGGTTGCACGGTCAACGAAAGATTCTCGATAAGCGGAATGCCCCCGCGCTGAAGCGTAATCGCCCTCGCATCAAGAGGATTGGGAGAGAAGGCCCCGGCGGTCATCGGGAGCGATTTCGCCCGTGCGGAGAAGCGGGTCAAGCCGCGATCACGTCACGGACGCATTGCAGCCTCCCGCCACTGCGTCTAAAACGCGCGCAAACACACCTGCCGCCACACGATATACGGGCGCGCGATAACCCGATAAGGAAACTCCCCGATGGCCTCACTCGACAGCTTCAAATGCCGCCGCGAACTGAATGTCGATGGCAAGACCTATGTCTATTTCGACCTCAAAGCGGCCGAGAAGAACGGGTTGGACGGTGTTTCGCGGTTGCCGGCGTCCTTGAAGGTGCTGCTCGAGAATCTCCTGCGCAACGAGGACGGGACGACCGTCACCCGCTCCGATATCGAGGCCATGTCGAAATGGGTACGCGAACGCAAGTCCACCACCGAGATCGCCTATCGCCCGGCGCGCGTTTTGATGCAGGATTTCACAGGCGTGCCGGCCGTGGTCGATCTGGCGGCCATGCGCGACGCAGTGAAACAACTCGGCGGCAATCCGGAGAGCATCAATCCGCAGGTTCCCGTCGATCTGGTGATCGACCACTCGCTGATGGTCGACGTGTTCGGATCTGCCGACGCGTTCAAGCGCAATGTCGAACGCGAATACGAGCGCAATGGCGAGCGCTACAAATTCCTGAAATGGGGCGCCAGCGCATTCGATAATTTCCGCGTTGTGCCGCCGGGCACCGGCATCTGCCACCAGGTCAATCTCGAATATCTCGCCCAGACCGTCTGGACCAAGGACGAAGACGGCGAAACCGTCGCCTATCCGGACACGCTGGTCGGAACGGACAGCCACACCACCATGGTCAACGGTTTGTCGGTCCTGGGCTGGGGTGTCGGCGGTATCGAAGCCGAGGCCGCCATGCTCGGCCAGCCGGTCTCCATGCTGATCCCCGAAGTGATCGGCTTCAAGCTGACCGGCGAGTTGCCGGAAGGCGCGACCGCCACCGACCTTGTGCTGATGGTCGTTCAGATGCTGCGCAAGAAGGGTGTGGTCGGCAAATTCGTGGAATTCTTCGGCGACGGCCTTGATCATCTCTCGCTCGCTGACGAAGCCACCATTGCCAATATGGCTCCGGAATACGGCGCGACCTGCGGCTTCTTCCCGGTCGACAATGAAACCTTGACCTATCTGACAGATACCGGCCGCGATCCCGCACGCGTCAAGCTCGTTGAAGCCTATTCGAAGGCGCAGGGCATGTTCCGCCCGGATTATGACGAAGACCCGGTGTTCACCGACACGCTCGAACTCGACCTGTCGACGGTCGTGCCTTCGCTCGCCGGACCTAAACGTCCGCAGGACCGCGTTCCGCTCGACAATGCCGCCGATGCGTTCGCGATGACGCTGCACGAGGAATTCGACAAGATGTCCGAGGCGCACAAGCGCGCCAAAGTCGAAGGTACGAAATACTCGCTGGGCCATGGAGATGTCGTGATTGCGGCGATCACCTCCTGCACCAACACATCGAACCCGTCCGTCATGCTCGGCGCCGGCCTTTTGGCCCGCAATGCGCTGCAACGCGGCCTCAAGGTCAAGCCTTGGGTCAAGACGTCGCTGGCGCCGGGTTCACAGGTCGTCACAGACTATCTCGCCAAGGCGGGCCTGCAGGACGATCTCGACGCTCTGGGATTCCAGCTCGTCGGCTATGGCTGCACGACCTGTATCGGCAATTCCGGCCCGCTGCCCGAGCCGATCGCCAAGGCGATCAAGGAAGGCGACCTTGTCGCCACCTCTGTGCTCTCCGGCAACCGCAATTTCGAAGGCCGGATCAGCCCCGACGTGCGCGCCAATTATCTGGCTTCGCCGCCCCTGGTCGTTGCTTACGCCATTGCCGGATCAATGAACATCGATCTCTACAATGAGCCGATCGGTTATGACGAAGAGAACGAGCCGGTCTTCCTCAAGGAAATCTGGCCGAGCAATGCGGAAATCGCGGAAGCGGTCCGCTCGGCCGTAACGCCGGAAATGTTCGCCTCGCGCTATGCTGACGTTTTCAAGGGCGATGACATCTGGGCGAATATCGAGGTCACGGGCGGTCAGACCTATGACTGGGACACCACCTCGACCTATATCCAGAACCCGCCCTATTTCGACGGCATGAGCATGGAGGCCACGGCGCCCGGCAATGTCTCGAACGCCCGCATTCTCGGCCTGTTCGGCGATTCCATCACCACCGACCACATTTCGCCGGCCGGATCGATCAAGGCCGACAGCCCGGCGGGGACCTATCTGCAGGAACACCAGGTCGCGCCTCGCGACTTCAACTCCTACGGATCGCGCCGCGGCAATCATGAAGTGATGATGCGCGGCACCTTTGCCAATATCCGGATCAAGAACCGCATGTTCGACGGGCTCGAAGGCGGTTTCACCAAGAAATGGCCGGAAGGCGAAAAGGACGACATCTATACGGCAGCCATGGCCTACAAGGCGGAAGGCACGCAACTCGTCGTCATCGGCGGCAAGGAGTACGGCACGGGATCCTCGCGCGACTGGGCGGCGAAGGGCACGCGCCTGCTCGGCGTCCAAGCCGTTATCGCGCAGAGCTTCGAGCGTATTCACCGGTCCAATCTGATCGGCATGGGCGTCCTGCCGCTTCAGTTCGAAAGCACGGGCTGGGAAACGCTGGGGATGACCGGCGACGAACAGGTGTCGATCTCAGGCATCGACACGCTGAAACCGCGCCAGATCCTGGATGTTACGATCAGCTTCGCCGACGGCCGCACCGAGACCGTCAAGGCGCGGGCGCGGATCGATACCGAAAACGAGCTGGAATACTACCGCAATGGCGGCATCCTTCACTACGTTCTGCGGCGCCTGGCTGTGGGCTGATTTCAGTCCGCTTTCCGCACGCTAGACCGGGTCATTCTTCGCGAGATAAAGCTCGATGCGCTTGATCTCGCGAAGCATGGCGATGTGGTTCATGCGCATCCAGAACCAGATCTTGGTCAGGCCAACGGAAAGTAGCAGGCACCAGGTACCGGTGGCCCACAGGATGAGTCCGCGTGTCGTTTCGGCATTTAGCAGCTGCCAGAAGCAATAGATTGCCGCGATAAAGATCACGAACGACATGACGAAGGCGTAGGCGGTCCAGAATTTGAGCTTGCCCTGAAAGGTATTGCCCAATTGCTCGAACAGGCCGGGTTCGTCATCGAGCCGGCGCAGGAAGCTCTCCTCGTCCTCGGTCAGGGCCTGGTTGAGCGTCGTGTTGAAATCACTCATGGGTTTCACTCCCGGTTAACGCCGCCTTCAGCTGGCGGCGAGCATGGAAAAGCCGCGACTTGACGGTGCCCACAGGCACTTTTGTCGCGACGGCAATCTCGGCGAGGCTGAGTTGCTCGCCGAAAAACAGGGTGGCAACGATCCTGTGGTCAGGGCCAAGCGCACCAAAGGCTTCATGAATGGCCATACGGTTTTCGGCGTCGTTCGCTGTTGCGGACGCCGCATCGCTTTCACCGTCGGCATAGCGCGAACGGTCCCGCACGCGTTTTCGCAGAATGTCCGCGCATTTGCGCGACAGAATGCCAAACGACCAAGCTGGAAACTTCGCCGGGTCCGACAGGGATGTCCAGCCGCCGCAGATCGCGATCCAGGCGTCCTGTACGGCGTCTTCGGAAAGATCCGGCTCGCCCAAGATACGCCGCGCGGTGCGCAGATAGCGCGGATACCAGCGCTGGGCGAGCCTGCCCGACGCCAGCCGGCTGCCGGCCATGGCCGACAGGATGAGATATTCATCGAGGATCCGCGAGGTTTCGGGTTGCGCCACGCCAACTTTCCCGTCTGTTCTCTTGCGCGTTAAGTCGGTATAGAGCTGCAAAAGGTTCAATTGCCGCGAAAATTCGTGCCAGAACGTCACGCCGTTGTGATTCGCGGGTCATCAGGGGCAACACTATCTAGGAATTATGATCAACGCCCTGATCAGCCTCCTTTTCGCAATGACGCTCACCGGTCCGGCCCACGAACCGGCGAATGCGCCCGCGCGCCCCGTCCTCATCGAATTATTCACCAGCCAGGGATGCCCGCTTTGTCCTGCGGCGAACGAGTATCTCGGGCGCCTGGATACCCGCGAGGACGTTATCGCACTGAGCTTCAGCGTCGATTATTGGGACATCTATGGATGGTCCGATACTTATGCCCGGCCGGAATTCACGGACCGCCAACGCGCCTACAAGTCCCGCCTCGACCTGGCCCGGATATACACGCCGCAATTCGTGATCGATGGAGCATCGGAAGCCGGCGGCTCGGAACCTGACGGGCTGTTGTCGCAGATTGCGAACCGCCGCATGACGCTCACCGATTCCATCGAGATCGATGTCGAGCATCATGGCGAGGGCAATTTCACGATCGATATCGATGGCGGCGTGCCGGCTCAGGAGCCCGCCACCGTCTATCTCGCTGCTTATGTGCCGGGCTGGCGAACCGTCGCCATCGAAGGCGGTCGCAATGCCGGCCGCGAAATCCGCGTCTACAATCCCGTCACTGCGCTGTTCGAGCTCGGCGAGTGGCAGGCGGGTCCGGACAGCTATGGCGCGGCATTGCCCGACGGCCTGGCCGGTGTGATGATTATTCAAGGCGGTGCGGGTGGACCGGTATACGCGGTCGCCGATTTCCAGCGTTCGATGCAGGCTGACGCGGACTAGCCGTCTTTCACACGCCAGGGCGGATCGAGCCGGTTCTTCCCGGCATGATAGAGTTTCCATCGATGCCCGTCCGGGTCCCGGAACTCTGCTTCCCGCCAGAGCCAGCCCTGGTCTGCCGGACGCGTATCGAACGCAATCCCGGCGGCCGACAGCTTGAAGAAATCGGCGTCCATATCTTCGCTCTCGAGATAAAGCGTCGCACCACCGGTCTCGACCGTTTGGGAAACATGGATCGAGAAGCTCGTATCGCCGTTAGGCGCAAGGAACCGGCAATAATGCGGGCTGTCGACCAACAGGCGGAACCCCAGCAACAGATAGAAGTTTCGCGATTCCGCGATGTCGCGAACATTCAGGGTGATCTGGTTGAGCTGCATGACGGCTTTCTATTCTCGCGGCGGTTCGCTCACCTGCACCGCCAACCCCGGCAGGGGCCGTATCAAACGGTCGACGGTCAGATCGCTCATCAGGAAAGCCCAGCCATCAGCGCGGTCATTGATCGCCACCGCCATTTCGCGGGCCGCGTCGCTTTGTGCGACGGCGACGAGCCGGGCCCAGTATCCGTTATCCTCCCGGAAAACCGATACCGTGAGCTCAAGGCCGTTCACCGTCGTGATCCGGTGTTCGGCATCGCGCGGACCGCGGATGTCGCGCGCCGGCCGGACATCACGGAAGCGGACGCGGGCCAGCGTTGTTGCAACGCCATCGCCCGCGCCCCGCGATACAAGGCGGTAGCCATTCGGAGACACGATGTCGAAGCTTTCTGAGCTCAGGCTCGGCCGCCGCAAACAATAACCGGCTCCGCGTTCCGGCAATACGCACGCCTCCCGTATGGCGGCGCGCCCCAATGCCAGGAAGTCCAGCTCCATCCATTGCGCCGCAGACGCGACCTCCGGAACGAAGCCGCTGACCAGCCAGCTTTCCGGACTACCGGTCTGCCGGATATAGAGGCGGCCATCTGGCCGCTGCCGGCCGATGATCAGATCAGCAAGCACCCGCTCATTGCCATCGCGCATCACCAACCGCGTGCCGCCATCGGGCCTATCGGGATCGCCCAGACCCAGCGCGTCATAGCGAGCCGGACGCCGCGTTCGTTCGCCAATCGGCTCAAGCGCGGCGATCGCCGCAATCAATCGGCCGGCAAGGTCGGAATCCGCAGGAAACCCCTCGTGGGAAACCAGAATCCAACCCTGCAATCCCCGCCACAATAGGATCCGTTCGGCGGGCGATTCGATCTCCATCTCGAAGACCAGGGCTTGATCATCCGGCAGACGTGGGGTCAGGGTTGCGGGCGGCGGGCTGATGCTGTCGCCGGTCCGCCAGAAGGCGACCGACAGGCCAGACACGAGGAGCAGCACCGCCACACCAAGCGCGATAAGGGCTTGCCGCCGCCGGATCAGGGTAGCGGTCATGACAACGTCCTGCGGCGGCGCCAGATGCTGATCCCCAGCCCGGTCAGGAGAATGATCAGGGGTGGCATCCACAGCGTCCAGAAGCGGAGCGCCGACTCAA
Organism: Hyphobacterium sp.; assembly: GCF_965229905.1. GTDB lineage: Bacteria > Pseudomonadota > Alphaproteobacteria > Caulobacterales > Maricaulaceae > Hyphobacterium. The sequence continues at coordinate 1,619,688 of NZ_OZ245930.1, read as the reverse complement.
GACGGTCAATATCCTGCCGAAAACTCCGCTCGATCGCACGCAGACGGTTTCGGGCTTCTGACATTTCCGCCTGTAATTGCGTTATTCGGGTCTCGAGCGGTGTGTCCGCACCGTCGGTCGGCGGGCGACCGGACAAAAGCGCGTCCAATTCGGCGTCGATGACCTCGGCCCTCGCCTCCAGAGCCGCCTGTTCATCCGAATAGGCCGCTGCGGCGGCAGCTCGTAAAGACTCAACACGGGTCATTGGGCGTGCAGAGATTGGCAGGGAGCGTAACTCGAGCAATGCCGGGTCGCCCACGGCCAGGTCGATCAGATTCAGCAGAAACCCCGGATTGTCCGCCACGATCGAAAGCCCGAAAGCCGGATCCTCGCGCAGGAAATACGGATCATCGAGCCAGTCCACGTCGGCCATAACCACAACGTCGCCGGACCGGGCGGAAATCGGCAGATGGTCATCCGGTTGCTGCGCGGGTGCACCGTCGGGAAACGCACTCGGGAACAGCCCGCTGAGCCGGACTCCCAGCACAGGTGCACGCTCGGCCGGCTCATAGTCCGCCAGAAGGGCTGCCGGCGACGGATTGCCCGCAGCGGTCTCGGTGGCAATCAGCGCGCCGTCCTCACTGGTTTGCGCGAGAATGCGCACGGCCAACCCGTCGACCGGCGACAAGCGGATGTGACCGGGCGAACCGAAATTCACGCCGCGCTGCAAATCGGCCGTCGACAGATCTTCGGCGCTCAGCTGCACGGGACCGGCGGAAAACCAAAGCGGATAGGAACGGATGGCGCTGCGGCCATCCTCGTTGATCTGCACCGGCAAGCCCAACGCACGATCCATGGCGACTTCGTCTTCAGGAACTGTGACGCCCCAGGCCGACAGCAATTCCGGCAGGCCGGTCGACCGGCGGGCATTGGGAGGCGGCAAGCCATCCGGTCCCGCCCGGAAAGCGGCGAGCGCCAGGGGGTCCAGTGCCAGGATCAGCCGTCCGCCACGCAAAACGAATTGATCGAGCTGGTATATCTGGTCTGCCGCCAAGCGCGGCGGATGAATGACCACCAGCGCGTCGGCGTCAGGAAGAGCGGAAAAACTGCTGTCGATCCAGGCGATCTCGTATGCTGCTGCGATCTCGTCGATCACATGGCTCGGCCGCGCACCGCGCAAATCTGGACGTATGGGCAGGCTGGTCAGAACACCGACGCGCCGGGCCGCCGTTCGCGACAATTCGGCCAGCAGTCGTGACAAATCGTATTCCAGCAAGGCTTCGCGTTGCGCCGAGAACTGAGCAATCACACGCCGGTCATCCACGGCGTTCTCGGCGACAAGGCCAAAAAATATCCGGTCGCCTTCGCCCGCCGGAACGGGAGTTATCCCCGCCGCCAGCGCATCGTCCTCGGCGCGCGAAAACAGAGCCGGGTCGATCTCGGTGAGCGCAATCCGGCCGTCGGCGGCAAGCACATAGCTTTCCAATAGCCCACGCACGCGCGCGCCATAGCTCCGGATTTCCGGGTAATCGGCCGCGGTGCGGCGGGAATAATAGAAAGTCCACCGGACTGGTTCGTCGGTCTCGGCAATGATGTCGCGCGTGCCGTCCGACAACCGGTAAAGACCACCCTGAGTGATATCGACCCGGGTATCGGCCAAAAGATGCGCGGCCAGCATGTTGAGTCCGGCAAAGCCCGCCAGCAGCGCCACAAGCAAGCTTGCCAAATGCGCGCGGCGGCTCATCGTCCGGCCTCACGGCTGGCGCCGATTTGCAGCCCCCCGGCTGCAACACCCAAGGCGATCAGCGCGACGAAATAAATCAGATCGGCCAGCCCGACCACGCCGCGCTCAAAGGCTGAAAACCGTTCCAGCACGCTGGCATAGGCCAGACCTTCAACGAGGAATGCCGGCGCCGATCCCGACAGGGTTTCCGTCACCAGCGGCAGGCCGGCCATGGTCAGCAGAAGCGCCGCGAGGACGGAAAGCACGAACGCCGTCACTTGGCTGCCGGACGCCGCCGACAAGCCCTGCCCGATTGCCAGATATCCGCCGGCCAGAAGGAAAGCCCCGAGATAGGCAATTGCGATTGCCAGATTGTCCGGGGACCCCAGATAGTTGACGGCAATCCACATCGGGAAGGTCGACACCAGCGCGCCGCCGGCAACCGTCCACGCGGCTGCAAATTTGGCGAGGGCGACGGACGCCACCGAAACCGGTAGACTCAACAGGATTTCAAGCGTCCCGCGATCGCGTTCTTCGGCCCAGGCGCGCATCGCCAGTGCCGGCATCAGGATCATCAGGAGCCAGGGCATGTAGGTAAACAGGGGGGCGAGGTCGGCTCTGTTGGTGTCGAAAAACCGCCCGATATTGAACGCGAAGGTCGGCGCTGCAAACGCAAAAGCCGCCAGGAACACATAGGCGAGGGGCGTTGTGAACCAGGCCCGCATCTCGCGCCGGTAGACCGCGGCAAATCCCGACGGCCAGGCGCTCATGCGGCGGCCTCTTGCGGTCTGACCGGGCGCGTCAGCGACCGGAAGGCATCGTCCAGCCGTCCGGTCCGCGCGCGGCTCGCGAACTCATCCGGATTTTCATCCACCAGAATGCCGCCTTCCGCGATGACGATTACCCGGCTGCAAACAGCCGGAACCTCTTCGAGAATGTGCGTCGAGACGATAATCGCCTTGTCGGCGGCCATCTCGCGGATCAACGCGCGCACCTCGTGTTTCTGATTGGGGTCGAGCCCGTCGGTGGGTTCATCCAGCACCAGGAGTGGCGGATCGTGCGATATCGCGGCCGCCAGCGCCGCCCGGCGTTTATAGCCCTTCGACAAGGTGCCGATCTGCTGATCTGCGGCGTCGCCCAAGCGGGCGCGTTCCAGCGCACGATCCCGGGCGGCCGCCAAAGTTTTTCCGGTCCAGCCGCGTGTTGCGAGGCAGAAGCCGACGAATTCGCGTGGTGTCATTGTCCGATAGGCTGGCGCGCCTTCCGGCAGATAACCGACAAGCCGCTGTCCGCGTCGCCGTTCCGAGACCATATCGAAGCCACCGGCCCGGACCGTGCCGGCATCCGGCTCTAACCGCCCGGCGATCATTCGCATCACAGTGGTCTTGCCCGCTCCATTCGGCCCCAGAAAGCCGAGCACCTCACCGGCCGCCAATTCAAACGATACGCGGTTCACCGCTCGGCGGCGTCCGAACGTCTTGACGACGGAATCAACACTCAGCATGGCGCGCCGGACGACCTCCGATGTCAGATGGCGTAGGCGTATAGCGATAACTTGCGTCGCCCAGCTTGACCAGATGGACGTGGCGGCAAGGTAAAGGGATGGGGTGTCGGCCGGCGCAGAATGGCTGCTGATCCGGGGGGCTGGGGGGGCTGTCTGAAACCTGGACCATGCAGACTGAATTGACCGCCCGGCCGACGACTGAAAAGCTCGGGCGAGGTTGAGGCCTTCGCAAGACCGAAATTTGACGGCTTTGTGGCAGTGCGTGAATACTTCGTAACGAATACGCGGCACAGTAAGTCGCACGAGAATCAGGGAGCCGTGTTTCGCGTATGAGGGGATTATCCAGTTCGGCCAGAACCTTACCCGTCATGTTCGACCGAACGGAGCTGGACGCGATATTGCGGGTCTATGGCCGGCTGGTGATGAGCGGCGAGTGCAAGGATTACGCGATTGACGGCATTGCAGATCGCGCCGTTTTCTCGATATTCCGGCGCGCCAGCGAGTTCCCGCTATACCGCATCGAGAAAGTGCCGGCGCAGGCAAAACGGCAAGGCGCATGGTCTATTCTGGCGCCCGGCGGGGCCATTCTGAAACGCGGGCACGAATTGTCCAATCTGCTGAAATTCTTCGACAAGCGCCGTTTTCAGGTGATCGAGTGACGGCCAGAAAAAACCCCGGCCACAAGGACCGGGGTTTCGTCAACCTTATGCGGTATCGGCCTATTCGCGGCTGCCGAGGAACATCAGCAGGAACTGGAACAGGTTGATGAAGTTGATGTACAGCGACAGCGCGCCGAAATTGGTCGCGACAGCCATCTGTGCCTGGTCACCACCGAGCGCATAATAGGTGGCTTTCAGGCGCTGCGTATCGAACGCAATCAGGCCCGAGAAGATCAGCACACCGATAGCCGAGATTACGAACGCCATCATCTCGCTTTGCAGGAAGATGTTGACGATCATCGCGATGATCAGGCCGATCAACCCCATGATCAGGAAGCTGCCTATGCCCGACAGGTCGCGCTTGGTCGTATACCCCCACAGGGACAGGCCACCGAACGCCGCGGCCGTCACGAAGAAGGTCGTCGCAATACTCGTCGACGTGTAGATCAGGAAGACGACGCCCAGCGATGCACCGATCGAGGCGACAACGGCCCAATACAGGAGCCCGCTGCCCGACGCGGTCGGATTGCGCATAAAGAACATCGAGCCGAAGATCAGCACGAGAGGCAGGAATTGAACGATCATGCCCAGCGGCGTCACGCCGACGAGCTGGCCAGCTTGCACCACAAAAAACAATTGCTGAACCGCCGGCACGTAAGCGGTCGCGAGCGCCAACAGGCCCGACACGAGAAGCCCGATGCCCAGCTTGTTGTAGACGCCGAGCATGAAGCCGCGCAGGCCGGCATCGACGGACATGTCCATCGCGCCGGCAACATTTCCATATCCACGATAGCTGTCATTCATGGTGATTTTCTTCCTTTCAACGCGAAGAGGGGCGCACCGCGATGGCGCAACCCTTTGGCTGTGAATATCGTGGCAGGCGGCTTGGCTGGCAAGGGGAGACGGGCACGAACCGAATCCCTCCTGAGTGTTGGGCTTCAAAAATCTGCAGCCCGCGCCAATGTGATCAACATGTCGCTACGCTTATTTGCCGCCCTTCCGGTTCCGCCGCTTATCGCGGATCGCCTGACCGCCTTGCAAAAGGGGGTCCCAGGCGCGCGATGGCGACTGGCGGACGCCATGCACATCACATTGCGCTTCTTTGGTGAGATGGATGAACGCCTCGCCGAGGAGCTCGACCACGAACTCGGCCGAATCCGCTGTGCGCCCTTCGAACTCGCCATCCATGGCGCCGGCAGCTTCGGCGGCGTGGATCCGCACGCGATTTGGCTTGGTCTCGCACCCAATCCCCAATTGAAGAGTTTGGCGGAGAAATGCGAACGCGCCGCCCGCCGGGCCGGATTGGCGCCCGAGCGCCGCGGCTTCAAACCCCATGTCACGATGGCTTATCTGGGCCACACGGACCTGGATCGCGTGAAGGCTTTCGAACGGCGCCACGCCTTGTTCCGGACACCCGTCTGGCAGGCGGACCGGTTCTATCTCTACTCCTCCTGGCAGAAGGGGCTCGGCGAAAATCCGTATCGGATCGAAGCTGAATACCCGCTCGTCTAAATCCAGCGCCGTACACGGTCGCAATAGGCCGAGTAGGCATTACCGAATGTCGCCACTAGAGCGCGTTCTTCCGGTCGGATCTGGAGGCGGTTCAACGTCACGATGAAACCTATCGGCGCAAGCAGCGTCATCAAGTCTCCCGTATACGCAACGACCGCGAACAGGACGAGCAGCATGCCGAGATACATCGGATTGCGTGTCAGCCGGTAAATGCCGGTAGTCACCAGAGCGCTCGCCTCATTGATCCGGTGCGGATTAATTGTGGTGCGGTGGCGCCGGAATGCCATAATGCCAAGCGCGGCGACCATAATGCCAAGCCCGGCAAACAGAATGACCAAGGGCAGGCGCGCTTGCCGCGTCAGAAAGTCCAGCGGTGAAAGGATGTCCAAACCCAACGCAATGCCGATGAAAAAGATCAGGATGACAGGCGGTGGGATGAGCGGGCGCATGAGCAAAAGCCGTCACTCTGAAACGTCGAACGCCCGTTCGAGCACCGTGAGATGCCAACCCTCACCCTGGCGATAGAGCCAAAAAATATCGCCGTAATCACTCGACGCCAGCTGGCCGCCATCGCACGGCGTGTCCGCCAGAACGGCTTCTCCGGCGATCGCCGCGACCCAGCCGCAGCTCGTATTGGAATGCTCGGCAATCAACGTCCAGCGCGCATTGCTTGCGACAGCGTCCTGGAGCGCGTCGGCCCGCTCGCGTTCGGCGACGCCGCCACCGCACATACCCCGTGCGCTGGGCGCGGCGGCGTGCTGAACGACAGGACCAGCCGCTAGAGCGGTTTCATAAGTCCGGCAGGCGCTCGACGAGTATACAGCGTCAAAATCCGGCGTCCCCAGCAAGGCGTCGAGACGCGCCACCATCGCCTCGCCATCGTCTCCCAACGGACAGTCGAGCGCGTTGCAGTCCTCGGATACCTTGCGGGCATGGCGCACAATCAGTACATGCCGGTCGGCCATCGTAATGGCCTCGGCAAGGTCTGCATTCGAAAGCGCCAGCAGAGCCGGACGATCAAATGCCGCTTGCGCCGCGGCAGACGCTGATGCGATCAGACCGATCGCGATCGTGGCCAGCGCAAACGCCGCCGTCCGCATCAGGTAAGCGGGATAGGCAATGCTTGGCAGGGCATGGCCCAAGCTGCGAATGATCGGCTTCAAGACAGATCCCCTAGGGTAAGAGGCGCGTCTTGTAACCTGTCCGGGCGCGCATGGCGATACCCGGCACGATGACAATTCGTTGAGAGAGCCTGTTTCTCGCTAGAAGCCGCTGTTCAGACGCGGAATCCGGCCGTACCGGCGGCGGAAGATGGCGATCTCCTTCTCCGCCTGCTCATTCGGGGTCAGTGCTACCGCATAGCTGAAATACTGGGCATGCGGATGAACCAGCCCGGCCTGCGACGCGACCTCCGTCTGGAATTCGCTGCGCAGATCCTTGGTGCCGCCGAGATAAACAATGTCGGCTTCGTCTTCGCCGGCCATCAGCGCAAACACGCCGGGTTTGTCGGGAACCAGCGTTATGTTGATGGTCTTGATGGAAAGCGGCTCGCTCCAGTTCAGTCCGGTGGGCACACGAGGCGGCAAGCTATTGGCCTTTCCTGCCGCGGCCGGAGCATCCTGCGTGCTCCGCGCTTCGGCGGGCCGGGAGGCTGAATTTGAGACACCGCGCTTTCCGAATGCCGCCATTGTGCCGAACCTTCGATCTGTTCTGATCGCGAACACTAGCCCGTAAGGGTAATCAGACATTTAAGCCGGTGGTTTAAACATCCACCTCGGCTTCCAGCGCGTGCGCTGTGATGAAATCGCGCCGGGGCTCCACCAGATCGCCCATCAGCTTGGTGAAAAGGTCATCTGCCTCGGCGAGCTCGTCGATTTTCACCTGCAATAAAGATCGCGCATCCGGATCCAGCGTGGTCTCCCAGAGTTGCTCAGCATTCATCTCGCCCAGGCCTTTATAACGCTGGATTTTCATGCCCTTGGCACCGGCAGACGTAACCGCGTCCATCAATTGGCTCGGTGTGTGGATCACGGTTTCGTTCGACTTGGTGACGAATGTTGCCGGCCCGGCGAAATCGCCGGCAATCGCCAGCGCGCGCTCCGACAATCGCCGCGCTTCGGGTGACACCCGCAGCGCCTCTTCCAGCACTGCCGTTTCGGTGACGCCGCGGACCTCACGCTTGAACACAAGGTGCCCGTCTTCGGAGACCTCACCGGACCAATTATCCTCGCCTTCCTCGGCGAACCGGTTCAGCACCGTAGCAGCCGCGCTGGCCGCTTCCGGTGTGACATCCGGCACCAGAGCACCGGCCATGGCAGCGGCCTCGGCCGCAAACACCGGCGCCCGCGCGGCCATTCGGTCGAGCGCCAGCTTCACCAGCCGCGCCTGCTCAACCCGGTCTGCCAGATCCGCCCCGGCGATCGTTGCGCCATTCGCGAGCCGCAACAGCGCTTCGGAACAGCCTTCCTCGATCAGATAGCTGTCCATCTCAGCCTGGTCCTTGATGTAGCGCTCGGAGCGCCCGCGAGAGACCTTGTAGAGCGGCGGCTGGGCGATATAGAGATGGCCGCGCGTGATCAGCTCCGGCATTTGCCGATAGAAGAAAGTCAGCAAGAGCGTCCGGATGTGCGCGCCGTCGACATCGGCGTCGGTCATGATCACCACCTTGTGGTAGCGCAGCTTGTCCATGTCGAGCTGGTCGCGGCCGATCCCGGCGCCCAGCGCAGTAATCAGCGTGCCGACCTGTTCCGAAGACAGCATCTTGTCGAAGCGGGCGCGCTCAACATTCAGGATTTTGCCGCGCAGCGGCAGCACAGCCTGGAATTCCCGCGCCCGGCCTTGCTTGGCCGAGCCGCCGGCGGAATCACCCTCGACGATGAAAAGCTCGGATTTTGCCGGATCCTTTTCCTGACAATCGGCGAGCTTGCCGGGCAGGGAGGCAATGTCGAGCGCCGATTTGCGCCGCGTCAGCTCGCGCGCCTTGCGGGCCGCCTCGCGGGCTGCGGCGGCCTCAATGATCTTCGACACGATGCCCTTGGCCTCGTTCGGATGCTCCTCGAACCACTCCGACAGCATCTCGTAACAAATGCCCTCGACCGCCGGCCGCACCTCGGACGACACCAGCTTGTCTTTGGTCTGCGAGGAAAATTTCGGGTCCGGCACCTTCACCGACAACACACAGGTCAGCCCTTCGCGCGCGTCGTCGCCGGTGATCGCCACCTTCGATTTCGCCGCCAGCCCGCTCGAGGCCGCATAAGTGTTGATCACCCGCGTCAGCGCGCCCCGGAAACCGGCCAGGTGCGTGCCGCCATCGCGCTGCGGGATGTTGTTGGTGAAACAGAGGACATTCTCGTGATAGCCATCATTCCATTCCAGGGCCGCTTCCACGGTGACGCCTTCACGCTCGCCGGTGATCAGCACGGGCGGCTTGAAAATCGCATGCTTGGCGCGGTCGAGATGCTCGACAAAGGCTGCGACGCCGCCCTCATAGACCATGCGCTCCTCGAATGCCTCGCTGCCGCGCTCGTCGCGGAACACGATCACCACGCCGGAATTCAGGAAGGCCAGCTCGCGCAGCCGGTGGATCAGCGTGTCCCGCTTGAATTCGATATCGCTGAAAATCGTGTCGGACGGCATGAACCGGACTTCGGTTCCGCTCAACGGCTTGCCATTGTCGCGCTTCGGCGCTTCGCCTGTGACCCGCAAATCCTCGCCGTTTTCCGGATCGCCCATCCGGAAGCGCATCTCGTGCACCTTGCCATTGCGCCAGATCTTCAGGTCGAGCCATTCCGAGAGCGCATTGACTACCGACACACCGACGCCGTGCAGACCGCCCGAAACCTTGTAGGAATTCTGGTCGAATTTCCCGCCAGCATGCAGTTGGGTCATGATGACCTGCGCAGCCGAGACTCCCTCTTCCTCGTGCCGGTCGACCGGGATTCCGCGGCCATTGTCGGTGACGCTGGCGGAGCCGTCCGCGTGCAGTGTGACGGTTACGGCGTCGGCATGCCCGGCAAGTGCTTCGTCGATCGCGTTGTCGACGACTTCATAGACCATGTGGTGCAGGCCGGATCCGTCATCGGTATCGCCGATATACATGCCCGGGCGCTTGCGGACCGCATCGAGCCCTTTCAGGACCTTGATGGAGTCGGCCGCGTATTCCTGATTCGTATTTTCTTCCATGCATTTAGTTTAGCTGAATCGGAGCGCGGGCGCCATGGCTGAAGCGCAGAAACGCGGCGGCAATTCGGGTTAAAAATCAAAGCCCTGCGGGTCACGGGCAGCGCCCGCGGATTTCGCTCCGCAATCAATCTCGAAAATGATGCGATCAGCGCAGAATCAGCAGCGCCGCAATGCCCAGCATGACCACCGCCGTCACGGCATCCGCCCAGCGTTTAACGCCCTTTTCCTGCAACCAGACACGGGCCCTGTGCGCTAAGCCGACATGCACTGTCGCGGTCAGCAGATACATGGCCAGCATGATCGAGACCATCGCCAGATAGGCAGGTACATCGATCCGCGAGAGATCGAAGAAACTCGGCAGGAGCGTCAGGTAGAAGACAATGGGCTTGGGATTGGTGAGCGGCATCGCCACTCCCGCCATATACGTCGCCGCCAGGCCAAGGTGCGTTGTCTTGCGGATTCGCGTGACTTCGGGGTGGCGGAAGGACTGGAAGGCTTTCCAGGCAAACCAAAGCAGGATCGTCACGCCGACAAACTTGAACACCCAGCCCGCCGGCCCGACCAGCGCCGCGGCCGCGGTCAACCCGGTCACCGCCAGCGTGAACCAGAAAATGTCTCCGGTGATAATGCCGCCGCCATAGACGAAGCCATGCGCCGGGCCGTCGTCGAGCGTCCGCGCGACCATGGCGACATTTCCCGGCCCCGGCGTGAAGAAGAGAACCAGAAGCGCGGCGCCGAACAGGGCGTAATTCTCGAACGACATCAGGCGGCGGGTCTCGCCGTCAAATAGCCGTAGAGGGTTCGCGCCACGTCTTCCACGAAATCGTCTTCCGCCACAGACAGCGCTGCGCCCACACCATCGCGTCCATAGAGGCCGAGATCGATCGGGATCACATTCAACAGATAAGTCATCATCCGCGCCGCCCGGTCGGGGTCTTCGACGGTCACCTCTTTACTAAACAATGTCAGCAGCTTCCGCATATTCTCGACGGCGCTTTCAATATATCCGGACCATTCCTCGCCCACGAGGTCTGGATGCCGGCGGCCATACATATAGACCGCGCGGATCAGGTTCCGGTTCGCATTGAGAAACACCCATGCCGCCGCGACCGATTGCTTCAGCGCGTTGAACAGACCGCCATCCTTATCGATTTCGATCCGGCCTTCGCCGCCCATGAAGGACAAGAGCCGCGTTTCGTAGATTTCGAAGACAACCGGGATCAGCGCCTCGCGGCTGTTGAACCGGCCATACAGCGTGCCGACGGCGATGCCCGCCGTCTCGGCAATCATCGGCATCGTGATCTGATCCATCGGCCATGCGTCGAGCAGCGCAGCCAGAGCATCGACGATCTTCGCTCGCGTCTGGCGCGATCTTGCCTGAACGGGTCGGCTTTCCCCTTGACTCACGTCAATCGCACCCCTATTTCCGAATCCGAATTCGGATTCATATTGCGCCAATCTGCCGGATTAAGCGAGGAGCATCCAGATGACCCTGTCCAGTGAATTTGTTCAACCGTATGCCGCCGCCGCGGGCGCATTGCTCGTCATCGTCCTCTCTGTCCGCATCATGCTTCAGGATCGAAATGTGCGGAAACGCCTGGCGGCGGGCGAGCTTCCCGAGGGTTGGCGCCACGATCAGTACGTTGCAATCATTCAACAGCTTCTGCTGCTCGGCGCGATCGCCATTCTGGCCTGGGCGCTATCGGGCAGAAGTTTTGCCGAGATGGGCGTCACTCTCGGTTCGGGATGGCGGCTCTGGGTAAGCTGGACGGTTGTCGCGCTCATCATTGGCTTTCTGTTCGTGGACTTCCTGCGGCTGGTGTTCAGGCCGTCACTACGTGAGCGGATATTCCGGCAGCTTGAGCAAGCCCCGGATCTCGAAATCATCCGGCCGCGCTCGATCCGCGAATGCCGCGGCTTCCAGTGGCTGGCCGTCACCGCCGGCATCGCCGAAGAAATCGTCTATCGCGGCTTCCTGATCGCCGTGCTCGGCTTTGTGCTGCCACTGTGGGCTGCGGCGCTGGCTGCAGGAGCGTTGTTTGTCGCGCTTCATGCCTATCAGGGCTGGCGCGGCATGCTGAAGGTGGCGGCCCTGACCACCCTGTTAACCAGCCTCTATTGGTTTGGCGGCTCGCTGCTGCCCGTTATCGTCCTTCACATCGCCGTGGACGTCATCGCCGGCGGAATGTTTGCGCTGATGGTCCAGGCCCGCCCGACCGCTCAGGCCACCGCCTGAACGGCGCCGGACTCAACAGAGAAATGTTGGGCCCTGTCGCCGAAGGACGAGAACAGGCTCGCCTCGACGCCCGTCAACCAAGCCTGTGCACCGAGTGCAAGAATGGCCGCAGCCAGACCGGCGCGCCGCTCGGCATCAAGATGTGCGCAGGCTTCGTCAAGCAGCAGAAGCGGCATGCGATGACCGCCTGTCGCCAATGATTGGGCTTGAGCCAGGACCAGCCGGATGATCAGCGCTTTTTGCTCACCGGTCGAACAGCGCCCCGCCGGCTGGTTCTTGCCGCGATGGCGCGCGGTCAGATCGCTGCGGTGAGGGCCGCCCGTCAGCGTCCGGCCAGCCGCGGCATCCCGATCGCGGCCCTCGGCGAACGCATCTGCGAGCCGGTCCTCTGCATCGCGTAGCTCCGCACCCTCGGCGAGATGGGCCTCGATGAGGCCGCTTAGCGCCAGATCCGCTTTTGGAAACACATCGTCCTGTGCCGTATCGATCGCATCCTGCAGGCGCGACAGGGCTGCCAGACGTCCCGCCGCCAGGCCAACGCCATGCCCGGCCAGATCGGTCTCCAGCGCCGACAACCAATGCGGATCGGCCCGCCCTCGTTCCAGCAGGCGCTGCCGGCGCGAGCGGAGCTTCTCATAGGCGGTCAGCGTTTCTCCGTGAGCGGGATCCGACGCCGACACCAGGCGATCGAAAAATTTCAGCCGGTCAGCGCGCGGCCCGGCAAACAACCTGTCATGCTCCGGCAGCAGCACGATCATCGGCAAAAACTCGGACAATGCAGCACGGGATCCCGGCTTTCCATTCATCCGCGTTTGCCGCCGACCGCCTTCGAGTAAGCCGGACGCCAGGCTGGCCGTGTCGCCACCTGTGTCCCGTGCCTCGGCATATACCGCCCAGGCCGTGGCCGCCGCATCACCCTCCCGCCGCAATACCTCTTCGCTTTCGGCGCCGCGCAATCCGCGTCCCGGCGCCAACAGGGAAATCGCTTCAAGAATGTTGGTTTTGCCCGACCCGTTCGGCCCGGACAGACACACCGGACGGGTATCGAGGTCCAGATCGAGAGTCTCGAAATTGCGGAAATCGGTCAGCCGCAATCGGGAGAGCGCGGCGGGTGTCATGATCGGTGTTGCCGCCGCTTAAACGCGCAGCGGCATCAGCACGTAGAGCGAATCCGCATCACCGGAATCCGTCACCAGCGTCGGCGACGCCGGGTCCGCGAAGTGCAATCGTGCCTCGTCGCCTTCGATCTGTCCGGCCACGTCCAGGATGTAACGGGCATTAAAGCCGATTGCGAACCCGCTTTCCTCGCTGTCGACCGGAACCTCTTCCGTCGCCTGCCCGGATTCCGGATTGTTCACCGCCAGCGTCAGCACCCCGTCGTCCAGCGTCAGCTTTACGGAACGCGATTTCTCGATCGAAATCGTCGCGACCCGGTCGACCGCCTCGGCAAAGCGCTTATTGTCGACCGACATCAGCTTCTCGTTCGACCGCGGAATGACCCGCTCATAGTCCGGGAAAGAGCCGTCGATGAGTTTCGACGTCAAAACGGCCCGGCCGAAGCCGAAGCGGATCTTGCCGTCCGAGACCGAGACCTGGACATCATCGTCGGCATCTTCGAGCAGGCGGCGCGCCTCCTGCACAGTCTTGCGTGGCACAATCACCGCCGGCATGCCCGACGCCCCGTCCGGAAGATCGCATTCCGAGAGCGCCAGCCGGTGTCCGTCCGTCGCCACGGCGCGCAGCGTCTTGCGGCCCTTCTCGTCTGCAGCATGCAGGTGGATACCGTTGAGATAATACCGCGTTTCCTCGGTCGAGATCGCGAACCGGGTCTTGTCGATCAGCCGCGCCAGCGCGTCGGTTTCCAGCGCAAAGGAATGTTGCAAATCCTCGGCCGGCATCATCGGGAAATCGCCCGGCGGCAACGATGGCAGCGAGAAGCTCGAACGGCCCGCCTTGAGGCTCAAGCGCGGATCATCGCCGTCGAGTTCCAGTGTCACATCGGCGCCATCCGGCAATTTGCGGGCAATTTCATAAAGCGTATGAGCCGGCGCCGTCGCCATGCCTTCACGATCGACATGCGCAACAGCGCTTTCCTGGATTTCGATATCGAGATCGGTGGCCGCGAAACTCGCTCCATCCGAACCCGCCGTGATCAACACATTGGACAGGATCGGGATCGTATTCCGCCGTTCGACAACGGCCTGGACGTGGCCAAGGGCTTTCAGCAGTGCTGCGCGTTCTATCGTGAGTTTCATGTCGTTTCCGTCGTCCCGCCTCGCTGTCCGGAAACACGGCTTCGTGCGACTTTTTTATGAATCGCCTCGTCCCCGGGGGGCGGAGCATAGCGAAATTTTCCCAAACGCAATACGCCCCGGCCTGCCGGAAAGCAGCAGGCCGGCCGGCGCACGCTAGCCGCGGATTTCGCGTGACAGGGCTTCGATTTCGTCCTTCACCGGATCGCCCGCCTGGATCATGTCGGTGATCTTGTTGACCGCATGAATGACGGTCGAATGATCGCGGTCGCCAAAGCGGCGGCCGATATCCGGCAGCGACCGCGTCGTCATGGTCTTGGCCAGATACATCGCAATATGGCGCGGCTTCACGACGGTTTTTGTCCGCCGCTTCGACAGGATATCCGACACCTTCACGCCAAACCGTTCGGCCACGGTTTTCTGGATCAGATCGACCGTCACACGCCGCTCCGACACGATGGACAGCTCGCGCAAGGCCGCCTCGACGGCCTCCATTGTGACCGGGCGGCCGAGCAGCGCGGTGCGGCCGATCACATTGTTCAGCACGCCTTCCAGTTCGCGCGCGCTGGCCGTCATCCGGGCGGCGAGAAAATCGCGCACCGTTTCAGGCACGGTCAGTTCCGGATAATGACCGCTTGCCTGTGCGATCTTGCAGTCGAGGATCTTGCGCCGCAGATCGAGATCCGGCTTGCGCATCTCGCAGGCAAAACCGCCCTTGAGAAGAGACGCCAACCGCGGATCTGAGACGTCGAGATCGGCAGGCGCTTTGTGTGACGCCAGGACCACCTGTTTCTCATCGGCGATGAGCGATGCCACCGTGTGCAGGAACTCGTCTTCGGTCTTCGGCTTTCCGGCGATGAAATGAACGTCGTCGATGAGCAGGACGTCAACGCGGCGCACCGATTCCTTGAAGCTGATCGTATCCTTCTTGCGCATCGCGCTGACAAAGCCGGAAAGAAATTCTTCTGCGGTCAGGTAGAGCGCCTTGCGGCGCGCCCCGCCGAGCTCGACCGAGTGCGCGATGGCATTCAGCAAATGGGTCTTGCCCACTCCGTAATCGCCATAGAAAAACGCCGGATTGAACGGCGAAGGCGAAGCGTTCACGACGGCACGGGCGGCCGCCGACGCCATCTCGTTCGAAGGGCCGACCATGAAGGTGTCGAACGTGAAACGGTCATGCACGGCGCGGGATTGCGCATCGTTGGCATAGTTGTCCTTCACCACGCTCACCGGCTTGGGCGCCGTGACCGGTTTCGGAGCGGCTTCCAGGTCCTGCTCGGCCACGAGCCGGATCGCACGGCCGGACGGATCATACTGGTTCCAGAGCGCGCGCAGACGCGCACCGGCATGATCGTCGACCCAGTCCCGGTAAAACCGGTTGGGCGCTATCACGGTCAGGCTGCCATCGGATTCTTCACGTACCCGCAAACGCGCCATATTCGACGAGAAAACGGTATCGCCATACTCGCGGCGCAAGTGTGCGCGAACCTCTCGCCAGACGCCTCCTGCCATCCCCAAATTCGACGGTTTCTGATGTGATTTTAACGCAGTACTGGACGTCGCCGACATGTCCCCCACACCCTCTTATTGGGCTCCATTATTGAAGCCAAGCTATTGCTTTGTCAGGCAAAATTATCCCTTCCCGCGCTCGCATACACGACCGCCGGCAGCGCTATTATTGATCCGCATAGGAATGAACGCCTGAAGCCCTTAGACTACTCAGCGACCTTGCCCGGTCAACATAACTTTAGTCCCGATTCAGGTGATTCTTCGCTTGACACGAGAAAATCCGTGAAAGGATAGGAATTTGGCTTCTGCATGTTTTTTTGCCGCACCGCAGCACCCCAAATCCGGTCCGAATTCACGGTCTCCAACGCCCAAAGAAAACGCCCGCTATCGTCGATAGCGGGCGTTCTGGAAATTCGGATGTGTCTTTCGAAACTTAGGCCGACATCGCCTTCACGCGGGCCGACATGCGCGAAATTTTCCGCGATGCGGTATTCTTGTGAAACACGCCTTTGTTCACCGCGCGCATCATTTCCGACTCGGCTTTCACGAGGGCGTCACGCGCCTTGCCGGAATCGCCTGCAACGATCGCAGCGTCGACTTTCTTGATGAAAGTCCGCACCCGCGAGCGGCGCGATTTGTTGATCGCGGTGCGGCGGGCAAGCTTGCGCACCATCTTCTTTGCTGAGGCTGTATTCGCCATGAAGCCGTATCCGTTATTCTGTTCAAACGTTTATCGCTGCGCCCCTACAGGGGATCGCGCGTGAGGCGGGGCATATACTTGGCCCCGCATCGCGCGTCAACTCTTGCCGCAGGCTATTTGTGCTTGAAGTGCGCGGCACGTTTTTCAGCGAACGCCGCCATGCCCTCGGATTGATCCTCGGTCGCGAATTGCGACTGGAAGACGCGGCGCTCCCAGCGCACGCCCTCGGTCAGCCCCATCTCGAAGGACCGGTTGATCGACTCCTTGGTCATCATGGCGATCGGAAGCGATTTCGAAGCGATCGTCTCAGCCGCCTCCATGGCCGTCGACAGCAGATCGTCAACCGCCACGACCCGGCTGACCAACCCGGCCCGCTCGGCTTCCTCGGCATCCATCATGCGGCCTGTCAGACACAGGTCCATAGCTTTGGCTTTGCCGACGGCACGCGGCAAACGCTGGGTCCCGCCGGCACCGGGCATCACACCGAGATTGATTTCCGGCTGGCCGAACTTCGCCGATGTCGAGGCAATGATAAAATCGCACATCATCGCGATCTCGCAGCCGCCGCCCAGCGCATAGCCTGAGACCGCAGCGACGATCGGCTTGCGGAAGCGGGCTACGGCCTCCCATGTTTTTTCAAACGGGTCGTGCATGTAAAGGCCAACAAAATCCTGGCTGACCAATTCCTTGATATCGGCGCCCGCGGCGAATGCCTTCTTCGAACCCGTCAACACAACGCAACCAATGCCGTCATTGGCGCCGAACTTGTCCAGCGCGTCCGCAAGCTCGGTGGTCAACTCGTCACAAAGCGCGTTCAGCGCTTCCGGCCGGTCGAGCGTGATAACGCCGACGCGGCCTTCGGTCTTCACCTGGATTGTCTTGTAGCCCACCCGAGGCCTCCATTGGTTCGCAGCCGGTTGCTGCGCGAAATCACGAGCGCGCCGCTATAACGCAATCGCGCGCCGGGGTCACCACCCCCTATTCGCCAGGCTGTGGCAATTCGCGGTCCGTTGAGCGGGCGCTAGGGCCCGGACACCACGATACCGCGATCTCGCAGGAGCGAGATCACACCTTCTTCGCCAGGCAGATGGCCCGAACCGACCGCGATGAACACCGTACCCGATCCGTCGAGGATATCCTCAATCTGACCTGCCCAGCGGTGATTGCGCTGCACGATGATGACATCATGTACTTCCGGCGCGTCCGCGCGCATCTCGGCATTCATGACATTGTCGATCGTCGCTTGATCGCCATCGGCCCAGGCCGCCACCAGCGTATCCAGCTGATCGGGCGCGGTCTCGAAATCGGCCACGGTTTCTTCCAGCAACGCGACTTCGATGTCCTGCGGCAGGTTCGCGAAGAAGCCGATCTGCTCTTCCACGGTCTCGAAATAGGCCAGCGTCTTGCCGGCCTCATTGGCTTGCGGCCAGAGCGTCGCCTCGACGCCGGACTGGGGGTCGTATCCGGAAATCATGATGAAACCGACGCCGAGCTGGATCGTCGCCAGCCAGGGACGCAAGGGCTCCAGCTGCGCAGCCGTGACGCCGACCCGCGGCGCAAAAGCCTCGATCTGGCTCCAGGCTTCGTCGCTGACCAGTGAGGACAGTGTCGTACCCGCCGGATTGAGCGCATTCGCCATCAGTATCTGTTGCATGCCGGCCGCCTCGGCCGGGTCGTTGACCGGCGCCTCGAAATAGACCGTGTCCGCGCTTTCAAACGCCCTCATCACCTCGTCGGACTGCCATTCCAGACCGGGCCGCAGGATATGGACGGTGCCGAAAATGTAGACGTCGCTGTCCTCATCCTCGATGTGCCAGAGCGAGGGATCGGCCATAGCCGCTCCCGCCAACATCAGAGCGGACAGAAAACCGCCGGTCACCGTATTGAACATCGTCATGCAAGGATCTCCTCTTGACCGGTCAGGGGGGCCGGTTCGGCGATTTATCGCTGCTGGCCGCCGCCGATCAAAGCGGGACTAGCGGCCCGCGGGTCTCCCCTATCGCTGACAATCGGGGCAGAAAAAGGTCGAACGTCCCGACTGTACAATGCGCTGGATCGTGCCGCCGCAGCAGGGCGTGACGCAGGCCTCGCCCTCACGGCCATAGGCACGGAAAGTGTGCTGGAAATAGCCGAGCTCGCCGTCCGCCGAGGCAAAGTCCTTTAGGCTCGATCCCCCAGCCTCAATCGCCTCGTCGATCACCGTGCGCACCGCCCCGGCCAGCCGCTCGGCCCGTTGCGGACCGATCGTTCTCGCCATCCGCCGCGGCGATAATCGCGCCCGGTGCAAGGCTTCGCAGACATAGATATTGCCGAGCCCGGCGACGACGCGCTGATCGAGCAGCGCGGCTTTCAGTGGCGCCGCTTTGCCGCGCAAGCGTTCCGTAAGGAAAGCGGCGGAGAAGGCATTCGAATTTGGTTCCGGTCCCAGGCCGTCGAGATAAGGCACCGCGTCCTCGGCCTCGCTGGCAAACAGCGCCATGAATCCGAAGCGCCGGGGGTCATTGAACACAACGCGCCCGCCGTCCTCCATGTCGAAGACGACATGATCGTGCCTCTCCAGCGTCGCCGGCGCGTGCACGAATTTGCCGGGCTTTTGCATGCCCGCCCGCCCATGAACCGTGAAGCGGCCGGACATGCCGAGATGTGCCAGCAGCGTTTCACCGCTATCGAGCCGGAACAGGAGATATTTCGCCCGCCGGTCGAGCCGCTCGACCCGCCGCCCGGCCAGCCGCTCGGCGAAGCGCTCCGGGAACGGAAATCGCAGATCCGGACGCCGCGCCTCGGCGCGGACAATCCGCCGTCCGGCCATGGCCGGTTCCAGCCCGCGCCGGACGGTTTCAACTTCGGGAAGCTCGGGCATGATGTCGCGCTGGTTTAGGAAATGCCATTGTCCTATTGTCCGCCGCGATGACCGACACGCAATCCCCAACCACATCCTTCGGCTTCCGCGACGTGCCCCGCGAGGAGAAGTCCGGCCTCGTTCGGGGCGTCTTCGACCGCTCGGCCGCGCGTTATGATCTGATGAACGACCTCATGTCGCTCGGCATCCACCGGGCCTGGAAAGACATGACGATCGAGCGCGCCAACCCGCAGCCCGGCGAGATGCTGATCGATGTTGCCGGCGGTACCGGCGATCTCGCCCGCGCTTTCGTGGCGCGCGCCGAAAAGCGCCGCAAGACGCGAGGAGGCGATCCGGCCCGCGCCGTAATCTGCGACATCAACGAGCAAATGCTGCGTGCCGGTTTGAAGCGCGGCGGCGGCGCCAATCTGACCTGGGTCACCGGCAATGCCGAATGTCTGCCCTTCGAAGACGGCACGGCGGACTGCGTCACCATCGCCTTCGGCATCCGCAATGTCACCGACCGTATCGCCGCGCTCAAGGAAATGCACCGTGTGCTGAAACCGGCCGGCCGTTTCCTCTGCCTTGAATTCTCGCGACCCACGACCCGCGCGCTTGAGCGCATCTATGACGCCTGGTCCTTCAATGCGATCCCTGTCCTCGGCGAAATCATCGCCAAGGATCGCGAGAGTTATCAGTATCTGGTCGAGTCGATCCGCCGCTTCCCGAGCCAGGACGATTTCGCCGCCGAGCTCGCGGAGGCCGGCTTCGGTCAGATCAAAATCACCAATTATTCCGGCGGCATCGCGGCGCTCCACACCGGCTGGCGGATTTAATTTCACGACCCTGTCGAAATCGGCGAGGCTCATCCGTCTGGAAGCTGTCCGGGTTGACCGGTCGACTTCTGACGGGAGCAACAGATGCAATACGCCATACTGTTTTATGAGAATGCGGCGGACTTCTCCGCCCGTGACGATAAATCCAACACCCAGTACTGGCCGGGTTGGAGCGCCTACTCGCAAGCCGTGGGTGAAAGCGGCAAACTGGCAAGCGGCGCCTGCCTTCATCCGGCCGACACGGCCGCAACGCTGAAATCGGGGAAAGTCCAGGACGGGCCCTATGCTGACACCAAGGAACAGCTTGGCGGCTTTTTTCTTGTCGAGGCCGAAAATCTCGACCAAGCGCTCGAAATCGCCTCGCGGGCACCCACCGCCGGGTCCGGTGCCGTCGAAGTGCGCCCCGTTCGCGCCATGTCGGAAATGGAGGACTAAGCCATGCAATTCCTGCTTTTATTGCACGATGACGAACAGGCCTGGATAGATATGAGCGAGGCTGAACAGCACGCCGTGATCGGCGAACACATGGCCTATTCCGAAGCCCTGACCAAGGCCGGCGCCTTTGTTGAGGGCGCCCCCCTTGATCCGTCCACAACCGCGCGCATTGTCTCGGGCGATACCGTCCAAGACGGGCCCTATGCCGACACCAAAGAGCAGCTCGGCGGCTATTACCGGATCGAGGCGGCGTCCATGGACGAAGCCATCGACTGGGCGCGGCGGTGTCCCGTCGCCAGGACTGGCAAGGTCGAGGTCCGGCCCGTTCCGGATTATGGCTAAAACAAGCGGGGAGGATCTGGCCCGGCGCGCCGCGGAAACAGCCGCCCGCAAGGCCTATGGCCGGATCCTCTCCATTTTGGCCGCCCGTTGCGGCGATATCTCGGCCGCCGAGGAGGCGCTCGCCGAAGCCTTTGCCCGGGCGCTGGCGCATTGGCCGAAAACCGGCCCGCCGGACGCACCCGAAGCCTGGCTTCTGACCACGGCCCGGCGCTATCTCACCGACCGGGCCCGCAAATCGGCGACGGCACGGACGCATGCCGGTGCGCTTCTGTTGTTGGTGGAGGAAGGCCAGTCGGCCATGAACGAAACCGAAGACATCCCAGACGGCCGGCTCAAACTGATGCTGGTATGCACCCATCCGGACATCGAGGCCGGCCTCCAGACACCGCTAATGCTGCAGACCGTGCTTGGCCTTGATGCCGCCCGTATCGCCAGCGCCTTCCTCATCAAGCCGGCGACCATGGGCCAGCGCTTGAGCCGGCTGAAGGCGCGGATGCGCGAGGCGCCCATCGCTTTCGACATCCCAGAGCGGGATGCCTGGCCGGCCCGTCTCGACGCCGTGCTGCAGGGCATCTACGCGGTTTACAATGCCGGCTGGGACGAGCTCGCCGAGACCCGGCTTGTCGATGAGGCCATCTTCCTGGCCCGCCTTGTTGGCCGCCTCTTGCCTTATGAACCGGAAGCCGCCGGCCTCCTCTCGCTCATGCTGCATTGCGAAGCCCGGCGGGATGCCCGGCGCGGCGCCGGCGGCCAATTCGTGCCGCTCGACGAGCAGGACAGGTCCGAATGGGATGACACACTGATCGCCGAAGCCGAGACCCTATTGGGCACAGCGCTCCGCATGGGCCGGCCCGGACGTTTTCAGCTCGAAGCCGCGCTGCAATCGGCGCACAATGCCCGCCGCGTGACGGGCAAAACCGACTGGACGGCAATCCGCGCCATCTACGAGCGCCTGGTGGCGCTGAGCCCGACACTCGGCGCCCTGATCGGCCGTGCGGCAGCGATCGCCCAAACCGACAATCCGCAAACAGCGATTGCCGCGTTGGATGCCCTGCCGGCAGATCGCGTGGCCACGCACCAGCCCTACTGGGCGACCCGGGCCCACATCCTCCAGCTGGCAGGCGAAACCGAAGCCGCGCAAAGCGCTTATGACAAGGCCGCCGGCCTCTCCGCCGACCCGTCAGTCCGCGCCTATCTCCTGAATCGTCGCGCCATGCTCTGAACCGTGCGACGGCATACCACGCTCGCCATCCGGCTTACGGCGCACTAAACCCTCTCTTCGATGATGCGGACGCTTTCCTCTCTCGCCCGGCTTGCACGGGCCGGCTTCATGCTGGCGCGCTATGACGCCATTTTCCCGCGCGAATATCAGGACAAGTTTCCACCCTCCCTGCGCGGTTTCGCGGCCTTCACCCGGCTGATCTCACGCTCCGGCGAAGCCGCCAATCCGGGCGAACGCCTGGCCCGCGCGCTGGAAAAGCTCGGCCCGTCCTATGTGAAATTCGGCCAGGTGCTGGCGACCCGCGCCGATGTCGTCGGCGAACGCTTCGCGCGGGGCTTGTCGCGATTGCAGGATCAGATGCCCGCTTTTGCGCAGGACAAGGCGATCGCCATCGTCGAGCGTGAACTCGACGGCCCGCTGTCGGCGCATTTCGAACAGTTCGGCGAACCGATGAATGCGGCTTCGGTGGCACAGGTTCACAGGGCCCGTACAACGGACGGCCGTGACGTGGCGGTCAAGATCCTGCGGCCCGGCATCGAGCGCCGACTCGCCCGCGACATCCGCGCCATGCGGCTCGGCGCCGGCATTGTCCAGCGCATGGTGCCGGCGGCAAAACGCCTGGAACCGGTGAAGTTCGTCGAGACGGTAGCCCGCGCCACCGAGCTCGAAACCGACCTCCGGCTTGAGGCCGCCGCTGCCAGCGAACTCGCCGAAGCCGCCGCCATCGCCGAGAACTACCGTATCCCCGAGGTTGACTGGGAACGCTCCAGCAAGCGCGTTCTGACGACCCAGTGGATCGACGGCATACCGCTGACCGATCTCGAGCAGCTCGACGCGGCGGGCATCGACCGCACAGCGTTGGCGGTCGCGCTGACCCGCGCCTTTCTGGCCACCGCCCTTGAGACCGGCGTATTCCACGCCGACATGCATGCCGGCAATCTCTTCGCGGATCGCGCCGGAAACCTCTGGGCGGTCGATTTTGGAATCATGGGCCGCATCGGCCGTGACGAGCGGCGCTTTCTCGCGACCATCCTCCACGGCTTCCTGACCCGCGACTACAAGCGGGCCGCGCACGCCCATTTCGAGGCGGGTTACGTGCCCGCGCGCCATGCGATCGATGACTTCGCCTCGGCTCTGCGGGCGGTCGGCGAGCCGATCTTCGGCAAGCGCGCGGACGAAGTCCCGATGAGCCGCGTCCTGTTGCAGCTGTTCGAGATCACCGATCTGTTCGACATGCATCTGCGGCCCGAACTGGTCATGCTGCAGAAGACCATGGTGCAGTCCGAAGGGGTCGCCCGCCAGCTCAACCCGCAACACGACATGTGGGCCGCCTCTGCCCCGGTGGTCGAACAATGGATGAAGCGTGAGCTCGGTCCGGAAGGCATGGCCGCCGACCTTCTGGAGGATTTCACACGGCTGCGCAGCAGTGTTCGCAAGCTTCCCGAAGCCATTGAGGACTGGGCCGAGGCCGGCGCCCGGCTGCGCGCAGGCGAAGTGCGCCTCGATGCCGACAGTCTCGACCGGCTGGCCGGACGCCAGAATAGCGGCCGCGTCTGGCGCTGGATCGGCTATGGCGTTCTGGCCGGGCTGGCCGGCGTCGCGGGCGCGGCCATCTTTGCGTTGACCTAAAGTCCCAGCGCGAAATTCACCCACATGACAACCAGCACCACCGCCGATATCCGGTGCAGCAAAAACCGTATGCCCAGCGTGTTGACGGTGATGTGCACCAGCGTGTGCGCGTAGCGCAGTGCGACAAATCCCCAGGCCAGCGCCAGCTGGGTCGGCGACACCGCGATATTGCTCGCCAGGTGAAACGCGACCAGCGCGTAGAACAGAACCGGCAATTCCAGCAAGTTGACAAAATTACGGCCAATATTCCCGACATAGGCAGGCGGCGGCGCACCCGTCTTCGTCAGCGAATACTCCTTCGGCAGCTCTCCCTTGGAATTGGCGATCACGCCGACCACAGTCAGAAGGACATAGACAAACAGGGTCAGTCCTGCGAGCGCCGTCGCGGCAACGAGTATCGATGGCATGCGATCCTCCCTATATGAACGCCATGACGCTAACGCGCTTTGGCCTCCCCTCGCGAGCCTTTTCGCGCTAGGACCTCGGCAGAGGAGGACGGCATGTCGCAAAAAAGCGTTCTGCTGATCATTGGCGGTGGCATCGCCGCCTACAAATCGCTGGAACTCGTGCGCGAGTTTAAAAAGCGCGGGATCGGCGTGCGCGCCATACTGACCCGTGCCGGCGAACAATTCGTCACGCCGTTGAGCGTCGCCGCCCTGTCCGGCGAGAAAGCCTATACCGATCTCTTCTCGCTGACCGACGAGGTCGAGATGGGGCATATCGAGTTATCGCGTTCGGCCGACCTGGTCATCGTCGCGCCCGCAACCGCAGACCTGATGGGCAAATGCGCCAACGGGCTTGCCGACGATCTCGCATCGACCGCGCTTCTCGCCACCGACAAGCCAGTGCTAATGGCACCGGCCATGAATGTGCGCATGTGGGAGCATGCGGCCGTGCGGCGCAATGTCGAAACGCTCAAATCCGACGGCATCCAGTTCGTCGGTCCCGACGACGGCGAGATGGCATGCGGCGAATTTGGCCCCGGCCGTATGGCCGAACCGGCGGCCATCGCCCATGCGGCCGAACGCCTGCTCTCGCAAACCGACGCATGAGCGCGCTCACCGGCCGGAAAATCATCGTCACCGCCGGCCCGACCATCGAGCCGATCGACCCGGTGCGCTTCCTCTCCAATCGCTCCAGCGGCAAGCAGGGCTATGCGATCGCCGAGAACCTCGCCGCCAAGGGCGCCGAGGTTATTCTGGTCTCCGGTCCGACCTGCCTGACCGCCCCGAAGGGCGTCGACCGCATCCAGGTCGAGACGGCGCGCGACATGCTCGATGCGGTCGAAACGGCTTTGCCGGCGGACGTCTTCATCGCTGTCGCGGCGGTCGCGGATTGGCGGCCGGCCCAAACCCACACCCGCAAGGCAGAGAAGGCTGAGCAAGGCGCCGTGCTCGAACTGGTCGAGAATCCGGACATTCTAAGAACCGTGGCAGCGCAAGCGGAGAGGCGGCCGTCACTGGTCATCGGCTTCGCCGCCGAAACCCATGATCTGCGGGCCCGCGCCCGCGCCAAACGCCGCCGCAAGGGCTGCGACTGGATCGTCGCCAATGACGTGTCGGGGGACGCCATGGGCGGCGATGAAAACGCGGCATTCCTGATCACGAAAGACGGCGAAACCTTCTGGCCACGCGCATCAAAGCAAAGACTTGCGGAAAACCTCGCCGCGGCCATGGACGCTCACTTCTCGAAAAGCTAGGCAGGCCCAAACGGGGAGGCCATCATGAACGTGATCGTCCAGGTATCGCCGCTGGATCACTTCGCCGGGCTTGATCTGCCCGCCTACCAGACCGCGGCCAGTGCCGGGCTCGACCTGCCCGCCGCCGTCGCCGAAGACGATCCCATCATTCTGCAGCCGGGAGAATGGAAACTCATCCCGACCGGCCTCTCCATTGCGCTGCCCGACGGCTACGAGGCGCAGGTGCGGCCGCGCTCCGGCTTGGCCGCCAAGAGGGGCATTTCCATCGTTAATTCGCCCGGCACGGTCGATGCCGATTATCGCGGCGAGATCAAAGTCAATCTGATCAATCACGGCACCGAACCGTTCGAGATCCGGCGCGGCGAACGCATTGCGCAAATGGTCGTCGCGCCCGTCACGCGCATCGAATGGTCACCGGTCGCCGAGCTCGGCGAGACCGAGCGCGGCACGGGCGGTTTTGGTTCGACCGGAGTTTAGCGCACCCTTCTAGACCAGCGCGTCATGGCAATAGGCCCCGACATCATTGATCCTGGGGTCGATCACCAGATCGCGCGGCCTTAAGGGGCGTGACAATTTCAGCCCGTCGAGCGAACGCGCCCGCGACAGCGCCACATAGGCTTGGCCGTGTGCAAACATGCCGCGCGAGAAATCGATATAGACCTTGTCCAGCGTCAGCCCCTGGGATTTGTGCACCGTCATCGCCCAAGCCAGCCGCAGGGGCAGCTGTTTGAAGGCGCCGACCACCGACTTGTCGATCGACTTCTTGGCCGCGTCATAGGTGTAGGAATAGCGTTCCCACGCCGCCGGCTCGACCCGGTGCGTCTCTTCGCCGACCCGAACGCGCACGGCATCCTGTTCCAGCTCGGCAACCGTGCCCATCGTACCATTAACCCAGCGCCCGGACGGGTCGTTGCGGATCATCATTACCCGCGCGCCGGGCTTTAAAACCAGCGGATCCTCGGTCGGGAAAAGCCGCGCATCGAACTGGCCTTCGGTCCGCGAATTATAGGCAGAGACATCGCCCGGCAGCGCCGCCAACCGCGCCATGTTAATGTCATGCGCCGCCTGATTGGTCGGCGTCAGCACGACATGGGTGGCGCTGGCATCGAACCCCGTCGCCGGCGTCACGCATTCATTCAGCAGGTCTGCTTCGCGATCACCGACATCGCCTTCGCGTACCGCGGCGAGCATGTCGATGAAGTCCGGGTCCGACTGTCGGAACACGGTGTCCAGCTCGACCCGCAGAAATCCCGCTTCTCGGAAGCCCGGCGCGTTGAAGAAGAACGGCCCGCCATAGACCTCGTCGAGATATTGCGCGATTTGCCCGTCCACCACCGGCGGCAACTGCGCCAGATCGCCGACCACCACCATGCGCACCCCGCCGAAGGGTTCGGCGCTGTCGCGGTGCAGGCGCAACGAGCGGTCGATCGCCGCCATCATGTCGGCGCGCACCATGGAGATCTCGTCGATCACCAGCGTCTCGATCTCCTTCAGTACGCGAGCATGGCGCAACCGCTTCACATCCTGCGGCTCGATCAGGCGCGGCGGAAAACGGAAGAAGGAATGGATGGTCTGGCCGCCGGCATTCATCGCCGCCACGCCGGTCGGGGCCACAACGGCCGCGCGCGGCCCGGCGCGCTCGAGAAAGCGGCGCAGAAGGGTTGTCTTACCGGTGCCGGCCCGTCCGGTCAGGAAGATGTGCGCCCGGCCCGTCTGCAACAGGTCGAGCGCGGACTGCGTGGGATCGGCGGCGGGCAGCGGCATGGCCGCACACTGGCCTGTTCGCTGTCAAACCGCCATAGGCAGACGGCAGCCCCGGTGCTAACCGAAAGCCATGACGGATGAAGAGATCCAGCGCTATGCGCGCCACCTCGTCCTCAAAGAGATTGGCGGCCCTGGCCAGCAGCGCCTGAAAGCGTCGAGCGTCGCCATTGTCGGTGCCGGCGGGTTGGGCGGACCGGCCGCGCTCTACCTCGCCGCGGCGGGCATCGGCACGATCCGTCTCATCGATCCCGACACAGTCAGCCTCGACAATCTGCAGCGCCAGATCCAGTTCTCGACCGCCGATGTCGGTCAGGACAAAGCGGCCATTGCCGGCGCGCACCTTGTCGCGCTCAACCCGCATGTGACGGTCGATGCCGTGAAGGATTCGGTCACCGAAGCGAATGCGCAGCATCATCTCGCGAGCGCCGACATCGTCCTCGACGGCTGCGACAATTTCGAAACCCGTTTTGCAGTGAACGCCGCCTGCCACATGCTCGGCAAGCCGCTCGTTTCCGGCGCCGTCGGACGCTGGTCCGGCCAGGTCGGCATCTTCGCGTCTGGCCTCGACGCCGCCCAGCCGTGTTATCGCTGCTTCGTGCCAGAGATTCCGCCTGACGCCGAAACCTGCGAGCGGGTTGGCGTCGTCGGTGCGCTCACTGGCATTGTCGGCGCGATGATGGCGCTCGAAACGATCAAGTGGATCACCGGCGCGGGCGAAACTCTGACCGGCCAGCTCTGGCTGCATGACGGCCTCGCTGGCACAAGCCGCACGCTAGCCTTACCCAAGGACCCGGCCTGTCCGGTGTGTGGTGCTAACTGACGCGCGTCGCCACGCGTCGATTTCTTGTACCAGTGATCCTATTTCGGCCCGGGGCCAGCATCGGCCGCACCCGCCAGTGGCGCGTTTTGCGGCGGACTTTCCGAAAACACATTGTCATAGCGGCCGCGGTCCGGACCGATCGTCCGGTCAAGCAATTGCCGTGTCAGACTCAGCACTGAACGCATGTCGAGCCGGCGCGAGAAGGAATGGTCGGCCCGGTCATAGATCGCAAAATCATGTGCCACACCGGCTTCGGCCAGCGCGGCCGCCATCATTTCCGACTGCTCCATGGGCACAATTTCGTCCTCGCCGCCATGGGCGAGGAAGACCGGCATGGTGTAGCGGTCGGCGAGTTCGGTCGGAGACATCGCGGCTAGCCTTTCGCGATCGCGCCGTGGATGGCCGATCGACATTTCCCAGTATTCGCCTGCCGCATCGTCTTCTCGTTGCCAGTGGCGCACAAAGCTCTCGAGATCGGTGACCGGCGCGGCGGCAAACACGCATTGGTACAGGCCGGGCGTCAACGCCCCGCCCATCAGCGCCGCATAGCCGCCATAGCTGAAACCGCCGATGCAAACCCTGTCCGGATTGGCGCGCCCGTTCTCCACGACATGCGCTAGCGCATCCTCGATATCAGTCTGCATCACACCGCCCCATTGGCCATAACCGGCTTCGGCAAAACGGCGGCCGAAGCCGGCAGAACCGCGGAAATTCGGCTGCAATACCGTATAGCCGGAATTGGCGAAGAACTGCGCCAACAGGTCGAAACCGTAGACATCGCGTGCTTCGGGCCCGCCGTGCGGCAACACCAGAAGCGGCGTATTCGCTTGGGCGCCACCTTGCGGCAGCGTCAGATAGGCAAACAATCCGGTCCCGTCACGCGCCGTGTATTCGACGATCTCCACCTCGGCCAGCCTCTGATTGGCAAGGCTCGGCCGCAGCGACCGCAGATGCATCATCTCGTGGGTTCGGGAATCGTAGAGATACATGGCGCCCGGCTCGTCAGGCCCGGAGACATAGAACAGCATGCGCGTGCCGCGGAAGCCGTCGGGAATGATCAGCGATTCGTCTGGAAATTCGCGGACGATATCCGCATAGACGGCGGCCAGGTCCGCGTCGAAGATCTCGACGTCGTGCTGCCGGTTGGTCCGCACATAACCCAGCAGCCGGCGCGTCCGGCTGTCGATAATCGACTGGGTGATGTCGAAATCCAGTGCACCTCCGAGCAGCGTGCCGAATGCGCTGTTGGCGAGATTGAACGGGTAAATGCCGACCGTATCCTCGCCCTCAGGCCGGCCGAAAACGAAGATCGATCCGGCATCGTCGCCATGGCCGGCAAATGCAAACTCCGGCGGCGCCTCGGCCAGTTCATTGGTTAGGTAATTCGCCGTGCGTTGCCAGCTGCGTTCGCCCGGCGCCCGCGTGAAGGCGGTGTAGCGCCGGCCTTGGCTGTAGACGTCGACGCGCATCACCGCCTCACCGGTCGGCCCGGTGAACCAATAGCGCGTATTGTCATTGCCGCGCTCGACGCTGGTGGCATCGCCGGTGAACACGTTGACCCGCCAGAGATCGAGATTATTGCCGCGAAACGCAGGGATCAGAACGTGCGCGGGGTCGTGCTCCAACAGATCGGCAACAGAGCTCCAGAAGGCATTGTTGACATTTCGGAACACGTTTTGCCGCTCGTTCTGGAACAGCACGACCGGGCGCGACGTGTCATAGGGATCGAAGCTGAGCGTGCGGAAGACCGGAACATGGACGCGCTGGCCGCGGAATTCGACATAGCCCACCGTCTCGACGATGACGAGCAAGCGCTGTTCATTGGCCCAGATCAGATAATGAACATTGTAGCCGGTAAGGTCCGTGCGCGAGATTGTCTGGCGCTGCGGCGAATCGAGATCATAGATCACAAGGTCGCCGCCCGCCGAGGCTTCCGACCCGTAGTCGACAATCGCCAGATAACGGCCTTCCGGCGACAATTCCGGCAAGGTGTGATTGGCGGTACGCAGAAAAGAATCCGGGTGCGGCCGGAATTCCTGAGCACCGGCGTAATCCGTCACGAGACAACCTGCCAGTATCGCCACCAAGCCGGCCAGGCCGGCGCGCAGACCGTAAACGCATAACAGCATCAACAATCCCCTTTCAGGGAAGACTAGAACACGGCATGGCGCAATTTCAATGCCCGATTGAATCGCTGCGGAATCCCGCAATCAACGATGGTCTGGCTTAATCGCAGGCCGTGGCGAGCGGCTGGCCGCCCGCGGTTCCGGCCGCATCGTGATACAGCGTTGCCACCATGCGCGGCGTGCAGATGAAGCCCCAATTCCAGTCATCGTGATATGCGGCCAACGGGTCGGCCGCGAGCACCTCCTCCAGCGACATCCCGTCCGCGGCCATCGGCGCGATGATCGCTTGCGTGGCGCGCACCATGTCGATCGAGGCCTGAATGTCCTCGCGCGTCGAAAGGGGGCCGTGTCCGGGGACCACCTGCGTGTCGGCCCCGGCCATCTCGTAGGCCAACTCCATGGCGGCAATGAAGCCGTCTACCGTGCCGCCCGATTGCAGATCGATGAAGGGAAACAGTCCGGAAAACAGGACATCTCCCATGTGGATGACGTCGGCGCTCTCGAAAAACACGATCGCATCGCCGTCCGTATGCGCTGTCGGCACGTGTACGGCGCGCACTGTCTCCCCATTCATGTGGAAATGCAGGTCCGAGCCGAAAGTCAGCACCGGCAGAAAGCCGTCATCCTGAATCCACTCATCCTCGGCCTCGAGAATGCGGGTGCGGATATTGTGGTGGGTGGCGATTGTCGATCCGGCTTCATGGAAATGCGGATTGGCCCCGATATGATCGCCATGCCAGTGCGTGTTGAGGATGAAGCGCGGCACGCCTTCGCCGGCGATCTCGGCAATCGCCGCCTCGACCTGCGGTCCCGTTCCGGGCAGCTGGTCGTCGATCAGCAAGAGGCCGTCCGCGCCCAGAAGCAGGCCGAGATTGCCTGCCACACCGGTCGACAACATCACAACACCGCCGCGCAATTGCGTGACCTCAAAATCAAGCTCGCGGGTCTCTTGTGCCTGTGCGGAAACGGATAGGGCGGCCGTGGCGGCCAGAGCGGTCAGGGCTTTCATCGGCGGATCTCCTCTCAGGCGTTTGGCAGACTATACGGCAGGTCGCCGCCGCCGTCTCGCCAATCTCGGTCAGTTTACGCGCTGTTCACTGACATTGCGGCAAGGCTTTTCCATGCGCGTTTTGCTTATCACCGCACTGGTTCTTGCCGGCCTGATGGCGCCTCCGGCACGAGCGCAAATGGCCGATACGCCTTCGGGCTATCCCGTCCCGCGCTTCGTGTCGCTGAAGGTGGGCGTCGCCCATGGCCGCGCCGGGCCGAGCCGCGATCACCCGATCGTCTGGCGCTATGTGCGGGAAGGTCTGCCCCTGCGCGTCACCGCCGAAGCGCCCGACTGGCGCCGCGTCGAGGACCCGGACGGTGAGGTCACCTGGATGCACCGCTCATTGCTCTCCGGCCGCCGCACGGTTTATGCCCCCGGCGAGATCGCACTCCACATCCGGCCGGATGCCGACTCCGACATCGAGGCCATCGCCGATGCCGGCGCCATTCTCGAACTCGAGCGCTGTGCCGGCGGCTGGTGCCGCCTCGAAGCGCAGGGCCTGCACGGCTGGGTCGAGGCAAATGCGGTCTGGGGATTGATGCCCTCCGACCTTGGATCCGACTGACGGCACGCCCACAGCCTCGCCGCCTTGAGCCCGCGAAAGCCTCATGATACCGCTGACGCTCGAAAGCGGTGGGTATCTGACGGCTTGATCCTCCGCGCATATTAGAACAGCGGACCGTCGCCGCTCGGGATCGAACATGACTGAACGTCCGAACGCGCTTTCGTACGAAGATTTGCTGCGCTCCTCCCGCGGAGAGCTGTACGGGCCGGAAAACGGCCAGCTGCCCGCCCCGCCCATGCTGATGATGGACCGCATCACGCACATTTCCGACGAGGGCGGCGCATACGGCAAGGGCGAGGTCATCGCCGAGCTCGATATCACCGACGACAAATGGTTTTTCGAATGCCACTTCCCGGGCGATCCGGTGATGCCGGGCTGTCTCGGCCTCGATGCGATGTGGCAGCTTGTCGGTTTCTGGCTGGTCTGGGACGGCAATCCCGGCAAGGGCCGGGCGCTGGGCTGCGGCGAAGTGAAGTTCACCGGCCAGGTCACACCGGACGTAAAGACCGTCCGCTATGAGATCAGCCTCAAGAAAGTCGTGCGCCGCGGTCTGGTCCTGGGCGTCGCCGATGCGCGCCTGCTCGCCGACGGCAAGGAAATCTACAAGGCCAAGGACCTCAAGGTCGGCCTGTTCAAACCGGAAGATCTCGCCCGTCAGCAGGGCTGATCCATCCCGACAAGGAGTTCATCAATGCGCCGTGTTGTGATCACCGGGCTGGGCGTCATCTCCCCCATCGGAAACAATGCCGACGAGGTGTCCGCCTCCTTGAAGGCCGGCAAGTCCGGCATCCGCTTCATGCAGGATTTCGCGGACCATAATTTCAAGTGCCAGGTTGGCGCCAAGCCGGACATCGATCCGGCCCAGCATGTCGACAAGCGCGTCTACCGCTTCATGAGCGAGGGCGCTGGCTGGTGCTACATGGCGATGGAACAGGCGCTCGCCGCCTCCGGCCTGCCGGAAGCTGACATTTCCGACCCGCGCACCGGCATCATCATGGGCTCGGGCGGCCCGTCCGCCGGCACCATCGTCAATGCCGCCGACATCACCCGTGACAAGGGTCCGCGCCGCATCGGCCCGTTCGCCGTGCCCAAGGCGATGAGCTCGACCGCTTCGGCGACGCTCGCCACCCCGTTCAAGATCCTCGGCGTGAACTATTCCATCACCTCGGCCTGCACGACCTCGCTGCACTGCGTCGGCGCCGCCGCCGAGCAGATCCAGTGGGGCAAGCAGGACGTCATGTTCGCCGGCGGCTGTGAAGAGATCCACTGGGCCCTCTCCAACCTGTTCGACGCCATGGGCGCCATGTCGACGAAATACAATGACACGCCGGAACACGCCTCGCGCGCCTTCGACAAGGACCGCGACGGTTTTGTCGGCGGCGCCGGCGCGGGCGTCTTCGTGCTCGAGGAATACGAGCGCGCGAAAAAGCGCGGCGCGCCGATTCTCGCCGAGATCACCGGCTATGCCGCAACGTCCGACGGCTATGACATGGTCGCCCCGTCCGGCGAGGGCGCGGTGCGCTCGATGAAGCTGGCGATGGAAACGGTGACGACCGGCATCGACTATCTTAACCCGCACGCCACCGCGACGCCGGTCGGCGACATTGCCGAAATGAAGGCGGTGAAAGAGGTCTTCCGCGACAACGCGCCGATGATCTCCGCCACCAAGTCGATGACCGGCCACTCGCTCGGCGCCGCCGGCGCACACGAGCTCGCCTACACGCTGTTGATGATGCAGGGCGGTTTCGTCGCCCCCTCGATCAATGTGTTCGAGATGGACCCGGACATTGCGGCCCTGAATCTGCCCATCGTCACCGAAACCCGCGAGGCCGAGCTCAACACCGCCATGTCGAATTCCTTCGGTTTCGGCGGCACAAACGGCACCGTCGTCGTCTCGAAAGTCTAACCCAGCGAGGATCCCGCCATGTCTGACACCGTTTTCCCCAAGGGCGATCTGATGAAGGGCAAGCGTGGCCTCGTCATGGGCGTCGCCAACAAGAATTCGATCGCCTGGGGCATCGCCCAGCAGCTCGCCGCGCAGGGCGCGGAGCTGGCCTTCTCCTACCAGGGCGAAGCGCTGGAAAAGCGGGTCCGCCCGCTCGTTGAAAGCCTCGGCCAGGAGCCCTTCATGCTCTCCGCCGATGTCACCGATGACGCCTCAATGGATGCCTGCTTCAAGGCCATTGAGGACAAGTGGGGCACAATGGATTTTCTCGTCCACGCCATCGCCTTTGCCGGCAAGGACGAGCTGGTCGGCTCCTTCACCGAGAACACCACCCGCGAGGGCTGGCGCCGGGCGATGGAAATCTCCGCCTTCTCCTTCGTCGATGCCGGCAAGCGCGCCTCGCACCTGATGCCCAATGGCGGATCCATGGTGACGATGACCTATCTCGGCTCGGAACGCGTCGTTCCGTCCTACAACGTCATGGGCGTCGCCAAGGCGGCGCTGGAAGCCTCGACGCGCTACATGGCGCGCGATCTCGGCCCGTCGGGCATTCGCGTCAATGCGCTCTCGGCCGGCCCGATGCGCACTCTCGCCATGGCCGGCATTTCCGGCGGCAAGGCGCTGATGAAGACCGGGCGCGACTGGTCGATGATGAAGGAAGACACCAAGATGGAAGGCGTCGCCGGCGCGGCGCTCTACCTCCTCTCCGATCTCGGCCATTCCTGCACGGGTGAAACCCTGCACGTCGATGCCGGCTTCCACGCGGTCGCCGTCCCGACAATGGATGAGGATGAGTAGTGGTTAGGTCAGCCGGTACTCACCGCCGCCGAGAAACTCGATAATCCCATTGTCTCGGAGCACTTGAAGCTGCTGCCGGATTTTCGGCCGGACATTGCTGTTACCGGGGTATAGCGCCTGTAGCCGGGCTTCCAGCGCATATATGTCGGCGAGCGAAAACCGTTCGCAGTCTAGGCTCTCGACGCACGCCAACACATCCAGCAACCAACCCTTCGCGGAGTCGGCTTTTTCTTCTAGGAAAGCCATCTTCCGCCATTGCTTGCGAACGTCTTTCGTGAACACGATCTGCCGATCTCTGATCATCGGTATGCGCGCCGATCGGGGCAGACGATCGATAATGATATTGCAGCCGACCCAGCCTGCGCGCCGCGCCGCCGGCGCCAGCGGCTTGCGTTTCTCGATCAGCTCCGGCGTAAAGAGGCGACGAGGAATGACGATCAGATTGTCGACTGACAGGTCTTCTGCATCGTAATTGAGCAATAGCAGACTCGGATTCTGCCGCGATCGGAGGCGCGTCATCATCGTCGCATAAGCACCATCGACGACCTTCCGGCCGAAAGACCGTTTCGAGCTCTTCAACTCGTACTGCTCGTCGCACGCGGAGCATTCGAGATCAGCCACGGGCGCGTTGTTTGGCAGAGCCGCCAGACTGTCGGCATCGCAGGCTGGGCAGTACAGGTTCGCGGCGGCCCAATCTTCCGTCCAACGTCGCGCTGACTGGCTACCGCTTGTATACGGGGTCTGCGTTTCTTCGAATGAAAGGCGCACAGATTTTGTCCCGTCTGCCGAATGCCAAATAAGCATAGCCAACGGGCGACAAACGACAAACTATGGCCTATGCACGACCAATCGCCGTTCCGTCTATTTCCATGCCAAGATCATTCTCTGCAGAAATGCGGATCGCATCGAATTCCTCGACGCCGTCGCGTTCCCACTGCACGTCCAGCCGCCCATAATAGACCGCCTCCGCCGCATCCTCTGGGTCATCTGCCTCAACTTCGGCCGTGTAGACGACATACGCGTCCACCCGCTTTATCAGTCTGATCTTTGGCACCGTAAAATACTATCACTGGTTGATTATAATTTCAGCCAGTGATAGTTTATCATGTCGGTCTAAGTTTCGCCTACCCCCCGGCCCCCTCACCCTCCGGCGCGGCCTCGGCTTCGTCCTCCGCCATATCACGTCCCGTCGGGTCCTCTTCCGGCTTGACCCAGCGGTCGAGCCAGTCGATCGATTCCGCCAGCACATGCAGCACGCTCTCGCGCCCGCGATAGCCATGGCTTTCATAAGGCAGCATGACCAGGCGCGCCGTGCCGGCATTGCCCTTCACCGCCGCGAACATGCGTTCCGACTGCATCGGGAAGGTGCCGGAATTATTGTCGATCTGGCCGTGGATCAAAAGGATCGGCTCGTTGATGTCATTGGCATGCATGAAGGGCGACAATTCGAAATAGACCTCCGGCGCAGCCCAGAAAGTGCGCCGTTCCGACTGGAAACCGAACGGGGTGAGCGTGCGGTTGTACGCCCCCGAGCGGGCGATCCCCGTGCGGAAGAGGTCGCTGGCCGCCAACAGGTGCGCCGTCATGAAGGCGCCATAGGAATGGCCGGCGATCGCAACGCGCTCGCCATCGCCGAAACCGCGGCGCACCGATTCGTCGATCGCCGCCTCGGCCGACAGGACGAGCTGTTCGATGAAGGTGTCGTTCACCGTTTCCGGATCGTCGCCCACCACAGGCATGGTGGCGTTCTCCAACAGCGCATAACCCTGCGTCACCAGGAAGCGCGGGCTGGTGCCGGCGACCCGTGTGAAGCGCCAGGGCGAGCCGCGCACCTGACCGGCGGTCGCGGCATCATTGTATTCCAGTGGATAGGCCCAAACGAGCAGCGGCAGCGTGTCGCCCTCCTCGTAATCCGCCGGCAGGTAGAGCGTTGCCGACAGCGGCACGCCGTCTTCGCGCTCATAGGTGATCAGCTCGCGCGAGATCTCGTTGAGCTGCGGGTGCGGGTTCGGAAACTCCGTGATGAAGCGGGCCTCGCCTCCGTCATGCAAGCGGACATTGGGCGGAGTCACCGGGTCTTCATACGAAGTTAGGAAAACCGACGCGTCCGGTTCGACGAGGCCGATCACTTCCTCGTAATTCTCGCCGGCATTGCGCCAGACGTCCTCGCCCTCGAAGGTCTCGAAACTGACGCGGCGCAGGAAGGGCCGGTCGCCCTCCGGCGTTGCGCCATCGCCCGTATAATGGAGGAAGCCATCGACTACGGCGGCCACCGCCCGGCCATACCGGTTACGCACCGTCAGCGGTGAGCCCGGATTGGCGTAAGAATCTTGCAAATTGCGCTCCTCGGCGAGGCGCGGCTCGGCGCCCGGTTCGGCGAAATCGACCACCCAGCGGCGGATCACCCGTGTGTCGCGGTCGTATTCCACCGCGATGCCCATCTCGCCTTCTGTCGTAAATTGCGTCCCGTAATAGCGATCCTCGAAACGCGCCACCTCGACGGGTTCGCCGTCGAAGGGCGCGTCCAGCATCCAGACACTGTCGCGTTCTTCGGTCTCGACGCGCGGATCGCCGCCGTCGAGCGCTTCGGCCCAGACCACGCGCGCCGGGTGGGAAGCCTGCCAGCCCACGCTGCGGCGGCCGGAAATGACA
The DNA here is from genome assembly GCF_965229905.1 of Hyphobacterium sp. GTDB lineage: Bacteria > Pseudomonadota > Alphaproteobacteria > Caulobacterales > Maricaulaceae > Hyphobacterium. The sequence goes on along the minus strand of NZ_OZ245930.1, from coordinate 1,582,709 downwards.
CCGCCGATCGGCACATTGTCGGCAATCGGCTGGCGCGCGATCTCGGCGATCTCCTCGCCGTCGAGATCGATGACATAGGTGCGGTCGGCAAAGCGCGCCCAGTTCACATCGTATGAGAAGGGCTGCTGCATCGCGCCGATGAGGATCATCTCGCCGCCCGGTGCCGGATCGGCAGAATAGATGAAGTCCGGCTCGCCCACCGGGCGCGGCCGGCCGCGCCGGGCATCGACCAACACCAGCTGGGTTTCCGCCATCCAGGCAAACAGCGCCGCATCATGGGCGTCTTCCAGAAGGTCCTGATAGGTCCGAACCGGCGCTTCATAACCGCCCGCCTCCTGGATCACCGGGCCCGCGGGCACCACCGGACGTTCCGGCATCGGACCGCGATCGGCCGGCACGGTATTCACCAGCAGCGTCTCGCTGTCCGGCATCCAGCTGATCGGGTCGAACACGGCGTTGACGCCGTCGGCGATCACTTCGCGGGCGCGGGCACGCGCCACATCGGCCACCCAAAGCGACAGCGTGTCGTCGCGCGTCACCACAAAGGCGGCATAGCGCCCGTCGGGCGACCAGTCGAAATTCGACAGGCCGGCATCCTCGGGCAAGTCGATCGCGCGCTCCTCGCCGGTGGTAATGTCGATCACCGACAGGCCGATGGCCGAACGCGGGCCGTGGCGGCCGTTTGTCGCCGCATCCAGCCGCATCCCCGCCAGCCGCTCCATCGGCCGCGCCAGTTCCGCGACTGGCGGCAGGCTTTCGCGATGGATCAGCAGGAGGTGACGCCGGTCCGGCGAGAACGTCGTCCAAGGCGCTTCGGGCGCATCGACAATGTCGACAATATCCTGTGCGGGCAGACGGTAGGTCTCGTCCTGTGCAATCGCTGTGGCAAGGCTCAACCCGGAAACCGCAATGGCGGAGGCAATCTGGCGGAACACGGCTTATCTCCCCGAAAATCTCTTTGACAGAGATCATAGGGTGACCGCCTCCCGGGTCCACCGCCTGGTGTGGGAATCCCTCACTATTCCGCTGGCTGCACTACGGTATTTCGTCGCCGTGATACAAGCTTCAGCCCGAAGACCGGCCGCAGCGGCGGCACCCGCCGGATCACCTCATAGCCGAGCGCGCACCCGCCCAGCGTGATCGTTGTCAGCAGCAGGAACTCCGGCCAAAAGCCAATCGCAAATCCCGTGATCCATTGTCCGGCCACGACGGTGATCGTCTGGTGCAGGATGTAGTAGGGAAAAATCGCCGCGGTGAAATAGCGCCGGACCGGTCCGTCGCGGTTCAAATAACGGTGGGCGAGCCCCGCCAGCATCAGGATCATCGTCCAGGAATAGACGACGCGCAACACGCGTGCCGCGAAAAGCAGGCTGTCATCCGCCTGCACCGCCTCCCAGTTCACGTAGGCCGTCAGCAGAGTGACCATGGAGATCAGGGTGAGAGCCCCGGTCAGCGGCAAAGCGCGGTAGACGCCCCTCCAGGCTGCCGGGTTCTTGGCGATCATATAGCCATAGATGAGAAAGGTGAGACTTATCGCATGGTTGGCCCAATCGTCGAACAGCGCATGGGTGACCGGGAAAGCCGGGACCAGGGAAAAGCGGTAGATCAGCAGCGGCACCGCCGGCAGGGCGATCATCAGCAGGGATCCCAACAGCTTGCGGTCAAACTGCCGGCCCAGCCAGGCCAGGGCCGGACTATCCGCCACCCACCGCAGAAGCGGTAATAGCGGCACGAGAAGCAGCGAATAAACAAACAGATAGACCACATACCAGAGATGGTTCCAGGTCGGCGTATGGACGTTCCAAGGCCCCGCCCACTCGCCCGCATAAAGCCGGTAAAACTCAAGGAAACTGCCTGAAAACTGCGCGGTCCGGGTGACCTCGACATAGGTCTGCGGCGCAACCACGACATACATGCCGAACACGATCACCGGCAACAGCCGCCTGGTCCGGTCCGCCCCGAATCGCAAAACACCAATCTTGTCAGAAAGAAAGCGGATCGCGACGCCGGAAATGAAGAACAGGAGCGGCAAGCGCCACGGGTTTGACAGCGACATGAAAGGTTCGAGTTCCGGGATCTGGTAAACGCTCGCCCCGTGCCAGCCATCCGACTCGTAGAACACGCCGATATGATAGAAAATCAGCAAGCCGAAGGCGAGAATGCGCAGCCAGTCGAGATCGTGGCGGCGCTGGAAAACGGCATTGGGATTAACGGCTTGGCTGTCGGCCATCGGCCCGCTCCTTTGGTTCCGCATCTCAACAAAGCCTCGCTTGCGGCGATAACCAAGCCCGGCGGGACCGATTGCGGCAGTAGGGGATGAAATCGGTTGAGCTGGGACAAGTGGCGGTCTGACGGGACCGGCGGCCGCACCCCTTCTTGCCTGCAGACCCGTTCATGGCACAGTGAAACCATGACCCAGTCGGACTTTCAGCGCGAACGCGAAGCGGAAGCGCGCGTCGGCCGCCGCGCCATCTGGACCATGGCGGCCATCCTGTTGGCGGTCTGGATCGTGGGCGCCACATCGATCCTGATCGAACGCGACATCGAGGGTGTCGACGCGCCCTTTTTCGAACCTTGGGTGCTGGAAGGCACCAGTCTGATCGTCATTCTGCCGCTATTCTATTTCGTCCGCCGGATGGAGCGGCTGGCGCCGATCGGAGCCTCCCGCTGGGCTCTGGCACTGCCCGTCCATTTTGCCGGGAGCCTGGTCTTCGCGGCGATCACGATCGCCTGGATGGCCGGATTCCGGGCCACGGTCTGGCCGGTCCTGTTCGACCATCCCTACGACCTGTTCAACGATACGCCGCTGCAGGTCGTCATCTACGAGTACCGAAAGCTCCTTCCTGGCTATGTCGGCCCGCTGGCGCTGATCTATGTCTTCCGCCAGATCGAAATGGGCACGCTCGAACTCGAAGCCGCACGCCAGCACGCCCGCTCAACGCAGCGCCTGACCCTGAAATGCGGCGGCCGCATTCTCCGCATTGAAGCGGATCGCTTCATCAGCGCCAAAGCCGCTGGAAACTACGCTGAAATTCGACTGGAAACCGGCGAGCATCTAGCCCGCATCACCTTGGCCGAGCTTCAGACCCAGCTCGCCAGCGCTGGCGTCGAGGCGATCCGCGTCCATCGCTCCTGGCTGGTCAACGAAGCCGCAATTGCGGAAATCGCACCAACCGGTGAAGGCGACATAGTATTGACCCTGACCAATGGCGATCAGGTGCCCGGCAGCCGGCGCTATCGCGACCGTCTCGTATCCGCATAGAAAAACCCCGCCGGATTGCGCCGGCGGGGCCATTCAGTCTGCCAGCGATGGAGAGGACTATTCCTCTTCGTCCGCCGGTTCTTTTTCCTTCTTGATCTCTTCGCCGGTCTCCTGGTCGACGACCTTCATCGACAGGCGGACCTTGCCGCGATCATCGAAGCCCATCAGCTTGACGAAGACTTCATCGCCTTCGGCCACGACATCCTTCGGATGACCGACGCGCTCATTCTTCATCTGCGAGACGTGCACCAGCCCGTCCTTCGGACCGAAGAAGTTCACGAAGGCGCCGAAGTCCATCACCTTGACGACCTTGCCCTTGTAGATCTCGCCGACTTCCGGCTCCGCGGTCAGCCCGCGGATCCAGTCCAGGGCCGCCTTGATCGATTTGGCGTCGGACGAGGCGATCTTGATCACGCCGTCATCATTGACATCGACCTTGGCGCCGGTGGTTTCCACGATCTCGCGGATCACCTTGCCGCCGGTGCCGATCACGTCGCGGATCTTGTCCGTCGGGATGGTGATCGTCTCGATGCGCGGGGCATATTCGCCAACTTCTTCACGCGCCGTTCCCAGCGCCTCGTTCATCTTGTCGAGGATGTGCATGCGGCCGCCCTTCGCCTGTTCGAGCGCGGTCTTCATGATATCCTCGGTGATGCCGGCGATCTTGATGTCCATTTGCAGCGAGGTGACGCCTTCGGTGGTCCCGGCCACCTTGAAGTCCATGTCGCCGAGATGGTCCTCGTCACCGAGAATGTCGGACAGGACGGCCACGCCGTCCGGGTCCTTGATCAGGCCCATGGCGATACCGGAAACCGGGCGCGTGATCGGCACGCCGGCATCCATCAGGGCCAGCGAGGCGCCGCACACCGTCGCCATCGACGACGACCCGTTGGATTCGGTGATCTCCGAGACCAGACGGATCGTGTACGGGAAGTCCTCGGCGCTCGGCAGAACGGCGGCAACCGCCCGCCAGGCCAGCTTTCCGTGACCGATTTCGCGGCGGCCCGGAGCCAGACGGAAGCTGGTCTCACCGACCGAGTAGGGCGGGAAGTTGTAATGGAGCATAAAGCGCTCCTTGTACGTTCCCGTCAGCGCATCGATGAATTGCTCGTCTTCGCCGGTGCCCAGCGTCGCCACGACGAGACCCTGCGTCTCGCCGCGCGTGAACAAGGCAGAACCGTGCGTGCGCGGCAGGATGCCGGCTTCGGCCACGATGTTGCGGACCTCGTCCAGCTTGCGGCCGTCAATGCGCTTGCCGGTCTTGATGATGTCGCCGCGAACGATCGAGGATTCGACCGATTTCAGGACGTCGCCGAGCAGAATGGCCGGAACGCCTTCCGGATTGTCTTCGCTTTCGCCCAAGGCCTCCTTGGCCTTGTCCTTGGCTGCGGAAACGGCTGCCGAGCGCTCGGACTTGTCGGTGATTTTGTAGGCTTTGCGCAAATCGCTTTCGACGATCTTGCGGACCTTGGCCTCGATGTCGGAATGGTCTTCCGGCTCGAACGCCCACGGCTCTTTCGCCGACTTTTCCGCCAGGCGGATAATCGCATCGATCACCGGCTGGAAATGCTCGTGACCGAACATCACCGCGCCCAGCATGATCTCCTCGGACAGCTCCTTGGCTTCCGATTCCACCATCATCACGGCATCGCCGGTACCCGCGACAACGAGATCCAGGGCGCTTTCGACCATCTCGTCGACCTGCGGGTTGAGAACGTATTCGCCGTCGATATATCCGACACGGGCCGCACCGATCGGGCCCATGAAGGGCAGGCCGGAAATGCACAGCGCGGCGGACGCTCCGACCATGCCGACAATGTCGGGATCGTTTTCCATGTCGTGCGACAGGACCGTGATCATCACCTGGACATCGTTCTTGAAGCCCTTCGGGAACAGCGGCCGGATCGGACGGTCGATCAGGCGCGAGGTCAGCGTTTCCTTTTCGGTCGGCCGGCCTTCGCGCTTGAAGAAACCGCCGGGGATTTTGCCGGCGGCGAAGTATTTTTCCTGATAGTTGACGGTCAGCGGGAAAAAGTCGGTCCCCGGCTTCACGTTTTTGACGCCGACAGCCGTCGCCAGGACGGTGGTCTCGCCATAGGTGACCATGACCGCGCCGTCAGCCTGACGGGCAACCTTGCCGGTCTCGAGGGTCAGCTCGCGGCCGCCCCATTCAATCGTTTCTTTGTGAATCTCAAACATCTCGTACGTGCTTTCATCCCGTCGTGGGAATTGTCGTCTAGCGGCGCAGGCCCAGCTTCTCGATGACCGCCTTGTAGCGGCCTTCGTCCTTGCCTTTCAGGTAGTCGAGAAGGCGGCGGCGCTGAGACACCATTTTCAGAAGGCCACGACGGGAGTGGTTGTCCTTCTTGTGGGTTTTGAAGTGTTCGGTAAGGTTGCTGATCCGTTCGGACAGGATCGCGATCTGGACCTCGGGCGAGCCGGTGTCGGCCTTGCCTTGTGCGAACTCGTTGATAAGCGCGCCTTTGCGCTCTTGCGTTATCGACATCGGATATCCTTTCTTTGCCCGTTTCTCGGGCGCTAGGCGTTATGATTGAAGACCCGGGACGGCTGGAATTTGCCGGCCTGGGCCTCGCCAAGGGCGACCGCCATCTCGCCGCACATCGCCACCGCCATGCGAGACCCGTCCTTACCGGAAATGTCTCGGGGGCGTCGGAGAGCGCGGAGCTCCTGCGCAATGCGCGGAAGCAGGACGATGGCCCGTCCCTGACGAATTTGAGCGGCTTCATCCTCGGTCACGGCCAGCGCCGGGATGTCGTCCAGCGCGGTCTCAACCGGGGCAAGCCCCTCAAAAGCGCGGCCCTTATGGGCCAAATCTGCCAATTCGTCCAGCGATATGGCAGCACTTTCCGTGAACCCGCCCACGCGGGTCCGGCGAAGCTCGGAAATATGCCCTTCCGTGCCGAGTTCGAACGCGAGATCGCGCGCCAGGCTGCGGACATAAGTGCCCTTGCCGCAATCCATCTCGAACACGGTTTCATCCGCCGTCGGCATGCCGACGATTTCCAGGCGTTCGATCCGCACCGGTCGCGGCTCAAGCTCGACCACGATACCGTCACGCGCCAGATCGTAGGCGCGTTCGCCGTCGATCTTGATGGCCGAAAACTTTGGCGGCACCTGCTCGATATCGCCCACGAAGCGCGGCAGGGCGGTTTCGATCGCCGCACGGTCCGGCCGGATATCGGACCGCGCCGTCACGTCGCCTTCCGCATCGAGCGTATCCGTTGATTCCCCCCAACGCACCGTAAAGCGATAGGTCTTGTCGCCTTCCTGGGCGAGCGGCACGGTCTTGGTGGCTTCGCCAAGGGCGATCGGTAGCAGCCCGGTAGCCAGCGGATCGAGCGTACCGGCATGACCGGCCTTTTTGGCGTCGAACAGCCGCCGAACCTTCCCGACCGCTTCGGTCGACGTCATGTCATAGGGTTTGTCGAGCAACACCCAGCCATGAATGTCTTGGCCCCTTTTCCGGCGGCCCATCAGTCCTCGTCCTCGTCGTCGGCGAGACCGGGATCGAGATCGCGCTTCACGTTCGGCCGGGCCAGGATCTCGTCGATCCGGCTGGCCTGGTCGAACCGGTCATCGGCGATAAACCGCAGCTCTGGCGTGAACTTCATCTCGATCGCGCGGCCAAGCTTGCCGCGCAGAAAGCCAGCCGCCCGGTTGAGCGCGGCAGCCACCGCTTCGCGATCGCCATGACCCAGCGGCGCGACGAACACCCGGGCAGTCTTGAGATCCGGTGAAGCGCGCACCTCCGTCACCGTAACATCCACCCCATGCAAGGCGTCGTCGCGCAACTCCTCGCGGCGCAGGATGTCCACGAGCGCATGGCGCACCAGCTCGCCCGCGCGAAGCTGGCGTTGCGACGGCATTTTCGCGCCGGCTTGCGGTGATCCGTGACGTGTCATGGGAGCCTCGCTTTCGAATGCCCGGGTTTGAACCGGCACAGCCGCTGATGAAGGGCGCGCCACTTAACGCGCCGCAGCACCGAAGGCAAGCCCGTCGAAAATATCACAATTCTCCCGTTTTCGTGACTGGCATTTAGGCGGGCCATTGCTAAAAGAAAGCAACAGGGGAAGATAAACCATGAATTTCTTTTGTGCTGGAATATTATTGCTTTGCACAGTGTCGGTCGCGAACGCCGACGATCGCCAGGTCGCCGATGCCTGGCTGGAGGCCTACCAAGCCCAGGATTTCGAGGCGATGGGTGCGTTGCTCAATGAAAGCAGCCGCTTCATCGACCCGACATCCTTTGGCCGTGAGGGATTCGACGGACCGATCGACTGGATGGGTCCGGACGCCATCCTTTCGGGCATTCGCGCCTGGGGCGTCACCCATGCGCAATATCATTTCGATGATGTGTTCACCTCGCCCGGCCGGGTGATTTACCGCGGGTCGATCGACGTAACTTACGGCACCGAAGACACCCGCTACAGCTACAATTTTCCAATCACGACGATCATCACGGTTGAAAGCGATCATATCGCCGAGCACCGCGACTATACCGACTATGACGGCGCGACAGCGCTGACCCACGACTAAGAGGACACCATGAACTCCCTGCTGACATCAGCCGCACTGAGCGTGTTCTGTTGTACCGCCGCCATGGCACAGGACTCGGATCCCGAAGCCGACGCCGCCAACCAAGCGATTATCGATGCCTATATGGCAGCCTACTCGGCCGCCGATTTCCACGCCATGGAAGAGTATATGTCCGAGGACGTTGTGTTCACCGATCCGACAGCGGTAGGTATGGGCGAAACCGGGCTGCTCCATCACAGCCGTGAAGAGATCATGGCGGCGCTGCGCGAATTCGACGCCCGGTTCAACCCGATCGCCCTCAATTTCGAGTGGGACACGGCGTATGAGAGCAATGACCGCTATGTCTTCATGGGCAGTGTGAATGCGACCTACCCCGTCGAACAGGACGGCATGGTGTTCCGTTGGTCCGCGCCGCAGACGACGGTCATCCACCTTCGCGACGGCCTCGTCGTCGAGCAGTATGATTTCGTCGATTATGAAGGCGCCGCACAGGAAATCGTGCCGGCCGACTAGAAAAAAGCCCCGGCGCTGGCCGGGGCTTTTTCGTGTCTAGAGCTTGCGCTCGATTTCCTCGACCTCGAAGCACTCGATGAGGTCGCCCTTCTGGATGTCCTCATAATTCTCGAAAGCCATGCCGCACTCCATGCCGGAGCGGACTTCCGGGACTTCATCCTTGAAGCGTTTCAGCGTTTTCAGCTTGCCTTCATGGATCACCGTGTCGTCGCGCAGAAGGCGCACACCGGAACCACGCTTCACAACGCCTTCGGTGACGTTACAACCCGCGACCTTGCCGACCTTGGAGATGTTGAACACTTCCAGGATCTCGGCATAGCCGATGAAGGTCTCGCGCTTCTCCGGCGCCAGCATGCCTTCAAGCGTGCCCTTCACATCGTCGATCACGTCATAGATGACCGAGTAGTAGCGGATCTCGACGCCTTCCTGTTCGGCCAGCTCGCGCGCCTGCTTGTTGGCACGGACATTGAACGCGAACACCGGAGCACCTGACGCCTTCGCCAGCAGAATGTCGGATTCGTTCACACCGCCGGCCGCGCCGTGAATGACACGCGCCGTGACTTCCTCATTGCCGATCTTCTCCAGCGACTGGGCGATGGCCTCGGCAGAACCCTGCACGTCGGCCTTCACGACCAGCGGCATTTCCTTGGTATCGCTCTGCTTGAGACGCGCCAGCATCTGTTCCAGCGAAGCCCCAGCGCCGCCGGCAGCGGCTGCAGATTGCTTCTTCTGGCGCTGGCGATAGTCGACCAGCTCGCGGGCGCGGGCCTCATTGTCGACGACCGCGAACAATTCGCCCGGCTCGGGCGCACCGTCCAGCCCAAGGATTTCAGCCGGTTGCGACGGCCCGATCGATTTGAGCTGCTGGTTGCGCTCGTCGATCAGCGCACGCACACGGCCCCACTGGGCGCCGGCGACGACAATGTCGCCGCGCTTCAACGTTCCGCGCTTGACGAGCACGGTGGCGACAGACCCCCGGCCTTGCTCGACCTGGCTTTCGACCACCACTCCGTCCGCCGGACGGTCCGGATTGGCTTTCAGCTCAAGCAGTTCCGCCTGCAGCGTGATCGCGTCGGTCAGCTCGCCAAGACCGGTCTTCTTCAAAGCCGAGACCTCGACCGCCTGCACTTCGCCGCCCATGCTTTCCACGATCACTTCGTGTTGCAGAAGGTCGGTCAGAACCTTCTGCGGATTGGCGCCTTCACGGTCCATCTTGTTGACGGCCACGATGATCGGCGCTTCCGCCGCCTGGGCGTGCTTGATGGCCTCGATCGTCTGCGGCATCACGCCGTCATCGGCGGCCACGACCAGGATCACGATATCCGTGGCCTGCGCCCCGCGCGAGCGCATGGACGAGAAGGCCGCGTGTCCCGGCGTGTCCAGGAAGGTGATCTTGTCGCCGGATTTCAGCTTCACCTGATAGGCACCGATGTGCTGGGTGATGCCGCCGGCCTCGCCGGCTGCAACGTCGGTCTGGCGCAGTGCATCGAGCAGCGATGTCTTGCCGTGGTCGACATGGCCCATGACCGTGACAACCGGCGCGCGCAGTTTTTTCGAGGCTTCCGGATCGTCGTCGGAGATGAACCCTTCCTCGACATCGGATTCCGAGACCCGCTTCGCGATATGGCCGAAATCCTCGATGATCAGCTCGGCCGTGTCGCTGTCGAGTACGTCGTTCACGCGGACCATCTGGCCCTGCTTCATCAGGTATTTGACGACATCGGCGGCCCGTTCGGCCATCCGTGCGGCCAGGTCCTGAACCGTGATCGCTTCCGGCAGTACAACCTCGCGCTGGATCTTCTCACGATCGCCGCCCTGTTCGCGGCGCTGTTTTTCGCGCTCGCGGGCACGGCGCACCGAGGCGAGCGAACGCTGACGGTCCTCATCACCGTCCAGAACATTCTGGATGGTCAGCTTGCCCTTCTGGCGGCCGCGATCATTCTTGGTACGGCTTTTGTCCGGCGTCGAACGGCCGGGACCACCCGCACCCTTTTTCTTCACGCGCCCACCCATGGATTCGAGCATGCCGTCGGCATCATCGTCGATCCGGGGACGTTCTTTTTGCTTCGGCGCCTCTTTCCGGGCTGCGGGTGCATCGCCCGGCGAGGCCTTGGCGGCTGCCTCTGCGGCAGCGGCCTCGGCTTCGGCTTCCCGGCGCTTGCGTTCCGCCTCTTCAGCCTCTTCGGCTGCCCGGCGTTGCTTTTCTTCCAGCAGGCGCTGTTCTTCCTCGGCCCGCTGCTTGCGCTCGGCCTCTTCCGACTTGCGGCGCTCTTCCTTCTGAGCGGCTTCAGCGCGGGCGCGCTGAATGGCACGCTGACGGGCGACCAGCTCTTCTTCGGACAGGCCCAGCTCGCGCGCCTTGGCAGCCAGCGCGGATTCATTCTTCTTCGGTGCACCGCCGGCAGCCGGCTTGCCACCGGGGGCCGCACTGCCGCCCTGCGGTCCGACCACGCGCTTGCGCTTCTTCTCGACCACCACAGATTTGGAGCGGCCGCGCGCAAAGCTCTGTTGCACGGTTCCGGACCCGCCCCGCTTAAGCGAGATTGGCCGGCGGCCCGAACCACCCTGGTTACGATCGTCGTTGTCGCTCATGCGAACCTTTCACCACGGCATCACTGCGGGAAACCGCTGGCAGCCGTAAAGCCAACGTCCCGATTTCAAGTCCCTCAAGGCTTGAAAGCCCGCTAACCTAGCCAGCTTCAAGCCGGATTCAACCACTCTCGCCTGCTTTACGCCCCGGATCGATTTCCCGGAAGCCGGAAAGCTTGCCCATGATCTCTCCGAAAGCCCGCGATTGCGAGCCTTCCGCCAGGGCGGCATGCACCACGTGATCGCGGCCCAAAGCCTGTCCCAGCTGGTCTGCCGGGAAGCAGCCCGCAACCGGAACTGCTCCCCATTTCCCCTCTGCCAGGCGGTCCAGCTTGGACCGCCCATCCGCCGCCCCGTCGCACGCTTCAATGCGCCAGGCCGGCCGTTGTGCCTTCAGGCCCAGACGCACCGCGTCCATGCCCACCGCGAGATCGCCCGCTCGCCGGGCGAGCCCGAGAAGCGAAAGCACCTTGCGCGCCAGCAGGGCTTCGACGTCCGCGACCAGCTTTTCGTCCGCCTTCGCCCCGCCCAGAGCCCGCGCCAGCCGACCGCGCTTGATCGCGAGCACCAGGTGTTCGGCATCCGCCGTCACCCACGCACCGCGCCCCGGAAGCTTGGCCGAGATATCCGGCACGACATTGCCTTCCGGACCGGCCACAAAGCGGATCAGCGACGTTTCCGGTCCGCTCTGCTGGGTGACGACGCAGCGGCGCTCGCGCACGATGGCCAGCCTTCCCTATTCGCGCGTTTCCGCGTCATCCTGCGGTGCCGCATCGAGGTCGACGCCCAGCGCCGCCGCTTCCGCTTCCAGCGCATCGAGATCAAGATCGCTCAAATCGATGTCCTCGACGCCGCCTTCCGCCTCTTCTTCGACTTCCGGCTGCGGCAGATCCTCTTCCGAAATCCAGCCGGCCGCCACACGGGCCTTCAGGATCAGCATCTCGGCATCTTCCTGGCTCAGCTCGAAGTCTTCGAGAATGCCCGGCTCGCGGACCCGTTCGCCATTCTTTGTCTCGAACCAGCCGCGCAGATCGTCTGGAGTATAGCCGGCAAGATCGTCGGCGGTTTTCACGCCATTCTCGCCCAGCTTCACCGCCATCGGCAGATCAACGCCATCGATTTCCAGCAGCGCATCTTCCACGCCCAGCTCGGTCCGCTTGGCATCCTGTTCCGCCGCGACCTTGTCGAGGTGTTCGCGCGCGCGCGTCTGGATTTCGACCGCCGTATCGTCGTCGAATCCTTCGATGATCGCGATCTCGCCCAGTTCGACATAGGCCAGCTCTTCGACGCTCTCGAAACCTTCGGTCGCCAACAGCTGCGCGATCACCTCGTCGACATCCAGGGATTCCATGAAAGCGGCGGTCCGCTCGGCGAACTCCTTCTGGCGCCGCTCGGATTCTTCCTGCTCGGTCAGAATGTCGATCGACCAGCCGGTGAGCTGCGAAGCCAGACGGACATTCTGGCCGCGGCGGCCAATGGCCAGCGACAGCTGATCGTCCGGCACCACCACCTCGATCCGCTGATCATCTTCGTCCAGCACGACCTTGGCGACTTCCGCCGGCTGCAGCGCGTTGACGATGAACGTCGCCGGATCCTGGTTCCACGGAATGATGTCGATCTTCTCGCCGGCGAGCTCGGACACCACGGCTTGCACACGCGAACCGCGCATACCGACACAGGCGCCGACCGGATCGATCGAGCCATCATTCGAGATCACCGCAATCTTGGCCCGCGAGCCCGGATCGCGGGCGACGGCCGGAATCTCGATAATGCCTTCATAGACTTCCGGCACTTCCTGCGCGAACAATGCCGCCATGAAGTCCGGATGCGCGCGCGACAGGAATATCTGCGGGCCGCGCAGTTCGCGGCGGACATCATAGATATAGGCCCGCACGCGATCGCCATTCTTCAGGTTTTCCCGCGGAATGCCGTCATTGCGCCGGATAATGCCTTCGGCACGGCCGATATCGACAAACACATTTCCGTATTCGACGCGCTTGACGATGCCGTTGATGATTTCGCCGACACGGTCCTTGTATTCCTCGAACTGGCGCTCACGTTCGGCATCGCGCACTTTCTGCGTGATCACCTGCTTGGCCGTCATCGAGGCGACCCGGCCGAACTCGATCGGCGGCAGCTCTTCTGAGAACACCGTGCCGATCTCAGCGTTGGCGTCGATCTTCTTGGCTTCGTCGAGGCCCATTTCCTGCGCCTCGTTTTCGACCTCTTCGACCACCGTCGTGCAGCGGGTCAGCGACATCTCGCCGGTCTTCGGATCGATCTTGGCGCGGATATCAAGCTCGGCGCCATAGCGCGAGCGGGCCGCCTTCTCGATGGCTTCCTCGATCGCCTCGATCACGATGCTCTCGTCGATCGATTTTTCCTGGGCCACAGCCCGCGCAATGGCGAGCATTTCGGTCTTGTTTGCACTGACGCCGATATTCATGGCGTGTCTCCGCTGCTGTTGTCGTTATCGGTCGAAGCTTCGCGCGCGGCGAGATCGGCCTTCATCAATTCATCGGTGAGAACGAGCTTGGCGTCCGCAATCCAGTCAAACGGGATGAGCGCGGTCTCTTTCTCGTTGGGCAGGTCGATCAGCACCGAGTTGTCCTCGAAACCGGCCAGCTGTCCGGTAAATTTCTTGCGGCCCTCGACCAGCCGGTCGAGCTCCAGCCTGGCCTTGAACCCGGCCCAACGCTCAAAATGCGCCGGTGCGGTCAACGGCCGGTCGATCCCGGGCGAGGAAATCTCTAGATTGTACTCGCCGCGGATCGGATCCTGCTCTTCAAGAATGTCGGACAGCGCCCGCGACAGCTTCGCGCAATCCTCGACATCCATCGTGCCTTCCGATTTCTCGGCCATGATCTGGACGGTCTGACGCTTGCCCGATTTTACACGGATCCGCACGATCTCCATATCCATCGCCTCGGCCACGGGCGCGGCGAGGGCGTAAAGAGCGTCGTCCTGTGCGGTGCGGGTGCGCAAGCGCAAACCTCCGTCTTGCCAACAAAAACGGCGGCCCCGGTCCGGAGCCGCCGACAGACGTTATCCAACGTCAATCGAACGTGTTGGCAGCGATATACGCCGATAAGGCCGAGAACGCAAGAACGCGCTCACACCCGCACAAAATCGAAGAAGACCGGCGCACAATCGCCGAGATTCTTGCGTTCATATCGCGTCGTCAGATGATCGGCGGGCGGCAGACGCCAGTCATCGGCCTTTCGCGCCTGCCATTCCAGCCCTTCCGCACGGCGCAGAATCCACAGCGCATGATCGGCATAGGCCTTCACATCGGTCGCCACCCGCAACCGCCCGCCGGGCTTCAACAGGCGCACAAACTCTGCCGCCGTATCATCCTGAACGAAGCGGCGCTTGGCATGCCGCGCCTTGGGCCAGGGGTCCGGAAACAATAGGAAAATCGTATCCAGGCAGTGATCCGGCATGCGTTCCATCACCTCGCGCGCATCGCCTTCCAGCAGCCGGACATTGGTCAGCCCGGCTGCCTCAATCTGGGTCAGCGCCTTGGCAACACCATTGATGAAGGGCTCGACGCCAAGATATCCGTGATCGGCATGGCATCGCGCCTGCCCAGTCAGATGCTCGCCGCCGCCAAAGCCGATCTCGAGCACATGGGCGGATTTGCCCGGCAATAGCGCGGCCGGGTCGACCTCGCCGCTGGCGGGAATGGCGATCTCCGGCAGCAGATCGTCGACAAGCGATTGTTGCCGGGCCGACAGGGTCCTGGATTTGGTCCGCCCGAATGTGCGCAGACGCGGGTCCTCAGGCGAGCGATTTGAGCTCATCGACGAGATCGAGTTTTTCCCAGGAGAAGCCGCCATCATCGTCCGGCGTGCGGCCGAAATGCCCATAGGCTGCCGTCCGCGCATAGATCGGACGCGACAGGCCGAGGCGTTCGCGGATGCCGCGCGGCGACAGATCTGCGATCTGCATCAGCGCGTCTTCTAGCTTGGCCTCATCGACATTGCCGGTGCCGTGGAAATCGACATAGAGCGATAGGGGCTTGGACACGCCGATCGCATAGGACACCTGGATCGTGCACTTCTTGGCCAGACCCGCGGCGACCACATTCTTGGCCAGCCAACGGCACGCATAAGCTGCCGAGCGGTCGACCTTTGTCGGATCCTTGCCGGAAAACGCGCCGCCGCCATGCGGCGCCGCACCGCCATAAGTGTCGACAATGATCTTGCGGCCGGTCAATCCGGCATCGCCGTCCGGGCCGCCGATCACGAAATTTCCGGTCGGGTTGACGTAAAACGCGTCTTCCGGCGGGAACCAGCCGTCCGGCAGGACGTCTTGCACGATTGGCCGCACGAGCTCGCGGATATCCTCCGGCGACAGGCCCTCGCGATGCTGGGTCGAAACCACGACCGATGTCACGCCGACGGGCTGTCCGTTCTCATAGCGCAGGGTCACCTGCGACTTGGCGTCCGGTTCGAACTCCAATCGCTCCGCATGCTTTCGCTGCCGGGCCATCTCCTTGAGGACCTGGTGCGAATACAGGATTGGTGCGGGCATGAGCTCGGGCGTTTCGTCGGTCGCAAAACCGAACATGATGCCCTGGTCGCCAGCGCCCTCATCCTTGTTGCCGGCGGCATCCACGCCCATGGCAATGTCTGCGGACTGCTCGTGCAGGTAATTATCGAAAGCGGCCGTCCGCCAATGGAAGCCGGCCTGCTCATATCCGATATCGCGCACGGCCGCGCGCGCGACCCCCTCGATCTCGTCGGCATGAACCGGATTCGACGACCGCACTTCTCCGGCGAGAACGATCCGGTTGGTCGTGGTCAGGGTCTCGCACGCCACGCGCGCTTCGGGGTCGCGTCCCAAAAACAGGTCGACCACCGCATCCGATATCCGGTCGCAAACCTTGTCGGGATGTCCTTCAGAGACGCTTTCGGACGTGAAGATGTAGGAATTCCGGCTCACTGCGCATCGCCTTTCATATAAAGATGTCTTTATATGTTCTGCCGATTACGCGCTTCCAGGCGCGCGTGCAACCGGTTGACGATGAATCGCTCAAGTTTTGTCAGCTTCCGTCGCCCGCGGCTTCTTCGCCATCGGCCAGCGAACGCACAAGCTCCAAGACGCGGCGGCGGACTTTCGGGGTCTTGATTCGCGAAAAGGCTTCGGCCAGCGCCACGCCGTCGGAGCTTTGAATGAATTCGTAGACGATGGGGCTTTGTTCGGATTCCGCGACGCCTTGTGCGCTGACGCCAGACAATCCTTCAAAGAAGAAATTCACCGGAACGTCGAGGACTTTCGACAAGCTGAACAGGCGGCTGGCCCCGATCCGGTTCGCGCCACGTTCATACTTCTGCACTTGCTGGAAGGTCACACCCAGCTCTTCGCCGAGCTTTTCCTGGCTCATTTTCAGAAGCTGGCGGCGCAAGCGGACACGAGACCCGACATGTGCGTCAATCTGGTTCGCTTCTCGCGGATTTCGTTTCATGGCCACCCCCCGGCGATGACAGTTGTGCGACGGTCCCCAGCCCCATCAACTAGCCTAAATTTCCGGCAAGACGAGGGTTATATGCAGACTTGGATGTAATTTAGGCTCTGCGCCGCCTGCGTTGGACGAATATCGCCATAACGCCAAATATACAGGCGCCGTAAATGAACCAGAACAGCAGCCCACGAGTATTCACGAAAACTGTTTGTTCGATTGCATTTGGCAGGCTGACATCCGTCACCCCCTCGTAACGCCGCTCGATCGTCACCGGCATACGGCCGTAAGGATCGATCACGCCGGAAAAGCCGCGCGATGCGGAACGGATGATCGGGAGACCGGTTTCGATCGCCCGGTAACGCGCGATGTTGAGATGCTGCCGTGGCCCAGCCGTCGGGCCGAACCACGCATCGTTCGACACATTGAGCACCCATGCCGGCCGCTCGCCGCCCGCTGGAATCAGGCCGGAAAACACCACCTCATAGCAGATCAGCGGCGTGAACGGCGGCGCCTCCGCATCGTCCATCACGATGATTTCTTCGCCCGGCGAATACCCGGCAACCAATTCCTGCAGCGAGGAAATTTCAAATGACGCCAACCACTCGCTTAGCGGGACATATTCGCCGAACGGGACCAGATAGACCTTGTCATAAAGCCCACGGACCCGCGGCCGGTTTTCGTCAAATGAGATCGCGACCATCGAATTGTAATACCGGTACCCATCGGTTTCCCGCAGCTCCCGCCGCGGCGTTCCCGCCAGCAGGACCTGACCATCTGTCAGGATTTCCATCAGGGAGGAAATCGATTGACCGTCCTCGATCAGGAAGAGCGGCAGCGCACCTTCCGGCCACACCACATGGCTGACCGCCTCGACGCCTTCGCTCGCCGTGAGTTCGAGATACCGGTCGCGCAAGAGTGTCTCCCCGCCAGGGCCCCATTTGGTGCGCTGATCGACATCGACAGACACCAACCGGAACGTCAGGTCGGGGTAATAGGCCGTCTCCGCCCGGATCAGCCTTTGTGTCCCCGACGCATACAGCGCAGCCAGGGCGAACAGGCTGATCAATACCGGCAGCCTTTTGTGGATGGGCTGCCCCGGACCGGCGAGAGTCGCCGGGCTGGTAAACATCAAAAGCGTCAGAAGGCTCAGACCCCAGGCGCCGAACCAGGCAGCGGATTGGGACACCGCGCCGCCCGCCGGGAACACATGCGCCGGGATGTTCCAGGGAAATTGCGTGAATGGCAGGCCTTTCGCCGCCTCTGCCGCCAAAAGCAGCACGGCCAACACGACGATCCGTTCGGGTCCGCGCAACCCGATCCGCGCATAAAGCGCGCCCGCCGCGCCCCAAAACAGCGCCAGGAAAGCCGCGCCGCCAATCGCCACCAGCGGGCCGAAAAACACGAAGGCGCCGCCCCGGTTCCAGAAGGCAAAGGCCACCCAGAACACGCCAATCCCCAGATACGCCCAGGCAAAGACGAAACCGCGCCAGAAGCCGGACCTGACGGGCCGGCCGGTTTCAAGCGAGCCGTCGAGCAGCCAGACCAGCCCGGTCAGACCGATGGCCAGGGCCGGAAAGACATGCAGGGGTGACGCGGAAAGCCCGGAAACAAGGCCCAGCACCGCCAGAGCCGCGCAGGCTTTCCATTTTCGCAGGGATAACAGCCGGTTCCGCAACGCGTCGGGAGCCAGGTGATGTGCAAGCTGCCCGATCATCGCGCGTGCCGTCATGCCGGTTCCCAGGACTTGGCGGAATCGGCTGGCTTCTGCCGGCGCCGGATGCGCAGACGCTTGATGCGCCGCGGATCGGCATCCAGGACTTCGAACTCGAAGCCGCGCGCATGTGGGATCATTTCGCCGCGCTCCGGAATGCGGCCGGCGATCATGAACACCAGCCCGCCCAGCGTATCGACGTCATCGTCATCGCCAACGTCGAAAATCGCATAGCCGGTAATCGCTTCGAGCTCGCTGATCGTCGCGCGGGCATCCGCGACCCAGACGCCATTTCCTTTCGGAACGATGCCCGGCGTCGATTCGTCGTCATGCTCGTCCTCGATATCGCCGACAATCGGCTCGAGAAGATCCTCCAGCGTCACCAGCCCGTCCGTACCGCCATATTCATCGACAACGAGGGCCAGATGCATGCGCCGCGCCTGCATTTTCAACAGCAGGTCGATGGCGCGCATCGAGGGCGGCGCGAACAGCAGCGGGCGGCGGATATCTTCCAGGATCCGGCGGCCTGACCAGTCCGAAACGGGCTCGGATACCACCGGCACGAGCTGCGCCAGCACGTCCTTGATGTGTGCGATCCCGACCGGATCATCCAGCGATTCCCGATAGATCGGCAGGCGCGAATGAGCAGCGTCGGCAAATGCCGGGATCAGCTCGCCCAGCGGTGTGTTGATCTCGATGCCGACAATATCGGCCCGCGGCACCATTACATCCGCGACCTGCATCTGGTCGAAGATCTGGACGTTTGCGGCAAAACCATTGTGATCGCCTGACTCGGCGTCGCCAGCGCTGCCGAGCAGCTGACCCAACCGGGCGCGCCAACTTCGGCTTTTCGGTTCGTCACTCATCGCCGGGCCTCGTAGGGATCAGCGACGCCAATGTCGAAGAGCGCCTCTCGCTCCAATGCTTCCATCGCCTCTGCTTCCGTATCGGTCTGATGGTCTAGCCCCTGCAGGTGCAGGAACCCGTGAATCACCAGATGCGAAACATGGTCCTCAACCGGGATAGCCTTTTCTTCCGCCTCACGAAAGACAGTTTCGCGGCCCAGCGCGATGTCGCCGAGCCGGTCGGTTACATCGCCGTGCGCGGGAAAGGACAGGACATTCGTGGGCTGCGCCTTGCCGCGGAAGCGATCATTGAAATCGCGCATCCGGGCATCATCGGTGAACAGCACGCAAATTTCACCGTGGGCCGGACGTTCAAGGCGCATCGCTGCAGCACCAATCGAAGTGTTGCACAGCTTGGCCAGACGGACCGCCGGAGGCCATCCGTCACTGTCAATCTGTACGTCAATTGATGGTGCGTCAGCCTTGGTCATCGGCGTCGCGTTTTTCATAGGCATCGACAATCCGCGCCACGAGATCGTGCCGCACCACGTCCTTCCGGTCGAAGCGGATCATCCGCACAGCCTTGTCGCCTTTCAGGATATCCAGCGCTTCCGGCAGGCCCGACGGCTGACGGTGGTCGAGATCGGTCTGCGTCGGATCGCCGGTGACAACCATGCGCGAGCCCTCGCCCAAGCGTGTCAGCACCATGCGCATTTGCGCCCGCGTGGCATTTTGCGCTTCGTCGACAATGACGAAGGCGCGGTTCAATGTGCGGCCCCGCATGAAGGCCAGCGGCGCCACTTCGATCCGCTTGTCTTCGCGCAGTTTTTCCATCTGCGACCGGCCCAGCGAATCGCTCAGCGCGTCCCAGACGGGCAGCAAGTACGGATCGACTTTCTCGGCCAGGTCGCCGGGCAGGAACCCCAGCTTTTCCCCGGCCTCGACGGCCGGCCGCGTAATGATCAGCCGGTCGATCGATTTCAGAGCCAGCTGCGCCGCGCCATAGGCTACCGCCAGCAGCGTCTTGCCGGTTCCGGCCGGACCGACGCCGAAGATCAGATCGCTGCCGCGCACATCGTGCAGCGCGCGGATATACTCCGCCTGTTTCGGCGTGCGGGCCATGAAGCTCGCGCCGCGCGGCACCCGAATCACCGAGGAGTCGGCTGCGCTGGCCTGCGCATCATCATGATGGAGTACGGAGCGCACATCGGCCTCGTCACACGTCATCTGCTGTTCGAGGCGCGAATACAAACGGTTGAGCACGCGCTTGGCTTCCAACCGCGCGCGCGGCTCTGCGGCGGAAATCTGGATCTGCCCACCGCCGGGGGCCGCCAGGCGGACACCCAGCTCCTCCTCGATCAGGATCAGATGCCGGTCGCCGGATCCGGCGAGCAGGCGCACGCGGGCGTCATCCTCGAAATGAAGCGTCTCGACAGGATCTTTGCGCGGCTTGGCCGCCCGGCTGCGGGATTTCTTCGACGGGCTCAAGCGGCGTCCGCCTCCGCGGACAATTGACCCGCCAGCGAGTTGCGCGTGGCGCCCACAATTTCGACCTCTGCAATCTTGCCGATCAATCCGGACGGCGCATCGCAATGCACCGCTTGCAGATAGGGCGAGCGCCCGTGCAGCTGGCCGGGATCACGGCCTTCACGTTCAAACAGCACCGGCAGGCGGCGGCCGATCTGTGCCGTGTTGAAGTCTTTCTGCTGGGTCTCTAGCAGCGCCTGCAGTCTTTGCAGCCGCTCGGAAGCGACCTCATCGGCCACCTGACCCGGCAACGCGGCGCCCGGCGTACCGGGCCGGCGGGAATATTTGAAGCTGAACGCCGAAGCATAATTGATCTCGCGCACGCCCTGCAGCGTGGCTTCAAAATCGCCATCGGTCTCACCCGGGAAACCGACGATGAAATCGCCGGAAATCGCGATATCGGGCCGTGCCGCCCGGATCTTCTCGATGATCCGGGCATAATCGGCGAAACTATGCCGCCGGTTCATCGCCTTGAGAATCCGGTCCGAACCCGACTGCACGGGCAGATGCAGATAGGGCATGAGGCAATCGAGCTCGGCATGCGCCGCGATCAGCGCATCGTCCATGTCATTGGGATGCGAGGTCGTATAGCGGATCCGGTCCAGCCCGCCGATCAGCGCCAAATGCCGCAAGAGCTGCCCCAGCCCCCAAGCCCCGTCGGCTTCCGCGCCGGCCGGCGGCTCGCCATGATAGGCGTTCACATTCTGCCCCAGCAGCGTGATTTCGCGCACGCCCTTCGCAGCCAGCTGGCGCGCTTCATGGACAATCTGGTCGACCGGGCGCGACCATTCAGCGCCGCGCGTATAGGGCACTACGCAAAAGGTGCAAAACTTGTCGCAGCCTTCCTGAACCGTGAGGAAGGCCGAATAGCCCTCGACATGGCGCTCGCCGCCCAGCGCGTCGAATTTGGCGACCGGCTCGAATTCGGTCTCCATCCGCTCGCCGCGCGCGCGGTGGGTCTGCGCGATCAGCTCGGGCAGCTTGTGATAAGTCTGCGGGCCAACCACCAGGTCGACGACCGGCGCGCGGCGCATGATCTCTTCGCCTTCGGCCTGCGCCACGCAGCCCGCGACCGCAATCGTCATCGGTGCACCGGTCGAGGCCTTCTCGTCCTTGTGGGGACGCAAGCGGCCCAGCTCGGAATAGACCTTCTCGGCGGCTTTCTCGCGGATGTGGCAAGTGTTGAGGATGACCAGATCGGCATCGTCCGGCCGGTCCGACGGCTCATAGCCCAGCGGCGCGAGCACATCGCGCATGCGCTCGCTGTCATAAACATTCATCTGACAGCCATAGGTCTTGATGAAAAGCTTTTTGCGCTCTTGCGCCATGACGAACCCGGTTTTGCCAAAGAGCCGCGGGTTATGATGGAAAGCGACTGGAATCGCAAGCCCCGCCTAGGCTGTCACCTCGCTCCGGCCGATCACCCGCGCAATGATATAGACGGCGAACAGCGTCAGCATCCCGGCGAGCACAAATGGCGCGCCGGGGAAATAGAACGCGGCCTCGCGGTTCGAATAGGTATAGAAGATGTAGGTCATCAGGCCCGGGCCGAAGACCGTCATCAACGAGGACAGGCTGGTCGTGGCGCCCGAAAGCGCGCCCTGCATATTGGCCGGCACCTGGTTCGACATGATGCCCTGCACCGCCGGCCCGCCAATGCCGGCGAGCGCACCCAGGACGATGACGATGTACATCACGCCGGTATTCGGCGCGAGCGCATAGCCGAAATAGGCCAGGGCTGCGATCGAGAAACCGGCAACCGCCGCCCGCTTGGCGCCGAGCGCGGGAATGGCTTTGCGCGACAGGACGCCCTGAACAAAAGCCGCGGTCACGCCCACCGCGCCCAGTGACAACCCGACATCGGCCTCCGACCAGCCGAACTTCTCGGGCCCGTAATACGCCCAGACCGCCGGCAGCGAAGCGTGCCCGAGATAGAACAGGGCGAAAGCGCCCAGCAGGCCGAACACGATCGGGAATTGCCGCATCTGCAGCATCGCGCCGAACGGATTGGCATTGAACAGTTTGAATGGCCGCCGATTCTCTTCGCGCAGCGTCTCCGGCAGCACGATGAAGCCGTAAACAAGATTGGCGAAGCCCAGCGCGGAAGCCGCGAAAAACGGCAGGCGGTGATCGATTTCACCGAGGAAGCCGCCGACCACAGGTCCGATGATGAAACCGAGACCGAAGGCTGCGCCAATCAGTCCGAAATTGGCTCCCCGCTTCTCCGGCGGCGAAACATCGGCAATGTAGGCACCAGCGGTCGTGTACGTCGCCCCGAAAATACCCGACAGGATGCGTCCGACAAACAACACCCAGAGATAGGGGGCGAGCCCCATTACCAGATAATCGAGCGCAAATCCCGCCAATGAGAACAGCAATATGGGCCGGCGGCCGAACCGGTCAGACAGATTGCCGATGATCGGGGCACACACGAATTGCATCAGCGCATAAAGCGTCGCCAGCGCGCCGCCCCATAGGGCCGCCTGTGGCAGTGTCAGCCCGGTCAGATCG
The DNA here is from genome assembly GCF_965229905.1 of Hyphobacterium sp. GTDB lineage: Bacteria > Pseudomonadota > Alphaproteobacteria > Caulobacterales > Maricaulaceae > Hyphobacterium. The sequence goes on along the minus strand of NZ_OZ245930.1, from coordinate 1,559,727 downwards.
ACAATTAGCTGCGGCAGCACCGGAATGATGATGCCCAGCCCGATCATGTCGACCAGAACCGTAATGAAAATAAAGGCCAGCGCGTGTCGGCCGGGACGCCGCGAAATCATCTCGTCTCCTGAGAGCCTAGCGCTTGTCTTCGGCCTCGAGGGGAACGGCGTAGAGCTCCAGCCGGTGATCCACCAGCCGGTAACCCAGCTTGCGCGCAACGGCTTCCTGCAGGCGTTCGATCTCTTCATTGACGAATTCGATCACTTCGCCCGAACGCAAATCGATCAGATGGTCGTGATGATCGTCGCTCGCTTCTTCGTAACGGGCTCGCCCGTCGCGGAAATCGTGCCGCTCAATGATCCCGGCCTCTTCGAACAGCCGCACGGTGCGGTATACCGTTGCCAGCGAGATCCGGTCATCTTCTGACGCCGCACGCCGATGCAGTTCTTCGGCATCGGGATGATCGTCCGCCATCGAGAGAATGCGCGCGATGACCCGCCGCTGTTCGGTCATACGCAGGCCTTTTTCGATGCAGAGTTTTTCAATGCGGTCCGGCATATCCTGTCCCCGTCAATCCGTTGTCCCAGACATAAGCCCGTCGCGCCGCTTCGTCTATTGCGCGAGTGTCTTTTCCATGACCAGAGCGTCCGACCCGTCCGAGTAATAACGCCGGCGGCGGCCGGCATTCCCATATCCCGCAGCCGCATAAAGCGCCCGCGCCGCCGTGTTCTGATCGGATACTTCAAGGAAGATTCGTTTGGCGCCGGCCAGGACCAACCGCTTCTCGGCTTCCGCGAGCAGCTGGCGAGCCACACCCTGGCGGCGCGAGTCCGGATCGACTGCCAGCGTCAAGATTTCTGCCTCATCCACCGCCTTTCGGACCAGAATGAACCCGCCGGAATTGCCCGTACCGCTTCGCAAACCGATCACATTTGGCTCCGCCAGCAAGCGCGCGAGGGCGGGCGCGGACCAGCCCCGGGGGAAACAGCAGGCATGGATAGCCGCCAGATGACCGCAATCCGTTTTCTCAATCGATGCGACGGTCATGTCCCGCCCGGCAGATTTGCATCCGGCGGCCGCGCATAAAACGGTTTCGGCGGACCGAATGGCGCCGTGGCGCGGCCCGTCAGGTCCAGCAGCGCGCCCAGTTCAGGTTCACCGTCTCGCACACCCGTCGCGGCGCATTTGATCAGCCGGGCACCGCTGCCCAGCAATGCTCCGGTGAGCCGGCCGTCGCGGATCGCCGTCTGAACGGCTTCTACGGCCATTGTCCGGGGTGCAGCCAGCGCCTCGCCGCCGTCGAAGGCTTGCACCACGACATCGCCACGGCGCGCATCGTGAACGGCCAGCGCTTTGCCGGCGATCCCGGCATCCGCAACGGTCCAGGCGAGCCGGCTGATGCCGACACACTCCGCTCCGGTCGCCAGCGCCAGGCCGCGTGCGAAGGCCACGCCGATACGGCTGCCCGCGAAACTGCCGGGACCGGTGCACACACCGATCCGCTCGAGATCGCGCGGTGCCAGCCCGGCACGGGCCAGAACCTCTTCGACCATTGGCGCCAGGCGTTCGGCCTGGCCGCGCGCCATTGTTTCTCGGGCAAAAACATCCGCGTGCCCGGGGCGGCGCAGGGCTACGGCGCAGCCCGGACCCGTCGTATCGATGGCCAGCAATCGCATGGCCGCGGCGTTTACAGGATTGTCGCAGCCTCGTCGAATGAAAGGCGCGGCAGCCGGGGGTGCTGCTTTTCGCCGGAGCCGTAACCGAGATTTACGAGAAAGTTGGTGGTCCAGCTCGCACGCGCCGTATCGGACTTGAAGAATGCCTCGTCCACACCGTCGATCGAGAAACCGGACATTGGTCCGACATCCAATCCCAGCGACCGCGCCGCAAGGATGAGATAGGCGCCTTGCAGCGTGCCATTGCGGAAACCGTTTGAGTCCGCCGTTTTCCTCATCATGTCGCGCGCGCCTTTGGAATGCGGGAATAGCTTCGGCATGTTCTCATAGAAGGCTTTGTCCCAAGCGACGATCACGGTGACCGGTGCGGTCATCGTTTTTTCGACATTGCCCTGCATGAGGTGCGGTTTCAGCCGCTCCTTGGCGGCATCCGATGTCAGAAATGCGAAACGCGCCGGCGAATTGTTCATGCTCGTCGGACCCATCTTCAAAAGATCGTAGAGCGATTTCAGCGTGTCGTTTGAGACGGGCCGGCCGGTCCACGCATAATGGGTGCGGCCGTCGCGGAACAGCTGGTCCAGCGACTTTTCATCAAGGGCTGAGGAGGAGGTATCGGAATCGCGCATTTTGGCCTCTGGTCAATTGAAGTTGACCGAGGACATAGGTCGCCAGGAGCGGTTGTTTAATCGCCGGAACGGAAAAACCGTCTATCCGACCGCCACGACTTCGCGGACTTCCGGCACATAATGCTTCAGAAGATTTTCGATCCCCGATTTGAGCGTCAGCGTCGAGGATGGACATCCGGAACACGCGCCCCGCATCACCAGCGCAACAATCCCGGTCTGCTCGTCAAAGCCCTTGAAGATGATATCGCCGCCATCCCGCGCCACGGCGGGCCGCACCCGCGTATCGATGATTTCCTTGATTTCTTTCGCCGGGCCGCTGTCCGGTTCGAATTCGACCTCACCGTCCGAGGCTTCAAACAAGGGCTGGCCGGACTGCAAAGCGTCCATCAGCGTGCCGAAAATGGCCGGCTTGATATGCGGCCAGTCGACCGTCTCGTCTTTCGAGACAGAGATATAATCCGCCCCGCAGAACACGCCCGTCACGCCGTCAATGGCGAACAATTCCCGCGCCAGAAGCGAGGTTTCCGCCTCCTCCGGCGTTGCAAACTCCCGCGGTTCTTCCGGCGCGATTTCGCGGCCGGGCAGGAACTTCATTGTGTTCGGGTTAGGGGTGTCTTCGGTCTGGATAAACATCGGGCGCACTCACAGCTGTTAGCCCTGAAATGGCGCTTTTGATCGGCTCCTGCAACCCTTGCCTATGTCAGCTGGTCGATTTCGTCGCGCGACAGGCCGCCGGGCACGACCGTCACCGGGATCGCCCGGGCACCGGTCAATCCGCGCCCGCGCGCCAGCGCCGTCACCAGCGGGCCGGGGCCTTCACCGGACTCGGCCGCGCCCAGCACCAGAATGGAGATGTGATCGTCGTCTTCGATCAGCTTGGCCAGCGCATCGCGCTTTTCGTCCTCGCGCAAGATCAGCTCCGGACGCTCGGCCATGACCGCTTCGGCATCCTCGGCCAGCGTGTCCAAGAGCTCGGTCGCTTCCTCTTCCGCCTCGCGGCGCATGGTCTCGGAAACACCGATCCAATGATCGAAATTCGACGGCTCGATGACCGCCAACAGCACGAGGCCGCAATCGGTGGCCTGCGCCCGCTTGGCCGCGAAATACAGCGCGGTCCGGCATTCCTCGCTCTGGTCCGCCACGACCAGGAATTTGCGGCGATGATCGCTCATGCGCATAGAATTGGCCTGACATGGCCCATTCGTCCAGATAGGAATGCGCCCGATGACCGTCCCGACCTATATAGACCGCCGCTCGGCCGGGGCCGCCGAGCAAGTGATCGCGCTCGAAGCCGAACGGGTTTCTGTCACCGAAAACGGCACCGTGAAACGCGCCATTCGCTATGAAGATTTACGCGAAATCCGATTGTCGATCGGGCTTGCGGGCCGCGACAGTCAGGTCCTGTGCCGCCTGACCGGACGGGATAATACCCGCATCCTCTTCGGCTCGCGAAGCTGGAAAGCGATCGGCGAATGGGAAAACCGCGCCGACCGGTTCCGCGAATTCAATGCCGCATTGCACGCCAGGGCGCTGGCCCACGCGGAAACGATTGCATTTATTGAAGGCCAGCCCTTCTGGTCAGGCCTGCTATTGCCGTGCATCGGACTGGCCTTGGCAGCGCTGGGGGCTGCCTTCGCCCTGTACTTCCTGCGTGAGGGCAATCCGCTCGCGCTGGTGGGCTTGCCGGGCATGGCGATCGGCCTGTATCTCGCCTGGATTCTGCGGCCGCGGCCGGCGAAACCCTATGATCCGGAAACCTATGCCCGGACCGCTAATACTCCGTGACTTGACCTGGCGGCATAGACCGGACCGCGAACGTCACCGGCACCTCGCCGGCATTCTGGAATTCCAGCACGCCCTCGACGCTGTCGCCTTCCACAACCGTCGCCAAACCGAACACCATCAGATGCCGGCCGCCTGGCGTGAACACCATCGGGCCGGCATTGGTGAGGAGCTGCGGGCCGATCTCGCGCATCTGCATGACGCCGCCCTCGCCGATGAAATGCCCGTGCAGCTCGACCCGCTCGGCGCCCTCAATCCGCGCGCCGGTCAAGAGGTCCTCTGTGCCCTCGGACAACTGCACAACGACATAGGCCGCGGTGACATCGCGCCCGCCCGGATGCGGGCGCATCCAGCTGGCGCGGACATCGATCGCGGTCTCCTGTTCAGCGACCGGGCCTGACTCGCCTGAGAAGCCGACATCCATCCCATGGCCGGCCGTGTCCATATCAGAACCTGTTTCCGCATCCGGGCCACTGCAGGCCGCCAGAATCAAACCAAGTCCGCAAATCATGATTGCGCGCATCAACCGTCTCCATTCATTGGGCAGGAAAATGGCATCCGGACCTGAATCCGAAAATGCGGCAAAATCACCGCCGGTCAGCGCCAGAAACCCACCACGTCCTTGACCTCGGCGATCACCGGGCCGGCGACGGTGCGGGCGCGTTCCGCGCCCTTCGCCAGAACCCGGTCGATCTCGGCCGGATCGTTGATCAGCCGCGCATATTCGTTGGCGACGGGCGCCAGGCGCTCGACCGCCAGCTCGGCCAGCTTTGGCTTGAACGCCCCGAAGCCCTGGCCGGCAAATTCGGCAATAACCTGTTCTTTCGACGACCCCGCCAGCGCCGCATAGATGCCCACCAGATTCGCGGCTTCGGGCCGGTCCGCCAGTGCTTCGACATTGTCCGGCAGGGCGGCAGGGTCAGTTTTCGCCTTCTTGATCTTGCGCGCGATCGTATCGGCATCGTCCGACAGATTGATCCGCGACAGATCCGACGGATCGGATTTCGACATCTTCTTCAACCCGTCCTTCAGCGACATGATCCGCGTGCCCGCCCCTTGGATCACCGGCTCCGGCAAGGGAAAGAAGCCGTCACAGTCGAAATCGCGCATGAATCGCGCCGCGATGTCGCGCGACAATTCGAGATGCTGCTTCTGGTCTTCACCGACCGGCACATGGGTCGCCTTGTAGACCAGTATGTCGGCGGCCTGGAGCACCGGATAGGTGAACAGGCCCACGCTGGCGCGCTCCTTGTCCTTTCCGGCCTTGTCCTTGAACTGGGTCATGCGCTCAAGCCAGCCGAGGCGCGCCACGCACTGGAAAATCCAGGCCAGCTCGGCATGGGCTGTCACCGAGGACTGTGCGAAAACGGCAGACTTCTCCGGATCCACACCCGATGCGATATAGGCCGCCGCAGCCTTGCGCACCGCGTCCGGGAGTTCCGCCGGATTGTGCGGCATGGTGATCGCGTGCAGATCGACCACGCAGTAAAAGCACGCCGCGCCGCGCTCCTGCAGCGCCACCCAATTAACCAGCGCCCCGAGATAATTGCCGAGATGCAGGCCGCCGGTGGGCTGCATGCCGGACAGGATGCGTTGGGGGCCAGAATAGGTCGGAGCGGTATCGGTCATCGGAGGTCTCTGATTGGCGGGCGTCAGGGCGCGGGTTTAGCCACGGGAGAAGGCGCTCCGCAACTCCGAAATCCGCACGCCGCGGGTGAGCAACGCGGCAGCGGCGTAAACCGCAAAGCCTGCGCCCGACGCCAAGACCGCCGCCAGCAGCCGCGAATCCAGCGCGAATGGCACGATATTGGTCCTGTAGAGCTCGATTGCCGCCATCCCGCCACCGGCAATCGCCGCCGCCAGCGCCAGACGGGGCAGGGCGCGGGCCAGACGCGCATCGGGCGCGAACCCGCCGCGCCGCGCCAGAAAATAGCCCAGCAGTCCGGCATTGATCCAGCCGGCCAGGGATGTTGCCGCCGCCAGCCCGACATGGCCCCGATCCGGCGCAAAGTCGCGGATCCAGAAAAACAGCGCAGCCCCGGCGGCGATATTGATCACCATCGAAACCGCCGCGAATTTCATGGGCGTCGCCGTGTCCTCGCGGGCGAAGAAACCGGGCGAAAACACCTTGATCAGCACAAAGGCCGGCAGGCCGAGCGCAAACACCTGCACCGCCAGCCGCGTCGACTCGGCATCCGCCGCCGTGAACGCGCCACGCTGGAACAATCCCTCGACCAGCAAGCCGGGCATGACCAGCAAGGCGGCCGTCGCCGGCAATGTCAGCGCCAGCGAAATCTCGATCGCCCGGTTGAGCGTTTCGGCCGCGCCGGTCTCATCCCCGCTGCGCAGCCGTTTCGACAGCGTCGGCAGGAGCGCCACCCCCATGGCAATGCCGATCACGCCAAGCGGCAGCTGATACAGCCGGTCGGCATAATAGAGCAGCGCCACCGCCCCGTCCTGAAACGTCGCGATCAGCTGGCTGATGACAATGTTGATCTGGGTTACACCGCCGGCGATCGCGCCGGGGACACCCAGCACGATCAGCCGCCTGACCTTCGGTGTCAGGCGGGGCCATCGCACCGACAGTCTGATCCCCGCACGCCGGCAGCCCCAGAACAGCATCGCCGCCTGAACCACACCCGAAACCGGCACGGCGATTGTGATCCACAACCCGGTCCGCGCCGGGTCATCCGGCGCCGCCAGCAACACGCCCACCATGATCACATTGAGCGCAATCGGGGCGGCCGCCGACAGGGCGAACCGGTCGTGCGCATTGAGCGTGCCGCCCATCATTGCGGTCAGCGAGACCAGCAGGAGATAGGGCATGGTGATCTGGGTGAAGAGCACCGCCATTTCGAACAGGCCCGGATCATCCAGAAAACCCGGTGCGATCCAGCGCATGATCGCCGGCATGAAGATCACAGCCAGCACGGTGAGCGCCGAGAGCACGACAATCATCACCGACAGCGTGTCGCGCGCAAAGCTATGCGCCTCGCCGGCGCCTTCACCCTCCAGCGTACGGGCGTAAAGCGGCACATAAGCCGAGTTGAACGCCCCCTCCGCGAAGAACCGCCGGAACAGGTTCGGGAAGCGGAAGGCGACAACAAAGGCGTTCGCCACCGGTCCGGTGCCCAGCGCTGCGGCCAGCAGCATCTCGCGGACAAAGCCGAGGACCCGGCTGACACCCGTCAGCCCGCCAATCACGAAAGTGGAGCGCAAAAGTTTCACGCGTCAGCGCCCCGCACTGGCGCGTGCCCGCGCGAGACCACGAGAGCGCGCGCGTTCTTCGACACGCTCTTCTTCTTCCGCCAGGACCGTCAATAATTGCGCCCGGATGGAGTCGATCTCCGCTTCATCCGTCAGCTTTTTCCCGTCTTTCAGCACATAGAACACGTCAGTTGCGCGCTCGCCATAACCGTCAATCCGCGCCGACTGCAATTCCAGCCCGGAATCCGCCAAGGCTTGCGAGAGATCGGCCAGCAGGCCGGGCCGGTCGCGCCCGGAAGCCTCGATCAGGGTCGCTGTTTCTGCCGCATCGGCATCGATCGACACCGTCGGGACCACCGTAAAGGCGGCCGCGCGCTGGGTCAGGCGACGCGCGGTCTTGGTGAGCGTTCGCGTTTTCGATCCCGCGGCCGCCCTCCGGACGCGCTCCGCCAGCGCATCGCGCGCCCGTTCCCGGTCAACACCATAGGGCTGACCGGATATGTCCTGCACGTAGAACACGTCGAACGCTTCACCGGAAGCCGTCGTGGAAACCTGCGCCCCGACAACATTGGCACCGAGCTCGGCGAGCACCGAAACAATGTCGGCGAACAGTCGGGGCCGGTCAGGCGCCATCATCATGATTTCGGTCGCCGCCCGCCTCTTGTCGATGCGGGCCGCCGCCGCGACGATATCGCCACGGCCCTTGGCCGCGCGCACAAAGGCGGCATGGCGCAACCGGTCGGCATCGGAAAAGGAAAGCCAATAGGCATCGTCGAGCTCGCGTGTCCAGCGCTCGGCGAAATCGGAATCGACCCGATCCAGCTTCTCGCGGAACGCCCGCCGCGCATCGTCGGCCTGTGCCCGCAGTATGTCGCGGATGTCCGAGGCCTCCTCGTTCGACGCATCGCTTTCCAGCACGCTGCGCGTCGCGACATAGAGGTCGCGCAACAGCTGGCCCTTCCAGCCATTCCAGATACCCGGTCCGACCGCCCGGATGTCGATGACCGTCAGAACGGTCAACAGGTTGAGCCGCTCCAGGGTCCCGACCTCACGGGCGAACTCGATCACGGTCTGCGGGTCGCCGATATCGCGCCGCTGTGCGGTATCGCTCATCAGGAGGTGCGACCGCACAAGCCACGCCACAAGCTCGGTTTCGGCCTTCGGCAGGCCCAGTCGGGTGCAGGCGGCGCGCGCTTGCGCCGCTCCCTCGACACACTGATCGCCCTTGCCCTTGCCCGTGTCGTGCAGCAGCGCCGCAAGATGCAAGGCCCGGCGGTTCTTGATATCGTGGATCACCTTGGTGGCCACCGGATGGTCGGCTTCCAGATCGCCATTCTCGATGTCGCGCAACACGCCGATCAGGTTGAGCGTGTGCTCATCGACTGTGTAGCGGTGATACATGTTGAACTGGGTCCGCGCGACGATCTCGCCAAACTCCGGAATGAATTGTCCCAATAGTCCGGCTTCGGTCATCAGCCGCAAAACCAGTTGCGGTGCCGCGGAATCCAGCAAGATCGAGAGAAATACCCGCACGGCCCGGGGATCCGACCGGAAATCCTCGTCGACCCGCCGGATATTCTGACCCACCGCCGCGATGGCATCGGGATGCAGATCCGCCCCCATCGCCGACGCCGCCCAGAACAGCCGCATGAGGAGCACCGGATCGCGCTCGATATCCGCCTGGTCGGCAAAATCCAGCCGCCCGTCGACCAGCCGGAACGATGAATCGGCGGGCTCGCCCGGCGCATCGGTGCGCGGCAGGAAACGGGCCAGGCCGCGGGGCCTCGACTTGCGGTGGTCGGCTTCCAGCTTGGCGCACACAAGGCGTGTCAGACTGCCGACATCCATCGCCGTCAGGAAATAGCGCCGCATGAAGCGTTCGACCGCGCTTTCCGCCTCGGCATCGTCAAAGCCCATACGGGCCGCGATCTCCGGCTGGATGTCGAAGGTCAAGCGGTCGTCCTTGCCCTCGACGAGCTCATGGATATGAAACCGGATCGTCCAGAAGAAATCCGTCGCGCGCAGATATTTCTCGACATCCGAGACGGTCAGCAGTCCGGACGACACCCAGCGCTCGAAGGCGTCCGCCCCGTACAGGAATTGCGCCAGCCAGCGCAAAAGCTGCAGATCGCGCAGACCGCCCTTGGACTCCTTCACATTGGGCTCGACCGTATAGCGCGACGCGCCAGCCTTGCGGATGCGGGCGTCGCGCTCATCCAGCTTCGCTTCAACAAAGGCCGCGCCACTCGAAATCGCCTCTTCGCGCAACTTCCGGCGCAGCATCTCCGCCAATGCCGGATTGCCGGCAAGATGGCGCAGCGACAGCATCGAGGTGCGCTCGCCGATATTCTCGCGGGCAATTTCGAGGCTTTCCTTGACCGAGCGCGTCGCCCCGCCGCCGATTTCCAGCCCGCAATCCCAGAGAATCTGGATCAGGTCTGACACGAAGGCATCATGCGCCGCGCTGGTCTGTTTGGGTTTGAGAAACAGGAGATCCAGATCCGATCGCGGCGCCAGCTCTCCCGCGCCATAGCCGCCAATCGCCGTCAGCGCGACTTCCTGACCGGCGGCGCCGTGATCGGCGGCCACGGAATCGAACACCGCCGCCAAGGTCGCATTCATCACACCGGACAGGAATCGCGCTGCTTCGAGTCCGCCCGTAGCCCCCCGCAGCTTGTCGGTGGCCGCTTCTCGGCCCGCACCAATCGCCGCCTTGATCCGCACGATGGCGCCCTGCCGGGCTGGCAGGTCCGCCCACCCCTTTTCGCCGAGTGCGGCCGCCAGCTCGGCGCGGAGCTTGAGGCCGTCAAGCGCGGCGGGAAGGGCGGAAACTAGCATGGCGCGAGTCTATCGGGCCGGGCTCACAGCGTCACTCTTTCTCTTCGTCGCTGAGACGCTTGAGTTCATAGAGGCAATCGAGCGCCTCGCGCGGGCTCAGATGATCCGGCTCGATGCGTTGCAGGCGTTCATTCAGTGCCGAAGGCTTGCGCGGCGCTTCGACGGCTACGCTGGAGAAAAGCGGCAGCTCCGCCAGTGCCGCAGCGGGTGCATCCTCGCTTTCCAGCCGCTCCAGGATCGTTGTGGCGCGCGCAATCGCCGCCTTCGGCAGGCCGGCCCGGCGCGCCACCTCGATCCCGTAGGACTTGTCCGCGGGACCTTCCGCAACCTGGTGAAGGAACACCAGCTCGCCCTTCCACTCTTTCGCCTTCAGGCTGACATTGCCGGCGAGTTCCAGCTCGTCGGCCAGGCGCGTCAGCTCGTGATAATGCGTGGCGAACAGCGCCCGGCAGCGATTGACCTCGTGCAGATGTTCCGCCGCCGCCCAGGCGATCGACAGCCCGTCAAATGTGGACGTACCGCGCCCGACCTCGTCGAGGATCACGAAGCTGCGCGTCGTCGCTTGGTTCAGGATCGCCGATGTCTCGACCATTTCGTTCATGAAGGTCGAGCGCCCGCGCGCCAGATCGTCCGCCGCGCCGACGCGCGAAAACAGCCGGTCGGCGAGCCCGATCTCGGCCGATGCGGCCGGCACATACAACCCCGCCTGGGCGAGAATCAGCATCAGCGCATTCTGCCGCAGATAGGTGGATTTACCGGCCATGTTCGGACCGGTCACGAGCACGAGCCGGGGCCCATCCTCGGCCAGCGCGCAGTCATTGGGCGTGAACCCGGCCTCGCCGGACACCTTGAGCGCCGCTTCGACCACTGGATGGCGGCCGCTCTTCACCCGGAAGACCGGTATCTCACCCAGTTCCGGCCGGACCCAGTTTCGCTCCGTTGCCAGTTTCGCATTCGCGCAGGCGACATCGATCTCCGCGAGCGCGCGCGCAATGACGCGAATATCTTCGGCCAGGGCTTCGATGCGGTCGCGGAACCCGTTGAACGCCTCCGCCTCCAGCGCCAACGCCCGGTCGGCCGCGCCGGAGATGCGGCTTTGCAGCTCAGCCAGCTCGGCGGTGGTGAATCGCACCGCATTCGCCATCGTCTGGCGGTGGATGAAATCGTCATGCGCCATCAACGGGTCGGCCTGCTTGGCCGTCACCTCGATGAAATAGCCGAGCACATTGTTGTGCTTGACCTTGAGGTTCGAAACGCCCGTCGCTTCGCCGTAGGTTTTCTGCAAACCCGCGATCAGCTTGCGCGAATCGTCACGCAGGACCCGGGCCTCGTCGAGCGCGGGAATCCAGCCCCCGGCGATGAAACCGCCATCGCGCACCGCAATGCCCGGCGATTCGACGAGCGCCGCGGAAAGGTCCTCGCAAAGCGTCTGAAGCGCCGGATGGGCGTTGACGTCCAGCAGGCCACCCAATGCCTGCAAGCGTTCAGGGACCTCGAAATCCGGAGCGCCCGTCAACAGCGCCGACAGTGCCTGGGCTTCCTTCAGCCCGTCCCGCAAAGCGGCCAGATCGCGCGGGCCGCCCCGCGACAAGACCAGCCGCGACGCCGCCCGTTCCGGATCGCCGGCGGCCTTGAGACGATCTCGGACCTTATCCGAGACCGGTGAGTCTAGGAAATGTGCCAGCAAGTCTTGACGCGCGCGGATCACGTCCAGATCGGTCGAAGGCCGCGTCAGCCGCGCCGCCAGGAGGCGCGCGCCCGGGGCCGTCACCGTCTCGTCGATCACCTCAAGCAGCGAGCCCTTCCGGTCGCCCGACAAGGTCCGGTCAATCTCCAGGCTGGCGCGGGTTGCCGGATCGATCAGCAGCGCGTGGCCGGCCTTGACCTGGCGTGGCGGCGATAGCTTGGCCGGAGCTCCGGCTTGCGCCAGTTCGAGATAATCCAGCAGCGCGCCCAGTGCCGCCAGCTCGGCATTTTCGAAATCACCGAATGCATCGAGCGATTGTACGTCGAAGCGGGCTTTCAGCCGGCGCTCACCGGACTTCGCATCGAACTTGGCGCGGGCTTGCGGCGTGATCCGGTTGGCCGCGATCCAGTCGCGCGCCGCGACATAGCGGTCTTCCTGGACCAGCAGTTCGGCCGGTCCCAGCGCGCTGATTTCCGCCGCGATCAAAGTGGGATCGACGGCGCAGACCGCAAACTCGCCGGTCGAGATTTCCGCCCAGGCCAAAGCGGCACCACCTGCGGCCGTTTCCGCGAGCGCCGCAATCCGGTTCGAACTGCGCGCATCGAGCAATGCATCCTCGGTCAGCGTGCCCGGCGTCACAATGCGCGTCAGTCCACGCTCGACCGTCTTCGCACCGCGCGCTTTTGCAGCGGCGGGGTCCTCCAGCTGCTCACCTACCGCGACCTTGAACCCAGCCTTGATCAGGCGCGCCAGATAGGCCTCGGCCGTCGCCGCCGGCACCCCGCACATCGGGATCGGTTCGCCCTGGTGCTGGCCGCGCTGTGTCAGCGCAATATCGAGCGCTTCGGCCGCCCGCTTCGCATCGTCGAAAAACAGCTCGTAGAAGTCGCCCATGCGATAGAACAGGAGCGCGTCCTTCGGCGTATCCTCCCGCAGCGCCAGGAATTGCGCCATCATCGGCGTCGCGCCTTCGGCGCTTGGAAAGATGCGGTCGTTGAGTTCGGTCAGGGACATGAGGGCGGCGAAATTGGCCGGGATTCGAGGGCTTCGCAAGCGGTCATGACGCTTGCGTCGGTGACACGCGGCGTTAGGTTCGAAGCACCCATCCTGATTTCCGAACCGGGAATGCCGCAATGCCCGACCGCACCAGCCCCGTGGCCGACGAAGACGCGCTGAAATTCCACAGCCAGCCGACCCGCGGCAAACTTGCCCTTCAGCCCACCAAGCCGATGGCGACCCAGCGCGATCTGTCGCTCGCCTATTCGCCGGGCGTGGCCGCACCGGTGAAGGCGATCGCCGCCGATCCCGACGCCGTCTACGAGTACACCTCGAAAGGCAATATGGTCGCGGTGGTCTCGAACGGTACAGCCATTCTCGGCCTTGGTAATCTCGGACCGATGGCCTCCAAGCCGGTCATGGAAGGCAAGGCCGTCCTGTTCAAGCGGTTCGCCGACATCGACGGCATGGACATTGAGGTTTCGGAAGACGATCCCGACCAATTCATCGAATGCGTCGCGCGTTTCGGCGAAACGTTCGGCGGTATCAATCTCGAAGACATCAAGGGGCCGGACTGCTTCATCATCGAGCAGAAGCTGCGCGAGCGCCTCGACATCCCGGTCTTTCACGATGACCAGCACGGCACCGCCATCATCGCTGCCGCCGGCATCATCAATGCCTGCGAGATCACGCGGCGCGACATGTCGAAGCTGAAAGTCGTCGTTAACGGCGCCGGCGCCGCCGGGATCGCCGTGCTCGAACTGCTTAAGGCGATGGGCGTGAAAGCCGCCAACTGCATTCTCTGCGACTCGCGCGGACCCATCTATCAGGGCCGCGAAGACGGCATGAACCAGTGGAAGGCCGCTCATGCCGCGCCGACCAAGGCCCGCACCCTCGCCGAAGCGCTGAAGGGCGCTGACTGTTTTCTCGGCCTGTCGGTCGCCGGTGCGGTCGACGAGGACATGGTCAAGTCCATGGCGAAGGATCCGATCATCTTCGCCATGGCCAATCCCGAACCGGAAATCCGGCCTGAAATCGTCCGCAAGATCCGCAAGGATGCGATCATGGCCACCGGCCGCTCGGATTATCCGAACCAGGTCAATAATGTGCTGGGCTTTCCCTACATTTTCCGGGGAGCGCTCGATGTCCGCGCCCGCACGATCAACGAGGAAATGAAAATTGCCTGCGCCACCGCGCTGGCCAATCTCGCGAAAGAGGACGTGCCGGACGAGGTGGCCGCCGCCTATCATGGCCAGCGGCCAAGTTTCGGCCGGGAATACATCATTCCTTCGCCCTTCGATCCGCGGCTGATTTCCTACGTTCCGCCCTATGTCGCGCAGGCCGCGATGGATACCGGCGTCGCCCGGCGGCCGATCGACGACATGAAGCTTTACCGGGCCTCGCTCGCCCGGCGCCTCGATCCGACTGCCGCGCTGTTGCAGCGCATCCAGGGAGCGGTCGCCGGAAAAGGCAAACGCGTCGTCTTCGCCGAGGGCGAGGAGCCTTCTGTCATCCGCGCCGCGTACGCGTTCCAGAATCAGGAATTGGGCGAAGCCATCCTGGTCGGCCGCGAAGAACAGACGCGCGCCAATATGCGCCTGGTCGGCGTGCCCGAAGACGCGCTGAAAATCGTCAATGCACGCTTGTCGGAACGCAATTCCGACTATGCCGCCTTCCTGTATTCGCGGCTCCAGCGCGAAGGTTATCTGAAGCGCGATGTCCAGCGGCTGGTCAATAATGACCGCAACGTCTTCTCCGCCTGCATGGTCAAGCTCGGCGATGCCGACGGCATGGTGACCGGTGTCACCCGGAACTATGACGCCGCCCTGCAGGATATTTCCCGCGTGCTCGATCCGGCCAATGGCGAACGGGTCATCGGCATGTCGATCGTGCTCGCCAAGAACCGCACGCTATTCATTGCCGATACCAATGTGACGGAATTCCCCGACGCCCCGGCGCTGGCCGATATTGCCTGCGAAGCCGCGGCGGCGGCCCGCCGTTTCGGCTTCGATCCGCGCGTCGCCTTCCTATCCTATTCGACCTTCGGCAATCCGGCCGGCCAACGCTCGGAAAAGCTCCAGGCGGCGGTCAGCCTGCTCGACGAACGTGAGGTCGACTTCGAGTATGAAGGCGAGATGGCGGCCGATGTCGCGCTCGATTCGGCGCATCGCCTGCTCTACCCGTTCTCGCGCCTGTCGGGACCAGCCAATGTGCTGGTCATGCCAGCGATCCACTCGGCCTCGATTGCCACCCGGCTGATGGGCGCAGGTGCCGGCGCAACGGTGCTGGGGCCGATGCTGCTGGGATTTGAAAAACCGGTTCAGATCGCCCGGCTTGGTGCCCCCGTCACCGAGATCGCCACCCTGGCAGCGCTCGCTGCGTACGATCTCTCGGCCGACGGCATGGCAGCGGAGTAGGTCAGACGGTTTCGCGTTCGGCGAATTTGTGCTGCCCGGTCGCGGCCTTCGGTCCCATGGTCATGATAATGAACAGGACGATCCCGGCGGGCACTGTCCACGCCGCCGTGATGAGGAAGAAGTTCACATAGCCGACCGCGTCCGCGAGCACACCCGAAAACCCTGACAGGAATTTGGCCACGAAAGCGTAGAAGGAGCTGATCAGCGCGTATTGGGTTGCGGCATTGGCCGGATCTACGAGGCTGGACAGATAGGCGATGAAAGCGGTGGTCACGAAACCGCCCGCGAGATTGTCCCCGACGATCGCCACGGTCAGCTGCCAGATGCTGTCGGAATCGGCTGTCGCTGCCAGCCAAGCATAGGCGCCGTTGGTGATGAGCGTGATCACCAGCCCGATGACGAGCGCGCGCATCAGACCGAAGCGGAACACGGCGATACCGCCGACGAACAACCCGATCATGGTCGCGGCCAGCCCCGGACCGCTCTGGATGCCGCCGACAATGGCACGGTCGAAGCCGATGTCCGCATACAGCGGACTGGCCATAACGCCCATGGTAAAGTCCGACATGCGATAGATCATGACGAGGAGGATGACCGGCAAAAGCCAGCCGCCCAACCGCCCCAGGAATTGCTTGAACGGTTCCCAGACCGCATTGACGACCTTCATTCCGAACGAGCCTTCTAGCCCGCGCTTGGCAACACCTGCCTGCGGCTCCTTCATGAAGAAGACCAGTACCGCCGAGATGGCCATCGCCCCTGCCATGGCGAGGAAGGACACCGACCAGTTCGACCATTCAGAGATCGCCAACCCGAGCCCCGACGTCATGTAGGCAATGCGATATCCGAACGAATAAGCCGCTGCCATGTTGGCCTGCATCCGGTTCGGGGCCGACTCGATACGCCAGGCATCGATAGCCACATCAAGTGTTGCGCCGGAATAAGACAAGAGAATCGCGCCAATCGCCACGGGCAGGAGGCCCTGTGTGGGATCAGTCTGTGAGATGATGGCCAGTCCGATTACTGTGCCGCTGATCGCCGTGACGATCCATGAGCGGCGCGCCCCGAGCGCGCGATGCAGGAACGGGATTTGGACCCTGTCGACAATGGGCGCCCACAGGAATTTGAACGTGTAAGACAGCGTCACCCAGTAGAAGAAGCCGATTGTCGATCGCTCGATACCGGCATCCCGCAACCAGAAAGACAGTTTCTGGAAGACCATGTAGAGCGGCAAGCCGGACGCAAATCCGAGGATCAGCATCGACAGCATGACAGGTGTGAAGTAGACGAGAACCGTCCGCTGCCAGCTGCGCGTCTCATCCCCTGGCAGGCTTGCATCCGTCATCGGCAAAGTCTCCGGCTTATCCGGACACGACCCTGAAACGGTTTTGCGCTTTCGACAAGCTCAGCAAAGTCCCGGTAAGGGTTTCAGGATCCACGGGTTTTGTCAGGAATGCGTTCATGCCGGCCTCGAGGCAGGCCCGCCGGTCGGCGTCCGACGTATTCGCCGTCAGCGCCACAAGCGGGAGGTTGTTGCCTTCACCGCGCAACGCCTTGGCAACGGCCGGACCGTCCATTTCCGGCATGCGCAGATCCAGCAGGGCAACATCAAGCCCGCCCATACGCAAACGGTCGAGCGCTTCGCGTCCGTTTTGCGCCCGCTCCGGCTGGGCTCCGAGCCGCAGCAGAGTGCGCTCGGCAATCAGCCCATTCACCGGGTCGTCCTCGGCGACCAGAATCCGCAGCCCGGCGAGCGGCCAACCTTCGCCCTCCAGACGGTTTGCGTCGCCCGCCCGGCCAGGCAAATCCCGTCCAATGAAGCGTTCCAGGCTTTGCCGCCGGACCGGAAGGACCAGCCACCCGTCCGCGCCCTCCGGCGGATTATCGCGGATGCGGTCTTTTTCGGCCGCCTCGGCCAGAATCAGGGCGCGCTTGGCGCCGCTGCCTTTTGCGCGATCCGCCCATTTCGCGTCGAGCAGCAGCGTCGTGCCGCGCGCGGCGCTCAGGCGATCCGGATTGGACAGCGTCCGCGCTTCACCGCCAAGCGCCAGAACTTGCGCCGACAGGGCATTGCGGATCACCGATGCCGGCGAAGCAATGGTCACCTGCTCGCCGGCGAGCGGACGGTCGATGCGAGCGCCCTTGCGGACCGGCAGGGGCAGGGCCGCCCAGAAGGATGCGCCATCCCCGGGCATGCTTTGCAAGCCGATCTCGCCATTCATGGCCTCAACCAGCTTTTTGACGGTGGACAGGCCGAGCCCCGCCCCGCTTTCAGCGAGCTGTGCCGGGCCGCTGCCGCGCTCGAAATGATCGAATATCTTGGCCTGATCGGCCGGGTCGATGCCCGGACCGGTATCGCGCACGGTGATGATCAGCCGCGCCCGGTCCTCGCTGTCGATGTCACCCGACAACTCCACCCAGCAACCGCCGGACTGCGTGAACTTCACGGCATTGCCCAAAAGATTGAACAGGATCTGGCGGACCCGGCCGATATCGGCCAACACTTCTTCCGGTGCGCTGTCATGCACAACGCTGGCGATTGCCAGGCCTTTCTCGGCCGCTTTCGGCGCCAGAAGTTCCACGGCATGGCGGGCAATGTCGGCGGGCCGGGCCGGTTCGGGTCGGAAATCGAAATGCCCGGCCTCGAGCCGCGACAGGTCGAGGATTTCGTCGATCAGCTGCAGGCCGTGGACCGCGCTGTCGGCGACCGCCCGGACATATTCGCGTTGATCGGCTTGCAGCGGGGTGGTTGCCAAGAGGTCGGCGACCCCTTTCACACCGGCGAGCGGGGTGCGCAATTCGTGCGTGACGGACGCAAAGAACCGCGTGCGGGCATCTTCCGCCTGCCGGCGCTCTTCGACGGCGTCGCGCTGATCGGTGACATCGCGCCCGATCGAAATCGATCCGCCGCTTTCGACCGGCCGCTCATCCCATTCCACCCAGCGATTGCCGGATCGCGTCCGCATCAGCGATTCGAACCGGCGCGCGCCTTTTTCTACCGGGGCGGCTGGAGCCACCGCGAACCAGCGGCCGATCCAGTCCGACCGCTTGCCGCCGAAAGCCGATAGGAAGGCGTGATTGACGAATTGCACCCGGCCGTCTTCCGCGCGCAGCATGGCCATTTCGCCGGCCGCATCCAGGGCGGCTAGCGCCGCCTCGGCCTCGGCCGACGGGTTCGACGGGGCGTTCGCATCAGACATGCCGGCAGGTTTATCCGTCGACCGGTTAAGGAAGCGCTTCCTTAGACCCTGGTGGCCATGGCGATTCGCCCGCTGCGGGCCAGTCCGGCGCCGGGCGCCGCACGGCGCAACGACAAGGCCTCGGCGATGTGGACCCGGCGGACACCATCCACGCCATCGAGATCGGCGATGGTGCGGGCCGCGCGCAGCACCCGGTGATAACCACGAGCGGTCAGTCCCATCGCCTCCGCCGCCTGATTGATCAATTGCTGCCCGGCGCGGTCCGGTTCGGCAACATGATCGATGAGATCGGCGGTCAGGCGGGCATTCAGTCGTCCGCGTTCGGTTTGCGCCTCCCGCGCCCGGGCCACCCGGTCTGCCGCTTCCGCCGTCCCCTCGGGCGGCGGCGGCAAGGCGAGATCGGCCGGCGTCACCGGCGGCACGGTGACATGCAGATCGATGCGGTCCATCAGCGGACCGGACACACGCGCCTGATAGTCGGCGGCACATCTCGGCCCGCGCTTGCAGGCCTCGCCATTGGCACCGGCCCAGCCGCAGCGGCATGGATTCATCGCTGCAATCAGCTGAAAATGAGCGGGATAGGCGATGTGCGCATTCGCGCGGGCCACAACGATCTCGCCGGTCTCCAGCGGCTGACGCAAACTGTCGAGCACCTGCGGATGAAATTCCGGCAGCTCGTCGAGAAACAAAACGCCATGATGCGCCAGCGAAGCTTCGCCCGGCTTGGCACGCTGCCCGCCGCCCACCATCGCCGCCATCGACGCGGAATGATGAGGGGCCCGGAAGGGGCGCGAACGGGTTAATCGCCCGCGTTGGAGCAACCCGGCCACCGACTGGATCATCGACACATCGAGGAGTTCTTGTGCCGACAAGGGCGGCAATAGACCCGGCAATCGCGCGGCCATCATCGATTTTCCGGATCCGGGCGGACCGGTCATCAGAAGGTTGTGTCCGCCCGCCGCCGCAATCTCGAGCGCCCGCTTGGCGCTCTCCTGGCCTTTAACGTCTTTCAGATCGAGATCGGGCCGCGCATCGACCAGATCGCCCGGCACGGGGCGCGCCAGCATCTGCCGGCCCTTGAAATGGTTGACCAGCTGGATGAGTGAGGCGGGCGCCAGAATGGACAATTCGCCGCCCGCCCAGGCCGCCTCCGGCCCGCAGGCCTCCGGACAGATAAAACCGAGATCGAGCCGGCTCGCCGCCATCGCTGCCGGCAGGGCGCCCGGGGTCGGATTGATCGATCCGTCCAGCCCCAGCTCGCCCATGGCGAGATGATCGGCCGCGACATCCGGCGGGACGACATTCATCGCCGCCATCATCGCGATCGCGATGGGGAGATCGAAATGAGCCCCCTCTTTCGGCCGGTCCGCTGGCGCCAGGTTGACGATCACCCGGCCCGGCGGCAGCGATAGCCCGATGGCCGCGAAGGCCGCCCGCACCCGTTCGCGGCTTTCGGCCACCGCCTTGTCGGCCAGGCCGACCACCATGAAGGCGGGCTGACCGCCGGTGAACTGGACCTCGACATCGACCCGGCGCGCCTCGGCCCCTTCAAACGCAATTGTCGTCGTGCTTGCGCCCATGGTTCTGCTCCGTCCCGCCCCACCAGGTCATGCCGTAACCCTCTGGGAAACCGCCAGTTTTCCACAGAAGGTGAAAAACCCTTTGGCCAAAACAGGAACAATATAAGAACAAAAACAGACTTCGAGTCAAGGTTGTGTGACGAATGTCAAGCTAATCGGCGCTCCACCGCATCCCAGAACAGGACCGCGGCATCTGTGCCGGAGAACCGTTTCAGCTCCTGCACCCCGGTTGGCGAGGTCACATTGATCTCGGTCAGCCGGTCACCGATCACATCGATACCGACAAAGACGAGATCCCGCTCTTTCAGGACCGGCGCGATCGTCTCGCAGATATGGCGATCCGCCGCGCTCAGCTCAGCCGCCTCGGCGCGCCCGCCGACATGCATGTTCGAGCGCGTTTCGCCAGGTTGCGGCACCCGGTTGATCACACCCACCGGTTCACCGTCGATCAGGATGACGCGCCGGTCTCCGGAGGCGACATTGGGCAGGAAGGCCTGCGCGATGATTGGCTCGCGATTAAGCCCGAAGAACATCTCTACCATGGACGAAAAATTCCCGTCATCCGGCTTCACGCGGAATACGCCCGCCCCGCCATTGCCGTAAAGCGGCTTCAGGATGATGTCCTTGTGTGCCGCGCGGAACGCCTTGATCTCCGCCAGATCGCGCGAGATCAGCGTCGGCGGGATCAGCTCGGGAAAATCCAGCGGTAAGAGTTTTTCCGGGCTCGAGCGCACCCATTTCGGGTCGTTGAGCACCAGCGTTTTACCCTTGAGGTATTCGAGCACATGGCATGCCGTGATGTAGGACATGTCGAAGGGCGGATCCTGGCGCATCAGGATCACATCGACATCCTTGGCGAGATCCAGGGTCTCGGCCTCACCTTCGATGGCCGGCTGGTCCTTGATCCGCTGTACCGTCACGGGTTTCGCGCGGGCCGTGATCAGCCCCATCGACCAAGACAGGTGTTTCGGCTGATAGGTCCAGACCTTGTGACCGCGCGCCTGCGCCGCTTCGATGAAAGCGAAACTCGTATCGCCATTGATGTCGACGGAGGAAATGGGGTCCATCTGGACCGCGATGCGGAGCGTCATGAAATACTCACCTAGTCGATCGGCGTGACGGGCGCGGAGCGAAGATCCTCAGGCGCGTCCAGTGCCGGCAGATTATCGCCCGACGGAATCGCCTCGCCGCCGCAGGCCGCGGCTTGCCGCGCGCCCCGTGCCACCGGCGCGCGCTCTTCACCGACCACACGTACCAGCGTGACGACCTCTGTGACACCGTCCACCAGAGAGGCGTGCTGGGCAGCGCGTTCCAGCTCGCCGCGCGTGCGCGCGATGCCGAGCAGGAAGACGCGCCCGTTTTCCGCCTCGACATTGAAATTCACACTCCGCACCGAGCGGTCGCGCAACAGGCGGCCACGGATCTGCTGGGTGATCCAGGCATCGCGCGCCCCGTCGCGCAAGCTTATTGCATTGGAGACGGCCACCTCGTTCTCGACAGCACGCACGGCCAGCGCTGACCAGGCCAGGCACTCGGCCTGCCGCCGGTCTTCGTCGCGCGGCACCGTGCCGGTGAGCAGGGCGACACCGTCGGTGACCTCCACATCGACCCCGTCGAGCGCATAGCCCTCGGCCCGGGTCATCGCCGCCTTGATCGACAGCGAGGCATTGGTGTCGTCGAGATCGCGGCCGATCGACCGCTCGGGCTGAACCGCAGCACACCCGGCCAGGGCAAGCGCCAGAAGAACCGACAGGATGGAAAACTTCATGTGTCTTTGACTCCGCAGGAGACAGCCTGCGGCCAACCTATCTGCGCAAATGATTCCGTTCAATTAAAGTCCATCGCCGCGCGGCCCTCCGGCCAGAAAAATTGCCGCTCATGATGCGGCAGCCGCCACGGCCGGATCACGATCAGATCGTAACGGATCGCCAGTCCCGCCAACTCGCGGCGGCGGCTGACGAAACCCGACGCGCCCCGCATGATCCTCTGTTTCTGCTGCCAGGAAATCGCTTCGAGGCCCAAGCGCAAGTTCGGACGAGCCTTGACCTCGACGATCGCCAGAACGCCGCCCCTGCGCGCCACCAGATCCAGCTCCCCAACGCCGGTTTGCGCGCGGCGCGCGAGGATGCGGTAGCCTTTCAGGAACAGCCACAGCGCCGCCACGGATTCGGCGCGGCGGCCGAACTGTTCCGCAGCCTGGCGCCCGCCCGTCATGAGCTGCCACCATCCTTTAGCGCCTGCGCCCGCGCATAGAGATCGCGCTTGGCCAGGCCCGTACGCCGGGCCAGC
The DNA here is from genome assembly GCF_965229905.1 of Hyphobacterium sp. Lineage (GTDB taxonomy): Bacteria > Pseudomonadota > Alphaproteobacteria > Caulobacterales > Maricaulaceae > Hyphobacterium. The sequence goes on along the minus strand of NZ_OZ245930.1, from coordinate 1,537,441 downwards.
TTACCGGCAGCGCCTTTCACGCCCATCTCCGGGATCAGCGCAGCCAGTTCGGCATCGATATCCGCCGCATCCGGCGGTGCGCAATCTCCCGGCCCGATCAGCAGGGTGATCTCGCCCTTCGGTGCACCCTGTTCGGCGTAATGCGCCGCGAGCGCCGCCGCAGGGCCGCGCCGGAACTCCTCAAACCGCTTGGTCAGCTCGCGCGCGACCACCGCCTCGCGATCGCCCAGAACGGCATGGATGTCCGCCAGGCTGGCCGCGAGACGCGGGCCGGTTTCATAGAAGACCAGCGTGCCGGGAACCGCCGCCAGCTCGCTTAGCCGGTTGCGGCGCGCTCCGGATTTCGGCGGCAGGAATCCAGCGAAATGAAAGGCGTCGCTGGGCAGGCCGGACGCCGCCAGCCCGGCCAGCAGGGCCGATGCGCCGGGCAGGGCGCGCACCGGATGGCCGGCGTCGATCGCGTCGCGCACCAGCTTGTAGCCCGGATCGGAGATCAGCGGCGTTCCGGCATCGGAGATCAGCACCACCCGCTCTCCGGCGGCCAGCGCCGCCAGGATGGCCGGCCGCACCCTTGCGCCATTATGATCGTGATAGGCGTGGAGCTTCGGTGACAGGCCGTAGGCATTGAGCAGCTTTCCGGCCACCCGCGTGTCCTCGGCATAAACCCGGTCCGCCCCGGCCAGCGCATCCAGCGCCCGCAGCGTGATGTCGCGCAGATTGCCGATCGGTGTCGACACGATATTGAGACCCGGCTCCGGCGGTTGCGGCCTGGGCGCGCGGCGGCTAGCTTCGCCGGAAATATCTGAAAGCGGATTGGCCATGATTCTTCCTGCATCTTTGCGCTTCTGGCGGAACTTACCAAGACCGGTTGTGGTTTCGCTGCTGTCCACGGCAGGCGCGTTGGCGGCAACCGCCTGCGCCACCACGTCGGCCCCGCCTCCTCCGCCGCCGCCACCGCCCGTGCCGGTCGAGATCGAACTGCCGGAACAGCCGCCGGAAACCGAAACGCCGCCCGCCGAACGCGAGGACGGCGTCGTCCCGCGTCATCTCGAAGATCGCGACCTGACGCGGGCGGCCTTGCTCCTGCCTTTCAGCCATGCCAATTCGGCCGCGCGCAGCGAAGCGGCCAACCTCCTGCACGCCGCAGAGCTCGCCCTGTTCGAACACGGGCCGGAAACGCTGGTCCTGATTCCGAAGGATACAGGCGGGACAGCCGAAGGTGCCCGTGAAGCTGCGCAAGCCGCGATCGACGATGGCGCCGACATCATTCTCGGGCCCTTGTTCGGCACGGCCGCGGCCGCCGCCGGCGAAATCGCCAGCCGCTATGATGTGCCGGTGCTGGCCTTTTCAACCGATACCAGCATTGCCGGCAATGGCGTTTACCTGTTGAGTCTGCCGCCCGAACAGGAAGTCGCCCGGATCGTTGAGTATGTTTCACTGCTGGGCGTCGAGCGCTTTGCCTTTATCGGACCCGGTGGAACCTACGGTTCGACGGTGCGCGATGCACTGCAGGATTCGGCGGAGCAGAACGGCGCCTATCTGGCAGCCGAAGAGACCTATGTCGGCGGCGTCGAAGCCATGACATCGGCGGCACGCCGGCTCGCGGAACTCGGCTTCACAAGCCTTGAGGCGGAAGAAGCCATGCAGTTCCGCTCGCGCGAATGGCAGCCCTCGCCGGATGCGCCTTTTCAGGCCGTCCTTCTGCCGGAAGGCGGAACCCGCTTGCGCACGCTGGGGCCCTTATTGCCCTATCACGAGATCGACCCGCTGATTATCCGCTTCCTCGGCACCGGCCTCTGGAATGACGATGAAACACGGCGCGAACCCGTCCTCCATGGCGGCTGGTTTGCGGGCCCGGATGACGAAGCGCATGCAGCCTTCGTCGAACAGTATGAGGCCGCTTTCGGTGACGCCCCGTCGCGTATTGCCAGCCATGCCTATGACGCGGTTCTGCTGGCAATATTCCTGTCCGGCGAAGGCGATTTCAGCCGCGAAGCGCTTGAGGACCCGGAAGGATTTTACGGCGCCGACGGCCTGTTCCGGTTCCGCGCCGACGGCCGGATCGAACGCGGTCTCGCCGTGTATGAAGTTCGCCGCGACGAATTCCGGGTCATCGACCCGGCACCGCGCCAGTTTGACCCGGCGGTCTTCTAGCGGCGCATCAGGGGCAAAGCGCTTGGGCTATGCCGTCGGCATAAAGCCGGCCACCGCGCGTCAGTGAGAGCCGGCCGCCTGCCAGCGTCAGCAATCCCTGCCGTTGAAACCGCCCTGCCTCTTCCTCGTCCGGACCGAGGCCGGTTGCGACCTCCAGTGCCGCAACATCCAGCCCTTCGGCAACGCGCAGGCCCATCAGGATCCGTTCGCGGGCCTCATCCAGCGCGGACAGCGTCTCGACCCGGGACCCCGTGCCGGTTTCGGCCACACGCTGCACATAATCGGCCGGCCGCCGCGCCGTATCACTGGCGATCCGGCCGCCATTCTCGGAACAGCCGATCCGGCCGTGTGCGCCTGGACCGATCCCGATCCAGTCCCCGCCCTCCCAGTACAGCCGATTGTGCCGCGATTCATGTCCCGCGCGGGCATGGTTGGAAATTTCGTAACCGGCGAGCCCTGCCGCTTCGCACATGGATTGCGTCGTGGAATAGAGCTGCGCGGCGAGATCATCCTCCGGCGGCACCAGCTCGCCACGCTTCACCCGCCGCTCGAACGCTGTGCCCGGCTCGATGGTCAGCTGATAGGTCGAGAGATGATCGGGCTGCAGCGACAGGACTGCGCCAAATTCCGCTTCCCAATCAGCCACGCCCTGACCTTCGCGGGCGTAGATGAGATCCAGTGAGACCGAACCGAACAGTTCCCGCGCCAGATCCCAGGCCTGACGCGCCGCGGCGGCATCATGGTCGCGTCCCAGCGCGGTCAGCGCCTCGTTCCGGAAACTCTGCACGCCGAGCGACAGGCGATTGATACCGGCAGCGGCATAGTCCTCGAACCGCGCCGCATCATTGGGATTGGCTTCCAGCCCGATCTCGGCACCCGGCGCGAAACCGAAACAATCGCTCGCCCTGGCTATCAATTGGGCGATTTGCGTGCCGGAAAGCAGAGACGGGGTTCCACCGCCAAAATGCACCGAAACCAGCTTCCGTCCGTCGGCATGCCGCTGCCAGTAATCGAGATCGGCCAGCAACGCCGCGAACAACGCGTCGTCATCCCCGCGCGCCTTATAGACATTGAAGTCGCAATAGGGGCAGATTCGTGCGCAATACGGCCAGTGCACATAGAGGCCAAGCGGCGTGTCATTCATCGCCGAACTCGGCGGACATGAGCTTTGACATCGCGCGAGCGCGGTGGCTCAAACCGGCCTTTTCTACCGAACTCATTTCGGCGAAGACCCGGCTTTCTCCCTCCGGACGGAAGATCGGATCATAGCCGAAGCCGTGATCTCCACGCGGCGGCCAGACAATCTCGCCCTCGACACGGCCTTCGTAAAAGCGGTGCGACCCGTCGGGGAGGGCGAGCGCCAGAACACAGACGAAAGCCGCAGACCGGTCATCCTGCCCGGTCGCCTCAAGGCCGTCCTGAACCTTTTTCATGGCTCTGTCGAAATCGCGCGGCTCGCCGGCCCATCGGGCCGAATGAATGCCCGGTTGCCCGCCGAGAGCCGCAACGCAGAGCCCCGAATCGTCGGCCAGAGTGGGCAATCCGGTCGCCGCGCAGGCGGTCCGCGCCTTCAACAGGGCATTCCCTTCAAAACTGTTCTCGGTCTCGTCCGGCTCCGGCAAAGAAAAATCTGCAGCGGATCGCAGCACGATTCCGCGGCGCGCGAGCAAATCGCTTATCTCTTTGATTTTGCCTTTATTATGGGAGGCAAGAACCCAGTTTTTCGCCTCCGACACGTACCGATTCACCCCCATTTTTTATCGCCTTTCGAAAAATTCATATCGAAAAACGATATTTTTGCTTGCGCCGCGCGTTTTTTATGTTTATCGATAAATCCACGGACGGCGAAATGATCGTCCGGCAGACAAAATAGAACACTCTGGTCGATTGAAACGAAACACAGGAGAGATGAAAATGGTCAGGTCCGAAAATGGTGCAGCCCGGTTCTTTGCGGCAGCTGTGATTAATGCGTTCCTTATCATCGCGGTTGGATCCGGCATAGTTGCCGCGCTGACCTCGACGGTCGCATGATGATACATGGGTCCCGGCGGTAGCGTGAGGCGCCGCCGGGTACCGAAAATGGGGCAAGGGGAAATATGGAGGCAATCAAACCGGGTCCGATGATCGGGGGGCTGAAATGGCTGCTCGATATTGTTTGGTACCTCTTGTGGGCGGTGCTGACTGTCAGTGCAGTCGGTTTCCTCGGTGCCACCCTTGTCTTCGGGTTTCAGCTCTTTGGCTGGATTCCCGAATCCGCCGCCAGCTCGCTGCGCAGCGTCGTCGATCTCGTCGTCCTGTTGCCGCTCGCTGTCGCGGAAATTCTGGCCCTGATGGTGATCGTTCACCGTTTGCGGCTGATCGTCCGGACACTGATCGCAGGGGATCCCTTTGTCCCTGAGAATGCCGGTCATCTCCGGGTCATCGCGGTGGCGATCGCGGTCTATCAGAACGTTCGCTATGCCGCGCAGGGACTGGTCGCGATTTCGCTGGCCGTCTTCGACTACCGGATCGGCGGCGTGGAGCTGTCACGCTTCGATCTCAACCTTGGCTCATGGTTCGCCGTGGCCGCCCTCCTGGTGCTGTCCCAGGTGCTCCGCGAAGGAGCCCGAATGCGCCAGGAACAGAAATTGACGATTTAGGGAGGCGCGCGTCATGCCCATTCGCGTCACCCTTGACCGGATGCTTCTCGAGCGCCGCATGTCGTTGACAGAGCTGTGCGACCGGGTCGGCATCACCATGGCCAACCTGTCCATCCTCAAGACAGGAAAGGCCAAGGCCGTAAGATTTTCGACGCTGGAAGCGTTGTGCGAGGTGCTGGATTGCCAGCCTGGCGACCTTCTTAGCTACGACGATGATGAGGACGGTGACGGCGCTGACGCCTGATCCGGATCACAATCACCCCCGGACGGGTCCCCGGCCGGTTGGTGAGAAGCAGCGGGAGCGGGCCTGATCGGCATATACGCCCCTTCCCAAGAGCGCCGATCGGGCCATTTTTTAGCCCCCCAGCGCGCTCCCGCTGCTTCTTTTTTCCTTATAATACGGATTTCTGGATTTCGCCTAGCTCCGCGACACCCTTGCGCGCCAGGGTAAACAGTCGGGCAAAATCGTCTTCGGTCATCGGCTTGTCTTCCGCAGTAGCCTGGATTTCAACGATTCCGCCGTCCACGGTGAGCACGAAATTGGCATCGGTCTCGGCCACCCGGTCTTCCTCGTATTCGAGATCCAGGCGGGCCGTGCCGTCCACTACGCCGCAGGAGACGGCAGCCAGCTGGCCATAGACCGGATCGGTTTCCAGCAGGCCTTCCTCCATCAGCCAGCCGATCGCCCGTTTCAGCGCGACCCAAGCGCCGGTAATCGCTGCGGTGCGGGTGCCGCCATCGGCCTGGATGACATCGCAATCGACGGTGATTTGGCGTTCGCCGAGCGCCTTCAGGTCAATCACCGCCCGCAATGAACGCCCGATCAGGCGCTGGATCTCCTGCGTGCGGCCGGATTGCTTGCCCGCAGCCGCCTCGCGCCGGCCGCGCGTATGGGTCGCGCGCGGCAGCATGCCGTATTCGGCAGTGACCCAGCCCTTCCCCGAATTGCGCATCCAGGGCGGCACATTCTCTTCGACCGACGCCGTGCACAGCACATGCGTATTGCCGAAGCGGATCAGGCAGGACCCCTCGGCATAAGGCGATACGCCGGTTTCGATGCTGACATCGCGAAGCGCGTCGAGGGCACGGCCATAAGGTCTCATGGGGCGGTCTCCAATCGGTTCTCGCCCGACCGTCTAGACGCGGGTCTGGCAGGCGTAAACCGTTTCCAGCGGCACGCCACAATTGAACCCGTTTCAGCCTTGTCCTAACTGAGAGCCGATATGTCGGAAGAAAACCGGTCCACGCCGAATCTCACGGATCTCGACGAACGCTCGCGGATGATCTTCCGCGAGATCGTGGAAACCTATCTGGATACCGGCGATCCGGTGGGCTCGCGGACCCTGTCACGGCGCCAGGGCATGGCGCTGTCGCCCGCCTCGATTCGCAACACGATGTCGGATCTGGCCGCGATCGGCCTTCTGACGGCGCCGCACCAGAGCGCCGGTCGCTTGCCCACGCATGCCGGTCTGCGCCTGTTCGTCGATGGCCTGTTGCAAGTCGGCGAACCGGCGCCTGAAGACCGGGACGCCATCGAATCCCGCGTCGCCGGCAGCCAACGCAATGTCCGCGATGTGCTCTCGGAAGCCTCCTCCATGCTGGCCGGGCTCGCGGGCGGCGCTGGGCTGGTGACCTCACCTTCGCGGGAGATGCCGCTCAAGCATGTCGAATTTGTGCCGGTCTCGGCGCATGAGACGCTGGCCATTCTCGTCGGTGCGGACGGTTCGGTCGAGAACCGCATGATGATCGCGCCGGACGGTTTGCCGTCCTCGGCGCTGATCGAAGCCGGCAACTACCTGTCGGCCCGGCTCAAGGGCCGCACGCTGAAAGAGGCCGCCGATGAGATCCGCGCGGAAATGGCCGAACGCCGCGCGGCGCTCGACGAAGCCGCACAATCCCTTGTCGAACAGGGGCTTGCCGACTGGTCGGGCGGTACCGAGCGTGCGCTCATCGTCCGCGGTCAGGCGCAATTGCTCGACAATCTCCAGGCCGCCGAAGACCTGGAACGCGTGCGCTTGCTGTTCGACGAGCTGGAGCGCAAGGAGGGCCTGATCGCCCTGTTGGACAAGGCCCGCGATGCCGACGGCGTCCGCCTGTTCATCGGCGCCGAGAACCCGCTCTTCTCCCTGTCGGGTTCAAGTATGATCGTGGCTCCCTATATGGACTCCGACCGCCGCATCATCGGCGCGCTGGGCGTCATCGGCCCGACGCGTCTGAATTATGCGCGCGTGATCCCGATGGTCGATTACACGGCCCGCGTGGTGGGCCGGCTACTGGATAAATCCCGCAGCTAGACGGGCAAGAGGACGTGAAAATGGCTGAAGACAAGACCGCACAGGACACGGACGATCAACCGATCGAGGATCGGATCGCGGAAATCGAAGCGGCCGAGAAAGCCGCGCTCGAAACCGCCGAAGCCGAAGCGGCGGCAAGCGCCGATCCTTCCCCTGAAGACGCTGTGCGGGCTTTACAGGATGAGCTCGAGGAAACGCGCGACAAGCTGATGCGCACCGCCGCCGAGATCCAGAACACACGGCGCCGGGCCGAGCGCGACGTCAAGGATGCCCGCGAATACGCGATCTCGCGCTTTGCCGGCGACGTGTTGAGCGTGGCCGACAATCTCTCGCGTGCCTTGCAGGCGGCGCAGGCCGAGAATCTCGAAGGTCCCGCGAAAACCCTCGTCGATGGCGTCGCCCTGACGGAAAAATCGCTGCTTTCCGCGCTCGAGCGCCATGGCGTGAAGAAGATCGATCCGGAACCGGGCGAAGCCTTCGATCCCAACCGCCACCAGGCCACAACCCAGATCCCTTCCGAACATAAGGCCGGCCGCATCGCCGCCAGCTTCGCGCCCGGCTATATGATCGGCGATCGGACCTTGCGGGCCGCCATGGTTGCGGTCTCCGCCGGAGCGCAGGCCGCCAATGATGACTCCGCTGCGGCGGGTGATGACGAGCCGGGATCCGGCGTCGACGTGAAGGCCTGATCGTCCGCAAGGATTGATTTCCCACCGGAATTGGCGTCCCCTCCGCTCCTGACAGGGGAGGAGATGTCATGCTGAACGGCCTGTTTGCCGCAGCGTCGGTGACCGGTTTCGATCCCGCCGCTGCGACCGATGCCTATATCGCCACCATGGATGCCGCTGCCCGGGCGCGCTCGGACGCCTATTATGAGGGCGGCTACTGGCTCATCCTGATCAATCTGGTCGCCGGCCTGGTGGTCGCCTTCCTGCTCTTGCAGACCGGGCTTTCCAAAGGCTTGCGCGATCGCGTGAAGGGCATGGTGAAATCAACCTCCCTGACGGTCGCGATCTACGCGGCGGTTTACACCGTCGTGACGACCCTCCTCCTGTTCCCGCTGACGCTCTGGCAGGGCTATTTCCGCGAGCATGCCTATGGCCTGTCGACCATGACGCTGGGCGGCTGGATGAGCGAACAGGCGATCGGCCTCGTCACCGGCGTGATCATGGCCGCGATTTTCCTGACCCTGTTCTACCTGGTGCTGCGGATCGCCAAGCGCGCCTGGTGGATCTGGGGCGCGGCGGTGTCGGTGGTCCTGCTGGCGGTCGCGATCTTCGTCTCGCCGGTCTATATCGATCCGCTCTTCAACGAGTACACGCCGATGGAGGAGAGCGAGCTGCGCGACGACATTCTCGCCCTCGCCGAAGCCAATGGCATTCCCGCCGATGACGTCTATGTCTTCGATGTCTCGCGCCAGTCCAACCGCATCACCGCGAATGTGAACGGCCTCTTCGGCACGACCCGGATCGCGCTGTCCGACACGCTGATCGACAATACCGACTCCGACGAGGTGCTCGCCGTCATGGGCCATGAGATGGGCCATTACGCGCTCAACCATCTCTGGGAGATGTTCACCGTCTTTGCAGTGCTGCTGGCCATCGGCTTTGCCTTCACCGACGCGCTCTTTCGTGTCCTGAACGAGCGCTTCGGCGCGCGCTGGGGCATCACCGGAATTTCCGACATCGCCGGCCTGCCGCTGCTCGCGGCCTGCCTGTCCGTCTTTTTCTTCCTGATGACGCCGGTCGCCAACACGGTCATCCGGACCAATGAGGCCGAGGCCGACCTGTTCGGGCTCAACGCCGCGCGCGCGCCCGACGGGTTCGCGACCGCCGCACTACGCCTCGCTGCGTATCGCAAAATCGATCCCGGCGCGCTGGAGGAATTTGTCTTCTTCGATCATCCGTCGGGCCGTGCACGGGTCGCCATGTCGATGCAGTGGAAAGCCGGTCAGCTGGCACTCGGCGCCGAAGACCAGACACCGGAATTGCGGCTCGACCGCGCCGAAGCAATCATGCGCGACCTGGCCGCGCAATCGGCAACCGACTGACCGCTCACCGCATGACGACAGACCAACAGCTGTTCTGGCTGCGGCTGGTCCACACAGCGATCCTTGCCGCCTGTCTGGCGGCGCTCGCGGTTCTGATTGTCTTTGCGACAACCGGACACTGGCGCATGGCTGCAATCTGGGCGCTGATCGCGCCCTTCACCATTCTGGCCGGACTATTGATCAATCGAGGGCGCTGCGTCCTGCAGACCCGCGCCCGCAAGCTGACCGGGCAACCCGACGGCTGGGTGCGGGACATCTTCTTCCTCCGGGAAAGCTGGGCCGTCCGCGTGGTCCGCGCGTTCATCCTGCCCTTCACGCTCGCCGTGATCGGCACACTCGCCCGCCTCGCCCTGGCGTGAACCCGAAACCGGCGCGCCTGACGGTCTCGTCAGCTGCCGTGACCGGTATTTTCCTTCTCTCGCCCGCGCGCCTCTGCCATGCTTCGCGGCGCGATCGAGGACCGGGAGGACATCATGCTGCCAACATGGGCGATGGAAGCGCTGAGCATTCTGACCCAGCTCTTCATTTTCGCGATCGGACTGGCCGCCCTGGCCGTGCTGTTCATGTATGTGCGCGACATCAGCCAAACCCGCGATGCTGTCCGCCGCAACTATCCCGTCGTCGGCCGCTTCCGCAGCCTGTTCACCTCGCTGGGTGAGTTCTTTCGGCAGTATTTCTTCGCCCTGGACCGCGAGGAATTACCCTTTAACCGCGCCGAGCGTGACTGGGTTGAGCGCTCCTCGCGCGGCCATGGCGGCACGATCGGTTTCGGCTCCACCAAGCCTTTGACCCCGGTCGGCACGGCGATCTTCGTCAACTGCCCCTATCCGGTGCTCGAAGACGACATCGCCGCGACCGAACCGATGCGCATCGGCCCGCAGGCCCGCGAACCCTATGACGCGCCCTCCTTCTTCAACATTTCCGCCATGAGTTATGGCTCGCTGTCCAAGCCGGCAGTGCAAGCCCTGTCGCGCGGCGCGGCAAAAGCCGGCATCTGGATGAACACGGGCGAGGGCGGGCTGTCGGAATGGCATCTCGAGGGCGGTTGCGACATCGTCTTCCAGATCGGCACGGCCAAATATGGCGTCCGCGATGACACGGGCCGCCTGTCGGACGACAAGCTGAAGGACATGGCCGCCATCCCGCAGGTCAAGATGTTCGAGCTCAAACTCTCGCAGGGCGCCAAGCCCGGCAAGGGGGGCATTCTGCCGGCACGCAAGGTCAACCGCGAGATCGCGCGGATCCGCGGCATTCCGGAAGGCCAGGCCTCGCACTCTCCCAACCGTCATCCCGAAATCGCCAGCAATGGCGACCTGCTCGACATGATCGCCCATATCCGGGAGGTCGCCGGCAAGCCGGTGGGCATCAAATTTGTCGTCGGTGCTTATGGCTGGATCGAGGAGCTGTGCGAGGACATCAAGGCGCGCGGCATGGAGAGCGCGCCCGACTTCATGACCGTCGATTCCGGAGATGGCGGCACCGGGGCCGCGCCGATGGCGCTGATGGACAATGTCGGCCTGCCGATCCGCGAAAGCCTGCCCATGGTCGCCGACATTCTGCGCCGGCACGATTTGAAAGACCGCATTCGCATCATCGCGTCCGGCAAGCTGTTGCTGCCCTCGGCCGCCGCCTGGGCACTCGCGGCGGGTGCGGATTTCGTCCAGTGCGGCCGCGGCTTCATGTTCGCCCTGGGATGCATCCAGTCGCTGAAATGCCACAAGAATACCTGCCCCACCGGCGTCACCACGCACAAGAAGTCGCTACAGCGCGGGCTTGTACCGAAAGACAAGGCGGAAAAGGTCGCGACCTATGCCGACACGCTTCGCCGGCATGTCGAGATCATCGCCCATTCCTGCGGTGTCGCCGAACCGCGCCGCCTCAAACCCATGCATGTGCGCTTGGTCCAGGCCGACGGACGCTCGATCTCCATGGACGATCTTAACTTCATCCCGCCCGGCCGGACGGCAGGCGAACCGAAATTCCCGGTTCAGCCCTGATCGCTCCAGATCGCGCTCGCCTTATGCACGATTGAATTGCAAGCCTTTCCCGTATAGATTGTTTTCAAGTGGGGAGGTGGGCATGATCAGGATATTGGCGGCCATATTGTTGGCCTGCGCAGCAGCCGGTTGCGGCACCATGGTGCAGTCGGCTCAGCTTTGCGCCAACGGAACATCGCTTCAGGCTTGCCGAAGCGCGACGGATGCCTCGACCCGCTTCGAACGCAGAAACTACATGCTTTATGGCCTGCCGGTTACACGCCTTCAGATTGATTTCGCCCACGCCAAGGATGGGCGCTGGACGGTGGGCGCGTCGGCGAACACCGTTCCCGATAGCGATCCGCTGAACTGGTTCCAGCTCACTTATTCGACCAATCTGCTGACATCGGACAATTTCACCCTCACGGTCGCCGATGGGCTGCTCAACACAGCCAACGCATCGTCCGAACCGCAAACCGTCGAAATCCTGTCACAGCTCGGCAATCTGCGCGATACGATCGATTTTTTTAGTGAACCCTTCGCGCCCGGCATCGAACCGGCTGACCCGGCGGTGCCTACAGCCGGCGGCCCGGACGGCGCACCCGTATATTCGACGAGCTATGCTTTGAGGAGCAGCCAGGCATCCTGCCTGCTCGCGTCCGAGACGATCAGTGTTTGTCCGCCGGCCGAAATCGGCAGTCTCATCCTGGAGGTAACCCGGTCCTGCACCGCGTCGGCACCGTTGCCGGGCCGTGAAGTCTCGGTCGGCGAGTGCGGCGACAATCTGCGCCGAACCCATCGGCAGGATGTTGGCAGCATTGGGCTTGCTGTGATCAGGCGCCCAGCCGGACACGGTGACTCCCCCTCCGTCCGCCAGGCAATGGGCCGGCTCTATGTTGACATTGGCCAGAACAGCGACCGGTCGACATATTTCCGCTTGGCTGCACCGGACCGCTTTGACGTGTCCTTCCATTGCCTCAGCTCGGTATCGCCGGACGGCGCGGCAATGACCAATGCGGCTGCAGCCGCGATTGATCGCGCTTGCCCATCGGACCCGGACACCTTCGGTGAAACCCTTCGAAGCGAGATCTCGATGGTCGTTCCGGCCTTCCAGCTGAACACGATCGTGATGGGGCCGCCCGGTCACGCCATGTCGGCGGACATGTTTGCGACTGCAGTATCGAGCGACGCGACCAGTCTGACATTTTCCGATGGTGTGCTGACATCGGTGACAGTCGATCGCGATCCGGTCAGTCTCGGCGCCTTGCTTGTGACAATTGCTGCGATTTCCCTCGCCGCAAACGACGACTAACGCGGCACGGACACGCGTCTTAAGGTCAGATTGATCCGCCCGCCGCCGGGCACCAGCGTCGAAGTCCCCGGATAGATACGGTCCACGCCGTGATAGCAGCGCCGTGCGTCACCTCCCAGCACCACCACATCGCCCGATGAGACGATCAGTGAGTGCGTCTTGCCCTTGCGCGCCGGCCCGCCAATCCGGAAGCGTGCCTTGTCGCCCAGCGAAACCGAGACCACCGCCGCATCGGTCGCCTCTTCATCCCAGTCGACATGCAAGCCCATGCGCGATTGGCCGTCGTAATAATTGACGAGGCAAGCTTCGAACGGTGCCGGATAATCGGCCACATCCCGCCAGAGCGTCGTCAGCAACTCCGGCGGATCCGGCCAGGGCGCCCCGGTTTCCGGATGGGACGCTTCGTAGCGATAGCCCTTTTCCTTGTCCGTCACCCAGCCGAGCGGACCGAAATTCGTCATTGTGACGCTGAGGGGTTGGCCGGTGCGCGGCATGGAAGGCCGATAGAAGGGGGCTGTCTCCCTTGCAGCCAGAACGGCGTCCATCAGGGCGCGCTGCGCCTGCCGGTTGAAGTACTCAGGCAGGAACCGAAATCCTGCCGGGAAAGCGGCCTGTATCATCGTCAAGCTATGGTTTGGAAACCGACCGACCCCCGAATCCGCTGTCCCTTACCTTGAATCGGGAATACTTCGGCTTCGGGTCCGGCGCTCGATGGGGCGATCAAGCCGTTGCCGGCCGACGCGCTCATCGTCCGTCTCGCCCTCGCCAGCCTCGGAGCTCTGTGGTTGGGATTCGTTGCCGGCCTGATCGACGACATGTTCAAGCTCGTATTCAATGATCCCACCGCTATTGCTGCCGGGACTGTATGCCGTATCCCCGAGAACGAGACCTTCGCCATGGGTGACGGCGCGTGAGCTGGTACTGTCGCTGATCGTTTCTGCCGGCGAACCTGAATGATCCCGGACGGAGTCTAGATCGTTGTTGATGGCGTTCTCGAACCTGTCACGCTGCGCGTCGGTCAGGCCCCCGCTAGGGGAATTTCCGCTATTGCCGTCCTGAGCCCATACGGTGGACGCCATACCGGCGGCGGTCAGCAGTCCAAGTGATCTATGCCAAGCAATCATCGGCCTTACCTCCCTTGAATGGACATTATAGCTGAAAACCCTGCGATAACCGCCTGAATTGATTCTCCGTAAACCCTTGCGGGTTATGGCGCGCCTTCCTATCTCCGCCATCGAGCCGGGTCACCGGCAAACGTAACAGATGACGCAGGCGGCAGGGCCTGAACCCATGGGGGGTTTTCATCACGCCGGTTGGCGCTTCGGGCCAGCCGGCCGCTCGGGAAAACCCCGCCCAAGAAGAAAACGGAGACGATGACGTCATGAGCAAGGTGATTGGTATTGACCTCGGGACCACGAACTCGTGTGTCGCGGTCATGGACGGCGGCAACGCCAAGGTAATCGAGAACGCCGAGGGCATGCGGACCACGCCGTCGGTTGTGGCCTTCACCGAAGACGGTGAACGCCTGATCGGTCAGCCGGCCAAGCGCCAGGCGGTGACCAACCCCGAACAGACCTTTTTCGCGATCAAGCGCCTCATCGGCCGCAACATGTCCGACCCGATGGTCAAGAAGGACGCCGACATGGTGCCCTACAAGATCGTCCCGTCCGACAACAATGACGCCTGGGTTCAGGGCCGCGACAAGAAATATTCGCCCTCCGAAATTTCCGCCTTCATCCTTCAGAAGATGAAGGAAACCGCCGAAGCCTATCTCGGCGACAAGGTCGAGAAGGCCGTCATCACGGTTCCCGCCTATTTCGACGACGCCCAGCGCCAGGCGACAAAAGACGCCGGCAAGATTGCCGGGCTGGAAGTCCTGCGCATCATCAACGAGCCGACCGCGGCGGCGCTCGCCTACGGCCTCGACAAGGGTGAAAACAAGACGATCGCGGTCTACGACCTCGGCGGCGGCACGTTCGACGTGTCGGTTCTCGAGATCGGCGATGGCGTGTTCGAGGTGAAGGCCACCAATGGCGACACCTTCCTCGGCGGCGAAGACTTCGACCTCCGCATCGTCGATTACCTCGCCGACGAGTTCAAGAAAGAGAACGCGATCGATCTCCGCAATGACAAGCTGGCCCTGCAGCGCCTCAAGGAAGAAGCCGAGAAGGCCAAGAAAGAGCTGTCATCGGCCTCGTCTTACGAGGTGAACCTGCCCTTCATCACCGCTGACGCCTCGGGTCCGAAACACCTGACCATGAAGCTGTCGCGCGCCAAGCTGGAAGCGCTGGTCGAGGATCTCGTCAAGCGCACGATCGAGCCGTGCAAGAAAGCTTTGAAAGACGCCGGCATGTCGGCCTCCGACATTGACGATGTCGTGCTGGTCGGCGGCATGACACGCATGCCCAAGGTCCAGGAAGCCGTGAAGGGCTTCTTCGGCAAGGAGCCGCACAAGGGCGTGAACCCGGACGAAGTTGTCGCCATGGGCGCAGCCATCCAGGCCGGCGTGCTGCAAGGCGATGTGAAGGACGTGCTGCTGCTTGATGTCACCCCGCTGTCGCTGGGCATCGAAACGCTGGGCGGCGTCTTCACCTCGTTGATCGAGCGCAATACGACGATCCCGACCAAGAAGTCGCAGACCTTCTCCACGGCCGAGGACAATCAGCAGGCGGTGACCATCAAGGTCTCGCAGGGCGAACGCCAGATGGCGGCCGACAACAAGCTGCTCGGCCAGTTCGACCTGATGGGCATTCCGCCGGCACCGCGGGGCATGCCGCAGATCGAGGTCACCTTCGACATCGACGCTAACGGCATCGTCAACGTGTCGGCCAAGGACAAGGCCACCGGCAAGGAACAGCAGATCCGGATCCAGGCCTCCGGCGGGCTGTCCGACGATGACATCGAGAAGATGGTCAAGGATGCCGAAGCCAATGCCGACGCTGACAAGAAACGCAAGGAGTTGGTCGAGGCCCGCAATAATGCCGAGGCGCTCCTGCACCAGACCGAGAAGCAGCTCGAAGAGTTCGGCGACAAGGTCGGTGATGAGGAAAAGAACGCGATCACCACAGCCGCGGATGAGCTGAAAGCCGTCAAGGACGGTGAGGATGCCGCCGAGATCCAGGCCAAGACACAAGCGCTGGTCCAAGCCGCCATGAAGCTCGGCGAGGCTATGTATGCCGCGCAGCAGGCCGAAGCCTCGAACGATGATGCGGCCTCGGATCAGGATGAGGACGTGGTCGACGCGGAATATTCCGAAGTCGATGGCGATGAATCCGACGACGACAAGAAAGAAAGCGCTTAAGGCTTTCAGTCTTAATGACGGGGGTGCCGCCAGGCGCCTCCGTCACGATGAGGTGGTTTCATGGCCAAGCGGGATTACTACGAAGTGCTCGGCGTTGACCGGTCGGTCGACGCCAAGGCGCTGAAGAGCGCCTACCGCAAGCTCGCCATGCAATACCATCCGGACCGCAATCCGGACGACAAGGAAGCCGAAGCGCGCTTCAAGGAAGTCGGCGAGGCTTATGCGGTCCTGTCCGATGCCGAGAAACGCGCAGCCTATGACCGCATGGGCCATGCCGCTTTCGAGAACGGTATGGGTGGCGGTCAGGGTCCGTTCGGCGGGGGTGCCCAATCCGCGGATTTCGCGGACATTTTCGAACAGGTCTTTGGCGATGTGTTCAATGGGATGGGCGGTCGCCGCGGCGGTGGCCGCCGGACCGGCCCCGCGCGCGGATCCGATCTGCGCTATGATCTCGAAATCTCGCTCCAGGACTCCTTCGGCGGCAAGTCGGAAACCCTGAAAGTCCCGACCAATCTGACCTGCGAGCGCTGTGACGGCGACGGCGCCGAGCCCGGCACCTCGCTGGAAACCTGTCCGCAATGTGCGGGGGCCGGCGTAGTCACCGCCGGCAATGGCATGTTCCGCATCCGCCAGACCTGCCCGCGCTGCGGCGGTCAGGGAAAGACTGTCACGACGCCCTGTGGTGAATGTGACGGCGTCGGCCAGGTCCGCAAGATCCGCAAGCTGGATGTCGACATTCCGGCCGGCGTTGAGGACGGCATGCGCATCCGCCTCGCCGGTGAGGGCGAGGCCGGGGCCCGCGGCGGTCCGCGCGGCGATCTCTACATTTTCGTGTCGATTCGGCATGATGATTTGTTCGAACGCGACGGACCGAACCTTTATTGCCGGGCGACCGTGCCCATGGTGACCGCCGCGCTTGGCGGGTCAATCTGCTGCCCGGTCATCGATGGCGGCAAGGCCGAGCTGAAAATTCCGTCCGGGTCCCAGACCGGCAAACGGATGCGCTTGAAAGGCAAGGGCATGCCGCGCCTGCGTGGTGGACCGCGCGGCGACATGATCGTCGAGCTCTATGTCGAAACGCCGCGCAATCTCTCCGAACGGCAAAAAGAGCTGTTGCAGGAATTCTGTGAAATATCCGGCGGCAATTGCAATCCGGAATCTGACGGATTCATGGGCAAGGCCAAGCGCTTCTGGGACGATCTCACCAGCGAGGACGGGCGGCCCAGCGTCTAGCTAGGCTGACGGCGCCGTCAGATACCAGAGCGCCGCTTTCTGGACATCGGCCGCGAACGCCTTGCGGGCCGTTTCATCGTCCTGCAGCTCCGGCTGAAACAGGGCCGCATCCCGGCTCAGCCCCAGCACCAGCCGCAACATGAAATCCGCCGCCACCGGCGCGAAGTGGGGCGGCTTTATTCTCAGCGCGCTGATCGTCTGCGCCAGATGCGTCTGGAACGAGTCCGGCGGCGCGGCCAAGTCGCCGGTGCGCCCGGCGATCCTCACCAGCAGCGTCCGGTTGGTGATCGCGTGCGTCAGACAGGCGCCGGCCATCTGTCCGATCCAGCGGTGCACGTCACGGTGCCGCCGGGCTTCATCATTAGCGTCCGTCAAGGACAGGATAAGTGACTCCATGCGATCAGCGTAAAGCGCATCCAAAGCCGCGGCCTTATCCTCGAATCGCCCATAGAAGGCTCCGACCGATGACTTGGCCTGCTTGGCGATATCGGCAACCGTCAGCTTGTCGATCGTCTGATCGTCCAAAGCCCGCGCCAGCACTTTCAGAATGCGTTTTCGCGTCGCCCGGCTGCGCGCCTGCATCGCCGGGCGGACGCCGGGTTCACGGCCAGCCTCTGTATCGAGCGACATCGCTTTCGCCTTCATTCCTATTGCATCATGCTGAAACTCATCAGGAACCGGCAGTCTAGCCATTATTAGAATTGAATTCCAGTTCTTATAGAGGAGGGACACGCCGCGCGCGAATTCTATCGCCTTTCCACACGGTTGGGCCGAATTTCTGATTCAGTTTTTCGGACTCCGCCTGGCGGGACTCTTACCGGGTCCGGCCTTGCCCCACCGGTACCGATGGCCGCGTTCAGACTCCTCTTAGATTTGTCACCGATATAAGAAGGATCGCGTCCGCAACCCGGTCCGGGTTTGGTCGCGATTTGGTCGAAGGAAATGGAGAGGCGAATGCCGCTGGGCGTCACAATTATCGGTATCGGAGGCCGACTCGGCAGCACGATTGCCCGCGAAGTGATTGACGATGAACGCTTCACATTGGCCGGCGGTGTTGTCAGGGCGGATTCCGAACATGTTGAGCGGGATCTCGGCGAGCTCGCGGGCGCCGCCTGGATGGACCGCATGAGTGTCGTGAGGCTGGAGGATGCCCTCGATGGAGCGGACATTGTTATCGACGCGTCTACCCCTCAGTCCGCTGCCGCGGTAGCCCAGCGCCTAAGTGACCGCGGCGGTCCGGCCCTGGTCTGCGGCGTAACGGGACTGTCGGAAGAACAATCGGATCTCATCGAGAAGGCTTCCAAGACGATTCCCATCCTCACTGCGCGCAATTTTTCGATTGGCGTGTCGCTGGTCGAGATGCTGGTCGCCACCGCGGCGGCCGCGCTGCCGGCGGAATTGTGGGATGCAGAGATTTCCGAAACCCATCATCGCTTCAAGATCGATGCCCCGTCCGGCACCGCCCTGGCGCTCGGCGAGACCATCGCCAACGCCCGTCAACAGATGCTCGACATGGTAGCCGAGAAGGGCCGCGCGGCCGGGAATGGCCGGCGGCGGCCCGGTGCCATCGGGTTTGCATCGCAACGCGGCGGCGCCGTGATCGGCGATCACGATGTCAGCTTTCTATCCAACCATGAAGAGATCACGATCCGCCACCGCGCCCTCGACCGCCGCGTGTTTGCCGTCGGCGCTCTGACCGCCGCGCACTGGCTTCATGATCAATCCGCGGGCCTCTACAGCATGCGGGATGTCATCGGCAGCGATTGACCGCAAATCACGGTCCGGGGCATAACAACGGCAAGTCAGTCAGGAATTGACATGAGCCGTGCCCGCCGCCTCGTCGACATCGTCAGGACGCTGAAAGCCGCCGCGCCGGGCTCCCTGACCGCGCAGCAGATCGCCGACCGTTTCAGCGTGTCCGAGCGCACGATCTATCGTGACATGGCCAAGCTTATCGATTCCGGCGTGCCGATCGAGGGCGAGGCCGGTCTCGGATACTGGCTGGCACCGGATGACGGGCCACCGCCGATCTCGCTAACCTGGCGGCAGGCGCAGATCCTGTGGCGCGGTGCCCGCCTGATCGCGCTGACAGCCGATGAAGAAGCGGCCGGTGACGCCGTACACGCCCAGGACGCGCTGGCGAAAATGCTAGGAGATCAGCGCGTCCGGCGGCTTGAATCCCATCCGCTGCTGTCACTTACTGACAAGCTGCGGCCCGCTGCGCCGGTTTTGGCGGCCTTCGAGCGCGCTATCGCCAATCGGTTCAAAGTCCGCATCGTCTATGTCGATCTCGATGAGGCCGATCAGGAAGTCGAGGGGCTCGCCGTATCGATGACGCCGATCGGCGAGATGCGCGTGCTTACACTGTCAGTAGATGACAATCTGGTTCATCTGCGGGCCGAACGCATCCGCCGGATCAAGCTACGCGCCTGATTCGGCTAAATGATTCGATTTATTAGATTATTCAGCTGATTCGCTATCAATTGCGGAAAGCATAGCGCCTCAATAATGTTCTTGACATCACGGAATCAGATTATTTTCAGACGCTTGACACTCGCAGGTTTTGAGTGCCAAAAAACCGCTTGATCGATCCTGATTTTATGGCATCCAGAAATTAGGGAGGGGGCGATGTCTAGTCCACACCGCCCCCTTGATCGAAACGAGCGGCTCACGGCCACCGAATCGTGTCGGTCACGTCAGAAGACGCTACGAACGGTTTCTTCTTTCACTGCGCCCGAACGTTTTGTCAACAGTTGGCCGTAGGAAGAAATCAAGATGAAAAAACCTATTGGAACGACTGCACGCACTGGTGAGAGCTGCCCGGAAAGTGGAGTGTGGAAGGTAACGACCACCCCAACGACAACCGCCCCGATTGCCAAGGGCAACCGCATGCCGCCTTACGGAGGCAAAGCGGTTACTTGGAAACTCATACAGTACGCGTAGTTTCTGCGATAGCGTGGCTTAGCCGTTGGTTCGGCTAAGCCACCACTTTACCAGCTGCCCGAATTCTCCATCGACGCCCACGGTTCCTGCGGCTCCCGTGCCTCGCCGGCCTGCAAAAGTTCGATGGAAATTCCGTCCGGAGATTTCAGGAACGCCATGCGGCCATCACGGGGTGGGCGGTGCACCGTGTAACCGAGGCCGGCCATCCGCGAGCACACTGCGTAGATGTCCTGCACGCGATAGGCCAGATGGCCGAAATTCCGGCCGCCGGAATACGCCTCGGGATCCCAGTTATACGTGAGCTCGATTGTTGGTAGTCCGGCCGGAATGGGGCTTTCATCGCCAGTGTAACCACCCCGCTTAAGATCGTCGGGACTGGCCAGAAAAATCAGCGTGAACCGTCCCGGCTCGCTATCGACCCGGCGGATTTCCTTCATCCCCAGCCCGTCGCAAAAGAACCGCAACGTCTCGTCGACATCCGATACCCGGATCATGGTGTGCAGATATTCCATCTCTAAGTCCTGTTTTCCTTGCTGGCAGCAATAACGCTGGCCCGGCGCGCCCATTTCGGCCGCTGACGCTTGATCACCACATCGTCCAGCGGCTCACCGCGCGCCCTCATCAATGCTGCCTGAAAGGCCTCCGGCGCACGCTGATGATGGAACCGGGCGGCGAGAAAGCCGCACAGCGCCCAGGCGCCGACGAGACCGAAAAAGATATAGAACATCCAAGGGTAATAGCCCGGCGCGAACAGATCGCTGGCCGCGAGCACCGCCGTTAGCCAGTTCCAGAAGGCGACAAGGCCGAGCAGCGCCGGCGGGGTGATGACAATCGCCCCGAGCAGTGCCAACGATGCATAGAGTGTCCAGCGCGGCGCATAGGCATCGACATAAATGCGCACAAATGTCGCCGCATCCACGCCGCTGATCGTGTGCGCCCGGTCGGCCTGCCGGCCGACATATTCGGCGCGGGCATCGGCCGACAGGCTTCGCACCGCGATGATCCAGCGGAGCAGCAGGGCGATCACGGCAAGCACCGCGACGACCGCAGCGATAACAAACGGATTGATCATGCGCCAAATCTAGGCGCTGACGGCCTCATAGGCCAGCATGGCGCGCTTCCGGCTGACACCCCAGTGATACCCGGTGAGGCGTCCGTCGGCAGCCAGCACGCGATGGCACGGGATGAGCCAGCTGACCGGATTGGCTCCGACCGCGGCACCGACGGCGCGCGCCGCCTTCGGCAGGCAGACCTGTGCGGCGATATCGCGATAGCTGACCGTCCGGCCCGGCGGTATGGATAGCAGGGCGCGCCAGACCTGACGCTGCCAAGGCGTTCCGTACAGGGCCAAGGGTATAGGCTGACCATAAGCGGTGAAAATCCGCTGCGCCCAGTCATTGGCGACAGCATCATCGCGATCGAATCGCGCCGCCGGAAAACGCGACCGCAAATCCTCGAAGGCCGTTTCGATATCAGGCTCGGCAAATGCCAGCGCCGACAGGCCCCGTGGCGCAACCAGAAACACGCCGGTTCCAAAAGGCGTCGGCGTGGCACCCCAGACAAAATCGAGACCTTGGCCCTTCGCGCGTGCCTGGCCAGGCGTCACCTGTTCGTGCGCGATGAACAGGTCGTGCAGACGGCTGGGGCCGGACAGTCCGGCCTCGAAGCTGGCATCGAGAACGCTCGCACCCCCATCCAGCGCTTCGCGTGCCGCATCGTGCGCAAGTGCGCCAATATACTTCTTCGGGCTCATGCCGACCCAGCGGGAAAATATGCGCTGAAAATGATGCGGCGACAGACCGGCCGAACGCGCTGCCGCGTCGAGATCGGGATGGTCTTGCCAGTGTTCACCGAGAAAACTCAGCGCTTCGCTCACCCGTTCATAGTCGCGCTGCGCGGCATGAAGGTCGTAGGAAATCGGCTCGGAAAAGCGTGTCATGCAATTGAGGATGAACTCCGCCGGATCTAATCGCCACCCGTTTCTTGCGCCGGAATCGCGCGCGCCCGGATGATCGCCTTCTCAATGGCCTTGCCAAGGTCCGGCCGTTCTGAAGGGCTCAGAAACGACCCGACGAGCAAACGCCGGCCGGCAAACGCAAGCTCGACGGCCGCATCATGCAGGCCGGGCTTGTGCACAATCACCCGTGTCCAGCCTGTGGGCAGCACGAAATGCCGGACCGCTCCATTCGGATGCAGCCGGTGGACCAGGATACGATCGCGCGCGATGCGAATGATTTCCCGGCGGCGTCCGTCCCGGTAGCTGATCTTGAAAGCCAGCCAGACCAGAAGAACGTCAAGACCGAAAAAGAAAGGCACCGGCCAGGCCCCCATTCGCCAGTACACAATGCCCGCCACGAAGCTCACACCGCACAAAACCGCCATCAGAATTACGAAACCGGGATTCGGCAATGAGCGATGAGGTGCCAGAATGGCATCCATGAATAGCGTTCCGTCAACGTCGTCCGGCAAAGCCGCAACGGGCGGCAGGGTTTCAATTGGTGCGCTCACGCTTTGCAATATAGACGCTACCTGCCCGATGTCGCGTGACGCATGCGCACATTCCGGCTAAGCGCGAGACATGATAGATCCCGCACTGTTTTTCGGTTTTGCGTTCGCAGCACTGCTGATTGAGCTGACGCCCGGCCCCAACATGGCGTGGCTCGTAACCCTGAGCATCTCGGAAGGCCGCAAAGCCGGGCTTGCCGCGACAGTGGGCATCGGACTGGGGCTTGCATTTCTCGCCGGCCTTTCAGCCATAGGCCTGGCGGCGGTCATCGCCAGTTCCGACCTCGCCTATGAGGCTTTGCGGTGGGCTGGCGCGCTGTTCATGCTCTATCTCGCATGGGAAGGCTGGCGAGCCGCCGGCGAGTCGTCCACAGCCCTCCGCACCGCGCGGCATACAGCTCATGCGGCCCGCGGTTTCGTTATCAATGCCCTGAATCCCAAAGCGGCGGTTTTTTACATCACGGTCATGCCGCAATTTATCTCGCCCAGCCTCCCCGCACAGCCGCAGGCCTTGCTGCTCGCCCTGTCTTCGGTTGCCATCGCCACGACCATTCACGCCTTGCTTGTTCTGCTCGCAGGGAGCTTGCGGACGTTCATCGACGACGAAGCGCAAAACCGGATGATCCGGCGCGTCCTGTCGGTGGCGCTGGTCGGCATCGCGGTCTGGCTCTTCCTGTCCGCAGCGCGATAAGCCTTGGCGGGCGCGGCAGGGCAGGTTAGGTCACGTCCATGCCGCGAAAGCCCAAACTCCGCCCGTTCACCGTCGAAGAAGCGACCGATTTTTACGCGCGATTGGCCGAAGTGCGGCCGGAACCGGCGACCGAGCTCGACTATGTGAATCCCTACACGCTCGTGGTCGCCGTCGCGCTCTCGGCACAGGCAACGGATGTCGGAGTCAACAAGGCCACGAAGGCTTTGTTTGCGATCGCCGACACGCCGGAAAAGATGATCGCGCTCGGCGAAGACGGTATCCGCGAACATATCAAGACGATCGGCTTGTTCCGCAACAAAGCCAAGAATGTCTACGCGCTGTCAAAGATGATCCTTGAGGACTTCGGCGGGGAGGTGCCCCGCAACCGCGAGGATCTGGAGAAACTCCCTGGCGTTGGGCGCAAGACCGCCAATGTCGTTATGAACGAGTCGTTTGGAGAGCCGACCATCGCTGTCGATACGCACATCTTCCGCGTATCGAACCGGACAGGCCTTGCGCCCGGCAAGAATCCGCTTGAGGTCGAACAAAAGCTCGAGGCCATCACCCCGCGGCAATATCTGAAAGGCGCGCATCACTGGCTGATCCTGCACGGCCGCTATACCTGCAAGGCGCGCAAG
Organism: Hyphobacterium sp.; assembly: GCF_965229905.1. Classification (GTDB taxonomy): domain Bacteria; phylum Pseudomonadota; class Alphaproteobacteria; order Caulobacterales; family Maricaulaceae; genus Hyphobacterium. The sequence continues at coordinate 1,513,705 of NZ_OZ245930.1, read as the reverse complement.
CCGGATTGCCCGAACTGCGCGGTCGCCGATCTCTGCCGGTTTGAGGAAAAAACGCCTGCCTAGCCCGGGCGCACAATCTCTTCATAGCCAAACGCATCGCGCAATCCGTCACGCAAATCCCGCATCACAGGCGCGCTGCACCCCTGATACCACGTCACGGTGTGCATCCGCCGCTGCGTCGTATAGCTGATCGTGATCGACGGCATGTCGGAGAGCTGCGGGCCGGGACAAACGTCTGGATTGGCGAATGTGTAGTTTTCGGGCAGTGAGAAGAAATTCGCGTTCTCCAGAAGATCCTGCATCAGCGCATAACTCCCGGGCGTTAGCTCACCTTCCGAAAACCCGTTGATCCGCGTAAACCGGCGGCCATTGAGCTCGTATTGATCGTCCGGCGTGACAGTAAGCTCGTAAATGGGGCAAGATCCAAAACAGGCACTCTCTGACACCTGAATCGCTTCAATGGAATTATGCTCGGTCGCACAGGCTGCGAGCGCGAACAGCGATGTACTCAGCAGGAAAGCGCGCATGAAAGTCTCCCGGCGGGCTAAGCGGCACCCTGCCGCAAAACGCCGATGGTGTCATGACACTAGATCGTGCTTGGATAACAACCGGTCGAGCGCAGCCGCAAAATGGGCGCCGGTATACGGGCCTTGCTCGGGATAAAGATAAGGCTCGATCAGTTCGAGCTCCATGATCTTCCACCCGCCATCATCGCCCCGCATCAGATCAACCCGCGCATAGAGCAGGGCGCCGTCCACCGCCTGCAATGCGGCACGCGCAACCGCCAGGGCGTCGGAGGGCGGGTCCACCGGTGCCTCGGTCGCGCCATAAAGCGATTGTGTGCGGTAATCGCCGGCCTTCGGCTTTTTGATCAATCCGTGAGAAAAAACGCGATCGAAGAAAAGGAGCGTGAGTTCGCCCTCGCTTTCGGCCGCTTTGAGAAAGGGTTGGATCAGACAATCGCCCGGCGGCAAGAGCGCCGCATCGGGCAGGCTGTCCCCCTGGCGCAACCGGCATTGCCGCCAGGCGCTGGCGCCGATCCTTGGCTTGATCACGATCCGGTCAGCGCCGAGTTCATCGAACGCCGCCGCGATGGCCTTCGCGGTCGCACGCTCTTCCCAGATTGTCGGGATGGTCGGAACGCCGGCCTCTGCCAGGTCGCGGAAATAGGCCTTGTCGCTGTTCCAGCGCAATATCGCCAGCGGATTCAACAAGCGCGTCGCCGTCGAAACCCGTTCCATCTGAGACAAGAACAATTCCGGCTTCTGCATATAGTCCCAGCAGGTGCCGACAACAGCAGCATCGAACTCTGAAGGCTGGAATGCCGGATCATCCCAGATCACCTCTTCGAGGGCGATCATGCGGTGTTTGCAGGCCGGAGCCAGCGCGGCCATTTCTAACGCATGCTCCCAGGCATCCTCGCGGGCATCCGGCGACTCGCCCGCAACACAGGAGGCGGTAAGGAAGGCGACGCGTCTCATGCGGCGCGGTTAGCGCTTTGCAACGCAGTCCGCAAGCTTGCGGCTGCGCCGGGGCCGCGCTAGGCCGCCGTCTTGCCGGACATCGGCAATAAAAGGAGCTGAAAATGGGTCGAGCCCGTTACGACGTCATTGGTGTGGGCAATGCCATCGTGGATGTGATTGCGCAGTGCGATGATGACTTCCTGCGGGCTCAATCGATCGAGAAGGGCGCCATGACCCTGATCGACGAGGCGCGCGCAGAAACGCTGTACAGTGCCATGGCGCCGGGCAAGGAGGTCTCGGGCGGATCGGCAGCAAACACGCTGGCGGGTATCGCCGCCCTGGGCGCGCGGGGCGCCTACATCGGCAAGGTCGCCGACGACGAGCTGGGCAAGATATTCCGTCACGATCTGAATGCCGCCGGGGTCGATTACGACACGGCGCCGCTAAAAGACGGCCCACTCACGGCACGATGCCTGATCAATGTGACGCCTGACGCGCAACGGTCCATGTCGACCTTCCTCGGCGCATCGGTCTTCTTCTCGGAAGAGGATATCGACGCCGAGAAGATCGGCGCGGCCCGCATCACCTACCTTGAAGGCTATCTGTTCGATCGCGACGAGGCCAAGGCGGCTTTCGTGCGCGCCGCGGAGATCGCGCAGGCCGCAGACCGCCTGACGTCCTTGACCTTGTCCGACAGCTTCTGTGTTGATCGCCACCGGGCCTCCTTCCGCCAGCTGGTCCGCAATCACATCGATATCCTCTTCGCGAACGAAGCCGAATTGCTGTCGCTCTACGAGACCGACGATTTCGACGACGCGCTGGCCGCCGTGAAAGCGGAAACCCGCATCGCCGCCGTCACCCGCTCCGAGAAAGGCGCTGTCCTGATTGAGGATGGTCATTCGGTCGCCATCGAAGCGGAACCGGTTGAAAAAATTGTCGACACGACAGGGGCGGGGGATCTGTTCGCCGCTGGCATGCTGACAGGCTTGGCGACAGGCCGCGATCTCGAAACCTCCGGCCGCCTCGGCGCGATCGCCGCCGCGGAAATCATCTCCCACATCGGCGCGCGGCCGAACACAAATCTGAAAGTCCTCTCCCAGCAACGCGGCATCGACCTCGACAGCGCATGAGGTCTTACCGGTGGCTTAATCCCGGTCTGAAAATGCGATCCATACCCATTAACGAAAACTGATTCGCGCCTTAACCACGTTTCAAGCCCTTTCTGCCATTTTCATCCTGAATGAGAAGAAAAATCAGGGTGGTTGGAAAAATGTTTGGCGGACAGATCCATCGGAACATGGGACTTGCCGCGGCATCGAACGGCCCTTGGTTCAGGAATTAAGGGCGTTCAATGGCACCGCTTCACAGCCTGATATCGCGCTTTATGCGGTCGTTGACCATGAAATTCACGGTCATGACGGCTTTCTTGATGATCGCGACCGCAGCGCTCTTGATGGTGATCGAGAATATGAGCGACCGCCAGGAACATACGGCCGTACTGATCGAGCGCGCCGGCATGAAGGCGCAAATGTTGTCGCTCAACGCATCCGAAGACATTGTTTCTGACGATCGTGACCGCCTGCAAGCCCGGATCGCCCGTTTCGCCGAACGAGACGATGTCACCGAAGCCTTCATTGCGGATGCCCGGCGCCGGATCCTGGTACACAGCAATGCCGGTAATGCGATCGAATCCGCTCTGGCCGCCGATCCGCTCGTCGTCATGGCCCTCGGCTCTGGCGAAACGCGCACTGAAACCCGCGATGGCGCCGTACATGTCGCCGCGCCGATCTACAGTTCTGCGGGCCGGCTGACGGGCGTGGTCTACACCCAGTCGCCGATGGACGAATTGCGGGCCGCCGGACGCCGGGCTTTGCAGCGGCACATGCTGACCGCCACCCTTGCCATGTTGATCCTGCTGCCAGTCGCAGGGGCGCTTGTTTACTTCTCGCTGCGCCCCATCGGCCAGCTGACCGATGCGGCGCGGACGGCGTCGTCCAAATCGCTGGATATCCGCTTGAATGTGAAAACCGGCGACGAGCTGGAAGTGCTCGCCAATGCGTTCAATCGCATGCTCTCCCGGATCGACTCCAACCTGAAACGGATCCACCGCCTCGCCTATGTCGACATGATCACCGAGCTCCCGAACCGCGAGCGGTTCCGCAAGGAGGTCGAGCGGGTGACGCGCAAGGCTGTCGAGGAAAACACCACGGGCGCCGTCATGTTCCTGGACCTCGACCGGTTCAAGCGGGTGAACGATTCTCTCGGCATCGGCGAAGGTGACCGCCTTCTGGAAATGGTCGCCCGCCGGCTGCGCGAGACGGCACGCGGCTTCGACCTGTCCAAAGGCGGCCAGAGCGAGCCGTCCATGGTGGCGCGCCTGGGGGGAGACGAATTCACGCTGTTGGTGCCGCACGTCGAGAATTCATCCGATATCGCCCGGTTCGCCCAACAGATAATCAATGCCGTCAGCCGCCCCTTTGACGTCTCCGGTCACCAGGTCTTCCTCGGCATCAGCGTTGGCGTCGCGACCTTCCCGCAGGACGGTGCAGAGCCGGAAAGCCTGCTGCGCCATGCCGATCTGGCCATGGCCCACGCCAAGCAGTCCGGCGGCAATGCCGTGCATTTCTTCGAGCAATCTATGAATCAGTCCGCATTCGAGCGCCTGGTGCTAGAGAACGAGCTGCGCGATGCGGTCAAGAACGATCAGCTAGCCGTCTTCTATCAGCCGAAAGTGCGCATGAAAGATGGCGTCATTGCCGGCTCGGAAGCGCTCGTGCGCTGGAACCATCCGACATCGGGCTTGCTCACACCCGGCCACTTCATCGAAGCGGCGGAAGAATCGGGTCTGATCGGCGAGATCGGCGACTGGGTTCTGCGAGCCGCATGCGAACAGGCCGCGTCCTGGGCCAGTGAGGGCTTGGTCCTGCCGATCGCGGTGAACGTCTCCGCAATTCAGTTTGAACGTCCGGGCTTTGCCGACAATGTGATGGAAGTCCTGGAGCAAACCGGACTGCCGCCTGAGCTGCTCGAGATCGAGCTGACCGAATCGATTGCGATGCGCGATCCGCAACGCGTGATCGATCAGGTCCAGCCGCTCCGGAATCGTGGCGTCAAATTCGCCATCGATGATTTCGGCACCGGTCACTCCTCTTTGTCCTATCTGACGCGCATGCCGTTCGACGTGTTCAAGATCGACCAGAGCTTCGTCCGGTCGATGGCGCAAGATCCGCACTCGCATGCCGTGGTCGAGACGATCCTGGCCCTGGCCAAAGCGCTCAAGCTGAAAACGGTGGCTGAGGGTGTCGAAACCACCGAGCAGCTGACCGCGCTGCGCGAGGAAGGCGCGACACTGGCCCAGGGTTATCTGTTCTCGAAGCCAGTGCCAGCGGAGGACTTCGAATCCTACGCCCGCGCGAGCCTCGCCGACGACATCCAGGCCGCCTCCGCCTGACCGGCACGGCTTGACGTTCGCTTCCGCGAAGCCCAACTCTGCTGTCCCATTGCGGAGGCAGGTATGACCACAGACAAACCGAATCCCGGCTGGCGCGGCACCACCATTCTCGGTGTTCGCAAGAACGGCAAGTTCGTCCTCGCGGGGGATGGTCAGGTCTCGGTCGGACCGACGGTCATGAAGGGCAACGCCAAGAAAGTCCGGCGCCTTGCCGGCGGCAAGGTGGTCGCCGGATTCGCCGGCGCCACAGCCGATGCGTTCGCCCTGTTCGAACGCCTCGAGTCGAAACTGGAAAAGCATTCCGGCCAGCTGGCCCGCGCCTGTGTCGAGCTTGCCAAGGATTGGCGGACCGATCGCTACCTTCGCCGCCTCGATGCCATGCTCATCGTCGGCGATGCTGACGCGACGTTTCTGATCACCGGCGCCGGCGATGTGCTCGATCCGGAAGACGGGGTTGTCGCGGTCGGCTCGGGCGGCAATTACGCGCTGTCTGCGGCGCGCGCCCTGATGGAATACGAGGATGATGCCGAAACGCTCGCCCGCAAAGCGATGGCGATTGCCGCGCGCATCTGCGTCTACACCAATGACCAGCTGACCATCGAGGTGATGGAGACCTAACGCGCGAAAATCTGGCCTTCATCGCGGAAAGTTTTGAACTCCAGTGCATTTCCGCTGGGATCGATGATGAAGAAAGTGCCCTGCTCACCGGGTTTGCCGGCAAAGCGCACATACGGTTCGATCAGGAAATCTGCCCCCGCATCCTGAAGCCGGTCCGCCAGCGCCTCCCAATCCGCCCATTTCATCAACAGGCCGAAATGGCGGACGGGCACTTTCTTGCCGTCGACATCGTTGGCAATGGCACCGCCGCATTCCTCCGGCGCGTAATGCGCCACGACCTGGTGGCCGAACAGGTCGAAATCGATCCAGTGGCCGGGATCTTCCCGTCCTTCCGGACAGCCCAGCAAATCGCCATAAAAAGTGCGCGCCGCTTGCAGATCGTGAACCGGGAAGGCGAGGTGAAAGCGGGGCCTTTGCGCATCTGTCATGAGTTTTCTCAGCTTCAGCCTTTGTGGAACCCGTCTCGCGGGACTACATCTCGCCTCAACACCTAGACCGGAAAGCCCTTTCTGAACATGACCGATTTCTCGCCCCGCGAAATAGTGTCCGAGCTTGATCGCCACATCATTGGGCAGAAGGACGCCAAGCGCGCCGTCGCCATCGCCCTGCGCAATCGCTGGCGCCGCCGCCGTCTCGAGCCAGGTCTGCGCGAAGAGGTGACGCCCAAGAACATCCTGATGATTGGCCCGACCGGTGTCGGCAAGACCGAGATCTCGCGGCGCCTGGCCAAGCTCGCCAAGGCGCCCTTCATCAAGATCGAGGCCACCAAGTTCACCGAAGTTGGCTATGTTGGCCGCGATGTCGACCAGATCGCCCGTGACCTCGTCGAAGTCGCTATCGGCATGGTTCGCGAAGAAAAGCGGGAATCGGTAAAGGCGCGCGCCCACAAAGCCGCCGAAGACCGCGTGCTGAAGGCGCTGGTGGGGCCGGGCGCCAGTGAGTCCACGAAGGAAAGTTTCCGCAAACGTCTGCGCGACGGAGAGCTCGACGACAAGGAGATTGAGGTCGAGCTGGCGGATTCAGGATCGCCCTTCCAGCAGCTTGATATACCCGGCATGCCCGGTGGGGCTGGCGTGCTCAATCTCTCCGATATCCTCGGTAAGGGTTTTGGCGGACGGACAAAGCGGGTGCGCACAACGGTACGCGAAGCGTATGATCCGCTGATTGCCGAGGAAGCCGACAAGTTGATAGACGACGCGGCGATCACCGCCGAGGCCATACAATTGGCGGAGAATGACGGTATCGTTTTCTTGGATGAGATCGACAAGATTACCGCGCGCTCGGATGCCCGCGGAGCGGATGTCTCCCGCGAAGGCGTGCAGCGCGATCTCTTGCCATTGATCGAGGGCACGACCGTCTCGACCAAGCACGGCCCCGTGAAAACCGACCACATCCTGTTCATCGCCTCGGGCGCCTTCCACATTGCCAAGCCCTCTGACATGCTGCCGGAATTACAGGGGCGTTTGCCGATCCGGGTCGAGCTGCGGGCCCTCACCAAGGACGACTTCAAGCGTATCCTGACCGAGCCCGAGGCCAGCCTGATCAAGCAATACACAGCCCTGATCGGCACTGAAGATGTGACCCTCGATTTCTCCGACGACGCCGTCGAGGAAATCGCCGGCCTGGCCGCGCGCGTCAATGAGAGTGTCGAGAATATCGGAGCGCGGCGATTGCAGACCATCATGGAGAAACTGGTCGAGGAAATCTCGTTCACGGCGTCGGATCGCGCGGGTGAATCGATCCATATCGACGGAAATTATGTGCGTGACGCTGTCGGTGATCTCGCGCAGGACACCGATCTGTCAAAATTCATCCTCTAGAGCGCCCGGATCGTGACATAGAACGCCCCGTCGCCGCCATGGCGACGGTGGGCCGGTGCGAATCCGGTCACCAGATGACGCAATTCCGCTTCGGCGAGCCAGTCCGGCAAAAGCCGCTTCAACACCCCGGTCGCGGATTCACCTTCGGAGCGCAGCCGCGAGAGGGCTTTCCCCTTGCCGGTGATCACCAACACGCAGCGAAAGCCGCGCGAGCGCGCGCCATGCAGGAAATGACCGAGCGCCGTGCGGGCCGCGTCCTGCGTCATGCCATGCAGATCGATGCGCGCATCGACCTCGACCCGGCCACGTCTTAACCGCCGTTCTGCCGACCGGTCCTGAGGCGGTGCCGGTGATCGCGGCGACTCCGGTTTCGGCTTGGAAACCGGCCGGGCGCGCCCCAACCCGGTCACATCCGGCACGGCTTGATCCGTTGGTCGGTCGGGTTCGGGCACGCCCTTTGGATCGAGTGGTGTGACCGTCCTGGTCACGTGCCGCCAGATTTGACGCTCTTCCGGGCGGAGAACCCGCTTTTTCATGACGCGCGGGTCAGACGCTCGGCCACGCTTCGCGGCACAAGCACAATCCAGCCGGCTTCAGATCGCGTCGATCCGGCACGGCGCTCCGCCATTTCACCCCAGCCATAAAACAGATCGCCGCGCAGCGGCCCGGTGATGGCACCGCCTGTATCCTGGGTCACCACGACACCCGTCCACCCGTCCTCTCCGGGAAGATCGGCCGAGAGCACGACCGGAACGCCGTATGGCAGAAAGCCCGGATCGACGGCTACAGACCCCATCGGCGTCAGCGGCAAACCCGCCGCACCGCGGGGACCGAGGTTGGGATCCGGCAAAGGCTCAAGTCCGAAGAAAACATAGCGCGGATTGACTGAGAACAGTTCGGCGGTCGCGCCGGGCCCGTTTTCCGCGAGCCAGGCTTCGATTCCAGCTTTCGACGCCTCATGCAATTCCAGCTCGCCGAGCGCGACCAGCTCGCGGCCGATCGAGACGTAAGGCTGGCCATTATGGGCGGCGAACGCTGCCCGCACGGTTTCGCCATCCTCAAACACCAACCTGCCGGAGCCTTGAATTTGCAGGAAGAAGATGTCGACCGGCCGGCCCCAGGCGAGTACATCGCCACTATCGCTGCGTTCGATCTCATCGCGTTCGCGATAGGGAATGAAGCGATTTCCCTCCACCCGCCCGACAAGGCGCCGTCCGGCCAGGTCGTCGGCAAAAGCCCCGAGATCGGCACTTAGAAGGTCGCCCGGTCGCGCCCGGACCGGATGGGTGAACTCCCCTCCCGGTGCGCGCCGGACCGCGACTTCGGGTTCGTAATAACCTGTCAGCAGGCCGGTGGCCTGGCCACCGAAACGCACACGAACGGGTATGAACCGGGATTCGAAGAATGCGCGCGGCGCCAAGGCGCTGCGCTCGGCGCACACGGCTTGCCATTCGCCTCGGCTTCCATAGGCCGGGCCAAGTTCGGAGAGTGGAGAATCGGCGGCCTGATCTTCGATCGCGCGGCATGATCGCGCGAAAGCTTGCGCCGCGGGGCCAAGATCCAGCTGCGGCCAAGCCGCAATATCGTCCCAGCGCAATACCTCGAAGACCGGTCGGGCCGGCGTATCGGTCTCGATTTCGGGTTCAGGCGGGGGCGCGGCCGGCTCCCGGCTGCATGCGATAAGAACAAGGCACAGCGATAAAACGCTAAGCCGTGCGAACGCCGGCAAGCTTCCAGTTCGGATCACGGCTCTCGGCATCCTTTTCGAACGTCCAGATTTCTTCGACCGTCGTCAGGCGGGTCAGATCACCTGACACGGTCTTGCCGGCGCTGTCTTTCGTTTCGGTTGATATATCGGCCTTGAACCGGATTTTGACGCGGATCGTGTCACCGTCGCAATGGCTTTCCAGCAATTCGGCTTCGGAGATCCGCTCGATCTCCGTGGTCGAAACCTGCTGCTTGTGTTCGCGGTCGGAAATCGCTTTCTCATACCGGTCGAAGACTTTCGGTGTGAGCAGTGGCTTCAGCGCATCGCGGTCGCCTTTGGCGAAGCCTTCCACGATCATCGAATAAGCCTTGCGTGCGCCTTCCAGGAAGAGCGCCGGATCCATGTCGACGACCCAGCCTTTCGGTTGCTGACCTTCAGTCATTGCCGGCGACAGCTCGGCCGGATCGGCCTTCTTGTCACTGGCCGGGGTCACCGGGCGCAGATCAGGCGTATGGCCGGTTTTCCGGCCCAGCACTGTGAAGAGGCGATAACCGAAAAACGCCGCTGCTCCGGCGGCAATGAGGAGAGTGATCAACTCCATGGCGCGTCCGAGGACTCCTGCTTGATCTGCGATAGCGTAACATAGGGTGGGTTTCGGTCTGAGTCAGCCCGCAGCCTGCGTCTTGCCCCCTCCGCGCGCACATGTTACCCGCGCGGCTTCGTCAAACGGCCGTCACGCGCTGACCGCCGGACTACGGGCTGGAGATACAAGTATGGCTGATACGCCGGAAACAGGCGGTAATCCGCAGAACAATATTCCTGAAAACATGCCGCAAATGCGGATGCTGGTGCAGTATGTGAAGGACCTGTCCTTCGAGAATCCGGGTGCTCCCGCCACGTTGCGGGCCAACCAGGCGCAGCCCAGCATCGATATCAATATAGATGTTCAGGCCCGCGGCGTTGAGGACAACACCTACGAAGTCACCATCATGATGTCGGCCCAAGCCAAGCGCGAAGACGATACGACATTCATCTGCGAACTCGCCTATGGTGGCCTGTTCGAACTGTTGAACTTCGACGATGCCGCGCGTCAGCCCATGCTGCTGGTCGAGTGCCCGCGGCTCCTCTTCCCCTATGCGCGACGCGTTTTCGCGGATGCGACCCGCGATGGCGGCTTCCCGCCGCTGATGCTGGAGCCGATCGATTTTGCTGGCCTCTACCGCCAGCAATTAGTGCGTCAACAGCAGGCCGGCGCCGCAGCGAAGGATGGCGAAACGCCGGTTCAGTAACCGGTTCAGCGCCTAAAGCAGACCGGTCGACTTCCAGACCGGCCGCTCGCCGAGCGATTCGACAAAAGCTTCATGAGCCGCCTGTTCGTCTTTCGACAGGCGGCATTTTAGCGGCACCGGGCGCGCCGGCCGCTTCGGGAAAGTGACGACGCCTCCGGATTCACCACTGTCGCCGGCCAGGTCGAGCGCGCGTTCGCGCCCGCCATTGAGCTCGAGATAGACATCGGCCAGCAACAACGCATCGATAATCGCGCCGTGCTTGTCGCGGCTTTCAAGTGAAATTCCGAAGCGCTTGCACAGCGCGTCGAGCGAGGCATGCGCACCCGGAAACTTCTTGCGCGCCATCACCACGGTATCGACCCAGCGCTCGTTCGCGATCACCGGCTTGCCGATCCGCTCCAGCTCCATATTGATGAAGCCACGGTCGAAAGGCGCATTGTGGGCCACCACACGGGCATCGCCGACAAAGTCGAGGAAACCGTCGGCGACGTCCTTGAACAGGGGCTTGTCCGCCAGGAATTCCTCGGTCAGCCCGGTAATCTCCGTAACTTTTTCGGGAATGCCGCGCTGCGGATTGACGTAGGCGTGCCAGGTCCGGCCCGTCGGAATGAAATCCTCGACCTCGACGCAGCCGAGCTCGGTGATCCGGTCGCCGGTCTGCGGGTCGAGTCCTGTGGTTTCCGTATCGAAGACAATCTCGCGCATGGACTAAGTCCTGTCCTGATTTGAGCGTGCGCTCAATTCCGCGATCAGGGACTCCACAGCTTTCTGCGCGGCCTCCAAGCCCTCTGACGTATCGATCAGAAAATCGGCGCGCGCCCGCTTTTCGGCGTCCGGTGTCTGCCGCGCCAGTATTTTCGCGAATTTTTCTTCGGTCATGCCGGAACGTGAAAGAACGCGCTCGCGCTGCACGTCGGTCGGCGCCGTCACCACCAGAACGCCATCGACTAAGGCTTCACTGCCGGTCTCGAAAAGAAGTGGAATATCGAAGACAACCAGTTCATGGCGGCCGGCTTTCGCTTGGGCGAGAAAGCGCGCGCGTTCTTCAGCCACCAGCGGATGAACGATGCGGTTGAGACGATCGAATCCTGACGGATCGCGCGACAGCGCGGCCGACAGTTTCTGGCGCGATATCGCGCCCGCTTCTGTCACGCCCGGAAACGCCGCTTCGACAGGCGCGACAGCCGCCCCGCCTTGCGCATAGAGCCTGTGTACGACTGCATCGGAATCGAAGACCGGCACGCCGGCCCCGGCGAACATGCGGGCGGTGGTCGACTTGCCCATTCCGATCGATCCGGTCAGGCCGAGCTTATACATTTTTATCCGCCAACGCTTTTCTCAGGAGGGTTTCGGCGTCAACACGCTCTGGTACCTCGCAGTCAAAGAGCTGCCGGAAGGATGGCCGGGCTTGTCCGATCAGCATGGCGAGACCGTCAATACAGGTTAGGCCAGCCTTTCGCGCATCATCGAGGAACGGACGCGAAGCGGGCGAATACACCGTGTCGAAGGCGACCGTATCCGCTCGCGCGCCATCCCAGCTCTCAAGGGGACAGGACCGTCCATCCAGCCCCAATTGCGTCGCATTGACGACGATATCTGCGATCTCTAGCGCTTCCGAACGGCGATCCCACGCGATGAACTCGGCCCCCTCGTAACGGGCGGCCAGCTTCGTGGCCCGTTCAGGCGTCCGGTTGGCCAAAAGGATGCGCACCGCGCCATCGGCTTGCGCGGCCGCGCAGATCGCTTGAGCGGCACCTCCCGCGCCCAGGACTAGGACGGTCCGGCCTTCAAATCCGGAACCGGCCGCCGCCAGTGCGTCGCGAGCCCCGGCAACATCCGTGTTGTCGGCGATGATCGAGCCCTCGCGAAACAATAAGAGATTGGCTGCGCCCACCGAGCGCGCCACATTGGACGCGCTGTCGGCAGCCTTCAGGGCAAGCGGTTTGAACGGCAGGGTGACGTTGAGGCCCGCGAAACCGGTCTTCGCCAGGTCACGGATCGCGGCGGCATCGAGATCGGCCTGCGCGGGCAGGGCGATATAGGCTGCGTCGAGCCCGGTGGCTTCAATCCAGTGATTCATCAGGACCGGCGACAGCGAATGCCCGATCGGATGTCCGATCACGCCGGCAATCCGGGTTTGCGCACTGATCATAACGCGATCACGCCTTCGCGGCGCAGGAGATCCAGGACCGGCAGCAGCGGCAGGCCGAGAATGGCGTAATAATCGCCTTCCACCTGATCAAACAACTGCGCACCAAGACCTTCATAGGCGTAAGCTCCGACACTGGCGGTCAACACATCACCGGCCTTATCCAGATAGTCTGCAAGAAATGCGTCGGAGAAGGTCCGGACCGTGAGATGGCTTTCCGTGCGATATCGCCAGACGACGTCACCGCTCCTGACCGCCGCGAGACCGGAATGGAGTGTGTGCGTCTTGCCTCGAAGGTGTTGTAATCGCTGGCGCGCCTCTTCGACCGAGCGCGCCTTGTCGAACAGTTCGCCTTCGCAACTCAAAACCTGATCGGCACCCAGCACCAGCGCATCGGACGCAACCTGCGGCGCCCGCGCCTTGGCTTCCGCCAGCCGGACAGCGAGTTCTGAGGGATCGCCGCCTTGCCAGCCGGCCTTGATGAAGTCCTCGTCGACACCCGATGTCTGGACGGAGAACGGAATACCGGCGCTCTCGAGAATCTGCCGCCGGATGGCGCTCCCAGAGGCCAGTATGAGCGGTGTCACGTCGACTTGCCTTTTCTGTCATTGACCAGGTTGAGGATTTTCGCCGCGGTCTCCTCGACCGACCGCCGCGTCACGTCGATCGTCGGCCAGCCATGGCGCGCAAACATGCGTTTCGCCGCAATGATTTCGTCCTTCACCGACGCATCGTCGATATAATCCGTATCGCGCGCTTCGTTCAGCGACAAAAGGCGGTTCCGCCGGATCTGCACGATCCGCTCGGGCGACGCCGTCAAGCCGACAACCAGCGGGTTTTTCAGGGCCGTAACGGCCGGCGGTGTTTCGCCGCCGCGCACCAACGGAATGTTCGCGGCCTTGATTCCGCGATGCGCCAAGTAAATACAGGTCGGCGTTTTGGACGTCCGGCTGACGCCGAGAAGCACAACGTCGGCGCCCTCGAGATTACCGCCCTGCCCGTCATCATGCATGATGGCGTAATTGAGCGCCTCGATCCGCTGATAATATTGCGCATCGAGGTCATGCTGTGCGCCCGCGCGGCTCGACGGCGGCAACGCGAGGAAGCCAGATAGGGTCGCAATGATCGGATCCAGGATCGCGATCGCGGGCGTGCCGATTTTCTGGCAATGATCTTCCAGCCTCTGCCGCATGGCCGCCGACACGATCGTGTACATGACCACGCCGGGCGAACGCTCGATCTCGGCAAGCGCACGATCCATCTGCCGCGGCGATCGCACGAGGGCGTAGAGATGTTCAATCACTTCGACGCTTTCGAACTGCGCCACTGATGCGCGCATCACCTCGCCCAGTGTTTCACCGGTCGAATCCGAGACAAGATGGACATGGAACCGGCGCTGGCCAGATGCTTGGGAAGTCATAGTGATTGCACACCAGTTCGGGGTTAACAGACTGTTAACAAATTCGGGCCCCGTTAACACCTCGCCAGACCGGTCGAGGCCAAGCGTTAATCATCGGGGAAAGAGCCATAACTTGTCCAACGGCAATTCACATCCTGACACATTCGTGGACAAATCCGAGCGGATCGGCACCGGTTAACACATTACGTCACCTATCAACAGCTTATCCGGCGATAATTTCATACCAAAATATTGAAAGTTATACCGTATTTTGATTTATGCCGATTACAAACAGAATGATGTTCGAATTTTTACAAACAGGTTCGGAAAACGTGAATTCCGTGCAGAATGGCGTTCTCCCCGGATGCGAACACGCCAACGACTCCCCCAATATTTCTTAATTATAATAAGGGATCAGGAGGACATGTGGTTAATCTGGATTGCCTTCCGGGACCTTCGCCCCTAACCCTCCGGTCATGACCAAGATTATTCTCGACGTCCTGAACGGAGTCAGACCGAAACGTCCTCCGGTATGGCTAATGCGTCAGGCTGGGCGCTACCTGCCGGAATACCGCCAGGTCCGGGCGACCGCCAAGAACTTCATCGACTTCTGCCTGTCGCCGGAAAAAGCAGCAGCCGTCACCTTGCAGCCCATCGACCGGTTTGGCTTCGACGCTGCAATCCTGTTTGCAGATATTCTTCTCATCCCAATGACACTGGGCCGGAAAGTCTGGTTCGAGCCGGGCGAAGGACCAAGGCTGGATACGTTGACAGCAGATGACATCAGGACACTCGAGATCGGATCTGTTGAAGACATACTCGGACCGGTGGGCGAGACCGTCTCGATCGTCTCCGGCCGGCTGCCCGGTACGACCACGCTGATCGGCTTTGCCGGCTCACCCTGGACGGTCGCGACCTACATGATTGAGGGGGGTGGTTCGAAGGACCGCTGGAATGCCCGGCGGATGTACTGGCAGCATCCAGAAGCCATGGCCCGATTGCTCGATTTGATCGCCGATTCCACCGTGCGGTATCTCGTCATGCAGGCACGGGCGGGCGCCGAAGTCCTGAAACTGTTCGATAGCTGGGCAGAAGGCATGCCACCGCAAATGTTCAACGATGTCGTGATCCGGCCGACCAAGCGGATCATTGACGGCCTGCGCGCCGCCGGAATCGACCAGCCCGTTATCGGATTTCCGAAAGGCGCCGGTATCAGCTATCGCCGCTATGCCGAGCAGACCGGTGTAACGGCCTTAGCCCTCGATCATGGTCTCGACGCAGATTGGGCGGTAAACAATCTCCCGGAAGGAATGCCCCTGCAAGGCCAGCTCGATCCGGCAGTACTCGGCGCCGGAGGCCAGGCGCTTGACGCGGAAACAGACCGGATCATTTCCGCGTTCGAAAGCCGGCCACATATCTTCAATCTCGGTCACGGCATCACGCCGGACGTACCGATCGAACATGTGCAGCAGCTGGTGGAGCGGATACGAGGCTAAAGCCGATGGCGCAGAAAATCGCAGTGGTGCTGTTCAATCTGGGCGGACCGGATGGGCCCGATGACGTAAAACCCTTCCTGCGCAACCTTTTCAGGGATCCGGCGATCATTTCCGCGCCTGGACCGATCCGCGAATTCCTGGCCTGGTTGATCTCGACCACACGCACACCGGAAGCGCAGGCGAATTATGCCAAGATGGGCGGCGGGTCGCCGCTGCTCGCGGAAACCCGGAAACAGGCCCAGGCGTTACACGAGCGGCTTGCTGACCGATCGCCCGATCATGAGTTCCGCATCTTCACGGCGATGCGCTATTGGCACCCATTCCTCGAAGACACTGTCCGCGAAGTCGAAGCCTGGTCGCCGGACGAGATTGTGCTCTTGCCGCTCTATCCGCAATTCTCGACCTCAACCACAGGCTCGTCATTGACCGGCTGGATGAAGGCTGGGGGCGGCGAGGCGCGAACCATCTGCTGTTATCCGATGGCCGAAGGCTTTATTGCGGCACATGCAGATCTGCTGCGAAAGCGCTGGCAGGCCGCCGGAGCGCCGAAGGACATCCGCGTTCTGCTGTCCGCGCACGGATTGCCGGAGCGCACGGTGAAGAAGGGCGATCCCTATCAGTGGCAGATCGAGCAGACTTGTGCCGCGGTGATGAAACGCCTGCCCGAACTCCCGGACTGGCAGATCTGCTACCAGTCCCGCGTGGGGCCGCTGAAATGGATCGGGCCGTCAACCGAAGATGCCATCGACCGCGCCGCAGCGGGCGAAAAGGGCATTCTCCTGACGCCGATCGCATTCGTGTCGGAACACATCGAAACCCTTGTAGAGCTTGATGACGAATATGCCGAACTCGCCCATGAAAAGGGCATCGGGACCTATCTTCGGGTACCGGCGCTGGGGGTCGACACAGCCTTTATCGACAGCCTGGTCGCATTGACTTTGGACGCGCTGACAGGTCCTGTCGGCCTGAAACCGCCTTGCGGAAAACGTATCTGTCCGTCAGGCTTTTCCCAATGTCCCAACCCGGCAAATAAGGCCCATGGCTGATTTCATTCTTGGTGCTTACGATTGGCTGCGGGGTCTGCACATCCTTGCGGTGATCGCGTGGATGGCGGGTTTGCTCTATCTGCCCCGGCTGTTCGTCTATCATTGTGAGGCGGAGCCGGGCGGCGAACTCGATACCGTATTGAAACTGCAGGAACATCGCCTTCTGAAATTCATCATGAACCCTGCCATGATCGCGGCCTGGATTTTCGGCATTTTGCTCGTCTGGTCGAATACCGAGCGCGCTGGAGGATGGGCGATTTTCCATCAATGGGATTGGCTGGTGAAATTCGCCGGTATTGCGGTCATGACCGGTCTTCACCATATCTTCGCCGTCAGGAAAAAGGCGTTCGAGGCCGGCAACAATACATGGTCTCAGCGCAAATACCGGATTTACAATGAAATTCCGGCTCTTGTAGCAATCATCATTGTGCTTGTTGCGACTGTCGCCTTGACCTGAATGTGCCTTGACGCGCCGCAAGGCGTGTGTCACTCGTCAACCAAGTTCCGCTTCCGCGGAATGCCTATCCTGCGGTGTGCGCCAGATTGGCGAACCCGACGACCCTGACAAACCCGTTTTGTTCTGCCCGCTGACGGGCGGAGTCCGTCAGACCGGCGCGCCCGGCTTCCGCTTCAAGTCCAGCCCTTTAGAGAATTCCATGTCCGACAATGAAAACGAGATCGATAACGACGACGACGATCTTGACTCCGAAAACGAGAACAATGGCGATGTCGACGCCGATGATGAACCCAAAACCCTTCCGCCTGAGCTGGCAGGCATTGCCCGCATGTCGCTCCAGGAGCTGAAGGAGAAAAAGCCGACGGAATTGCTGCAGGTCGCTGAGGCGCTCGACATCGAGAACGCCGCGACCATGCGCAAACAAGGCATGATGTTCGCCATTCTCAAGGAAGTCGCCCAGCGCGGCGTCGAGATCTATGGCGGCGGCACGCTGGAGATCCTGCAGGACGGGTTCGGTTTCCTGCGTTCTCCGGAAGCGAATTACCTGGCCGGGCCGGACGACATCTATGTCTCGCCCAACCAGATCAAGAAATTCGGCCTGCGCACCGGCGATACAGTGGAAGGCGAGATCCGATCCCCGCGCAATGGCGAGCGCTATTTTGCTCTGCTCAAGATTTCCGCGATCAATTTCACCGATCCGGAATCGGCGCGCCACAAGGTGCATTTCGACAATCTGACGCCGCTCTATCCTGATGAGCGCTTCAATCTCGAACTGCCGGATCCGACCAAGAAGGACAAGACCGGCCGCGTCATCGACATCGTTTCACCGATTGGCAAGGGTCAGCGGGCGCTGATCGTCGCCCCGCCGCGTACCGGTAAGACGATGATTTTGCAAAATATTGCTCACGCGATCGAGACCAATCACCCGAATTGCTACCTCATCGTCCTGCTGATCGACGAACGCCCGGAAGAAGTGACCGACATGCAGCGCACGGTGAAGGGCGAGGTCATCTCCTCGACTTTCGACGAGCCCGCCACGCGCCACGTCCAGGTCGCCGACATGGTGATCGAAAAAGCCAAGCGCCTTGTCGAACATGGCCGCGACGTGGTCATTCTTCTGGACTCGATTACCCGTCTCGGCCGCGCCTACAACACCGTGGTTCCGTCCTCGGGCAAGGTGCTGACCGGCGGTGTCGATGCCAATGCGCTTCAGCGGCCCAAGCGTTTCTTCGGCGCCGCGCGGAATATCGAGAATGGCGGATCGCTGTCCATTATCGCGACGGCCCTGATCGATACCGGTTCGCGTATGGACGAGGTGATCTTCGAGGAGTTCAAGGGCACCGGTAACTCGGAAATCGTGCTCGACCGGAAAGTCGCCGACAAGCGCGTCTTCCCGGCGATCGACATTCTCAAATCAGGTACCCGCAAGGAAGAGCTGCTGGTCGACAAGGTCGATCTCCAGAAAACCTATGTCTTGCGCCGAATCCTCAACCCGATGGGCGCCCAGGATGCGATCGACTTCCTTCTGTCCAAGCTCAAGGAAACGAAGACGAATTCCGATTTCTTCGACTCCATGAACACCTGATTTTGCAATGGAGGGCGCTCACCGCGCCCTCTTTTGTGGACTTAATACTTGCATAGCAAGGTTACTTGCATTACATGTATACGTGTTATGCAAGACAAAGACCTGCTCACCGCCTGGAAATCCCAGCTCCGCAAGGGCGCGGCCGAACTGGCCGTACTGGCCTATCTTGGCCGCCGCGAAGCCTACGGGCTTGAAATCCTCAACGCCCTGTCGCGCGGCTCGAGTTTCGAGGTCAGCGAAGGCAGCATTTATCCCCTGCTCAAACGTCTCGAAAAAGCCGGCAAGATCGAAAGCCGCTGGGTCGAGGCCGAAGACGGCGGATCGCGCCGCAAATATTACAAACTGTCCGCTGACGGTGAACGGCTGCTCGGATTGATGACGTCCGAATGGCACGGCTTTCAGCGGGATCTCTCCAACATGGTCGATGGAGGACAATAATGGCCCATCCCACGACATCCGGATTCCTGAAGCGTTTGGAAGCCTGTCTGGCGTCACTGAGTGCCGAGGAGCGGCGGGAAATCATGGATGAGACGCGGTCCCATCTCGAGGATTGCGAACGCGAGGGCAGTGACAGCCTGTCAGAGGCACTGGCCGGTTTCGGATCGCCCGAACGGTATGCGAGAGGGTTTCTCGAAGATGCGCAATTGCGGCGGGCCCTGCTCAGCGGAATGCCCGGCGGATTGCTGATCGGTCTGCTGGCGCGGGCGGGACGCAGCTTGGTCGCCTTCGCGGGCTTCATCATTGTGTCCATTGGCTATCTTTTCGCGGCTACTTTCTTCCTGCTGGTCGTCGTTGAACTCATCCTCCCGGCCCAGACCGGGCTCTGGATCGGACCGGACGTAAGGCCGTTTGCCCTTGGGGTGATGGCAGGCGATGGTCCACCGCCCGGAACCAGTGAATATCTTGGCGTTCTCATGGCACCCGCAATGGCGCTCGCCGGCGGGATCACGACCGTTCTCACCCTTTTGTTTTCCCGCCTCGTCGTGTCGGGATTGTTGAAGCGCCGGTAGACCCGGCCTGGATTAAAAAAGGAAAGTAAAATGAACATGTTAATAGCCGCGCTTGGCGCGGCAGCGCTATCGGCTGGCCTAAATTCAGCCTTCGCCGAGGCCCAGTCCCGCGAGACCTTCGAGATCCTCGCTCCGGACGGCCACACCATCGCGGCCGATCTGGCTCTGCCGGACGGGGTGAGTGCAGCGGTCCCGGTCGTGCTGCTGATTTCGGGCTCTGGCGCGCAGGATCGCGAAGCCTCGCTGTTCGATGGCCGGTATGCGGCCCACCCTGCGTGGCGCGATGCCTTTATCGATTCTGGAGTAGCGGTGCTGACCTTTGACGAAGCCGGCCAAGGTGAATCCGGCGGCAATTGGAGTGATATGGGGATCCACGACATGGTGGAGATCGGCCGGCGCCTGATCGTACGGGCGCGCAACCATGCCGCCATTGATCCTCATAGCGTCTTTGTGCTGGGCCATAGCGAGGGCGGCATGATCGCGTCGCTGATCTCTGCGCAGGACGAAGATCTGGCGGGACTTGTGCTGGTGGCTTCGCCCGGCCGGTCTCTGCCGGACGTCCTGGACTACCAGTTGCGGCTGAACGCTGCTGAACAAACAGAGGATCCGGCCGAGCGCGAAATCGTATTCGAAAACCTGCGGGCCCAATGGATGGGTATGATCGAGCAGAATGCGACGCTGCTGGAAGCCTTCCACATGGATCCTTTGGCCCTTGCGGCCGGTATTCAATCGCCGGTGATCATTTTGCAGGGGTGGTCGGACTGGCAGATCGAACCGGAGCAGGCCTGGTCCCTGGCACAGGCGATCCGCGAAACCGGCGGCTCTGTGGACCTTCACATGTTTGCTGACGTAAACCACCTACTGATTCGCGATCCGGCTGGCGAAACCGAATACCAGAACCTGACGGATTTCACGCTGGATGCGGAATTACTGTCCACGGGTGTGGATTGGGTACTGAAGGCCACGCAATAGGCGGTTGATCCTTTGGCGGTTTCCGGTGAGGTAGGCGGACCGACCTCACCGGAAACGGAGCCCGCCATGCCTACACCCGATATCACCCTGTATTACGCGCCAATGACGCGCGCCATTCGTCCGCGCTGGGTGATGGAGGAGATGGGCATTCCCTACACGCTCGAGCGGCCGGAATTCGTGCACGGCCGGGTCGGCGGAGAGGCCTACAAGGCGGTCAATCCGTTGCAGAAGATCCCGGCCATGCGCGATGGCGACACGCTGATGCTCGAATCGCTTGCCATGATGCAGTATCTGACCGGCCGCTACGGGCCGACAGATTTGGTCGTAACCCCGGACGAACCGGATTATGCGCGTTATCTGGAATGGCTTCATTTTGGCGAGGCCAGCATGGTCATGGCCAACAGCCTGATGCTCGCGCACACCATGTTGCTACCCGAGGACAAGCGTAATCCGGCGCTCGCCCGCTGGGCCAAAGCGGAATTCGACAAGCAGGCCAAACTCATTGCCGAGCGCGGTCTGGACGGACGTGAATGGCTAGCCGGCGACCGCCTGACTCTTGCTGACATGTCAGTGGTCTACATGCTGCTTCTGGTAAAATTGGCAAAGCAATTCAACGATGTGCCTGACGGGCTGAAAGCCTATTTCAAGCGGGTGACGGCGCTCGACAGCTGGAAGCGTGCGAGCGCCGACTAGGCCCTGAAGGTTATTCAGCGTCGTCCGGAGCGGCCATCAGATCGGGCGCATCGGCACGCGGAATGTATATGAGATTCCAGGGAATCTGGGTCTCTGAATACTCGCTTTCGCCGGCCTGACGGATCTGCACCTCGCCCCAGGAATGAATGCGGCCGTCATCCAGCGGATCCCAATACCACACCTGGCGGAAGGACCGCCCGTCCGGCACTTCGCGATCGTCGGTTGCGATGACCATGGTGCCGTCCTCATCGAGGCCGCCGCGCAGTGTCACGGCGCCGCCGCCACCCTGATTGACCCAGACCTGCTGCCAGCCGCCATCGGGCGGATTGATCGGTGCGGTAATCGACTCGCCGAAATAGCGGACCGGCGCTCCGGGCGTGCGATAGCGGTCCGTCAGCTGCGTCCAGTCTTGATGAATGGCGCAGCCATCGGCGATTTTCTCGACCCGATCGATGCCCTGGACGATGCCGGTGTCGTAATCGAGCGCGACCCAGTCGCCGACCCAGAAATCGAATTCGGTATAGGGCGTACTGTCGCAGATATTGACGTATTCGTCGGGCGCCGCCGCTGGGATTTGCGCCTGCACAGGCGCAGCCAGGACGAGCGCGGAGCACGCGAGGAGGATGGCTTTCACGGTTTTCTCCCTGATAAGGTTTGGAGAATTCGCGTTAGCGCTTGGACGTCGCAGCCGCCAGTGGGCTGCCATGAGGAAGGGATGGAACGCGCCCGCCAAGGGACGAAATCGCGCTCTGGAAGGACAAAAACATTCAGTCGATAAGCGTGGTGACCGGATCGGAGAGATGCGCCGACAGATGTCCGGCATGCGACTCGCTCACCGGTAATCGATGCCCGCCCGGCAGGGTCACCTCGCGGACGCGCCCGGCCTTGAGACGCACCGAAACGATTTCCGAGGGCCGCACGAGATGCGACCGGTGGATACGGCAGAAACCGTGCGGCGACAGCTTTTTCTCCATCTCGGCCAGCGTCGCCCGGTGCAGCACTTCGCGGGTTTCGCTGATCAGCGCGGCATAATTGCCCTGACCGGTGACCGCCAGAAGGCTCGAAATGGGCACGAAATCAACGCGGTCGGGCGATTTCACCGCGATGCGCCCGGCCGGAGGATTGTGCCGTTGCCGCAGCCCGTACAGCCGGCCGGCCAGATAGCTGATCACAAAGAAGGATCCGTCCCAAAGCCATTGCGTGATTTGTTGCGAGGCCAGCGCCTGCGTCGCCGATTGTCCGGTCAGCGGCGCATAGACGAAGAACAAATAGGCGATGATGAAGCCGAACACCGACAGCGCCAGCCAGGCGGTGCGCAACACCGTGGCCGGCCATCGCACGCGATTCAGGGATTCGCGCTCACCGAAAGCGAAAACTGCCGGAAACAGGACCAGCCAGGGCGCAAATCCAATCGCATAGCCAAGCGCGAGATAGGCAGGGTCAACGGGCAGGTCCAGCCGCACCCGATCGATCCAGACCGGAACGACTGACACCACCATCATGGCCAGCCAGGCAATCAGGCCGAGCGCGGCATAGCCGAGAACCCGCCGGTATCGGCTCATCGCGGGCAGACCCCTCTCCACGATCCCAGCACCTCGACGGCCGCGGCCGGATCGTCGGACGCCAGCAATTCGATGTGCATGGCGTCGATAAACGCATAGTCGATCGTGCCGTCGCGCTCTCCGGGAAAGTCATGCATTGCCGTCTCGATCCCCTGCCCGGTAAGAAAGGCTTCGGTCCGCGCATCGGGAATGCCGCGGCCCATCCAGCTCACCAGCGGAGAAAATCCAGCTCGCTGTTGAGCACTCGCTCGCGATCCGCGAAAGGCAAGGAAATGCCGATCTCGCGCGAGACCGCCTGGATCGGGGCGGCATCATCGGCGTCGTACACAATGATGATCGAATGGGCGGACATGTTGGCGTCGCGCACGATCTGCGCTGCGCGTTCCGGGGAAATCCCTTTCAGGTCAAGTTCGAGATAAATGCCTGCCTCGCGCGCCGTTGCAAAGGCATCCTCCAGTGTCGGGATAGGCTCGCCTGTTTCAGTACCGTTGAGATCAACCACGAAGAACTGCCGGAGCTGGTCCAGCGTGTAATCGCTGACCGCACCCGTGCCGGTGGTTGTCCGATCCAGCGTGACGTCATGCATCAGCACGATCTCGCCATCGGCAGTTTCGCGCAGATCGACTTCGGCAAAGGCGGCACCAAGCTCGGCGGCAGCGCGTATCCCGGCCAGGGAATTTTCCGGCACACCCGAAGCAAACCCGCCGGCGCGATGGGCGGCGACCAACGTGATATCGGTCTCACGCGCACAATCCAGCAAGGCGCTGACCGGCGGCAGGTCCGGACCGGCGCCGAGGCCGGCGAGAAAGACGAGCCAGGGCGTCATCTAGCGCAGGTGTTTCTGAAGAAAGGCGCGGGTGCGCGTATTGGCGAGATCGGCGGCATCGGCGTCGAAATGGTCTCCGCCGCGACGCGCGAATGCGTGATCCTGTTCGGGATAATCGTGCAATGTCACGTGCGGATTGTCATCGAGGCCGCGATGCATGGCGGCTTGTGCATCCGCATCGACGAACTGGTCCTGGCCGGCAATATGCAGCATGAGATGCCCGGTTATTTTCTCCGATTCTTCAAGGAATTTCGGTATGTTGACGCCATAATATCCGACCGACGCTTCGACATCGGTGCGGCACGCGGTCAGATAGGCCAGCAAGCCGCCCAGGCAGTAGCCGATCGCGCCGACTTTACCATTGCCTGACGCGTCGCGGCGGGCCAGATCGACAGTCTGCGCGATGTCCTTCAGCCCCGATTCAATGTCGAATTTCCCGAATAAATCAAAGGCTTTGTTCCATTCGGCCTGGCTCCGGTCGGTGATGTCGATATTGGGTTCGATACGCCAGAATAGGTCGGGACAGATCGCGACATAGCCCTGCCCGGCAAGATCATCGCAAATGTCCCGCATGACCTGGTTCACGCCGAAGATTTCTTGCAGAACGACAATCGCCGGACCTTTTCCTCCGGCCGGCTTGGCGCGGTAGGCCGAGAAGTCGCCGTCAGGTGAGTGGATCGTGATCCTTTCGGAGGCCATGGAGATCTCCCAATCATTGATTTTTGAACGAAACGCTGGGCAGGATATAACGCTGAACCGTGACAACAAGTGGGGCTGCGATGAAGGTCAAGATCGATATCGACTGCACGCCGCAAGAAGCGCGCGCCTTTCTCGGCCTGCCCGATGTGGCGCCGGTCAACGAGCTGATGGTCAAGGAAATGACCAAGCGGATGCAGGAGAACATGGCGTCGTTGGAGCCCGACGTGCTGATGCGCAACTGGATGAGCTTCGGCGGCCAGATGCAGGACCAGTTCCTGTCGCTGATGCGCCAGGCGGGGCAGACCGGCAAGGACTGACCGCTATGGCTGCGGACACCATTTTTGCCCTGGCGACGCCGCCGGGCCGGTCTGGCGTGGCCGTGATGCGCCTGTCGGGAACGCAGGCCGGTGCGATTGTTGACGCGACGATTACAGGCAGGCGACCGCCCCCCCGATATGCCGCCCTGCGACAGATTCAGAACGGAGACGGCACGCTGATCGATGAGGGCCTCGTCTTGTGGTTTGCCGGCCCGCACAGCTTTACCGGCGAAGACAGTGCCGAGTTCCAGATCCATGGCGGCCCCGCCGTCATCGAGGCCCTGGCGGCCCGGTTGTCGGAGCTCGGTGCGCGCTTGGCGGAACCGGGCGAGTTCACGCGGCGAGCTTTCGAACACGGCAAGCTCGACCTCACCGAGGCGGAAGGACTCGCCGACCTGATCGATGCCGAGACCTCGGCGCAACGCGAGCAGGCGCTGGCGCAGATGTCAGGCTCGCTGCGGGCGTTATACGAAGACTGGCGACAGCGTCTGATTGACGTTCTGGCCGCCATTGAAGGTGAGATCGACTTTCCCGATGAAGAGGGCGTACCCGAACAGCTGGCCCGGACAGCCGGGCCCATTCTCGCGGCGCTTGCTGACGACCTGGCCGGGCATCTCGACGATGACCGCCGTGGCGAACGGATTCGCGACGGTTTTTCCATCGCCATTATCGGCCCGCCGAATGCCGGCAAGTCGAGCCTCCTGAATGCGCTCGCACGGCGCGACGCCGCCATCGTCACCGAGATTCCCGGTACGACGCGCGACATCGTTGAAGTCCGCATGGATCTGGGTGGCTTTGCGGTGACTCTAGCTGACACGGCGGGATTGCGCGAGACCGAGGACGTGGTCGAACGCGAAGGCGTGAAGCGCGCCCTGACTCGTGCTGACTCGGCGGATTTCGTGATCGGTTTGCTGGATGGTGGTGCCCGCTGGAATCAGGAGATGACTCCAGTCTTGGAGAAATCGGATATCATCGTATTCGGGAAGGCGGACTTGCCGGCGGCTCTGACTCTTCCTGACTCTCGTGCGCCCGATCTCTCGGTTTCCGCCCGCACCGGTGAGGGCATGGGTGGGCTGGAGCGCCGGCTTTCCGCAATCGTCGCGGAACGGCTGTCAAAGCGTGAGCTTCCAGCCCTCTCCCGTATCCGCCACCGGCGCAGTGTGGAGGCAGCGCGCGACGCATTGGTGCGGGCCCAACAACAACTCTTCGACCCCGAATTGGCGGGTGAGGATGTGCGGCTGGCGGTGCGCGCGCTGGAGCAATTGACAGGGCGTATCGATGTCGAGCACGTCCTCGATGCGATCTTTTCGCGCTTCTGTATCGGGAAATAGCCGGACTGTTTCACGTGAAACAATCGGGCGCCCCCTCGACTCGGACGCGCGGAACGCATACATAGCGCGGCCCGAATTGGAGGTAATGAAACCGATGTCCGCGACCTGGGATGTCATCGTGATCGGCGGCGGCCATGCCGGCTGCGAAGCCGCGGCAGCGAGCGCCCGCATGGGCGCGCGGACGCTGCTGCTCACACATAATCCGGCGACGATCGGTGAAATGTCCTGCAATCCGGCGATTGGCGGGCTCGGCAAGGGCCATCTCGTGCGCGAAATCGACGCGCTCGACGGGCTGATGGGCCGCGTCGCTGATGCCTCCGGAATCCAGTTCCGCCTGCTGAATCGGTCGAAGGGGCCCGCAGTGCGCGGTCCGCGTACCCAGTCAGACCGGAAACTTTATCGCGAGGCCATGCAAGTGGAGCTCGCGGCGATCGACAATCTGACGATTGACGCGGCAGCCATTGAGGATCTGATCGTCGACGATGCTGGTCGCGTTACGGGAGTCTCCGCCGCCGACGGGCGCAGCTGGAGGTGTGCCGCCATCGTGCTGACTACCGGCACCTTCCTCAAGGGTGTTATCCATCGCGGCCTGGAGCGGATCCCGGCCGGCCGGTTTGGCGAGAAGCCGGCGATCGGCCTGGCCGACCGGCTTTATGGTCTTGGTCTGCGCATGGGACGGCTGAAGACCGGCACGCCGGCACGCCTGATCAAGGACAGTATCGACTGGTCCGGCCTGGACATGCAGCCTGCGGACGAAACGCCGGTGCCGTTTTCCTTCCTGACCGACGCGATTCGGGTGCCGCAGATCGCCTGCAGGATCACGCAAACGACTGCAAAGACGCACGCCATTATCGCTGACAATCTGGACCAATCTGCAGTCTATTCGGGCGGCATTTCCGGGCGCGGACCGCGTTACTGCCCGTCGATTGAGGACAAGATCCATCGCTTTGCCGACAAGGATAGCCACCAGATTTTCCTGGAGCCCGAAGGCTTGGACAGCGATTGGATCTATCCCAATGGCATCTCGACCTCGCTGCCGGACGCGATCCAGGATCAGTTCCTGCGCACCATTCCCGGGCTCGGGAATGTCGAAGTCGCACGCTACGGCTATGCCATCGAATACGATTATGTCGATCCACGTGAGCTCGACGCGACTCTCGAAGTGCGCGCTGCGCCCGGACTCTATCTTGCCGGCCAGATCAACGGCACGACCGGATATGAGGAAGCCGCGGCGCAGGGCCTGATGGCCGGACTGAATGCAGCGCGTCGCGCCGCCGCCTCGGACCCGATCACGCTCGGGCGCTCGGACGCCTATATCGGCGTGTTGATCGACGATCTTGTGACTCGAGGTGTCAGTGAGCCTTATCGGATGTTTACCAGCCGCGCCGAATACCGGTTGTCGCTGCGCGCAGACAATGCCGATCAACGATTGACTCCTCTTGCCATGGAATGGGGTGGCGTATCTGCGGTGCGCGAGCGTACTTACCGACTCAAGCTGACTCGCCTTAATGAGGCGCGCCAGGCCTTGGCTGGACTCTCCCTGACTCCGCAAGAGGCCGGGCGTGCCGGCCTGACCATCAATCAGGACGGCCGCCGACGCTCGGCGCTCGAATTGCTCAGTTATTCCGATATTGGCTGGGAGGACATCGTCCGGCTTTCCGATGGATTTGCGGACATTCCATCGTCCATCGCCGAACAGCTTTCGATCGAGGCGGTCTACGCGCAATATATCGAGCGCCAGGAAGCCGACATCCTCGCCTTCCGCAAGGACGAGGCGATCCGCCTTCCTGCCGATTTCGATTATCGCCGTGTCGGCGGCCTGTCGGCGGAAGCCCAAGAGAAGCTCGGCGTTGTCCGCCCGGCAACGCTGGGTCAGGCCAGCCGCATTGAGGGCGTGACGCCAGGTGCTATCACCGCGATTCTGGCCCACCTCAAATCGGCCCGGAAGGCGGGCTAAGTGGCGTTCGGCCCTGAAGACTTTCAGAAAGCGACTGGTGTTTCACGTGAAACACTGGCGGCGTTTCAGCGCTGGCACGACTTGTTGGCGGAAGCAAACCGCTCCACCAACCTGGTGGGACGGTCGACGATGGACGATTTCTGGAGTCGTCATGCGCTGGACGGATTCCAGTTGATCGACCACGCTCCGCCGGGTCCGCAGCGCTGGCTCGACATTGGCGCCGGCGCCGGCATTCCCGGCGTTGCCCTTGCGCTCGCCATCGCCGATCGGCAGCTCGACGACTCCGCGCTGACCATGGTGGAATCGGTGGGCAAGAAAGCCCGCTTCATCCAGGCTTCGCTGGACGCGACCGGCGCCAAGGCGCGCGTCGAGAACTGCCGCGTCGAGGCGATCGACCGCACCGAGCGCTTCGACATTGTTACGGCGCGCGCCGTCGCAGCGCTCGACAAACTTCTGGGATATGCCTATCCGCTGTTGAAAACCGGCGGCATCGCCCTCTTTCCGAAGGGTCAGAGCTACCGTCAGGAATTGACGGATGCCCGTAAATACTGGACCTTCGACACGGAAGTTCTGCCGAGTCAGACCAGCGCAGACGGAGTCATACTCCGGCTCTCCGCGATCCGGCCGAAGAAGGGAAACCGTCATGCCCGCTGATCCGCGTTCGAAAGCGCCCAAGGTGGTCGCCATTGCCAACCAGAAGGGCGGTGTCGGCAAGACCACGACGACGATCAATCTCGGTACTGCGCTCGCTGCCGTCGGTAAGCAGGTTGTGATCCTTGATCTCGACCCGCAGGGCAACGCCTCCACCGGCCTCGGCGTGCCGCCAGCGGACCGCAAGGTCACGACGTATGATGTGCTCGTCGGCGAGCAACCTTTGGAGCGCGCGCTCGTTGACACACTCGTGCCGAACCTCGCACTGGCCCCTTCGGATCCGGATCTCTCGGGCGCCGAACTCGAATTGGCCGCTGCGCCGCGCCGCTCCTACCGGATGCGGCATGCGATCGACCGATTGCGCAAGCGCTTGGCTGACGCCGGTCAGCATTGCGACTATGTCCTGATCGATTGCCCACCCTCGTTGAACCTGTTGACCGTCAATGCTTTGACAGCTGCTGACTCTGTGCTGGTTCCACTCCAATGCGAGTTCTTCGCACTGGAGGGATTGAGCCAACTCATGCGCACGATCGATCTCGTCCGCATCAACCTCAATCCGAAGCTCGCCATCCAGGGCGTCGTCCTCACCATGTTTGATGGCCGTAACAATCTGTCCGGCCAGGTCGAGGCAGATGTGCGCGAACATTTCGGCGACCAAGTCTACAAGACACTGATCCCGCGGAATGTCCGGGTGTCCGAAGCGCCCTCCTTCGGCAAGCCGGTCCTGCTTTATGACCTCAATTGCACGGGCAGCCAGGCCTATCTCGCCCTCGCCAAAGAAATCGTCCAACAGGAAAAACGACAAGCTGTTGATAATGAAAGGGTTCCGGCATGAGCGCGGAACGCACGCGCGGACTCGGAAAGGGTCTTTCCGCGCTTCTGAACGACGGTGATGTCCAAGAAAAAGAGGGCGATGCCGCTCGCGGCACCCGGCTGATCGCCATTGAGGATATTACGCCCAATCCCGACCAGCCACGCCGCTCCTTTTCCGGCGATGAGCTCGATGCGCTCGCCGATTCCATCGCCGAGAAGGGCCTTCTGCAGCCAGTTCTCGTCCGTCCGGCACCCGACGGTCCCGGATATCAGATCGTTGCCGGCGAACGCCGCTGGCGGGCCGCCCAGCGCGCGAAGCTGCACGAGATTCCTGTTCTCGTCCGCGATCTCACCGATCGCGAGACGCTGGAAATCGCCATCGTCGAAAACGTCCAACGCGCCGATCTCAACCCGGTCGAGGAAGCCCGCGCCTACAAGCAGTTGGTGGATCGTTTCGAGCACACCCAGGACGAAATCGCCCGCGCCGTCGGAAAAAGCCGCAGCCACGTCGCCAACATGATGCGCCTGCTCGCCCTGCCGGACCCCGTGCTGGACCATCTGGTGCAGGGGCGCTTATCCGCCGGCCATGCCCGCGCGGCTGCAACTGCACCGGATCCGGCTGCGCTGGCCGCGCAGATCATTCGCGATGGGCTTAATGTCCGCCAGGCCGAGAAGCTGGCCAAGGCGCCTGTGGGCAAGAGCGCCGCCGAAACGAGGCCGGCCAAACCGGCCAAGGACGCGGATACGCGCGCCCTTGAAGCCGATCTCTCGCATCGGCTCGGGCTTACGGTCGAAATCGATCATGGCAAGGGCCAGTCCGGCGAGGCTGGATCGGTGACGATCCGCTATACCAAGCTTGATCAGCTCGACGATATATGCCGCCGCCTGAACGCCGGCTGATCAGCCCATCTCGCTGAGATCGCCGTCGGTCTCGCCATCCGAGTCGCGATCGCGCCGCCGCCCACCGAGATTGTCGGGCTCGACATCATCGCGCCGCCGCCGTGCGCCAACGCCCAGCCCTGTCAGTCCGAGCCCGAGCGCGCCAGGGTCGCTGTCATCCGGTTCACGGGAACGAAATTTCCGCCCCGGCTTGGCGATCCAGGCATAGAGCAGCACGCATCCGATCCCCGAAACGCCAATCAGGATCAGCGCCGTCACCCAACCGTCCTGCCCTTGCGGTTCGAAGAACAGCGTGAAGACATAGGTCAGGAACAGGAACAGGCCGACCGAGACGATGAAGGCAAAGGCGCGGCGTATGGCGGACATGGCAATTCTCCTTGCCGAAGAGCCTTGCCGCCGCATGCGGCCAAATCAAGGCGTGTCTAGGCGGCGCTGTCCTTGCGCTGATAGGTCAGCGCCATGAACACGTCCTCAAGATCAGGCTCCTCGGTCCGCAGATCCGCTATTCGCGCGCCCGAAGCATTAAATTTTTCAATGATTTCCGCGACCGACTGCCGTCCGAACTTGTAGGAAACGGCCAGCTCCCCGCTGTCGCGCAGCTCCGCCTCGTGCCCCGCCAGACTCTCCGGCACGGCGCTAAGCGGCGACACCGGATCGATCACCAGCGTTTTGGTGTCCATGCGTTTCAGGAGCTCGGTCTTCGGCTCGCAGGCGATCACTTCGCCCTGGTCGACAATCGCAATCTCGTCGCACAATTCCTGTGCCTCTTCGAGATAGTGTGTTGTCAGCACAATCGTCGTCCCGGCGGCATGCAGTTCACGCACATAGGCCCAGAGCTGACGCCGCAGCTCGATATCGACGCCCGCCGTCGGCTCGTCGAGCACCAAGATGGGCGGGTTATGGACCAGCGCCTTGGCGACCAGCAGCCGCCGCTTCATCCCGCCGGACAATTGCCGGACATAGGCATCGCGCTTGTCCGTAAGGCCGACCGCGGCCAGAATTTCCTCGCTCCGCCGCTCGGATTTCGGCACGCCGTAGAAGCCGGCCATCAGCTCCAGCGTTTCGAACGGCGTAAAGAACACGTCCATATTGATTTCCTGCGGCACGATACCGATCGCGGCGCGCGCATCGCGCGGCTCCTTGTCGATATCGCGGCCCCAGATCACAGCCTGCCCCGCGGACTTGTTCACCAGGCCGGCGAAAATATTGATAAAGGTCGACTTGCCCGCGCCATTCGGCCCCAGCAGGCCGAAAATCGAACCGCGCTTGATGCGCAAAGTCACGCCTTTCAGCGCTTCCTTGCCACCGGCATAGGTCTTCTTCAGATCAACGGCTTCAAGCGCATGGTCGGGGAGGTCGGTCATGGCACATGTCCTGATTGACGCTTCGGGGTCGGAGCCATAACTATGCGGCGCATACCCGCCTGTCTATCGGAGCCCTGACATGACCGCACCGCAACCGCCCGAGATCCTCGTGACGGACCAGCACCGCGTGTCCTGTGACGGTGGCGGCGGCGCACTCGGCCATCCCAAGGTATATTACGAGATCGACCGCGATACCGGCTATGCCGAATGCGGCTATTGCGACCGCCGTTTTGTCTTGCGCGGCGGTCCGGCGCACGCCGGCGACTAGCCCGGAAACATGGCCCGTAGCTCCGCCCAGAATATCGGCCTGGTCACGGGTCTCCTCCTCGCTCTCGGACTCCAGCTCTTACCCCTGCCCGACGGACTCTCGCGCGAATCCTGGTTGCTCGCTTCGCTGGCCTTGCTGATGGCTACCTGGTGGGCGACCGAAGCCATCCCGATCGCGGCGACGGCGCTTGTCCCGCTCGCACTGTTTCCCTTGCTGGGGATCAATTCGGTGAGCGCAACGGCAAGTCCCTATGCCAGCCCCATCGTCATGCTGCTACTCGGGGGGTTCATCATCGCGCTGGCGGTGGAGCGGTGGAATCTCCACACCCGCATCGCGCTCAATGTGGTGAAGGTTTTCGGCGGCCGCCCGTCCTTTCTCGTCTTCGGCTTCATGACCGCCGCCGCGCTCCTCTCCATGTGGATTTCCAACACGGCAACGACGATTATGATGATCCCGATCGCGCTGCGCGTCGCGCAGGAAGTGATGAAGGAGGGCCATGCCAGCCCGCACTTTCCGGTCGCGCTGGCGTTGGGCGTCGCTTATGCCGCCTCGGTGGGCGGCGTCGGTATCTTTGTCGGTACGCCGACCAATCTCATCGCCATCGGATTTCTCGAGGCCGAGTTCGGCCGAACCATCGATCCGGTCACCTGGTCGATGATCGGCTTGCCCGCCGTCATCCTCTTTATCCCGATCATGTGGTTCATTCTCACCCGCTTCGCCTTCAATCTGACCAGCAAGGTCGACAGCGCCGCCGCGCGCCGCATCGTCGAGGACGATCTCAAGGCGCTCGGCGGCATCACCGCGCCGGAAGCGCGTGTCGCCATCCTGTTTTCAATCGTCGCAGCGCTGTGGATGGGCCAGGCCTATCTCTGGAACCCGCTACTGGGCTGGATCACCGAGGCGCTCGATCTCTCGATCACGCTTCGCGTGTCCAACACCCAGATCGCGCTCCTGGGCGCGCTCTTTGCCTTCCTCATTCCGGCCGGCGCGCAAGGTGCCGACAGGGGCCGCATGCTGATGGACTGGGAAGATACCGCTCGTCTGCCCTGGAATGTCATCGTCCTCTTCGGCGGCGGGCTGTCGCTGGCCGCCGCGCTGACCGCCACCGGTCTCGCCGACTGGCTGGGCGGACAGATGAGCTTTCTCGCCGCCTTTCCGGCACCGCTCCTCATCTTCTGCCTCGTCCTGATGGTGATCTTCCTGACCGAGCTGACCTCGAACGTCGCGACCACCTCGGCCTTCTTGCCTGTCCTCGCGGCGATGGCGGCCGGCGCCGGCTTCCCCGCCGAGCGCCTCATCGTGCCGGTGGCGATTGCCGCCAGCTTCGCCTTCATGCTGCCGGTGGCCACCGCGCCGAATGCGATTGTCTATGCTTCAGGCGCGGTCACTCAAGGTCAGATGATGAAGGCGGGCGTACGCCTGAATCTTGCCGGTGCGGTGGTGATCGCGGCGCTGGGCGCCCTCTTGGGACCCGTGGTGTTTCCGGGGTGAGATCGCCACCGATGGTTCAATAAAATCCGTCATCCCCGCGAAAGCGGGGACCCAGTTGCGCCTTCTCCATCGGCACGCCCTGAGCCAACCAGCCGTCAGCATTGCCGCTGCGCCGACTGCGCGCCTGTCATTACGGCGTCACCGTGGCTCTGGTTCCCCGCTTTCGCGGGGATGACGTGTGGGAGAAGACGAGATTTCCCCTCCCCCTTGTGGGGAGGGGTAGGGGTGGGGGTATTCCGTAGCTTGGTTCACCCCACCCCGCCGATCCTGAAGGATAGCCGACCCTCCCCAGCAAGGGGAGGGGAAAGCCAAGGCCGACCCCGCCTTACAAGCCATGCCGGCCAGTCTTTCGCGCCGGGTTGTCAGCTCAAGGGTGAAACCGCGAAGCGGCACTAGCGCGCCCGTGACCTGAAAACCTGGCGCCGAAAAAATCTCGGCAAGGCATGAAAGGTCATCTCTGTTCGCAGATTCCCTTCGCGAATGCCCCATACGTCATCCCCGCGAAAGCGGGGACCCAGTTGCGCCTTCTCCATCGGCACGCCCTGAGCCAACCAGCCGTCAGCATTGCCGCTGCGCCGACTGCGCGCCGGTGTGCGGCGCGTCACCGTCACTCTGGGTCCTGACTTTCGTCAGGATGACGGGGAAAAGAGCGGTGCCCAAATAGAACGGCACGAATCGAGCCGTTCGGCAGGCCCCAGCCGCACCCGCCAATTGCCTCACCCCGCAACCCCGCCTAGCTTGACGCTCCAGCGAGGAAGGACGGCAAAATGGCGGTGGAACGCAAAGTCGACGAGACCTCTCACGTCTATCTGATCGACGGCTCCGGCTATATTTTCCGCGCCTATCACGCCTTGCCGCCGCTGACCCGCTCGGACGGCACGCCGGTCGGCGCGGTGCAGGGCTTCTGCAACATGCTCTGGAAGCTCCTCGAAGATCTTAAGGGCGAGGACGAGCCGAGCCATCTCGCCGTGATCTTCGATTATTCCGGCAAGTCTTTCCGCAACGACATCTATCCCGAATACAAGGCCAACCGGCCGCCGCCGCCGGAAGACCTCGTCCCGCAATTCTCCATCATCCGCGATGCCACCCGCGCTTTCGGGGCGCCTTGTATCGAGATGGAGGGCTTCGAGGCCGACGATCTGATTGCCACCTATGCCCGCCAGGCCGAGGCCAAGGGCGCCAAGGTCACCATCGTTTCCTCCGACAAGGATCTGATGCAGCTGGTCGACAACAACATCACCATGTTCGACACGATGAAGAACAAGCGCATCGGCCCGGACGGGGTGGTCGAGAAATTCGGCGTCGGCCCCGACAAGGTGATCGAAGTGCAATCGTTGATGGGCGATTCCACCGACAATGTGCCCGGCGTGCCGGGCATCGGTCCGAAGACGGCGAGCCAGCTCATCGAGGAATATGGCGATCTCGAAACGCTCCTGTCGCGCGCCGAGGAGATCAAGCAGAATAAGCGCCGCGAGAACCTCATCGAATTTGCCGAAAAAGCGCTTATTTCCAAGCGATTGGTTACACTCAAGACCGATGTCGAGGTGGAAACCGGCCTCGATGCCTTCGGCACAGCCGACCCGGAGGCCGAGACCCTGGTGGCGTTTCTGAAATCCATGGAATTCCGCACCATCACCCGGCGGGTGGAAGAGGCGCTGGGCGCGCCGGCAGCGGATCCGACCGGCGATGCAACCGCGCCCATCGACCGTTCGAAATACGAATGCATCACGACGATGGCCGATCTCGAAAACTGGATCGCCGCCAGCCACGCGGCCGGGGTCATCGCCGTCGACACCGAGACCGACCGTCTCTCTGCCGTGGCGTCCAGGCTGGTCGGCATCTCCCTCGCCACGCGGCCGGGAAAAGCCTGCTACATCCCGCTCGATCACGGCACGGCCGGCGATCTCTTGGGCGGCGGCGAGCGGCCGGACCAGATCGCGATGGACGATGCCATCGCCGCGCTCAAACCGCTGCTCGAGGACCCCTCTGTCCTCAAGGTCGGCCAGAATATCAAATACGACCTCGCCGTCCTCGCCCGCTATGGCATCAATGTCGCGCCCTATGACGACACCATGCTCCTCTCCTATGTGATGGAAAGCGGGCTGCACGGCCATGGCATGGACGAATTGTCCGAACTGCATCTCGGCCACACGCCGATGAGCTTCAAGGAGGTCTGCGGCACCGGCAAGAGCCAGATCAGCTTCGCCGAGGTCGATCTGGCCATGGCCACCGAATACGCCGCTGAAGACGCCGATGTGACCCTGCGCCTCTGGGAAATTCTCAAGCCCAGCGTCGCGGGCAAAAGCAAGGCCACGCTGTATGAAACGATCGAGCGGCCGATGCCGAAAGTGCTCGCCGACATGGAGCGCGCCGGCATCAAGGTGGACAAGGCGCAGCTGGCGCGCCTGTCCTCGGACTTCGCCCAGAAAATGGCCGAGCATGAGGATCGCGCGCACGACCTCGCCAGCTCGAAATTCAATCTCGGCAGCCCGAAACAGCTCGGCGAGATCCTGTTCGGTGAAATGGGTCTGCCTGGCGGCAAGAAGACCAAGACCGGCGCCTGGTCGACCGATGTCTCCGTACTCGAAGGCCTCGCCAATGACGGCCATGAATTGCCGCAGGCCATCCTCGCCTGGCGCAGCGCGGCGAAGCTGAAATCCACCTATTCCGATGCGCTCGGCCAGGCGATCAATCCCGACACCGGGCGGGTCCACACCTCCTTCTCGCTGGCCGCGACCTCGACCGGGCGCCTGGCTTCGTCCGATCCCAACCTGATGAACATCCCGATCCGCACCGAGGAGGGGCGCAAGATCCGCGAAGCCTTCATCGCCGAGCCCGGTAATGTGCTGGTTGCTGCCGATTATTCTCAGATCGAATTGCGCCTGCTCGCCCATATCGCCGACGTGTCGGCGCTGAAGGATGCGTTCAAGCGCGGCGACGACATCCACGCGCTCACGGCGTCGGAAATGTTCAACCTGCCGGTCAGGGACATGGACCCGATGGTCCGGCGCCAGGCCAAGGCCATCAATTTCGGCATCATTTACGGGATTTCCGCCTTCGGCCTCGCCAACAATCTCGGCATCGACCGCGACGAGGCGAAAAGCTTCATCGACAAGTATTTCGAGAAATTCCCGGGCGTGAAGACCTATATGGACGCCAAACGCGAGGAGGTTCGCGACAAGGGTTATGTCGAGACGATTTTCGGCCGCCGCGCGCACCTGCCCTCGATCAAGGACAAGAATCCGAACATGCGACAGTTCGCCGAGCGCCAGGCGATCAATGCGCCGATCCAGGGCTCGGCCGCCGATATCATCCGCCGCGCCATGATCCGCCTGCCCGGCGCGATCGACAAGGCCGGGCTCGACGCGCGCATGCTGTTGCAGGTACATGACGAGCTGGTCTTCGAAGTGCCGGAAAACCAGGCCGACGACCTCATTGCGCTTGCCAAGGACGTCATGTCGAAAGCCGCCGGCCCGGCTATCGAGATATCGGTCCCGCTCGACGTGGACGCCAATGCCGGCGCCCATTGGGGCGAAGCGCATTAGCGCGCCCACCCGTCTTCCTTCGATTTAATCGGAGCATCTCGATGAACGGCACTTTGCATTGAGACCCTCCGGTCACCCACTTTCGTGAGTGCAGGCAAGCCGGAGGGAGGCGGGGATTTTGAGAAAAGGACTTCTTTACCCTCCCCCTTGTGGGGAGGGGTAGGGGTGGGGGTTTTTCAGCACGGCGATACAGCAATCACCCCACCCCGCCGATCCTGACGGATCGTCGACCCTCCCCATCAAGGGGAGGGGAAAAACGCGCCGCTCAAATCAACACACCCGTCATCCTCCGGCTTGACCCGAGAACCTTCCTCACCCGCCATGCTAGATGATCGCCATCGTGCAGCGCGACAGGCAGACCAGCTTGCCCTCCTCCTTTTGCTGGGCGTGACCACTCCATTGCCACCCTCTCACCTCATCTTGAGGTGGCGGCGGCGCCGCCCTCGAAAGACGAGAGACCACCCGCTTTGCATGGTTCGGGGCTGGTCTGACCCCGCTTTCGCGGGGGCAAGCGGCCAGCGCCTCACCATGAGGTGCGTTTTTGGTTTCGCGGCCTTCTCTCCCCATCAAGGGAAGGGGAAGGGGCCGACTATTGGAACAATTCCCCCGTCATCCCGGGGTGAGCGTTAGCGAGAACCCGGGATCCACTCCGTAACGTTGAAGGCCCGGCACGGGTCCCGGATCAGGCTCTGCCTGACCGGGATGACATACTCGTTCAGCTTCTTCGCGACGCCGCCTCACCCGCCGGTCTTGATGATCGCCATCGTGCAGCGCGACAGGCAGACCAGCTTGCCCTTCTCATTGGTGATGCGGATCGTCCAGACCTGCGTCGTCCGGCCCATCGACTCATTTTTCGCCTCGCCATAGACGAAACCGTCGGAAACCGGGCGCAAATGGTTGGCATTGATCTCCATGCCGACCGCGGCATGGGTTGCGGGATCGACGGTGCAATAAGCGCCGACCGAGGCCAGCGTTTCAGCCAGTGCCACGGAAGCACCGCCGTGCAACAGGCCGAAAGGCTGGTGCGTGCGGTGATCGACCGGCATGCGGCCACGCACCCAGTCATCGCCGGCTTCGATGATTTCGATGCCGATGGCATCCGCCATGGTCTTGCGGTCGCTGAATTGTACTTTCTCCAGCGGAAACGCCCCGCCATGCCAGATCGCCGCCATTGGCTCGCCTCCTGCATCTATTGGGGCAAATATAAGCATGCCGCCACGGCGGATCAGGTCCGCAATGCAGAATGAGGTCTATTCGGAAACGGCGAGCGGTTGGACGCTACCAGCGCGAGACGACCGAGAAGGCGGCAAAGCCTTCGGTTTCTTCCCACTCATCGACGCCATAGCGATAGGCCCAGTCGCGATGTACATAAGCCAGCGCTAGGTCCGTGCTGTCATTCATGCGGTAGGCGACACCGGCCTGGATATCGCCGATCACCGTGTAGGGGGTGATGTCGATCGCCCGCATCGGACGGCGGAATTCCTGGGTGTCATAGAACAGCGCCTGGCGTTCGGCTGCAGCGAACAGATACCAGCGCGATTTCGACCCGCGCCCATCGCCGATCCGCAACCGCGCACCCACGCGCGCCTCCGTGCCTTCCGGTGTCAGCGCGACACCGGCATAGGGTGTCACTACCGTATCGCCGGCCGTGTTCGCGACCGGTGCGGCCACGCGCACCGTTGTCGTCGGCCGGATCACATCGTCCTCGGTAAAGGAATTGCGCTGGAAGGCCTCTTCGACAGAGGTCTCTCCCTCGATCACCAGCTCGCCGGGACCGGGCGGGTCGGCCAGCACGAACCGCGTCCGCGAGCTGGAGAAATCATCGCGATAGTTTTCGCGCACGCTCATCACAGCCGTGGCGGTACGCGCCGTCGCGGCCGAAACCTGCGGTACGGGATCGGTCCTAAAGGAGGCCAGCACAGCGGACTGTGGATCCCAATCGGGCGCCTCGGAACCGGCCGGTCCGACCATGCCAATGGTCAGCCCGCCAAGCGCGACGCTGCCAGCACAGATGATCTCGATCGTCCGCTTCATCAACTCTCCCCTTACGCATAAGTTAACAGGAAAGCCGGGAGAGGTCACCTTCAATTGCGAGAAATATTTGTTCGCGTGTTAGGCGAACCGGTTAGCATCGTTGCGCTTTTTGGATCAGGACTTGTACCGATATGACCTATATCGACCCCGAACGCTCCGCCTTTGACACCTTCAAGTCGCTGCCACGCGACGAGCCGGTCGAGATGCTTAATCTCATCCGCCTGCGCGACAAGGCGGATTATCCCGACGGCCGTGCTGCCACCGGTGCTGAAGCCTATGCCGAATATGGCCGCCGCAGCGCGCCGATTTTCCAGCGTGTGGGTGGAAGAATTGTCTGGCGCGGCGAACCGCGGCTGGTGCTGATTGGACCGGCCGACGAGCTCTGGGACATCGCCTTTGTCGCCCACTATCCGGCAGCCGCCGCTTTTCTCGAAATGGTGACCGATCCACTCTATCAGGCCGATGCGGTACCGCATCGCCGGGCCGCGGTCAGCGACAGCCGCCTGATCCGTCACGCGCCATCGACAGGCGAAAACCGCTTCGGCTAGTCAGCGAGCTTGAGCAGATCGCCAAGGCCCATATTGCCGTAAATTCCCTTGGTGATCTTGGCGGCGTAATCATTGTAGCCGACTACCGGATCGCCCATTCCGATCTTGTCGACAGGCGTCCTGAAAGGCCGTTTGCCGCGCGGCATGGCGATCAGATCGCGTACGGCATCGGCAACAATCTGCGGGTCCTGTTGCGGATTGGCGGCCAACAATTCCGCGAACCTTTCGCCGGCGGCCGTTTTGGCTTCGGCAAAGCCGCCATACTGGCGTTCGCGGTCAGCGTCGGACGGGCTCAACAAGTTGGCGCCGAATTCCGTCGGAAAACCACCCGGCTCGATCAGGACCGACTCGATTCCGAACCCGGACAACTCGGTGCGGTAATTTTCGGCGAGCGCTTCCAGAGCCCACTTGCTTGCATTGTAGGGACCGTAGTAGGGCAGCGTGATGCGTCCGAGCAGGCTGGAGATGTGAACCAGCAGGCCCGACCCCTGCGACCGGAAGGTCGGCAGCACGGCGCGGTTCATTCGCTGGACGCCGTAGACATTGACATCAAAAAGCCGATGGAGGTCATCCGCCGTAAAGGCTTCCGTGACACCATTCACGCCAACGCCCGCATTGTTGATGAGGACGTCGAGCCCGCCTAGCGCCTCAATCGCCGCCTGCGTTCCCGACGTCACGCTGTCATCGTCCGTCACATCGATCTCGGCAATCGTCGCGCCCAGTTTTTCCAGATCTTCGGCCGCCGGTTTGTTTTTGCCCGATGCGCCCCGCATCGACGCAGCGACTTCATGTCCATCGGCAATCAGGCTTTGGGTAAAGAGGCGCCCAAAGCCGGAGCTGGCGCCAGTGAGCAGGATCTTCATGGAGATCTCCCCAATAGGTCTGCGCCGCCACACCATAGCGCGGCACAGCCCGCCCTATGTAGGCACTCGCCTGAGAGATGGAACAATCGAACCGGAAATTCCCGAAGTCGCGACGGTGTGGCCGCCGAAGCCCTGACGGCGACAATGCCGATGGAGCGGCCGAGTTCAGCGGGGATTATGCGGAAACCAGGGAAAGAATCCGCTGGTCCGCCGGACATAGTCGGCATAGCCGGGCCGGCGCTCGGCCATGCCGCGCTCCAGCAGCGGCGCGCCGCTCCATTTGATCAGCGTCCAGCTCAGGAACAGCGGGCCCGGCAAAGCCAGCCAGCCCCAAGGGGCTTCGGCGGCAATCAGGAACAATCCCCACCAGGTACAGAAATCGCCGAAATAATTGGGATGGCGCGTATAGCGCCACAGCCCGCGATCCATCACCTTACCGGCATTGGCCGGGTCCTTCCGGAAGCGTTCGAGCTGATAATCGCCGATACTCTCGAAGGCGATCCCGAAGATCGCGAGCCCGATTCCCGCCATGCCCAGTAGGCCGAAACCCTCGCCGAACTGGCCCAGCTGCACCGGCAGGCTGACCATCCACATCAGGACGGATTGCGGCAGGAAGACCAGGACAAGGCTCGCCGCCGCGAATCCCAGCCCGCGGTTCTGCGCCCGCTGGAACAGGCTGGCATAGCGCCGGTCCTCGCCCTCGCGCTGCCAGCGGCCGAACAGATGCAGCCCCAGCCGCAGCCCCCAGATCACGCACAGCCCGGTCACCACCAGCTGGCGCTCCAGATCGCCGGCATGCAGCCACAGGCTGGCAATGGCGATCACCACCATGCCGAGCGCCCAGAAGGCGTCGACAAAGCTGGCATCCCGGATCCGCAGCGCAACCAGCCACAGCGCCAGAAACAGCACCACGGCAAGGCCGAGATTGATCCCGGCCAGCAGATGCATTGTCATATTGTCCATTGCGTCCTCCCCTGATCGTGCAATCTAGCGTGATTTGCCGATCCGTCATGCCGCTCCGGTTTGACGCGCGCGCCGCCGCTGGCATAGTGAACAGCGTTCACCCGCATTCGGCCTTGGGGAGGAATGGGATGGCGGAAACCGAAGTCGATGTCCTGATCATCGGGGCGGGCGTGTCCGGGATCGGCATGGCCCACCATCTCATCGAGCGCTGCCCGGGAAAGACCTACCGCATCCTTGAGGCGCGCGAACAGATCGGCGGCACCTGGGACCTCTTCCGCTATCCGGGCATCCGCTCGGACAGCGACATGTACACCTTCGGCTACGCCTTCAAGCCCTGGGTCGATGGCAAGGTCTTCGCCGACGGGCCGGCGATCCGCAACTATGTGTCCGAAACCGCCCGCGAGGACGGGATGATGGAGCATATCCGTTTCCAGCGGAAAGCGACCTCGGCCCGCTGGGACTCGGACACCGCGCGCTGGACCGTCAAGGTCAACGGACCCGACGGCGTCGAACAGCATACCGCGCGCTTCCTCTTCCTCGCCTCCGGTTATTACAGCTATGACGCTGGCTATCTGCCGGAGTTTCCGGGCGTCGAGGATTTCCGGGGTGACTTTATTCATCCCCAGAAATGGCGGGAAGATTACGATTATGCCGGCAAGAAAGTGGTGATTATCGGCTCCGGCGCCACGGCGGTGACCCTGTTGCCGGCCATGGCCGATACCGCGGCTCACATCACCATGCTGCAGCGCTCGCCGACCTATATCGCCGCGCGACCGACCGTGGATCGCACCGCGAACTTTCTGCGCAAAGTGCTGCCGGCGCGAATGGCTTATGGCATCACCCGCTACAAGAATATTCTCCAGACCATGCTGATCTTTCAGATGGCGCAGCGTTTCCCGGACTTCGTGAAAAAGGCGGTGCTGAAAGAAGCCCAGAAGGCGCTGGGTCCGGACATTGATGTCGGGAAACACTTCTCGCCCAGCTACAAGCCCTGGGACCAGCGCTTTTGCGCGGCGCCCGACGGTGACTTCTTCACCCCGCTCCGCGAAGGCCGCGCCTCAATCGTCACCGATCATATCGAGCGCATCACCGAAACCGGCATCCAGCTGAAATCAGGTGAATTTCTGGAAGCCGATCTGATCATCCCGGCCACCGGGCTGAACCTCCAACTGATGGGCGGCATCCTGCTCAATGTCGACGGCCATACCGTCAATCCGCCTGATCACGTCGTCTATCGCGGCATGATGGTCAGCGATGTGCCCAACATGGCGATGGCCTTCGGTTACACGAACGCCTCCTGGACACTGAAGATCGATCTGACCTGCGAACGGGTTTTCCGGACGCTGAACTATCTCGACAAGACCGGGGCGGATTATGCGGTTCCGGTGCCGGACCCTGCCATGCCGCGCGAGCCGCTGAAACTGCTCGATTCGGGCTATTTCCAGCGCGCCCGCGATCGTTTGCCCAAACAGGGACCGAAAACGCCTTGGCAGGTCCACATGAATTACATGGCCGATATGCTGGCCATCCGCTTCGGGCGGATCGATGACGGCGCCATGCAATTCCGCAAGGCAGCTGCCGCGAAGCGGGACACGCCGGTTCTTGAGGCGGCCGAATGAGCCGCCTGGCTTTTGCCGGCAAGACCGCCATCGTTACCGGGGGTGCCAGCGGAATCGGCCGCGCCTTGGCCCAAAAGCTTGCCGATCGCGGCTGCCATCTTGCCCTCGCCGACATCAATGCCGAGGGTCTTGAAGAGACCGCAGCGGGTTTGCGCTCGAATGACCGCCGCGTCACCACCCACATCGTCGATGTTTCCGATCCGGCGGCCATCGAGGCCTTCGCTGCCGAGGTCCGCCAGACGCATGGCGAAGCGCATCTTCTGTTCAACAATGCCGGTGTGGCGCTGGGCGGCATGTTCGATCAGGTCACCGCGGAACAATTCGACCGCGTCATCGACATCAACTTGCAAGGAGTCATCCGAACAACGCGCGCCTTCCTGCCGCTGATGCGTGAAACCGGCCAAGGCCATATCACCAATATCTCCTCGATCTTCGGTGTTATCGCGCCGGCCGGCCAGACCGCCTACTCGGCCGCCAAGTTCGGCGTCCGCGGCTTTACCATGGCCTTGCGCCACGAGCTGCACGGAACGCCGATAGGCGTGTCCACCGTGCATCCGGGCGGCGTCGCGACCAATATCGCCAAGACGGCGGAGCGCGGCGTGGGGGTCAGTGACGAGGAATATGCCATCGGCCAAAAGGCGGCGGACCAGTCGCTGGTCATGCCGCCGCCCAAAGCCGCCGGAATTATCCTGCGCGGTATCGAGCGCCGCAAGCCCCGCATCTTTGTGGGTCGGGACGCTCACACCCTGATGTGGATGGAACGGATCCTGCCGACCCGATATTGGGATCTGATCCGCAAACGTCTCATGATGAGCGCGCCTGACGCCAGCTAGACCGAATTCGCAGCATCCAGCGCCTGTTCGAGATCGGCGATCAGATCGTCGCCATCCTCGATCCCGCAGGACAGGCGCACCAGCCCGTCATCAATGCCCAGCGCAGCCCGCTTGTCGGCATCGACCGAAGCGTGGGTCATGATCGCCGGGTGTTCGACCAGCGATTCCACCCCGCCCAGGCTTTCCGCGAGCGAGAAGATCTGCAGTGATTCCAGGAATTTCCGCGAGGCCGGCAGTCCGCCCTCCAGCGTAACCGTGATCATGCCGCCAAAGCCGCGCATCTGCTTGGCGGCGATCGCGTGCTGCGGATGGCTCTTCAGCCCCGGGTAAATGACGTCGGAAATACCCTTGCGGCCGACCAGCCAGTCGGCGATCCGCCCGGCGTTCTCGCAATGCCGCTCCATGCGCACATGTAGCGTCTTTGTCGACCGCAGCAGCAGGAAGCAATCCATCGGCGCCGGCACAGCGCCGACCGCATTCTGGATGTAATGCAGCTTGTCGGCGAGCTCGTCGTCCGCCGTCACCAGGATGCCGCCGACCAGATCGGAATGGCCGCCGAGATACTTGGTGCAGGAGTGCGAAACGATGTCCGCGCCCAGCGCCAAAGGGTTCTGCAGATAGGGCGAGGCGAAGGTATTGTCGGCCACGCACAGTGCGCCGCCCTCATGCGCGATCTGCGCGACGGCTTCTATATCGACCACTTTCAGCGTCGGATTCGTCGGCGTTTCCAGCCAGACCAGCTTGGTCTTTTCGGTCATCGCCGCGTGGGTGGCGTCAAAGTCGGTCATGTCGACGCGCGAAAATTCGATCCCGAGCTGCGCGAAGACATTGTTGAACATGCGGAACGTGCCGCCATAGACATCGTCGCATAAAAGGACGTGATCGCCGGATTTCAGAAGATGAATGCAGGCCGCCAGCGACGCCACGCCAGAGGAGAAGGCGATTCCGTGCCGGCCGCCTTCGAGGCTGGCGATATTCGCTTCGAGCGCAGTCCGCGTCGGATTCGCCGAGCGGGAATAGTCATAATTCTCGATGAACTCGCCCGGGCTGGTCTGCACATAGGTCGAGGTCTGGTAGATCGGCGTCATGATCGCGCCGGTCGTCGGATCCGGCGACTGGCCGGCATGAATGCACCGCGTGGCAAACTTCTGGTTCTCGCCGCTCATCTCGCGCGTCCTTCCTCGTGTTAACCGCCAACGC
This sequence comes from Hyphobacterium sp., assembly GCF_965229905.1. Taxonomy (GTDB): domain Bacteria; phylum Pseudomonadota; class Alphaproteobacteria; order Caulobacterales; family Maricaulaceae; genus Hyphobacterium. The sequence goes on along the minus strand of NZ_OZ245930.1, from coordinate 1,468,765 downwards.
GGGCGGCATATTCCTTTTGCGTGACCACGCCGACGACACCGTCGCGCGTCATCACCAGCGCCGTATCGCCGCGCTTGAGAATGTGCGGTATTTCCTCGATCCGGGCTTCGGCGAAGAGGATGCCGCCGATCGACAGCCGCCGGCCATCGCGGGTCGCGATCCCGGTAAAGTCGTCGCCTTCGTGCAGCGGCAGATAATCGAGATCGCCCTCATCCATCATCTTCTGGATGTCGGCGGCGTCGGCCTTGGCCTCGGCGGTCAGCGACGAGCGCCGGGCGACCAGATCGGCGACCGGCCCCAGCAAATTATGCTCGCTGAAGAAGCCGTTTTTCTCCATCCACTGGTCGGACAGGTATTTGGAGATATAGCGCGTCCCGCTGTCGCAGAGTGTCACCACAATCGTCTTGTCGGGTCCAAGCTTCTTGGCGACTTCGATCGCCGCGGCCACGATCGAGCCGGACGACCCGCCGCAGAACAGGCCTTCCTCGCGGACCAACGCGCGGCCGACATGGAAGCTCTCCCAATCGTCGATCTGCACCATGTCGTCGACAACGGAGAAATCCATGGCGCGGCATTCGATATCCTCGCCGATCCCCTCGACCGAATAGACATAGGCCGCTGGCAGCCGGCCGGTCTTGAACAAATTGTAGTGGACCGAACCCAGCGGATCGACGCCGATGATCCGCACGTTGGGCGCATGCTCTTTCATGTAGCGGCCGACGCCGGACACCGTTCCGCCCGTGCCGGTTCCGCCCATGAAGACGTCGAATTTTCCGCCATCGGTCTGCTCGAAAATCTCGCGGCCCGTATTGTGGTAATGGCCCTCGATATTCCACTGCGAGTGATACTGGTCGACATAGAAGGCGCCCGGCGTCTCCTCGGCGATACGCTTGGCGGTGTTGACATAATGGTCGGGGCTGTCGCCCGGCACGTCGGTCGGCGTGATCACCACTTCGGCGCCATAGGCGCGCATCATGTCGATCTTTTCCTGGCTCATCTTGTCGGGCAGCGTGAAGACGCATCGATAGCCCTTCACGGCCGCGGCCATGGCCAGCGACTGGCCGGTATTTCCCGACGTGTTTTCGACAATCGTGCCGCCCGGCTTCAAGAGCCCTTCGGCTTCCGCCCGCTCGATAATGTAGGGGCCCATCCGGTCCTTGATCGAACCCGTCGGATTCAGGAACTCGCATTTCGCCAGGATTGTCGCGGCGCCTTCCGGCACGATCTTGTTGAGCTTGACCAGCGGCGTATTACCGATGGCATCGAGAATGTTTGCGTGGAATTTCATCTGGCGCTCCCAGCGGGCCGGCGGATATCTCGACCACCTCCTATTTGGGGCCGTGCCGAAAGTCCACAAGGGCGCTCCGTCGGCGATCAGCCGCAGCGACGGAATTCACGGCGCCGGGCGTTCTTCCGGCGAGGGATGAAGTCTGGAGGTCCGTTATGAGGACTGTAAACACCCTGATGGCCGCTGCCATTCTGTGTAGCGGCCTGTCGGCGCCCGCCCTTGCCCATCCCGGTCATGGTCAGCGGGCCGACCGGCTGGAAGACGTTCGCGATCGCCACGAGGATGTGCGTGACCGCAGGGAAGACGTGCGGGACGCCCGCGAGGATGTTCGCGACGCCAAGCGCTTTACCGGCATCGGCGACATCATCGAGGACGTCTACGACGCCCGTGAAGATGTGCGCGATACGCAGGAGGACGTTCGCGATCGTCGTGAGGATCGTCGCGACCGGCGCTGGTAGCCGCCTGATTCCTTCCCGATCGGCGGGCCGGCCGCGCTCTGCCGGCCCGCTTCTTCCGTCCGTTTATTCAAGGGTGGCCGTCGGGAATGGCTGCGATAAAGTCGGCTCCGGCTCAGCTGGGGAGGAATGGCCGACATGTCCGAATCGCGACCCGATCACGATATCTCGGAGGCCGCCTACAAGGCGTATTGGCGGGACAATCTGCGGCTGATGGCAGTGTTGCTCGCCATCTGGGCGGCGGTGTCCTTCGGGGCCGGCATCCTGTTCCGCGACTGGCTGGACAATTTCTCGATCGGCGGCGCGCCGCTTGGCTTCTGGTTCGCCCAGCAGGGCGCGATCTATGTCTTCGTTATCCTGATCTTTGTCTATTCCGCGCTGATGCACCGAATCGAGCGGAAATACGACATTGATGACGACCAGGGTTAGGGCGCGCCATGACCCTTCTCGGCCTTGAGCCCACCCTGTTCTGGACCGGTCTCTTCGTCATCGCCTCTTTTGGCCTCTACATCGCCATCGCGATCTGGGCCCGGGCCGCTTCGACCAATGATTTCTATGTGGCCGGTCACGATGTGCCGCCTGTGTTCAACGGCATGGCCACGGCCGCCGACTGGATGAGCGCCGCCTCCTTTTTGTCGATGGCCGGCATCATTGCCTTCTCCGGCTATGACGGCTCGGTCTATCTGATGGGCTGGACCGGCGGCTACGTTCTGCTCGCCCTCCTGCTGGCGCCATACTTGCGCAAATTCGGCAAGTTCACCGTGCCGGACTTTGTCGGTGACCGCTATTACTCGCAGGCAGCCCGCATCGTCGCCGTGATCTGCGCACTCTTCATCTCTTTCACCTACATTGCCGGCCAGATGCGCGGCGTTGGCATTGCCTTTTCCAACTTCCTGCACGTGCCGATCGAGGCCGGCGTCATCGTCGGTGCCATCATCGTGCTTTTCTACGCCGCCCTCGGCGGCATGAAGGGCATCACCTACACCCAGGTCGCCCAGTATTGCGTCTTGATCTTCGCTTTCATGGTGCCGGCCATTTTCCTGTCGCTGCAGATCACCGGCACGCCGATTCCGCAGCTCGGTTTCATCGGCAATGCGCAGGACGGCACGCCACTCCTCCAGAACCTCGACCGCACGCTCACCGATCTTGGCTTCAATGCCTATACCGAAGGCAGCAAGCCGAAGATCGACGTGTTCGCGATTACGTTCGCCCTGATGGTCGGCACCGCCGGCCTGCCGCATGTCATCATCCGATTCTTCACGGTCCCAAAGGCCTCGGATGCCCGCAAATCCGCCGGCTGGGCGCTGGTCTTCATCGCCATCCTGTACACCACGGCACCGGCCGTGGCGGTCTTCGCCCGCGCCAATTTTATCGACACGGTCAATGAAAGCGCCTGGTCGGAGGAAGCCGCCGCCGGCACGATTGATCGCTCGACGCTGGGCGAGGGCGACACGCCGGAATGGTTCTACAATTGGCGCGATGTCGGCCTGTTGGATGCCGAGGACCGCAATGGCGACGGACGCATCCAGTACCGTGCCGATCCCGAAACCAATGAGGTTACCCGCCTCGACCGCGACATTTTCGTGCTCGCCAACCCGGAGATCGGCGGCCTGCCGCCCTGGGTTATCGGGCTGGTCGTCGCCGGCGGGCTGGCGGCGGCGCTGTCGACCGCGGCGGGCCTGTTGATGGTCATTTCCTCGGCGGTCTCGCACGATCTTTGCCGCAAGGTTCTGTTCACCGGCATGAGCGACACCCAGGAATTGTTGACCGCCCGGCTCGCCGCTGTCGCCGCCGTGCTCGTGGCGATCTATGCCGGCATCAACCCGCCGGGCTTTGTTGCCGCCGTTGTCGCCTTCGCGTTCGGCCTGGCAGCCGCCAGCTTCTTCCCGGCGATATTGCTGGGCATTTTCTGGACCCGGATGAACAAACAGGGCGCGATTGCCGGCATGACGACCGGCCTCGTCGTCACCGCCGCCTATATCGTCCATTTCAAGATCGGCTTCTCGCCCGCCGTTCTCGGAGCTTGTGGGGTCCTGGCGACTTTGGCCCTTCTGATCCTGCATTTCGGCACCCATGCGAAGGGACGAATGCCCTGGATGCTCCTGTCTGCCGCGGCGACAGCCGCACTTGCGGTCACCGCCTTTACCGGCATCGTGCCGGGCTTACCCATGGGCGCCGAAGCCGACTGGTTCCTTGGCATCTCGCCGGAAGGATTCGGGACGATCGGCATGATCATCGCCTTCGGCGCCTCGATCGGCGTGGCGCTTCTAACGCCGGCACCGCCGGCCGCGATCCGCGACATGGTCGAGGACATCCGCATTCCGTCAGCCCGCGCCCATGTCGGTCACCCGCCTTCCTCTGCAGATTAGCGCCTTGATGCCTTCAGGGACTTGGCCTTCACTGCGCAAGCATCCGCCGCGCGCTGAAGGAGAGGGCCATGCCGCAGGACTCTAAGATCGGAACCGCGCCGGAGCGGGTTCCCGTTCCTGAGGAATACGAGCCGTACAGCCGGACGAGCCGGGCGCAATACGAAGAGCGCTACCGCCGCTCGATCGAGGAGCCCGATGCTTTCTGGACCGAGGAGGTACGGCGCCTCGACTGGATCAAGACGCCGACCGAGATCTCGAACGTCAGCTGGGACCCGGACGATCTGTCGATCGAATGGTTCGCCGACGGCGTTCTGAACGTCTCTTACAATTGCATCGACCGGCATCTCGAAGAGCGGTGTAATGATGTCGCCTTGATCTGGGAGGGAGATAATCCTGGAGTTCACTCTGCGATCACGTATAGGCAGCTTCACAATCATGTTTGCCGCATGGCCAACGAGCTCAAAAAGCTCGGTGTAGCGAAGGGCGACCGGGTCACGCTCTACATGCCGATGATCCCCGAAGCGATTTATGCGATGCTCGCCTGTACGCGGATCGGGGCCGTCCACTCCGTTGTTTTTGGAGGGTTTTCCCCTGAAGCGCTGGCCGGGCGGATCAAGGATTGCGAAAGCGAATTCATCGTCACGGCAGATCAGGGCGTGCGCGGCAACAAGCCGGTCCCCCTGAAAGAGAATGTCGACAAGGCCATTGAAATTGCTGGCAATGTCAAGGCGGTCCTTTGCGTCCGCTACACCGGCGCCAAGGTCAATTGGGTCGAAAATCGCGATTTCTGGCATCATGAACTGGCGCTCGAGGTCGATGCCAAATGCGCGCCGGAACCGATGAACGCGGAAGATCCTCTTTTTATTCTATATACTTCGGGCTCCACCGGAAAACCCAAGGGCGTCCTGCACACCACCGGCGGTTATCTCCTCTGGGCCGCCCTCACCTTCGATACGGTCTTCGAGGTCCAGCGCGGTGAAATCTTCTGGTGCACCGCCGATATCGGCTGGGTCACCGGTCACACATATCTGACCTATGGCCCGCTGGTAAACGGCGTTACTACCTTGGTTTTCGAAGGGATTCCGACCTGGCCGGCCGCCGACCGGTTCTGGCGGGTTTGCGCCAAGCACAAGGTCAACGTGCTTTATACCGCCCCGACCGCGCTGCGCGCCCTGATGCGCGAAGGCGACGCGCTGGTGGAAGGACATGATCTTTCCAGCCTGCGTCTGCTCGGCTCCGTCGGCGAGCCGATCAATCCTGAGGCCTGGGCCTGGTATCACCGTGTTGTCGGGGGAAGCCGCTGTCCGATCGTTGACACCTGGTGGCAGACCGAGACCGGCGGCTGCATGATTTCAGCGCTGCCCGGTGCGCACGATCTCAAGCCAGGCGCCGCCGCCAAGCCAATGTACGGGATCGAGCCGGCGCTGGTCGACCACGAGGGCAATTTCATTGAAGGTGAGGGCGAACTGGCCGGGAATCTCGTCCTCAAGCGCTCCTGGCCCGGTCAGATGCGCACCGTCTATGGTGATCACAAGCGCTTCGCCGAAACTTACTTCACCACCTATCGCGACCTCTATTTCACCGGCGATGGCGCGCGCCGCGATGCCGACCATTACTGGTGGATCACCGGCCGGGTCGATGACGTGCTCAACGTCTCCGGCCACCGCTTGGGCACCGCCGAGATCGAAAGTGCGTTGGTCGCCCATCCCGACGTCGCGGAAGCCGCCGTGGTCGGCTATCCGCACGACATAAAGGGCCAAGGCGTCTACTGCTTCGTCACGCTCAATGCCGGCACCGAGCCGACCGCCGATATGGAAACCGAGCTCAAAGCCCATGTCCGCAAGGAGATCGGACCCGTCGCCACGCCGGATGTGATCCAGTTCGCGCCGGGTTTGCCCAAGACCCGCTCCGGCAAGATCATGCGCCGGATATTGCGCAAGATCGCCGAAAACGAGCTCGGCTCGCTGGGCGACACGTCGACGCTCGCCGAACCTGCCGTCGTCGACGACCTCGTTGCCAACCGTCCCGCCGTTTAACGAATATCCCCACTCAAATTATGTGCGCCCGGGCCGCAGGCATGGCCTCTGGCTTTGGCAGCCAACATCCCCATATCGCGGAGCGATCGAGAGGAGGGTTTGGTTCATGCGCTTTTTGCCCTACGCCATCGGCGTCTTCATGTTGTCACCGCTTTTTATCTGGGCCGGACTTTGGATGGCCTTCCCTGGACCCAAGCCGGGCATTTCGGACGCGCCGCTGATCGCCTCGCTGATCGCCATGTCGATCCCGCTTGTACTTTATCACTACATCGCGGGGCTGGCCTTCATCGCCAACTCGATCGAGGGCTATGCTGGAACCACCCGGCCGCGCTGGGCGCCCGCCCGCTGGGTCCAACACGCCATGATGCCGGCCACACTCTTGCTGACGGCTAGCGCTGCCATCCTTCTTCACCAGATCGGCAAGCCCTGGCCCGCCATCGGCCTGACGGTGGCCTGCGGGGCTGTGCTCGCCATCGGCCTGGCCAAGGCGGACGGCTTTATCGGACCGCTCGACTTTCATCGCCGATCGGTCGCTTTCGGTCTCGCGAGCGTACGAATTCTCGGCCGCATCGTTTTGGCGGTACCCGTGCTCGGCAGCCTGCTGCGCGAATTCGGGCGCGATCCGCACCGGGCGGCGCCTTTCGCGCTGGCAACATTAGCCATGGCGACGGCATTGCTGGTCTGGCAGTTTGGTTTTGTGGTGCTGGTCATTCCGGCGATGATCGCGGCCCCGGTGGCCTTCTATCTGATGCTCGGCTTGGCGTCGGACTAGAGCGTTACCGTATGACTTGCGAGCCATTTGCGATCGCGTAGTCTCCGGAGTTTGCGTGGGAGACAAACATGGTGGCAATCGTAAAACCGGGGATCCTGATCGTCGTCGCGGCTAGCGCGCTGGCGGCGTGCAGCGCTGGCGATGACGCTGCGAGCGAAACGGTCGCAGTATACGGCGACATGGAAACCCTGCCGGTCGAATTCCGTGTTGCCTTTATGTCAGGGCATGTCGAAGCGGGATTGGCACTGTATCGCGCTGGCGCGCCGGAACAGGCCGCCCCGCATCTCTTACATCCCGTATCGGAAACCCATGCGGCCGAGCGCGAGGGCATAGACGCGCTGGGCTTCGAGGCTGGCGTGTTCGAAGAGGTCTCCGCCGCACTCGGCGCCGGCCGTCCGGCCAACGAGATTGAGCCAATGCTCGCCGCGGCTGAAGCCGATCTGGCATTGCTCCAGGACAATGCCGGTGGCGACGCCCGCGCTATAATCGCCTATTTGATGGACGTCACCGCAGAAGAATATGCGATCGGCGTCACCGATGGCATTGTGACAGACCCCGGTGAATACCAGGACGCTTACGGCTTCTCCGTTGTGGCGCGCCAATATGCCCGAGGGCTGGACAATCCCGATCTCATCGACGCGCTGGATGGGTTAATTGCGCTTTGGCCGGAAGGCGGGCCGTTGCCAGAATCAACCCCGGCACCGGTTGCGGATATTAACGCTCGCATTGCCGAGGTGAGATCAATCCTCTGATCGCAGGTTCACAAAGCTGAACCTCTCTCTACCTTTGCCGGGATGAGCAATAACGCCAACGATCTCACGCCGCTGCTCGAGAACATCGAGACCGAAGCCCGCAAGTCCATAGGCCGCGGCAAGGTGGCCGATTACATCCCTGCCCTCGCCCGTGTCCCGCGGGACCGGTTCGGCATGGCGGTTTGCGCGGTCGATGGCACGGAATTCGTCACCGGCGATGCCGACAGCTGTTTCTCGATCCAAAGCATCTCCAAGGTCTTCACGCTGGAATTGGCACTCAAAATGGTGGGATCCGCCGCTTTGTGGAAGCGGGTCGGCCGCGAGCCGTCCGGGAATGCTTTCAACTCCCTGGTCCAGCTCGAATCCGAGCAGGGTTTGCCTCGCAATCCCTTCATCAATGCCGGCGCGCTCGTGGTCACCGACGCGATCACGGCCCGCACTGTCAGCCCGGTTCTGGCGCTGCTCGGTTCGGTCCGCCGGTATGCCGCGCGACAGGACATCTATATCGACGAGGAAGTCGCGCGCTCGGAGGCTGAGCATGGCCATCGCAACGCGGCCATTGCGCACCTGCTGAAAGCCCAGGGCAATCTCAACGCAAAGGTCGAGGACGTTTTGTCGGTTTATTACCGGCAATGCGCCATTGCGATGAGCTGCCGCGATGTCGCCCGCGCCTTCCTGCCGCTCGCAGCGGGCGGTCGCCAACCACGCACCGGCGAAAAGCTGATGACGCCACTACGCGCCAAGCGCATTAATTCGCTTTTGCTGACCTGCGGTTTGTATGACGGCGTTGGCAATTTTGCCTTCCGGGTTGGCATTCCGGCGAAGTCCGGCGTCGGCGGTGGCATCGCCGCCGTTATTCCGGGCAAATATGCGATCTGTGTCTGGTCGCCAGAGCTCGACGAGCTGGGCAATTCGCTGGCCGGCACGCGGGCGCTGGAACTCTTCGCGCGCAAGACCCGGCTGTCGATCTTCTAGGAAGCACCGCCCATTTCGGCTTCTACCTCTTCATGCGTGGCCTCGACCGATGGCTTCGGCCCCGGTGAGATCAGGCTGACGACGATGATCGCCACAAAGCAGAAGAGAAAGCCCGGCACGATCGAATAGAGCCAGCTGCCGAGCGGCAACAAGCCCGCCTCGGTCGGCAGAACTGGCACATAGGTCCAGATCAGAACCGTGGCGGCACCTATGACCATGCCGGCGAGGGCGCCCCACCGAGTCATCTTCTTCCAGAACAGCGACAGGATGACGATCGGTCCGAAAGCGGCCCCGAAACCGGCCCAGGCATTGGAGACCAAGGTCAGCACATTGCTGTCCGGATTCCAGGCCAGCGCAATCGCTACCAGCGCTACGACGACAACGGCGACACGGCCAATGAGGACGAGTTCTTTCTGACTGGCGCCGCGGCGCAGGAAAATCTTGTAGAAATCCTCGGTCAGCGAACTCGACGAGACCAGCAGCTGCGAGGAGATTGTCGACATGATGGCCGCCAAAATCGCTGCCAGCAGGAAGCCGCCGATAAACGGGTTGAACAGGATTTGCGACAGCACGATGAAGATCGTTTCGCCGTCGAATTGGCCGCCCACCAGATAATCCTGCGGAATACCGTTCTGAGTAACCCACGCTAGTCCGATGAGGCCGGTCGCCATGGCGCCGACGATCGTCACCAGCATCCAGCTCATGCCGATATTCCGCGCTGTGGGAATATCCTTCACCGAGCGGATCGCCATGAAGCGGACGATGATGTGCGGCTGGCCGAAATAGCCCAGACCCCAACTCATTGCGGAAATAATGCCGATCAGGCCCACACCGCCGAAAATATTCAGCAGGGAGGGGTCGATCTCGCGGATCGTGGTGTTCAGCCCGTCGAAACCGCCAATGCCCGTCAGCGCGACAAGCGGCACCATGACCAGCGCCACGAACATAATGCAGCCCTGCGCGAAATCCGTCATGGAGACGGCCATGAATCCACCGAGCAATGTATAGACGACGACCACTCCGGCGGTCACGAACAGGCCGAGCTCATACGGCAGGCCAAAGGCCGAATCGAACAGCTTGCCGCCGGCAACCACGCCGGAAGACGTATACAGCGTGAAGAACAGGATGATCACCAAAGACGAAATCACCCGCAACAGGCGGGACCTGTCCTCGAAACGCTTCTCGAAATAGTCGGGAATCGTAATCGCGTCATCTGCGGTCTCCGTATAGACGCGCAGCCGCGGCGCCACGATCAGGTAATTGGCCAGCGCGCCCATCAGCAGCCCGATGGCGATCCACGCCGCCGGCAATCCGGAGGCAAACATCGCGCCGGGCAGTCCGAGCAGCATCCAACCAGACATGTCGGATGCGCCGGCGGACAGGGATGTGACCGCCGGTCCGAGCTTGCGCCCGCCGAGCAGATAGCCCGAGCTGTCACTGGTCGATTCCTTGAATCCGTAAAGACCGATGCCGATCATGAGAACGAAATATGCGGCCAACGAAACGCCGGTTCCGAATTCCATGGATCTGATTTCCGCTTCTTCGCTTGTCCGGCGCTGCGATGGATTGCAGCGCGCGCGTCGTTCACCGGGCAACTTGCCAAGCACGAGGCATAGGACTGGGGTGTGTGCGCCTGTGTGGAACATCTAGCGCGGTTCACGTCAAGGCGGGGATGGAATCGGCCGCAATCCAGCATCTGCTTTTGTCGATATCGTTCGGCGCGTGGCGATCGACCGAGCGGAGGCGAGGAAGGATTGGACTTAGTCCGCCTTCGCCAAGGCTACGGCGGGACATCCTTCACTCGAATTCGACGATTTGGCTTGCCCAGCCGAAGCTCGCGGAGCGAGCGAAGGATGGTGCCGCTTGCGTGACTCGAACACGCGACCTACGCATTACGAATGCGTTGCTCTACCAGCTGAGCTAAAGCGGCGCCGGGCTTGAAGGCGGCGGAACCTAACCGCACTTCCCGCAATCCGCAATATCCCAAATGTGCTTGACGATGCGTCGTGCTAAGGTTGCGGCATGAGACGAATCGCAAGTCGCGTTAAACAGGCCCGGGCGGCTCGGCCGAGCGTCGCCTACGCGCCAGATCTGACAACGAGCATCGTCCTCGTAGCGGCGCTATTCGCGATCCTCCAGACTTTCTCGGCGATCACGATGGAAGATCGGGCGTACTATGACTGGTTTCTGGCCAATCGCGGCACCAGTGGCAGCCTGCTCGGCACAATAACGGTCATGCTCGCAGCGCTCGCAGCTTTGTTCCTGGCCGACATCGTCCGGCCAAAGCCGGGACGGGTGGCCGCCGCGACGCGCCTATTCCAGTTCCTCCTGATCGGGGCCATGGTCTCGGTCAGTCTCATTCAGTGGGGCATGCTCCTGCCGCACGAACCGGTCGCCGGCCCGGCGCGTCATTGGCAGCTGGCGCTACAGAGAACGCCCCTCTTCCAGGTGGATTCTGCCTGGATTGGCCCAGAGCGCGAAAGCCCGAATCCCCAGCCTGTCCGGCAGGATGAGACCATGTGGCATGTCTCGCCATTCGCCGAAAAGGCGGGGATCTTGCGAGCCGAGGCCGATCAAGAAGTTTGGATCAACAGCCAATCCCGGCGGGAAGCCTATTGGAATGCGGTGCAGCCCGACGCCATTACGGAGCCGCCGAAACGGCCTAGTCGCGCGCCTCCATAAGCGCCTTGATCCGTACCGCTGCGGGCGCGGCGAGCTTGTCGAACGAGGGCGAAAGGGCCTCCAGCTCGGGGCTGGCCGCAGCGGCATCGTTGACGACGACCAGATCGGCCGTTTCGATTCCCGGCGCGGTATGTGCCAGATGCATCGGTCGCACCGTCCGCAGATATTGCGTCACCACTGATTCAACGCTCCGCCCCCGCTCGCGCACATCGCGCAGCAGCCGGCGTGCCAAGCGGATATCGGCGGGCGCGTCGACATATATGGAAAGATCATACAAATCACGCAAAGCCGGATCGGCCAGCACGTGAATGCCTTCGACAATGATGACATCGGCCGGTTTCACCGTCCGCGTCTGTTCCAGCCGGCGATGGGTGACGAAATCATAATGCGGCGCCTCGACCGTCTCGCCAGCCTTCAATCTTTGGATATGGTCGCTAAGCAGCGCATGGTCGTGGGCGGTGACGTCATCAAAATTGAAACGCAGGGGGTCGAAGCCGGGCTCATCGGCATGATCGCCGTAATACTCGTCCTCTGCGATCAACCGAACCTCAAGCGGGTCCAGCAGACGTCGCAGCGCGTCGGCATAGGTTGATTTTCCGGAGGCCGATCCTCCGGTCACCGCCACAATTATCGGGGTCATGTCTCCTCCTCGTCGACGCCGGGATCATCCGGCGGACGGGGAGCATCGAAATATGCCGGTTGGGCGCCGGTCCTGCGCGCCGCTTTCGGCGCTTCCAGCAACGCATTCTCGGGCACTGCACCGGCCGCAATCTCGAAGCGCTCATATCTTGGATGGGTCAATCGGCCTTCATCGCCATAGGCATAGACCATGCGTTTCCAGTCGTCCGGCGAATAGGCAAAGGGCCGGCCTTCGCCATCGATATCCGACCAATCGGCTTCGCCCGGCGCGTGCGACGCGCGGGTCATCCACCGCCGCGCGGCTGGGTCATCGCCCTCCTGCCGCGCCATTCGGGCTGCTAGCGCACACAGGCGAGCGGAGGGCGTGCCGAGATTCAGCACCGGCTCAAGCACAGACTTCGCTGCTGTGGTCTGGCCCTCATCCAATGCGGCCTCCGCCAGCAACAGCTTGGATTCGCGATGTTCGGGCCGGGCCGTCGCCAGTTGGCGTAACCGCTCGGCGCGCTTCGCCTTGGTATCGGATTTGCGCAAATCGCCGAGCGCACGTGCCAGCGCGGGGTGGGGCTCGCTCGACCAGGCGGTCTTGATCATGTCTTCCGCCTTCTTGTGCTTGCGCACGGGAGCTAAAAGCCGCGCCGCCAGTACCACGGCAGGAGCAAAGCCCGGTGCTGCCGCGACCGCCTTTTCCGCCAAACTCCGCGCTGCATCCGGGTCGGACGTCTCACATTCCAGCGACTGCGCGGTGAGCAGAACGGCGCGGCGACGCCGGGCGCGGTCTTGCGGAATTCGCCGCCGCTTCTCGCCCTCCAGTAGGGTCTCGGTTGCAGCCGTCCAATCGCCTTGCGCGACTTGCGCATCGAACAGGGAATCGAACGCCCAGCTCGCTGATTTCGACGTTTCGAAGGCCGCCTTGGCATGTCGCGCAGCCTCGGCATGTGCGCCGCGTCCCTGGGCGATCTGGGCTAATCCCCGCTGGGCCACTAGCCTGGACTTTGGATCATCCAGCATCGCCTCGTAATGCGCTTCGGCCCCCGGGAGATTGCCGGCGGCCTCGGCCGCGCGTGCCGCAAGCAGCCGCGACAGCGCCGGCCGGTCGAGCAGCGCATCGGCCCGGGCAGCTTGCCGCACAGCGACTTCGCCCTCGCCTGCAGCGGCTGCAATCAGCGCGTTCTCCAGTGCATCGAACCCCTTCTCCTTGCGCCGCCGCAGCTGGAATTTCCGGAAACTGTCGGGCGCCGTCCACAGGCCGAGGATCAGCCGCCAGGCGACCAAGATGACGAAGGTCGCAATCAGGAACAGGCCGAGCGCCAAGGCAAACGGCATGCGTCCGCTCAGGCCCAGGAAATCAAATGTCACTGAGCCGGGATTGAGCGTCAGGAAAACACTGAGCGCACAAGCCAGGATGATGACGATGACAACGAGGATCAGCCGGATCATGACGGGTCTGCGCCTCCGGCATCGGCAATCAGGGCGGTGCGCAACTGGTTCAGAATCGCATTAAGCTCGATTCGGCTCTGGGCCTGGTTGAGCCAGGCCTGCGCGGCCATCCGCGGTTCATCGTCCAGCTCAGTGGTCATCAGGACTGCGCCAGTCAGATCACCATCAGCCAACTGCTCCTCAATCAATTGGATGCGCGCCAGCGGGCCCGTCTCGCTGCCGCGACTCGGGCGCACTTCAATCAGGCCAAAAAAGATACGATGCGTGCCGACGGCCGCTTCGAGCGCCTCTCGGGGAAAACTGTCGGCCAGCAAAGTGCCATCCGGAACGCCAGAAAGGGAATGCATGGCAAGTAGGCGGAGCTCGGGCCTTTCCGGCCAAATCCGAGCCAACGCCGCGCGTTCCGCTTCGAAAGGCTGGTCAGTGCGGGCTTGTTCCGTGAGCGCCATCAGCGCTAGCGCGCGCGCGGCGAGCCTCCGGCCACCGTCATCGCTGCTGGCCTCCAGCGCTGCGATCTCGTCTTCAACCGCCGATAGGCGTCGGGATAAACCTTCGATATCGGGCTGTCCGGTGTCTTCCAAGGCCGTCAATCGCGTTTCCAGTTCGCTGGCATCAAAGGCTTCGGGAAGCGGAACGCCTTCCAGGGCCGCCAAACGGGCTTCGATGGGTGCAAGATCAAGATTGTCGGACGCGCCAAGACCGGCGGCTTCCAACGCCGACACCCGCTCGCCCAGATCGGTCACCAATTGCGGATCGATCCCGCCGACCATGGCGCCGAGCCCATCCAGCGCCTGATTGGCCAGCGCTTCGACCGCGTCCAGCCGCGCGGATATTGCCGCCAGCGTGTCCGTATCGGGTGCGGCAGTCTCGAGTGTGGCGATACGGGATTCCAGCGCCGTGGTATCTGTGGCGGCGACGGCCTCCAAGGCAGCGATCCGCGCCTCGAGCCCGCTCGGATTGAACGGGCCGGGGACATCCGTGTTTTCCAGTGCGGTCAGCCGGGCCTCCAGCGCCGTGATGGCATCGGCGCCTTCCTCCGTCGCCCGGTCGAGCCACCAGGCGCCCGCCCCGCCCAGCGCCCCGCCAGCCAGCGCCGCGATGAAGAAGGTCACGACATGACCGAGCGCGCTGCCGCGCTGCGGCGTATCCGCTTTCGGCGCGTCATCTGCCGGTTCGAATTCCGCATCGACCGGTTCGGGTGTGTTCGACTCCGTCATGATCATCCAGCTGGTGGCTGATTCGCCTTAACGAAACCATGCCGCGAATGACCTGCCTAGGGGGCAAATCCGATGCGGTTCAACATGTCGGCCTCAGTCGGCGCCTCGGCGACTTTCACCGCTGCCCAATCCGCCGCTACAAGCCCTGTCGCAGCGGCCTCGCTGATCGCCACCGCGATCACCGTATTCAAATAATCTGTCAGATCGGCCTCTTCCACCAGCGCCGTGAAGGCAATCGCCGCCCGTTGCGAGTGAAACAGCGCCACAGCCAGCTCGCGTCGGCGGATCGCTGTCGCCGCTGCAGGCGGCAAGACGGTCGCGGCGGTCGCGCTATAGACCACAGCCTCGTCGATGGTGAAGCCGCGCGTGTTGAGGATACTGGCAAGATCTGTACTGACATGTTCACCGCGCAAATAGAGCAGCCGATGCCGTCCCGGCACCAGGCGCTGTTCGCATAGCGCGACGAGGTCGCCAACATCGCCGCCTGCTGAGCGGACCCGGGTGAAGCCGGCCGCCTCGGCTTCACGCGCGGTGGTGTCGCCCACACAGAAGGCCGGAAGATCTGTTTCGCTGCGATCCGACAGCCAGGCTCGGACGGCGTTGGGGCTCGTGAATAATAGTGCGTGGCTTCTCTCCGCGTCGAAGGCGATGTCGTCGACAAAGGAGATCGACAAAAGTGGCGCCACAATAGGCGCAGCGCCACGCTTCTCCAGCCGGGATGCGGTCTGTGTTGCGCCAGGTTCCGAGCGCGTGACCAGCACCTTCACAGCAACCTTGTCAGACCGGGTCATGGCCGCAAGCGGGACAAGGACGGGCGCATTCGCGAGTTGCGCATGAAGGCATCGGCGGAGTATCGAGCATGCCATGGACATAGACGCGTCATCCCCGCCTGCGCAAGAGATTCCGGTGACGGTGCTCGGCCTGGAATCGAGCTGCGATGAGTCAGCTGTCGCCATTGTCCGTCGTCACCCCAAAGGTCACGTCGACGTTTTGGCCGAGCGCGTGCTCAGCCAAGACGCCGCCCACGCCCCGTTCGGCGGCGTCGTGCCGGAGATCGCCGCGCGCGCCCATGCCGAGGTCATGGATACGCTCGTTGCCGAGACGCTGTCACAGGCCGAACTAAAGCTGGAAGACATGGATGCCATTGCTGCTACCAGTGGTCCCGGCCTCATCGGCGGCGTGATGGCAGCATTGATGACCGCAAAGGGGCTGGCGCTGGGCAGCGGCAAACCACTGATTGCGGTCAATCATCTCGAAGGCCACGCGCTGTCGCCGCGGCTCGTCGAACCGCTCGCCTTTCCCTACCTCCTATTGCTGGTGTCCGGCGGGCATACGCAATTGCTGATCGCCGAGGCGGTCGGCCGCTATCGCCGGCTCGGCTCAACCCTCGACGATGCCGCCGGCGAGGCTTTCGACAAGACCGCCAAGGTGATGGGGCTCGGCTTCCCTGGCGGGCCGGCGCTCGAACGCGCCGCCGAGGCCGGAGATGCGGAGCGCTTCGCCCTGCCCCACCCGCTGCAGGGCCGGCCCGGCTTCGATTTCTCCTTCGCGGGGCTGAAGACCGCCGCCCGCCAGATCTGGGATGGGCTCAACGCGCCGAACGAACAGGACGCGGCTAATCTTGCCGCCGCCATGCAGGCGCGTATCGCCGCCTCCCTGGCCGAGCGCACCAGCTTCGCGATGGATCATTTCGCGGAAGCTTATCCTGAAGCCGACGCGCCGGTTCTTGTTGTTGCTGGCGGTGTCGCATCCAATCGCACCATCCGCCGGGCGCTTGACGAAGCCGCCAGCGCCAAAGGCTTCCGCCTGCTGGCTCCGCCTATCAAATGGTGCACTGACAATGCTGCCATGATCGCACTTGCAGGGGCCGAGCGCTTTATACTTGGCGAAACAGATCCGCTCGACGCGCCCGCCCGGGCGCGCTGGCCATTGGATGCGGCATCGGCCAATCTGCAGCCGGCGATCGGATCGGGGCGGAAGGGACCCAAGGCATGAGCGAATATCAATCCATCGGCGTGATCGGAGCCGGGGCCTGGGGCACGGCGCTGGCCCAGACGGCGGCGACCGCCGGGCGCGACGTGACTCTCTGGGCGCATGAGGACGACGTCGCCGAGGCCATTAATCGGGAACATGTGAACACCGTGTATTTGCCCGATGCGCCGCTCAGCGACCGTATCCGCGCCACAAGCGATCTCGCTGACCTTGCGGAATGTGGTGCCGTGTTGGCGGTTGCGCCGGCCCAGCATCTGCGCGCCGTTCTGCGGGCATTTGCGCCGCATGCGGCTGACGCCCTGCCGATCCTGTTGTGCGCCAAGGGGATCGAGCAATCCACGCTAAAGCTGATGACTGAAGTACTCGATGAGGAGATACCCGCCGCGATCCCCGCCGTGCTGTCCGGTCCCAGTTTCGCGATCGATGTGGCCCGTGGCCTGCCGACGGCCGTCACGCTGGCCACGCGCTATAAATCGCTGGGTCACGCCCTCATGGAGGCGATCGGGACACCGCGCTTCCGGCCTTACTGGTCCGGCGATCTGATCGGTGCCGAGATCGGCGGTGCGGTGAAGAATGTGCTAGCCATTGCCTGCGGCATAGTCGAGGGGCGCGAACTCGGCAGATCCGCCCATGCTGCTCTCATCGCGCGCGGATTTGCCGAGATGACCCGACTTGCTGTGGCGCTGGGTGGTGAGCGCGAGACACTGGCCGGACTGTGCGGGCTGGGTGATCTCGTCCTGACCTGCTCCTCACCTCAATCGCGCAACATGTCTTGCGGCATGGCGCTGGGGCGCGGCGAAAAGCTTGAGGATGTTCTCGCCAAAAGGCGGGCTGTCACCGAGGGCGTGTCCAGCGCCCCGGCGATCGCCGCGCTGGCCGCGAAGGCCGGCGTGTCGATGCCGATCTGCGAGGCCATGCATGCCATTCTCGACGGCAGGCTAGACGTCGATACGGCGATGGATCAGCTCCTGTCCCGGCCCTTCACCGCCGAGGGCGATTGATGGACAGACCGCCGGCCGGCACCGTGCTTGCTAACGTCGACAGGCTACCTGACAAAGGTGGGGTCGCCGTCGACTGGCAGGACACGCCACTCATCCTCGTGCGCGCCGGCGCGGATGTGCGATGCTACGTGAATGTCTGCCCGCATGCCGGCCGCTCGCTAGCCCTGCCGGACGGACGCGTCTTCGTGCATAAGGACACCAACATTATCTGCCCGGTACACGGTGCGACCTTCGATGCCGCAAGCGGCGCCTGCACCGGCGGGCCGGCGGGCGATCCGCTGACCGCGATCGCCATTGATATTGTCGGCAATGAAGTGGTTGTCGCCTAGTCGTTCGACCGGAAAAAGCGCGTCGCTTCCTCAATCAGGGCGTCGCGCGCCGCCAACGTGATGGTCTCGCCCTTCTCCGGCGTCGCCTGCGAGGGGTCGGAGCCGATCCGCCCGTCCGGGAAGGTGGCCCGGTAGTCGGCGGCATCAGCGAAATCGCCGTCGGGCGCGATCTTCGGGCTCATCTCAACGCGTTTCACCGAAGCCGGATATCCAAAATAGGTCACGGCCACTTCCGAAGCGGTGGCGTGCGAACCATCACCCACCGGGAAAACGTCGCGGCAGACTTTCGCGACGCCCGGCAGCTCCCACCAATTGCGGCTCGTCAGCCGGTAAGGGCAAGCCTCGCCAGACATCGACCAGTCGCTATAGCTTTCGGCGATCGCGGCCTGGATGGTCGGAACATTGCCGCCATGGCCGTTGAGGAAGTAGATACGTGTAAACCCATGCCGCACCAGGCTGTCGATCCAGTCCTGTAAGGCCGCAATCATGGTCGAAGGCCGCAGCGTGATGGTTCCGGCGAAGCCGAGATGGTGCTGAGCGATCCCGACATTGAACGTCGGCGCAACCAGAATATCCGAAGCCTTGCTTGCTTCGTGGGCGATGATTTCGGGGCATAACGCGTCGGTGCCCAGCAGGCCGTTCGGGCCATGCTGTTCCGTCGAGCCGATCGGAATCACGACACCGGTTGAAGTCTCGAGAAAGGTTTCGATTTCCTGCCAGGTCGATTGATGCAGCAGCATGCGTTTACCCTCTTGCCTGTCCGTGCAGGGCTACGCTTCAAGCGCAATGAATGCAAGCGGTTGCGCAAACAGTGGATTGCAAGGGTCGGTTATTCACAAAACTGTGCGTCGATGAGGACTTGCCAGCGCCTGGGGAATCGAAAAACTGCTGGCGACTATCGAGGGGAACACAATGCGAATAGCACTCACCTGTTTGTCGGCATTTACTCTGGCGGCCTGTTCGGCCAGCGACACGTCTGAAACTGACGTTTCGACCGGGCCGGTCGAGCCTGCGGCTCACATTGTCGCGGCGGTCAACGATCCCGGCCGACCGGAATCGCAGACCGAACGCGATGCGGGACGCCACCCGGCGGAAATGCTCACCTTTGTCGGCGTGCAGCCCGGCTGGAGGGTCGCCGATCTCGGGGCCGGCAGCGGATATTATTCGCGAATCCTGTCCGGCGCGGTCGGCGCGGAAGGCGAAGTCATCGCCGAAAACATGGACTGGATCGTCGAGCGTTTCCCCAATGCCGATGAGGCCATCACCGCTTTGGCGGCCGAACGCGACAATGTCACCCGCCTCGTTTCGCCGGTGAGCGGTATCCTGGATGACTACAATAACGAGCTCGACGCCGCGATGATGGTGCTGATCTATCACGATCAGGCCTGGGAGCAGGAGGGATTCCCGGCGCCGACGCGGGAAGACCGGATCGCGATGAACCGGTCGATTTACAATGCCCTGCGTCCGGGCGGCGTGTACCTGGTCGTGGATCATCGGGCCGAGCCGGGTACGGGCGACAGCGTGGTCGGCGATTATCACCGGATCGATGAAGCCTTTGTTCGCGAGGAGATTGAAGCCGTGGGTTTCGAGCTGGCAGCGGAATCCGATCTGCTGGCCAATCCGGACGATAGCCTCACCGTTTCGGTTTTTGATCCGTCCATTCGCGGCAATACCGATCGATTTGTATTGTTGTATCGTAAACCGCTTTGAAGATACGCGCAGAACGATTATATTTATTTCGCGAGCTGAGTTCGGCCGAAAGGCCCGACAAGGTTAAGCAATGATCGGGCGGTACGTCGCTATGCAGATGTACCGCCCGTTCTGTTTCCAGACGCCAACCCAGCATCAGGCATTTTCAATTACATGAACGCCTGAAGCATCGGCGCCATCGCCCTTCAATATTGCGGGTTCCAAAGCTTTCAGAAAGCGTTCATCACCCTTGTGCGCCTTGACGGCCATCGCAGGCGTTTCTTTCTGATAAACCGCGTAAGCGCAGAGGTCCGCCGCCTGAATCAATAAGCTGCGCCGCGAATCCTGATGCTGCGGCAGCTCAATCACATTCTGCAGCGGGCGATTCACGATCCGCCGCCGCTTCCGGATCAGGCCGTAGGATTCCCTGACCGGCCGTTCGCGCCGCAGCGCCCGGACAAGCTTGTCGAGCTGTGCAGACTGGGTCCGGTCGGCCACTACGAAACCTTGCGCACCGCCTTGGCGTCCGCGCGAGCCGGACCGCGCCAGAAACCCGTCAAAATATCCGAGCTGGGCTGACCAGCCGGCACGGAATACGTCGGTTTCCGGCGGCAGGTTTTTCTTGCGGACCACGGTCAGCAACACCCGCAACGCTTTTATGCCGGCCAACCCTTTCAGTGCCGCTTCAATCAACGCCACCCTCCGGGCGGCATCGCCGGGGCCCTTGCGCATCAGGGTTGAGCCACGAAGTTCGTCCGACGATTTCAGCCCGTACTGCGCACCGAGAGATCGACGCAGGTCGACGAGCTCTTTCTCGATCTCGGTCCACTTGCTGGAGGGCGCGATGAGTCCGCCCAACACAAAAGCCGGACTTGAACCCGGCTCACGGCCGGCATCTCCGGATTCGTCGACATACATCAGATACATGGCGCACCACCCCTTGGGCCACCTTATGGTTAACACGTGACATTGTAGCGACGGAAGCGCGCTCGCCTCAAAGGGGAGCCAGAACTGGGTCCCGTAAAAAGGCGCCGGCTAGGAGCAGATTTCCCACGGGCCCATATCGAGGTGGAAGTGGTCGGCGTGCGCGGCGTTGTAGTCCGGACCGAGCACGCCCGTGAAAATGGCGCAGGAGCGGTCGCGGATCTCGACGAGAAACTCGGCTTCCGCACCGCCATCATCCCAATCGCGAACGCTGATGACGCGGCCGTCGGCGAGCCTGAATCCGGACACGTCAATGGCATTCGCGCCGGCATGCTGCGACCAGCGGCCGGCCTGCGAAGAGTTCACACGGCGGCAGTTATAGGTGCCGTAATGCAGGACTTCGGACACCTCGGAATCAAGATGGCGCGCCGCGGCGGGCGCCACGATCTCGCGTTCCCAGACGTAAAGCGCGGCGGCCAGCGCGCAGGATGCCACGGGGGGTTGCGGATCGGCATAATCGAGATTGGAACCCGAAATGGACACGCCCGCCTGCCAGCGGCACTGCGGCGTCGCGGATTGCGGCTCGACCTGCGCAAAGCTCATATTCGAGCCATCGAGTGCCGCGAAACAGGCTTGCGGATTGTCGCGCAGCGCTCGGATCTGTTGCGAGGTAAACAGCCGGATTGGCTCTTCGAGATCGGCCTCGCCCCAGGCCTTGGCGCCGTCGGGCATGGATTCCACATAATAGAAAACGGCCAACACGCCGAGAAATGCGAACATGACGATCGCCCCGCGCACGGCGATGTGAAAAGCCAAGGGCAACCCGGCCCAGAGGCCGTCACGCGGTGAGCGGTTGGAGTTTGGCGTCTTCCAGGACATGACGGGGCGGTAGACCTAATCTTTTTGGCGATTTTCAGGCACGGCCAGCCCGTAGATCAGGCTGTCGCGTACGCCTATATGCGTTTCCCAATTAGCCTTCAGCTGACCCTCATAACCGAGACCCAGCTTTTCGATCAACCGGATCGAGGCGGTATTGTCCGGATCGACGTCGGCCCAAATCCGCCGCAATTGTCGCGCGGACTTGGCGTAATCAAGCATCTCGCGGGCGGCTTCGAAGGCAAATCCTTGACCCTGCGCATCCGGCCGGAACATGAAGCCGATCTCGGCTTGGCCGTGAGCCTTGTCCATCAGGATAACCCACCCCAGAGCGTCGCCCGGCGCATTCTTGTGCTCGACGGCCCAGCACTGGCAGCCCTCGCCATACGCATTCCACGCCAGATAATCGTAAACCGCCTCGACGCTCGCCAGCGGTCCGCGCGACCAGTAACGCATGTTTGTTTCGTCCGAAAGCGCCGGAAAGAGGGCCTCGGCATCGTCTTGCCGGATGGCCCGAAGGATAAGTCGCTCGGTTTTCAGCCGCGGCACGTCGTGCGACGGTCCCCGCTCGGCGAGTTCATCATCGGTGAGCGTCAGCACGGTTTCGGAAAAGCGCTCTTCGATGCAGGCCTGCATCGTTTTGAAACAGTCCATAGAGAAAAAATCGTGTGTCTCGAAACACGCGCTACGGACCGCTTCGGACGGCCAGCGCGCATAGGACCAGAACACGCCGTCCGCATCCTTGTGCAACCGCGCACCGTAAGACGCACATTGCTTGTGGATCAGCTGCGTGCCTTCGACCCACGCTCTGCGGAATGTTTCTTCGGTGCCAGCCTTTAGCTGCCAGCGATAGAGAACGGCGGAACTCATGCCCGCCGCTGGCTCGCCCGGAGCTTTTTCGATTCCGAACGCAACTGGCCGCAGGCGGCAAAGATATCGCGGCCGCGCGGCGTACGGATGGGCGAGGCATAGCCCGCGCGATTGACGATTTCGGCGAAGGTCTCGATCGTCTCCCAGTCCGAGCACTCGTACGGGCTGTTCGGCCACGGGTTGAACGGGATGAGATTGATCTTCGAAGGGATGCCCTTGAGGAGGTTGACCAGAGCCCGCGCTTCGGCTGGCGAATCATTCACGCCTTTCAGCATCACATATTCGAAGGTCACGCGATTGGAATTGCCGAGACCCGGATAGGCCTTGATCGCCTCCATCAGCTCGGCAATCGGATACTTCTTGTTCAGCGGCACCAGCTCATTGCGCAAATCATCATTGGTGGCGTGCAGCGAGATCGCCAGCATGGCTTTGGTACGTTCGCCGAGCTCGGGAATCTTCGGAACCACGCCTGAGGTGGACACCGTCATACGCCGGCGGCCGATTCCGATCCCGTCACCGTCCGAAATGATGTCGATCGCATCGGACACCGCATCCAGATTGTAGAGCGGCTCGCCCATGCCCATGAAGACGATATTGGTGATCTGCCGATTCTCGTTTGAGGTCGGCCATTCCGCCAGATCGTCGCGCGCCACCATCACCTGGGCGGCGATTTCCTGCGCGCTGAGGTTCCGCACCAGCGGCTGCGTCCCGGTATGGCAGAAGGTGCAGTTCAGCGTGCAGCCGACCTGGCTCGACACGCACAGCGCGCCGGCACGGCCAACATCCGGGATGAACACCGTCTCGCATTCCACGCCGGGCGCGAGCCGGATCAGGTATTTGCGCGTTCCGTCGACCGACACCAGGCGCTCGACGATCTCCGGACGCGCCAGCGTGTAATGCTGTTTGAGGACGGAACGCATATCCTTGGCGATATTCGTCATCGCGTCGAAATCGCGCGCGCCATGGTGATAGACCCAGCGCCAGGCCTGGTCGGCGCGCATCTTCGCCTTCCGCTCGTCGACACCGGCTGCGATCATCGCTTCGCGCATCTGCGGACGCGTGAGCCCCGCCAGAGAGGACGGACTGGCTGCCGGACGGGTGGAAGGGTCGTATATGTTCAATGCAGCTGTCATGGGCGCGCGGACATATATCATCTTGGCAGCAAAAGCGAGAGGGGCATTCCGGCACGCCGGTTGCAGTAATCCGGACAGGAGGATCCTGCCATGTCCGGTATTTTGCTGATTGACCACAATCGCTGCAGCCTTGCGGTAGCGCGCGCCATGGCGGGACGCGGACGTGATGTCTATGCCGGGATCGACGGCCCATGTGACTATCTCAACTTGTCCCGCTTCGTGACACGTTCGCTGACCATGGCGGATCTCGTGGAGACGCCCGAACGGGCCTTGGCAGATCTCAACCGTATTTTCGCGGCCTATCCCGAAATCACTGGCCTGTTCCCGGTTGACGAGACCGGCGTGCGCTTCCTGACGGACCATGGTGCCGGACTGCCGGACCATGTTCTGCAGTATGTCGTCGCCGCCGAGACTGTGCGCCGGGTCACCGACAAGTCGCGGGCGGCCAAACTTGCGGCGGATTGCGGAATCCCGGTCGCCCCGCGGATTACCGTCGACAACTTTGCTGACCTGAAGTCCGCAGCGGCAGACATCGGTTTTCCGCTCGTTGTCCGTGCCGTCGAGTGCAATCACGATGTCTACGGCGTGAAAGTTCTGGTTTGCCATGACCGCGCAACTTTCGACGCGGTTTGTACGGACTGGCCGACCGAAGGCCACAAGCAGCTCATGAT
Source organism: Hyphobacterium sp. (assembly GCF_965229905.1). Classification (GTDB taxonomy): domain Bacteria; phylum Pseudomonadota; class Alphaproteobacteria; order Caulobacterales; family Maricaulaceae; genus Hyphobacterium. The sequence goes on along the minus strand of NZ_OZ245930.1, from coordinate 1,444,658 downwards.
CCAGCGCTATAATGCCGGCGGACGCCACAATCTCTACTGGACCGCGGACCGCGGCCGCCTCCATGCCGGCGTCAATGTCGAGGTTGGTCTGACCACGGCCGGTGATGCGTCGGGTTACGGCACATTCGCACGGACCATCGAACCGGTCCCGGAACTGGCCGATTATGCGACCCGGCTGGTCGAGGCGTTGGGCTATCACGGCACCGGATCGGCGCAGTTCCTGCTCGACAAGCAAACCGGCGAAATCACCTTCCTGGAGATCAATCCGCGGTTGGGCGCCAATTCGAAACTGGTTGAATCTGTTCTGCCCTATATTGACTGGTTCGCCGATCTCGTCGAAGGCACGCCCTTGGCGCATCGTCCCGATCCGTGGGCCTATAAACGCGGTCAGCGCTTTGTCTGGCTCAAGGGAGAGAACCAGACCTACAAGAAGCTGCTGCGCGAAAAGCGTTATGGCCAGCTCGTCTCACGCTTCGGACTTTCCCTTTGGAACTCTGTCGGCGCCGTGCACGGCGTGTTCAGCCCTGACGATCCGCTGCCGGCCCTCGCCTGCCACTTCAATCCCGTGATCAGGCACTTGCCGAAACGGCTTTTGCCGCGCCTGCCGCAACCGGTTCCGGAGATCGTCGTAGCGGAGTAAGACTCCGCGCATGAGACTGACGCTCTACCCGCTCTCCGCAGAAGAACCGCCCGTTCGCCCCGCTGAAGCCCGACGCGACTGGATGGACGACACGCCGGAAAGTTTCGCCTATCGCTGCCTGCCGCTAGCTATTGCCAACCAGCATGGCTGGGAAGTGACGACGCCGGTCGGTTTCGAGGCGGACTGGAACGGTGGAACTGCGCCGACTGATGTCGCGATACGCTTCGATCAACCACCTTCAGAACGCCTTAGCGGCGGGCCGCTCGCCAATTTTGGCTCCGGTGTGCTGACTTTCGAATTGCATTTCCTGTTGCGCACCCCGCCGGGCTGGAATGTCTTCGTGACCGGGCCGATGAATGGCATCAAGCATGGTATCGCGCCTTTGTCCGGTATCATCGAGACCGATTGGAGCCCCTATTCCTTCACCATGAATTGGCGCTTTACCCAACCGGGCAGCGTGCGTTTTGACGCCGGCGAAGCCATCGCCCATTTTTTCCCATTGCGGCGTGACATGTTTGAACGCTTCGATCCGGTCATCGCGCCAATCCAGTCCGAACCGAAGGCCTTTGAGGACTTCGAAACCTGGCGGAAAAGCCGGGGTGATTTTGCCCAGCGACTGGCGGCGCTCGAGGAAAACGCCGTTGAGGAAAAGTGGCAGAAAACCTATTATCGCGGTCTGCGCCCCGACGGCTCCAAAGGAGCCCGCGATCACAAGATCAAGCTGCGCGTCAAACCCTTCCGCAAACCGATAAAATAGGTCAGCACAAAGCTTCGACGCGTTGCAGCGCCGCGGTCACGCCTTGCAGAGAGAACAGATAGGAGGTCGCCGTGCCGCGTTGGCTGGTGGCTTCAATCCGCATGCTGGCACCCCGCCGCATATCGCGAACGAGATCGCCTTCATCCTCAAGGTCCTCGACGAAACCGTCTTGTCCTGCGGCGAACATCTGAAACCGGCTCGACCCGATGCGCGCCCGTGGTGGCGTCTCCGGACGTAGCGGATAGCCGGCGATAAAGCGGGGTTGTTCTTCCGCAGCGCCATTGGCCCAGGTAGAAAGAACGAAAAAGACCGATCCGTGATCGACATTGGACGGCGAACTTTCCTGCGGTTCGCTGACCGCAAAACACACCCGGCCTTCTGCGGTGTCTCGTGTCAGGACGACCCAGTCACCATAGGCACCTTGGTTCTGGGCCTCCTGCGCGAGGGCGGTGCTGGCACCGAGGCACACAAAAAGGATCAAACTGGAAAGACGGAACATGTCGGCGTTCGGCTCGCGGCTTCTGGATTCTATCTCATCCCTGCAATGCGGCGCTTTATGGGCAGTTAATGGCAGACAGCCTTTCCGCGCGCCCGAATTATCTGCTAGGCGGAATTGCATATCAGGGGGCTTGGTTGACACAGGCGCAGAATGACAGCGGGGCGGCACCATCGCGTGAACAGCTCGATGCATGGGTTCAGGGATGTGCCCGCGCCGACCGCGAATGTTTCAAGGCCTTGTTCACCTATTATGCCCCCCGCGTGAAGGGCTATCTCAAACGCCTGGCGACTGACGATGCGGCAGCCGAGGAGCTGGCGCAGGAGGTCCTGCTGACGGTGTGGCGAAAAGCCGGACAGTTCGATCCGCGTCAGGCTTCGGCTTCGACCTGGATATTCCGGATCGCCCGCAACCGCCGCATCGATATGGCACGCCGCGCCAACAAACCGGACCTCGACGCCGATGAGCCGATGCTACAGCCGGTCGAGACCGAAGCACCGGATTCCGCTGCCCATGCCCGCGATCGCGAGGCACGTGTGCACGAGGCCTTGAAATTGCTTCCAGACGATCAAGTTCGGCTGCTCCGCCTCGCTTTTTTCGATGGTCTCTCGCATTCGGAGATCGCGGAACAGGAAGGTGTGGCGCTGGGAACGGTGAAATCCCGCATCCGGCTGGCCTTCGGAAAATTGCGGGGTCAGTTTGATCCAGGAGATATTTAGCTCGCTTTGACCCTTGACGGATATTCGAGACGGATCATATCGAAAAAACAAAGACTAGGTATAGATGTAAACGATGACATTGGTTTCAAAGGATGACGAGCTGCTGATCGCGCATGCCGCCGGCATGTTAAGCGAACCCATGCGGCTGCTCGTCGAAACCTATGCGGCCATCAATTCGGATGTTGCCGAAGCCATGGCCGATGCAGAGGTGACGGCCGCGGCCCTGTTTGAATCCGCGCCCGGCCAGGCCTTGGCGGATGATGCCGTCGATATAGCGCTCGCCATGGTCGAGGCCGTTGAAGCCGGAGCCGGGGAGGCCGCGGGACTAAACGCGGCCGCACCGCAAAACGTCGCACGCCAGACCGAAAACGCAATTGGCGAGTTGCTGAACCTGCCCGATCCGGTCCGGGAGAAAGCCCTCGAAGCGGGCGGGCAATGGCGTTTCGCAGCGCCCGGCGTGCGGCGAATCGAGCTTGCAAGCGAAGGCAGCGCAAAGGCCGAGCTCTTGCGGATTGAACCCGGTCACGGCTCTCCGAGCCATACGCATGATGGACGCGAGTTCACACTGGTTCTCGCCGGAGCCTTCTCGGATGGCCATAACCGCTACGGCAAGGGCGACCTGTGTGCCGTTGGCGCCGAAACGACGCACAGACCGATCGCCGAACCGGGCGAAGTTTGTTTCGCGCTGGCGGTGACGGATGGCTCTCTCAAATTCACCGGTGCTTTAGGTGCGGTACAGCGCCTCTTCGGCGGCTAGTGCTGTTTTAAATTCCACGCTTCGATCGCGGATAGACCGGGCCCGCCTGGCATCACCGGACGTTCCGGGTACCCGCCCATGGCCAGCGTCCGGTCATAGAGCGTGATGGCAGCTGCCACCGAGACATTGACACAGAACTTCGTCGGAATGCGCACGATGTGGTCGCACATGGCCAGCATCTCCTCCGACAGCGACCCGCGCTCGCGGCCCAGAACATAAGCCGCGGCCCGCGGATGCCGGAAGCTCGGCAGATCGATCGCATCGTCGGCCAGCTCGATCCCGACCAGCGCACAACCTTTCGGTAGACGCATTTCGGACAGCGACTCCCAGCCATAATAGGGCACATTTTTCAGCGCCCGCGACGTATCCGAATCAAACACGGAGCGCGCCTTGTGGTGCGCGTTTACCGTGAAGGCAAAGCTGGCTCCGAACGCATGAGCTGTGCGCAGGATTGCGCCCAGATTCATGGGTTTGGAAATTTCCTCTGCGCCGATGCCGAAATAGCCCTTCAAAGGCCGGATCGGCTTCATGTCTGGTCCTGTACGCCGGCTGTGATCCGCCCGTCGGCGTGCAACACGGCGCATTTCATGCCTTCTGAATTGTAGGGATAGGCGACTCGGCCATCCCGGCCGACGGCAATGATACCGCCGTCGCCGCCCAGCCGTTTCACGTCTTTCAGCGCCCAACGACAAGCCTCGTCCGGGCTTTCGTGCAGATAGCGCACGCGCGCCGCCGCGGTTCCGGCGGCCAGCGAGCGGATGAAATATTCCCCTTGGCCGGTGCAAGACAGTGCGATTTCCTGATCGGCCCAGGTGCCGGCACCGATCAACGGGCAGTCGCCCACCCGGCCCGGCGTCTTTTTAAGCGTACCGCCTGTCGACGTCGCCGCGGCCAGACGCCCATCCCGGTCGCGCGCCACACAACCGACGGTACCGGTCGCAATGGCACGGTTGTCCGGAACGGCGGCCGGCTTGTAGTAGCTTTTCGGATCGTCGACGGCTTCCAGTCCGGCTTCGCGCGCCAGCTTGTTTGCACCCCAGCCAGCCAGCATGACGTGCGGTGTGGTTTCCATCACCTTCCGGGCAGCCTGGATCGGCGAGACGAAACCCTCCATCGCCGCGACCGCTCCGGCGTTGCGGGTCGCGCCATCCATAATGGCGGCGTCCAGCTCGTAGCGATTGTCGGTATTGGGCGAGGACCCCTTGCCGGCGACATAGAGCCCGCTGGTCTCAAGCGCATAGACGACGCGCTCCACAACGTCGAGTGCGGCCATCCCGTCGCCCAGCATCTCCTTCGCCTCGCCGGCCAGCGCGCGCATGTGGTCAATTTCTTTCTGGTAGGAACGGTCAGCCAGCACCCCGGCGCCGCCATGCAGGACCAGGGAGAAGGGATTGGACGTCATCGCGCATATCCTTTTGGCGGTGGAGCCATGCTTTCCTCTAGCACCGCGCCGGATGTCAGCAAAACCGTTGAACACCGTTCACTTTAGCTGGCGAAGACGCTATGTCGGCGGCAGCACTCGATTGGCCGAATGGGGAGTTCCATGAAAATTACCAACGACACAGCTGCGATTGTCACCGGCGGCGCATCCGGACTGGGCGAAGGCACGGCGCGCCGGCTCGCTGCTGAGGGCGCTAAAGTGGCCATTTTCGACCTCAACGCCGAACGCGGCGAGGCGGTCGCGTCCGAGCTGAGGGGCGTATTCTGCCAGGTCAATGTCGCAGATGTCGACAGCGTCGAGGCCGGTTTCGCCAAGGCCCGCGAGGCACATGGCCAGGAGCGCGTCCTCGTCAATTGCGCCGGCATTGGCTGGGCTGAAAAAACGGCGCGGCGTTCCTCCAAGGGCGACATTGTCCGTCACCAGCTCGATAAATTTGCACTGGTCGTGAACATCAATCTGATCGGTTCGTTCAACTGCGCGGCGATTGCGGCCGAAGGCATGCTGTCCAACGAACCAGACGATGGCGGCGAGCGCGGCATCATCGTGCACACCGCTTCGGTTGCCGCCCAGGACGGCCAGATCGGTCAGGTCGCCTATTCCGCCTCGAAAGGCGGTATCGACGGCATGACCCTGCCGATGGCCCGCGACCTCGCCCGCGAAGGCGTCCGCGTGAACACGATTCTGCCGGGCTTCTTCGAGACACCGATCTACCAGCAGATGCCGCCGGAGGTGAAAACCAACTTGGCCTCTCACCTGCAGTTTCCGCAACGCTTCGGCACACCGGATGAGTATGCGGACCTCGTCGCATTCATGGTGACGAATGGCTACATCAACGCGGAATGCGTACGGCTCGATGCCGGCGCCCGCATGCCTCCGAAATAGGTTAGGCGGATTTTAGCGAGCTGGCCGGGCGTGTGCGCTTGGCCAGCCGGATTCCGGTGAACTGCCAGCGTGCAGAGGGCGGGAAGAAATTGCGGTAGGTCGCGCGGATATGGTTGCGCTCGGTGGCGCAGGAACCTCCGCGAAGTACCTGTTGGCCGGACATGAATTTCCCATTGTATTCGCCGACTGCGCCATCGGGCGGATGATAGCCGGGATAGGCTTCATAGCCGCTCGAGGACCACTCCCAGACATCGCCGAACACGCCCTGCGCGACCTCCTGATCGTCCAGTCGGCCGGGATGATAGCGTTCATCATCGCCGAGCAGCACGCCCTCGGCCGGATGGGCGCGCGCAAGCAACTCCAGCTCGGTCTCTGTCGGTAAGCGCATCCCTTTCCACTCGGCGAAGGCTGCCGCTTCATAAGCGCTGACATGGCAAACTGGCAGTCCGGGCTGGAGCGGGACGAGACCGTGCAGCGTGTACTCTTGCCAGCCATCGTCGGTTTCACGCCAGTACAGCGGGTGCCGGACGTTGTTCTCCTCTACCCAGGCCCAGCCGTCAGACAGCCAGAATCGCGGATTCTTGTAACCGCCGTCGGCGACAAACTCGGCGAACTCGGCATTGCTGACGGTACGCGCCGCAATCTCGAAATCTTCCTGCCAGCGCTTGTGTCGCGGCAATTCGTTGTCGAATACGAAATCCGCCTGGCTGGCGCCGATCTCCACAAGGCCTCCGGACATAGAGATAAACCGCATGTCGCCCGGTCGCCTGGCCGGCTCGATGGTGCCGGAAAAGGGCGCATGTGGATTGGGAGCCTGCGAGAGCACATGCTTTATATCGGTCAGCAACAATTCCTGGTGCTGGCGCTCATGCTGCTGGCCGAGTTCAAGTAGCGGTGCGATGTCGAGCCAATCGGTCTCGCTGGCCTGTTCGATCAGTTGCGCGACCGCTCCCTCGACATGTTCGCGATAGGCAAGAATGTCGGCATGTCGCGGCCGCGACAGCAGCCCTCGATCCGGTCGCGACCATTGCTCGCCGACCTGCTCGTAATAGGAATTGAACAGATAATTGTATCCGGGATCGAAAACTTCATAGTCCGGAATGAAACGCTTCGCGAGAAAGGTCTCGAAAAACCAGGTGACATGCGCGAGATGCCATTTCGTCGGGCTGACGTCCGGCATTGTTTGGACCTGCATGTCTTCGGCGCAAAGGCCGCTTGTCAATTGCAGCGTCTCACCGCGAACGGCCTTGAAGTGGTCGAGACAGGCGGACCGATCGTCAAACTGAGGGCGATAAGCCAGGGCCGGATGCGTCATGTGAGGTTTCCTGAACTGCAGCCCTCATCCTATCAGGGCGGCACGGCAGGGCTAGTCCGCCGCCCTTGACGGACGAATATGAACGGTCTGTAATGATTCAGCCGTCTGGGGAGGGGGCAAGATGAAATTGTTGGCAGGAGTGTCCGTTGCGGCGCTCATGATCCTTATTGCGGCCTTATGTCCGCAGCACATACGTGCTCAAGCACAGGAAGCGGTTGAGATTCCTCCGGAATTGAAGGCGGAGGTTGCCCGGCAAATCGATCTTTTTGTTGCGGTGATGGAGGGTGATCGGCCCGAAATCGATCTGCACTCCGAACCATCACGGTAACGCGATCTACCTTACGCGGGGGTAACGTCCGCGAAAGCTGCTGGCAAGCCGCGCGCCAATAGCTTTGTCCCGATTTGGGGGAAAGCATGAACCGCTCGCTCGTGATCGTTGACAACGTCATGAATAATGCGGAACGGTTTCGCGAAGCCGCTTCGACATTGGAATTTCCTCCGGCGCCCGCGTCTGTCCTTTATCCCGGCCGCAACTCCCGTCAGCAAATCCATCTTGAGGGTTTCCAGGAGGAAATCGAAAACCTGCTCGGCGAAAGACTGGTAGCGGCCGGAGGAGATAGTTTTGCCCGCTTCCGTCTAAGCCTTGAAGGCGAAGATGGCCGGGGCGGCGTTCACGTTGATCCGTGCCACTGGACCTGCGTCTACTTTCTTACGCCCGACCAGTATTGCCAGGGCGGAACCGACTTCTTCCGTCACAAAAAATCCGGACTGGAACACGCGCCCTATACGCCGGACCAGCTCGCGCGAACGGGCGCCAAGTCCTATGCAGACTACGTCAAAAACATGGCGTTGCCCGACACCAAGAATCCGGACGCTTGGGCGCACGTCATGCATGTGCCGATGCGCTTCAATCGCCTGATTCTCTTCCGGCCCTGGTATTTTCACAATGCCGGACCTGGCTTTGGAACGGATATCAGTAACGGCCGGCTGGTCTATCTTCTGTTCTTTCACAGCGCCGCGCAGCTTGAAGCCGAAAAGGCCGAGCTAACCCGCGCTGAAGCCTCGGGCTAATCGACAAACGGATCCGAGAAGCGCGGGTCGGTCAGGAAGATGTTGTCGGTCAGCGTGTGCATGAAGGCTTCCAGTGCGGCGGCCTCTTCGGCGGTCAGGTTCAAACGCTGCGGCTGCCCCGGACCGTCCCGCAGACGCGGATCAAGATTGCGGCTGCCGATGATCCCGGAATTATAGTGTTCGATGACTTCCGCCAGGCTGGTAAACCGGCCGTCATGCATGAAATGGGTGCGCACGCCGACATTCCGCAGCGACGGTGATTTAAACTCACCGAGCCCGTTTCCGGGGTCCGCATCGGCATCATTTCCGGCATCGAGGCCAATATTGTGAACGTCGTCGCTGATATGCGCGAGCGTGTTATGGCAGGCCGCGCAGCCGACATCCTCGATGGTCGAGCCCGGCACCGGCATGAAAAGCTGCAAGCCGAGATATTCGGCTTCCGAGAAGTGGGCTTGGAAGGCCGGTGATCCCAGCGGCCCATCGGCAAGGGCCCGATCAAAAGGCGAATCGGCCGATGTCATGGACCGCACAAATTGCGCCATCGCCTCCGCCATCCGGTCCGACGTCACCTCCGGATCGCCGAAAGCGTCCGCAAACAAATTCGCATAGAAAGCCTCGGCGGCAATCCGCGCCACAGCCTCCTCCAGTGTCAGCCCCATTTCGACCTCGCTCTGAATCGGGGCTAGCGTCTGGTCTTCGAGCGTTTCCGCGCGCTCATCCCAGAAAAAGTGACCGTTCGCGTAATAGCGCGCATTCGACAGGCCCGGAGAGTGCCTTTCGGTAAGCTCGCCGGCGAACCCGCGCGAGAACCGCAGCGTGTCGGAAAATCCGGTCGACTGGATATGACAGCTCGCGCAGGAGGTCGTGTTATTGGCTGATAAGCGGCGCTCGTAGAACAGAACGCGTCCCAACGCGGCGCCTGGATTGGTGATGTGATTCTGGATCGGCGTGTTGTCGGCGGCGGCAACCGGACCGTTTCGATAATGGGTCGGCAGCGTCACGTCGGCATCGGCATATAAATAGGGAATCTGTGGCAATACCGGTTCTGACATCAGCGTGCGCACGGCCACAGAAGTCGATCCCCTCAAGGCACCGTCCTCTTCGAACCGAACGGCGATCCGGTTGGTTGCCGGGTTGAACGCCACCGGCAATCCATCTTCCACAAAGACAGCGAAACTCGCCGTCGCATTCGCACCTATCGAGAAATTGACGCTCAAAACAGCCGGTGCCAAGCAAGCGCCGGTCGCAGGATCGGTCTGGCAGATCCGCGGCGTGACCGTCAGCGATTCATCGCTCAGCACCGGACGCGCGACGAGGTTGCCGGCGCTGCCGACATTGCTGATGGCAACAACAAACGCGCCATTGCGTTGGCGATCCACTGTCTCGACGACGCCGGGTAGCGAGTTCAGGCCGACACTCGCGCCAGAATCCGAAATTGCGACAATATCGGCGCCCGGCGGGTCCGAGGCGCTCATCCAGAAACTGTTGACACCCGGAGTAGCGGCCGCCGCCCCCGTGTTGTCGCAGTCGAACGACAGTGGCAAATCTCCGCCGGAATAGGGCTGGGATGGCGTGAACGCGAAGACAAAGCTCTGGGAGGCGCCGGCCGGAATATCTACGGCGGTGTTCGGCGAGCCCGAAAGCGCATTGGATGCATCAGTCGTTTGGAACGAAAAACTGCCGGTCGGGCCTCCGGCGCTCAACGAAATGCTACAATTCTCGGCGGTATTGCTGCCGGCATTAATCAGCGTGGCGAAAGCCGTCGCAGTGTCACCTGTACGCACGGCCCGGCTCGCCGGAAGCACGGCCGCGACAATCGTCGTTCCATTGTCTTGGGCCCATACCGGAAAAATGGGGAGAATAAGGCCCGCTATGAGGGCCGGAATCAGAGTTTTCATACGCGCCTGTCCTCGCTTTTGAGTCTCAAAAGCGTCGTCCCCAATAGGCCTAACGCGCGAGTGTTGATAATCCGTCGCCAAATGGCGCTAGTCGGTGCGGTGACCTTTCGACCCGCGCGCCGCCTCTGTAGGCTGATCGGTGAAGCCCTCCAGCCCGCCCAATTCTTCCGCATCGCGCTGAATGATGATCTCGCTTAGGGCATAAGCTGTCACGAGCTGTGCGACACTGACTGGCGCGTCGATATGGGTGCGCTCATAACCATGGCTGGCATCGACGCCAAATGTGATCAGCGCAGTTCGGATGTCTGCGCCGCCCTCGACGGCCGAGGCATTGTCCGAGCGATAATGCTCGAAATGATCCCGCTGGAACCGGATATCATTGTCGCGGCAAAGATCGATCAGCTTTCGGGTCAGGTGAAAGTCAAACGGACCGGTCATGTCGCCCATTGCGATCGTGACGCCGGTTTCCTTGGAGCCCTGACCGGGCGCGACGGCCCCGTTGTCGATCGCGACCATCGAGGCAATGTCATGGGTGACAATCGATGACGCGCCGACCCCGACTTCCTCCGAAATCGAGAACAGGAAAATGGTGTCGACCGGTGGTTTCTGGCCGGATTCTTTGAGGGCTTTGATGGCCGCTAGCAGCGCGGCAGCACCGGCCTTGTCGTCGAGATGCCGCGAAACGATGAAGCCATTGTCGAAAAACTCCGGCTGCGGGTCGATGGCCACGATGTCGCCGACCGCCAAATGCGCGCGCTCGGCATCCTCGCGGCTGTAAATCGGCATGTCGATACGAAGCTCGACCTGCTTCCAATTGACCGGCTGCTCGTCGACTTCGTCGGCATAGACATGTCCCGATGCCTTCAACGGCAGAATGGTGCCGCGAAAGCTTCCGGCTTCCGAGAAAATCGTCGCCCGCGCGCCTTCCGCAAAACGCGATGACCAGTGCCCGATCGGTGCCAGCGCCAGACGCCCGTTGTCCTTGACCTGGCGAACGATGGCCCCAAGCGTATCGATATGCGCGATGATGCCGCGCGCAGGTTGGTCCTGCTCTCCGGGTATCCGCGCCCGGATGGCGCCGCGCCGGGTAAGCTCGGTTTCGACCCCTAAGCGCTCGAGTTCCTCGGTCACCCAGCGCGCGGCAGCATCCGTGTAGCCGGACGGGCTCGGAATCGATAGCAGATGGGCGAGCGTGTTCTTCAGATAATCTTGGTCAATCTCGAGTCGGGTCGTCATGTCTCTTCCCGGCGTCGCGCTGTCTGTGGGAACAGCAGATCGATGAAACGTTCCGCCGTCGGCTGGGGTTCGTGATTGGCCAGTCCGGGGCGTTCATTGGCTTCGATGAATACGAACCGGTCGCCGTCCGGGCGCTCGACAATATAGTCCAGACCAACGACCGGAATATCGAGACAGCTGGCTGCGCGAACCGATGCGTCAACCAGCGACGGATGCAGGTCCGCGGTCACATCGTGCAGCGTGCCACCGGTGTGGAGGTTTGCGGTTTTCCGCACCTCGATCACCGTGTCCACCGGCAGCACATCGTCCATGTCGTAGCCGGCATCGCCGACGCAGCGTTGCGTTTCCGCATCCAGCGGGATTTGCGATTCGCCATCCGTGGCCGCTTGCCGTCGGCGCGACAGGCCTTCGATCAACTTGCGGACCGTGGCCTGGCCATTGCCGACAATGGTTGGCCGCTTGCGCAGGGCCGCCGCGACGACCTTCCCGTCAATCACAATGACCCGCAGATCATCGCCAGGCGCATAGGTTTCGACCAACACTTCGGGGCATTGCGCCCGGGCCGACAGGATCGCGGCATCAAGTGCCGCCTTCGTGCGAATACCCACTGTAACGCCGCGGCCTTGCTCACCCCTGGCCGGCTTGACCACGACCTCCCCGGCGTTCTTCAGGAGCGCCAGCGCGGCGTCCCGGTCATCGGCATCGACGGCTTTCGCCACAGGCAGGCCCGCTTGCTCCATCAATCGCCGGCTAACAGCCTTGTCATCACACCGGCTCATGGCGACCGCGCTGGTCAGCTCGGAGAGACTTTCGCGGCACACAATCGATCGGCCGCCATGTGTCAGACGGAAAAAACCGCCCTCGCCATCCAGCACTTCAACCGCGATGCCACGCCGCCGGGCTTCCGTTGTGACGATCCGCGCATAAGCGTTGAGCGTCTCTTCTTGCGGCGGCCCGGTGAACAGAGCCTCATTGATCGGATTCTTCCGCTTTACTGCGAAGAACGGGATGCGCTTGAAGCCGATCCGTTCGTAGAGACCAATTGCCGCCGTATTGTCGTGCAGGACCGACAGATCCATGAAGGCGCATCCGCGCACCTGGAAATGCGCCGCGAGATGCCGGGTCAGCGCGTCTCCGATGCGCGCCAGCCGTGCTGTCGGATCTGCCGCAAGGCACCAAAGAGAACTGCCCTTTTCGGGATCGTCGAAGGCGCGTGCGTGATCGACGCCGCTCACCGTGCCGATAATCTCACCGCTCTCATTATCTTCGGCAACAAACACGGTCACAATCCGGGAATCGCGCCGTTTCCAGAGAAATTCCGGGTCGAGCTGGACCATGCCGTTAGCCGCGTAGATGCGATTGATCGCCTCGGCATCCGAGGCGGAGGACAAGCGCCGGATCGAAAACCCTCGCGGCCTGTCCTTTGGCGTGGCAGGCCGGTTCAGATCAAGGCGGTAGGTATGAGAAGGATCGAGAAACAGCTCGGTGGGCGCAATCGCCAGCAGGACATGCGGATCGCGCACATAAACAGCGATATCGCGGCGGTTCTCGCCTTCGTCGCGAAGCTCGGCAGCTATGGCCTCGTTGCTGGCAAAGGTCTGGCAGAAAACCAGCCGGCCCCACCCGCAATCAACGGCAACACCGGCCTGTTCGGAGTGTGCCGGCGGTAGGGAATCCGGCGGCGGTTCGAGCCCGGATTGCCGCCGCAAGCGCTTGAGCCGGTGCTGTGTGGCTTCGCGAATCCGGCCGGATTTTGACCGCTTCGGTGTCATGCGGGAGCGCCGCTATCATGCTGTGCCAGCCACAGCGCGAGGACACCGACCTGCCAGAGCTTTGAGCCGCGCAGGGGTGTGATGTGGGCTTCAGGGTCATCCAACAGCCGTGCAATATAATCTTCTTGCACGAGACCACGGTCGCGGAACGATTTTGACGTCACCGCATCGCGCACCATTTCGAGATAGGGTCCGCGCAAGTATTTTAGGGCCGGCATCGGGAAATAACCCTTCGGCCGGTCGATGACAGCATGCGGAATATGGTCCCTGGCAATGTCTTTGAGTATGCCCTTCCCGCCTTGCGCCATTTTCAGTTCGGCAGGGCAACGCGCCGCAAGTTCCACCAGCTCGTGGTCAAGGAAGGGAACGCGCGCTTCCAGACCGTGCGCCATAGTCATATTGTCGACCCGTTTCACCGGATCGTCGACCAGCATGATGTGGGAATCGAGCCGCAACGCCTTGTCTACCGGATCGGTGGCGCCGCTCGCCGCGAAATGCCGCCGCACGAACTCGGATGAAACATCCTTGGACAGCAACGCCGGCGAGACGAGCCGCGCCATGTCGTCTTGGTCGCGGTCAAAAAAGGCCTGACGGTAAGCCGCGAGCGGATCATTGGCCCCGGCCATGGGCGGATACCAGTGATAGCCGGCGAAAACCTCGTCAGCGCCCTGGCCCGACTGAACCACTTTCACATGCTTGGCGACTTCTTCCGACAACAGATAGAAACCGACACAGTCATGAGATGTCATCGGCTCCGACATGGCGCCGATGGCGCGCCCCAAGGCCGGAAGCGCCCGCGCGGTTTCGACCGGGATTTTGTGGTGGCGGGTGCCGAAATGCTCCGCAACAATATCAGAATACTCGAATTCGTCGCCTTTCTCTTCGCCGACGGTTTCAAAACCGATTGAAAAGGTGTTGAGCCCTGTGGCGCCAGCCTCGGCGAGCAGTCCGACGATCAGCGAGGAGTCCAGCCCGCCGGACAGGAGGACGCCGACCGGCACGTCGGCCACGAGGCGCCGCTTGACGGCAGCCTTTAGGGCGGCCTCGATCCGCTCCTGCCATTCGCCGGCAGATAGTCCGCTATCGCCAGGCTCGGGATCATAAGAAGGTGACCAGTAGCACCGTTCTGTGCGGCGGCCGTCCGGCGAAATCTCCATGAGGGTGGCCGGTGGCAGTTTCCGGACGCCTTTGAAAAGGGTGTAGGGCGCCGGGACAACGGCATGAAAGCTGAAATAATGATGCAGGGCGGCTGGATCAATGGCGCGGTCGATGCCTCCGGCCGCGAGCAATGCGGGCAAGGATGAAGCAAAACGCAGCCCCTTGGCCGTGTCCGCCAGATAGAGCGGCTTGATACCCATACGATCGCGCGCGAGAAGCGATTTGCCGCTGTCCCGCTCGGTAATTGCGAACGCGAACATTCCGTTGAACCGCTGAACGCAGTCTGCGCCCCAGGCATGATAGGCTTTCAGGATGACTTCCGTGTCGGAGGTCGAGAAGAACCGGTACCCTTTCTCCGAAAGCTCTTGGCGGAGCGATTCGTGATTGTAGATACAGCCATTAAAAGCGATCGCCAGTCCGAGCTCGGCATCCTCCATGGGCTGACGGCCGGCCTCGGAAAGGTCGATGATTTTGAGCCGACGGTGCGCTAGCCCGGTCGCGCCCCGAAGTACAAGCCCGCCTCCGTCAGGTCCTCGCGGCTGCATGACTTGCGCCATCGCGTCGAGAACAAATGGATCAGCGGGTTTTCCATCGAAGTGCAAATCTCCGGCAATTCCGCACATTAAATACTACCCTCTATACATTCTGCACTATAACAATATTTACGAGCAATCCGCGCAGAACCCGCAGCTGTTCCAGAATTAAGAGCGTAACTATCAATAATCAAGGAACCCGATGTAACTTTGCATCTTACCGGATTATGCTTCCGAAATCGCCGATTCAGCCTTTGACGCTTGATTTACGGCGTTCAATCACTATGTCTCAAGCGTCCAATTATTATCTGTAGCCAAAACCTCCAGCCAGTGACGGCCCGGGGTAGAAGGAGTTGAATGAACCGCTTTCATCGCAAACGTCAGCCATCGCTCGGCCGCATTGCCGCTGTTACAAGCCAGCAATTCGACGCCGATCAATTCACCCGCGCAACCCGCCCGCTCGAACAGAAAGGCTTTTCTGTCGCGGTTGTGTCGAACACCAACGCCATGCTTACTGGCCGGACGGAAGCTGGCCAGGACGTGAATTTCGTTCCTGCGTCAACCGTTGGCGAAATGGAGTTCGATGGGTATTGCGCACTGGTGCTGCCCGGTAATTCTCACAGTATCGGCGAATCGACCCAGGCAGCGCTCAAGAAATTTCTCGGCGACGGTAAACCGGTTATTGCGCTTTCAGACGATGTTCCGCTGCTGGCCGAAGCTGCAAGCTCGCCGGACATTGCGGACGCGGGCGTTGCGATTTCCATGAATGGCAAGGTTTTCGCGGCGCGGGGAGAGGCGGCATCTGAAGAGGCCGTCGAAGTATTTGCGCAGGCATTGGCCGCCTGAAGAGCCACAGAATACCAATGACTTGACGAAGGCTGCTCTTTCGGGAGCAGCCTTTTTCCATTGCGGAAACACAGTCTCTCACGCGCTTGTGAAACGGGGTGCGATGAAAACACGGCGTCGCCGCCCCATATCATGGTTGCGAGAGAGACGGAGCCTCCCCATGTACCGCATCATCTCGGTTGGACTTGCGTTTGCGATCCTATCGGCCGTTGTGCTGCTTTGGACAACAAGTGCGGGCTCCAGCCTCTACATCGCCTAGCGAGACCGCAGGCATTATTGGAAACAGGCCTCTGTGTGCGTCCCCCCAGCCTGCCTTAGAGGCCTGCAGGCACCGCCGGGCACTCCCCTGTCCCCGCCCGGCGGTGCCGCACCATTCGCAAAGCTGATCCTCTATCGGCAATTGCGCTTGATTAACCATTTCGATTGCAAGAGTAAGGGCATCGATACGATCGCCCTGTCGGCTGCGCTGTAGGCAGGCCGGTCAAAACGGATTGTGCGCAAGAAGAGCCGCCTCATGACCGCTGTTGTCGCTACTGCCCAGGCCTATACCGCGGCCACATTCAACAAAGCCGCTAAAAAAGTCTGGAACAAGAAATTCGGGGACGAACCCGATCAGTCCGCCAAGACGTTTCTCGAACAGATACATGGCGACGCGCTTGCCGAGGACCTTGATGGCATAACAGCGACCCAGCTAGCCGAACAGGCGGCCGAGTTCTGGGAATGGGCACAAAAGGTCGACGGCAAGAAAGTTCACGTTCGCGCGCGTCCGTCGGACAGCAATGGCGCCGCCGCGATACGGCGGGATATTGTTGAAGTGGTCGGTCCGGACCGGCCCTTCCTCGTCGATTCGGTGATGGGCGAAATTGGCGCCCAGGGCCTTGATGTGTTGGCCATGTTCCACCCGATCGTGGTGATGGATAGCAATGCCAAGAGCGGTCCCGCAGAAAGCCTTATTCAGGTCCATGTCGAACCGCTCGATGAGCGCACTCGCGAGGACCTCGCCGAAGCGGTTCGCGGCGCCATGGAGGATGTCCGTCTCGCGACCGAAGACTTCACGGGAATGCGCGCGGCGATGAATATGGCCATCGCCCATGTCGAGGATGCCAACACGCCGGCAAATCCGGAAGAGAAAGCCGAGGCGCTGGAATTTCTGCGCTGGCTGCGTGATGACCATTTCGCTTTTCTCGGCTGCCGCGTTTATCAGTTCGAGGTCGATGACCAGGGCAAGATGACCAGCAGTGAGCCGACGGTTCAGCCCGCCTCCGGGATGGGCATTTTGCGGGATCCGGATCGTCAGGTGCTGCGCAAGGGCAACGAACCCGCGCTTTTGACCCCGGCCATCGAGAGCTTCCTCAACGAGCCGTCGCCGATCATCGTGGCGAAAGCCAACATCAAGTCGCGCGTCCATCGCCGCGTCTACATGGATTACATTGGTGTGAAGCGGTACCGCGAGGATGGCGCCGTCGTCGGCGAAGCCCGATTCGTCGGCCTGTTCACCGCGGAAGCTTACGACAGGATGGCGCGCGACGTGCCGCTTATTCGGCGCAAGGTCAGGCGGGTTCTCGAGCGGGCGGGAAAAATCCCCGGCACCCATTCGGAAAAGAAGCTTCGCAACATTGTCGAGAATTATCCGCGCGACGAATTGTTTCAGACCGAGGAAGACGATCTTCTCAAGATCGGCTTGGGCATTCTTCACCTGCAGGACCGGCCACGGACCAAGCTGCTCGTGCGTCGCGACCGCTTTGACCGCTTCGTATCGTGCCTGCTTTTTGTCCCGCGCGACCGCTATAATTCCCGCGTCCGCGAACAGGCCGGCGAGATGATCCGCGCGGCGTTCGAAGGCCGCATGTCGGCCTACTATCCCCATTTCGGAGACGGTCCGCTGGCGCGCGTCCATTACATCATTGGCCTGAATCCGAACGATCACCCGGAACCCGACCTGCTCGAGCTGGAACGCCAGATCGTCGCGTTGGCGCGGACCTGGGAAGATGAGTTCGTGGCGGCTGGTCGGCGCAGCCTGCCAGACGAGACCCGTCACCGTCTAACAGCCTATGATCATGCGTTTTCTGCCGGCTACCGCGAGCAATTCGCACCGGTCGAAGGCATTGCCGACATGCGCCGGATCGAAGCGCTGGGCGACGAGACAAAGGTTGGTGCGCGTCTCTACCGGCTCGACGGAGAGGACGCGTCGACACTGCGCCTGAAAATCTATCGCCGGGACGAACCCACCCATCTCTCTGAAATCATGCCGATTCTCGAGAATATGGGTTTGAACGTCATCCAGGAATCGGGCTTTGAGGTTCAGCGGGGCGTCGATGGCGGATCCGAACCCATTGTTTACATACACGATTTCGAGATGCAGTCGGACGCGCTGGCGGACAGGAATCTCGACGAGTTCTGCCAGGCTTTCGAAAACGCGATGCTCGCCGTGATCGCAAATCGCGCTGAGGATGATGGTTTCAACCGGCTTATCCTGAAGCTGGGGGTCAGTTGGCGTGAAGCCGCGGTACTGCGCGCTTTGTCCCGCTACCGCCAGCAAACCGGCCTCGATCCGTCGCAGGCGATCCAGGAAGAGGCGCTGGCGGAGAATCCGGGGATAGCGCGCCATCTGCTCACGCTTTTCGATACCCGGTTCAATCCGGAACTCGATCTCGATCTGGAGGCCCGCAAAGACAAAGCGGCAGTTATCGGCCAGGACATCCGGAGCCAGCTGGAGAAAGTCGCATCGATCGACCACGACCGCGTCTTGCGCCGCCTGTTGCGGCTGCTGGAAGCGATCTTGCGTACCAACTACTTCCAGACCGCCGGCGACGGCAGTCCGAAAGCCCACATCTCGTTCAAGATTGCCAGCCGCGATCTTGAAGAGCTGCCGCTGCCCAAGCCCTATCGCGAAATCTTTGTCTGGGCGCCCAATGTCGAGGGCGTTCACATCCGCTTCGGCCCGGTGGCCCGCGGCGGATTGCGCTGGTCGGACCGCCGCGACGACTTCCGCACCGAAGTCCTCGGCCTGGTCAAGGCACAGCAGGTCAAGAACGCGGTCATCGTGCCGGTCGGCTCGAAGGGCGGCTTCTATGCGAAGCAACTGCCGCGCAGCGGGTCTCGCGACGAATGGCTGGCCGAGGGCCAGAATGCCTACCGCACCTTCATCCGCGGCCTTCTCGATATCACAGACAACATCCAGGACGACATCGTCGATCATCCCGAACGCGTGATCTCCTGGGATGGCGAAGATCCCTACCTTGTCGTCGCCGCCGACAAGGGAACGGCAACCTTTTCCGATATCGCCAATGGCGTTGCTACCGATGAATACGATTTCTGGCTCGGCGACGCGTTCGCATCCGGCGGCTCGGCCGGGTACGATCACAAGAAAATGGGTATCACCGCGCGCGGCGCCTGGGAATCGGTGAAACGCCATTTCCGCGAGCTGGGCAAGGACGTCCAGAACGAGCCCTTCGATGTCGCCGGTGTCGGCGACATGTCGGGCGATGTCTTCGGCAATGGCATGCTCTTATCACGCAAGGTCCGGCTCATCGCCGCCTTCGATCACCGCGATATCTTCATCGATCCGGACCCGGTCGACTGCGAAGCGGCCTGGGAAGAACGCAAGCGCCTCTTCGAACTGCCGCGATCGAGCTGGCAGGACTATGACCGCAAGCTGATCTCCAAGGGCGGCGGCGTGTTTCCGCGAGCCAATAAATCGATCAAGCTGTCGAAGGAGGCCCGGTCTGCGCTGAAGATTGAAGCCAGCGAACTCTCGCCACAGGAATTGATGACGGCGATCCTCAAGGCGCCGGTCGAACTGCTCTGGTTCGGCGGAATCGGCACCTATGTGAAAGCGTCCAGCCAGCAGCACTGGGAAGTGGGCGACAAGGCCAATGATTCCATCCGCATCAACGCCGCAGAAGTCGGCGCCAAGGTAATCGGCGAGGGAGCAAATCTCGGCTTCACGCAGTCCGCGCGGATCGAGTTCGACCGCGCTGGCGGACGGGTGAACGCCGATTTTGTCGACAATTCAGCCGGCGTCGACACGTCGGACCACGAGGTCAACATCAAGATCCTGTTGAGCCCGCTACTGCGGTCTGGCGACATGACGCGGGCGGCGCGCGACAAGCTGCTGGGCGGCATGACCGACGAGGTCGCGGCTCACGTGCTGAAGCACAATTACGATCAGACGCTCGCTCTCACGCTGGCCGAACGCGATGCCCCGGCCGACATCGACGCGCATGAGCGGTTCATGTTGCGGCTCGAGAAAAACGGCCGCCTCGACCGTGCCGTGGAAGGCCTGCCCTCGGGTGACGGAATGCGCGGCCTGAAAGAACAGGGCATGGCGCTAACCCGCCCGGAACTCGCAGTCCTGATCTCGTATGCAAAAATCACGACCTTCGACAAGCTGGTGGCATCAAACGTCCCGGACGATCCGCATTTCGAGGCGATGCTGAAGGAATACTTCCCGGCCGACCTTGCGGATTTTGGCGAACAGATGTCCGGCCATCGCCTCCGCCGCGAAATCATCGCCACCGTGCTGGCCAACGACATGATCAATCTTGGCGGTCCGACCTTTGTCCATCGCGCCATTGAGTCAACCGGCGCCGATCCGGAACAGATCGCACGGGCATTCGAAGCCGGGCGGCGCATTTTCCGCTTTTCGGAGATGACAGACCGGATCAACCGGCTCGACAATCGGGCACCGGCGGATGTCCAGATAACACTGCATCGTGAGATCATCCGCCTGCTCCGCCGCCAGACATATTGGCTGGCGCGCCGTGCGCGGGCCCAGGAAACGGGGACCGTCACGCCGATCCGTGAGTTGATCGACGCTTATCGCCCCGGCGTCGACAAGCTCCGCGAATCCGCCATCGACATCATCTCGACCTATGAGCGCAAGTCGGTCGAGGCGCGCACGGAAGGCTATGTCGCGGCAGGAGCGCCCAAGGAATTGGCGCACGACGTTGCGGTGCTGCGGCCGTTGACCTCGTCTTCGGATGTGGTCGACTTGGCGTTGCGCGAAGATTGGCCGCTGGAATCGGCCGGCTTTGTCTATCACGCGGCGGGCTCGCGCTTCTCGGTCGACCGCCTGCGCGGCCTCGGTTCCGAGGTGTCGTCTGACCTGCATTGGGACCGGCTCGCCGTGCGACGCCTGATCGAGGACCTCTATGCTAGCCAACAGGCGATCGCGGCGTCCATGATGCGCTTCGCGCGTGCCGCCGGTGGAAACCTGCAAACCGGCGTCGAGGCGCCGACCCGCGACTGGGCAGACGATCTTCTGGGCGCCTGGTGCATCCAGAACGAACTCGAAGCCGGCCGCTTTGACGGCGCGCTTGAGGAACTGGAAACCACGGGAGCCTGGACCCTATCCAAATTGGCGATCGCTTCTACCCAGCTTAGGGAGCTGGCTCAGTCCTCGGAACCGTGATTATCGCCGAGGTGCCGCTTGAGAAAATCCGTAAACAGTCGGTGCGCAACCGCCGCCCGTTCCGGATCGTAAACCAGTGTCGATGTGGGGTGATGATCGGGCTCGTCGAACCCGTGCGTTGCGTTCGCGACATATCGCCAGCGCACATCATTGCCCCAGGCGATCTGACGCTTGAACACCTCGACCGAGTCGGCGTCGTCGCAGATCGTATCCTCGTGCACCAGCACGCCCTCCACCGGGATGTCCGGAGGCCAGGGCAAGCGCCGCGAGCGCGCCGGAAAGCTGTTATAGGGATACATTGCGAAAACCGCGCGAACGCCGTCCAGCCCACGCGGCGGAACACTGTCGAGCGACGCCGGGCGTTCACCGGCCCGGTCGAGCGCAAGCGCCTCCAGGGCGGTCCAGCTTCCATGGCTCCAGCCTGCAAGCGCGAGTCGTCGCGTATCGACCCGCGGATCGCGCCGCATTAATTCCAGCACGGCATGCAGATCGCCGGTTCGCTCATGTGCCCGAAGCCTTGCGCCGGTACAGACGGTTTCAACCGCTTCTTCATAGCTGATCCCCCGCGGCCCCAGCGAGTCCGGCACAAAGGCCATAACGCCCATGCCGGCCGCCAATCGGGCGTAAACCTCCATGTTCGGCCGGATGCCGCCACATCCGTGCAGCAGGATGACCGCCGGAAATGGTCCGTCGCCGTCCGGAACATGAATTCGTGTATGCGTGCGCAGCACGTCGATCCGCTCATCCAGCGAAGCGCGTCCCACGGGCTGGAGAAATCCGCGGCGGTAAAGGCGCAGCCCGACGAAGACCGCAGCGGCCAGCGCGATCAGGAGCGCAGCGAGAGAAAACCATCCCATGGCGCTGTCTTGGGCGAGGATCGCCCTGCGGTAAAGTCAGTCCTCTGTTTCTGCCGCCGCCCCGATCAGCCAGACCCGCAGCCGCTCTGCCGCAATGGCGTCATACTGCATTCTCGGATCCAGAGCCGGCGCATCCGGATCGTCGAACGCATGCGTGACACCGGGCCAGATTTCGTAAGCCATATCAGCGCCGGCGCCGACAGCACGTCGCGCAAGGCGTTCGCAATCGGCCGTTGGGGCTACGAGATCGCGCTCGGCCAGAATCAGGGTCACGGGCGGCAAACCTGCCGAAAGCCGTCCCGACGCCCGCGACGGGAAACTGCAATAGGGATAGATCGCCGCGATCCGGACAACGCCCTCAAACGAAACCTCACCGTCCCTGAGACCTGCCGGACGGCGGTCTTCGGCGGCATAGCTCGCGGCGTCCAGCAATGCCCACCCGCCATGGCTCCAGCCAGCCAATACGAGACGCTGCGAATCGACCCGGTCGATCTCACGGACGATTGCGAGGGCGGCAAAGACGTCGGCCGCCCGCTCCTGGCCATGCAGGCGCAACCCCGGACACACCTGGGTCATCGCCGCAAGCCGGCCAATGCCGCGCGGGGCGAAGGAATCGACGAGCACGACAGCGAAACCAGCCGCCACGATTGCGTCCGCAAAATCCCGATGCATGGGGCGCTGTCCGCCGCATCCGTGAAACAACAAGATGGCCGGAACAGATTCGTCGGACGTTTCTGGCAGATGGACTTCGACGCCTGGCCGCAGCATCTCAACATGTGAATCCAGCCCGCGCTGTGGAATGAACCATCCGCCCAGATTCTGTGCGGCGGCCGCAGCGTAAGCCAGCAAAAAGCCAAGCAAGATAGCGCCAGACCGGAGGAGCCAGCGCCGCATCATCTAGTGCCGGAAATGCCGCATGCCGGTAAAGACCATGGCGACTCCTGCCTCGTCAGCGGCCTTGATGACATCGTCGTCGCGCACCGACCCACCTGGCTGGATAACGCTTGTGGCTCCGGCTTCCACCGCAGCCAGCAAACCGTCAGCAAAGGGAAAGAACGCATCGGACGCACAAGCCGACCCGATCGTGGCGGGTTGGTCCCAGCCATTCTCGGAGGCGATCTCCTCGGCTTTCCGGGCTGCCAGCTTCGCGGCTTCGACCCGGCTGGTCTGGCCCATGCCGATGCCCGTGGTCATGCCATCTTTCGCGTAAACGATCGCGTTCGACTTCACATGCTTGCAGACCATCCAGGCGAACAACATGTCACGTACCATGTTCTCATCGGGCTGTACCGACGATACGGTCTTGAGGTCGTCGGCACCGACGCGCCCACGATCGCGTTCCTGCACCAGCAAGCCGCCCGCCACCGTTTTCGCCGTCCAGCTGGCTTGATCGGGATCCGGCATATCGCCGGTCAGCATGACGCGCAAATTCTGTTTGCGGCCGAGAATGTCGAGTGCCGCCTCGCTCGCCGCGGGCGCAATGATCACTTCCAGAAAAAGGCCTGTCAGCGCGTCGGCGGTTTCGGCGTCGATCTCGCGATTGAAGGCGACGATGCCGCCAAACGCGGAGATCGGATCGGCCGTCAGCGCCCGATCCCAAGCCTCGCGCACTGACCGGCCGAGTGCAACGCCGCAGGGATTGGCATGCTTCACGATCACGCAGACAGGCTCGTCGGTGAATTCCGCCGCCAGCTCGAAGGCCGCATCCGCATCCGCCAGATTGTTGTAGGACAAGGCTTTCCCCTGGACCACGCGGGCTGCCGACACTCCCGGACGGCCGGGTCCGGCGGCATAGAATGCAGCGTTCTGGTGGGGATTCTCGCCATAACGCAAAGGCGACAGCCGGGCGCCACCGAAAGCCCGGAAGCCTGGCGAACGCTCACCCAGCTCATCGGCGAACCAGCCGGACACGGCAGCATCGTACGCGGCGGTGCGGGCATAAGCCTTCGCCGCCAACGCTTGACGCAGCGACAGCGGCGTGGCGCCATTGTTTTCGTCCATGGCATCCAGCACGGCGTCAGCGTCGATATTGTCCACGCAGACGGCAACAAACGGATGGTTTTTAGCAGCGGCGCGCAACATAGCCGGACCACCGATATCGATATTCTCGATACAGGCGGCGAAAGGCTCTCCTGCTGCGACGGTCGCCTCGAACGGGTAAAGGTTGACGAATAGCAGATCGATCTCGGGAATAGCATGCGCGGCCATCGATGCCTGATCCGCTTCCAGATCGCGGCGGCCCAGCAGCCCGCCATGCACCAGCGGATGAAGCGTTTTCAGCCGGCCGTCCATCATTTCGGGAAAGCCGGTGACCTCACTGACGTCCCGCGCCTTGATGCCGGCTTTTGTGAGCGCGCGCAGCGTTCCGCCAGTCGACAAGATCTCGACACCGAGCGCCACCAGGCGCCGCGCCCGGTCCTCCAGCCCCTCCTTTTCGGACAGGGAAATCAGGGCGCGTTTGACGGGGACCAGGTCGGGCAGGCTCATCGTGATCGTTATCCTTGGCTTGAAGGCACGCCGCTTATCATGCGCTTGCGTCGAGGCAAAGGCGTCAGCGCTCAGGTTCCGCCGACGCGTCCCAGACGCTGAAACGCCCAGCGTACGCGGTTCGGCGGCCGTTCTCCGGCGCCAAAGGGTTCGGCGTCGCCTTGCACGACAATTTGCGACGTCCGCTTGGGACTGCCGCCGGTCGCTAGATAGACGCTGCGTTCGATCCGGATCGGACCGCCATCGGTGCGGAACCGCCAGCCATCGCCATTGCCGAGTACCAGAAGAACGCTCATCCCGTCGCGGGCAAGGGACGCTTTCACATCCGGATGCAGGTGGAAGCGGATGGCATATCGATAGCGCAGGTCGACATCGTCGGGGGCTCCGTCCTCGACCGGACGATAAAGCCCGTCTTCGCCACGTAGATCTCCGCCATCTGCGGCCAGAAATACGCGGCGCCGGTGAAACAGGCCGAATAAATCCCGATAGCCATCATGGCTCGCTTCGACCCAGGTGCCGATGTCTTCCTCATTGCGGCGCGCAGTAACTTTCTGCGGTTGCGAATCAAAACGCGGACCCATGAGGCGCCGCCGCCAGCCATTGGGGATCAGCCGTGCCGACGAGGTTTCCTCGATGGTCAGGCTAGAATGCGCGGCTGTGGCCCGCACCGCTTCGCGCCAGCTGTCCGGCTGCTGGTCGGTCCAGCCGCAATTGACCACGATGCGATGCCCCCCCGCGGCCAGTTCGAACGCCAGCGCGCTGGCATGGGCCGACGCGGAGGCCTGGCCGCTCGCAGGTTTTCCGACATCCATGATCAGGCAAGCGCCGCCCGCCTCGATGCGCTGATACCCGCTGTTCGGCGCAAATCCGAACGACTTGGCCCCCGTGTCGCGCGCCGCGAGAACATGGTCGATGGTGCGGCGGTCGCCTTCGCCGCCCCCGTGGAAGGCGCAAAGTCCGCCATCTCCCAACCGGAAGAAGCGGATCAGTGGCGCCATCCGGTCCATCGCCCGGCTGACCGGCCCGGACGTATCGCGATTGGCGTGACCCTCGGCCATGTCGACCAGCGTCAGAAGTGTGAGAATTTCGATGGTAAGAGCCGGCGAGCGGCTGATATGGCCGCCATCCGTCATGATCTGCCGGGGCAGCTCGCTCCCGAGGATCCGCAGTCCGGCATCGCGCAAGCCTGCATGCCCCAGCTGCGCGCCCGACAGCATCAGCGCGGCACCGCCCCGGAGCTGGTCGGCGCCCGGTTCGACATGGCGGATCGATTGCCGCAAATGCTTCGCCTGCCGCGCCAGGGCCTGGAGACGTGATTCATCCTCCCGGAACAAGGCCGGCGCCAGCGTCCAGTTGATCAGACGCTGCGCGCTGATTTCCGGCGCCCAGGCAAAGCTGTTCCACTTCGCATAGGCGCCGATCCAGCAATCGATCAACTGACCGGCTCGCGCCTCGGCGTCGGCATCCCGGCAGGCCATGAGATCGCGCAGCCAGCCAAAGCTGTGCAGCGACAGGGCAAAACGCCGCGATGGCATGGTCCGCTCGAACGGATCGTCAGCGTCCAGGACATGCCCCGAAAACGCGAAGCGCCCGTCGAGAATCGCCGCCCCTCGGGCCGGATCGACCCCCCGGATGTCTTTCAGCGGAAGCGCAAACGGCTTTTCCGGCAGGCTGCCCTTGAGCAGGCCGCCGGACAGGCCGACCGAATTCAGCGTCTCGAATATCTCGCGCCGGAAGTGGCGGCTTGCCGTTTGCGCATACTCGGACAAGCGGACCAATCCGGTCATCCTGTCTAATCCCCGCGGAGCGACTGGATATTGCGCGCATAGGCGTCCGGACCGCCTTTGAAAACAGCCGTTCCGGCAACGAGGGCTTGAGCTCCGGCCGAACGGCACTGGCCGGCGGTGTCCGGATTGACGCCGCCATCGACCTCGATCTGCGTGCCAAGTCCGCGCCGCTCGATCGTCTCGGCCAGTCGCTCGATCTTCCGCAATTGGCTGGAAATAAAGCTCTGCCCGCCAAAGCCGGGATTGACGCTCATCACCAGGACGAGGTCCAACTCGTCCAGCACGTAATCGAGAACGCTGTCAGGTG
The DNA here is from genome assembly GCF_965229905.1 of Hyphobacterium sp. Classification (GTDB taxonomy): domain Bacteria; phylum Pseudomonadota; class Alphaproteobacteria; order Caulobacterales; family Maricaulaceae; genus Hyphobacterium. The sequence goes on along the minus strand of NZ_OZ245930.1, from coordinate 1,418,286 downwards.
TCGACGGATTCAACGCAGCGCCGGCCTTGCATCCGGCCGCCTTGATCGCCTGCACCGTCCGGTGGAAATGAGGCCCCGCTTCGGGATGCGCTGTGATGATGTCCGCCCCCGCTTGGGCGAACGCGTCGATATAGCTGTCGACCGGCGAAATCATCAAATGACAGTCGAACGGCTTCGTCGAATGCGGGCGGAGCGCTTTCACGACCTGCGGTCCGATGGTCAGATTCGGGACGTAATGGCCGTCCATCACATCGATATGTATCCAGTCGGCGCCGGCCGCGTCGATCGCGCGGATCTCGTCGCCGAGCTTGGCGAAATCGGCCGATAGGATGGACGGCGCGATGAGGACGGCGTCGGTCATGGAAACCGCTTAACAGGGCGATGTTGGGCGTGCAAGCGAGCGATTAGGCCGTCCCCGCTTTCACGAGGCGCGCGATGAAGAACCCGTCAATCCCGCCCCGCTCCGGCCAGAGCGCGGGCGTCAACCGGACCGCGCCATTCTTGAGGACGGCGTCCTCCAGCGTCGGCAATTCATCCGGCCTGACCGGATCGAGCGAAATCCCGGCATGCCGTTTGAGTCCTTTGGACAGCCAGTGTTCGCCTTCTTCCGGTTGAAGCGAGCAGGTACAAATCACCATCCGCCCGCCCGGCTTGAGCAGCCTCACCGCATTGTCGAACAGCGCCGATTGAATCGGCATCAGCGAACGGACATCGTCCGCCGCCTTGATCCAGGCTGCATCTGGACGCCTGCGCAGCGTGCCGGTCGCCGAACACGGCGCATCCAGAAGAATAGCGTCGAAACGCTCGGCCTGTCCCCAGCTCTGGCCATCATCGGTCACCAGTTCCGCTTCGAGACCAGTGCGCGCGAGGTTTTCCTCGACGCGTTTCATGCGCTTCGGCGACGCATCCAGCGCAGTGACCCGCGCACCTTTGCTGGCGAGTTGCAGGGTCTTGCCCCCGGGTGCCGCGCACAGATCCAGAACGGTTTCACCGGCTTTCGCCGCTAGAAGCATTGCCGGCAGGGCGGCCCCCGCATCCTGCGCCCACCAATGCCCGTCGTCGAACCCCTTCAGGGTAGTGATATCGCCGATCTCACGTTTGCGCAGCGTGCCGGTCGGCAGCAATTCGGCGCCGAGCATTGCGGCCCATTCCTCGGCCTGATCCGGCGCCCGGACGGTGATGTCCAGCGGCGGCGCAGCCATCCAGGCTGCGGCAATGGCGTCGAGCGTTTCCGAACCGTAGGCTGCCTGCCAGCTGGCTTGCAGCCATTCGGGGAGATTGCGCCGCAGCGGCGTGGCCTCGGCGATCGCTTTTCCCTGGCTGACGGTTTTACGCAACACGGCATTGATCAGGCCGGCAAAGCGCGCCGAATCCCTTGACCGGTTGGCCAGGTCCACCGCTCCGGAGACCGCCGCATGCGGTTTCGTGTTCAGGAAAACGAGCTGCGCCACCGCGGTCTCGAGGATCAAGCGGGCCTCGATGGCGCTGTCCGGCAGCGGCCGCTGCACGAAGGTCGAGAGCACGGCATTGATCTGGCCGCGGCGGCGCAATGTGGTCGCGGCCACGAGCCGGGCAAACGCCCGGTCGCGCGCGTCGAGACCGTCGAAATCCGGCGCCTGCGACAAGGCAGCATCAAGCGCGGTCCGGCTTTTCAGCACGAATTGCAGGGCAAGAACGGCGGAACGGCGGGCAGGAAGGCCTTGGGACATGGACGCGCCCTAGCATGGCGGGGGGCGCCGCGCTATGTCCCGGATCATGACGGATCAAAACAAGCCATCTCTCGCCGGTTCAGCCGATAAACCGCTGACGCCGGCGGCGCGCCGCGCGCTGGAAGAGGCGGCCGAACGGCGCGCGAAACTGGAAGCGGAGAACGACAAAAACAATAGTGAAATCAATGGTCCGTCGGGTCCGGAGCCGACCCGCTACGGCGACTGGGAACGCAAGGGCGTCGCCTACGATTTCTGATCCAGTCGCCCGCAAAGGGAAAAGGCTGTCAACTGGCACGGCTTTGGCATTAGCCTTTTGTTAATGAACAAGATGCTCGCCACCGTCTTCGCCCTCACCGCTGCAACGCCTGTTGTAGCGCAGGATTATAACCGTCTTTTGGGGGGCCAGAACGTCCCGTCGGGCGCTCAGGTCCGGTTCGCGGAATGCCCGGCCGGCACCAGCCGTCAGATTCCCGAGCCCGGTGCCGAACCGATTTGCGTTGTGAACACCGGCGGTGGCTATTCCGCACAGGCCGCTTCGGGTGGATACAGCACAAGCTCTTCCGGCCGCTTTTCCAGCGGCGGCGGCTACACGATGACATCCGGTGCAGGTCAGATCGGTATCTCCGATCAGTACGAATACCGGCCGACTTTGGCGCGCCCGCCAACGGAGGGGCGCACGATCTACACCGACGATCCGGGCCGCTATTGGACCGATGTCGGATCGCGCGGCGGCGGCACGCAATTTTCGGGCGGCTATTCTGGCGCCACGTTGGGTGGCCACGTTCCGGGCCATCCCTGCGTGGTGCTTGATCCCGTCCCGACCGAGGCCGAATGGAATGCCCGGGGCGGGCCGTGCCGGCTGGTCGACATTCCGCGAGAACGCCCGCCGCAACACCATCCGCCGCGCTATGTAACTTACGAAGACAGCTATTACCGCCGCGAATACACCCACACGCGGTCCCGCTATGCGCGCGAATGGCATGGTCAGGACGGCCGCTATTGGCGCGAGGATTATCACCATGGTGGCGGGCACGGACATGGCTGTGGCTGCCACGACCACGGTCATTATCATGGATGCGGCCATGACAGCCGGTATGCCAGCTTTGACGGCGTGATCTTCCCGGGCGTCGGGGGCCGTTCGCCCGTCTATTTCACAGGCGGCGGGGGTGGCCGCGTGATCATTACGGGCGGCGGCGGGGGCCGCAGCTTCGTGGGCACCGGTGCCGGGTCCAATGCGGGCGCCAACGCCAATGCGAGTGCGACATCCCGCGTCAACGTGAACACCAACGTCAATGTGCGCACCGGCGTTCGCATTCGTGGCGGCGGCGGAGGCCATGGCGGCGGTTATGGGGGTGGCGGTCATCATGGCGGAGGCGGTCATTACGGTGGCGGCGGTGGTTATGGCGGTGGGGGCTATGGCGGCGGCGGTTACGGTGGCGGCAGCTATGGCGGTGGCAGCTATGGCGGTGGCAGCTATGGGGGCGGCCGCTACTAGGCGCTCTCCATCTCGGCCAGGATAGCGCGAGCAGCCTGCGCCGGATCGTCCGCGGCATTGACCGGGCGACCGACCACGAGGTGGGTCGCCCCGCTTTTCAGGGCATCTGCGGGTGTTGCAACTCGCTTCTGATCGCCCGCATCGGACCCGGTGGGCCGGATCCCGGGCGTCACGATCAGGAAGCCGTCGCCGAAGCGTTGCCGGATTTCCGCCGCCTCCAGCGGGCTCGCAACGACCCCGTCCATTCCACAGCCCAGCGCCTGCTCGACGCGCCGCATGACCAGGTCACGGGCGCTGTGGGCATAGCCAATTTCCGTCAGCATCTCATCATCATAGGCCGTCAGAACCGTGACGCCGAGCAGCTTCAGATCGCGATCGTCTCCGCGTCCCGCGACGGCCGCGCGCATCACCGGTGGCTCGGCATGCACGGTCAGCAGGTCACCGCCTCGCCCGGCGATCGAGCGGGTCGCTTTTTCGACCGTGGCGGGGATGTCGTGCAGTTTGAAATCGAGGAAGACTTTCTTTCCGGCCGCCCGCAGTTTTTCCGACAAGTCCATGCCGCCGACCGGCAACAGTTGCAGTCCGATCTTGTAGAAGGAGACCGCGTCGCCACAGCGCGCTGTGAGGGCTTCGGCCTCGGCCACGCTCGGCAGGTCGAGGGCAACGATCAGTCGGTTCTTCACCCCCTTAAGCCTCCGCCTGCTGGGCCTGCGCCTTCTTCATTGCGCGCTTCGACTGATTGGCAATGATCCATTCCCCGACCGGATCCGGCAGCACGCGCATCAGCCCCACCATGAATTTGTACCAGGCGCCGGGAACCCGGCAGGCGACATTGCGTTCGACTGCGTCATAGGCGGCGGTGGCGACGTCTTCGGCTTTCAGCATCCAGTAGGACGGCAGGTTCGAGATCGACTGCCGCGCCCCGTTCACATCATGGAATTCCGACCAAGTATAACCCGGGCAGACCGCGGTGGCATGCACATTCTTGCCGTGCATTTCGGCCTTGATCGATTGCGAGACCTTGATCAGCAGCCCCTTCGCGCCGGGATAGATCGTCCCGGAAAACCGCGTGTGGCCGGTCGCGATCGGCAACAGGGCCGACACCGAGGACACATTGATGATGCGCCCGAAGCCGCGTTCTTCCATGCCGGGCAGCACCAGATGGATGAGGTGCAGATAGGCCGTTACCATCAGCTGCAGGAAGCGTTCCTGATCGTCCCAATCGGTCTCGGTGAAATATCCCGGCTGCCCGGCACCGGCATTGTTTACCAGACCGTCGACCTGGCGGCCGGCTTTCTTGATCTCGGAGACAATGCGCTCCGGCTCGCCCGGCTTGGCGAGATCGGCAGCGATGACCAGGCTGTCGACCCCGTTTTGCGCCTTCATCTCCTCGGCCAGCGCGGCGAGCCGGTCCTCGCGCCGCGCGACCAGCGCCAAATCCCAGCCCTTGCGGGCGAATTCCCGCGCCATTGCCTCGCCGATCCCGGACGATGCGCCGGTGATAAGAACCAGTTTGCGGGCCATGATCTGCTCCAATCCGAGGAGGGCGTGGATAAACCCTCCGGTTTTTCGGTTTCGTCTACTACGACGACTACTACTACTACGACTCCGGCGATGTCCGGCAAGCCGGAAGGGCGGTCGCCTGCCCATTGTGCCATGCGCCGGCTGGGCGTGGACAGGAATGCGTCACAACGCCGGCTTGAGGCCGCCGCCGCCAAGGCTAGGCTGGCCATGCAGGGGTGCAAAAAGAAGGGAAAGGACATGAGCGCAATGAACTGGGCCTGGCGCCGCGCTGTGCGGCCGGCCCTCGCCTACATCGTGGCCGCCGTCGCGGCCGCACTCGTCATCACCTTGTTTTTCTATGGTCTTTCATTGGCGGAAGGCGAGGAAGACGTGACCGCGGAAAGCCTTGCCAGCGTGTTCGCGGTTTCGAGCTTTCTCGGCCTTTACGTCGCCGTCTTCGCGGCGATCCCCACAATCGTTCTGATCTGGCTGATCCGGATCGTGAAACTGCCGCGCGGTTGGACCGACGCCGCCGCCGGCGCGCTGGTCGGCGCGGGCATGATCCATCTCGTCGCTTATGGAGCGTCGGGCTTTTCCGAGCCGCCCAACCCGGTCAATCTGCTGTTCGCCGCGGGCGGTCTGGCCGGCGGTCTCGCCTACTGGTTCACCGCCGGCAGGCCGCGCCCGCCCTATTGAGGTGGCAGACCCCGAGGGCGGCGGACAATGCTGGCATCTTGCCGGATGAATGGCGCGGCGGCAGGGTTTGACAGACGGGGGAGCTGACCATGCGCACGATATTCAGATGGGCCGGGCTGGCCGTTCTTATACTGGCTCTCGCAGGGGCCGGCATTTTCTTTTTCATTCTTCCGGCGCGCGTTGACGACAGCCTGAACGTGGTTGTGCCGCACGATTCCTGGCCGGTTTCGGCCGAGGCGCAGGCGCTGCACGACACGTTGCGCGTCGCCGACCTGCATTCCGACCTGCTTCTGTGGTCACGCGATCCGGTGCGTCGCTACGGGCGCGGACATACCGACCTGCCGCGCCTGCGCGAAGGCGGTGTCGTGCTGCAAGTGTTTACCTCGGTCACCAAGACGCCGTCGGACATGAATTACGAGACAAATGATTCGACCAGTGACGACATCACCCTGCTCGCGATTGCCCAGCGCTGGCCGGTGGATACCTGGGGCTCGCTCTATAATCGCGCCCGCTTTCACGCCCGCCGCCTGCACAGGGCGGAGGCCCGCTCCAATGGCGATTTTGTCGTTGTCGAAAACCGCGATGATTTGACCGCGGCGCTGGCGGCCCACGACCGGAACCCGGATCTGGTCGCCGGAATACTCGGGACCGAGGGCGCGCACCCGCTGGAAGGCGAACTGGCAAATATTCCGCGCCTTTACGACGAAGGCTATCGCATCGTTGGCCTGCATCACTTCTTCGACAATGAGCTCGGCGGTTCCCTGCACGGAATATCCAATGCCGGCCTGACGGACTTCGGACGCGAAGCGGTACGCGACCTTGTGGAGCAGGGATTCATTATCGATGTCGCCCACTCCTCCGAAGCCGTCGTGCGCGAAGTCCTGGACATCACACGCGCCCCGCTGATCGTCTCGCATACCGGCGTGCGCTCGCTGTGCGAAACGCCGCGCAATATTCCCGACGCGCTGCTCGCCGAGATCGCCGCCCGCGGCGGATTGATCGGCATCGGGTTCTGGGCGGATGTCACCTGCGATGACACGCCAGACGGCATCGCCCGCGTCATCCGGTATGCAGCGGACCTTTTCGGTGTCGACGCCGTGGCGCTGGGCTCAGACTATGATGGCTCGATCACCGCGCGCTTTGATGCGTCGGAATTGGCAGCCCTCACCCATGCGCTGCTCGCCGCCGGGATGAGCGAAGCTGACACCCGCGCCGTCATGGGCGAAAACCAGATCCGTTTCTTTATCGAGAATTTGCCCGAGGAATAACGGTCGCCCGCACCCCCGCCCACCCTATTCGCACGCCTGAGCGATCAACGACTCGGCCGCATCTCCGATCGCGTCGAGGGCTTCCGGCGCCATCGCATGCGGCGCATTGGCATAGTCCTGAGGCAGGCCGGTTTCGGTCGCCTGGAAAAGATGATTGAGCCCTTCGAGGGTGATGATCTCGGTCGGCCGGTCGGCCCGCGCGCCCGTCAGGCGTGCCCGGGCCGGATCCGCCAGGATCTGAAGGTCGTCCTCGGCAAGGATTGCGACCACAGGGCCCTCATAGGCCGCAAAATACGGAGCCACGGGCGTGTCGAGCGCATTGACGGCGAAAGCCTGTCCCCAGATCTGACCCTGCTGCTCTGCGGACGGTGCCGGCAAACCCAAATCCATCAGGGCCTGCGTCAGCGCGGACGGGTAATCCTCGACTGACGAATCCCGCATGACCGTGAACATGGCGGTTTGCAGCGACCGGTTCTGGTCGGCGGCCGCTTGCGGCGCACCCGAAGCGAGAATGATGGCCTCCGATTGCTCGTAGAGTATGTCCGAGAGCGGCGCGGTGGGCGGTGCGGCCGAAATGATGAAGTCGACCGGCACCATCTGCGCGGTAATGAACGCAATCATTCCGCCCTGGGAATGACCGAAAACCCCAACGCATTGCCCCGCAATCCCGCCCTGCCTGCGAAGAAATCCGACCGCGGCAGCGGCATCGCCGGCGAGATCATCGAAATCGTTTGGCGCAATGGCGGACGAATTGCCCACGCCGCGGTCGTCAAGGCGCAGGCTGGCGATACCGCGGCCCGCCAGGGCGCTGGCCACCACCTCGGTGACGGGACGGCCGAAGACCAGCCCGTCGCGGTCCTGCGATCCCGATCCGTTCAGCAATAACACTGCCGGTGAGGCGCCACCGGTCTCGGGCCGCCGCAGCGCACCCGACAGCGAGACATCGCCTGAAACCACCGTCACCTCTTCATCTTGGCCGATGGAGGGCGGCAGGGCCGGGCGGTCCCCGGCCTGATCTGCTGCCGCCTGACGCCTCAGGCTCAGCGGCAGTGTGGCGCCACCCTGCGAAAATGTGCCCGAAAGTGCGTCATCGCTGATGCGATCAAGATCGATGGATGCGCCCACGCTGGCGATGGTGCCTGCGAAACCGGCCGCGTCGCGTTGTGTGATGTCGATCGGCAGGCGCGCATTGTTCTGATCGAGACTGATCAATGTCGCGCTATCGGCTTCGATCTCGAGCAATAAGCGCAAACGTGAACCGCCGGTTTCCAGCGTTCCGGACCACCGCCCCTCATATCCGCTCTCTTCACTGACCGTGGCAGCGATCTCGTCGGAGGCGGGTTCTGCGCAGGCCGATAATGGGAGGGCCAGTAGCAACAGGGACAGGACAAGCGCACGCATGACAACCTCTTTCGTTAAATCACTAATTAGGCTTGACGCTAAATAAGAATGATGTCAATCGGATTCCATGAGCGATGTCTTCAGGGCGCTGGGCCATCCGGTCCGGCGTCAGGTGCTGAGAAAATTGCGCGACGGCCCGATGACCGCGGGCGATCTGGCGGCCGCCTTCCCCGTTTCCAAGCCGACCATGTCGGGCCATTTCAACACGCTGAAGGAGGCGGGGCTGATTCTCGCGGAGCGTCATGGCACCACAATCCGCTACCGGCTGAATGCCGGCGCTGCGGAAGAAGCGGTCGCTCTGCTTATGGATATCATTGGAAAGGAAACCGGAACATGATCCGACTCGGATTGCTGATTTCGCTGATCGCCTTCGTTATCGCCGCGGCCTTCTCGGCCTATGGCTGGCTCAATACCGAGCCCGGGGCCCAGGTGCCGGTCCATTTCGACCTGTCGGGCCAGCCGGACCGCTACGGGTCGAAGGCCGAAGCCTTTCTGTTTCTGCCGGCGCTTCTCGTCGGCATCACCTTCCTGCTGGCCATCGCGCCGGAAATCGACCCGCGCGGCAAGAATGTGCGGCGGTCCCGCCCGCTTTACATTGTCGGCTGGATTATCGGGGTGGTCTCTCTGGCGGGCGGGCAGGGCCTCATCACCTGGACGGCGGTCGGCGGCGGGATTGAAGGCGCCGTCATGGCGCGCAGCGCCGCGGTCTTCATCGCGCTCATAATGATTCTGTTGGGCTTGGTCATCGCCAAGGCCCGGCCGAACTTTTTCGCCGGCATCCGGACGCCCTGGACGCTGTCCTCGGATCTATCCTGGGACAAGACCCATCGCTGGGCGAGCCGCATCTATCTGCTGGTCGGCCTGGCAGGACTCGCGGCGGCGTTCCTGATGCCGCCCGAGGTCACAACATTCGTTCTGCTGGCGGCGCTGCTTACCACAACGCTGGGCCTGGTAGTGTATTCCTGGTGGGTGTGGAAGCACGACCCCGCCCGCGAAACCCTGACGCCGGATGACGACTAGGCTGTTTTCGGAAAGAGCCCGGCCTCCCATGCCCACGTCTCGCGATATGCGTCGGTGATTTCGGTTTTCGGCGACCAGCAGAGCTCCTTCCTTGCACGGGAAGAGTCGATCATAATGTGCTGATCGTAACGGCCCTCCTCGTCTCGGCCGGCAATCTCCATCGAAAGCTCATGTCCCGCAGCCGACGCAAATTCGCGCTGGGTTTCAGCCTGTGTCGGGTGTTGGTCTGGTCCGAAGTGTAAAATAGACGGCACCGGATCCTCCTTAAGCGCATAGATCGCGACGCCGTCGCCAACATCTTCGACGTAAACCATGGCAAACCGCCATGCGGCCTTCACCTTGGAAATCTCAAGTGCGGTTCCGTTCGACACACATTCGACAACATCCCGGAAACGATGGCGGGGATCGCCTGGGCCGAACATGGCCGGCAAGCGCGCGATGCGAGTTCCAAGCTGCGAGGCATTCAGCGCATAGGTTTCGAGCGGAATCTTGTCGTATTCTGCAGGACCGCCAAGCCGGGCGTAGGGATGCAAAACTGTTCTGATGGGGCTGGCTTCAACAAGTGGCGAATTGTCAACGTCGCCAGGCTCCGTCCCCAGCACACGTCCAAAAGCCGCATAAACATCGCATGACGACAAAAGCACATACCGGCCGCCGCGCGAATCGAGCGCATCGATGAGCGGTAACGTGTCGTGCTCGAACAGACCGATGCAATCGATGACGATGTCCGCCTGGACGCGATCCAGGACGCCGGCCACTTGTTGAGGGTCGCCACGCTCGACGCGAATACCGGGAATACGGCGATCGCCGCTTTCGCCGCGCCGGTTGAGGCAAACGACGTTGGCCTGCCTTTCCAATAACCCCCGGCCGATGGCACGCCCGACGAATCCCCCTCCGCCGAGAATGGCCACATTGTGCCCGGTCATCTTCAATAAAATTCCCTGCAGGCGCGTGCTGAAACTTGAGGTCTTTGTATAAGTGCCTGCGCCGGATGGCCAGCCGCGGTCTTAGGCGGCCTTCGATTTCCTCTTGCTGGCCCGCGCCATCAGCCGGTCGACCGCAACCGAGGCGAAGAATTTCAGCGACTGCAGATCGCCCGCACCGAAGCGGTAACGCGGCTCGAAATCGAGAATGCAGAGTGTCCCGACGGCATGGCCGGACGGCAGGATCAGAGGCGCGCCTGCATAGAAGCGGATATAGGGATCTCCGGTCACGAGCGGATTGTCGGCAAAACGGGCGTCGCGCGGCGCGTTGAGGACGACCATCGGCTCTGTCTGCAGAATGGAATAGGCGCAAAAAGCACTGTCGCGGTCGGTCTCTTGGGTATCGAGGCCGCAGCTGGACTTGAACCACTGCCGATTGGCATCGATCAGCGAAATCACGCCGACATCGGCATTGAGGCAGTGTTTGGCCGTCTCCGTGATCGCGTCGAATTCAATTTCGGCTTCGGTATCGAGCACCGACAAACCATGAAGGGCAAGAAGGCGTTCCCGTTCATTTGCGGGCAAAGAGGCTTTGGGCAATTTCACACTCCCGGTCCATGGGTGAAGGACATTTCAACCAAAACCGTGTGAAATTGATTAAGCTGCGGATTTTATTCGAGCTATCGCCTGTTTTCATGTGGTACGGGTCCGACTAGATTACGCGCCAATCAGGGAGATGGCAGGTCAGATGAGTCCGCAGCGCAAGATCAATCGGGTCGTTCTCGCCTATTCCGGCGGGCTGGATACCTCCATCGCCGTGAAATGGCTGCAGGAAGCCTATAATGCCGAGGTCGTCACCTTCACCGCCGATCTCGGTCAGGGCGAGGAGATTGACCCGGCGCGCGAGAAAGCCCTCGCGGCCGGCGTCAAGCCCGAACACGTCTTCATCGAGGATCTGCGCGAGGAATTTGCGCGCGATTACATCTACCCGATGGTGCGCGCCAACGCCGTCTATGAAGGCCTCTATTTGCTTGGCACTTCGATCGCCCGGCCGCTGATCGCCAAGCGCCTCGTCGAGATTGCGCACGAGACCAATGCCGACGCGGTCGCCCATGGCGCCACCGGAAAGGGCAATGACCAGGTGCGCTTCGAGCTCGCCTTTGCCGCCCTCGACCCCAGCCTGCACGTCATCGCGCCCTGGCGGGAATGGGATCTGACCTCCCGCACCAAGCTTATCGCCTATGCCGAGAGCCGCGGGTTGCAAGTGCCCAAGGACAAGCGCGGCGAGGCGCCCTTCTCGGTCGACGCCAATCTCTGGCACACGTCTTCGGAAGGCAAAAACCTCGAAGATCCGTCTGCCGAGGCCTTCGAGGACACCTTCCAGCGCACCCTCGCACCGCAAATGGCGCCGGATGAGGCGGAATACATCGTCATCAGCTTCGACAAGGGCGATGCGGTTGCGATCAACGGCGATGCGCTGTCTCCGGCCGCGCTGATCAGCCGGCTGAACGAGATCGGCCATGGCCACGGCATCGGCCGGCTCGACCTCGTCGAGAACCGCTTTGTCGGCATGAAGTCTCGCGGCATCTACGAGACGCCGGGCGGCACCATCCTGATGGCGGCGCACCGCGGCATCGAACAGATCACGCTCGACCGGGGCGCCATGCATCTCAAGGACGAGCTGATGCCGAAATACGCCAAGATCCTCTATGAGGGCTTCTGGTTTTCGCCGGAGCGGGAAATGCTCCAGGCCGCGATCGACCTGTCGCAGAAATACGTGTCAGGAGATGTCAGGCTGCGCCTGTTCAAGGGATCCGTCAATGTCGTCGGCCGCCATTCGCCGGCCTCGCTCTACAGTCTCGAACACGTCACCTTCGAGGAAGACGATGTCTATGACCAGAAGGACGCCCAGGGCTTCATCCGCCTCAACGCGCTGCGCCTGCAGCTGATGGCCGCGCGCAAAAAGCGCCTGGGCGAAAACGGCTAGTCCTCACCGAAATGTCAGATGCGCCGGGGACGCAATTATCGTCCAATGCCGGCCCACCAGATAATGAGTTTCAGATGATCCGTTCGCTTGCCGCTTTTTGCCTGTTGTCTTCTGTTGCCTGGGCGCAGGACGCGCCGGAGCCCCTCGCCCCCTTCGAGGTCTCACGGGATCTCCGCATCGAGGCGCAACGCGCCCTGCAGGCGGAAGAGTTCGAGGCCGCTCGGCGGGCGCTGGAGGCGGCTTATGGTTTGCAGCCCGGCAGCCCATCCATTCTTTTCGGCTTGGCGCAGACCGGTGTCATGAGCGGCGATGACGAGCTGACCTTCTCGGCGCTGGAACGCGCCGCGGCGGCCGGGATCAGCTTCGATCTGGCCCGTTTGGGCGAAGCCGACGCCCATCTCCGCGACACGCAGCCGAATCGTTATGCCGCGCTCGATGGCGCTTTGGCGCGCAATGCCGGCGAATACGGACAGGCCGAGCGCGCGCTCCGCATCGATGTGCCGGACAGCCTCATTGAAGGCGTCGCGGTGGAGATCGAGACCGACCGCATCTTCCTGTCCGACGTGATCGGCCGGCAGATTCTGGTCGTCGAACCCTTCGACCGCGCTTCCGCGAGCGTCTTCGCCGATCGCGGAGATGGATTGCAATCCGTGTTCGGGATTGCCGCCGACGACGTCAATCGCGTGATCTGGGCGGCCACGGGCGCCCTGCCGCAGACGCCGCTGGAGGAGGGCGAGGCCGCCACGACCGCGCTGATCGCCTTCGATCTGGTGACCGGCGATCTTTACCGCCGCTACGAGGCCGGCGGCGCCGACCGTTTCGCCGATATCGTCACCCGCGACGGCATCGTCTATGCCGTCGACAGCGGCGCCAACCGCATCTATCAGCTGACCTCGCTGTCGGGATCGCTGCAGCTTCTGTCCGGCGATCGCCGCTTTGCCAGCCTGCAGGGCGCGGCATTGGCCGATGGCGCGCTCTATGTCGCCGATTATGCGCTCGGCCTGTGGCGCGTCGACCTCGCCGACGGCACCGCCCGGCTGGTGCAGCCCGGCGGGGAAAGCCTGCTCGGCATTGATGGCCTGGCCGCGACGCGCGACGGGCGGCTGATCGCGGTCCGCAACGGTGTCCTGCCCTGGGTCGTCATGGCTATCGATCTCGCCGCCGACGGGTTGAGCATCGCCAACACCGAAATCCTGTTGCGCAATCATGCCGATTTCGGCGAGCCGACGCTCGCCGATGTCCAGGACGACCGCATCTTTGTTGTCGCCAACGCCCCCTGGGCGCTCTGGCCGAATGAGGGCGGCGGACCGGCCGAACCGGTGCCGCCACTGGTCGTGCTCGAATACGATCTCGACTGACTGGCAGCCGCCATCGGCAGGTGCTGACAGCGCAAGTTTCAGAAAACTTTCAGGAATTGCAGGCTATTCTGAACGTTCGCCAGATGGGGCGGGTCAGGAGGTCTGTCATGAAGAGCGATAAAGGATTTGTCAGCCAGCTCGCCGGTGCGCGGCTGACCACCGCAGAAATCTACTATCACATGCCGGATCATCCCGGCCTGTTGCAGAGCTTTCTCTGGCAAACGCTCGACATGGCGCCGGACTATCCGCGGCTGATCAGGTTTCTCGATTTCTGGAAGCGCGAGATCGAGGCCGTCATCCATTCCGTGCGGGTCGCCCATGCCGGGCTGATCACGCCATCGGACTGGCGCGGCATCGACCTCGATCTCCGCCTGCAATAGGGCCTATTCCTCGTCCTCGATGCCGCACTGGCGGCGCATCTCCGGCTCGGCAGCGGCCATTTTCTGACCGATTGCGACCACGCCGCTCATGTCAAGCCCGTGCTCGGCCGCGACCGTCAACATCTGCTCCGGCTCCTCGGAGCCCGAATTCATCATCGCCATCATGAAGGCGACCTCATGGTCCTCCAGCGTGTCGACAATGACCTCCGCGGCACACGCGCATTGTGCGGGATCATTGCCCTCCGCGACGCAGCGCGACGCCATCTCCTCCTGCGGGGTGAAAGCGCTGGCCGCGGCCGAGAGGGTGAGCGCTGTCAGGGCGCCCGAAATCAGACGGAACATAAGCTTATCCTTTGCCATTCGCTTTTGCCGGCCATCCTGGCACGGTTGGCGCGAAGTCTGAATGGCGGTCACTGGAAAATCCCGGCGCCAGACGCCATAATATCAGGGTGTGGGGACAGTGACACGAGGAGATTGATCATGCGGCTCACCGCAGTGCTATTGATGGCCGGCCTCCTGCTGGCGGCCTGTGCCACCCCCACCCCGTATCAGGCGTCCGGCAGCGATGGCGGCGTCTACGGCTATTCCGAACAACGCATTGAACGCGATCGCTATCGCATCACCTTTTCCGGCAATTCGCTGACCGACCGCGAGACGGTGGAGACCTACCTGCTTTACCGCGCTGCGGAGCTGACCCGTGAGAGCGGCTATGACAGCTTTACCGTGATCGACCGTTATACCGACGAGGAAACCCGCTATTGGGGCGGCGACCCGTACTATTCCAGCTTCTTCGTCGATTACCGCTACTACCATCCGCGCTGGGGCTGGTATGGCTGGCACGACCCGTTCTGGAATGACACCCGCTATCGCGAAGTCACGCGTTATGAAGCCAGCGCCGAGATCGTGATGGGCCGCCGCCTGGCCGGCGACGGGGCCAATGATTTCAATGCCGGCGAGGTGCTGCGCAATCTCGGCCCGGATATCGTCCGGCCGGAATCCAGCTAGGCCGGCACCCGGCACAACGCCGCGATCACCTCCGGCGGGACCAGCAGCATCGCCAGGCCCAGCACGGCGATGACAGCTCCTGACACGGTGCGGAACTGCGCCTTGCGGCCACTGCGTTCGAGCCAGCCTATGCCGAGCGCGGTGGCCGTCACCGGGAGCAGCGTCCCGGCGCCGAAGCCGAGCATGACCAGCGCCCCCTGCAGCGCGCTGCCCGACAGCATGGCGTAAAGCAGCGCCGCATAGACCATGGCGCAGGGCAGGGCGCCCCAGGCAATCCCGGCCAGCAAGGGCGAGGCCGGTCCGGCCGCCAGGGCGGGCCGGAGCGCCAGCCGGGTGACGGGCGCAAGCACGCGGTCGAACGCGGCAATACCCGGCAGCCAGCCGGTCAGCGAAAACCCGATGGCGACCAGCATCACCGCCGCGCCCCAGCGGAACAGCGCCTGCGCGGCGGCAAAATCCATCTGCGCATAAAGCGCAGTGCCGCCCACGCCGACGGCCGCGCCTGCAAGGACATAGGCCAGCACGCGCCCGGTCTGCGCCGTCATCAGCACGCCGAGCCGGGTCGCGGTGTCGGCGCTCGGCGACAGCGAGAACATCACGCCGGACGCGATGCCGCCGCACATGCCCGCGCAATGCAGGCTCGACGCCAGCCCGGCGATCAAGCCGCCAAGAAAACTGATTTCCGCCAAGGCTTCCATGGCGCGCACAATGACGTATTTTCAGTAAGGATAAAGCGCGGCGTTGTGCCGCTGGGCGGGTAGGGCGCAATAGCCCTAAGATAACTGCGATTATTCGGGGGGAGGACCACATGGCAGCTGTCGAAATCAACGAGATCCGGCCGGGCGCGCCGATGCGCTGGCTCAAGGCCGGTGCCAACGATCTGCGCCGCGCGCCCCTGGTGTCCATCGGGTACGGGCTGATCTTCGTCGCGGTCGGTGTCTTGTTATCGCTCGGCCTCTACGCGATCGGCTGGTCGGCCTGGATTCCGGTCGCCCTGTCCGGCTTCGCCCTCATTGCGCCGCTTTTCGCAGTCGGCATCTACCAGATCTCCAAGCATCTCGACGAAGGCAAATCGGTGACCTTCAAGGATCTCTGGCTGGTGTCTGGCGAGAAGATCAGCCAGGTCGCATTTCTTGGTCTGCTTCTGGTGATCCTGCTGCTTGGCTGGGCCCGCATCGCGCAATTCCTCTACGCCTATTTCGCGACGCAGGATTACACCTCCTTCGCCAGCTTCACCGCCTGGGTGCTCGGTGATCCGGCGGGCCTTACCATGGCCGTTGTCGGCACGATCATCGGCGCCGCGCTGGCGCTTGTGGCCTTTGCCATCTCGGCGATTTCCTTTCCCATGCTGATCGATCGCGAGATCGACGCCGCCACGGCCCTCATCGCATCGGTCACCGCGGTCCGGCGTTACCCTTTCGCCATGCTGACCTGGGCCTGGCTGATCGCCTTCTGGACGGTCATCGGTATCGCCTTTTTCCTGATCGGGTTGGCGATTGTCTTCCCCTGGCTGGGCCATGCCAGCTGGCGCGCCTATCAGGACGTCTGCACCGATGCGGGTCCTTCCGCCCGCGCCGTTGCCGCCTGATCTAGACGTGCTGGTCGACGAGGATCGTATTCCCGTCCGGATCCTGCACCATCAGGCTGGCCGGGCCGGACCCGTCCTCATCGGCTTCTGACATCAGGGCGATACCCTTCGCCTTCAGCGCTTTCTGGATGTCCCGGACATCGGTGTAGGCGTCCAGCGCCTGACCCGACCGGTCCCATCCCGGGTTGAACGTCAGGATATTGTTTTCGAACATGCCCTGGAACAGGCCGATCGTGGCGGTTTCGTTCTGCAGGATCATCCAGCCATGATCCGACTGGTCGTGAAACACCTCAAACCCGAGCGCTTCATAGAATGCGCGCGAGGCGGCGATGTCTTTCACCGCGAGGCTGACGGAAAAATTCCCGAGTTGCATGATCTATCCTTTCGCCGCTGGCTTGGCCTGCCGCCAGCCGGCGGCCTTGACCGTTCGGCCTTCAGACTGCCGCCGGACGGCGCCGGCTTCAATCGCCATCAGTCTCCGACGAGGGCAGACCATCATCCCCGTCCTCCAGCGGCCGGTCGTCATCATCGATCAGGATACGCTGCGCGGCCCCGTCGAGATCCTCATACTGGCCCGAGCGCAGCGACCACAGGAAGGCGCCTAGGCCGGCAAGGCCCAGGCCCAGCGCGATCGGAATGAGGAAGATCAGAACGTCCATCAGCGCGCCAGTCTTAGGGCGTTGAGCATGACGACAATGGAACTGACCGACATGCAAAGCGCCGCCACCAGGGGCGTCACAAATCCGAACACGGCGAGCGGTACGGCGATGACGTTGTAGATATTGGCCAGTGCAAAATTCTCCATGACCCGCGCCCTGGCCTGTCGCGCCACGCTGAAGGCGCGCGGCAAGGCCGAAAGGCGATCCCCCTGGATCACCAGGTCTGCGGCGGAGCGTGATATTTCTGCTGCCGATCCCATCGACACCGAAACATGAGCGGCGGCCAGTGCCGGGGCGTCATTGACGCCATCGCCGACCATGAGCGGCACAGCGCCTTCGGCTTTGAGCTGCTCGATGCGCGCAATCTTGTCCTGGGGTTTCAGGCCGGCGCGCCAGCGATCAAGGCCCAGGGCTTCAGCGGCAGCCCTGACAGGTCCTTCCCGGTCACCGGACAGTAATTCAGCGTCAAATCCATGTGCCTTCAGGCCGGACACGGCCTTGGCGGCGTCCGCGCGCAGCGTATCGGCGAAGACGAACCGTACGGGCTTTTCACCGTCCACGACCAGCCAGGCTTCCTGGGCCGCGTCGCCATCGCTTGGCGGCAGTCCCAGCCAGTCGGCAGACCCGAAGCGCACCGCGCGGCCATCCACCCAGCCCGACAACCCGCCGCCCGCACTGTCTTCAAAATTATCACAGACCGGACCGTCGCCGGCCGCGGCGGTCACGGCGCGCGAAAGCGGGTGGCGGGACAGGCGGGCGAGGCGGGCGGCGGTTTCCAGCGCCTCGTCGGCAATGTCATTCGCGTTCAGAAGCCGGGCGCGCCCTTCGGTCAGCGTGCCTGTCTTGTCGAACACCACCGTCCGGGCGCTCGCGAGCCGCTCCAGAGCATCGCCGGATTTCACCAGCACGCCATCCTTGAACAGGCGGCCGGTCGCGACGACCTGCACCGCCGGCACAACCAGTGCCATCGCGCACGGGCAGGTGATGATCAACACCGCGATCGCGTTCATCAGGCTGTCGTGAATCGTCGCGCCAACCGCCAGCCAACCCGCCAGTGTCGCGGCCGTCATGGCGAAGACAGCCGGAACATAGGCGCGCGCGGCGCGGTCGGCATAGCGCACATAGCGCGAACGCGATTGCTCTCCCGCCTCCACCAGGCGCGTGATTTCGGCGAGCAGCGAATCCTGGCTTGCGGCCGTGGCGGTGAGCGTCAACGGCCGATCCAGATTGATCATGCCGGACCAGGCCTCATCGCCCGCCTTCAGCGGATGCGGCGCCGTTTCACCGGTCACGAGAGACGCATCCACCACGCCTTCGCCTGCAAGCACACGGCCATCGACCGGTATGCGTTCACCTGGCGGGACGATCAGCTTGTCTCCCGGTGCAATATCGCCTGCCGGAACGGCCTTCAGAGTGCCGTCGGGCAGGAGGCGGTGAGCGATCGTCGCCTGCAAAGCGGCCAGATCCCTGGCGGCTTGCCCGGCCTTCGCGCGCAGGCGGACATCGAGATAACGCCCGATCAGCAGGAAGAAGAGCAGCATCACCGCAGCGTCGAAATAGGCCGCGCCATGTCCCAGAACGGTCTCATAGATGGACAAGCCACAGGCGAGCAGCACGGCCAGCGAAATCGGCACATCCATATTGACGCTGCGCGTCTTCAGGCTTTTCCAACCGCTGATGAAGAAGGGTCGCCCTGAATAAGCGACGGCCGGCAGGGCGATGAGAGCCGATAGCCAGTGAAAGAAGGCCCGGTTTTCCGCGCTCATATCTGTGCCCGCCCAGACCGAGACGGAAAACAGCATGACATTGGCGGTCGCGAACCCGGCCACGGCCATCGCCCGCAATAGCTGCTTTTCTTCCAGATCGGCCGTATGGGTCCGACTTTCCGGCTGGTAGGGCGTGACCGGGTAACCGATTTCGGAAAGACGGTTGACCATGTCCCGCGACTGGCCCGCAGGCCCGTTCCAGGCCAGCGCCAGCCGCCCTGTGGACAGGTTCAGCCGGGCATGGGACACACCCGGAAAGTCCCGCATGGCGGTCTCCACGCGCGAGATGCACGCCGCGCAGTGTACGCCCGAAACCAGTAGGTCCATCTCGCGATGCCCGTCCTTGTCGCGGACAAAGGCTTCAGGATCGATGGCGGCATCTATCGCAGCCATACATCCTGCTCCAGTTCGAAGGGCGGCCCTTCCGGCGTCGACACCATCAGCGTCCACCGCCCTGCGGGGACATCGAAGGATTGCGCATAGAGCCCGCTCCCGGTCTCCGCGAGAGTCAGCCGGAGGTCGAGCGTCGAATCTGCCGGATGCCGCAGCCGGCCGTCCAGAACCAGGCCGCTGACCGGATCGCCATCGGCATTGCGGATGCGCACTTCGACGCCGTCTGCGGTTACGGCGCTGGTCGCTGTCCACCCCAGCTCGGCCTGTGCCGCCCGCCGCTCCAGCACCTCGTTATAATTATTGCCTTGCATATAGGACCGGCGCTCATCTTCACCGCGGAACGTGGTCAGCGCCTGGGTCAGGAAGACCGCATTGACGGCGATGATCACGCCAAAGAAAACGATCAGCGCGATCAGAACGTGGCGGCCTTTGATTTCCTTGATCATCGCGTGGCTCCGGTCAGGAAGACGGTGTTGGCCGTTCGGCTCTCATCCGAACCTTGCGGCCGGACGGTGAACCTAACCGGTGCATTGGCCGAGGTCACGGAGTCCGGTGCCAGGGTCAGGAAGATGCGGAAATCCTGTGTCCGCTCGGCCGGCACGTCGACGGTCAGCCCGCGGTCAGCCTCCTGGCCGAGAATGCGCCAGTCCAGCCCCTCCGGCCCATCGATCGCGATGTCGTAGACCGCATCCGCATGCGTCCGGTTGATGACTTTCAGCGTGTACCCGTTGCGGATGGAACCGTCGGACAATTGCACGAAATTCGGATTGCGGTCGCGTGTGACATTGACGTCCAGCGTCGCCCGCGTCGTCAGCCCGGCCAGCATGATGGCCGCGGCAATCGCCAGCGCCAGCCCGTAGACCAGGACCCGCGGCCGCAGGAAGCGGTAGACCGGTGGCTCACCGCGCTGCCGGCGGTCGATATTGACGTCGGTGTCGTAGGCGATGAGCCCGGTCGGGCGCTCGACCTTTGTCATGATGTCGTCGCAGGCATCGATGCACAGCGCGCACTGGATGCATTCCAGTTGCGAACCGTTGCGGATGTCGATTCCCATCGGGCAGGCGGCCACACAGGCCTTGCAGTCGATACAATCGCCGCGCCCGTCCCAGGATTCGCCCTTCTTGTGCGGCCCGCGCGGCTCGCCGCGGTCCACCCGGTAGACGACGTTGAGCGCGTCGCGATCGGTCATCGCCGCCTGGATGCGCGGCCACGGGCACATATAGGTGCAGACTTGCTCGCGCATCGTACCGGCGAGCGTGTAGGTGGTGAAGGTCAGGATCCCGAAGAACAGGTAGGCGGAGACCGCCGCCTGCCCGGTGAAGAAATTCCCGATGGTCTCGTAGGCATCGTGGAAATAGAGGATCCACGCCCCGCCGGTGGCCGCTGCGATGACCAGCCAGACCGCGTGTTTCCCGGCTTTCCGCCAGGCCTTGTCGACCGACCATTTCGCGCGATCCAGCTTGATCCGCTTGTTGCGGTCGCCCTCGAACAGGCGTTCGACGGCGATGAAGAGATCGGTCCACACTGTCTGCGGGCAGGCATAGCCGCACCACACGCGGCCAAACAGTGCCGACACCAGGAACAGCGCCAGCGCCGCGATGATCAAAAGGCCGGAGATATAATAGATCTCCTGCGGCCAGATCTCGATGAAAAAGAAGTAGAAACGCCGGCCCTCGAAATCGATGAGCACCGCCTGGTCGGGTGCCGACGCGCCGCGATCCCAGCGCAAGAAGGGGATGAAGTAATACGCCCCCAGGGCCAGGATCATGAACACCCATTTGGCAAGCCGGAACTTGCCGTGCACCAGCTTCGGATAGATCGGCTCGCGCTTCTTGTAGAGCTTGCGCTTGATCGGGTCGTTGACCGCTTCGACATCGTGCTGGCGCACGCCAGCGGCAGCCTGCGGGGAAGAGGGGGCCGTGCTCATGATCTGTACAATGCCTCTGACAAGGCGGTTTGGGGATGCGGCTATTCGCCCGCCGCACCGTCCATTGCAGCGCCGTCCTGACCGCCGCCAAGCGAATAGACATAGGCGGCCAGCGCGGTGATCGTCGGATCATCGAGCCGCCCTTCCCAGGCCGGCATGACGCCATAGGGGCCGCGCCAGATCGTGTTCTCGACCTGCTCCGGGCTGCTGCCATAGAGCCAGATTGCATCGGTCAGATTGGGCGCGCCCTGGCTGGGGTCGCCCGCCCCGTCAAGGCCGTGACAGGTGGCGCATTGCGCCGCGAAGATCTCACCGCCGGCCTCCAGCGCCACCGCGTCAAACCCGGTCTCGCCCGACAAATTGAGCACATAGTCGCGCACATGGCGGATCTCTTCGCGCGACAACAGGCCGTCCCCGCCATAGGCCGGCATTTGCGAGAAACGCGTATCCGGGTGATCGGCGCGGATACCCACTTCCAGCGTGCGGCGGATGTCCTCGAACGTGCCGCCCCACAGCCAGTCGTCATCGTTGAGATTGGGATAGCCGATAAAGCCTTGCGCCCCGGCGCCATGACAGGTCGCGCAGAAATTCCCGAACGCGGAATCGCCCGCGGCCAGCGCAAAGCGGAACAGCACCGGATCGGACTCGATGGCGCGATAATCGTCGGCCGCCTGAAGCTCGCCATAGAGCGTCGAACGCGAGGCCTGCAGGGCATCCATGTCGGCGGCGACATTGACACGCTCCGAATTGCCGACAATGCCTTCGGTGTGACCTTGCATGCCCGGCGGTGCCGGCCAGGCCGGCATCAGCACCCAGTAGACGACGGACCAGATGATCGTCGCGTAGAAAATCCACAGCCACCAGCGCGGCAGCGGATTGTCGAGCTCCTTGATGCCGTCCCACTCGTGACCGGTGGTTTCCGTGCCGGTCTCCGGATCGATATCCTTGTCAGTCATCGCGGTCATCCTCTTTCCGGCGTTCATCTGCCGGCATGTCGTCATTGAGCGGCAGCCGCGCGGCGCGGTCGAACTTGTCGCGGTTCTTCGGCCATAGCGCATAGATCAGCACGCCGATGAACACCGCGAAGAAGAACAAAAGCCCCCAGGTCTGGGCGAAGCTGGCGAGCGTGTCATACATCCCCGCCCCCTAGCGCTGGTTGGCTTCGGCCTCCGGCTCGTAGGTGGAGAAATCCACCATCGTGCCGAGGACCTGCAAATAGGCGATCAGGGCGTCCATCTCGGTGATCACGTCTGCATTGCCGTCGAAATTGCGGATCTGCGCCCCCGGATAGCGGGCGAGCAGATCGTCATAGCCCGAGGAAAACTCGTCGACCTGGGCTTCCAGATCGGCGCGCGCATTCTCGATCGCCTCGTCCGAATAGGGCACGCCGAGGAAACGGTTGACCCGCAGATGCGCCTCGATCGTCGAGTAATCCAGTGCCGCATCCTGCAGGAAGGCATAGGGCGGCATGATCGATTCCGGCACCACGGATTGCGGGTGGATCAAGTGATCGCGGTGCCATTCGTCGGAATAGCGCCCGCCAACCCGCGCGAGGTCCGGACCGGTGCGTTTCGACCCCCACTGGAAGGGCCGGTCATACATGCTTTCCGCGGCCAGCGAATAGTGACCGTAGCGCTCCACCTCGTCGCGCAATGGGCGGATCATCTGCGAGTGGCAGTTATAGCAGCCCTCGCGCATATAGATCTGCCGGCCCATCAGCTCGAGCGGCGAATACGGTCTGACCCCGTCCACCTCTTCGATCGTCGAATTGAGATAGAAGAGCGGCGCGATCTCGATCAGCCCGCCGACCGAGATGGTCAGGACGATTCCGACCGTCAGCAGCAGCGAATTCTTCTCGAAGAATTTCTGGTGCAGGCTCTGCTTTTCAGGTGTGTCAGCCATCGTCCCTGCTCCTATTCTGCCGGGATCGCACGGGGTTGCGGCGTGACCACGTCTTCGGTCTCGCGCACATCGCCCTTGATCGTTTTGTACATGTTGAAGGCCATCAGGAGCGCGCCGAGGAGGTAAAGCAGCCCGCCACCGGCCCGGATGATGTAGTAGGGGTGCATGGCTTCGACGGTCTCAACGAAGGAGTATTCGAGGAAGCCGAGATCATTGTAGGCGCGCCACATCAGCCCCTGCGTAATGCCGGACGGCCACATCGCCGCGATGTACAAGAGGATGCCGATCGTCGCGAGCCAGAAATGCCATTCGATGAGAGCGCGGCTCCACATGCCCTTGCGCTTCCACAGCCAGGGCACAAGGCAGTATATCGCGCCGAACGAGATCATGCCGACCCAGCCCAGCGCGCCGGAATGCACATGGCCGATCGTCCAGTCGGTATAGTGCGACAGCGCGTTCACGGCGCGCACGCTCATCAGCGGCCCTTCGAAGGTCGACATGCCGTAGAAGGCGACCGACACGACCATCATCCGGACCACCGGATCGGTGCGCAGCTTGTCCCACGCGCCCGACAGCGTCATCAGCCCGTTGATCATCCCGCCCCAGGACGGCATCCACAGCATGATCGAGAAGGTCATGCCCAGCGTCTGCGCCCATTCCGGCAGCGCCGTGTAATGGAGATGGTGCGGGCCGGCCCAGATATAGATGAAGATCAGCGTCCAGAAGTGCACGATGGACAGCCGGTAGGAATAGACCGGCCGCTCCACCCGCTTCGGGATGAAATAATACATGATCCCGAGAAAGCCGGCGGTCAGGAAGAAGCCGACCGCATTGTGCCCGTACCACCATTGCGTCAGCGCGTTCTGAACCCCGGCGAAGACGCGGTAGCTGAACGAGCCGAACGGATCGACCGGGATCGACAGATTGTTGACGAGGTGCAGCACCGCAATGGTCACGATGAAGGCCAGATAGAACCAGTTCGCTACATAGATGTGCGGTTCCTTGCGCTTCCACAGCGTCGCCAGGAAGACACCGAGATAGGCGACCCAGACGATGGTCAGCCAGATATCGGCATACCATTCCGGCTCGGCATACTCTTGGGCTTGGGTGACGCCCATCAGATAGCCTGTGGCGGCGATCAGGATGAAGAACTGATAGCCCCAGAACACGAACCAGGGCCACAGCCCGCCGGCAAGGCGCGCCCGGCTGGTGCGCTGCACGACATAGAAGGAGGTGGCGATCAACGCATTGCCGCCGAAGGCGAAGATCACCGCTGATGTATGAAGCGGCCGCAGGCGGCCGAAATTCAGGAAGCCGAACTGTTCGAAATAAAAGATGTTCGGCCAGGCCAGTTGCACGGCGAGGACGACGCCGACCAGCAGCCCGGCAATTGCCCAGAAAATCGTCGCGATGGCGCCGGCCTTGATGACATTGTCATGGTAGAGCCCGCTTTCCTCATACCGGCCCTGGCCGGAGAACGCATTGACCAGCAGGATCAGACCGACAATGAAGCCGCCCAGCATCAGCCAGCCATGCGCAACCATTTGCGGGTCGGCGCCCTGGGCTGCGGCCATCAGGCTCCAGAAAGCGCCGAGAATGCAGATCAGCCCGATCAGCATCCCGTCAAGGCCCGATGACCTCACTGGCATCGCGTTCGCTTGCGACATGGATTATCCCCCAGCTCGAAAAGTCCCAGTCTGTGGAGAAACCACAGCCAAGAAAAGGTTATCCGGGGATTTCCCACAAAAAGAATGTGGCGTTCTGTCTCATGGCAGGAAATGGCAGGCCGTGACGGAACTAAAAGAGAACAAATTTGCCTGACTGGGTCCTCTATAGTACGATGCCACAATCGCGAGTCGGTAGGATTTTTCGCGACGGTTAGCCATCGAAATCGTACGGACAGGCGAATGAGCAACGAAGATGAACCACCCAAGAAATTTGCCGAAGTCGCGTTCGACGAAGCGTTGACCGATCTGGCAACGAATGATGACACGATCGACAAGCTGATTTCGAACTTCGAAGATTCGGCGCAGGTTGACGACGAAGGCGAAGAGTTCTGGTTCGCGCGCGATTTGCAGGGCCTGCTTGGCTATACGAAATGGGATAATTTCCTGACGGTCATTGCAAAAGCCAAGGCGGCTTGTGACAAGTCAGGAAATGTCACTGACGACCATTTTGCCGGCGTCGGGAAAATGGTTTCTGTCGGCAGCGGCGCCGAGCGTGAAATCGAAGACATCATTCTAAGTCGATATGCTTGTTATCTGGCTGCGCAGAACGCCGATGCAAAGAAACGGCCTGTGGCTTTCGCCCAGACATATTTTGCGATTCAAACACGTCGGCAGGAGGTCCGGCAGCAGGAGGAACAGGAATACCAGTCGCTCAGCGAAGACGAACGTCGGATTATGCTTCGCGAGGAGGTCAAGACGCACAACAAGCATTTGGCGTCTGCGGCGAAGGGAGCCGGTGTTCACCAAGGCCTAGATTACGCGATTTTCCAAACAGAAGGCTATAAAGGGCTTTATGGCGGACTCGACGTGCCGGGAATTCGGCGCCGAAAGGGCTTGCGAAAAAACCAGGCGGTACTGGACCACATGGGCAGCACCGAGTTGGCCGCGAATCTTTTCCGTGCCACCCAGACAGAAGACAAGCTAAGACGAGAAAACGTGCAAGGAAAAGCCGCTGCGAATCGCGCGCACTATGAAGTCGGAGCG
Organism: Hyphobacterium sp.; assembly: GCF_965229905.1. Taxonomy (GTDB): domain Bacteria; phylum Pseudomonadota; class Alphaproteobacteria; order Caulobacterales; family Maricaulaceae; genus Hyphobacterium. The sequence continues at coordinate 1,392,595 of NZ_OZ245930.1, read as the reverse complement.
AAAGTCCGACAGACAATCAAGGACATCGGCGGAACTATGCCAGAGCAACTTCCTGCTGCTGAGGACATTAAAAAGGTTGGCCGACGGATCGGGAAAGAGCAGCAGGCGCAAATCGCGGAGCAAAAGAAAGACTGACAAGCCCACTGTCTGCGGCGCGGCTTCTTTTACCGTTGAACATTAACTCTCCGCAATGAGTCATCTCGAAGCGTTTCCGCGTGCGGCTTGTGGCGCTAGGGTCCGCGCCGAATTCAGCCCGACCAATCGGAGATCCGACATGAAACGCCTTTTGATCACCTCCACCAGCCTGGCCGCTCTGGTCCTGACGGCTTGCGGCGAACCCGCCTCCGACGACGCCGCGCCGGCCGAAAGCGCAGCGCCGGAAGCCGCCGCCGAGGACGCCGCAACGGAGACCGCCATGGACTGGCAGGCCGAGCTTGAAACCAACCCGCTGCTGGCCGAGCTGTCGGGTCCTTATGGCGGCGTGCCGCAATTTGACGAGGCCGAGCTCGACATGCTCGCCCCGGCGGTGCGCGCCGGCATGGCGGCACATCTCGCCGAGATCGACGAGATTGCCAACAATTCCGAGCCGCCGACCTTCGAGAACACGATCGTCGCGATGGAACGCGCCGGCCAGCCGCTGGGCCGCGTCTTCAATTTCTGGGGCATCTGGTCGGCCAACATGTCGAGCCCGGAATTCCGCGAATTGCAGCGTGAATTGTCGCCGGAACTCGCCGCCTACAATTCACAGATCACCCAGAATGCCGCCCTGTTCGACCGAATCCGGACGGTGCATGACGAGCAAATGGGCGAGCTGCGCCCCGACCAGCAGCGCCTCGTCACGATTGTCTATGACGGGTTTGCCCGCAATGGCGCGACACTCGAGGGCGAAGCTGCGGAGCGCTACGCCGAAATCAATCAGCGCCTGTCCGAGCTGCACACGCAATTCGCCAACAATGTGCTGAATGATGAAGAATCCTATGTGACCTACATCGCGGAAGACCAGCTGGGCGGCCTGCCGCAATCCGTCGTCAATGCCTACGCCGCTGCGGCGGCCGAGCGCGGCCGCGAGGGCGAATATGCGGTGACCAACACGCGCTCCTCCATGGACCCCTTCCTGACCTTCTCCACCGAGCGCGACCTGCGCGAGACGGTCTGGCGCACCTATTACAATCGCGGCGATAATGGCGACGAGTTCGATAACAACGCCATCATTGCCGAAATCCTGCAGCTGCGCGACGAGCGCGTCGGCCTCCTGGGCTATGACAACTACGCCCAGTGGCGGCTCGAGAACCGCATGGCGGGCACGCCGGAACGCGCCATGGAGCTGATGGAAGCCGTCTGGCCGGCCGCCATTGGCCGCGTTGCCGAGGAAGTCGCCGACATGCAGGCGCTGGCGGACGACCGTGGCGATGGCATCACGATCGAGCCCTGGGATTACCGCTATTACATGGAGCTGATCCGCCAGGACCGCTACGAGCTCGATTCCAACGAGGTGCGCCAATACCTGCAGCTCGATAATCTGCTCGAGGCCATGTTCTACGTCGCCGGTGAGCTCTTCAATTACGAGTTCACGCCGGTGCCCGAGGGCTCGGTGCCGGTCTGGCACGAGGACGTCACCGTCTATGAAGTAACCGATCGCGACAGCGGCGATCATGTCGGGGTCTGGTATCTCGATCCGTTCGCGCGCACCGGCAAGCGCTCCGGTGCCTGGGCGTCCTCCTTCCGCGGCCACACCACATTCGACGGCCAGCAGAGGCCGCTATCGACGAATAATTCCAACTTCGTCGAGCCGGGACCGGGCGAGCCGGTGCTGATTTCGTGGGATGATGCGAACACCTTCTTCCACGAATTCGGCCATGCCCTGCACACCCTGTCCTCGAACGTTGTCTATCCGACGCTCAATGGCGGCGTGCGCGACTATACCGAATTCCAGTCGCAGCTGCTCGAGCGCTGGCTGTTCACCGAGCCGGTGGTCGACAACTATTTCATTCACGTCGAGACCGGCGAACCGATGCCGGACGCGCTGGTGGAACGCATCCAGGCCGCCGCGACTTTCAACCAGGGCTTCGCGACAACCGAATACCTGGCTTCGGCGCTGGTCGACATGGCCTATCACACGACCGATCCGGCGGGCATCGACCCCGACGCCTTCGAGCGCGAGACGCTGGAACGCCTCGGCATGCCGGAGGAGCTGCCGATGCGCCACCGCTCGACCCATTTCGGTCACATCTTCTCGGGCGAGGGCTATTCCGCCGGGTATTACGGCTATATGTGGGCCGACGTTTTGACCTCTGATGCCACCGAGGCATTCCGCGATGCGCCGGGCGGCTTCTACGACCAGGAACTGGCCAGCAGCATGGTCGAGCACTTGTTCGCTCCGCGCAATGCGGTCGATCCGGCGGAGGCCTACCGCGCTTTCCGTGGCCGTGACGCCGACATCGCGCCCTTGATGCGGGACCGCGGCTTCCCGGTTCCGGCCGAGGCCGGCGGCAGCGCCGGCGACGAGGACGCCAACAACGACTAGACGCGCCAAATGACACGGCCCGGCGCCAGCCGGGCCGTTTTTGTATCGGACATCCTGATCGGGGAAACGACATGCTTCACCGCCTCCTGCCGGCACTGACGGCCGGCCTCATGCTCGCCGCCACCGCTTTCGCGCAAACCGCGCCGACTCCGTTCGAAGCGCGCTATGACCCGGCGATCCCCGATCTTGAAAGCTATCTCGGTCACGAGTTCGGCGAGGAGATTACGCCGCCGGAAGACGCGGTTGACTATATCCGCGAGCTGGCCGAAGCCGCGCCCGACCGCATGCAGGTCTTCGACTATGCCGAAAGCTGGCAGGGCCGCCCGCTGGTCTATGCGGTGATCGGCAATGCCGGCATCATGGCGCGCCTCGATGAGGTGCAGGCCGATTTGCAGCGCCTGGCCGATCCGCGGGCCTTGAGCAACACAGAACGCAATGAGCTGATCGGCCGGCTGCCGGTCGTCGTCTGGCTCGCCTACAGCGTCCATGGTGACGAGATTTCACCGGCGGATGCCGGCTTGCGGACGGCTTATCACCTGCTGGCCGCGCAAAATGACCCGGTCGCCGACACCATTCTCGAAAACGCGCTCGTCGTGATCGACCCGGTGCAGAATCCCGATGGCCGCAACCGCTTCATCCAGTCCTTTACCCAGGCGCGCGGCCTTGAACCCGACGGCTATCGCTGGTCGGCCGAGCATGACCAGCCCTGGCCCGGCGGGCGCGTCAATCACTACCTGTTCGACCTGAACCGCGACTGGTTCATCCAGTCACAGCCGGAGACGCGCGGCCGGACCGCCGCCATGCGCGAATGGAGCCCGATGGTGATCGTCGATTCCCACGAGATGGGCGGCGACCAGTCCTACTTCTTCCCGCCGGTTGCCCCGCCCGTAAACCCGGCGCTCGGCGACGGTCAGATCGAGGGTCAGGACATTGTCGGGCTCAACAATGCGCGTTGGTTCGACCGCCTGGGCTATGATTATTTCACCCGCGAGATCTTCGACGCTTTCTATCCGGGCTATGGCGACATGTGGCCGATGCTGCAGGGCGGCGTCGCCTTCACCTATGAGCAGGGCTCGGCCCGCGGCCTGGTCTGGACCCGCCGCAACGGGACCGACCTGACCTATGCCGACGGCGTAGACCGCAATTTCATTGCCAGCCTGTCGACGGCCGAAGTCGCCGCCGCCAATCGCGAGCGCTTTGTCCGCGGCTATGTCGAGGCCCGGGCGAACGCGGCCGGAAACAATGACGGCCCGGCCGCAGTGGTCTTGTCGCGCGATTCCAATCGCTGGGGCGCCGAACAGCTGGCGCGGCTGATTGCCCGCAACGGCATTGAGATCACGCGGCTCGACGCGGGCACCTCGCTGTGCGGCCTGTCGCTGGAGACCGGCGGTTTCCTGGTTCAGCTCAACCAGCCTGCCGGCCAGCTGGCGCGCACGCTGCTGGAGCGCGAAACGCCAATCCCCGCGGAATTCCTCGAAAACCAGGAGGATCGGCGCCTGCGCGGGCTCGACCATGAAATGTATGATGTCACCGCCTGGTCGCTGCCCGTCATGTTCAATGTCGAAGCGGCGGAATGCGCCGCGCGTCCGCGCGCGCAGGGCGATACCGTCAATGCCGACGATCCCGTCCTCGCCGAAACCGGTGAGCGTGGTGAGTTCGGCTATGTCATCCCCTGGACCGATGCAGGCCAGGCCATGCTGGTTGCCCGGCTGGCCGCGGAAGGCGTCACGCTGCGCACTGCAGGCAGCGAATTCACCATTGAGGACGAAACCTATCCGGCAGGCTCGGTCATCGTGGCGCGCGCCGGCGCGCCGGCCAGCCTCGATTCGATTATGCGCCTGCACGCGCGCACGATCGGCGCCGTCTATCACGGCATCGATACTAGCTGGACCGAGGACGGACCCAATTTCGGATCCGGCCAGTTCGCCGAAATCATCGAGCCGCGCATCGCCATGGCCTGGGGCGATGGCACCGACCCCAACTCGGTCGGCGGTGTTCGCTACGTGCTGGAGCGGCGTTATGGCCTGCCGGTGACGGTGATCCGGGCGTCCCGCCTGTCCTTCGCCGACCTGTCCGGTTTCGATGTGCTCTTGCTGCCGGAACAACGCGGCAGCGGCTATGGCCGCGAAATCGGGGAAAGCGGCGCCGGAAACTTGTCGGCCTTCGTGCGGGGTGGCGGGACGCTCATCGCGCTCGGCGATGCCACGCGCTTTATTGCCGATCCGGACATCGACCTTCTGCCGATCCGCCGCGAGCTGGCCGCGGGCACGCCCACCGGCGCTGCCGGCGAGGACGCGACGGTCGAAGGCAGCGTGATCGCCGACGAGACCGCGCTGCGCGACGCGCTAGAGCCGCGCAATGCGCGCCCGGATTCATCGCCCGGCGCCCTCCTGAACATCATCGCCAATACCGACAGCTTCCTGTCGGCCGGTTATGAGGACGGCGCGGCGGCCATGGTGACAGGATCGGACATCTATACGGCGATCCCGCTCGACGAGGCCGATACGGTCTTCCGCTTTGCCGCCGCGGACGACCTCGTCGCGTCGGGTCATCTCTGGGCCGAGAACGCCGAACAGATCGCGTTCAAGCCCTTCCTGGTCTCTCGCCGCGTCGGTTCGGGCTTTGTGGTGGCCTTCACCCAGGACCCCACGGCGCGGGCTTACCAGGCCGGCCTCGATCTGGCCCTGCTGAACGCGGTGATCCTGGCGCCGGCCCGGTCCACCCGGTTGCGATAGGCCCGAGCCTGCGCGTTTCTGAAATTCATCGCGCGATTCTGAAAATGATCGCGCGATTTTCGAAATCGCGGAGCGCGGCGTGGCGCCGCCCGGCAGATTGACCCCGTTAGCCGCGCAAAGCGGCGCCACCTCACGAGGTCGATCATGTTTACTGCGCTTCTTCCCGCCCTTTTTCTCGGTGCTTCCAGCCTGGCCGGCGGTCCGGCCAGCGCCGAGCTGTCCTTCGCCACGGCCGATCTGACCACGCCGGCGGGCGCTCAATCCGTCTACGAGCGCATCGCCGACACCGCCCAGCGCGTCTGCGCAGAGGAAAACCGCCACAGCGCCATGTCGGCAACCGCCACCCGCCTGTGTGTCCGCGACACCATCGAGCGCACGCTCGACCAGATCGCCGCCCCGCAGCTGAACGAAATCCATGCCTCCCGGAGCATCTCCCCAGATGGACGGGACAGCATGGTGCTGGCCGCCAACCGCGACTAGCGTCCCTGGCCTGCCAGCCTGATCGCCACCCCCCGTCGCGTTCAGGCTGGCAGGATTCTTTCAATAGGGGCATAATCAGCCCATGTCCGACGCCGTCCTGATCGAGATGATTGCCCGCATGTCAGCGGGCATTCTGTGTTTGCTGACCAGCGCTATACTGCTGGTCAACGCGCCGCGCTCGCTCGCTGCGCGGCTGGGCGCGCTTTTCGGTCTCGGCGCGTTCGCCTACATGATATGTGCCTCACCGGCATTGGTGGACTTCCTCGGCGTCTGGCAATTGCCGCTGGTGCCATTGTCATGGTTGGACGGCGTTTTCTTCTGGTGGTTCTGCCTGGCGCTGTTCTGCGATCACTATCGCTTCCGGGTGTTTCACCTGATCCCGGCCATCCCCATCCTAGTGCTGACGCCCCTGCGGTTCGTCATCGGCGAAGGTCTCACCCTGGATGTGCTGACCGGCATCAAACAACTCATTTCCATTCTGCTCTTCATGCACGCGACCTATTTTGCCCTGTTGAGCCTAAAGGACGATCTCGTCGACAGCCGCCGCCGCTTCCGCGTCGCGATTGCGGTCTCGGTCGGCCTGTCGGCCATAGTCCTGATGGGCCTCGACATGATGGATTTCGGACCGCAGGCGGAACAGACCTATCAGGTAGCGTCCTCAATCTGGCTGCTGATCCTGTCCTTCGCCTTCGCCATGTGGGCACTGCGCGCCAGCCCGGCCATGTTCGTCGACCGCAACATGGTAACGCGCCGGCACGACACACAGGCCGCGATCGCCGCCATCGAACCGGCCGACAAGCCGCTTCTGGCCCGTTTGGAATCGGCGATGGAGGCGGGCGCCTATCGCGAAACCGGCCTCACCGTCGGCAAGCTGGCGGATCAGCTGGGCACGCCGGAACACCGGCTGCGCAAGCTCATCAATCAAGGCCTCGGCTACCGCAATTTCTCCAGCTATATCAACGCGCACCGTGTGGCAGACGCCAAGGAAATCCTGGCCGACCCGGAACAGGCCCGGCGCCAGATCCTGCAGGTCGCGCTTGATCTCGGCTATGGCTCGATCGCCAGCTTCAACCGGGCCTTCAGGGAGGCGACCGGTGAGGCGCCGACCAGCTTCCGCCGCAAAGCGCTGACCGCCGACTAGCCCGGCATTTCCGCGAAGGCCGGACGCGCGGCGCTGACCGCCGCCCAGGACGGGGCGCGGCTGGCATAGACCGACATTGCCGGCGAGATGCGCTCCGGATCGTCGAGGCTGGACGCCCGCACGAAAACCAGGCCCGGCATTCCGGAATTGGTCGAATAGACAGCCGAGCCGCACGTCGGACAAAAGCAGCGGCTGACCATATTTCCACTGTCGGCCGGTTTGTCGAAAAACCGCAACTGCCCTTCAATCGCGAAGGCCGGCTCGGGGAAGGCGGCATGTGTACAATGACTGGTGCCGCTCGCCTTGCGGCAATCGGTGCAATAGCAATCGCCGGTTACAGCCGGCTCGCCGCTGATGGCATAGCGGACCGCGCCGCACAAACATCCGCCTTCAATGCTCTCCTCGCTCATCCTGGTCTCCTTCCGTAATTGCCGCAGCGCTTTAAGCCGGTGCCGGGCGGTTCGGGCGACTCGCACCTGCTTGGAATATCCCGCCAATTCGCCATCGAAACGTCTGTGCGGCACGCGCTGCGACGGGTTCGGCTGGCGACCGGAACCGCGATCTCGTCCGGATAAACCGCCCCTACAGCCCGCCCGCTCAACCCGTCGCTTCCCGACAATTACGCTATCCATGTTACTTGTAACTTGCAAGTCGCAAGCTTAGAATGAGGCATGGATGTGGATTTTCGCTCCGGATGCCCGATTGCCGCGACGCTCGATCTTGTCGGTGATCGATGGACGTTGGTCATTTTGCGCGACATGCTCAATGGCAAGTCGCGCTATTCCCACTTCCTTGATTCGCCCGAGCGGATTACCACCAATGTGCTGGCCGACCGCCTGGCCAAGATGGAGGCGGCCGGACTTGTCACGGCAACGCTCTATTCGAAGCGGCCGCCGCGCCGCGAATACCGGCTGACGGCCAAGGGGCGGGATTTGCGACCGACAGTCCAAGCCATGTGCCGTTGGGCCAACACTCACATTCCGGGAACCTGGACACCGCCTGCGGACTTCATGGCCGACAAGCCCGGCTAGCTTTCGACCGCGAAGGTCAGTCCGGCCTTTGCCTGCAATCGCTCGACAAGCTTTCCATCCATTGCCGCTGCGGGCGTCCAGATACCGCCAGGCGTCGTCTCGCGGTCGATGTCGAGCAACAGGCATAGCGCGCACTCTGAAATCATTTTCGAGGTCGAGCCATAGCCCGGATCCTTGTCGCCCTTCACCGATGCTTTCACGACCCGTCCGTCCGAAGATTCGCCAATGAACAGAATGTCGTAGAAACCGGTCTCCCGGGCCTCCTTGTCCGGCCCCTCGCCGGGCTTGGGCATCATGAAGGTTTTCAGGATCCAGCGCGTCGGTGCCATCGCCAGCATGACATTCTGCATCTTGTCCTGCCGCGCCGCCGACTTGGCGCGCTTTTCGCCCTTGTCGCCATCGCCGGTCAGCATCCGCTCGTCATAGACGAAATCCTCGCCATAGGGGTGACCGGAGAGGAAGTTCGAACGATGAACATTTTTCGTGTTGATCGGTGCCATGACGAACGGCGCCGTCCATGAGGCGGCGGCCTCGTCATATTCCGCTTCGGCCGAATGCGGCTGTTTCGGACCCGAAAAGCCCGGGCAGAGCGAGAACGGGTTGGTCAGCAGTTTCAGAAGCGACCGGTCCTTGCTGACCGCCGCAATCGTTGCCGTCAGGCTGGCAGCGGTGCCCCCCGAGAACGTCCCTTTCATCTTGCGCACGCGGCCTTTGACGCGTGGCACCGGCCTGCCCTGCGCACGCTTGGCTTCTTCCTGCAGGAACCAGACGCCGAGATCGAAAGGCACGCTGTCGAACCCGCAGGAAAACACCAGGCGCGCTCCGCTGGCCGCTGCCGCGCCCTGGTACTTGCCGATCATCTGCGCCATCCAGGCCGGTTCGCCACAAAGATCGACATAATCGGTCCCGGCCTCGGCGCAGGCGGTCAGTAGCGGCTCGCCATAGAGCTGGTAGGGCCCAACCGTCGTGATCACGACCTGCGCGCTTTGCGCCATCGCTTTCAGCGATGCCGGATCGCTGGCATCTGCGGTCATCAGATCGACCTCGGGCGAAATACCGATCTCGTCGCGAACGGCTTCCAGCTTCCCGGGAGAGCGTCCCGCCATCGCCCATTTGACGGCATTATCGCCCCGATAATGGGCATCGAGATATTCCGCGACCAATCGCCCGGTAAACCCGGTCGCACCGTAGACCACAATGCCGTATTTGCGTTCTGCCATGGATCAGCCTCCCTGCTGCCGGAAGCATTGCCGATCGCCGCGAAGCGTCAAGCAAATTGCAGAATTGCCGTGCACGTCATCTTGCAGCTCGCCTGTCAGGCATGGCGACTCGGGGTCGCTGATCACGATCTGAAATTTCCCGGAACTCCCATTCGGCCCCCGCGTTGTATTCCTGCTCGCAACCAATGGAGAGCTTGACATGAAACTCGCTACAACCGGCCTCGTACTGGCCATGGTTCTGTCGCCTGCCGCCATGGCGCAAGTGACCGACCTCACAGGCTCCGTACAAGGTCAGACGCAAAGCACGCTGTCCACGAACACCAGCCAGACCGCTCGCGGCTCTCTGAGCCAAGGATCGCGTCTCGGTTCCCGTCTCGATCAGCAGACGGACATCGGTTCGCGGCTGGACCAGCAGACGGATTTGGACTCGCGCCTCGACCGGCAAACGGATCTGGACTCCCGTCTCGATCAGCAGACGGACATCGATTCCCGTCTCGACAGCACTGTTGATTCCGCCGTCAATGTCGACGAGTCGATCAACGCGAATGCAGATGCATCGGCCAATGCCTATAGCCGTATCGGCCAGTCGCTGCAGTCGTCGCTGTCGGCCTACGATCGCAGCCGCGCCAGCTCGCGTCTGGCGTCCCAGCTGGAGCAGCGCTCGCAAGTCTATGCTGGCGGTTCGGTCAGCGCCGACACGCCCGACCGTCCGTCGGTCTATACGGGAACGGGCTCGGCCTACGTGTCCTCGAATTCCGGCGGCTATTCCCAGGTCGCGGTCTACAGCCGTGACGGATACCGCATCGGTACGGTGACACGCTATGATTCCGATACCAATGGCCGGATTCACTTCGACCGTTCGGGCATCGATACGGATGGCGTTGTGGCTGTTTCGGAGAGCGACGCCATGTTCGATGCGGACGCACAAGCCATCGTGCTGAACGCGACGCGGGCAGACGTCTCCGGCATGGCCTCGGTCGGCTAACGCCAACCGGCCCAGCTACTCCTTGGAAAGGCGCGGCGCGGTCCGCGCCTTTTCTTTTGGCTAATCGACCCGCAATGCGCGCAATTCGACCGTGACGCCGCCGAACCCGGCGCGTGTGTGCAGGCGAACCGGCAGATAGGCCGAACCTTCCGCAATCGGCGCGATCCACATCCGCAAGGGATGCCGGGTTTCGCCCGGCTCCGGCCAGTCCTCGGGATCATATCCGGAGATCGGGATGTAGAAGGCGTCGCACACCATCGCTTCGCCCTGATATCCGCGAGTTCGTATGGTTTCCGTCCCACGCGCGACAAGGTTCAGATCATAGCGCTGCTTGCCGTCGAAAACCGGGATTGATCCCGCGCATGGCGCGGCCTCGGCTGCGGCGACGAGTTCTGACAAGAGCAGCGTCGCCGTCATCGGATCGACCACGCCCGTGCGATCGGATTCGCTGGCGGGCGGATCGCCCCAGGTCGAAAAGGCAGGCGACGCCGTCGCGCGTGCGACGCCATCCTCGAAATCGACATCGATGATCCGCGTCTTGTCGCCTGTGCGTTCGATGTGACCGTAATTCACCGGCACCGGTCCGCTTTCGGCGAACCGGCCTTCGACGTCGGAATCGATCGAAAAATCGGTAAACAGCGCCGCGAGGCCCGCCGCTTCGACATGCGCCCGCGCGGTATAGCGCTCGGTGCCCAGCTCGGCATCGAGCGTCACCCGGCCGACGCGGAAGACCAGTATGGACGCCGAATAATCGGCCTCGATGGACAGGGCGCTGCGCCGATTGGCCAGCGCGTCCGGCGTCAGAACGCCCAGCAGCAAAAGCACCGCCATCAGCCAACGATAAACCGTCACGGCCCGGCCTCCCTTGTCGTGTCTCGCCCCCGGTCTGCAAATCCTACCGGGTTGGCGGCGATTGTCATCGCTCGGCAACGGCAAATTGCCTCCGCCGCGTTGGCGCCTACATTCGCCGGGATGATCCGTGCCCTGATCCCGCTGTGTCTGCTCTGCGTCAGCCCGTTATGGGCCCAGGACGTGATCGTGGTGACCGGTGACCGTTCCGGTGAACGCCCCAATGAAACGGTGTCGCCGATCACCCTTATCGACCGCACCGAAATCCTGAATACGGGCGCGCAACATCCGGCCGAGCTGATCAACCGCGCGCCGGGCGCCTTCCTTCATCGCGGCAACGGCGCCGAGCATCTCACCGCCATCCGTTCGCCCGTACTGACCGGTGGCGCGGGCGCCGGCGCCTTCCTCTATCTGGAAGATGGCATTCCGCTCCGGGCCGCCGGCTTTTCCAATGTCAACGGCCTGTTCGAGGCGCTGTCGGGCCTGTCCGGCAATGTCGAGGTTTTTCGCGGTCCCGGTCCGGCGCATTACGGGTCGAACGCGCTGCACGGCCTCATCCATTTCCGTACGCCGGAACCGGGCAGCACGCCGCAATCGATCGAGATCGAAGCCGGTTCCTTTGGCCGTGTCCGGGGCCAGGCCATCTGGACCGGAACGCACGAGAGAACTTCCTGGCTGACCGGACTGGCCGGCCAGCATGAGGAGGGATGGCGTGCCGAATCCGGGCTCGACCGGCTGGAAGCCCTGGTTCGCGCGGATGGGACCGCCCCGCACTTTGACTGGCGTTTTACCCTGTCCGGCATCTCCCTGAACCAGGAAACGGCGGGCTTTATCCGTGGAAGCGATGCGTATCGCGACCGGACACTGGCGCGCAGCAATCCGGATCCGGAGGGCTTTCGCGACGCCTATGCGATCAGGACAGCCTTGCGCCTCGACGGGCATTGGCAGGACCTCTGGAACTGGTCGCTGACGCCCTATGCGCGGTCCAACGCCATGGACTTCCGCATGCATTTCCTGCCGTCCGAAGCGCTGGAAGAGAGCGGCCATGACAGTCTGGGCCTGCAGGCGGCACTGGTCCGCGAAACCGATGACAGCCGCCTCACGATCGGCGCGGATCTGGAGCGCACTTGGGGTTATCTCACCGAGACTCAGGAACGGCCGACGATTTTTTCTTTCGTGCAGGGCGATCACTATGATTACACGGTCACCGCGGATGTCGCCGCGCTCTACGCGCAGGGCCGCTGGGCGCTGACGCCGTCTTTGACCGCGCAGCTTGGCGCGCGCTGGGAAGTCACGCGCTATGTGTATGACAACCATTTGCCCGACAACACGGTCGGCCGATTCCTGCGTCTGCCGGACCGCAGCGATGATTTTTCAGTTCTTACCCCGCATGCTGGGCTGATCTGGCAGGTGTCGGACGCTTCGGCGGTTTTTGCGCGGCTGGCGCGCGGCAGCCGCACGCCGCAAACCGCGGAGCTTTACCGGCTCCAGCCCGGACAGGACATTACAGGTATTGAACCGGAGGTGCTCGACAGCGCCGAGCTGGGTCTACGCCATGCCTTTGCCCGCGGCGGGCGCGTCGAGCTCGTCGCCTATGCAATGCGCAAGACGAATGTCTTTTTCCGCGATGCAGACGGCTTCAATGTCACCGACGGGGCGACACGGCATCACGGCGTCGAGTTCGACCTGGCCTGGCCGCTGTCCGGCCATTGGGAGTTTGAAATTGCCGGGAGCTGGGCCGATCACCGCTATGACTTCGATCGCGTTGTCGGCAATGCCACCGAGACGATCCGTGACGGCAATCGCGTCGATACGGCACCGGAATGGCTTTGGAATACACGCCTGTCATGGCGCCCGACGGACCGGTTCCAGTCCGGGCTGGAATGGGTCCATGTCGGCGAATACTTTACCGATGCGGCGAACCAGAACCGCTATGACGGGCATGATCTTCTGAATTTGCGGGCGCGCTTTGCCGCGACGGACCGCATCACCCTGTTCGGCACGATCCGCAATCTCACCGATGAGCGCTATGCTGAGCGTGCAGACTTCGCCTTCGGCAGCGAGCGTTATTTCCCGGGGGAGGCACGCGCGTTCAGCCTGGGCGTGCGGTTTGCCCGCTGACACGAAAAAGGGCGGTCTCAAGACCGCCCTTGCCGCGTGGACCGGTGTCAGGCCCGCCGCCGGGTCAGCATGTGGGCGGACATCAGGAGCGCAAGGATCAGGAGAAGTGCGCAGCAGATGAAAAACGCGTTTTCCGAGACGCTATGCGGGTCGATCCAGCGATTGGCGGCACGCGCCGGTACGGGATGGGTGGCTGCCCTGGCAGGCAGTGCCGCTGCGTCCGCCGGTGGCGCGGTCACCGCCGGTTCGGACGACACCCTCCGGATCCGATCGCGGACAATCACCGTCGAACCGCCCGACCCGGCATAGACCGGCCGCGGCGCCGGAGTGGCGATCACGGCTGACGGGGCCGCAACGGTGACGGCGGGCGCCGGCACGGAGACTGCGGCTGTCGGCACTTCGACCTCGACCGAGGCTGCGGCATTGTCGGCCATTGCGACGGTGCGGCTCACTTGCGCCGCGGGGCGCACGACGGGCCGGTCGGCAGCGATGGCTGCGGTCTGGCCGACCGCCACCGCCTGACCGTCGGTATCGGTTTGCGCGCTGCTATCGGTCGCCGCCGTCACGCGGCGTGCCGTGGCGGAGGCGTTCGTGGCGTTCGAGACAGGGGCAGACGCCGTTTCACGGACGCCCGTCTGCAAGGCCGCTTGCGATCCGGCACTGACGGCCGGCGCATCGCGCGCCTCGACGGCGGCGCGGCGGGCCTCCCGCAGGGCGCGGCGCTGACGCATCTGTTCAATGCGCGAAGTCGCAACACCGGTCTGCAGGCGCGAGCCGAGCCGTCCCGTCGCGTCGAGGTCGAGCGCTTCGGTTTCCAGCCGCGTCGTGTCCTGAACCGTGCCGGTCACCGTGCCGAGCTGGGCGTTGGCGGCGGGCATGGCCGCCAGGATGGCGGCTATCGATAGAAGAGTACGCATGAGATCCTCCCTTTGCAGACCGGGGACCAGCCGTGCGGCCGGGCCCGTCATCTCCGACAACGGATCGCATGCGGGTTTTCTTCCGGGACAGTCCTAGCGGCGGCGCAGATCTGCCCGCCGTGACCGGAACATCGCATCGCCGACAGCACCATGCCCGTAAACATCGTCCCGGCCGCGCCGGCCGAGATCGCGGGCCGCCGCGGTGAGCGCAGCTTCGGCATCTCGGGCCGTCCGTCCCGAAGCGACCTCATTGGCCAGGAGGCCGGCGACAATGGGCGCGGCGAAGGAGGTGCCGCGAACCTGCACCCGCCGTCCGTTCAGCGACGGCCAGACCATGTCCATGCCGCGCGCCGCGAAGTCGACATGCTCGCCCTGCACGGCTTCCGGCAGGATCCGGGCGCCGGCATCGATTGCGGTGACGGCGACGACTTGCGGATAGGCGGCCGGGTAGAGCGGGCGGGCATTTGCCCCGTCATTGCCGACGGCCGCGACGACGATCCGGCCCTGGGCGGTGAAGCGCTCAATGGCCGCGCGCAGCGCGACATTGCGGGGACCCACAATGCTGATATTGACGACGCGGACATCCCGCTCCGCCATCCAGCCGAGCGCCCGCAGGATCGTGTCGGCCGAACCGCCTGTGGGTTCGCCGCCATAGACATCGGCGGCATAAACCCTCGCGCCCGGCGCCGCGCCGTCGGCTGAAGCGAGGATGGCGGCCACTTGCAGCCCGTGCTCGTGCGGGGTCACCTGCGAGCCCCGGAAATGCCGCGTCACCAGCTGGCCGTCAGGGAACCCCGTGTCCGGCACGCCGGCATCGATCATGCCGACCCGCACCTGGCTCTGCCGCGGCGCGGCCTGCACTGCGAGGCCGGTCATCGCTACTCCGGACGTCGCATATAAGGGATTGACGTCGAACAGCCCGCCCGGATCGAATTGCTGCAACAGCCCGACCGCGCCCAGCGTTCCGATGCCCGATGGCGCGCGCAGCCGCACATACCGCAGATTCAGCGCCGGCTCGGTGCGGTCCTCGATGATGGTGAATCCGGCCGCCTGGGCGGAGCCGAGCAGGGCGATGGACGGATCCACAGCCAGCACTTCGCCGCGCAGCGCGACATCGCCGCCCGGCAGCGTCTCGAGCAAGTCCCGATTCACCCGCTGCAACGTGCCCAGCGCGTCACGGCGCGCCGCCTCGATCTCGCCGAGCACGCGGTCGTCGAGCCGGTCGAGCAGGCGTTCGGGTTCGCGCAGCGGCGTGTCCGGCAGCTGCACGGGCAACCGGTCGGGCAGGCTCAGCTGGGCGAAGGCTGGCGCTGCGGCCAGCCAGATCGCCATCAACAGGACGAGGCGCAACACATCCTCACTCCGGGTTTCCTACGGTCCGGCAGGCTATGCCGGTCCGGATATTTCGATAACGTATGGAAGAAACCGCATCTTCCATTCGTTGCCGGATTAATAGCATGCCTCGAAAAGATGCCGAATTCCGGGCAGCACTGCTCGACCTCCTGCCGCGGCTGCGCCGGTTTGCGCGGTCGCTGGCCCGGAATGACGCCGATGCCGACGATTTGCTCCAGATGGCGCTGGAGCGGGCCCTGACGCGATCCGGCCAGTTCGTGGCCGGCACCCGACTGGACAGCTGGATGTACCGGATCATCAAAAATATCTGGATCGACGAGAGCAGGGCGCGGCAACGTCGAGCCCGGACCTTCGCGCCGCAAGAAGCCGGGCTCGGCGTCGGCGCCGAGGATCCTGCATTCGACAAGCGGATCCGGGCGATGTCGGTGGAAACCGCCATGCAGGATCTGCCGGACGAGCAGCGCGTTGCGGTCTCGCTCGTCCTCGTCGAAGGCCTGTCTTACAAGGAAGCGTCAGCCGTGCTCGACGTGCCGATGGGGACGCTGACCAGCCGCCTTGCGCGGGGCCGCCAGGCGCTGGAAGCGCGTCTGTCCGATAGCGAGGGAGACGCTGCATGAGCTGGCGTGATGAAGACATCATGGCCTATGTCGACGGCGAAATGCCGGCCGATGTGCAGGCCCGGTTCGAAGCCGATCTGGCCGGCGACGAAGATCTCGCGGCGCGTACCGAAAGGCAGCGCCGTATCGCCAATCGCGTCCGTTCCCACTATGCGCCCATCGCCCATCGGGCCCCGCCCGACCGGTTGACCGCCCTGTTGGCCCAGGAGGCGCCTCCGGCGGGGCTTCTGGCCCAGATCCGTGCCTGGCTCACCGGCCCGGTAGCGGCGCCCGGCCTGGCCGCCTTCGCCAGCCTCGCGCTCGGCATCTTTGTCGGCGCGCAATTCTTCGCGGCCGGTCCCGGCATCAGTGGCGAAAACCCGCGCGCCGAAGCCCGCCTCGCATCCGCGCTCGACGCAGCAGCCGGCAATGCCGACTGGCAGGTGCCGGTCACCTTCCGGGACACGGAGGGCGACTATTGTCGCGCCTTCGCAGCGGCCGAAGGAGACGCCCGGGGCCTGGCCTGCCGTGACAATGAAGGCTGGCAAGTGCGCCTTCTCCTGACCGCGCCCGCCGGCGAAACCGGCGGCTATCAGCTGGCGTCATCCGCGTTGCCACCGGCTTTGCTGGCCGAGATCGACGCCCGCATGGAAGGCGATCCGCTGGATGCCGAATCGGTAGCGCAGGCGGCCGCTGCGGACTGGCGGGAATAAAAACCGCACTTCATGCGTTGTTCTCCTTGCAAGACGTCATTTGCCAAGGAGGATGTGATGCAAATGCAGAAGCTTTTCCTCGCCGCCGCGCTGCCGGTGGCTATGCTGGGAAGCGCCGGTGCGCACGCGCAATCCGGCCATTCGACCAGCTTCAGCTATCACCACAGCTATTATGAAGGCGGATATGACCGGCGCGATTACCGCTATTATCCGCAAGCTTGTGAAACCCGCCGCTCCGGTGGGCTGGGCCTCGGCGCGGTCCTGGATGTCGGTCCGGTACTGAATGTCGATGTCGGCCTCGGCGGCCGCTTCAATGAATGCGACGAGCGGCAATATGCCTATGCCAGCGGCTGGTCCGCGGAATATCGCCAGCCGGCTTATTGGGAAAACCCGCGCACGGGCGCGAAAGGCGCAATCCACCCCCGCGACTATTATGATCGCGGCGGTCAGACCTGCGCCCGGTTCGAATCCGAATCCTGGTCCGGCTATGGCGATTACGATCGCGGATCGTTCGAGATGTGCCGGAGCCGAAACGGTGAATGGGAGTTTGCCGGTTCCTATACGCACCGGCGCTAGGCCCGGCACAATCTGGACACCCTGAGGGCCGGAGCTCTGTCTCCGGCCTTTTTCTAGCTGAACCGGTCGCGCAATTCGCGTTTCAGAACCTTGCCATTGGCATTGCGCGGCAATTCGTCGATCAGCTGCGCGCCGCGGAGCCTTTGCTGCTTGCCGAGGCGGTCATTCGCCCAGGCAACGATCTTTGCCGGTTCCGGCGAAGCGCCAATGGTTGGCACAATGACCGCGATCGGCGTTTCGCCCCATATCTCGTCGGGCACGCCGATCACGGCGACGTCGGCGATCTCGGCATGGTCGATCAGCACGGTTTCGATATCCTTCGGAAAGATGTTCTGTCCGCCGGAGACGATCATGTCCTTCTTGCGGTCGACAATGTAGAGGAACCCGTCGGCATCCAGCTGGCCGATATCGCCGGTGCGCAGCCAGACCTGACCGTTCTTATCCGTCCAGCTCGCCGCCTGCGTCGCCTCCGGCCGGTTATGATAGAAAGGCATGGCGATGCGCCCGCGCCCGACAATCTCGCCCGGTTGTCCCGTCGGGCAGTCCCGGTCCTGCTCGTCGAGAATGCGGATATCCGTGCCCGGCAGCGGCTTGCCGACGGAGGCCAGCCGCCCCGGCGCGTCCTCCGGATCCAGGGTCGTGATCAGACCTTCGGTCAGGCCATAAAGTTCGATCACGCCCGGGCAGATCTCGAGCCAGGCCGACTTGGTATGTGCCAGCAGCGGCGAACCGCACGACATGACATATTGCAGCGTATCGAAGGCGCGGGCGTCGAACCCCGGATCGTCGAGAATACGCTGATACTGCACCGGCACCATGGCGGTGTGGGTGATGCGGTGACGCCTGACCTGCTCCTGAACATCGGCCGCGCTGAAACCGGACCGTATGAACAGTGTACCGCCGGCCAGCCAGGTGCACAGCATCATGACCCAGCTGATATTGGAATAAAGCCCGAGCGTGACCAGCGTGCGCGCTCCGGAATGATAGCGCAGCGCGATCGCCAGATCGTAGGCCCAGTCGAGCCGCGTACCATGCGTATGCAATATGCCTTTCGGCTGCCCGGTCGTGCCGGAGGAATAGATGATGTTCAGCGGATCGTCTCGCCGGGCTCGATAGCTCGGGGGACCGTCCTCAGCCGCCTCCGCCCAATCGGCCAGCACATGCCATCCGTCCGGCCCGGGGCGGTCGAGCAGTTTCAATTTCGGCAGATCGGAGCTGCTTCCTGCCGCCTCGAGCGGCGCGGCGAGCTCCGGGGAGGCGATGATGGCGCGGGCGCCGGCGTCAGCGATCATGCTCAGCATCGCAGCCGGCCGGACGCTGACATTGAGCGGTGCCGTGACGAGCCCGGCTTTCATCGCCGCCGCAATCGCCAACACCATGTCCGCGCTGTTCGTCATCGCCAGGGCAATCGCGTCGCCCGGCTTCAGGCCGGCCTTGTTGAAGGCATTCGCCCGGCGGTTCGCGGCGGCGTCGAATTCGGCCCAGCTAAGGGCGATTTCATCGCATACGATCGCCGGCTGCGTGCCGCGCCAGCGCGCATGCAAAGACAGGATTTCCGGAAAGAACGGTGCGTCCGACGTCAGCCGCAATGCCATGCCGCGAGCCTCCCTCCAGCCTGCAGCCATGGTGGGCGCGGAGAGCCGCAGCCGTCAACCAGAATTCTACAAGCGTTGAAATTGTCAGTGTCGCGCTATTCGCAAAGCTTGCGGAATCCGGCGGCGATGAAGGGCGGTAGCCGGAGCTGCACAGCATCGAGATCGCTCGAATGCACCTTGCCGTCCGACAGATTGTCGATCCGGCCGGTTTCGGCATAGGTCAGGACCAGCGCACCGGAAAAGAAGTGATAGCTCCAGTATATGTCGGCATCCGATGCATTGGGCAGGGCGCGCTTGATGGCGGCGATAAAGCGCCGCACCAGAGGGTCGAAATACTCCGTCATCAGCTTCCCGCCCCATTCCGGCGAATTGTTGATCTGGGCGATCAGCGCGAAATAACTTTTCCAGCCGGGCCCGCCGCGAGCCGATTTCTCAAGCAGCGGATGGGAAAAGGCGTCGATAATGTCTTCCAGGCTGGCCACCCCGTTTTCGGCTGCCGCCTCGATCTCCTCAAGCCGGTGCAGGCGGACCTCGTTGAGCTCTTCGGCGCGGCGCAGCAGGACCGCATCGAACAGGTTGCGCTTCGTGCCGAAATGATAATTCGCCAGCGCGGTATCGACATTGGCGTCGGCCGTGATCTGCCGGATCGTGACGCCGTGATAGCCGCGCTTGGCAAAGAGATTCTCGGCAGAATCGAGAATCTTCTGCCGTGTTTTCTCACCGCGACTGGCCAATTTCCCTCCCCCTGTCAGAGGTTTGCGCAAGACCCTTGCACCCGGCGGACAATCCGGCAAGCGGCGAACGCCAGTGTTGCATCAATGCCCACATCGAAAACTAATTTCAACGCCCAATGAATTTCGATTGACATTTCAACTAGCGTTGAATTTGTTGGCGCCAAGCAAAGGAGCCCCGCCGGGCGGCGGCCGCGTACGCGCTGCAAGCCCAAAACCAAATATCCGGGGCGTGAGGGAGATCATCATGACACACCGCAACCGTTCCGTACGGCTCGCCGTCCTGTTGGCCAGCGTCTCGCTGTTACCGGTCATAGCCGCGCCAGTCGCTGCCCAGGACGAGACGTCGAGCATGGGCGAACCGCGCGACACCGTGACGGTGACGGCGCGGCGGCGTGAAGAATCCATCATGGATGTCCCGCTCTCCGTGACCGCCTTCTCGGGCGAGGCACTCGAAACCGCAGGCGCGCAGGACATTACCTTTGTCGGGCAGACGACGCCGAACGTCACGCTGGAAGTGTCGCGCGGCACCAATTCCACCCTGACCGCCTTCATTCGCGGCGTCGGCCAGCAGGACCCGGTAGCGGGGTTTGAATCCGGCGTCGGTCTTTATCTCGACGATGTCTATCTCAACCGTCCGCAGGCGGCAGTCCTCGACATTTACGATGTGCAGGCCATCGAAGTGCTGCGCGGCCCGCAAGGCACGCTCTATGGCCGGAACACGATTGGCGGCGCGGTCAAATACATCACCCGCCGCCTCGATCCCGACGCGCCAACGCTCAACGCCCGGCTCAACATTGGCAGCTATGAGCAGATCGACGCGATTGTCTCCGGATCGGTTCCGCTGTCCGAGACCTTCCGCGTCGGCGGTGCCGTCGCCAGCCTCAACCGCGGCGGCTATGGCAGCAATCTCGTAACCGGCGAGGACAACTACAACAAAGAGGTGCTGGCATTTCGCGCGTCGGCTGAATTCGAGCCGAATGCGCAATGGTTCTTCCGCTTGTCCGGCGACACGGTGACCGATGATTCCGCGCCACGCCAGGGCCATCGCCTGATCCCGGGCGCGCTCTCCGGTGCGCCGGTGCTCAACGATGTCTATGACACGCGCGCCGGTCTTAACGTCGTTGATCAGCAAGTCGAAGCATCTGGCGGAACGTTGCTCGCCGAATACTATCATGACGACAATTGGAGCTTCCGCAGCGTCACCGCCTATCGCGAGGACGAATCCACCACGCCAATCGATTTCGACAGCCTGCCCGCTGACGATCTCGACGTGCCGGCCATCTACGAGAACGACCAGTTCTCGCAGGAATTCCAGATTCTCTACGAAGGCGACCGCATCAGCGGCGTCGGCGGCGTCTACTATCTCGACGCCAATGCGAGCACGGTGTTTGATGTCGTGCTCGGCCCGCTCGGCAGCCTGATCGGTCTGCCCGGGCTTAACGCACAGACTTTCGGTGATGTGTCGACCGAAACCTGGTCGGTGTTCGCCGACATCAGCTTTGACCTGAACGATTGGGTCAGCGCCTCCATCGGCGGACGCTATACCAATGACGAACGGACATCGCGGGTCCTGCGCCGCACCTATATCGGCGGGTTCTCGGAATTCTTCGGCGGCAATCCAATCCTGATCGCGACCACGTCGGATTTCCAGGGATCGGCCGAATGGGAAGACTTCTCGCCGCGCGCCTCGCTGAACTTCACGATCAATGATGAAAACAGCCTCTATGGCGCTTACAGCCAGGGCTTCAAGGGCGGCAGCTTCGATCCGCGGGGACAGACGACGGCCACGCCGGACTTCAACGGTGATGGCAATGTTACCGCAGACGAGATCTTCCAGTTCATGGGCTTCGATCCGGAAGAGGTGGACAGCTATGAGGTCGGCTGGCGCTATGACAATGGCCGCTACCGCCATGCGCTGGCGGTCTTCTTCATGGACTACAAGGACGTGCAGATCCCGGGCTCGGTCGGGGTCGATACCGACGGTGACGGCGTCAACGATACTTTCACCGGTGTCACCACCAACGCTGCCGAAGCGGAAATCCGCGGTCTTGAATACGAAGGTTCGCTTCTGGTCTCCGATGACGTGTCTGGACGCGGTGATTCCCTGTCGCTCGACTGGGCGATCGGCCTGCTCGACGGCGAGTACGGCACCTTCATCAACGCCTTCGGCCAGAACATTTCCAATCAGGTCGAGATCCAGAACACGCCCGATGTGACGGCCGCCGCGACGCTGACCTATGTCACGCCGGTGCGGAATGGCGATCTGACCATTCTCAACACGCTGGCCTACCGCGGCGACTCGACCCAGTTCGAAATCCCGTTCGACCGCATCGATCAGGACGCCTTCACGCTGTGGAATGCCAGCATTGTTTGGGATTCCGACGACGGCCGCTGGCAGTTTGGCTTGCACGGCCGCAACCTCACCGACGAACGCTACATCGTCGCCGGCTATGATTTCGTGAACAATACGACGTTGGCTCCGGAGCTCGGCCTCGAGGGAACGCTGACCGCCTTCTACGGCGATCCGCGGACCGTCACCGGCACCATTGCCTTCCGCTATTGATCACAGCACCTGACGGCTCTGGCCTCCGGGCCGGAGCCGTGTAGGGTATCGCGATGCGTGTGCTCCTCTACATCGTCGGCGGCCTGCTGGCGCTCATCCTGATCGCGCTGGGCGCGGCCTATCTCTGGTATCAGGACGCCACCAGTGGCGAGCCCGCCACCGCGCTCGAAGCGCAATACGTAACCGCCGCCGACCGCTTCGTGGAGGTCTCTGGCGCGCGCGTCCGGGTCCGCGAGGAAGGGCCGGTAGACGCCCCGCCGATCATCCTCATTCATGGCTTTACCTTCTCGCTGGAAAGCTGGGACGGCTGGGCGGAAGACCTTTCGCGGGATTACCGGGTCATCCGCTATGATCTCCTCGGCCACGGCCTGACCGGACCCGACCCCAATCAGCGTTATGCTGCGCAGGAACGCGCCGAATTCCTGGCCGGACTGATGGATGCGCTGGGCATCGATAGCGCGGCCCTCGCCGGCAACTCGCTCGGCGGCACAATCGCCTGGCGCTTCGCGGCAACCTATCCCGGCCGCGTCGACCGCCTGATTCTCGTCGATCCCGGCGTCTTTCAGTTCAATGAGGTCGGCGATGAGCCGGTCGAACCGCCCGCCGCCATCCAGGCCTTCCTGCAGCTCGCGCCCGAAGCCGGCGTCCGCCAGAGCCTGGCCTTCAGCTATGCCGACCCGGCCTCGGTCAGCGATGCCCGCGTACGGACCATCATCGACATGATGCGGCGGGAGGGAAATGGCGACGCCTTCATCGCCCATATCCGCGAATTCACCATGCCCGACCCGACGCCGATGCTGGCGCAGATTACCGCCCCGACGCTGATCCTCTGGGGCGGGCGCGATGTCCTCATTCCGGCCAGCCACGGCCCGCGGGTCGAGGCCGCCATAGCGGATGCCCGGCTGATCGTTTACGAGGACCTCGCCCACGCTGCACACGAGGACGACCCGGCCCGCACCGTCGCCGATGTCCGCGCCTTTCTGGAGACCGCTGAATGAGTGACACCACCGCCCGCGCCGAACACACCGCGGGCTATCGCGCCACCGTCCTGTTCCTTCTGATCGGGGTCTACATTTTCAATTTCGTCGATCGCCAGATCATCGGCGTGCTGGCGGTGCCCATCCAGCAGGAATTGGGATTATCCGATACCCAGCTCAGCCTGATGGGCGGCCTGGCCTTTGCGATCTTCTATTCGACGCTCGGCGTGCCGATCGCCTGGCTCTCAGACCGCACCAATCGCAGCTGGATCATCACCATCGCGCTGGTGGTCTGGAGCGCCTTCACAGCGGTCTGCGGCCTCGCCCAGAATTTCTGGCAGCTTTTCCTCGCGCGGGTCGGCGTCGGCATTGGCGAAGCTGGCGGTGTTGCGCCGTCCTATTCCATCATCTCGGACTATTTCCCGCCCGAAAAGCGGGCCCGCGCCTTGGCCATCTATTCCTTTGCCATTCCGATCGGATCGGCCCTCGGCATCGTGCTCGGCGGTGTACTGGCCAGCCTGCTGGACTGGCGCTGGGCGTTTCTGATCGTCGGTCTAGCCGGGGTTTTCTTCGCGCCGGTTTTCAAACTGTTCCTGAAAGAGCCCGAGCGCGGCCGCTATGATCCGCCCGGCGCAGACACCAAGCCGGCCAAGGTGTCCGCTGTGCTCAGCAAGCTGACCTCAAAACCCAGCTTCTGGTTCCTGTCCTTCGGCGCCGCCTTTTCTTCGATGATGGGCTATGGCCTGTTCTTCTGGATCCCGGCCTTCCTGGTGCGCAGCTATGGGGCGGATCTGCCCGATTTCATGAGCTTCCTGCCCGGTGGACTGTTCCCGGAAGGTATCACCGAAGCCCGCCAGATCCTGCTGAGCGCCGCTTATTTCTATGGCACGGTCGTGCTGATCGGCGGGCTGATCGGTATCTGGCTAGGCGGCTTCATCGGCGACAAGCTCGGCGCATCCGACAAGGCGGCCTATGCACGCGTACCCGCCATCGCCTTCGCGGCCGTTGTGCCCTTCTTCGCCTTCGCCCTGTGGGGCGGCGGCCTGACGGTCACCTTCTTCGCGCTCGTCATCCCGACTGCGTTGGGCCTCGCCTGGCTGGGCCCGGTCCTGTCGGCCTTCCAGCACATCGTACCGCCGAACATGCGCGCCACGGCTTCGGCGATTTTCCTCTTGATCAATAATCTGATGGGCCTCGCGCTCGGAAATCTCTCGATTGGCCTGTTGTCGGATGCGCTGGCCCCGGTCTTTGGAGACGATGGCTTGCGCTACGCGCTGATGGGTGGGGCGGCCTACTATGTGATGGCCTCCATCCTGCTTTTCCTTGCCGCCCCGCGCCTGCGCAAGGACTGGGAAGGCGACTCGCCGGTCAGGCCCGCGGGCTCCAAGGCCGAAGCAGTGGAACGTGCCGACGACACCTTCAGCGACGACTTCTTCGAAAATGCCGACGGGTTGAAACTTCACTACCGGGTCTACGAACCAGCCGGCAAAGCGACCGGTGATCCGCTGCTTTGCCTGCACGGACTCACGCGCAATCTGAAGGATTTCGAGGATTTCGCGCCGCACGCCGCGGCCATGGGCCGGACCGTGATCTGCGCCACCCAGCGCGGCCGCGGCCGGTCCGAACATGACCCGAAACCCGAGCGCTACACACCGGCCATTTATGCGCAGGACATGCTCGACCTGCTCGACCATCTCAAGATCGAGCGCGCGGTCTTTGTCGGCACCTCCATGGGCGGCCTGATGACGATGGCCGCCGCGGCCATGGCGCCGCAACGCATTGCCAGGGCCGTGCTCAATGATATCGGGCCGGAGCTCGATCCGGCCGGAATTGCCCGCATCCGCGGCTATGCCGGCAAGACCGAAGGCCGCTTTGCCAACTGGTCCGAAGCCGCCAAAGCGATCCGCGAGATAAACGGCGAGGCTTTCCCGAAACAGACCGGCGAGGCTTTCTGGCTCGATTTTGCGCGCAAGACCTGCCGCGAGACCAATGATGGCACGATTGTGCTGGATTATGACAAGGCGATCGCGGAGTCGATCGCCGAGGGCGGCGATGTCGATGTCGATCTCTGGCCGCTGTTCGACGCCATGAAAGACATCCCGACGCTGGTGGTGCGGGGCGCGCTCTCCGACCTCCTGATGATGTCGACGGTCGAGAAAATGAAGGACCGCAAGCCGGATCTCGAATTCGTCTCGGTGCCGGATGTCGGCCATGCGCCCTTCCTGACCGAGCCGTCGGCGCTATCGAAGATCAAGGCGTTTTTGGCGTAGGGCCCTTCAATACCGGCACTATCCGATGTTAGCGTTCCTTCCCGGGGGGCAAGCATGGACACGGATAGATTCGACCAGATCATTGCCGCGCTGACCGGCGACATCGCCTTGTACGCATACAGCTGGGCCGCAATTGTGCTTACGCTGCTGATCTCGCTGACAGTCGCACGCGCATTGCTGAACATCGCAAAGACGTTCAACGAAGCGGATGTGCTCCGGCGGTATCCAGGCCCGCCGCCGACAAAATCCGGATCGATAGACCGCCGGATTCGAGATCTGCGGCAACATGCAAGCCGAACCGCCAGTGCCGTCGCGCTTCGCGCTCTGGGTCTGGTGGTAGTCGGGCTCGTGATACCCGGCGCCGTTATCGCCGTGCTGGTGGTCCAACAGGATTGGTTTCTGCCGGGACCTGCGGCGCTGGCTTTGAATGGACAAGGCGTCGGCGCGGCCGAGATCGGGGCGCTGGATCTGGGCGTTTTCCTGTCCGACCAGGCACTGCGTGGCGGCCTGGCCGACACCTTTGAGGTCTTCGGCCTCGGTATTTCGCCGATTGAAAACAACCCGGACAACCTCACCTTCTCCGGCATCATTCTCGCCTATCGCGTGCTTGCTGGCGCTGTCATGTTGGCGATCGGATATCTCATCCTCCGTGTGATACTGGGACGCCGCCATGTGCAGGCGGCCATCCAGCGTCTGGAAGAAGGCATCTGACCCCGGCGGAGATCAAACAGGCCAGACATTGACGCGGCGCTCCGGCGCGGCCCTTCTGGCGCGATGACCGGGATGTTTGAGGCCGATACGATTGTTGTGGGCGCCGGCGCTGTCGGCCTGGCCTGCGCAGCCGAGCTTGCCAGCGCCGGACGTGACGTCACGCTTGTCGAGGCCGAAACGGCCATCGGCAGCGGTATTTCGTCCCGCAACAGCGAGGTCATTCATGCCGGGATCTATTATCCGCCGGGATCGCTGAAAGCCGAGCTCTGCCTGGCGGGCCGCCGAAAACTCTATGACTTCCTGGCCCGGCACCACGTTCCGCACCGCAAGTGTGGCAAGCTGGTGGTCGCCACCGATGCAGCCCAGCTGCCGGCACTGCAACGGATCGCCAACAATGCCCGCGCCTGCGGAGTCAATTCGCTGCGATGGCTGAGCGGAGCGGAGGCACGGGCGCTCGAGCCCGCCCTCGACTGCACCGCCGCCCTGCAATCGCCGGAAACCGGCATTTTCGACAGCCATGGATACATGATCGCATTGCTGGCGGAATTCGAGGCGGCGGGCGGCATTCTGGCGCTCGGAAATCCCGTGGCGGCCTGGCGCGAGATCGACGGCGGGTTCGCGATCCGGCTCGACGATCGCGGCCGGACCGATATCCGCTGCCGCGCGCTCGTGCTCGCCACCGGACTCGCCACGATCCCGCATGACGGCCGTTCGGAACGGATCCAAAACCTGACGCCGTCCTACCGCTTCGCCAAGGGCGACTATTTTTCCTATGCCGGAGCGGCACCCTTCCGCCATCATATCTACCCGCTCCCGGCGCGCGGCGGGCTGGGCGTTCACGCCACGGTGGGGCTCGATCACCGGGTGAAGTTCGGACCGGACGTTACCTGGCTGGACACCAGCGATCCCACCGGCATCGACTATGCCGTTGATCCCGCCAAACGGGAGGCCTTCGCCGATGTGATCCGCGCCTATTGGCCCGATATCGAGGCCGGCCGGCTCGCCCCGGACTACTCCGGCGTCCGCCCCAAACTCCACGCCGAGGGCGAACCGCCCGCGGATTTCCAGATCCTCGGCGAAGCCGGTCACGGCCAGGCAGGCCTCGTCTATCTGCGCGGCATTGAAAGCCCGGGTCTGACGGCTTCGCTGGCGATTGCGGAGCGGGTGGCGGGGACCCTGCGCTAGCGCGCTACTCCCTGCGGCCGCCCAGATGGTTTGCAAAGAAGGCGAGGAGGTGCGGAAAGGCTTCGGTCTTCGCCGCGGCATCCGCGGCGCCCGAAGGTGTCGTTGGCGGGCCCGACAGGCCATGCCCGGCATCTTCGTAAACCAGTCCGAATGTGGGCAGGCCTGCGGCTTCACGCCGCTCGATAAGGGTCACGGTCATGGGCCCTGACGCCCAGACATTATCCAGCATCCCGCCCAACAGATAGACCGGCTCGTCGATCGTCTCGACGGCGATCCGCGCCGGCGTGACCCGTTCCGGATGCGCGGCCCGGCCGTCCTCATGCGCCGGGCGCAAGCTGCGCTGCTCGCCGCGCGCCAGGGCGGCAATCGTCTCGGTCATACCTTCATAGGGCACGAAATCGAGCGGCTCACCGCGCCAGGAAAAGCTGGAATTCTGGCCGGGCGCCGTGCCGGCGCCCCAGCCCTCCCAGATCACATCGGTTGGCACGATGGCTGCGACCGCCGCGAACCCGTCGATGCGGGAGGCGGCGGCCAGCGCAAATTCCGCGCCTTTCGACACGCCGTATATGGCGATGGCATCGGCGCGGACATCGTCACGCGCTACCAGCCAGGCCAGCGCCGCCTCCGCCGTGTCGAGCGGGATTTCGGAAAACGCCACCGGCAGTTCCGGAATTTGCTGCGGCCGCCCGAACCAGGTCGGCGAATAATAGGGCAGGCCGAGCACCGCATAACCGCGGGCCACCAGCGGCGCCGCGAGCGACCGTGATCCGCGATCCCCGCCTTCCGAACCGCCCAGCGCGATAATCGCCGGGAAGGGGCCCTCGCCGGCCGGACGCAGGAAATAGGCGCCCGGAAGGTCGGAGCTGACGGCAATTTCCTCCACCCCATCAAGGCCGCCGCGCATGTCGAGCTGCGCGGTCACATCGGCGACGCCGTCGAGATCGAGATCCGCGCCGAGGCCGATGATCAGCGGGTCTTCGGCAGCGAGCCCGCTGGCCTCCACGCGGTCGGCAGCCCACAACAGGGCGAACGGATCAACCCGCAGCCAGTCGCCGCGGACCGGGGCTTGCCGCGTCGGATCCACCATCCCGGAAGCATCGGCCCGGAACACGGCGCTGGCGCGATAAGCCTGGTTGGGTCCCCAGGGCGAGCTCCGTTCCGCGATCAGCCGGACCTCAGCCTGCGGCGTCAGCCCGCTCAACACGAAGGGCGGCACGTCGCCGTCGCGGATCGGCTGGTCAACACCTTCAAAGCGTGGATCGGCGAGCGCAGAAGAGACCGCTGCAAGAAGCAGGGCGGCCGAACAGGCGGACAAGCGAAGCTGGGACATGACATTCCCCTGGGACAGTTGACGAGTCGCCAGCAGATTAGATCGGCCCCTCCGCTGCGCGCCAAAAAACGACGAATCGCCATCGCCGGGCGGCGAACGCCCATGCCTGAAGGCAAGCCGCTGCCCCTGCGCCAGGGGCTCAGAGGGCGCGCGCGCGCACGAGCCGCGCGCCGGCGCGGCTGGTGGTGACCGATTCGCCCCCCGGCAGATGCACGGTCAGCCGTCCGTCGCCGGCCGGTTCGACACTGATTACGGCGTCGAGATTGACGATGTGGGAGCGATGCACGCGGACGAATTGGTCGCCCGGCAGGAGCTCGGCCAGCGAGGCCAGCGTGCGCCGCGCCGTATGGCGCCGGCCGGCGGCGAAAATGTCAGCATAATCGCCGCGCGCGCTGATCCGCGAAATGTCGCGCACCGGTAGCGAGGCGAGGGCGTCATCCACGCGCACCAGCACCCGGCGCGGGCTTTCCGGTGCGGCGGCGGCCACGTCCGCTGCCGCCGACCGCTGCGCCCGGTACAGCCGTAGCGCCCAGGCCGCCGCCGCCACGGCGCTGTACATTGTCAGCCCCTGAAAGGTCTGCCAGGTGAAGGCGACCAGCGAAAACGGAAACACTTCGAAACCGACATCCAGCGACCCGTCGCGCCAGCCGATCGACACAATCACGACCACATACCAGGTCAGCGCATAGACCGGTGCCAGCACGAGGTGAGCGAGCGCCTGCCGCGGCAGCTTCAGATCGAACACATAGCGCTCGAACAGCAATATCAGGAGGGCCGCCAGAACGAAGGCCGAGCTCGTATTCATGAGCGCCGAGACGAGCAGCCGGCCGGTGCCGCTGCCGGCTCCGGTGATCAAAAAAACCGAGAAATAGGCAAGCGTAAACACCAGCCAGGCGGTGGCGAACAACGCTACCGCCGGTCGCGCCCGCGCCAGGCCGGCCAAACGCGCCGTCCAGGCGTCGATCCTGTTCTCGGAACCACTCGCCCGATCCGCCATGGGTTCAGCTTGCCATCGTCATTTTGCCGAAGTCCAGCGCTTTGGCAGGACCGCAATAGCGGGCGGCAGAACAGCCTCGCCCGTATTCCAAGGCACAAACTTCCGGCATCGCCGACCCAAATTGCTGCGGTCGCGCGAATTCGCTAGGCTCGCGTCAACCAGCAGGGGAGTTTGCGATGAAAATCAGATCATGCATCGGTGTTTTGAGCCTTGCCGCCGCCGGCCTGATGAGCGCAGGGGTAGCCTTCGCACAAGCCGGCCCGACCCATGTCTTCACCGTACCGGTCGAAGTCTCGGACGTACATCCTGACGTTCCGGCGGTTCGGGTCTACTGCTATCTGCGCAACAGTAGCGGCTACGCCGTTGTGACCGGTTATGCCGACATTCCGCTCGATGCCAATCGCGCCTATTCCGGCACCGTCACCATCGAAATCCCGATCAATGACGTCTCGCTCCTGGACAGCGTCGAGGATTGGACCTGCAATATCCAGCATCAGGGCAATTACAATATGTGGATGGCGTCGCACGAGGATCCGAACGGCGCCGAAGAGTATTTCCACGTCAATGGCGACGGATCATACGAGCATGTCGGCGAATACTAGGCGATAAGCGAGTTTCCCGTTCCCGCTTCCTTCACATACCGGGCGCTTCCCGCTGCATTGATCGCAGTCATGTCCCTTTGGCTGACGGGCCCGGCCCATTCACAGACGGCGCCGGTGGAATTCGACGTGCCGCCACTGGTCTTTTCCGGCACCGGCGACCCGCAAATCGAATACGGCGTACCGCAACTAACCTTCGCCGGCGTCGGCGATGGCGACATGGAATTTGTGACGCCGGACCTGGTGTTCGCGGGCGTGGGCAATGGCGATGTTGAATATGCTGTCCCGCAACTGGCCTTTGTCGGAATCGGCGCTTCGGACCCTGCATACACCGTCCCGGAACTCGTCTTCGTGGGGGTGGGTGCGCCCGATGCCGAATATGACGTTCCAACACTCGTTTTTACCGGCGTGGGGGCTTCAGACATTGAGTATTCGGTTCCCGGGCTTGCCTTCGTCGGCATGGGTAGCCCGGACATCGTGTATGCGGTCCCGCCCCTCGTCTTTGCCGGCGCGGGCGCGCCGGACGTAGACTATGCCGTTCCACAACTGGTTTTCGCCGGGGTGGGCGCACCGGACGCTGAATATGTGGTGCCGCAACTGGTGTTTGCGGGCGTCGGCAATCCGGCGGTCGAGCTCACGGCGCCGCAGCTGGTTTTCGTCGGAATCGGTGAAGGATTGGCGTCCACACCGTCCGGTCCCAACACTATGCCGATTCAATACTGCCGGCCTGACCCCGACGGGCCGCCACGGGCCATGGGCCTGGTCACCGGCTACGGTATCATCCTCGGCGAGCGCTATCGGGCCGACCAGATGAGCCAGGCAGAGCTGACGACTGCCATTCGGCGGATGCAGGCCATCGTCGCGGCCATCTATCAGGGAGATGCCGCGGCCGGTTGCGCGCTGATCCCGGCCTTTGAGCAGGACTACAATCTGACCCGGCCCGACATGACCACGCTGCCGATGGCGCCCCAGCCCTGATCATCACGCCCGTGATCGCCATGAAAACGCTCTGCGGAACGGACAGGACGTCAAGCGCTGCCCAACCCGCCGCCCTTTTAAACCAGAACGGCGTGCCCATATCGGGCAAAGGAGACCTTGCCGAGGAGACTGCCATGACTTTACGCATCAATGATGTTGCCCCGGATTTCGAAGCCGAGACCACCCATGGGCCGATCCGTTTTCACGACTGGGTTGGCGATGGCTGGGCGGTGCTGTTTTCGCACCCCAAGGATTTCACGCCGGTCTGCACCACCGAGCTGGGATATGTGGCCGGATTGGTCGACGACTTTGCCAAGCGCAACACCAAGGTGATCGGGATTTCCGTCGATACGGTCGATGATCACAATCGCTGGAAATCGGATATTCAGGATGTGACCGGCCACAAGGTGGATTATCCGCTGATCGGGGATCCCGATCTGAAAGTCGCCAAGCTCTACGACATGCTGCCGGCCGATATCGAAGGCGGGGCGCAGGGGCGCACAGCCGCCGACAATGCCACCGTCCGGTCTGTGTTTGTCGTCGGTCCGGATAAGCGCATCAAGCTGTCGCTGACTTATCCGATGACCACAGGCCGGAATTTCGATGAAATCCTGCGCGTCATCGATTCCATGCAGCTGACGGCGGAACACAAGGTCGCCACACCGGCCCAATGGTCGCCGGGCGGGAAAGTCATTGTCGTTCCGGCGGTGTCTGACGAGGATGCGCAGGCGGCGTTTGGTCAGTTCGACCGCGTAAAGCCTTACCTGCGCTACGTGGACCAGCCCGAAAAGGGCTAGCCAGACACCGATGAATGCTGGCCGGTGCGTCTCACAGGCCGTAATCAGAGCCGGAGCCCAGCCTCCGGCTCTTTTCATTTTCAGCGTGGGAGAATGGAGCGGGCGATGAGATTCGAACTCACGACATTCACCTTGGCAAGGTGACGCTCTACCCCTGAGCTACGCCCGCTCATGAATTGGGGTACCGGCTTTACGCCGGGAGGCGGGGTATATCGCCCAATCTCCCGGCCTTGGCAAGCCGCAAGATTCAGCTAACCGGACAACGTCTCCAAATACAGATCAAACCGGTCCTGGCCCCAGTATTTCGACCCGCCGGCGACCAGGAACGGGACGCCGAACACGCCATAATCCGTGACGAAAGCTCGCGCTGCCGCAATGTCGGCATCAAGATCTGCATCGCCCTGCAGCGTATCGGCATCCGGCAGATCGAGATCGACTCCCGCAGCGATCGCTGCCAGCACCTCCGGATCGGCAAGATCGAGCCCCTCGCCCCAGCGCGCATCCGAGGCCGCCAGTGCGAACGCAAACCCCTGCCCCTGCCGGTCGGCCCAGTGAAAGGCGCGCTGGGGCAGATCGCCCCGGATCTCGAACGGGTCGGGAAAGCCGAGCTTCAGGTCCATGCGTGCCGTCATCCGCGGAATGTCCTCGAGATAATAGTCGAGCTTCGGCTTTGACTCGGTCGGATTGAAGAACGGCACCCCGTCCGGCGGTCCGGTAAAGGGGATCATCCGCGGCATCACCCCGGCGCGCGCCAGCTTGTGCAGGCCGAGCCGCGAATACGGGCTGCGGAATGCGAAAAAGCAGACAGGCTCTGTCATGTGGTGTGATCCCCCGAAAACGCGCTTGATCTGCGCCCGTCATGCCGCATAACCCGGAACCATGCCAGCCTCCCGCGAAGATCTGTTCCGATACCTCGATGAATTGGGCATCGCCCATCGAACGCTCGACCATGAGCCGGTCTTCACCGTCGCCGAAGGCGAGGCGATCAAGGCCGGCTTGCCCGGCGGGCACACGAAGAATCTTTTCCTGAAGGACAAGAAGGGCCGGCTGGTCCTGGTGTCGGCGCTGGGCGATACCGCCGTTCGCGTCAACCGCCTGCACCGCTTGGCCGATTGCCAGCGCCTATCCTTCGCCAAGGAGGACGATTTGTGGGAGGCACTGGGCGTGCGGCCCGGCTCGGTCACGGCCTTCGCACTGATCAACGATAACGCGAACCGCGTCAGCTTCGTCCTCGACAAGGCGCTTCTGGAGCACGACCCGGTGAATTTTCACCCCTTGCGCAATGATGCCACGACAGCGCTTTCGCCCGGCGATCTGCTTGTCTTTGCCCGCGCCACCGGCCACGAGCCGCTGATTGTCGACTTTGCCGCGCTCGCGGCAGCCGAGTAATCTTGTCAACCGGGGTCGGGAACGCCAAGTAGGGCAGGAAACAGCAGGAAATACGATATGAGCCAGTTCTTTACGTCCGATCCGAACGCCCAGCCGTCCGCCTCGCAGGCTGACGGTCTCGATCCGGTGAAGGATTCCAGCGATCAGAACTTCATCGCCGATGTGATCGAGCCGTCGAAAGAGGTGCCGGTCATCGTCGATTTCTGGGCGCCCTGGTGCGGCCCCTGCCGCCAGCTCGGCCCGGCGATCGAGAACGCGGTGCGCAAGGCCGCCGGCAAGGTCCGCCTGGTCAAGATCAACATCGACGAGAATCCCGGAATCGCCCAGCAATTGCGGGTACAGTCCATTCCCGCCGTGTTTGCCTTCAAGGACGGCCAGCCGGTCGACGGTTTCATGGGGGCGCTGCCGGAAAGCCAGATCAATGACTTCATCAAGCGCCTGACCGGCGACGGGCCGGACAAGGCCGAGATCGACGCCCTGATCGCGCGCGCCGAGGAGAGCCTGAACAATGGCGATCTTGGCGGAGCGGCGCAGGACTTTTCACTGGCCGCCCAGTCCGATCCCGAAAACCCGGCCCCGATCGCCGGCATGGCCCGTGTCTTCATCGCCGGCGGCGATACCGACAAGGCCCGCGAAGTGCTCGGGCACGTGCCCGAGGACAAGAAGTCCGACCCGTCCGTTCAGGCGGTATTGACCGCACTGAAACTGCAGGACGAGGCGGGCAATGCCGGCGATACGGGAGAACTGGAGCAGAATGTTGCCGCCAATCCCGGCGATTTCGACGCCCGTTTCCAGCTCGCCAATGCGCTGGCCGGCCGCAACGACCTGCAGGGCGCGAGCGATCAGCTCTTCGCCATTCTCGAAGCCGATCAGGATTGGCAGGATGGCAAGGCCAAGGCGCGCCTGCTCGAAATTTTCGAGGCCGCCGGCTTTGCGTCTGACGTCGCCAAGTCGGGCCGCCGCAGGCTCTCGGCGATGCTGTTTGCCTGATGTGCCCTTGGCGGGCGGCGGTCTGCAGCCTAGGTCCTAGGACATGACAACTCTGCCCGATACCCTGCCGCTCTTCCCCCTGGGCGGCGCAATCCTGCTGCCTGGTGAGGTCTTGCCGCTGAACGTGTTCGAGCCGCGCTATCTCAACATGACCGATGATGCGATGGCCGCGCACAAGCTTATCGGCATCGTGCAAACACGCGATGGCGGCACGCCCGACCGCCCCGCGCTTGAAGCCGTCGGCGGGGCAGGCCTTATCACCGAACACGCCGAGACCGAGGACGGGCGGTATCTGATCGCCTTGCAGGGCATTTCGCGTTTCGAGATCCGCCAGGAACTCGATGAGAAAACGCCCTATCGCACGGCCTCTGTCGACTGGTCGGTCTTCGAGGCCGATCGGCGTGCGCCAGAAGCCCTGATCAATTCCGACCGCGAACGCTTTACGGCCCTGCTGCGCGGCTGGTTCGCCAATGAAGGCATCAAGTGCGACTGGTCGACGGTGGAAGCGGCCCCGATCGTTCGGGTTATCGACCAGATGGCGATGGTGGCGCCCTTCGCCGCAAAGGAAAAACAGGCGCTGCTGGAAGCGGGCGATATCCGCCTGCGTTACGATCTCATGACCGCGCTCCTGGAGCGCAAGCTGGCCGAGGGCGCGAGCGGGATCGAAAACTAGCCCAGCTAACGGCTGGTTGACTTTAAATAAAACATAAAATAATTATCGTGCCAGGTTAATTAATTGACCTGAGAGGTTATGCCATGCCTGCTTTTCTGCGGCCGACCGCGGCCCGCCTCATGCGCGCCGTGATTCTTCTGGCGGCGCTGGTCTTGCTGCTGAAACAGTCCGGCTTCTATCCGGCCATGCCGGCCGGTTCGGATTGGCTCGGCCTGATAGCCCCGGCGTTTTATCTGTGGGCCTTCTGGTCAGGGGCAGCCGTCTTTGATGCCGAGGCCAGGAAAGGCGAATTTCAGCCTGCGCTGGTTCGCGCACTCATGCGGATGGGGGCCGGCCTGATGCTGGGGGCATGGATGGCGATGATTGCCGAACCGGCCTTGCGTCACCTGATGCGCAACGGCTTCACCACCATGACCGGGGCCAACCTCGATGTCAGCCTGGCCAATCTGGTCCTCGCCTTTGCCGGGCTGGTTCTGGTACTGATCGCGCGCCGCGGCCAGCGCATTCGCGCAGAACTGGACGGGTTCGTCTGATGCCGGTCGTCATGTCGCTCGACGTCATGCTGGCCCGCCGCAAGGTTCGCGCGCGCGACCTCGCCGAGAAGATCGGCCTGTCGGAAACCCAGCTCAGCCTGCTGCGCAATGGCAAGGTCAAGGGGGTCCGTTTCGACACGCTGGCGAAGCTTTGCCTGGTGCTGGATTGCCGCCCCGGCGATCTGATCGATTATGAACCGGATCCGGCGGATCTGGGTGAAGCAAACCCCTAGCCGTTCGCACACCCCGACACTAGATTGGACGCATGAGCGATACCGATAAATCCCCGTCCAAGGACGTCGATCCGAAACTCCTGGAAGTGCTGGTCTGCCCGGTCAGCCGCGGCCCCCTGCGCTATGACCGGGAAAAAAATGAGCTGGTCTCGAAACAGGCCGGGCTCGCCTATCCGATCCGCGAGGGGGTGCCGATCATGCTGCCGGAAGAGGCGCGGGAATTGAGCGATGCGGAAACCCGATGAGCCGCGCCTGGCCGACCAAGCTCGATTTCTCGACATCGAGAAAAGTGCTGACCGTCACCTTCGATGACGGACAGACCGGCGAGATCCCGTTCGAGACGCTGCGTGTCGAATCGCCGAGCGCGGAAGTGCAGGGTCATTCGCCCGCGCAGAAGAAAATCATCACCGGCAAGGAGAATGTCGGCGTCACGGCGGCGAACCCGGTCGGCCGCTATGCCGTTCAGATCGTCTTCGACGACGGCCACGACACCGGGCTTTTCACCTGGGACTATCTGCGCGAGCTGGCGGGGCTTTAGCCCTAACGGTTTCTCCCCCCGTTCACGGGGGGAGTGTCCCGAAGGGACGAGGGGGGCATGCCCCCTCCACCACTTCGTGGTCCCCCTCCCCCGTAAACGGGGGAGGAAAAATCCTCTAGGCACAAAATCACCGCATGGTGAGGTGCTGGCCGCCTGCCCCCGCGAAGGCGGGGCAGCCTCGAACCACGCTCGATTACTCCGCCGGTGCCGACGGCGCCGCCATCGGCGCCAGCCCCAGATCGCGCATCAGCGCGCCGTCCTGCTTGAGGTCCGGGTTGGGCGTGGTCAGCAATTCCTCGCCCACGAAGATCGAGTTGGCGCCGGCCAGGAAACACAAAGCCTGCAATTCCCGGCTCATGCCTTCGCGCCCGGCCGACAGGCGCACCACCGAGCGCGGCATCATCAGCCGCGCCGCGGCGATGGCGCGCACGAAATCGAAACCGTCCAGCGGCTGCGCATGCCCCAGCGGCGTGCCCTGCACGGCCACAAGATGGTTGATCGGCACGCTCTCCGGATGCGGCGACAGCCGCGCCAGCTCGACCAGCAGGCCGATCCGGTCATCCTCGCCTTCGCCCATGCCGATAATCCCGCCGCAACAGATATGAATTCCCGCCGCGCGCACCTTGCCCAGCGTGTCGAGCCGGTCCTCATAGGTCCGCGTCGTGATCACCGAGCCGTAATATTCACGGCTGGTATCGAGATTGTGGTTGTAATAATCGAGCCCGGCGTCTTTCAGGCGCTCGGCCTGACCGTCTTCCAGCATGCCGAGCGTGACGCAGGTCTCCAGCCCTTCCGCTTTCACGCCTTCGATCATCGCGCACACTGCCTCCACATCGCGGTTTTTCAGCGAGCGCCAGGCGGCGCCCATGCAAAAACGCGTGGCTCCACCGGCTTTCGCCTTGCGCGCCTTGTCGAGCACATCCTCCACCGGCATCAGTTTTGACGCCTTCAGCCCGGTCTCGTGAAACGCCGACTGGCTGCAATAGCCGCAATCTTCGGCACACCCGCCCGTCTTGATCGACAGGAGCTGGGATTTCTGCACTTCGTTGGCCGCATGATGGCGCCGGTGCACGCTCTGCGCGGCGAACAGCAAATCGTTAAAAGGTGCGCGGTAGACCCGGCCCGCCTCTTCCGGCGTCCAGTCAAAGCGCGGCTTTGACAAGGCTTCGATATCAAGGACAGATGCGGTCATGACCCCTCGCTCGTCATCAGCTTTTGCGGACCCTAGGAAGAGCCTTGTCCTGCGGCAAGCCGCCAAGGGCATGTTCTGGCTGGCCTTTGCAGCCATCACCGTGATTGCGCTGCTGCCCGGGCCCGCAGCACCGCCGCGTCTCCTGGGCACGGACAAGATCGAGCACGCCGCCGCTTTTGCCGTTTTAAGCCTTTTGGCAGCCTTCGGATGGCGCGGCCTGCCGCTCTGGTTTATCGCGCTCGGGCTGTTCGCCCACGGCACGCTGATCGAGTTGATTCAGGGCTCACCCGTGCTGCAGCGCACAGCGTCCTTTGCCGATCTGGCGGCCGACGCCGTCGGCATCGCACTCGGGCTCGGCCTGGGGGTCCTGCTGGGGTTGCGCCGCAAGTGAACCGGCCACCCTACACGCCCTTCTACAATGGCCCGCCGCGATTCCAGGTCGGGCTGCAGCGGATCGATCCGGCCACCTGGCTCAAACCGGACCCCGAGGCCCACTGGCTGCCGCTCAAGAATGAGCGGCTCGATGCCGATCCGCAGAACTACTATCGCGCGCGGCCCGAAGCGGCACCGGCCGAAGCGGAAGCATTGTCCCGGATCGAACAGGCGGTCGGCAGATCGCGCAGCGCGCGCGACGAGCCCGCCCTTGTCGCGGCCGGACGCCTGGTCTCGGACGATCTCGTTGTGATGGAGGATGGCGGCGAAGGCTGGACCGCAACCAGCCTGCTTCTGACCCAGCCGACCTTCTTTTCGCTGGAAGACAGTTTCGATCGGGAATTGCACCAGTTGCACACCCCGGTTCCGGGCGGTTCACCGGGACTGGCCGGCAAGATCAGCCGCGTCTTCGACCGCATGCCGGCCGGCGAAGTGTTCGAACGTTTCAACTGGACGGTCCAGCTAGGCGAGGAACGCTGGTGGCCGCATGGCAGCGCCATGCGCGACCGGCTCGATAGTCTGGCGCCGCGGAACGCCATCGACGAGCTTTTCCTGCGCGTCGAACGGCAAACCCTGGTGCGCCTCGAAGCGACAAATGCCGTCCTCTTTTGCATCCGTATCTGTCTCGATCCGCTGCGGGACGCATTGGCCGATCCGGCAGATCGCAATGCGTTTGCCGCCAGCTGGCGGGCGGCGTCGGAGGACGCACTCGCTTACAAGCGCTGGGGGCGTTTCAACCCCCATGTCGAAGCCGCGTTGAAAGCCATGGAAACGGCATAGAAAAAGGCCCCGCCAATGAGCGGGGCCTTGATCGGTTCAGCTATCGCTAACCCTTTGGATGGCTTGGATCCATCGGATCGGACGGATCCGGCTCGCCGGGTGCCGGCGGTTCGGTACCCCAGATATCGCCGGCCCAGTTCGGCGGCAATTCGCCCGTTTTGTCGAAACGCTTCGTGTAAGCCACGACCACGCCCGACAACAAAAGCAAGGCCACCACATTGGGCAACAGCATGGTCGCATTGGCGATGTCGCCGAAGCGCCAGAGGCCGGCCACATTGGTGATCAGCGTGCCGCCGAAAGCGACCCCGACCCAAAGAAAGCGGAACGGGCGCGCGGCCCAGTCGCCGACCACGAAGGTCGCGCACTGTTCGGCATAATAGGACCAGCCGATAATGGTGGTGAACGCAAACAGCGCCTGCGCTGCCAGCACCACCCAGGCCCCGCCGACCATGCCTTGCGAATAGGCCGCCGTAGTAATCGCCGAGGCTTCGAGATCGGCCGATTGCCAGGCATAGGCCACCGTGCCGCCTGCGGACGGGTAGGCGCCCTCGACCACCAGAATGACCAGCGCCGTCATGGTGCAGATGATCATCGTGTCGATGAACACGCCGAGCATGGCGATCTCGCCCTGCTTCACCGGGTTTTTCGTCTGTGCGGCAGCGTGTGCGATCGGCGCCGAGCCCTGGCCTGCCTCGTTCGAGAACAGGCCGCGTGCGACACCGGCGCGGACGGCCGCCAGCACGCCATAACCGGCCAGGCCGCCTCCGGCCTGCTCCCAGCCGAACGCCCCGCCGATGATCAGCATGAACGCATCCGGGATATGTCCGGCATGCGTCACCAATACATAAAGCGCGGCGAGAACATAAGCGCCGGCCATGAAGGGGATGATCTTGCCCGCGACATTGCCGATCGACTTGATGCCGCCAATGATCACGATGAAGACCAGCGCAGCAAGCACCAGACCGACCGCCCAGTTCGGAATGTCGAGGCCGAGCGTCGTGCCGGCTTCGACCGCGGATTGTGTCACCGAGTTCGCCTGGATGGCGCCGCCGGTGGCGACGGCTGACAGGATACAGCCGAGGCAGAACAGGATGGCCAGCCAGGTCCAGCCTTTGCCGAGGCCGTTCTTGATGTAATACATCGGGCCGCCATGGAAGTGGCCGTCCGGATGTTTCTCGCGGAAGCGCACCGCCAGGCTCGATTCTGCATAAGCGGCGGCCATGCCGAACAGGGCCGTCACCCACATCCAGAAGATCGCGCCCGGCCCGCCGAGCGTGATCGCCGTCGCCACACCCGCGAGATTGCCGGTGCCGACCTGACCGGATAGCGCGGTCGAGAGGGCGTTCCAGGGCGAGATTTCGCCTTCACCGCTGCCTTTGCGGCCGCCCCACAACTCGCCGAAGGCCGGGAACAGGCGGCGCAGTGGCCGTCCGCCCAGAAGGAACATGAAGATCAGGCCGGTGCCCAGAAGGGCAATTGTGATTATGCCGACCGGCAGGATCCGGGTGTCGCCCCAATTCCCGCCCCAAAGAAAGTCGCTGACCGTTGTGGCCGCGTCAAAAAAGGCGTCCATACCTCTCCCCAAGGTCTACTCGGCGCCGACCTTAGAAAGCTCTTTGGCGCTTGAAAACGCTTTTCTGGCAGGAAATGACAGTGTTGTGACCGGCGGGCCGCGCGGCTAGCGAACCTCGATCGAGAACACGCCCCAGACCCAGTCTGCATCGTCCATGTCGGCCAGATCGTCATCCTCTTCGCGCGGCCAGACGATCATCGTCGGCCCGAACCCGCCAATGTTCAGCGCATCGCCCTCCATGCGGATAGCGAGGATCACATCGTGTTCGAGAATGCGGTCGATCCCGATGTCGCGCTGATAGCCGTCGAGCGCCGTAACGGTGAGCGTCGAGCCTTGCGGATCGGCGATTTCCAGCACGTCGCGCAAAAGCGGGCCGGAGAACTGCCGCGTCTCGCCGCCTTGCGGATAGGCGACGCGGATCGTGTGCTGATCCATGTCCGCCAGGCTGGCGAACGGCATCACGCAGGCGCTGTCGAAATCGATCCCGTAGGCACGGAAGAGCGGTTCGGTCGCGGCATCGACGCCGCCGCGGTCGACCGTTCCGATCGCGCCGTGAATGGTCACCAGATCGCCGCCCTCGGCGAAGTCTGGATCGCCGGAACAGGCCGCCAGGCCGATCGCTGCTGCACAGATTGCCAATATCCGGATCATGTCGAGAGCCCCCGCTACTTTCGCGGGAACCTTAGCTGAGTTTGTGCGACGGGTGAACGGGAAAGCGAACGCCGCCCCCTATTGCGAAAAGCTGTGCCGGTAGCGGCTCTCATCGGTGCGGGTCATGATCACCGAGGTTTCGCCCAGGGGGCGGTTGAGGATATTGCCGCCGCCGAAGCGCCAGCCCCCGCCGCTGTCCGCCATGGCAACATATTCGGTCAGCTCACCCTCGACGCCGGAATAGCTCGTCCGGAACATCAGGAAGACATAACGCACGCCGCGCCGGTAACAGTGACCGCGCTCGGTGCAGGGCAGAGTTTCCGCCTCGATCGGGCCGGCCTGCAAGACCTCAAGGGAGGTCAGCTCACCGGTATGGCGCCGCGACGCCTGCATGAAATCCGTCCAGCGCTGGCGCGGCCACCAGGTCCGGATGCGCCGGTCGGTCAGCTGCCACTGCTGGTGATAGTCCTCGGACTGATAGGCGTTGAGCCAGTCCAGAAAGACGTCATACGCCTCGCGCACCTCGGCGTCGGTGGCCATCTCGTCCTGGCCGGCATCGGCGTGCGGTGAAAACAGCAAGAATGACCAAAAAATCAGGGCAGATAGAAATTTTCTCATACGGACAGAGAACAATCCGCATGCATCGGTTTCAAATCACGCTTTGGTGAGGGCGAAACGGGCTGCGGGAGCGGCGCAACGGAAACGGCTCGAGAAATCGAGATCCTCCGGTCAAGCCGGAGGAAGACGGGGATTGTGCAGAATACGCTGACACCCCGAACCCGGCGGGGGTCGGCAAGCGCGACCGCGCGCCCGCAGCGTGTCCAGCTTGTCTGGACTAAGCGAGGACCGACCGAGCGGAGGCGAGGGAGGAAAGGAAAAAATGGCGCACCCGACAGGATTCGAACCTGTGACCTCTGCCTTCGGAGGGCAGCGCTCTATCCAGCTGAGCTACGGGTGCGTTGGCCGCGTTGTCTAACCGAGCGGGCGCGGGCGCGCAATGCCCCTAACGCCGTGCCGACATGGCTTGTGCGCGCAGCGCCAGCTTGAGCAGAAGATCGCCGGCGATCTGCTCGGCGGGCGAGCCGCTGCGCTTCATCTGGCGCTCGGCATCGAAGGCAGCCTGCCGCGCCTGGTCGAGCGCCCGTGCCGCCCAGATCGAAGCTTGCCGCTCCACCTCCGGCCGGCCCGGCGGATAGCGCGGCGCGCCCAGCCGCAAAGCGGCGTCATAGCCATTAACCTGAATCTCGAGGAGCTGGTCGATCCGGCGCTGGATCGCGCGCACCAAGCCGACACCACTCGCCCCGCCGGCCCGCGCCCGGCTCCAGCCGGCATCGGCCGGTTTCACCGAGCCGGACATGGCGCTATCGACGATGCGGTCCATCGCGCTGCCGCCGCCTGCCGCGCCGCAGGCTTCGACATCGTCCAGCGTCACCGTGTCATTGCCATCTGCGCGAAGACCTTTCGGGCCCTTGTAGAGGATCAGCTTGTCGATCTCCGAGCGCGCAATGCCGCGATCGCCCTCGATCAGCGGGATCAGCCGCGCGCGCGCATCGGCGGCCAGCGTCAGCCCTTCTGCAGCGAGCGCATCGTCGGCGAATTCGGCCAGTCCTCGCCCGGTCTCGACATAACAGGGCACGGCGAGCGCCTGCTGGGCCGGTTCGAAGGTCTTGCGCAGCTTGCCGGCGGGTTTGAGATCGCCCGCTTCGACCACCATCCAGGCCTCGGCCGCGGCTTTCCCGGCCTCATAATCCTTGAGAAAGGCGGCCACCGGGGCGCCCCCGGCTTCGCTCGACAGCTGCACCCGCACAAGGCGCTCCCCGCCCATCAGCGACAGCGCCGCCATGGCATCGGCCAGCGCCGCCGGATCGGCCTTGATATCTTCATCGGTGAGGCGGGTAACGGCAAACGGATCGTCGGGATCGGCCAGCAGCTCGTTGACGAGTGCATTGGCGCGTTCCCGCACCAGGCCGCGATCCGGCCCGTAGATCAGCCAGGCGCGCAGCGAGGAATCGGGTTGCGCAATGCGCCCGGCGGCGTCGCGCGCGCTCGCCTTCACCGGCTGTCGCGGTGGACAAACCGGGCGATGCGCAGCGCCATGCGGTCCGCCGCCTCCTGCGTCACCCGCTCTTCGGCATCCCGCCGCGCCGTGATCGCGGCATAGGGCTCAGCCGGAATGTCAAACGAAGCCTCGGTACGGACCGCATCGGTCAGCACCGGCGTGCCGGTTCGAGTGTCGACCAGAGAGAAATCAACGGTCAGCACCAGCGCCGCGCGGCTGGCGATATCGTCGGCGCCCACGCCAAGCCCGGACCGCGCCAGATCGGTCACCGCGACCAGCCGGTAGCCATTGCCGGACGGCGTGCCGAACCGGTCGTTCAGAGCTTCACTCAAGAGCTGGTCGATCCGGTCCTGGCCCTCGACCGCCACATCGATATTGCGGACGGTCGAGACCTGGCGGGCATCGCCATAGAGCGGCTGGAAGGCGCAGGCGGAAAGGCCAATCGTGCCCAGAGCCAGAACAAGTACGGTCAGCGTGCGTTTCATCTTCATCCCGCCACGATATTGACGATCCGGTCGGGGACCACGATCACTTTGCGCACATTAAGGCCTTCGAGCGCGCGCGCCACCCCCGGATCGGCCAGCGCTTCGGCTTCGGTGTCGGATTTGTCCGCGCCTTTCGGAACGACGATCTCGCCGCGCCTTTTGCCATTGACCTGGACCGCGATCGTCACAGTGTTTTCGACCAGCAGCGACGCATCGGCATCCGGCCACGGCGTGGTGGCGATCAGGCCTTCCCCGCCAAGACGGGTCCAGCATTCTTCGGCAAGGTGCGGCATGAAGGGTGAAATCAGCCGGGTGAGAACGCCCAGCGCTTCGGCTTCAGCGGCTGCATCGGCCTCGCTCGCCGCCATGAACTTGCGCAGTGCATTGACGAAGTCATGGATCTTGGCGACCGCTGCGTTGAAGCGGAAACCCTCAATCGCCTCGGTGACATCGCGGATCGCGCGATGCGCTGTGCGGCGCAGTTCCAGCGCTTCGCCACTGGCATTGTTGGCAACGGTCTCCGGGCCGTAATCGCCGCCCGCGCGCTCGTCGACAA
Organism: Hyphobacterium sp.; assembly: GCF_965229905.1. Taxonomy (GTDB): domain Bacteria; phylum Pseudomonadota; class Alphaproteobacteria; order Caulobacterales; family Maricaulaceae; genus Hyphobacterium. The sequence goes on along the minus strand of NZ_OZ245930.1, from coordinate 1,348,534 downwards.
TCGCCCACAGCCGCTGGATGAAACGCCAGACACCGTCGACACCGCCATCGGTATATTCGACATCGCGCTCCGGCGGGCTGTCGGACAAGACGAACCAGCGGGCCGCATCGGCGCCATAAGTGTCGATGAAATCGTCGAGATCGACGACGTTCTTCTTCGACTTCGACATTTTCTCGATGCCGCCCACCGTGACCGGCTCGCCGTTCGCGACCTCGACCACGCCGCCATCGCGCGGTTCGACCTCGGTCGGCAACAGCCAGCGCCCGTCGGCGGACTTGTAGGTTTCGTGTGTCACCATGCCCTGCGTGAACAGGCCGGCAAACGGTTCGCCGGACGGCAGATCGATCAGCCCGCATTCGTGCAGTGCCCGCGTCACGAAGCGCGCATAGAGAAGGTGCAGGATCGCGTGCTCGATACCGCCGACATACTGGTCGACCGGCATCCAGCGTCGGGCTTCCTCGGCGTCGAACGGTCTGTCCTCCGGCCAGGGCGAGGCAAAGCGCAGGAAATACCAGGACGAGCACACGAACGTGTCCAGCGTATCGGTTTCGCGCTGCGCCGGCCCGCCGCATTTCGGGCAATCGACCGAACGCCAGGCCTCATGCCGGTCGAGCGGATTGCCCGGCTTGTCGAAGGTCACATCGCTTGGCAATTCCACCGGCAGATCGGCTTCCGGCACCGGCACGACACCGCATTTATCACAATGCACGACCGGAATCGGACAACCCCAATAGCGTTGCCGCGACACCAGCCAGTCACGCAGCCGGTAAGTCGTCGCGCCCTCGCCGAGACCCGCCTTTTCCAGCTCCGCAATGACCCGTTCGATCGCTTCGTCAGTGGGCAGACCGTCGAGGAAGCGCGAATTGTAGATCGTGCCCGGCCCCGTATAGGCCTCGTCCCCGATCGCATGCGTGTCCGGATCGGCCTCCGGCGGCAAGACGACCGGCGTCACGTCGAGATCGTATTTGCGCGCAAACTCCAGATCGCGCTGATCGCCGGCGGGCGAGCCGAACACGGCGCCCGTCCCGTAGGTCGAGAGCACGAAATTCGCCGACCAGACCGGGATTTCCCAGCTTTCATCGAACGGGTGGCGCACCTTCACGCCAAGATCGATGCCGGATTTCGGCGCTTTCTCGATTTCTTCCTGGCTGGTGCCGGACGCCGCGCACTCCTTGGCGAAGCGCTGGATGTCGGTGGACTGCGCTGCCAGCGTCTTGGTGATCGCATGATCGGCGGCCAGCGCCAGGAAGCTGGCGCCGAAGATCGTGTCCGGCCGCGTCGTGAAGACGGTGATGCCGTCCAGGCCGAAACGGTCCGCATCCCTGGGATCGGCAAACGGGAAGGTGATGTGTGCGCCGCGCGACCGGCCGATCCAGTTCGCCTGCATCAGGCGCACCTTCTCAGGCCAGCGGTCGAGCGTTTCCAGCCCATCGAGCAGGCTGTCGGCATAATCGGTGATTTTGAAGAAATACTGGTCCAGCTCGCGCAATTCGACCGGCGCACCGGAGCGCCAGCCCTTGCCGTCAATCACCTGCTCATTGGCCAGCACGGTATGATCTACCGGATCCCAATTGACCTTGGCCTTGCGCCGCTCGACCAAGCCTTTCTCGAAGAATTTCAGGAAGATCGCCTGCTGATGCCGATAATAATCCGGTTCGCAAGTGGCGATCTCGCGCTCCCAGTCCAGCGCCAAGCCCAGCCGTTTCAGCTGACCGCGCATCACCTCGATATTCTTCAGCGTCCAGTCGCGCGGATGGACCTGGCGTTCGCGCGCAGCATTTTCTGCCGGCAGGCCGAACGCGTCCCACCCCATCGGGTGCAGCACGTCGAAGCCGCGCGCCCGCTTGTAGCGCGCCACGACATCGCCCATCGCATAATTCCGGGAATGCCCGACATGGATTTTCCCTGACGGGTAGGGAAACATTTCGAGGACATAATATTTCGGCCGGTCAGACGCTTCGCGCGCCGCGCGATCCACGCCGTCTCCGGCCCAGCGGCTTTGCCATTTCGGCTCGGCTTCCCTGGGATTGTATCGGCTCATTTTGAAAGGTCCTGATCCCGCGTATCGCCGCGGGCCGAAGCGTTAGTCGTCGAGGGTCGAGATCCGCAACTGACGCGCCCGCGTCAGAATCGCATTCTCGATATCCAGAGCAGTCTGGCCAGACACCGAAGCGTCGATCCATTCGCCGTCTTCCGCGCGTTCCTGGCGGAACACACGCACGGACAGCGCATCGCCGCGAAGTCGGGTGTCGAGAATATAGACCGTGACCTGGAAGCGCTCGGACGGCAGTTCCGGATTGGCATACCAGTCCGTCACGATGACCCCGCCGAACGGATCGACTTCGCGCAGCGGCATGAAGCTGATCGTATCCAGGCTGGCCCGCCACAGGAAGCTGTTGACGCCTATGCCGGCCGGCCGCTCATCAGCCGCACGGCTGGGCAGGCTCGGAAGGCGCAGTCCGCCTCTCTCATCGCTGTCGGCACCGCGTGACGAGGAACAGGCCGCGAGCGCGATTGCGGAGAGCGCCAGAACCGGCAAGGCAAGTGAGCGGCTAAGCTTCATCGATCAGTCTCCAAGAGAGAAGGTGAGCCCATCCGGCAGGCAGCCGGAGAGCTGTGCGATCTATAACATGCGAAACGCGCATGGCCAGCCACAAGCGACACCTGTTTCAGGCGCCCGCGCTGTTCCTGCGGCGTGGCATTCAGGACACAACCGCCTTTTTCTTGCCATATTTTCCGCAGCGTTCGCTTGACGTTGGGGGGCGGCACGGTGTGGATTGAGGTCTCGTCCGGGGGGACGGGGCCGTCCGGCGGGGCCGCGAGAGGCACGATGACACGGAATTGCGGCGCGATCATATTCTCCGCGCTATCCGTCGCCCTCGCGGCCGCGCCGGCGCATTCTTTCCAAACCGAAGCTTCTGAACCGGGACCGTTCTCGACGGTCGAATTCCGCTTTGCCGCGGATGCGGCGCTGGTGTTTGCGGCGGCGGATTATGGCGGCAGCACGCTGGCCGACCTCGATCTGCGGTTTGAATGGGAAGGTATTTCCGACAATGGCTGGCGCTGGGGCGCCGAGCTCGGCCTGCAGGCCCAGAAGGACAGCCCGCGCGAGGGTTTCGCCGATCGCGCGGCACCGGCAGCCGGTGCGCGCCGGTCCCTGGCAACCGGGCGTTACACAGGCGGGGTCCGTGAAACCCGTGACAGCGCCTTTGCGGCGAGCCGGGCCAATCTTTTCTTGCGAACCGGTTGGGGCGAGCTTCGCGCAGGGCTGACGCCCGGCGCGGCGGCGGTTGAAACCGTCCCGATGCCGACCGGTTCAGCCTATGTCCGGCTCGATGGCGGACCGCTCGCCCCGCCCTATGGCGCGGCGATCCGGACGGCAAACCTGGCGTCGGCACTGGGTCCGTCGCTGGTCTACACGACCCCGCGCATTGTCGGCCTCAGTGCTTCGGCCTCGTTCACGCCGGAGACAAGCTATTGCGGGATCGATGTCTGCGGAGATCCGGGTAATGCCGGCGGCTTGCCGTCCGCCCGCTTGGACTCGGTGTTCGAGGCGGCCCTGTCGTTCGATCACACATTCAATACGGCCGGCAGGGTCCGGTTGGGCGCCAATATTGCCCGCGCGGAACCGGTGTCTCCGCTCTTTCCGGACAATTATGTGGCCTACGGCCTTCAGGCCCGCTGGTCACGCGAAGGCTGGCACGCCGGCGTGTCCGCGCTGTGGGCCGATAACGCCGTATCCGATGGCGAATACGCGGCCGTGATGACCGCATTGCGGTATGATTTCGGAGATTGGAGTGTGGGAGCGGAATGGGCGCAGGCCGAGGATGATTATCTTGGCGAGGCACAATCCGCCGCCCAGTTCACGATTTCGCGGTTGATCGGCAACGAATTCAGTGTGGCATTTGGATTACACGACATCGACACCGATTTGCCGCCAAGCCCCGCCTTACCCATTGAATTAAATAGCAGAAAAGGATTTGGCGCCTTCTTCGAGGTCGCTTTCAGTCGCTAGCCGGTTGAAAAATTCGCCTTAATTCGCCGTAAGACACTGCTTCGGCTCTTCGCGTTTTGTAAGCAATTGCCTATATTATGAGGCTGTTGAGGGGTGATTGTCATGCGCATTGCGTGCAACTCGAAATGGATCGCGGGTGCGGTCGTGGCGGTTCTGGCCGCTGCGCCAGGTGCTTTCGCGGCTCAGGACGTGGTCAGCGCATCCAGCGATGACGATGCCCAGCAATGGTATGAGACCTACACGTTGAGCTCGGATATCGCGCCGGGTGTCAATCTCGATTTTCCTGACAGCGAAGTGGAATTCGATTCCGGCGATGGCTGGGGCTTTACGCTCGGCTTCGACCGCAGCGACGATCAGCGCCGCGAGTTCGACTCGATCGAGACCGGCGTTTATGTCGATCTCAACAGCCGCTTCCGCTTTGGCGGTTCGATCCGCTTCTCCAACCCGGACAATCTCGTCTCCGGGCCGGAGCTTCAGGAACGCGCGCCGGAAGTGAAGTTCGAGACCGGTTGGCGCTTCTAGCGTTTCAGGCCGTCAATCGCGGCCAATCCCGAAAATCCCGATGTTTGCAGCCGAAGGGCTGAGTCCGCCGTGATGCCGCCCAGCGCATAGACCGGCAGGCCGCTGGTGCGAACCAGTGCGGCCGCGCGCAAACGGCCAAGCGCCGCCCTGCTGCCGGCACTTCGCGTTCCGAACACCGGTGACAGGAGCGCCGCATCCGCGCCCAGCACGGCGGCGCGCGCAAGCTCGGCCCGATTGTGCGCCGACAGGGTGAAGACGCGCGCCCGGTGGGTACGCGACCAGCGCCGTGCCGGTCGGAATAGCCGCGCCGGCCAGTGCACCCCGTCCGCATCGCAGGCGTCGGCAAGGTCCGGATCGGCGGCGATCAGGAGGACCAGGTTCTTGTCGCGGGCAATGGCAGCCAGATCGCTGGCCTCGCGGAACCGCTCATCGCGCCCGAAATGCCGGTAGATCAGCGCGCACTCCTCCGGCAGGCCGCGCGCAAAGGCCGCCGCGTCCGGTGTGCGGACCGGATCGGTCAGCGCGATCAGCGGTGGCAGGACGCCGGGCACGCCGGGCCATCTGGCTGCCAGCCTTGCCAGCCGCGTGGCATCGTCATAGGTGCGAAGCGTCATGAGCCCTGATCTAGACGCATTCGCCCGCCGCCGCGATGACATTCTCGGCCGGATTGCCGCCGCGGCCCGCGCCGCCGATCGCGATCCGGGCGAGGTCGCGCTGGTCGGCGTCTCCAAGAAGCAGCCGGAGGAGCGGATCGACGCCGCCCTTGCGGCGGGTCATCGCATCTTCGGCGAGAACCGCGTTCAGGAAGCCGAGAGCCGCTGGCAGCATCGCCGGACCCAATTTCCTGACCTTGAACTGCGGCTCGTCGGGCCCTTGCAGAGCAACAAGACCGAACAGGCCGTCGCACTGTTCGATGTCATCGAAACGCTCGACCGGGAAAAACTGGCGCGTGAGATCCGCAAGACCATGGACAGGACCGGCCGCTCGCCGCGTCTCTATGTCCAGGTCAATACCGGCGAGGAAGAACAGAAGTCCGGCCTTCCCCCCGCCGAAGTCGGCGCGTTTCTAACCCGTGTCCGGGACGCCTACGCTCTCAACGTCGAAGGCCTGATGTGCATCCCGCCGGTCGAGGAGCCTGCAGGGCCGCATTTCGCATTGCTGGCTGATCTGGCGGCAGCAAACGGCTTGTCAAAGCTCTCCATGGGGATGAGCGCCGATTATGAAACCGCGGTGAAGTTCGGCGCCACCAGTGTCCGCGTCGGCTCGGCCCTGCTCGGCGAACGGCCTAGCGCCTGATCTCCAGCGCATCGCCGGGCTGCGCCATTTTCAGAACCGCTTCCAGATCCGCCCGCCTCAGCGCCACGCAGCCCAGCGTCGGCGGATAGTCCGGCTTGGCGCAATGCAGGAAAATGGCGGAGCCGGCGCCAGCCACCGGCGGATGGTCATTATGGTCGAGGATCACGACGATGTCGTAGAGTTCGTCATGCCGCCACATCTGCTCGCACGACGCCGGATAGGGCAGGCGGACCGGGCGGTTGTAGGCCGGATCATCCGGCGCATCGCACCAGCCATCGTCCTCGCGCAACGCCCGCATCGGCAGCCCGGTCTCCGGTGGAGCGCCGCGATCGGGCCGATACAGTGCCCGGCGCAAGCGGTAGCGTCCCAGCGGCGTCGCGCTATCGCCTTCGCGCTTCCGGGCTTCCGTCACAACGCCGCCCTTGCCGAGGGCCGCCCTGTATTCGGAATCCGGCGTGATGAAGCGTCCGTCGGACGTCACAATGAAATCGGTCATGCCGGGATTTGCACCCGGCCCGCGTGGAAGATCAAGCGGTCGGCGCGGGACGCCAGACTTCAGGCCAAGCCCGGCGCGGCGCCCCGATCGCCTCCCCACCACGGAGGTTTCACGCCGCCGCTCCTGCAGCCCTGACGTGCCGGGCGTTAACCATGCAATTTTGCTGCCATTATCACGCCGATCTGACGGCCGCGTAACACCATTGTGCGCTTGACCGTGATCGCCGGACCGGGCCATTTCTGCCGCGAATTTTCTGCCGGTCGGCAGGAATTGCCTCCCTCGGAAAAACTGGCATGATCGAAAACTATGAGCGCTAAAAAAATGATTCTCTGCGTCGACGACGATGACGATCTTCGCGAGACCCTGATCGAACAGTTCGGATTTCACGACGAATTCGAGGTCCGCGATGCGGCCAACGCCACCAACGGCATCAAAATCGCCCGCGACGAGCGCGTCGATATTGTCCTTTTGGATGTCGAGCTGCCGGACATGGACGGGCGCGAAGCCTGCCGCCTGATGCGCAAGAATGGCGTCTCCGCGCCGATCGTCATGTTGACCGGGCAGGACACCGACGCCGACCAGATCCTCGGGCTGGAATCCGGTGCCAATGACTATGTCACGAAGCCGTTCAAATTCTCGGTCCTGCTGGCGCGCGTCCGCGCCCATCTGCGCAGCCACGAGCAGAGCGAGGACGCGGTCTTCCAGATCGGGCCTTATGAGTTCAAGCCGTCGATGAAGCTTCTGGTGACGTCGGATGAAAAGAAGGTGCGGCTCACCGAAAAGGAAACCAACATCCTCAAATATCTCTATCGAGCCGGCGGCAAGCCGGTCTCGCGCGACGAGCTGTTGCACGAGGTCTGGGGCTATAATCCCAACGTCACCACGCACACGCTGGAGACCCATATCTACCGGCTGCGCCAGAAGATCGAGCCCGATCCGGCCCGCTCCCGTCTATTGATCACTGAAAGCGGCGGCTACCGGTTGCAGAATTAGGCCTCAAAGCTATCGCCGTTTTAGGCCGCGCGCCTTAAGCGGCCGGGCCATTGGACTGACGCTTGGCTAATCTGGTTGCGCGGCTCTGGATGTCAGCGCTGCGATTGCAAACAAGCTCCCGCCCGAACCCATAACGGCAACGGGAATCCATTCCCCCAGCATCAGCGCCAATAATCCTGCCGCGACGACCGCCGGGGCCAGTATCAGACAAATGGGACGCCGGTAATTTGGTCGGAGAAGCGCCAGGGTTCCAAATGCGGCCAAAACCAGGAGATAGAGGCTCGGTATGATGTAGAGGACTTCAAACATGTCCTTCAAGAAAGCCGGGGCGTTGCTGTTGCTCATTTCCGTTGTGAAATATGCGTATCCCGACCCGTGTAAGACTGCGATCGCGACAACAAAAACCACGCCCAATGAGCAGGTGATGACAGATAAACGCACAACGGCCTCCGGTTCATGATCTCTAAAACTGTGTAACGGTCATAGCTGAAGACAAGTTGGTAGTCCGCTCTGATTGAGGGCAGGAGCGCCATTCAGGCCAGGTCTGTCGTTCCGCCACGCAGACTCCTCTGTTACGATTCCGCGCATGACATCACGCACCGGTCTGCTAGGCTGCCCGTGGGTGGAGTTGTACAGGCGGGATCATGCCGTTTTTCGCGTTGATGTTGGTTTGGGCGCTGAATGCCAGCGCGCCACCGTCTGTGCCGGTGACACTGCAGGAAACGCTCGACGTCCATCACTACGAAGTTACCGGTCTTTCGCCGGAGCATCTGGTGGCCAGTTTCCGGCAGCGGCCCAACCCGTCAGTCATGGCGATCACGCGCGCCGGCATGTCAACCCGCTATGATTTTGCCTTCGGCAATGGTGAATGCCGGCTGATGCAGGTCGAGCTTCTGCGCGACATCGACATCACCTATCCGCGATGGCGGGAACAGGACCGCGGCAGCGAAACCATGCAAGCGGCATGGACGCAATTCCTGACGGCGCTGGAAATCCACGAACAGGGCCATGTCGACCGGTTTCGCGAGGGCGCGCAGGGCCTGTCGGATCGCCTGGCCGCCTTGCCGCCGCAGGAAAGCTGCCAGGCGCTAAGCCGCGCCGTTGAACGCGAGCAGGATCGCTTCGACCGGGAGATGGCACGCATTCAGTCTGCCTACGAGGCCGAAACCCGCAATGGCGCGGCACAGGGCGCGCGGCTGCGCTTCCGTTAGAGCACGAGTTCCAGCACCACGGGCACGTGATCTGAAGGTTTCTCGCGGCCACGCTCCGGCTCGTGGACCCGGAACCCGTCACGGCCCTTGGCCAGGGCGGCGTCGCGCAGAGCGGGCGTCACCCAGATATGATCCAGCCGCCGGCCGCGATTTGAGGCACGATAGTCCCGCGCGCGATAGCTCCACCAGGTATAGATTTTCTCCGGCTCCGGGATCACTTCGCGCGCGACATCGATGAAATCCCCTACCGACAGCACCGCGTTCAGCTTCTCCACCTCGACCGGCGTGTGCGACACCACCTTCAAAAGTTGCTTGTGCGACCACACATCGTTTTCCGTCGGCGCGATATTGAAATCGCCGAGGATCAGGATTTTGTCGGATTGCGTGTCGCGCGAGCCGAAATAATCGGCCATCCGGTCCACGAAATCGAGCTTGTGGGCAAAGCGCGGATTGGTCTCGGGGTCCGGCTCGTCGCCGCCCGCCGGAACATAGAAATTGTGCAGCTCGATCCCTGCTACGCCGACCCGCTGATGCCGCGCCTCCTCGCGTGGGCAGATCGCCTCATCGCCCAGCTCGGTCAGCGGCAGTTTTGACGCAATGGCCACGCCGTGCATGCCCTTCTGGCCGCGAATGTGGAAATGCTCATAGCCCATCGCCCGGAAAGCCTTATCCGGGAATTGTTCTTCCAGGCATTTGATTTCCTGAAGGCACAGAATGTCCGGCTGGTGTGCGGCCACAAAGGGCGCGATCAATGGCTCGGCGCGCAGCCGCACGGAGTTCACATTCCAGCTGGCAATGGTGAGCTTGCTCATGAGAGGTCCTGGTCGGTTTCGCGGACGGCCCGCATGAAGCGCGCCAGAAGATCGGGATCGAGGCGGCCAGAAGTGCGGATTCCCGAACAGAGATCAAGCCCGAAGGGCCGAACCGTGCGGATCGCATCTGCTACATTGTCGGGTGTTAGGCCGCCGGCAAGAAAGACGGGCAGCGGCGATCGCCGCACGAACTCAGCACTGATCGACCAGTCATGCGCCCGCCCGGTTCCGCCCAGCTCCGCCGTTTCGGCGCCTGGCCGTCCGGAATCGAGCAGGAAAGCCTGGGCAAACGGGGCGTAGGCGTCGATGAGATCGAGAGCGGTCCCGTCCTCGACATGAATGACTTGTACGCGCCGCAAGGAAGGATCGAGACGCGATAACCGCTCCAGCTCCGTTGGCGCGATGTGACGCACAATCTGAACCGTCTCGGCCCCGCCGCGGCGGGCTTCCGCGGCGAGCCCTTCGGCCGTGTTTTGCGAGGACAGGAAAAACCGGGCGACCGACGGTCCGGTCGAAGCGGCAATATCGGCAGACTGCTTAATGGAAATGACGCCCGGTCCCGACGGCATCGGACCGACCAGGCCCAGCGCATCGGCGCCGGCCGCGATCGCTTTCGACGCCTCCTCCCGGCTTGAAATGCAGCAGACCTTGACCCGCGTCCGGTGCATCGCGCCGTCCGCCTAAAGAACGTTATAGGTCGAACCGGCGAGCCCGACCGGCCAGCGTCCGCGCACGAACAGGCGCCAGCGCGCGAGAAAGGCGTGGGGCGGATCCTCGTCCTCGGCCTCGGCAAGGATCACCAAGGCCGCCCCGTTCGCCGCCTGTACCAGCGCACCGGCTGCGGCATTCAGCACGGCCTCGTCACGCATATCGCCGAGCGAGGCGGAATAGGCCACCGCGTCCTGCGCGGCTTCGCCGGCCTTCAGGCCGACATATTCCAGTGCGGTCTGGATCGCGCTTTCATCGAGCCTCTCCAACGCCTGTGCCACGAGCCCGGCGCGCAGCATCTCCTCGGCTTCCCAGCCTTCGGGATTGAAATCGAGCGCTTCCGCGGCTTCGGCCGCCTCGTCCCAGCTGGTCAGGAGTCCGGCTTCGGCATGCGGAAAGCCGAGCGCGTCGAGATAGGCCCGCGAGAGGTCCTGTTCACGCTTGTCCAGCGGATCGCCCAGCCGCATGAACAGGCGCCCGTCGGCGATACCATCGGCAAAAGCCCGGACCTTATAGAGAAGCGGGATCTCGTCGAGCAGGCGGACAATATCATCATCGGACATGACGTTTACCTGATCCGCACGCGGCCATTGCGGAACTCGAACAGCACGACGCAATTCGACAAGGCCTGCCCGTCGGGCAGCTCCTCGAACCGCCAGCGTTGCACGGCGCGCTCGGCCGCGCCCTCGAAATAGCCGGCCGGAACGCTTTCCGCCGCGCGCACCCGGTGCGGCCGGCCGGTGTCGTAGACATGGAAGCGGACCACCACCCAGCCTTGAAGCCCGCGCGACCAGGCACGTGGCGGATAGTCGGGCATTTCGAACGCCCGGGCGGCCAGCTGGGCCCCCTGACAGTCCTCCGGCCCGATCAGCCGCTCCACATTGGCCGGCGTCGGAAAGGGTTGTGTCGCCTGAAACGGTTCTTCGCGCGGATCGAGCCCGCCTGCACCGGGCAGCGACGATACGGCCGTGCAGGCGGTCAAGGCGAGCGGCAAGGCGGAACCGAGAAGGCGGACGATCATGAGCTCACGCTAGCGGATTGATCCGGAAAGAAAACGCCCCGGCGCGGCGCCGGGGCGCGCCGCCTTAGTAGCGGTAGTGCTCGGCCTTGAACGGGCCGGCCTGTTCCACGCCGATATAATCGGCCTGCTCTGCTGACAGCTCGGTCAGCTTTGCGCCGAGTTTCGGCAGGTGCAGCGCCGCGACCTTCTCATCGAGATGCTTCGGCAGGATGTAGACCTCGTTCTTGTAGTTGTCGCCGCGCAGCCAGAGCTCGATCTGTGCCAGCACCTGGTTGGTGAACGATGCCGACATCACGAAGGACGGGTGACCATTGGCATTCCCGAGATTTACCAACCGCCCTTCTGAAAGAAGAATGATCCGGTTGCCTTCCGGGAATTGCACCAGATCGACCTGCGGCTTCACATTGGTCCACTGGAAGTTCCGCAACGCCTCGACCTGAATCTCATTGTCGAAATGGCCGATATTGCAGACGATCGCCATGTCTTTCATGGCGCGCATGTGGTCGACGGTCAAAACGTCCTTGTTTCCGGTCGCGGTCACGAAGATATCGCAATCCTTCACCACATCCTCGACGGTGACGACGGCAAAACCGTCCATCGACGCCTGCAGTGCGCAGATCGGATCGACCTCGGTGACCGCCACGCGGGCACCGGCCTGGGCGAGCGACTCAGCGGAGCCCTTGCCCACATCGCCATAACCGCAGACCAGCGCGGTCTTGCCGGCCATCATCACGTCGGTGCCGCGGCGGATCGCGTCAACCAGGCTTTCGCGGCAGCCATAGCGGTTGTCGAACTTCGACTTGGTGACCGAGTCATTCACATTGATCGCCGGGAAGGGCAGCTCGCCGCGCTTCTGCATCTGGTAGAGGCGCATCACGCCAGTGGTTGTTTCTTCCGACACGCCCTGGATCGCGGCCTTGGCCTTGGCAAACCAGCCCGGGCTTTGCTCGATGCGCTTGCGGATTTGCGCAAACAGATACTTTTCCTCGTCCGACTTCGGCTCGCCGAGGATCGACGGGTCGTTTTCGGCCTTTTCGCCGAGGATCAGATAAAGCGTCGCGTCCCCGCCATCGTCGAGGATCATGTTGGCGGTTTCACCGCCGGGCCAGTGGAAGATCCGGTCAGCGAAATCCCAGTATTCTTCCAGCGTTTCGCCCTTGTGGGCAAAGACCGGAATGCCCTGGTCGGCGATCGCCGCTGCGGCATGGTCCTGTGTCGAGAAGATGTTGCACGATGCCCAGCGGACGTCGGCGCCAAGCTCGACCAGCGTTTCGATCAGCACCGCCGTCTGAATGGTCATGTGCAGCGATCCGGCGATCCGCGCGCCCTTCAGCGGCTTCTCGGCGCCGTATTCTTCGCGCAGCGCCATCAGGCCGGGCATTTCAATTTCGGCCATTTCGATTTCGGTGCGGCCCCATTGGGCGAGGGAGAGATCTTTAACGGCGTAATCAGACATGGTTCGAGGGTCCTTCCGTCCTGGAATTCAATGGAATAACGACCCTCCGGGGCGGGGACTCCCGGCCGGAAAGGGAATACGTGGCGCGCCGGTTAGCATGGCCCCGGCATGCGCACAATGTAGGGCGATGTCTTGATCCGGAAAAGAATCCAGCCCGCCTCTGACTCTTCCGGCGCAAATCTTGTATAACCGATGGGCAGGTGTCCGCGGGAGGCGGGCCTTGTGGCGGCGGGTGTGCCGCGAAATGCATCAGGGGGTGGGTTCATGTCGAGTATTCCGGGGGCACACGCCAGCCTGGGTTTCGGGCGTAAGCGCGTCGAGTTTTATGCGTCGCCGGGTGTCACCGCGGACGCATCGCATCGCCGCCGCGGCGAGCACGAAGTCCGCAATGTCGACGGTCATAAGCAGACCCTTCACCTGTCGCGTCCTGATACACCTCTGGAAAATGGCGAGACCGTTACCGTGCTCCGCCTGCAGAGCGGACCCGCCCACAGATCGCGGCCGGTCGCGCTGATCAATCACGACCGCAATGCGTGGACCCGGACCGCGCCGGATGCCACCGGCGTACTTGGCCGCAGCGGCATTACACGCGCACTGAACTGGTGGCTGGCAATGATCGCTTTCATTGTCGCGACCATCGCCTTTTCCTGGCCCGATGTGCGCCTGTTCATGCTGGAAGTGGATCCGGCGCTGTTCGCCTCATTGCCGCAACTCGACCTGTTTGCGATGGCCAATGCGCAGATTCCGGCCCTGGCAGGGTTTGATCTGGCGGCCGCAATACCGGGCTTCGGCAGCTTGGCATCGCAGCTGGGCCTGCCGGGCTGGCTGACACCGAGCGGGCTGGCTTTCACCCTCCTATTGTCGGCGCTGGCCCTGTTCACCTATTTCGCCCGGTCCTGGCGTATCGTCTGGGTGCCGCTCTACATCGTGGCGGCGCTGGTCGCAGGCCTGGCCCTGGGCACGGCATCGCCGCTGATGCCTGCCTTGCTGGCCCTGGCCGGCGTGGCCCTGCTGTTCTGCATTGGCGGGACCGTCAATCGCACCCGCGACGCGGCGCGTCTGGAGGGCCGGATTGCGCGCCTGAGCGAGAATATACTGCGGAATCCGCCGCGCGAGGCCGTGACGGCACCGGCGGCTGCCGGAGCGGCGCTCGCGGCCTCTGCCGCCCAGGCGAAAGCCGCTGAAGAGGTCAGTGAAACCGTTTCCGAGCCGGAAATCGCTGACGCGGAAACCAGCGAGCCGGCTGACGAAAGCGATGCATCGGCAGAGGACGGGGAAACCCGCGCCGGGGATGACGCTGAATCTGAAGCACCGGACGCAGACGATGAGCTGCCCAGCGACGAGGAACTGGCCGCGGCCCGCGCCGACAATGAGCGCGAGAACGGCGACGATCCGGCGCCAGTCCCGTCGCTCGCCGTCCCGGCCGCGGCAGAAAATGACGATGCGGCGGATGATCGCGAGATGATCTTGCCGCCGCCGCCGCCGCTGGCAAACCGCGCGGTGAGTGAATCCGGCGGTTCGGGCGAAGCCGGCGAACCGGAAAGCGCCGAGGCTCCTGCCATGGCTGCGGTTGTGAGCGATGCCGAGCCGCAGGACGAGGGGGCAACGGATCCGGAGGACACGCCGGATCTGATCCAGACGCCCGCCGAGGCCGCGCCGCCAGAAAGCGTCAGCGAAAGGCCGCAAACGGGTGAAGAAGACGCCGGCACAACGCCAGCAGAGCCGGAAATTGACGACGCCCCGCGCGCCGAAACCGCCGCCGCCGACGATGTGGAAGGCGAGACGGACGATGTCGAAGGGTCAACAGCGTTAGCCGACGATGAATCAGATCCGTTCCTGACCAGGGCATCGGACGAGAAAAGCGGTGACGATGCGCCTGCGGATGATCGCGACAACCGCTCCTAGGCCTAAACGGCCTCGTCGAACCGGTTTTCAATCAGCGTGACCAGCGCAGACAGTGCTGATTCGGCGTCCGGTCCGTCAGCGTGAATGGTAATCTCGGTGCCGTGGCTGGCGGCCAGCATCAGAAGGTCCATGATTGAGGAGGCCTCGACCCGCTCATCGCCTCGCTGCACTTCGATGAGAGCATCGAACCCGGTGGCGAGATCGACAAATTTCGCGGAGGCGCGAGCGTGCAAGCCCCGCTCATTGCAGATGACGACCGATCGGGATGCGGGCATTACTTGTTGGCGCTTTCCAGCACCCGGGCAGCCCGGGCGATATAGCGTTGGCCGGCCTGTTCGCCGGCTTCTGCCAGCGCTTCCAGTCCGAGCGTCTCTCGCGATTCCACCAGCTTGATCATCATCGGCAGATTGATGCCGGCGAGGACATCGACCTTGCCCGGTGAAAGCTGGGAAATGGCAAGATTGGACGGCGTGCCGCCGAACATGTCGGTGAGGATCAGCACGCCCGATCCGGTGTCCAGGCGCCGGATCCGTTCGGACAGATCGTCCCTGCGCTCGGCCAGATCGTCGTCCGCACCGATGCACACCGCTTCGCATTGCTCAAGCGCGCCGACGACATGTTCGGTCGCCGCCAGGAATTCGCGGGCCAGTTCACCGTGTGTAACGATCAGGAAGCCGATCATGCCTCACCCCATAGGGATGTAATTAAATCGCGGCCATTCTGTAACGAAAAGGTCTTTTTTCACGCCGCCGTCATATTTGCGCAGCGTGAGGGAAGGTCACCACGAAACGCGCGCCGGCAATATTGCCGGACTCACCGGTCCGGTTTTCGGCCCGGATTTCACCCCCGTGAACCCGTACAATCTGCCGCGCAATAGCAAGGCCGAGGCCCGAATGTGAACCGAACTCCGCGCCTTGCGGACGCTCGGTGTAGAAGCGCTTGAAGATCGTCTCCAGGCTTTCCGGCGGAATGCCGGGGCCCTGGTCTTCGACGCGGATCGCAAGCGTTTCATCGCTTTCAAGCGTCAGGCCTATGGTGATGCGGCCATCGGGCGGCGAGAAGGTCAAGGCATTGTCGATCAGATTCCGGATGACCTGTCCGATCGGCGCCGCGCGGCCCTCCACAGGACCTGCGTCCAGCGCCGTCTGGAACACGATATCGGGCCCGCCAACTTGCGCGGTCAGATAGGACGACACCGTATCCCGGATCAGGCGGACGAGGTCGACCTGCCCGACATCTTCGCGCGCCAGCTCGGCATCAAGCCGCGAAGCCCGGGCGATATCCGTGATCAGCCGGTCCATGCGGCGTACATCCGAGGCGATTACCGCCAGCAGCTTGTCGCGCTGCTCCGCGCTCTTGGCGCGCGGCAGGATCTCGGCCGCCGAGCGGATCGAGGTGAGCGGGTTTTTCAGCTCATGCGCGACATCTGCGGCGAATTGCTCGATCGCATCCATGCGGTCATACAGGGCTGCCGTCATCAGCCGCATCGCCTCGCCGAGCTCGCCGATCTCGTCGCGCCGGCCTGCCAGCGAGGGCATTTCAACCCGCCGGCCTTTCGCCTGGCGCACGCGCCGCGCTGCCTTGGCGAGACGCCGGATGGGACGCGCGATGAACACGGTCAGCATGAGCGATGACAGGATCGAGACCAGTGCGGCCATCAGGATGAAAGGGAACAGCGCCCGCCGCTCGTCCGCGATCAGCTCATCCAGGTCGAAAGATTCAAGCGTCACAACACCGACCACCGCGCGCACCGGCTGGATCGGCACTGTTACCGACACCACCCGCGATCCGTCGGGCTGACGCCGCACGCCGGCGACGATGTTGCCCTCAATCGCGGTGGCGACCTCCTCCTCAAGTGTCCGGTTCAGCGCCGCGCGTTCTTCATCGGTCCGGAACAGGCCGCCAAAACCGTCGAGCAGCCGCGACAACAGGCTGCGCGCATCTTCGGCAAGATCGCTGGGCAACTCTTCACCGGGCGGTGGCAGGACCGTGACATCGAACCGGTTGTTCAGAAGGTGGGTATCGGCGACCAGTTGCGCGGCCTTGTTGAAAATCCGCGCCCGCACATCGTCAGGCACATAAAGATCGCGGAGAAGCAGGCGCGCATCGCCCTCGATCAGAACCGGCGACGGGTCGCTTTCGGCCGCGCCTTCGGCCATGACATTGGCGATCAGCTCGCCTTCCACGCGCAGGGCATCCAGCTTCGCATTGACCAGGCCGCGGCGGGTCTCCGACACCGCCAGCATACCGATGACGAGCACAATCAGCGCAAGCCCGTTGGCGACCAGGATGATCCAGGCCAGACGCGAGAACGAGGCGCCGCGAACCGATGTCAGCGCGCTGCTAGCTCTCCTTGTAACGGTATCCAACACCATAAAGCGTCTCGATGGCGTCGAACTCCTTGTCGACCTCTCTGAATTTCTTGCGGATGCGCTTGATGTGGCTGTCGATCGTGCGGTCGTCGACATAGATCTGATCGTCATAGGCCGCGTCCATCAGCGCATCGCGGCTCTTCACATAGCCGGGGCGCTGGGCCAGCGATTGCAGGATCAGGAATTCGGTGACCGTCAGCCGCACCGGCTCGCCTTCCCACGCACAGGAGTGGCGATTGGGATCGAGGGACAGCCGGCCGCGCATGATCGGTTTCGAATCGCCATTTCCGGAACCGGGCTCGCCGACCGGGTCCGGCCGGGCGCGGCGCAGGACCGCCTTGACCCGTTCGCCGAGCAACCGTTGCGAGAACGGCTTCGTGATATAATCGTCGGCGCCGAGATTGAGCCCCAGAGCCTCGTCGAACTCGTCGTCCTTGGATGTCAGAAAGATCACCGGCATGTTCGACGTCTGGCGCAAACGGCGCAGCAGTTCGAGCCCGTCCATCCGCGGCATTTTAATATCGAACACGCCCAGATCCGCCGGATCCGTGGTCAGCGCTTCCAGAGCGCTCGATCCGTCATTGAAGGTGCGGACCGTATAGCCTTCGCCCTCCAGAAAGATGGAGACCGAAGTGATGATGTTTTCGTCATCGTCGACCAGCGCGATCGTGGCCATTGGCCTGTCTCCCAAATGTGTTTTCCGGACCTTAGACAAGCTGAACGCGAAGCGAAAGCGTCAGGGTTCACCACGCCTTAAATGTTTCAGTGGCATTTATTCAACCTTATCGAGCGGAGCTGCCCGCATGCCGTCAGGCAAGGTTCATTTCGAAGTCTTCGTCAAGAAGCACCGCAAGGCCGGCTGGACCCTCGCCGAGGCACGTCCGGGCCGCGAGGAAGCCATCGAAATTGCACGCAAGCTTCTCGCCGACATGCCTACCGGTTCGGTCCGGGTCAGCAAGGAGCGCTTTGACGACGACAGCCGCACCTTCCGGTCGACGACCGTATTTGAAGAGGGTGCCGAACGCTTCGAAAAGGAAGAGGACAAGACCGGCGACGGTTCGCTGCCCTGCGTCTCGCCGGACGATCTGACCAACCCGTCGGCCCGCGACACGATGAGCCGCGTGCTCAACGAATGGTTCGTGCGCAAGCAGGTCACGCCGATGGAGTTGATGCATAGCCCCGCACAAGCCGAGGATCTGGAATCCGGCGGGACCGAGCTGCAGCATGCCATCCAGAAGGTGGCGGTCGCCAGTGCGCGGGACGGCGATTCGACGGTGCATGCCTATGTGAAACAGCTCAATGAGCTGACCCAGAAAGCCTTTGACCGCATCTATAAGGACGGCAAGGCCGGCAAATTGCCGCGCTTCTCCGAATACAAATCCTATTCGAAGCTGGTCGACGAGTTCGCGCCCAAGACCGCCGTCTACAAAATCCGCGCCGCGCTGGCGGACCGGCTCAGCAATGAGCGCAGCTACAGCAAGAAACTCGCGGTTCTAATGGAGTTCGCGAACGATCTTCCGTCCGATTCCGAAGCACGGGCGCTCGCGGTCGAGCAACTGGACGTCTTCGTCGCAGAGATTCTGGGATTCGACTCCGGCCTGACCGCCCTGCTGGGGTCGGTCGACGAGCTCGGAGACGAAGTCCAGTTATTGGCCGACATGTATGACGGCTCGGCGGCAGCCGAGAGCTTGGAGAATGCACCGAAGGGCGCCCGCAAGCTGACCGAGCTCATGGCGGCCGGTGATTTCAAATCCAGCCGGACGGCCGTCGCCGCCGCCCTTCTGGAGCGCCTTCGCCGGCCGCGCCGTTTACGCCCCGGCGATGTGATGGCCGAAGTGAAACTGGCCCGGAAGCTGGCGCAGAAGCTGGTGATTGCGCAGGGGCCGGACCTGTCACCGGACGCGCTGCAAGACGCCTTCTCGAAACGCTCCGCGCGGTTGCTCACACCGGAGACAATCGGAGATTTCCTCGACAAGTGCAGCCATCCCGACGACGAAATCGACCAACTCCTGGCGCTTGAAGAGAATATCGTCGGCGGCCAGAACAAGCACAAGCTGGCCGGCTATATCCGGGCTTGCTTGGGAAATCACAAGACCGAAAGCTGGTTCGTGTCCGGCGACGGCCGGCCGATTGACCGGCTGCACCGCTTGTCCCGCTTCCAGACCCGCGCCTTGAAGGGCAACTACCCGGACGAGCAAAAAGCCGGTTTGTCAGATACGTTTGACGCCGTTGGCATGAAGATTATCGAGCGATCCGGGCTGATCGACGCGATTGCCAATGGCGACCAGCCGGTTCTTGACCGGGCCGCCTCGCTGCTGAAGCTGGTCACATGCCAGGCAGTGCCGGCCGGCAAATGCGCGGCTCTGGCGCAACAACGGGCCATGCGGCTGATTCGCTCGGAAGCTGGGCTGGAGGAAGCCAAGGCCGATACAAAGCGCGAAAAACTGACCGATATCGAGCAGATGATGAAAAGCCTGAACCCGCCGGCAGATGCGGCTTAGGCGGCAGCGCTGCCATAGAAGCCCAGCTTGAACGGGCCACCCCAGAACACCTTGCCCAGTCCCCGCGCGGCCTTGTCGAGCATCCGCGCCCGGCGCGGCGCGCCGATGGCCCAGAGCAAACCGGCGGCGATACCGTAGACAACAGCTTGGCCTGCACCGACCACCATCCAAAAGATGATGCCGGGTATATTGACCGGCCGGCGAGAGGCGCAAGCCGCGCTCGGTCCCTGGCCGTAGGCGAACGCCCGCTTGAGCGTGTATTGAAGCGTCGCGCGGCTCGCCAGCGGATCTTCGAACACCCAGGCCTCGGCGGACCAGGCGAACACCGCGCCCGCCGCCTGCATTTGCGCGAACAGGAGATCGTCCTCGCCGCCGGTCGTGTTCCGCTCCGTATCGAAGGGCTGACCGCCCGGTAGGGCAGAGCGCCGGATCAGCGAATTGCCGCAACCGTAATAATGATCGATATGCCCGCTCTCATCCGGGCCGGACCGGGCAAAGAATTCTGAATAATACTCGCGGTGCCGCGTCACATCGTCGGGCAAACGGGTCCGCACCGGTCCGAATACGGCATCGGCGTCATAAAACCGCATGGTCCCGACCAGTTCGCAGAGCCAGGTTGCCGGAGCTTCCTCATCGTCGTCGAGAAAGGCGATCAGCTCGCCCGTGCTGGCCGCAAGCCCTGCATTGCGGGCGTTTGCAACGCCCGGTTCCGGCATGTGAACCACGCGGACGGGCAGATCTGTTGCCTCGGCAAGGGCGCCGGCATCATCCAGCGCTGACCCGCCAGGATCGTTGTCGACGATGATCAGCTCGATACTCAAACCGCACGGATTGGCCTGGTTAAGAACGCTGCGGGCGGCGCGCTCCAAGCCCTCGGGCCGGCGGAAAGTCGGTATGATGACGGATACATCCATGGCCTAGATCGCGTATCCCGCAAGCCAGGATGACGTCCTTGATTTCGTGAGATTGGTTCGCCGGAAAAGCGCGGAAATCCGGTATACCGGCGGTCTGGCCATTAAATGGCGGATGGAGTGTAAAGCCCTGACCTGAC
Organism: Hyphobacterium sp.; assembly: GCF_965229905.1. Lineage (GTDB taxonomy): Bacteria > Pseudomonadota > Alphaproteobacteria > Caulobacterales > Maricaulaceae > Hyphobacterium. The sequence goes on along the minus strand of NZ_OZ245930.1, from coordinate 1,328,175 downwards.
CCAATTTGAACCGCTCCAGCTAGCCCCGGATGCTGGTCTGCAAGATGGACGCCGCGAGAGTCTAGATCCGCGCGAAATCGTCATTCGCCGCGGAAATGCGCAGTATCTGGGCCAGCGGCCGCGTGGCGTCCGACTTGCGGCCGGTCAGGTGCTCATTCTTGTCGAGCAACTGAATGTCTTTTGGCAGCGTATAGCGGTCGACCCGCACCGATCCGGACAGAACCACGATCGGCGTATCCGGGCACAGCGACTGCATCGTGTTGAGCGTATCTTCCGGATTGACCGAATCCGGCAGTCTTAGATCCAGAAGCACGAGATCATAGTCACGGGCGTGAAGCTTGCGCTTGGCGTCCTGCAGATCACGCGCGACCTCGAAACCGATCTCGAAGTCGCCGGATTCGAAGACCGTGTTCTGAACCAGTAACGCGTCCGCGAAATCGTCTTCGACGTGTAGCACCCGCAATGCCGACATGAATTGCCCTCCCCGGCCAAGCCTTCTTGTCCCAAGTTTCCATTAACGTGACGTTGACGTTCATCCGCCGCCGGTCAGCGCGCCACGGCCAGATCGATGCCGGCGCGCCGTGCCGCTGCGGTCATCGTATTCCGCAATAGCATGGCAATCGTCATGGGGCCGATGCCGCCCGGAACCGGCGTGATCCAACCTGCTTTCTCCGATGCCGCGGCGAAATCGACATCTCCCACCAGCCGGGTTTTTCCCGGGCCTTTTTCGGGGGCATCGACACGGTTGATGCCGACATCCAGCACGCACGCCCCCGGCTTGATCCAGTCGCCCTGGACCATTTCCGGCCGGCCCACCGCGGCCACGAGAATATCTGCCGAGCGGCAGAGTTCCGGCAGGTTGCGGGTGCGGGAATGCGCGATGGTCACCGTGCAGTTCTTTTCGAGGAACAACAAAGCTGCCGGCTTGCCGACGAGAATGGAGCGGCCGATGACCACGACCGATTTTCCGGTCAGGTCACCCATCGCCCGTTCGGCCAGCAGGACGCATCCGGCGGGTGTGCACGGCCGCAGCCCGTCTTCGCCGGCAAGCAACCGGCCGGCGCTGACAGCGGTCAGCCCGTCGACATCCTTGTCGGGATTGATGGCATTAATGACCGCGCCGGCATCGATGTGATCGGGCAAGGGCATCTGCACCAAAATGCCGTCGACCGAGGGATTGCCATTGAGCTGCCGGACAATCGCGATCGCTTCATCCTGTGTGATCGAGGCCGGCTTCCGGATTTCCATCGACTCCATGCCGGCCTGGGCCGCCCGGCGCACCTTGTTGCGGACATAGACCTCGCTGGCCGGATCGTCGCCGATCAGCACCACGGCGAGGCCAGGCTTGCGGCCCAGCAGGCCCCGCAATTGCGCCGCGGCCTGGCCCACCCGGCGATCAATATCCTCGGCAACCGCCTTGCCGTCGATCAGGGTTGCCGTCATTCCGCGCGAACCTCCCGGACCTAGAAGCGCAACATCAGTTCGGGCAGAAGCCAGCCGCGGATGAACTGCACCAGCAGGATGACCACGATCGGTGAGAAATCCAGCCCGCCCAGAGGGGGCAGGATGCTGCGGATGGGCTTCAGCACCGGTTCGGTAATCGTCGAGGTCATTCGCCAGATCGATCCAACGAACGGATTGTAGGGATTGATAATCCGGAAGCTGATCAGCCAGCTCAAAATGATCGACACAATCATCAGCAGGATGAAGAGGCCGAGAATGGGATCAATGATGTAGACGATCAGACCGTCCAGAAAGGATTGATTGCTGCGCATGCTCGCCATCTGTCGTCGCTAAGGGAACATTCCGTCTAGCCGCATTCACAGGCGTGGCGCAAGCAGGCTGGCTCAGACGCGCCGATGCTTGCGCACCGCCCGTTCGCAAGAGGTCCGGCTAGAATGCTATTCTGGTTTTGAAATCGGCAGCGTGAAACAAAACCGAGCGCCCTTCGAATATGTCTTATCGAGCCAAATCTCGCCGCCATGGCTTTCGACAATGCGCTGACAGAGGGATAGGCCGATGCCGGTTCCGGGGATCTCGTTTTCCCGGTGCAGCCGGCGCAGCATTTCGAATATCCGATCGGCGTAGGCGTTCGGTACGCCGATACCATTGTCTGTAACCGACACTTCCAACTGGTCGCCATCGGCCACGCTAGTGATCCGGATTCGCGGCGGCGCTTCCGACCGGTATTTCAGCGAATTGCCGATGAGATTGTCGAACAGCCGCGAGAGTATTTTGGCATCGCCCGCGACTTTGACCGGCACCATGTCGAGATGGATGTCGGCTTTTGCGTCCTTGATGTCGCGCGCGAGCCCTTTCACGCTTTCCCGTGCGACAGCCTCGAGATCGACCGGCTCCCTTACGAGTTCCCGTTCCACCAGTGTGGAATACTCCAACAGGCTCTCGATGATGCGCTGCATGCGCTGGGTGCCGTTGACGATATTCCCGATGATTTCACGGCCCTGCGGGCTGAGCTCATCGGACGCTTCCTCTTCCAACAATTGCGCCAGCATCGTGATGTGCCTCAGTGGCGATTGCAGGTCATGCGAGGCCACCGCGGTATACTGGCGCAGCGCTTCATTGGATTGCGTCAACTCTTTCGACCGGGTCTCAAGCGAACGCGCCACCGCCGTCAGTTCGACTTCGGCAATCCGCCGCCGTTCGACCTCATCGGACAATTCCGTGTTCTTGGCAAGGAGCTGGGCGGTCGACGGAAGGGCCAAGGCCTTGGGCAGGAGCGGCCAGAGCATGATCGCCGTCAACAATGACACCGCGGCCGTTGCCGCTTTCAAAATCCCCTGGATTTCATACAGCGGATGCCAAATCACTGCGAGAGCCATGAAATGCGTCGCACCGCACAGCAGGATGAACGCCATGAAAAGGTAGAGCGTCGGCCGGTAGCGCACATCCGGGCGTTTGAGTGCAAACAGGCCGAGCACGAAAGGAATGGAAAAATAGGACAGGCCGATGATCGCATCCGACGATACATGGGTCCACAATATCCATGGCGTCCACAGGAAACACATCCCGTGCGGCATAAAGCCGGACATGGTCATGCCAGAAACAAACAGCTCCAACTTCGCCCCCGCAGCTCGCTTGTCGTTCGCGTAATTCTGCACAATTGAAACGATTCGGCCAATTCCGTGCGCGGGTTTCGCAATCTGGCGAGCAATCTTGACGCCCGATCCGCCCGGACTTATTCATCCGCCTCCCAATCGGTCGGGGCTATAGCTCAGTTGGGAGAGCGCGTCGTTCGCAATGACGAGGTCGGCGGTTCGATTCCGCCTAGCTCCACCAGCCTTCGCTCGCTTTGCGAGCTTCGGCTAGGCAAGCCAAACCTAAGTAAACGAGTGAAGGCTGTCCCGCCGGAGCCTTGGCGAAGGCGGACCAATCATTCAATTTTGGACGTGGAAATTGCTTCGGCTAGGCCGCGTCGGAATCTTCCTGCAGCGTCAGCAGCGCGGCCATTCCGTCGCGCGAATCCGTCATCCGCAGCCGGGTGCGGATATCGTCGCGGCGGAACACGCGGCTTACCCGCGCCAGCGCCTTGAGATGCTCGGTACTGGCCGTCTCCGGCGCCAGCAGCAGGAAGACCAGATCGACCGGGCGGCCGTCCATGGCATCAAAGTCGATCGGTGTCTTCAGCCGTGCGAACAGCCCGAGAACCCCGCTCAACCCGTCCAGGCGGGCATGCGGAATGGCCACGCCGTCTCCGACTCCCGTCGACCCCAGCCGCTCGCGCTCCATCACGGCATCGAGAATGCCGCGCGAATCGATGCCCAGCTTCGCACCGGCAGCTTCACACATCATCTGCAGCGCCTGTTTGCGGTTGGACGCATTGAGCGTTCCAAGGACGGCGTCGGCCGATAACAGATCGGAAAGAGCCATGTTGTGTGTCCGGTTTGGGGGGCTCGGTCGCGCCTCTCGCGCCGGCCCGGATTGATGCAGAGGGTTAGCCGCTCTTGTCCCGATCGGGATCGATCCAGCCGACATGCCCGTCCGGGCGGCGGTAGACAATATTGACCCCGTTGTGAGCGATATTTCGGAACATCAGGAAGGGCGCCCCGGCCGCTTCCAGTTCCAGAACCGCCATACCGGCTGTCATAGCCCGCAACTCCCCTGGCGTTTCCGCGACGATGACCGGCTCGTCGCCCCCGGGCGCGTCCATGTCTTCATCGTCGAAATCGTCGTCCGGACGGCCGCGAAACACCGTGATCGGCGTGGTTTCGGCAGGCAGTTCGGCCTTGTTTTCATTATGGTGATTTTTCAGCTTCCGCTTATAGCGGCGCAAGCGCTTTTCGAGATGTTCGCTGGCCTTGTCGGCGGCCTTGTACGCGTCGCCGTCATCGCCTTGCGCCTGCAGCATCACGCCGGACGGCAGGTGCAGCGAGACGGTGACCCGGAATCCGCCGCCTTCGCGAGAGACCGCGATATAGGCTTCGCTGGGACGGTTGAAATACTTGGATACGGCTTCCTCGACACGACCGACGATCTCCTCGCGGAGCGCTTCGGACACATCGATGCCTTTGGAAACGACTTGTATCTGCATTGCTAAATCCCAGCCTAGCACAGGGTTTGCGGACAAGCGAGCGGGAAAGCCCCCGCAGGAGCGCGCGGAACCTATTCGCGGTTTCCGAAAAGTCAATTGCGCCACTGTGGACCGTTCAGCTGGCGCGTTTCAGCACACGGCGGCGCTGGATCGACGACGGAATATTCATCGCCTCCCGATATTTCGCCACCGTCCTCCGGGCGATATCGATTCCCTCATGGTGCAAGCGCTCGACGAGGGCGTCGTCGGAGAGAACATCATCGACGGTTTCGGTGTCGATCATCGCCTTGATCCGGTAACGGACCGCTTCCGCCGAATGGGCTTCGCCCCCACCGGCTGAAGGGATCGCCGAGGTAAAAAAGTATTTCAACTCGAACAGCCCGCGCGGCGTCGCAACATATTTGTTGGAGGTCACCCGGCTGACGGTCGATTCGTGCATGTCGATCGCATCGGCCACGGTTTTGAGGTTCAGCGGGCGCAAGAACGCCACGCCCTTGGCGAGGAACAGGTCTTGCTGCCGGACAATTTCCGATGCGACCTTCAGGATGGTGCGGGCCCGCTGGTCCAGTGATTTCACCAGCCAGCTCGCATTCTGGGCGCATTCGGTGATGAAGGTCCTGTCCTTCTCGCTGCGCGCCACGGCGCTGATTTCGGCAGCGTAGGATTGGTTGACCAGCACGCGCGGCAGCGTGTCGGTGTTGAGCTCAATGCGCCAGCTTCCGTCGGGGTTCTCGCGGACAAAGACGTCGGGCTCGATCGCGCGGGTATTGTCCGCGCCATAAGCCAGGCCCGGCTTCGGCGTTAGCGCGCGCAATTCCGCAATCATCTCGTCGAGATCGTCGGCATCGACCTCGCAGATCGACTGCAACGCCGGATAATCGTGCTTCGCGAGCCGGTCGAGATGATCGAGAAGCTTGGTCATCGCCGGGTCCAGCCGGTTCCGGTCTTTCAGTTGCAGGGCCAGGCATTCGGCCAGGTCGCGCGCCATGATCCCGGCCGGCTCGAAGCTGTGCAACACGTTCAGCGCCGCTTCCACATCGCCATGCGGCACGCCCAGGCGTGCGGCAACCTCGGCCAGATCGGCCCGCATGTAGCCGTCATCATCAGCCAGATCGATAAGGTGCGCGGCGATCATCCGCCGCACCGGATTGGACCCCGACAGCGACAATTGGTCATGCAGGTGTTCGGCGAGAGATTTCTCGCGCGACGTGTTGGCCGCCGCATCATAGTCGCCGCCCTCGAACGAACCGCCGCGATTGGCGCCCGTCCAGCTGTTGCTGTCACCTGCTCCGGCCAGGTCGGCCTTGGAATCGGAAACGTTCAGCGCTTCATTGTCGGCATCGACGGCGTCGCGGGCTTCCGAATGCGACGAACCGTCAAGCTCCAGCTCCTTGCGCTGGCCGTCCTCTTTCAGCTCGACGGTCTCCGGCTCGTTCTCGCGGTCATCGCGCTCGAGCAGCGGATTGCGTTCCAGCTCTTCCTCGACAAAGGCGGACAGCTCGATATTCGAGAGCTGCAGCAGCTTGATAGCCTGCTGCAATTGCGGCGTCATAACCAGGGACTGGCCCTGCCGCATTTCCAGTTTCTGATGAAGTCCCGCCAAGGGGTGCCTCCACGCTGATGAGTCGCGTGGAGTTAATCAGCCAAAACTTTCACCGAGATAAACACGGCGGACGTCGGGGTCCGCGCGTATCTCGGCCGGCGCGCCCTCAAACAGAACTTCGCCCTCGTGGATGATCGTCGCCCGGTCGGTGATCTCCAGGGTTTCGCGGACATTATGGTCGGTGATCAGGATCCCGATGCCGCGATCCCGCAAGAAGCGGATCAGGTCGCGGATATCGGTAATCGCCAGCGGATCGATTCCGGCGAACGGTTCGTCGAGCAGCATGAAAGAGGGCCGCGTGGCAAGCGCCCGCGCGATCTCCACGCGCCGCCTTTCACCGCCGGAAAGCGAAAGGGCCGCCGCATTGGCGAGATGCGAGATTCGCAACTCCTCCAGCAATTGGGCAACTGTCTCCTTGCGCGCCGCCTTGTCCGGCTCGACGATCTCGGCGACCGCCATGATGTTGTCTTTCACCGACATGCCCCGGAAGATCGACGCTTCCTGCGGCAGGTAACCGACGCCCAACCGCGCGCGCTGATACATGGGCAGGCGGGTGATATCCTCGCCATCCAGGAGAATCCGGCCATAGTCCGCCTCGACGAGGCCGGTGATCATGTAGAAGCATGTGGTTTTGCCGGCGCCGTTCGGTCCGAGCAATCCGGCGACCTCACCGCGTTTCAGGCGCAGCGAGACCCCTTTGACGACTGGCCGTTTGCGATAGGACTTGCCGATATTTTCGACAACCAGACCGTTTGCCGGGGCGGCCGAAGCAAGCGGGTGCCCGGAATGGAAATCTTCGGCGTAACTCACCCTTCTGCGTCCTCGTCGCTGGCGGCGGGTTCGTCGGAGTCTTCCTCACCCTCATCATTGCCCGACGGGAAGGCGATGAATCGCACCCGGCCATTATCGCTCGTGGTGACATCTTCACCGGCGGCTTCCATGCAGTCCGGTGAATTGATCTGTGAATTCCGCGTTGCCAAATCGACGATGATGCAGGAGCCGGTGATCACATCACGGCCGCGCGTCAGGGTCACCCCGCCGGTCATGGTGATGGTTTCCGTTGTCAACTCGTAGACGGCGTGCTCACCGCGGGCGACTTCATCCGGCGTGACGTAAAAGACATTCCCGCTCGCGACGACGCGGTTCACATTCCGCCAGCCGGACCCGACGCCACCGGTCTGTCCTGTTCGCGCCGAAAAAAACACTTCCAGCCGGTCAGATCGCAGATTGGCGTCGCCCTGGGCGGCATCGACATTGCCGATAAACACCGCGCGCCGCTCGGAATCGAAGACCTGGCCTTGCTCGGCAGTGATGTCCAAAGGCCCGCCTTGAGTGCCGATCTGGCCGAGGGCCGCAGCCGGCATGCCAAGCATCAGTGCGGCGAAAACCAGGAAGCGCGTGATCATGGCTGATCTCCATCATTGGCGGCATCGTTATAAATAGTGGCCCGGACATTCCCTCTGAACACGACCCGGTTGCCGCCGTCCAGTACTTCATACGAATCGGCACGGATTGTGCCGAGCGGCCCTTCGCCCTCCACGGGGCTGTTTCCGACCACCCGCTCATCGGTCAGGTAAATCCGCGCATGGTCGGCTTCGAACGCGTAACCGGATTGGGTCCGGAACTGGACATCCGAATTCAGATCCAGCGTGCGGGCATCGGCATCGAATACGCCGGTTCGGGCCAGCACGCCGTCGGCTTGTTCGTAGGCGGCGATCAGATCGTAATCGAGCCGCGGTGATTCCAGCTCGGTCAGCCGCGCTTCGGTTCCGCGCCGCCGGATCGCCGCGTCGGCTGTCACCACATAAGGCATTCCGGCTTCGTCGCGCCCGGTGAACCGCGGATTGATCATCCGCGCATCTTCGCCGACCGTTACCGCCTCCTGCGCCTCGCCGCCCAGCGACCGAATCAGGATTTGCGCCGCCATCAGGAAGATGATGACCGAAGCCAGACCAACCAGCGCCATGCGGAGCAGGCGCACGAAGCGCGTCCGCTTCCGCGCCGCGGCCAGCGTGGTCGCGCGCCGCGGCTCCCACACCGAATGTGGCGCAGGTTGGAAAGAAGATTTATGGGCGGTCGTGGCGGTCATCGCATTTCGGTCGTGAACGTCTTAGGCGGCGAGTTTAAGGCAGCGCGTTCAGGAATGGGCGAAAATATCAGTTTCGTCCCAGCCCAGCAGATCGAGATCGGCGCGGGTCGTCAGAAAGTCAAAGCAGGCGCGCGCCATGGCCGTGCGGCCCTCGCGGGTCAGCCGGTCCGAGAGCTGGTCGCGCAGCTTGTGCAGATAAAGCACGTCCGATGCAGCATATTCGAGCTGCGCCTCGCTTAGATTATCTGCGCCCCAGTCCGAACTCTGCTGTTGTTTTGACAATTCGATGCCGAGCAGTTCGCGAGTCACGTCTTTCAGCCCGTGCCGGTCGGTATAGGTGCGGGTCAGTTTTGACGCGATTTTCGTGCAGAATACCGGTGCCAGCGTGATCCCCAGATGCTTTTTGATCATCGCCACGTCGAACCGGGCGAAGTGCAGGATTTTCTCAACGCCTGCATCGGCGAGAAGCGCTTTCAGGTTCGGGCAATCATACGTCTGGCGATCCAGCTGAACGATGTGCGCATCGCCATCGCCTGCGGATAATTGCACAAGGCACAGCCTGTCGCGCACCAGTGACAAGCCCAGCGTCTCGGTATCGACCGCGACCGAGGGGCCAAAAGTCACCCCGCGGGGCAAATCGTGCGTATGAAGGTGAACATTCATCGGGCCGCCCTTGCATCTTGTGCCTAAGCGCGGTCTAGCCTGACCCGTCAGCGCCAACAAGTTCTCTGTCCGGACCGGCCATCGAATTGCGATGCTGGCGCAGTCAAAACATGGTAAGGTTGCCGCCATGGGCTCGATCGCCCTCGACCAAGGCGCTTCCGGGCGCGTCGAGTACGAGCGTGAGACCGGCGGCATCGTCAAGGTGAGATTCGTCGGAGATATCGATATCGACCTGCTTCACCAATCGAGCGACAAGATCGCGGAAGAGGTGAAGGCCGGTAGGCGCCGCATCATGGTTTGCGTAGCGGAGGCCAATCCGCTGTTCACGCCGATTGAAGTTGTCGATGAATTTCACAGGGTTTTCGCTGGACCGGTGCGCGGCACCAAGTTTGCCTATGTGTCGCCTGAAAACCTCTTCGGAAAGCACTTCATGCTCATTGAGGCTGCGGCTTTTAATGCCGGTATCAATGTCGCCTTCAAAACCTCCGAAGATGCGGCCCGCGACTGGTTGAAGAGCGACAGCTGACGGCTCCGCAAAAGCCCGGCTCGACCCCGCGGCACGAAAGCCGGAAAAACCATGCTATAAGTAGGGACATGGCCGAGATTGCGCGAGACCCGCAAAGCGATGGTTGCGTCGTGCTTGAGCTCCAGGCGGGAGACGTCCTCCTTGCACGCTTTACCGGCAGCGTCTCGTTAGCTTTCGCCGAACAGACGTCTAACCGCATCATCGGACATATCGAAGCGGGGTGCCGGCGCATTCTGTATGATGTCGGCGACTCCGTGCCCACATTCTCCCCGGTCGACGTGCTCGACGAGGTCCGGCGCCTGGGCCGGGCTGGCGGCAAGACCGCACGCTTTGCCTATTGCGCGCCGGAAAACATGTTCACCAAGCATTTCATGCTGATTGAGGCGGCCGCCTTCAATGAAGGTATCGACGTGAAGTTCTTTTCCGACATTGACGCGGCAATGCGCTGGCTGCGGGAACGCTAGCTGGGCAACTGACCAGCGGCGATCCGCGCCTCGAGACGCGCGGCGAACCAGTTGATGATGGCCCGCCACAGCTCGTCCTTTAGAACGGCGCCTTCGACGCCTGACTCAAGATTCGGATTGTCATTGATCTCGATCACGTATGCGCCGGTCTCGTTCTCCTTGATATCGACACCGTATAGGCCGGTTCCGACCAGGCGGGCCGCGGCTTCTGCCAGTTCGATGACTGCCGCCGGGGCCTGATCGACCGCCAGGGTTTCCGAGCCGCCCTCGATCACCTTGCCTGACGCGTCCCGCTTGATGATCTGCCAGTGCCCGCGCGCCATCTTGTACTTGCAGGCGAACAGCGCCTTGCCGCCCAGCACGCCGACGCGCCAGTCATACAGCGTCGGCATGTATTCCTGCGCGATGATGAGCGCCGTATCCTCGAACAGGCGTTTCGCCGTGGCCTTGAACTCGTCCAGCGTTGCCGCCTTGTGGACCGAGCGGCTGAACGATCCATCGGGCGCCTTCAGGACCACCGGGCTGCCCAGGCGATCGAGGACGCCGTCAAGCCGCGTTTTCGGGTCCAGGATTTCCGTACGCGGTGCCGGCAATCCGGCCGTCTCGAGCAGTTCGGCAAGATAGACCTTGTTGGTGCACCGGATCATCGACGCCGGATCGTCGATCACCGGCATGCCTTCCTGTTCGGCGCGGCGCGCAAAGCGGTAGGTGAAATTGTCGATCGATGTCGTGGCCCGGATGAACAGCGCATCATACTCCGCCAGGCTGGCGAGATCGCCGGGATAGATCGGCTCGACGATGACGCCTTCTCGTGCCGCGACGCTGGCCAGTCGTTTCAGCGAAGCCGGATCCGACGGCGGCTGGCCCTCATTCGGATCGATGAGCACGGCCAGCGTCCAGCGCGGCATCTTGCGTTCCTTGGGCGCCGTCCATCGCCGCTGGGTATAGTCCGCCATCGCCTGCATCGCGAAATCGCGGCGCTCGGCTTTCAGCGCATGGACCGGCAGGAGCCGGATTTTGTCGATCTCGCCGGCCTTCTTGGTATCGAGCACGACCTCCAGAAGTGGCGCCCGGAACCAGTCGAACAGCAGTTTCGAAAACTTCGAAAAACCCGGCCGCTCGCACTGACCGAAAGCGACCACGAGATTCGGCTCGGCGCCGGCGCCGGCAGTCAGATCGCGTTGCAACGCCGCGTTCAGTTCTGGAAGCGCATGCGCATAGAGCGACTTGCGCGACAGCTCGACCATGGTCTGGACGCTGGGCGCGATCCGGTGACCCCGGGCTTCGGCCAGCAGCGAGGCGTAATAAGCCTCCGACTGATACGCATAGCTGCGCGCGATATTGAAGATTGACGGCCGCCGCCCGGCGAACAATTGCGGCCGCGTGAGATAATCGCGGATCCGCATAAGCTTGTGTGGCGTGTCGGCCTGCCCGACATCATTCGGGCGTTCGACGAGGACGAGCCAGTCGCTCATTTCAAGTCCGGATCTCCTTCGAGCGCGCGCTCATAGATCTGCGCCGCTTCGCCATCCGCGTAATAGTCTTTCTTGGTGTCACGCAAGCGAAATCCGCTGCGTTCATAAAGCGCGACGGCGCGCACATTCGAAGCCCGCACTTCCAAGCGCATCCAAAGGCAGCCGCGCTGACGCGCTTCTTCGGCGGCTGCCGATATCAGCGCGCGCCCCACGCCCCGCCCGGCGAAAGCCGGATCGACGGCCAGCGAATAGAGCCGGGCGACCCGGCTGCCTTCGCGGAACAGCACAATGACACTGCCCGCCGCAGCCCCGGCGCTTTCGCACAAACCGAGCCATGCGCTTGTCGAGGCCAGCAAGCGCCGCAGATTGCGTCGCGGAAACCGGTCGGCAGGCGCGAAGGCGCGGGCTTCGAGCCCGGTGAGCGCGTCAAGATCGGCGGAAGAGGCGGGGCGGAGAGCGAAAGCCATAGCGAAGATCAAGAACGGATCATCTGCGCGCTTCGGCTTGCGGGCAAGACGACGTGCGCATCTGGTTCACGGGCTCAGGAAATCCGGCATTCAATCATCAAGCGAAATAGAAAAATGTAAATACTATTCACGCTGTGAATCAAATAAACATTGAGCAATTATAGAGGCGTGGTATGATTAGTATATGAAGTATTCGACTATCGTCATTTCTGTTTTGATCGCCGCCACGTCTTGTGCCCAGGTGCGTCCCCCGGAAACGCCCGACCTGTCCGCGCTGTCGGGCGAGTGGCGCGATCCGGCAGAGGCCGGGGCCGCGCTAGATGGTCTCTCGGTCGACGGTCATGTGCGCGCACGCGGTCCGGCGGGCCTTTTCAGCGCGCCCGGCACACTGTCCTTCCGCGACGGCTTGCTGGTCTGGACGGCGCGCGGCACGCGGGATGCCGGCGCCTACCGCGTCCGGCCTGTGCCCGGAGGGCTTGCGTTCCGCGCCGAGCATGCCCTGGCGAATGGCGAACGCGCGGTCTGGGCAGGGCGCCATGACGGCACACGCCTGCACAACGTATCAGCTGTCTGGTACCGCGTTGAGGGTGACTGGATCCACGACCTGTTCCTGCCGGACGCCGTGACGCTTGACTTCACGCCCGCCACCACGGCGGCATCCGATCAATAGGCGCCAGCACGATCCGGCCGCTGGCAACGGGTTACGCGACCCGCTGCCAGCTTTCCACAGCATAACCGTTCCGGGCGAGACAGGCCGAGAGTTGCGACTGGATAGCCCGTTCCCGGCGCGCGCGGACCCGGTGCGAATAATAGCCGGCAGCAAGAAGGCCGGCCATCGGCATGGCAATAACCGCGGTATCGGCGACCGCCACTGTTGTAGCCAATCCCGCATCGAGCGTTGACACGACAAGCACGACGCCGGTCGCATAACCAGCCGCGGTTCCGACCCCGGCACTGGCGATCCGGCTTTCATGCAAGGCCGCCGTGCCCTCGGGAAGCTCGGCGAGGCAGGTCTCCAGGGCCGCAATGAATTCCGGTGACGTGGGCTGCAAGCCGTCCGGCGCAAGGACCGGGCTGTACGGCCGCGGCGCCGTCGAGCATGCAGCGAGGATGAGTCCGGCCAGCCAGACCCGGGCGACGGGCGAAACACGGCGATGCGCCGATTGCGATGTCATGAGTCCGCTCACATCAATGGACGGCCGATTTGTGCGCCGCCTTCCGAAAACGCACAAGACGAAATCGGATTCACACAGGCTGCCCCAGATTTGCGGCCGCCATCCACCCTCGCGGCGGCGCCGGACGATCGCCGCTATCCCCGGCAGTGCCGGAATGCGAACGCGGTGCCGTCCGCTCCGGCATTATCAATCCGGATCATGCTGGTTTCCCGCACCTGCCAGCCTGACTCCCCGCGCAAGAGGACGATACTCATACGGAAGGCATGAGTTTCGGCCCGGCCGTCCGCATAGCGGTTGGTCTGTTCGTAATAAAGCCGGCCGAACCCGGTATCGCCGGCGATCGTCAGCGTCACAGGATCGACAAAGGTGCAGGTAATGACATGCCCGGCTTCAACAAAGGCCGACCAATATGCGGCGGCTGATGCCCGGTCGCTCACCGGGCTACCGGTTGCCGGATTCCAGTGCGTGAAATCGGGGTGGTATCGCTCGACATAGGCCTCGATGCCGTCATCGCGCAGTGTCGGGCCCATTTGCTCCCAGAATTCGGCAAGTGCGACTTCCTCGGCCGAAAAATCCGCACCATCGGACGGTTGAGCCATCAACAGGCTGACCGCAATAAGAGAATAGATCGTGGCAGTGCTCCTTCCCGGACCTGACATCAGGTCCGGTGAAGCCCCACGCGGTCAGCCTAGTCCATTACGAACGGGCGGGAAAGACGCGGCACCTCACGCTTCTGGTGGCGGGCGCCGCGTCCTGTTCTCACCCAAGGGATTCCGCTTAAGCCACGAGATCGAAGCGGTCATTCTCCATGACCTTGGTCCAGGCAGCGACGAAGTCGCGCACGAATTTCTCCTCATTGCCATGCGATGCATAGACTTCACAGTAGGCCCTCAGGATGGAGTTCGAACCGAAGACCAGGTCGGCACGGGTCGCGGTGTATTTGACCTTGCCGGATTTCCGGTCGCGGATCTCGTGAACGCCGTCTTTCTCCGGCGCCCAGAGATAGGCCATGTCGGTGATGGTCTGGAAGAAATCGCTCGTCAGCTGGCCTTCGCGCGCGGTGAAGACGCCGTGCTTCACCCCGCCATGATTGGCACCGAGCACCCGCAGACCGCCCACCAGCACGGTCATTTCCGGTCCGGTCAGGCCGAGCAACTGCGCCCGGTCGAGCAGTAATTCCTCCGGGCTGACGCTGAAGGCTTCGCGCTGGTAATTGCGGAAGCCGTCGGCATAGGGCTCCATCGAGGAGAAGCTGTCGCCATCGGTCATGTCATCGGCGGCGTCGCCGCGCCCGGGGGAGAATGGAACGGCCACATCATGCCCGGCGGCCCGGATCGCTTTCTCGATCCCGACATTGCCGGCCAGCACGATGACGTCGGCGACCGAGGCCCCGCTGTCCTTGGCGATCGGCTCGAGCACGCTCAGCACTTTCGACAGCCGTTTCGGCTCGTTGGCCGGCCAGTCCTTCTGCGGGGCCAGCCGGATCCGCGCGCCATTCGCGCCGCCGCGCTTGTCCGAGCTGCGATAGGTGCGGGCGCTGTCCCAGGCCGTTGCGACCAACTCGGCGACCGAGAGACCGCTCTTCGCGATCTTCGCCTTCACCGCATCCACATCATAATCCGTATTTCCTGCGGGCACCGGATCCTGCCAGATCAGGTCCTCCTTGGGCACGAACGGACCGTAATAATTGGCTTTCGGCCCCATGTCGCGGTGGGTCAGCTTGAACCAGGCGCGCGCGAACGTGTCCGACAGATAGTCGTGATCCTTGTGGAAGCGCTCGCAGATTTCGCGATAGATCGGATCGACCTTCATCGCCATGTCGGCATCGGTCATCATCGGCTTGTGCTTGATCGACGGATCGGTCGCGTCCGGAACCATGTCCTCTTCGGCGATGTCGACCGGCTCCCACTGCCAGGCGCCGGCGCGTGACTTGGTGACTTCCCATTCATGCTTGAACAGCATGTCGAGATAGCCATTGTCCCATTTCGTCGGACTGGACGTCCAGGCGCCCTCGAGGCCCGACGTGTGCGCCGTGTTCGCATTACCGTCGAACTTGTCATTCTCCCAGCCAAAGCCGCCATGCTGATAGCCGGAGGCGGTGGGAACGTCGCCGATATGTGCACCCGGAATGGAACCGTGCGCCTTGCCAACCGTGTGTCCGCCGACGGTCAGCGCCGCGGTTTCCTCATCGTCCATCGCCATGCGCGAGAAGGTCATGCGCACAAATAGAGCCGTTTTGGCTGGATCCGGCGTGCCGTTCACGCCCTCCGGATTCACATAGATCAGGCCCATGTGCGAGGCCGCGAGCGGATCATACATGGAATTGGCATCGTCCAGATCCGCCACGCGCTCATCCGTGGGCGCGAGGATCTCGCTATCATTGCCCCAATTGATATCGATTTCCGGACCCCAGATGTCCTCCCGGCCAAAGGCAAAACCGAAGGTCTTCAAGCCCATATTCTGGTAGGCGACGGTGCCGGCCAGCACCAGAAGATCGGCCCAGCTCAACGCGTTCCCGTATTTCTTTTTGACTGGCCACAGCAGGCGGCGGGCCTTGTCGAGGCTGGCATTGTCCGGCCAGGAATTCAGCGGTTCGAAGCGGATATTGCCGCTGCCCGCCCCGCCGCGCCCGTCACCGAGCCGGTAGGACCCGGCGGCGTGCCAGGACAGGCGGATGAAAAGGCCGCCATAATGACCCCAATCGGCCGGCCACCACGGCTGGCTGTCGGTGAGCAGTGCCTCGACATCTTTCCAGACGCCTTCGAAATCAAGTTGCTTGACGGCTTCGCGATGATTGTAGCCGCGGTCCATCGGGTTCGACCGGGCGTCGTGCTGGTGAAGAATGTCCAGATAGAGGGAGTTCGGCCACCATTTGGCGGGGTGGTTGCCCGTGCCCGTATTGCCGCCATGCATCACCGGGCAGCCGCGCGGTTTGTCGCCTGTATGTCCGTCCATAACTTTCTCCCATTAAAATCTTGGCCGCCTTTCGGGCCTTGATCGTCAGGGTGCGCCTGCGACGGATTTTTTCCCAATTGATTCTTTCTACCGCAGCCATAGAGGCAGAGGTGGGGTGGGACTTTATAGTAAAGTTGTTCGCCTTCCTCCGGCCGCGTTGGCGCGGACCGGAGGATCTCGATATCGGGCTCAATTGGCCTGAGATCCGCCGGTTAAACCGGAGGAAGCCGGGTGCTTGGGTGAAGACGATGGCATCCGAGCCCGTGAGGGCTCGGCAAGGGCGTCCGCCCGCCCGCAGCGCAAGCAGTTCTCACCGACGCCCGGGCCGTGCGAAGCGGAAACGACCCAGGAGTTATATTCCAAACCTATTTTCGACCCGGTGGGTCGAAAATCATGCGAAGCAAGAAGGAAAGGGGTGCCGCTTCACCACTGACAACAATCCGGATTGACCGGCACGAATGTGTAGTGAACCGATACCCGCAAACCTGCCTTTTCCGGCTCAGTCAGCTGGTGGCTGGAATTGCGGCGCAAACATCAGCGCTGTCGCAGACGGGTCGGTCACGCTCTGCCGCACCGGGACTACGCCTTGATACGCATCGGATTGATACCATTGGTTGGCGGCTGCCTCGGACGGAAACCGTACCACAACGGTCCAGTTCGTGCGGGATTCCTGTTCGAGACTCACCGCGTCTCGAGACGCCACCAGGATTTCCCCGCCAGCCTCAAGAATGGTCGGAATGGCAATGGATGCATAGTCTGACATATAGGTATCAAAGTCAGACACCGAGACTGTGGCGATCAGATAGTGTGGCTGTTCGCCCTCAGCTTCAGCCTCGCCATCCATGAGCGCGTCTGTTTTTGCGCCCAACAAGGCAATGGGCAGGACCGCCGCGAAAAATTTCAACTTGTTGATCATGTCTTGCGCCTTCCGGTTGGTTGTCATTTCATCGGAAGCCAAAATTCCGAACAATGGCGGCTGACGACTAGTTCCGAGAATGAATCATGCAGTTCATTTTTTGTACTGGCGTTTTGAGCGGGCAATCTGATCATGGTCCTTCGGATGATCGGCAAGGACGGCGAACATGGTCACTTCAGGTTACAAGCAGTTCTGCCCGGTATCGATGGCATCGGAAATTTTGTGCGCGCGTTGGACCATGGTCTTGCTTCGCGAACTGGTCGCAGGTTCAACCCGCTTTAACGAGTTGCGGCGCGGCCTGCCAAAAATGTCGCCAGCACTCCTGTCGAAGCGACTGAAGTCTCTGGAATCGGCAGGCATTCTGACTCGTCGAGCCGTGCCTCGGGAAAAAGGGGTTTTCGAGTACCAACTCACGGAATCCGGTCGCGAACTCCGCCCGATTGTCGAAGCCGTCGGTTTCTGGGGTCAGAAGTGGATCGAGTTCGACCTGGCGCTTCAAAATCTGGATGTGTCCTTGCTCATGTGGGACATGCGGCGGAACATTCGCTTCGATCCGGTGCCGGCCTCCCGGAAGGTGGTTGAGTTCACCTATGTCGATCTGGCGCCGCCCGAGAACCGATGGTGGCTGATCATCGATCCTGTCGACGGTGTCGATCTGTGCTCTGTTGAGCCGGGATATGAGATCGATCTGTTCATATCCTCTGACGTTGAAACCATGACGACGGTGTGGATGGGACGGACCACAATCCGCCAGGCAAGGCTGTCAGGCGCATTACTCATGGAAGGTGAGAGAGGTCTGGCAAGCACCGCCCAGGATTGGCTCGGCCTCAGCCCCTTCGCGCAGGACGGCAAGCAGCGCGCAGCAGAAACGGCCTAGGCGTCATATACCAGACCCGTCTACGAAATCCCCGCGTCGAAAATCTTGCGAAGCAAACATGCGAGAGTCCGCCTCCGCCAAGGCTACGGCGAGACATCCTTCACTCGAATCTTGGGGAATGGCTTGCCTATCCGAAGCTCGCGGAGCGAGATCGCCCGAACCCAACGGGTTCGGCAAGGGCGACCGCCCGCCCGCAGCGTGAGCGAGGAATGAGGACCCGGAGGGGTCCGAATAACAAGGAAGAGATGTATTCACCGACCAAATTTGATCCCCCGGATCAAATTTCCCGCCGAAGGCGGGCGTCGGTAAATGGTGCCCAGGAGAAGACTCGAACTTCCACTTCCATACGGAAACCAGCACCTGAAGCTGGCGCGTCTACCAATTCCGCCACCTGGGCAGGTAACAGGGCGCGGGACATACGAAGACCGCGCGCCCGTGTCAATTCGCGCTTCAGCGTTTCTTGCCGGAAACGGTGTCGACAATGTTGCGCGCATCCTCTGCGCCGCGCCGGACATGCACCAGATCGCCGGGCTCGGCCCAGGCCGGGCGCAGGGAATCCGACGCCAGGATCACGGCGGAATAATCGCCCATCTGGGCGAGCGCAGCGCGATTGAACAGGCGTTGCGAGGCCACATCGCCGTCGAACAGCGCCGGCGGCGCCTCGTCGTTTGGCACATCATGCGGCTGCCGGACCGGCACGCTGGGCCGTTGCACCTCGTCGCGCTTGCGATGACGATAACGTCTCATTCCAGGCCTCCCTTGCCGCCTCCGGGGCCGGTCAAAGCCTCGATCGGCGCTTTCCGCTTCACCCATTTGAACCCTTCGCGCTTGGTGATGACGGCCGTGTCCACCGGCCCGCCCACGCCTTCCGGCCCAAGCGACATGCGCATTTTAACAGATGTCAGATGCACGAGCGACTCGGCCAGCCACGCCATCTCGTCGGGCGGCATGCCCTGCAGCGTCGAGGCAAAAGGTCCGAGATGCATGTCCTGGATATAATCGCGCAGATAATCGAGGAAGACGCGGATGAAATCGTCCGACATGGCGGAGTTCTCCGCCGCCAGCCGTAAGCGCTCCTGGTCGCTTTTGGCAAACTGGTTGATCAGCCGGTCGCCATTGGCACGGATCAGGTCGCGGAACACGGTCAGCGAATAATCGAGGAAGGACGGGTCGACCCCGTGCACCATCGAGATCATCACATTGCGCACCGCAAAGGGTAAAACATCCGCCGGATGATCCACCGTGATCTGGCTGTCGGAGCGCGGCGATACGGCGAGCCGGCCGGCGATCACGCCATCGGTTTCCAGATTGATCAGCGCGGGAAAGGTCTCGCTGTCGCCGAAGCCGGCAATGACGATGCCCGAGCGCGCGACGGTTTCGATATCGGCCACCGCCAGACGGTGCAAAAGCCGCGGCAATTGCTGGCGGATATCCGGCGTCATGCGATCGCCGATCCGCGAATGCAGCAGCGAATCGTAGCGCTCCAGCAGATCCGGGAAGCTGCGCAGGAATTCGTTTTCGGTCAGGTCGCCGAGCGCCGGATGCACCGTCCGCGCTTCGACATCGCTGATCAGCGGTTCCAGCGAGCGGTTGACCAGGGCGCTCGCTTCGATGGCCCTTAAAAAGGACGCGGTCTTGGTGAACACCGCAAGCTCGCTGTCGCGCAGGGAGAAGTCCTCGAACTGGCCGGCAAAGCCGAAAAACGCCTCGCCCCAGCCTTCGATGGTGGCATGGGCCTCGCCGCCATGCCGCTCGCGGAATTCCTTGATGATGACTTCCCAGGGCACCCGCATGAACTCGGCATTGCCGTAGATCATGACGCCGACGGGATGGCTGCGCGACAGTTCGAACAGCTTGTCGACACTGTCATAGGTCTTGATGCTCATGCCCGAGCCGAACGTAGCCTTGGAGTCCGCAGCCAGCGCCACGGCCTGCTTGTTCAGCAAGGCGACCTCTGCCGTCATCCCCTCTTCCACTCCCGATACGCCATTTGCGGTCTTGGTTAATTGAAAGCCTAGCTGCCGCAGGCTGACAAGAGGAGTCGGTTCGCGTCGAAAGCGAATGAGCTACGCAGCGCCGCATGGACAGGCGGTTTGATTTCTGATCTATGCGGGCTCAAATTCACCCTTGCGCGGGAGACGAGGACACATGCTTCGCGACGAGATGATTACGGTGTTTGGCGGGTCCGGATTTGTCGGCCGCTATGTGGTGCGCGCGCTGGTGAAAAAAGGATACCGGGTCCGCGTCGCCACGCGCCGTCCGCACATCGCGCTCGACCTGAAAGTCACGGGCGTTGTAGGCCAGGTCGAGCTGATGCAGGCCAATGTCCGCGATGCCGCATCGGTCCGCCGGGCGGTTGAGGGTGCTCATGGCGTGGTCAACCTCGTCGGCATTCTCGCGGAAAGCGGCAGCCAGCAGTTTGCCAGCCTGCAGGCCAAAGGCGCCCAGAATATCGCGGAAGCGGCAGCCGAAGCCGGTGCAGAGCGCTTCGTGCAGATCTCGGCGATCGGTGCCGATCCGGACTCGCTCTCGCGCTATGCCCAGACCAAGGCCCAGGGCGAAGAGGCGGTGTCGACGGCCTTCGCGGGCGCTGTGATCCTGAGGCCCTCCATTGTGTTCGGGGCTGAGGACGAGTTTTTCAACCGGTTTGCCGGAATGGCCCGTTTCGCCCCGGCCCTGCCACTGCCGGGCGGTGGAAAGATGAAGATGCAGCCGGTTTTCGTTGGCGATGTCGCCGACTGCGTGGCCAATGCCATCGACGATCGTTCCGCTGCCGGTATCTACGAGCTCGGCGGCCCGCGCGTTTATACCTATCGCGAGCTGATGGAATTCATCCTCGAAACCATCGACCGGCCGCGCTTCCTCGTGCCGGTGCCGATGTTTGCCATGTCGGCGCTCGGTTTCGCCGGCGAGCTGGCGGGCGCCTTTCCCTTCGTCGAGCCGTTCTTGACCCGCGATCAGGTGATCTTGCTGGGTGAGGACAATGTGGTCTCGCCCGACATGCGGGGCATCGCCGACCTCGGCGTCACACCCGAGACGGTCGAATCGATCGTGCCGAGCTATCTCGAGCGCTACCGCCGCTACGGCCAGTTTCACGAATCGGCTTGAAAATAGCCGTCTAGACCAGAAGCCAGAAAATCAGGCCCGCCAGAGCGAAGCGGTAGATGACGAAGGGCAGGAAGCCCACGCGTTCGACAAAGCGCATCATCACCGCAATCGCCGCCCAGGCGGAGACAAAGGACAGGGCGGCGACGATCAGACCGTCGGTGAGGCTGGCGCCCGCCTCGGTTCCACGTGCCAGATCGAACCCGGCCACCAGCCCGAAAGCCGCGATCACCGGGATTGCCATCAACATGGAAAAGCGCGCCGTTTCCTGACGGGTCAAACCGAGGGCGCGTCCCGCCGTCATCGTGACCCCGGACCGGCTGGCACCGGGGATCAGCGCAAACACCTGGGCCAGCCCGATCAGGAAGGCAGCGCCATAGCCCAGTGTTTCAGAGGTTTCGGTCCTGCGGCCAAACCGGTCTGCGGCCCATAGCGGGATGGCAAACACCAGGGTTGCAATCGCGATTACCAGCGGCGATCGGAAGAGATCGGCATTTCCCGTCAGATAGAGCGCTCCGGCGGCAATGATCACCGGCGGCGTGGCAATCCCGACCAGTAGGGCCAGGCGGCCGCCCGATGTCATTTTCCCGGACAGCCAGGCCAGCTTGCCCTTGGCGACATCGAGAATATCGCGCCAGAAATAGACCAGGACCGCTACCAGGCTGCCAACATGCGCCATGACATCGATCAACGGGCTTTGATCTTCGAGACCGGCCGCGATCGGCGCAAGGATCAGGTGCGCCGAGGACGAGACGGGCAGGAATTCGGTCAGGCCTTGAACGAGAGCGAGCAGGACGAGCTGAAACAGGGGCATCGCGGTCTCCGGGCGGTTCTTGATGATCGATCTCGCCGCAATCGCATCACCAGACCGTTAAACGCAAAAACGCCCGGCCGCGAGGGGGTGCGGCCGGGCGCATGCTGTGCGCCGTCAAAACTCTTGCGCATACGCCGGGAGGGGACTCCGGCGTGATTGGGACAGCAGATCCGTCAGCGGGGGGACGACGCCGATCCGGCGCCCCAATCAGCCGTTACATTAAAGACACGCTGATGAAAAAAACGCAAATGAAAAATGAGAAACAATTTTGATGTGTGAAAATTGCAACAAACTGTTTCAGCCTATTGGCGCCGGCTCCGGCGGTCATCCTCAGGTTCGTCGAGCACGAAAAGACGCGGATCCAGGCGGATATCGGCCTCGACATCGGACAGGATCACGCGCGTGATATAGCCCAGCGAATCACGGACGAACCATTCTTCCAGCGCGAAAGTCTCCGGGTGAAAGACAAAGCGTGCGCTGCCATCCATCTCGTCATTGCGGTCCTCGACATCGACATACAGCCGGTTGTCTTCGACCATCACATTGGTGACCCGTGCATCATCGGCCAGATCAATGTCGGATTTCAGGATCAGCCAAAGCGGCGTTGAGCGCAGGGGCACCCGGTCCACCGTGTTCAGCGCCGAATCTTCCATCGCGACGGTTGTGCCGTCCGCGACCACCAGCAGGGGCGATGGCGCGTCATATTCGAAACGCAACCGGCCCGGGCGGCGGATCGAAAGCGTCCCGCCGGAGGCAGACCCGTCCGGCGCCACCTGATCGAACCGCGCGCGATAGGTTTCAATCCCGTTCAGCCAGGCATTCACACCGGCCAATGCTGCTTCGGAATCAAACGAGGCGACGGCTTCAGGCATGTCGGCGGAGAGGATCCCAGCCGGCGCGGCTTCACCGCCCGCATCGCCGTCACCGGCGGGCGCGGCGTCTTGTGCGAATAGCGCAATGGATATGAGAAGGCTCTTGATCATGGCCGCGACAATGCCCTGCAAAATGCGGCGGCGTCATGGCCAAAGCGCAGCGTGTCAGTGGCTATAGCGGATCTGCCAGGCCGAGACCTCGCCCGGTGACCAGTGCGGAATGATGACGACGTCATCCAACACATAGAAGTCGTTGATGTAAATATCCGCCTCGCGGGTGTCGGCGAGCACCGTGAAAGAGCCATCGGGCGCGAGATGATACACACGCCCCGGCCACTCGCTGGAGAGATAACCGCCCTGGCCGTCGGGCGCGAGCGCATCGCCATTGCCCAGCCCCTCGCCAATCACCTCGACGGTTTGACCATCCAGCGAGATCGACACGAAGCGGCCGTCCATCGTGACGGCCAGCATCCGGTCCGCTTCCAGCCATAAGCCGTTGATCGCGGACAGGGCGGTATCTTCGGCCCAGACATGGACCATGCCATTCTCGAGCACATAGATCCGGCTGGTGGCGGAATCGGACGCGTAGATACGACCGTCCGGACCGGCCACGGCGTCATTGAGAAACCCCGCTCCGGGAGCGGGCCAGCTTTCGACGATCTCGCCGGTTCCGCGATCGATGCAGACGATCCTTGCAATATCGGTGACGTAGAGCCGGTCGCCGACAAGTGCCAAGCCCTTCGGCGCGTCCAGACCGGTGGCCCATTGCAGGGTCTCGACTTCGCCGGCGCGTGTCATCCGCGAGATGAATCCGCTACCGTCAGCCGCATCGCCTTCGCCATTGACGTTCGAAACGAAGAGCAGCCCGGTGACGGGATCCGGCAGGACGCTCTCCGGCGCCGCAAATCCGCCGGTCCGCCAGATTTCGGTCAACTCCACGGTTTCAAGCGGCGCGACCTCCGCCTGCGAGCAGGCCAGGCAGAGCGTGGCGGAAACCGGGGCGATCAGGGAAGCGCGCGGATACATGCCACAAGTATGGCAGCGTCACGCCTCGAAATATCCTGAATTCTTCGTGAGCTAGGCGGCGTTGTGTTCGGGCAGGAAGATCTCGCGCTTTCCCGCGTGATCCGCCGGCCCGATCATGCCCTCGTCTTCCATGCGCTCGATCAGCGTCGCGGCACGGTTATAGCCGATCTGCAGACGCCGCTGGATATAGCTGGTCGAGGCCTTGCGGTCGCGCGCCACCACGGCCACAGCCTGGTCGAACAGGTCGTCGCCCGATCCGCCCGAAGCCGCTTCGAAGGGCGAGGGCGCATCGTCGCTTTCTTCGGTGACTTCCTCGAGATACTCCGGCGTGCCCTGCTTCTTCAGATAGGAGGCGACATCCTCGACCTCTTGGTCTGAGACGAAAGGCCCGTGCAGGCGCCTTATCCGGCCGCCGCCCGCCATGTAGAGAAGGTCGCCCATGCCAAGAAGCTGCTCGGCACCCTGCTCGCCGAGAATGGTGCGCGAATCGATCTTCGAGGTGACCTGATAGGAAATCCGCGTCGGGAAATTCGCCTTGATCGTGCCGGTAATGACATCGACCGACGGCCGCTGTGTGGCCGTGATCATGTGGATACCGGCAGCCCGCGCCATTTGCGCCAGGCGCTGGACGGCGCCCTCAATCTCCTTGCCGGCGACCATCATCAGGTCGGCCATCTCGTCGATCACCAGGACGATATAGGGCATCTTCACGGCCTCGATCGTCTCCGTCTCGTACAAGGGTTCGCCGGTCTCGCGGTCATAGCCGACCTGCACCGTGCGCTCGAGCGGTTCGTCATTGGCCAGCGATTCCGCGACCCGCTCATTGAAGCCGGCAATATTGCGCACGCCGATCTTCGACATGCGCAGATAGCGGCTTTCCATCTCGCGCACCGTCCATTTCAGCGCCGCGACGGCTTTCTTCGGATCGGTGACCACCGGCGACAGCAAATGCGGAATGCCGTCATAGACCGACAATTCCAGCATTTTCGGATCGATCATGATCAGCCGGCAATCTTCCGGCGGCAGCCGGTAAAGCAGCGACAGGATCATCGCATTGATCCCCACCGATTTGCCCGAGCCCGTCGTACCGGCGATCAGCAAATGCGGCATGCGCGCGAGATCGGCCACGAACGGTTCGCCGCCAATGGTCTCGCCGAGCGCCAGCGGCAGTTCGGCTTTCGCCGTCTCGAAGGAGTTCGAATTGAACAGCGCGCGCAGGAACACCGTCTCGCGCCGCGGGTTGGGCAATTCGATCCCGATCGCATTCTTGCCCGGCACGACCGCCACGCGGGCCGCCGTCGCGCTCATCGAGCGCGCAATATCGTCGGCCAAATTGATGACCCGCGAGGATTTCACACCCGCCGCCGGCTCGAACTCGTACAGCGTGACGACCGGGCCGGGCCGCACCTGGCCGATCTCGCCGCGCACGCCGAAATCCTCCAGCACGCCCTGCAACAGCTCGGCATTCTGCTGCAGCGATTGCGCATCCACCGTGTCGGTCCGCGCCCGCGGATGGGACAACAGGTCCAGCCGCGGCAGTTTGAATCCGCCGGATTCGGCAAAGGGCAGGGCGCCCTGCGCTTCCCGCGCCTCGCGGCCGGACGTTTTGCGCTTGCGCGTCGGCGCGACCTTGACCGCCGGCGTCTCCGCTTTCCGGCGCTTCGGCCGCGGCCTGGAGGCGGCCGCAGCTCGTTCGCCCGCTGCACCGCCGTCCGGCGCTCCTTCCCGCCAGGGAATGCGTCCGGCGAGAGAATCGATCCACACCCGCATCGTCGCCCAGGCAAGGCTGGCCGTGTCGGCCGCCGCGACCACGTCCGACGGTCTAAGGCCGAAGGTGAAGAAGGCACCAAGCGTTGCTACCAGCAGGCCGAATGCGGCGGCAATGATCATCGCGCCCGGAACGCCCAGATCCTGGAGCGGCGCGGTCAATGTGAACAACAGGCCGTCGCCGACGATACCGCCCAGACCGGTGGCGAAAGGCCAGCGCTCGGGAATGGGCAGGGAGGCCAGTGCGAGCGCAAAGCCGAGCACGGCAAATCCGGCGGCCGTCAGGCGCAAGAATTTGAACGCGAAGAATCGCGGCTGGATGGGCCGCGTCAGCTTCATAACGCCCCATCCGGCAAGAACCAGGACAAGGACGCCCGCCGCCCAGCCCAATGATTGCAGCAGAAGATCGGCGAGGTTGGCCCCGAACGGGCCCAGCCGGTGCGTCACGGGTCCCGCCGCAGCCACATTCCAGCTCGGATCCAGCGGATGGTGATCGTAGAGCGCCAGCGCGATGAGCCCGCTCGTAGCCAGCAACAGACCGCCGGGCAACAGCACACCGGCGCGCGCCATCACCGCGCGGCCTGCGCGGCGCACCCGGCCCGGTACGTCTTCGGACGAAACAGCATCATAGCCTGCCATTGCGCCATTCAATCGGGAAAGCGTGAGTCGAGGGTAAACGGGCGTTAGGATTCTGCGGCAATGAAAACACAGCCAGTCTTGCCGAAGGGAAGACATGTGGATGTGCGCAGGAGGCCACATCCACCGCCTCAAACCTGCCCGCGCGTGATGAGAGCAATGCCCCCGACGAGATAAACCAGAGCGGTGAGAAGACTGCCAAAGGACCGCACGTGATTGAGCCGGGTCCAGCGGCGGCCATAAAGCTTCCAATAGGCTGCCGCCTCGGCACTTGCAGGGTCGAGTGAATCCAGACGGTTATTCATCGGTACATTGCCCATGATCGTCATCAAAAACACCGTCGGAATAAAGACTACCGGGGCCAGATAAAACGCCATGCGGGCGGTGCCCTCGAGGGCGTTGGCACCCAGTATCGCCACGGCAACCGACAGAACCGGGATCAGCAATATTCCGGCGACGAACTGGGTTCGGATGACCGTCTTGTTGATTTCCTGCATCGCCTGGATGCCCGCGGACGGCTTGGCCCTGCGCAAGCCGGCCATGATAAATTCAGAAAAAGCCGAGAAAACACCGCCGATAACGGCGCTCCAAAGAGCCAGGAAAAAACTGGCGAAGACAAGCCATTCATAAGTCATGGTTCTAACTCCTGTGTTGGGAATTATCGTTTGACGCGCCTGGCTCAAACGATGGCGCCGCGCAGATCGTCGTCCGCATCGAGACGCGGTTTCCGGGACAGGCCGGAGCGCCACAGACCGGTCAGGACGGCCGCCACCGACAGCTCGATCACGGTCGCGGCGACAAGCGCGCCGGACGGGAGGCCGTGAAGCATCATGCTGATCACGCGTCCCGCGCCATAGCTGCCATAGACGATCGCCCCGGCCACAAGGGCCCGATCGGCGAGCCGGATACGGATCGCGCCGGATACCATCAGGACACCCGCCACCAACAGAAGGCCGGCCGGCGCTGCCAGTTCGGACATCAAGCCCGGATCGCTTTCGATGACGACATGGCTGGTCGCCAGGAAATCCTGAGGTGCCAACATCAGCGCACCGCCTACCACGCCCAGAAGGGCGCCCGCCGCGGCAAGCGCGGTTCTCGTGACAATCCGTTTCATTGCGCACGCTCCCACGCCCCGTTGGCCGCGGCGTCGCGGGCATAATCCGCGAAATCCTTCGGCGTCCGGCCCAGCGCACGCTGTACGCCATTCGTCAGATGCGCGTTGCGTCCGTCGAGAACGGTCGAGAACAGATAGTCGAGCATCCAGACAACATCCTTGGGCGCGCCGGATTTCGCGACCTCGGTAACAAAGCTGTCATGCGCGACATTCACATAAGCGACCTTGTGGCCGGTCGCCCTCGACAGGTCCGCGGCGACATCGGCAATCGTCATCACGCGGGGGCCCGTGACTTCATAGATTTCGCCATTGTGGTGATCTTCGATGAAGGCGGCGACAGCGACATCGGCGATGTCATCCACATCCACGAACGGCTCGACCTGATCGCCCGCGGGCAGGGTGATGGCACCGTTCAGCACCATGTCGACGAAGGCGCCTTCCGAGAAGTTCTGGTAAAACCAGCTGGCGCGGACAATGGTCCATTCCAGACCGGAAGTCTGAACGATGCGCTCGCAAGCCTGCGCTTCTTCCTCACCGCGCCCGGACAAGAGAACCAGCCGCTTCACGCCGCGCTGGCTGGCGAGATCGACAAAGGCCTGGACCGCATCCCTGGCGCCGGGCATCGCCAGATCCGGCGCATAGGTGATGTAGGCTGACGTGACACCCTCCAGGCTGGCCTCCCAGCTGTCTTCATTGTCCCAGTCGAAGGACGGATAGGCCGATCGTGAGCCCCGGCGGACGGCGCGGCCCTTGGCTTCCAGGCGTTCGGCCACACGGCGGCCGGTCTTTCCTGTGGCACCCAGAACCAGGGTAAGCTCTTCGGTATTCTCGAGATGTTTCATTGACTTGCTCCGTTATCGGGTTTGCAAGTCATGGCTATGCGCATCCGCCCACGCACTCTTTGCGGCCTGTGCCAATTAATTGACTGATCGCGTCAAAAGGGTGGCTAAAGACGTCCGGCCTGAAGCCGGTAGGAGCGCGGCGTCTGGCCGGCCCACCGCTTGAACGCGCGGGTAAAAGCGCTCTGTTCGGAAAACCCGGTCAGAAAGGCCACTTCCGCAAGACTGTAGGCCGTCTCGTGCAGCAATCGCCGTGCGAGATCCTTGCGGGCCGCGTCCACGACGGACTGGAATGAATGACCCTGATCTGACAATCGCCTTTGCAGGGTTCGGGCACCGATACCCAATTTCGATGCGATATGGGAAAGCGTCGGCACACCCTCGCTGAGCACGTCTGCCACGGCGCGTCGAACGTCATGTTCCAGCCCCGCTTCGCGCTCGATCATCGCAAGCTCCCTTTCGAGATGCCGGTCAAAGAAGCTCGCAATGGTTTCATCTCCGACCTTGTTGGGCGCATCAATATCGTCTTCGCGCAGCTGAAGGGCATCGCGTCCGGTTTCGAACAGAACCGGACAGCCAAAATGGTTCTCGTAAATCGCGATATCGCCGCGCGGGGCATGCTTGAAATATATGGCGAGCGGCCTGAATTCGGCTGTCGTGACTTCGCGGCATATAACGTCCACGGCGGAAAGGCTGGCCTCGTTGGAAAGCAACATTCCCGGCCGCCTGTCGCCCGCCTTGTCCAGACAGAAGAAGAATCCTTCGGCGGTCTCGTCGAGCGAGTAGACTTCCGCGCTGCCGAGGACCTGGCCGTAGCGTTCTGACCGCAACATCGATCCGCGCAGATCTGGAGCCGACTTCCAGGCCAGGCCAAAGGCGCCGTACTCGTCAGTTCGCATGGACGCGCCGATACGCAGTGGCAGCAGCAGCCCGTTCGGGTCGCGCTCCGCCAGTGCTGCGAAGAAATCATAATAGTCCGAAGACGAAATCAGCAGAGCCGGATCGACCGCCCCGTCCGGATCAAGGCCAAGCCCATTCAGGAGGTCACGGGTCTTAACACCCGGACTCGCCTGGCTGATCACCTTGTAGACATAGAGCGACGTAATCTGCGCCATCCGGTCAGCTATATACGGTCACTTGTGGAATGTAAGCAGGCGGCCGGCCTGCGGCAGCCCGCCCCCTTTCCCGCGTCGCGCATCCGTCTAAAGTCCGCGCCATGACAAAGACATTCGACTGCGATGTGATCGTGCTCGGCGGCGGGCTGTCCGGTCAGACGCTGGCGCTGGCGCTCGATCAGGCCGGTCTATCCGTCACGCTCGTCGACGCGGCGCCGCTGGATGACATGCTGGCGCCGGAATTTGACGGCCGGGCATCGGCGCTGGCCTACACGTCCTTCCGCATGCTCGAGGCGATTGGCGCCGCAGACCAACTGCGTGAACACGTCCAGCGTATCGAACATATTCTGGTGTGCGATGGCCGGCCCTATGGCGGCGCCCGCCCCGGCGGACCGGGTGCGCACACCCTGCATTTCGACCGCCGTGAAATTCACCCTGAAGAGGACGGCGAGCCCTTGGGCTACATGGCCGAAAACCGTCATACCCGTCACGCGTTGACGCAATGCCTGAAGGCGTCGAAATGGCTGGATTTACGGGCGCCGGCCAAGGCCAGCAATTGGGAGCGTATCCCCGGCGGG
This sequence comes from Hyphobacterium sp., assembly GCF_965229905.1. Lineage (GTDB taxonomy): Bacteria > Pseudomonadota > Alphaproteobacteria > Caulobacterales > Maricaulaceae > Hyphobacterium. The sequence goes on along the minus strand of NZ_OZ245930.1, from coordinate 1,298,550 downwards.
ATCCGGCTGGATCTGGAAGACGGAAGCGCCGTCACGGGGCGATTGCTATGCGCCAGCGATGGCAAGTTCTCGCGCGCCCGGCAGCAGGCCGGGACGCGGACGGCAGGCTGGACCTATAACCAGGCCGGCCTTGTCATGACGGTGGAGCACGAACAACCGCACGACGGCGCCGCCTATGAATATTTCATGCCGGCCGGACCGTTTGCCATCCTGCCGCTGCCGGGCAACCGGTCATCGCTGGTCTGGACCGAGAAGACCGATATCGCCGCGGCCATCCTCGGGCTCGACGAAGCGGGATTGCAGGCGGAACTTGAAAAACGCTTTGGCGATTTCCTCGGCGCGGTCAAACCGGTCGGGCCGAAATTCTCCTATCCGTTGAGCGTTCGCTTTGCGGAGAACTTCTACGAAGACCGGATCGCCTATGTCGGGGATGCAGCGCGCGGCATCCATCCGCTCGCCGGGCAGGGCTTTAATTTGGGAATTCGCGATGCAGCAGCCCTCGCCGAAGTCTTGGTCGAAGCCAAGTCGCTGGGGCTGGAGCTCGGATCGCCAGTCACGCTGCAGCGCTATGCCAACTGGCGGAAGCTCGATTCCATGGGGCTGGTGGCCGCGACCGATCTTTTCAACCGCCTGTTTTCCAATGATATCGGCCCATTGCGCTGGGCGCGCGGGCTGGGTCTTTCGATGGTCGACAGAATTGCGCCTGCCCGGCGGTTTTTCATGCGCGAAGCCGGCGGCGAAACCGGCGATCTGCCGAAACTCCTAAGGGGGGAAAGCTTGGCCGCTTAAGCCGGCTCAGGCGACGCCGATGCGCGGCTGCCCGCCATCGCCGGCCTCCGACGGGCCGAAGGCGCGATCCAGCACATTGGTCGAGTCCTGAGCCAGTTCCAACGCCGCCGTGAGGTGTTCGAGCACCTTCATGTTGTTGGCGAGCACTTTCAGCGCTTCCGGCCGGTGATCATCGGCAATCTTCGTACAGCGCAGGAGCACGTCCGAGCGCAACTCCATGAGAATGTCTTCCAGCTTGCGGCCGCCCGGATTGGCTTCCGATTTCAGAAAACGGGTCATCGCCGCCTCCTTTCCATCCACGAACTGCAAGCATCCAAACAGAAACGCGTTAATTTTCGGCTGACAATGCCGGCGCGGTGTCGCAAGTCTTTCCGCAATGATCCTGACCCTCGCCATTCTGGGCACAGCGATATGCGGTTTCCTGCTGACCGTGCTCGCGGTGAAACGCCCTTTCCAGACCGCCGATGGCGCCTTGCTTTTTTGGCTGGCCGCACAGGCCGGCGCCTTTACGGTGGTCGCCCTTGCTTCGGCGTTCCCGGCCGTCTGGCCGCTGATCCTGCTGTCTTTGGGACAGTTCCTGCTGTTTAGCTTGGGTCCCGCCCAATTGACCTACGCGCGGGCGTCCGCCGGACTGCCCTTGGGACTCGGCTGGCAGGGTGCCGCCCTGCTGCTCGTGGCCGTTTTGGTCACACTGATGCCCATGCTGACGCGCGTCGAAATCCGCGAAGGCACCATGTTGGTCGAGCAACCGCCCGCCTGGCTGATCGGATTGCCGCCGGCCGCCCTCATCCTGTCCGCACTGTGGCCGCTGCTTTCGCTCAAGATAGCCGCGCGCCTGCGCCGGCGCGCCAAGGACCGCTACTCCAATCTTGGACCGGTGGATCCGGGCTGGATCCGGATCTGGGCTGTCTCCTCGCTGATCGTGCTGACGGTGTCGTTGCTCGCCTATGGCAATTCATTTGTCGCGGTATTGCCCCTCGGCCTCCATGTCGCAGCGCTACTCTGCTTTCAGATCCTGCAAGTGGTTTATGTCGCGCATCGGGGATTGACCCGGCCCGGGATATTTATGGCCGGTCAGGCGCGCGCTGAACCCAGCATTGATCGCGCCGCGGCCGAAGCCGATTTCGCCACCGTCCGGGACCATCTCGGCACGCAGAAACCCTTCCTCGATCCGGACCTCACGGCACCGCGGCTCGCGGACGCCTTGGGCTGGGCCCCGGAGCGGCTGACGCAGGCTATCGGGATTGGCGGCGACACCAATTTCCACGATGCGGTCCTGCGGGCGCGTCTAGCGGAAATGGAGCGGCTAGCCCGCGATCCGGTCAATCGCCGCGTCACGACGCTGGCGCTGGGCTTCGATGCCGGATTTGGATCGAAATCCGCTATGTACGAGGCGTTCCGGCGCGAATTGAACACCTCGCCCGGCGCCTGGCGGCGTGAGCTGGCGCAGTCGTAACATATTGAAAATATGTGAAATGAAGGTCCGGTTGAAGTTTTCCAACCGAACCGGACGACGCCGCGCGAAGCGTATGGCTCTCCTTGGGTCCAATGGGACAAAAGGAGCAAACCATGACGTCATCCCAAACCGCTTTCCAGCCAGACGCACCACAGCGCGGATACCTGCCGGCGCTTGGCGCCGGACTGGAAGTTGTGGCGCTGATCGGCGCGTCGACCACGGCGGCCATAATGGCGCAGCAGTTCATTACCCCGTCCATCGGGGAAGCGCTCGGCCTCACTGGCGGCGAGCAGGACCTGTTGGCCGGCAGCGGGACGCTGCTCCAGATGTTCGCGATGCAGTACGGAATTCTGCTCATTCTGGCGCTCGCCTTCGGGCTTGTGCGCGGCCGGCGAACCGCCCGCAGTTACGCATTGGGCCGCGGCAATCTCACCCTGACCGGTATTTTCAAATGGGGGATCGCGCTGGGGCTGATCGCCGGCGCTCCGGGAACGCTGGTTCTCTTCCTGCAGGATGTCGCGCCGATCGGCCAGGACACACCCATCTGGGCTGCATTGCGGGAAGCCGAGCGCGATGTCAGCTTCTGGACCTTCCTGTTTATCGGCAGTTTCGGACTGGTGCCGCCCCTCGAAGAACTGACCTGGCGCAGCTATGCGATTGGCCGGCTCACCGAAGCCCTCGCGCCGGGCGCCGCCGTACTCTTCACCGCAATTCCCTTTGCGCTGCTGCATGTCCAGTATGCCTCGACCGATCCGGCGATGATCGCGACCAGCGTCTCGGTCATGATTGTCAGCCTCGCTTTTGCGTTTGCGACGATCCGCACCGGCACGGTCTGGCCCGCCATCATCGGCCATGCGCTGACCAATTTCCCTGCCGACGCCTGGTTGGGCGCTATCCAGCTCCTGGCCGGCCTGGCATTGCTGATTGTGTTTCACCGGCCGATTGGCCGCGAAGTGCGCGAGTGGGCCCGGCTGTTCTTCCGGACCTCGACATTAATGGCATTGGCGGTGCTCGCGCCGATAGCTGCGCTCGGTATTCTGGCGGTCATGTTCCAGGCATACGCCATCTGGATCCTGGCAATGGTCGTATTCGCCACGCTTGCGCTGGGCCTCGTCTACCGCTCGGCCTGGCGGCAATCGGCCTCTTGATCCGCTCCGGCCAATCGGCAGACTGCCTCCTGCATCAACAGCGGGAGGCCGTCATGGCGGAAAAGATCGGCGCGGCAAAGGCAGTCGCGGAACTGCAAGGCTGGGCGGTGGTCGACGGCCGCGACGCGATCCGGAAAGTCTTCCAGTTTGCCGATTTCAATGAGGCGTTCGGCTTTATGACACGCGTCGCTCTGCGCGCCGACCAGATGGACCATCACCCAGAATGGTTCAATGTTTACAACAAGGTCGATGTCCTGCTCTCGACCCATGATGCCGGCGGCGTCACCACACTCGATCTCGAGCTGGCGCGCTTCATGGACACCATCGCGCCCTAGTTGTCGTGGATAATGACCATGCCGAGCAGGACTTCGGCGCCGCTTTCGCCGAGCGCCTCATCGGTGGCTTGCTGCAGAATGTCTGAAATCCGGTCCGCGTCGGGCACTTCGCCATAGCTGTAATTCGCACCGGCGTACATCGCCAGCGCCGAGACATAGCGGTCGCGCAGACGCGGCATCAGCCGCTCCGCACGATGCCGCAAGCGGCTGTCGGGAATGTCCAGCCCGGCCTCGATATGCAGGATGCCCCGCAAGCGGAAATCGGAATGTACCGTCGCGGTGAGCGGATCGAGCGGTATAAAATCGTCCGATGATGTGATGATACGGTGACGCCGTCCGCCGCTTTCCTCATCGCCGTCGCCGCCGCCACCGCCGAGGGCGTCGGCCGGAATGGTCAACAGCAAGCTGGAAAGGAGGGCTGCAAGCGCGTGTTTCACATCGCCACTTTTATCCGCTCTGGGTAAAAGAAGCGTTCGCTGCCAATCCATTATTCATTAGCTTTCGTAGAGAAGAACATCCGCACACCGTCAGGAGTCGACCATGTTCCGCCTCGCCATTTTGATCGCAGCCCTCGCCACGACGCCCGCCCTGGCCCAAGACGGCGAAGGCGCGCCGAACTTCATTGCCGGTGGCGTTGCGGCCATTCCGGAATCGCCGGGCGCCGACAGCTACCGTTTCATCCCCTTCGCGGCTGGCCGTGTCCGGCTCGGAAGCGTCGTGCTGCAGGCGGAAGGGCCGGGCCTGTCCGCCGGTTTTGTGAACCAGAACGGGATCGAGGCCGGCGCTTATTTTCGTTATTATGGCGGCCGTGACGACGACACGGGCGATGCCGTGGTCGACCTCCTGCCGGAAGCCGACAATGCGATCGTGACCGGCGGCTTCGTGCGTTACCTGGCCGCGGAAGGCCTGTTAAATCCGCATGACCGCGTCTATTTCAGCGGCCGCCTCGGCATGGACGTGACGGGTGAATACAGCGGCGTCTTCTGGTCCGGCTCGGCCGCTTATGCGACGCCGCTGTCCCGTTCGACGCTGTTCATCGCGAACCTGTCGGTCTCGGGATCGCCGGATGATTATGCTGACGCGCTGTTCTCGGTGACCCCCAACGGATCGGCCGCCTCTGGCCTCCCGGTCTATACGGCCCAGAGCGGCGTCCAGGACATCGGCCTGACCCTCTTCCTCGACCAACTCGTGACCGATGACTGGTCGGTAACGGGCATTTTCGGGATCAGCCGTCTGCAGGGCGACTTTGCGGACAGCCCGATCGTCACCATCCGCGGTGACGATATGCAGTATTTCGCAGGTATCGGGCTGGGCCGCCGCTTCTAGCATCGGAGAGATGCGCGGCTTTGGGGGCAGACGGTCACGTCCTGTGACGCGTGCTGACTCCGGCGCTTTGCAAGAAAAACCCCACGCTTGTCAGCGCGGGGTTTGACTTGGTGGAGCTAGGCGGAATCGAACCGCCGACCTCTTGAATGCCATTCAAGCGCTCTCCCAACTGAGCTATAGCCCCGAAATCTTTGCGCCCTTGGGGCGGCGCGAGGCGCGGAAACTAGTCAAAGCCCACGCACGGATCAAGCGGCATTAGCGCCGCTCAATCAGCATTAATCGTCGTCGTCTTCCTCGCCGGCGATGCCGAAGTCATCATCGTCTTCATCATCATCGAGCAGCACGTCGTCATCATCATCATCGTCGATGTCGATATCGTCTTCGTCAAAGCCCTCGGGAAGGTCATCACCTTCCGGCTTTTCATCATCATCATCGTCGTCGTCATCGGCGTCGTCGAGCGGCACCGTGTCGCCTTCGTCGATTTCCGGGACGTCGTCCTCGTCTTCTTCGTCGTCCGATTCCTTTTCGTCTGTCTGGTCGTCCTTTTCGGTCGACCGCTCCGGTGCCGGGGCTTTGCTTTCGACCGGAAGCACCGTATCCGGCGTGAACTCGTGTTCGCATTTCGGACAGTGCGCCGGATCCTTGTTCAGATCATAAAATTTCGCGCTGCATTCCGGGCAAATGCGCTTTTCACCAAGGTTGGGCTTAGCCATGACGGTCCCCATCGGCAGTCTGTCGGGCCTTGGCGACAAGCATGGCGGCCCGGATGTCTGTGGTTACGGCGCGCGTCGTTGCCACGTTCACCGCGTCCTGTCAAAAGCCTATGTCTGCTGACTCGTGAATTGTCCATCTGCCAATGTCCAACGCTCCATCGTCACCGGCTGCCAAGGCGCGCGCCTCACGCGCCGCTCCCCTGCATGGCAGCTTCGCCGCGCCGGGCGACAAATCGGTTTCCCACCGGGCACTGATCCTCGGAGCGCTGGCGCACGGATCGACGCGGATCCGCGGCCTGCTCGAATCGGACGATGTTCTCGCGACTGCGCGGGCCATGAGCGCACTAGGTGCCGGGATCCAGCGCGATCAGATCGAGACGGGTGTGTGGACTGTGCAAGGGTGTAGCGGTCGCTTCGTAGCACCGTCAGAACCGCTTGATTTCGGCAATTCCGGCACAGGCGCCCGGTTGACGATGGGGGCGGTCGCCGGCGCCGGCATTAGCGCGCAATTCATCGGCGACGACAGCCTGTCATCGCGCCCGATGCGGCGCATCCTTGATCCGCTCGAAGCGATGGGCGTGAAAGCCGGATCGCGCGACGGGCGGCTTCCGGTCATCCTTGAGGGGGCGCAACTCACCGCAATCGATTATTCGCCCCCGATTGCCTCGGCCCAGGTCAAATCGGCCGTTCTCTTGGCGGGTCTCGGCGCGGCGGGCGAGACCATTGTGCGCGAGAGCCGTCTGACCCGTGATCATACGGAAAAAATGCTGCGCCTGTTCGGCGCCGAACTCACCGTTGAACCGGAATCATCAGGGGGCGCCGTGATCCGCCTGGCCGGCCCGCAATCCCTGACGGCGGCCGAACTGACGGTTCCGGGAGATCCGTCCTCGGCGGCTTTCGCGGCCGTTGCCGCCCTCATCTGTCCGGGCTCGTCCATCACGATCCGGAATGTGATGACAAATCCCGCCCGCACCGGGCTCTACCGGGTTCTTGAGCGCATGGGGGCCGCGATTCGCTTCGATAACAGCGGAACCGCCGCCGGCGAGACCGTTGCCGGCCTGTCGGTCCGTGCGTCGCGTTTGCAGGCCATCGATCTGGAACCCGATATCGCGCCGGATATGATCGATGAATACCCGGTGCTCGCAGTCGCTTGTGCGTTCGCAAAGGGGACATCGCGACTGCGCGGCCTGCACGAATTGCGCGCCAAGGAGAGCGATCGGCTGGCGGCGACACACGCGCTGCTGGTGGCCAGCGGTGTCGAGGCGCAGATTGAAGGCGACGACCTGATCATCGTCGGCGCCGATACGGTCAGGGGCGGTGCCGCCATTCACACACATGGCGATCACCGCATCGCGATGGCGGCACTGGTTCTTGGCACCGCGGCCGAGCAGCCCGTCATCGCCGATCAGGCCGGCATGATCGCCACGAGCTATCCGGGCTTTACAGGGGATATGAACCGGACCGGGGCCATGATAGAGGCGCTGCCATGATTATCGCGGTAGATGGAACTTTAGCTTCGGGAAAAGGCACGGTGGCACGCGGACTGGCGGTCCGGTTCGGCCTCGCGCATCTCGATACGGGCGCGCTCTATCGGGCGGTCGCCATCAGCGTTCTTGCGGCTGGCAAGGACCCCGCCGATGTGGCCGCTGCGGAACAGGCGGCGCTGTCATTGAACCCGGCTGAAATCGACGAGACCGCCATTCGCACTGCCGAGGCTGGCGCTGCTGCATCTGTTGTCGCTGCCCAGCCAAAGGTGCGCGACGCCTTGTTCGCCCTGCAACGGCGCTTTGCCGAGCAGGATGGCGGCGCCGTGCTCGACGGACGGGACATCGGCACGGTCGTGTGTCCGGATGCCGATGTGAAGCTTTATATCGACGCCGATCCCGGCGTCCGCGCCGAGCGCCGATGGCGCGAATTGGTCGCACGCGGCGATAGCACAAGCCTGGAAGACGTCCGCCGCCAGCTCGAGGAACGCGACCGCCGCGATGCCTCCAGGGAATCCGCCCCGCTGATGCGGGCAGAGGATGCCATCTTGCTGGATACGACTCATTTGAGTATAGACGCCACGCTCGCCGAGGCCGTCCGCATCATCGAGAACAAGACGGGCGCCACGCCGCGCAACTAGCCGGACTGCCTGAACGTTCGGGTCCTGATGGTGGGACTCTCCGCCCATTGGGTATCCGATGTCAGTTCGTCCATTCTTCAACCCGCCGCGTCCGCGCGGCACAGCGCGTATGAAATAGGCCGATCAGGCAAGACCGCCGGAGCCAACCGGCAGGCCGGAATATCGTTTCATACCGGAGTTCCTCCAACCCATGTCCGAAACCCAAACCCAAACCCCGTCCCGCGATGATTTCGCCGCGATGCTGGAAGCCAGCTTTGCCGGCCAGGACCTCGCCGAGGGCACGGTCGTCAAAGGCCGCGTCACCGCGGTCGAAAATGATTTCGTCACCGTCGATGTCGGTCTGAAGACCGAAGGCCGGATTCCGCTTCGGGAATTCACCGGCCCGGGCTCGACCGCACCGTCCATTGGCGATGACGTGGAAGTTTATCTGGAGCGCATTGAGAATGCGCTCGGCGATGCCGTCATCTCGCGCGACAAGGCGCGCCGCGAAGAAAGCTGGGATCGTCTCGAGAAAGCCTTCGATACCAAGGATCCGGTCAACGGCGCCATCGTCGGCCGCGTCAAGGGCGGCTTCACGGTCGACCTGGGCGGAGCGTCCGCCTTCCTGCCGGGCTCGCAGGTCGATATCCGTCCGGTCCGCGATGTCGGCCCGCTGATGAATATCGAACAGCCATTCGCCATTCTGAAAATGGACCGCCCGCGCGGCAATATCGTCGTTTCGCGTCGCGCCGTTCTCGAAGAATCCCGCGCCGAACAGCGTGCCGAGCTTGTGGGCCAGCTGGCCGAGGGCGAAGCCCGCGAAGGCGTCGTCAAGAACATCACCGATTACGGTGCCTTCGTGGATCTCGGCGGCATCGATGGCCTGCTGCACGTCACCGACATGTCATGGAGTCGCGTCGGTCATCCGTCCGAGGTCGTGGAAGTCGGTCAGACCGTTAACGTCCAGATCATCCGCATCAATCCGGAAACCCAGCGTATCTCGCTCGGCATGAAGCAGCTGATGTCGGATCCGTGGGAAGGCATCGCCGCGAAATACCCGGTCAACGCCACCTTCAAAGGCCGCGTGACCAATATCGCCGAGTATGGGGCATTCGTGGAGCTGGAGCCGGGCGTTGAAGGCCTGGTTCACGTGTCGGAAATGTCCTGGACGAAAAAGAACGTCCATCCGGGCAAGATTGTCTCCACCTCCGAAGAAGTGGAAGTCATGGTGCTCGACGTCGACAGCGACAAGCGCCGCATTTCGCTCGGTATCAAGCAGACGCAGGGCAATCCCTGGGATCTGCTCGCCGAGAAGCACCCGATCGGCTCGACCGTCGAGGGCGAAGTCAAGAACATCACCGAATTCGGCCTCTTCGTCGGCATCGACGACGATATCGACGGCATGGTCCACCTCTCCGACATCGACTGGAGCAAGTCCGGCGATGCCGCGGTTCAGGACTACAAGAAGGGCGATATCGTCAAAGCCAAAGTGCTGGACATCGATGTCGAGAAAGAGCGCGTCTCGCTCGGCATCAAGCAACTCGCCGGCGATCCGATGGACGAAAGCGGTGTCCGCAGGGGTCAGACGCTGACCGTTACCGTCAGCGAGATCACCTCGGGCGGTATTGAGGTCACCTTCGGCGACGACAATGCGATGAAGTCCTTCATCCGCAAGTCCGACCTGTCGCGCGACCGCGACGAACAACGCCCCGAGCGATTTGCGGTCGGCGACAAGATCGACGCCAAGGTCACCAATATCGACAAGTCCTCGCGCCGCGTTTCGCTGTCGATCAAGGCGCTACAGATCGCCGAGGAAAAAGAAGCTGTCGAACAGTATGGCTCGTCCGATTCGGGCGCGTCGCTGGGCGACATCCTCGGTGCAGCCCTGAAGCAGCAGGAACCGAAGTCGACCGACCGCAAGGCGTCGGATGAAACGGCAACGGGTTCCGAAAAAGCGGCTAAAAAGGTCGAAGAGAAAGTCGAAGAAGCATCCGATGACGTCGACTTCGACAAGATGACCAAGGCTCAGCTGGTGGAATATGCAGAAGCCAATGGCATCGAGATCGTGAAATCGGCGAAAGTCGCCGAGGTGCGCGAGGCCGTGAAAGCCGGCGCCGGAAAATAGCCGAAAGGTTGTTTTCGCCACAGGATCGGGCCGGGTGCATAAGCGCCCGGCCTTTTCTTGTGATCTTTCATTGACTCATTGGCTTGGGCTGGCGCAACTTACCCGCTCACAGCTTGAGGGGGGAGACGTCCATGATCAAGTCGGAACTCATTGCCAGGCTGGCCGAGGAAAATCCGAACTTGTTCCAGCGGGATGTCGAACGCGTCGTGAACGCGATCTTCGACGAGATTGGCGATGCGTTGGCCGATGGAAACCGGGTCGAGTTGCGCGGCTTCGGAGCTTTCTCCGTGCGTCATCGCAAAGCACGGGAGGGCCGCAATCCCCGCACCGGCGCAACGGTCTCCGTGAAGGACAAACACGTGCCCTTCTTCAAGACCGGCAAGGAATTGCGCGAACGCGTCGACGCCTCCGCAAAATAGGCTATCTGCCTTCGCATGACCGAGATCAAGTTTTGCGGCCTGCGCACGCAGAGCGATGTGCTGGACGCCGTCCGTTTTGGCGCGCGCTGGGTCGGCTTTGTGCATTTTCCGCCTTCGCCGCGCCATATCGATCCCGACATGGCGGCGGGGCTGGTCTCCGCCGTCCGCAACGATGTCGAGGCGGTCTCCGTAACCGTCGACGCCGATCTCGCTCTGCTCGAGGAGATCGGCCGCACGCTTGAACCCCACTGGATCCAGTTGCACGGATCGGAAACGCCAGAACAAGCCGGCGTGGCACGCGCGTTCGCCCGAAAAGGCGTGATCAAGGCCTTGCCGGTAGCGGGCGCCGGCGATCTCGCAGCGGCGGCGGCCTATGATGGCGTCGCCGACATGCTGCTGTTCGACGCCAAACCACCCGCAGGCGCCGACCGCCCCGGCGGTTGGGGCGAGGGTTATGATTATGCACTGCTGAAACAGCTGAACATTCAAACGCCCTGGCTCTTGTCCGGCGGGCTCAAGCCGGACAATGTCCGCGCCGCTGTGGCAGCCTCGGGTGCGCGTGCGGTTGATGTCTCGTCCGGCATCGAGACCGCGCCGGGCGAGAAGTCTGTGGCGTTGATGAGGGCTTTTGCAAAGGCGGTGAGGGAATAGGGTGACGACAGGAGAAATAAAGCTTTTCTCCCCCCGCCTGCGGGGGGAGTGGCCGGGCGGAACGCCCGGACGAGGGGGGCGATGGCGAGGCTGTTGTCATCCCCCTCCGTCTTTCGCTTCGCTCAAGCCACCTCCCCCGTGAACGGGGGAGGAAAAGGAAACGCCGCCCATGTCATCTAAACCCAACGCTTTCTCGCACTATCCGGACGCCAATGGCCGCTTCGGCGAATTCGGCGGACGCTATGTCGCCGAAACCCTGATGCCGAATATTCTGGCGCTGGAAAAAGCCTATGACGAGGCCAAGGCCGATCCGGCTTTTGCCGCCGAATTCGAGGATTTTTCGAAACACTATGTCGGCCGGCCGAGCCCCTTGTATTTCGCCGAGCGCCTGACGGCAGTTTTTGGCGGCGCGCAGATCTGGCTGAAGCGCGACGAGCTTAATCACACCGGCGCCCACAAGATCAATAACTGCCTCGGCCAGGTCCTGCTGGCCCGCCGCATGGGCAAGACCCGCATCATCGCCGAGACCGGTGCGGGCCAGCACGGCGTCGCCACGGCTACGGTTGCGGCGCGTTTCGGCTTGCCCTGCGAAGTGTTCATGGGCGCCACCGATGTCGAGCGGCAGGCCCCGAACGTCTTCCGGATGAAGCTCCTCGGCGCAAAGGTCCATGCCGTGTCCTCGGGGCGCGGCACGCTGAAGGACGCGATGAACGAGGCGCTGCGCGACTGGGTGACCTATCCCGGCGAGACCTTCTACGTCATCGGCACGGTCGCGGGCCCGCACCCCTATCCAATGATGGTCCGCGACTTTCAGTCGGTGATCGGCCGCGAAGCGCGCGAACAGATGCTTGAAAGGATCGGAAGATTGCCGGATGCCGCCGTAGCCTGCATTGGCGGTGGCTCCAATGCGATGGGCCTGTTCCACCCCTTCCTGGAGGACGAAAACGTCCGGCTGATCGGCGTCGAAGCGGCCGGTAAGGGGCTCGATACGCCCGACCACGCCGCCAGCCTCAATGGCGGCGAACCCGGCATTCTTCACGGCAATCGCACCTATCTCTTGCAGGATGCGGACGGCCAGATCGTCGAGGGCCATTCCATCTCCGCGGGGCTGGATTATCCCGGCATCGGTCCGGAGCACGCCTTCCTGCACGATGTGAAACGCGCCGAATATGTCTCCGCGACGGATGACGAGGCGATGGAAATGTTCCAGCTGTGCTCGAAACTGGAAGGCATCATTCCGGCGCTCGAACCGGCCCATGCGCTGGCCCGCGTCCGTGATCTGGCCAAGGAACTCGGCCCGGACGGCATCATCCTCATGAATATGTGCGGCCGCGGCGACAAGGACGTGCCGCAGGTCGCGCGCATGCTGGGAGTGGAGGTATGATCTTCGTTCGCCGCGCCCATTCATCCCTCCCCTTGACGGGGAGGGTGTCCCGAAGGGACGGGAGGGGTGGAGCCCCCACCCCCTCCGGTTTCGCGTCGCTCAACCACCTCCCCCGTCAAGGGGGAGGATGGGCGTTTCGTGTCGCGCCGATCGTGAGCTTGAATATATGAACCGCCTCACCACCACTTTCGCACGCCTGAAGTCCGAAAACCGCGCCGGTTTCGTCGCCTACATTATGGCCGGCGATGGCGAGACGGCAGACCTTCTTGACCAGCTCCCCGCTGCCGGCGCTGACATCATCGAGCTGGGCATGCCTTTCACCGATCCGATGGCGGACGGGCCGGCCATCCAGGCCGCCGCCCTGCGCGCGCTGGACAACGGCATGACGCTGAAGGGAACGCTCGAACTCACGAAAGCCTTTCGCGAAAAGCACCCCGACACCTCGCTCGTCTTGATGGGCTATGCCAATCCCATCCATCATTTCGGCTTCGCCAACTTCGCCAAGGCGGCCGCCGCGGCCGGTGTCGACGGTCTGATCTGCGTGGACTTGCCGCCGGAAGAAGATACCGAGCTGCGTGAAGCACTGGCGGCGGTGAGCATTTCCGTCATCCGGCTCGCGACACCGACGACCGATGATGAACGCCTGAAAGCCGTCACCGAAGGATCGTCCGGTTTTGTCTACTATGTCTCAACGACCGGTGTGACCGGAATGGGCCGCGGCGCGGCGACAGATGTCGCCGAAGCCGTCAGGCGTGTTCAGACCGCCTCCGGCCTGCCGGTTGCGGTGGGCTTTGGCGTGAAAACACCCGATCAGGCTTCCGAGATCGCGGCCGGCGGCGCGGATGCCGTCGTGGTCGGCAGCGCCATTGTGAGTGCAAACCATGACGGCGGCACGCAAAGTGCGTTAGAACTGGTCTGGACACTGTCGGCAGCGGTTCGCGCTGCGTCATAGAGCAGGATTGCCATGAGCTGGCTGGAACGTCTCACGCCTCCGGGTGTCTCGAAAATGTTCGCCAAGCGCGACACGCCGGAAAACCTCTGGGTCAAATGCCCGATCTCCGGTGAAATGGTCTTCCACAAGGACCTCGAGGCCGGGCTGTTTGTGACACCCGCCGGTCATCACATGCGGATCGGCCCCGACCATCGCTTCAAATTCACGTTTGACGGCGACTGGACGACGCTCGGCACACCGGACGTTCCCAAAGACCCGCTCAAATTCAAGGATGACAAAACTTACACCTCACGCCTGTCCGCGGCGCGCAAGAAGACCGGCCGCGACGATGCGATGGCGATCGCCCAAGGCGCGATTGGTGGCGTGCCGGCAACCGTTCTGGTCCAGGATTTCGCCTTCATGGGGGGCTCGCTCGGCATGGCAGCCGGCGAGGCCTTCATCACTGCGGCCGGGGCGGCAATGAAAGATCGCACACCGCTTGTCGCCTTCACCGCCGCAGGCGGCGCCCGCATGCAGGAGGGCTGTCTGTCGCTGATGCAGATGCCGCGTACCACGCTGGCCATCCAGGAGCTCAATGAGGCCGGCCTGCCCTATATCGTGGTTCTGACCGATCCGACGACCGGCGGCGTGACAGCGTCCTACGCCATGCTCGGTGACATTCATATCGCCGAGCCCGGCGCGATGATCGGCTTCGCCGGCCGGCGCGTCATCGAGCAGACCATTCGCGAGAAACTGCCGGAGGATTTCCAGACAGCGGAATACGTTCTGGAGAAAGGCATGATTGACCGCGTCGTGCACCGCCGCGACTTGCGCTCTGTTCTCGGCCGCATACTGCGCACGCTGACGAAACGCGGCGGATCGAACGCACCGGCGCTGCGCCGCAATACGGCCCCGGCCGACTATGCCGAAGAGTGACGCGCTCCAGCCGGTCCTCGACCGGCTGGCCGGCCTCCATCCGAAGAAAATCGATCTCTCGCTGGGCCGTCTAGAACGCCTGCTGGAAAAACTGGGCCATCCGCAGCGTCGCTTGCCGCCGGTCATCCACGTCGCCGGCACCAATGGCAAGGGATCGGTCTGCGCGTATCTGAAGGCCATGGCCGAAGCCGTGGGCGAGCAAGTCCATGTCTACACTTCACCGCATCTGGTGCGCTTCAATGAACGCATCGTATTGGGCGGCGAAATCGTCGACGACCAGCGGCTCATTGATGCTTTTGCCCGCTGTGAGGCGGCAAATGATGGCGCGCCGATCACCTTCTTCGAGATCACAACGGCCGCCGCCTTTCTCCTGTTTGAAGAAACCCCTGCGGACCGGCTGATCCTCGAAGTCGGTCTCGGCGGGCGCTTGGATGCCACCAATGTCATTGCCGGACCGAAGGTCAGCGTGATCACTCCGGTCAGCCTCGATCATGCGGAATTTCTTGGTACCGATATCGCCGGAATCGCGGGTGAAAAGGCGGGCATCCTGAAAAAGGGCGTGCCGGCCATTATCGGACCGCAAACGCCCGAAGCCGACGACCGCATCACGTCGATCGCCAACGCCATCGGTGCACCGGCGCGGCTTTGGGGGCGCGACTACCGCGCCTGGAGCGAACAGGGACGCCTCGTCTACGAGGAAGAAAACCTGCTTTGGGATTTGCCCCGCCCGGCGTTGGAAGGCGAACACCAGATCGTCAATGCCGGGATCGCGATTGCTGCCGCCCGCGCCGCCGGACTGCCCGAGCCTGCAGTCCGCGAGGGGCTGCAAGCGGCCAGCTGGCCGGCCCGCCTTCAGCGGCTGGGTTCGGGGCCCGTCGTCGAAGCGGCCGGGGCAGGGGAGATCTGGCTGGATGGCGGCCATAACGCCTCGGCGGGCCAGGCGCTGGCGCGCGCCATGGCGGACCTGGAGACCCGCGCCCCGCGGCCTCTGATACTGATCTGCGCCATGTCGCCGAACAAGGATGCCGCCGCTTTCCTCATGCCATTTGCCGGGCTGGCCCGGCGGGTGCAGGCGATCGGGTTCTCCGGTGGAAGGGCCGGTTCGCAGGCGCCGGACGCCATTGTCGCCGCCGCCGAGGCATCGGGGCTTGTCGCCGAAAGCAATGCCGATCTCTATTCCGCCATCGCTGACGCGGTCCGGGACGATCCGGCGCCCCGCATCCTGATCTGCGGCTCGCTTTATCTGGCGGGTGAAGTGCTCGGCCTCAATGAGGGCATCACGCCGCATACAACAAGCGGCTAAAGAAAAGGGCCCGCCAACTGGCGGGCCCTTCTCAAATGACATTGGAAATCGAAACTAGGCCGCGGCCGACACCAGCGTTTCCTTGATCCATTCCTCGATCTTGCCCTTGGCCATGGCGCCGATCTTCGTCGAAGCGACATCGCCGCCCTGGAAGATCATCAGCGTGGGGATGCCGCGCACGCCGTACTTGCCCGGGGTCATCGGGTTTTCGTCGATATTGACCTTGGCGATCGTGATCTCGCCCGACATTTCATTGGCAAGCTCTTCGAGCGCCGGCCCGATCTGCTTACAGGGGCCGCACCATTCCGCCCAGAAGTCCACGAGGACGGGTTTGTCGGCTTTCAGAACGTCGTTTTCGAACGAGTCATCGCTGACCGCTATGGTCGACATCGCTACTCTCCTTCTTGTTGACCGATTCCGCGGGGCGAAATCCGGTTGGGCGTGACCTAGGAATTGCGGCGGTCAGCGTCAAGCTTTCACTCCCGAGGCGAGAGCATCCGCAAGAACGTCATCGGCCAGTTCCATCAGGCGCGGACCGTCTGTCCAAACCAGCGCACAGCGCACTTTCCGGTCCGGGTGTATGGCCTGCAGGACCGCCTGATACGCAGCCATCTGGGCCAGATAAAGGCGCGGGACGCCGCTGGCGTCGGCTGGGGGTGGCCGGTTGGTCTTGTAGTCAACGATCAGAACTTCGTGATCGGTCACCACAAGCCGGTCGACCTGGCCGTTAAGCACAATATCTTTGGGCAGGCCGGGCGCGGTCCCGGTCAACGACACCTCGGCAAGGCTGCCGGGGCCGAACAGTGCGGCAAAATCAGGGTGCGACAGCACCGCCAGGGTTTCCTGCGCGATCTCGCTGCGCGCCGCGTCATCGAGGTCCGATTGAGACGCCAGATAGGCTTCAGCAGCTGCAGCACGGCGAGGGTCAGGCAAGTCAGGTAGCGTTTCCAATAGCTTGTGGATTAACGCGCCGCGCCGGAAACGGCGTCCGCCATCGTCCGTCAGGGGCGAGTAAACCGGCCCTTCATCGCCTTCCACAAGATGGGAGGGCGCGACCGTGCGTGCGCGATATTCTTCCTCCGGCGCAAGCGTGCGTGCCCATTCGGGAACCTGAGTGTCCGCATCCGGGCGGGCGGCACCGCCCAGGGCCGGCGATGGTGAACCGAGGCGGCGCCCGGCCAGCGGCGCGCCGTCGGGATCGCACACCGGGCTTTCGATCTCTGTCCAATCCCCGCCCTGCCAGAGCGTGTCGAGACGTTCATACCAGCTGCGGCTCTCTATCCGCCCCTCGCCGGCGCCGCGCTTCCAGCCGCAAACCACGAGCCGCTGGCTGGCGCGGGTCAGCGCCACATACAGCAATCGGGCATGCTCGCCTTCGGCGCGCTTTTCGTCCGCCAGCTTCAGTCGATCGGACAGATCCGGCTGTATTTTTCCCGGCGGCGCCCAGGCCAGGCCCAGCCGGTCATCGGCATAAAGGCCGCGATCCGCGCGCAGCGCAGGCTTGGCGGTCGTATCCGGCAGGATTACGATCGGCGCTTCCAGTCCTTTCGACCCGTGCACCGTCATGACCCGGACCTCGCCGCGCCCATCATCCATCTCGCGCTTGATCTCGCCGGATCCGGCTTTCATTTCGGCGATAAAACCGGCCAGCGAGGCGGTCCGCGATTGATCGAACGCAATGGCGCGGGCGAGAAATTCCTCGACCGGATCGCGGGCCTCTTCGCCAAGCCGCGCAAAAAGGCGTTTCAGCCGGGTTTCGCCGGTCGGCGTCCGCTCATGCAGGAAGTCGGCGAAGAAGCCGTGCACGCCGGCGGTTTCGATTCGCTGCCGGGCGCGCCGGATCATCGCTTGGGCGTCCGCAAACGCGTCGTCCTGGCTGTCCATCAGCCGCGACCACAAGGCGCTTTCGCCGCGCCCGTGAGCCAGCGAAAACAGCTTTTCCTCGTCGATCGGCGGCGGCGCATCGGCGGGATCGAGGAAAGGCGATTTGAGGAGTTCGGCCAGCTTCAGATCGTCGAGCGGATTAAGCGCGACCTCAGCCAGGCAGATGAGGTCCTGAACGGCGAGCTCTTCGGTCAGGATCATGCGGTCGGCACCGGCGACCGGCACACCGCGCAGTTTGAGTTGCCGGATCAACTCCCGGAAAAAACCGCCGCGTTTGGCCACCAGCACCATGATGTCGCTGGGAAGGGCAGGCCGTAAATCTCGGTGGCCCTCGTCATGGACGCCATCACCGTCGGCCAGGATGCGCGCGATTTCGGTTGCGATTAGTCGCGCCAATCGGTGCGCGGCGCTGGCGGCACTCTCGCGGTCCACCGGCGCGGCGGGGTCCGGTTTCTCACCAGCGGGATCGCGCGGCACCGCGGGCCAAAGCTCGACGCAGCCTGGCCGGTCTTTCCAGGCAGGCCGATGCGGCTGGTAGCGCTCGAAGGCGTCCTGCGCCGGCGGATATGGCGCGGTGAGCGTTGCCGGATCGGCGGTGAACTTGGTTTCCGGCGCAGACGACAGCGCCTTTATCTCACCCAGAAGCCGTTCCGGTTCGAAAGCGGTATCGACAGCGTTGAGGATCACTGCCGAAGAGCGGAAAGAGACGGCCAGGGAGGGCTGCTGGAATACCAGGGCGGCATCGGCTGCGCCGCGCGCGATCCGTTCGCCCCAGGCCAGGAACTGTTTCGGTTCGGCCCCCTGGAAAGAATAGATCGACTGTTTCTCGTCGCCGACTGTGAACACGGTACGCGGCCGCTCGCGCGCGATCCCGTTGCCGGTGAAAAATTCGTCGACCAGAGCGCCGATGACTTGCCACTGCTCTGGTGCATTGTCCTGCGCTTCATCGACCAGAACATGATCGATTCCAGCGTCCAGCTTGTAGCGGACCCAATCGCGCGCGGAAGAGTCTTGCAGGAGCTTGACCGCGTAGGCGATGAGATCGGCATAATCGAGCCGACGGCGCGCCGCCAGACCGGTCTCATAGCGCGCGATATAGTCTGCCGCGACGGTCATGGCGGCCTCCGATGTCTCGGCCATGTCCGCGGCAGCAACCCGTGTGATGATCTCAGTCATGCGGGTGGCTTCGCCGGCCATGAGCTCCGCGACCGCCGGGTGATCCTTGGCCGTCTTCGCGCCGATGATGCGCGCCCGGAACTTTCCTTGCTGAGTGAGAAACGCTCCGCTGTAGGCGCCATAAGCCTCGTCCGGCGAGCGGGCCGCGAGCGCGGTGTCGATCGCTTGCGCCGTGTTCTGATCCGCCTGTATTCCGCCCGCAAGCGTCTCAGCCGCCGATCGCAGCGCTGCGTGCGGTGCGTCCGCCCAGGCGCTGTCGATCAGGCTGGCGACGGTTTCCTGTTCAGAGAGGCCAAGCTCGCGGCGCAGCGCGCTGCGCAAGACGGCCCCGCCTTCTGCGATCAGCAGATGCGCCAGTGCTAAACGCTTCGACGCCGCAGTACGCGTCACAAGCTCGAACGCATCGCTGCCGCGATTATGCAGCGTGGCCAAAGCAGTATGCAAACCGCTATTTCGGCCCGCTTCTAGCAACAGGCCACGCCTGGCCTCAGCGGCGATCGCGCGGGCTTCTCCATCATCCGCCACCTCGAAACCGGGCGCCAGGCCGGCTTCCAGCGGAAAGCGTTGCAAAAGCGACTGGCAGAAGGCGTGGATGGTCTGCACCGCCAGTCCGCCAGGCGTCTCCAGCGCGCGGGCAAAGAGCCGCCGTGCATCGGCCAGCGCGTCGCGCGAATACGAACCGCCTTCGTCATTGTGCAGTGCATTGAGCTTTTTCGTCAGCGCGGCATCATCGGCGATCGACCAGCTGCCCAGCGTGTCGAACAGGCGCGATTTCATCTCGCCCGCAGCGGCCCTGGTATAAGTCAGGCAGAGGATCTTGTCCGGCTTGGCGCCGTCGAGCAGCAGACGTGCCACGCGGTTGACCAGCACGCGTGTCTTACCGGAACCGGCATTGGCTTCGACATGGATCTGGTAATCCGGCTGCGCGGCGAGCGTCTGCTGCTCGGTGGCGTCCTTCACGGCATCAGCCATGCCCGCCTCCGTCACTGTCGTCAGCCGACGCCCATTCCGCACGGCGGCTCAATCGGTCGTAATCGCCGTAATCATTCTGAAACTGCGCAAAAAGCTGGGCGCGGTAGGGCGTCTCGGGGTCGGAATATCTCTCGACCAATTGGCGCAGCAGCGCTTCATACCGGCTGGCGAGCGCATCGGAGGACGCATCGTCCTTGGTCTCGTTATTGATCGTCCGGATCTCGCCCGGCTGACGTCCGCCGCTGATCTTCACATAGACCAGATCGCCGGGTTCCGCCGGATCGATCGCGGCGAACGCACCGTCCCGTAACATGGCGGCTTCCAGCGGCGTTTGCGGCTCGAAACCGGCCACCGTGGCAGCGGTAGTCGGCGTCGCACCGGTCTTGTAATCGAGAACATCGATACGGCCGTCCGGACGTGTGTCGAGCCGGTCGGCCTTGCCGCGCAGGATAAAGCCGGTGCCTGGCACCGCCCATTCCGCGGTCACTTCCAGACCCAGCGGCACGATGCCCGACGCCCTGCGCGCAGTCTCCCAGCCGATAAACCAGCGCGCGGCGCGCTCGAACCGGATCATCTCGGCCACCAGCTCGGCATCGTCCATGCCCGCTGTTACCGCTTCGGCCCGGCCCAGCGCCATCAATTCCTCAAGCGCCGTCGCCGACATGGGGCTCGATCCTGCCGCTTTCAGGAAGGCTTCCAGCGCAGCATGAATGGCCGTACCGCGCTCACGCGGCCGGGCATCCTGGTCGAGCGCATCCAGCACTTCGAGCCGCAGGATACGCCGGGCGTAGATCGCATAGGGATCGCGGATCCAGTTCCGGATTTCGGTGACCGACAGGCGGGTCGGCCGGGCTCCGGCGGGGGGCTTCGGCTGCGGTTCGGCAATCGGTTCGGGCTGCGGCGTATAATCAAGCAATCGGGAAAAGGCGAGAAAATCGGGCTCGGGCTTGAGCTGCTCGCGCGCGCCGTCATCGCCGAGCGCGCCGCGGGCCAGCGTCTTCAACCGCCAGAGCCAGCGCGATGCGACGGCAGGGGCCCCGTCCTGCCGCTGTGACCGGGTCAGAATGGCTTCCGGCGCGCATGCCAGCTGCGCGAAATCGTGCGCGGCGAGCCCGAGACGCTTCTCGCGCGGCGGCAGGCCGGCTTCGGCGCGCATGCCTCGCGACATCCAGGGATCGAGCCCCAGACCGGCCGGCCAGATGCCTTCATTGAGCCCGGCCAGGATGACCCGGTCGGCGGACAGCAGGCGCGCTTCGATCGGCCCGAGCAGACGCAGCCGGGGATGCACCGCCCCGCGTGGCCGCACCGGCCGGGCACGCGCCAGCGTGTCGAAAAGGTCCCGATAACCCGTCAGCGATACCGGCGGCAGGGTCTCGGATTCGGCGATCAACTCGCGCACCAGACCGGCCGCGGCTTCGCCATCCTCCCGGCGCCATAATCGCTCCGCGCCCGACTGCTGGTCATTGGCCGCAAGGGCTTCGGCAATCTCGGCATGACAGCGTGCCCAGTCGGCGACCGTCCGCTCATAGCCGGCCAGACGGCTCAGCGTCCCGGTGAGACGGGCTATAAGCGTCCGGTCGTCGGGCGTGTCGAGCCGCGACAGAACGGCCTCGAAAGAGCGGCCAGGGCGCGCGCCGCGCAGCGCGATATCGATCCGGTCGAGCCGCCGTTTCAGCTTCGGCCGGTCCTCGCCCAATGCGAACAGGGGCGAAGCCCATAGTGCCGCCAGAGGCTGCGCTGCGCCCGGATCGCCGGCGGCATCGAGGATCAGCCGAAGAAAACTGCCCGTCGGGGTCTGCGACAGTGCCCGGCCGGCGGAGTCATCAAGTGCCACGCCATAACCGCGCATGGCTGACAGGACGCGGTCAGCGATGCCGCGATCGGGCGTCACCACCATGGCCGTCTTGCCCGGCGTCTCCAGCGTTTCCCGCAAGGCCAGCGCGATGGCACGCGCCTCCATTTCCGGTGTCGCCGCCTCAATCAGTGAGAGACCCTTGAAACCGCTCTCGAGAAATCCTGCGCCGCGGCCTGTTTCCAAATCGTCGATCCGTTTCAGCCAGTCTCCGGTTTCCTCAGCTGGCCGGAGCGCCTCCGCAAGAATACGCTGGCGCGCAATGGCCGCACGGTCAGGCGCTTGTCCCGGCCAGTGTGCGACGTCGCGGCGATCGTGCCCGATCTTGTCGAGAAAGGCCTGCATGGCCTGTTGCGGATGTTGCGGATCGTCCTTCAGCGCTGCCCAGGCCTTGTCATCCATGTCCCTGTCGAGCCCGGGCAGCACTACGGCGCCTTCCGGCAGTTGTGCGATCGCTGCCATGAGATCCGCGGCGGCAGGAATCGAACCGGTCGAGCCCGCCGCGATCACCGGTCCCTGCGGCGGCGCCTCGCGCCACCGATCCGCCAATGCCGCGAGCAAAATCGAGCGCCGCTGGGTGGCATCGGTAAAGCCCAGCTCGGCGAGCCGCTGCGGCCAGTAGGTCAACACAATCGAGACGAAATCCGCGGATTCGCGCAAATGCTCCGGCAGGAGGGTACGAATCGTCTCGCCTAACGCTTTCACATCGCCGGTCTGCTCGGTTTCGAGATCATCGATCAGCGCGGCCAGTGGTCCGGCCAAGGCGATCGCGCCGGACGCCGACATCCGCCCGCCCTGCGCCTTGTCCTTTTCGAGGATCAGTCGCGCCAGTTCGAATGTGCGGCGGACAGGATTGATCGAAGCCGGGGCAATCCCTGCGAGTTCACCCGGTTCGAAAGGCGGATCGTCGGCATCGATATCGCCGATCGGCCGGATTAATGGCAGCAGCGTAGCGGCGCCGCCATCCTCCAACTGGGTGAACGCCGCCGCAAGAGCCCGCCCGGCGCGCCGCGTCGGCGTCAGCACGGTGACAGCCGCCAGCGATTCCGGCGTCTGCCCGAACTCGTCTTTCAGCGTGCGCGCCAGCAATTTGAGGAAATCCGCCTGCGGCGGTGTGGTGAAGACGCGCGGCGCCGGGGTCTCGAACAACCGGCTCATCCCAGCCGGCGCTCGGCCGCCTCGCGCGCTTCGGGATTGCCGACATGCATCCAGAAGGCCGACATCGCGTGGCCGTAGACCCGGCCGCGCGCCAGCAGATCGTTCCACACGACATTCAGCGAGAAGGGCTCTTCTCGATAGTTCTTCAATACGTGTGGATTGAGAATCTGCGTGCCCGCATAGACGAAGGGAGCGCTTTTTGCGGCACCGCGCCGCCCCACCTGCCCGTCAGCGTAAAGGAAAAAATCGCCCGCACCGTCATAGCCGAGTGTGTTTTCTTTCGGCGCCAGCAGCAGCAGGGCATCCATGCGGCTGGCATCGAAGGCCGCCATCAGCCGGTTGAGCTCGCGGCTTTCGCCCTCTGACCAGATCGCGTCGATATTGGAGACGACGACCGGCTCGTCGCCGAGCCATTCCCGCGCCTTCACAAGTCCGCCGCCGGTTTCCAGCACAAGGTCGCTTTCATCGGAAATGATGATGTCCGGCGCGCCGGCCCGCGCGGCGATATGCGTGCGCATCTGGTCGGCGAAATGATGGACATTGACCACGGCTGTCTCGATGCCGCTGGCGGCAAAACGGTCGAGAACATGGTCGAGCAACGCCTTGCCGCCCACTTCGACCAGCGCCTTCGGGCGTGAAAGCGTCAGGGGCCGCATGCGCGTGCCGAGCCCGGCCGCCAGCGCCATGCCTGTTTTGATCGATGTCATGTCCGCGCGAGATCTGTCAGTTCCGGAGCCAGATCATGGATCAGAGCCCGCACCTCCGAAAGGGCAGGGTGAGAGATATCTGTGAGAAAATGGCGCGCCACACGCGGCAATAGGCCGAGATATTTCGGTTTGCCATCGCGTACCGCCAGCCGCACGAAAATGCCCGTAATCTTGGCGTTGCGCTGGGCGCCAAGAACGGCATAAGCCGCGTCGAAGGCGTCATTGTCGCGGATATGCGCCGCGGCCATAAAGCGTGCCTTCATCTCGGCCTGGATGTCCGCCGGTACATCGCGGCGTGCGTCCTCAAGAAGCGAGACGAGATCATAGGCCGGGTGTGCGAACAGCGCGTCCTGGTAGTCGATCAGCCCGGTCCGCGCGGGCCCGGCCCGGTCTGGCAGCCATAGCAGGTTCTCGGCGTGATAATCGCGCAGCGCCAACCCGGAGGCTTCGGTTGAAAGCGCTTCGAACGCTCCGATCCAGGCCCGGTCCCAGTCGCGGCGCGCGGTCTCCGGCACGTCCCGGCCCAGATGGCGGGCAACAAACCAGTCGAGGAGCAAACCGGTCTCGGCCAGTAGCGCCGGTGCGTCGTAATCCATGACCTGCCACTGCCCGCCATGCGCAGCAAGCTCGGCGGGAAAGCTCGAGCGGTAGATCGCTGCCAGCGTGTCGACCGCATGGGCGTAGAGCGCGGTTTCGTCCGCACCGGCCGGGATCGCCCGCGCGAACAGGTCGTCGCCCAGATCCTCCAGCAGCAAGAGACCTGCAGACAGGTCGGCTGCGAGGATGCGGGGCGCTGAAAAACCGCGGGTGGTCAGCGCTTCGGTGAGACCCGCGAAGGCGGCGAGGTTCGGCCCGGCCAGGCGCGCAAGCGCATTATAGCCGAGCCTGGCGCGTTCCTGCGGGCTGGCCCCGGGCGGGCAGGCCGGGGCTTCGGCCTGCGCGGGCGCATTCATCAGAACCGCAGTCTCATCTTCGCGGAACAGCCGCCGATAGCTGCGCGTCGAGGCATCGCCGGGAAACGCCTGCTGGCGCGCTGCACCCCAACCCGCTTTGCGCAGAAAATCGCTGATCTCCGCTTCGCGTTCAGACATGATCCAGCCGGTCTCCCCAATCTCCCCTCGCGGCAATCTCCGCGATTCGTGTGCCGTCGTCCGCCTTGAGGTGAAGATCGATCCGCCGCTCCGGCGCATAGGCGCCCAGCCGGTCCGGCCATTCAATCAGGCAGATGGCATTGTCGAATGCCTCATCGAGTCCCAGCTCGGCCAGCTCGGCCTCATCTTCGATACGGTAGAGATCGGCATGCACCAGCCAGTCTCCGCTGCGCGTGTCGTAATGCTGCATCAGCGTGTAGGTCGGGCTCGGGACCTCCTCGACGTCGCACAGCGCCGAGATCAGTCCCCGCGCCAGCGTCGTCTTTCCCGCCCCGAGATCTCCGTGCAGCAGGACGATATCGCCCGGCGCAAGCACAGCGCCCAACCGCGCACCAAGCGCTTCGGTGGCGGCGGGATCGGGCAGCAGGATCGGATCGCGGCGCGGCATGGACACGGATTAGTGAAGCCAGCCGCGTGCGGCAAGCGTCCATGCCTTGACTTTCCGGGTCTTAGCCGCCAATTCGCCCTCGGTTCGCGGAGGAAGTCGATGGCCAAGATCACCTATATCGAGCACGACGGCACCAAGCACGAGATCGACGTCGCTGACGGGCTGACCGTCATGGAAGGCGCAATCCGTAACATGGTGCCGGGGATCGATGCCGATTGCGGTGGCGCCTGCGCCTGTGCGACCTGTCATGTCTATGTCGACGAAGCCTGGCTCTCGAAGACCGGCGAAAAGTCCGGCGTGGAAGAATCCATGCTCGATTTCGCCACCGATGTGGAACCGAATTCCCGCCTGTCCTGCCAGATCAAGGTTTCGCCCGAGCTCGACGGGCTGGTTGTGCGCATGCCGGAATATCAGGGCTAGCCGTCGGCCGCGGCTTTCTCGCCGTCCGGACGCAGCAATCCTGTCAGATCGAGATCCGGTGCAGCCTGCGTCTTGGCGATCGCCGGCAAATGGCAGACCACGGTCGTACCCTTCTTGGGCTCCGAGGCCAGATCGACCCAGCCGCCATGCATTTCGACGATTTCCTTGACCAGAGCGAGACCCAGCCCCGCGCCGCCGCGGCTGCCGCGCTCGAACCGCTCGAACACGGTCGCCTGACGATCCGGATCAATGCCCTCGCCGGTATCGGCTACCGCAATCGACGCCCCATCCTCGTCCATCTTGACGGTCAGCGTGATGCGACCGTCGCGGGGCGTATGCTTGAGCGCATTGGACAACATGTTGACGGTAATCTGGCGCAGCCGCTTGGCGTCGCCGGTGATGGTCGCGTCGCCCGACGGCGCGTTGATCGCCAGGCGCACACCGCCATGCTCGGCCTTTGAGGCCAGTAATTCGACCGCGTCCTGGACAACGTCCTTGAGATCGACCTCCGACGTTTCGAGCTCCAGCTGACCAGCGTCGATCGCTGCGACATCAAGGATGTCTGTGACCATTTTCTCAAGCTCGTCGGCGGCGCTGCGCACATAGCCCATATAGGTCGTCTGCTGCTCACCCAGCTCGCCGGCAATGCCCTGCAGGATCATGTCGGTATAACCGGTAATCGTGGTCAGCGGCGTGCGCAGCTGGTAGCTGACATGCTCGACGAACTCACCCTTGATCCGCTCCGACGCTTCCAGGGCTTCGGCTCGCTCGCGCAGCGCCTCCTCAATGCGCCGGCTGTCTGTGACATCCTGCCAGGCGATCAGCGTGGCACCGTCCGGCAGCGGGCGTGACAGCCAGACCAGCGTCTTGCCGTCCTCGCGCTCCATCTCGCCGGTGACGTGACGCCGCGCCTCGGGGCTCGGATCGGCGACCCGCGCCTTCATCTCGGTCCACACATCCGGATCGTCGAACAGGGCCGCGCATTTTTCGGCGACGATTTCCAGTTCTGGCCGGCCTTCCAGCTCCGCGGCATCCAGATTCCACAACCGCTCGAACTCTGTGTTGTGCAGGCGCAGCCGCCCGTCCGATCCGAACACGGCGACCGCCTCGTGCAGCTTGTCCAGCGTGGCCCGCTGGACATTGATCAGCGTGTTATAACGTGCCCGCAGGGCCAGCTCGTCCGTCTTGTCTTCGAATACCAGGAGCAGGCCGCCCAGCGGGTTGCGCTGGCGCGCCACGCGCAATGTCCGGCCATCGGGCAGATTCCACAGATCGTCCGGAATTTCCGCATCCGGCGCATCGTCATAGCGCGCCAGCTCGGCCTTTTTCCAGCCGGCATAATCGGCCTGTTCCGGGATTTGCCGCGCTTCCCGAAGGCGGTCGAGCATTTCGCCATGGCCGGGCCGTGCGTCCAGCATCTTGGCATCAAGCCCGAACAGATTGTCGAAAGAGGTATTGCGGAAGACCAGCTTCTGGCCGCGATCGAACACCGCGACCGCCTCGGCCAGCTGGTTCAGCGTATCGTCGAAGGCGCGGCGGAAGCGCTTCAGCGCGGTTTTCGCTTCCTCGCCATCGGTGACATCCAGCGCGAACCCGGCGGCTCCGCCCGAAATCGGGAAGCTGACGAGGTCGAGCGCCCGCCGCGAGCCATCGACCACGACTGGTTTCAGCGCTGAGACCGCTTCGCCCGACTTGGCCGCATCAAGGGCAAGCGTCTTGATCGCGGGTTCGAGCGCGATTTGCTGTTCCAGAACGATGGAGGGCGCTTCGGCTTCGACCGCCCGTGCATAGGCGCCGTTGGCCCAGATGATGCGGCCCGACGCATTGATCCGCCAGGCGGGGAAGGGCGCCCGCTCCAGCGTGTCGAGAATAGCAATCGGATCGGCTTCCAGCTGCCGCCGCGCTTCCTCGACCCGGCCGCGTGCTTCCGACTCGTCCAGCCCGCGGATCGTCGCGTCTGACAGCCAGACAACGAGCTGGCTGCCCGCGGCCCGTGCGTCGGCCTCAAGGAATCGTCCTTCCGGCCCGATAATGGTCAGCGAGAACGGCCGCCCGTCCGAAATTAGCTCGCCAAAGCGCCGGCGCAGCGTCGTGTCGTCACCCGCTGCCGACCGCGCTTCGTAGTCGGCAACGCCCTCCAGCAGCAGCGAGGCCGGATCCGGCCCGTCGCTGGCTTCGGCGAATTTCAACAGGCTGGCCAGCGCCGAGGGGGAGCCGAAAATCCGGGGTTTGCCCCAGCTGTCGAGCTTGCCGTCGGCAAGCTCCGGCGCATCATCCCAGACCAGCACCAGGCCCGGAAAAGCGCCGAACACGCCATCGGCCCGGGCAATCCTGTCTTCCAGCTCGCGCGAACGCCGGCGCCACAGGGCCTGCGCGGCCCGCGCACCGGCCGTCAGCCGGTAAGCCCAGGCTCCGGAGATGAGAGCGAAAAGGACGGCCGCCAGGGTGACGGAAATCGAGACGATTTGCGTTATGTCCGGTCCGGCGTCGGGCATGCCGGGTGTGTCCCCCATGGTGCAAAGGCGAGGCTGGGCTGACCGGCCTTGACGAATCACCACTCTAGCCGCTTCGCGAATCCGTGGGGAGGGGGTGAATACCTGACACGTCATTTGACCTTCCCCCCGCCCCGCGCGATATGAGCCGCCAAGAAATCACCGCCCAATTGGCGAGGGAGAACACGATGCGCGAGATCAATCATTTCATCGACGGCAAGAGCTTCACCGGTTCGACCGGCAAGTTTGGCGACGTCTACAATCCCAATACCGGTGAGGTGCAAGCGCGCGTCCAGTTTGCCGACGAGGGCGAGGTCGCCAAGGCGATCGAGGGCGCCAGGAAGGGCCAGCGCGCCTGGGCGGCGATGAACCCGCAGCGCCGCGCCCGCGTTCTGATGACCTTCAAGACGCTGGTCGAGAACGAGATGGACTCGCTCGCCGAGCTGCTCTCCTCCGAGCACGGCAAGGTCATTGCCGACGCCAAGGGTGACATCATCCGCGGCCTCGAAGTGATCGAGTTCGCCTGCGGCGTACCGCACCTCTTAAAGGGCGAGTACACGGAAAGCGCCGGCACCGGCATCGATGTTTATTCCATGCGCCAGCCGCTGGGCGTGGTCGCCGGCATCTCGCCGTTCAACTTCCCGGCCATGATCCCGATGTGGTTCATGGGCATGGCGATTTCGACCGGCAATGCGCTGGTGCTGAAACCCTCCGAGAAGGATCCGAGCGTCCCGGTGCGTCTCGCCGAGCTGTGGATGGAAGCCGGTCTGCCGGAAGGCGTGCTGCAAGTCGTGCACGGCGACAAGCAGGCGGTCGACGCGCTTCTGACCCATGACGATATCAAGGCGGTCTCCTTCGTCGGCTCGTCCGATATCGCGCATTACATCGCCAGGACCTGCACCGAGCATGGCAAGCGCTTCCAGGCGATGGGTGGGGCGAAAAACCATGGCATCATCATGCCGGACGCCGACATGGACCAGGTCGTCAACGACTTCCTCGGCGCGGCCTTCGGGTCCGCCGGCGAACGCTGCATGGCGCTGCCTGTCGCCGTCCCGGTCGGCCGCGACACGGCCGAGGAATTCGTCGGCCGCATGAAGGACGAGGCCGCCAAGCTGCGCGTCGGTGTCTCCACAGACCCGGATGCGCATTACGGCCCGGTCGTCTCCGCCGCGCACAAGCAGCGCGTCGAAGACTACATCACCATGGGTGAAAAAGAGGGCGCTGACCTCCTGCTCGACGGGCGTGGATTCTCGCTGCAGGGCCACGAAAACGGCTTCTTCATCGGCCCGACCCTGTTCGACAATGTGAAGCCCGGCATGCAGTCCTATGAGGAAGAGATTTTCGGCCCGGTGCTGCAGGTGGTGCGCGCGGAAAACCTCGACGAGGCGGCTCATTTGCCGAGCGATCACCAGTACGGCAATGGTGTCGCCATCTTCACCCGCAACGGGCTGGCGGCGCGCGAGTTTGCATCGAAGGTCCAGGTCGGCATGGTCGGTATCAATGTGCCGATCCCCGTGCCGGTCGCCTATCACAGCTTCGGCGGGTGGAAGCGTTCGGCGTTTACCGACACCAACCAGTACGGCACCGAGGGCATTCGCTTTTTCACCAAGATCAAGACGGTGACCCAGCGCTGGCCCACAGGCGACATTGGCGACCAGGCCTTCGTCATCCCGACAATGCAGTAACCCTCAATCGTCATCCCGGACAGGCGTCAGCCTGATCCGGGACCCATTCCGGAGCGGTAGCGACGCGGCATGGGTCCCGGGTTCTCGCCTGCGGCGCGCCCCGGAATGACGACCAGAACGATGCTGGCTTTCCCGGATTCCCGCCTCCCTCCGGCTTGACCGGAGGGCCTCCGCGACATCGAGATCCTCCGATTAAATCGGAGGAAGGCGGAGGTTGAAGGGCGGGGCTTGTGTTCACCGACCCGCGAGAGTGAGGGGTTGAGGCTTGCCACTTCCAGACTGCCGACTACTCTCGCGCCCATGCACGCTTTCTCCTTCCGCACGGTACCGCACATCGTCTTCGAGGCCGGCGCCTCGAAACGTTTGTCGACGCTCGCCGCACCGGTGTTGAAGGGCGCGAAACGCCTCTTCTTTGTCACCGACAAGGGCGTGCGCGCTGCCGGCCTGATTGACGCGGCGCTGGCCGCGCTGGAATCTGACGGGTTCGAGGTTTGCGTCTACGACGAGGTGGTCGCCGACCCGCCGGAGGCCGTGGTCCTCGACGCGGCCGACAAGGCACGGCAATTCGGCGCCGAAGCCATTATCGCATTTGGCGGCGGCTCGCCCATGGACACAGCGAAAGTGGTCTCGCTCCTCGCCGGCAGCGATCAGCCCCTGTCGGAAATGTACGGCGTGGAGCAGGTGCGTGTTTCCGGCCTGCCTTCGATCATGATCCCGACCACGGCCGGCACCGGCTCGGAGGTGACCAATGTCGCCGTCATCACCACCGGCGCAACGTCCAAGCGCGGCATCGCTGCCGGGGCGCTCTATGCCGACATGGCGATCCTCGATCCGGAACTGACGCTCGGCCTGCCGCGTCATGCCACGGCGGCGACCGGCATCGATGCCATGGTCCACGCCATCGAGGCTTTCACCAACAAGCGCTCGAAGAACCCGGTCTCCGACGCTCTGGCGCTGGCGGCGCTCAAGAAACTGCAGGGCGCGATCCTGACCGCCTGCGAGGAACCGTCGAATCTCGAAGCGCGCGGCGACATGCTGCTCGGCGCGATGCTGGCCGGCCAGGCTTTCTCGAATTCGCCGGTCGGTGCGGTGCATGCCATGGCCTATCCGCTGGGTGGGATTTTCCACGTGCCGCACGGCCTGTCGAATTCCGTCGTCCTGCCGCCCGTGTTGAAATTCAACGCGGTGGCGGCGGAATCCCTCTATGCCGAGATGGCGGCGCATATCGGCCTCGAGGCGTCATCCACCGCCCTGATCGACGAGATGGAACGGATCGCCGACGCCACCGGGATTGAGCGCCGCCTGTCGCAGCTCGGCATTTCGCACAATGACATTCCGCGCATGGCTGAGGATGTTGCCGCGAACGACCGCCTCCTGCCCAATAATCCGCGCGAGCTGACCTATGACGACATCGTTCGCCTCTATGAGGAGATCGTGTGAGCACGGCGCCGTCGACCCGCGCCGGCTATGCCGTCTTCCACGAGATCGCGACGCGCTGGCAGGATAATGATGTCTACGGTCATCTCAACAATGTCGTATATTACGAACTGCTCGACACGGTCGTGAACCGGCATCTGATCGAGCAGGGCGTGCTCGACCCGGCGAGCAGCGACCGCATCGGCCTCGTCGTCGAATCAGGTTGCAGGTATTTCGCCTCGCTTGCCTATCCCCAACCGGTCGAGATCGGACTGCGCGTGGCGCATGTCGGCAATTCGTCGGTGCGCTACGAGGTCGGCGCCTTCGCGAAAGGCGCGGACACGGCGGCCGCGGAAGCCTTTTTTGTCCACGTCTATGTCGACACGAAAACCCGCCGCCCGGTGCCAATGCGCGACGACTTCCGTGCCGTGGTGGAAGCGCTGCGGACAGGCTGAGTATCAGGCGCAAGTTTTCCTCCCCCGTTTACGGGGGAGGTGGCTTGAGCGAAGCGAAAGACGGAGGGGGCAGGCGCAAACAGCTAGGCCCCCCTCGTCGCTTCGCGACACTCCCCCCGTGAACGGGGGGAGAAAGACACTGCCCTCTTTGAGCCGCCCGCGGTCACTGGAAAATCTTCGGAGCCGCGCTACCCCCATCTTGCCAACCGCGTGGACCGCTGCCATCACGCGGGGCATGCGCGAGGTTAAACGCCCGGTCTTTCTCATCGCTGCCGCGATCATCGCCTTCGGGCTGCTGACCGCCATTCTGGTGTTCGGCGCATGACCCCGTTGGAGGTGCTGGAATCGCGCATCGAAGCGGGCACGCTGACGCGTGATGACGGGCAGGTCGCCGCCGCCAAGGCGCTGACCGATCTGCACCAGCGCCTCGCCGGTTGGCGCATCAGGGATGGCTGGGTCCGGCACAAGACCGCGCCCCCCAAAGGACTTTATCTCTGGGGCGGTGTCGGCCGCGGCAAGTCCATGCTAATGGACATGTTCTTCGCCAATGCACCGGTAAAACAGAAACGCCGCGTTCATTTTCACCAATTCATGCAGGAAACCCATGCAGGCATTGCCGCGTGGCGAAAGCGCCTCGAGCGCAAGAAGGGACAGGACGATCCGATCCCGCCCGTCGCCGAGGCAATCGCGCAAGACGCCCGCCTGCTCTGTTTCGATGAATTCCAGGTTACTGACATTGCCGATGCGATGCTGCTCGGCCGCCTGTTTGAACAATTGTTCGGTATCGGCGTCGTGGTCGTCGCAACCTCCAACCGCGTGCCTGACGATCTCTATAAGGACGGCATCAACCGCCAGCTCTTCCTGCCCTTCATCGATATGCTGAAAGATCGCCTCGCGGTGATGGAAATCCCCTCCGGCGAGGATCACAGGCTACGGCAGCTGACCGCCGCGCCGGTCTATTATGCGCCTCTGGACGATAGCGCGGACAATGCCATGCAGGAGGCCTGGGAACGTCTCACCCAGGGTGCCGAGCCGCAGGCCTGTACGCTGACCGTCCAGAACCGCGCGGTGACGGTGCCGCGCGAAGCCGCGGGTGTTGCCCGCTTTACCTTCGCGGAGTTGTGCGCGAAACCGCTGGGACCGGCGGATTATCTGGCTTTGGCGGCACGCTTCCACACCTTGCTGATCGAAGGCGTACCCGTCCTGAAACCGGCCAAGCGCAATGAAGCCAAACGCTTTGTCACGCTGATCGATGCGCTTTACGAAGCGAAGACGAAGCTGGTGATGAGCGCTGCGGCAGGACCGGACGGGCTATACAAAGAGGGAGATGGCGCCTTCGAGTTCGCGCGCACCGCATCGCGTCTGATGGAAATGCGCACACAGGAATATCTCGCCGCCGCGCACGAGGAAGCGCTGGCGGAAGAGGGATTAGAAGATTGATTTTCCTCCCCCGTTTACGGGGGAGGGGGACCCCGAAGGGGTGGAGGGGGCAGGCCCCCCTCGGTCCTTCGGACCACTCCCCCCGCCTGCGGGGGGAGAAAACACGACGAAAAACTCGGGAGCAGCTTAGAAAATGTCACGATCGATCGGGCTGGACGCCACGCTCACAGACTATGTCCGCAAGGTGAATCCGGCGGAATCGCCAGCCCTGAAACGCTGCCGCGAAGAGACCGAGGCGCGCGAGGACGCCAACATGCAGGTCAGTCCGGAACAGGCGGCCTTCATGAAGATGATCGCCCGCATGGTGAACGCGAAAACCGCGGTCGAAGTCGGCGTGTTCACAGGGTATTCCGCACTCGCCGTTGCCGAGACGATGAAGGCGCTGCACGGCGAGAAGGCGCGGCTCTATGCCTGCGATGTCTCGCACGAGCTGATCGGTATCGCCGAGGATTACTGGAAGGAAGGCGATGTTGCCGATGTCATCCGCCCCGTGATCGGCGACGCCCGCGAGAGCCTGATCGGCCTTATCAATGATGGTCTCGCAGAGTCAGTCGACATGATGTTCGTGGACGCTGACAAGACCGGTTACCCTGAATATTACACGGCCGGTCTGACACTCCTGCGCCCGGGCGGGGTGATGTTGTTCGACAATGTCCTGTGGAGCGGGTCCGTCGCCGACCCGTCGACCACCGATCCCGACACCGAAGCGCTTCGTGCGATCGCGCAAAAGGTCAATCAGGACGACCGCGTCGAAAACGCCTTCACGGCGATCGGTGACGGGCTCTTGATCGCCATGAAGCGCTAGTCCGGCACAAGCGTCCAGCCGAACTCGTAGACCTGCTCGCCGTTAAGGTCCGAGATGGTGGCGGTCAGCACATCGCCATCGCGCTGATAGACAATGCGCTGCGGAAAGTCGTGTTCGGGATTCTCGAACACGGCCCGGTTCGCCGCAACGCTGGTCGAGGCAAAACAGGTCGCCTCATTGCCGCCCGGCTGGGCGCAATAGGTGGCGCCGTCTTCGGTCATCGCGATCAGCAGGAATTCATAGCCGCGCGCCTGGCCGTCGATCACTGTCCGGTTAACCCCGAGGTGCAGACCCCCGTCGCCATTTGTCCAGATCTCTTCCGAAACCTGACCGCCGTCTTCGCCGCGCCAATGCCCTGTGATCCAGTCGAGATCATTGGCAAGGGCCGGTGCGGCGGCGGTCAAAAGGGGCGCGAGCGCGCAAGCAATGTTTCGCATGGATTTGTCTCCTGTTCGCAGCAAGACTAGCGGGCGCGCAGCCGGAATTCTTGAAGAAAATGGACACGACACCAGACTATCGCTTTCAGCCGGTGAGCGGGCATGCGGCGGTCGAGGGCGTCTGGTCGCTTGAAACCGGTCCGGGCGAAGACCGGATCGCGCCCGACACCTGTTGCGAGATCATTTTCCATCTCGCTGAACCTCCGCTTGAACGCTTGCCGTCCGGCTGGCGCCGGCAGGCGCCGGCCTTGCTCTATGGTCCGCTGACGCGCGTGCTGGGCCTCAAGTTTGACGGCCCGATGAAACTTCACGCGATCCGGCTGAAACCCGGCGGCATTGGCGAGCTGGCGAATGATCCGCCATCGCTGCGCAATGCCAGTCATGAGCTCGCGTCGGTGATGGGGTCCGAAACGGCGTCAAAGCTCCAGGCAGCGGCGCATCGCGGGCTGCCGGCATTGCAAACCGCGGCCGCGGCCCTGCCCCATGACTCACCGTCCCGGCGGTCTGGCCGGATTGCCGGGGCGGCGCAGCTTCTGGCCGCCGCGCCGGGCCTGACAGCACGCCGTTTGGCGGCTGAGCTGGGCATTTCTATCCGCACGCTCGACCGGACCTTTCTGGCGCAAACCGGATTGCGGCCCGGAGAATATCTGCGGATCCACCGCTATCACGCCGCGCGGCGGGCGGTGAGCGCGGGGGCGGCGAATCTGGCGGACATCGCCGCCGATCACGGCTATGCCGACCAAGCCCACATGACCCGCGAATTCCGGCACTTTTCCGGCCTCACCCCGCGCCGCAAGCGCGCCGGCGAAGGCCATGACCTGTACTATGACAACTGACCGCCTTGCCGCCGCGTCAGCCGGGCGCTAGACCCTTCCGAAAATTGCCGCGCTTGCGAAGGAGCATCCCATGGCCCGCAATAAAATCGCCCTCATCGGTTCCGGAATGATCGGCGGCACGCTCGCCCATATCGCAGCCCGCGACGAGCTGGGCGATGTGGTCCTGTTCGACATTGCCGAAGGCATTGCCAAGGGCAAGGCGCTCGATATTGCCGAGGCGTCCCCGGTCTTCGGCAAGGATGCCAATCTGAAAGGATCGGACGATTATGCCGCCATCGCCGGCGCCGATGTTTGCATCGTCACCGCCGGGGTGCCGCGCAAGCCGGGCATGAGCCGGGATGATCTGCTCGGCATCAATCTGAAAGTCATGAAAGCCGTCGGCGAGGGCATCAAGAAACACGCGCCGGACGCGTTCGTGATCTGCATCACCAACCCGCTGGATGCCATGGTCTGGGCGCTGCGCGAATTTTCCGGCCTGCCGACCCACAAGGTGGTCGGCATGGCGGGCGTGCTCGATTCGGCGCGCTTCCGTTATTTCCTCGCCGACGAGTTCGGTGTCTCCGTGGAAGACGTCACGGCTTTCGTGATGGGCGGTCATGGCGACACCATGGTGCCGCTGCTGCGCTATTCGACGGTCGCTGGCATCCCGGTGCCGGACATGGTCAAGATGGGCTGGTCGACGCAAGAGAAGATGGACGCCATCGTCGATCGCACCCGCAAGGGCGGCGGCGAGATCGTCGGCCTCCTGGGCAATGGTTCGGCCTATTACGCCCCGGCCGAGAGCGCCATCGACATGGCGGTCTCCTACCTGCGCGACAAGAAACGCATCCTGCCGGCCGCGGCTCACCTGACCGGTCAGTTCGGCGTCGATGATCTTTATGTCGGCGTGCCGATCGTCATCGGGAAGGACGGCGCCGAGAGGATCGTCGAGATCGAGCTCAATAAGGACGAACAGGCGATGTTCGACCACTCGGTCGAGGCGGTGAAGGGTCTGGTCGAAGCGTGCAAGGGTCTGGAGCCCAGCTTGGGATAAACAGTGACGCAAACTCTTGGAAATTGGTCGCCTGATCCCCGCTTTCCTAAGGTATTTCTCTCCTCTGCATTCAAAGACATAACGCCCGAGAGGGATACTTCGGGCTATCTGAGATTCGAGAGGGAGGAACTCCCGACTCTAGCACCAGTTTCCGGGATTCCGGCAGCGAACATTTGGACTTACGAAGCCGTATTCGGTCGTGACAATCCGGACCCGCCAACTATTTTGGACCGTTGTGTAGGCGCGGTTGCGGGATGCGACGCCGTAGTATTCTTGCTCACAGGGTCTCACGGCTCGGGCATGGCACTCGGACAAGCACCGAACGGTTCGGAGAAGGCCCACCTCAGCTACTCGACCTTCTTGGAGGCGGAGCTGTTCGCGGCGGCATTAGCGAACAAGTTCTGCTTCGTAATCGATTTCAGGACACGTGAGACGGCGCGTCAACTCGATGAGTTTTTAGTGCTTTTCCAGCGGCTGTTCGGCAATTCCGTTCACAGATGCCGAAGCTACAAAGAGCTGAAAAATGCTTGGGCTGACATCCTATTCTCTGTCCGCGAACTTTGTCTGAATTCGTCGCATCCTAGCCGCGCCCGAGCGGCAAGATTTGTGGATATGTGTGCAATACGTCGACAACGCGACCGGATGTCCATGGAAGCTTCAAATCCGAAGCTCCGTTTTTTGGGCGGCTGGCGGGGAGCGTATCACGAGACGTTTTCATTTAATCATGCATTTGTTGCGGCTTGTTTGCGCGAAGTCCGATTAGGAAAAAGCGACAACGGCAATCCGATTTCATATCTTGAACGCTTGTCCAGACTCTGGGTCGCGATACGCGATCTCGGCGCTTTAGGCGAATGCGGTTTGAGCGAGCCATCAACTGCGGCCTTGTGGGACCAAGCGCTTGGACTTTGGGCAATATCCGGTTCTTGGTACGGCCTGCATTATCACAGCGAAATTAGCCCACTCGCGGCGGTTCAATCGCAAATTCACTTGCGTCGTTCGGGCCGTGTCTCGGGTGTCGATCCCGAGCGACCGCTACTCGGTGCCCGTGCCAGCGCATTGCATTCGATTGCCCAGCGAGCGAAAAAAACAAAAGTTGGTCTGTTCAGGCTCGTAGTCCGACTGGTTTCGAGTCAACTGGAAGGCGTTACAGGAGACCGCTCGGGATCGCTGCTGATTCGCGGCAATGCGCGACTGCAATTGGCGCGAGTTGGACACCCCCTCCAACTTCTGAAAGCAAGGCAAGACTTAGCCGAGGCTTTAGCCATCAGAGAAAGCTTGGCGACTAACCGCCATGCGCTCGGCGAAGCGAAGGTCGATTACGGTTTTGCCCTCGCATTGACCTCTATCTTTCCGAGTACGGCGTTCGGACTCATCAAAGAAGGGATCAATGATATGCGCGCTTCCCCGGAGTCTGTTTCGAATCCCGGATTTCTTGTCCGCGCGCTCCGCAAAAGCGCGTTTGCGTTTAAGATACGCGGAGATCGTCGCTCGCGCGAAACAAATGCAGAACTCGAGTCATTGGTTGCATCAACGCATTCAAATGACCAGTCGCCACTGAAACGATTGGAAATCGGAAGGTGACGATTCGTCGTGAAACAGACGCCCATTGCATGATTGCGCGACGATCCCGCGCGGTTTGACGCAAGTCATTCCGAAGTATTACAGCCCGGCGATCTGCAGCCCTGTGTTGAGCCGCATCAACTCGAAAGACACGGCCGTCATATAGGTCGTCCAGATGAAGACCGGCCACATCAGCATCCCGGCGGCTTTGTGCGCCCGCCCGATCAGTAAGAGGGTCACCACCGTGATCAGCCAGCTCACGAGTATGGCATAAAACCCCACCGTCAGATCGCGCAGGATGACAAACCCGGTAATCCAGCCGCCTGAGGCCGCAAACAACAGCGTGATCAGCCCCATCGACGCCCACCGGCACCAGCTGTGGCCGAACCGGTCGACCATCCACAGGATGAAGGCCATCCACATGGTTTTCGCCACCCACAGCCAGGTCAGCACCTGTGTCGGCAGGAGCCAGGCCGGTGTGTTGAGTTCGTCATAGACCCACTCGACCACGCCTGTCGCGAACGCCAGGCCGATGATCAGTCCCATCATGCCGGACGCAAAGATCCAGTACACGGCGAGGCGTACGATTGTGGGACGGTTCTGTTTGGCCATTCCGGTCCTGGCTTCGGCTCGGGTTAAACAACACCTGTCTTGCGCAAGAATCGCGCCAATCTAGGCGCAAGCATGGTCGCCGGCTTGCCAATGCCAGTGCCGCAGCCTATCCCCGCTGCCGGTCGCCCAGGGGAGGATCAATTGCCGGTCGATATCGCCACCTTCGGCCCGCGTCTCGAAACGGAACGCCTGATCCTGCGTCCTTTGGAAGAGCGCGATGTCGAGCACCTGATCGCCGTGATGGCGGACGAGGAAACCGCCCGATACATCGGCGGCGTCCAGTCGCCGCCCATGGTCTGGCGGGCTGTGGCCTCGATCATCGGTCACTGGGCGCTGCGCGGATACGGATTTTTCGCGGTGGAGGACAAGGCCACCGGGGAGTGGCTCGGCCGGATCGGACCCTGGTATCCGATGGGTTGGCCGCAGCCGGAGATCGGATGGACGGTCAAGCGGGAAGCCTGGGGGAGGGGCGTGGCCGCTGAAGCTGCCGAACGCTGCCTGGCCTGGGCGTTCGAGGATCTCGGCTGGGACTCGGTCATTCACCTGATCCACGCGGACAATCGCGCCTCGCAAGGCGTGGCCCGGAAAATCGGCTCGTATAACTGGAACCAGCCGGTCGAAGTGGCGGGATTCAACATGATGGCCGATCAATGGGGCCAGACGCGGCAGGAATGGCGTCAAAGACGGCGCTAGATCCAGCCGCGATCGCGCAATTCGGCATAGTATCGCCGGCTCACAGGCGCCGTGACGCCATTCGTGAGGGTCAGTTCCGCCCGCCCGCCGGATTTCTCCGCATGGTCGATCGCGGCGCGGGCAACCCACCAGGACCGGTGAGTTTGTGTGCCCTCAAGCCCTTCGGCGGCCGCTATCGCGTCGGACAAGCGCATCAAAATCAGCGCATCCCCCCGGCTGGTGTGAACGCGCAGATAATGATCTTCGGATTGCAGCGCGAATAGGTCGGCGGTGCGCAGCCTGACTGGCAGCTTGTCCGTGAGCGTCCGGCCGATGGCCGGCGTCGACGTCGTCTGTCCCGGGCGGTCGCGCAGATAGGCCAGCAGCGTGACGGCACCGGAAATGACGAGAACGAAACCGTAAATGACCGGCCAGAAATAGATCGGCGGCATCGGCCCGATCAGGCTTTGCAGGGCGATGACGGCGACGGTGACCGGCAGCGCGACCAGGAAGGCGATGATCGTGTAGGACGCCCACACCGGCAGGTCGGGTGCAAACCGGTCGAGCAGGGCTGAGACTGCCATTCCGCTGTAACCGCCGAGGGCCATCAGCCCGGTCCAGTAGATCCAGACCCAAGGCCAGCCCAGCCCGCCGGTGTTGTAGGGGCCCAGAATGGCGAGAAACGTCCCGACTCCGAGCAGAAAAAGCAAATAGCGGGTTCGCGCGTTAAGAGACTCGATGATCCGCTGCACCTTGGCTGACACTCCATTCACGGTTCGCGAACGGAAACCTAGCGCCATTCGCGTCAAGAAACAGCCCGCCAGCGAATTGCCGCTCCCCCGCAAACCCGCGTCATGGCACGCAATCGCCGTCAGATCTCGCACATCAAGGGAGTTGGAAATGAATGCAGTCCGTCATCTCGCTATTGGCATTGGCATCGTCACGGTCGTCGTCGGTTTCGCCCTCGTTCAGGGCGGTATTCTTCAAGACGGATATCTTGCAGCCTACTGGCGTGAACTCACCAGCATGGCGGGCGGCTTCCGCCCCGACTTCAACGCTTTCGCAACGGCGCCGCTGATCATTCAGATTCATGCCGGCGCGGCGATCGGCGCCTTGGGGCTCGGCCTGGTCCAGCTGCTCGCTCCGAAAGGCACCATTCCGCACCGCACGCTCGGCTATGTCTGGGTCGCGCTGATGCTGATCACCGCGCTGACCGCGATCTTCATCCGCCAGATCAATGACGGCCAGTTCAGCTTCATCCACATCTTCGTGCCGCTCACCCTGTTCGGCTTGTTCGGCCTGATCACCCATGCCCGTGCCCTCCGCACCGACAAGCATCGTAATGCCGTGTTCGGCCTGTTCTTCGGCGCGCTCATTGTGCCCGGCTTGTTTGCTTTCATGCCGGGCCGGCTGATGTGGCAGATGTTTTTCGGCGGCTGAGCTTCACGCCCTCGTGAACTCTCTTACCGCCTTCTCAGTATAGGCCTGTAACTGATCGTGTAGTTTTCGATTTCCGGAGGACAATTTTGACCCTGGGGGATTGAAATGCGCAATTATATTCTATCGGCTTGGGCGGCTGCGCTGATCGCAAGCCCGGCCCTGGCTCGGGATGACTGGCGGGCTGCAGCCGCGGCGGCCTTGCCGGACAGCGGCGAGATGCACCTGCAGATGCTGGTCGACGGCGAGGCCGACGGCTTCATGCGGCTCGGCTGGCAGCGCGACGAGGACGCCGGACTCATCCATTTCTACGACCGCACCATGTGGGGCAGTCAGGAAATTTTCGAGACGGTGGAAGGGTCGGTGAACAGCGAAACGCTGGCGCCGGTCGACATCGACATCACCTTCTTCCAGCAAAATGCCATCCTCACGGTGAATGCGGCGGCCCGCAATGGCGTGATTACCGGCGGCCGGACCTTCATGCGGCCCTATGCCGGGGAGCAGTCGGCGCCGATCGATATTGCGGTCACCGACAGCTTGATCATGCGCGGCGCCGCCTTTTTCGTGTCGCAGACCCTGCCGCTTTCGGTGGGGGAATCGGTCAGCTTCGACTGGTTCGCTCCGCTCGCCGGTATTGCGGAAAGCGTCACGCTTACCGTGGCCGATGGCGGCACGATCGAGACCTTGAGCGGCAGCCATGACACCATCCGGATTGAGGTGCGCGGCAGCAGCACCGAGAACGATATCTATGTGACGGCCAATGACGGCGTGCGTCAGGTCGTGCGCATTGATGTTCTGGGTCAGCCCCTGCGCTTTGAAGCCATTCCGGCGCCCGCGGGCGAATAGGGCCAGACGCGCGTTCGATGCGAGAAGGCGGAGCCACCGGCTCCGCTTTTTTTATCCGCGCCGAAATGTCGTCAGCCCTTCACAAATCCGGTGTAGCTCCGATCGGGCAGTCGAAGGAGTTATGCATGCGTGTCGCCCTTGTCCTGGCCCTGGCCGTTTCTGCCTGCGCCGCCGCACAACCCACGGATCCCGAAGAGGCACCCGCCGACTGGGCGCCCGCCACCGTGTTCGAGGCCTTGCGCCCCTTCTACGCCCATCTGGATTATGAACCGCCCCACGCCGGTGAGGTTCTGACACTGGATCCGCGACAGCCGCTGACCCGGATTGCGTTCGGCTCCTGTCACGATCCCGAGCATGAGGGCATGGAGATATTGAGCCGCGTCGCAGGCGATCGTCCGGACGTATTCATCTACACGGGAGACAATGTCTATGGCGACACATGGACCTGGGATGCGACCCTGCCCGAATTGCGTGAAGCCTATGCCATGCTCGCGGCCACGGACCACTTCCAGACCTTGCGGTCGACAACGCCGCTGCTCGCGACCTGGGACGACCATGATTATGGCATGAACGATTTCGGCGGCGGTTTTCCTTACAAGGAATTTGCTGAAACGCTGTTCCTGGATTTCTGGGATATCCCCGAAAACGATGCGCGCCGCACACGCCCGGGCATTTATGCGTCGGATGTCTATGGTCCGGAGGGCCAACGCACCCAGATCATCCTGCTCGACACGCGCTATTTCCGCACCGACCTGGCGCGCTCGCCTCAGCGCGGTGAACCGGGCATGGAACGCTATGTGCCGACCGACGATCCCGACCAGAACATGTTGGGTGACGCGCAATGGGCTTGGCTGGCGGATCAGCTGCAGGTTCCCGCAGACTTGCGTCTGGTTGTGACCTCGATCCAGCTTCACGCCGACGGACATGGCTGGGAAGCCTGGCGGACCATGCCGGCGGAACGCCAGCGGTTTTACGATCTGATCGGCGAATCGGGTGCCGAAGGCGTGATCATCGTGTCAGGCGACCGTCATTCCTCGGGCCTTTATGTTCGCGAGGATGTGATCGGCTATCCGCTTTACGAGATCACGTCGTCCTCCCTCAACCGGTCATTCCACGATGAAAACAACGAACCGGGGCCCCACCGCATCGGCGAAATGTACGCGCCCGTGAACTATGGCGTGATCGATGTGAACTGGGGGGAGCGTTTCGTGAGCCTGCAGATTCGTGACGCGGAAGGCGCTGTGGTGCGGCATGTCGAGGTTGCGCTCGACAGTTTGCGTCACCGCTGAACCGGTTTGCCGATCACGCAGATCCGCAAATCCGCTAGCACGCGATAACGTGGCTGTTAGCGCTGTTATCGGAACGTGACTGGTCAATCATGGGCCATTCAGACATCGTTCAGTCCACCGGTCGGGACATCTGGCCGGGGAGTTGAAACCCACGGGAGTCTGACCATGAAGAACCAATCCGCATTCGCGACCATCGCCGCCTCGGCAATGGCCCTGTCCCTGTCCGCTGCGGCCAACGCTGACAACCACAGCGACGGCGAGTCATCGGACAACGGCATGGAGCGCTGTTACGGCATCGCCCTCGCCGGTGAAAACGATTGTGCCGCCGGACCGGGCACGTCCTGCGAAGGAACCTCGACGGTCGACTATCAGGGCAATGCCTGGACCTATGTCCCGGAAGGCACCTGCGAGTCGATCGAAACGCCTTATGGCAACGGTTCGCTTGAGCCGGTCGAACGTCCGTAATCAGCCGCACCGACTTCGGAATGACCTCCGTCCACCCCGCCTCGGCACCGGCCCCTGTCATGGGGGCCGGAATCGGTCTCAAGCCGCAATATTATCGCAGCGTGCTGGAAAACCGCGAGGCCGGGCTCTGGGTGGAGGTTCACCCCGAGAATTACATGACGGCCGGCGGGCCGCGCCACGCCTGGCTTGAGGCGATCCGCCGCGACCGTCCCCTATCCCTGCACGGGGTCGCGCTGTCGCTCGGCGGTGCCGAACGGCCGGACCGCGGGCACCTCAAAAAGTTGCGCGCGCTGGCCGACCGCTACCAGCCCGAACTGATGAGCGAGCATCTCGCCTGGTGTGCGCATGACGGAACCTATTTCGGCGATCTTCTGCCGACGCCTTACACGCGCGACCAGCTCGACCGGTTCTGCGCGCATGTCAGCGAAACGCAGGACGCGCTTGGCCGCGCCATTCTGATTGAGAACCCGTCCATCTATCTGCCGCTGAAAGCAGAGATGACGGAACAGGAATTTCTCGCCGAAGCCGTCGAACGGACCGGCTGCGGCCTCCTGCTCGACATCAATAATGTCTTCGTCACGAGCTGGAATCTCGGCCAGGACCCGCACGGCTATATCGATGCACTGCCAGCGGCTGCCATCGGCGAAATTCATCTGGCCGGACACGAACAGGACGAAAATCTCGGCGATAAGCTGTTGATCGACACCCATGGCGCGCCGGTGCGCGACGAGGTGTGGGCGCTCTACGATTATGCAATCGAGCGGATCGGTCCGAAACCGACACTGATCGAGCGCGACAGCAATCTGCCGGCCTTCGAGACACTGATGGCCGAATGCATGCGCGCTCAGGCCATCCTTGATACCTTGGCCGCGGAGCCGGCCCATGCCTGACTTCCACGACAGTTTTGCCGCTGCATTGAAAAATGGCGATGCGCACGCTTTATCCGCATTCACGGACGGCGAGCCGGACAGCCGCTTTCAGGTCTATCGCAATAATGTCGTCAAAGGGGCCGCTGATACGCTCGGTGACGCCTATCCGGCGATCAAACGTCTCGTCGGGGAAAGCTTTTTCCAGGGAATGGCCAGGGCTTTCTGGGCCGAACACCCGCCCGCGGAACGCACGCTCACACTCTACGGGGAAGCCTTTCCGGCATTTATCGAGCGCTTCGAGCCGGCTCGCCCGCTGATCTACCTCGCGGATGTCGCCCGGCTCGACCGGGCCTGGCTGGAAGCACATCACGCGCCGGATGCGCCGCCCCTCACGACGAAGGATGTGGCCGGCTTGCCGCCAGAAGATCTCGCCGCCATGGCGCCGGGCCTCCACCCTTCGGTCAGGATCGGAGAATCCCGGTTGCCGGCCTATGCGATCTGGCGGACCAATCGCGAGGACGCCGAGGTCAAGCGTATCAGCCTCGAAACCGGCGCCGAAACGGCCCTCATCCATCGCCCGCAGATGGAGGTCCGGCATCGCCGGCTGTCGCCGGCCGAGACCGCATTCTTGTCGATTATCGCCGCCGGCGGGAGCTTCGAAACCGCTTCCAGCTCTGTTGCCGACCAGTTTCCCGGAGCCGAACCGGCCCCGGTCTTTATCGCCTTAATGAAGGAAGGCGTTTTCAAGGGGTTGGAATAAAAAGGGACCACACATGACCACTCAACCATTCGACGGCAATCCGCCGGTTTTCGGTGCGCTTGGGCGCCTCTACCAGAGCGTCTACGGCACGGCTCAAAATCTGATCAGCCACGCCTTGCTGGCTTTGTTCGCCCGTTTGGCGATTGCCG
This sequence comes from Hyphobacterium sp., assembly GCF_965229905.1. Classification (GTDB taxonomy): domain Bacteria; phylum Pseudomonadota; class Alphaproteobacteria; order Caulobacterales; family Maricaulaceae; genus Hyphobacterium. Next base: position 1,253,964 of record NZ_OZ245930.1, on the reverse strand, counting down.
GCGTGTTCTGGCGGTCCTTTCTGAACAAGGTCGAGACCAACGGCCTGTTCGACTATGTCGAGGTCATCAATAATTTCGAAGTGCAGAGATCCTTGATGAAAGTTCCGGCCTTTCCCATCACCATCGAGGACTCGACGTTCGCCCAGTTCGGAGAAGGCGGCATGTTTGAGCTGCCCTTGATTCCGGGCGGCGTCGCGGCGGTTATGGCAACGGCGGGTGAGGGAATTCTTCCCATTTTGCTGGTGCTCGGCCTGCTGACCCGCTTTGCGGCAACCGGCCTGATTGTCATGGCGCTGGTGATCCAGATATTTGTGTTTCCGACCAATGCGCACTTCTGGGGCAGTATCGCCCTCTGGTTCGTTCCGCTCTTTTATCTTGTCGGGCGCGGATCGGGACCTATCTCCGTCGATCATCTCCTGTCCCGCCAGCTTGCCCGATAACCCTCCGCGCAAGCTGGTCACCCCGCGCCGCTGACGATCCACTTCCCCCCGGAACGCCAGCGGCGCTTCGGGTTTGGCGATGCGGTCTGAACGCGCTATGCCGCTGACAGACCGCTACAGACCCGGATATCAAATGCGCATCTTCCTCAAGAAACTGCAGGCCCGCTTCCGCGATCCGCGCCAGTTTTCGGTCCCGTCGATGGACCGCCACTGCCCGATCTGCGGCTATGAGGGGAAATTCCTGTCGCTGGGAACGCCGCCGCGCTGGGACGGCAGATGTCCGAGCTGCGGCTCGCGGGAACGCCACCGTCTGCTTCACATCTGTCTGGAACGCGAGGGCATCGATCTGACTGACGGGCGCACCATCCTGCATTTTGCGCCGGAAGGTTATTTCAAGAAAATGATGGGGGATGCCCCGAACTATCACACCGCTGACCTGGTACCCGGCAAGGCGCGCCATGCGATGGACATGTCGGCGATGACATTCGAGGACGCCAGCGTCGATTGCGTTCTGGCCCATCATGTTCTCGAGCATGTGCCCGACGACAAAGAGGCGATGCGCGAGAGCTTCCGCGTTTTGAAGCCCGGCGGGTTGGCCATCTTTTCCGTGCCGCAAAACTGGGCGCGCGCTGAAACCTATGAAAACCCGGACGTGAAAACGCCGGCCGAAAAGTTTGCGCATTATGATGATGCCAGCCATGTCCGCTATTACGGCCGTGACTTTGCCGGCCGGGTTCGCGAGGCGGGTTTCAATGTCACCGAATGGCGGCTAGAGCCCGAGGAAGAACCGAAATACGGCCTCTTCAAGCAGGACGTGATCTATTTGTGCCGCAAGCCGGGCTAGCGGCGCTCGAACACCAGATGCGCGCTGACCGGGAAAACCGGCGTGATTCCGTTCAGATTAGCAATCTCCGCCAGCGCATCGACGGCATCGCCCAGGCCGAAATCGCGGGCATCGACGAGCGCCGGCTCGCTGGATGTCACCACCACCTGATCGGCCGCGCTGCGCGTTACCCGCACCGGTGCATAGACTGTGCGGGCTTCGCCATGCAGGCTGACCGTCAAGGGCAGCTCGATGGAGGTCGCGGCGCCGACCGCCAGGTCCTCGAACGCGGCCGGGTTCAGTTGGGCGGTCACGGTGATCTGCGGATATTGCGACACCTCGAAGAAGATGTCCCGGAGGCGCTCATTGCGGATGTCGATATAGCTTTCGACGCTGGCCGCTTGGACGGTCAGCTCGGCGAGCCCGTCGGCGGAAACCGCACCTGAAAGCTCGCCAAAGCGGCTGATCTCCGCAACGTCGCCATTCTTGACGCTGATAAACACGATATCCGACTGGCTGCCATTCAACTGCCACGAACCGCTGCTAACCGGACGCTCCGCCGAACAGGCTGCCAGTGCGGCCGCAAGAAAAATAGCTGTCAGACCCTTGAACATGGCGTCGCCTTCCTGTTGCTTCGCAGCCGGTTGCCGAACCCGAACCTAGGACAAACACCGTGAAATTCTATCGCAATGTTGCCGTTGTCATGCTGGCGATGGGCGTTTGGCAGATCGCCAACGGCCTTCTGAATGTCGCCCTGCCCCTGACCATGGCGCAATCCGGCTGGTCGGGCATTGCGATCGGTGCCATCGCCTCGGCCTATGCTATCGGCTTCATGGCGGGCGCCTTTTACGCCCCGACGCTGATCGCGCGGATCGGCCATATCCGCGCCTTCGCGGCCGCTGGCGGCTTGGCCGTGGCGGCCACGCTGCTGCTGGGCACCGACACCAATGTTTATCTCTGGTTCGCCCTGCGCCTGGTGTTCGGCGCCAGCGCGGCGGTCCTCTTCGCAGTCGCCGAGAGCTGGATTGCCGATGCGACCCCGGCGGACCGCCGTGGCGGTGTCATCTCGGCCTATCAGATCGCCGGACGCGCCGGCATCGTCGTCGGACCGTTCCTGATCGCCGGTGGCGAGACGCTGATCGGCGGGGCATTGCTGACGGCCGGCGTCTTCCTTGCACTGGCTATCTCGCCGGTGGCCGCGACCGGCCGCGCGCAGCCGATCCTGCCGGATCATCCGCCGCACTCACCGCTCGCCGTGCTGAAAGTGGCCCCGGCGGCCGCCATCGCCGTGTTCGCCGCAGGCATGGTGAATACCGGCGTTCTGGCCTTTATTCCGATTTGGGCGGGTCAGCTCGGAACCCCGTCCGAGGACGCAAATACTGCGGCCGCTGCGGCACTCGTGATGGGGATTATCTACGCGGCCTCGATGGCGAGCCAATGGCCGGCCGGCAAAATCTCCGACAAATATGACCGGCGCCTGGTGATCGGCGTTCTGGGCGCCAGCTGGGCCGCGGTTTCTCTGGTCCTGACCGCTTTTGTCGATCCAGGCCTGTTCATCGGCATCCTGCTGATCGGCCTCTGGGGCGCGACATCGCTTGCCCATTACGGCATCGCGGTGGCGCACGCCGCCGATCGCGCCAAGCCGGGACAATTGCCCGCCATGGCGTCCGGATTATTGCTGGTCTGGGCAGTCGGATCCGTCGTCGGGCCGCTGATTTCCGGCGCGCTCTATGCGAGCCCGATGGGCATGCGCGGGGTGTTCCTGTTCTCGGCGATTTTCGGTGCCGCTCTCGCCGGTGCCATGCTGCTGCGATCCCGCAGCCGTACAGCGGCCAGCGAGGCCGAGCGCGAGGAGTTCGTGAACCTTCACGCCACCTCCGCAGCGCTTGCCGAAAACAAGGCCGACGATCCCCAGCCATAGGTCCTGCGCAAGCGCGGTCCAACCCGCATTGCACCCCAACATGCCGGTGTTATAAGCCCGGTACATCCATTCGCCTGACCGCCGATTCTCACGCGAGGCTCTTGATCCATGAATATCCACGAATACCAGGCCAAATCCCTGCTCAAATCCTTTGGCGCGCCGGTCGCCGATGGCGGTGTCGCGATGACGCCCGCTGAGGCCGAAGCCGCCGCCAAGAATCTGCCCGGCCCGCTATGGGTGGTGAAGGCGCAGATCCATGCAGGCGGCCGCGGCAAGGGCAAGTTCAAGGAGGCCGATGCCGGCGACAAGGGCGGTGTCCGCCTCGCCAAGTCGGTGGCCGAGGTGCGCGAATTCGCCAAGCAGATGCTGGGCAATACGCTGGTCACCAAGCAGACCGGCGATACCGGCAAGCAGGTCAACCGGATCTATGTGGAAGACGGTGCTGACATTCAGCGCGAGCTTTACCTGTCTCTGCTCGTCGATCGGGCAACCAGCCGGGTCGCCTATGTATGTTCCACCGAGGGCGGCATGGATATCGAAGCGGTCGCCGAGGAGACGCCGGAAAAGATCATTACCGTGCATGTCGATCCGGCGGCAGGCTACAGCCCTTATGTCGGCCGCAAAATTGCCGCGGCGCTGAAGCTGGAAGGCGCGCAGGTCAAGCAATGCGTGAAGCTGATGGGTCAGCTTTATCAGGCGTTCGTCGAGAAAGACATGGCGCTCCTGGAGATCAACCCGCTGATCGTCACCGGTGAGGGCAATCTGCACGTGCTCGATGCCAAGGTCGGCTTCGACAATAACGCGCTTTACCGCCATCCGGATATCCAGGACCTGCGCGACCTCACCGAAGAGGACGAAAAGGAAATCGAAGCCTCGAAATACGACCTCGCCTATATTGCGCTCGATGGCGATATCGGCTGCATGGTCAACGGCGCGGGCCTCGCCATGTCGACTATGGACATCATCAAGCTTTATGGCGCAGAACCGGCCAACTTCCTCGATGTCGGCGGCGGCGCCTCCGAGGAAAAGGTCACCGCAGCCTTCAAGATCATCACCGCCGATCCGAACGTCAAAGGCATTCTGGTCAACATTTTCGGCGGCATCATGAAGTGCGATGTCATCGCCCGCGGCGTCATCGCGGCGGTCAAGGAGGTGGGCCTCCAGGTGCCGCTCGTCGTCCGCCTCGAAGGCACCAATGTCGAAGAGGGCAAGCGCATCATCAATGAGAGCGATCTCGACGTGATCGCGGCTGACGATCTCGACGATGCCGCCCAGAAGATCGTCAAGGCGGTGAAGGGCTAGGTGGCGAGGCGCGACTCATATTTTTCCTCCCCCGTTCACGGGGGAGGTGTCAGCGAAGCTGACGGAGGGGGCATGCCCCCCTCGGCCAGGAGCCTGTCCTCGGGCCGACCGAAGGTCGGACCCGTGGGGGGCACTCCCCCCGCAAGCAGGGGGAGAAGAGAGTGAGCAATCTGTTCCAGATCCTCGTCATGATCGCCCTGCCGGTGGCGGTGGGCGGCGCTGCCGCCTGGTATTTGCGCAGCCGGCTCGCGGCCATGCGCTGGAACATCTATGCCTTCGCCCTGATGATGGGGCTGTTGACACCGGTCCTCATCGGCCTGCTCGTCGCCCAGGCCATGATCGAGCATGTCGAGACCGGTACGGCGCTCGCCGTCCCCATGCTGATGGGCGTCTCGGCCGGCGCCGGCTGGCTCGGCGGGGCCCTCATGTTCCGCTTCAATGGACGCGACACATGACCCAGCGCTCGGACTTCACCTTTTTCCACGAGCACCGCGTGCGCTGGTCCGAAGTCGACCCGCAGGCGATCGTCTTCAATGCGAATTATTTCGTTTTCGTCGATCATGCCGTGACCGAATATTTCCGCGCCAATGATCTGATGTGGGAACACACGTTGGAGCGCGGCTATGACTTCTTCACCGTCAATGCGAACTGCAATTTCCGCTCGCCGGCGAAGCTCGACGATCTGATCCGGATCGGCTTCCGCTGCCAGCGTTTCGGCACCTCTTCCGTGGTTTACGCCTTCGGCATTTTCCGCGGCGACGAACTGCTCGCCGACGGCACCATGACCTATGTCTGCGCCGACGCTGAAACCCGCCGCCCGAAACCGCTGCCGGAGGACTACACCTCCCGCCTTCTCGCCTTCGAGAAACACCCGATTGAAACGAAACAAGCTGCCTGAGGTTCAAGCACTATGGCCGTACTCGTCGACAAGAATACCAAGGTGATCTGCCAGGGCCTCACAGGCCGCAACGGCACCTTCCACACCGAGCAGGCCATGGAATATGGCACGCAGATGGTCGGTGGCGTGACGCCCGGCAAGGGCGGCCAGACCTGGCATGGCGATGAGAACAAGAACCTCTCCCTGCCGATCTTCGACACGGTCGGGGAAGCCCGCGCGGCCACCGGTGCCAATGCGTCCGTCATTTATGTCCCGCCGCCCTTCGCCGGTGACGCCATGCTGGAAGCGATCGATGCCGGCATCGAGCTCATCGTCGCGATCACCGAGGGCGTTCCGGTGTCCGACATGATCAAGGTGAAGCGCGCGCTCTCCGGCACGAAATCCCGGCTGGTCGGCCCGAACTGCCCGGGCGTCATCACGCCGGGCGAATGCAAGATCGGCATCATGCCGGGTCACATCCACAAGCGCGGCACGGTCGGCGTGGTCTCACGCTCGGGCACGCTGACTTATGAAGCGGTGAAGCAGACATCCGATGTCGGCCTCGGCCAGTCCACCTGCATCGGCATTGGCGGCGATCCGGTGAACGGCACCAATTTCATCGACTGCCTGGAAATGTTCCTGGGCGATGACGAGACCCAGTCGATTGTCATGATCGGCGAGATCGGCGGTTCCGCCGAGGAAGAAGCGGCAGAGTTTCTCAAGGCTGAAGCTGCAAAAGGCCGCTCCAAGCCGGTGGTCGGCTTCATCGCCGGCCGCACCGCCCCTCCGGGCCGCACCATGGGCCATGCCGGCGCGGTCGTGTCCGGCGGTAAGGGCGGCGCCGAGGACAAGATCGAAGCCATGAAGTCGGCGGGTATCACCGTGTCCGACAGCCCGGCTCGTCTGGGCACGACCATGGTCGAGGTATTGAAGGGCTAGGCCCGCGGCACACATAAGGAGGCGCGGCGACAGCAGGCAGGCCGCGCCAATTCGGGCTTTACACGGGACCGGCCCACCCGGAGACTAGCGATTACGGTCGACCGTGCGGGGGTTGGCCAAACAGGAACGGATATGTCCGACACCAAGCGCACCGACGCGAACCAGACCTTCCTCGAAACCTCCTTTCTTTACGGCGGCAATGCCCGCTATATCGAGCAAATGGCCGCCGCCTGGGCCGAAGACCCGACATCGGTTCCGCCCGAATGGCGCGCCTTTTTCGAGGATAATGGCAGCGATCCGGCGGTAACCGGCCGGGCGGCGCGTGGAGCAAGCTGGAAGCGCGCCGACTGGCCGCGTGAAGCCAATGGCGACCTGACATCCGCACTCGGCGCCATCGATGCCGCGGCCGAACCGGCGCTGATCGAAAAGGTCGCCGAACGCCTGCCCGATGCCGATCCGGCAGACGTCCGCAAGGCCACCCAGGATTCCATCCGGGCCATCATGATGATCCGCGCCTACCGGATGCGCGGACACTTGGCTGCCAATCTCGACCCCTTGTCGCTGACAACATTCGGTGAACAGCCGGAATTGCAGCCGGACTCCTATGGTTTCGGCGCGGCCGACATGGATCGCGAGATATTCATCGACGGCTATCTCGGCCTCGAAACGGCCACGCCGCGGCAGATGCTCGATATTCTGCGCCGCACCTACTGCTCCACGATCGGCGTGGAGTTCATGCACATCTCCAATCCGCAGGAAAAAGCCTGGCTTCAGGAGCGCTTCGAAGGGCCTGACAAGGGCGTCAATTTCACGGCCGACGGCAAGAAGGCGATTTTCTCGCGGCTGGTGGAAGCGGAAGCATTCGAACGCTTCCTGCACAAGCGCTATCCCGGCACCAAGCGCTTCGGCATCGACGGCGGCGAGGCCATGGTTCCGGCGCTCGAGCAGATCATCAAGCGCGGCAGTCAGATGGGCGTGACCGACATGATCCTGGGCATGCCGCATCGCGGCCGCCTCAACGTGCTCGCCGCCGTGATGGGCAAGCCCTATCACCAGATTTTCCACGAGTTTCAGGGCGGCACGACGCAGGGCGGCGAGTTTGGCTCCGGCGATGTGAAATACCATCTCGGCGCGTCATCCGACCGCGAATTTGACGGCAAGACGGTGCACCTGTCGCTGACCGCCAACCCGTCCCACCTTGAAGCCGTCGACCCGGTCGTTCTGGGCAAGGCACGCGCCAAGCAGACCAAATTCCGCCGAGAACAGGGCGATGACGTGAACACCGCCGAACAGGTCATGCCGCTGCTTCTGCATGGCGATGCGGCGTTCGCCGGCCAGGGCATTGTCGCGGAGTGTTTCGGCCTGTCGGGCCTCAAGGGACACCGCACGGGCGGGGCGATCCATTTCATCGTCAACAACCAGATCGGCTTTACCACCGACCCGAAGGATTCGCGCTCCTCGCCCTATCCGTCGGATGTCGCCTTGATGGTTCAGGCGCCGATTTTCCATGCCAATGGCGACGATCCCGAGGCCGTGGTCTTTGCCGCCAAGATGGCGACCGAATACCGCCAGCTCTTCGGCAAGGACGCCATTGTCGACATGTTCTGTTATCGCCGCTACGGCCACAATGAGGGCGACGATCCGTCCTTCACCCAGCCGATCATGTACCGCGCGATCAAGGGACATCCCACAACCCGCGAACTCTACCAGCAACGCCTGGTCGCCGAAGGCATCCTCACCGACGCGGAAGCCGATCAGATGGCGAAGGAATTCGACGACTATCTGGAAGCCGAGTTCGAAAAGGGCCGCGCCTTCGAATCCAAGGACGCCGATTGGCTCGATGGAGTCTGGTCGGGATTGGGATTGCCGGAGGATGATGATCGCCGCGGCGAAACCGCCGTTCCGGTCGAGAAACTCAAGGCGTTGGGCGACAAGCTCACCACCTATCCGGACGAGATCAACATTCACAAGACGCTGAAGCGCGTGCTCGAAGGCCGCCGAAAAGCGATCAAGGCCGGTGAGGGACTGGACTGGGCGACGGCCGAGAGCCTGGCATTCGCCTCACTGCTGGATGAGGGCTTTCCGGTCCGCCTGTCCGGTCAGGATTCCGGCCGCGGCACCTTCTCGCAGCGCCATTCGCACATCATCGATCAGGAAACGCAGGAGCGCTATACGCCGCTATGCGAACTCGGCACCGCGCCGGTCCGTTATGAGGTGATCGATTCGATGCTGTCCGAAGAGGCCGTGCTCGGCTTCGAATACGGTTATTCGCTGTCGGCGCCCAACACGCTGGTCATGTGGGAAGCCCAGTTCGGCGATTTCGTGAACGGCGCCCAGGTCATCATCGACCAGTTCCTGGCCTCGGGTGAACGCAAATGGCTCCGCATGTCCGGCCTCGTCATGCTGTTGCCGCACGGCTATGAGGGCCAGGGTCCGGAGCACTCCTCGGCCCGCCTTGAACGCTTCCTGCAGCTCTGCGCGCAGGACAATATGCAGGTCGCCAACTGCTCCACGCCGGCGAACTACTTCCACATCCTGCGCCGCCAGATCCATCGCGGATTCCGCAAGCCCTTGATCCTGATGACTCCAAAATCGCTGCTCCGGCACAAGCGCTGCGTGTCGACCCTGAAAGCGATGGGTGAAGGGTCGTCTTTCCACCGTGTCCTTTGGGATCATGCCGACCCGTCGCATCGTGCCGAAGGCGGCGCCGACACCGTTGAGACGACGCTCGTCGCCGACGACAAGATACGCCGCGTCGTGATGTGCTCGGGCAAGGTGTATTACGATCTCCTCGAAGCGCGTGAGGAACAAGGTATCGACGATGTCTACCTGCTCCGCATCGAGCAGTTCTATCCGATCCCGGCGCGCTCCATGCTGCTGGAATTCCAGCGCTTCCCGAACGCCGAACTGGTCTGGTGTCAGGAAGAACCGCAGAATATGGGTGCCTGGACGTTTATCCAGCCGACGCTGGACTGGGTGCTGGCGCAAACCGGCGCCAAGCAAAGCCGCCCGAAATATGCCGGGCGCAGCGCCGCGGCCTCCACGGCCGCCGGTACCGCCGCCGCCCACAAGGCGGAACAGGACGCACTGATCAACGAGGCCCTGGCCTGATATTCCGAGACGAAGGACTCTTTCAAGACATGACCGACATCAAGGTTCCCGAGCTGGGCGAATCCGTTTCCGAAGCGACGGTAGGTTCGTGGAATTTCTCGGAAGGCGATGCCGTCAAGAAAGACGACATCCTGGTCGAGCTGGAGACCGACAAGGTGTCCATTGAAGTCCGCGCGGAGGAAGACGGAACGCTGTCGAAAATCGTGGCCGCCGAAGGCGAAACCGTCGAGATCGGCGCCAAGCTGGCTGAGCTGGGCTCCGGTGGCGGATCCTCGGATGCGGCCCAGGACGATGGCGGCGACGAGCCGGCCGAAGATAAATCCGCAAAGGAGGACGCACCCGCTGAAGACGCCTCCGGCGAGGATGACAGCGGCGAGGACGAAAGCGGCGATGACGGCGGCAATCTCGTCGAAGCCAAAATCCCGGAAATGGGCGAGAGCGTGTCGGAAGGCACGGTCGGCGCTTGGCTGGTCGATGTCGGTGCGGCGGTCAAGAAGGACCAGGCTCTGGTCGAGATCGAGACCGACAAGGTTGCGGTCGAAGTACCGTGCCCGGTGGATGGGGTGCTTGAGGAGCGCAATGCCGACGAGGGCGACAGCGTGTCTCCCGGCGATGTGATCGCCAAAATCCGTGAAGGCGGGACCGCCAAATCCGAAAAGGCCAAGCCGGAACCGAAGGCCGAGGCCAAGGCCGAGAAGAAGTCCGAGACTTCCAGTGAAACCAGGGCCATGCCGTCAGCGGCGCGGATCGCAGAAGAGAATGATCTCGACCTCTCCAAGATCGAGGGCAGCGGCAAGGATGGCCGCATCACCAAGGGCGACACGCTGAAAGCGCTGGAGAGCGGCGCGACGGCCCCGAAAACACCGGCCCCGAAGCCGGCCTCGTCCTCGTCGGACGACCGCGCTGACGATCCGCGCGAGGAACGCGTGAAGATGACCCGGCTGCGCCAGACCATCGCCCGCCGCCTGAAGGACGCGCAGAACACGGCGGCCATGCTGACCACCTTCAACGAGGCGGACATGTCCGCCATCATGAAGGCGCGCAAGCAGCACCAGGACGCCTTCGTCGCCAAGCACGGGGTCAAGCTCGGCTTCATGAGCTTCTTCGTGAAGGCTTGCGTCAATGCGCTGAAGGAAATCCCGAACGTCAATGCCGAGATCGACGGCGACGAGATCGTCTACAAGAACTATTACGATATGGGCGTGGCGGTTTCGACCGAGCGCGGCCTCGTCGTGCCGGTGGTGCGCGACGCCGACACCATGTCGCTTGCCGATATCGAAAAGAAGATCATCGAGCTTGGCACCAAGGCGCGCGACGGCAAGCTGTCGATCGACGAGATGCAGGGCGCGACCTTCACCCTGTCAAACGGCGGCATTTTCGGCTCGCTCCTGTCGACGCCGATCCTCAACGCGCCGCAATCGGGCATTCTCGGCATGCACAAGATCCAGGAACGCCCGGTCGCCGAGAACGGCGAAGTCGTGATCCGGCCGATGATGTATCTGGCTCTGTCCTATGACCACCGCATCGTCGACGGCAAGGAGGCCGTGACTTTCCTCGTCCGCGTCAAGGACGCGCTGGAAGACCCGCAGCGCCTGTTGTTTGATATTTAGGGGACGAATTTCTCTGTCGTTTTCGGTCGAGGAATAACGCCTCGTCATCCCCCGATTTATTCGGAGCATCACCCGGACAAGCCGGGCGACGACGGGTGGCTTGGCTTTACCCTCTCCCCACGCGAAGGCTTTCACGCTAACGTCGGCCCACATTTTGGGGAGGGTTAAATGACAGCATCTCAAGCGAAAACACCGGTCTGGTACTGGATTCTGGCCGTGATCGGCCTGCTATGGTTTGCCATGGGTGCGTTCGACTATGCGGCGACTCAGCTCCGGCTGGATTTCTACATGTCGAACTTCACCGAGGAACAGCTGGCTTATTTTTATGGGTTTCCGTCATGGTATGTCGCCACATGGGCGATTTCGGTTTGGGGGAGCTTCATCGGCGCCATCCTCCTCCTGCTCCGGATGAAACTGGCCTCGCTGCTGTTTCTCGTGAGCCTGATCAGCTTCATCGTCGGCGCCATCTACAGCTTCGGATTCACGAATGGCGTGGAAATCATGGGCGGCTTCGGGGCCGTCATTTTTTCGGCGGTCATATTTGTGTCCATCCTCGCCTATTTCTGGCTCGCCCGCTGGGCCAGCCAACGCGGTATTCTGAAGTAGGAACGGGACATGCTCCGTATCATTCTCGGCATTGTCGCCGGCCTGGTGGCGGCGGTCGTCACGGTCATGATCGTTGAGACGATCGGCCACATGATATTTCCGCCGCCCGAAGGCGTCGACATCACCGATCCTGAGCAACTCGCTGCGATCATGAGCGAGATCCCGCTCGGTGCGAAAATCACCGTTCTGGTCGCTTGGGCGATCGGCATTTTCATCGGCGGAACGCTGGCCATTCTGATCTCGAAGCGGAACTGGTCGGCCTGGATTGTCGGCCTTGCCGTGCTCGCGATGGGGATCGTCACCATGACGATGATCCCCCATCCCGTCTGGATGATGATAGCCACGCCGCTGATCACGGTTCTGGCGGTCGTGTTGACTGTCCGGCTTTTCGGCACCAGGAGGGCGTGAAGCCGGTTGAATCCCCGCGGGGGCGGTTCTAGGTAGGAGCGAAATCGCTCCACACACGAAAGGCCGCCCCATGTCCAAGAGCTACGACATCGTCATCATCGGAGGCGGTCCTGGGGGCTATAACTGCGCCATTCGCGCCGGCCAGCTGGGGCTGAAGACCGCCTGCATCGAGATGCGCGAAACTTTGGGCGGGACTTGCCTGAATGTCGGCTGCATCCCCTCCAAGGCACTGCTGCATTCGTCCGAACTCTATGAGGCCGCCAACAAGGATTTCGGCAATTACGGCATCAAGGTCGAGGGGCTGGGCATCGATCTGCCGAAAATGATGGACGGCAAGGCTGAAGCCGTGAAGGGCTTGACCGAGGGCGTGGCCTTCCTGTTCAAGAAAAACAAGGTCGATCATATCCGCGGCAAGGGACGGATTGCCGGTAAGGGCAAGGTCGAGGTCGACGGGCCGGACGGGAAGCAGACGCTTGAGGCCAAGAACATTGTCATCGCCACAGGATCTGAGGTCACGCCGCTGCCGGGCGTTGAGATCGATGAAGAACGCATCGTCTCCTCGACGGGCGCGCTCGACCTCAAGGAGGTGCCGAAGAAGCTGGTGCTGATCGGCGCCGGGGTGATCGGGTTGGAACTGGGCTCGGTGTGGCGGCGGCTGGGCGCGGAAGTCACCGTGATCGAATATCTCGACCGGATCCTGCCGGGCATGGATTCGGAAATCACCAAACAGGCCCAGCGCATTTTCAGGAAGCAGGGCATGACGTTCGAGCTGTCGCGCAAGGTGACCGGCATCGACAAGTCCGACAACGGCCTCACCGTAAAGACCGAAGCGGCCGATGGCGGCAAGGAAAAGACGTTCGACGCCGATGTCGCGCTCGTGTGTATCGGCCGCCGGCCTTACACCGAGGGTCTCGGGCTCGAATCTGTCGGCATCAAAACCGACGAGCGCGGCTTTATCCCCAATGACCAATTCAAGACCGGCGCCGAGGGCGTCTGGGTGGTCGGCGATTGCACGCACGGGCCGATGCTGGCGCACAAGGCTGAAGACGAGGGTGTCGCCTGTGCCGAGCGGATCGCCGGCAAGGCCGGGCATGTCAATTACGGCGCCATTCCGGGTGTCGTCTACACCCATCCCGAGATTGCGGCGGTCGGCGCCACCGAAGACGAGCTCAAGCAGCAGGGCCGCAAGTACAAAACCGGCAAGTTCTCCTTCATGGCCAACTCCCGTGCCCGGGCGAACCATGAGACCGACGGCATGGTCAAACTCCTCGCCGACGCCGAAACGGACGAGCTTCTGGGCGCCCACATGATCGGCAAGGGCGTCGGCGAGATGATCGCCGAGCTCTGTCTTGCCCTGGAATTCCGCGCCGCGTCGGAAGACATCGCCCGCACCTCCCATCCGCACCCGACCATGACGGAGGCGATTCGCCAGGCCGCAATGGGCGTCGAAGGCTGGACCATGCAAGCCTGATCTCGCGCTGCTGACGAAAAAGTCAGACGCAGAATCAGAAACTTGTGCTATGATGTTTCGCATCAGATCGGCGTTGGCGGCGCATTTGATCTGTGATCGGACAATTGGATTTGGACCACTTCTTATGTCAGCGGGACATGGGATTCGCGCAGGATTCGAGGCCATGCTGCAGGTCAGTTCAGACAGGTTGAAATTGGTCGCGCTGGATGCGCGCCTGACGGGTCTGCACGCCCGCGCGCCAGCGGCTTTTTTCGAAGCGCTGAATGTCCAGTCCGAAGCCAGCTGGCCGCCGGAAATGCTCGATCCGGCCGCCGTTGAACGTGCGGAAACGGCGCTCCGAGAACGCCCCCGCGAGACCGGCTGGTATTTCTGGGCCTTTATTTGGCCGGGCGCGGCCGGCGGGATGGACCGGCTGGTCGGGGGCGGCGGATTCAATGGCCCGCCGGATGCGCAGGGCCGGGTCGAGATCGCCTACTCCATGCTGGTGTCGTTCCGCGAGCAGGGGCTGGCGACCGAAGCGGTCAGCCTGCTCGTCGATTGGGCGTTCTCGACGGGTCAGGTCCGCGAGGTCGTCGCCGAGACCCTGCCGCATCTGATCGCCTCGCAGCGCGTTCTGGAGAAAGCCGGCTTCGTCGAGACCGGCATGCGCGAGGAGGACGGCGTCCGCATCCTGCGCTTTGCCTTGACGCGCGAGAAAGCCGCAGCCTAACCGCCGGTCAACCGGCGTAATTCATCCAGATAGGCGATCCAGGCCTTCCGGCCCTTGCCCGTCAGTTTCAATGTGGTTCGCGGCCGGCGCCCGACAAAGCTTTTGTCGACATCGACATAACCGGCCTCTTCCAGCTTTCGCATGTGAACCGAGAGATTGCCGTCCGAAGCCTCGGTCCGGGCTTTGACCTCGGTAAAGCTGGCTTCCGAAACCGCGGACAGATAGGCCATGATGGCAAGACGGAGCTTGCCATGAATGACCTCGTCGAGCGCGGCGGCGTTGAAAGCGTCTTCACTCATCGTCAGCGCCCGGCTCCCGGCTCATCTGCCGGAACCCCGGCAAGACGGCCGCAAAGACGATGATGGCGGCTACCAGCAGATAGAGTTCAGGCCGGCCGTAGAAGGCGGGCGACAGGGCGGCGCCGGCAATCGAAATCCAGGCCGGTCCGTAGAGCCACTTTTCCGGCGACAGTGCGGCGGTGACCGAAAACGCAATCGCATAGCCGAACAAGGCGATTGTCAGGATCGAATCGAAGAGCACCGGCGAGGCGTCAAGCGCGCTGACGGAAAACACGACACCGGCCACATAGAGGCCGATTCCGATACCGACCGACCGCCAGGTCGTGCGATTGACCCGGTTGCCGATCGATCCACTCCCCGGCTTGCGCATCAGCCCGCGGCAGAAAATGGCGGTCAGTAAAAGGCCTGTCACGCCGTAAACGAGCCAGACCGCGCCGACATAGGGCGTCGCAACAGGTACGGCCTGCGCCATGATCGCCCAATGCGCGATACAGGCGATCACGGCCAGACCGCCCCAGATGACGAGGAAGCGGCCGCCGATCAAGGGCGCCTGTTCGCCCGATTCCGCCATGCGGCGCAGATAATCGAGATCCGATGGTTGTGCTTGGCTCATTGGTCCCTCCAACAACTTTGTAAAGCAAAGTATAGAAGGGCTAGGAAACCGCAAGGGGAAAGATCGCATCCAAGTCCCGCGTGCCGGATCGCCGTTAGCGACGCCTTGCGCGCGGATGGGCGGCGGCGTGGACTGCGGCCAGCTGATCGCCTTCGACGGCGGCATAGATCTGGGTCGAGGACAGGCTGGCATGGCCGAGTAATTCCTGGATCGTGCGCAGATCGCCCCCGCCCGCCAGCAGATGCGTTGCGAAACTGTGGCGCAAGGCGTGCGGCGTTGTGCTGGCGGACAATCCCAGCCGCCCGCGTAGCTCGGCTGCCAGCGCCTGCACCGCGCGAGACCCCAGCGCGCTGCCACGCACGGCGCGAAAGGCCGGTCCGTCGGGCGCGAGATCGAACGGGCAAAGTGCGGCATAGCGGGTCATCGCTTCGCGCACGGCGGGCAGCACCGGTACCAGCCGGGTTTTCTGGCCTTTACCGGTCACGCGCAGCATGTCGCCAAGCGGCAGGTCTCTTCCCTCAAGCGACAACGCCTCGCTGATCCGCAATCCGCAGCCATAGAGCAGTAACAGCACCGCCGCATCGCGGGCTGCGATCCAGGCCGGTTTGCCGCGCGCCTCCGTCTCGGCGATCAGCTGGCGCGCCGCATCCGCACTGACCGGCCGTGGCAGGCTGCGCGGTACTTTCGGTGTTTCAACGAGACCCAGCGCGCTGCCGTCGACGCCCCATCGGCGGTCGGCATAAGCGTAAAAGCTGCGCAGCGCGGACAGATAGCGTGCAAGCGACCGGGCGGACGCTCCGTCGCGGCGCCGGTCGGCCAGCCAGGCACGGATATCGGCCGCCTTCAGCTGGCCAAGGCCAGACACCGTCAGACGCGTGCCGCAATGGCTGAACTGGAAGTCGAGAAAGCCCTCGACATCGCGGCCATAGCTTTCCAGCGTGTTGGTGCTGTAGCGCTTCTCGCCGGCCAGATGATCGAGCCAGGCCGACAGCGCGAAGTCGGCAGGCGCGCCTAGTCCGTCGTCAGCCATAGAGAAAGCCGTTGTTCCACGGCGCGGGCGACGAAATTGAGGATTTCGGTGCCTTGTCCGGTATGGAAAATGTCCGGCTCCCGTGCCGCAAGGGCCAGCAGGCCCGTTTGGCCGCCTATTTCCAGGCGGCACAGCGCATGGCTGCCCATCTCCGCGCCATAGAGCGTCCGCGCGGTCCGGGACGGGCACAGCCCGGTGAAATCATTGTCGTCGCCCAATAGCTCGTTCGTCAGGCCGCCGGCGCAAGCGTGAATGGCTTCGGACACAATCATCGGCGTTGCGCCTTCCAGATACAGGCGCACGCAATCGACGCCGAGGGCCGCCGGCGCTTCCCAGGCCAGCGTGTAATCCAGCTCGTCCATGTCTGCACAATTTATCAGCGACAGGACAAATCCTTGGGCGCGGGCCATCAGGGCCAGGTTTTCGCGCGCCGCATGGGCGATCGCCTTCTCCCGCTGCTTCAGCTGGCGCACCTCGCCCAGAAGCCGGTCGCGGACCACGCGGCCGAGATCGGCGACACCCTCCGGCGCACCGGCAAGGTGCGACAGCAATTCGGTATCGCCGCGAACCCAGTCCGGGTTTTCAATCAGCATTTGGCGCAGCATGGCGCGATCCATCGCTGCGGGCGCGGAGCCCGGCTCTTCAAAAACATCCGTCAATGTCCCACCATCCGTTTTCGGATTGATATTGGAGACCGGGATAACAGAAACGCCTTGGTGTTCCGTAAACGTGAGACCAATTGCTGACAGCAAAGTGTTCTGATATACATATTCCGGCAAACAGAACACAGGGGTCATGATCGTCAGCTGGCATGACAAGACGGCGAAAGTGTTTTTCGAGACCGGCCGGATCGGCAAGCGGGCCGGGTGGAAAAAGGCGGCGCGGGTCGTGGCGCGAAAACTCGACATGCTGAACGCCGCTCATCGCCTGGACGATCTTGTTGCACCACCAGGCAATCGGCTGGAGGCGCTATCCGGGGATCGCGCCGGACAGCATTCTATTCGGATCAATGACCAGTGGCGCATCTGTTTCGTCTGGCGAAACGGGGCGCATGGCGTGCAAATCGTCGATTATCACTGAGCGGCAACCGAGGAAGCGGAAATGAGAATCACAACACATCCGGGCGAAGTGCTGCGAGAGGAATTCATGGCGCCGCATGGCGTGTCGATCAACAAGCTCGCGGGGGATCTCGATATCCCGGTTTCGCGCGTCTCGGACATTGTTAATGCACGCCGCGCGGTAACCGCGGACACGGCGCTCAGATTGGCCACTTACTTCAAAACGTCGCCCGAATTCTGGCTAAATCTGCAATCCGCATTTGAGCTTTCAAAGTTGCAGGCGGACAAGGGCAAGCAGATTGTCGCTTCGATCCGCGAACCCGCGCGCCCCTTTACCACCGAGACCTGACCTTCGTGCCACCCATCCTCAAAACCAAGGCTTCGATCCTGTTTCCGATGCCGCTGCCAGAACCGTTCGACTACACGGTCCCCGATGGCATGGATTTGCGGGTGGGCGATCATGTTCGTGCGCCGATCGGCCCGCGCATCGCACGCGGCGTTGTCTGGGCGCTGTCGGCCGATGACGGCACGCGTAATCTGAAAGCCGTCGACAGCGTCTATGACGCGCCGCCCCTGTCGCCGGCGATGATCGAATTCGTCGACTGGTCGGCGAAATATCTTGTCCAGCTGCCCGGCATCATGTTGCGCAATGTGTTGCGCAGCGAGGATTCGCTTCATCCCTCGCCCACGGAAATATTGTTCGAGGCGACCGGGGAGGAACCGGCCCGTCTCACTGAAGCGCGCCAGAAGGTGATGGACGTCATCGCCGGCCACGGCCCCGACAGCGCTGCCGAGATCGCCCGCCTTGCGGGCGTCACGCCGGGCGTGGTCACCGGGCTTGTGAAGGCCGCCGGGCTGCGCCGCATTGAGCGGCCGGCCGATCCGCCTTTTGCCGCGCCTGATCCTGACCGGCCGGGCGTTGACCTGGTCCCGCAACAAGCGCAAGCGGCCGATCAGCTCAAGCGCATGCTCGATGCCGGCGGCTTTCAGGCGGCATTGCTGGACGGCGTCACCGGGTCCGGCAAAACCGAGGTCTATTTCGAGGCCATCGCGCATGCATTGCGCAGCGACCCCGATGCACAGATCCTCGTCCTGCTGCCGGAGATCGCCCTGACCCAGGCCGTCACCGCGCGTTTCATCGAGCGCTTCGGGGCGGAGCCCGCGGTCTGGCATTCCGATCAGGGCCACAAGGAACGCCGGCGCATCTGGCGTGAAGTGAACGAGAACCGCGCCCGCATCGTCATCGGCGCGCGCTCGGCACTCTTCCTGCCTTTCCAGAATTTGCGCCTCATCGTCGTCGACGAGGAACATGACGCGACCTACAAGCAGGGTGATGGCTTGCATTATCAGGCGCGCGATCTGGCCGTGGTGCGGGCCCGCGCGTCAAAAGCCGCCATTGTGCTGGCGTCGGCCACCCCCTCGATAGAGACGCTGGCGAACGCGCGGGCCGGCCGCTACGCCTACATTCAGCTGCCCGACCGGATCGGCCAGGCTGTGCTACCCGAGATCGCCACCATCGATCTGCGCCAGAATCGCCCGGCACGCGGCCTGTGGCTGTCCGATCCGCTGGTCGAGGCGATGGCCGACACGCTGCGGCGCGGTGAACAGGTGTTGCTCTATCTCAACCGCCGCGGCTATGCGCCGCTGGTCTTGTGCCGCGACTGCGGGCACCGGATGAAATCGCCCGATGTCGACGCCTATCTCACTGAGCACCGCTATACCGGCCAGCTGATTTGCCATCTCACCGGTTTTTCCATGCCGCGCCCGGAGAAATGCCCGGAATGCGGCGCGGTGGATTCCCTGACCAGTGTCGGTCCTGGAGTCGAACGCGTGGCCGAGGAAGCCCGTACACGATTCCCCGACGCCAATGTCGAAATCCTGTCTTCCGATACCGCCCATTCCGCCGAGAAACTATTAGCCCTCATCGGCCGCATGGAGCGCGGCGAGATCGACATTCTCGTCGGCACCCAGATCGCCGCGAAGGGCCACAACTTTCCGAATCTCACCCTGATCGGCGTGGTCGATGCCGATCTGGGCCTTGCCGGGGGCGACCCTCGCGCCGGCGAACGCACCTACCAAACCCTGGTCCAGGTCGCAGGCCGCGCCGGACGTGCGGAGCGTCCGGGCCGCGCCCTTCTGCAGACCCATGACCCGGATCACGAAGCTATCGCGGCGCTCGTCGCCGGCGATCGCGACCGCTTCATGCAAGCCGAGACCATGGCCCGCGAAGTGCTCGGATTGCCGCCTTATGGCCGTCTGGCCGCGATCATCCTCGCCGCGAAGGATGGTCATCAGGTCGACGAGGTGGCGAAAGCCTGGGCGAAACGAGCGCCCGACGCCGACGGCGTCACGATCTGGGGTCCGGCCGAACCGCGCTATGGCATGGTCCGCGGCTGGCATCGCCGCCGCTTCCTGGTCCGCGCCGAACGCGATGTCGATGTCTCGGCCTATGTTGCCGCATGGAAAAGCCGCATGAAGCCGGTCGCTTCGGTGCGCGTCACGATCGACATCGAGCCCTACAGCTTCGTCTGACGCGCCAGGCTGAAGGGCGAAAGATAAACGCGCGGAGCCTCGCCGAGCGCCAACGCCACGGCGGCTTCACCGATCGCCGGCGCGAACTTGTAGCCATGCCCGGAACAGGCGGAGACCAGCACCCGCCCATCCTCCGCCGTGTCGAGGATGAAACGGTGATCCGCCGTATTGGTGAAACGGCAGACCTCGAACGCATCCGGCGGCGGACAATCCTGCAATACCTCGCCCAGCGCATCGGCCAGCAGCGCCCGGTCGGCCGCGTCAACCGGCAGTGTTTCGCGGTAGTCCGGTCCACGCTGTTTGCGGTGATGATAGACGCCCAGCTTCCAGCGTCCGCCCGGCCCGTTGGGCAGGGCGTAAATGCGCCGGCCGTCGGCAAGCACCCGCTGGAAGGGCGGCATGTCATCCGGTCCGTCAAACAGGCCGACGACCTGACGCTCCACGGTCAGGGCGCGATCGAGATCACCATCGAATTCGCCTACCCAGGGCCCCGCGGCAAGGATCACATGATCGGCGTCATAATTGCCGTCCGCAGCGTGTATCCGGAAGCCGCCATTGGTGCGGTCGATCCTCTTTACCGGGCAATCCCAATAGAGGTCGGCGCCGCCTGCCTCCGCCAACCGCGCCATGGCGGCATTGGCCGCATCGCTCAAGAGGTACCCGCTACCGGGCGCGAAAATCGCCATCACATCGTCAGGGACGGCCAGGGCCGGATAGCGCCGGCGGAGCGATGCT
The DNA here is from genome assembly GCF_965229905.1 of Hyphobacterium sp. Taxonomy (GTDB): domain Bacteria; phylum Pseudomonadota; class Alphaproteobacteria; order Caulobacterales; family Maricaulaceae; genus Hyphobacterium. Next base: position 1,233,480 of record NZ_OZ245930.1, on the reverse strand, counting down.
GCATCGAGCACGTCATAGGCCTGGCCGGACGTCTCGGCACTCGACAGCGCCTCGGCCATGAAGGCGCTGCCGGCGATCCCGGCATCCATCCCGCCGGTCTTCACGAAAAGCCGTTCGCCGGCGTCCGCCTCCAGCGCGGCCCATAAATCATAGGCGCGGTCGAGCAACGCATTATACAGCGCGCCCTCGGAATAGATCCGCCGGATCATGCGGCTTTCGCCATGACTGGAGCCGCGCTCGTGGCCGGCGGAGAAGCGGTCGAAACCGATCACCGAAGCACCCGCCCGCACGGCCGCCCACGCGCTCGCGAGTCCCATCGCGCCGAGTCCGATGATTCCGATCTCCGCCACGCCTGTCCTCCCGGCAGCAGTCTGCGACGATCCGCCTACCGATCAAGCCCGGGAGTCCTGCCGCAACCGGGTTGCCGCCCCCATGCCCCTGTGCTAAGCGGGCGCCCGACTGGAGAAGCGCGTGTCCTCCCGGCGCAAGACTTCTCCAATTTTCGCAATGTTCTCAAGTGTTTGGTGGTTGATCTCATCGACTCGCCAGCACATTCGGCAAAGGCAGGCGACAGAACGATCCGATGAGTGGCGATACCGCGACAATCACCGGCGCAGCCGGACGTTATGCCAGCGCCCTTTTCGAGCTGGCGTCGGACGCGAAAAAGGCCGACAAGGTCGAAGCCGACATGGCCGATTTGGCCAGTCTGCTGGCCGAAAATGACGAGTTGTCAGCGGCGCTCTCGAGCCCCCTGGTCGAAGCCGACGCCAAGCACGGCATTGTCGCCGCACTTGCGGAAAAGGCCGGTTTTGACGCGCTGACCGCGAACGCGCTGAAAGTCGCCGCCGACAATGGCCGCGCCGGCGAGCTGGGCAGCATGGCTGCTGCTTACGCCCGGCTGGCAGCGGATGCCCGCGGCGTCGCGTCAGCCGACGTGACCGCAGCCGTGAAGCTCTCGGCAAAAGACATTGACGCTCTGAAGGCGTCCTTGAAGCGCGCCCTCGGGCGCGAGGTTGACGTCCGGACCCATGAGGACCCGGATATTCTCGGCGGACTGATCGTGCAGGTCGGTTCGCGCATGTATGATTCCTCCCTTCGGACGCAGCTCGAAGGACTCCGGACAGCGATGAAAGAGGCTTGAGTAGCGCCATGGACATCCGTGCCGCGGAAATTTCCGCAATCCTGAAAGACCAGATCAAGAATTACGGCGCCGAGGCGAAAGTCTCCGACGTTGGCCAGGTGCTGTCCGTCGGTGACGGTATCGCCCGCGTCTACGGACTCGACGAAGTGAAGGCCGGCGAGCTCGTCGAATTTCCGGGCGGCGTCAAGGGCATGGCCCTGAACCTCGAGCGCGACAATGTCGGTTGCGTGATCTTCGGCGATGACCGCGGCCTCAAAGAAGGCGACACCGTCAAGCGCCTGGGTGCGATCGTGGATACTGGCGTCGGCAAGGGCTATCTCGGCCGCGTCGTCAACGCGCTCGGCGAGCCGATCGACGGCAAGGGTCCGATCGACGCCACCGAGCGCCGCCGCGTCGACGTCAAGGCACCCGGCATTATCCCGCGGAAATCCGTGCACGAGCCGATGGCCACCGGCATCAAGTCGATCGACGGCATGATCCCGATCGGCCGTGGCCAGCGTGAGCTGATCATCGGCGACCGCCAGACCGGCAAGACCGCCATCGCGATTGATACCATCCTGAACCAGAAATCGGTCAACGACACTGACGATGAGAGCCAGAAGCTCTACTGCGTCTATGTCGCCGTCGGCCAGAAGCGCTCCACCGTCGCCCAGATCGTGAAGACGCTCGAGGAAAACGGTGCGATGGAATATACCACCGTCGTCGCGGCCACGGCCTCCGATCCGGCGCCGATGCAGTTCCTGGCACCGTTCACCGCCTGCGCCATCGGCGAATATTTCCGCGACAACGGCATGCACGCCCTCATCGTTTATGATGACCTGTCCAAGCAGGCGGTGGCTTACCGCCAGATGTCGCTGCTGCTCCGCCGCCCGCCGGGCCGTGAAGCCTATCCGGGTGACGTCTTCTACCTGCACTCCCGCCTGCTGGAGCGTGCGGCCAAGATGAATGACGACCAGGGCGCCGGTTCGCTGACCGCCCTGCCGGTCATCGAAACCCAGGCCAATGACGTGTCGGCCTACATCCCGACCAATGTGATCTCGATCACCGACGGCCAGATCTTCCTGGAAACCGACCTCTTCTATCAGGGCATCCGCCCTGCCGTGAACGTCGGCCTGTCCGTGTCGCGGGTCGGCTCCGCGGCCCAGACCAAGGCGATGAAGCAGGTCGCCGGCAAGATGAAGGGTGAACTCGCCCAGTACCGCGAAATGGCGGCCTTCGCGCAGTTTGGCTCCGATCTCGACGCTGCGACCCAGCGCCTGTTGAACCGCGGTCAGCGCCTGACCGAGCTCCTCAAGCAGCCGCAATTCTCGCCGCTGACGATGGAAGAGCAGGTCTGCGTGATCTTCGCCGGTACTCGCGGTTATCTGGACCGTGTTCCGGTCGCCGATGTGCGCCAGTACGAGGAAGAGCTTCTGCGTCACCTGCACGCCGATCATGCCGATCTTCTCGAGACCATCCGCACCGAGAAGAAGCTGACCGACGACAGCGAAGGCAAGCTCGCCTCCGTCGTGGAAGCCTTCACCAAGAACTTCGCGTAAGGGGCGGGGCTAAGGAGAGCCGCATGGCTTCACTCAAGGACCTTCGCAACCGGATCTCGAGCGTGAAATCCACGCAGAAGATCACCAAGGCGATGCAGATGGTGGCCGCTGCAAAACTGCGCAAGGCGCAGGACGCAGCCGAGGCCGCCGGTCCCTATGCCGAACGCATGGCGTCGGTGATGGCCAACCTGTCGACCTCGATGAAAGAGTCGCCGGGCGCCTCGCCGCTGCTCGTCGGCACGGGCAAGGACGACGTTCACCTGCTGGTCGTGATGACGGCGGACCGCGGCCTGTGCGGCGGTTTCAACACCAATATCGTGCGCAAGGCACGCGAGCGCATCACCGCGCTGCAAGGCAAGGGCAAGACCGTCAAGCTGATCACCATCGGCAAGAAGGGCGCCGACCAGCTCAAGCGCCTCTATGGCGACCTGATCGTCAAGCGCTTCGACCTCGCCGGCGGCAAGAATGTCGGCAAGGGCGCAGCATCGGAATTCGGAGCGATCATCCGCGAGATGTTCGAGGCCGGCGAGTTTGATGTCTGCGAACTGATTTCTTCGGAATTCGTGTCCGTGATCTCCCAGAAGCCGCGCGCCCAAACGCTGATCCCCGCGGTTGATGCGATTGACGAAAGCGTCGAGCGCCCCGATCTCGGCGGCGCTGTCTATGAATACGAGCCCGACGAGGAGGAAATCCTCAACGTGCTCCTGCCGCGTTATGTCGACACCATCATCCTCTCCGCGCTGCTGGAAAACGCCGCCGGCGAGATGGGCGCCCGCATGGCCGCGATGGACAATGCCACGCGCAATGCCGGCGAACTGATCGACAAACTGAACCTTGTTTATAACCGCACACGCCAGGCCAAAATCACGACGGAGCTGACAGAGATCATCTCCGGCGCCGAGGCCTTGTAAGTTACGTCCTGGAAGGAAAAATCGAGATGGCACAGCTCAAAGGACGCGTTGCTCAGATCACGGGCGCTGTTGTCGACGTCGAGTTCGACGCCGGCCTGCCGGACATCCTGAACGCTCTCGAAACCATGAATGGTGACCAGAAACTGGTTCTGGAAGTCGCCCAGCACCTCGGTGAAAACGCGGTGCGCACTATCGCCATGGACGCAACAGAAGGCCTGCAGCGCGGTGCCGCAGTCACCGACACCGGCTCGCCGATCACCGTTCCGGTCGGCCCCGGCGTGCTTGGCCGCATTCTGAACGTCACCGGTGAGGCGATCGACGAGGCTGGCGATGTTCAGTACGAACAGCGCGCCCCGATCCACCGTCCGGCGCCCTCCTTCGAGGAGCAGGCGACGGAAGCCGAAATCCTGCCCACCGGCATCAAGGTCATCGATCTGCTCTGCCCGTATGCGAAAGGCGGCAAGATCGGCCTGTTCGGCGGTGCCGGCGTGGGCAAGACGGTTCTGATCCAGGAGCTGATCAACAACATCGCCAAGCTGTTCGGCGGTTACTCGGTCTTCGCCGGCGTCGGTGAGCGCACCCGCGAAGGTAACGATTTGTACTGGGAAATGATCGAATCCGGCGTCAACAAGGACCCGGCCAAGGGCTCTACCGAAGGCTCGCGCTGCGCCCTCGTCTTCGGCCAGATGAACGAGCCGCCGGGTGCCCGCGCCCGCGTCGCCCTGTCCGGTCTCGCCCAGGCCGAATATTTCCGCGACGAGGAAGGCAAGGACGTGCTGTTCTTCGTCGACAACATCTTCCGCTTCACCCAGGCCGGTTCGGAAGTGTCCGCCCTCTTGGGCCGGATCCCGTCTGCCGTGGGTTACCAGCCGACACTGGCCACCGACATGGGTGCGCTGCAGGAGCGGATCACCTCGACCAAGAAGGGTTCGATCACCTCGGTGCAGGCCGTTTACGTTCCGGCCGACGATTTGACCGACCCGGCTCCGGCAACCACCTTCGCCCACTTGGATGCCACCACGGTTCTGAACCGGGCGATCTCGGAAAAGGGTATCTACCCGGCCGTGGACCCGCTCGACTCGACCTCGCGGATCCTCGACCCGCGCGTCGTCGGCGAGGATCACTACGAGACGGCCCGCCGCGTGCAGGAAATCCTGCAGCGCTACAAGGCCCTGCAGGACATCATCGCCATCCTGGGCATGGACGAGCTGTCGGAGGAAGACAAGCTGATCGTGGCCCGCGCCCGGAAGGTGGAACGTTTCCTGTCGCAGCCTTTCGATGTCGCCGAAGTTTTCACCGGCTTTCCGGGCATCCAGGTCCCGGTGGCCGACACCGTGAAAGGCTTCAAGGCCATCGTCGACGGCGAGTACGACCATTTGCCGGAACCGGCCTTCTACATGGTCGGCACCATCGAGGATGCCGTGAAGAAAGCCGAAGCGCTGGCTGCGGAAGCGGCGTAAGCCTCGCGCTCATCCGAATTGGAAAGGCCGGTCTTTGCGACCGGCCTTTTTCGTTTTCCACCTCCTCTTCGTCTTCGTCCGGCTTGACCGGACGATCTCGTCTTAGAGACCCTCCGATCAAGTCGGAGGGAGACGCAATCTTTTGTTTCTCGTGTTTTATTATGAACAATCGAAAGCCGCTGCCTTCCCTTTTCCCAACGCCCTCGCCAAACTCCCCGGCAGACAAGGGGAAACACATGAAGCTGATCATCGCGCTCGCCGGCCTCTTCCTCTTGGCCGCCTCACCACCGCCACCGCCGCCGGAGGAGCCCGAGATCGCGCAGGGCGAGTTCGATGGATTTGCCGGCCGGGATATCTGGCGGGCCTGGCAACGCGCGACCTATGACGCAGCGGCGAACCACGCCCGGGAAATCTATAGCGCCTACAATCTGGACCGGCCCGGCGCCGAGATTGAATCGGAAGGGCCGCGTGTCGAACGCTTGGCGCCCTATTACTGGACCGAAACAATCCGATTCGCCTTCAACCGCGTTTGCGACGGCGCCTCCTGCGGCTGGCGCTACCACAGGGTCGATATCGACGGCAGGCCGGACGCCTTTGATACGATTGCCGAGGCGCTATTCGATGGCGACGCTGCCGCTGCCTATCTAAGCGCGGCCGGCATAGAGCCCGGCATGGCGGTTCCGGCCGAACACCGGGCTTTCGGGCGAAACGATGATCTCAATCTGGCTGTCGCGGACCGGATCACCCTGACCATTGCCTCCGAGAATGAGTGCGCCGCGGTCGCCGATTGGCAAGCCCGCTTCGCGGCCGAACGCACCGCAAGCGCAGAAAGCCCGCCACCGCCGCCCCTGCCGGTCAATATTTTCATTCAGATCGACATGCCGGGGACCGCAATGGGATCGAAGGAGGACTGGGTGCGCTTGGAAGGCCATCGCGACCGCGCCCTCATGAACCTCGCCTCGGCACTTGCTCCACCGTTGGACAACTGTGACGGCGCCGAGTGACATCCGCCCTCCACAAGCGTGAAAAGGCCTGCTAAAAGCCGCCGCGAAACACGAGGATTCCCTGCCATGGCTGACAAGCTTCACTTCGATCTCGTCTCTCCCGAGCGCCGCCTGTTCCAGGGCGAGGTGGACATGGTTGTTGTGCCCGGTGAAGAGGGCGATTTCGGTGTCCTGCCAGGCCATGCGCCGGTCATGAGCGCCATCCGCTCCGGTGCGATCTCGGTGCATGACGGCGATGCGGTCACCCGCACCTTTATCCATGGCGGGTTTGCCGAGGTGACGCCGGAAGGCCTCACCGTTCTGGCCGAGGAAGCCATCGATCTTACAACGGTCGATGCCGCCCAGACCGCCAAGGAACTGGCGGAAGCGCGTGAAGATATAGGTCTGGCGCGTGACGATCACGAACGCCATGCTGCCGAAGCCCGTGTTGCCAAGCTGGAAGCGCTGACCGAAGCGCTGAACAGCTGATCACGCTTACCGACATCATCGGATTTGCCGGCGTTGCCTGCGTTCTGTTCGCCTATTTCTGGCAGCAGACAAAAGGGGTGCGCGACGATGACTGGCGCCACCCCGTCATAAATGGCATTGGCGCCGTCCTTCTGCTCATCTCGTTGATCTACAAACCGAATCCCGCGTCCATTGCGATCGAATTTGCCTGGTTCGGGATCAGTGTGGTCGGTCTGGTGCGGGCCTTGCGCAATCGTCAGCGCGCAAAACGCGCAGCCTGACCGTCACGGCAAACATCCGTGTCATTAACCGGGTATCGGGGCCTCCGAATCCGTCGGCGTGATCTTAAGCTGGCAGATCGGGAAACAGGGCTTTTGCGCGTTGCGCGACAAAGGATTTAAAGAGCCGGACAGGGCGCGGCGCATAGCGATTGCCAAGATGCGCCATCGACAAGTCGAGCGGTTCAAAAGTCCAGTCCGGCATAACCTCGACCAGCTGGCCGGACCGCATGATTTCCGGCAGCACAATCGGCGGCAGGTCGCCTATTCCATTGCCGGCCAGCATGGCGCTGACGAGTCCGGCATAGTCATTCATCGAGAGATGCGGGGCGAATACAATCTCGCGCCGCTCCGAGCCGTTATGGAATGTCCAGCTGCGTTCGGACGTCCAGAATGAAAAGGCCAGGAGACGGTGTGTCCGCAAATCGTCGGGATGATCCGGTGCGCCGAACTCCGCAATATAGCCGGGCGAAGCGACAAGCTGGTGACGATAATGCAGGATTGTTCGCGTGACGAGCGACGAGTCCGCCTGACGCCCGACCCGGAAAGCGATATCAACGCCTTCCGCGATATGATCGACGATGCGGTCGGTGACCACGATCTGGATTTGAACGTCCGGATAGTCCGACTGGAATTCGGTTATCAGCGGCGCGAGCAGGCTGTCGGCAATATTCGGCGGAGCGGACAGGCGCAAAGCGCCGCGAACCTCGGTCAGCTGGTTTGAGATCAGCAGATCGACGGCCTCTTGGACTTCGGCGCCTCGTCTGGCCTGACTGTAGACTTCCGCTCCGACATCCGTCAGCCGGAGTTTTCGCGTCGAGCGCTCCAGCAGCCGCACGCCCAACGTCTTCTCAAGATCGGCGATCTTCCGGCTGACGGTCGAAACCGGCATCGAAATGTGCCGCGACGCTGCCGAAAAACTCCCAAGATCCACAACCTTGGCAAAGATGAGCAGGGCGTCCAGCACACTCATGACTATCCCATAAATGAGAAACAAAGTGCATAAATATACCCCTAATACAAAAAATGAAATGACCATAACTCATTGATCGTAAGATAGCGCCCGGTTGCGGCATCCAAAAGCGTCGTCAATTGGGATCGGAAATCATGACCAAATACGGAGTTATATTCGCGGCAGTGCTGGTCACGACCGCTGCCTGTTCAGCTCAGACACCGGAAAATGGAGAGACCGCAATGCAAACGGTCGAAATCACGCTGACCGCCTATGAAGTCGCCCTGAATGCGTCGGACGTGGATACGATTGTCGCGCTTTATGCCGACGATGGCGTTTTCATGCCGCAGCATTTCCCCGCAGCGGTCGGTCGCGACAATATTCGTGCGGCCTATGGCAATGTGTTCAACACGATCTCGCTAAACATCGAATTCGAGATCGACGAAGTCGAGCAGCTTTCGGACAACTGGGCTATTGCGCGCACCCGATCGGCCGGTGAGGTGATTGTGCATGCGACCGGCGAATCCGGTCCCGAGGCTAATCAGGAACTATTTCTGCTCCGTCGCGACGATGACGCCGGATGGCAGATCGCACGCTACATCTTCACCACGCTCAATCCGCCACAGCCCTAGGGTTTCACGATGTTGAATCCGCGTTTGCGACATATCGATCTTCCTGCCCGAGCGTTTCTGGCAGCCCTCTTCATCTTGTCGGGAACAGCCAAGATCGGCGCAACCGAGGCCACTGCCGGCTACATGGAGGCATTCGGAGTGCCGGCATTTCTGCTTTGGCCAACGATTATCTTCGAGATTGGAGCGGGAATCGGTGTGCTGATCGGCATTGGTACGCGCTATCTCGCCGTGCTGCTCGCAGGTTTCTGCCTTCTGACCGCATTGATTTTCCACGCCGCTTTTGACGATCAAATTCAGCGGGTCATGTTCCTCAAAAATCTGGCGATGGCAGGTGGATTTCTTCTGCTCGCCAGAGAAAGTGCGCCGGCCTTCAGCATTGACCGGCTGATGGCGGCGCGAGAAAGTTGATCCCGCGAGCGCGGGCCGTGTTCGGTAAACGCACTCTTAGCGGGGGCTTAATGACTAGCGTCCGGAATTCGACGAGCTGGCAAAACGCGCAAATTCCTGCGCCACCTCGTCGTAGACGCCGCGCTTCCAGTGGATGATCAGTGGTGGAACATTTTCCAGCCGCTCCCAGCGCCACTCGGCGAATTCTTGCGGCGGCACCGCCGTCAGATCGAAATCGGCGTCGCGTCCGGTGTACCGGAAGGCGAACCAGCGCTGCTTCTGGCCCTTCCACCTGTACCGCTTCTGATCCGGCCGGGCCGGAAGGCCGGCCGGAAAGTCATAAGCCAACCAGCGATCAATGCTGCCCAGGAGTACGAGATCATCGCTTCGCGCACCGGTTTCCTCGTATGCCTCGCGGCGGGCCGCGCTTTCGGCATCTTCGCCGTCATCCATGCCGCCTTGTGGAAACTGCCAGACATGGTCGCCCTCGACATCGGCGCGCCGGCCGATCCAGACGAGTGCGTCCATATTGAACATCACCACGCCGGCATTGGGCCGGTGATGAGGATAGGGATCATCCATTAGTGGGCGTTGGCGGCGTGCTGTACTGGTCCGCCCCGCTCTGCCTGCTGCCGGGCCATCACCGCGGAGGGCGGCGCGAGTGCGTAACCGCGCGCTTCGAGCCCTTCCGCCCAGCGCGCGATCTGATCGACCGTCGAACGATAGGCAAAACCGGCACCGATGGAGGCACCGTTCTGAAGCGCGAGCGCTTCCAGCGTTAGCAACCGATCGTCAACCGCAGAAGGTGAGGGGTCTTCATCGAGCACGCGATCGGCGATACCCCAGCGTGCACCGGCCCCATCGGCCGCAGCCTCGATCGTCGAGCGGCGCCCCGTCCCATCATGCAGAAAAGACACGCCGCGCTCCTCGAGCGCAGCCATGACGTGCTCCAGCGCCGGTTCCGACGTCGAAAACCGCGCGCCGAGATAGTTCGTCATCGCAAAATACCCGGACGCCTGACTCATCAACCAGTAAAGACGGCGGGCATTCTCCGTCGGCGGCGCATCGGCCAGCAGCGTGTGCGGGCCGGGATCATTATTCGGATAATCGAAAGGTTCCATCGGCACTTCGATCAGCACCTCGTGCCCGGCCGCCCGGGCCCGGTCGACCCAGCTCTGCAGATCGCGCGAATAGGGGGCGAAACTCAACGCGACCTCGGGTGGTAAGTCCTCGATCGCAGATTCGGTCACCGCGCGGTTGAGGCCCATGCCCCCGATCACGATCGCAATCATCGGCGTGTTAGGATCGCCGTGCCAGGGCCGCGCATAAGCCTGGTCGGGCCGCGTGCCATCCGGCCCGATCGCCGGGAGGGGACCGGATGGTCCCGGCGTGGTGAGACCGGCGATGGGCGCCGCCACCAGCGCATCGGGATCCAGCTGACCGGCATGCACGGCCTCGGCCTGGGCCGGATCTGACCCTTCGGCCGCAGCGGGCGCTTCAAAAGTCTCCGCAACGCCCGCCAGCGAGGGCTCGATGTCGGCATCTGTCTGGCTGAACTCCACCGGGCGGCGCACTTCAGCCGTGATGATCTCTTGTGCGGGCGCGACCGGCGCTGGTCCCAGCGCCTGGCGTGCAACCGGCGGCCGCCCATCCGGATCCCCCAGCACGGCAATCAGAACGGCGCCGATACCGAATAAAAGGGCGGCTCCCAGCCCGGCAAAAGCCGGGCCTTTGAACGCTGAAGCGGCGCTATAGGTCGTGCTGCTCATCTCCGCAAAATCCGTCGCAATCGGGCAGGCAAGCCGAATCACACCGGCTTGACCTCACACCGATTGCTGCCCCGGATGCGGGTAAGAAAGGGTTAAGGCGTATCCCCGCGGGGCCGCCTTATTGCAGCGCCGCCTGCTCGCTTTCCGCCAGACCAGCCAGCACTTGCAGCGCGCGTTCGAGCTGGAAGTCGCCTTCATGGTCTTCCGGCGGCATTTCGACTGCGGCCAGGTTTTCGTCCTCGCGTGCGCTTCCGGTGTCGTTTTCCAGAGCGCCGTCGAGCGAGGCTTCACTGTAGCGCTCTTCATCGTCCTCAATGATGCGATGCGACACCATCCAGTCCGGCACGATGCCCGTGTTCTGGATCGAGCGTCCCGACGGTGTGTAATAACGCCCGGTCGTCAACCGCAGCGCACCGTCGCGGCCACCCCGCAAGGGAATGATGGTTTGCACCGAGCCCTTGCCGAAGCTGGTCATGCCGACCAGCGTCGCCCTTTGGCGATCCTGCAGGGCACCGGCCACAATCTCGGACGCACTCGCGGAACCCTCATTGATCAGAATCACAATCGGCGTGCCTTCGAGCATGTCACCCGGGCGGGCATTATAGCGCTGGTTTTCGCCGGGATTGCGATAGCGTGTGGTGACGATTTCACCGCCATCCAGGAAGGTGTCGGTGACACCAATGGCCTGGTCGAGCAAGCCGCCCGGATTGTATCGCAGATCCACAACGACACCTGGAACGCGGCCGTCGAAGGCTTCGCGCATCTCCGCAATGGCTTCATGAAGCGTTTCGGTCGTGTGCTCGTTGAAACCGGCAATCCGCAAATAGCCGAATCCCTCTTCTTCGCGCCAAGCGACCGTGCGCAGCGGAATCGTCTCACGCACGAGATTGAGATCGAACTCTTCCTCGCCTTCGCGCGTGACGGTGATGGTCACCGGAGCGCCGACGGGACCGCGCATCAGCTCGACCGCTTCATCTGTGCTGAAGCCGATGATCGACTCTCCATCGACCGCGATAATCTGGTCGCCAGGGCGAATGCCGGCGCGGCCGGCGGGTGTGTCTTCATACGGCGAAACGACTGTGATCAGGTCATCCCGCGTCGTGATCTCCATGCCGAGTCCACCATATTCGCCGCGTGTCGAAACCTGCATGTCCTGGAAATTGTCGGGAGAAAGATAGCTGGAGTGCGGATCGAGGCTTTCGAGCATGCCTTCGATTGCGGCTTCGATCAGCGCGGCATCGTCGATATCGGTGACATAATCTGCCTCAACACGGGACAGCACATCGCCGAACAGTTCGAGATGGCGATAGGTGTCCTCGCGGCTGCTTTGAAAGCCTTCTGCGGAGACGGCGAGAGCGCCCGCACCCAGCACGAAAGCAATGGCAGCAGCTATAAAATTCAAACGCATGGCCTAAAGAGTCCTTTTCTCTCGCCCCGCTTATCCGGACTGCGTTCCGCTCCGCAGCCAAGGCTGTGGATCGATCGCGGTCTCTTCCCGACGGATCTCCAGATACAAATCCGGTGCCGTTTCACCCACCGACGGCATTTCGCCGACCGGCTCACCGGCCAGAACCGACTGTCCGGCCTCGGCATAGATCACGCCCAAGCCAGCCAAGACTATATAGTAGTCGTCCCCGACGCCCAGGATCAATAGTCCGTTATATGTATTAAAAGATCCGGCGTATTCGACCCTGGCGTCAAACGGCGCGACGACCTGACCACCGGCTCGGGTCCGGATACGGATGCCTTCGATCGCATCGCCATTCTCGTCGGTCTGGCCAAAGCGCAGCGCGACGGGCCCTTCAACGGGCGCACGCAAGCGCCCCCTGGCGTCGGCAAAACGCAGGGTTTCGATCGGCGCCATAGCGGCACGCGCGGCAACCAGCCCGTCTTCCGGGCGCAGTACCGGGTCGGGCAGGGCATCGGGGCGGATCAGCCGCCGCGGATTAAAGCGTGGTGAAATTTCCGTCATGCCGCGCAGCGTTTCCAGAAGCTGGCGCAAGGTCTGGGCTTGGGCGCCCGCCGTGGCGGCCACATCCGCAAACCTTTCAGCCTCGCCGCGGCGCTGCGCTTCCAGAAGCCGGCGCTCCGCGATCAAGGCCCGGATCTCGGCCTGGCTAGCGGCCAGGCGGTTTTCGGTGGTTGTCAGCGAGGCGCGCTCGCTTTCCAGCGATTGCCGTACGGACCGCAGGGAGTCGAGTTCCCGTGACAAGGCGTCCGCCCGAGCCTGCAGATCCGGTGTGATCGCTGCCAGGAGACTGGCCGCGCGGGCCGCTTCTTCTGCATCTCCGGGAGCTGCTGCCAGCGCCGGTGGTGTGCCCCGTTCGATCCGCTGCAATGCGGCCAGCACGTCGATCAGCGCTTCACGATCCACCATCAGTCGCGCCAGAATCGCCGCTTCCCGATCCGCAAGGGCTTCAATCCGGCCCGCAATCTCCAGCGCCGATTGTTCGTTGGCCGAAACCCGCCCCGCTGCCGCCACGAGGCGCGATTGCAATTCGACGATTTCCGTGGCGAGCGCATCTGCTTCGCGAGCGGCAGTCTCGGCATTCGTCCGCGCAGTTTCCGCTTCCCGCTCCAACTGCTCCACCTCGCCAGCATCAGGCGGCGTCGACGCCGACTGCAGGGCAAGGAAAAGGGCGGCAAACCACATGGGTATCAGTCCCGGTGATAGGGCGCGCCCGACAGGATCGAGACGGCCCGGTAAAGCTGTTCCGCTAGCATCGCGCGGACCAGCATGTGTGGCCAGACGGTTTTACCGAAGGACAAAACCAGGTGCGGCTGGCCGAATGCCTTGCGGTCAAGCCCGTCAGCGCCGCCTATAACAAAGGCCGCATCGCGAAAACCGTCATCGCGCCAGCCGGCCAGAATGGCGGCAAATTCGCGTGCTGTCGGAGATTTGCCGCGCTCATCGAGCAGGCACAGCGCGGCGCCGCTTGGAATCTGCGCGGCCAGTGCGGCCGATTCCGCCGTCTTGTCCGAATGAGACCGTGCATCGACCTCACATTCCGTCAGCGGTCCCAGACCGATCCCGCTGCCACTCGAACGGATGCGGTCGGCATAGCGGTCGACCAGCTCGCGCTCGGGACCGGATTTCAACCGCCCGGCCGCGATGATTGTCAGGCGCATTTGGACTTATCGGTCCGCGCCCTGCGGCGGCTCAACCGACCACATGCGTTCGAGGTTGTAGAAGCTGCGCACTTCCGGCCGGAAAATGTGCAACACCACATCGCCGGCATCGATCAAAACCCAGTCGGCGGTTTCGAGCCCCTCGGCCCTTGCTTTCCCGGCGCCGGACTCTTTGAGCTTGCGCAATACATGATCGGCGATTGCGCCGACATGGCGGTGCGAGCGGCCGGACGCAATCATCATAAAATCGGTGACCGAGGACTTTCCACGCAGATCGATCGAGAGAATGTCTTCCGCCTTGTCATCCTCCAACACCCCCATGATCAGGGCTTCGAGGTCTTCTCCGGCATGTTTGTCGTCGGGCGGTAGAACCGGGGCGATGTCGGCGGCCTTCGCCGACCGTTCGGATTGCGTGTTCAGCGGTCTGCTCCTTTGCGCGATTCAACCAAAGCCTAACACAGGCTTCAGGCGCGTTCGAGCCAGTAGAGTGTGAAATACCCGCGATCGTCGCTCCAGTGTGTCTTGACGGACAGATCAGCCGACGCAGCGAGCGCGGTGAAGCGGTCGATCGTAAATTTGTGCGAGTTCTCGGTGTGGATGGTCTCGCCTTTCTTCATCGCGAAGGTCTGCCCGGAGACGGTGAATTGCATGTCGCGGTTCGCGACAAGGTGCATTTCAACACGCGACAATTCGGCATTCCAGACAGCGCGGTGCGAAAACGCGCCGGTGTCGATATCGCCGTTCAGTTCGCGGTTGATGCGCGTCAGCAGGTTGAGATTAAAGGCTGCCGTCACGCCCTGCTGGTCGTCATAGGCGTTCTCCAGCACCTCGGCCGACTTCACCCGGTCGGCGCCGATCAGAATCGCATCGCCCGGGCGTAGCCAATCGCGTAACCGGCACAATAGCGAGCGCGCGCCGTCCGGCTCGAAATTGCCGATGGTCGATCCGGGAAAAAACACCAGCCGGCGCCCGTCCGGAATCGGGAACTCGCCCAGCGGGACCGCTTGCGTGAAATCGGCGCAGATCGCCCCGACGGTCAGTCCCGGATAGCGGGCCGCGAGATCCTCGCAGGCGCTGATCAGATGGTCTTTGGATATGTCCAGCCCGACATAGGCCGCCGGCGCGTCGAGCGCGTTGAGCAGCCGATCAATTTTAACGCTGGAGCCCGACCCCGGTTCGATCACCACCGTGTCTTTTCCAGCCCTTGCTGCGATATCGTCGGCAATGCCGTCCAGAATGCCGAGTTCGGTCCGGGTGACATAGTAATCGTCCGTGCCGGTGATGTCGTCGAACAGCGCCGAGCCCTTTGCGTCGTAGAAATGCTTCGGCGGAATGCTCTTTTGGCGCTTCGCCAGCCCCGTGAGCACGTCGTCCAGGAAGCGCGATTTCGGCGGATGCAAGTCCTCGAAGAAAGCCAAGGCGCCGGCATTCTGTGACGGGGTCATGATGTGAGAGCTCGGCAATAGCGGATCAGGAGGGCTTGTCGCCACGCAGATGCGACGAGGCTTCGCTATGTAGGGGTTCTGTCAGATACGTCCACCCTGGTGACGCGGATTTCGCAAGGTGATGGGCGCGGGTCTCGTGGCGCCGGGCAGCGGCCAGTTCGCGGGCCATCGGCGACAGCCGCGCGCGGACCGGATCTTGCGGGCGGGCGATGACGGCGATCGGCACCGTCGCGGCAATTTCCCGCCAGCGATGCCATTTGTGAAACTCGCCGAGATTGTCAGCGCCCATGATCCACACGAAACGGACCCGCGGATGACGGGCGCGCAGAACGGAGATGAGATCGGCGGTCGTGCGGATGCCGGTACGGTTCTCGATATCGCTCACCACCATGCGCGGTGCATGGGCCGCCTCCTGGACGCCGATCAGGCGCCGCAGGAACTCGCCGGCGCGACGATCCTTCAACGGATTCTGCGGCGACACGATCCACCAGACACGGTCTAGCTGGAGTTTCTTCAACGCCGTTTCGGCGACATGCACGTGACCGCGATGCACCGGGTCGAAACTACCGCCAAACAGGCCCACAGTCATTCCGGGTGCCAGCGTCTCGCCTTTCAGTGGCGGCGCCCGCCGACCGCGCGCGATCGCGCCGGCAAACCGGACCGGAGCCGACCGTCGGGTCACGGCGTCCAGCTTTCCTCTGGTTCGGCCGTCTCTTCCAGCTCGTCCTGACGCGCCGCCTTGATCTGTTCCCAGACCGCGAACAGCGCCTCGCGCACATTGGCCTGGCTGGCCCCGGAAAGAGCCAGCACGTCCTTGCCGCTGGCCTCCTTCAGCACCGCGATCTTGTCCGGCAGCTCGTCTTCGGAAATCGCATCGATCTTGTTGAGTGCGACGATTTCCGGCTTTTCGGCCAGTCCGGCGCCATAGGCTTCCAGTTCGCCCCGCACCGTCCGGTAGGCGCCGGCGACATCCTCTTGTGTGCCATCGACGAGATGCAGAAGCGTCGCGCAACGCTCGATATGACCCAGGAAGCGGTCACCGATACCGGCGCCTTCATGCGCGCCCTCGATCAGCCCTGGAATGTCAGCGATCACGAAGCGCGCATCGGCGGCAAGATCGACGACGCCCAGATGCGGGTGCAGCGTGGTGAACGGATAGGCCGCGATCTTTGGATGAGCACGACTCACGGCCGAAAGGAAAGTCGACTTGCCGGCATTGGGCAGGCCGACGAGACCGGCATCGGCAATCAGCTTCAGCCGCAACCAGATCCACCGTTCCACACCCGGTTCGCCCTTCTGGGCATGACGCGGCGCCTGGTTGGTCGATGACTTGAAAAAGGCATTGCCCTTGCCGCCGCGTCCGCCCTCCATCAGCAGCACGCGCTGACCGGGCTCGGTCAGGTCCAGCAGAACGGTTTCCCGATCCTCGTCCAGGATCTGTGTGCCCACCGGCAGTTTCAGAACCACGTCCTTGCCTGCCGCGCCGGTCCGGTTCGATCCCGCCCCGCTATCGCCTTTGGCGGCCTTGAAGTGCTGCTGGTAGCGATAGTCGATCAGCGTGTTGAGTCCCTCGACGGTCTCGGCCCAGACATCGCCGCCCTTGCCGCCATCGCCGCCGTCCGGCCCGCCAAACTCGACATATTTCTCGCGCCGGAATCCAACCGCGCCATTCCCGCCATCGCCGGAACGGATGAAAATTTTGGCCTGGTCAAGAAACTTCATGATCGGTCTTTTCCGTTGTTGCCGCCTCTATACGCGCTTGCACGCGATAACACACCAGCCGCACTGAAAATCACTGCCCGGACACGATTTTCCTTGCGGACAAAACGTCCGGGCCAAGAATCAGTTCTGTCGCGGCAACAATTCGCTGGATACGGGCCGCGGCGCATCGTTCTCCTGGTGCTGGATGAGGACAGGCATGGCGAAGAAGCCGCGTTCGAAGAAGAGCGAAGCACTCGAAATCCGCGTTTCCCATGAGGAAAAGCAAGCCTTCATGAGCGCGGTCTCACAGCGCGGCACCACCGCCAGTCACGTCATCCGCGAGGCCATGGACCTGTTCGTCCGGGATGGCCGCATCAGAAGGAGAAACGTGATGATCAGTGGAAGCCTTGTAGCGGTCGCATTGGCGGCGGGGTTTGTTGCAATAACCGACGACGCCGAGTCAGAGACCTGGGCGGGCGTAGCCGAGTTCAATGAGATCGATTCCGATCGTGACCGGCACGTCACGCTGGACGAGTTTCGCGCCTATCGCGGGACCGCGTACGAGAGTCTAAGCGGCGCTAAAGGTGCCGGTGCTTTTGGCGCAGCGCTCGGAGCCCTCGTGGCCAGGTACGGAGATCGCGCGCCATCTCGATTTGGCCCAACGGCTCACGAGACGCCTGAACAGATATCGCCGGAGTGTTGGTCCGCGCTCGAAGACAGCTGGAGCCGCGCCACGTCCAATGAGTTTTCCAATCTCGACGCAAATGAGGACGAGCTGATCTCGTTTCAGGAATTCAGTGACCGGCAGACCGCACAGCTGCGCGGTTTGTTCCGCTATATGGACGCGGACGGAAATGGCAGCCTGGGTTTCGATGAGTTGAATCCCGTTGGGCCAGACAGTCGCGAAGCTGCCGCCGAAAACGACTATGGCGCGAATACGCGTCAGGAAGCCCGGCAACTACCAGCACATGTCGCGATCTGTTTCGGGCCATCGTCCGAAGTCGAACAGGAGCCTCTGTCTCCCGAAGATGGCCGTCGGGCTGCAGCCGCCCTTATGACAAGCTGGGATTTCGATCAGAGTGGCGAGGTAAGCTGGGCCGAATACCGCGACTGGTCGAATTCAATCCGCGAATAAACCCGCTCTCATCCGTGTACCGACACGAAACCGCTTGCGGAAAAACCGTGCGTACCAAAAAGTCGGAGCGTCACGACGCGATTTGTCTGGATCGTCGGCGTGACGCGCTGTCTCCTGATGAGCGGATAACGCAAAAATGGCCCGAAACCGCCGGTACAAGAAGACCGAAACCATGGATATCCGCGTCTCTCATGAAGAGAAGCGGGACTTCATGAAGGCGGTCGCCGCGCGCGGTCAATCGGCCAGCGAAGTTATCCGAGAAGCGATGGCGCGTTTCGCAGGCACGCCAGCAAACTGGAGACAGAGAATGCGAAACAGAATGATGGCTGGAGGGCTGGTTTTCGCAATTGCCCTAGTGTCAATTGGTGGATGGGAACTGGCAAACAGGACAGGTTTCGGCGCCGCCTACGCGAATGGTATTCCATCCAATGTGCAGATTAGAATACAGGCGAAAGAGGGCGATGCGCGCCAGACCTTTCGTACAATAACGCGCGTCGTTGTTGCCCCCGGGGAGACCGGCTCGCTGACATTCGAGAACGTTTCGCCCGCCATCATCGAGGCTCTTTTGCCAGAGGCTGAGCTAGGCAGTGGGATCCTGACTGCCGACTTCGTGATCGCCGAACCCGTTGTAGACGATTTGATCCGTTATGCCGTGAGTTTCACCGTGACAGACCCCACCGGGATCGTTCACGCCACACCAGTCAATCCGGTCGTCGTCACACGATTTGATTCTCCGGCGTCTGTTGAATCACGTTTCGGCACACAAGCCGAAATCATGATAACACTGACGCCGCTGACGCTCGACGACTAACCCTCCAGCGCCATGTCCAAACTGGTCACATACGTCATCCGGCCCATGCAGAAGAGCGGGGTCTCACCGCCGGTATAGGCAAAGCCCAGCCTCTCCAGAACCCGGCCGGACAAGGGGTTGTCGGCGAAATGGCCCGCGGTGATGCGCGGCGGTGCTAGCGTTTCGCGGACATCCCGGCACAACGCGCCGACCGCTTCCGTCGCATAGCCCCGCCGCCGCGAGTCCGCTCCGATCCAATAGCCGATTTCCCAGTCCGCGCTGTCGGGCTGGCGCTTGAAAACGCCGCACGTGCCGACAAGCCGGTCCAATCCACGATCGGCGATGGCATAGATATGGCCCGCGCGCTTGCCGCGCGCGGCACGGCAGACCAGGACGAACATTTCCGCGTCATAAAGGCCATAACGCATTGGAATGCGCGCCGTATTGCGTGCGATCTCACCGTCCTGGCAGTGACGGTGGATATCGATGGCATCGCGTGGCTCCAAGGGCCGCAACAGCAGCCTGTCGGTCTCGATCCTGTCCCTCATGGATCTGGCTCCGAAGGGGAATGAAAAAAGGGGAGGCGGAACCGCCTCCCCTTGATCCTAGTCCAGCTACCGGTTCCGCCCTTTGCGAGAGGCGGTCCGGGTCTGTCCGTCCGCCCTATTTGGCCGCCTCGGCCGCGACGACCGAACAGAACATCTTGCCGCCGGATTTCTTGGCGAACGCCACACGGCCTTCGGTCAGCGCAAACAGGGTGTGATCCTTGCCCATGCCGACATTGTCGCCCGGATAGAATTTGGTGCCGCGCTGGCGCACGAGAATGTTGCCCGGAACCACTTCCTGGCCACCGAACTTCTTGACGCCCAGGCGCCGGCCTTCTGAGTCGCGCCCGTTACGGGATGAACCGCCTGCTTTTTTATGAGCCATGGATTAGTCCTCCGACTTCTTCGCAGCCGGCTTCTTGGCTGCCGTCTTCTTCGGGGCTGCCTTCTTGGCAGCCGGCTTCTTGGCGGTCGACTTGGCCGTGCTCGCCGTTGTCTTGGCAGCGGCCTTCTTGGGCGCAGCCTTGGTTGCAGCGGTTTTCGAAGCAGCAGCCTTTTTCGGCGCGGCTTTCTTTGCAGCCGGCTTGGCGTCCGCGTCGTCAGCCGTCTTGGCCGGAGCCGCTTTCTTCGCCGCAGCCTTCTTGGCACCCGGCTCCAGGATCTCGGAGATCCGCAGCTTGGAGAACCATTGGCGATGGCCGGCTTTGCGGCGATAATTCTGCCGGCGGCGCTTCTTGAAGACGATGATCTTCTTGTCACGCGCGCTTTCGACGAGCTCGGCGACGACCGATGCCCCTTCAACGCGCGGCGAGCCGACCGTGACGCCCTTGTCGCCGCCCAGCATCAGCACGTCCTCGATGACGATATTGTCACCGGCCTTGCCTTCGAGCTTTTCGACGGAGATCTCGTCGCCCGGTGCGACGGTGTACTGCTTGCCGCCAGTCTGGATGACTGCGAACATGGTGTTATCCTTTCTGCAGCAGGACTTTACGCCTGCTCTTTTTCTTCCCCACCTGTCCCGGCGGGCGTTGTGGAACGGCCAAAGGCCGAATTGAGCGCGCGACATACCCTCAACCAGCCCGCAGAGTCAACGTCTAAAGACGTTGCTATCAATTCCGGCAACTAAGGCGGCAATCCCATCAGAAGGGGGACGGCAATCGCTCGCTAACATTGCTATCGTCGAGGCGATTGCGCTCTTCGCGAATTTGGTCCCATTCCGCTTCCGTAAAGCAGATGCGTTGACCGATGCGGCTGCCGACCACGGGCTCGGTCCGGCAAACGACTTCTTCGCCATCTTCATTGATCAGCCGGGTTTCGCGGACCGCAGCCTGGCCTTGCAGGCCGGGCGGCAGGGTCGGACCCGCCAGCGGCGAGTTCGGATTATCATAAGTGGAACAGCCCACAAGGCTGAGCATGCTGGCGCCCAGCAACATTACGCGTATCATGAATGCCCCCGATTAACGGTCCAGATAACAAGGCGCGGACGCTATCAGACGGCATAAAGCGTTCAATTGGCCGAACCATAACTTTTTTGTAATGAGCGCAAGGTCACCGGCGCGAAATCGATTCTTCGAAATGTTGGGCAGAGCTCCGCCATGGCTACAGTGTTCTGGTGATTCTGCCCGAACCCTCGGGCCCAAGCCTGTCCCCCGCGGAGAGGTGCCGGAGTGGTCGCCCCGCGCTGGCCTAGGCCAGCGCGTTACTCTTGATTTTGTTCGACCACTCGTATTTAACGCGGGTCCCCGCGGAGAGGTGCCGGAGTGGTCGAACGGGGCGGTCTCGAAAACCGTTGAGCGCGCAAGCGTTCCGAGGGTTCGAATCCCTCTCTCTCCGCCACTTGGCCGCGCATGCGGACGATCTCTAACACATTTGATGCGCCCGCATCTCGTCCGGCCGAGGCCGAGCGCGCGCCGCTCGCCGATCGGCGCTTGATACATGGCGAATGCAGGGCCTAAAATCACGTCACAAGAAGAGGTAGGTCGCCAACGCGATCACGCCGGACTCCGCGCAATCTGTCCTGGCGAGGGACGGATCGGATACCTGTGACGACGACACGCTCTGGGAGGGCTTCATGAAAGCAATCGGTTATGTCAGCGCATTGGCGCTGGTTCTGGCGGCATGTTCCAACGGCGAAGAGGCCAACTCGTCTTCGCCGGACGAAACCGGCGGCGTGAACGACGCGGCAGCTGATACGGCGGAAACCTCGGGCGCAGACGGTGAGAATGCATCCGCCGATGAATCGGCGTCGATGGCGCTCGCCAATTCCATTGACCATGAACGCCGCGATGAGAATCGGGCCCGCGACGAATGGCGGCACCCGTCCGAGACATTGGCCTTCTTCGGCCTTGAGCCAGACATGACCATCGTCGAGATTCTGCCAGGAAACGGCGGCTGGTACACCCAGATTCTCACGCCGTATACCGCAGAGCAGGGCCGTCTGATCGGGGTGACCTATCCCGACAGTCTCTGGACGCAGATGTTCCCAAGTTGGAGCGAAGACAATTACGAACGCTTCGGCGCCGATATCACCCAGATGGGCCGGTATATGAGCGTCGAAGGCGTGGTCAGCACACAACCGATCGTCGGCTATACGATCGACAATATTCCCGATCTGGAAAATGGCGAGGCGGACGCGGTTCTGTTTTTCCGCGCTTTGCACCACCTGTTCCGTTTTGAAGAACCGATGATCGATACGGCGCTTGCCGAAGTGTTCGACATGCTCGCCCCCGGCGGCGTCGTTGGCGTGGTTCAGCACCGCGCGCCGGAAAGCGCGGACGACGCCTTTGCCAGTGGCGATAATGGCTATCTGAAACAGAGCGATGTGATTGCCGCCTTTGAACGGGCGGGCTTCGTTCTGGAAGCCAGCAGCGAGATCAACGCCAATCCGAACGACCCGGTTGACGGTTTTGTCTGGCGTTTGCCGCCGACGACGACGAACAATCCGGACACCCTGGCGATCGGCGAATCGGATCGCATGACCTTGCGTTTCCGCAAGCCCGAATAGGCCGGATCGAAAAGGTGGAACGGGCGGCATTTCCGTGCCGCCCGCTTGCCGCCGCCGCGGTAGGTTTGGATTTCTTTCCGGCCATCATGCGGGCGCGGAGGGCTGCGTTGAAGCAGAACACGCCTCGCCACTTTTTCTGGCATGGCGGCGAGCTTTCCTCTTAGAGTGGTCGACTGTCGTCCAGACTCGGGGATGAATCATCAATATGCAGGCCTTTCGACACCGTATAGGGCATTATGCAGACCTGCCGGACGCGGTCTGGCAGCGCCTGGAGGCCACGCCGCACCGGATTCGGGAATATCCCCGCTTGCATTCGCTTGTCCGCGAGGGGCAGCGACTGACCGACGTTCATATCCTTCAGCGCGGGATGGCGATCCGGAAGCGCATCGTCGAGGATGGCCGCCGGCAGATCGTGAACTTCGTGCTGCCTGGCGACGTCTTCGACCTCCAGGCCCTGATCGAGACGGAGGCAGATCACGGCGTCGAGGCCATCACACCCTGCGAAACGCGCCTCATCGACCGGCACGACTTCATGCAGGCAGCGGTGTCCCATGCCGATTTCATTTCGGCGCTCTGGTGGGCCGCAATTCAAGAGGAGGCGCTGCTGCGCGAGCATCTCGTTCTGCTCGGTCAGAGACGCGCGATAGAACGCGTCGCACATCTGCTGATCGAGTTGCGCCGGCGGTTGCTCCTGTCGGGCGAATGCCGGGATGACGACATCGTGTCGTTGCCCATCACGCGCAGCCAGATCGCCGACACCCTCGGCCTGTCCAGCGTCCACGTTTCGCGGACAATTTCCGAATTGAAGCGCATGAAGCTGGTACGGACGAACCGGGCCGTTGAAATCCTGGACCCTGAATGCCTCGCCGCAATCTCCGGATTCGACCAGGCGCATCTGCATCTCGGCGCCGAGCCCTTGCCGCAACAATGGCTGCTGCGGGTCGCCGAATAGCGCTGCAAATGGCAGACAGTTGATAACATAGGTTAGCGACCGCCGGCCCCTGGCGCCCTAATCCCGCTCCCCGTGATCACGGGAGGCGGAGATTCCTGGTCAGTTGGAGACATTCATTCCGAGGCTGCGGCGTATGGCGTGGATCCTCGTCGCGGACCTTGAAGCCGGCGATGCCGCTATCTTGAGTGTGCTGAGGGATTGGCCGTCGAAATTGATCCCGGCGCACAGCGAACCGGCCTCCATACAAGCCCTGCTCAAAGCCGTTATCCTCATTCTCGAGCAAGACGCGCGCTTCTTGAAAGTGTTCGCGACATTGCCCGGCCGCCGTGGCTTCCGGCCCTCGCTTTTGCCGGCCGTCTGGTCCTTGAAGTATGAGGAAAGGCTTGTCCTGTCCCTGATCTATGTTGAACAATTCTCAACGGAACAGGCGGCAGATATCGCCGGTATGCAGGCGGCAACTGTTGAAATCCATGCCGCGAACGCGCTCGCAAAACTGGAGCGTCTGCGACTGACTGAAAGGGATTAGCTGATGGGCGAAAAGGACGACCCGCAATTCAAGCCGCTCACCGACGCGCTGCAGAAAATGGCGGACGAAATCCTAGAGTCGCTGAACGACACCGTTCTTTCAAGCGGAGATGCAAAATCCGCTCCTGAGCAGGAATCTGCGGACGTCCATAAGAATTCCAGCGAGGACTAGCGCGTCCTTGGCGTAGCGGTCCGGCCGCCGATCCTGGTTTGAAAGGCATCTGCCGCCCGGGCGATCCGAGACGACGGGACTTCGGGCATGGCGTTCAGGAAAAATTATCGACGTGACGGCATGCTGCAACTTGTCCACGAAGTGCGATGGCATCTTCCACGGACCTCTCGTTTCGCTCGCGACCAAGCGGGGACCCGCAGTCATGATCGATTTTCCGCCGCATATCGCCGAACGGATGCGCCATGGCGACATTGAGATCTGCCAGATCCAGTTCATCAATATCGAGCTGGTGCGCCGGCAGTCCGGGGAGAGATGGGGGGCACTGAAGGCAAAGGTGTTCGATATCGGCGCCTTCTTCATCGAAAAGCGGTTACATAAGGACGATATCATTCTGCGCTGTAAGGACGGTTACATCGTCATTTTTGCAGACGCCCTGCCGCCGCCGCCCGCGCTTCGCGCCGAGGCCTTGTCGCTGGAAATGAATGAGTTCTTTGTCGGCGAAGAGGCGTTCCGGGCGCTGTCGATCAAATGTAACCACCTCAAGTTCCAGCCGGGCGAGCTGGCGGTGTTCCTGGCCGGTCAGAATGCGACCCTCAATGAATCCGCGCGCATGCCACGCGCCGCCTCTGATGACAGCGGCGAAACGGCGGCACCGCCGATTGAGCCCAAGAAACCGGACCTCGTTGAGAGCGATCCATTGTCCGACGCCGAAATCGTTTTCGAACCGGTCTGGGACCCAAGACTGGAAACCGCGACCACGAACATGGTGCTCGCGCGCGGCCCGCACCCGCAAACCGGCCACAAATTGCGCGGCCGGCAATTGTGCTTCGGCGACAACCGCCGGCGTCACAATGCGCGCTACGATTGTCTGGTACTGAACCGAACGATCGAGGAAATCCAGTCCATGCGCGAAGCCCGGCAACCGGCGGCCTTCAGCGTACCCATCCACATTCAAACGATCTGCCGGCGTGAATCTCGGATGGAATATTTCAACCTTATTCGCGCCCTGTCGGAGCCGCTAAGGCGATATCTCTTTTTCTATATCGACGGGATACTGGCCGGTACGCCGATCAGCCAGATCGAAGACGCGTTCAGATCGCTGCGTCCGTTCGGCGCGGGCGCGATGGCCATGCTGGAATTCGGACACACCGATCTGAGCCCGTTCAACAATGTCGAAATGCGGCTGGTGGGATGGCCTTGCCCGGCGCACGAGCCGGTGTCCGGTCTTTCGCCGGTCCAGATCAAGGACATCCGGCACTTCACCGGTATCGCCAAACAGAAGAAACGCCGGACATTCATGGCCCAGGTCTCAAGCCCCCGCGCCCTCGACCAGTGCGTGGAGGCCGGCATCGACTTCATCGCGGGCACAATTATTGGCGCTTCGCAGACCTATGCGTCTCCGCCCTATGCGCTGCGCCGCAGCGAGATGGCCAATGTGACCGACGACATTTTTGAGGTCTGACCGGTCGTCACTCCAGCGCGGCCAGGAGCAACTCCGCAACGCGATCGGATGACATCGGGTTCTGACCGGTTATCAGCCGCCCATCGGAAACGGCCTGCGGTGTGTAATCGGCTGCACCGTAAAACTCGGCGCCCAGCTCCCGGAGCCGGGATTCCAAGAGGAAGGGCACGACATCGGTCAGGCCCGTCGAATCTTCCTCGCTGTCGGTAAAAGCGGAGACTTTGCGGCCTTTCACCAGCGGTGCGCCATCGACCTCAACGCCGACAAAGGCGGCGGGTCCGTGACATACTGATGCCAGCACCTTGCCGTTCGACCACATGTCCGCGAGGAAATCGGCAACGGCGCGGCTATCGGCAAGGTCCCAGACCGCGCCGTGACCGCCCGGAATGAACACGGCATCGAAATCGTCAGGCGACTGGTCTTCCAGCCGGGCTGGCGATTGTAATTGCGCCAATGCAGCGCCGTCCGACCGGAAGCGCACAGCCGCTTCGGCAGCGTTTTCGCCTTCGGGCTCGGAGCCCGGGTCGATCGGAATCGGTTTCCCGTCAAGACTGGCGACCGTCACCGAGTGGCCCTTCCCCTTGAGCGCGTAGTAGGGGGCCGCCAATTCCTCCAGCCAGACGCCTGTTTTCTTGCCGGTGTCGCCCAGTGCGGAATGGGCGGTGGATAGAATAAGAACTTTGGCCATGTCGGGGATCCTCTTGTCTTTGCGATCTCGCCGGGCTCGCGTCCTTGTGTCGGAAGCAGCCCATGCAACGGTAACGGGTGGACGTCGAGCCGGTTCCCCCGTCAATGTATCGCCGCAACGGAACACCGCGGCCATTGGGAGGCGACATGCAGAACTGGGCAATGGAAATCGACCGGCAGGACATCACCAAGGCACAACTTGTCACGCCGCAGCGCAAAGACCTGAGAAAAAGCGAAGTGCGGCTGGTGATCGATCGATTTGCGCTAACCGCCAATAATATCACCTATGCTGCCTTCGGCGATGCTATGCGGTATTGGGAGTTCTTTCCTGCTGGTGATTCAGGTCGCGGACGGCTGCCGGTCTGGGGGTTTGCGGACATTGCCGAAAGCCGTCATCCGGACCTGCCTGTCGGCGACCGCATCTATGGGTATTTCCCGGCGGCCAGCGAGCTGATCGTTCAGCCGGTCAAAGTATCGGCATCGGGCTTCATTGACGCCGCGGCGCACCGTGCGGAATTGCCTGCCCCGTACAATCGCTATGTCCGCTGCGCCGGGGATGCCGGCTATGGCAAAGACCGCGAGGCCGAGCAGATGGTGTTGCAGCCGCTCTTCCTGACCGGATGGCTGCTGGCCCGCTATCTCAACGCCGAGAAGGGTTTCGGCGCCCGCCTCGTCTTTCTGACCAGCGCCTCGAGCAAGACCGCCATCGGCCTGGCGCGGAGCCTGAGCGCGGACAATCCGCACGCTGTCCGGATCATCGGCCTGACCTCGCCCGGTTCACGCGAATTCGTTTCCGGTCTCGGTTGCTATGATGATGTCGTGACCTATCCGGAGATTGCCGATCTGCCGACCGGAGACGCCTCAGCCATTGTCGACTTTGCCGGCGATGCCGACATCAATCGCGCGCTGCATGAGCGCTTGGCCGACGATCTGACTGCGAATATCCGGGTCGGCGGGGCGCACTGGGAGCAGAGTGCACCGGCAAGCGATCTGCCCGGACCGCGGCCGCATTTCTTCTTTGCCCCGGATCATGTCCAGCAAGCCATCGCGGAGCTGGGACCGGAGGGATTCCAGTCCGCCTATGGCGCGGCTTGGCAGGATTTCGCGGCGTCCGCCCGGGACTGGCTGGCATTCCGCGAATTCGAGGGCGCACAGGCCTGTCTCGATATCTACCGGCGGTTGATTGCCGGGGACGCGATTGCCCGCGACGGCTTGACCATACGGGTTTGAGCCTCGCCCGAACGCAAACGCGCGGCCCCTCGGGCCGCGCGTCCGGTTCAACTGGCGTGGTTAGGCTTAGTGATCGCCCTGGATGACCAGGGTGACATTGCCATTGCCACGCTGACGCAGATATCCGCTATTGCCATTGCCGACCTGGATGACGGCACCGGCATTGTTCGAACCGGCCTGGTCCGTCACCGCGGAATTGTTCGAGCCCATCTGGTAAATGCCTGACAGGTTGTTGCGGCCCGTCTGAACAGCCGTGGCGCCATTATTGTAGCCCTGCTGGCCGATGACTGCATCATTCCGGCGTCCGTACTGATCGACATAAGCGTCATTGTAGGAGCCTTGCTGGGCGACGGTTGTGCCATTGCGCGCACCATCCTGCATGATGAGGATGTGCTGGCGATAGCCGTCCTGGCGCAGCGAGGCGCTGTTGCGGTAGCCATACTGCCGGCCGGCGACTTCGTTCTGAACACCGTACTGGTTCACGCGAACTTCGTTGCGGCGGGATTGCGCCTCGGCCGCTCCGGCCAGGCCGACGATGGAAGCAGCTGCAAGGGCACCGGCGATAAACGTACGTACTTTCATTTGGGTCTCTCCTGGTTTCTCCGGCCGGGCGTATCCCGCCGGCCTGATCATTCCTCTAGCGCGTCCCGCGTGAGGCGATGCTGACACCCGCGTTCACGATGAATTCAGCAATATGAACCGCCTGGAATACGAAAACGCCCGGCCGTGGCCGGGCGCTTCAAGATATTGGTTTTGATAGCGATTACCGGCCGAACCGGTTGCCGCCGAAGGCCAGATTGGTGAACTGGTCATAGCAGACCTGCCGGCCATTGCGGTCATAGACTCGCAGGATCGCCGCAACGCTTGCATCGACGCCATAACGGCCGTCGACGACGCCGAATTGTGCGGGGCGGACGCCGCGCGGGCCTTCCGGGCCGGCAGCCGGCGGACCATCATACAGGGTCGAGAGATAGGCGCGGCTAAGTACGGTGCGGCCGTTACCGCGGGCATTGACCGGACCGGACTGCGACAGATCGATCGATCCACCCGGAATGATCTGAGCGGCAATCAGCTCGTAGGACGCCGCGGACGAACCGCTTGCGGTGGCCACGATCGACCCGCTGCCATCGCGGGTATTGTGTACTTCGATATCGCAGCTGACGCGATTATACGCGGCCTGCGCCGTACCGGCGGTCAGCGCGGACGCCGCGAGCGCGGCGGCGAGTGCGGCAGTTTTGAAACGGGCCATGGGATGTCCTTTCAGGCAGGCGTTCAACACTGACCTGCAACCTGCCTGAACGGAATTGAGCGATGCGTGAGCGGCGCGTTCAGCTTCTGTTTAACTGCCGAACCGGGCATCCAGCCAGGCCCGCGCCCGCTTGTTGGCCATCCGGCCCTCCGGCAAGAGCGGCTGGAACATCGGGAAATCGTGCCACATTCCTTCCCAGACCTCGCATGTCACATCGACACCGGCCTTGGACATGCGCGCTTTCAGCCGCATCGAATCATCGAGCAGGACCTCGTCCGACCCGACCTGGATCAGAGTCGGCGGAAACCCGATGAAGTCGGCGAACAAGGGCGAGATTTCCGGTTCGGTGAGGTTCGCGCCCGGCGCATACAATTCTGCGCCGAGCGGCAACCAGTCGCCTTTCAGCATCGGATCGCCATCATTCTTGGTCCGGGCACTGTCTCCGGACACGGTCAGGTCGCACCAGGGCGAATAAAGGATCAGCGCGTCGGGTAGTGCCGCGCCTTGCGTTTTCAAACGTGCGGTCAGGGCCAGCGCCAGGCCGGCCCCTGCGGAATCCCCGGCCAGCACCAACGGACCCTCCAGCCCGTCACGCAGCGCGCGATAGGCGGCGTCGCAATCATCCAGCCCGGCCGGGAAAGGATGTTCTGGCGCGAGCCGGTAGTCGATGGCCCGCGTTTTCAGGTTCAGCCGCGCCGCCAATCGCGAAATGAACGGGCTATGCCCGTGTGCCGAGCCGCGGCTGTAGCCGCCGCCATGGATAAACAGCATCTGTCCCGGCCGTGGATTTTTGGGTCCGAATACCAGCGTGTTGAGACCCGCCAGCTCGACATCGGCGCGCACGACCGATCGGTCAGGCGGTATGCGGTCGCCGGCTGCGTGCAGCAGCTTCCGGCCGACTTCCATGTCGATATCCGGACTCAGCGCCTGCCCCGCCTTGCGCGCCAAATTGCGGGCCAGCCGGTTACGCAGCCGCAGACCAAAACGCGGTGGAATTGTGATGACGGTCATCTGACAGCATCCCCTTTTCGCGCCGAGGATGCCGTATCTGTCCAAAATGTCACTTGTCCGCGTGCGTTTGCTTTTTATCTCAGGAACCGAACAACGTCCTGGGGAGGAATCCATGATCGCTCGGCTCCTGACAGCCGTCATGACGGCACTGTTTGTCGTCGCCGCAACTCACGCTGCCGAAATCGCATTCGACGAACCCGGCCTGCCCGAAAGCGGCATTCTGGTTATTCCGGTCGGAAGTGACCTAACCTTGCCAGAGACCGGTCTGGCGGAAGGCGACGCGGCCTATATCGCCCGCGCCCTTGAAGCGGCCGGCTTCAGCGGCGAGGCCGGCGCGACCACCACATTGTACGCTATCGGCAATTTCGAACGCGTTATGCTCGTCGGTACTGATGATCTCGACCGCGCCGGCGCAGAGACGCTGGGCGGCCATCTGATCAATCTGTCGCGGGATGAAGAAGAGGCGGTGCATCTCGTCTGGCCGGACACGCTGACGGCCGACCATGCGCTCAGCACGGCGCTGGGTGCGGGCCTCGGCGGATACCGCTTTGACCGCTATCTCTCGGATGCCTCCGATTATGAACCGGAACTGCGCGTTCATCTCTCCGATCCGGATGGCGTGGAAGCGGCGTTCAACGCCAATCAGGCCGCCATCATCGAAGCCACGGCCTTCGCCCGCGACATGATCAATGCGCCTGGCAACGAGGTCTATCCCGAAGTCTTTGTCGAGCGCACCCGCGCCGCCTTCGATGGCGAGCGCAATGTCAACATTCGCGTCCTCGACGTGGCCGCCATGCAGGCGCTCGGCATGGGCGCCATTCTGGGCGTTGGACAAGGGTCCTCGCGGCCGCCGCGCTTGCTGATCGTCGAATACACCGGCGGCGACAGCGGCGACGCGCCGCTCGCCTTTGTCGGCAAGGGCGTGACCTTCGATACCGGCGGCATTTCCATCAAGGATAATTCCGGCATGTGGCGGATGAAGTACGATCTCGCCGGCGCGTCGGCCTCCGTGGCGGCCGTTTTGGCGCTGGCGCGCCGTGACGCGGCCGTGAACGCCATCGCCGTTGCACCGCTCGTCGAAAACATGCCCTCCGGCACTGCGCAGCGTCCCGGCGATGTCGTCACGACGATGTCCGGCCAGACCATCGAGATCTTTTCGACCGACGCCGAGGGACGCCTGATCCTGTCCGATGCCGTCCGCTATGCTCAGGATGAATATAATCCCTCGTTGATGATCGATATCGCCACGCTGACCGGCTCGGTCCGGGTCGCGCTCGGCCGCGAATATGCGGGCCTGTTCTCGCGGCATGACGAGGTCGCGCAGCGCTTGCTCGATGCCGGAGAAGAAACCGGTGAGATCCTTTGGCGGCTGCCGCTGGATCCGTCCTATGCCGACGATATCGCCTCGCCGATCGCCGATATCCGCAATACCGGCGGCGACGGCGCCGGGGCCGGGATCGGCGCCCAGGTCATCGCCACCTTTGTCGACGAGGATAGGCCGTGGGCCCATATCGACATGGCCGGCGTCGGCTGGGCGTTTTCTTCCACGCCGACCACGCCCGAGGGCGGTGTCGGCTGGGGCGTCCGCCTGTTTGACGCTATTGCGCGCCAGGAAGAGGCCCGCGACTAGTATTGGCGGCCAAAACTCCCTAAATCGGCAAGCCGCGCTGTACAGCAGCGCGGCTTGTTCTTGTGCGCAAAGAGTGGAATCAACCGCCCCACTTTCAGTCCTGACCGGTATTCGCCATGACCCAGACCTTTCCGACGCTCTCTTCGCCCGTTTCCTTGCCGGAGATCGAGCGCGAAATTCTGGATTTCTGGGCCGCCGACAAGACGTTCGAAGCCTCGGTCGAACAGCGCCCTGACGACAATCATTTCGTCTTCTATGACGGCCCGCCCTTCGCAAACGGACTGCCGCATTACGGCCATTTGCTGACCGGCTTCGTGAAGGATGTCATCCCGCGTTACCAGACGATGAAGGGCAAGCGCGTGGAGCGCCGCTTCGGCTGGGACACGCACGGCCTGCCGGCCGAGCTGGCGGCCGAGAAGGAGATCGGCGTCTCCGGCCGCAAGGCGGTGCTCGATCTCGGCATCGACAAGTTCAACGATGCCTGCCGGACCGCCGTGCTCCGCTATACTAAGGACTGGGAGGATTATGTCCGCCGCTCGGCGCGATGGGTCGACACCGAGAACGCCTACAAGACGCTCGACCTCTCCTTCATGGAAAGCTGCATCTGGGCGTTCAAACAGCTCTTCGACAAGGGGTTGGTCTATAAGGATTACCGTGTCGTGCCCTATAGCTGGGCCGTGGAATCGCCGCTCTCCAATTTCGAGACCCGGCTCGACAATGCCTATCGCATGCGCACCGACCCGGCGATCACCGTGGGCTTCCCGCTGACGGACGGCACCGGCCTTCTCGAAAATGCGCGCATCCTGATCTGGACCACGACGCCCTGGACCCTGCCCTCCAACCTCGCGACCGCGGTCGGCGAGGACATCACCTATGCCGTGATGGGCAAGGGCGATGACAAGCTTGTCCTCTCGGTCAACGGGCTGGAGAAATACAAGAAGGAACTCGAGGGCTATGAAAAGCTCGGCGAGGTGAAGGGGTCAGATCTCAAGGGTCTGCACTACACTCCGCCCTTCGACTATTTCCTCGGCCAGGAAAACGCCTTCCAGGTGCTGTCCGGCGACTTTGTCGTCGACGAGGACGGCACCGGCATCGTCCACATGGCACCGGGCTTCGGTGAGGACGACCTCAAGGCCAGCCGCGAGGCCGGCATCGGCGTCGTCGTGCCCGTCGATCACACCGGAAAGTATACCAGTGCCGTCTCCGACTATGAGGGCATGCTGGTCTTCGACGCCAACAAGCTGATCATCCAGCGCCTCAAGGAGGACGGCAAACTCCTCCGCCACGATACGATCGACCACAATTATCCGCATTGCTGGCGCACCGACGAGCCGCTGATCTACAAGGCGGTCGAGAGCTGGTACCTGGAAGTTTCGAAATTCCGCGACCGCATGGTCGAGCTCAACCAGCAGATCGACTGGACGCCGTCCCACGTGAAGGACGGGCTGTTCGGCAATTGGCTCGCCAATGCCCAGGACTGGAACATTTCGCGTTCGCGCTTCTGGGGCACGCCGATCCCGGTCTGGGTGTCGGACGATGCGAATTATCCGCGCGTCGATGTCTATGGCTCGATCGCCGAGCTCGAAGCCGATTTCGGCGTCAAGGTTGATGACCTTCACCGGCCCTATGTCGATGAGCTGACTCGCCCCAACCCGGACGATCCGACCGGAAAGTCGGTGATGCGCCGCGTCGAGGACGTTTTCGACTGCTGGTTCGAGAGCGGCTCCATGCCCTATGCGGCGGTGCATTACCCGTTCGAGAACAAGGACTGGTTCGAGGCCAATTTCCCGGCCGATTTCATCGTCGAATATGTCGCCCAGACGCGCGGCTGGTTCTACACGCTGATGGTGCTCGGCACGATGCTGTTCGACGCGCCGCCCTTCAAATCGGCGATCTGCCATGGCGTCGTGCTCGACGAAAACCGCCAGAAGCTGTCCAAGCGGCTGCGCAACTATCCCGACCCGCTCGAATTCTTCGACGCCTATGGCTCGGACGTGATGCGCTGGTTCCTGATCTCCTCGCCGGTCCTGACCGGCGGCGATCTCCTGGTGCCCAAGGAAGGCCGCGATGTCGCGGCCGTGCAGCGCGAGGCGATCTCGCCGCTGGTCAACGCCTACACCTTCTTCTCGCTCTACGCGAACCTCGAAGACCGGCGCCCCGAACTGGTCACCGAAGCGTCCGACCCGCTCGATAAATACATCCTGACCAAGACCGGCGAGCTCGCCGTCACCGTGGCCGAGCGGCTCGACGCCTATGACGTGCCCGGCGCCTGCCGCGAGACCAAGGCTTTCATGGATGCGCTGACCAACTGGTATATCCGCCGCTCGCGCGCCCGCTTCTGGGGCGGTGAGGGTGAGGCCGCCGACGCCGCTGCCTTTGACACGCTCTACACGGTTATGGTGCGGGTCTCGCAAGTGGTTGCGCCGCTGATGCCGCTCCTCGCGGAGAAGCTCTACAAGAGCCTGACCGGCGAGCGCTCGGTGCATCTCACCGACTGGCCGTCAGCCGACCTCTTCCCGCAGGACCATGAACTGGTCGCCGCGATGGATCGCGTCCGCGAAGCCTGTTCGGCTACGCTCGCCGTGCGCGAACGTTTCCGCCTGCGCGTCCGCCTGCCGCTGAAGTCGCTCGTCGTCGCCCATCCGGAAGCCGGCAGCCTTGAGGACTTTGCCGGCCTGATCGCCGATGAGGTCAATGTCCGCGAAGTGATCTTCGCCGACGATCTTGCCAAGTATGGCGAGCTGCAGATGAAGGTGAACCCGGTGATCGGCCGCCGCCTGGGCGCCAAGATGAAGGACGTCATGGCCGCCGCGCGCCAGGGCGATTTCACGCTGAATGATGACGGCACCGCGGAAGTCGCCGGCGAAACGCTGGGCCCGGACGATTTCGAGATGCGTCTGGAAAGCGCCGAGGGCACCGCCGCCGAACCCTTCGACAAGATCGGCGCCGCCGTGCTCGACGTGTCCGTTGACGAGGGCCAGGAACGCGAAGGCCTCGCCCGCGACCTCATCCGGGCGGTGCAGACTGCGCGTAAAGACGCGGGCCTCGACGTCTCCGACCGTATCCGGCTCGGTGTCGAGGGCGATGACGATGTCGCCGCGGCGCTCGCCGCCCATGGCGACATGATCAAGGCGGAAACCCTAGCGGTCGATCTGGCATCGTCGTTGGGTGACGGTTTCACGACTGACGCCAAGCTCACCGGCAAGACGGTGAAACTCGCCGTGGTGAAGGCCTAACCCCTCACCCGGGATGCTCATCGCTGCGCGATTTCGCACCCTTCCCCTCTCCCCTTACGAAGGGGAGAGGGAAGAGCGGGACGGTCACGTCAGTGACCGGATTGCGAGGGTGAGGGGTTCGTTCCTCGAGCCCCCAACGGGGAGAGCGACACAAACCCAAACCTCCAATCCCCGTCTTCCTCCGATTTAATCGGAGGATCTCAGAGACCCTCCGGTCAAGCCGGAGGGAGGCGGGAAAGTTATGCTTTCCTCCCCCGCTTGCGGGGGAGGGGGACCACGAAGTGGTGGAGGGGGCACATGCCCCCCCTCGTCCTTTCAGGACACTCCCCCCGTGAACGGGGGGAGAAAAATGTGGAACTCTCCACTCAATTACTCGTCATCCCGGGGCAGGCCGCAGGCGTGAACCCGGGACCCATGCCGTATCGTCACCATTCCCGAAGGGGTCCTGGATCAGGCTGACGCCTGCCCGACACAACGGCGGAGTTCAGCCGGGATTCGTCAATTCCCGGATCGCCAGCAAGCTCTCCACGGATGCTTCGCCCTTCTCGGCGGCCACATCCGCCGTCGCCCGTGCCAGCGCCGCATAGAGCGCAGCAAGATCGGCATCCGCATGGCTTAGCTTTTCCAGATGCCGCGCCACCGTTATCGGATCGCCACGCGCCACCGGGCCGGTGAGGGCTGCCGCAGGGCCGGTTTCGAGAACGGCCTCCAGCACGTCTCGCAGGATCGGCCCGGCAATCGCTATCCCGTCCTCACGCGATACTCCAGCCTGTTCGAAGGTCGACAGTCCCGCTGCAACGAGGGTCGGCAGATGATTGGCCATGAACACGATGGCCGCATGGTAAAGCGTCCGGTCGATCTCGTCCGGCAGGTCGAGCGTACGCCCACCGATCGCCGCAAACGCCTTCGCCAGTTCGGCCCGCGCCGACGCCTCGCCCTGCAGCGTCGTCATCGTGCCCGCAAAGGTCTCGACCGCGCGTGCCGGATCGGCGAAAGCCTTCACCGGATGCGCGCAGACACAGCGTACATCCTTGCTCGCCAGTGGCTCGAACAGATCCAGGCCGAGCGCACCCGACGTGTGGGCGATAATGGCGCCGGGCTTTAAGTCTTGCTGGATCAGATCGGCGATGACCGTTTCCAGCGCCGGGTCGGGAACGGCCACAAGGACGATGTCCGCGTCCTGCAGTGACCCGCCCGGCTCGCCCGATCCGATGAACGCCACAGCCTCATCGACCGGTCGCTTGTCCCGCCCGATCAGCGCACCGATCTCGAACACCTGATTGTCATGAAACAGCCGGGCCAGCGTCCGTCCGACCTTGCCCGGCCCGATGACGGCGAGGCGTTTCATCAGGCCAGGAGCCGTGCCGGGAGCCAGCGGTCGGGATCGGCCCCGGCCTGTTCGCCGGCGCCGAGATCCTTGACCTCATGCGGTTCGCCGGCAAACCAGAAATAGGGAATGCCCTTGCGCTCGGCATAGCGGAACTGGTTCTTGAGCTTGGCCGGCGCGTGGTAGACCTCGACATTGATGCCGCGCGACCGCAGCCGGTTGGCGAGCTTGTCAAGCTCCAGCACATCGCTTTCCGGGAATCGGGCAATCAGCACGTCGGTGGGCGAGGCACGCTCGCCGGTAATCACGCCCTCCTTCACCAGCTTGGCGAAGAGGCGGGTCAGGCCGATGGAAATGCCGACGCCGGGCAGATCGCGCTTGATGTAGGCGCCGACGAGATCGGCATAACGCCCGCCCGCACAGATCGCCGAATACTCCGGATAATCAATAAGCTGCGCCTCGTAGACGACGCCCGTGTAATAATCAAGCCCACGCGCGATCGCGAGATTGGCCTCGACCACGCAACCGCCCTTCTCGGCCGCATTCAGCCGGTTCATCACGGTTTCGAGCTCGGCGAGGCCTTCCTCGAACAGCGCGTTTTCAACGCCCAGCTTCCGCGCGTCGGACGCGAAGCTGTTATCGGTCGAGCGGATCTGCGCCAGCGCGAGGCAGGCTTTCGCCGTGTCGGTCGAAAGCCCGTTCTCCTCGACCAGGAGGCGCTCGATTTCACTGGCCGGCAGCTTGTCGATCTTGTCGACCACGCGGATCACGTCGGCCGCGTTCTCAATCCCGAGCCCTTCATAAAAGCCGATCAGGATCTTGCGGTTGTTCAGCATGAAGCGGATCCGCCCAGCGCCGACCGCATTCAGGGCCTGCATCGCGATCAGCGCGATCTCGGCGTCGAAATCGTGGCTGATCTCGTCCTGGTCGATGACATCGACATCGCATTGCAGGAATTCGCGGAAGCGGCCTTCCTGCGGACGCTCGCCGCGCCAGACTCGCTGGATCTGGTAGCGCTTGAACGGGAAGGTCAGCTCGTTGAAATGCTGAGCCACATAACGCGCCGTCGGCACGGTCAGGTCGAAATGCAGGGCGAGGCGCGCACCTTTCTCATCGGCCTCGGCATTCAGCCGCTGCAGCCCGTAGATTTCCTTGTCGACATCGCCGCCCTTGGCCGCCAGCGTCTCGACCTCTTCCACGGACGGCGTCTCGATATTCACATAGCCATGGCGCTCGAACACCTGCCGGATCGTGTCGACCCAGCGCAGCTCGGCGCGCCGCAGATCGGGCGTGTATTCCGGGAAACCGCTAATGGCGCGGGCTTTGGCGATGGGCTTGGCTTTGTCAGACACTTTCAACCGGGCTCTCTGCGCACTATTTTGGAGGAGGCGATAGCCTTGGAGGGGCACCTCTGTCCACTCCCCGGCATGCTTGACGCGGCATATAGGGCTTCTATAACCCGCGTCCTCTCCCTGTGGCGGCTGTAGCTCAGCTGGTAGAGCACTCGGTTGTGATCCGAGCGGTCGCGGGTTCAAGCCCCGTCAGTCGCCCCATCTATTTTTGCGCAGTCTCGGCTTCGATCTCTTCGCGCAGAGCCTCCAGTTCGAGCCAGCGCGTTTCCTTCTCGTCCAGCGTGGATTGCGCCAGGGAGAGACGCTCCGACGCTGCCTTGAAGCGATCTGGATCCTTCGTGAACAGGTCCGGTGCCGCGAGTTCGGATTCCAGCTCCGCAATCTCGGCCGTTAACCCATCGATCTCGCCCGGCAGCTTCTCCAGCGCATAGCGGTCCTTGTTCGACATTTTCCGCTTCGCCGATTTGGCGGCAACCGGCGAACCGGAACTCGGGGCCGATACGGACTTCACCGCCTTGCGCGCCGCGACATCCGCGCCGCGTTGCGCCAACATGTCGGTATAGCCACCGGCATAGATCAGCCATTTGCCGCCGCCCTCCGGCGCGATCACGCGCTGAGCGATCCGGTCAAGGAAGTCCCGGTCGTGCGTGATCAGGATCACCGTGCCGTCATAGTTGGCGATGAAATCCTCGAGCAAATCCAGGGTTTCGAGATCGAGATCGTTGGTCGGCTCATCCAGCACCAAGACATTCGATGGCCGCGCCAGCGACCGCGCCAGGAGGAGCCGCGCCCGCTCACCGCCCGACAGCGTCTCGACGGGCGTACCGGCCTGTTCGGGGCGGAACAGGAAATCCTTCATGTAGGACATGACATGCTTGGACCTGCCGCCGACTTCGACCATGTCGCCGCCCGGCGACAATGCGTCCTTGACCGTCCAGTCGGGCTTCAGCGCCGCGCGGTGCTGGTCGAGCGTGGCGATCTCCAAATTTGTGCCAAGCACGAGTACGCCGTCATCCGGCGCCAAAGCGCCTGTCAGCAAGTTGAGCAGCGTCGTCTTGCCGGCGCCGTTGGGACCGATCAGGCCGAGCCGTTCGCCGCGCTCGATGCGGATCGAGAAATCCTTGACGATGACCGTGTCGCCAAAGGCTTTTGACAGCTGTTTCGCCTCGACCACCCGTTTCCCGCTCTGGCCGGCGTCGCTCTGCTCGATCGACGCCAAGCCCGCCGTCTTCTCGTAATTCCGGCGCTGGTCCTTGAGCTCGGACAGCTCACGCATTCTCCGGACATTGCGCTTGCGCCGCGCGGTGACGCCATAACGCACCCAGTGCTCCTCGCGCGCAATCTGGCGGTCCAGCTTGTGCTGTTCCTCGGCCTCCTTTTCCAGGAGATCGTCGCGCCAGTCCTCGAAGGCGGCAAACCCCTTGTCGAGTTCCTGCGTTGCCCCGCGATCAAGCCAGACCGTTTTCCGCGACAGGTTCGAGAGAAACCGCCGGTCATGCGAAATCAGCACGAGAGCAGACCCGCTCGCTTTCAGCTCGCCCTCCAGCCATTCGATCGCCGGCAGGTCGAGATGGTTGGTCGGCTCGTCCAGCAGTAGGAGGTCCGGCGCCGGCGCCAGCGTCCGCGCCAACGCGGCGCGCCGCCGTTCGCCGCCGGACAACGTGCCGGTCGTCTCGTCGCCGGTCAGCCCGAGCGCGTTCAGATAATAGAGCGCCTGGTGCTCGTCGTCGCCCGGCGCCAACCCGTCGCGGACATAGTCGAACACGGTCGGAAACGCCAACAGGTCCGGATCCTGGTCGAGATAACGCACCGTTGCACCGGGATGCAGGAAGCGCTCACCGCTATCGGCCTCGACCAGACCCGCAGCGATCTTCAGGAGGGTCGACTTGCCCGACCCGTTGCGCCCGACCAGGCAGATCCGGTCGCCTTCCGACACCATCAGGCTGGCGTCGCGCAGAAGCGGCGTGACGCCGAAGGTCAGCGCCATGGATTGCAGGGTCAGGAGCGGGGGCGTCGCCATCAGCTCGTGACGCCGTCTCCGGCAAAAGCCTTCTCGATGACGAATTGCGCCGGTACGGCATTCGAGCCCTCGGTGAAGCCGCGCGCGATCATCATGTCTTTCAGATCCCGCAGCATCGCCTCTGAGCCGCAGATCATGACGCGGTCGGTCGCCGGATCGAGGTCCGGACGGCCGATCACCGCGGCGAGCTCGCCATTCTCGATCAGGTCGGTGATCCGGCCGCGTTGCGACTGGCTGTCGTCGCGCGTCGTCGAGGTGAAATGGATCAGCCGGTCGCCGACCAGCTCGCCGACCAGCGGATCACGCCGAATGTCCTCTACCAGCTGCTGGCCATACGCCAATTCTTCACCCGTACGACAGGTATGCGTCAGGATAACTTCCTCGAACTTGTCGTAGGTTTCCGGCTCGCGGATGATGCTCGCGAACGGTGCAATTCCGGTCCCGGTGGAGAACAGGTAAAGGTGTTTTCCCGGCACCAGTGCATCATGCACCAGCGTCCCCGTCGGCTTCTTTCCAAGCAGCACGCCATCGCCGACCTTGATGTGCTGCAGCTCCGTCGTCAGCTGCCCGCCGGGCGCCTTGATCGAATAGAATTCAAGCTCTTCGTCCCAGGTCGGGCTGCAGATCGAATAGGCGCGCAAGACCGGTTTGCCGCCGATCATCAGCCCGATCATGATGAATTCGCCCGCGCGGAAGCGGAAGGCCTGCGGCCGCGTGATCCGGAAGGAAAACAGTGTGTCCGTCCAGTGCTTTACGGCTGTCACGCGCTCGACCGTGCAGGTCTTCGGCGGGGTGTAATCGTCTGTCAGGATATTGTCGAACATGTCGGGGAGGTCCGGCAGCCGGTTGCGTTTGCGCGCCTACTTAGCGTCTTGCGCCGCCAATTGCACGAGGGTGTGGTGTTACGGATCAGGGAGTGGGGTCGGGGGTCAATCGAATTTCCAGTTCGCGGCCCAGTGCGCGGGCGGCGCGGCCAAGCGTTGCAAGTTCGATTTTGTCGTTCTCGGGATCGAGAAGCCGGTCGAGCTGGCTGCGGCTGGTCTGCATCCTCCGGGCCATTTCCACTTTCGTGATGGCCTGCCGCTTCATTTCTTCGGCCAGCTGCCATGCCAGGACGCGCTTGATCGCGATCGCCTGCGTTTCATCGTAGAGGCCCTCTTCGTGGAGGAAGTCGTCGAAATCCGATCCGATCGCGGAGTCTTGGACACGGGATTTTGGTTCGCCATCGGTCATCGTATCGCTTTCATGCGTTTGATTGCCTTGTCGATTTCGGCTCCTGGCGTCTTCTGTGTCTTTTTCACAAAACCGGTCAGAAGCACCATTTTCTCGCCCTTGATGCAGAACAGAACTCGCGCGATGCGCCCGTTCGAAAGGGTTGAGCGGACTTCGCGGAGCCCGTTGCCCAAGGGCCGGCAGACGGGCATTCCGACGGGCCAGCCATATTCAACGGTCGCGATGTCGGCACCCACGATCTTCCGGTCCGCGGGGCTGAGCGAAGCCTTCAACCAGTCACGGACCGGCTCTTGGCCCGACGGCGTACGGTAGAAAACGGCCCTGATCTGCTTGGGCGCGATCGCCAATGTCAGCCTCTCCTACATCAATAATATGTACCGGTAAAGGTACATTTCCGCCGCATCACGCCCCCGATTGACTCTTACCATGCGCGGAACAAAAATAGAACAAATGATCGCGCCATCGGGGATAGACCGCCTCGTGCAGCCCGCCAACCGGCTGCGCGATGACGCCGCTGCCGCCGCCTTTCCCTTCGGACTGGCGGCGGAAGGCGTGCATGAGATCGCCGAGGCGAGCCATGGCGATGCCGGCGCGATAGCGGGCTTTGCCTTGTCGGCGCTGGCCCGCTCCCGGCCCGGTATCTGGCTATGGATCCGAGAGCGTGTCATTGCCCTCGATCACGGCCGCCTGACCGGGCTCGGCGCAGCGGCTTTCGGGCTGGACCCGGCGCGCTTGCTGTTTGTCGAGACAGGCTCCGTGCTCGAGGCGCTCATGGCAACGGAAGAGGGGCTGCGCTCCGGCGCGGTCTCGGTGGTCATCACCGAGCTGCGCGATCTCGATTTCACCGCCAGCCGCCGCCTGGTTCTGGCCAGCGAGCATACGGCGACCCCGTCCGTCCTGCTCCTGCCCTACACGCGCGAAGGCGCGACCGCGGCGCATGCCCGCTGGCGGATCTCACCCATGCCTTCGGCGCCGAACCTGTTCGACGCCCGTGCGCCGGGCCGTCCGCGCTGGCGGGCGTTGCTGGAACGCTCGCGGCAGGCACCGGGACAGGCCGGCCGCCATTTTGATCTGGAGTTTGACGATGCGACGCTATGCCAGCGTCTGGTTCCCGGACTGGCCGATCGACCGGCTGCGGCGCGCCCGCCGCAAGCGGGGCGCGTCCTGCCCTTCCGAAAAGCCGGATGAGACGCCTTTCATTCTGACAGAGCAGGGCGTGACCGGCTTGCGCGTCGCGGCGGCCAACAATGCCGCCAACCGTCTCGGCATCGGCCCCGGCCTGCGCTTTGCCGATGCCAAAAGCCGCGCGCCGCACCTGCAGGTCGAGCCGGTCGATCGCGCCGCCGATGCCGCCGCGCTCGAGGCGCTCGGCCTGTGGGCGACTCGCTGGACGCCCTTGTCAGCGGTCGACGGGATCGACGCCTTGCGGCTCGACATCACCGGCTGCGCCCGCTTTTTCGGCGGCGAAGGTGCGTTGCTCAATGAGATCGGCGAACGCTTTTCCGGTGACGGCCTGTCTTGCCGCATTGGCGCCGCACCGACGGCCGGGGCCGCCTGGGCGCTGGCGCGATATGGCAATGGGCGGGTCAATGTTTGCCGCACCGACCAGGACATCCGCGAAATCCTGAAGGACCTCCCGGTGCAGGGGCTGCGCCTGTCGGAGGAGGCCGAACGCCTTCTGCGCCGCTTCGGCCTGACCCGGATCGGCCAGCTCTACGAGATTGACCGCACAGCGCTGACCCGCCGCTTTGCCTCCCGCGAGGCGGTGGAAGCGGTGCGCCTGCGTCTCGACCAGGCACTCGGCCTGATGTCGGAACCGCTCACCCC
The DNA here is from genome assembly GCF_965229905.1 of Hyphobacterium sp. Classification (GTDB taxonomy): domain Bacteria; phylum Pseudomonadota; class Alphaproteobacteria; order Caulobacterales; family Maricaulaceae; genus Hyphobacterium. The sequence goes on along the minus strand of NZ_OZ245930.1, from coordinate 1,191,299 downwards.
GTTGCGCCCGCCGCCGGACTATGCGGCGCGGCAGAGTTATGTCGATCCGCTGATCTGTGGCGAGGGCATTTCAGCCGGTCTCGTCACCTTGTCGGAACGGCTCTGCCAACAATTGGAAAGAGATGGGAAAGGCGCCCGCGACTTCACGCTGACCGCTTTCCGCTCCAATGGCACGGCGAGCTTCGTTGCGTTGTCGACGGCCCGCCCGGTGCGCGACCCGGCGCATCTCCAGCGCCTGTTCCGCGACCGGTTGGAGAAGATCGATCCCGGCTTCGGCATCGACCTGTTGGCCTTCACCGCGGCGCGTCCCGACAATCTCGAGACTGAGGCCCGGCATTTATCGGCCGAGCTGGCGCCGGGTCCGGTCGATGCCACCGCCCTGGCGGCCCTGGCCGACCGGCTGACGGCACGGTTGGGCGAGGGCGCGGTGCAATTGGCCGAACCCGTCAACAGCCACGATCCGCAGCGCGGCGAAACGATGCGGGCCTTCGAAGGACAGATGGCGGATTGGAAAGCGGCCCTTGCCGCCCCGCGCGGCGCCCGGCCGGTACGCATGTTCGACCGGCCTGAAGCTGTGGATGTACTCGCCGAAGTCCCCGACGGTCCGCCCGTGCGCTTCATCTGGCGGCGTGTGCCGCGCCGGGTGAAGCGCGCCGACGGGCCGGAACGCATCGCGCCGGAATGGTGGCGCACCTTCAATGCCGAGGCGCGCGCACGCGATTATTATCGCATCGAGGACGAGGAGGGCCGGCGTTACTGGGTGTTTCGCGAAGGCCTCTATCAGGACGGGCGCGGCGGCACACCGCGCTGGTTCGTGCAGGCGCTGTTCGCATGACCGGTTATGCCGAGCTCCAGGTCACGACCAATTTTTCCTTCCTGCGTGGCGCGTCCCACGCGGAGGAATTGGTGCTTCAGGCGCGCGTTTGCGGTCTCAAGGCGATCGGTGTTTGCGACCGCAACACGCTGGCTGGTGTGGTCCGCACCCATCTCGCGGCCCGGGAACACGGGCTCAAACTCCTGGTTGGCTGCCGGCTCGACCTGACCTGCGGGCTAAGCCTGCTTTGCTATCCCACCGATCGCGCCGCCTACGGCCAGCTCTCCACCCTCCTCTCCAAGGGCAAGATGGGCGACGTGCCCAAGGGCGAATGCCACATCACGCTGGAGGATGTGAAAGCGCGCGCCGACGGGCAAATCTTCATCGTCCTCCCGCCAGTCGAGCCCGATGACGCCTTCGAGATCCGGCTGACGGAACTGGCCGCTCTCTGGCCCGGCCGTTGCTATCTCGCCGCCACCTTCCGCCACCGGGGCCGCAATCGCGAAACGATCGCCTGCCTGGCAGCGCTCGGCGAGCGGACAGGTGCGCCCATCGTGGCGACCAATGACGTGCTCTACCACATCCCGCACCGCCGCCCGCTGCAGGATGTGCTGACCTGTATCCGCGAGGGTGTCACCATCGATACCGCCGGCTTCCGGCTTGAGGCCAATGCCGAGCGTTTCATCAAGCCGCCCGAGGAGATGGCGCGCCTGTTCGCCGGTCAGGAAGCGGCGCTGCGCCGCACGCTGGAGATCGCGGCGCGCTGCGACTTCTCGCTCGACGAGCTGGCCTATCACTATCCCGACGAGCCGGTGCCGCCCGGCAAGACGCCGCAACAACACCTTGCTGACCTGACCTGGCAGGGCGCCAAGGAACGCTATTCCAATGGCGTGCCGGCGCGGGTGAGAGCAGCAATCGAGAAGGAGCTCGCCCTCATCGCCGAGCTCGGCTACCCGCAATACTTCCTCACCGTGCATGACATTGTCGCTTGGGCCCGCACGCAGGACATTCTCTGCCAGGGCCGGGGGTCGGCGGCCAATTCTTCGGTCTGTTTCTGTCTCGGCATCACCAGTGTCGATCCCGACAAGTCGAGCCTTCTGTTCGAGCGCTTCATGTCCAAGGAGCGGCGCGAGCCGCCCGACATTGACGTCGATTTCGAGCATGAGCGGCGCGAGGAGGTGATCCAGTATGTCTACCGGCGCTATGGCCGCCACCGCGCCGCCCTGACCGCCACGGTGATCTCCTACCGTCCGCGCTCGGCGGTGCGCGAAGTGACCAAGGCGCTCGGCCTGTCCGAAGATATCGGCGCGGCGATGGCCGGCACGGTCTGGGGCAGCTGGGGCCGCGAGGTGTCCGACAAGCGGATCGAGGAAGCCGGGCTTGATCCGGCCAATCCGATGATCCGCCGCGCCATCAAGCTGACCACCGAGCTGATCGGTTTTCCGCGCCATCTCTCCCAGCATGTCGGCGGCTTCGTGCTGACCCAAGGACCGCTGATCGAGACCGTGCCGATCGGCAATGCGGCGATGGACGACCGCACCTTCATCGAATGGGACAAGGACGATATCGACGCGCTCGGCATCATGAAGGTCGACGTGCTCGCGCTCGGCATGCTGACCTGCCTGCGCAAGGGGTTCGACTTGATCGCTTTGCATGGCGGATCGCGCTACGACCTCGCCAGCGTGCCGAGCGAGGACAAGGCAACCTATGACATGTTGTGCGCGGCTGATTCCGTCGGCGTCTTCCAGGTCGAGAGCCGCGCCCAGATGAACATGCTGCCGCGCCTCAAGCCGCGGCAATTCTACGATCTGGTGATCGAGGTGGCGATCGTCCGCCCGGGCCCGATCCAGGGCGATATGGTGCATCCTTACCTACGCCGCCGGAAAGGGCTGGAACCGGTCTCCTATCCCTCTCCGGCCCCGGACCATGGCCCGCCGGACGAGCTGGAAAAGATACTTTCACGCACCAAGGGTGTGCCGCTGTTTCAGGAACAGGCCATGCAGATCGCCATCGACGCCGCCAAGTTCACGCCCGACGAGGCGAACGGGCTGCGCCGCGCCATGGCAACCTTCCGCAAGGTCGGCACCATCCAGCACTATGAGGAAAAAATGGTGAACGGCATGGTCAGCCGCGGCTATGAAGAAGACTTCGCCAAGCGCTGTTTCGACCAGGTCAAAGGCTTTGGCGAATACGGCTTCCCGGAAAGCCATGCCGCCAGCTTTGCGCTCCTCGTCTATGTCTCCTCCTGGATGAAGTGCCACCGCCCGGATGCCTTCGCGGCGGCGATCCTCAATTCCCAACCCATGGGATTCTATGCCCCCGCCCAACTGGTTCGCGATGCCCGCGAGCATGAGGTCGAGGTGCGCGGTGTTGACGTTAATCATTCCGACTGGGACTGCACGCTGGAACCGGCGGAGGACGGGCCCTGGCCGTGCGCGCTGCGGCTCGGCATGCGGCTGGTCGACAGCCTGAAGCAGGAGGATGCCGAGCGCCTGATGCAGGCCCGCGGGGCCGGTTACGAGGATCCGGCCGCTCTGCGCCGGCGGGCCGGCCTGCGCCGTCAGCCACTCGAAGCCCTGGCGGCAGCCGACGCTTTCCGTTCGATCGGGCTGGATCGCCGCCAGGCACTGTGGGCGGTACGCGGCGAAGCCAAGGACCTCGCTTTACCGCTGTTTGCGGCCGCCGATGCGAAAGAGCAGGGCGCCGATGCGCCGGTGACGCTGCCGGACATGCCGCGCTCGGAGCACGTGCTGCAGGATTACCAGACCATCCGCCTGTCGCTGAAAGACCACCCGATGCGCTTCCTGCGCCGCGCCTATGGCGAGATGAAGATAAAAACCACCAATGAGATCAACAATCTGTGCAATGGCGCTCGGGCTATTCTGGCGGGCGTTGTGCTGGTGCGACAGCGGCCCGGCTCGGCCAAGGGGGTGTGCTTCATCACCATTGAGGACGAGACCGGCATCGCCAACCTCGTCGTCTGGCCGCGCGTCATGGAACGTTACCGGCCGGTCGTCATGGGCGCCCGCGTGCTTCTCGTGAAAGGACGGGTACAGTCCGCCGAAGGCGTCGTTCACCTCGTCGCCGATGAGCTGATCGACCGCACCGCCGATCTCACCCTACTTTCGGAAGATGCCCGCCGCGCCATGGACAATGCGTTGGCCCATGCCGACGAGGTGCGCCGTCCGATCGACGACCATCGCGTGCCCGCCCCGCGTCATCCCCGAAATGTCCGTGTGATTCCCAGGAGCCGCGATTTTCACTAGGCAGGGGACCAAGGTCAGGACCATCCCCCTTTTCCCCGAAAGTGGCGTTTTGTTCACTGGCCGCGGACACGGATCGTCCCCTATGGTCGGTTCGCACAGGCAGGAGGGACGCTGCGCGCTGCGCGGCGGGATAAAAGATGCTGGAAATCAAGTCGCTTTCGAAAACCTATGGCAATGGCGTGCGCGCGCTCGACAATGTCTCGCTGTCGATCCCCAAGGGCATGTACGGTCTTCTGGGCCCCAACGGCGCGGGCAAGTCGACCCTTATGCGGACCATTGCGACGCTTCAGAATGCCGACAAGGGATCCATCGATTTCGACGGAATCGATGTCCTCAGGGAACCCGCAAAATTGCGCGCTCAGCTCGGCTATCTGCCGCAGGATTTTGGCGTTTATCCCCGCATGTCGGCGCGCGCCATGCTGGACCATCTCGCCATCTTGAAAGGCCTGTCCGACAACAAGGAGCGTAAGCGGGTTGTCGAAGGTCTGCTCGAACAGACCAACCTGACGAAAGTCGCGAAGAAGTCGGTCGCCTCTTACTCCGGCGGCATGCGACAGCGCTTCGGCATCGCGCAGGCGCTGATCGGCGACCCCCAGCTCATCATCGTCGATGAACCCACGGCCGGGCTCGACCCGGAAGAGCGCAATCGCTTCCACAACCTGTTGTCGGAGATCGGCGAGAATGTGGTGGTGATCCTCTCAACCCATATTGTCGAGGACGTCGCCGATCTCTGCCCGCAAATGGCGATCCTCAACCAGGGCCGGATCGTTGCCGAAGGAGCACCGTCCGAGCTGATCTCACGGCTCGAGGGCAAGGTCTGGATGAAGCGCATTGCCAAGGCGGACCTGCCGGCGCATCGCGCGCAATACAACGTCATCTCGATGCGCCTGACCCAGGGCGAGGTCCTGATCCACGTTGAAGCCGATGCTTCGCCGGGCGACGGATTCGAGCCTGTGGCACCGGATCTGGAGGACGTCTACTTCTCGACCATCACCGCCAGTCAGACGCAGAACGCTGCGGCTTAAGCCCTGGGCAAGAGGAGACACGTCATGCTCGGCAAGATCGCCAGCTTCGAGTTCCGCTATCATATCTTTTCACAGGCTTTCTACTGGATCTTCGCGATCTTCTTCCTGTTCGTGTTCGGCGCCGCGGCATCCGATCAGATCCAGATTGGCGACAGCGCCGTCGTCAACGCCAATTCGCCCTATGCGATCTCGCTCAATATCCTGATCTTTTCGCTGTTCGGCATGGTGATCCCGATCGTCTTCCTGGCGAGCGGCATCCTGCGCGATCGCAGCTACAACACCTATGAGCTTTTCTACTCAACACCGGTCCGTGAGCGCGACTATCTGCTCGGCCGTTTTATCGGCGGCTTCGCCGTCACCGCCTTGGTGATGCTGAGCCTGCCACTCGGCAATGCCATCGGTTCGCTCATGCCGTGGGTGGATCCGGAATCGATCGGTCCGTTCCGCCTCGAATACTACCTCTATCCCTATCTCGTGCTCGGCGTCGCCAACATGTTCATTATCGGAATGATCCTGTTCACGGTCGCCAATTTAAGCCGGTCGCTGGTGATCACCTGGGTCGGACTGCTAGCCTTGTTCGTGTTCAACATCATCGCCGGCTTCCTCGATTCACAGCCGGAATGGCGCACGGCCGCCGCGCTCGCCGATCCTTTCGGCGGCAATGCTCTTTTCGATATCACGCGCTACTGGACGGCGGCCGACCAGAACACCCGGCTGGTGCCGATGGAAGGCGTATTCCTCCAGAATCGCCTGATCTGGATGGGCGTTGGGCTGGCGCTATTTGTCCTCAACCTGATGATTTTCTCGTTCCGCCGCGGCAATGCCCGTTTCGGCAACAAGAACGCCCGCCGGGCCGAAGCCCCGTTCGTGCCGGCCGAGATCGAATTGCCGAAATCGAGCCCGACGCCGGAGCGCGCAGCGAGAAAGCAGTTTCTGGCGCGGATCGCTTTCGAGGTGAAAGGCGTCGTCTTCAATATCGGCTTCTGGATCCTGCTGGCGCTGGGCGTCCTGCTGGTCGGCATCAATATGGTGTTGATGGCACCGGTTTACGGCACGCCGAGCTATCCGCTGACCCGCATCGTTGTGAACAGCATGATCGGCGGTTTTGTCCTGATCCCCATCATCATCGTGATCTATTACGCATCCGAGCTCATCTGGCGGGAGCGGACCATCCGCTTTTCGGAGATCGTTGACGCATCGCCGACGCCCAGTTGGGTTTTCATGACCGCCAAGCTGATCGCCATGTTCGTCGTGATTCTGGGGCTTCTGCTGGTGGCCGCGCTGATTGCCATCGGCTCGCAGCTGATCCGCGGTTATACCCAGCTTGAGCTGGACCAGTACCTGATCCGCTCGCTGGTCGATCTGGTGATACCGCTGACATTCCTGTCGATGATTGCGATGTTCTTCCAGGTGGTGAGCAACAATAAATGGATCGGGATCTTTGCCGTTGGCGCCCTGTTCATTGTCACCGCCTTCGTGTTGCCGAATGTCGGCCTGTCGCACAATCTCTACCTCTTCCCCTTCGTGTCGCTGAATCCGTATTCCGACATGAATGACTATGGCCATTTCCTGGGCATACAGCTCTGGTTCCATCTCTATTGGGGCGCCATCGCGGTTCTGCTGTTCGTGGTCGCGGCAGTGATGTTCAGTCGCGGCGCGCTGGCGCCGCTGACCTCGCGACTTATCGGCTTGCCGCGGGCGTTCAACGGGCCGACCGCAGGCCTTGCCGCGCTGTCGATCCTTGTCGCGGCGGGGGCGGGCGGCTGGATTTTCTACAACACCACCGTCCTCAACGAATTCGCGTCGGGACGCGAGCTGGAGCGGCGCTCGGCGGCCTTCGAACGCGAATGGCGTGATCAGCTCGAAAACCTGCCTCAGCCGACCATTACCGACGTGGAATACATGATCGACATCTATCCGCGCGAACGGCGGATGGCGGCGACCGGCACCAATATCATCGTCAACCGGACCGATGAGCCCATCCCCGTCGTCTGGGTGACCTATGGCTCGGCAGACCTACTCAGCTCCGATCTGGACGGTGTCGGCGGTGAAGAACGCAACGAATACGCCAATCTCCACGCCTATGAGCTGGACCCGCCCATGCAGCCGGGCGAGCGCCGGACGTTAAGTTTTGCGGTCGAGCTGACCAATCCCGGTTTCCGCAACAACGGCAACAATTCGTCGGTCCGCTACAATGGCACCTTCTTCAATAATGGCGAGTTCGCACCGGCCATCGGCTTCAGCCGGTCGGCGCTGATCCAGGACCCGGCCTCGCGCCGCCGTCTCGATTTGCCGCCGATCGACCGCGCCTATCCGCTGGAAGACGAAAGCCGCTGGGACGAGAATTATATCCGGCAGGATAGCGATTACGTCTTGTTCCGGACCCTGGTTTCAACCGATGAGGGCCAGACGGTCGTCGCGCCAGGCTATCTTCAACGCGACTGGGTCGAGGACGGCCGTCACTATTTCGAGTATGTGATGGAGGACCAAAGCCTCAACTTCTTCAACTGGATGTCAGCAGACTATGCGCTGGCGGAAGAAGAACGCGACGGCATCAACTATCAGATTTTCTATCACGCCGATCATGACTGGAATATCGCGCGCATGATGGAGGCGGCGCAGGATACGCTTGCTTACATGTCCGAACACATCAGCCCCTACCAGTACCGCCAGTACCGCACGCTGGAATTCCCGTACGGCGGTTTCGCGCAGTCCTTCCCAAACACCATCGCCTATTCGGAGAATGTTGGCTTCATCGCCGACCTGCGGGATCCCGATAATATCGATTATGTCTACTACATCACCGCGCACGAGGCCGCTCACCAATGGTGGGCCCACCAGATCATGGGACCGAATGTGCAGGGCGGAACCGTGCTCGTCGAAACCTTCGCCCAGTACTCGGCGATGATGGTGATGCAGCAGGAATACGGCGAGGATCACATGCGCCGTTTTCTCAAGTACGAGCTCGACAATTACCTGTCGCAGCGCGGCAATGAGGTACGCGAAGAGATGCCGCTCTACCGCGTCGAAAACCAGCCCTACATTCATTACCGCAAGGGTGCCGTCGTCATGTACGCCTTGCAGGACTATGTCGGCGAGGACGTCGTCAACCGGGCGCTCGCGCGGCTCGTCGACGCGTTTCAGTATCAGAGCGACCCCTATCCGACGACGCTCGATTTCCTCCGCATTCTGCGCGAGGAGGCCGGTCCGGAGCACGAACGGCTCATCCATGACTTCTTCGAGCGAATTGTCCTGTTCGACCTGTCGGTGACGGAAGCCGAAGTTCGCGAGCTGGAAGATGGCCGCTATGAGACCACCATGTCGATCGAAGCGCGCCTGTTCGAGGCCGACGGGGCGGGCAATGAAACCGAGGAGCCGATCGACTACGTCATCGATATCGGCGCGTTCTCGCGCGGGCTGGATGGCGCGCTCGAAGGCACCGATCACATCCTCCATTTCGAGCCGACCCGGATCAATGAAAACGAGATGAGCTTTACCTTCCTCACCGATGTCCGCCCTGCCTGGGTAGGGATCGATCCCTACAACAAGCTGATCGACCGCGATTCCGACGATAATCTGTTGCGGCCCGACTTCGAGGCGCTGCACAACACGGAATCGGACGGCAGAGGCGTTCAGGACAACGAATCCGAGGAAACGGCCGCCTTGATGTTGCAAGAATAACGGACATTGCCGGCGGACCGGAACCCGCCGGCGACGCTCTCTGCGGCGTGATCGAACTGACAGTCCGGTAACTTGCCGGTCATCTGGGCCCGCACTAGTGTCCCCGCCACATATCACGTGGATGATCCGGGGAGACATCATGTATCGTACACTCGCCGCGCTGACGGCTAGCGCGCTCGCCTTTTCGCTCGCTTACGCTCAGGATGCCGAGCCTTCGCCAGACGAAACCGCGGAAGATGACGGCCCTTGGGACGTTGCCGCGCCGCCCCTGCCGACCCGCTTCATCCCGATCAGAGTCGAGGAAGGCACTTGGATGAGCCTCGACGTCAGCCCGGACGGCCAGACGATCGCGTTCGATCTGCTCGGCGACATTTACACAATTCCGATCTCGGGTGGTCAGGCGACGAATATTTCTTCGGGCCTGCCTTGGGAAATCCAGCCGCGCTTCTCGCCCGACGGCGAGATGATCGCCTTCACTTCGGACCGCGCCGGCGGCGACAATATCTGGATCATGGACACCGATGGCGCTAACCGCCGCCAGGTCACAAATGAGAGCTTCCGGCTCCTGAACAATCCGACCTGGCACCCCTCGGGGGAATACATCGCGGCGCGCAAACACTTCACCACGTCGCGCTCGGCCGGAACCGGCGAAATCTGGATGTACCACCTCTCCGGCGGCAGCGGCGTTCAGCTCGTCGAGCGTCCGAACGAGTCATTCCAGAAAGAGCTGGGCGAACCGATTTTCTCGCCGGATGGCCGTTACGTTTACTTCACGCAGAACATCACGTCCGGGAACACCTTCATCTACGCCCAGGATTCGAACACCGACCTGTTCAACATCCGCCGCTATGACCTCGAGACAGGTGAAACGACCACCGCTGTGTCCGGCGCCGGCGGGTCCGTCCGTCCGGCGATCTCGCCCGACGGCAACACCATGGCCTTCGTGCGCCGCGACCGCCTGCAATCGCAGCTTTGGATCAAGGATCTGCGCTCCGGCGAAGAGCGCATGATCTTTGACGATCTCGATCGCGACAACCAGGAAACCTGGGGCGTTTACGGCATGTATCCGAACATGGATTGGACGCCGGATGGCGGCTCGATCGTGTTCTGGGCCAGCGGCCAGATCAATCGCGTAGATGTCGCGTCCGGTCAGGTCACACAGATTCCGTTCCAGGTCGATGACAACCGCGAAGTCATCGATCCTCCGCGGCCGCAGGTCGAAGTCGCGCCGGCGACATTCGAGACGCGCATGCCGCGTTTTGCCAGCGTGTCGCCGGACGGATCGCAGGTCGTCTTCGAGACGCTCGGCCGCCTCTACATCGCCGGCATGTCCGGCGGCGACCCGCGGCCGCTCACGCGCAATGACGGCAGCTATCGTGAGTTCTTCCCGTCCTGGTCGCGCGACGGCCGGTCGATCGTGTTCGCCACCTGGGATGACGATGAGCTCGGCGCAGTCCGGGTCGTCAATGCGAATGGCCGCGGCGAGCGTGTCGTGACCGGCGAGCCGGGTCATTACCGCCGTCCGGTCTTTTCACCGGATGGCCGCACCATCGTGTTCGAAAAAGATGGCGGCGGCTTCCTGACCGCGCGGGAATGGTCGGAAACGACGGGCATTTTTGCCGTTCCGTCGGCTGGCGGAGAGATGCGCCGGGTATCGGACTCGGGCTCCGAACCGCACTTTGGCGCGCGCAATGACCGCCTCTTCCTGACGGTTTTCGAGAGCCAGCAGCGGCGCTTGATCAGCGTCGACATGAATGGCGAAGCGCGGCGGGTACATGCGCAATCCGACATGGTCTCGAACTATCTCGTATCGCCCGATGGCAATTACCTTTCCTTCCGCGAGAATTACGATGTCTACGCCATGCCGATGCCGCCGGGTCCCCAGGAGGTGTCCGCCGGCATGGGCGCGTCGGCCTTGCCGGTCGTGGAAGCCTCGCTCAATGGCGGCACCTACCCGTCCTGGTCCGGCGGCAGCGACAGCCTGCACTGGACAATGGGCCCGGTGCTCTATTCGGCGCGTATCGACGACATGATGCCGGATGGGCCGGCTGGTGAAGACGAAGAGCCGGAAAGCTTCGAACCGCCGGAATCCGGCCGCTCCCTGGCCATCACGGTTGAAACCGACATTCCGGCGACCACGGTCGCGCTGACCGGCGCCCGCATTGTCACCATGTCGGATGACCAAGGCGGCATCATCGAGAACGGGACGATCATTGTCGAGCGCAACCGCATCGTCGCCGTGGGGGCTACCGACGACATCGAAGTGCCAGCAGGCGCCGAGATCGTCGATGCGTCCGGCCGCACGATCATTCCCGGCCTGATCGATGCTCACGCGCACGGCCCGCAAGGCACTGACGAAATCATTCCGGAGGAAAACTGGTCGACAATGGCCCACCTGGCGCTGGGCGTGACAACGATCTTCGATCCGTCGAGCCAGGCGAGCACCATTTTCCCGGCCGCCGAATACCAGCGCGCCGGCCTGCAATTGCAGCCGCGCACCTATTCGACCGGCGAAGTGGTTTATGGCGCCCGGGCTCCGGGCTTCTTCGCCCGCATCGAGGATGAGAGCGATGCCAGGGAGCATATTTTCCGGCTCGCTTCGCAGGGGGCGCACGGCATCAAGAACTACAATCAGCCGCGCCGTGAACAGCGTCAGCAAGTCGTCGCCGCGTCCATCGAAGCCGATGTGATCGTCGCGGCGGAGGGCGGATCCAACTACCACATGGACATGTCGATGGTCGCCGACGGCAACACATCGATGGAGCACAACCTGCCGGTCGAGATGATCTATGAGGACGTGCTTCAGATGTTCTCGCAGACCGAAGTCGCGAACAATCCGACGCTGGTTGTGACCTATGGCGGCCTGGCCGGCGATCCCTACTGGCGTTCGCGCATGAATGTCTGGGAGCATCCGATTCTCTCGCGCCATGCTCCGCCGGCTTACTTGCGCGGATCCATCCGTCGGCCCTGGGCGCCGGAACACGATTATGTCGACGACGATGCCGCGCTTGTGGCGTTGATGCTGGCGCGCCGTGGCGTGCTGATGGCGATCGGTGCACACGGCCAGCAGGAAGGTCTCGGCGCCCACTGGGAAATGTGGTCGCTGGGCCGCGGCGGCGGCACGACTCTGGAAGCGCTGCGTGCCACCACGATCGATCCGGCGATCCACCTCGGCTTCGATCAGGATCTCGGCTCGATCGAAGTCGGCAAACTCGCCGATCTGGTGATCCTGGAAGGCGACATTCTTGCCGACATCCGCAACTCGGATCAGATCGACATGATCATGCTGAACGGCCGCCTCTATGAAGCGGAAACGCTGAATGAGACGGTCACCGGCGATCGCGTCCGCGGGGCTTACTTCTGGGAGTAGTTTCAGTTATGCAATCTGAATGAACGTTTGGATTGTATTGGCGATAGCCGCCATAAGCGCTGTGGACACTGACTTTGACGTCGATGCTTTTTTCGACGCCATAGCGGCTGGCGAGATCGACCCCGTAATGGCGGACTGGTCCGGCGTGGCCGCTGCGGCAATTCACGACGAGGAAGCAACGCAGGCCAGTTTTCGGGCGATGATGGCCGAGGTCAGGCGTCCATTGCGCGCGCTTGGATACGAACCGGGCGATCCGGTGCCCGGCCCGGGTCCGTCATACCTTGCATCGCGATCGGAGCCTCGGCGCCGATCGGATTGTTGAGGGCCGAGTCAGACAGATCGTTCGAAGATCGTCTTGCGCAAGGCCAGGCCTGGATCGGAGAGGCAGATTCCCGCCTCTATCAGGAACAGACCGAAGCTGTCGGCGATCTGGACCCCGCTGACCCCCGGATAGAAATGATCCAGCGCGGTGTCGCAGATCAGTTCTGGCGCGAGATCCGCTTTCGGGAGATGCGGACCTACATTGAAGAACACGCTGAATTGCGGACTTTCGTCGACATGTCCGTGTCATTCAGATTTTGCCAGTCGGATCGGTCGAATACCGCCTATTTGGAGGAATACGTCGCGTCGAACGGCTGGCCGAACGAAAGCGAAATGGGCGAAACCTTCACCCTGTACGCTTGGCTAATCCTCCAACATTCCAATCTCGATACCCAAGAAGCCATGCTTCCCTTCATTCAGGACGCCGTTGCCCGCGGCGAGGCGAGGCCGAACCATCTCGCAACGCTGACGGACCGGATAATGCGCCGAAGAGGCGAGCAGCAAATCTACGGCACACAATGGGGCTGCCGCGACGGTGAATTCGGGCCTCACGACCTGATGGACCCGGAAACCGTGGACGAGCGGCGCGCCGAGGTCGGCTTGGGGCCGCTGGCAGATTCGTTCACTGACCGGCCTAGACCTGACTGTCAGCCCTAGGCAATTTTCGCCAACCAGTTCGCAAAGGCCTCCATCGCCTTCTCGCGGTCTTTTTCATTGAGTGTCTCATGGCGGAAGCCGTCGAGGATTAGTTCTTCGGCGCCATAGCCTTCGCGGCGCAGCCGCGCGCCGAGCTTCTTTACGGCCTCGCCTCCGTCTGTCGCCGGATCGTCGCTGCCGCCGACAAGATGGAAGGGCAAGGATTTCGGGACTTGTTTGAGATGCCGGTTATCGGCGGCGTACTTGAGTCCATGGGCAAAGTCGCGCCAGAGAGACCAGCTGGCAGTCCACCCGCACAATGGGTCGGCGACATATTTGTCGACCTCTGCCAGGTCGCGGGACAACCAGCCGAACGCCGGCCGTTCGTCACGGAACTTCCGGTCCCAGGCTTTGAAGGATAACTGGTCGATCAGCGTCGCGGGCCTCTCCGGTTTTGACACCATCAAGCCCAGCCCGGCGACAAACCCCAGAAGGCCGGCAACGCCCTTGTCGATATTGGCATTCCAGATGGCGCACCCGGCAATGCTGTCGGGCTGGTGCATGGCGTAGTTCAAGGCAATTGTGCCGCCCATGGAGTGGCCGAAGACGACAATGGGCTGGCCAGGATAATTCTTGCGGATCGAGGCGTTCACCGCACCGACATCGGCGATCACCTTGTCCCAGCCCTGCTTGTAGGCGAAAAGCCGCGGCGCCCCGTCCGGCGCGATGGTTCGGCCGTGACCGCGATGGTCGTGCGCGACACTTGCCCACCCCCTTATCGACAGAAAACCCGCGAACGCTTCGTATCGCGCGGCATGCTCGGCCAGCCCGTGATTGATGTGCACAATGCCTTTGGGATCGCCCTCCGGCGCCCGCCAGTAGACGGTCAGTTGGGCGCCCGTCGGGCTCTCGATAATGCCTTCGTCGAATGCCAAGCCGATCTCCCTTGCCCACCGAGGCTAGCGCGCCCTGTTCGTGTCCGCCAGCCACGTTATAGTCCGCAGCCGGATCAAGGGGGAGGCGGCATGTTCCGCGACAAAACGGCGATCCTTGCGATCGATCAGGGTACCACGTCTTCGCGGGCCATCGTGTTCTCGAAATCCGGCGAGGTGATTGCGCTGGCGCAACAGGAGTTTGCGCAGATCTATCCCAGGCCGGGCTGGGTGGAACACGATCCGGAGGTAATCTGGGCGACGGCGATCGCGACCGCCCGCAAGGCGCTGAAGGAGGCGCGGGCCAAAGGCTGGAAGCCGGCTTGCATCGGCATCACCAACCAGCGCGAAACCGCGATCATCTGGGACAGGGCCACCGGCGAGCCGGTCCACAATGCCATTGTCTGGCAGGACCGGCGGACCGCCAGGGCCTGCCGCGAACTCGCGCAGGCCGGTCATGAGGCGCTGGTCCGGGAGAGAACCGGCCTGGTGCTGGACCCGTATTTCTCCGCCACCAAATTCGCCTTTATCCTCGACGCTATCCCCGGTGCCCGAGAGCGCGCGGAACGCGGCGAACTGGCGTTCGGCACGGTCGATTCTTTCCTGTTATGGCGTTTGACCGGCGGCGCGGCGCACAAAACCGATGCCAGCAATGCCAGCCGCACATCGCTGTTCGACCTGCAGAAAGGGGGATGGGACCCTGAACTCTGCAGGTTGTTTAATGTGATGCCGGCCTGTCTGCCGGAGGTGTGCGACAATGCTGGCCCGTTCGGTACCAGCCGGAAAGACACGATCGGCGAGGAATTGCCGGTCACCGGGATGGCCGGGGACCAGCAGGCGGCGGCCATCGGCCAGGCCTGTTTCAAGCCGGGGGAGGTGAAATCCACCTACGGCACCGGCGCCTTCCTGATCATGAATACCGGCAGCGAAATGGCGGTGTCGGAAAACCGGCTGTTATCCACGATCGGATGGAGGATAAACGGCAAGACCACCTTCGCGCTGGAAGGCTCGATCCTCTCGGCCGGCGCCACAGTGCAATGGCTGCGCGACGGGCTGGGCTTGTTCGCCAAGGCCGCCGAGATTGAATCGCTCGCGGCTTCGGCCGATCCCGACAGCGGCGTCTATCTCGTGCCCGCCTTCGCCGGCCTTGGCGCACCGCACTGGGCGGCCGATGCGCGCGGCACGATCGTCGGGCTGACGCGCGGGTCCGGCCGTGCCGAAATCGCCCAGGCCGCGCTCGATGCCGCCGCGCACCAGACCGCCGATCTGCTCGAAGCGATGGCGCGTGACGGCGTTCCGGCGGCCCGGCTCAAGGTCGATGGCGGCATGGCCAACAACAACCGCTTCCTGCAGCGGCTCTCGGATTTTTGCGATGCGCCGGTGGTGCGTCCGGTCAATACCGAAACAACGGCCTGGGGGGCGGCCTTCCTGGCCGGTCTCGGGGCCGGCCTGTTCGCCTCGCTTGAAGAAGGCCGCAAGCTGTGGCGCGCCGATCGCGCCTTCGATCCGGCCATGCAGGCCGGCCAACGCGACCTTCAACGCGCCGGCTGGCAGAAAGCGGTCCGGCAAACGCTCGCCGGCGTTTGACCGCGGCGGTTTTCGCAGCAATTCTGAACCCGGATCGGTTGGGGGATGGGCTGATGCGCCTGATCTTGCTTTGTGTCCTTGTCGCGCTTTCGGGATGCGCCCAACGCGAACGCGTGCCGGATCCGGCACCGGAAACGCGTATCAACACACCGCAAGGCCGCTTGATCGGCTATGTCGCCGATAGCGGCGCCCATGTCTGGCGGGCGATCCCGTTTGCGGCCCCGCCGGTCGGCGCCCTGCGCTGGGCTCCGGCCGAACCGGCGGCCGGCTGGACCGGCGAACGCCAAGCCGTGACGCGGCCCATGGCCTGCCCGCAGATGGCAAACGGTCTTAGCGCCGATCTGCTGGGCGCCGACGCCGGCGAGCTCGCCGGTCAGGAGGACTGCCTCTATCTCGACGTCTACGCCCCGCCGAACGCGCGCGACCTGCCGGTGATGGTCTGGATCCATGGCGGCGGCAATACCTGGGGCTGGGCCGACCAGTACAACGGTGCCCAGCTCGCCATGGACCAGAATGCCGTCGTGGTGGTGGTGCAGTACCGGCTCGGACCGCTCGGCTTTTTTGCGCATCAGGCGCTGCGCGAGGCCGGATCCGACATCGCCAATTTCGCGCTGACCGATCATGTGGCAGCGCTGTCCTGGGTGCAGGCCAATATCGCAAGCTATGGCGGCGATCCCGGAACCGTCACCCTGTTCGGCGAAAGCGCCGGTGGCACCAATATTGCCGCGCTCATGGCATCGCCCCTGGCCAGCGGACTCTTTCACCGCGCGATCATGCAGTCAGGCTCGGCCAGCTCGGTTCCGCGCGATGTCGCGGAAGGCCGGCTGGGTGAAGCCGCCAACCCGTCAATGGTAATCGCGCAAGACCTCGCCGGTCCGCGGGCCACGGCCGACGACCTTCGCGCTGTCCCGGTCGAAGCGGTGTACGCGGCCTATGCCGGTCCGGGCGGCCGCATCGATCTGCCCACGGTCATCGCCGACGGCGCCTCGCTGCCGGACACCGGTGTGATGACGGCTTTCAACGATCTCGAGACGTTCAATGCCGTGCCGCTGATTCTCGGCACAAACCGCGACGAGACCAAATTGTACAATGCGCTCGACGAGGATTATGTCGCGCGTCATTTCGGGCTCTTTTTCCGGATCCGGGACCGGGAACTCTATGACGCCATCAATGAATACCAGGCGCGGATCTGGGCGCTCAACGGTGTCGATGAGATTGCCGATACAATGGTCGCGGCGGGCCATGACGAGGTCTGGGCTTACCGGTTCGACTGGGACGAAGGCGGATCAAACATTTTTCTCGATACGACCGAGGTATTCGGCGCCATGCATTCGATGGAAATTCCGTTCGTCTTCAACCATTTCGAGTTTTTCGGCCCGCGGCTCGATCCGTTCGTCTTCACCGACGGCAATGCGGAAGGCCGCGAAGCGCTCGCCCGGGAGATGGGCAGCTATTGGGGACGTTTTGCCCGTCAGGGCGATCCGGGCGCCAGCTGGCGGCGCTGGAGCGAAGGGCCCGCGCGGATGCGCTTCGATACGGGCGGATCGGCGATGCTGGACGGGCGGCTGACAAACGAGGCGCTCGCCGCCGCGATCAATGGCGATAGCCGGATTCCCCAGGGCCGCCGCTGTGAACTCGTGGCCTCCATGCAGGGACCGTACTTTGACGATACAAACGCACTCGGACCATTGACGAGTTGCTAGGGTCAGGAATAGCTAAAGATATTGACGGAATATCGTTAAGGTTGTATTTTTAAATTATGGAGTTTGTTCCAGTATTCGGCCTGATCGGCGGCATCACAGCGAGTGTGGCCGCGATCGCAATGCGCATTGCGTCGATCCTGCAAGGGCGCTCGCTGGACGTCGTCATCGAGGCATCTAAAGACCGAATCCACATCGCCGATATCAATGCCCTTACGGCAGTTGATGTGGCAAACATCCGCCGCTCGCTTGCAACCGCCGGCTCTGAATTGCTTGAGCGCGCCTAAATCCGACACGCTCGAAATTGGCGCGGTGGGAGCCGGGTCGGGAACGGCCATTGCTTCGCTCGTCAGCCTGCTACCCGAAAGCAGCCTCAGATCCGCCCTGTTGATTCTGGCACCCGCCATGGCGGTGCTGATAGGGTTGGGCTGGCGATTTGTCGTACAGCTGCTCAAGGACGTATTCGCCGATATCAAGATCGCGCGGCAACTGGCGGCGGCCAAGCGTGCCTGTGACCGACTCAATGCCGATCCGCTGTCCAGCGACCAGATCAAGACCGAAGCCCAGAACCGCTATGAAGCCCTTCAGCTTCTGGCGATCGCTGGACGAGGAAAGCGCGTCCGCTCCGTGATCGACGGCGAAAGCGATTGAAGTCTAGAGCTCGTCGCTGGCATAGGGCCCGGCGGCCTGACGCCACGGATTGACCGACATCTCCCGCTGCATGGACGGAAAGGCGCGATGCGCACACGCGGCCCGCTCACAAAGGCGGCAGGTAATGCCGACCGGCGTCGGCGATGTGGGCGCCAGCGCGTCGCCATAGACCGTTTCCCCGGCCCGCGACCAGTCGCAACCGACGGCGACAACATGCATCACTGGCGGTTCATCCGGTCCGGCCGCACGGGACGTCGCACTGGCAATTGACAGATATTCACTACCGTCCGGCAAAGCGAAGCGCTGCGTATGCAAGCGTTCCGGCGCTCTGAAGGCTTCGAACAGCGTCCATTTGGGGCAGGATCCGCCCGATCGGGCGAAAGGCAAAACGCCACCGCCAAAGCGCTTCGACACATTTCCGGCCGGATCGATCCGCACCATGAAGAACGGGATGCCGCTGCGCTCTGGCTTGTGCAGCGTGGTCAGCCGGTGACAGGCCGCCTCAAAGCTCAGACCGAAACGCGCCCGAAGCGCTTCGATATCGTATCGCAGCTTTTCGGCGGCGGAGAGAAAGGCCTCATAAGGCGCCAGCAAGGCCCCGGCGAAATACCGTGCCAGACCCATCCGGTAGAGCGCCGACTCGGCCTTCGTAGACAAGCCGGCATCGCTGACTTCCCCATCCAGCAAATCCCCGAACTCGAGGAGCGCCAACGTGGTCGCCATCTGCATCGGCCGGGCTTGCGGCGGCAGCCGGTCGGACAGCATCAGCCGGCGGGTATGAAAATCCATGCGCTGGCGCGCACCTCCCATCACCGCATCGTCAAAGGTCCGGACCACAATACCATGCTCTGTCTTCAGCCGCTCCTCGAAGACGGATGTGCGATTGTCCAGGCTCAGTTTCAGCTCGCTGCCAAATCGTTCGGCGGCCGTCTCCAGCGCCGGGAAATGATTGTGGCGGCGATCAATGGCGTTCCGCACCGCCTCCGTATCGTTGAGCCGGCCCGGACGGTCGCCGCCCTCCAGCTGGGCTGCAAGATCCGCCGATGAATCGGCGGCAGCGCGATAGGCTTGGTGCAGCCGTGTCAGCGCCTCGGCCGCTCGCGGCTGGGATTCGGCCAGCTCGGTCAGCTCGGTACGGTCAAGCGCCAGCTCGGCGACCGCCGGATCGGCGGCCGCGGCTTCCAGATCGGTCACCAATTGCCGGTCCGACCCGTCTGCGAAATGCCGGACATCGATGTCGAAGGTTTGCGCCAGGGCCAGCAGGACCCGCGCCGTAACCGGCCGCTGATTGCGCTCCAAAAGGTTGAGATAGCTCGCAGACAAGCCCAGCAGGTCGGCGGTGTCGGCCTGCGTCAGCCCGCGTTCCCGGCGTAACCGCCGCAGCCGGGCTCCGGCGAAGATTTTCTCATTCGGCAAATCCATAATGTCAAAAATTTACATAACGACATAATGACAAGTCAATCGTGAATACAGCTGATCCTCTTTCGCGTTGAGCCACCATAGACGCTGTCAATTTTGTAGTTCAGCTTCGATGTCAACGGCCCATGAACGCGGCTCAATCAATTATAAGGATTGCAACATGACAAATTTCACCGACCTGGTACCGGGCGCCACGCCGGATCGCTTCAGCGGCATCGAGCGCGACTACACGGCGGATGATGTGCTCAAGCTGCGCGGCTCGGTCCGCATCGAGCACACGCTGGCCGAGCGCGGCGCGATCAAGCTCTGGAACCTCTTGAAGACCGAACCCTATATCAATGCGCTGGGCGCGCTCACCGGCGGGCAGGCGATGCAGATGGTGCGGGCCGGACTGAAGGCGATTTACCTGTCCGGCTGGCAGGTGGCCGCCGATGCCAATGAGGCGGGCGCCATGTATCCGGACCAATCGCTCTACCCGGCCGACTCCGGTCCCGAACTGGCCAAGCGTATCAACCGCACCCTGCAGCGGGCCGATCAGATCGAGGTGTCCGAAGGCAACCTGACCCGCGACTGGTTCGCGCCCATCGTCGCCGATGCCGAGGCCGGCTTTGGCGGTCCGCTCAACTGCTATGAGATCATGCGCGCCTATATCGAGGCGGGCGCAGCGGGCGTCCATTTCGAGGACCAGGTCGCGGCGGAAAAGAAATGCGGCCATCTCGGCGGCAAGGTTCTGATCGCAACCAAGGCGCATCAGCGCAATCTCAATGCGGCGCGTCTCGCCGCTGACGTGCTCGGCGTGCCGACTCTCACAGTGGCCCGCACCGACGCTGAATCGGCGACGCTGATCAATTCCGATGTCGACGAGCGCGACCATGAATTCATCGACTATGACGCCGGCCGGACGGCCGAAGGTTTTTATCGCCTGAAGAAGGGGATGGGCGTCGATCACTGCATCAAGCGCGGCCTCGCCTATGCGAAATATGCCGACCTTCTGTGGTGGGAAACCTCGAAGCCGAATCTCGACGAGGCGCGCCGTTTCGCCGAAGCCATCCAGCGCCAATTCCCGGGCAAGATGATGGCCTACAATTGCTCACCCTCCTTCAACTGGGAGGCCAATCTGGACAAGGCGACGATCGAGACCTTCCAGCGCGAGCTCGGCGCGATGGGCTACAAATTCCAGTTTGTTACCCTGGCCGGCTTCCACCAGCTCAATCACGGCATGTTCAATCTCGCCCTCGGCTATCGCGACCGCGGCATGGGCGCCTATTCCGAACTGCAGCAGGCCGAGTTTGCCTCCGAGGTCGACGGTTACACCGCCACGCGCCACCAGCGCGAGGTGGGCACCGGCTATTTCGATCTCGTCAACCAGACCCTGTCGGGCGGCCAGGCCTCGACCACAGCCATGGGCGAATCCACGGAAGCCGCCCAGTTCGCGGCGGAATAGGTGCAGACCGGGAGCCCGATCATGAACACAACGAACCCCAACGGGGTCGACCTGCTCGGCCCGCTTGAACCCGGCTATCGGGGCATTCTCGCCCCGCACGCCCTGTCCTTCCTCGTCGGCCTGCATCGCCGTTTCGACAGCCGCCGCAAAGCGCTGCTCGAGGATCGTCAAACTCGCCAGGCTGAGTACGACGCCGGCGCCTTGCCCGACTTCCCGGCCGAGACCGCCGACATCCGCGCCTCCGAATGGACGGTACGGCCGGCCCCGGCCGACCTGCGCGACCGGCGGGTCGAGATCACCGGCCCGGTCGACCGCAAAATGGTCGTCAATGCGCTGAATTCCGGCGCCCGCTGCTTCATGGCAGATTTCGAGGATGCGTCCTCGCCGACCTGGACCAACATGATCGAGGGCCAGATCAATCTGCGCGAAGCGATCCGCCGCCAGATCGATTTCACCGATGAAAAGAGCGGCAAGCGTTATCGGGTCTCGTCGGACGCCGCGACTCTGATCGTGCGTCCGCGCGGTCTGCATCTCGACGAGCGTCATGTCGTCGTCAACGGCCAGCCGATCTCGGCCTCGCTGTTCGATTTCGGCCTCTACCTCTACCACAATTTCGATGCGCTGAACGTGCGCGGCACCGGGCCCTACTTCTATCTGCCCAAGCTCGAGAGCTGTTTTGAGGCGCGTTTCTGGGCGCTGGTCTTTTCCCATGCCGAGGAAGTGCTCGGGCTCGAGCGCGGCACCATCCGCTGTACCGTGCTGATCGAGACCCTGCCGGCGACCTTCGAGCTCGACGAGATCCTTTACGAGCTGCGCGATTATTGCGTCGGTCTCAATTGCGGCCGCTGGGACTATATTTTCTCCTACATCAAGCGGCTGCGCAGCCACACCGGCCGCGTCCTGCCGGACCGCTCACAGGTCACCATGGCGACCCCTTTCATGGACGCCTATTCCAAGCGCGTGATCGCCGTCTGCCATCGCCGGGGAGCGCACGCCATGGGCGGCATGTCCGCCTTCATCCCGGTCAAGGGCGACGAAGCGGCCAATGCCCGCGCCTTCGATCAGGTTAAAGCCGACAAGACGCGCGAGGCTACGAACGGTCATGACGGCTGCTGGGTGGCCCATCCGGACCTCGTGCCGATCGCCAAGGCGGCATTCGACGATGTCATGCCCGGCCCGAACCAGATTGACCGCAAGCTGAATGTCAGCAGCAGTGCGGCCGATCTCGTGGCGACGCCCGAGGGCACCATCACCGAGGCCGGCGCGCGCGAAAATGCCGATGTCGCCATCCGCTATATCGCCGGCTGGCTGGCGGGACGCGGCGCGGCGCCGATCCGCAACATGATGGAAGATGCCGCCACCGCCGAAATCGCCCGCGCCCAGCTTTGGCAATGGCGGGTCGCTGGCGCCAAAACGGATTCCGGCGTGGCGCTCGATGCGCCATGGATCGAGGAAGCGATCAACATCGCCGAGGCGGAAATCCTGGAGGATCCGGATCATCGCCTGTCCGGACCGGACGAGGTGAGGGCGGCGGCGTCATTGCTGCGCAATCTGGTGCTGTCCGACACGTTCGAGGAATTCCTGACGCTCAAGGCTTATGACCGGCTCACCGACGGATTGCAGGTCTCCATGCGTCTCACCGAATTCGACTAGACCGCACCGGCTTGCCAACCGGCGGGACCGGGGGGCAGGGCGCGGCAGGCTCCTCGCAATCCGGCCTGCCGCGCCCATCCATGCAAATCCGCGCAATCCCGTTCAGCGCCCGCTAACCCTTTCCGCGCATCGCCGCCGATCGTTCGAATTCGAACTATGCGTTTAAACGGCCCTTATGTGCCGCTGTGGTCCGCTTCTGCCCGAACAGCCGGAAGACCGGCGTCGATGGTGTGAGGGTGCACATGGCGGACAAGGCGAATGTCGTCGTTTTTGCGTCGCAGAAAGGCGGCTCCGGCAAGACCACCCTTTCAGGGCATATCGCCGTCGAAGCCGAGCGCAGTGGCGACGGCCCGGTCGCGCTGATCGATACCGATCCGCAGGGTTCGCTGGCGAAATGGTGGAATGCCCGCACCAGTGCCACGCCGGCCTATGCGCGTGTCTCGATCGGCGAGCTGGAGGCCGGCATCCGCCATCTCGAAAAATCCGGCTTCAAGCTGATCGTCATCGACACCCCGCCGGCCGTCACCGACTCGATCGCCGGCGTGGTCCGCTTCGCCGACCTCGTCGTCGTGCCGACCCGGCCTAGCCCGCACGATCTGCGCGCGGTTGGGCCGACCGTCGACATTGTCGAGAGCTTCGCCAAGCCGCTGGTCTTCGTTGTGAATTCCGCGACCGCGCGCGCCCGGATCACGGGCGAAACCGCCGTCGCGCTGTCGCAGCATGGCGTGGTCGCACCGGTCACCGTCCACCACCGCACCGATTTCGCCGCCTCGATGATCGATGGCCGCACCGTCGGCGAGATCAATGACGGCTCGAAATCGGCCGATGAAATCTCCAAGCTCTGGCGCTATCTGCGCGCCCGCTTTGTGCGCCAGGGCACATCCCTGAACGGTCATGACGACGCCGCCGATCTCGCCGTTGCGGCGTTGACGCCGGGTGGTGGCGCGCCGGATATCTTCGGTGAAGAGGATGAGGCGGACCTCCCCGGCCTCGGCGAGCTTGTGCTGCCGGGCTGGCGCGAGGAGGACTTGCCCAAGCCGCAGGCGCGCGCCGACGGCAAGCCGGAATGGGACGGTATCGACCGCCGGAGATCCGACGCGGGTCCGCCGCAAGGCCAGACCGAGCGGCGGCAACCGCCGCGCGCGGTCTTCGGCCGCCGCACGGCCTTCGTCCACCGGATCGCGGGGCAAGGCTGACCATGAGCACGCCTGGCTACGCATCGCTCCGCTCGGACCTGCTCGTCCGTAAGGGGGCCGCCGTCCCGTCACCCGCCGGTGTCCGGACTGCGCCGGATGCGGCTTTTGATCCTTTCTCGGTCGCACGCCGCGACGCCTCGGATGCGGATACCGCCCCCCCACCCCAACCGCATCCGGGGCCGTGCGACGGGCTCGACACGCCGCCATCGCCAGACGATGAGGCCGGCTTCGAACTGACCGGGTACCAAGACCGGCGCCTGCGGCTGGCCGCCGCCAAGCTGGATACCACCTGCCACGAGCTGTTGTCGGAAGCCGTCGACAACCTCTTGACCCATCTTGGTGAAACCGAATTGGCGGGCTGCGCCTGTTTCCGCGCGCTCGCGCAGAAAGATTAGCCGCAATCACCCTCGAGGCTGGCGATCCAGTCGGCGATCAAGGTAACGCCGTCTTCGTGGGCCAGGGACCGGCCCAGCTCAGGCATCATCTCGTCGCCGCGCGTCGACGCCATCCGGTAGATGAATATCGACTGCTCCGGCTCCCCCGGGACAATGTCGAAGCGCAGCCCGCCGGAACCCGGCCCGGCCGCGATCGGCGGTTTGCACAGGCCGAGATTGGCATTTTCCGGGGCATCGAAATTGAGGTGCAGTCCGGACGTATCGGCCGGACCCACCGGATTGTGGCAATGCGCGCAATTGATGTCGAGATAGGCACGGGCACGCGCCGCCAGCGGTTGATCGGGATCGTTCCAGACCGCCGCACGCGGCGCCTGATCGATATCCGGCGTGCCCGTCAGATAGCCTGACGCGATGAAATGCGCGATCTGGTTCTCCCGGCCTTCGGCATAGTCGAAATCGCGATTGATGTGACGCGCTGCCAGCCCGATCGGTAAGAGGTCGCGCGTCGTATTGTTGGTGGCATGGCATCCGGCGCACTGGTTCACATTCGGCACCAGATAATTGATCGGCCGTGACGTCCCGCCGGCCTCCGCAAGCGTCAGCGTCTCCGAATATCCCGCCCGCATCAGCCGGGCATCGGTTTCATCCTCGTTCCAGACGTATGGCAGCGCGACCCATCCCGACTCGCGCCGGATCAGCAACCGCGTCTCGATCAGCCGCACACGCGACAGGTCGAGCGTTTCCGGGCGGTCGGAGACAATGATCGCGGCATCGCCGCGCAACACATTTCCGTCGCCATCCACCGGATAATAGAAGGTCTTGGTGATGACGGTTCCGACCGGGAAGTCGAAGACCGCGCCCTCGCGATAGCGGGCGGACACGGCTTCCGGCATCCAGACCGTGCGCAGCTTGCCGGCATGATCGGTAAACAGCGCCGAATTGAGATCATAGGGTTCCACGCGGTCGGCGAGCACCAGCCGGCCGTCGCGCGCCGCCATCATCCCCCAGTCGGACAACCATTCGGGCCGTCCTTCGGCATGAAAAGCCGGCTCCGGCGGACCTTCGCTGCAGGCCGCCAAAAGGACCGCAAAAATGAAAAACAGGATCCGCATCAGAAGGGCAGGGATATCTCCGGCAGCCGCTCATGTTCGCAATCGGTGTTGTCCACGATATGCGGGTCGGAATAGCCGTTAGGTCCGTCGATATTGAGCATCTGCGCGTCACCATTGTCGAGGCAGATCCGATAGCCCGCCGGCAGCGCGTCCTCGCCGGCCAGTTCAGGATTCACATAACCGTCCCAAAGAACGTCAGGAATATTGCCGGTCAGGCCGAACATCATCACCCGCAGGGCCTGCAATTCGACATTGTCGGGATTCCCGCCGCCATCGCCAAGCGCATTGCCGGCGATCCAGATCGTCTCCGGATAGGGATCGAAATCCTCCTGCACGCTGACATCGGAATAGCCGGTCGAGTAGACCGAGGAGATAATGATGTTGGCGGTACGGTGATCGCGGATCACATTGTCGAAAATCTCGACCCGGTCATTCGAGTTGATGACGATGCCGGAGCCTGCGGGAACGCTCGCCACCGGCGTGCCGGGGTGACCGAAATTGCCGGTATTGTTCTCGTGCACATCGTTGCGGTAGACGCGCGTCGAATGGCCCGGCTGCGGCAGGTTGGGCATGTTGAAGACCAGAATCCCGCCAGTATTGTGCCGCGCGATATTGCCATAGACATCGGCGCCGATCGTGTTCTCGATCTCAATGCCGGCGACATTGTATTCGGCGATGCTGTCGCGGACGATGACATTCTCGGACTGGCCGACATAGATACCGGCATCCGACGCGCCGATCGCGATGACACCTTCGACCAGCGTGTTCCGCGTTTGCACCGGATAAATGCCATAGGCGCCATTGTCCGTGTCCGGCCCGTTCGTCCATTCTGTGCGCACGCGGCGGATGATGATGTTGTCGCCCTCATTGATTTTCAGCGCGTCGCCGCGCGTATCCTCGATCGCCAGATCCTCGATCGTGAAATCGCTCGCGGTCACGAGCAGGCCTTCCGCGCCGGAGGTCTGATTGGCGAAGGACAGGATGGTCTCGTCCATGCCCGCCCCGCGGATCGTGACCCCGTTCACAGTCAGCGACAGCGACCGGTCGAAAGCGAAGATCCCGGCCGGGATCTCGATCACATCGCCGGGCCGGGCATCGATCAGCTGCTCGATCAGCGTGGTCTGGAAATCGGTGTCCGCGCCGGAAATGTCGCGGCCGTCCCGGCCGCCACAGGCGGCCACACAAAGACCCGCCAGAATCGTGATCCAGGGTTTGAGATTGACCATGAGAGCCTCCCCGCGCTGCCGGTCTGAACAGTGTTCACTCGGTGCTAGACTAGGCAGGCCGCCCCGGGATTGTCGAGGAGTTAGTCTGGTCGCAGTGCTATCTTCACGCGCTTTTCCAGCTTGTCGACCGGCTCGTTGACCACATCGAGCGGAAACTCCTCGAGCAGCCGCGACTTGAGCGCGTCATGATAGTGTTCGCGGATCTCGCCGAGGGATTCGCTGTCGGCATAGATCAACAACTGATCGAACTCGCCGTCCAGCGCCGCAGCGTTGAGGTCCGCGATGAGCCGCTCGACAAACCGCTTTTCCGCGAACTCGTGGGCATCGCCCTGGTCGACCGCGCTGCGATGCCCCATGCGGTCAAACACGCGGCCCGGCTTGTCGGATTGGATCTCGCGATCGGGTGGCACATCCTGATCGCGGATATCGACCGACTTGAGCACCGGATAGACGGCGTCGCCGTCATTGCGGAAAACCAGCCCCTTGCTGCCGTCCATGACGGCCACCCAGAGCGTCTTGCGCGGTCCACGTGTCATGCGAGGCTCCCTTCTGCACCGGCTGTCATCATAGCCGGAAACCCGCCCCACTGCGCAACCGCTTCTGCGCGGGTTGAAACCCCGTCCAATTGCCCGATGATCCGATCTCGTCTCGGAAGGATTGCGCTTTGGATGCGGCCGCACTCGACGCCATTGAGGTGACCGTCAGCCAAGGCTCACGGATCGGGCTGACCGCCGGCCTGGCGGTCATGATGTTTTCAGTCGCCCTGACGCTCAAACCGGCCGACTTCGCCTTTCTCGGGCGGCATCCGAAAATGTTCTTCGGCGGACTGTCGACGCAATTGCTCGCACTGCCGGTCATGTCTGTTGGCTTGGCGCTGCTATTATCGCCACCGCCATCGGTGGCCTTCGGCATGATCGTCGTCGCCTGCTGTCCGGGCGGCAACGTGTCCAATCTGATGGTGCTCATGGCGCGCGGCAACGCGGCCTATTCTGTGTCGCTGACAGCAGCCTCAAGCGCGCTGGCCTTCCTCGTGACACCGATTGCGATACTGGGTTGGGCGAGCCTTTATCCGCCGACAGCGGCCTTGATACACGCAGTCGAGATCGAGGCCCTGTCTTTTATTCTCCAGACCGCCATGGCGCTGGGAATGCCGCTCGCGGCCGGCATGTTGCTGTCGAGTTTCTATCCGTCCATCGCCCGCCGCATCCAGCCGGTCTTCTATATCCTGGCCATCGCCATTCTCGTCCTGCTGGTGACCGTCGGACTGATCTCGAACTGGGAGCTGATCCTCGCCAGCGGCGATGTGATCGCACCGGTCGCCATTCTTCACAATGCAGTGGCGTTCGCGCTTGGAGCGCTCGCTGGCCGCCTGCTGGTGCTCAAAGCGCCCTCCCGCCGGGCGCTGACGTTCGAGATCGGCATCCAGAATGCCGGTCTCGGCCTCGTTATTCTGCTGACGCAGTTCCCAACACTCGGCGGGGCCGCAGCCGTCACCGGCTTCTGGTCGATCTGGCACCTTTTTGCCGGCCTGGCGCTGGCCGGTGCGTTCCGGCTCTGGGACCGTTATTCGGCCATGCGCGTATAGCGGATCACCCAGCGGTCGGCCCAGTCCTCGTCGATGGAGGCGCGGCCCTGCCACCGCCAGGTGAAGGCATCCCCGGTGACGTCTTGCCAGATCATGCGGAGATGCGGGAAGGCGTCGGTCGGGCGTTGATTGATCAGTTCGAAGACATGATCTTCGTCCTCCACCGGACCGCCTGATAGCGCGAAATACCCGCCCTGATCGTCGACCCAGGTCTGCCGCCAGTTCGAGGTGGCCGCAAAATAGTTGGAGATCGACATGCCGTGGATACGGCCGACCCCCGGAAAATCATAGGCGATAAAGCGCTCATAGATGACGCAATCGCCATATTCATCGCGGGAGACGCGGTTTTCTCCGCGGCCGATCGAGCCGTCGGGATTATCCCATTCGGCGTGCCAGTCCCCGACCCAGAAGTCGAGTTGACGAGATTCCTCGCCTGAGCACGGCGGCACTTGTGGGGCTGTGTTCGACTGGGCGCTCACCGCCGGGCTCAGGCTGGTTCCCACGGCCAGGGCCGCGAGAATCCGCAAATTGGGAAGGTGCATTGTGATCCGTCTCCGTTTCCGGACTTCACGCAGACGTTACGCCAGCCATCGACGCGCCGTCTTGACCTCACTGCGCAGGACCCGATGCTGGATGACATGACTGCTGGGCTCGCCTGCGAACCGCTGGTTTTGTCGGCCAATCTCGGCCGGCAGCATGCCTGTATTCAATTTCTCAAGGACGCGGAGCGCCGCTATATCGCCGCCAATCAACGGCTGGCGGAATTCTTCGGCGCATCGTCCGTTGGCGACGTCATCGGGCGCCGCACCACGGATTTCTTCGATACCGGCATCGTCAACCGCTATGACGCGCTCGACCGCGCCGTCACCACAGGCCAGACGCTGATCGACCGGTTCGATTTCACTTACGATCATACCGGTTTGCGGCACTGGTATCTGTATGCGCGGACCCAGACCTGGCGGAATGGCGAACCGGTAATCCGCGGCGTGTCGTTCCGCTTGCCCAAACGGCCCGCGGCGGACCGCATCTATGCGCGATTGGCGGCCGCTACCGATTGCATCGCTGATAACCTTGCCGACCCGCCCGCCATCGAATCCCTGGCATCTACAACCCGCTGTTCGGTTGCACAGCTCGAACGCGATTTCCGGTCCGTGCTGTCGCAGAGCCCGAAACAGTACCGCGCCCGGCTGCGAGTGCAGCGCGCCATGGACGCCCTCCGGGCCGGCTGGCCGATCATCGATGCAGCGCTCGAAGCCGGCTATTCCGAACACTCCGCCCTGTCACGGGCCTTCAAGGCATTCACCGGCTTAACCCCGGCGCAGTTTCGGGCCACACTCCCGGAAAACTGACCGGGGAGTGACATGGCCTACGATATCAAGATCAAGGGCGGCCTCGTCCATGACGGGTCCGGCCATGAGCCGCGTCGTGCCGATATCGGCATCCGCAACGGTGTGATTGTGGCAATCGGCGCCTTTCCGGAGGCGGCGGATCGGGAAATCGATGCCACTGACTGTCTCGTCACGCCGGGCTTTATCGATCTGCACTCGCACTATGACGGCCAGGCCACCTGGGATGACCAGCTGGAACCGTCCTCCCGTCACGGCGTGACCACGACCGTAATGGGCAATTGCGGTGTCGGCTTCGCCCCGGTGAAGGCAAGTGACCATGAGCGCCTCATCAAGCTGATGGAGGGCGTCGAGGATATTCCCGGCACAGCGCTCGCCGAGGGCCTGAAATGGAATTGGGAGAGCTTCCCTGACTATATGAACGCGCTGGATGCGCAAAACCGCACCATCGATGTCGCCGTGCATATCGGTCACGACCCGCTGCGCGTTTATGTCATGGGCGATCGCGCCATCGCCGACGAGCAAGCCAGCGCGGACGATATCGCGTCCATGCGCCGGATCGTCCGCGAGGCGATGGAGGCTGGCGCGATCGGGTTCTCGACCGGCCGGTCCGACGTGCACAAGACCGCGGATGGCGACTGGACCCCGTCCTCGGAGGCAACGGCCAAGGAGTTGGCCGGCATTGCGCAGGCGTTCGACGGCCTGGATCACGGCGTCGTTCAGGCGGTGTCCGATTTCGATCTCGAGCGCGAGGGCGACCGTTTCGAAGCCGAATGGAAAGTGCTCGAAGCCTACGCCAGGGCCGCCGGCGGACGTCCCTTCTCCATGTCGCTGATGCAGCGCGATTTCGCGCCTGACCAATGGGTGCGGATCCTTGAGAAAGCGGAACAGATGAAAGCCGAAGGCGTCGATATGCGCGTCCAGACCGCACCGCGCGGCATCGGCGTTTTCCTTGGCCTGCAATGCACCTTCCACTTCTTCATGGGCTATCCCAGCTACAAGAAAATCGCCGACAAGCCGTTCGAGGAACGCGTCGCGATCATGAAGACGCCGGACTTCAAGGCGCAGATCCTGTCGGAGAAAACCGACAAGCTCTCCGGTCCCGGCTCGTCCATCCCGCCGCTGGCCGATCTATTGATGGAGCATATCGACTTCGTCGCGACCAAGTTGTTCCAGCTCGGCGATCCGCCCGATTACGAACAGCCGCCGGAAAACGCGCTGGCCGCGAAAGCGGAGGCGGAAGGCGTGCCGCTGATGGAGAAGCTCTACGACACGCTGCTGGAGCGTGATGGCAAGGAGCTGATCTACTTCCCGATCTACAATTACACCGAGGGTGATTATGCCAATGTCATGAAAATGATGACTCACCCCCAAGCCCTTCAGGGCCTTGGTGATGGCGGGGCGCATGTCGGCACGATCTGCGACGCGTCCATGCCGACCTACCTCCTCTCGCACTGGACCCGCGACCGCACGCGCGGACCGAGAATACCGGTCGAGCGCGCGGTGCAGATGATGACCGGCGATATCGCGGATTTCCTGTCGCTCACCGACCGCGGCTATCTGCGCGAGGGTCTGAAGGCCGACATCAACATCATCGATTATGGCGGCTTGCAGCTGGAACCGCCGCACATGGTCAAGGACCTGCCCGCCGGTGGTCAGCGATTGTTACAGGGCGCACGTGGCTATAAGGCGACGCTGGTCAGCGGTGTGCCGGTCGTGATGGACGATGCGTTCACCGGCGAGAAGCCGGGCCGGTTGGTTCGGGCGGGGAGGTGACTATGATTTCGTTCTTGGTCAGTTCGCTATTTTATGGGGCTTTTGCCGAATTCGACGGAGTGCCCGAAGCGTTTGTAATCGACGTCATATCTAGTGGTGTTTGTTTGGATCAATCATTTGATGACAGGCTCGCGGCAGTCATTGAAAGGAGGACTGGGATTCCGTCGATGATCCGAATTGAAGACGGTCATCTTGCCTCATATCCCAATGAATTCATTCAGATAACGATCGTAGTAACGGACGATAATCGAAACTGTGCAGCTAGCGTAGCTTTACAGGATGGATACATTAGAAGCGAAGACAGAATGCCCGTTTTCGATGGGCAATATTATTTTCCAACGGTGTTTTCTGCACTTCAGGAAGCAGAGCTAATTGAAACCATCACGGCTAGAGCTACTGAACGTGCGAATTGGATTGCCGTCGGCACTCAGGGCAGGAACTAAATTGCGTAGAATGAAGCTCTCCCAGAAAACCAAGATATCCACCCCGAAACTCGTCGAAGTGCAGGCCTGGTATCAGCATGTCTTCGGCATGGTCGTGGTCGAGGAATGGGATCATGACGGCGACAAGGGCGTCATTCTCGCTTTTGCGGACGGTCATAACGAAGCGCTGCTCGAAATCTACGACACCGATGTCGTTCATGATTTCTCGGGTCTCAGCCTGCAATACAAGGTCGAGCCGCTTGACGATTTCATCAAGACGTTGCCGGACGACATCGAACCGGAAGACCTCAAGGACCGGCCCTGGGGCGCACGCTATCTTTATCTGCGCGATCCGCTGGGCATTCAGGTCATTGTCTATGAGGGCTGTTGGTGAGCCGCGAGCCGGCTGCGCCGGTATTCTGTCGGCGTTTGGCCCGTGACCTCCTTGAAGGCACGGTTGAACGGTCCAAGCGAGGCGTAGCCGAGATCATAGGCAAGACTGGAAACTGGTGTCAGCCCGTTTTCCGGATCGGCCAGCCAGGTCTTGGCGTCGGCCACCCGCCGCTCATTGAGAAACGCCGCGAAATTCCGGTAACCGAGGCCCTGATTGATAATCCGCCTGAGCCGGTGCTCGGGTACGCCCACCTTCTCGGCGAGGCGGGCCACCGTGAGGCCTTCCTCGCGATAGACGCCGGAATCCATGAGCGCGATCAGCCGGTCGAGAAAATGCGCATCTTCGGGTGCCATGCGCCGCCGCGCTTCCTGCTTAGGAAGAGCCGGGCGAGGCGCTAACGGGTCAAGCCGGACCGACAGGAAGGCGGCGCCGAACAGGAAAGTGGTGGCAAACAGCGCAAGGGTCGGCCAGCCAGTCCCTGCATCGGCAAACTCGAAGGAAATGATGATCACGCCAAGCAAGCCGGTGATAACGGCAAAGGCCGACCGGATTGCCCGGCGCCGCTCGATCAAGTCCGACGCGCGGTCCTGAAGCGGCAGCCAGATCACCAGTCCGAACACCGCGATAGAGGCCAGGGTGTGAACCAGGAGCTGGGCAAACGGTTCGATCCCGATGACCAGCTCCCAGACGACATAATTCACGAGCAAGACCGCCGGCGGGATCAGCCGCCAGCCAATGACCGGAAACCGGTCCTTGAACAGCGCGCCCGCAAACCACCAGAGCAGCACCGGATTGATCACCGAGACTGGGATCAGGACGCCATAGCGCAATTCAGGCGGTAGCACCGGCAACAGGGTTTGCGAAGCGTTCAGCGTGTAGCAGGCGATACCGAAGGATAAGAGCGCTGCGCGGCGCGCAGCATCGAAACCGCGGCCAATCCGCAGAAACACCACGAAGAAAAGCGCGAGCAGGCCGAGAATGGCGCCCCGGATCAGCAGGTCGGCGACGGGCGCGTCCATACCGTCACGGTCAATCCATCGCCTTGACGATCGATTCCGTCATCTTCTTGGCATCGCCCAGGAGCATCATCGTGTTGTCGCGGAAGAAGAGCGGGTTTTCCACCCCGGCATATCCCGAGCCGAGCGAGCGCTTGATGAAGAACACTGTGCCGGCTTTCCACACCTGCAATACCGGCATGCCGTAGATCGGCGAGGACGGATCGTCTTCCGCGGCCGGATTGGTGACGTCATTGGCGCCGATCACGAAAGCGACGTCGGCATTGGAGAACTCCGAATTGATGTCTTCGAGCTCGAACACCTCGTCATAGGGGACATGGGCTTCGGCGAGCAGCACATTCATGTGGCCGGGCATGCGGCCGGCGACCGGGTGAATGGCGTAGGATACGTCCACGCCCTCTTCCTTCATGATGTCGCCCATCTCCTTGAGCGCGTGCTGCGCCTGCGCCACCGCCATGCCATAGCCTGGCACGATGATCACCTTGCGGGCGTTCTTCAGGATGAAGGCGGCATCGTCGGCCGATCCCTGCTTCACCGTGCCTTGCGGACCGTCGCCCGCCGGACCGGCAGTCTCGCCGCCGAACCCGCCGAGGATGACCGAGATGAAGGACCGGTTCATGCCCTTGCACATGATGTAGGACAGGATCGCACCCGACGAGCCGACCAGCGCGCCGGTGACCAGCAGCGCTGTGTTTTCCAGCGTGAAGCCGAGCGCCGCGGCCGCCCACCCCGAATAGGAGTTCAGCATCGACACGACGACCGGCATGTCGGCCCCGCCGATCGGGATGATCAGCGTCACGCCGAGCACGAAGGCGACGATCGTCAGCGCCCAGAAGGCGAAGGAAAGCTGGCCGCCCGACGCCATCAGGAAGACGATCATCAGGGCGATAAACCCGCCCATGCCGAGATTGATCCAGTGCTGGCCCTTGAACACGACCGGCGCCCCGGACACCAGGCCCTGAAGCTTCATGAAGGCGATGACCGAGCCGGAGAAGGTAATCGCGCCGATCGCCGAACCGAGCGATAACTCCAGCAGGCTTAGCCCCTTGATGTCGCCGAATGTGCCGATGTGGAAGACATCCGGCCGGTAGAAGGCCGCCGCTGCCACCAGCACGGCCGACATGCCGACCAGCGAGTGAAACGCCGCGACCAGCTGTGGCATCGCCGTCATCGGGATACGCTGTGCGATGACAGCGCCGGCGCTGCCGCCGACTGCCATCAGGATCAGGATGACCACCAGGCCGCCGAAGCCGATGCCGGACACCAAGAGCGTGACCAGAATGGCAATCGCCATCCCGGCCATGCCGAAATAATTGCCTTGCCGGGATGTCTCGGGGTGCGACAGCCCGCGCAGGGCCAGGATGAACAACACGCCGGAAACGAGGTAAAGAATGGCAGCAAGATCAGCGGACATGGGCGTTCAGCTTCTTTCTGGGTCTAGTCGTCGAACCGGGCGCGGACATCCATGATCCGCCCGGCCCGGCCGGATCCCTGGAACATGACATTGAAGGCGATGGCGGGCGCGCCGTTTTCCTCGGGCGCCGACGCCATCAGATCGAGCGCCCGCTCGAGCAGCCAGCGGCGCTGCGCGGATTGCTGGTGATCGATCTCGGCGCGATGGTCGAAACCCGGCTGGTCGAGCCGGCTTTCATCGCATTCGAAGCGCGCGATCTGCTCGGTGATCTGGACGGTTTCGATGCGGCAATGAATAACACCGCCCTGGCCCTGCTGCGGTGTCGCCGTGCCGCCGGTCGGATTGCTCGGCCGCGTACCGCCCCGCACCCTGGATGGCACCGCCGTCCCGCCGCGCGGATTGCGCAGACCGGCCACGGGGCTCACCCGTCCGCCATCGGCATAGACGGCGCGCACATCCATGATCCGGCCCGGGCTGCCGCTGCCCTGGTACATGATGTTGATGTCCAGCACCGGGCGGCCGCGCGAATCGCGCGTGGCAAGCTCCATCAAATGCAGCGTCCGCTCCGCCAGCCAGTCACGCGTCTCATTGCCGAGCTGGATGATCATTTCGTCATTCAGTCCCGACCGGTCAAATCCGGCCGGGTCGCAGGTCAGGCGCAATTCGGATTCCGTCAGCCGCGCCTGTTCGATGGCGCATTCGGCGACGACGCCTTCGCCGATACCCGGCGCCTGTGCCTGCGCCATGCCGGCCGTCAGCGCGGCAAGGGCGAGCGCCCTGCGCATCATGACTTGTCTCCGCCGCCCGGTTTTTCCTTTTTCTTGTACATGGCCAGCATGCGCTGGGTGACGAGGAAGCCGCCGAAAATATTGACGCTGGCGAGAATGACCGCGAGCCCGCCGGCGCCCTTGGCGAAACCGGAGCCCATGCCGCTGCCCTCGATCAGGGCGGGTGCGGCGGCGGCCAGCAGGGCGCCGACAATGATCACCGAGGAGATCGCATTGGTCACCGCCATCAGCGGCGTGTGCAAGGCCGGGGTCACCGACCAGACAACGTAATAGCCGACAAAGATCGCCATCACGAAAATGGCGAGGCGGAGGGTGATCGGATCGACAGCGTCCATGACTATGCCCTTCCTATTTGAGTGTCTGGTGCACGACCTTGCCGTCGCGCGTCAGCGTCATGCCGGTGATGATTTCGTCGTCCCAATGCGGGGCGAGTGCACCGTCCTCACCCGCCAGCAACGGGGCGAGATTGACCAGGTTGCGCCCGTATAGCGACGACGCGTCCGCGGCGAGCCTGCCCGGCAGATTGGTGTAACCGGCGATCGAAACGCCATTGTGCTCGACCACCTTGTCGGCTTCGGTCAGCTCGCAATTGCCGCCCATCGCCGCGGCAATGTCGACGATCACCGCGCCCGGCTTCATCGATTCCACCATTGCCTTGGTGATCAGCCGCGGGGCCGGGCGTCCCGGTATCAGCGCGGTGGTCACAACCACATCCTGCTTGGCGATATGGTTGGCGACGAGTTCGGCCTGCTTGGCCTGGTACTCTTTCGACATTTCCTTGGCATAGCCGCCGGCGGTTTCGGCTGCCTTGAACTCCTCGTCTTCGACGGCGATGAATTTCGCGCCGAGCGAGCCGACCTGCTCCTTCGCGGCAGGCCGGACATCGGTGGCCGAGACCACCGCGCCCAGACGCCGCGCGGTGGCAATCGCCTGCAGGCCGGCCACGCCGGCCCCCATCACGAACACCTTGGCGGCCGCCACTGTGCCGGCTGCCGTCATCATCATCGGGAAGGCGCGACGATAGAGCTGCGACGCCTCGATCACAGCGCGATACCCCGCGAGATTGGATTGCGAGGACAACGCATCCATCGCCTGCGCACGGGTAATGCGCGGCGTGAATTCCATCGCGAGGGCATTGATGCCGGCATTTGCGAAGAGCTGAGCGCGGTCCTTGTTGCCGTGCGGCTCGAGCAGACCGACCAGCAAGCAGTCTCTCGGCAGTTTGGCGAGGGTCTCGTCGTCCGGCGTTCGCACGGCAAAGACCGCGTCGACGCCTTTCAGGGTTGCGGCCAACGTACCCATCTGGGCACCGGCCTCGGCATAAGCCGCGTCAGGCAGGCTGGCATCGGCACCGGCGTCCTTCTCGACGCGGATTTCGTGACCCGCATCGACAAGTTTTTTAACGGTACCGGGCGTCGCGGCCACGCGGGTTTCCCCATCGCGGCGCTCTTTGAGGATGGCGATTTTCATGCGTTCAGGATGACCAGCTCACAAATTTTGCGAGCACCTTGTCGGATTCCCGAACGAAATAAAAGAGACAATCGCGAGCGCCGCTTAAAGCAGGCTTCCGACCAGTCCGGCGATGACCGCGCTGACAAAACAGATCAGGGCGAAACCGATGACGGTGGCATACCAATTCGCCTTGAGTTTGAGTGCCATGCCCAACAGAATTCCGACGATCGTGGTGACGATCAGCGACACCATCCAACCGGCATGCGCGGCGAAGGTGAGCGACAGAAACAGCACGGACAGGACGGTCAGACCGCCGAACCATACGGACAGGCCCATAAAGCTGGAAAACGTGCGGCTCTGCTCGGAAACATCCATCCTGCCGCGTTCGTATTCAGCCATTTCTACCCCCTGAAAGTCTCAACCGGAATGAGGTGCGGATTATCACGCGTTCGCACGTCCGCCAAGTCTTGATGGATGCGGCGTGTCAGCGCTGGCCCCAGCCCGATTGCATGAGCGTTTCAAGCGCGGATGCCACCGCCAGCGGCTGGTCCAGGATCAGGTGATGCTGGGCTTCGGGGATCGAAATCATCGGTGTATCCGCGCCGAAAGTCTTGGCCATAAAGGACCAGATCTCGTCGGTGACCAGCGTGGTGTCCGCCCCCCGGAAGAATGCCAGCGGGCATTTTGCCGTATCGCGCAACACGTCTGGATCCCGGCGCTGATATTCCAGCTTGGCCCAGAGATTGACGTCGAATTTCCACGAATAGCCGCCCTCCACAGCTTTCAGAGAGTTGCGCGCAATGTGATCGACCACCGCGACCTGTTCGCAGGGCTGCGGCGGCAGGAGACGGAAGCGCGCGATCGGCGTCGCCATGTCCGCATAGACTTTTCCGCCGCGCTGGGGCGGCGAGGACGAGCGCTGCTCATCCGGCGGGCGGACAGGCGAATCCAGAATGATGGCGCCGGCAAGTTCGTCCCCGAATTCCATCGCCGCCACCATCGCGACAAAGCCCCCGAATGAATGGCCGGCCAGGAAAGGCTTGCCGGTTTCGAACAGGCCCGCGGCTTCGGCCACGGCGCGGACTTCCTGTGCATAAAGCGGCATGCGGTAGACGTCGCGATGGCCGCTATCGCCCATGCCGGACAGATCGATCGCCGCGACCCGCCGGTTCTCGATGAAAGCCGGCGCCAGCGCATCCCACCATTGCTTGTGAGCGACGCCGCCATGCACCAGCATCACGCCCGGCTTGCCGCGATCGCCCCAGGCTTTCCAGGCGATAGCTGCACCGTCGACCTCGACCACGCCCGTTTCGCTGGAAACCGCGAGCAGCCGGTTCAGCCAATCGGGATAGGGCGGCTTCGCGCCACCAAAGGATTTGAGGGGAGGCGGGATCTCGCGCAGGGCTTGCGTCGCTTTGCTCATGCTTATCGGCTAGACCCGATTGTGCAGTGCGTCAATTAGCCGAACCGTTGACGTTCGCGTCACATTTCAACGGTGGCGATCAGATTGTTCGCGACATGAAGCAGCACCGGTGCCCACAACCGGCCGGTGACCCGCCGTGCCAGCCCGGCACAGATTCCAAGCACGGCCGTGTAGATCACGACCGGCACGCCGACGAAGACGTGCAGCGCGCCGAACATGAGCGACGAAATCAGGATCGGGAGGACCCAGCCGCCCATCCGCTTGACCAGCGCCGGCAGCAGCCAGCCGCGGAAGACCACCTCTTCGATATAGGGCCCGAGCAAAACGATGGCCGGGATCATGTACCAGATCGCTGACGGGTCATCGCCCGGCACCGGCAATTCATTCGTCATGTCCGGCAGCGGCGTATAAGTCGTCAGCCAGTCGGTCGCCGCGACCGCAAAAACCACGGTCAGAATCAGAAACACGCCGGCATAGCCGGTCTCCAGCCCGAACCGGCCGGGCCGGACATCCAGCACGGCGGCCGTCAGGCCGCGGCGTTGCAGCCAACCGGCGAAAATCCACAGCAGCGCCAGGTCGGTAACCACCAGCAGCAGATAGAGCGAGCGCAGATAGGACTGCTCGGAAATATCGTCCTCACCCAGGGCCGCGCTCACCTCGCCGATGGCGAGCGTCAACAGGCCGGCAATATCGCCGGACAACAGGATCACGAACGGCCAGATGAAAAACCAGATCGCCAGGCCGCCGATCGCGGCGCGCCCTTCCGGGACCACGCGATTCATCAGATCGATGGGCTTGAACGGCCATCCCGGTTTTTGCGGGGCAGATGATCCGAAGGGCGGCGGCGGCGTACTCATGACGACAGGTTGAGTACGCGCCATCGGGCGTCAACTGGCGCTTATGCTTAATACTGTGTCACCGGCGCATACACGTGAATTTTACTACCCATGTCCCATAACGGCACCCGGATGGATTGCCCCCGTCACCGGTGAAAACACCGGGACAGGCGAGGCCAAAAGGCCCGGCAATTGAACATGTGGGTAGCCGAAAGGGCTTGGGTGAGATGGCTAAGACCGTGCTGATCGTCGATGACGATCCGACGCAACGCCGCCTGTTGCAGGCAGTTCTTGAAAAGCAGGGCTTCGAGACCGACGCGGCCGATTGCGGCGAAGCGGCGATCGACCGCCTCGTACGCGGCGGCGTCGATGTCGCTCTCCTCGATCTGGTGATGCCGGGCATGGACGGCATGGACGTGCTTGAAGCGGTTCAGCGCAAGGGGATCGATACGCCGATCATCGTGCTGACCGCGCACGGAGGCATCGAAACTGTGGTCGCGGCGATGCGCTCCGGCGCGGCCGACTTCTTCATCAAGCCGGCCAGCCCGGAACGGATCACGGTCTCGGTGCGCAATGCGCTGAAAATGCAGACGCTGACCGGTGAGGTGAAGCGCCTGAAAAAGGCGCGCACCGACGGGTCTCTCGGATTCGACGACATGATCGCCGGCGCGCCGGCTATGCGGCAGGTCGTGCGGTTGGGACAGCGCGCCGCGGCAAGCTCGATCCCGATCTTGATCACCGGCGAAAGCGGTGTCGGCAAGGAGCTGGTCGCCGGCGCTATCCGTGCCGCCTCGGAACGCGCCGACAAGCCCTTCGTCGCGGTCAATTGCGGCGCAATTCCCGAAAACCTGGTGGAATCCACCTTGTTCGGTCACGAGAAGGGCTCCTTTACCGGCGCGACCGGCAAGCATAAGGGCAAGTTCCAGGAGGCTGATGGCGGCACGCTCTTCCTCGACGAGATCGGCGAGTTGCCGCTCGACATGCAGGTCAAGCTGTTGCGGGCCCTGCAGGAGGGCGAAGTCGATCCGGTGGGGTCAAAAGCCCCGGTCAAGGTCGATGTCCGGATCATCTCCGCCACCAATCGCGAACTGACCAAGGAGGTCGATGCCGGCCGTTTCCGCGAGGATTTGTTCTACCGGCTGAATGTGTTCCCGATCGAGGTGCCGTCGCTGCGCGCCCGCAAGGAAGACATTGCGGCCCTGGTGCGTCACTTCATCAAGCGCTTCAATGCGCAGGAAAACCGCTCGGTACTCGATGCCGCGCCGGACACGATGGCGATGCTGTGCGCCTTCGACTGGCCGGGCAATGTGCGCCAGCTCGAAAATGCCGTCTTCCGGGCGGTGGTCCTGTGCGAGGGGGAGTATCTGCGGCCGGAAGATTTCCCGCAGATCTCGGGCCTGGTGGCAGATCCGGCAGATCTGCCGCCGCCGCCCATGCCGGAAGACAGCGGGTTCCTCGCCGAAGCGGTCTCAGCGGAAAGCGCGCCGGTGCCGATCCTCGACGAAGGCGGTCATTTGCGTCCGCTGGAATCGATCGAGCGCGACCTTATCGAGTTTGCGATCGAGACCTATGCCGGCCGCATGGCCGAAGTCGCCCGCCGGCTCGGCCTCGGCCGCTCGACGCTCTACCGGAAAGTCCGCGAATACGATCTGGATGTGGATCAGGCCCGCTCGGCTTGATCCGTATTCAACCGCATTCTCCCAGCAGCCCTCGGAGAGCCTGGTTCACGCTAGATCTCCGGGGGCTGATCTGCTTTTCCTCCCCCGTGAACGGGGGAGGGGGACCACGAAGTGGTGGAGGGGGGAATTGCCCCCTCCTCCCGGAGCCTGTCCTCGGGCCGACCTCAGGTCGGACCCGTGGGCGATACTCCCCCCGCAGGCGGGGGGAGAAATCTGTGGCATGCGGCAAGAGCCTTGGAAGATTACTCCTCGTCGCCCTTCACCATCCGCAGCCTTGGCGAGCCGGACGGTCGCGCGGAGCCGTCCAGCGCCCAAACCAATTCGAACCGCTCGAAACAAGCGGGCAGGTCTTCGGTGAATTCGAAGCCCTCGCGTTCGGCTTCCCTCTGCCAGTAGGCGAGGTGCTCGCGCCGCCACCATTCAAATGACCGGTCGCCCTCTCCCTCATCCCAGGCGAATTGCGCATCGGCGTCGCGCACAGGTTTGACTTCGACAGAAGTTGTGCGGATGACGCAAGCGGGCGCGCCGCGTCCATCCAGAATCAGGAACAGATCGCCCGGCCTCGGAAACCGCGCGCCGGGCTGCTCATACCCGCGGGCGAGGGCGCAGGTCGCCCGCTTCTGTCCGATTAGCACGAGCTCAAGCAGCTCATCGGCCAATGCTTCGCTATCGCCGAACTGATCGACATCGAAAGGCTCGCCGGAATGGCCGGTTTCCGCACAGAAGCGGTCCCAGAAGGACTGCTGTTCAGGCGTCATCATCCTGGCCGCCCTTCACCACGCGAAGCTTCGGCGGCCGGCCGGGGCGGGGCGGTTCAGGCGGCTCTTCCGCCGCCTCATCCTCGATATCCTCATTGATATCCCGCACGCGCGGCCCGGCGCCCTTTTTCTTGAAAGACGATTTGAACCCCTTGCCGCGTGACATCGGCTTTCGCGTCTTGCCGGCGGCCTTCTTCTCGATTTCGCGCAGCTTGGCCGTCTGCAGACCGGACAGCGCCTCGTCCAGCTGGCCCTTGTCGGGATCGTTGAAGGCCGAACCATAGGTCTCCAGCCGGCCGGCGACGGAGTCCAGGAACTCGTCCTCCCAATCCGACAGCGTGTCGGACTTCTCGCTGGTTTCGATTTTCTTGCGCGCGCGTTGCAGGCGGCGCAGCGCCTTGCGGGTCTTCTTGGGGTCGACCTCGCGCGGCAAGCCGGGCCTAGCCCTCGACCGCGTCCATGTAGAGCTCGAGCAGGGATTCGGTTTCCTGCCGCTCATTGCGGTCGATCTTGCGCAGCGCCACGACGCGGCGGAGTATCTTGGTGTCATAGCCCATGGCCTTGGCCTCGGCATAGACCTCCTTCATGTCGTCCATCACCTGCTTCTTGTCCTCTTCCAGCCGTTCGATGCGCGCCACGAACGCTTTCAGCTGTTCGCGGGCGGCATTGCCCATGGATTGGGAATTGTCGGTAACGGCGGACACATCATCCATGATGGCAGGCTCCGGCTGGCGGTGAAAGACGCCGGCGAAACTAGGAGGTCGGACGCGCCCGCTCAAGACGGTTGGGCGGTGCGGGCCTCAGTTGTCCCCAACGGGGTGCAGTATGCCGATGGCCTCACGTACGGCTTGCGGCGCCTGGTGGTGCAGCATGTGGCCCCAATCCTCGCGGATCACCGTCTGCGCATCGGGGAGGATTTCCGCCGCCGGAACGGCATGCCGGTCGGTAAACACCACGCGATCGCTGCGCCCGCCCAGCAGGATGACGGGAAGGCCGACCGTGGCGTAATGCGGCTCCTGCCGCGCCAGATGATCGTTCACCTGTGCCATGTCCTCGGCATTGGCTTTGAAGACCCGGCTGTGAAAAACCCGGTCCACATGCACGGCCTCGGCATAGCCGGCGGGGACCGGTGCTGGGTGGAAGGTCTCCTCGAGCCCGCTGCCAATCCGCGACGGTCCCACCAGCGGAATGACCACGCGCGTGATCAGCGGGCCGACGCCAAACCAGCGCGAAGCCCGATTATACCAGGCCGCTTCGCCGACACCGGAATAGAGCGGCGCGCCGATCAGCACGAGGCCGGACAGCGCGTCGGGATGATCGATCGCCAACCGCATGGAGATCGCCCCTCCCCAGGAATGCCCGACGACGACCGGGGCGGACAGGTCGAGCGACGTCATCAGCTCCGCAAGCAGCGCGGCCTCGCGTTCCGGCGTCCACGCGCCGTCCGGCCGTTCGCTCCAGCCGAGGCCCGGCCGGTCCACATAGACGGCACGATAACCGTCGAGATGACCGCCGAGCGCCAGCCGCATGTCCTCGGCATTGGACGACGCGCCGTGCAACAGCACCACGTCCGGACCCTCTCCTTCGATGACATAGCGGATCTCGGCTCCGTCAATCTCGATAAAGTGTCCTGCAGGAGGCATGTCGTCGGCTCTTAATGCGATTGGGAACAGGATCAGCAGCGCCAGGACGGCGATCGCGCGCATTACAGCGAGCGCCCGCGAAGCTCGGCCCGGATCCGCGCCGCGGCGCGCCCGGCGAGCTCATAAGTCGGATAGATCGCCAGCGCTTCTTGATAGGCTTCCAGCGCCGCTTGCGGCTGGTCGGCGCGTTCCAGCGTCGATCCCAGCAGGAAATACGCATCGAAGCGGCGCGGCTCGAGCGCCAGCGTCTCATTCAACGCTTCCAGCGCATAACTCCAGTCCTGCTGGGCGAAGGCAACCTGCGCCGACCGCAGCCAGCCCTCGGCATAGTCCGGCTGCAGCTGGGTGACATGATTGAACATGCGCGCGGCGATGTCGGGATTCTCGGCCGCCATCGCTGTTTCGCCGCGATCCATTAGCAGATCGATCGTGTCGCTGCCCGATGTCGCCCATAGGGCGAGAATCTCGTCGACCAGCGGTGGCGCCGCATCCGGCGTCGCCGTTTGCAGCGCATCAAGGCGCTCCTCCAGCCTTTCTTCCGGCGTCTGGAATTCCGGACCGGTCACCGGCACGGTGACCTGCAGGGCGAGGGCAAGAAGAAGCGCTTTCATGACGCGCGAAGATACGCCGCTTTTGCGGCCCGTCCAGCGCAGCCGAGCAGGCGTGACCGAAGTTTAACGCGGGGGCTGGAATCAAAAACGCCCCGGCAAGACCGGGGCGTTGGCGCATAACAAAACGCAACGAGCCTAGCCGGCGCGCGCCTTGTAACGCGGATCCTTCTTGTTGATCACGAAGACCCGGCCACGGCGACGCACCACCTGACAAGCAGCGTGGCGGTTTTTCAGCGATTTGATCGAGCTGCGAACTTTCATCGGACCGGCCCTATGGTTGTCGTGTCTTTTCCGGCAGCCGCCAGAGAGGCGCGGTATCTACGGGGGCGAATGGCCAATGTCAACTGGCGCGGGGCGCAAAAATCATCTCCTTACGACACCGTTAGTTGCCCTGGCTTGCGGGCTTGCCTAGCTTCCCGCGCCATGCGCTGGATCCTGTCTCTTTTCTTCGGCGGTTTGACCGCTTCCGCTGGCTCGGCTCAGGACCTGATCGAGGTCGATCTCGAACTCGTTCTGGCCGTCGATATCTCGTATTCCGTGGACGAGGACGAGGCGCGCCGCCAGCGCGAGGGTTATGTCGCTGCCCTCGCCCACCCAGACGTCATTTCCGCCATCGAGGGCGGACCGCTCGGCCGCATCGCGGTGACCTATGTTGAATGGGCCGACGCCCGCTTTCAACGCGCGGCGGCAGACTGGACCGTGATTGCGTCCGAAGCCGATGCGCTGGAGTTTGCGGCCCGGGTTGCCGCTGCCCCGCTGGAACGGGGGCATTACACGGCCATTGGCGCGGCGATTGCCGATTCGGTCCGCCGTATCGAGACCAATGAATATCAGGGCTATCGCCGGTTGATCGATATTTCCGGTGACGGCCCGCAGAACCAGGGAATGGATCTGAACGAAGCTCGCGCCATGGCGGACGAAGCACGCATCATCATCAACGGGTTGCCGGTCATCACCGATCGTCC
Organism: Hyphobacterium sp.; assembly: GCF_965229905.1. GTDB lineage: Bacteria > Pseudomonadota > Alphaproteobacteria > Caulobacterales > Maricaulaceae > Hyphobacterium. Next base: position 1,146,763 of record NZ_OZ245930.1, on the reverse strand, counting down.
GGGGCGCTGGGTGCGGCCCGTCGAGGTCAATCTCGACGCCTATTTTAGCGAGAGCGTCGTCACCGGCCCGGGGGCGTTTGTGCTGCCGGCTCGCACCGCGGAGGAATTCCGGACCGCAATACTGCGCAAAATGACGCTGGAAATCGCCGGTGCCGCGCCGTCCGTCATCGAACTTGCGCGGCCCGCGCCGTGATCCGATTCGTCGCGATCGCCAGCCTGGGCCTTGCGGCCTGTGGGTCGGCCCATGCGCAGGGCTTTGCCGATCCGGCCGATTTTTCCGGCAGCTTTCAGGATCTCCGCGAGCGCCAGTTCACTGAGGGCGGCCAGCTGATTGTCGATCTCGAACTGGTGTTCGCCGTCGATGTGTCGGCCTCGATTGACGAGATGGAAGCGCTGCAGCAGCGCCGCGGCCATGTCGAGGCCCTGGCCGATCCCGATGTCATTTCGTCGATCCGGGCCGGCGCCCACGGACGGATCGCGGTCATGTATCTGGAATGGGCGGATGCGGATTTCCAACGCATCGTGGCGCCGTGGACGATCATCGAGACCGAGGCAGACGCGCTCGCCTTCGCCGCGGTGCTGGCTCAGGCCGATTTCGTGTCCGGCCGCCGGACGGCCATTGGGGCGGCGATCGGCAACGCCGTTTCATTGATTGAATCCAACCCCTATCATGGCGTCCGCCAGATCATCGATCTGTCCGGCGACGGGCCGCAGAATGCCGGGCCCAGCCTGCCGGCTGCACGTGAATCCGCCTCGCAGGCCCGGGTGACGGTGAATGGCATCTCCATGCAGAGCGAGCGTCAGCATCCCTTCCGGCCGCCGGTGAATATCGATGTCAGCCGGTATTTCGAGGAACATGTCATCGTGGGGCCACGATCCTTTGTCATGCCCAGCCGGACCCACGAAGATTTCGTGGAAGCTTTGCGCAGAAAGCTTATCATTGAGATTGCCGGGCTGTTTCCGGCCGAGCTGACGGACAAGGGATGACACGCTTCATAATTGTTTTGGTAGTGGCGCTCTGGCCGGCCCTGGCCGAGGCGCAAGAGCAGGGATTCGCAGACTGGCTGGCCGATTTCCGGCCGCGTCTGGCGGCGAGCGGTGCCAGTCCGGAAACGGTTTCGGCCATGCTTGACGGGCTGGAACCGGATCTGACGGTCGTCGAGCGCGACCGCGACCAGCCGGAATTCGTCCGCCCGCTCTGGCAATATCTCGACATCGCCGCGTCCGACCTCCGGGTCAGCAATGGGGCCGAGCAGATTGACGCCCGCCGCGGCATGCTGGCTTCGATCGAAAACCGGTTTGGCGTGGACTATGAGATTCTCGTCGCGATCTGGGGGCTCGAAAGCTCTTATGGCGCGATCCAGGGCGACCGCGATGTTGTGCGTTCGCTCGCCACACTCGCTTGGGAGGGCCGGCGCCAACGCTGGGCCGAAGCCCAGCTGATCGCCGTCGCCCGGATGATCGACAATGGCTATGCCAATCGCGACGAGCTGCGCGGCTCCTGGGCCGGGGCGATGGGCCAGACCCAGTTCATTCCCGAAACCTATCTCGCGCGCGGTGCGGACTTTGACGGCGATGGCCGGATCGATATCTGGAACAATATTGGCGACGCCTTGTCGTCCTCGGCCAATCTGTTGAGCCAAGCCGGCTGGTCCCGCGACGCACCGGTCGTGGTGGAAGTTGTGGTGCCGGAGACATTTGATCTGACCAGCTGGGATCCCGGTTCAGCCCGCATGACGGCGGAATGGTCGATGCGCGGCGTCCGGCGCGCCGACGGCACCGACTGGCAGGCCGACACGCTGATGCACGCCTCTCGGCTGGTTTTGCCGGCCGGCCTGGGTGGCCCGGCCTTCCTGACCTTCGCGAATTTCCGCGCCCTCATGCGCTACAACAATTCCACATCCTACGGGATCGGCGTCTGGCTGCTGTCACAGCGCTTCTCGGGCGAATTCGCCATTCGCGGCGATTGGCCGGAAGACGATCCGCCGATCACGCGTTCGCAGACGCTCGCATTGCAGCAGGGCCTCCTGGATCTCGGTTATGATCCGGGTGCGCCGGACGGCATGTTCGGTCCCAATACGCGCCGTGCGCTCATGGGCTTCCAGCGCAACAATGGCTATCCCGTCGACGGCTATGCGGGGCGCATCATGTACGATCAGGTGATGTCGGCCATCTCCGCGGCCCCGGCCGACTAAGATAAAGGCCTAGATCGGTCCGCGCGGCTCGTGGCGGGGCTGCGCGATGACCGTCACCGAGCGGATCCGCGGATGCAGCCAGGCCAGAAGCGCCGACAGAAGCGCGAGCACGGCGTTCAGCAAGTAGGGCACTTCCGGACCGATCGCCTGGTACAGCCAAAGACCGGCCACCGGCGCGATCAGGAAACCCAGCCCGGCCGTGGCTGTCGTCGAGCCCGCGGCCCGGCCCTGCTCCTCGGGCGTCACCGCAATCGACGCCCCGCCGGTAAAGCCCGATCGTGCCAGCCCGAAAGCGAATGAGCCGAGCATGTAGCCGAAAACGATTGAGGCGTAATTGGCGGCAAAGACCATCTCGATACTGGCGATCGCGGCAAGGACAGCGCCGGTCGTCATCAGGGCGCGCGGGCTGGCTTTCATGGCCGGGATCACCACCAGCTGGGCAAAGATCAACGCGCCGGCCCCGGCGGTCAGCGCCACCCCGGCCAGCTGCAGACCCTCCTGCGGCGTCAGGTCCATCTTGTCCATCACGTAGAAACCGATCGCCTGCAGGCTGATCGCCTGCACCAGCCAGAGCCCGCAACCGAACAGGAAAAACGGTGCCACCCGTTTGTCGAAGGCAAAGGCCAGCTGACGGAGGGGATTGATCGGCCGGCTCTGCTGTTTCGGTGGCGTTTTTTCCGGCAACAGCACACGGATGGCGAGCGCGGCGCCGCCGACCAGGATCGCCACCGCGACCATGAAAGGCGCGATGCCGATGCGCTCGACGAAGGCCGCGGCGAGCGCCGGGCCGACAATCCCGCCCAGCCCGAAAGCCGCCGTCAAGCCCGCGAGGGCTTCCGTCCGTTCCTCCGGGGATGTGCGGTCCGCGACATAGGCCTGGGCGGCCGGATTGGTGGCAGAGCCGAACCCGCCGAACAGCGCCCGTGCCGCGGCCATGCCGATAATCGCGATGAGTGGTGGCGCCCAGCCCATCTGGCCCGCAACCGTGGCCAGCGCGAACACCAGTGTCGAGACGGCAAAGGAGGTCAGGCCGAACATGATCAGCGGCCGCCGGCCATACTGGTCCGACAGGGCGCCCCAGATCGGGCTCATGATCAGGAACAACAGCGCCGAGATTGTGTAGATCGCCCCGACGAAGGCTTCGGCCACGTCCAGCTCGCGCGCCAGCGGCGGCAGGATGGCAAACAGCATGGAATTGCCGATTCCGGTCACCACCAGGCAGATGAACAGCAAGCGGAAGGAGCGCCGTCTTTCAGCCGGGCCGGACGGGTTTGAAGGATCGTAGATTGGCGGCATGCGGCAGACTTATGCCTGCCCTGCTGCCGGGTAAAGTCACCCAGTGCTTCAAACACCGCTTAAGGCCATGATGTTAGACGGGAACTTTGCGGTCATCCCGCCGCCAGCCGTAAACCACGTCCTAACGGCCATTACACCGGGTATTAAACTTAATTGGCGATAGTGCGTCCCGAAACCGGACAGTCCCGCAAAAAGAGGATGCCGGCAAACAAAACGGGTGGTGGTAGAGCAATGTTTCAGATCATTGGGTTCGTCGTCGTCTTTGTGATGGTGTTTGGCGGGTTTGCGCTTGCCGGCGGTCATTTTGACATTATCGCCAAGGCGGCGCCGTTCGAATTCATGATGATTGGCGGAGCCGGCGTCGGCGCCTTCCTGATTGGCAACTCCGCCAAGACCGTCATGAAGACGATCGGCGATATGGCCAAAATCGTCACCGGTCCCAAATGGAAGACGCAGGATTACAGCGACCTGCTCGCCCTCCTGTTCCAGCTCACCAAAACGATGAAGACCAAGGGTGTGATTGCACTGGAAACGCATATCGAGAATCCGAAGGACTCGGCGATTTTCCAGAATTATCCGCGCATCCTGAAGGATCATTTCGCGACCGACTTCATTTGCGACACGCTGCGCATGATGACCATGAACCTCGAAGATCCGCACCAGGTCGAGGACGCGATGGAGAAACAGCTCGAAAAGCACCATCACGAGGTCGCCGCCCCGGCCCACGCCATGCAGAATCTGGCCGACGCCCTGCCGGCGCTGGGTATCGTCGCGGCCGTGCTGGGGATCATCAAGACGATGGGCGCGATCGACTCCCCGCCGACCGTGCTAGGGGGCAAGATCGGCTCGGCGCTGGTCGGGACCTTTCTGGGTGTGTTTCTCGCCTATGGCTTCGTCGGTCCGATGGCGGTTCGCTTGAAAGAGGTCTATGACGAGGAACACGCCTTTTACCTGATTATCCAGTCGGTGCTGGTGGCTCACCTGCACGGCAATGCCGCCCAGATCTCGGTCGAGATCGGCCGCGGCAGCGTCCCGAGCAAGTCGCAGCCGAGCTTCACCGAACTCGAAGAAGCGCTCGGCAGCATCCAGACCGATGCTGGATAAATGGAAAGCTGACGCTCTCGGCAGGCTTTGATAGTCTCCCTCATCCCGCCGGATGAGGGAGATTTTCTTTTGGGATTCGAATTGGGCGGACCGATCGCGCTCCTGGTCCTCGTCTTCGACGTCTATGCCATCATGCAAACCGCCCGCTCCAATGCCGGCGGCGTGGCGCGCGTTTTGTGGATCGTCTTCATCCTGCTCGCGCCGATCATCGGATTTCTGGTCTGGCTGTTCTTCGGCCCGCGTGAGGAACGCAGCCTGTTCCGGCGCTGATCCCGCGCTATAAGCCGCCCCATGAAGCTCTATTGCGATCCGCCGGCGCTGGACTGGCGCGAGACCGGTCCGGTGGCGCGCGATTTCGGCGATATTTACTTCTCAGCCGAAGACGGGTTGGCGGAAACCCGCTTCGTCTTCCTGTCCGGCTGCGGCCTGCCGCAAGGCTGGCAGGGCCGTGAGCGCTTCACCATCGGCGAGCTGGGATTTGGCACCGGGCTGAATTTCCTCGCCGCCTGGCAGCTCTGGCGCGAGACCGGGCCGAAGACGGGCTGGCTGCATTTCGTTTCGGTCGAGAAATTCCCGCTGCGCCGCGATGACGCCAGGCGTGCCCTTTCGGCCTGGCCGGAACTGGCGCCGCTCGCGGATCAGCTCATAGCGCAATGGCCGCAACCCATAAAAGGCGCGCACCGGCGGCGCTTCGAGGCCGATCGCGTCTCGCTCACGCTCATTCAGGACGATGTCGCCTCCGCGCTGACGCAGATCGAAGCGGACGTCGATGCCTGGTTCCTCGACGGTTTCGCGCCGTCGGGCAATGCCGAGATGTGGTCGGACAATATCTGGCCGGAAATCGCCCGCCTGTCGCGGCCCGGCGCCCGCGCAGCCACTTTCACGGTCGCTGGCGCGGTTCGACGCGGCTTAAGGGATGCCGGGTTCTCGGTCGAGAAAAAGCCGGGCTTCGGACGCAAGCGCGAGCGGCTGGAGGCGGTGTTCGGGGCGCCGGCCAAAACACCGCCGCCGACGCCGTTTCCGCGCTTGCCGGCAATCGATGGGCGAATCCTGATCCGGGGCGGCGGGATCGCCGGGGCCAGCCTGGCCTACGCGCTCCGGCGCCGGGGGCGGGACGTGGTCATCCTCGATCCGGGCGGTCTGGCCGCGGGCGCATCGGGCGCGCCGTCGGGTCTTCTGACGCCGCGCCTCGAAAACGCCGACCGGCCGCATGTCCGTGCGACGCTCGCCGCGTTCGACTATGCACGTCAGCTCTTCAGCAATCTGGGCGTGTTTGTGCCGGAAGGCGCGCTGCGCCTCCTCGCCGATGACGCCGAGACCGCCCGCTATACGGCCATCGCCAATGCCATGGGCGAAGGGTATGAGATCCGCGAGGACGGGCTCTGGATGGACCGCGCCGGACGGTTTTCACCGCACGACGTGGTCGCGGCGCTCGCCGGCGATGTGCCCGTTGTCCCGTCCGCCGGGCGCGTGCCTGGCACTGCATTTGTCATTGATGCCAGAGGCTTTCAGGCCGCGCTGGACGACATCTCCGCCAGCGCCGGCCGGTTGGCCGTGTTCGACGGCGCGCCGCCGCCCCACCCGATCGTCTGGGGCGGTTATGTCTCGGCAACCGGCGATGGCCGCGTCCTCATCGGGGCGACCCATGAGAAGGGCGAGGCCCCTGGCAATGAAGCGGCAGCCATCGTTCGTTTACGGTCCGATCTCGAACAGCGTGGCCCGGACATCGCGGCCAGCCTGTCGGGCGAGGGCGATAGCTGGTCAGGTGTGCGGGCGACGGCACCCGACCGCCTGCCGGCCGCCGGAACCCTGCCGGATGCCCGCTTCGATACGATTTGGCGCGATGCCGCCCGCGGCGGACGCTGGCCGGAAATAGCGGAGCAACCCGCCCCGGGCGTCATGCTTTCCGGGCTCGGTTCGCGCGGCTTCGCGCACGCACCGCTGCTGGCCGAGGCGCTGGCCTCGGACCTGTGCGGCGAGCCTTCGCCACTCGAGCAGGCCGGCCGGGAAGCCCTGCACCCCGCCCGCTTCCGCTGGCGTGCGCTGCGGCGCGGGCAGTAACCGGCCGTAAACCATGCCGGCGGGTTTCCGACCGCTTGGTCCAATGAGGCAAGGTGTTTGCAGTTAACCCTCCCGTACACGCGAGACTGACGCGAAACGGGACACGTATTGATGACCATCCACACGCCGATCCTGACCGAGCGCGAACGCCGTGCCAAACCGCGCCATATCTGGTTTCTGAACTCGGCTTTCGACAATATCGATTTCCCGACCACGGTTTTGCGGCTGGCCGATCGCGACCCGGAGGCGCCCTTCGCCTTCGTGGTGACGCCAAATGTCGATCACCTCGTCCGGCTGCGGCGCGACAATGTTCTGGCGCCCCTCTATGCGCAGGCCTGGCTGACCGTGTGCGACAGCCGCGTGCTGGAACTGATCGCCTCGCTCTCCGGCGAAGAAGTGGATGTCACGCCGGGTTCCGATCTGACCGAGACGCTCTTCAACAATGTCGTGATGCGCCACGAGCCGGTGACGATCATCGGCGGAACCCGTGAGGTCGTCGACAATGTGAAGGCCCGATACGGGCTGCGCGACGTGCGCTGGCACGAACCGCCCATGGGCTTGCGCAACAATCCCGAGGCGATTGCCGAATGCGCGCAATTCGTCGCCGACAACCCGTCGCGCTTCATCTTCCTGTGTGTCGGCTCGCCGCAGCAGGAAATGATCGCCGAAGCCTGCCTGGACCGGGGGGATTGCACCGGGATCGGCCTGTGCGTCGGCGCTTCGCTCGATTTCCTGGGCGGCAAGGCCGAGCGCGCGCCAAAATGGATGCAGCGGGCCCGGCTGGAATGGCTGCATCGTTTGACGCACGAACCCAAGCGCATGTGGAAGCGCTATCTCGTCGACGGGCCGAAAATCGCTTTCCTGTGGTGGGAGTGGCGCAAGGCCCGCGCCAAGTTGCGCGAATTCGAAAAGCGCCTCGCGCGTATCTAGTGTCTGGCCTTTCCAGAACAGCCGGGATACACGGGCTCCCGTACAGGTTCCCGCGAGGGATCAATAGGGAAGGGAGTGAAAGTCTCCCGCTGTGCCCGCAGCCGTGACCGGAGAGCGGCCTCGCAACATGCCACTGGGGAAACCCGGGAAGGCGCGGGGTGCGTGATGACCCGGGAGCCGGAAGACCTGCCTGTGCCGTCGCTCGTCACCTGTGCGGGGTCACGCAGAGCTGGCACGGAACATTCCGTTTGAAGCGACTCCCTTGAAACCGGCCGGAGAGAGATCCGGCCGACACTGGAGTTGTGATCATGGCCGTTACCGGCATTCTCGGGCGAAGTCTCGCCTGTTTTCTTGTTTTTCCATCCCTTTCGTTCGCGCAAGACGCAGAGCCCGATACTGACACGGTGATTGTCATCGGCGGCCGTGTCCCTGTCCCGGCGGCAGACATAACCTCGGCGGTGGATGTCATCGGCCGCGACGACATTGCATTGCGAGGCGGCCTCTCGCTGGCCGACACGCTGCGCGCTGTGCCCGGCATCGCCGTTTCCCGGTCTGGCGGGGCAGGGGCATTGACCGACCTGCGCCTGCGCGGTTCGGAAGCCAACCACACCCTGGTTCTGATCGACGGAATCGAGGCCGGAGTGCCGCTGACCGGCGGTTATGACTTCGCCCACCTTCCCGGGTTTGGGGTCGACAGTGTGGAGATCCTGCGCGGCGAACAGTCCGCGCTGTGGGGCAGCGATGCAATCGGCGGCGTGATCAACATCCGCACCGCCGATCCGGATTCGCCGCCGCGAGGCCTGGCGCAGTTCGAAGCCGGCTCGTTCGATACGCGGTTTCTCGGTGCAGTGGCATCGGGCGTGTCGGGCCGTGTGACGGGTGGTGTTGCGGCCTCACGCTTCGAGACCGGCGGTATCGACGTCTCGGGACTTGGCGGTGAAACGGACGGCTACAACCGCTTTCATGCGACGGCATCTGCGATGTTCGATCTGGGAGAAGGTGAGTCGATTCAAGCATCTGCACGGTTCGCCGATTTTGAAAGCGAATTTGATTCCGATTCTGATTTCAACGGCTTGCTGGACGACACGCGCGACAGTGCGGAGGGCCGGCAGACCGCGATCGGGGCCCGGCTGACACTCAATCGTCTCGGCCTGCGGCACGATCTCGCGGCCAATCTCGCCACCGACCGGCTGGCGAGCTACGCGAATGCGAATTTCAACCGCGAAACCGAGGCCGAGCGCGTTCAGGCCTTTTATCAGGCGACCGGCGACTGGCAGACAGGAGCAGCCCGCCACCGGCTGACAGGACTGGTCGAGACGACCAATGAGTCGTTTTCCAGCTTCGCCGGTGCCGGTGCAGGTTCGAACCAGTCGCAGGATATCGGGAATGTGGCGGCGGCCATCGATTACCGCTTTTCCTGGACGGCGTTGCGCGTATCGCTTTCGGCCCGCCAGGACTGGAATGACCGGTTTGACGACGCCACGACCTGGCGCATGGGCGCAGCCTGGCAGTTCGACGAAATCGGCGGCCGCTTGCGCGCCAGCATCGGCGAGGGCGTAAAAAATCCCGGCGTCTACGAGCTGTTCGGCTTCTTTCCCGGCTTCTTCACGGGTAATCCCGCTCTGACGCCGGAACGCTCCCGCAGCTGGGAGATTGGCTGGGACCAGGCCTTTGGCGACACGGCACAACTGTCCGTCACCTGGTTTGAGGCGGATCTGACCGACGAGATCTTCACGGACTTTAGCGCTTTCCCGTTCACCGCCCGAAACCGCTCAACGGAATCACAGCGCCAGGGTCTCGAGATTGGCGGCGCGGTCAATCTGGGCCGCGGGCTGGAACTCGCCGGATCGGCCACGCTGATTGATGCCGAAGAGAACGGCACGCCGGAACTGCGCCGTCCGGAAACAACGGGCAGCCTGGCGTTACGCTGGCAATCCGGTGGCGGGCGTTGGCAGGCCAGTCTCGGCGCAGATCACACCGGCGATCAGCGCGACACGGACTTTGGTTCGTTTACGACCGTCACCCTGCCGGCCTATACGCTGGTCTCGGCCCGGCTGGGCTGGCAGGTTTCCGGGACCACACAGCTCTACGTCCGGGGCACCAATCTCACCGACGAGGAGGCGACAGACGTCTTTGGCTACGCATCTGAAGGCCGCGGCCTGTTTGTGGGCTTGCGCCTCGACGGCTGATGCCGACGGTCCGGCGCGCATCGCCTCCGCCGATCTGTGCGCCGATGCCTATGTGTTGGCGCTTGCCGACCGTGAGGATATCGCCGCCGTCTCCTGGCAGGCCGGGCAGATCGTGTCCGGCGCTCCGGAATGGGTCATCGGCCTGCCGCGGGCCAGCGGCGATGCCGAGCGTCTGGTCGCGCTCGATCCGGACCTCGTCGTTTTCGGCCCGTCTGGCGCGGGCCGGGCTGCGCCTTTTCTGGACGCGGCGGGAATCGCCCATATAGCACTCGGATGGGGTGAGGACTGGGCTGTGATTGAATCCAATCTCGAAACGCTCGGCGACGCGCTCGGACAATCGCCCCGCGCCGCAACGCTTGTGTCGGAATTGCGTGACCGACGCGAAGCTCTGCGCCAGCGATCCGATGCCCGGCCGCGCCGGCCCTCAGTCTTCTATCTGAGTGTCACCGGCGGGGCAGCCGGAGCGGAAACGCTGGTGGATGCCGCCATCCGCACCGCTGGCGGCATCAATGCGGCGGCCGAGGCGGGCGCGAGCGGCTGGCTGCGCGCCGATGCCGAATGGGCGTTTCGGGTCGATCCCGACCTGATCGTCACAAGCTATTTCGTCGACGGCTATGTCACCCGGACGGACGCCGGTGTCAGGCACTCGGCGTTCCGGCGCTTGCTGGACGGCCGGCCGCGCCTCGACGTACCGGCGCCGGCATGGTCCTGTGCCGGCCCGCAGCTCATCGACGCCGCTGAACAGATTGCCGACGCGCTCGATCGTCTGGAGCCGGGCTCATGAAGCCACGGCTCTGGCTCATCCTCTCGGGCCTATGTGCATTGGCGGCGCTGGCCGGCCTGTCCGCGGGCGGCTTTCCGGCCGGGGCGCTTTTACAGGGTGATGAAACGGCGCGCCTGATCTTGCTGGAATTGCGTCTGCCGCGCGTGGTGCTCGGCTTTGTCGTCGGCGCTGCGCTCGCTCTGTCGGGCGCTGCGTTGCAGGGATATTTCCGTAACCCGCTGGCCGATCCAGGGATCATCGGCCTGTCGGCCAGCGCCGGTCTGGGTGCCGTCGCAGCGCTCTATTTCGGACTGACCGCCCTGTCGGCCCTTGTCTTGCCCGCCTTGGCCATCGCGGGCGCCGGTATCGGAGCGGTCCTGATGTTGCTGATCGCCGGACGCCGCGCCACCGCGACCACGCTGATCCTGTCGGGTGTCGCCATTGGCGCCATGGCCAACGCGCTGGTCGCGCTCGCCATGAATTTCTCGTCCAATCCCTGGGCCCTATCGGAGATCGCCTACTGGCTGATGGGATCGCTGCGCAATACCAGCTGGACGGACGTGCAGATCGCGCTGCCGCTGGCATTGACCGGTGGCGCGCTGATCCTGACCACAGGCCGGGCGCTTGACGGGATGGCGCTGGGTGAAGAGGGCGCCCGCGCTATCGGTGTCGATCTGCGCGGACTGCAGATCCGGCTCGTCCTCGGCACCGCGCTGGCGGTCGGTGCCAGCGTCGCGGTCGCCGGGGCGATCGGTTTTGTGGGATTGGTCGTGCCGCACCTCTTGCGGCGTTATGTCGACGCACAGCCCGCCGAATTGCTCCTGCCCTCGGCGCTGGGCGGCGGCGCATTGTTGATGCTGGCCGATGCCGCCACCCGGCAGATTTCGGGCGAGGGCGTGCCGCTCTATCTCGGCGTGATGACGGCGCTAATCGGTGTGCCCTTTTTCTTCCAGCTGATCCGCAGTGCCGGGAGGCAGGCGCCATGACCGCGCATTTCGAGATCGAGGATCTGGCCTGCGCCTATGACGGGCGGACTGTGCTGGAGGTGCCGGCCCTGGCCCTCCGGTCCGGCGAAGTCACGGCGATCGTCGGGCCCAACGGCGCAGGCAAGTCCACCCTGATCCGCTGCCTGGCCGGCGTCATGCCACCCGCGCGCGGCACGATCCGTCTGCAGGGTGTGGACCTGTCCCGTTTCACCGACCGCGAGCGGGCCCGACGAATCGCCTACCTGCCGGCCGATTCCCGTCTCGCCTGGCCGATGATCGCGCGGCGTGTGGTCGAGCTCGGACGATTTCCCTTTCTCAAGCCGCTGACACGGCTGGACGAGGCCGACCGCGCAGCGGTCGAAACCTCCCTGGCGCTGACTGACACCGGCCACCTGGCAGACCGCGCCTTCAGCGAGCTCTCCTCGGGCGAAAAGGCGCGCATCCTGGTGGCCCGGTCGCTGGCCACCCAGGCCGAGGCGCTGTTGCTGGACGAGCCGGGCGCGGCCCTGGATCCGCGCCATCAGCTGGCGGTCATGGAAATCCTGACCGCCGAAGCACAAAACGGCCGCTGCGTCGCATTCGCGGGGCACAGTCTCGACCAGGTCAGCCGCTTTGCGGATCGGGTGATCGTGGTCCATGAAGGCCGGATCGCCGCTGATGGCGCTCCTCGCCTGGCGCTCGACGCTGACACGCTTCGCAACGTGTTCGGCCTCAACGCGCCGGACGGCATCGCGGTGCAGACCTGGCAAACCGGCTAGCTGGAAAAAACGATCTCGGGTGCCGGCTTGCGGGCTTCCCGGGCCGAGTCAAGCATGGCCATCGCCGCCCGGGCGAAGGCGTCAGCGACAGGGCCGTCATCGAAAGCCACCGGCCGCCCGGTATCTGAGCGCTCGCGCAGCTCGATCGTCAGCGGAATCTCGCCAAGGAAGGGTACGCCGATGGCCTCGGCTTCGGCGCGCGTTCCGCCATGGCCGAAAATTTCGCTCGGCTCGCCGCAATGCGGGCACAGGAAAACGCTCATATTCTCGATGAGGCCAAGAATCGGTGTGTGGGTTTTTTCGAACATGGCGATAGCCTTGCGGGCATCGTCGAGGGCGAGATCTTGCGGCGTGCAGGCGATTACCGCCCCGTCGATCGAGACTGTTTGTGCGATCGCCAGCTGCGCATCCCCCGTGCCCGGCGGCATGTCGATGATCAGCACATCGGGATCGCCCCAGTAAGTCTCGTTGAGGAATTGCTGGATCGCGCCCTGGATCATCGGGCCGCGCCAGACCACCGGCTGGCCGGGCTTGGTCAGAAACCCCATCGAGACAACGCGCACGCCATGGGCATCCGCCGGCTCGATTCCTGTATCGGTCTTGCGTAGCCCCTTAATGTCGCGCAGCCCGAATAGGCGCGGAATGGACGGGCCGTGAATATCTGCATCCAGGACCGCGACGCGCTGCCCGGCTTTTGCCAGCGCTGCTGCCAGATTGGCCGCCACCGTGGATTTCCCAACCCCGCCCTTGCCGGCGGCGACGGCGATGATCTGCCGGGCGGGCCGCGGGGCAGCAGCGCTCGCTTGGCGCGGAGCGGCTTTGTCGCGACCTCCGCCCGCCGGGCGTTGAAGCGTGGTAATAATCTGCACACGATCGACCTCGTCGACCTCTCGCGCCGCCGATTCGATGTCCGCCTTGAGCCGGTCAATCGCCTCGTCCGGCTCGACTTTCAGCACGATTGTGGCAACGCCATTGCGCACTGCGACCCCGTCGAGACGGCCCGCCGCCTGCAATCCCTTGCCCGTTTTCGGGTCGGGTATGCGATCCAGTTTTGCGGTCAATTCATCGGACACAGGACGGGCTCCTTGGCTCTCCGGCCTGTAAGATAATGACGCCAGCGCGACTGCCAATGCATGCTGGACAGCAATCGTTCAACTATCTGTTTAATCGGAGGAAATGGTGGGCGCGGCTGGGATTGAACCAGCGACCCCTACGATGTCAACGTAGTGCTCTCCCGCTGAGCTACGCGCCCGTCCATCAAAGGGAGCAGGGCTCTTAGCGCCGGTGCCTGCTGGACGCAAGCCCGAGCTTCACCGGAGGCCTAACATGACAGGGACATGCCTGCCGTATGACTTTTATGCAACATACAGGGCGGAAATGCGGCGAATATGGGGCGCGCGCTTTACGTGTCATTTGTGCGACGCGATAGTGCGGTCAGGAAAGTAGCCACTTTCCGGCTGTGCGCGTTCGCCTCGCTGTCGTCTGAAACATCGCGGCGGACCAAATTAGAAAAGTCATGAAGGGGTATGACAGTGAGCAGTTTCTGGGATCGCGAGCGTCTTCTGCGCTCTACCATTCTGGCAGGTTTCGCTGCGGCGGGCCTGACCGTTACGCCGGCGTTCGCTCAGGACGCTGTTGATGAAACACAGGAAGCTGAAGAAGAAGAGGATGACGGCGATACGATCATCGTCACCGGTTCTCGTATTCAGCGGTCCGAATTCACGTCCATTTCACCGGTGCAGATCATTTCCGGTGAGCAGGCACGTGAAGTCGGCTTGGTCAACGCAGCTGAAGTTCTGCAGTCGCAATCGCAAGCCGCCGGCTTCCAGATCGACGAAACCTTCACCGGTTTCGTGCTGGACAACGGCCCGGGCTCGTCCCAGGTCAACCTGCGCGGCTTGGATGCGAGCCGGACGCTGGTTCTGGTTAATGGCCGCCGCATGTCGCCGGCCGGTATTGGCGGCGCGCCGTCCAGTCCAGACCTGACGGTTATTCCGGGCATCATCGTTGAGCGCTTTGACCTGCTGTTGGACGGTGCGTCCTCGATCTACGGTTCGGACGCGGTCGCCGGTGTGGCTAACGTGATCCTTCGCACGGACTTCGAAGGTGTTGAGTTCGAATACCGCCGTGAGGCGCCGACCGGTCAGGATGGCGTGCAAACCACCTATGCCGGTGCCTGGGGCGTAACCTCTGACCGCGGCTATGCCGGTTTCGGTTTCGAGTACAATCATCGTGAAGCGACGCCGGTTGGCGATATCTCCTTCTGTGAGACCTTCGCTCGCGTCGACGAAAACGGCCAGATCTACACGGCTGACCAAGACGTGCTGCCGGGCATGGGCGCAGACTTTACGGAATGCCGCCTGTCGCTGATCAACCGTATGTCGATTGCCGGCTACGGCTCCGTCTACTGGACGCCGGGTCAGACCAACATCAACATCCCGGGCTGGTCGGAAAGCTCGCTCGGCGGCGTTGTTGTCGATGGCAATGGCGACGGCCTGGCCGACTTCGACTTCTACGATCCGTTCTATAACTACAACGCCTCGGATCGTGCCCGTCAGTCGGACTGGATCCCGGAGCAGGAGCGTTACAGCCTGTTCTCCTATGGTGAGCACGACATTGATTGGGGTTCCAACACCAGCGTTTTCTACGAGCTGCTGGTCGCCAACCGTCAGTCGATCATCCGCAGCGACCCCTTCTTTGTTGCCACGGACGTTCCGGCTTCGAACCCGTTCAACCCGTGTAACAACGTGTCCAACCCGAACGGCGTGAACTGCTTCACGGGCTTCGGTATTCCGGATGCGCTGGCACCGATCTTCTCGGACAACTTCCCGATCGTCCGGGTCAACGGTCACCTCGACCGGAATGACACGGAACTGCAGCAGACCCGCTTTGTCACCGGATTCCGGGGCGATCTGCCGCTGTTCAACAACTGGACCTACGAACTGTTCGGTTCGTATGCCCGCTCGCAGGGCTTCCAGCGCATCTACGGTGTGAACGAAGACCGTCTGCAGACCTCGCTGTACAACACGGAGTATGATCCGGTCACGGGCACCTACTCCTGTACGGACCCGCAGCCGGCTGTCCTGGATTGTGTTCCGGTGAACCTGTTCGCGGCCAACCTGTACCAGGAAGGCGGCGGTTACTTCACGCCGGAAGAAGCTGATTACCTGCTGACCCAGGCCACCAACCGCACCGTCGTCGAGCAGACGATGATCGGTGGTATCTTCTCCGGTACGCTGATGCAGCTCGCCAACGGTTCTGACGTGCCGCTCATCCTCGGTTTTGAATGGCGTGAAGACGCCCTCGACTCGCAGGCTGACGACGTTCGTGCCAACGGCAATCTGCACCGCCGGAACACGGACCGCGGCGCCGCTGGCCGCCGTCATCTGTGGGAAGCCTTCTTCGAAACCGAGCTGTCGCCGATCCGCGGCCGCCGCTTCGTGGAAGAACTGACCTTCAACCTGTCCGGCCGTTACACCGACGAGAACAATTACGGCTCGGACTTCACCTACTCGGTGAAGGGTGTTTATCGTCCGAACGACTGGATGACCTTCCGGGGTTCGTACGGCACGTCCTACCGCGCACCGAACGCCCGCGAGCAATTCCTTGCTGGCGCCTCGGGCTTCAACACGATCTCCGACCCCTGCGTGGTTCCGGTCAATGCCCGTCAGTCTGACGGCAACCCGAATACGCCGGATACGTATGATCCGAGCGGTGAGACGCGTAGCTCGATCGTGATCGCCAACTGTCAGGCTGCCGGTGTGAATCCGTTCGCACTCGGACTGGACCCTGACCGTCAGCCGTCCTACGGCATCGAGATCATCACCGGTGGTACGACGGCTCTGAATGCCGAAACCTCGACGTCGCAGACCTTCGGCACGGTGATCGAACAACCTTGGTTCGACGCATTCGATCTCCGCTTCGCGGTGACCTATTACGACATCGTCGTGACGGACTCCATCGCAGAGCCGGGTCAGACCTTCATCATCAATGACTGTTACGCAGATCAGCCGAACTTCTCGTCCGGCTTCTGTAACCGCATCACGCGGGACGGCGATGGCTTCATCGACCTGGTTGACTCGTCCTTCATCAACATCGGTACGATTACCTCAAAGGGCGTCGACTTTAACCTGGTGTTCCAGGACGACATCAGCTTCCTGGGCGACTGGGGCTTCACCCTGGACGTTCGTGCCACCCGCGCGAACGAGCAGATCTTCAACGTGCTGGGCACGGTTGATGACAATGCTGGTGAGACCGACGTTCCGCATTGGGTCGGTAACGTCCGGGCAACGCTGGACCGCAACGACTGGCGCTTCTCCTGGTTCACCCGCTATGTGGGTGCCGGCGAGGAGAACGAGCCGGCGCTCGGTGCGGACGACACCTGCCCGGGTACGGTCTGCCGTCCGATCTGGTACACCGACGACTACTATGTCCACACGGCTTCCGTCTCCTGGACGCCGAACGACTGGACCATCAATGTCGGTATCGAGAACCTGTTTGACGAAGATCCGCCTTACGTTGATGCCAACGGCGTGTTCTCCGTCTTCAACCGGCCTCTCGGTGTCGGCCACGACCAGATGGGTCGCCGCTGGTTCATCGGTGTTCGGAAAGAGTTCTAATCCGAACCGACTGATCTAAGGGAAACGGCGGTCTCGTAAGAGGCCGCCGTTTTTCTTTGCGCTGATACCCGTCGCGGCTGCGCAAACTGCGACATTGCACTTTGACCTCTCCCGGATTCCGCACATACTTGAGGTGACAGGACCGGTTTAAACCAAGGGACCAGACATGTTCAGATTCGGACTCGCGGGCGCCCTGGCGCTCGGATTTTCAATTTCCGCCGATGCCCGCCAGGGCGAAGTTGTCCCGCTGGAATACTTTGCAACCTATTCCGCGGTGTCGAATGTCGCGCTGTCGCCTGACGGCGAGTATCTTGCGCTGCGGCGGCTGACCGCGCGCGACGGCAATTACATTGTGGAGGTGCGCCGTACCGACAATTTGGCCGGCGATCCGGTACGGCTCGGCGCCGAACGGATGGATATCCTCAATGTCAGCTGGATTTCGCCGGAATACCTGCTGGTCAATTTCCGCCAGCAGATCCGCGATCGTATCGAGGGCGTGAACCAAGGCGTTTACGGTTTCCGGCAGGCAATAGTGCACCACTCCGGCCGCGGGGGTTTCCGCCGCGTTTCCGATGATTTCGACATTGTCCGCCGCGTGGCCGAAGATCCCGACCACATCATCATTCGGACAGCAGGCCTCGATAGCGACGACGATATCGAGGATATCGGCAGCCGCTCGATCAACAGCGTCACCAATCCCGACTTCTACCGGTACAATGTGGAAACCGGGCGCCAGCAGCGGATCCTCCGCGCCAGCGAACGCTTCTTCAACTACGAGCTCGACCAGAACGGCAATCCGCGATTTGCGTCCTCGCTCGATACGGGCAGCGAGACGGTCAGCTATTTCTGGCGCCCCGATCCGGACGACACGCGCTGGCGCGAAGTCATGTCCTGGTCGCTGACCGAATATGATCGCTATGGCCAGTCGGGCGTTAGTGTCGTCGGCTTCGATCCGGATGACAGCTCGCGGGCCTATGTGCTCGCCCACAATGGCGAGAACACGATCGGCGCACACATCATGGATTTGCGCACAGGCAACATCGTCCGCACCATCTATCAGCGCGAGGATGTCGACATTCTCGGACCCATCTTCGAACCCGACATCGACCGCGAAGCAGAGCTGGCCGGGTTCTCATTCTACGCCGATGGCCAGCTCCAGCGGGCCTTCATTGACGAACGCACCGCCTCGATCCAGAACATGGTCGATGCGGCGTTTCCAGATACCCGCAACACGGTCTACAGCTGCGTGAACAACTGTTCGCAGATGTTGGTGTTCTCGCAATCCTCGCAGGAGCCGGGAGTCTATTACTACATCGAGAACGGTCAGCCGGTCGTGATCGGCCGCCAGTATCCGCAATTGCTGGATGCCGCTTTGGGCCGCGAAACCTTCATCAACTACACTTCGCGCGATGGCCGCAACATTCCGGCCATTCTGACCCTGCCGCCCTTCGGGGAAGCGCCCTATCCGCTCGTCGTCGTGCCGCACGGTGGCCCCTGGGTAGCCGAGAACCGCGCCTATGATGAATGGGTCTCGGTGCTCGCCAATCGCGGCTATATGGTCATGCAGCCGCAATATCGCGGGTCCGAAGGCTATGGTCTCGACCACTGGCTCTCCAGCTGGGGGCAGTGGGGCATCACCATGTCCGACGACAAGGATGATGGCGTCCGCTACCTGATCGATCAGGGCCTGGCCGATCCCGACGAGATCGCGATGTTCGGCTGGAGCTATGGCGGCTATGCCGCGTTCGCCGCGGCGGTCCGCCAGCCTCCAGTCTATAATTGCGTGATCGCCGGTGCGGGCGTGTCCGATCTCGACGTGATCCAGCGCGATTTCGGCAACAGCCCGATCCAGCGTGAACTGATTGCCGAAGGCTATGCCGGCATGTCGCCCAACGAATTCGCCGAGGATATCCGGATTCCGATCCTGATCATCCATGGCGAGGTCGACCAGCGCGTGCCGCAATACCAGAGCCAGTTCATGATCCGGGCGATGCAGCGCAACAGCATCCCGCATCGCTATGTCGAACTACCGGATGCGGATCACTTCTCCAACACGCTGAACTTCGACAACCAGCTGACGCTCTTCCGCGAGCTGACCGGCTGGCTGGCGAATGAATGCGGCATGGCAACGGATCAGAATCCGCCACGTCAGGGATCTGGCCAGAACTAGCCGGCCGCTTCGGCGCAAATTGAAGGCCCGCTCAAACGAGCGGGCCTTTTTTTTGTTCCAGACGTGAAGGACGGGTTAGGCCGCCATGACCCGGTCGACCTCGTCCACCAGCTCGCGAAGATGGAACGGTTTGGACAGCACTTTCGCATTCGTCGGTGCACTCGAGCCCGGGCTCAGCGCCACGGCGGCAAAGCCGGTGATGAACATGATTTTCAGCGAAGGCGCCAGCTCGGCGGCACGCCGCGCCAGCTCGATGCCGTCAATGCCCGGCATCACGATATCGGTCAGCAGAAGATCGAAATTGTCCTGATTGGCCTCGAACACGGACAGGCCTTCATCCCCGTCGGCACAGGCCGTGACTTCATGACCGGCGCGCTTCAGCGCCTTGGCCAGAAAGTCGCGCATGGATCCATCGTCTTCCGCCAGCAGTATTTTCGCCATTGTGCGGTCTCCACCCTCAATAATCAGACACCAAGCTAGCTCATTAAGGTAAAAACCCGCTGAACGCGGCTGAACCGCTTGACCGCTGAATACAGCTGCCGCCAAGGTGCCCGCATGACACCGGCTCATCCCAATCGCGCCTTGCCCGCCATGGACCCGTCACCGGCCATCATCGGCCGGATAGACGAGCCGGTCATCGTGCGCCGCCCGGAAACCCGGAAAACGCCGATCCTGATCGCATCGCCGCATAGCGGCCGCACCTATCCGCCGGACATTATAGCACAGGCTGCCTTGCCGCTCCCGGTGCTGCGGCGGTCGGAAGATGCCTATATGGATTTGCTGGTCGAGCCGGGTCCCGGCATCGGCATCACCACAATCCTTGCACCGTTTCCGCGTGTCTTTATCGATCCCAACCGCTCGACACGGGAGCTGGACCGCGAGTTGTTCGCGGATTTCTCCGGCGACGAAACCGGCGATACGCCGCACGTGCAGGCGGGGCTCGGCGTCGTGCCGCGCATCAGTGCGGATGGCCGCCCGATCTACACCCAGCCGCTCGACCTGGCCGAAGCCCGTCGCCGCATCGCGACCTATTACCGGCCCTATCATGGCGCTATCGAGGTCGAACTGCAGGCGGCATGCGATGTCTTCGGCATGGGATTGCTGCTCGACATGCATTCGATGCCGGCCGCAGCCGGAGGCGGGATCGATGCCGTGCTTGGCGACCGTCACGGCACCTCCTGTGATCCCGAGATCATGGCCCGCATCGAAGCGGCGTTTCGCGATGCCGGCCTTACCGTGCGCCGGAACCAGCCCTATGCCGGCGGATACACCACCGCCTTCTACGGGCGGCCGAAGGACTGCCGGCACGCGGTCCAGATCGAGATCAACCGGGGTCTTTACCTTGACGAGACACGAGTGACCCGTTCCGGGACATTCGCGGCGCTGCAAACCGTTTTGACGACTGTGCTCACTGACCTCGCCGCCGTCAATTGGCACGAGAATAGGCTCTAAGTTACTGTTTTATATAAGTTAGATGCCGCAGCACGTGTTCGGCATGGGGCTTGCTCCCCTTTCACGCGAATACGCCGGACCGGCGTGGGGTGAAAAGCGACAAGCGGAGCCGACACGATGACGAACGAGATCGACTTTCATATTGGCAAGCGGCTGCGCCGCCGCCGCCGTCTGCTGGGATTGACCCAGCAGCAGCTGGCCGAATCGGTCGGAATCCGATTCCAGCAAATCCAGAAATATGAGTGCGGTGCCAACCGTGTCAGCGCTTCGCGCCTGTTCGAGCTCGCGCAATCGCTCGATGTCCCGGCGCAGTATTTCTATGACGGGCTGGCCGTGAATGACGAGTCCGATGAAGATACCGACACGATGTCGCCGGACATCCTGTCACAAAAGGAAACCATGGATCTCGTCCGTGCCTATTACAAGCTGGGGGAGCGGCCGCGAAAGCGTCTCCTGGAGTTGGCGAAATCGCTGGAGCCGTCCGAGCCCGCCAATGACGCCGCTTGAGTCTCACGGCTGACAGGCGCGCAACAGCCTGATACGCCAGCGGCATGAACCGCCGCGACCTCGATACTGAACTCGCTCTTGCACACCGGCTGGCGGATGCCGCCGGTGCTGCCATTTTACCCTATTTCCGGCAGGCGCCCGACGTCGAGAACAAGGCCGCTTCCGGATTCGATCCGGTGACCGCCGCCGACCGCGCCGCCGAGCAGGCCATGCGCGAATTGATCCGAGCCGAACGGCCCGGCGACGGCGTGCTCGGCGAGGAGTTTCCGCCAAAAGACAGCCGCAATGGCTGGTCCTGGACCCTCGATCCCATCGACGGTACGCGCGGCTTTATCGCCGGATCCCCGACTTGGTGCGTCCTGATCGCGCTCACCTATGACGGCCGTCCGGTGTTGGGCGTGATCGATCAGCCCCATACGGGTGAGCGGTTTTCCGGTCATGGCAAGCAAGCTGGCTTGCAAATACGCGGTGCCCGGCGCGAGCTGGCGGTGTCCGGTACGGCGGCGCTGGCGGACGCGATTCTCGCGACAACCGACCCTTACCTGTTCAGGGATCGTGAGGCCGAGCTGTTCTCCAGGCTGCACAGCGACGTCCGCCTCACCCGTTTCGGCATGGACGCTTATGCCTATGCTCTGCTCGCCGCCGGCGGTATCGACCTGGTCGTCGAGAGCGGGCTTGGGCCGCACGACATCCATGCGCTGATACCGGTGGTGCGGGGCGCCGGCGGCCTGATCACAGACTGGCGCGGCGGTGACGATTTCGCCACCGGCCGGCTGGTCGCAGCCGCCACCCGCGAACTGCATGCTGCGGCTCTGGAGAAACTGGCGCTTTAGTTTGCGTCGTCGGTCCCGGATTCCGGCACTGACTCCGTTTCGGGCTTCCGGAACAGCAGCGTCATGCGGTCGCTTTCGCCGATCGCCTCGAACGGCGCCGTATCGAAGTCCGCATCATCCCATCCGCGGCGCGCCGGCGGCAACGTCCAGACCCCATTCGGATGATCCGCGGTATCGAGCGGATTGGCATTGATTTCGCTGCTCGCGACCAGCTCGAACCCGGCTTCCTGCGCCAGGGCTATAACGTAGGCCTCTTGCACATAGCCGGACTCGGCCAGCGGATCCTGCTCGCGCGTATCGGGCAGGCGGTGTTCCACGACGCCGAGCACGCCGCCCGGGCGCAGCACATCGTAGAAATCCGCAAAGGCACGCTCGGTAAAGCCGCCGCGCATCCAGTTATGGACATTGCGGAATGTCAGCACAGCGTCCGCCGAGCCCGGATCACCCAGACCGCCATCGGCTGGCCCCCAACCGCGCAGATCGATATCACCGAACGGCTCGGTATTCACAAAGCGCGCTTCGAATGCCGCACGGCTGCGGCGACGGTAGCTGCTCGCGCTGTCGGCGGGAAAGTGCGCGGCGATGTAGGTCCCGCCATTGGCGTTGATCCAGGGGGCGAGAATTTCGGTATACCAGCCACCGCCGGGCCAGATCTCGATCACCGTCGATGCCGGATCGATCTCGAAAAACGTCAGGGTTTCCAGCGGATTCCGGAAGGTGTCGCGGTCGGCATTCTCGCCGCGCCAATCGCCGGCGATGGCCCATTCCAGCGAGCCCCGATCGGCAGCGTCGATTTCCGTTTCGGCGGGCAGGACGGTCTCGGCAACGATCTCGGCCTCCGGTTCGGCTACGGCCACCGATTCATCTGATTCCGTCGATCCACTGCACCCCGCAACGATCAGCCCCAACGCCGCCAGAACGCCTATACGCCGCATGTGAAACTCCCCAATTCTATTCCCAATGACGGCACACGCCTAAAGGCTCGACGCGCCTCTTGCAAGCGCGGCAACACATTCCCATTTAGGTCATGCAGGGCGCCTGTCAGGGCTCTGCGCGCGGCCCGGCCCGGCCAAATGGCGGGCTTAAAGCCGCGGTCATTGGGGACGGTCTGGAGGTTCGGGCCCGACCCGCGAACTTGTCGCTTCTAAGGAGGATAAGATTATGAGAACCTTGGATTATTCACCACTCTACCGCAGCATTGTCGGTTTTGACCGTCTGGCCAATATGATCGATTCGGCCAGCAAGTCGGATCCATCGGCTGGCTTCCCACCCTACAATATCGAACAACTCGGCGAGAACGATTACCGCATTGAATTGGCGGTCGCCGGTTTCGGTGAGGATGACCTGACGGTCGAAGTCCAGGAAAACGTGTTGACGGTATCCGGCCGCAAGGAGAGCCAGTCCGAAGACGAAGGTCCGAACTATCTCTACCGCGGTATCGCAGAGCGCGCTTTCGAGCGCCGCTTCCATTTGGCCGACCATGTTGTGGTCGACAACGCGGAACTGAGAAACGGCCTTCTGGCGGTCACGCTTCGCCGGGAAATCCCGGAAAACGCGAAGCCGCGCCGTATCGCAATCGGCCAGTCCGGCGGCAAAGCCCGCAAGGTGATCGAAGGCGGTAAAACGAAAGCCGCCTAACGGCCTTTCGAAACTGAAACGAAGCGCGCGCCTGCCCCTTCAGGCGCGCGTTTTAGTTTGATCAGGCAGCGTCCAGATCAACCGCGCCATCGGCGTCGTGGACATCGTTGCGGAAGTCGCCGTCGATGCGGGCGCCGGTAAAGCAGGATCCGGTGAAATGCGCATCCAGGACTTTTGCCCCGACCAGCGAAGTGTAGGAGAAATCGGCTCCGGACGCTTTGGCATACCGCAAGTCCGCGCCGGACAGATCGGCATATCTGATCTTTGCCGCCGCCAGCGAGGCGGGAAGAATCCGGTCGTTTTCCAGCTTCAGCGGACCGAGCTTGCAATCACGCAGGTCGGCATTGTTGAGCCGTGCACCCGTCAGGTCCGCGCCTCTTAGATCGGCCCCCCGCAGGCAGGCCATGCGCAAATCGGCGCGCTCGAGCTTTGCGCCCTGCAATTGTGCCCCTTCCAGATCGAGCCCGTAGAGCGTGGCCCCGCTGGCATGAAACGCCGTCAGTGTTTTCCCGGCAAGGGATTTCAGCGGGCGCAGATCGGTATTGTCGAACAGCGACGGCTGTCCTTCGCGCCCGGCCGTCGCGCACCAGCGGATATGATCTTCGATCATGGCCTCGACGGGGCGCTCAAGCTCGCGCATTTCGCGCCCGGCCGGCTGATCCGTCAGGGCGCCGGTCCGGTCGCAATTGTCGAGGCGCGCCATCTTCAGATTGGTGTTGATCAGCACGCTGTCGGTCAGATCGGCATCGGTCAGATCGGCGCCCGACAAATCCGCACCCTCGAGATTGGCACCGGAAAATACCGCCGATCGGAGATTGGCTTTGACCATGCGGGCGCCCAGCATTACGGCATCCGTGAAATCGGCGCGCTGCGCCGTTGAACCCGACATTTTCGACCGCGACAGGTTGGCCCCCTGGAAATTCGCCATCGTCATCTCGCCCGGCCGTGTCCGGTGTTTGATCACCGACAGGCCGCGTTCCTTATCGAGCTGGGCGATGGTGCCTTCGCGAAGATCCGTCTCCGAAAGATCGGCGCCCTGCAGATTGGCGCCGCGCAATGAAGCGCCCCGCATATCGGCCCGCCGCAAAGATGCGCCGGCCAGGCTGGAACGGCGTAAATCCGCGCCATAGAAGCTGGCCGAATTGAGCACGCTCCCGGACAGATCGGCCCCGATCAGGGTCGCTCCGGTGAAGTCGGCATCGGACAAATCGCGGTTTGAGAGATTCAATCCGTCCATGATGCAATAGTTGAAAGCGGCGCGCGCCCCGCCCGGACGGCCGCTCCACAATAACTCATGCCGTCGGCAAATCTCGTCGACCTGCAATTGGTCGACGGTCCGGTATTGGACGCCGTGATCCGACATAACCTTCGAGACTTCCTCCAGTTTTGTGAAAAACTATCGGGATTTCGGGTTAACGTGGCGTGTCCAATTGGGGCTGGATGACATCGACTATGTCCGCGGCGGCCGCGGCCGCCGCAGCTTTCGAACCCGGGACCAGCCGAACGCGTGTCCAGCCCTGCGCATAAAGGCTTTTCACCCAGGCGTCAGGCGCCGTCCCGTCAACGGTCTCCAAGCTGACATCATAACCGCCGGGCTCGGGATCGATAGCGATGAGGGGGCGCTGCCTGAGCACCCGCGAGAAAAAGCCGGCATGCGCGGCCTCGGCGGCCTCGCGGCGGACGCCTTCCTCCACACTGATCCCGGCCGCGCGCAACCGGGCCGCACCTTCGCCCGACGTGCGGGGGTCGGGATCGCCACACGCGATGACAACGCGCTTCACGCCTGCCTCGACCAGCGCATCGGCACACGGTGGCGTCTGGCCAGTATGCGCGCACGGTTCCAGCGTGACATAGGTTGTGGCGCCACGCGCGTCGGCACCGGCCTCGTTAAGCGCTATACGCTCGGCATGGGGCCGGCCGCCCGGCGCGGTCACGCCGCGGCCGATGACGATACCGTCTTTGACGATCAGACAGCCGACGCATGGATTGGGGGCGGTCGTACCCAGTCCCGATCGCGCCAGCGCCAACGCGGCGTCCATCCAGCGCAGATCAGCGATATCGGTCAAGGCATGTCCGGAAGCGGATTGGCGCGATCGGCATCGAGATAGCGGGCCGTAACGGGCAATTCTCCGGCACCGTCCATACCGATTTCGAGTGGATTACCGGTCGGAATCTCAATCTGGACGATCTCTTCGTCTGACAGATCGAACAGCAATTTGACGATGGCGCGCAGCGAATTGCCATGGGCGACGACCAGAACATCCTCGCCAGCGCGCAACAGGGGCGCGATCTGCTCTTCCCAGTAGGGCTGAACCCGTTCGAGGGTGATCTTGAGCGATTCCGTTGCCGGAAGCGCTTCCGCCGGCAAATCGCGATACCGCGGATCGTGCGAGGGATGCCGCTCATCATTGACGTCAAGCGCCGGCGGCGGGGTGTCGAAGCTGCGGCGCCAGATCTGGACCTGCGCGTCGCCATGCCGCGCGCGGGTCTCGTCCTTGTTCAGCCCTGTGAGGCCGCCATAATGGCGTTCATTCAGCCGCCAGTGCTTGTCGACCGGAATCCAGACGCGGTCCATTTCTTCGAGGGTGAGCCAGAGAGTTCGGATGGCGCGCGTCAAAACCGAGGTGAAAGCCCGCTTCGGTTTGAAATCCGTCGCTGCAAGCAATTGCCCGGCCTTGCGGGCCTGAGCGACGCCTTCCTCGGTCAGCTTGACGTCAATCCAGCCGGTGAACCGCTTCTGCAAATTCCATTCGCTTTGCCCGTGTCGGATCAAAACCAGCTTCGCCATCATGCTCTCCCGGCAACTCTGTCCAGCGCATAGCGTGGCGGAGGCTGTGTATCAAGAAAGCTGGCTGTGTCATTCGCGGGCCGGAACGGGCTTCGCTGGTCCACCGGCCATGGTGCGCGCCCTTCCCGGAGGCCACACGCTTCTGCTAAGGGCTGTTTCGAGACAGGAGGCTTCATGACGCAATCGCGCCCGCTCGACGTGGCCCGCCGGGTTATCGAACTGGAACGCCAGGGACTTGAACAGCTCGCTCACGGGCTGGACGCGGATTTCGATGCCGTCGTTCAGCGCCTCGTGGACCTGAAAGGCCGGCTGATCTGCGCAGGCGTCGGAAAGTCCGGTCATGTGGCGCGCAAGATCGCGGCTACGCTGGCGTCCACCGGTACGCCCTCGCAATTTGTCCACCCGACCGAGGCAAGCCATGGCGATCTCGGCATGATCACGCCGGACGATGCGGTTTTGGCGCTTTCGAAATCGGGCGAAACCCGGGAGCTGGGCGATCTGATGGCGTATTGCCGGCGCTTCGGAACGCCGTTGATTGGCATGACCACGGGTGCGCAATCCGGTCTGGCAAAAGCCAGCGATCATTTGCTGCTGATCCCCGACGCGCCCGAAGCTTGCGCTGAAACGCGTGCGCCGACGACATCCACCACGCTGATGATGGCTTTGGGCGACGCACTCGCGGTCGCTCTGCTCGAAGCACGCGGATTTACGGCGCAGGATTTCAAGACCTACCATCCGGGCGGTGCGCTGGGGGCAACCCTCGCAACTGTTGGCGATCTCATGCACACCGGCGATGCGGTGCCGCTGATCGGCGACGACGCAGTCATGAGCGAGGCACTGATCGAGATCAGCGCCAAGGGGCTCGGCTGCGTCGGCATCATTTCATCGGACAACAAGCTCGTTGGCATGATCACCGACGGTGATTTGCGCCGCCACATGGGTCCCCAACTGCTCGACCTGCCGGTTACCGAAGTCATGACACGTGGCCCAAGGACTGCTTCAGCGGGCACACTGGCGGCCGATGCGCTCCGCCTGATGACGTCGGGCAGGGTGAAGATCACCCAGCTCTTCGCGGTTGAGGATGGCCGTCCGACCGGCCTCCTGCACATTCACGACCTCCTGCGCGCCGGTGTGAAATAGCGCTTGCGCATTGACCGTGCAGCCCCCTTATCGCTAGACGGTCTGCAAACACGAAAAGAAGGAACGCCCCATGCGCGTCGCCATGATCGGTACCGGCTATGTCGGTCTTGTCTCGGGTGCCTGCTTCGCCGATTTCGGACACCATGTGACCTGTATCGACAAGGACCAGGAAAAGGTGGACATGCTGCGCGCCGGCGGCATCCCGATCTACGAACCGGGCCTCGACCAGCTGGTGCAGCGCAATGTCCGCGAAGACCGGTTGAGCTTTGACACCGACCTGACCCAGGCAGTGCGCGAAGCCGATGCGGTTTTCATCGCGGTCGGAACGCCTTCGCGCCGCGGCGACGGATTTGCTGACCTGTCCTATGTCCATGCCGCAGCGAAGGAAATTGCCGGTGTCATGGACGGCTATACGGTCGTCGTGACCAAGTCGACCGTGCCGGTCGGCACCGGCGACGAGGTCGAGAAAATCATCCGCGAAGCCCGGCCCGACGGCGATTTCGCGGTGGTGTCCAACCCGGAATTCCTGCGCGAAGGCGCCGCCATCGACGACTTCAAGCGCCCAGACCGGGTGGTCGTCGGCACCGAGGATGAACGCGCCAAGGACGTCATGACCGAGCTCTACCGGCCGCTCTATCTCAATGAAACGCCGATCTTGTTCACCACGCGCCGGACCTCGGAACTGATCAAATACGCCGCCAATGCCTTCCTCGCCATGAAGATCACCTTCATCAACGAGATGGCGGATCTCTGCGAGTCGGTCGGTGCCAATGTTCAGGAAGTGGCGCGCGGTGTCGGTCTCGACAATCGCATCGGCGGCAAATTCCTGCATGCCGGTCCCGGCTATGGCGGGTCCTGCTTCCCGAAGGACACGCTGGCCCTGACGCGTACGGCCCAGGAGGCCGGCACGCCGCTGCGCCTCATCGAGACCACCGTCGAGGTCAATGACCGCCGCAAGCAGGACATGGCCAAGAAGGTCATCAAGGCAATGGACGGCGACGTGTCCGGCAAGACGATCGCCGTGCTCGGCCTGACCTTCAAGCCGAACACGGACGACATGCGCGAAGCGCCTTCGCTGGATATCATTCCGGCGCTGCAGGACGCCGGCGCCAAGGTCCGGGCCTACGATCCGGCCGGCGTCGTTGAAGCGGAAAAAATGCTCAAGGACGTCGAGTTTACCTCCGGTCCTTACCTGTGTGCTGAAGGTGCCGACGCCATCGTGATCATCACAGAATGGAATGAATTCCGCGCGCTCGACACCGAGCGCCTGAAAGCGGTGATGGCGGGCGATGTGATGGTCGATCTGCGCAATATCTACAGCCCGGACGACATCCGCAAACGCGGTTTCAACTACACGAGTGTGGGCCGTTAGGCCGCCATCAAGCGGAGGGATGTGATGAGCCAGAAGCCGCGCGCCGACCTGTTGCCCAACACCTGGGATTACGAAACTTCGGCGCTGATCAAGCCGACGGGATTTCGCGAATACGATGCGCGCTGGTGGTTCGGCCATCCGGGCTCAGACAAGGCGCCGGAGATCAATCTCTATGGCATCCAGGCTCTGGGGCTCGGCCTCGGCACGCTGATCCACGAATTGGGTGTCGAGCCCAAAATCGTCACGGGACACGATTTCCGCGGCTATTCGCTCGGCGTGAAACAGGCGCTGACGGTCGGCCTGATGTCGGCCGGCATCGAAGTCCACGACATCGGCCTTGCGCTTTCGCCGACCGCTTATTTCGCGCAGTTCGATCTCGACATCGATTGCGTCGCCATGGTCACTGCCAGTCACAATTCCAATGGCTGGACCGGGGTGAAGATGGGCGTCGAGAAGGCGTTGACCTTTGGCCCTGACGAGATGGCGCGCCTCAAGGCGATCGTCCTCAATGGCGAGGGCAAGCTCCGCGAAGGTGGCGGGTATATTCGCGAAACCAGCGTTGCCGAGAGCTATCTGGCGGATCTGTCCGACGGCGTATCGATCCGGCGCAAGCTGAAGGTCGTCGCGGCCTGCGGCAATGGCACGGCCGGCGCCTTTGCGCCGAAAGCGCTGCAAGCCATGGGCGTCGAGGTGATCCCCATGGATTGCGAGCTCGACCACACCTTCCCCCGCTACAATCCGAACCCGGAAGACATGAAAATGCTGCACGCGCTGCGTGATGCCGTGCTGGAGCACAAGGCCGATATCGGCCTGGCGTTCGACGGCGATGGCGACCGCTGTGGCGTCGTCGACAATGAAGGCGAGGAGATTTTCGCCGACAAGGTCGGCCTGATGCTGGCGCGCGACCTGTCAGGCCGCTTCGAGAAGGCGAAATTCGTGGTCGATGTGAAATCGACCGGCCTGTTCCTCACCGATCCGGTGCTCGCGGAAAACGGCGCGACGACCGAGTATTGGAAGACCGGCCACTCCTACATCAAACGCTATTCGAAGAAGACCGGCGCTTTGGTCGGCTTCGAAAAATCGGGCCATTTCTTCTTCCAGCCGCCGCTTGGCCGTGGCTTTGACGATGGCATTGTCGCGGCCCGCGCCGTGCTCGACATGCTCGACCGCAATCCGGACAAGTCGATGGCGGATCTGCGCCGCGATCTGCCGGTGAGCTATTCGTCACCGACCATGTCGCCGGCCTGCGCTGACGAGATCAAGTATGAAGTCGTGGACAGGATTGCCGCGGCCTATTCCGCGCGCAGCGAAATCCTGGGTCGTAAGGTCCGCGACGTGCTCACCGTCAACGGCGTGCGGTTCACGCTGGAAGACGGGGCGTGGGGGCTGGTCCGTGCATCATCGAACACCCCCAATCTGGTGATCGTCGTCGAAAGCCCGAACTCGGCAGACGACATGAAAGCGATCTTCAAGGACATCCAGGCTGAGCTGGCAAAGCATCCGGAAGTCGGCGCTTTCGACCAGGAAATCTAGCCACCGCCGGTAAAGCGGCCTATTCGACGGTTACCGATTTCGCGAGATTGCGCGGCTGGTCCACATCCGTGCCCATGTGCACGGCGGTGTGATAGGCGAGCAATTGCAGGGGGACCGCCGCCACGATGGCCTGGGCGATCGGATCGCAATCCGGCATGACGACTGCGCGGCAGGTGTCGCCGGCAATGTCCGCACCCTTGGCGTCGGTAAACAGCGTCACATCGGCGCCACGCGCGGAGATTTCCTGCAGATTGGAATAGGTCTTCTCGAAGAGCTCGTCCCACGGAGCGATGGCGATGACCGGCGTTCCGTCCTCGATGAGCGCGATCGGGCCGTGTTTCAGCTCGCCGGCGGCATAGCCTTCGGCATGGATGTAGGCGAGCTCCTTGAGCTTCAGCGCGCCCTCCATCGCCAAGGGATAGAACTGCCCGCGGCCGAGATAAAGCACGTCGCGATGATGCGTGAGCGCGCGCGCCAACTCGTCGATCTGGGGTTCGACGGACATCACTTCATTGATCAGGCGCGGTACTTCCATCAGCGATTGGATTTTTGCGCCGACTTCGGCCGGGCTTAGCCTGCCCCGGCTCGCCGCCGTCGCCAGCGCAATACTCGCCAGGGCCGTCAGCTGAGCTGTGAACGCCTTAGTGGAGGCGACGCCGATTTCGGGACCGGCGAGCGTCTTCAATAACAGGTCGGATTCGCGCGCGATCGAGCTTTCCGGGACGTTGACGACGCCGATCGTGCGGATTTCGTTTTGCTTGCAGTGGCGCAGGGCTGCCAGCGTGTCGGCGGTCTCTCCGGATTGCGAAATGAACAGCGCCGCGCCCTTCTTTGGTAGCACCGGATGGCGGTAGCGGAACTCCGAGGCAATATCCGTCTCGACCGCGAGCCCGGCATAGCGCTCGAACCAGTATTTTGCGGTCGCTCCGGCATAATACGCCGTGCCACAAGCCACTGAGAGCAGCCGCTCGGCATCGGCCAGACCCAGCTCGGCGGGATCGAAGCCGAAGCCCTCATCGGCGGAGTAAACGTATTGCGCGAGGGTCCGGCCGACCGATTCCGGCTGTTCGCGGATTTCCTTTTCCATGAAGTGGCGGCAGCCCGCCTTGTCGACCAGTTCGGACGCGGCCGTCGAAATCACCACCTCGCGGTTGGCGGGTTTGCCGTCACGATCGAAAATGCGCGCATCGCCGGGCGTTACGACGCACCAGTCGCCTTCTTCAAGATAGATGATTTGGCGGGTGAAAATGGCCAACGCCATGGAATCCGAACCGATAAAGGCCTCATCCTCGGCCAGGCCGACTGCCAGCGGGCTTCCATGGCGGGCCGCCATCAGCGTGTCCGGCTTGTCGGCAAAAATCGCCGCGACACCGTAAGCCCCGCGAAGCTTGGAGATGGCCTGGGAGAAGGCGTCCTCATGGCTCATCCCGGCCTTGAGGTGAGAATCGATGAGATGGGCGATGACTTCGGAATCGGTCTGCGTGACGAACTGATGCCCCTCCTTCGCCAGGCTTTCACGCAACTCCTTGAAATTCTCGATGATTCCATTGTGAACGATGGCGACATTCCCGGCCGTATGCGGATGGGCATTGTCGGTGGTCGGCCGGCCATGCGTGGCCCAGCGGGTGTGGGCGATGCCGATCAGCCCGTCCACGGGGTCGTCATGAAGGGTCTTGTCGAGATTGCGGATTTTGCCTTCGGCGCGGCGGCGCTGCACTTCGCCGTCGCGGATCACCGCGATGCCGGCGGAATCATAACCGCGGTATTCCAGGCGCCGCAGACCGTCGACAAGACGTTCCGTGACAGGGTTGCGCCCCGCGATTCCGACAATACCGCACATGGCAGTCTCCTTGCCTTGTAAGCCAATCCAGCTTTGTGATCGCCGAGGGCATAGCGTGAATCAAGCACGAGAACCAGCGGCGCCAAACGCCATATTCCGGCCGGCCCGGATGTGCTGGCGGAAAAGCCGTTTGGCGCGATTGACAGTTGCATGTGACGCGTCGCTGGATTTGATGGGGCGGACAGCGGTATGAAAGTCCCTTCACTCTCTCTCCGGATACAGAGCCAGCGCCGTATGACTGCCATTCAAGAGACTGTTTCCCGCTATGCGGCGCGATTTGCCAACCCGGAGCCCAGGCCGCACCAGCTTTCGCCACATCTCAAATCCCTGGAGGCGGAAGCCATCCACATCTTGCGCGAAGTCGCGGCCGAATTCGAACGCCCGGTCATGCTCTATTCGATTGGCAAGGATTCGACGGTAATGCTTCATCTCGCGCTGAAGGCGTTTTATCCGTCGAAGCCACCCTTTCCTTTCCTGCACATCGATTCCCTGTGGGAATTTAAACAGATGGCGGAATTCCGCGACGCGTTGACCGCGGCGCTGGGCCTCGACATGATCGTCCACGTCAATGACGAGGGCCGCGCCCGCAATATCAATCCGTTCGAGCACGGATCGGTCCTGCACACCCAAATAATGCGCACCGACGGCTTGCTGCAGGCGCTAAACGCCGGGGGCTATGATGCGGCATTCGGCGGCGGCCGGCGCGACGAGGAAAAGTCGCGCGCCAAGGAGCGGATTTTCTCCTTCCGCAACAACCAGCACGCCTGGGATCCGCGCAATCAGCGGCCCGAACTCTGGCACATCTTCAACAGCCGCATACGCCGCGGTGAATCGATCCGGGTCTTTCCGCTGTCGAACTGGACCGAGGTCGATATCTGGCAATACATCCTCGAAGAGGAGATCCCGATCGTACCGCTGTATCTCGCGCATCGCCGGCCGGTGGTCGAGCGCGACGGTATGCTGATCATGGTGGACGACGACCGCATGCCGCTAAAAGACGGCGAAACGCCGGAGCAATTGAAGATCCGGTTCCGGACGCTCGGTTGTTATCCGCTGACCGGGGGCATCGAGAGCGAGGCCGAGACCGTCGAGGACATCGTGCTGGAAATGCTCACCGCGCGGACATCGGAACGTGCGGGACGGCTGATTGATTTTGATGAGGCCGGCTCGATGGAGCGGAAAAAGCGGGAAGGGTATTTCTGATGCCGGAGGGAGATATCGCCCGCGAACTCCGCGATCGCCTGACCCGCGCCGGCGAGCGCGGCGTGTTGCGCTTTATCACCTGTGGTTCGGTGGATGACGGCAAGTCGACGCTGATCGGCCGCCTGCTGTTTGATTCAAAGCTCTTGTTCGAGGACCAGATCAGGCGCCTCGAACAGGATTCGAAGAAACACGGCACGACCGGCGATGATATGGATTTCGCGCTGTTGTTGGACGGTCTCGAAGCCGAGCGCGAGCAGGGCATCACGATTGATGTTGCCTACCGTTTCTTCAACACCGAAAAGCGCAAATTCATCGTCGCCGACACGCCGGGTCATGAACAATATACCCGCAATATGGCGACCGGCGCGTCGACCGCCGACCTGGCGATCATCCTCGTGGATGCCCGCAAGGGCGTGCTGACCCAGACGCGGCGGCATACCTACATTGCCAACATGATGGGCATTCGGCACGCGGTCCTCGCCGTCAATAAGATGGACCTGGTCGGACACAAACAGGCGATCTACGACCAGATCGTGTCGGACTATATGAAGATCGCCGGCGTGCTGGGCTTTGCCTCCGTCACGCCGATCCCGATCTCGGCGCGCTTTGGTGACAACATTTTCGAACGCTCGGCCGCGCTCGACTGGTATGACGGCCCGACGCTGATGGACCATCTCGAAGCGGTGGAGACGTCCGCCGACGACAATGCCGACAAGCCCTTCCGCTTCCCGGTGCAGTGGGTGAACCGCGCGGGCAGCGATTTCCGCGGCTTCGCCGGCACGGTGGCGGGCGGAAAAGTCGCCCAAGGCGATCCCGTCCGCGTCGCGCATTCCGGCAAGCTGGCCGGGATATCCCGGATCGTGACCGCTGACGGCGATCTCGATAACGCGGGGGCGGGCGACGCTGTGACGCTGGTGCTGGACCGTGAGATCGATATCGCCCGGGGCGACATGCTTGTGGCGCCCAAAGCGCCGCCGGACGTGTCCGACCAGTTTGCCGCCGAAATCCTCTGGATGTCGGACGAGAAGCTGCACCCGGGGCGGTCCTACCTCTTGAAAGCGGGATGCCAGATCACACCGGCTTCGGTGACCCGGCTCAAGCACAAGCTGGATGTGAATACTTATGCCAAGGCGCCTGCGGAAACGCTCGATCTGAACGAGATCGGCGTCTGCCAGCTGTCGACCGCCAAACCGATCGCTTTCGACCGGTATGCCGACCAGCGCGAAACCGGATCCTTCATCCTGATCGACCGCTTCAGCAACCAGACCGTCGCGGGCGGCATGATCCAGTTTTCGCTCCGCCGCGCCGCCAACATTCACGCCTACGCCATGGATGTCGACAAATCCCGGCGCGCCGAGCTGAAGCATCAGAAGCCGGCGATCCTGTGGTTCACGGGCTTGTCCGGAGCCGGCAAATCAACCATCGCCAACCTGGTCGAGCGCAAGCTGGCCAGCAGCGGTCGGCATACCTATTCGCTTGACGGGGACAATGTCCGTCAGGGGCTTAACCGGGATCTCGGTTTCACCGACGCCGATCGTGTCGAGAACATCCGCCGCATAGGCGAGGTCGCGAAGCTGTTCCTTGACGCCGGCCTGATTGTGACCTGCTCCTTCATCTCGCCCTTCCGCTCCGAACGGCGAATGGTTCGCGAACAGGTCGACGCCGGTGAGTTCATCGAAGTGTTCGTCGATGCGCCGCTGAATGTCTGCATCGAACGCGATCCCAAAGGCCTCTACGCCAAGGCCAAGGCCGGCAAGATCAAGAACTTCACGGGCTTTGACAGCCCCTATGAAGAGCCACAAGAGCCGGAACTGCACATCAACACAGCCGATATGACCGCCGATGCGGCGGCTGAAATCGTCATCGATGAGCTCGTGAAGCGCGGGCTGCTCGGCTAGCCGCTAGGCCGGCGGCACCGCCCAGGCGATGAAATCACCATTGCGGTAGCCGGCGGCGGACTTGCCATACAGGAAGGGCGAGCGGTCGGGCTGGGTAACGGCACCGCCCGCGCTGTTGAGCACCGCATGGCCGGCCGCCGTGTCCCATTCCATGGTCGGGCCGAAGCGCGGATAAATGTCCGCTTCGCCTTCGGCAATGCGGCAGAATTTCAACGACGATCCGGCGCTCAATGATTGCGTGACACCGAACTCACCGGCGAAGGCGCGCGTGCGTTCATCCGCATGCGAGCGGCTCATGACCGCAACGGCGCCCTTGGCGGGCGGGGTTTTACGGGTTGCGATTCCGCTCAGCGCGTCGGCGTTGATAGAGCCTCCGGGCTGCAGCGCTCCGGCGCGCGCCACGCGGCCGCCGAGATAGATGCGTTCCAGCGCCGGAGCATACACGCTGCCGGCCACCGGCGCGCCCTTCTCGATCAGGGCAATGTTCAGTGTGAACTCGCCATTCTTGGCGATAAACTCCTTGGTGCCGTCGACGGGATCGACAAGCAGGAAAACATCGTCGACTTCCGGACGCACGCCCGCTTCGAACTGTTCCTCGGCCAAAACCGGAATCCCCGGGCAGGCCGATTGCAGCGCTTTCAGGATGATCGCCTCGGCACGCATGTCCGCCTCGGTCACGGGCGAGCGGTCAGCCTTCTGTTGCGGCGTGAAATCGCTCCGATAGACCTCCATGACCGGCACCGCCGCCACCGAACAGATTCGGGCGAATTCGAGCGCCAGGGCATCCAGGTTATGCGTCAATGAGAACTCCGATGTGTAAAGCCTGTGGTGATCACTTGCCGCATAGGTAAGGGCCAGCGCGCAAAATTGCTAGCTATCTATCTGATAGGCAGGGTATTTTGATGCCTTCAGCCCGTCTGCGTCTGGGCGAGACGGCGCTTCAAAGCCTCAATGAGAGCGTCGCGATCGGAATAGCGGTTTTCCGCTGCCGGACTTTGGCGGCCATCCGCGAGGACCATGTCGGCTTGATCGGCTTTTTCTGCGCCGCCGATAGCGGTGCCCTGCGCCTGATCGACAATATGAACCGCGGCCTGATCCCTTGCGGCCGAGCGGATCGGCGCAGGCAGGTCCGATCCAACCTGCCAGATTGCTGCAGGGCGTTTTTGGGCGAAAATCATCCGCGCCAACTGCCCGGAGACCGCTTCGAGCAGTTTTTCCCGCCAGCGCGCGCCAAACCGGCTGGCCAGGAAAACAGCGCTAAGCACCAGCGACCAGAACACAACGGTCATCGCGACCGGGAAGAAGCGCGAGAAATAGCCGAAAATAACCGCTGCGATCCCCAGCTGGGCGCCGATCATCAGGATCGCCGCCGCCCGCGAGCGAAGCACGATGACGTCATCGCGGGAGGCACCGTTGCGCGCGCGGTGAGTCATTATAATGGGCGTGAGACCGGCGGCTTTCAGCCGCTCGCGCAGGGACAGAATCCATTCATCGGCAGGGTCATGGTCAGAGCTGACAATGTAAACGCGCTTCATAGTGGCTACACCTTGCTATGCCTTGCCGCTTTTCTGCAATCGGTCACGCGCTCACCGCTTCGCGATAGGATTCGATGACCTCGTCCGCCGGTCCGAGCACCTTCATGCGGCCGGAATCGAGCCACAGCACGCGGTCGGCCATCCGGCCGACCAGGTCCAGATCGTGACTGGCAAGGATCAACGCGCCCGACGCGTCGATTAATTCCTGCATGCGCGCTTGGGCCCGCTTCTGGAAGGCCAAATCGCCGGCGCCGATCCACTCGTCGATGATCAGAATATCTGGATCGAAGGCCGTCGCGATAGCGAAATTGAGCCGCATGGCCATGCCGGACGAATAGGTCCGCACCGGCAGATTGATGTAATCGCCCAGCTCGGCGAAGGCCGCGATGTCGCCGACCCGCTCCTTGGCTTCGCGCATGGACAGGCCGGCAATCATGCCGCGCAGCAGAATGTTGCGCTCGCCGGTCGCTTCAATGCGCATGCCATGGGCGATGTCGATCAGCGACGACACCCGGCCTTCGATACGGATGTCGCCGGACGCCGGGGGCAGAAGCCCCGCAATCACTTTTAGCAGGGTGGATTTACCGCAGCCATTGCGGCCGATAATCCCGAGGCGTTCGCCATCCGACATTTGCAGCTGGATACCCGACAGCGCCTGTACCCAACGCTGGGACGATCCACCGGAGGAAAAGTCACCCGCACCGTCAGGGCTTATGCGGCTCGCGGTGTTCTCGTAGACGCGATAGCGCATCGACAGGTCTTGAATATGAACCGAGCTCATCGCGCTAATACCAGACGGCCAGGCGATTGCGGAAAAACGCAAACACCGTAAAGGCGACGGCGCCCAGGGCGGCCGTCAGGCCCAGCGAAACGATCCAGCTAAGCGCAGGGATTTGACCGTCGATCAACGGCGCCCGCACAATGTCGATCAGATAGGTGAACGGGTTCCAGACGAGGAAGGCCGCAATCGGGCCCACCTGTTCAGGCGTCCAAACAAGCGGCGTCAAAAAGAACAGGACGCGCATCGCGGTCTGGGCGATTTGCGCAATGTCGCGATAGCGCAGGCAGATCACGCCCAGCAGCATGTGCACGAACAAACCGTTGACGACGATCAGCACCAGGGCAGGGGGGACGGACAGGGCCGCCCAACCGGGAAGGTGCCCCGTTAACACCAGAACGACGGCCGCCACGACGGCGCTGTAGGCAAAGATGATGATGTCCCGCCAGATGCTCTCGTAGAAATAGGTCGAATACGGCAACTGCACGCCTTTGACCCAGGTCTCGGAATTGATCAGCGACGTGCACCCATCGACCACGAAGGAGTTGAGCAGCTGCCAGACGAGGAAACCGACGGTCACATAGGCGGCGAACCAGGCCAGCGGCGCTGGATTGAGCGCACCGAATATGAAGATCTTGGCCGTGATGAAGACCAGATAGGAAAAGGTCAGCCAGGCGAGACCGAAAACCGTGCGCCGGTAGCGTTGCCGCAGATCATCCTGCGCCAGTGATGTCCACAGCTCGAATTTCAGAGCGCCCTGGGCGATGTCCCGGCCGGCTTCGCGGAAACGTTTGGACCAATCGCGGTGTTGCTCGGTATCGGAAGGGCGCGCCGCGACGGTCATTTTGTATCCCCCAATGCTGCCGCGGCGTGGGATAGGCGCAACGTAGCGCTGGCGCGGAACCGGCTGTTAAGCGCTGTTCTCATCCAGCACTCGCCGCACCGTCTCTAAAGAAGCGCTGCCTTCGTCCTCATGGCTCAATGCAAACTGCAGGAAAGCGCGCAGATAACCTTGCTTGCTGCCGCAATCGTAGCTCTTGCCCTCATATTCAAGCGCGAAGAAGTCCTGCTCCTGCATCAGCTTCGCCATGGCATCGGTGAGCTGGATCTCGCCACCGGCGCCTTTGCCCTGTTTTTCGAGGATCTCGAATATTTCCGGCTGAAGAATGTACCGCCCGGTGATCGAGAGATTGGACGGAGCCGCGTCGCGCGCCGGTTTCTCGACCATGCCCGACATCCGCACGGTCCGGTTTTCGCGGCTTTCCGGCGTCACAATGCCGTACTGGTCAACCTTGTCCCACGGCACGGCTTCCACAGCGATGATATTGCCGCCTTTTTCGGCGTGTATCGCCGTCATCTGCGCCAGACAGCTCGGCGAGGCTTTGACGATCACATCCGGTAGCAGGATGGCAAAGGGCTCATTGCCGATGACATCACGCGCGCACCAGACCGCATGACCCAGGCCGAGCGGGGCCTGTTGCCGGACAAAGCTCATCGAACCGGCCGGCGGGCGCTCGGCTTCGAGCTCTTTCAGAATGTTGGCTTTGTTCTTCTGGTGCAGCGAGGCTTCGAGCTCATAGGCCCGGTCGAAATGGTCCTCAATCGCGCCCTTGTTGCGTCCGGTTACGAATACAAAATGTTCGATGCCGGCTTCCAGCGCCTCATTGACCACATACTGGATGGCCGGACGGTCGAAGACCGGGAGCATTTCCTTCGGAACCGACTTCGTGGCCGGCAATACGCGGGTGCCGAGGCCGGCGACAGGCAGAACGGCTTTCCGGATTCGGGTCATCAACCTTGTCCACTCGCAAACAACGCAGAAGTCTTGCCGGGCTTCTATTGCCCGCTCGCCCCAATCTAATCAAGCGGTGCGGCTGAATTGCGCTACACGCCAGCCTCGCGCTTTCCGTCCGGTTCGTCTAT
The DNA here is from genome assembly GCF_965229905.1 of Hyphobacterium sp. Taxonomy (GTDB): domain Bacteria; phylum Pseudomonadota; class Alphaproteobacteria; order Caulobacterales; family Maricaulaceae; genus Hyphobacterium. The sequence continues at coordinate 1,107,252 of NZ_OZ245930.1, read as the reverse complement.
CTGGGGCGGACCGAAGGGATACGATCTGTATTCATAAGTGATTTTCACCGCGCCACCGGATTTCTTATGCAGCCGGCAGACGCGAGAAGATGCGTCAGCCGCATCGACAGGAGTTGGCCATGATGCCGTTTATCGACCTTGCGACCCAGCGGGCGCGGTTGCAGGACAAGCTGGACGCGACGATCAGCAAAATCATCGCCGAGGGACGCTATGTGCTGGGTCCGGAAGTGGCAGAGCTCGAAGAGCGGCTCGCCAGCTTCGGCCAGGCCGATCACGCGCTGACCTGTGCCAATGGCACCGACGCGCTGGCCCTGCCGCTGATGGCCTGGAAGCTGCGCAGGAATGACGCGGTATTCGTTCCCAGCTTCACATTTGCTTCGACCGCCGAAGTCGTTCCGCTGCATGGCGGCACGCCGGTTTTCGTCGATATCGACCCGGACACTTACTGCATGTGTCCCAAGAGCCTGGCGGCGGCGATCGATTGGGTGAAATCCCAGTCCGATTTGACGCCGCGCGTGGTAATCGCGGTCGATCTGTTTGGTCAGCCCGCCGATTATCCGGCGATCAGCGAGATTTGCCGGGCGGAAGGCCTGAAACTGATCGCCGACAGCGCGCAGGGCTTCGGCTGCACGCTGAACGGCAAACACCCGGCCGCCTGGGCGGATATCACCACGATCAGCTTTTATCCGGCCAAGCCGCTAGGATGTTACGGCGATGGCGGCGCCATCGTCACACGCGATGCCGAACTGGCCGCGCTGATCCGGTCGCTCCGCAATCATGGCGAGGGCGAAGCCCGCTACGCCTATGAGCGCATTGGTCTGAATTCACGGCTCGACACGTTGCAGGCCGGCATCCTGTTGGCAAAGCTCGACATATTCGAGGACGAGATCATCGGCCGGAACAAGGCGGCGGACGCTTATGCGGCCGGCTTTGGCAATGTTGTAAAAACGCCGACGGTGATCGACGGCGGCGTCTCCACCTGGGCGCAATATACCATCGAGGTGGACGACCGGGACGGCTTCCGCGCCAAGCTCGGCGAGGCCGGCGTACCGACGGCGATATACTATCCGATCCCGATCCACTTGCAGACACCCTATGCCGATTTCCCGGTCGCACCGGGCGGATTGCCGGTGACGGAATACGCGGCCGGCCGCGTGGTGTCGCTGCCGATGGACGGCTATCTTGGCGGCGAACGCCAAGAGACCGTTATCCGGGCAGTGCGCCGCGCTGTCGCGTAGAAAGGCCGGCTGGCGGTCTAGGCCGCCTGATGTTCCAAAAAGGACCGGTAAGTGCGTTCCAGTCCCTCGCGCAGTGTGATGTCCGGTGCCCAGCCGAGCGCCCGTATCTTGTCCGCGCTCATCAGCTTGCGCGGGGTTCCGTCGGGCTTTGACGTGTCGTGCGTTAGCTCACCGTCAAACCCGACGACCTCCATGATCAGCCGCGCCAGATCCTCGATCGGCAAATCTTCGCCGGACCCGACATTGATGTGTTCGGGTTCGCTGTAGACTTTCATCAGATGAACCAGCGCGTCGGCGCAGTCATCGACATGCAGGAATTCGCGGCGCGGCGCACCGCTGCCCCAGATCTCCATCGATGACGCGCCTGCCACCTTCGCCTCATGCGCCTTGCGGATCAGCGCCGGGATGACATGCGAGCTTTTCAGATCGTAATTGTCGCCTGGACCGTAGAGATTGGTCGGCATGGCGGAGATGAAATCGTCGCCGTGCTGTCGCCGATAGGCTTGGCAGAGCTTGATGCCCGCAATTTTTGCAATGGCATACCACTCATTGGTCGGTTCCAGCGGACCGGTCAGCAAGGCATCCTCGCCAATGGGCTGATCCGCAAGCTTCGGATAGATGCAGGACGAGCCAAGGAAGAGCAGCTTCTCCACGTCTGCCGCATGGCAGGCGTGAATGATGTTTGCGGCGATCATCAAGTTTTCGTACAGAAAATCAGCGGGGAGGCTGGCGTTTGCGAGAATGCCCCCGACTTTCGCGGCCGGTATGAAGACCGCATCCGGCTTGGCCCGCCTGATCCATCGTGTCGTGGCTCGCTGATCGGTCAGATCAGCGTCCTGGCGCGTCGCGGTCAGGATATCGGCCGGGTTCTCACGCGCCAGGCGCCGCACCAGCGCCGATCCCACCATGCCGCGATGGCCCGCAACCCAGATGCGCTTGCCCTCAAGCGGATAGAGGATGTCAGCCATGCCGGTTCCTGCGGTCGGCCTCGCTGGCGACCTCCTTGAGATCCTCCCGGACCATCTCGCTGACCAGATCCTCGAAACGCGTCGTGTGCTGCCAGCCGAGCTGTTCGCGGGCTTTCGCCGGGTCGCCGATCAGCAGATCGACCTCGGTGGGCCGGAAATAGCGCTTGTCGATCCGGACCAGAACGTCGCCGCTCTTGGCATCCTTGCCGATCTCGTCAACACCTTTACCCTGCCATTCGACCGTGCGGCCGACCTCGGCGAAGGCCCGTTCCACGAACTCCCGCACGCTGTGAGTTTCACCGGTCGCGAGCACGAAATCGTCGGCGGTCTCATGCTGGACGATGCGCCACATGCCCTCGACATAATCGCGCGCATGGCCCCAGTCGCGGCGGGCATCCAGATTGCCGAGCCACAGCGTGGTCTGCAGGCCCAGCTCGATCCCCGCAACGGCCCGCGTGATCTTGCGCGTAACGAATGTCTCCCCGCGCATCGGGCTTTCATGATTGAACAGAATGCCGTTCGAGGCATGCATGCCATAGGCTTCCCGGTAATTCACCGTGATCCAGTAGGCATAGAGTTTGGCTGCGGCGTACGGGCTGCGCGGATAGAAGGGCGTGGTCTCGCTCTGTGGCGTCTCCTGCACCAGACCATACAGCTCGGACGTCGACGCCTGATAGAAGCGGCAGCTCTCTTCCATACCGAGAATGCGCATGGCCTCCAATAGGCGCAGCGCGCCAACGGCATCGGCATTGGCCGTGTACTCCGGCGTTTCGAAACTCACCTGTACGTGCGATTGCGCCGCCAGATTATAGATCTCGTCGGGCTGCGTTTCCTGCACCAGCCGGATCAGATTGGTGGAATCCGTCATGTCGCCATAGTGCAGATGAAAGCGCGTTTCGCCCTCGTGCGGATCGACATAGAGCGGGTCGATGCGCTGCGTATTGAAGGAGGATGCGCGGCGTTTCACCCCATGAACCCGATAGCCCTTGTTTAACAACAGGGCGGCCAGATAGGCGCCATCTTGGCCGGTCACGCCGGTGATCAATGCGGTTTTCATGGCAGGGCTTATTCCTGTCTTGATGCGGGGCAGCTGAATAACCGGTTTGGCTCAGGATTGCCAGAGCAGCGTCCTCGTCCGCGAATAAGATAAAGCCTTGAATTGATACACATCGCCAACGACGAATGCGTTGCCGATTGGTCAATTGAACCGGCTCATGAACTGCGTGCAGAAAGCAAGATCATCCGGGTCGGCATCCAGCTGTGTGTCAGGCGGTGCCGGTGGCTTGAACACAATGCCTTCGAACAACTGGTTCTTGTCGGACGGCGGATCGAGTTCCAGGAATTCCAGTAGCGCTGCTGCCTGCGATTCCGGATCGAGCATGAAGCGATCATGGCTGAAAAACAGGATACGCCCCGGGAATTCGCTTTGCAGGGCGTCAAGCCGGCGATGAACCGCCACCCAGTAGGCGAACGCATCTTCCGGTCTTTGCACGGATACACGGTCGAGAAAAACCGGTCCCCAGATCTGAAGCTGGTTCTGGTTCTGGCTCTGGGCCATGTAGTGCGGATCGCGCACCACGTGGACGTATTTCAGACCCGGCGATAGGCGGAACAAGCGGTCAATCACGACGTGCGTGTTGGGCTCTTTCCATCCCCAGCGGCAATCCGGAGGCGGGCTCTCGGCACCGCGGATGAAACTGTCGACCCGGGCGCGCAGCCATTCTGCCGAATGCATATACCGGTCGTCGCGGGCGAGCCTCTCCAGCGCCTGCGCATCCATTGTCCGCGGGGAATGTTGACCTTCCATGCGAGCGGCGAACAGACTGAAAAGATGGGCCAGCCTGGCGTCACTTTCCGCCAGCACTGAGGGCCGTTTGAACAGCAGCGTGAACCAGAGATTATCCAGCGCGGAATTCAGATCCCCGCCCAGCCAGCAGCCGCAATTCCGGACCAGCATGGCCGTTGCGCGGGTTCCGCTCCCACCCAACCCGCCGATGGCGAAGGGTGGATAGGATGGCTCAATCAATTCGTCAGCCATTGACGGGAACCGGATTCGGTTGATTAAACGCCGCCACGACTTTGCAGGTCATTGCAGCGTTTCCAAATAGGTGTCGAGATCGTCATAGCGCGGCGTCCACGCGATGCGGCGATGGCGGCTCGTCCGGCGGTAATCGTCGAGTATCAACGTTAACACCACCTCCTCGAGCCGAATGTCGATCATGTTATTTCCATAAGCGCCGCCGGCCGGCTCAACCGGGCTTAGCGCGCGCCTTTCCCACTCGACCAGCCAGCCATTGATGGTCAGCTCGCCGCTCTCTTCACGCGGTTCGTCGCGCGGATCGGGTCCGGCCAGCATGGCAAGCGCGGTGGATTCGATGAAAGGCGTTTGCGTGGCGCGGTCCAGCCGATCGCTGGCTTCGTGCAGCGCTGTCAGCATGTCGTAGATGGGGATCAGCGCCAGCGCGAGAAGCGCTGTGGCGGCAAGCGCCTCGATAACGCTGAAGCCGGCACGGCCGTTCATGACGCGCAACCCTGGGAGTGGCCGGCATGCGGCCCGCAGACATCCCGTATGCGGCGTTTAGTCCTGATTCCGGCCATTTGGTTGCACCGAAAGCGGTTCACCCTGGTCGCGGAACGGCAATGATGTGCGCAGCGGCGTAGCGAATGCGCGATCGATCTCCTCACTGTAGAAATCGACCATGAACTGCCGGTCCGTCCGGGTACTCAGAATATAGGGCGTCACCAGGATCAACAGCACCGTGCGATCCGACGTGGCCGACTGGGTGCTGAAAAGCGTTCCCAGCAGCGGAACGCTTTGCAGTCCTGGCACGCCCGTCGTCCCGTTGTTGATACGGTTTTCCATCAGGCCGCCCAGCACCGCCGTCTGGCCATCCTGCAGCGTCAATTCTGAGGTCAGCATGCGGCTGGAAATGATGGGGCTGGCGATATCCTGGTTGGGGTTAGCCTGTGCCGAGCTGACTTCCTGCTCGATGATCAGATCAATGCGGTTATTGCTGTAGACCCGCGGTTCAACAGAGAGAATGACGCCGGTCGACCGGTATTGCACGGTCTGAAGGATATCGGTGGAGCCGGTTTGCTGGGTGTTGGCCGCCCGCTGGCTTGTAATGATCGGCACATCGGTGCCGACCTGAACAGACGCTTGTGTGCCTGATCGAACGGACACCCGCGGTGTCGACAGGACTTGCACGTGAGAATTCGACGCAAAGGCCGCTCCAGACCAATCCATATCGCCTGACCGCAGGACTGCGCTCAGTCCGCCAGACTGGAGGCCAAGACCGCCTTGCGTGCGAAGCTCCAGATCGCCGCCAAAGGTGTTGAGCAGGAACTCGACACCGAACCGTTCCTCGTCGCCGAGCGTGACTTCCGCGATGGTCACCTCGATCAGAACCTCCGGCGCCGCTGTGTCCAGCCGGCGCATCAGCGCCTCTAGGGGTGCGAACTCAGCCTCGGTGCCGTTGAAAATGATGCGGTTGCCGACTTCATCGACTGTCAGCTGACCGGGCGGGGGCGCCGGAGCGCCGTCCTGATTACTCGCTCTCTGCTCGCCCAACACCCCACGAACAATGTCCGCCAGGTCCTGTGCGTCACGCGCTTGAACCTGATAGACATGCGGAATTCGGGCCTCGCTGGACTGTGCGGCATCGTCAAGGCGGCGTGCGGTATCGACCACATGGCGCATGGAAGCAGCGCTGTCTGCAAAAATGAGAATCTGGTTGGTATGCGGGATGGGAAGCAGCGTGATCGGCCTCGGCGAACCAGCTCCTAGTGCTATCAAATAGCCTTCGACGCTCAAAATATCCCGAAGCGTGCTGGCAAGTGATTGCGCTTCCCAATTTCGTGGCGAGAGCGTAACCGCCTCGACCCCCGAGAATCGCAAATCGTCCATCTGGTGGATGATGGCCAAGGCGGCATCGACATCATCGGAAAGACCGCTGATCGTCAATGCGCCAATGTCGCGCCTTGCCTGAATGCCGAGTTCATTGCGGTCCGGAAAGCTGACGCGAAGGATCGCTTCCATCTCGGCAGCATCCATAGCTTCGAGCTGGACGAATTGCGCGACGGGTCGCAGGGAGGCCGGGGCGCTTGACCGTGCCCTCGATCGAACAAACTGGGGTGTTTGCGCCAGCAGTTCAGCGCGCTCGACAACTTGGATCAGGCCATCTGTATACGTCACCGCCAGCCCGTATTCGCTAATCGCTGCCTCGAACAGTTGAAAGAACGTCTCCGGATCCATGTCGCGAACGCTGCGCAGCGTGACAACTTCCGTCCGTTCGGAAACACCTGGACCCAGCGCATAGGGCAATTCGAGCACATCGCCTAGCACGGTGTTGACAAATGACCCTACGGACTGGGCCGGGATCGTTACATTGATGTCCGAACCTCCGAGCCGCGGCCGCTCGGCATCGTCGCTTTCGGCAAAACGGACAGGCGTCGCCAAGCGGGGCACCCGGTAGGTTTCGACATTGGCAATGCTGTCCTGCGGCGCTGAAATATACATTGGGTCAGATGTATCCGCGGTGACATCCTCGCCGGTTGTTGTCGGCCGTTCTATGTCGCTTAAGCGCGCATGATACAGGCTGCCATCATCAAGGGTCGAGCATCCGGCGAGGCCCGCAGCCAAGACCAGCACACTGACAGCGTGGCGTTTCATGTCCATGCCTCAACCTTCCCCTTGCGGGTCGAACACATCAATCGGGAAAACCTCATCCCCGCGTCGCAAGACAACCTGTGTCGCGCCAATTTCCTCGATGCGCCAGCCGTCATAAAGCTCGTCGCCCACGATGAGGCGCGCGCGTTCGGTGATAACGCCTCCGGCGTGAATTCGCCAGACCCCATCCTCACGCACCAAAGCGACGATGGGCGGCGCAATCGCGACGGCAGCTTCGCCTCCAGGTAATGTGGTCAAATGCGAGGCGACCGAGGTGGGGTCGCTTGCAAGGGTGTCCTCAAGCGGAATGGCAGCGGGAAACAGGCCTGTCGCCCGCAACCGGGCGCTCAACGCACTGATATCATCGGGATTCACGGGTTCGGGACCGCCAACATCTCCCGTCGCGGTCAGCCTCGAAGTGGGCGCCGAATGTGTCGACAGGGCGAGGCCCGCCACACCTGCCAAGACCGCGGCGCCACCGGCAGCCCATAGCCTGGCGACACCGAGCGGCATCATGATTCGTTCACCATCAGAGCAGGTGCAATGAAATTCACGGTGAAGCGTTGGGATCGCGAATCCCAATCGAGACGAACAGCGCGAAGCTCCCCTGTCGCGCCGGCCGCTGCTTCGATGAAGGGGGCAAAAGCGCCACCGGAATCGCGGGCAGTGACTTCAGCTTCGAATAGCCGCGTTTCGGACCCTGTCTCGTTTAATCCAAGCGCGCCGGCCTCAACGACCCTCACGCGCGGATTTTGCAAGCCCGCAGACCGGGCCGCGGCCTCCAGCGCGCCCTGAATTCTCGCGGCGGCAATGCCCTCGGTCGGCGCCCGCCAGAACCGGGCTTCTGCGCCCTCGGTTAGCAATGCTGCCTGTTCCGCGAGCTGTTGCCAATCGCGCTGCTCCAATGCGGCCTGCCGGGCGTTGAGTTGGCGCTGCGTATTGTCGAGAGAGAGGCGTAGCTGCGCATTGGCGTCCGACAAGCCCATCAGCGCGTAGATGGCCGCGAGGCTCACCAATACGACGAGACCATATTGTGCCCGCACGCTTAAAGCGCCGAACGCATTCTGCAGAGTGGAAAGAGAGGCTGGCGCGTCACGAGTCATGGTGCACCCCCGGCGACGGTTGCCTCTGTAATGGGAAAGACGAGGTCGGCTTGCGCTTCCCAGGCCGAGCTGTTCACGGTCCGGTTCAGCCGGACATTGGCCAGGCTTGGCTGCGCTTCAAGCGCCTGCGCAAGGCGAGCCGGATCAAGCTCGCTCTGTGATTCGATCACCGCGCTGACCTCATCAGGATTCACTTGCAGCCGGCTGATTCTGGATTCAAGCTCAGCGGTCACCTCCGCCAGTTCCGCAGCCGGCAGCAGCGGATTGATCTGCTCGAGCGCCTCGCGGTAGACGGCCAATCGCGCGGCTTGGGACCGGTAACGATCCAGTGCGCTGAAATCGCCCGCGCTATTCTCCGCAAATGCCGCAAGCTCCCGCTGCGCCGCCGACTGCTCGATCGACAGGCGGACATAGGCACCGGCCGAAAACAGCAGCGGCGTTCCGACCAGCAGCAAAGCAAGCGCGGCAGCGTGAATAGGCCGGAAACGCGCACCGATGGATTGGATTCGCTCCTGCAGGGCCTGGGTCCCGCTGGCCGTATCGACAGCATCGACATCGGTTTCCGCGTGGGCCGCGCGGCGAAAACGCGTGATCTCGTCAGCGGCGGGCTGACGGCTCCAGAACCGGCTCATGGTCAATTCGCCGCTCTGCCAGATCTGGCCTTCATACCCGTCCCGCCGGTCAATCAGCCCGAAACCGTCATCGACATCGCGCGTGCCCGAAATAAACCTGTCTTCGCCCAAAACCGGCTCGGGCATGAACCAGGCGTGTTCGTCGGCGCCGAGACGGGCCAGCCGGCCTTTGTCCCACGACCACACCGCAGCGTGCCGCGCCTGCCAGATAATGTGCGTGCCGGGATCGTCGAAGGGCGCGCGCGTTCGCGCCATTAACTGCATCGCTGCACGCATGCGGGTATCCACCGGACCGGGCGGCCGCTCGATCCGCTCGAAATGCAACAGCGACCGGGAAATCACGATCATCTCGCCGAACAGCAGAGCGCGAACGAAACTCCCTTGAGAGCGCCGCTCCAGTCCTGACGGCGTGATCCTACGGCGGCTCGGGGAGGGGAAAAGCCTCGAGATCCTCGATATCTGTGAGGCTGAATTCCTGCTCAACGCGCTCTCCTCCTATCACGAAATCGAAAACGGTCTGATAGGGCGATGCGACATCCCCCGCTGTCAGCCTGACCCGGGCGGCCAAGACTAAGCCTGCCCGGGGTTCGTGGGTCAAGATTAAAAACTCTGTCCCGATAGGACCATAGCCGAAATCACCCGCATGCAGTGCATCCCATCCGTCGAAACCCAAATCGGCGAAACTGCGGGGTGTCGACCGGTTCAGACTTTGCCGCCGGATCACCATTCCGGGCGCGTTTTCCAACAAAAGATCGACCACATAATCGGGCATGAAGCTGGGGTGGCTGGTAGCGCCGGGCGCCACGGTGAAATAGAGGTCCATTAATCGCGCATCGTCCTCGCATAGCGGCAAGACCTCCCATCCGAGCGCGCTGCACATTTCGCGAGGCGCACGCAACGGGACATTGGCCGGTGGCGGCCGGTCCTCAGGATAGTCTCCCGCTTCCGCGCCCCCCAGCCGCCGGAGCTCGTCGCCATCGACATAGTCGGCCAGGCGGGCCGCAAGCCGCGAGGCCTCCGAGTCGCGAAACCCGGATTGCGCCAGGAATAACTGCACGCCACGCGGGTCATCGGGATCCAGCCCGATCAGCCCCTGGGTCGAGATCAGGCGGACAATCATCGTCCGTCCATTGATCTCGACACGGCGTGGTTCGCCGCGGGCGCTGATCGGATCGCCCTCCTCGATCAGCCCGCCCTCGAGAATGTCGGGGTTGGGCACACCGCCGGCATTCACGGTGAGTTCGCCGCGTGGCGCGGTCAGCAGTAAATGAATGGCGCTGGCCTGTGCGGCCCGCAGATCGCGCTCCAGACCGGATTGATCCAGCAATCGCGCCGCCCCGTCCGAGCTGACGCGCTGCACCGCGTAAGCGCCCGCCAGAACAAGCGCCAGAATGGCGATGGCCGCCAGCGCCAGGATATAAACGTATCCGCCGCGCGGATCGGATGGTTCGGGATGGCCGCTCACAAGACGAGATCGAAGTCGCGAACCCGCAAGATCAGCCCGGTCGTTCCCGACGGCGCCGCGGCCAGAATAATCGTGTCACCGGCTGTGATCACAAGGGCTGTCGGGACAGGACGATAATAAAGCGGGTCGGGGTCAAAGCCCTCCTCGGGCGGCCAGACCGGGTGCGTTTCGCCTCGCGGATCGCGGAAAGAAAACTGGGCACCAGCCGGAATCTCGACCTCGAACAGGTCTTCACCGGCTTCGCGATACCGTAATACCGGCTGGCTGCCGCGGCTTTCGATCGCCAATTCAAATCCGGCAGGTCCCCGGTCGAGTCTCGCAGCGGCTGCGGTCGTCAGCCCCCGCGCCGTGAGGGCATCGCCAGTAAAGACGAACGCGCCATCATGATAATCCGGCGTGATGCCATTCAGCGCCCGTGTCATCGGAATCAGCGCCAGCGTCCGCTGCGTATGTTCCCGTGTCGCCTGCTCAATGCGTGCAGCGTGCCCAGTGGCCGCCGACAGCGTGTCCATCAGGACAAGCGTGATCAGCGCCGCGATGACCAGCGCGATAAGCGTTTCGAGAAGGGTAAATCCGCTGCGCATAGGGTCTGGCAAACTCCTTGCCCGGCATGATATTGTCCGGCCTTGCTTATTCAAGCTGTTGGTGTCTGTGTGACGGCATCGAGCCCGCACCGATGGCTGGGCGGCGAGCGTTTGGAGAGTCGACGAGATGGCAAAGCACAGCCCCGCAAAGGAACCCGGCCGCAAAATGCGCGGCGGCTATTCGCTGATCGAAGTGCTGATTGCCGTGGCGATTATCGCCCTGCTCGCCGCACTGATTGCACCGCGTCTGCTCGGACAGCTCGATTCGTCTCAAGTCACAGCCGCGCGCACGCAGATCCGCATGATTGAAACAGCGCTCGATTCCTACCGTCTCGATGTCGGCCGCTACCCCGCCGAGGAAGAAGGCCTCGCCGCGCTCGCCGCGCCGCCGCCCGATCTCGTCGACCGCTGGAACGGCCCCTATCTCGACGGCGGTCTGCCGACCGACCCCTGGGGCGAGCCCTTCCATTATCAGCCGGCCGACTCCCTGTCGCGCCGCGGCATTGTCTATACCTATGGCAATGATGGCGAACCCGGCGGAGAGGGGCTGGCCGCCGATCTCTATTCCCGCGGGGCCGATCCGAGCCAGCTTCCGGGTCGCACTGTAGGCGGCTAATGCAGGCCAGTCGCAATCCGGATCCTTTCCCCACCCCCTTGTGGCTGTGGCGTGGAGAAAGGGTCCGGTGGACACTTTCGTTCGCCGCAGGGGTAGGGGTGGGGGGATCCAGCGACCCCCCCCGGGGGAAGAGTAGAGGCGGAGGGTCTTCAATCCGCCGCGGTCCAGATTACCCCATCCCACCCCGCCGATCCTGCCGGATCGCCGTCCCTCCCCATCAAGGGGAGGGGAAAGGGTCGACTCCCGAAGATTTGGATATCCGCCACTTGCTGCCGTGGCCAAAACGCGATCCTGTTGATTTCCCCTCCCCCTGGTGGGGAGGGGTAGGGGTGGGGGGATCGAGCGAAACATCCCGGGGGATGAGTAGAGGCGGGCGTCTTCAATCTGCCGCATTCCAGACCACCCCACCCCGCCGGTCCTGCCGGACCGCCGACCCTCCCCATCAAGGGGAGGGGAAAGCACTGAGCTCCGAAGGCGTGAAATCCAGCCGCTTTTTCCGCAGGCTGGGAGGTGATGCAGCACTTTTCCCCTCCCCCGTCGTGGGGAGGGGTAGGGGTGGGGGGATACAGCAGATCACCCCACCCCGCCGATCCTTTGGGACCGCCGACCCTCCCCATCAAGGGGAGGGGAAGAGACGGACCCCCGAAAGATCAAAATCCCAACACTTGCCTGAAACGTCGACGAAAGCCGGCTATTCCCTGCTGGAAGTGCTTCTGACGGTGACGCTAATTGCGCTGGTTGGGGCGATCACGGCGCCGTCCATCCTCAACCAGATTGAGCGCCGTGAGGAGCGGCTGGCCCTGGCAGCACTCGAGACCGGCATGACGCGGTTGCGCTACGAGGCAGTGCTGGCGGCTACACCGCTCGAGATAGGTCCCGCGGCGATAAATGCTCGCTTCAGCGACCTGCCGGAGGGTTGGCGCGTTTCGGCCGATGCGCCTTTACAGGTGTCCTCAGGCGGGCTGTGCGATGGCGAAACCGTGCTCACCCTCACCTCACCTGACAATAGGCTCTGGCGGCGGCGGCCGGCTGCACCCGATTGCCAGCTCGAACGACTCTAGGGCGTCGCTTACGGTCGACCGGACCGGGCGATTGGCCGGACATTCTCCCAACCATTTCCAATTCTTGGCGGCCAGGGTCGGCCAGACTGGCCCAACTTCGAACGCCCGTGAAGAAATGGCCTCAAAGTTCGAGAGCCAGTCTTCCCGCCACCCCGCATCAGTTGAAATTTTTCCTTAATTTCGCCTGTCAGGCGTGAGGCGTAACATGGAGTGTTGCGGTTGAACCACGCCACCCGGTCGTCACGGAAATGTATTCCGGTGCCTCATTCTTCTGGCAAGTCAATGATTTCCCATGCCAAATTAACCTTAAGGTGTGCGAGTTTGGAAGCGCGGGCTGGAGAAATGCGGCAAGATTTTGGTTTTATGGCCTTTCCCGCGCCTGATTCACCTTGACACCCCCGGCCTTAACCCGTCTATCATGTGCTCACGTCATGAAGTCTCTGACATGTTCCGCGCGTTCTGCGGGACTTAAAGGGGCGTCAGTGGCTGTCGTTCGGTTCAATCATTGAGCCGGCCCAGCCTAGGCGGTCATGTTGGAAACGTCATGGCGTGTCATGGCCATGGCAATAATGTAACTTAGAGGGGGGATATCCCTATAGACTACGAAGAAACTTCTCACTGGTGTGGCGTTTGCAGCGCTGATTGCCGGTGCAGCGCATGCGCAGACGGTGGACAATACCATTTCCACTCCAAGCGCACCTCTTCCATTGGACAGCGTCGCTGTCATCGCATCTGAATTCCAACCCGCTGCTGCGGTTGACCAATTGGCTGGCACGTTGACCATTCAGTCACGGTTTGATGGCGCCACGTCACCGTTCTCCTCAATCCCTGTTAATGGGCGCGCAACATTGGGGATTTCGCTGACCAATGCAACGTTCACAACCGCGTCTGGTGCTACGTTTACCGGCAATGATGGCGGCGATTGCTCTTTCGAACCAGCGGCTGTCACCGGTGGTGGCGTCGGCGGTACGTCGGTTGGCTTCATAAGTACGTCTGCTGATTCAATCAGCTTGTGCACGAATGCGGTTGGCGAATCAGGTCCCGGTGCCGCAGACGGTGGCGTCATTGGTATCTTTTCGATCCCGATTGTCCGCACAGCGAATGGTTCGCCGATCGGCGTTACTTTCACCTATACGCAAGTGAACAACGACGGCAGCGCTGTTGCCAACCCGGTGACAGTCACCGAGACGCTTGATTTTGCTGAATTGGCAAGTGCGTGGGATGCCTCCGGTGTTGCCGGTGATCACCAATTTACCGCCGGTGTTGATCTTGTGGCGACCAGCGCTGGTATCCTTAGCGCCGGAACGCTTGGTACCGTGCAGGTTGATTTCCGCAATGCAACTGCCGCTCCGCTCGATATTCGCTCTGATGCTGGTACCCAGGTCGTTGTTGGGGATCTGTTTGGCGCTGCTGGCGAAATTGCGATCACCTTCCCGGGTGGCGTAGGTGATATCGATGGTGTCAGTATCGCTGGCATCGCAACTCCGGCTTGCGCCGGTCCGGTCGCCGACGTATTCACTTGCGACATCGTCGCAGCCGACATCACCGCACTCGGCACTGCGCGCGCTATCACCTATACCGTTGGTGGCGTTACGCCGCCGGTGACTCCGGAGCAAATACCGACCGCGGTGTTCACGACAGATCCGGCCACCGACTACGTCGCGGCCGGTTTCAACGGCAACCTCGCTGAAATCACGCATGACGATGGTCTTGGTGAAGACGAAGTGCGCAGCGGTGGCGGTGCTTCGGACACCTACGAGTGGGTCCGCATTGGATCTGGCGGTACGGAAAGTAACTTCCGTGTCCAGATGGCAAGCGACGCCGACGCTGCGGCAGTCACGCAAGTTCGCGCCACGGTGGCAGCTGGTAATGGTGTTGGTGCTCAAACGATCATCATTCCGGTCGGAACCGACGCAGATTCCGAAGCGGTGATCCGGGGTGCCACGGTTACGTTCAATTCGCGCTCCCTGGGTGCGAATGCGACCGGATCTGGCAATGCGGACATCACCACGCTGGAACTCCAGTACGATGATACCGTTATCGGCACGGCAGAAGTGAATGCTGCCACGTCGGCCCGTCAGCTGGTGAGCCGTTCGCCGGGATCCTTCGTGGCTACCGGTGGTCTGACGGACAACTAGTCTGACTTAGACCTGACGGTTTACCGTCTAAGGATTGGGGCGGCCTTCGGGCCGCCCCTTTTCTTTTGCGCGAAGCGTCTTCGTTACGAAATCGCTTGGGCTTTGCCGCAAAGCGCCGAATGCCTGCACGCTGTTTTTGCGGCCTGGCGGGCAATCGCGTATGAAAAGGCAGCTGATTTCGGGAGCATTTTCAGCGAAAGTGGGTGCCGGTTTTGCAGTTCGAAAATGCGACCAACTAGAGAATAAGCGCCGGGTCGCCCGATTACGCTCCAGCGCATAGAAGGCGGGAAACGATTATCATGGACGAGCGTTGCATTGGCGACATCCTGCTTCAGGACGGCTCGGTCTCGACCGACGATATTGCCGAAGCGCTCGCCTATCAGCGCGAGACCGGCACGCTGATCGGCCAGGCGCTGTTGCGACTGGGCGCAGTCGCCGAGGAGCGCCTGCTGGCCGCGCTGTCCACCCAGCTTGAACTCGACGTGCTCGATGCCGCGGAAATTCCCTCCGACGAGCTCGCCCTGTCGCGCGCTCCCACGGCGCTCGGCCTGCCGCTACGCTGGCTGACCGCGAAGGAAGCGGTGATCTGGTTCGAATCGGAAGCGGTGGATGGGGCCAAGCCCGGCCGCGCCGCGAACGGGCACGATCCCGAGGCGACAAACCTTCCGCCACCCGGCGCGACCCTTGTCGTGGCCGCCCGCAACCCGCTCGATCCGGCGCTGGGCGAACGTATTGAGACTCGCTTTGACGGCCCGATCCGCCGCGTCCTCGTCTCCAACCGCTCGCTCGATGCCGCGCTGGCGCGCCTGCACGACGCGTCTGCCCGGACCAAGGGCGAGGCGCTGACCGATGCCGAGCGCCTGCGCGAAATGGCCGAGGAAGCCCCGGTCATCGACTTCGTCAACGCACTCTTCGAGGATGCCATGCGCGCTGGCGCCAGCGACATCCATGTCGAGCCCTATGAGCACGAATATGTCGTCCGCCTGCGCATCGACGGCGTGTTAAGCCGGGTCCAGACCCAGCCGCGCGGCCGCTTCGACGCCGTCGCCTCGCGCATCAAGCTGATCTCCGGCATGGACATTGCCGAGCGCCGCCTGCCGCAGGATGGCCGCCAGTCGATCCGCTTTGCCGGCGAAGATGTCGACCTTCGCGTCTCCAGCCTGCCGGGCGCCTGGGGCGAATCGCTGGTCCTGCGTCTCCTGCGCAAGCGCCAGGAATTGCCGACGCTGGAAGGCCTCGGCCTTGAAGGCCCGGCGCGCCAATCCTTCGACCGCATGATCCGCGAACCGAATGGCGTCGTCCTCGTCACCGGCCCGACCGGCTCCGGTAAATCGACGACCCTCTATCGCGCCCTCGAACAGGTGAATGACGGCGAGCACAAGATCATCACCATCGAGGACCCGGTCGAATACGACATGGACGGCGTCACCCAGGTGCAGGCGCGCGCCGATATCGGCTATTCCTTTGCCCGCGGCCTGCGCGCCATCCTGCGTCAGGACCCGGACATCATCATGATCGGCGAGATCCGCGATGGCGAGACGGCGCGCATTGCCGTGCAGGCGGCGCTTACCGGCCACCTCGTCTTTTCCACCCTGCACACCAATTCCGCGCTCGCCGCGGTCGAACGCCTGACCGATCTCGGCGTTGAACCTTTCCTGATCTCTGCGTCCTTGCGCGGCCTCGTCGCCCAGCGCCTCTTGCGGCGCCTGTGTCCGGCCTGCGCCCGGCCCGCCGGCGCCGCGGACATCAAGGCCGCCGAAGCGCTGATGAGCGAAGCCGGTGGCCAGAAACAGGGCATCCCGTCAAATCTGCTGACGGGACCGGCCAACTGGCAAATCCCGACCGGCTGCCCGCAATGCCGCGATACCGGCTATACTGGGCGGATTGCTGTCTTTGAGGCTGCCTGCATCGACGGATCGCTCCGCGAAGCGGTCGCTCAGGGCGCCTCCGCCGACAAGCTGGAGGCCGCGGCCCGCGAGGGCGGCTATCTCTCCATGTTCGAGGACGCCATGCTGAAGGCGCGTACCGGCGTCACCTCGGTCTCCGAGGTTCTGCGCGTGCTGGCCAGCAATACCGAGGCCGGCGCCCCGCTCGAGGAGAGCGGCGCTTGACGATCAGCTACCGCTATAAGGGCTTGCGGGCCGACGGCGGCGAGGTCGAAGGCCGCATCAGTGCGGCCGATGAAAACGACGCGGTCAGCCAGCTGACCGCCCGCAAGGTCACGCCGTTTGAGTTGATCCCGGATGCCGATGCAAGGCGCTATGAACGGCGCAAGGCGCGGCCCGTCGACCGTTCCCGTTTTCTTCGCCAGCTTTCGACGCTGGTGCGGGCCGGCGCGCCGCTGCTCACCTGTTTCGACAGCCTGATCGAAGACGAGCCTTGCCGCGAGATCGCCGAGCAGGCGCGGCTTGTGCGGGCCGATCTGCGCGGCGGTTCGCGCCTTTCGGCGGCCCTGACGCGCCGCATGCCGGACCTGCCGGACTATGCGCCGCGCCTGGTCGAGCTGGGTGAGGCGACGGGCTCCCTTCCGGAGCGGTTGACGGAAGTTTCCAAACAGATGGAGGCTGATCTCGCTGCGGCGGCCGAGATCCGCAATGCTTTGGCCTATCCGGCTTTCCTGGCGGTCGCCGGGACCGTTGCCGTCTTTTTCATCTTCATCGCCGTCGTGCCGCGTTTTTCGGCTCTGTTGGCCAATTCGCGCGGTGACATCCCGGCCCTGTCGCGCATCGTCCTGTCGATCGGTGAGTTTGCGGGTGCCAATGCCGTGCCTGTGATCATCGGCATGATCCTGGTCATCGCCCTGGCGGTCCGGCTGGTGTCGGCGCCGGCCACCCGGCGTCAGCTGACGGCGATCGCCTTCCGCATGCCGGTGATCGGGCGCTTTCTGGCCGCTGCCGATTCCGCCCGCTGGGCCCGCGTCGCCGGGACCGCTCTGGCGGCCGGGGCAGGGCTCATCGATGCGCTAACGCTGGCGGAGAAAGGTGTCCTGTCGCCCCGGCGCAAGGCGGGCTTGGCCGAAGTCCGTCGCGCCGTCCGGGCCGGGGCCATGCTGGAACAGGCGCTGCGCGCCCATACCGACATGGACACAATGACCATCAACCTCGTCCGCACCGGGCGGTTATCGGGCGATCTAGCCGGGATATTGCTCTTCGTTGCGGAGACCGGTGAAGCCGATGCCCGCAACCTCGCCAAGCGCGTCACGGCGCTCGCCGAACCGCTTGCCGTGGCCTTCCTCGCCGGCATTATCGGCCTCGTCGTGGTCTCCCTGGTGTTGGCCATGTCCAGCCTCTACGATTTCGATATCGGCTGACCGCGCCGACGGCGGAAATCCCCAGCCAGTACAGCAAATATCGGGCGAAGCGCTTTCCCTTTCAGCTGGCGCGGTTTAAGAGAAAACCGACGGCAAACGGGGGCGGAACCGTCGTCGCCGATCACGTATTGAGGGAGACGCGCATGGCGGATCAAGCCGGCCCGGCCAGCCCGGCTGCCGACGCGGCAAGGCCGAAAAAGGCGCGTGCCATCGCCGTGCTCGGCATGCATCGCAGCGGCACCAGTGCGCTCGCCGGCTCATTGGCCGAATCCGGCGCTTATCTGGGTGAGGTGCTGGGCACATCCATCCCGGGCAATCGAAAAGGTCTTCAGGAGCCCGCTTCCGTCCTGTTCATGCAGGAAAACCTTCTGCAGGCGAATGGCGGCAGTTGGGACAATCCGCCGGCCAAGATTGAATGGCAAAGGCTGCACACCGCCGTCCGCGACCTCTATCTCGAATCCCGGCGCGGATTTGAGCCTTGGGCCTTCAAGGACCCGCGTACGCTTCTGACACTTGAAGGCTGGCTGGAGGCCCGCGCCGATCTCGCGCTGGCCGGGATTTTCCGTGAGCCGCTGGCCGTTGCGCACTCGCTGAAGCGCCGCAATGGTTTTTCGCTAAGCAAGGGCTTGTCTCTCTGGTACGCCTATAATGAACGCTTGCTGCATTATGCGAACACACGGGACTGCCCGCTTGTCGAGTTCACCGCGGAACCGGCAGACATGGCGAAACGTCTGGCCAGGCTGGCGACAGCGCTGGGCCTGACGCCGCCGGCTTCGCAGGAATTCTTCGATGCCGATATCCCGCAAGGCACAAACGACAAAACCGTCCTACCGGCGGAAATCTCCCATCTCCATGCGCAGTTGAAGAGTTTGGCCCTTGGCTGAAACGTTCGAAGTCTGGTCCACACGCCTGTTCCCGAAAGGCAAGGGCGCGACGGGCTATCGTCTGACCGGTATCGCCGCGCGCTGCGACTGGGTGGTGTTGAGCGATTTCGCTGAGCCCCACACGCATTTGCGGCCGCGGCCGGGCGCACCGGCCTCTCCGCGCACGATATTTCTGTCGATGCGCAACGCAGAAGCGGCCCTTCTGCATTTCGCCAACGAGGTTCTGCCGCGCATCAAATCGGACTTTGTCCTGTTTTCCGGATCGGAAGATCTGACCTTGCCCCGACAGATCGACCAGCGCTGGCCGGCTTATCCGGACCCGGTCCGCAAGGCGGTCAACACCATTCTTGCGAACCCGTATCTCAAGACCTGGTGGGCGGAAAATCTCGATGAGGCGAGCCATCCCAAGCTGCGGCCCATGCCGCTGGGATTGCTGCCGCCCGATGAGGGCGGCGGACCCGTTTCCGAGCCGGCGGATGTCGAGCCGCTGAACCGGCGCCCGCTCTCGGTCCTGTGCGGACACCGGGTACGCGAAGGCGCGCAATGGGAACCCCGCCGCAAAGTCACCGCGCTGGCCAAAGACGCTTGGTCCGAATGGACGACCGTGCTGGATGAACCCGTCGGACCGCCGATCTTCAATCGCCTGTTGTCGCGTCACGCCTTTGTGCTGTGCGTCGAAGGCGGGGGTCTCGACCCGTCTCCGAAGGCTTGGCAGGCGTTGCTGCAAGGCGCGGTTCCGATCATCCGCCATTCGCCAACCGCCGAGGCGTATCACGATCTTCCGGTGATCGTCGTCGCGGACTGGGAGGCCGGGAATATCACGCGCGAGATGCTGGAGGCTTGGCGCGCACAGATTACCGAAAAATTCCAAACGGCGGAAAACTGGCGTCATGCCTGGTTCGAACGCTTGTCACTCGCGCAGAGCTGGAACAGCCGGATCGCGCCATTGGGTGACAAAGCGCATGCCATCAGATTGCCGGCGGCGCCGCATGCAGCGACGGCCAGCCCGGACAGGCCGGCCGAGGCTCTCCGAAAGGCCACATCGGCCATATCGAAGCGCCCCAAACCGGTGGTTGGCGAACAGCTGCCGGCGCTTTGCCTGACTTATGATGCTTGCGCGCTTGAGACGGTCTATATGCTCAACGCCTATACGCGCCATGCCGACATGTCCGGTTTCCGGTTCTATTTGCCGTACAATGAGGACCAGACGCGAGCGTATTTCGAGAGCCGGACTGATCCGCGCATTTCTTGTGAGTACGTCAAGAGCCCGGCGCCGATCGCCGCAACGCTGAAAGCACTGCTGTCGGCCGCACCATCCACGCCCTGGGTCTTTTGGTCGACCTCCGACCGCTATCCCTACATGGCGTCCGATCCGGGCCACCTGTCCGGATTGGCGCGCTCATTGCTGCAAGCCAATGAAAAAATTGATGATATCCAATCGGTGCGGTTGACCCGCTGGGGCGATGTCCGCGATCTGATTGGCGCTCAGCGGCAAGTCGCGGGCGTCGGATTCCAGGAAGGGCGTGCGGCCGGGCAGGGCCATTGGCATCATCAGTTCATTCGCCGCCAATGCCTCGAAACGGTCGCCGATATCTGTCACGACGATGCCGGCCTGTGGGACTTCCACGATGTGATGGTCAAGACCTTCACGGCCAACCAGATCGAGCCGTCAGAAGACCGCGCCCGTTTTCTGCTGCCGGCGGAGAATGTCATCAAGCTGGAAGAGCCCACACTGGAAGGCTGTTTCACCACGAATTTTTTTGTGCGCAGCCTGCACCGTGGCGAACCGCTGACACCGGAACGACTGGCGCCGGAATCGGCGGTTTATGCATCGCCCACTCAGCACGCCGCGCGGAACGCCGGCTGGCCAGTACATCCCGCAAGGCTGCAGCGGTCCTTGTCCGATCCGCCGCCGCCTTCACGCTTTCAGGTCGTGTCGCCTGGCGGTGTCGGGTCCAAAATGCTGACCCGCTGGCTGGAACCTCGCGCGACCGAACGGGTCTGGGCCAGCATGCATTCGCACCGCCGCCTGCCGCCGCCCGCCGCCTTTAAGTCACAGAAATTCATCTATGTTTTCGGCGATCCCAGAAACATCGTGCTGTCCTTGTTCAATCGGCGATTTGGCAAGAGCGACCGGCATGGCTTCACGCCCAAGCGCGATCGCGTCAATCGCCAGGATCCCGAATTCGTGCGCAAGCACGCTGTCAACATGCAAACCGATCCGGCCTTGATCGATCCGGCCTGGGATCTGGAAGCCTATCTCAACAAGGGGCGGGACTTTCTGCGACTCGAGGAACATTTCGATGCCTGGTTCTACGGCGACCAGCACTATCCGGTCGCGTTCGTCCGCTATGAAAGCCTGTCGACGTCCGCACCGGCGCTGGCGCGCGCGCTCGGTCTCGTCCGGCCGCCAATCGACTATGCGCCGCGGGCATCCGACTGGCAGGCGCTGCCGGACGCGGTTCGCGCATCTCTGGACGCAGTCTACGGCGAGTTTGCGCGGCGGCTGGATACGCTTCCCCAATTGATCATCCGCCAAGCCGGGCGCACCATTGAAACGCCGGACGGCTGCCAGTCAGGGTTGGAATAAAACACGCGTTGGGGTTATTGCTTCTTGGGATCATCCAGGCAGCGGCGTAAAGGATAGCGGGGGTAACATGACCGTTTTGGTGACGGGCGGCGCAGGGTATATCGGCGCACACATGACACTCGCCCTGCTGGATGCGGGCGAGCACGTCGTGGTACTTGACAATCTGGTGACCGGGTTTGACTGGGCGGTCGATGAACGGGCCGAACTTGTGCGCGGCGATGTCGGAGATCAGGCGCTGACGGCGAAGCTGATCCGCGATCACGGTATTACCGATATCATTCATTTTGCGGGATCGGTGGTGGTCCCGGAATCCGTCTCCGACCCCCTGAAATACTATGCCAACAATACCGCAGCTTCGCGGAACCTGATCGAAGCCGCCGCGTCCAACGGCGTCGAGCGCTTCATCTTTTCCTCCACGGCGGCGGTCTACGGCATGGCCGGCGACGAGCCGGTCAGCGAAGACGCGCCGCTGAACCCGCTATCGCCCTATGGCCGGTCAAAGCTGATGACCGAATGGATGTTGGCAGATCTGGCTCACACGGGCGCCATGCGCTCCGGCGTCTTGCGCTATTTCAATGTGGCGGGCGCGGACCCGGAAGGCCGGGCCGGGCAATCGACCGCCAATGCGACCCACCTGATCAAGGCGGCCTGTCAGGCGGCGCTCGGCATCCGCGAGCGGCTCGATCTGTTCGGCACGGACTATCCGACGCACGATGGCACCTGTGTGCGCGACTACATCCATGTCAGCGACCTGGTGAATGCGCACGGCGTGGTGCTCGATCATCTAAGGGAGGGCGCTGACAGCGTGACGCTGAATTGCGGTTATGGCCGTGGCTCCAGCGTCAAGGAAGTGATCGACACGGTGAAGGCCGTGTCCGGGGTCGATTTCGAGGTCCGGGAAGCGCCCCGCCGGCCCGGTGATCCGGCTGCCATTGTCGCGGGTTCGCACCGGTTGAAGAACGAGATCGGCTGGACGCCGCTACACGATGATCTCAGGGAGATTGTCGCCTCCGCCTGGGCTTGGGAGCAGGCTTTGCGGGCAGGCAATCCGATGCAGGAGTAATAACCATGACCGACGCCCAAATACAGGAAGTTAAAAAGATAAAAGAGGACAAAATTAAGTTTGCCCTCAAGGAAATCGAGGGTTGGTTATGGGAAGATTCAGCTTGGTTGACCGCGTTTTTGATGGAAATTCAGACAAAAAATGTCGATCTAAGCAATGTATCCGGCGCAGTCGAATTCGGAACATATAAAGGAAAGTATCTTTCCGTAATATATACATGCTTACAGGAACACAGCGAAGTAGCTATTGGCTATGATATATTCACCATAAACACGCAAGAGCAGCTCAAAGAAAATATAAAAAAGGCCAATGGCGAGTCGGACAGGCTATTTTGTTTTAAAGGTGACACAAAAAGGCTAAACAGCGACGATATACTCAAGGCATTAGGAAAAAAGCCGAGATTTATTAGTGTTGATGCGGAGCATACGTTTGAAGGTGTGTACAATGATTTGTTATTGTCATTACAAATATTGGGCGATGGTGGCATTGTCGCGGTAGACGACTTCACTAATGTGCACTGCCCTGGGGTGACCGAGGGGGCGATTGCATTCTTAAGTTCAACGCATAATCTAAAGCTAAAGCCATTTGTTTCATGTTGTAATAAGTTATTCATTACAACAGAAAGCCACTATGAAATATACTTCAACGAAATAGAAGAGTTTCTCTGCAAAAACCCTGATCTTAACGTATCGAAATATCATACAACAAGATCCGACAGTCAAAATAAACAAAAATTATGTCGTGCCGATATACATGTATTGAGCCATGTAAAAGGCGCAAACTATCACATGAAAAAAGCGGGAAGTTAGCAGGGGGCGTATAGTGTACAGAGATTTATATAATTCGACCATCTCAAGATTTCCGGATGCGCCGGACAGATTTGAGATGTCGATTCGGAGCGTTTATGAAGCGATCTTGAGCTCTGGTGATGTGGCGATAGATGTCGGCGCGCATACTGGAAAGCATGCGATCCCGATGGCAAAGGCGGTTGGCGTTGACGGGTGTGTTTATGCCTTCGAGCCTATCGCGGAGAAATGTGCGCGCTTGATCGAGTATTCATTGCAAACCCCGGATGTCAGGATTTGCGCTATGAATGCCTGCGTCGGAGAAAAATCTGGCGAAGTCAGTTTCACATACCTCCCGGACGATCCGGGCAAATCGGCAATTCACGTGCGCCAGAAGCTTCAAGGAGATACGGGTACCCTGAAGCACGAGCGGGTGGTTCCAATGGTCTCGCTCGATCAGTGCTTGGCGCGCAGTCAGAAGGTGCGGTTCATCAAGATTGATGTTGAAGGCGCAGAGCTGTCAGTGCTGCAGGGATGCAGTAACATTATAAGCAGCTGTGCGCCGATCATTCACGCCGAAGTCGGTGAATCACCGCTCTCCGCGCATGGCATAGAAGCAAGGGAAATCTATCAGTTTTTCGCATCGAAAGACTATGTTGTCTTCGACATCATTGGAACTTACATACCCACGGAAGAGGGCTTCTTGCAGTCAATAGCGGCGGGTCAGGTCTACGACTATTTCGCCTGCCCGGCCGGGTCGGTTGATATGGTGGGCCTGTCGGCCGCTGCTGCATCCGTCTGGCGCTGACAGGGGCAGATGTCTTGGAGGGCAACGGAAAAGTGAGCCGCGAAGTTGACTGGTTTGCGTTGGCGGACAACCGGCGTAGGGTGCAATTGTTGCAGACAATTGGACCGGAGAGCGCTGCGAACGCCGCGAAGGGTACGCCCTATGCGGCATTCCTTCTGGGAGTTCTGCTCAAGGAAGGCCAGCTTGATCTAGCGACGCGCTTCTTTAAAGGGCTGATGACTTCCGGCGATGGCAACGAGTTTGGCCTGGAAGTACACGCAACCGATTCCCAGTATCTAAGTGCGGTTTCCGAACTGGTGGGTCCGGAGGCGGTCAGGCGCGTGATAGATTCCAACAAGCCGGTGCTTGACAGCCAGGATTTCGAAAGACTGGAAGAATCCCTTTACACGGGAAATATTAATAAAGCAGAATATGTACTAGACAAGGCAAATCTATTTAGATCTCGAATGCGAGATGAGTACAGGTTGTACGGCGGCCTTAATCTCGAAGACGTTTTTCCTTATAAGTACTTAACAGATTATGCATATCGAGCCGAACAGATCGCGTCAACATTAGAAAAATCAGTAAAAGTATCGCTTATATATTGTATAAAAAACAGAGTAAAACGGACGGCGATATCTTTGTATTCTCTAGAGCGGTCTTGGCGCAAATACTTGTCTAAAGGCTTGACCGGAATCGAATTAGACGTCATAATTGTCGAAGATGTATCTCATGATATACTTAAATTAGACGGCCTGAAGCTTAATGAGGCCAATATTGATCACTATATAGTCGATACCGGCATCGCATGGACGCGGTCCGGCCTGTTAAACTATGGGATAAAAAAATCCAATGCCGATATTTTAGGCTTTGTAGACGCGGACTTCTTGTTCCATGACGACTATTTCGAAGCTCTGGGCAGGGCAATAAAGCGCGTAGACTGGCAGGAATTGGTGCTCGCAAACAACTTGATTGAAACGGAAGCACATAAAAAAGGCAAACATGTATATTCCGCGGGTAGCCCGTATTCCTATTTGTGGATGGCGCCGCGTCAAACGGTTTTAGATGTTGGCGCATTTGATGAAGGATATACCGGTCACGGCTTCGAAGACCGAGATTTCGAACTAAAGCTAACGGCATTGGGTGGTCTTACCGTAACCGATACCGTATCGATCGATGAAGACTGTTTCGTGCTCCATTTGTCGCATGTCGTGCGCGATGGAATAGAAAAGCAAAAAACAAATCGTAAGCGATTCAATGCCCGATTTGAAAAGAGCAAGGAAGACCCGCAAAGCCTAAATCAAAGCGCTTGGGGTGAGCAGGAGCTCATCAAGCATATTGTCAAGCGCAAAGGTATGCCGGCTTACGAACGGAAAGCGGCAAGCGGGGCAATAATCGATGTTTTGTTTGTGCCTCATAATGGCTATCACGCCAAATCGTCTGCCGATCTAGCCGAGGCGCTTCGTACTTTTGGTGTCCGGTCAAAAATCGTGAACATCAGCCCCCCGCATCCCGAGGAGGGCGTGGCAAAGCAGAATTCGAACTTAATCCATTTGGACACCTTGATTGAAGGAGCCGTGGTTCCGCGATGCATTGTCGTATTTAACGATTGGGAAAACCGCGTGGTCAGGCATCTCAACCGCGTGGCAGCGGAGGCCGGAATCGAAACCGTCGGCATAGTCGAGGGCGTGAATGACTTTTTTGATGTAGATACCGGCAAGAATCGTACCGCATATCGGCGCGTCAATACCGTCATTCTCAACGGCGAATTCGACCGTCGCTACTTTGCCGACAGCGATCAAAAAATCTATGTTGGTGGTGTCCAGAGGTTGGATGAGTTGCTGACCTCCCGCCCGACGGAATCCGCGTCTGCTGTCCGGGCAAAGGACCGGCCAATGGCGCTGATAAATGTCAATTTTTCTTATGGCGTTTTAGGTGCAAAAAGGGATTCCTGGCTGCGCGGCGCCATAGCCGCTTCAAAGGCTGCCGGATTCGAGCCGGTGATATCACAACATATCGCCGATACGGGTCCCACTTTCGGAATCGAGCCGTCACCGGAGCCCTTATACAAGCTGTTCGAACGGGCAACGGTTGTTATCTCCCGATTCAGCGGTGTCATACTCGAGGCATTGGCTTCAAATATAAGCGTCATCTATTACAACCCAAATCTCGAGAAGGTCGATAAGTTCAGCGAACCGCTAGATGCATACTGGAAAGCCGAAAACGAAGCGGAAATCGAATCCGCTCTGAGCGCCATAAAGGCGGGGGAGAGGAGAGATCCCGCGGCATTTCTTAGGACACACTGCGACATCGAAGACAGCCGGGTGCCGTTGTTGCCGGGCAATAGCTCCATCGATAAAACGGCTCAAATCCTCTACGACATTGTGTCAAAAAATAGTGCGCCAGATTTCGAAACCTTCACTAAGTCCTTCAGAAACGAATATATATCAAAATCCAGATTCATTCCGAGTGTTTCACCGGAAACAGAGGCGGATATCAATAATGATGTTACGTTCGGAATTAAATCTTTTGGCCGTCCCCAGCATGTTCTGAAGCTTATCTCGTCAATTCGCGAGCGTTATCCACACTCTCATATTACTGTTATGGATGACTCGGATTGCGCGGAATTCAAGGTGCCAAAGAATGTTGACCTGATTCGGTCCGAACAAACGGATATCGGCCTATCGGCTGGTCGAAATACATTGATTGATAAATGTGAAACCAAGTACTTCGTCCTCTTAGATGACGATTTCATATTCACCGATAAGACCAGAATCGAAGATATGGTGGAGGTGCTAAAAACCTACGATCTGGATATCGTAGGCGGCTCCGTCTTTGATGTTGGTCCCTCTGCGCAGAAAAAAGACCAGCCCCGTACATTTTACGGGTGTTTTGATTTTGAGAATGATGGTGATTTCAAGATTTCCACGGGGAAGGTTCGCCAATGGCAAAGCAATGTTCCATTGTACGACCTCGTTCTGAATTTCTTTGTCGCCAAGACGCAATCGCTCCGAGCGGTAAGGTGGACTGACGAATTTAAGCTTGGCGAGCATCTGGATTTTTTCATACGCGCGCGCGAACAGGGTCTGAAGATCTCTTATGTCGACCAATGCGTCGTCGATCATTACCGGGACCATTCAGCGAATACGGAGGAGTACAAGGAATACAGGCGGAGAGCCGATGAATACCATAAGCTGTTCAAATCCCGTTATGATATTAGCCGGATTCTTTTGAATAACGATGAGATTCCGGGGTAGATAGATGGACATCAGGCATACAGAGGAATGGCAGGAACGCGCGGCGACGAAGCTTTTCGAGCATGTCGGAAGGTTGAACCCGGGTGTTGATATGAGTTCGATCGTTCAGGATGCCCGGACCATGCGTGGTGAGCACCGCCGCGGCAGTATTTCTTTCCTTGGATCGCGTCAGGAAAGGAAACCACCGTGGTATGCACCTGTTGGCGAGTATGTTCGAAAAAATCTTCCGGCACTATTTCCGGTTTTACAGCTGACGCGGCGTGTCGTGTGGAAAATATTGCCGCTGCTACCGGTACTTTTCGGAATAGCTGGCGGCATATTCGTGTCGTTGGCAATGCTTGATGGAGCGATTAACCCAGAAGACCGGATGCTTTTGGCTGCGTCTTCAGTAACCGTGGGCTTTTTTGCCGCTTTGTTGCTGATCATTTGGCGCCTAAGAAACTATATCGCTCGATTGTCTGTTCAAAATCATGATCTTTTCGCTGAGATTGAGCGAATGCACGATCTTGCTGGTGAACGCGAAGGACGCATAGAGCGGCTTTTCGCCGATCACGTCGGTTTGACAAGACGCGTTGCGAGTCTCGACGGTGCGCACGCCAAACGGCGCGAGGCCGAGATGCAGCGACAGATGCAATCTTTGTCTGCGCGTCTCGATCAAACGGCCGTTTATGATGATGTCGAACGGCGTGAAGCCGAGATGCAGAAGCAGATCCAATCTTTGTCTGCGCGTCTCGATCAAACGGCCGTTTATGATGACGTCGAGCGGCAATACGAGGGGCTGCAACAGCGCCTCAACGCAGTGTTGGACGAGCAGGCGCGTCTGATGGACCGTACCGCCGAGCGAGCGATGGATTTTGACGAGAAGGTTCGCGCTGAGCTCTCGGCCAAGATCGCGGCCATCCATATCGAGATGAAGTCATTGGAATCGCGGCAAAGCGAACGCATTGCGGCGAACGACCAGGCCACCGGCGAACTGCAGAAGGAATTGAACGCCGCTCTGGAGGTGCAATCACGCCTCGCCGACCACGCAGGTGAAACCGAACAGCTTATTGAAACCCGGCTTGAAGCGCTCCGCGAACAGGCCGAAGACCAGCTCCAACTGGTTAAGCAGGAACTTAGTGATCGCATAGTTGGCGTCGAGAACAAGGCCGAATTCGGTGCCATGGCGCTCGATAACGCGAAAGTCGAAATCGAAGCGTCGATGAAAGCGCTGCGGCAGGGGCTTGAGCAACGCATGTTCGCGGAAATCGACGAGCACGCCAGAAGTCTGTCCGCCGAGCTGATTGCGCGCCTTGATGCTGTCGAAACGGCTCAAACCAGAGGTGACGAAGCTTACAAAGCAGGCTTGTCCGATCTGAAAAAGGTGTTGGACGAGGAATTCAAGCCGGAAGTTGGGAAAGTGCGCGGTGTCGCGGAGGCGGCGCACCAGGCTATCGGTGAAATCAAGGCTCAGGTTCACGTTGAAAAGTTGGAGCGCGGCAGGCTCCGCGAGCGGACCGAAGCGAGCGAACGGCAGATAGGGGCGCTTCGATATCCGGAGGCACCCGATGTCTTTGTATTCTTCGGGCATCACAAATGTGCGTCCCGCTTCTTCCGGCTGGAAGTCTTCAAGCGCGTTGCCGACAGTACCGGAGCGCGTATCCGTCAGTACGAAATCAAGGATCCGCCATTCCATTATTCCCGCATGGATGAACTCGACCTGGTGAATGTCGATTTCAAAGGTCTGGGCAAGGACGGTCGTGACGTCGTCTGGTTTGCAAATGCCACTCAGCGCGGCCTTAACAAGATCAAGCGGAATGCAAAGAACTGGAAGGGATTACGCATCATCCGCGATCCTCGGCAGGTGCTGATCTCGAACTATTTCCATCATAAGGGCGATCATCCGGATGTGGCGGAAGTCGGCTGGGTCTGGGACCAGTTGGTAAAAGACAAACCGATCCTGCGCGAATTGCCGGAGGAAGACGGAATCCTTCACGAACTGGACAACATCTCCAAACAGGTGATCGAGGATCAGATCCTTGCCCCGTTCGACGACGACCGGGTAATGACCATTCGCCTAGAGGATTACACACAGGACCCGGAGGCACATTTGCTCAATATCTCCGAATTCCTGAACGTGCCGGATGTGACGGGTATCAATCACGGCAATACAAAAGCTAACCCGGACAGCAGCGACTGGCGAAAACACTTCACATCGGAGATCCGCGAAAGGTTCAAGGAGCGTTATGGCCAGGCCCTGATCGATCTGGGCTATGCCGAGGACATGGACTGGTAAATGCGTACGGTCAGGAGACGCGACCGCTACCGTCGGAACAGTCTCGTGAATGACCGGAAGAAACGCTGAATAAAATTCGCCGGTGCGCCGGCATTGGATGCCGCACCGTCGCGTGCCTCATTCTCGGCGCGCAGCTCCGCGGCATGCCGGGCCCGCATTCGCTCAAGCTCGGCTTTGGCCTGCGCGTCGCGCAACTCTTGCCGGCGCATCATTTCCGCGTCGTATGCGTCCGCAATCTCCTTCACATCGCCTTCGGCCCGAACCTTGCCGTGATCGAGCCAGATCGCACGATCGCACGTCGCTTCCATCAGGGGGCGGCTATGCGAGGCGAGAATGAGGATTCCGGCCTGCTCGACAAAGCTTTGCATGCGGGCTGTGGCTTTCTTCCGGAAGGCGGCATCGCCGGCGGATAGCCATTCGTCGAGGATCAGGATTTCCGGTTCGAACGCTGTCGCAATCGCAAAATTCAACCGCATGCGCATGCCGGCCGAATAGGTCTGGACCGGCAAGTCAAGAAACTCGCCCAGTTCTGAGAATGCCACAA
Source organism: Hyphobacterium sp. (assembly GCF_965229905.1). Lineage (GTDB taxonomy): Bacteria > Pseudomonadota > Alphaproteobacteria > Caulobacterales > Maricaulaceae > Hyphobacterium. The sequence goes on along the minus strand of NZ_OZ245930.1, from coordinate 1,077,283 downwards.
TATCCGCGCGATGTTCCTCGATCTCCTTGCGCGTACGCCCGGCCGCAAGACCCCGTAGGGTGATATTGCTGTGCCCGCTGGCTTCCAGGCTCATGCCGAGATTGATGTTGACCACGCTGGTGGTCCGGCCCTCGATCATCACCTCACCGGAATCCGGCGTATATATATCCGCAAGCACCTGGAGCAGTGTGGTTTTTCCCGAGCCGTTCTCACCGATCACTGCCAGCCGGCCGCCGCTCTCAAGATCGAAACTCACGCCCGACAAGGCGCGTACTCCGATGATCGAATTGTCGGCTCCGCGGATTAGCGTGCTGTTACGATGCGTGAGCGATCCCTCGGTATCGCCTGACGGCGTCGAGACGTCCGCCCTATCCGAGACAACAGCCCGCTGATAGATCGGATAGTTCATGCACAGGTCTTTGACAGATACGTGGGGCAAGCCGGACGCCTTTTCCTATATCCAGTACGCGAGCCGGCGGCGCAGATGCGCACCGACTAGGGCCGCTGCGATCCAGATGATAGCCGTCAATGCCAGGACAATCCCCCAGCTCGACATACGCGGCAACTCCCCCATCAATGGCGCACGAATAATTTCAATGTAGTGAGTCAGTGGGTTGAAATCTGCGGCGACCGCCCGAGCACCGGTCATCTCCTCTCTGACCCATAGAATGGGCGTTAGGAAGATCATGATTCTTGTGATGGAATTGGTCAGATGCGTGACATCGCGATAGCGGGCGGCGACAAAGCCGAACGTGTACTGAACCGCGACCGCGTTGATCAGATAGATCGCAAACCCGGGCAGGCTCATCAGCGCGACCAGTTCGGGTCGCCAGCCGAACAGGATCATGGCAGCGAAGGCAACGACCAAATTGAGGGCCAAAACGAATATACTTCTGAAAATGCTGCGGAAAACATGGACCGAAAGCGGCATCGACACGCTCTTGATCCAGGTCATCGAGTTTACGAAAACCTGACACCCATCGATAATCTGCGCCATCAGAAAGGTGAACAGCGCGAAGCCGATGGCGACATAGGTCACGAAGGCCCCGGAATCGAACCGGGTAAACGCGCCGAAGATAAATGAGATGCCGCCAACGAATAGCGCGTAGGATAACATGATCCATAACAGTCCGAGCGCGCTCCGACGGTAGCGCTGCTGCATGTCGTCCATCGCGAACGTCAGCCAGACATCGTTCTTGGCAACACCCTGCGCAATGTCGGCAAAGAAGACGGACAACCCCTTATGTTTCCGGGACACGATAACTGGCTTTGAATTGTCCATAATCGTTCTAGTGAACCCGCTTGGTATTATTGTGAAGGATCGCCTGCGCGGACCCGGCTCATAGGTTCGAACGCGGTTATGCAGTCACCATAACGGCCCGCACACGTCAAGCAATTCAACGACCTGCAGCACCCCCCTTTTCAGAACCGGATCATCCTGTAGTTATCGCTGCGAACAACAGCTAGAGGCGGACATGGACGCGTCCATCGTCATCAGAACTTACAATGAAGGCAAATGGCTGGGTGAGGTTCTAGAGGCTTGCGCAGCGCAGGATAATGGCGAGTTCAGCCATGAGGTTGTGATTGTCGATTCCGGATCGACGGACGACACCCTGGCGATCGCCGAGCAACACGGTGCCCGCGTCACCCACATCAAGAAATCCGACTTCACCTTCGGCCGCTCGCTCAATGTGGGCTGCGAATTTGCGGAAGGACGATTTCTGGTCTTCATCTCGGGGCATTGCATTCCCGTAGGTGATCAATGGCTCGTCAATTTGATCCGGCCGTTACACGAGGGGACGGTATCGTTCACCTATGGCCGCCAGCAGGGCCGGCCCGGTGTGACCAAATTCTCCGAGGAACAGCTCTTCCGGAAGTACTTTCCCGAGCACGGCAGCATCCCGCAGGAGGGCTTTTTCTGTAACAACGCCAATTCCGCCGTGCTCAAGGAAATCTGGAAGACATACAAGTTCGACGAAGAGGTAACCGGCCTCGAAGACATGGTGATGGGCAAACGGCTCGTCGCCGATGGACACAAGATCGGTTATGTCGCCGACGCTTCGGTCATTCACCTTCACGAAGAAACGTGGTCAAAGGTCAAAACCCGCTATGAGCGCGAAGCGATCGCTCTTCAGGGGATCATGCCGGAGGTTCATATCCGGTTCCGGGATTTCATCCGTTTTACAGTAGCCGGCATAATGTATGACATGAGCGAAGCCTTGAACCAGCGTGTTTTCTGGAAAGAAGCCGGCAGCATTTTCATGTTCCGACTGATGCAGTACTGGGGCTCCTACAGGGGCAATAATGATCACCGGAAGCTGTCCCAGGAGCGCAAGGACAGGTATTTCTACCCTCGCTAATTCCGCCGCGCCGACAATCTCAAATCCGGCCCGGATCAGAAAGAGAGAAACCATGGTGCAATCTTCCGAGGTCGTCGCACTCCTGCCGATGAAGGCGCACAGTGCGCGCGTGAAATCCAAGAATTTCCGGGAGTTTGCCGGCAAGCCGCTGTTTCGCTGGATCCTCGACACGCTGCTGTCCATCGAAGAGATCGATCGGGTCGTTATCAACACCGATGCGCGTCAGATCCTGTCGGACCACGGGCTGAATGACGGTGATGCGGGCGGGCGCGTGATGCTGCGGGATCGCAAGCCGGAAATCTGTGGCGACCTGGTTTCGATGAATCTGGTGCTGGCCGACGATGTCGAGAATGTCGACGCCGACACTTATGTGATGACCCACACGACAAATCCGCTCCTGTCGGCAGATGCCATTCGCGCAGCACTGGGCAGGTATCGCGAGGTCGCCGCTGACGGACGCGCCGACAGCCTGTTCACCGTGAACCGGATCCAGACGCGTTTTTACCGTGACGACATGACTCCGGTGAACCACGACCCGGACAATCTGATTCGCACCCAGGACCTCGAACCCTGGTTCGAGGAGAACTCGAACCTCTATATCTTCAACCGGCAGAGCTTTGCCAAAACGGGCGCCCGCATCGGCGCGAGGCCTGCCATGCACGAAACCCCGCCGCTGGAATCCATCGACATCGATAATGCGGACCAGTGGATGCTGGCCGAGGCGGTGGCCCTCTACGATCGGAAAGTCGAGCTCTAGGCCATGCGTATTCTGGTGACCTGTCCGCCCATGCTGGGCATGATTGACGAATTCCGTCCCGTCTTCGCCGCGAAAAACGTTGAGCTCGAAGCGCCGGACGTCGTGCAAACCATGACCGAGGACGCGTTGTGCGACATCCTGCCCGACATGGATGGCTGGATTATCGGCGATGATCCGGCGAGCTCCCGTGTGCTGGAAGCGGGCGCCGCGGGAAAGCTCAAGGCGATCGTGAAATGGGGTGTCGGCGTCGATAATGTCGACTTCGAAGCGGCGAAGCGGCTCGGCCTGCCATCGACCAACACGCCCGGTGTATTCGGCAATGAAGTGGCCGATGTCGCGATGAATTATGTCGGTGGACTGGCGCGCCAGACTTTCCTGATCGACCGCGAGATCCGCGCCAACAATGCCTGGCCAAAGCCACGCGGTATTTCTTTGGTCGGGCGCAAAGCCGGGGTGATCGGTTTTGGTGATATCGGCCGCCAAACCGCGCGGCGGCTGATAGCCTCTGGCATGGAAATCTATGCGTATGATCCGGCCTACACCCAGGTCGACGGCATCGACGTGACGCCGAAACCCTGGTTTGAAGGGGTCGAAGACTGTGACTTCCTTGTCTTCACCGCCCCGCTCAATCCGGGTACGCACCACATGTTCAACGAGGACGTGCTCGCGGCGGTGAAGCCGGGCGTGCGCATCGTCAATGTCGGCCGCGGTCCGGTGGTCAAGGAGGCCGCCTTGCTCGAAGGCCTCGAGAGCGGAAAGGTTCACTCCGCTGCGCTTGACGTGTTCGAGGAAGAACCGCTCGCCGCCGACAATCCGCTGCGGCAGTATGAGCGATGTATATTCGGATCGCACAACGGATCGAACACCGAAGATGCCGTTCGCCGCGTAAGCCATCAGGCCATCGGCTATCTGTTCGACTTCTTGGGTGTTAAGTAGGATTCATGACAGGCAAGGCGGTCTTCATCACGGGCGTCGGCGGCGGCATCGGCTCCGCGCTGGGTGCCGCCTACCGGAATGCCGGGTGGCGTGTCATTGGTTCCGGCCGCAAAGCGCCCGGGCCGGACATTTGCGATCATTTCGTCGAAGCCGATCTTAATGCCCTTGCAGAAGACGAATCCATTCTGGACCGTGTTGTGGGCGATGTCCGTGCTGCGGCAGCGGACGCTCCCCTGGGCGCACTCGTCAACAACGCTGCGGCCCAGATACTCGCGCCAAGCCAGGACATTACGGCCGCAGACTGGCGGCGCACGATGAATGTCAATCTGACCGCGCCCTTCCGCTTGAGTCAGGCATTCCTGCCCGATCTCGAAGCCACGTCCGGAACCATCCTCAATATCGGTAGCGTACATGCCCAGGCCACCAAGCCGGAGTTTGCCGCATACGCGACCTCCAAGGCGGCCCTGCATGGGCTGACCCGCGCATTGGCCGTCGATCTCGGCAAGCGCGTCCGGGTCGTCTGTCTCGCACCTGCCGCGATCTCGACCCCGATGCTGATGGAGGGGTTTGACGGTCGCGAAACGGCCTTCCAGTCGCTGGAAGCCTGCCATCCCGCGGGGCGCATTGGCGAGCCGGCGGAAGTTGCCAAAGCCGCTTTGTTCCTGACCGGGCCGGACGCCGGGTTCGCGACGGGCACCACATTCTGGCTGGACGGCGGTATTCTGTCCCGCCTGCACGATCCGGTATGAAGCCGGCAAGGCGATGACGCCACTGTCCATTGGCGATCCCGAAATAGCGTGGCCGGCAAGGTCTGTGCTGGGCGAGGGACCGGTCTGGGCGGCGGCCGAGCAGGCCCTCTACTGGGTCGACATAAAGGGCCAGCTTGTGCATCGTTACACGCCGGGATCGGGTGGCCGGGAAAGCTGGAAATCGGATGAGCCGGTCGGCTGCATCGATGTACCGGACAGCGAAGGGGGCATATTTGCCGCGACGCGATCGGGTTTTGCGTGGCTTTTCCTGGACGATGAAGGTTCGATTGAACGGCGGGAGATACTCTCGCCGGAAAAGGCGGAGTTTCCGCGAAACCGGTTCAATGACGGCAAACGCGCACCCGACGGCTCCTTCTGGGCCGGCAGCATGGACGATGCGGAACAGGCGGACAGTGGAGGTTGGTGGCGCTTTGATCCGGACACCGGAACGGCCAATTGCCTGGAGCGCGGATACAGGGTCACGAATGGGCCCGCCTTTGATTCCGCCAGAGCTCGCGTCTACCTTACGGACAGCGCCCGCCAGTCAGTTTTTGTCGCAGATTGGGTTCCAGGAGGCGGCTTCAACAACAAACGCTTGTTTGTCCAATTCGGTGAAGGCGACGGCTTTCCCGACGGCATGCAGGTGCATCCGGACGGCTCGCTTTGGATTGCCTTCTGGGATGGCGCTTGCTTGCGCAGATTTTCACCGGATGGCGATCTGATCCAAAAGGTCACCTTGCCCATCCGGCGTCCCACCAGCCTCGCCTTTGCGCCGGAGCTAAGCCGGGTTTTCGTGACATCAGCGTCGATCGGCCTCGACGGGCCGCACGATGGTGCGCTCCTCAGCCTGAAATTCGGCTAGGCCACATCGCGTCGCGAGCGCTCGCGGCGCAACATGTGCAACTCGGCATACAGCGCATCAAGCTCCTGTTCGAGCAGCTGAAGTTCAAGTTCAGCTTCGGCCTTGCTGCGTTGCTTATCGTTCAGCGCAACCATCACTCCGGTGAGAATGCGCCGCGATTTGAGGGCTACGGCAATGCTGAAAGCCAGCGTGATGCCGAAGAGGCCGAACACGGCGATCCAAAGTCGCCATTCCGGCAGCAAGACGATGCTGGCCGCGATGGCTGCAAACATAAGCACCACGCCCGTAACGAAGGCCCAGTTGCGTTTGAGGCTCGGGCCAAGCTCCGCAAGCACCCGCTGCACCCCGGTGGGCGGCACCTCAATCATGTCCGCCGAAACGGCGGCTGTATCGGCTTGAATCTTATCGCGCTGGGGTGCCGGCTGCTGCCGGAGTGCGTCGGAAAGCGGTTTTCTCGCAAAGACATCTAACTCACCGCCAACCGTTGCATTGAACACGTGAACGCCGGCCCGCGATAACGCCTGGCGGGCAATTTCAAAATGCTCACGCATCAGAATAGTATTTGGTGTGTGCCATTTCCGCCCGGCGCCGAAATAGCTCGGATCGAAATGATTGGAATCATCGTTTGCCGATGAGATAAGTCGCGGATCATCCGGCGCGTCTTCGTCTTCGCGCTTGGCCGAAGCTGGCATCGTGTATTTCATATCGAAACCGACCAGAACCAGCTCGGAGAAACCGAGATGGGCCGCGAGCTGCATCATCGTGATGGCAACCGTGTGAGGCTGGATCACATGATCGGCAGCATTTAGCGAAAACATCGACTCTGGCAGGTTATCGATTGTTCCTGCCACCTCATTGAAAAAAAAGCGATTGGGCCCGTCGGAAATAATCTGGCGGCCTTTCAGGCGCCGGCGCTCGCCGCCATGCGTTTGAACCTCCGCCGGAAAGAACGCGACCATGTTAGGGTTCTCACCGAGCATCGCTTCGATGTCATTGGCGCGGTCCGGTAAGACCTGCGAGTCGACACAAGTGTAATAAGACGGTCGCCAGTCGATCCGGTCGAATAGGAGATGGACAGCATTGCACGCAAAAACGGTTTCGCCCTTGAGCAGACTTAGATCTGTCTTGTTGAGCGACGGTCCATTCCCGAGAATGACGCAGCGCTCGCCGCGGTGCTTGTCCTTGAGCGCGCCGAGATCGCTAATCGGCTCGGGCGTTCGCAGGCCGGCGCTGAAGCGCGTACCGCCGGTCGCTTCGCCAAAATCAGCCCGCCGCCGTACGGCGCTCATCCGGATGATCGGAGGATCGAGAACGCGGAGCTGCTCATCAAGGTCTTCGCGCTCGGCATCGGTCAATTCGCGCGCCCTCGCCGGGATGAGGTCTGCGAACGCATAGCGGAATTCCGGATCGAGTGAATCAAGCTCCCTTTGGATGACCGCCCGCATTTCTTGCTTGTACTGATCGAGTTGGTCCACGGAACGTTGACCCGGGCGAACGCGGAAACACCCCAGCATTCGATCGACGGAATAAAGATCCGCATGACGGAAAAACCGCATCCACAAGTCAAAGTCGTTTGCCAGATCCAGCCGCGTATCCAGCCCTCCACCGGCGCGCTCCCAAAGACTGCGTCGCCAGAAAGTCGACTCCTGCTGAATCCAGCGATGGTCGCCGGCGAGAAAACGCAGCCGCGACCACGTTCTGACCGGTCCGGCATAATACACCTCACTGCGCACATTCATCGCGCTGGGCCGGCCGGTAATCCACTCGACTTCGGGGTGGGTCTCAAAAATTCGCGCGACTTGGGACAGGCACCCGGGATGCAAAATGTCGTCGGAGTTGATCCAGCCCATGATGTCGCCATCGGTCATGGAAAAACCTTTGTTGATGGCATCCGCATGACCGTCGTCGGGCTCACTGATCAGCGCGGTAAGCTCTTTGCGGTATTGCTCGAACACCAGCCGCGACCCGTCGGTGCTGGCGCCATCTGAAATGACATACTGAAGTCGTGGATAGTTTTGGCCGAGCACCGACTCCATACACTCCCGAAGGAACTGCACCCCGTTGTAATTCGGCGTCACAATACTGATGGAAGGATGCGAACTCATAAGGTCGGCCTGCGTCTGAAGAGCGTCTCGGCTGCCAGCGAGCCGGTAGATTTCATGGCGGCCCAAGCGCCGGCATTCTTATGGACCAATTGAAAGACTTCGCGCAACCGCGCGAGCGAGACCTGATGCGTCTTCGTACCTTCGCCCATATACACAAGCGAGAGAGTTTCGTGGACCAGCACGAATTTCGCACCCGCCAAATAAAGCCGGATCCACAGATCCCAATCCATCACATAGTGAAGCGACGGATCGACGCCGCCCACTGCGGCCATCGCGGAACGGCGCACAAAACAGGAGGGCTGCGAAATGATGTTGGAGCGCAAAAGAAGCAGCGAAACCGCCTCCACCTGATCGTGTCTGTCGATCACTTCTCCGGACAGGTCGATAAAGTCGGTATGCCCGTAGACGACATCGAGCTCCGGCTGGGTTTCGACCGCTTGCCGCACGCAATCGAGGGCACCCGGCGCAAGGCAATCGTCCGCATTCAGCCAGAATACGAAATCTGACTCGGTCTGATCCCAGCCTTCAGCGATGGCAGATGATTGACCGGCGTCCGGACCCGTCCGCATGTATGCGAAATCAAGTCCGCTCGCCTCCGCTGCTTCGGCAACCCTCGGGTCGCCCGAAGCGTCCATCAAGGCGACGCGAAGAGGAGGCGTTTGCGCGGCAAGACTGGCCAGGGACCGCGGCAGGAGATCGTGCCAACCGCCGACGGGAATTGCTACGGCGAAGCTAAGCGGATCAGACATGGCGTCTCGGCATGACGGCATCCCCTCCGCCGCTTTGATTGCGCAGCCTGACCACAATCGACCAAAGAAAAAAAGTCATAAGCGGAATTGCGATCTCATTGGCCCGGCAGTGTTGCCTCAACATCCATTAAGCAGCGCCCGAAGAGTCCAGCCAAAGCTCAAAGCCGCTTCGTCAAACGGGATTCAACCCTTAGTCATGTGCCGGAACCGAGTCCAGACCGCCGACAGGCTGAATCCGCGGCGACCGGGAACGGTCCTGCCGTCAACGGTCTTGCTTATGCTGGCTCAACGGCCGCACATCGGGCGCACGGGTAAGCAGCTTAATCGGCGACCAGGTCATAATCTGAGCCAGCTCGAGCGTACTTGCTTTTCGCCTCTTTTGGATGTCGCGCCGGCTCCTCAGGATCGGCCCCATGCCTTGCAATGCGCCGATTAATGCCCGTGCGGTACAATGAAATTTGCCATGAAAAGCACTGCGTGAGAGGAAAACGAGATTTACAGCCACGACCGCGGGCAGACCGAGCACGAACATCACTGGCGGTGTATTTTTTACCCAGGTCCAGACGCGATTCCGCGTGCCGTGATAAATGGTGAATTCTGACCGCCGGCCGGAAATGCCGGAGCCAAAATGATAGACTTTCGCCTGGCTGGCATGAACGCAGACGGCGCCAAAAAGCCTTAGGCGGTAAGCCAGATCGACGTCCTCGACATAGCAGAAGAAATCCTCGTCGAATCCGCCGGCATCCATGTAGATATTGCGCCGGTACAGCGCGGCCGCGGCGCAGGGACCGAAAATCAGCCCATCGCTGTCGGGCGCCGCTTCGGCAGGCCAATCAAATCCGCCGCGCCAAGCCAGGCCGAAGGGCGAGTAGGCATCGCCGACGCCGTCCAGCTTGGAAGGATCGCGTTTCGATAACAGCGTGCTGCCAACCATCTCGGCCTGGTACTGATCGCCGCACCGCACAGCCTCTTCCAGCCAGTCGGGCGTCGGTGTGGTGTCTGGATTGAGCATGGCGATCCAGGGTGCGCTGCCGAGGGCAGCCCCTTGATTGCAGGCCGCGGCAAAACCGACATTTTCAGTATTCCGGACAAGGGTGAAGCGGTCATCCTCAAGCGATAGGCGCTCGGCAGATCCGTCAGTCGAATTGTTATCGATCAGATAGACGTGAAAGTCTGAAAGCGTCTGATTTTTAACCGCCTCGATGCAATCGGAAATGAAATCGCCGCCGTTGAAATTGACGATGACGATGTCCACAAGCGATTGACGTGTCATGTTCGAGGTCCCGGTTGCGCCCGCAGCCGATCGGTCAGATCGCATGAACGGATTGCTACACGCTTACTGGAATTGCAGGCTTGCTAAGTCAATTCGGTGCGCCACACATTTGTCGCATTGGGGATAGGTCGCGCAGAAAAACCTTGATATGCATCCGGCGACAATCGCGGCGACCTCAACCGGGAACAGGCGGCATGAAGAACAAGAAGAAGTATTTCGGAACGGACGGCATCCGCGGGACCGTCAACACGCCTCCGATGACCCCGACATTCGCGATGCAGCTTGGCATGGCCGCCGGACAGTATTTCAAGCGCCGCGGCGATCACCGCCACTCGGTTGTGATTGGCAAGGATACGCGGCTGTCGGGGTATATGATCGAGACCGCGCTGGTTTCCGGTTTCACCGCTGTGGGCATGGACGTGTTCCAATTTGGCCCGATCCCGACCCCCGCGGTTGCACAACTGACCCGGTCACTGCGGGCCGATCTCGGTGTCATGATTACCGCTTCGCACAATCCCTATTATGACAATGGCATCAAATTGTTCGGACCCGACGGTTTCAAATTGTCGGACAAGGCGGAAATGAAGATCGAAGCGCTCTTGCAGGAGCCGGCGGAGATCATGCTGGCAAAGCCCGATCTTCTCGGCCGCGCCAAGCGCGTCGATGACGCCCAGGCCCGTTATGTCGAGATCGCCAAGGCCACCTTCCCGCGTGACATGACACTGTCCGGATTGCGGATCGTGATCGATAGCGCGAATGGTGCGGGATACAAGGTCAGCCCGGCGGCATTTTGGGAGCTCGGTGCCGATGTGATCGAGATCCACACCAAGCCGGACGGCTTCAACATCAACAATAATTGCGGCGCGACGGATCCCAGCTCGCTGGCCGAGAAAGTCATCGAGACCCGCGCCGATATCGGCATTGCGTTTGACGGCGACGCCGACCGTGTTGTGATCGTCGACGAGCAGGGTCACGTGGTTGACGGCGATCAACTATTGGCCGTGATCGCTTCCGAATGGGCTGCCGCGGGGCGGTTGCGTGGCAAGGCGGTCGTTGCCACCGTGATGTCGAATTTCATGCTCGGCCGGTTCTTGGAATCGTTAGGTTTGGAGCTCGAACGCGCAGATGTCGGGGATCGCTATGTCGTCGAGAAGATGCGCGAATTGAACGCCAATATCGGTGGCGAACAGTCTGGCCACATTGTTCTAAGCGACTTCGCGACGACCGGCGACGGCCTGATTACGGCATTGCAATTGCTGGCCATCCTCAAGCAGAAGGACCGTCCGGTCAGCGAAAGCTGCCGGCTATTCGAGCCGGCGCCTCAAAGGCTGGAAAACATTGCCGTCAGCGACCGCGCCGCCATACTTTCCTCCGGCCCTGTCGAGAAAGCCATTGCCGAAGCCCAGGCACATCTGGGCAAGCACGGGCGCATCCTTGTGCGGGCATCGGGCACCGAACCGGTCATTCGCGTGATGACCGAAGGCGAAGAACCCGCGAGCGATCAGGCGTTGGAGATGGTGTCCGCTGCCATCCGGCAAAGCCAGGTCTGACCGGTTTCAATTCCCAGGACTTAGATCGTGCTACTTCGACTCAACGACCCGGCTTTTTATACGATTGGCCTGTTGCTGGCGGCGGCCATGATCTTCTCGCCGCTGATGATAGCCTACCGGCAGCAGGCTGATGGCACGCGGAATATTATCGACTCCGGCATCGTCGCGGGTTTCGACCGCCTGCAATCGCTCGTGGTGGGACAAGGGATCGTGACAAGCGTGACCGTCAATGACCGTGGCGGCCAGTCAGCCGTCATCCTCGCGGAGAATCGGCTGGGCGATCCGCTGATCGTCCCGTCTGCCGGCGCCTTCATTCCGCTGACCCGTCGCGAGCTTGAAGTCATGCAAGGGCATCGCTTGCAGATACACTACGAATTGGCGGCCGCGCCGGGCAGCTCCGCCGAACAGGTCCATATCGGGGTCTTTCAGCGGGGTATCGGCCAGAATGGCTGGCAACTGATGGATATTCCCGACGATGGTGAACCGATTTCCGTCACGCTGAACCCGCCGCAATGCGAAGCGGAATACATTTTCATCGGCTTGTGGCCGGCCGGTTTGGGCGAGGCAGGGGCCGTTCGGCTCGATACGATCCGCATCGAAAGACGCGAACCGGTCGAGTGCGGGGATCCGTAATGGGAGAAAAACTGCGCGTCATCGTCACCGGGGCGGCCGGTTTCATCGGACACCACGCCGTCAAGGCATTGCTGAATGCCGGGCATGATGTTCTGGGCCTCGATAATCTGAACGATTATTACGACCTGAAGCTCAAGACCGACCGGTTGGAACAGATCGGGAGCCCGGCCGGCTTTGCCTTCGAAAAAGCCGACATCGCCGATCCGGCGAAAGTCGAAACGATTTTCGGCCGGTACGCTCCCACGCACGTCCTGCATCTCGCTGCCCAGGCAGGTGTCCGGTATTCGATCGATCACCCGTTTTCCTACATCGACTCCAATATCAGGGGGCATCTGTCCGTGCTGGAAGCCGCGCGCCGGTCGAGCTCGTTACGTCATGTCGTCTACGCCTCGTCGAGTTCGGTCTACGGCAATGACGCGGCCATACCGTTCTCCGAAGCCGATCCCGCCGACAAACCGGTATCGCTGTACGCGGCGACAAAACGGGCAGACGAATTGCTCAGCGAGAGCTATGCGCGCCTCTACAACATCCCCCAGACCGGGCTTCGATTCTTCACGGTCTACGGACCCTGGGGCCGGCCGGACATGGCCTATTGGCTGTTCACAAAGGCAATTCTCGACTCGCAGCCGATCAAGGTCTTCAACAATGGCGAGCTGGAACGGGATTTCACCTATATCGACGACGTGATCGACGTCGTGGTCAAAATCGTCGAGGAAAAGGATACGGCATTCGGCCACCGGCTCTACAATATCGGCGGCTCGCGGCCGGTGCCGATCAAGCGGTTCATAAATGTCATCGCATCGGCCTGCGGACGTCAGGCCGAATGCGTTTACCGGCCCATGCAAAAGGGCGATGTTTATCGGACGCACGCCGATCTGACCCGCATTTCGCGCGATTACGGGTATGAGCCTACAACTGATATTGAAACCGGCATCCCGCGCTTTGTTGAATGGTATCGGGATTATTTCGGAAAATAGTCAGCCGCCGCCAGCGCCGCAAATGCTGGGTGCCGCGGGCTAAATCGAATTTTATGTTTTCGGGTCGACTATCGAGCGGGTATTCCGGGCCGGTGATCGACAGATTTGGATTTTTGATGGCGACGCGAAAATCAGTGATGACGACGGCCGAACGGTTCTGCGACTGGATGCGCGATGCCGCACTCCCGGTGTGGGCCGAGAAAGGCTGGGATAGCGCGCGGGGCGGATTCCATGAGCGGCTGGATTTGGACGCGACGCCCGATCGCGACGCCATTCGCCGGGTGCGATCGCAAGCGCGGCAAATCTATGCCTTTTCGCACGCCCATGAACTGGGTTGGGTCGACGGCAAGGCGCTGGCGCTCAAAGGATTGGACTACCTCGTCGACAAGGCCTGGAACGCTGATGGCAGGCCAGGCTGGGCGATGAAGCTGGAGGCTGGCGGGCGCGTCGCCGACGCCCGCCGCGATCTGTATGAGCATGCTTTCGCGCTCTTGGCGCTATCGCATGTTTACCGGATCACGGGCGATGCGCAGGTCAAGGCGCTGGCCATGGAGACCCTCGCCTTCATCGGCGAGACGCTGGGCCATACGTCCGGCGGCTGGCGCGAAGCCGACCCGGACCGTCAGCCCCGCCGCCAGAATCCGCACATGCACATGTTCGAGGCTAGCCTGGCCCTGCATGAAGCCTTTGGCGGGCAGGCGCACCTGGCGCGCGCCGGAGGCATTCTCCGGCTGATGCGCGATCACTGGCTGTTTCCCTCCGGCGGGCTTCGGGAAGTCTTCGAGGACGACTGGTCTCCGCTGGCCGGCCCGGAAGGCCGGAGGACCGAACCCGGCCATCAGTTCGAATGGGTCTGGCTGCTCGACCGGTACGCCGAGCTTTCGGCCCTTGAGCCAGGTCCCGAATCCGCGGGGCTGTACGCTTTCGCCAAGGCCTATGGCCGCTCGCCGGTCAGCGGGCTCATCGTCGCGGCCGTGCGTGATGACGGTGTCATTCTCGACGGTTCTGCGCGCACCTGGCAGCAAACCGAACATCTCAAGGCCGCTCTGGTGCAGGGCGAGCGCGAACGTTCGGGCGGCTGGGGCAGTGCGCAGGATGCGCTGCATCAACTTTTCTCGAAATTCCTGAAACCCGCACCGGCGGGCTGCTGGATCGATGCGTATGACGCGGCGGGCAATCCCTCGGTTGATCACATCACCGCTTCGACACTTTATCACCTTCTGGTCGCCGCGATTGAATCCGACCGCGTATTCAATCGCAAGGCGCGGCCATTTCGGGAGGTGGCAGGATGATCAAAGTCCGCCCGGCCATTCTCTGTGGCGGATCGGGTGAGCGCCTGTGGCCGCTATCGCGCCAATCCAAGCCCAAACCGTTTCACGCGCTCCTGTCGGAACGCACGATTTTCGAGGACACATTGCTGCGTTGCCGCGGGGCGGGCGAGGGTGTGTCATTTGCCGACCCGCTGATTGTGGCCGGTGAAGCAATCGAGACACCGGTCCGCAGGGGATTGGCGAGTGCCGGGATCGGCGCGGCCGCCGCGGTGTTTGAGCCGGTCGGACGAAACACAGCGCCCGCGGCGGCCTTGGCGGCATTACTGGCCCAGAAAGCGGACGGCTCCGAAGCCCTGGTGCTGCTCGTGTCGTCGGACCATCACATCGCGCCGGTCGAGAAATTCCGCGAAACTGTCGCCGCGGCAGCCCCGCTGGCCACGGATGGGAAGATTGTCGTCTTCGGCATCCTGCCGACCCGGCCCGAAACCGGCTATGGCTATATCCGGAAAGGTGCACCGGTCGGTGAGGGGTTCGCCGTCGCGGCGTTCGAGGAAAAACCGGATGCCGCCAAAGCCGCGGCCTATCTCGAGGCCGGCGACCGGTTCTGGAATGCCGGTATATTCCTGTTCCGTGCCGACACTCTCCTGGCGGAGCTCGGGCGCTACGAACCGGAAGTGCTGAACGCCGTTCAGGCGGCGCTCGGTGCGGACAACCGGATCGATGCAGACGCATTCGCACTCAGCCCGTCCATCCCGCTCGACATTGCGGTTATGGAACGCACAAAGCACGCCGCGGTCATGCCCGCCCGATTTCACTGGTCGGATGTCGGGACCTGGTCATCCTTGGCCGACGCGCTCGACGCCGATGCGCAGGGCAATGTGCTGTCAGGGGACGTGATCGCGCTGGAAACCGCCGGCAGCTATCTGCGCGGCGAGGACGTGACGGTCACGGCCATCGGGGTCGAGAATCTTGTCGTGGTCGCAACGCGCGATGCGGTGTTTCTGGCGCCCCGAGACCGGGCGCACGAGGTCAAGCGGATCCTGGCGGCGGCGAAAGACCGCAAGCGCGACGACCTGCTTTAATGTCGCCCACTTCGAGTCCTACTTGAAGTTTTCCGTATTTGAGCTGATTTTGGCAGCAGCATGTCCACTAACAAAGATCCCATGGCGGCGGCGATCGCCCGGCTCGACCGCGCCATCACGCAGGTCGAATCCCGGGTGAACCGTCTTCAGGCCGCCGCACGGGAGTCCGGCGACGCGGACAGCGATCGCGCCCGTTTGGCGGACGAGCTTGACCGCGCCCGCGCGAGCGAAGCCGCAATGGCCGAAGCCGCGGAGGACGCCTCGAAAGCGTTGGGCGAAGCGATCGAAGAATTACGCGCCGCCGCGAAGTCCGCCAAAACCGCAGCGGAAAACGCCGATGGGTAAGGTCTCCGTCACGCTCAATGGCCGCGCCTTCACCATCGGCTGCGAGGATGGTCAGGAAAGCTATTTGCGCGAACTGGCGCGGCATCTCGATTCTCATGTCACCGACCTGTCCAAGCAAGTCGGCCAGATCGGCGACCTGCGCTTGCTCCTGATGGCCTCGCTCGTCGTGGTCGATGAGTTGAAAACCGCCCAGAATCGCCTGGAAGCGCTGGAAAGCCATCTCAACCGGTTGAAGAGCGAATCACCACGCCCACCGGCGGACGAAAGCGGATCGGACGGGCTGATCGAGGCGCTGAACGGTATTTCGGAACGCCTTGAGGCGCTCGCAACAGACGAGAGCCCTTGAGGATGATCGCGCGGAGGTCCAAATACGATCCCGGCGGTCTCTGCGGCATGCGTCAGGACTTTAATTCCCCGCGACCTTACATCTCATCATGGGAGCTGCCTCTGATGGGGATCGTGGTCCCCGATACGCGGCGCCCACCTACGTTTGTGGGTTCGATGGGAATTTACAAAGTCCGACGGTGATCGTGGGGCCGCTGCATGTTTACGAACTGGCGAAAGAAACGGGCACGCACTAAGGCGCTGGACCGGCGCCGTGCCGCCCATGAACAGCACCCCGATGCCGCCGCTGCGCTGGTCCGGCATTTTCCCGACGAGATCTGGCCCGGCGTGGGGTCGGTCGTGGCTGGCTACCATGCCGTCAACAGCGAGATCGATCCGATCCGCCTGATGGAAACCTTTCATTGCGAACAGGCACGTCTGGCGCTGCCGCGCGTGGCCGGTCCCGGCGCACCGCTCGCCTTTCACCAATGGTTGCCGGGCGATGAGTTGGAAACGGGTGCGCACGGCATTGCCACGCCGCACGCCGAGGCGCCTCAATTGGTACCCGCGATTCTTCTGGTTCCCTTGCTGGCCATCGACCATCGCGGCTATCGGCTTGGCTATGGCGGGGGCTATTATGACCGCACACTCAACGCGCTCCGCGGCGGCGGTGAAGTGATCGCCATCGGTCTTGGCTATGAAGCCCAGCGCGTCGTGAAATTGCCCGTGCAGGCCCACGACCAAAGGCTGGATTGGCTGATCACAGAAGAAGCCGCCCATAGATTCGGCTAAGGGCAGCCGAATTAAAAGGCGCTAGCGAAACAGCTTGTGCCGAAGCCGCGCGACGTGGCGGCCGAGCTGCCGCACCCGGTCCGCCGGCGAGACCAGCGCTTTCCAATCGGCCCAGCGAAACGCCTGCGTCTGCCAGGGCGAAAGCGATCCGGCATCGAAGAGCTTGCGGTTCACGAATACGCCATCGAACTGGGACAGCGTGTCGTGATAGTAGCAAAGATCAACGATATCATGGAGTTGAAATCCGGCCTGCTCGAGCAAGCCGACGATAGCGGTCAGTTCATGCGGTGCGATCTCCACGACGGCGACGGCGCAATGGCTAAGCGTTTCGGCCGCGCCCTCCAACACTTCGCGCTCATGCCCGTCCGTGTCGATCTTCAGGAGAAAAGGTTTGGGCGCCGGGTTCGAAGCCAGCAGCGTGTCCAGCCGCTGACAGCGCACGATTTCACCAGCGCTTGCCGGATCGACATGCGAATGCGTGATCTCGGACGGGCTGTCCTTGCGCTCGCTGATGATGCGGGTCTCGCCATCCACATTCGATGCAGCGGTGGGATGCAGCTGATGATCGAGTCCTCGATAGTTCTCCGCGATCGCCGCTGCATGGGCGGCTTCCGGTTCGATCAGAATGTGCCGCTTGTCGGGAAACAGCTCCATCAGATCCGGCGTGCCGGCGTGGACACCAACATCAATCACCGTTCCGACCGGCAGTCCGGCCTTGATCAGCAGCGACAGGCTCTGATGGCGCGAAGGAAATCTCATCTACGGCTCTGGATGCGGTGCGGCGAGGCCCTATGGTCACGCGCACTCTTATCCGTGGTGGACCGATTGGCAAATATGTCGGATGTAGCGCGGGATTTTCGCTGGCTGGCAGGAACCGGCCGTCGGACAGAAGGCTGATTGATGCGCATCGCTTTTTTTGGAGATATCGTCGGAAAGTCCGGACGGCGGGCCGTGGCCGAACATTTGCCGCGGTTGAGGGGTGAGCTGGGCCTCGATTTCGTGGCGATCAACGCCGAGAACGCGGCGGGCGGCTTCGGAATCACGGAACGGACGGCCGGAGAGTTGTTCGAGGCCGGCGCAGATGTCCTCACCCTCGGCAATCATGCCTGGGACCAGTCCGAAGCACTGACCTATATCGAGCGCGAACCCCGCCTTTTGCGTCCGGCCAATTACCCGCCCGGCACCGCGCCGGGCCGCGGCGCCGGCGTGTTTCCGGCTCAGAACGGCGCCATGGTCTTTGTCATGAACGTCATGGGCCGGTTGTTCATGGATCCGCTCGACGATCCTTTCGTCGCGGTCGAAAGGGAGCTGTCGGCTGCGCCGCTGGGCGAGGTTTGCGATGCAGCTCTTATCGATTTCCACGGCGAAGCCACCAGCGAAAAAATGGCGATGGGCACGTTCTGCGACGGACGTGCGAGCCTGGTCGCCGGCACACACACTCATGTTCCGACGGCCGATCACCGCATCCTGCCGAACGGCACCGCTTACATCACCGATCTGGGCATGACCGGTGACTATGATTCCATTATCGGCATGGAGAAAGACGAGCCGATGCGCCGCTTTACGACGCGGATGCGCGCGGCGCGTTTCCAGCCGGCCGACGGCGAAGGCACGCTGTGCGGGGTCGTGGTCGAGACCGATGACAGGTCCGGCCTGGCCGTCAAACTCCAGCCGGTGCGGATCGGCGGCATACTCGGCCAGGCGGAACCGGCACTCTAGGCTGTCAGTTTGGCTTTCATTCCGTTGGCCTGATCAATGATGAACCCCTTCACATAGCCGACCTCTTCATTGGAAGCTCCCGGTTCCCGGGCAAGGTTTTCGCTACAGGCATCGATATGGGTCAGGATGAGATTTGCGATCTCCTGGACGCGCCGGAGCAGCGGCGAGGCCGCAAGTCTGCATTCTGCGGCGAACGCCAGCCAGTGCTTCCCGCTGAGATGGCGGAAATTGCGGCCACCTCCAATTTTCATCGCCATGTTTTCCGTGATTTCATTATAGGGTGCAGCGGATAGCAGATCGTAGGCGGGTGCCAGCCTGTAGCCGTTCGAGATCATGAAGCTGAAATTCTTGGCATGGGCGTCCGTGTTGCCAATGCAGGCATTGAAAATCACACGATCTCTTAGCTCCAGCCGGTCGCGGACGCGCTGTTGGCTGAAATTGTCGATCAGATCGAATAAATCCCGCAGCGTCGCCCCGCCCCTGGCTTCATATTTCTGGAGCGGCGACAAGCCCAAGGCCTGTGCTGCATCTTCCTGGTGAAGACGTTTGATCGAGAGTCCCTCTCCGCGAGCGCGGTCATAGCGTTCGATCAAAATATAGGCGTGTTGTCCTGCGCGCCCGGTCTCGACATGCGCGACGTCCAGTCCAATGGCCTGGGCGAGACGCATGCAAAGAGCTTCATTTGCGATGGATGCGTATAGGCGGTTGGCCGGTTTGAGAATGTGTGTGGAAGCCGCGCCGTTCAGCGGCAGATGGAGTTCGCCATTCAGGCGCGCCAGAACCATTTTCGATTGGGCGCCAGCCAGGGACAGGGACACCTCATCTCCGCCCGCTAGCAGAGGCCGAGCTGGCAATTGCTCGATATCGTTTTCGAGTTGCGCCGCGTTTCGCGCGTCGTAGCGGCCAATGGCTTCCGGCCCGCCGATCGACAGGGCGCCCGCTGTTTCCCGGCCCGCCCTCTGCAGCAGGGAATACAGATCGGCCGGGTGCGCCTGGTTCAGCCGGGCAAAGGCGACAAGCTGATCTTCCTCCGGTAGCAGGTTGGCAAACCAGTTGGTGCTATCTGACGCATCGAAAGGCTCTGTGAGAATTGGGAATCTCGCCGAGATTGGAAAAGACTCGGCTGAGTTCACCCATGGTTCTGCATAGCGGAACTGCAGAGTTGCGCCTTCACCCTCTATCACGCCAACGAGTTTTTGTTCGAAATAGACCGGAATCATCGCGGGTTAGCCGTGATCTCCAACCCCACAGCATCGGCAACGTCAAGCACGGCACCGATGCGCGCATTGGGCTTTCCGGATTCGATCTCGCTGATCCATTGCTGCGAAAATCCAAGGGCTTCAGCAACCTGTGTCTGGCTCAGACCCTGTGCGCGCCGGGCCTTTCGGATCGCTTGTCCAAGAGATTCTGGTGTCAGATTGGGCATCATTTATCTCCGATTGGCGATAAATGCCACATTCTCCGTTTGAAATCAAGAAATATCGCCGATTGACGATAAACAGAAATGGAGTGCCTTGCATTACCCGAGTATCGCCGATCAGCGATACTCGGGTGACTAGATCGCGTCCTGACCGGCAGATTTCCAGTCGTTCAGGAAGGCTTCGAGGCCCTTATCCGTAAGCTCATGCTGGGCCAGCGCATCGAAGATTCTCGGCGGCAGCGTGCAGGCATCGGCACCGGCCATCGCGCTGCCTTCGACATGCTCGGCCGACCGGATCGATGCGGCGAGAATGCGCGTGGCAAAGCCGTGCTCGTCATAGAGATAGCGGATATCCTCGATCAGTCCGATCCCGTCTTCGCCGAGATCGTCCAGCCGGCCGATGAAGGGCGACACGAAGGTCGCCCCGGCCTTTGCCGCCAGCAGCGCCTGGTTGATCGAGAAGCACAGCGTCACATTGGTGGCGATCCCCTGATCTGTCAGCGCGCGGCAGGCTTTCAGCCCATCCACCGTCAGCGGCAGCTTGACCACCACATTTTCGGCGATAGCGGCCAGCGTCTGGCCTTCGGCGATCATGCCGTCGGTCTCCGTCGCGACAACTTCGGCACTGATCGGGCCGGGAATGACGCCGCAGATGTCGGCGATCCGCTCCTTGATGTTAGCCCCGCTCTTGGCGATCAGCGACGGGTTGGTCGTCACCCCATCGACCAGCCCGGTATCGGCACGGGCGGCAATCTCTTCCAGTTCGGCGGTATCCAGAAACAGCATCATGGCGGCAATCTCCTGCAATAGGTCCGGTCCTATCCTCACGCGGTGAAGGAAACGTGACGACACGGCTTGGAGGCGCAGCCGCTTATGGGCTAAGAGCAGCGTCGAAGAATCTACCCCGCTGAAAACGGGCCGCAATGGGAGACGACCACACATGGCCGGACACTCAAAATGGGCGAACATCCAGCACCGCAAGGGACGTCAGGACAAGGCGCGCGGCAAGCTGTTTTCGAAACTGTCCAAGGAAATCACCATCGCCGCCAAGATCGGCGGACCCGACCCGGACATGAATCCGCGCCTGCGCCTGGCCGTCGCCAACGCCAAGGGCCAGTCCATGCCCAAAGACAACATCCAACGCGCCATCGACAAGGCGTCGGGCAATGATGTCGAGGCCTATGAGGAAATCCGCTATGAGGGGTTCGGTCCGGGCGGCATCGGCATCATCGTCGAAGTCTCGACCGACAATCGCAATCGCGCTGCATCCGAAGTGCGCACTGCCTTCTCAAAGAATGGCGGAAATCTCGGCGAGACCGGCGCGGTGGCTTTCATGTTCGATCAGGTCGGCGAAATCCGCTACCCGGATACCGTGGCGGATGACGAGGCCATGTTCGAGGCGGCCATTGAGGCCGGCGCGGAGGACGTGACTCACGAGGACGGGGATCCAGACGAGGACGAGCCCGGCGAGCGCATTGTCTTCTGCGCGAGAGACGATCTGGCGGAAGTCGCCGGAAATCTTCAGGAAAC
Organism: Hyphobacterium sp.; assembly: GCF_965229905.1. Classification (GTDB taxonomy): domain Bacteria; phylum Pseudomonadota; class Alphaproteobacteria; order Caulobacterales; family Maricaulaceae; genus Hyphobacterium. The sequence continues at coordinate 1,055,849 of NZ_OZ245930.1, read as the reverse complement.
CCTGGGTGAGCCGAAATCGGTCAACATCATCTGGAAACCGCAGACGCTGACGCCGGTCGAGGATGACAAATCCGAGGGCGTCATCAAACTCCTCGAAGTGCTGGACGATCTCGACGACGTCCAGAATGTCTACACCAATGCCGACTTCCCGGACTAGGCCATGCCCGGCGGGCTGACTTTCATCGATGCGATCAACTGGCCGTCCGGATCGGGAACCGGCGATGACCGCTATGGCTTCGACGAAAGCGCTGGGACGGCCTGGGTCGTCGACGGCGCGACCGACATCGGGACGATGCGGCTGTTTCCGGATTCACTGAAATCCGGTCAGAGTCAGTCTCTCGGCTGGGAAAGCGACGCCGCCTGGTATGCCGACCGCTTGTCGGAGCGCTTCACGCGTCCACCCGAAACGGGTGAGACAACGGCGGTCTATCTCGAGCGGGTTATCCGCGATATGGCGGCGATTGCTGCCGAAGAATCAGCCTTGCCCATCGACGGTCAGCCGCGGCACAACCTGCCGAGCGCCGGCGGAATCTGGATGCGGCGCCAGGAAAACACGTTGGAATTCGCAACATTGGGCGACTGCATGGCGATCGTCGAAACCGGCGGGCGATGCGAGATTGTAGGCGATATCGAAGCGATTCGCGATGAATACCGCCGCTGGGGCGAGACCTTGCGCAGCGCCAACCGGGAGGCCGGGTTTGCGCAAGCGCGCGCCGTGCGCAATCGGATGAACACGCCCGGCGCGCACTGGGTGTTCTCCTTGCACCCCGAAGCGGCGCAGCATGCCGAAACCACCCGCATCAAGATGCGCGGCAATGCGAACGTCCTGCTCATGTCGGACGGCTTCTTCCGGCTCATCGAGCCCTATGCCGCTCATGATGCGGCGAGCCTGATCGCTGCCGCATCCGAGGATGACGGACTGCCGAAACTGGCGGCCGAACTGCGCGGACGAGAACAAAACCCGGGCGAGGACGCGGCCATGGGCCGTCTTAAAACCACGGACGATGCCTGCGCCCTGCTGGTCGAGATTAGCTAGGCGGCTTTCTCGCCACGATCAGGTCCTGAAAGGCCATGGCATGGTCGGTCCCGCGCCAGGTGCCCTCATGAATCCGGTCCTCGACAGCTAATCCTGCATCGTTGAGCGCCGCCAAGATCTCGGTCCTTTCGTGAGCGATCGCGCGCTCGGGAGTCTTCGGATCGATCGTGGCGGACATGTCGTCAATCGGATCGTGAAACCTAAAGCTCGCCCGGCCCGTGGCCATCGCCACGCGTGATTTTTCGTCCAGCAGAAACACCGTGAAGAGGAAGGCGCCGCCGGGTTTTAGGACCCGCGCGGCTTGGACCATGTAATGACGGATACCGGCCAGCCGCATGTGGGTGAACACCGATGTCGCAAAGACAAAGTCGACGCCGCCGTCACGGGCGGGAAATCGATACGCGCCGGCTTGCCGTGATCCCTTTGGATTGTATTCCGCGTTGAGCAGATCGGCGTGTTCGAACCGAGAACGAGGATCAACGCCAAGCCGGCTCTGTGCAGCGTCAATGGCCTTCCGCGAGGGATCGAAGCCGGTATACCGGCCGGTCTCGTCGAGCCAGTTCAACAGGCCTTCCGCCATCCGGCCGGGGCCGCAACCGATCTCCAGCACATTTGCATCCGGCGTGACATGACACAGCGCGCGCGCCCACAGGGTGATGGCGTCCCCGGCGGCCGCCCAGTCACCCTCGCCAGACAGATCCGCAAGAGCGGAATCCGCCGCTTCGGTCCAGCCAAGCACGCTGGCGGCGAGACGGACCGGGCGCCGCAAGCTGCGCACGAAGGCTCGCGGCAACAGGCGGTTGGCAAGGTCCCGCATTATTCCGGCGGCGTGAAGCGGCCGATCACCGGTTCGGTCAGCGATCCGATCCACAAATCGCCATTTGCGTCCGGGACGACATTGGCGATGAAGCCGAGGCGGCCATCCGGGTCATGGAAACTGTCGAGATAATGGCCGTCCTCGTCCGTCACCAGGATAAAGCCGCGAGTCGGTCCCGCCCGCACCCAGACCCATTCCGGCAGCTTGGTGATCATCTCGGCGATAAACGGGTTGCGATGCAGGAACCGCATGAGCGGCACGCGCTGCGTATCCATCGCGATATACAGGCGGCCGCTGCCATCGCCCATCAGACCGTCGGGAATACCCGGCAAATTCTCCGCCACGATCTCGAACTCGCCCGCCCGTTCGCCCTCGATCCAGTAGCGCGACAAGCGGTAGCGATAGGTTTCCAGCACGAAGACCGACCGGTTGTCCGCCGCCATCGCCACGCCGTTCGCGAAAAAGAGGCCGTCGGCTAAAACCTTCATCTCGCCGGTCTCCGGGTCGAGCGCGTAGAAGATGCCATAGGGGCGGTTTTCGACCATATCGTGAATGTAGGAGGGCTGACCCTCGCCGGCGCCCCATTTCCAGCTGGCCTCGGTGAAATAGATCGTGCCGTCCGGACCGATATCCAGATCGTCGGCGAACGCCAAAGGATGCTCGATTTCGCCGGTCGAAAGGCGTGTGACCTCTCCGCTATCGACATCGATACGGTAAACGCCGTCGATCGCTGCGGCGATCAACCGGCCGGACGCATCCCATTGCAGGCCCAATACCGCGCGATTGTCGGTCACCTGCGCAACGGTTTCACCATCCCAGCCATTCGCGCTGCGCCGCAGCCGGATCAGCGAACCGTCATGCTGACCGGTGTAAATGGCACCATCCGGCCCGATGGCGACATCCTCGGAGGTGTGCAGCAGCGGGTGGTGGATCAGTTCCGCCTCGGCGAGGCGCCCGCGCGGCTCCAGAACACCCGTCAGTTCCGGGGGTTCCGGCTCGTCCCAATAGGCCGGATCGACTTGCGCCGGCCAAGCCCACCAGACAAGCATCAACGCCGCCATAACGCCGAGAATGATCAGGACCGTCCGCATGGCACCCCTCCACTGGTGCGCCCAGACTAGCGCGAAGGCCATCGCTGCGGGAAGGCCGCATTTTACTGTGGGAAATCCGCTCGCTTCGCGCTACGGGGGGCGGCGAATCCCGCTATACGCTCCGCCTTGCAACAAACACCGGATGGCCCGCCATGACCGCGCTTGACCTCAACACTCTGAAGCCCATGGCCAATGCGGTCCGGGCCCTGGCGATGGATGCGGTCGAGCAGGCGAAGTCCGGCCACCCGGGCATGCCCATGGGCATGGCCGATGCGGCAACCGTGCTTTGGGCGCGTCATCTCAAATTCGATCCGGATCACCCGCTCTGGCCGGACCGGGACCGCTTCGTCTTGTCGGCCGGTCACGGCTCGATGCTGATCTACGCGCTGCTGCATCTGACCGGCTATGCCGACGTCACGCTCGATGAAATCCGCAATTTCCGTCAGCTCGGTTCGAAAACGCCGGGTCACCCGGAATTTGGCCATACAACCGGTGTCGAGACGACGACCGGGCCGCTGGGGCAAGGCCTCTCGACCGCGGTCGGCATGGCGCTCGCCGAGCGCATTCTCAATGCACGCTTCGGTGACGATTTGGCCGACCACCGCACCTGGGTGATCGCCTCCGACGGCGATCTTCAGGAAGGCATCAGCCATGAGGCGATCTCGCTGGCCGGCCATCTCGGTCTCAAACGGCTTGTTGTTCTGTGGGACGATAATTCGATCCAGATCGACGGCGACACGGCCTTGGCCGAGACCACAGACGTGCTCAAGCGCTTTGAATCCGCCGGCTGGGCGACCGATGCGGTCGACGGTCACGACATGGAAGCCGTGGACGCCGCGCTCGAGCGGGCGAAATCGGCCGACCGGCCCGTACTGATCGCCTGCAAGACGGTGATCGGTTTTGGCGCACCGACCAAGGCGGGCAAGGCGTCGAGCCACGGCGCTCCCTTGGGTGGCGACGAGCTGGCGGCCGCCAAAAAGGCGATCGGCTGGGAACACGGTGCCTTCGATGTTCCCGATACCATCCGCGCCGACTGGACCGCGGCGACCGGGCGCGGCGCCCAGGCCCGGGCCGAATGGCAAACCCGGCTTGAAACATCATCGCGTCAGGAAGAATTCGAACGGGCCTTTACCGCGCGTTTCACGGCGCCGGCCGCGACCGCACTGGAGGCCTGGCGCAAGGAACTCGCAGCCGAGAAGCCGGATCTCGCCAGCCGCGCGGCCTCCGGAAAAGTGCTCGAACAGATCGTACCGGCCATGCGCGAGCTGGTCGGCGGCTCGGCCGATCTCACCGGATCCAACAATACCAGAACGCCCAACCAGGGAATCATCCAGGCCGGATCCTATTCCGGCCAGTACATCCATTATGGCGTCCGCGAACATGGCATGGCGGCGTGTGCCAATGGCCTGTCGCTGCACGGAGGCGTCCGGCCCTATATCGGCACCTTCCTTGTATTTGCGGATTATTGCCGACCGGCGATCCGGCTGGCGGCGCTGATGAACCAGCCCGTCACCTATGTGTTCACGCACGATTCGATCGGCCTGGGCGAGGACGGCCCGACCCACCAACCGGTCGAACACCTGGCCTCGCTGCGGGCGATGCCGAATGTGCGCGTATTTCGTCCGGCCGATGCCCTGGAAACGGCGGAATGCTGGGAGGCGGCGCTCACTCACGACACCGGACCGGCGGTACTGGCCTTGTCCCGTCAGAAACTGCCCTTCTTGCGCACCGACGATGCAAGCGAAAATCTCTCGGCACGCGGAGCTTATGTCTTGCGGGATGCGGATGACGCCAAGGCGGTCATCATCGCGACCGGCTCGGAGACCGGACTTGCAGTCGAGGCCGCTGGACTTCTCGCCCGCAAGGACATTCCCGTCCGCATTGTCTCGGCGCCATGCCTCGACCTCTTCCTCGAGGAAGACCGCGCCTACCAGGATGAGGTGCTGCCCGACGGATTGCCGCGGATCGCGGTTGAAGCCGGGGTTCGCCAGGGTTGGGACGCCGTGATCGGCCGCGACGGCGCCTTTGTCGGGATGAGCGGGTTTGGCGCGTCAGCGCCGGCCGAAGCGCTTTACGAACACTTCGGCATCACGCCCAAGCGGATCGCCGAAATCGTCGCCGAACGCGTCTAGCTGACGCGCTCCACGACGCCGAAGCCGAACAGCCGGTCCAGCGCTTTCTGGGCATCTTCTTCGCCCGCGGCCTCGAAAGCGGAGAGGTCGAACACTTTTCCATCAAGGACGGCGTCCAGCCCGGCCTCCGCTGCCGCCGGGAAGATCAACTCGCCGCCAGCCGTAATAAGCACCAGACGGTCACCATCCTCGGCCAGTCGCCAGGGAATATAGGGCCGCAGGCGGAATTTCGCGCCGGGTTCGGTGGTCGCGCCGCGGCCGGTCAGCGTGCCTTCGGAATAAGGCGGGCGCGAGCGGATGAAATTGTCGACGAACAGGTCGAACGCATTGTCCAGATTGGCTTCTTCCCCGATCTTCGCAATGAGCGCCTTGAAGTGCGCTTCCGCGCTTTTGCGGTCGAAATCGGAATGCGCATAGCGCGGTGGCAAAGCCTGCCGGAATTCGGGATGGCGAAGCGCCACCTCGGACACCGCTTCCAGCATCAGATCCGCCCAGGTCTTGACGATCAGGCCGACCGTGATGTGCAGGCTGTCGCTTGTCCCCTGGGTCTGCGCATCGTGCATCAAGCCGCGCGGCACATAGGCCGCATCCCCGGCTTTCAGGACAAACTCCTCGACCAGCTCGCCCGGCTGATCGCGATCGATATTGAAGCCTTCGCCGCGATAGGGCTTATCGACCGTCTGGTCGTAGATCCGCCACAGCTTTTCGCCCTCGACCTGCAGCACGAACACATCGTGATCGTCATAATGCGTGCGGAAGCCCTGATTGTTCGGCGGCGTCATGTAGATGTTCGTTTGCACATGGCAGCTCAGCTCGGCTTCCAGCGCACGGCAAAACGTCTTCAGCACCAGCTCCGACTGATGCAGTTGCGGCAGGATGAGCGTGGCGCCTTCCTGATAGAGACTGGCGATGCTGCCGCGATCGGCAAATCCGTTTGGCAGGATAAACTGGTCGCGGGTGATTTGCGGTTCAGCCCGCGCCATGTCGACGCTGTCGCCGTTGAAATCATGGCTGGCGAGCAGATGATCTATCCGGTCGATGGACAGGAGATCGCGGTATCGCCCCGACTCCTGGCGCGGAACGATCAGCGCTTTCTGTTCGAAATGGGCGTTGAAGAAATCGTCCGCCTTCTCGGGGCCGATAATGTAGTCGACGACGTTGTCGCCCCACGGAAACTCGCTCATTCATTCCCCCGATCCGCGCATGCGGAACCTGCGCCTGACCGATCAAATCAGTTGCTCAATAGAAGTCTAGCCGTCGCGGCAGCGTCGCGTTGCCGCGCCTAGCAGCGGCGGCCCTGACCGACCGGATCGGCGTACGCGCCGGTATCGCTGTCGGTACAGTTGCGCCGATGGCGTCCGCCGCGCCCATTTCCGGCCGGATCGGCATACGCGCCGGTATCGCGATCCGTGATGCCCGACCGGCGTCCGCCTCGGCCATTGCCGACGGGGTCGGCATAGGAGCCGGTATCACGGTCGGTAATGCCGGTGCGCCCGCCACCCCGGCCATAGCCGGCCGCATCCGCGTAGGAACCGGTATCGGCGTCGGTAATGCCCGTGCGTCCGCGACCGCGTCCATAACCGGCCGGATCGGCGTAAACGCCGGTGTCAGCATCGGTCAGCCCGGTATAGGCACCGGTTGTCGTGCAGCCGGTAACGAGGCCGGCCGCGCCGGTTGCGACCCCTGCGCCAGCCACGCGGGTCAGGAAGGACCGCCGAGAGAGCTTGGTTTTCTTTGCCATGAGAATTGCCTGCCTTTCTGGCGTTGTTGCCTAGCAGCGATCACCACGGCCGATAGGGTCGGCGTAGCTTCCGGTGTCGCTATCGGTGCAGCGGCGCCGGCCGCGGCCGTTTCCGACCGGATCGGCATAGGTGCCGGTGTCGCTGTCGGTTATGCCGCTGCGGCGTCCGCCCCGTCCGTTGCCGGCGGGATCGGCGTAGGTGCCACTGTCGCTGTCGGTGATGCCGGAGCGTCCACGGCCATTGCCGGCCGGGTCGGCATAAGTGCCGCTGTCGCTATCGGTGATACCTGTTCTCCGGCCGCGGCCGTTGCCGGCGGGATCGGCATAGGTGCCGCTGTCGCTGTCCGTGATACCCGTTCGCCGTCCCCGGCCGTATCCGGCGCGGTCGGCATTTGCGCCGCCATCGCTATCGGTAACGCCTGTCCGGCCGTATCCGGCGCGGTCGGCATAGGAGCCGAGATCCGAATCCGTACGTCCGGTATAATTCTGGGCGGCTGCGCCGCCCGTGATCGCCGCAGCGGCTCCGGCGGCCAACCCGCCCCCGGCCACGCGTGTCAGAAAAGATCGGCGGCTTAGTTTGCCTTTCTTGGCCATTGGGGCCTCCCCTGTCGTCTGCGTCCGGCTTTCACCGGGTCCCACACCGGGCGATGTTATGCGGGAGGGTCCGACAGGGTCAAAGGGAAACAGGCCCTAAATCAAAAGATTCACGCGAGAAAATCGAAAAACAGGCCAAATACTGCGAATCATTCTTATTTATTTTGAGAATAGAAATCAAAAGCAGTTTGCAAACAAAAACACCGGCTGCCGCGAAGACAGCCGGTATTCTTGAGTGATAAAGCGGTGCTGACTAGCCGCCGCGGCCGCGACCGGCCGGATCCGAGCAACCGCTGGTGTCGCTGTCCGTATAGCCGGAATTGCCCCGGCCGTGTCCGGCATTGTCGGCGCATCCGCCCGAGTCCGAGTCGGTGATGCCGGTGTAGCCGGTGCCACGTCCAGCCTGATCGGCGTAGGCGCCGCCATCGCTGTCTGTGATGCCCGTGCGGCCATTGCCGGCCGGATCGGATTGGCTCCCGCTGTCGGCGTCTGTCCGACCGCGAATGATAGCCGCACCGGCGACCGCTCCGACCGCTCCGGTCACAGCAACGCCCCCGACAACGCGGGTCATGAATGAACGCCGGCTAAGCTTACCTTTTTTGGCCATGAGGAGGCCTCCCCTGATTACTAATCGTAAACGCGTCCCCCACACGGGTACGTACCGGATGACTCTAAAATGCATCACTTCAGACCGTCAAATAGAATCTGACCAATATTTGAGCTTATGATTATCGTTCTCAAAAATTGTCGAATATAATGGGGCAAAGCATCCGATCTGATGTTTGTGATAATTATTCTCAACTCGAGTTATTGTTTGTAATAATTATTCGCAATTCGGTTAGTGGTGTGCCTGTCCGCAGGTGATGCGTTATCTGACGCTCCGGGTGGGCGTTCGCGGGCATTACGCGCTAGCTTTCGGACATGAGCGAAGCGATTCGGATACTCGGCATCGATCCCGGCCTGCGTCATACCGGGTGGGGGATCGTCACCGTGTCCGGCACCCGGCTTTCGCGGATCGCCGAAGGGCGGATATCACCGCCGGTTGAAGCGCCCCTGTCGGAACGGCTGATGGCCATTCATTCTGGTCTTGAGGTCATCATCGCCGAACATGCGCCGCATGAGGCCGCCGCCGAAGAAACCTTTATGGCGAGCAATGCCGCGAGCGCGCTCAAACTCGGTCACGCCCGGGCCGCAGCCTTGTTGGCGCCGGCGCGTGCCGGACTTCCTGTCGCCGAGTATGCGGCCCGGCTGGTCAAGAAATCCGTGGTGGGGACGGGAGCGGCCGACAAAAAGCAGATCGCCGCCATGATCGCCATCCTGCTACCCGGTTGCCAGGCCCAGGCGGATGCCGCCGACGCCTTGGCGGTGGCGATTTGCCATGCCCATCATCGGGGCACCCGCAAGCTGGGGAGTGCGGCATGATCGGCAAGCTGCGCGGACGGGTGGATGCTATCGGCGAGAGCGAAGCGGTGATCGACGTCAACGGTGTTGGCTATCTGGTCGGAATGGGCGGCCAGGCGCTGGCCCGCCTGCAACAGGGCGAAGACGTCGAAATCCATATCGAAACGCAGGTTCGCGAGGATTCCTTCAAGTTATGGGGCTTCCTGTCGGAACGCGAGCGCGCCTGGTTTGCCCGGCTGCAGCTCATTCAGGGCGTCGGCGCCAAGGCAGCCCTGGCGTTGCTGGATGCTCTTGGCGCGAACGAATTGGAGAGTGCCGCAGCGCTGGGCGATTCTTCGGCTTTCGGCCAGGCCAAGGGTGTCGGTCCCAAGCTGGCCGGACGCTTGGCGCTGGAGCTCAAGGACAAGCCGCCGCCAATCGGTCGTGCCTTCACGCCGGGCTTCAATGTCGCAGCGTCGGCGGGCATCGCATCGGCGAAAAGCGGAGACGAGACTGCCGGCAGTAACGCCGTGCGAGAGGATGCAGTTTCGGCGCTTCTCAATCTGGGTTATGCCGAGACCGATGCCCGCCGGGCCGTCGCGGCAGCCAACCGGGCCCAACCTGAGGCAGTAACCGGGGACCTGATACGCTTGGCCTTGAAGGAATTGTCCAAATGAGGCTTCTGACCGCGCTGCTTCTCTATCTGGTCTGCGCTTCGCCCGTTTCCGCGCAGGACGTGACCATCCGCTTCATCGCCAATGAGGGAGTTCATATCAGCGACGGGGAAACCGGCGTTCTGATCGACGCGCTCAACTGGAATTCCTATGACGGTACCTATGCCCTGCCGTCGGATGACGCGCGGGCAGCCATTATCGCCGGCACCGATCCCTACGACGGGGTTAGCGCCCTGTTGTTTACCCACATCCATGGCGATCATTCCGATCCTGATGGCGCCGCCGCCTTCCTGATGGCCCAGGACATGGTCACCGTCGCTGCGCCGGCGCAAGTCACGGACGCCATCCGGAATGGCGAAACAGAGCTGTCGGATAATGCCCTCAACCGGCTCTTCCCGCTGGAATTGACGGCTCAGGAGTCCGGCCCCTGGGCGCACCCGCTATTCGAGAACATTGAAGGCGCCTGGGTGTTTCACCGCCAGGGCATCGACAACATTACCTGGCATGTCCGCGTCGGCGAGGTCTCGGTTCTGCATCTCGGCGATACGGATCCGCGTCGTGCGGATTTCTCGGTTTGGGCCGGCACGGAGTTCGACGTTATCCTGTATCCCTACTGGTTCGCGCAGATGCCGCAAGGCGTGGCCTTTCTGGATTCCCGCCCCGAGGCGCGCGCGATTGCCTTTCACATTCCGGCCGCGGCCACGGCGCAGACCATCCGCGCCGCTCTGGGCGATCGCGAATACCTGTTTGGCGAAGGCAGCGAGGTGGTGATCCCGGCGCATGACTGACGCCCGCGACGTTTCCCCCGAAGCGCGCCCGGACGATTCGCGCGACAAGGCCCTCCGGCCGCTGTCCTTTGCGGAGTTCGTCGGCCAGCCGGCGGCCATCGCCAATCTGAAGGTTTTCGTCGAGGCCGCCCGCCGCCGCGAGGAAGCGCTCGACCATGTCCTCTTGTCCGGGCCGCCGGGTCTCGGCAAGACCACGCTGGCACAGATCGTGTCGCGGGAATTGGGTGTCAGCTTCCGCGCGACATCCGGTCCGGTGATCGCCAAGGCCGGCGATCTCGCGGCGATTCTCACCAATCTGGAACCGCGCGACGTCTTGTTCATCGATGAGATCCACCGGCTCGCCCCGGCGGTCGAGGAGATTCTCTATCCGGCCATGGAGGATTATTGCCTCGACCTTGTCATCGGCGAGGGACCGTCGGCACGGACGGTACGGATCGATCTGCCACCCTTCACGCTGGTCGGAGCGACGACCCGTGCCGGGCTGCTCGCAACACCCTTACGTGACCGTTTCGGGGTGCCTGTCAGGCTGGAGTTTTACGATACGGAAGAACTGGCCGGAATTGTCGCCCGGGCGGCACAAAAACTCGGCCTTGGCATGACGGAGGACGGCGCGCGCGAAATCGCGCGGCGCGCCCGGGGGACGCCGCGGGTGGCCTCGCGGCTCTTGCGGCGTGTCCGGGACTTCGTCGAGGCCGACGGTTCGAGCGACATCGACGCAAAAGCGGCCGATCTGGCGCTCAAACGCCTTGAAGTGGACGAGATTGGTCTCGACAGCCTCGACCGGCGCTATCTCAATGCCCTGACCGGCCATTTCGGCGGCGGTCCGGTGGGACTCGACACGCTGGCGGCGGCGTTGGCCGAAGCCCGCGATGCGTTGGAGGACGTGGTCGAGCCCTTCCTCATCCAGCAAGGTTTCATTCAGCGCACGCCGCGCGGCCGCCTTGCCGCAGCGCGCGCCTGGACGCATCTCGGTCTCGACATTCCGCAGACCGCCCAGTCCGGTCTTTTCGACAGCGAGAAGTGATCAGGCCGCGGCCGCATCGGACTTGCGGGCCCGCCGCAACGGCAAACGCGCTTCAAAAAGCGCGCCCTGACCGGGCGCGCTCGTCAAAGTCAGATCGCCGCCCATCAGCCGGCACAGGCGCCGCGAGATTGTCAGCCCGAGACCCGATCCGCCATATTTGCGTGTCGTTGAGCTGTCGGCCTGTGTGAAGGGCAGGAACAACCGTTCGGCCTGGTCCGGGGCGATCCCGATTCCGCTGTCCTTGACCGCGAACACAACCTGGCCGCGCCGCTCGCTCACCGCGAGCTCGATATAGCCCTCGCGCGTGAACTTGATCGCGTTGGACAAAAGATTGTTCAGGATCTGGCTTAGGCGGAGCGGATCGCCGATGAAGGCCGTATCCAGGTCCGGCGGCAAATCTATCCGTAGCGCCAGCCCCTTTGCCTCCGCCAGCAGCCCGTGCAGGTCGCGCGCATTGTCGACGACTTTGCGCAACTCAAAAGGCACGCTCTCGATCGAAATCTCGCCGGATTCGATTTTCGACATGTCGAGCACGTCATTGAGAAGCGCCAGCAGCATCTCGCTCGACCGCTCGATAATCTCGAGCTGTGAAGCCTGCATATCGTCGAGCTTCGATGCGCGGAGCAAGGCGACCATGCCGAGTATGCCATTCATCGGCGTCCGGATCTCGTGACTCATATTCGCCAGGAATTGCGACTTCGCGGCATTGCCGGCATTGGCAGCCTGGCGGGCCGTATCAAGCCGCCGGTTGGCTTTGTGCATTTCCGATTGGAAAATCGCGGCAAAGGCGGAGATTGCGGTGATCAGGATACACAGCGTGATCGTGTTCCAATGGGCCGCCCGCGCCTCATCGAACCCGCCGGGAAGGCCCGGCAGCATCTCTCGCAGGAAATACATGACCGCGATCGACACAATGACCAGCGCGGCGACTACCAGCCCGGCCCGGTAATTGATGAGGAATGTCGTGAGAACGGGCAGGCCGGTCAGATACAGGATAACGGGATTGGCAGCGCCACCAATGGTGAGGGCCGGCAGCATAATCTGCGCGAAAACAAGCGTCAGGAGGATGCCCGCAATCAGCTGCAGGCGGCCGGTGAGGTGTAGCGCAACGGGCGCCAGCAGAAACAACATGGGCCCGAACAGGCCGACATAGGTCTGCACAGGATAATCATCGACCATGCCCGAATAGGACAGGGCGGCTGTGCCGACAGCCAAGACGCCGACAATCGTCGACAGTGAAGTCAGCAACCGCTCGCGCGTCGTCCGCAGGACGTCACCATCGTGCGCACGCGGCCAGAAAATACGGAATAACTGAGACGCGTGCATGGATTGACACCCAACCTCCTGCCAGTCTCTGACAGTCTAGAAATCGCCTCCTACGACGGAGTTAATTGGCATGACCTTGAAAAGCCCCGAATGCGGCGAATGGGGAGATGACGGCACACACCGCCTGCCGGTGCGCGTCTATTACGAGGACACGGACTTTTCCGGCATCGTCTATCATGCGCGCTACCTGCATTTCTTCGAGCGCGGCCGGACGGAGAGCCTGCGCGCCCTCGGTGTGCATCACTCCGAACTCATCGAGAGCGAGGACCCGGTGGCTTTTGCGGTGCGCAATATGGATATTCATTGGTTGCGTCCGGCCAAGGTGGACGAAACCCTGACCGTCGAGACGGTTTACCGCCCGAACAAGGGACCGCGCCTGCGCATGGACCAGTCCATCCGCCGCGGTGAGGAAACCTTGTGTGAAGCCAAGGTCGAGGCGGTCATTATCGATCCCGCCGGACGGCCACGGCGGCCGCCGCGATGGATGGTGGAGGTGTGGACGCCCGTCGTCAGGCCACGCGAATAACCGCGGCTCCGGGAACTTTCTGCGGCCAAATCCGTTGAAAACGCAAAGGAGTTTGGCCGTATGAAATTTTTCGATCCGCTGTTCAGCCAGTTGCAGACCATCTGGGTGGGTTTTGTACAGATGATTCCGCAACTCCTGCTGGCGCTGATCGTGGTCGCGGTCACAGGCCTTCTGGCGCGTTTGTTTTCGCGGATGGCCAGGCTGGCGGCGCGCAAGGCACGCACCCGCCGCGCTCTGTCGGATCTGGTCCAGACGCTGACAGGCATTCTGGTCTGGATCCTCGGCATCCTCATAGCCGCGACGATTCTGTTCCCGTCCCTGACTCCGGCCGAGCTGATCGGCGCGCTCGGCATCGCCGGCATCGCTATTGGCTTGGCGTTCAAGGATATCTTCGAGAATTTCATGGCCGGGATCATGATCATGATCCGTAAACCGATGCGGATCGGCGATGTGATCGAGGTTGAGGACACATCCGGAAAGGTCGAGGAGATCACAATCCGCGACACCTATATCCGCGAGATGTCCGGCGAGCTTGTCCTGGTACCAAACTCCTACCTGTTCAAGAATCCGGTCGAAATCCTGACCGACCGCGAACTGCGCCGTTACGAGCTGATCGTCGGCGTCGCCTATGGCGAGAATGCGGGCGAGTGCCGTGACCTTATCGAGAAAACCGCTGCCGGCGTGGACGGGATCGACGCCGGGAAAGGCGTTGAGGTTTACGCGACGGAATTCGGCGCGTCTTCGATCGATTTCCGCGTGCGCTGGTGGGCCGATTCCGCCCCGCGAACCATGCATCAGACCCGCTCGAACATGGTCATCGCCATCAAGGCGGCATTGGATGAGGCGGGCATCGAGATTCCTTTCCCATACCGCACTCTGACATTCGCGGAGCCGCTGCCGGTCGAGATGCAGGGGTCGGGCAAGGACAGCTCGAAAGCAGCCTGAACCGGGCATTCTTAATTCAATACTGGTCCCAAAATCCGCCGCAATCTGACGGATATTTAAGTCCCGTTTCGCGTGCATTGGCTTGACGTGTGCATTCCGGTCCTTTTGGAAGCGTGGGATTAACGCTTCTCGGCGAAACCCTTGGCCTGTCGGCCGGCATGAAAGGAAAGTTGATGGAAACCGGGATCATCGAAATTGCGCCCGCCGCCCAGGAATTCGGCTTCGTCGATCTGTTCCTGCGCGCTGACTGGGTGGTGAAGGCGGTCATGGCCGTGCTGGTCATCATGTCGATCGCGTCTTGGGCCATCGCCGCCGACAAATGGCTGGCACTCCGATCCGCCCGCTCCCGCGGCAAGTCATTCGAGGACGATTTCTGGTCCGGCCGCGATCTGGACGCGCTTGCCCACGATTATGGCAAGCGGCCCCGCGACCCGTTTTCCCGCGTGTTTGCTGCGGGCTTGCGGGAATGGAAGGGCCGCAATGCAGGAGACCGCGTCAGCAAGGCGGCCAACGCGGAATCCGCGCGCGAATTGTCCAAGCTGGAAGGCGGGCTCGGCATGTTGGCGACGATCTCGTCGGCCGCCCCCTTCATCGGCCTGTTCGGGACGGTCTGGGGCATCATGAATTCGTTCCGCGCCATTGCCGCGTCGCAGGACACCAATCTGGCGGTCGTGGCACCGGGGATCGCTGAAGCCCTGTTCGCCACGGCGCTGGGCTTGCTCGCCGCGGTGCCGGCCGTGATCTTCTTCAACGCCCTGTCGGCCAACCTGTCGGGGTATGCCGCGAAACTCGAGGCGTTCGCCGATGAATTGTCCGCGCTCGCTGACCGGGGCGAGGGCTGATCATGGCGGGATCCGTCACCCCTGGCGCCAGGCGCGGCCGCTGGAAGCCGCAAGCTGAAATCAACGTCACACCTTTTGTCGACGTGATGCTGGTGCTGCTGATCGTTTTCATGATCACCGCGCCGCTTCTGACCGTCGGCGTCGAAGTTGATTTGCCGGAAACGGACGCACAAAGCATGGCGTCGGATTCCGAGCCCTTGACCATCACCGTCGGGTCCAATGGCGAGATATTCCTCCAGGAAACAGAAGTGACCATCGAGCAATTGGTGCCGCGCCTGCGGGCGATTTCCGGGGCCGGCTTTGAGGGCCGGATTTTCATCCGCGGCGATGAGAATGCCAGCTACGGCACGGTCGCGCGCGTGATGGCACGCGTGTCGAATGCCGGCTATACCAATCTCGGCCTCGTCCACAGCCCGATCGCCAGCAGCACGACCGAATACGATCAGGACGAGTAACGGCTGGCTGGTATGCGCACAGCTCTCGTTATTCTTCTGTCATTGGCCGTCCACGCCGGGATCGTGGCGGCCGGGCTCATCTATTTTCCGCAAGCCACTCGGCAATTCACGACCAGCCAAATCGTGCCGCTGGAACTGATCGACGATATCGTACCGGTCACCAACCTCCCTGAAGAGGAAGAAGACGAGGAACCAGTCGAAGACGAAACGCCGCCGGACCCGGAGGTCAGCGAGCCCGATGTGACGCCGGAACCCGAAGTGGAAGACACTCCGGCGCCGGAAGTCGAAGCCCAGCCGCAAGCCGAGCCGGCGCCCCTCCCCGAAACCGAACCGGAAGCGCCGGCCGAGCCTACGCAACGGCCGACGCCGTCCCGCACGCGCGATACCCTGGACGATCTGCTGGGGGATTTGGCCAATGTCGTCGACGAAGAGCGAACCGCCTCGCCCTCCCGCAACCAATCCCGCGGCGCCCAATCCAGTGAGGCCATCGGCATTACGTTGGCTGATTCCATACGCACCCAGGCGCAACGCTGCTATCGCAGCTCGATCGACGCGCCGAACCCGGAACGCCTCATCGTCGTCGTCCGGGTGCGGCTCAATCGTGATGGCAGCCTCGATGGCCGCCCGGAACCGCTGAACCGCCATGCGATCGATCTCGCCGGCGACCGTTTCTGGAATGTCGCCCGCGACCGCGCCCTGGCCGCGATCATCGACTGCGCCCCGTTCCGGCTGCCCGCCGAACATTATTCCATTTGGCGCCGCATAGATGTCACTTTCCGGCAGGAGACTAGATGATAATCTGCTGCCACACCTACCGGAGTGCTGAATAATCATGACCCCGCTCATCCCCCGTTTTCTGGCGTTACTGCTTGTCCTCGTGCCGGCCTCGGCTCTGGCGCAGGAACCCCTGCAAGTCGACATTTCGCGCGGCCATCTCGATCCCATGCCGATTGCCATTCCGGCCTTCATCGACGAGGGCGGAACCGAGGGCCGGGGCGCCGACATTGCCGGTGTGGTCGCCGCTGACCTTGAGAGCTCGGGACTGTTCACGACCGTCGATGAGGCGGCCTTCATCGAAGAGATTCAGGACTTCAATCTGCGTCCGCGCTTTCAGGACTGGCGCGTCATCAATGCCGACGCGCTGTTGATCGGGCAGCTTACGCGGCAGGGTGACGGCCGCTTGCTGGTCGGGTTCCGGCTCTGGGATACGCGCCTGCAGGAGCAGCTCGTCGGTCTTCAGTTTGTGACGGCGCCGGAAAACTGGCGTCGCGTCGCTCACCGGGTTGCCGACGCTGTCTATGAACGCCTCACCGGTGAGAGCGGTTATTTCGATACCCGGATTGTCTATGTGTCCGAGAGCATCGGCCCGCGCGGTGAACCGCTGCGGCGCCTCGCTTACATGGATCAGGATGGCGCCAACCCGTCCTTCCTCACCAACCGGTCCTACTGGGCTTTGCTGCCGAACTATTCGCCCAGTGCGCAGCAGATCACCTATGTCTCCTTCCTCGACGGGCAGGCGACAACCTATGTCTACGACCTGGAAAGCGGGCGCCAGGAAGCGCTGTTTGCTTCGGGCGGAACGGGGCTCGCTCGGATCGATCCGGACGGCCAATCCCTGTCCGCGCGCTTCTCACCCGATGGCGAACAGCTCGCCGTGTCGATCGAGCTCCAGGCGGGCCACGACATTCATTTGTTTGACCTGCGTTCGCGCAGCCTGCGCCGCTTGACCGAGCATCCGGCCGACGATGTCGAACCCAGCTTCGCGCCGGACGGCGAGCGGATCGTGTTCTCCTCGAGCCGCAGCGGCGGATCGCAGCTCTATGTCATGGACGCCAATGGCGGCAATGTTTCGCGGATTTCCTTCGGCGAAGGCCGCTATACGGCTCCCGTCTGGTCGCCGCGCGGCGATCTGATCGCCTTCGTCAAACAGCACAATGGCCAGTTCTCGCTGGGCGTCGTCGCCGCGGACGGATCGGGCGAGGAGCGGATCCTCTATCAAGGCTACTACGTCGACACGCCGGCCTGGTCGCCGAACGGCCGTGTGATCCTGTTCACACGCGGCGAGCGGGGCCGCGAAGGCACCGAGTACGAAATTTGGAGCGTCGATCTCGCCGGTTTCAATCTTCGCCGCATGCCGATCAATGGCCAGTCCTCCGACCCGGCCTGGTCACCCTTGATCGAGTAGGGATTTTGGCGCTAGCGTATCGAACTGCGTGCCGCGAGGGCCGCGAATGACGAAACCGGTCACAGGAATTTTGCGATCCTGATCGGGATTTGTCTCGAAAAAGGCGTAATCGCGCGTAACTGGTGGAGGCTCCGGGGGCTGGCATGGACCCGGTGAAGAAGGGAAGAACACCTATGAAAATCAAGTTCGTAATGGTTGCCGGCCTGTCAGCTTTGCTGGCGGCCTGCGCATCGACGCCGCCGACAACCGATACCAATACCGGGCCGACAGAACCGCCGCGCACCACGCGGACGGACACACCGCCCGCCAACCCGGGCCCAGTGCCGGGCACGACCGAGCATTTCGTGGCCACGGCCGGTGACCGCGTTTTCTACGATCTCGACCGCTCGACGCTGACCGCGGCCGGCCGCGAGACGCTGCGCCGTCAGGCCGACTGGCTGAACGCCTATCCGGGCGTAACCGTCATGATTGCCGGCAATTGCGACGAGCGCGGCACGCGCGAATACAACCTCGCCCTGGGCGCCCGCCGGGCGAACGCGGCCCGGGATTATCTGGTCAGCCTCGGCGTTTCGCCGTCGCGGATCCAGACCGTGTCCTATGGCAAGGAACGTCCGACCTGCCGTGAATCGTCCGAGCGTTGCTGGTCGCTGAACCGCAATGCGACCACGATGATCACGGGTGGCGCAACGGGCTAAGCAAGGGGCTGAGACCGGAACCACGCCCGCAGACCTGGCTCTGCGGGCGTTGTCCGTATTCATCCCGGCGCCGTATTTTTGCCGTCTCGATCACGTATCCCGCGCCCTGTGGCCGACTGAAGGGATGACCAGACCATGATCCGCTCCTGCATTGCCGTTTTTGTGATCGTGATGCTCGCTGCGCCGGTGGATGCGCAGTCGCGCCGGGAGCTTGCGCGCCGCCTCGATGCGGTCGAAGCGCAGTTCGCCGAGGCCGAAGCCCAGCGCATTTCGCAGATGGATCAACTCCTGTCGCGCCTGGCGGACCTCGAATATCAGGTTCAGGAAGCAAACGGGCAGGTCGAGCGGCTGCAGTTTGAAAACCGGCAGCTCGGCCAACGCGTCGAAGCCCAGGATCGCGAGCTGGAAAGCCTGCGCCGTCAGATCGAACGTTTGCGGCGGCCCGCCGAACCGCAATTCGACGAGGACGGCAATCCGATCCCGGACACCATGGCGGACGGGGATGACGAAGCCGAAATGCCTGCATCCTCATCATCCGGCGGCCCGCGTAATCTCACCGGTG
The DNA here is from genome assembly GCF_965229905.1 of Hyphobacterium sp. Classification (GTDB taxonomy): domain Bacteria; phylum Pseudomonadota; class Alphaproteobacteria; order Caulobacterales; family Maricaulaceae; genus Hyphobacterium. The sequence goes on along the minus strand of NZ_OZ245930.1, from coordinate 1,037,036 downwards.
CGCGTCTCGCCGTAACCGACAGCGACGATCCCTTCGCCGCCGACCGGGCTGCCGCCACCCGGCCTTTGGGGCAGCGCCTCGCGACCGCCGAGGACCGTGCCCCGCCGATCAGCGCGAACCAGGCCTACGGCCAGGCCCGCTCCAAGCTTCTGGACGGCGATTTTGACGGCGCGCAGGAAGACTTCTCGCGTTTCATCGCCGATTTCCCGGAGGATGAACTGATCGACGAAGCCTGGTTCTGGCTCGGCGAAACTCATTATGTGCGGGGCGAATATTCCTCGGCGGCAGAAGCCTATATCGCGTCGCTTCGCGAGGAGCGGAACGGATCGGTCGCGCCCGACGCGCTGGTGAGGCTGGCATCGTCGCTGGCCGCTTTGGGCCGTATTCAGGAGGCCTGTTCAACACTCGCGCGTTTCTCGCGAGAATTTCCTTCCGCAGGACCGAATGCCACTGCCCGTGCCGAACGGGAATCTCTGCGCGCGGGTTGCCGCTGAAACCGCGTCCGATCGAACGCGTCTCCTTTAATGACGGCCTTGCCGGCTGGGCAGGCCAAACGGTTCTGATCGGCGTCTCCGGCGGCGGCGACAGCCTTGCCCTCCTGCATTTTGCAACCGATTGGGCCCGCGAGACCGGATCGGATCTTCGCCCCGTCATCATCGATCATGGTCTTCGCATGGAAAGTACCGACGAAGCCGCCTTTGCGGCCGGCCGCGCCCAAGCGCTGGGCTGGACGCCTGTCATTGAGCGTTGGCGGGCATCCAAATCGGATACAGGGCTCCAGGCGGCGGCGCGGCAATTCCGTCTCGAAACCTTCGCCCGGCTGGCCGGTGAAGCCGGTGCCCAGGCGGTCCTGCTGGGTCATACGCTGGACGATCAGGCCGAAACGGTCTGGCGGCGGTTGCTGGCCGGGGCTGGGGCCGAGGGTCTGACGGCCATGTCGCCGATCGACCCCATGCCGCTCTGGCCAGCGGGTCGAGGAATCTTTTTGGTCAGACCCCTGCTGAATGTGCGCCGCCGGGCGCTAAGGCAATGGCTGACAGAAGCCGGCGAGCGCTGGATCGATGATCCGTCCAATATCAACCCAGCTTACAGCCGCGTGCGCGATCGCGCCGTCCTGTCGAAACTGGAATCGCAAGGATTTGATCCGGCGCGCCTTGCGGCTATGGCCACCCAGCTACAAGGCCGGCAACGCCGCGATGCCGCGGCGGCAGGCCGCTGGCTGATGCAGCATGCGCGCTTTCACGGCTGGGGCGGTGTGATGCTGCCCGGCGGTGCGGCCATTCCGGTCACAGCCATGGACGCGTTACGCGCGGCAGTGAGCGGCGATCCGGCGCCGGACGCACGTGCGGCGCGCAAGCTGAGCGCGGCGCTCAAAGCCGGTGATGCGGTTACGGCAGGCGGAGCCGCATTGTCGCATCGAAAGGGGAAAGCGGTTCTGTTCCGCGATCCGGGACATGTCACCGGGCGGGCTGACAAGACGCGAAACCGCGCGAACTCGGTCAGAATGTCCGGAATCACGATCTGGGACGGGCGTTTTGAAGTCAGTGATGCGGCGCTCGACATCCTGCCCTTCGCGGCCGCCTCCGCTGAAGGTGCGGAAGTGCCCAGCATGGATGCCATCCCGCCGGCCGCCCGCGCCAGCTTGCCAGCAATTGTCAAACAGGGCGAATTTCAGGGGGTTGCCGGTTTTTGCCCGGAAATTTCCGGCGTTCGCTGGCTTGCCGATGAGCTCGTTGCCCGCAATCTGTTTGGGGATCGGCCGCCGGCATGGTTTCATACACAACTGCGCGACCAATCGGCGCAAGGCTCGCATTAAGGGCGTTTATACCCCATATCAGGGGGGAAACGGCGTTTAACGACGGAAAGACCAATGAACCTTCGTAACCTGATGATCTGGGCCATCATGATCCTCCTCCTGGTGGCGCTCTTCAATCTGCTCCAGCCGACCCGCGAGACCGCCGGCTCGGAAGCGATCGAATATTCGCGTTTCATCCAGCTGGTGGAGAACGACCAGATCAACCGCGTCACCATCGACGGCGACCAGATCCGCAGCGAAGGGGCTAACCCGGTTCGCGCGATCTATCCGGTTGAGGACAACCAGCTCTACCAAATCCTCCGCGACAATGATGTCGAGTTCCAGGTCGAGCCCGCGCCCAGCGGTTTCAACGTGTTCAGCTGGCTCTTGAACATCTTTCCTTTCCTGCTGCTGATCGGCGTCTGGATCTATTTCATGCGCCAGATGCAGGGCGGTGGCCGTGGCGGCGCCATGGGTTTCGGCAAGTCGAAAGCGCGCCTGCTCACCGAAAAGCAGGGCCGCGTCACCTTTGACGATGTCGCCGGTATCGACGAGGCCAAGGAAGAGCTCCAGGAAATCGTCGAATACCTGAAGGATCCCTCGAAATTCCAGCGCCTCGGCGGCAAGATCCCGAAAGGCGCGCTGCTGATCGGCCCGCCGGGAACCGGTAAGACGCTCACCGCGCGCGCCGTGGCCGGCGAAGCCAATGTGCCCTTCTTCACGATTTCCGGTTCCGACTTCGTCGAGATGTTTGTCGGCGTCGGCGCCAGCCGCGTCCGCGACATGTTCGAACAGGCCAAGAAAAACGCGCCCTGCATCATCTTCATCGACGAGATCGACGCGGTCGGACGTTCGCGTGGTGCGGGTCTCGGCGGCGGCAATGACGAGCGCGAGCAGACGCTCAACCAGCTGCTGGTCGAAATGGACGGATTCGAGGCGAATGAGGGCATTATCCTGATCGCCGCGACTAACCGCCCCGACGTGCTCGACCCGGCGCTCTTGCGTCCGGGCCGTTTCGACCGTCAGGTCGTGGTGCCCAATCCGGACATCATCGGCCGCGAGAAGATTCTTAAAGTCCACATGCGCAATGTGCCGCTGGCCGACGATGTCGACGCGAAGGTCATCGCGCGCGGCACGCCGGGCTTTTCCGGTGCCGATCTCGCCAATCTGGTGAACGAGGCCGCGCTGCTGGCCGCGCGCCGCAACAAGCGCCTCGTTTCGATGCAGGAATTCGAGGACGCCAAGGACAAGGTGATGATGGGGCCGGAACGCCGCTCCATGGTCATGTCGGACAAGGAAAAGCAGCTCACCGCCTACCACGAGGCCGGTCACGCCATCGTCGCGCTCAACGTGCCGGCGGCCGATCCGGTCCACAAGGCGACGATCATCCCGCGCGGCCGCGCCTTGGGCATGGTCATGCAGCTCCCGGAAAACGACAAGCTGTCGATGACGCATGAGGAAATGACCTCGCGCCTCGCCATCATGATGGGTGGCCGCGTCGCCGAAGAGCTCAAATTCGGCAAGGAAAAAGTGACGTCAGGAGCCGCCTCCGACATCCAGCAAGCCACGCGCCTGGCACGCGCCATGGTCACCCGTTGGGGCTTTTCCGAGGATCTCGGCCCCGTCGATTATGGCGACGATCAGGGTGAGGTTTTCCTCGGCCAGCAGCTGATCCAGTCCAAATCCGTCTCCAGCGAGACCGCCCGCAAGATCGAGGAAGAGGTCAAAACGCTGGTCCAGGGCGGTATGGACGAGGCACGCCGCATCCTGGCCGAGAAGCGGAAGGATTGGGAAGTCCTTTCGGAAGGCTTGCTCGAATACGAGACGCTGACCGGCGCGGAAATCGTTGAGCTCCTCAAGGGCAATCCGCCGGACCGTGCATCGGACGAGCCGCCGTCAAAAGACGACACACCGACAGGTTCGGTCCCTGTCACCGACGAGGACGAGGCCGGCGATACGGCGACCACCCGACCCAAGGGTGGGCCCGCGCCACAGGGCGCTTGACCCGCCAAAGACAAGGGGCGCCTTTCGGCGCCCCTTTTTTCTGCCGCATCGGACCCGGATTATGGGGTTGTGTTTAACCCGGCAGAATTCTCAAGCACACCGGTCACGCCCCAGCCCCCAAAGTTTTCGCTGACCGCCAGTGTGAGCCGGTTCGTACCGGCGCGCAGCCGCAACGGCACGGCATAATCCCGCGAAATCGTTCCGAGATAGCGATAATCCCGGCTGCGCCAATTGTTCGACCCCGCAAACAGAAGCTCGCCATTCAGGAACACCCGTACCCGGTCGGAATAGCCGAACCGCAGGATCACAACCCGGTCGTCATCGGACTGGATGTCGGCCTCGGCCAGAACGGTATCCGCGCCTTCGGCTAGCGTTGCGACGCGGGCCAGATTGGCAATCCCGTGATGTTCCGCTGCGAGCGATGTCCGATCCTCCGGCAAACCCTCCGGCAGCCGGGTTTCATTGGCGACAAGCGCTTCATCGAAAGCTCCGGAGACCCGCCAGCGATCAATTAAATAGCCGTCAATCTCGGGCGCCGGAGCGGCCTCCATGTTCGGCAGACCGTCATCGCTCAGGGTCGAAATCTCCAGATTGGCAATCCATGACCCGGTCTGTCCAAATCCGCGAAGGATCAGCTCGCCCGAATCCGTTTCGCCGATGAGTTCGGGGATATCGAGCACCGGCTGTCCATCCAGGCTCAGCCGGGCTTGCTGACCGTCGACAATCAGGCGCACCCGGATCCAGTCGCCGACCGGAAAGCGGGCCGTGCCCCAAAACCCCTCCGATGCATATATCTGCCAGCCGGTCAGACCGTTGACGACAGGCGTATATTGCAGCGCATCGGGTTGTCCCGACAAGTGATGGCGGAGATAGACCAGCTCGCCATTATTCTCCTGCACGCGGAACAGGATGCCGGAAAAGCCATTGCCGGACTCCATCGCGAGGTCGTATTCGACCATGAAACGGTCGGACGGCGCATCGGCCAGAGCGATCTGCGAGCGGTGGAGGCGAAGCGCCTCGCGGCCCTGATAAGTGCCGGGCATAGGCGAACCGGAAACCGACCAGTCCAGACCGGAGAACTCCAGCGTGTCTTCGGTTTGCGAAAAGGCAGGCGCTGTGGCCGCAGCAGTCAGGGCAGCCAGAATGAGCAAGCGCATTGACGAAATTCCTTTCTATCTGACGTGATCGTCAGATAGCGGCGCTCGCCAGGGGCGTATTGGACATTTCGGACTCGGCGCGGCGTTCGCTCCACAGGGCCGCAGGGCTGATGCTTGTCAGGGCTTTTGCATCGCGGATCAGATGGCTTTGATCCGAATAACCGCAGTCTGCCGCGATCCCGGCCCAGTCGGGATGTAAAAGGTCTTCGGCCATCAGCACGGCGCGAAGATAGCGCAGCACGCGGCTATAGCGTTTGGGTGACAGGCCCATCGTATTGATAAAGCGCCGCCGCAGCTGCCGCTCGGAGGTTCCCGCCTGTTCGGCCAGCCGGCAGATCGGCACGCGTCCGGCACTCCTGCGAATGCTGCCCGCCGTAAACCGTTCGAGGCTGTCACGTTGCTCGACAAGCCGGTGGGCGAGGGATTTGATCATGCGATCCGCCGTCACCGCCAGAGGCATCGACGGTGCCTCGTTCACGATGCGATCAAGCTGTCGCGTCAGCGCAAGCGGTGCGCGCGCGCAGCCATCCGCGTAATCCCGCGGGTTGAAGAACCCCGCCAGCAGGGCGGCTTCGGGAAACAGTCTCAGGCCGATCTGGCACTCATGGGCGCGCGGCCTGTACCAAGTGGCATGCGACAGGCCGCCGGAAACGATCAGCTGGCTATCTGTCGCGTCATATCCGGAGTCACGCCGGATTCGGATCACCAGGGAAGGCTTGCCATCCGGCAGCAAGCGGTGATCGACCGGCGCGTCTCCGGCCTCGTAGAGCCACACCGCCTCGCAGCTCGCGCCCAACGCGCCGGCGGGCTTCCATTCCCGGAATCCGCCGAGCACGCGGCCCGGTGGCGAGGAGAAATTGGCGAACTCGCTCATGGAGAAAGCCTAGTCGAGAAGCCGCGAGTCGTGCGATCAAGTTTCCGCGATGAGTTTTCCGCCTGTGCCTCCGGACCGCCCGCTCGTGATGGGCATCGTCAATGTGACGCCCGACAGCTTTTCCGACGGCGGCCGGCTCGGGGACTCCGATGCCGCGATCGATCACGGATTGCAGCTCGCGCGCGACGGAGCGGATATTCTCGATATCGGAGGAGAATCGACGCGGCCCGGGGCCGATCCGGTTGACGAGGCCGAGGAGCTCAACCGCGTGCTGCCGGTCATTCGCGGGATTCGCCGGCACACCGGTGTCGCGATTTCGATCGACACGATGAAGCCCGCTATCGCTGAGGCCGCGCTCGCCGCTGGCGCGTCGATCTGGAATGACGTGAACGCGCTGCGCGCGCCCGGTGCGGCGCAGGTCGCAGCAAGAACGGGCTGCCCGGTCATCCTGATGCACATGCAGGGCGAACCGCAAACCATGCAGCAAAATCCGCAATATGAAGATGTCGTGCGCGACGTGGCAACGTGGCTGTCGCGCCGCGCCGAAGCGGCAATTTCAGCGGGCGTTGAGCGCAAACAGATCTGGCTCGATCCCGGTATCGGATTTGGAAAAACACTGCAGCATAATCTTGAATTGCTGCGCAGCATCTCGGTGTTCGTAAAGCTCGGATTCCCTGTTCTTGTGGGCGCGTCGCGCAAGCGTTTCATCGCCTCTATCGACGGTGAAGCGCCGGCGGACAAACGTCTGGGCGGTTCGATTTATGCTGCAGTCCATGCTGCACAAAAAGGTGCAGCATGCGTGCGCGTTCACGATGTCCGCGAAACGGTGCAGGCCTTGAAGGTGAGGGCAGCGGTCAGTCCGGACGGGTAACTTGCGAGTCCGCAAGGGTCACGATGTCCAGCGTGAGCGGATCGCCCTTCACGAGATTCATGCCCTCAACCACGCCGAGAAGGCGGATATCGGCATCGGCCAGGCCGGACAGGAAGGCCTCCCGCTCAACCGCGTCGATAACCGCAATCCCGCAATCGGGATTGGCAAGCAGATGTGCGGCCGCCCCGTCACCATCGGTCAGCGCCACCTCGGTGCCCAGATAGAAGACGTTGGACGGTTCGCGATAGCCGGCGGTGGCCGCCGGAAAGGCGTCACAGCCCTCCAGCTGCGCGACGATGCGGTGCACCCGGTTGGACGGCCAGGCGGCATCAACGGACGGTATGGCGACACCGAAAGCCAACACATATTGTAGCGCCGCCAGCCCGGCGACGGCGAATAGGCGCGCGAGGCCGGGCTTCCATGCAAACCAGCCGAGCGACAGCACGGTGACGAGGCCCGCACCCGTGGCAATAAACGGCCATACAGGGCGGGTTTCGCCGAGTTCCAGCGCGCCATAGGTCGGTATGGCGGCGATGGCCAGCCCGGCGATCACGGCCAACCCGATCCAGAGAGCGTTCAGTGCCTTGGCGCCGCGGCCGGTCAGCAATTCACCAATCTGTTTCAGCCCCAGACCGGCCAATACCGCCAGCGCCGGAAAGGCCGGAAGCACATAATGCGGCAGCTTGGTCTGGACGAATTCGAACACGATCCAGGTCAGCAACGCCCAGACGATCAGCAGGCGGATTTCCGGCCGCTCGCGGCCTTTCCACGCGGCAAGGGTCGCCAGCCCCAACAGCGCCGAACCCGGCCAGAACATCGCCGGTGATAACAGCGTGTGATAGAGGAAGGGCCCGCCATGGCTGTCATCCGCCTCGCCGACCTTGCCGAACAGGGCGTGGCCCACCGATTCCTGAAGGAAAGCCCAATCGGTCGCGAGATTGATCGCGATCAGCCACGGCAGGGCGATCGCGGCCAGCACGGCCAAACCTTTGAGCCAGTGCAGCTTCGCCATGGCCGAGCGGGTGCCCGGATTGCGCACGAGCTCGAAGACGAAGGCGCCGGCAAGACCACCCATCAGGACCGCAATCCCGCCGGGCAGGAAACCCAGCCCGGCGAGCTTCAATACCTCGATCAGGAAGGCCGCGCCGACAATGCCGAACAACCAGCGGGCATTCAGCTTGAAAACGAAATAGCCGACCAGGGTGAGCGCCGAGACCATGGCAATGATCGGCCCTTTGATCATGATCGCCGCACCGCTGGCGGCCCAGAAAAGAAGCGGCCAGCCGACGAATTTCAGACCTTCGCCCGCTTCCGCCTTGAGCAGCATCAAGAGCAGCCCGATCTGCGCCAGAACGCCCGAAGCCAGAAGCATGGCGTCGGTTTTCGCGGTCCGCGCCTCGACCTGGCTCATCACCGCAATGGCCAGCAGCAATCCGGCAGCTAGCCCTGCCTGTGGTCCGAACAATCTTGCGCCCAGCCAGGCTGTGCCGAACACGGCAATCAGGAGCCCGATCAGCGAGGGCAGCCGGAACGCCCAGATATCCGCATCCGCACCGCCGAAGGGCAGCGCGGTCATGACCTGCATCCAGTAAATGCCGGCAGGCTTCACATGCCTTGGGTCTTCCTGGAACCGGATGTCCACGAAATCCCCGGTCTCCAGCATTTGCGACGCGGCTTGCGCATATCGCGCCTCGTCCCGGTCCATCACCGGCATCGAGGTCAAGCCCGGCGCCAATGCCAGGAGCGCCACAATGGCCAGCGCCAGCCAGGCGCGGGTCGTCAGGCCCCAGCGGGTCTCGCCGCCTTCAATCCAGTCCGAAAGCGCCTGCATCAGTCATTATCCCTTGGCGTAAACAAGAGGTGCCGGGCCGGGATATGCGTGCGGCGCATCAGCCAGTTCACCCCCATCAGATCGAAGAAACCGGCCACGGCGCGGCCAAGATTTGTGTATTTCGTTTCGCCCGAAATCCGCGCCCGGTTCACCACGTCGACATAGATTTGCTCAAAGCCGAGATGACGGGTCAGCGGTGGAAGATATCGGTGCAGCGAGTCGAAGAAGGGCAGGGCCAGGAATAGATCGCGGGGGGTCAGTTTCAGCCCGCAGGCGGTGTCCGGGCAGTCGTCGCGCAACATCGTCCGGCGGATGCCATTCCCTAAACGGGATGCCCATTTGCGGTTGGCGCCGTCGGTCCGGTTCGTCCGGCACCCGCAGACCAGCGCCGGCGCGTTCAGAGACGTCAGATCAATCTTGGCAGCCATGTCGGCGACAGAGCGCGGATCGTCCTGACCGTCGCCATCCATGGTCGCCACCCAGAGCGTATCGGCGGCCAGGAATCCGGTGCGCAAGGCTGCGCTTTTGCCCGCGCGTTCCGGATGCTGGATCGCGGTCAATTGCGGATATTGGCCATCGAGTGCGGCCAGCTTCTCCCAGGTCGCGTCGGTTGACCCATCCTCGACGGCGATGATCCGGAAGCCTTCGAAGGCGGCGGAAAACACCTCCACCGCCTCGGCAATGACCGCGTCGATATTTCCGGCTTCATTGTGCACCGGAATGACGATGGAAAGCGTACCTGACTGCATGCCCGCCCGTTTCGAATAACCGGCGACTGGATAGCCTGTTTTCCCGCACGGGGATACCGCAAGCTGTCACCTCTGCGAGGCGATCACAGAATGACCACATCGTGTCGTCCTGCAGCGGTTTGCGGGCCGGGCCATGATCTGGAAGCCGATCACCACACCGGCGATGACGATGACGAATTCCAGGACCACCGCGAACCAGTTCTGCTCGCGAATGGCTTTGGAAAGGCGGGCGAGGATCATGGAGTATTCTCCAGCGCTTCATCGATCATGGTCCGGATTTGGGCGATCTTGCTCTGACTGACGCGCAGATTGACGAAGCGGCCGATCTGGAGACGCAGATGTTGCTGCGCGGCGACCTCGAACTCCGGATCGGTGAGGATCGCGTCGACATCGATATCGATAACGTCCGGCAGAGCGACGTCGTAAAAGGCCAGATCGGGCGTGTCGGGCAAATGGTATTGCGGATCGAAGCGGATATGGCGTTTGAAGGCGGCGCTGAACGGGATCAGCATGACATTAATGTTGGCGTCTGAATCGCTGATGTTTCCGAGGCTTTGCTCGTATTCGATCAGGCGCAGCCGAAGCTGTTGGTTTTCAACGAGGGCGAGGCTTCCCGAGCCCTGGAGATCCCGGAATGTGCCCGATGGCGGGGGCGGATCGGCGAACACATCGCCATAGGCCAGCGCTCTGCGGACCGCATCCATCTCGCCCGGCGCGATCTCGCCGGCATCGACAGCGCGCACCAGGATTTCCAGATCGTGGATGACACCTTGATAAAAGGCGGCCAGCTCGCTGGCGGTGTCGTCGATCGCGGCAAAATCATCGCGCAGGTCGATGAGTGAACGCTCCGCGCGCTGATGCTCGATACGATCCGCATTCCACGCCGTGATCTGGAAGGCCAGCAATACACCGGCCACGACGATGACGAATTCGAGCACCACGGCGAACCAGTTCTGTTCGCGGATGGCGCGGGAGAGGCGGGCGAGGATCATGGCGCATCCTCTGAATGGTCAATGCCGAGCTCGGCATCGACGGCGACGTGCAAGGCGTCGAAACTCGAATTTGGGCCGTCGAGCACGGCTTGGAGGAAGTAATTCGACTTGGAAATATTATCTGCCAGCTCGTTCAGGAAGGCGGGATCCGCGCGCATCCCATCCGAATCGCATCGCGCGGAGTTGTCGAAGATCGGATCCCAGTTCTGCAAATCCCCGCTGAGCACAAACCGCATGAGCAGCGGATGCCGCGCCGAGAGATTGAAGATCTCATGATTGATGGCGGTATCGATTTCCCGTGACCAGGTATTGGCCAGAAAATGCTGGGTAATGGCCCGTCGGATAGCCTCGCTGCGTATCAGATCGAGCTCGCCGGTGGATTCCAGCTCGGTCAGGATCGGCAGGGCTAGGGATGGGGAATTGAAAACGTGTGATTGGGCAATGGCGTTGCATTCGGCCAAGGTCAGGTCGCCGACTTCGCCACCGAACAATTTCACGCTGGCCGATAACAGCAATTCCCGGTTTCCCGCGCGAATGGCGGCCCAGTCCCACCGTTCGCGGCTGACATTCTCGATGTCGGTATGCAGGCGTTCGAGTATGGCGTGGCTGCGCTGAAGGCTCGCCTGCCGTTCGGCCCACGCCGTGATCTGGAAAGCGATCACCACACCGGCGATGACGATGACGAATTCGAGCACCACGGCGAACCAGTTCTGTTCGCGGATGGCGCGGGAGAGGCGGGCGAGGATCACGGGGCGTGTTCCTCGTGAGGACCGAAAATATCGCCGAGGTCACCGACGGCTTCGGCCTTCGGACTGCTTTCGATGAATTCGCAGAACGGTGCGGAGTACGCCAGGCGCCGATGCGGCCACCAGCAATCGCGGATTCCCGGGCTGTGGTAGAAGGTTGTCACCACGCGAGACCATCCATCCCACTGCGAGTCCTCGAGGACGCCCGACCGGTTCTGATACCAGGCTTGCTCGACCAGTTTGAAATAGGAGAACAGGAAATAGTGGGCGGTCACGCGTTGTTCGCGCTTGGCGCTCCACCAGTCGCGCCCGACGGCGGCCAGGGCTTCGCCCAGCGAAGACGATTCTATTGCAGGAATGTTCAGCGCGGTGATCGCTTCCGTCAGGGACTGAACCGCTGCCGCGCGTTGGATGCGTGTATTCTGCCGGATCGAGAGGATCAGCGCGGCGAGGGTCGCGATGACCGCCAGCCCGGCAATGATCTGCGAGACCAGATAGAGATCGTTGAGCGTCATGGCGCTGACCAACGGCACCGGGCAAGCGATGTCATGTCCCTCTTACCTCCCCTGGATCGGACGCTAGCAGCGCACACGCCAAAAGGGAAAGGGGAATGGAAACCGGTCGTTACCGGGGAAAGCGCGCTAGTCCGTCCCGCCTAGCGCGGACTCTGTCGGCAATGGCAGGCCAGCGGTCTCGCCACGCGACTCGCGCATAGTGGCCAGTTCAGCCATCCCCGGCAGAGCCCAGAATTCATGATATCTCGGATCCCGGCGCAGGCTGTCGGCGAACGTCAATCGTCCGGGCCGCAGATACTGTTCGAAGTCTGTCATGGCCGCCGAACCGTAGGCGTCGAACAGGAAATCGATGGCGAGATCGATCTCGCCCATCATGGCCGCCAAAGCCACCAGATCCACGCTGGCCACCTCGGCGGCGGCGGCTTGTTGCAGGATCTCCAGCACACTGGCACGTCCGTCCGGATCGACCGGCCGGCCCAGCACATAATCGGCCATTGCCCGGATTTGCCCGGCCTGTTCATTCCACTGCGCCTCGGGAAGACCGGCATTCAGTTCCCTCAGGGCTGCAATCGCGTCTTCCAGGGCGGCCAGCGCCTCGGCTTCGCTTCCCGATTGCACGATCGCGGTATAGGTCAGCAATGGCCGCATTTGCGGAATGCAGGTCGCGCATTGGTCGACAATGCGTTCGACGCCGGCAACATCGCCATCGGCCGCGCGGGCCTCAGCGAAAACGCGGGACAGGGTGGCATTCAGCGGGTCAAGCGAGGACGCTCGCAAGAAATGCCGGTCTGCGGCGACATAATCGCCCGCCCAGCGTTGCACCACACCGAGCGCATAATGCGCATAACCCGCATTCGGAGCGATCTCGACGGCGCGGTTCGCATGAAACAGCGCGGTGTCAATATCCGGCTGCCGGTAGACATGCATCCAGCCGAGCCCCGCATGGGCACGCGGATTGTCCGGATCCAGGGCCAGCGCCCGATCGAAAATCCGGCCCGCTTCGGCCACGAGTGTCTCCGGATCCAGCCCGTGGGCCGGGACGCCGGATATCGTGATCGAGACGCCGTGCGCGGCCCAGGCGTCGGCGAATTCCGGATCGATCTCATGGGCCGTTTCGAAGGCCTCGACCGCCCGCGTCCGGTTGGTGATGTCATCGCGGCCGGCCCAGTAGGACAAGCCCCGCAGATATTGCTCATAGGCTTGCGGATCGGCCGTCCCTTCACCAGCCCGTCCGGCGGCACCACCAACCCCGAGGCGCACCTGCAGCACGCGGGCCAGTTCGCCGACGATTTCGTCCTGGACGTCGAACAAATCGGCGAAAGTGCGCTCATAGGTGTCGGACCACAGATGATATCCGTCGCTGACGCGGATCAGCTGGGCCGTGATCCGCAGCCGGTCCTCGGATCGCCGAACCGATCCTTCGAGGATATGCGCCACACCCAATGCCGCGCCTGCCTCCTGCAGATTGATGTCATCGCCACGGAAGGCAAAGGCCGATGTGCGCGCCGCGACCCGCAAATCGGGGAATTGCGCGAGCTCATTCAGCAACTCCTCGGCGATTCCGTCCGAGAAATACTGCTGGTCGCCGTCCGGGGAGAAATCGGCGAAAGGCAGAACCGCGATCGAAGCATCGGATACGCCGGCCTCCGCCGCGTCACTGGTCCTGTCGCGTCCGGCGGACTCCACGATTGCGGCACTGTCCCCAACATCCTGCGAGGCGCCGGGCCGTGTCAGGACCTGGTAACCGGCGATACCGATGACCGCCACCAGGAGGCCGATCAGAACGAGGTCGGTTGATCCGAAAGGGCGCACCGCGGCACCGGCGACGGCTCGGCGCGTCCGCTTCAACCCCTCTGGGGTCAGCTCGAATGCCCACGCGATAAAAACGACGACGGGGAATCCCGCGATAAGGATGATCAGGGCCAGGCTGTCAGCCGTGTCCGGCAGGCCGGCGGCATCGCCGATCGTGGCGATAACCTGCATGATAATCCAGCCGGCAACGAGATAGGCCGCCGCGACCCGAAAAATCTGGCGTCGGCGGAGTTCGGCTAGAAAAGCTGTCATGTCCGCAATGCCTCCCCCACACGCGCTTAGCACAGCTTGCACATTGGCCCTAGGGTGCGACGCCAAACCTTGCGGCTCCTGATTTCGGAACCCGTCAGGCCCGTGATGCGTTGCGCTAGCATGGGGACATCATGCTGAGCTTCCACCTCCGCCGGATCTGGCAGTCAATCTGGTTTCTGCCCGCAGTTTATGCGGTCGCGGCCGTCATGGCGGTCGTCATCACGCCCGTCATCGGCCAACGCTTGCCGTCCGACTGGGTCGAACTGGTGGAGATCGACGCGCTGGCGGCGACGCTGAACATCCTCGCGTCCAGCATGTTGGCCGTCGCGATCTTCTCGATGGCGACCATGTTCTCCGCCTTCCAGGCCGCCGCGAACTCTGCAACACCGCGCGCCCGCCCATTGATGACGCAGGACCGCACCGCACAGAGCGCGATCTCGACATTCGTCGGCGCCTTTCTGTTCAGCCTCCTGGGCTTGATCGGCATCAATTCCGGCCTGTACGGCGAATCCGGCCTGCTGGTCCTGTTCGTCCTCACCCTGCTGCTCGTCGTCCACGTCGTGGTGATGCTGATCCGCTGGATCAACCGCCTGTCCGGCTTTGGCGGGGTCGAGGAGGCGATCACCGTGATCGAGGCCGCCACCCGCAAATCCGTGAAGCGGGAAAGCGAATGCGCCAATTTCGGCGCCAGCCATCTCCCGGACATACCCAAGACCGCCCACGCCGTGGAGCCGCACGAGACCGGCCATGTCCAGACCATCGATATTCCGGCGCTTCAGACACTGGCGGAGGATGAGGGTGTGAAAATCTACCTGCCGGCCCGTCCCGGCAGCCTTGTCGGGCCGGGCGCCCCGGCGGCATTCGTCCTGGGAAGCAAGGAGATCGATGAGAAGGTGCTCGGCCAGATCATCATTCATCCGCGCCGGACGCTTGAAGAGGACCCGGCCTTCGGCCTCATCACCCTAGCCGAGATCGCCTCGCGTGCCCTGTCGCCTTCGGTCAACGATCCGGGCACGGCCTTGTCGGCCATCGCCGCCATGACCCGGCTGCTCTGCGGGCTGTCTGGCCGTTTTGACGAAACGGCGGACAATCCCGCTGACCGCGTCTTCATGGCGCCACTCGATCCGCACGACCTGCTGGTCGATGCGTTCCGCCCGATCGCCCGCGACGGAGCCGACAAGGTCGAGGTCGGCATCCGTCTTCAGAAGGCGCTCGGCATGCTGGTCAGCGCCGACGAGGCGGCTTTCGGCGAACCCGCCCAAGCGATCAGTGCACACGCGATAGAGCGTGCGAAAGCGGCGCTGGGCAATGATACCGATCTGAAGGCGCTGAAGGCGGCCTGCCCCTTCTAGGTCAAGACCTTATGCCGCCGCCAGCGCGGCCAGGCGGGCATAAAGCCCGTCATCTTGTGCCGCCAGCTCGTCATGCGTGCCCTGTTCGACGATCCGCCCGCGATCAAAGACCAGAATCCGGTCGGCATTGCGGATCGTCGACAGGCGGTGCGCGATGACGATTGTCGTGCGCCCTTCCATCGCCCCTTCCATCGCCGCCTGCACGTCGCGCTCCGTTTCATTGTCGAGGCTGGAGGTTGCCTCGTCGAAGATCAGGATCGGCGTGTCCGCGAGTATGGCCCGCGCAATCGCCACGCGCTGGCGCTCGCCGCCCGACAGCTTCACCCCGCGTTCGCCCACCGGCGTCTCATAGCCCTTGGGCAGCCGTTCGATGAAATCGTGCGCATTGGCGCGCTTGGCCGCCTCGACGATCTCGTTACGGCTTGCGCCCGGCCGCCCATAGGCGATGTTCTCGCCGATCGAGCGGTGGAACAGCGCCGGATCCTGCGGGACGAGCGCAATCGCCTGCCGCAGGCTGGCCTGCGTGACGTCGCGCACGTCCTGACCATCGATCCGCACCGCCCCATCCTGAACGTCGTACAGACGCTGGACCAGCTTGACGAAGGTCGACTTGCCGGAGCCGGTCGGCCCGACAAGCGCAACCTGCTCGCCGGGCGCAATGCGCAGCGAGAAATTATCATACAGCCGTTTGGCCTGGTTCTCATAGGCGAACCCCACCCGGTCGAACACGATTTCGCCCTGCGTCGGCATAAAGTCCGGCGCGTCTTCAGTGTCGGGGATTTGAACGTCCAGCGCATCATAGCGCGCCATGTCCTGGATTTCGTCCAGCCCGCGCTGGACATTCTGCACCTCTTCACCGAAGCGGCGCATATAGCCGGCCATCATTAGAAAGGCAGTGATTGCGAACACGACATCGCCCGGTGTTGCGCGCCCGGCGATCCACATCTGCACGAGCAGCCCGGTTAGCCCGGCCTGCAGGACGATGATCGCGACCATCTGGATCAGCCAGGTATTGACGAAACGCAGCCAGGTTTTCTTGGTCTCCGCACGCCAGCGCCAGGCGAGATCGGAGAACCGTGCATCCTCGCGCGTTTCCGCCCCGAAGCTCTTCACCGTCGCGATCCCGCCAATGGCATCCGCCACCGCGCCGCCGAGCTCGGAGTCGATAGCATTTGAGCGGATGTTCTGGGGGCGGATATAGCTGTTCGCCGCCCACACCGTGGCCGCGACGAAGAGGGTCGTCACGCCGATCGAGAACAAGCCCACCACAGGCCATTGCAGCAGCATGTAGACGCCGAGCCCGTACATCACGGTGATCGACGGAATCAGGCCGAACCAGGTCGTGGCCGTGATCGTGTCATACGCCCACATGCCACGCGTCACCTTGCGCACGACAGAGCCGGCGAAAGTGTTGGCATGCCAGTCCAGCGAAAAGCGCTGCACCTTGGCGAAGGCGTCGGACACCATCTCGGCCATGTTGGCGGACGAAAAGCGAATCTCGAACCGCACCGCGATCTGGCGCAGCACATTGACGGTCACGGCGAGGCCGATGAACAGCGCATAGGCGGCCCAATGCCCGCCGCCGCCGGTATTCAGCGCATCAATCAGCGCACCGGCTGCGATCGGCAGAAACACATCTGCGATGGTCGCCATCAGCGTGAATCCGACGAGGGCGACAAAAAACAGGGGGCGCCGCCGCCACTGCTTGAACAGGAAGCGAACAACGCAAAGATTGGACAGAACGCGCGGGGCGCGGGAACGGGTCTGGGTCATCGGACAGTTCGGGCGCCGGGCGCCCGCCTCGAACAAGATTCGGTTGTATCAAAGAGGATCGGTGATCGCGGGGGAGCCGGTCGTCTGCCTTGCGAGGCAAGGAAGGTCAGTCCGGGAAGAGGCGATCGATCAGCCGCCGTCTAGGATGGAATCTTGTGCATGGGTCCGAAACGCGCTCCAATTCATTCGGGGAGGCGGCTCATACACGTGTCGCGCATTGTGGACTAGAGGGAGTTGTCGTGAAACTCGCCTTTCAGGAGAGAGCGCGACATCTAAGCCACACAGAGTATCCGGGTATCGGGGGCAAAATGACAGGGCAGATAGGGCGTGTACTGATTATCGCCGGCTCCGATTCCGGCGGCGGTGCGGGCATTCAGGCCGACATCAAGACAGTAACGGCGCTCGGCGGATATGCCGCGACAGCGGTGACCGCCATAACGGTGCAGAACACCCTTGGCGTCAGCGATGTGCATGTCGTGCCGCTGGATGTGGTTATCGCCCAGGCACGGGCTGTGCTCGACGATATCGGTGCCGATGCGATCAAGACCGGCATGCTCGGCGGCGCGGACCTGGTCGAGGCGGTTGCCGCTCTGTGCGCTGACTATCCCGACATCCCGCTGGTGCTGGATCCAGTCATGGTGGCGACTTCGGGTGATGTGCTGGTCGCCGGCGAGGCGGTCGAGGCGATCCGCACGGCGCTATTGCCGCGGGCGGCTTTGGTAACGCCCAACGCGCCGGAAGCCGAAAAGCTGACGGGGCAGCCCGTGACGAATGCCCAGCAACAAGCCGCCGCCGCGCGTGCGTTGGTAGATGCGGGCGCCCGGGCCGCACTGGTCAAGGGCGGCCACCTCGAGGGCGATGTCATCACCGACGTGCTCGTCACCGCAAAGACGACGACAGTGTTCGAAAGCCCGCGCATCGAAACGCGCAACACGCATGGCACCGGCTGCACACTCGCCTCGGGGATCGCCACGGGCGTGGCGCAGGGTCTCGACCTGGCCGCCGCGGTGGAGCGCGCCGGCGCCTATCTCGCCGAAGCGATCCGCCGCGCACCGGATTTCGGATCGGGCCACGGCCCGGTCGATCACGCTTGGATTTTTCGCCGCTAGCGCCGCCGCGCCAGCGCAATGCCGGCCAGGATGATCGCCAGACCCAGATAGGCGTTCCAGCTGACGCTTTCGCCGAAGGCCAACCCGGTCAGGAGCGCAATCACCGGCACGATATAATTGACCAGCGACAGGAAGCCCGCGCCGGCCCGCGCAATGATCTGCATGAAAATGACGGTGGCCACGGCCGTCGGTCCAATCCCCAGCCAGATCAGCGAACCCCATCCGAGCGCGGTGGCCGGCAGATCATTCTGCCACGCCGCCCAGAGGCCGAAGGGCAGGCTCATCAGCGCCGCGCAGGTCAGCGTGCCGGCGGCGATGACCGAGGCGGGCGTCTTCGGCGCGCGGCGCGTCAATACAGCGTTGACGGCGTAGGATAGGCCGGCGGCGAGCACGATCAGCTGAAACAGCGTGTCGGCGCCGCCGAGATTGGACAGCGCCGCCGGTCCGATCAGCACGATGACACCCGCGAAACCCGTGAGAAAACCGATCAGTTTCCAACGCGTCATGCGTTCACCGGCAAAGAAATAGGCCAGGATGACGGTTGCCAGCGGCATCGCCGCGACGAGGATTCCGGCCAGCGCCGAACTGATCTCGGTCTGGCCGAGCGGGATCAGAAAAAAGGGCAGGGCATTGCCGAAAAAGCCGAGCAGCGCGAAATGCACCCATCTCACATCGGTCAGCGGCGGCATTTTGCGCCCGCGGAAATGCGCCCAGGCCAGAAGCGCGATCGCCCCCAACGCCAAGCGCACCGTAGATACGGCGACTGGCGGCTGGCTGTCGAGCGAAAAGCGGATGAACAGGAAGGCCGTCCCCCACAACAGCGCCAGCGCGGTCAGAAGGAGCCAGTCCTGAAGTGTCGGGTTTTGCGGCTCGCTCATGCCAGTTCGGCCCGCAATGCCGCGGCAAATCGGTCGATATCCTGTGTCGAGTTGTAAAGATGCGGCGTCACGCGCAGCCGCCTCCCGCGCTGCGAAACCGATACATTGTGGCGTTGAAGCCGTTGCGCCAGATCGGCCGGGGTTCCGTCCGGCAGAACGAGGCAGAGATAGTGCGCCGCGCGGTCCGGCGTATCGCTGTAGAGGCCGAGCGGGCGGGCCGCCTCCTCTGCGGCAGCGGTGCGTTCAGCCAATTCGCCTCGCAGGGCCTCGAAGCCGAGCGAGCGCAGCCATTTCAGCGACTCCAGCGCCGCCGGCACCAGCTGGAAGGCCGAACGCTCGCCCATATCGAAGCGCCGCGCGCCGGGCGCATGCGTGTCGGCATAATCGACGAGCTTCGCGAAATCCTCCGCGCCTTCCCGTACGATCCAGCCCTCTTCCAGCGGCCGTCCGGACTGGTGTGCCGGCGCGATATAGAGAAACCCGACCGTATAGGGTGTCAGCAACCATTTATAGCCGGCGGCGACCGCGAAATCCGGCTGGATCGCGGCGAGATCGAACGGCGCCGTGCCAAGCGATTGCGTCAGGTCCAGCACCAGCTGGCCGCCATGCTGGCGCAATTCGGCCGAAATGGCCGGTAGGTCCAGCCGCCCGCCATCCGACCAGTGAACTTCCGGTATGGCGACAATCGCGGTTTGCGGGCCCAGCGCCTCCATGACCGCTTCGGTCCAGCTCTGATTGGCCGAGCGCGTCACCGCGCGCACCTTTCCGCCTTCAGATTCAGCCTTGCGGCGCCAGACATAGACGTTCGACGGAAACTGTTCGGCCAGCGTCAGGATTTCCTGGCCCGGCTCAATACGCAGATTGGCCGCAGCTGTCGCCAGGCCATAGCTCGCCGCTGGCACCAATGCGATGTCGTCAGGTGTGGCACCGAAGAAGCCGGAAGCCTCGGCACGCAACGCTTCGGGCGCATCGAAAAACTGTTCCTGGACGCCGATCTCCCAGGGCGTCTGCCGCTGATCGTAAGATCGCCGGCCGGCTTCGGCGGCGACGCGCGGCAAGGGGCCCATATAGGCGCAATTCAGATAGGCGAAATCATCGGGGATTTCGAACAGCGAGCGGTATCCGGTCGACGTCATGGCGCTCATGTGACGCGCGCGGCGGCGCGGGTCAAATCACCGATACGGCATTCCTGAAACAGTTTGCGAATTGACCGACCTCCGGCGGCAGCGCTAGTCCGGGACAAATCCGCCGGAGACCGCCATGACCGAGATCGCCAAACCGCATCTTCGCCCCTTCGATCCGCGTTTTTCCTGCGGTCCCACCAAGAAGCACCCTGGCTGGTCGCCGGACAAGCTCGGCACGGCGCTGGTCGGCCGCAGTCATAGAACTCCCGCGTCCAAGCAGCGCATGGTGGAAGCCTATGAACGCACCGCCGCGCTTCTCGAATGCCCGGCGGATTATCGCATCGCCATGGTGCCGGGGTCGGATACCGGCGCGATGGAAGCCGCCATGTGGTCAATGCTCGGCCCGCGCGGCGTCGATGTTTTCGCCTGGGATGCCTTCGGTGGGCGCTGGGCCAAGGATGCCGAAGAACAGCTCAGGCTCGGCGATCTGCGCACCTTCATCGCCAGCGGCGGTGAGACGCCGGATTTCACGGTGGCGAAACCGGATCGCGATCTGATATTCACCTGGAATGCAACGGCCGCCGGGGCCCGCATTCCCGACACCGACTGGATTGCCGGCGATCGCGAAGGCCTGACGATCGTCGATGCCACATCCGCCGCCTTCGCCATGGAACTCGACTGGTCGAAGATCGATGTGCTGACCTATTCCTGGCAGAAATCGCTGGGCGGCGAGGCGCAGCACGGCATGATCGTGCTCGGCCCGCGCGCGCTCGAACGGCTGGCGTCTCACAAGCCCGAATGGCCGGTGCCGCGCATCCTGCAGCTTCACAATGCCGAGGGCACAGGCGTGCTTGAGGAGATATTCGAAGGCAAGACGCTGAACACGCCCTCGATGTTGTGTTTCGAGGACTATCTGCTGGCGCTCAAATGGGCCGCCAGGGAGGGCGGGCTGCCCGGCCTGTTGGCCCGCGTCGACCGCAATTTCGCGGCGCTGTCGGAATGGGTCGGCAAGACCGCCTGGATCGATTTTCTGTGCACGGATGAGCGCAAGCGCTCACCGGTTTCGGTGACCCTCAAATTCGCCGAACCCGGGATCGCGGAGCGGGACCAGGACACGCAGTGGGCGCTCACCCGGCGCATGTGTGCGCTGCTGGAACGCGAGAATGCCGCGCTCGACGTTAATCCGCACCCCTCGGCACCGGCCGGCCTGCGCATCTGGTGTGGGCCGACAATGGAAGCCGACGACATCGCGGCGCTCGGTCCGTGGCTGGACTGGGCTTATGCCAATGCCAAGGCGGAACTCTAGGCTTTCCGCGCCGCGCCACGCGCACTAGGGTGGCAGCAACGCTGCAATGCAGCGATCTTGAGGGGAAGCAATATGAAATTCAGTGTTCTGGTGATTGCGATCGCGGCAATGGTGGCGGCGCCGGCCCTGGCGGACGACCATGCTTGGGAATTCCGGCTGGGTGTCACCGCTCATGACCTGTCGGATCACGTTGAAGACGGGCCGAATATCACAGTCGGCCTGGTCGGTCCGGAAATCGAATCGCTGTCATTTCTGTTGACGCCGCGCCCTTATCTCTACGGATCCTTTAATACGAATGGCCTGACAAATTTTGGCGGTGCCGGTCTGGAATGGGACTTCCCGATTACCGAATCGGTCTCGTTCCAGCCTGCCTTCGGCCTGTCCTATAATGACGGCGTCACGGATATCGACCGCAATGCGCCGCCGAGCGATCCAAACCGCATCCGACTGGCGACAACACGCTCGCTGATGGGCGAACACATCCTTTTCCACACCACGCTCGCGCTAAATCTCGAACTGTCGCCGAGCATGACCGTGGCGGCCTATTACGAGCACATCTCGCACGGCCAGATCCTGGGCAGCGGGCGCAACCAGGCGCTCGACAATGCCGGTATCCGGTTCGGATACCGTTTCGGCGCCCGCTAGGCTTAATCACGACTGAAATGAGTGCGCCGCTGGTCCGGGGGTGGACCAGCGGCGCGACGCATTCCGGGAGGACAGACAAAGGGACCGGGAGTCCTATTCCCCGGAATGCGTATTCGATTCGGTTTCCCGGCGAACGTAATGGCCGGTGAACCAGGTATTCCAACGATCGCTGACGGCGTCATACTGCGTGAAATGCTGCGTCACGCTGCCGTCAGCATTGGGTGTCCAGATACCACGAAAGGGAAGACGATTGCCTTGCGAGTGGTAAAATATTTCCCCCTCAAGCTCCATCGCGCCATCGTCGTTCAATCCCCCGCTATAATCAATATAGACGCTTGCGCTCATCCACACTTGGCGCCATGCCTGTGTCAACGGGTCATAATAATTCAGCGAAACGCCGCTCGATCCCTGCGACCCGCTCCACCTTTCCTCGATCAGGCAGCCGCTCTGCGTTTTCTGGATCGAATTGGTGCCCGCAAGCTGCCCGTTGGCCGCAAATACGTCCCACTCGCCGACCCAGAAGTCGAAATCCCCGCGATGTTCAAGCCCGTCGCAGCCCGGCGGAATGCCGGTCTGGGCGCTCACAGAGGCGGGTGTCGCGGCAAGGGCGAACAGGCTGGCAGCAAGAAACGGCTTCATGCGTGGCCCCTCCCGTCATGAATGCTTTCCGGGCCGAGACTAGGCTGATAGACCGCGCTAGGCGTCTCACTTTCCTGTGAGACAGATTAATCTTTGTGGAGAATTCGATGGCCAATGTGACCGTGGTCGGCGCGCAATGGGGCGATGAAGGCAAGGGCAAGATTGTCGACTGGCTCTCGCACCGGGCCGACGTCGTCGCGCGCTTCCAGGGCGGACACAATGCCGGTCACACGTTGGTCGTCGGCGACAAGACCTACAAGCTGTCCCTGTTCCCGTCGGGCGTTGTCCGCGGCAAGTTGTCGGTCATCGGCAATGGCGTCGTCGTCGATCCCTGGGCGTTCCGTGACGAGAAGAAGCGCCTGGAGGATCAGGGCGTCGCCATCACGCCGGACCTGGTGAAGGTTTCCGAAACGGCCAGCCTCATCTTGCCGGTTCATCGCGAGCTGGATGCGCTGCGTGAGAATCGCGATGACGGCATGGCCATCGGCACCACCCGCCGCGGCATCGGCCCGGCCTATGAAGACAAGGTCGGCCGCCGCGCGATCCGCGTCTGCGATCTGGCGGATCCGGACGCGCTCCGCGCCAAGGTCAAAGACCTGTTGCACCATCACAATTCCATTCGGCGCGGCCTGAACCAGCCGGAGGCGGATGCCGAATCGCTGATTGCCGAGTTGACGGAGATCGCACCGGTCATCCTGCCCTTCATGGCGCCGGTGTGGCGCGTCCTGGACCAGGCGATTGCCGATGATCAGAAAATCCTGTTCGAAGGCGCCCAGGGTGCCATGCTCGACGTCGATCACGGCACCTACCCTTACGTCACGTCCTCGAACACGGTTGCGGGACAGGCCGCCGCCGGAACCGGCGTCGGACCCAAGGCGGCCGGCTACGGGCTGGGGATCGTCAAGGCCTACACGACCCGCGTTGGCGAGGGCCCGTTCCCGACCGAATTGCACGACGATGTTGGCCGCAAGCTCGGCGAGAAGGGGCATGAATTCGGTGTCGTGACCGGCCGTCAGCGCCGGTGTGGCTGGTTCGACGCGGTCCTGGTGCGCCAGGCGGTCCTGCTGGCCGGGATCGACGGCATCGTCCTGACCAAGCTCGACGTGCTCGACGGTTTTGACGAGTTGAAGATCTGTACCGCCTACGAGATCGATGGCGAGCGCTATGACCGGCTGCCGCCGGAACGCGGCCTGCAGGCCCGCGCCAAGCCGGTTTACGAAACCATTGAAGGCTGGTCGGATTCGACCTTTGGCGCCCGCGAATGGGGACAGCTGCCGGCGGCCGCGGTCAAATATGTCCGCCGTGTCGAGGAACTGATCGGCGTGCCGGTGGCCATGCTGTCGACCAGCCCGGAGCGCGAGGATGTCATCCTCGTCACCGACCCGTTCCGGGCCTGATCAACCGGCTTCGAATCGCCAAAACAGCTATCGCCTGCTAATCTCCCGGGCAACAGGGGAGATGGCATCATGGCAAAACGGGACACCACCGGCCGCCGGCTATTCCTTAAGGCGGCGGCGGCGTTTGGCATTTCGGGCGCAACATCTGTGGCCGGAGCGCAAGACACGCGACCGGTCGTTCGCCGGCCGGTGCGGCCCACGAGCGTGCTGCCGGCCGCGGCGCAAGCAGGCGCCACGACTTCGCATGGTTTTGCCGTTGTCAGGCGCGGCGGGCCGTCCGCCCTTAGCCAGCACGCTTCAGCGCTCTTGCGCCGGGACAGCCTGGTTTCGAACACCCAGATGGAAGACACAATCGCGCTGGTCGATGATGTCGCAAGCCGCATGGACGAGGCCTTTCGCGGCGTTGTGCGGATGGATATCGCCGTCGGCCCGGATGGCGAACCCAGCCGGTTCAGTTGTGCCAGCAACGATTGCACGTCCAATACCTGCGGTTCGAATACGTGCGGTGTCCAAACCTGCGGTGTGCAGAGCTGCGGTTCTCATAGCTGTACGCAAAATACGGTAGCGGCGCTGACCAGCAATGCGGACATTCCGGCCCAGGCGCGCCAGCAATGGCAGGTTCTGCAAATGATGCAGCAGAACATGGAATTCCTCTTCGTTGAGCTGAACGTCATTCAAGTGCGATAGGCGCGCCGCATGCCAGACGGAGCGGCTTCCCGAATTGACGGCCGGCAGCTAGCCGCGTCGCAGTTCAACATCTTCGTGCCGTCGGCGTTCGACGGCATCGTCCTCATGTACAACAGCGTATCGGGCGCGTTTGCTGCGGTTGAGACCGAGGAATTTGAAGGCATTGCCCGGCTTCTCGATCAGCCTGAATGTGGCGAAGCCGAGGAGTTGCAGCGCCTGGCGGAAGCCGGTTTTCTGGTCGCGGCCGATCGCGACGAACGCGCGAAGATCCGCGAGGGATATTTTGAAACGCGAACATCGGAGAAAGGGCTCAGCCTGACCATCGCGCCGACGGTCAGCTGTAATTTCGTCTGCTCCTATTGCTTCGAGGAACATCCGAAACGCCACCTCTCTGACGAGGACAGCGCGGCGCTGCTGGCCTATGTGGCCGACCGGCTTGAGCCGGGTGCGCCGCTTAGCGTGACCTGGTTCGGGGGCGAGCCACTGGCCGCATTCAAGCAACTCCGATCGCTTGACGAAGAGCTCCAGGCCCTCTGCGATGAAAGAGGATCGGACTATACCCAGTTCATCATCACCAACGGATCATTGCTCAACGAAGAGAAGATCGCCTATTTCGCGTCTCGGCCCGGTTTCACGGGGGCGCAGATCACATTGGATGGCCCCGCCGACATCCATGATGGCCGACGTTTCACCAGCGCCGGCAAGCCGACCTTCGGCAAGATTCTGGACAATCTGAAACGGATCGATGGACGCATCACCGTCAGCCTGCGGATCAATCTCGACCGTGAAAACGTCAATCGGATCCCGGAGTTGATCGACCTGGTGGTCAAGGAGGGGCTGGCCGGTTTCGTCCATCCCTATTTCGGCCATGTCGTGGACTATACCGATGAATGCGGTGATCTCGACGACACCATGCTCTCCCGCAAGGAGTTCGCCGCTGCAGAAGTCCAGCTCCTCAACCTCATGATCCGGCGCGGTGTGCGCCCTTCGCTGGACCTGCCACGGCGGTATGCGGGCAGCTTGTGCGTGGCGGATGCGCCCGGCGGCGCCGTGATCTCGCCGGGCGGGCTGGTGTTCCGCTGCTGGAACGAGACAGCCTTGCCGGAGGGTGAGGCTTATGCGCGCCTGAATCAGGACGGAAGTCTCGCGCAGAATGCCGTCCGCGAGGAGCGCGACCGCTTCTGGAAAGACTATGACCCGTTCACGCACGCGGAGTGTGCGACCTGCGATGTTCAGCCGCTCTGCAAGGGCGGATGTCCATGGGAGGCTGACAAGCGCCCCGTCGACGGCCCCGGCCATTGCACGCCCTTACGCTACAATCTTCCGGATGTTCTCCGCCTCGTACATCTGCGCGACAGCATCGATGCTATAGATCCGGGCGAAGCGGCGGCGCCGCCGCGGCAAGTCGTCTGATCCAACTGTCCAACATTTAATCATCCGGCATGCCCTTTGACGGCATCACAATGCTGAACAGAGGGCATGCCATTGTCGGATCGCAAGCGAATTCTTCTCGACGCGCCGGACATGAGTGTCCGGCTTTGCTGGTACGCGCCGGGTGAAATCATGTCCGCCCACCGCCACGAGCTCGGTCAGGTGTCGGTGCTGATGTCCGGATCGTTCCGCGAAACCGGCGATGCGCGCTCTGCCGACAACCAGACGGCACAAATCGGCTTCAAGCCGGCCGGTTTCGAGCACGAAAACCGGTATGACGAGACCGGCGCGCTGATCCTGTCAGTCAATATCGCCGAGAACGGTCTTCGAAACTGTCCCGGCTGGCACTGGCAGGCCGCAACCCCGGCCGAGCTGGACCTGGCGCGCCGTATCGTCCTGTCCTCCGGTGAACGGGACATCATCGGCCAATGCGCCCGCGATCTTGTGGCCTTGATGGCCGACCGCCAAGCGCTGGACCGTCACCCGCCGCCCTGGGCGCGGGAATTGCGCGACCGGCTGTTGAGCGGTGACAGCGTCGATCTTGATGCGGCGGCGCGGACGATCGGTATTCACCGGGCCCATCTCTCACGTGGATTCCGGAAATGGTACGGAACGCCGCCGAGCGTTTTTGCCTTGCGCTGCCGGATGAGCCGGGCGGTAAAAGCCCTGGTCGCCGGTGAGCCCGCCGCCCATGCGGCAGTCTGCGCCGGCTTTGCCGACCAGAGCCATTTCATCCGGACCATGCGGCGCGAGACGGGGATCACGCCCGCACGGCTCAGCCGCCTCCTCGCCGCCTGAGGTTAAATCCGTTCAATCCGGCGGTCCGATCCGCAGCTAGTTTCACCCGATAGGAATTCACATTCGCCGGGAGTTTTTGACGTGAAACCAGTTTTCGCCCTTGCCGCAGCGCTGTCCTGCATGTCCGCCCCAATCGCGCTCGCGCAGGATATTCCGTCCGCCACCGAGCGGATGGAAGCCTATCTCGACCGCTTCTCTGGTGCCGTGGGACCGGGCTTTGCCGTGACCGTGGTGACCGCGGACGACATCCTGATCAACCGGATTGAGGGGGTTCGCAACGCCAATACGGGCGCACCGCTGACGCAAGACACGCCGATCTATATCGCGTCGCAGACCAAAGCCTATATGGGCCTTCTCGCGGCCGTCCTCGACGAGCGCGGCATCCTGCCGCTCGACACCGCGATCGATACGTACCTGCCGGATGCGGAATGGCCCGAAGCGGTCGACCCGTCGCAATATGCGCTGCGCGATCTGCTGACCCATCAGGTGCCTTTTGAGAACGGAACGATCACCTTTCTCGAAGCCTATGCGATGACCGTCGATCCGGCCGACTATGCCGGGCTGATTTCACAATTCTCCGAGCCGCGGGACGCCGGATTCCGCTATGACAATCTGGGCTACAATGTCTATGGCGCGATCCTCGAGATCGCGACCGGGCGTTCCTGGCAGGATTGGCTCGATGAGGTCCTGTTCGACCCGCTCGGACTGGATCAAACCTCCGCGCGGACGTCGGACTTCGCGCTCTCTGATATGTCCTGGAACCATATCTGGATGGGCGACGAAGAGGGCTGGTTAACGATCCGCCCGAAAACCGACGGCATGATGCAGTCCGCGGGCGGCCTGGTAACCTCGCCCGCCGACATGGCGGCCTGGTTGCAGTTGCAACTGCGCGGGGAAGCCGGTTCTGCCGGACTTTCAGACGCGGTCCTGAACGCCGTACAGACATCCTATGTCGCGACCGGCCAGGAGGACGGCAACAATGCCTATGAAATGTCGTGCTCGGGCTATGCGCTCGGCTGGAGCGTTTGCGAATATCAGGGTTTCGAGGTCCACATTCACGGTGGCGGCTATGTCGGCGCGCGGACCATCATGGCCTTCTCGCGCGATGCCGGTGTTGGCATCGCGGCCTTCTCGAACTCCGACAACATGACCGGCTGGTGGACCCAGACCGTCGTGCGCATGTTCCTGCAATTCCTCGCCGACCATGAAGACGCCGATCGCATGGCGGAGGTTCGCGAGCGCTTCTATTCGGAACGCTCGGCAATGCTGCTCGAGCGCCGGCGTGGAATGATCGCTGAACGCAATGCCGAGGACCGCTGGGGCGGATGGCAATGGACGCCGACACGGGCCGAACTCGCCGAGTATGCGGGACGTTACGACGTGGAAGACTTGCCGGTGCCCATTGAAGTGGTGGCGCTGGAAGACGCGCTCGAATTCCGCCTGGGCGATTACCGCTCGACCCTGCGCCCGGCGCGGCCGGACCTGTTCGGCGGCCAGAGCCATCCCTTTGACGGGGCCGATGCGTTTACGTTCACGCGGAATGACGATGGGTCCATCCTGTCCTTCGAATGGAACGACACGGTGTTCACCCGCGCCGAGCGATAAATTATAGCCTGATGCATGACATTGTCGCAGGATCTCCGCGGCGCGCTCGCCAGGATTGACGGGCGCGCCACCACCATTGTCGGTGAGGCCGAAGCGCGCTTTTCAGGCGAGCCGGAATACATATCCACCCTCATCGGCCTCGTCGATGATGCGGAACCCATGGTGCAATCAGGCGCCACCTGGTTGCTGAAATCGGCCATGGAAAAAGGACAGGAACTGTCCTCTGCAGAGACAGCGGATATCCTCGACCGGCTGGATCGGATCTCGGAATGGTCGGCGCAATTGCATATCTGCCAGTTCGCGGAATCGCTGACATTGAATGACGCCGGCGCCCGCCGGCTTGCGGACTGGCTCCAGCCGCTGCTCAACCACAAACGGCCCTTTCTCCGCGCCTGGTCCCTTCATGCGCTTTGCGCCCTGGGCCGGGAATTCAGCCCGGTCCGGCCGCGTGCCGCCGCCGCCCTCGAACGAGCAAGCGACGACGCTTCGGCATCGGTCCGGGCCCGCGCCCGCAATATCAAGCCGTTCTGAACGGGATTGCGGCGCCGGCGGGATCAGTCCCGCTCGGCGGCCGCCAGCATGGCGTGCGCGGTCGCGCAGAAATGCCGGGCAATCTCTTCCGCGCTGGCGCTGATCTCGCCGCTGACCCAGGACCGGATCAGCCCCGCCTGACCCTCGGCAAGCTGACGCGCCAGGAGTTCCCGGTGCCGGAGGTCCGCCGGCAGGCGCGATGAAATCAATTCGGTCAGCAGCGACAAGACCTTGCGCCGCTGCGGGCCCGCGAACGTGTTGCGGGCCAATGCGCGGTAATCCCAGTAATGGCCGATCAGATAGGTCAGCTTCTGCAGGTCGGGGTCCCTGTCGACAGTGACGGCGAGGATGCTGATCGGTCCGCGCAGCGCGTCGAGATGTACGGCGTCCCGTCCGGAATAGTGCTCGTAAAAGGTCGAGCGGCCGACATCGGCTTCCGCGACAATGTCGGCAACCCTGATGCTTCTATAAGGCCGGGAGAGGGCGAGCTTCGAAAAAGCCCGCACGATCGCACGGCGTGTTTTGCGGACGCGCCGGTCTTCGCGCCTGTCGACGTTTTCGGACAATCACTTCTCCATGTCCGGTTCCGGACTTTCAATAGCGGCTTTCTGTTCAATCCGGAAGCGATCCGGCGTCACTGGCGAATGTGCCGCCGAACCGAAAAGGGATCACACATGTCGGACATACCCTCGCCGCCCGCCGCC
Source organism: Hyphobacterium sp. (assembly GCF_965229905.1). Lineage (GTDB taxonomy): Bacteria > Pseudomonadota > Alphaproteobacteria > Caulobacterales > Maricaulaceae > Hyphobacterium. The sequence continues at coordinate 1,007,459 of NZ_OZ245930.1, read as the reverse complement.
CGCTTCGCCGACCAGAACCGTGTGGCGGGCTATGTCATGGTGATTGCCTCCGTCTTGACGGTGGTCTTCATCTTCCATCACCCGACCGGCCATGGCGGGGGCGGGCTGAACATGACCAGCGGCGTGCATGCCGGAATGATGCTGTTCCTCGCCGCGATCTTCCTGGGACTGTGTGTCCACACGGCGCGGCGCGGTTTCAGCTATTTGCCGTCGGCCGCCCTCTTGGCCTATGCGATCAGCCTCATCGGTCATATCGGTGCCGCCGTCATCAGTGGATTTCTGACCGCGCGGCTGGCCGCCAATGTCGATCATGTAGCCGCGCGCGACCTGTTCGTGCTCACCATGGTCACCAATCGTGTGCTCGCCGAGCTGGCGGTCGCCGCAACCTCCATCGCCTTCATACTCTGGGCCGCTGATGGGCTGGCATCGGCGCCGCGCCGCCCGGTCCTCGCAGCGCTGGCCTTGATCGCCGGCGCCGTGCCCTGGATCGCCCTGATGACGGGCCTGATCGCAATGGACATTCACGGGGCGCCACTGGTCTACACGGCGCAGGCCGTGTTCACTGCGACCGTCGGCGTTCAGCTTGTCCGGACCTAGCCGGCCGGTTCTTCCGCCGGCAACGCGTCAACGCCGAGCACGTTCATCTTGTGCAGATTGTGCGTCGCTTCCACTGCGATCGGGACCGACAGCGCATAGGCGACCGAGAACAACACGGACATGAGGCCGATCCCGCCGTGAATACCCATGATCGCGGTGATCTGGGTCAGGATCAGCAAAGCTATCGCGAAGAACCCGTACATCGCCGCGATCCGCGATTTCATCAGGCTGCCGACGGCGATGTAGACGAACAGGGCGGTCTGCATGAGGCTCACGACCGCGCCGGCGATCAGGCGCTGCCCCGACGGCAGGCCGGCCGCCTCGATGGCCTCCTGCGGCATCGCGCCCATGATCATCATGATTCCGCTGGCCAGCGACTGGATACCGGTCACGCCGACCGCCACGGCCCCGACGATCGACAGGATGGCGATTGGGCGGACGCCGAAACGGGCGCTCTCACGCCGCCTCAGATCGAACTCCCACGCATTGATGGTCTGCGCCGGATCATTGGGATCGACCAGGTCGGGCGGCGGGGCTTTCACGCGCCTGAGATTTGTTTCGTTGTAGTCGAGCGGTTGATAGTCGCGGCCAGCCATTCCGATCCCCTTCTCCCCGAGTGAAATGGCCTGCGAAGTTGCTGACCACAACCGGGAAAGGCTTGCATCGCATCCCGTCTGCTGCGATGGTTCCCTCATCCAGGGGGTGTCCTGCAGCGCTTGGCAGGGCTGAGATTTTACCCCGATCACCGGATCCGGATCATGCCGGCGGCGGGATGGAGCCCAGACGCGATGACGCGCGACGAATTCGACTCATTTTGCGGATCGCTGCCGCACACGACGCATGTCGTGCAGTGGGGCAATGCCAGTGTCTGGAAGATCGGCGGCAAGATTTTCACCGTCGGGGGCTGGAACGAAAGCGAGGACGCCTTCTGCGTGTCGTTCAAGACGTCCGACCTCTCCTTTGAAATCCTGGGCGAACAGCCGGGCTGCCGGCCGGCGCCCTATCTCGCCTCGCGCGGCATGAAATGGATCCAGCGCACAAGCGATGAAACGCTGTCGGACGCTGACCTCAGGGATTATCTCGCCGAAAGCTATCGCATTGTCGGCGCGGGCCTGACAAAGAAACTCCAGAAGGAATTGGGATTGGCAGAATGATGCACACGACCGCCATGCGCGCGTTTCCGGTGGCGTTCGCTGTCGCCGTGATTCTTGCCGCCTGCAGCCCGTCCGGCGAGACGGGCACCGGGGCGCTCGACGATGAGGTCGCGATGATCGCTCCGGAAGCGCTGCACGCAGCCCTGATCGAAGAGGCCAACACCGTCATCCCGTCCGACTGGTCGACGGGCGAGCCGGCCCCGGACACCGCGCGCGCCTACTGGCATGTGCCGCCGACGCTGGACGATATCGCGGCCGTCGCCAACTGCACGGAGTTGCCGGGCGTCGACGGCGGATATGACTGCACCTTGAGCCTGACCGCGCCGAACTATGACGCCGACGAGGACGAACGCCGCGGCGTCGAGGCGCTCTACCGCATGGAGGTCGGCGTGCTGGAAGAGGGCGGCGTCACCCTGTTGAGCCCGAATGTCCGCTGGGCCGTGCGCGATGTGGGCTAGATGATCAAAACCTCGCCCGTTCTCGCCGCATTGGCCGCGCTTTTAACAGCCGCTTGTTCGGTCACCCACCAGAGCCGGCCGGCCACGGGTGGATTCATGGCGCTATCCGTGGCGGATATCGAGATCACCGCTGACTGGTATGAGCGGCATTTCGATATGCAAACCATCGTGTCTGCGGAGCGCCCTCCACCTGATGGCGAGGTGAGGTTGCTGCGTGCCGGCAATCTGATCGTCGAGCTCCAGCAGCGTCAGGATGCCATTGACCGCCACGCCGCCGAAGCCGGATTTCGCGCGGCGCACCGGACCACCGGCATTTTCAAGTCCGGCCTGATCGTTGCGGATATCGACGCCGTGTTTGCCGCGCTGCAATCGTCCGGCGCCGACATCGTTCACCCCATTGTCAGAACGCCTGATGCCCTCGGGCTGCGCACTTTTGCGGTCCGCGACCCCGAAGGGAACATGATCCAGATCTTCGGCGATTAATCCGAGTAGAAAGAAAACCCATGAACAAGCCGACCCACCAGAACGCCTTTGAAACGCCTGAAGTCACCACCGGCCCGCTGCCGGGCTCGCGCCGCGTCTACACTGCGCCCGAAGCGGCCCCGCATCTCAAAGTCCCGCATCGCGAGATCGAATTGCACCCGACCGCGATGGAACCGCCGGTCCGCGTCTATGACACGTCCGGGCCGTATTCCGACCCGGACGCGTCCATCGATGTCGAGGCGGGTCTGCCGCGCTGGCGCACCGAGGGCATTCTCAAGCGCGGCGGCGTCGAGGCCTATGACGGCCGCGTACCGACCCCGCTGGATAATGGCGGGGCGACGGGAAAATACCTGGCGCGGGAATTTCCGGTGCGGCACCGGCCGATGCGCGCCATCCCCCCCTCGCCGCTTCGCGACACTCCCCCCGCGAGCGGGGGGAGAAAAGGCGCCGACCCGGTTTCCTCCCCCGTTCACGGGGGAGGTGCCGAGCGGCAGCGAGGCGGTGGGGGGAAACAGCCCGTGACACAACTGGAATTCGCCCGCGCCGGCATCATCACGGACGAGATGATCTACGCCGCCGAGCGCGAGAATGTCGGCCGCTGTCAGGCGCTGGAGAACGCCGCCGCCTCTATCGCCGAGGGCGAGAGCTTCGGCGCCGCCATCCCCGAATTTGTCACCCCGGAATTCGTCCGCGACGAGATCGCCCGCGGCCGCGCCATCATCCCGGCCAATATCAATCACCCGGAGCTTGAGCCGATGGTCATCGGCCGCAATTTCCTGGTGAAGATCAACGCCAATATCGGCAATTCCGCTGTCGCTTCCTCGGTCGAGGAAGAGGTCGACAAGATGGTCTGGGCGATCCGCTGGGGCGGCGACACGGTGATGGATCTCTCCACCGGCAAGAACATCCACAACACGCGCGAATGGATTTTGCGCAATTCGCCCGTGCCGATCGGCACCGTGCCGATCTATCAGGCGCTGGAAAAGGTCGGCGGCATTGCCGAGGACCTCACCTTCGACATTTTCGCCGACACGCTGATCGAACAGGCCGAGCAGGGGGTGGATTATTTCACCATACATGCTGGCGTGCGCCTGCCTTACGTGCCGCTGACCGCCGACCGGGTCACCGGCATCGTTTCGCGCGGCGGCTCGATCATGGCGAAATGGTGTCTCGCCCACCACAAGGAGAGCTTCCTCTACGAGCGCTTCGAAGAGATCTGCGAGATCATGCGCGCCTATGACGTCTCGTTTTCGCTGGGCGATGGTCTGCGCCCCGGCTCGATCGCCGATGCCAATGACCGCGCGCAATTCGCCGAGCTGGAAACGCTGGGCGAGCTCACCAAGGTGGCCTGGGACAAGGGCTGCCAGGTGATGATCGAGGGGCCGGGCCATGTCGCCATGCACAAGATCAAGGCCAATATGGACAAGCAGCTGGAGACCTGCGGCGAGGCGCCCTTCTACACGCTCGGCCCGCTCACCACGGACATTGCGCCGGGCTATGACCACATCACCTCGGGCATTGGCGCCGCGATGATTGGCTGGTTCGGCACCGCCATGCTTTGCTATGTCACGCCGAAAGAACATCTCGGCCTGCCTGACCGCGACGACGTGAAGGTCGGTGTCGTCACCTACAAGATCGCCGCTCACGCTGCCGACCTCGCCAAGGGCCATCCGGCCGCCAAGCTGCGCGACGATGCGCTAAGCCGGGCGCGCTTTGAGTTTCGCTGGGAGGACCAGTTCAATCTCGGCCTCGACCCGGAAACCGCGCGCGATTTCCACGACCAGACCTTGCCGAAAGAAGCCCACAAGGTGGCGCATTTCTGCTCCATGTGCGGACCGAAATTCTGCTCGATGAAGATTACTCAAGAGATTAGGGATGAATTCGGCTCGGCCCGGGCGCCGAACGATGTCTCCGCCGAGCAGGGCATGGCGGAGAAGGCGAAGGAGTTTCAGGAGAAGGGTGGTGAGCTTTATCTAAGCGAGGACAAGCCTGGAAAATAGATACGATCAAATTCCCTCTCCCCTCTTGAGGGGGAGAGGGTAGGGTGAGGGGGTGAGACATCCCCGCCGCGATAACGCCCGCAGATTGAGGCGCGATCAGACGGATGCCGAAGGCAAGCTCTGGTACCTGCTGCGCAATCGCAACCTGGCCGGACGCAAGTTCAAACGGCAGGTGCCGATAGGTCGTTTCATTGCCGATTTTGCGTGTCTTGAGCTGAAGCTGATTATCGAAGCCGACGGTGGCCAGCATGCGGATCGGGAAGCTTACGATGAGGCCCGCACCGCATGGCTCGAAACTGAAGGCTGGCAGGTCCAGCGATTCTGGAACCGTGAAATCCTGACGAATATCGATGGCGTGGCAGAGTCTATTCTCGAAGCCATCCGCTATCTGGAAATCAACCCCTCACTTTCGAAACCGGATCAGTGATCCGCTTTCTCTCCCTCTCCCCTTTCAAAGGGGAGAGGGAATTAGGTGCGTCTTCGCGGAGAGGGACGAGGATGTTCATCTGAACGGCAAACGGCGAAGCCGGCGGAATAACCCCTCACCCGGACTTCTCATCGCTACGCGATTTCACAGCCCTTCCCTCTCCCCTTCAAAAGGGGAGAGGGAGGAAGAATGCGTCCGCGCTAGCGGACGGACTTCGAGGGTGAGGGGTTCATCCGCCCTCGCTGAATACAAGCTCGTCATCCCGGACGGGCGCGAGCCCGATTCGGGACCCATTCCGGAACGCGATTTGCCACCCGACCACCTCATCCTGAGGTGCGAATGGAGTGAGCCTCGAAGGATCGGAAGCCACCTACCCTGCGTGGTTCGAGGCTGGCCTGCGGCCAGCACCTCACCATGAGGTAAAAATTATCTCGTCACCTCGGACGGGCGAGAGCCCGATCCGGGACCCATTCCGGACCTTAGACGATGCGGCATGGGTCCCGGGTTCGCCCCGGCGGCGCGCCCCGGGATGACGGAATAGGTAAGGCTGGCAATTCACCCACCCCGTACAACCGCCGCCTCAACCCCCGCCTTCGCCAGCCGGTCCGCCGCCAGCGCGACATAGTCCACGCGTTCATTCTTGAAGAGGTGCACCTCCTCATTGCGCTCAATGCCGAGAAAGCGCCGTCCTTCCAGTGCAGCGGCCACCAGAAAACTGCCGCTGCCGAACGCATTGTCGAGCACCAGATCGCCGGGATGGGAGAAGGTCCGCACCAGATAGCGACCGAGCGCCACCGGCTTCTGCGTCGGATGCCAGACGGCGCGCTCGGCTTCGCTCTCGGCGGTCTTGAAATAGACGATGTCGGTGGGATGGCGGCCGCCCTTGCTGTGCACGCGGGCGGGCTCGAACTCGCCGTAACAGCCGGTCGACTGGTCCTTGCGCACACCCTTGTCATAGGGCGCGCCGGGCTGCATCTGCGGATTATACGTGCCGGGCGCCTCATAGAAGACGCAGATGTCCTCATGCTTGCGCAGCGGTTGCCGGCGCGCATTGAGAAAATTCGTCGCCTTCGACTTTTCCCACACCATCTTGTAGCGGAACCCGGCCTCGTTTGAGGTGATCAGCCGCGCCGTGAACACGCCTTGCGCGGTCAAAACCACGGTGCCGCCGGGTTTGAGGACGCGCCGGTATTCCGCCCACAGCCGATCGAGATCGATCACCGAATCCCAGCGGTTCTGTGTCGTGCCATAGGGCAGATCGCAGAGGACGAGATCCACGGCGCCGTCCGGAATCTGCGGCATCAGGGCCAGGCAATCGCCCTCCCACAGCGCGTTATCGAAGGTGCGGCTGGCGGGCTCCCGGCCGGCGAGCGTGACCGTATCGGGCATGGCCTCTCTCCCTGCCCCTGATCCTAGACGATTCGCGGCTTTCGGGCGCGGCGTTCGATACCCGCCGTCGGCTGGCACCTCGCCAGACGGCGAAACCAGCTCTGGCATCGAACACCGCATCTTGGGATGCGAGCGCCAGCGGGCCTCCAATGACCGGATGCCATTTGCCCTGCGGGGTTCGAGACTTTCCTGGCGGAAAGCGCCTCACCATGAGGTAAAATACAGCTCGTCATCCCGGGGCGCGCCGCAGGCGTGAACCCGGGACCCATCCCGTGACTCAAACGATCCGGATTGGGTCCCGGATCAGACGGACGTCTGTCCGGGATGACGACGAATAAAACCAATATTGCCCACCTTGCTCAAACCGCTTTCCTGCCGCCTGTCACGTCACGCAAGACAAATCCTCCAGCTCCTGTATCGTGCTACCCACCGGCTCGGGAGGTGGCCTTGCCTTACGAAAACCTGCTGATCGGCATCAGCCAGCTGGGGGCGGTTTTTGCGGGATTTCTGGCCATTGTGCTGGTTTATGTCAGCAAGGATGGCCGCCTCTCGGCGCCCCGCGGCCTGCGCGCGCGGGCTATCATGCATTCCGGCTTCCTGGTCATTTTCGGCGCCCTGCTGCCCCTGGTCCTGAACGCGCTGGGGCTCGAATCCGGGCAGGTCTGGCAGTGGGCGGCGCTGATCATACTGCCAATCGGCGGGCTGATGGTCGGCGAGGGGGTCTGGCATCATCTCCGGATGAACGCTGAGGATCGCCGACAGGCCGGCGTGCTGCGAACCTTTGTGCCCTGGACCTGTTCGGGTCTCGGCATGGGGCTGATCGTCTGGCTCGCACTGGGGCTAGGCACGGCCGGCCTTTACATTCTTGCCCTCATCTTCGCTTTGGCGTCCGCAACGCTCAGCTTCATGGTGCTGGCGCTCGAGGACTGGCTCTAGCCTGGCAGATCCGTCTCTGGCCTGTCCGCGATGACAATCAGAAGGCCGGGCCGGCGCCGGGGTAATCCGCGCAGTGCCTCTGGCCGGTATACTGCGTCCCCCCGTCGGACGTCGTGGCGGTATTGAGCGTTGTCGCGCGCGCCAAAGCCGTCGTAGTAGTAGTCGTAGTAGGAGACGAAATTTCATTTTTCGAAGAATTTTAAAGGAGCGCGGTGGAATACCGCCGGAACCAGCCGATGATCACTGTTCACCACCTTGAGAATTCCCGTTCGCAACGCGTCCTCTGGCTCCTTGAAGAGCTCGGGCTCGACTATGAGGTGAAACGTTATGAGCGCGATCCCGAGACCCTGCTCGCGCCGAAAGCGCTCTATGACATCCATCCGCTGGGCAAGTCGCCGGTGATCGCCGAGGGCGACGTCACCATTGCCGAAACGGGTGCCATTTTCGAATACATCCGCGACACGCATGGCGCCGGGGAAATGATGCCGGAAGCCGGTACGCAGGCGGCCCGCGATGTCACCTACTGGCTGCACTATGCCGAGGGTTCGGCGATGAACCCGCTCCTGCTGAAACTGGTCTTTACCCGCCTGCCGCTCGGCGCGTCGGCGCTAATGCGGCCCTTGGTGAAGGGGGTAGCCGCGAAGGCGATGCAAGCCTTTGTCGACCCACGGGTGAAAGAGCATGTCGATTACTGGGAGGCGCATTTGCAGACAACGGGCTGGTTTGCCGGCAGTCAGCTCTCGCTCGCTGACATCATGATGAGCTTTCCGCTCGAAGCCGCGGCGGCACGGGCCGGCGCCGGAGAACGCGCCGCGATTGCGGACTTCCTGAAGCGCATCCATGCGCGGCCGGCCTATCAGCGCGCGCTCGAAAAGGGCGGTCCCTATGCCTATGCGTAACAGGGAATTCCGGCCGGATACCACTGCGTGAGCGACGCGGCGACACCTGTGCCCGAAGCCGCGGTGCCCGTGCGCCCGCGCGCGGCATCGTTTTTCATCATCGGCACGGTGCTGATCGATGCGCTCGCCTTCGCGCTGATCATGCCGGTCCTGCCCAGCCTGATCATGCAGCTGACGGGCGAGGGGATCGGTGAGGCGGCGCGCTGGGGCGGGCTGGCGACCTTCGTCTTCGCCCTGGCGCAATTCCTTTGCTCGCCCGTGCTGGGCGGCCTGTCCGATCGCTTTGGCCGGCGGCCGGTCTTGCTGATGTCGCTGACGGCGCTGGCGCTCGATTTCCTCTTGATGGGCCTGGCCCACGCACTCTGGGTGTTCTTCGGAGCGCGGCTCTTGTCGGGCATCTTCGCCGCGACGCATTCCACAGCGACCGCCTACATGACCGACATCACGCCCGTCGAAAGGCGCGCCGCGCGTTTCGGCTGGATCGGAGCGGCCATGGGCGTGGGCTTCGTGCTCGGCCCGGCCCTGGGCGGTCTTCTGGGCGAGTTGAGCCCGCGCACGCCCTTCTTCGCGGCTGCGGCGCTGGCCGGTATCAACGCTCTGTTCGGTTTCCTGGCCGTGCCGGAATCGCTAAAGGCGGAAAACCGGCGGGCTTTTTCCTGGCGGCGGTCCAATCCGGTCGGCACGCTGACCCGCCTGTTCCGCATCGAAAATCTCGGCGTCACGATCGGCGTCTACTTCTTCATCAATCTCGCCGGCTTTGTTTATCCGGCGGTCTGGTCTTACACGGCGATCGCCAAATTTGGCTGGAGCGAGGCCGAGATCGGCGCTTCGCTGGCCTTCTACGGCATCATCTATGCGGTTAGCCAGGTCGTCATGGTGCCATACATTCTGCCGCGGCTGGGGGAACGCCGCGCCATCTGGATGGCCCTGACGGTCGAGATTCTCGCCTTCATTGCGCTCGCCTTCGCGACGGCCGGCTGGCAGGTCTATGCCGTGATTGCCTTTGCTCTGTTTACCAGCATCGTCCCGCCCGCACTGCAGAAAATCATGACCGAACGCGTCAGCGCGGACGAGCAGGGCGAGTTGCAGGGTGGCCTCGCAGCGCTCGGCGGAGTCGTGCTGATTTTGAGCCCGCTCATCTTCACCCAGCTCTTTTTTGCCTTCGAAACGGGCGCGCTCGGCATCCGGTTTCCGGGTGCACCCTTCATGGTCGCGGCGCTGTTCTGCGCCATGGGGCTGGTCCTGTTCCTGGTCCGAAAAAAACAGCCGGCAGCCGGTGAAACCGGCTGAACAATCCCGGCGTCCGCGCGTTGATTAGGCAGGCAACCCAAAGGAAAAGACATGTCTGACCTGAAGAAAGACGGGCTGAAGAACGAGATCGCCGGCAAGGCCAAGCAGGTGAAGGGCGTTCTCACCGATGACGATGGAAAGAAGCTGGAAGGCAAGGCACAGGAAAGTGCCGGCAAGGCCCAGCAGGACATCGACAAGGCGACCAGAAAGAAGAAATAGTCCAAGCCCGCAATCAAAACTGAAAGCCCCGCCATCGTGCGGGGCTTTTTGTGATGTCGCGTGAATAGGCAGGCCCGCCTCGCTTTGCTAGCGTTCGCAGCGATCCGAAACGAGGCCGCTCATGTTACGAACCCTGTTTGCCTTATGGCTGTTGATCCTGCCCGCGGTCCATGCCGACGACGATCACCCCGAACCCTTCGTGTCCGACGCCGATGCCCGCGCCGAAGTGGACGCTGCGCTGGGCCGCGCCGCTGCCGGTGAGGGTCGCGTCGTTCTCGTTTTCGGGGCGAATTGGTGTCATGACAGCCGCGGGCTCGCGAACCATTTCCAGCAGGACGATCTCCGCGCCGTTCTGGACCAGCATTACGAGGTTGTCTGGATCGATGTCGGTTGGCGCCATCGCAATCTCGACATCGCCGGCGATTACGGTGTGCCGACAATCTACGGCACCCCCACTGTGCTGATCGTCGATCCCGAACTGGGTCTGGTCAATCGCGACACCATGCATTCCTGGCATACCGCTTATTCACGCGACCATGCCGAAGTTGTCCGCTATTTCCGGCAATTCTCCTTCTCGACGCCCGGCGGCGGGGTGGTCGAAAACACAAACGCCTACGCCGAACTGGTAGAAGAGATTGAAGCTTGGGAGGCGCACGAAGGCGCGCGGCTGACACGCGCCTACACCGCCCTTCAGGACTGGCAGAACGCCCGTGATGCGCGGGAAACGCCGATCGAGGGCGAAACGGCCGCTTACGCCACCGCTTGGAATGCGATCGAAGATCATCGCGGCCGCATGCGGCGCGACCGATCCGAACTTTATGCACAGGCGCGCAACGCGGTCCGCGATGCCATGCTCGACAATGAAATCTCCTTGTCGCCCGAAGGCGCCGGCAGGCTCGACGCGGTACAGCCCGAGCTCACGCTCGACTTTCCGGACTACTCGGATCTCGACCTGCCGTGGGAAGCGGAGGGGTGGACGCTGTGATCCGCTGGATCGCGACACTTCTCCTTGCCGTGCTGACCGGTTTCGGCTCGGCGCTCTGGCTGACCGGCTGGACGCCTCTGGATCCGCCGGGCCTGTTCCGCGCTATCGAGATCAACGGGTGGACGAGCGATCCGGCCATCGGATCGCCGGCGGCAGGACCTTATATGCGGGCCTATGTCGCCCGCCGTGGATTGCTCGGCTTGCGCCGTGAAGAGGCGGCCTATTTTCTCCGCGCGACTGACGATGACGGCGAAGCCTTGCGGGAAGACTGTGCCTATGTGCTTGAGGGGCGCGCGCCCGCTGCCCGCTGGTGGTCGGTGACACTCTATGCCGACGACTATTTCCTGGCCCGCAACGACGATGCCGCACATTCGATTGATGCTTCGCGGGCGGTCTTCGCCGGTGACGGTAAGTGGCGTGCAACCATTCAGAGCGACAATCCCGGCGATGGATCGCAGTGGATATCGAGCCGCGAGGCTGGGCGTTTCGACCTGCTTTACCGGCTCTACATGGCCGACAGCGCTGTCCTGGAAACCCCCGAGACGGCATTGGACGTCCCCACCGTCATCCGGCTCGGCTGCCGTGGCGAGGCTACGCCATGATCCGCATCTTGCTCGTCTTTTCAGTCATCGCCACCGCGGTTCATGCCGCCACGGTCTGGTATCTGCCGCGTTTCGCGATGGACACGGCCATGTCGCGCCTGGAAGCGGCGGGCGGTGAAACCAACAGCTGGTTGCACGTGCCGCCAACCGATGAAACCAGCCGCCGCGTGGTGCGCCCGTCGCCGGATTTGCTTTATTCTGTCTGCCTGTTGGACGTGTCGGAAGGCCCGGTCCGCGTCCAGGCGGCAGATTGGGGTGATTTCACTTCATTGTCCCTGTTTGCCTCCAATACCGACAACATTTTCGCACGCAACGACCGCCAGACATCCGGCGATATCGAAATTGTCGTCGCCGACGGTGCGGATGGCGAAGTCGATCTCGGCGGCCAAACCGGCATCGCCCTTATCCGCCGCCTGGCGCCGGATGCCGACCGCATCGCGGCGGCCGATGCCGTTCGCCGCGCACGCGATGTATGTGAACCGGTCTGACGACCGTGGGGCCGGCGCGACCGGCGCCTCCTCCCGGTCCCGATTGAAAGCGGCCGGGAATCCGGTCAGACAGCGGTGAACCCATCGGTATTGCGTTTAAGATTTCCATCCCATGCCCCCTATTCCCTACGCCGAGCTTCACGTCTTCCCCGACGGCGATACGCCGTTCACCGGCAATCCGGCCGGTGTTTGCTTGATGGGCGAGTTTCGGCCGGACAGCATCCTTCGCGGAATCGCCCAATCCAATAACCTGTCTGAGACCGCCTTTCTGATTCCCAACGGCAAGGATCGCTGGGATCTCCGCTGGTTCACACCGTCAATCGAAGTGGATCTGTGCGGGCACGCGACCTTCGCCTCCGGTGCGCTCCTGTTCGAACGCGGCCTGGTTTCCGGTCAAGACGCGGTCTTTTCGACACGGTCCGGCGAACTCAGGGTCTCACGCGACGGCAACGGGCAATTCGCGATGGATCTGCCGCGTGTCGATTACAAACCCGGCGAGCCCGATCCGATTGTTGTCGAGGCCCTCGGCGCGGGAATGCCGCTCGAGACGCTGGATATCAGCCGCGTTCACGGCGCGAACTATCAGATGATGGTGTTTGAGGATGAGGCCACGATCGCGCAATTGCGCCCCGAACACGGCCTGCTGGCGAGCGCCTTCACCAACGTCATTGTCACCGCGAAGGGCAAGTCGGCGGACTTTGTCTCACGCTTCTTTGCGCCGGCTTCGGGTGTGACCGAAGACCCGGTGACGGGATCGGCGCATTGCACGCTCGCGCCGTACTGGGCCGAAAAACTGCAACGCCCCCGGCTGACGGCCCGTCAGATCGGACCACGGCCAGGGGCGCTGGAAGTTGAGCCAGCCGGCGACCGCGTCATCCTGTCGGGACGGGCCGCCGTGTTCATGGCTGGCGAAATCCGCCTTTAATAGTGAAAGCGGCGCAGGCGAGGGCTATATCCGCGGCCGTAATGATACGGCCGATCCCAACGGCCATAGCCGCGTTCATAGTGCACGATGACATCGATCGGAACCGCGTGCCCGCGGCGATTGACGCGCCAGAACTCGCCGAAGCGATTGGTGTAGACAATGCCTGGTGTTCCGCGGCGGGCACCCGTTCCGCGCTGCAAGCCATGCAGGCGCTCATAGCGGTCGGCAATATAGGTCCAGGACCGGGGCGGGCAGTCGATCACACGGCGGTCGCGCCAGTCTTCGCGGCGGTCCAGGCGGCCCTGGTCATAGCGCGCGTCGCGGCGGTCTTCACGAAGGTCTGGACAGGACGCGGCATCCAGATGCCATGTGCCCGCCATGGCGGCCGGCGCAGCAAGGGCTGCGAGTGAGAAAAAACCCGCGGCCGAAATCAGTTTTGCAAAGCTTTTCATCATCAAGCCTCCTGATGCGACGTCCCTGACACGAACCAAGAGTTAGCCCAGCCCAGCTGTATGGCAGTTGAACGGAGGGTTCAGGCTGCGGCACGTTTTGGCGCATGGACCGCTTTCCGCTCTGCGGTTACGCTGATGTTTTCAGGGAACGGGTCAGTCGGGGAACGATATGCGGATACTTGTCTCTATTTTGGCTGTCCTGGCGATCGGACTGCCGGCCGCGGCACAGGATGATGCCGAACGTCTGTCGTCCCGCGACATCGAGAGCTGGATGCGGATCGTCCAGGTCAAGCCGGGCATGACGCAGGCCCCGCAAGTGCCCGCCGAGTTCCGCGGCGACGATTCCTGCCGCTGGGCCAATGACAATGAATGCGACGATCCGCGCTATGGCACCGGGGCCTGCGCGATCAATACCGACTATTCGGATTGTTGGCGCATCCTGACCGGCGCCGAGGACGATAGTTGCCAGTGGGCCAACGACAATGAGTGCGACGAGCCGGGGCTTGGCACCGGCGCCTGTGTCCAGGGGACCGATGCCACTGATTGCGGAGATCTGGTGCGGCTCCGCTTTCAGACCGACAGCTGCGAAACCGCTTTCGATGGCGTTTGTCAGGAAGCCGGGCATGGCGGCGACGGCAGTTGTGCCCGCCGGACGGACCGGTCGGATTGTATTGGCCGCGAACGGCCACTCACCATCTACGATCACTATTTCGGCTATGACGACCGCGTGTTTCTCGATACGGCGGAATTTCCCTGGGTCGTCATCGGCCAGATCGATTTCGATGCAGGTGGCGCCTGCACGGCGACACTGATCGGGCCGGACATTCTGGTCACCGCCGGCCATTGCATCGCGGAAGAGGGATCGGTGAACGCCGCTGGCACTTTCCAGACCGGGTATGCCCTGCCGGGCGGGCCACGCTCGGCACGGGTGGTGGACTATTTCATGTCGCCGGACTGGGATTATCAGCGCTACAGGACGACCAATGATATCGACGGCACGGACTGGGCCCTGCTGCGCATCGACCGGCCGCTAGGCGACGAGATCGGCTTTGTCGGGATTCGCGCGCTCGTTGAGGAGACGGGCGAGCGCGCTGCTTTGCGCGCAGACCTCTATCAGGCGGGCTATAGCCACGATACGGGGGATCACCTCTCCGGCAATATTGGCTGCAATATGGTGACGATTTACCGCGACAATACGATGGCGCACGAATGCGACACGACACGCGGGGATTCCGGCTCGCCCTTCATGATCCGCGAGAATGGCGAATATTTCGTCGTCGCAACCGACTCGAACTTCCGGCGCAATCCCGACGGTCCCTATCTTTACATCGCCGCCCGCGCCGAAGAATGGGTGCCCTATTATCAGCGCTTTCGCGATGGCGAGCTGGGCCAATTACGACGCGGTGGCGCCAGCGGCCCGGTCAAGCCGGGCGCGGGCACGTCTCCGGGCTCGCCGATCAAATGACCGATACAGAACAGAAATCCGGATGGATCCTGCTGGGTGCTGCCGGCGTCCTCGCATTGCTCTATTTGCTGACGGGATACGGATTGCCAATCGAATACCCGGCGGTCGTTGCGCTCAAGGCGTCCGGCATACTCCTGCTGGCCGTCTACGCGGCTCGCCGCCAGGCCTTTCTGCTCGCCATGGCACTAGCGGCGTCGGCGATCGGCGATGCCATGCTGGCGCTTGAGCCCGCGCGCTTAACGCTTGGCATTTTCGCCTTCGGAACGGCGCACATTCTCTATGGCTGGATTTTCCTGCGCAATCTGCGTCGCCGCCGAATGCGCGGCCCTTCGGGCTATGTGTTGGCCGCGCTGCTGGCGGCTTTCGGCATTGCAATGCTGGTCTGGCTTCAACCCGGCATGGGCGATCTGCGCATTCCCGCCAGCGTCTACAATGCCATCATTCTGGCCATGGCGATCCTGGCCGTGCTGTCGCGCGCGCCTTGGCTCGCCGTCATTGGAGCCTTGTTGTTTGTGGCGTCAGACAGCCTGATCGCGCTCGATTTGTTCCGCGATTATGATCCCGCCTGGCGCGGCCCGGCCGTCTGGATCACCTATGTGATCGCACAATTCTGCCTGACGCTGGGACTGGTGCGCGAACGGCTTTAGAACTCCCGGACGATCGAAATGTCGAAGCGTGAATCGCCTTCCTCAAAGCCGGGCAGCGGCTCGAACTCGTGGCGATAGCGCCACGAGGCTTCAACCGCCCACGCTTCGCTCAATGCCGTGATGAAGGCGAATTTCTGCTCGGCGCGCGAGGATTCCGCTATCAGCAGCGTGGTTTCCGAGGCAAACCGGCTGGTATCGGTGATCTGCCATTCGAAATCCGAGCCGAGATCGACCGCGAACTGGCTTTCCGCTTCGCCGGCGATCGGTGAGACATAACGGATACCCGGACCGGCGCGCAGCACCCACTCCATCGATTCAGGCAGACGCGGCCGGTAAGCGGCGCCGGCGCTCACAAACGCCGTGAAGTCATAGCTGGAAAGTTGGTCCTGATCGTATTCGCCGCCGAGGAAAACGCTCCACCGGTTGCCAATGTCGCGTTCGCCGCGGGCATCGACCGACAGCTGGTCGCGCGAGGCGATACCGCCGGATTCCGAATAGGCATAGTCAATGCCGCCCTCAAAACCCCACTCGGCCAGCTCGCGCTCGACTTCGAGCCCGAGCGAGTAGTCCTGTTGATCTGAATTGCCGCTATCGACGCGCAAGCCGGCCGACAAGCGGCCCGACCAGCCCGAGAGCGGCGGCAGGAAACCATAACCGCCATCGGCTTCGATCTCGGCCATCTCCGTGTCCGGCTGCGGATCAGGCGCCTCGGGGCCGCGATCGGCGAGCTGGTTCGGCACGCCGACATCGGCGGCGATGAAACGGTTTTCGGCGAGCGTCAGCCGCTCCGGCGCGATCTCAGCCAGCACATTGAGCACAGCCGGCGCGCCGCCGGGCGAGACGCGGGCAATGAGGTCGACGGTCTCGGCAAAGCCTTCATCGCCCTGCGTGGCGGCGGCCTCGGCCAACAATCGGCGATAGTCTTCCGACAGCGCCTGCCCGAAGGCGGGCGCACTGAGGCCGATTGCCATCAGAACGATAAAAACGCGAAAAATCATGGGTCTCACTCCGGAATTCGGAGTGAGACCTAGTGTGCTGCCGGGGACGTGTCGACCCGGCTCACGCCGTCTCTGGGATGAGACCCTGTTCGGCGGCCGCCTTTTTCATGGCTTGTTGCAGCTTTTCGAACGCCCGCACCTCGATCTGCCGGATCCGCTCGCGGCTAACGCCATAGACCTCGGCCAGCTCCTCGAGCGTTTTCGGCTCATCGGTCAGCTTGCGCTCCTGGATGATATGCCGCTCGCGCTCATTGAGATCCTCCATCGCATTCTGCAACAGCGTCATGCGCTGGCCGAACTCGTCCGATTCTGCGAGGTCTTCTTCCTGGTTGGCGGCATCCTCATCCTCCAGCCAGTCCTGCCACTGGCTTTCGCCCTCCGACGCCTTCAAAGGCGCGTTCAGCGAGGCATCCGGGCCGGACAGGCGGCGATTCATCGAGATGACATCATCATCCGTCACGCCCAGCTTGGTGGCGATTTCCTCGACCTGTTCGGGCCGCAGATCGCCTTCATCGAGCGCCTGCATCTTCGATTTCATGCGCCGCAGATTGAAGAACAGCTTCTTCTGGGCCGCCGTGGTGCCCATTTTCACGAGAGACCAGGACCGCAGAATGTATTCCTGGATCGAGGCGCGGATCCACCACATCGCATAGGTCGCGAGGCGGAAGCCCTTGTCCGGGTCGAATTTCTTGACGGCCTGCATCAGACCCACATTGCCTTCCGAGATCACCTCGGCGATCGGCAAGCCATAGCCGCGATAGCCCATGGCAATCTTGGCCACCAGGCGGAGGTGGGACGTGACCAGCTTTTCGGCCGCGCCCGTATCCTCATGCTCCCGCCAGCTTTTGGCGAGCATGAATTCCTCGTCCTTTTCGAGCATGGGGAATTTCCGGATCTCCGTGAGATACCGGTTCAGCCCGTCCTCGGGTGTCAGCGATAGGGTCAGTGCGTTGGCCATTGTCCGTCCCCTGGTCTCCTTGGCTGCGGACTAGTTAGGAAGAGCCCCTTCCCATTACTAGGGCATCACGGCGAAGTGAAGGCAGTGTAGCAAACGCGAACTGTGTCCGATTGTTTCATTCTAGGGCGTCTGTGCCGGTCCGGTAGGCGGACAAATCGCCAGCAATTTATTGGCGCATGAGGACGATCTTTCCCCTCCCCATCAAGGGGAGGGAAGGGGTGGACGAAATCGAATTAAACACTCCGTCATCCTCCGGCTTGACCGGAGGACCTCACCTCAAACGAGACCCTCCGATCAAGTCGGAGGGGGCGGTGGCAGACTTGTAGATTCAACACTCTCGTCATCCCGGACGGCGCGAAGCGGCGATCCGGGACCCATTCCGGAGCTTGAAAGTCACGGCATGGGTCCCGGGTTCGTGCCTTCAGCACGCCCCGGAGTAACGAATAGGAACCAGGATTTGCGCCAATAAGATGATCCCATGGGCTTTCGCCCTCGCGCGGGCCGGGGCAAGCTCACATCATGCCGCGTCGCGCTCCGAAACCCCGTAATGCCGAAGTCTCCCGCGCCGCGCTCATGGAGGCCGGCGCAAAACTGTTCGCACAGAAGGGTTTTGCCGCCACCTCGCTCGACATGATTGCCGCCGAGACCGGCCTCAACAAGGCGATGGTCGCCTACTATTTCGGCTCCAAGACCGGCCTCTACCAGGCCATTCTCGACGATGGGGTGTCGCGCCTCTTGGCGCGGGTCGATGTCGACGCGCTGGACGCGGCACCGGCGGACCGGCGTCTGCCGGCCTTCGCCCGCGCGCTGGCCCGCGGATTTGAAGCCGCGCCCTTTCTGCCGGGCTTGCTGGTGCAGGATTATCTCTCCGGCGAACAGCAAATGCGGCCGGAAGCAGCAGCCAGCCTGGCGAGGAATTTCCAGGTGACGCGCGCCATTCTCGAGCGCGGCCAGATCGCAGGTGTTTTCCGCGAGGCCGATCCGCACCAGGTTCACCTCGCCCTCATCGGCGGGCTCGTTTTCTTGCGCATCACAAAGCCGTTCCGCGACGGCATGCAGGCGGAAGGGCGACTGCCTTATTCCAATCCGGATCCGGAGGAATTCGCTGAATTCCTTGGCGAAATGCTTTCGCGGGGACTGGCGCCCGGCACACCGGCCAAACCCTAATAGATGCACCTGCGATCTCGTTTGGATGCAGAATTGAAATATATATTCCTTATTGAAAATAATAGCTTGCAATCTTTCGCGAAAAATAACTAAACACTGGGTTAGTTAGCGCTTGGGGGCGCTCAATCAGGGGAGGACCCCATGGTCTTCGTGAAACGCATTCTCCTTTCCACCGCGGCCGGCAGCCTGCTGGCCACCGCAGCCTTCGCGCAGGACGATCCCGTCCGCGATCAGCTCCAGGACTTCGTCGCCGACTATGCGAGCGATCCCTATGTCACCGGTTCGCAATCCTTCGGCGTCCGGATCGACGATCGATGGTTCACCGTCACCGCCACGCCGGGCCAGGCGGCACTGCGCGCCGGCGAACCGCCTGAACCGACCTTTTATTTTCACGGCGATGCCGCGGCCCTCGATGCCGTGCACAGCGGTCGATGGTCGGGCCTCACCGCCATGGTCAAGGAATTCTCGACCGATCCGGCACCGCTCGACATGGATGTCATGGAAGGCTTCCAGCCGACCGAAAGCTTTCTCGAGGATCTCCTTGGCACCGCCTTCCATTTCTGGAATCGCGGCCAGCCGGAAGTGATCCCGTTCGGACGCGACCACACCCGTATCAGTCATGGCGCCTATACCGGCGTGTTCTATTACCAGCCCGGCTTCCGCAGCGGCTTCTTCAATGTCCGCCCCGGCCAGCACGTCAACGAGAACCCGGACTCACAGACCAATCCCTTCCCCTCGCTCTTCATCATCAGCGAAGGCTGGGCGCACGGCCGGATCAATGGCCGCGATCTGATCATCGAAGAAGGCAATGCCTATTTCGTCCCGGCCGGCCAGGACCACCAATTCTGGCTCCCGGACGATGCCGGCCACGAGGTCAATGGCTTCCTCTTCATGTTCGGCGACGGGGCTTAAGCATGCGCCATCTTTCCCCTCCCACTTGTGGGGAGGGGGAGGCCACGGCCCGCCTTACACTCCATGCCGGCCAGTCTTTCGCGCCGGTTTTTCAGCTCAAGGGAGAAACCGCAAAGCGGCGCCTTTGCGCCCTTGACCTGAAAAACCGGCGCCGAAAACAATCTTGGCAAGGCTTGTAAGGCTTTCTGTGTTCGCCGGATATCCGTCGCATGTCTCTTACACGTCATCCCCGCGAAAGCGGGGCCCAAGTTGCGTCATTGCAATCCGCACGTCCTGAGCTAACCAGCCGCCAGCCTCGTCGTTGCGCAGATTGCGCGCCTGTCGGCTTGCCATCACCGCCGCTCTGGGTCCCAACTTTCGTTGGGATGACGAAGTTTAAACACTCCGTCATCCTCCGGCTTGACCGGAGGACCTCACCTCAAACGAGACCCTCCGATCAAGTCGGAGGGAGGCGAGGATTGAAGATGAGGTGAAAAATCGCCGCAAAAATACAGACCTCATGGTGAGGTGCTTTCCGAAGGAAAGCCTCGAACCACGCACGCCTTCAAAGCGTCTCCAGAAACTTCTCCAGGCGCTGCATGTCCTTGGGCAGATCCGCCGTGAAATGCAGCGTCTCGCCGGTCACCGGATGCACAAAGCCGAGCTCGTAAGCGTGCAGCGCCTGGCGCCGGAAATCCTTGAACGCCCGGCCATCGTCGAGCGCTTTCAGCTTCTGTGCCCGCCCGCGTCCATAGACCGGATCGCCCAAGAGCGGACAGCCGATATGCGCCATGTGGACGCGGATCTGATGCGTGCGTCCGGTCTCCAGCCGGCATTCCACCTTGGCGGCGAGCCCGCGGCCCAGCATCGCCCCGCCTTCGCGGCCATAGGTCGCTAACGTGGTATAATTCGTGATCGCCAGCTTGCCGGCCAGGCTGTGCGGATCATTGACCACCGCCATCTTCTTGCGGTCCTGGTCGGAGCGCGCAATGCGCGTCTTGATGCGCCCGGCGCGCGGCTCGGGCGAGGATCGGGTGAAGGCGATATAGGCCCGCTTCACACTGTGCTCGGCAAATTGTTCAGCGAGGCCGTTATGGGTCTTGTCGTCCTTGGCGGCGACCAAGAGACCCGACGTGTCCTTGTCGAGCCGGTGCACAATGCCCGGCCGCTCCACCCCGCCAATGCCGGACAGCGATCCGGCGCAGTGATGCAACAGCGCATGCACCAGCGTGCCCGTCCAATTGCCGGCGGCGGGATGCACAGCCATGGCGTGCGGCTTGTTGACGATGACCAGATGATCGTCCTCGAACACCACGTCGAGCGGGATGTCTTCGGGTTCCGGATCGGCCGCGACCGGCGCGGGCACATTCAGCACATATTCCGCCCCGCGGATCGTCTTGTGCGCGGGATTGCTCATCACCTCGCCATTGCAGGTAAGGTGTTCCTCCTCGATCAGCGCCTTCAGGCGCGAGCGCGAATACTCCTCAATCTCGTCCGCCAGCCAGCGGTCGAGACGAAGGCCCTTCTGTTCGGCAATCAGAGTGATGGGGGCGGTCATTTGAAAAGCCAAACGTACCAAATACTAAAGAAACGCCGACCAGAATTCGATCAACTACTAACTTGTATATCGGGCTCCAGTAATTCGAGCGGTCCTCATTGGGTGGCCACAACCGGCCTGAGCAAAACCCAGATCTTGCTCATCGCCAGGCTCCAGTCGGACTCTTTCAATATGAAAACCGTTTTGTCCCGACACCTGAAACCTAATTGTTGCGGCTATCGACCTGCTGTCGTTATCATTTCGAATTACCCAAGATGAAACACACTGAACCCCAGTTTGGAACCGATAAAGTGTAAGATCGTCTCGCGCCGAGCGAGGCTCATCAAATCCGGCTGTAGTAAATAGTAATGCTACACCCACTACAGCGATGAATAAGTTTCTCATAGATGTATCTCCCTACTAGAAGATTACAACTTGTGAGACCCACGAGCAACTAAGTTGCAATTACGCCTTCTCGACCATCTGCATGAAGCGGCCACGCAGCTCGTCATCGGACTTGAATTCGCCGGCGAAGGTCGTGGTGATAGTCGATACGTTCGGATGGTGCACGCCGCGCGTTGTCATGCACTGATGCTTGGCATCGATCAGCACCGCGACGCCGCGCGCATCCATGGCTTCCATGATGATGTCGGCGATCTGCGCCGTCATGGTTTCCTGGGTCTGCATGCGCTTGGAGAAGATCTCCACCACGCGCGCAATCTTGGAAATGCCGACGACATTCTTGCGCGGCAGATAGGCGACATGGGCCACGCCCATGATCGGCGCGAGATGGTGTTCGCAATGGCTTTCGACATCGATATTGGTGAGCATCACCATGTCGTCATAGCCCTGCACGTCCTCGAAGGTGCGCGACAATTCCTTGGCGGGGTTGGCCTTGTAGCCCGAGAACCATTCTTCATAAGCTTTGACGACACGCTTGGGCGTGTCGATCAGCCCCTCGCGATTGGGATTGTCGCCGGCCCAGGCGATCAGCGTGCGCACAGCCGCTTCGGCTTCCGCGCGGCTAGGACGGGCCGGAGTCGCGGTTTCCGGGCGCAATTCGGCGGGAGTTTGGGCGTCCATCTCGTTCATGATCCTTCCGTTTTCGGGTCCCGGCTCTGTACGCAGCCGGAGTAGTTCCGGTTTCCGGACCGAAGTACTGGACGATGGGATTAAGCAGCCGCCCGGCGTTCTTCCGGTTTCGCACGTCGTGCGAGACCGCTATGTAGGGCGTCTTCGCGCGCCGTCCATAGGGACGGGGCCAACTTTATACGCTTTGTGTTCAAAACGATAGGACGGTCTGACATGACCCGCTTACATCTTCACGACACGCTCACGGGCAGGAAGCGGGAATTCATTCCCGGCGATCCCAAGCGGGTGACGATGTATGTCTGTGGCCCGACCGTCTATTCCTACGCCCATATCGGCAATGCCCGCCCGGCCGTCGTCTTCGACGTGCTGTTCCGCTTGCTCAAGCGGATCTATGGCGAGAACCATGTCGTCTATGCGCGCAACATCACCGACGTCGAAGACAAGATCATCGAGGCGATGAAGGCGACCGGTGCCTCCATGCAGGAAATCACCGGCAAATATGCCGACATCTACCGCGCCGACATGGGCGCGGTGGGCGTGTCCCTGCCGACGATCGAACCCTACGCCACCGACCATATCGACGAGATGATCGCGATGATCGAAAAGCTCGTCGCGGGCGGCCATGCCTATGTGGCGGAAGGCCATGTCCTGTTCTCGGTGAAGAGCTTTGACGAATACGGCGCGCTGTCGAAACGCGACATGGACGACATGATTGCCGGCGCCCGCGTGGAGGTCGCGCCCTACAAGAAGGACCCCGCCGATTTCGTCCTGTGGAAGCCCGCCAAGGACGACGAACCGGGCTGGGACAGCCCCTGGGGCCGTGGCCGGCCGGGCTGGCATATCGAATGCTCGGCGATGACCGAGAAGCATCTTGGCGAGACCATCGACATTCATGGCGGCGGCATCGATCTCACCTTCCCGCACCATGAAAACGAGATCGCGCAATCGGTTTGCGCGCATGGCGGGAAGACCATGGCGCGCTACTGGATGCACAATGGCTTCCTGTCGATGGACGCCGAGAAGATGTCGAAATCGCTCGGCAATGTGAAACTCGTGCACGAGCTCGTCGAGCACTGGCCCGGCGAAGTGCTGCGCTATGCCTTGCTGACCGGACATTACCGGGCGCCGCTCGACTGGACGGACGCGTTGCTGGAACGCTCGCAGAAATCTCTCGATCGCCTGTATGGCGTTTTGCGCCGCATCAGCGCCGAACCCGGTGAGGTGCCGGACAGCGTCGAAGCGGCGCTCGCCGACGATCTCAACACGCCCAAGGCGCTCGCCGCCCTGTTTGCGCTGGCGGGTGAGGCGAACCGCGCCGAGAATGACGCAGACCGGTCGAAAGCTGCGGGCGCGCTGCTCGCCGGTGGCCGGGCGCTGGGGCTGCTCGAAGGCTCGCCGGATGCCTGGTTCGGCATTGACAGCCTGTCCGAGACCGAGCGTGCCGAAATCGACCAGCTCATTGCCGACCGCACCGCGGCCCGCAAGGCGAAGGATTTCGCCAAGGCCGACGCGCTCCGCGACGAACTCGTCGCCCGCAACATCAAGGTCGAGGACGGGCCGGAAGGCTCGACCTGGCGGCTGGGGTAGGGGCGTTCGGTATCCTCCCCTGTTTACGGGGGAGGTGTCTCGAACGGAGTGGGAGACGGAGGGGGCTCGCGCTGCCTATGCCCCCCTCGTCGCTCCGCGACACTCCCCCCGTAAACGGGGGGAGAAGTTGCTACACCCACCGAAACCGAACGCCTCACCCGGATCGCTCGCGGCTTCGCAGGCTCGCGCTCTTCTCCTCTCCCCTTTGGAAGGGGAGAGGGCAGAGAAAGTCGGCCATGACAATGGACGACTTTCGAGGGTGAGGGGTTTGAACGGGACCCGACGCTATTTCAGCCCAAACTCTCGTCATCCCGGACAGGCGCAGCCTGATCCGGGACCCATTCCGGACTGTTGACATCACGGCATGGGTCCCGGGTTCGCGCTGGCGCGCGCCCCGGGATGACGAGGGCACGAAGATCACAAAAGGACAAATACCGACTCCCCTCCCCCTTGTGGGGAGGGGTAGGGGTGGGGGGCTTTGCCGTGAAATTAGTCACCCCACCCCGCCGATCCTGCCGGATCGCCGACCCTCCCCATCAAGGGGAGGGGAATGTGCGGATGCTCAAAACCACACCCCCGCTAGCACTTCTGCCACAATTCCCTTATATCCACGCCCCCATGAATGACGCGCTCTATTCCAGCGGGATTTTGCGTCTCGCCGCGGAGATTCCGCATATCGGCCGGCTCGACCGCGCCGACGGCTCCGCGCGCCGGGTTTCCCGGCTGTGCGGGTCGGCGGTGGAGGTGAGCGTGCGCCTGGATGGCGATCGTATTGCCGACATCGGGCTTGAAGTAAAAGCCTGTGCCCTTGGCCAGGCCTCGGCCTCCGTGCTGGGCGCCCATGCCATCGGCGCTTCGATTGACGAGATCGTCGCCGCCCGTGATGCGCTTGCCGCCATGCTGAAGGGCGCGCCGGCGCCCGACGGACGTTTCGCCGGCCTCGCTGCGCTGGAGAGCGCCCGCGACTATCCGGCCCGCCATGCCTCGATCCGGCTCGCGTTCGAGGCCGCCGCCGAGGCCTGCGCACAGGCCAGCAGCACCACGACACTGACCACCGCGACCGGCTAGGGCCGGGGGCGGCTGCACTTGCCGGCAGCCAGCAACCGCCGGTCCGGAAATTTCCAATTCCGACACTCTCAACGTAAACAACCGGCTGACTGTTTCCGGTGGTCAGGATCATTTTAATGAGCAAGGCCGAGTTCCGACCCTTCAGCGCGATATTGATCGCGGGCGTGCGTGTCTATCGCTACACGCTCTCGCCCGTCTTCTATGCGCTGGGCGTGCGCTGCCGCCACGAACCGACCTGCTCGGAATATGGTGCCGATTGCGTGCGCAAGCAGGGCGCTTGGCGCGGCCTCTGGCTGACGCTCGGGCGCATTGCAAGATGCCGCCCCGGCGGCACGCACGGCTATGATCCGGCTCCAGAGAAACTGCAAGAAGTGCCTTGGTGGGCGCTTCACCGCTTTCGCCATCCGCACGAAGCGGCTAGGAACCCTTCAAACGGCCGGTCCGAACCACAGGACGAAGACAGATGATTAACGTAACGCTGCCCGATGGCGCGGTCCGGGAACTTCCCGAGGGCGCCAGCCCGATGGACCTCGCCGAGGGCATCTCCAAATCGCTCGCCAAGAAAGCAATTATCGCCAAGGTCGATGGCCGGGAATGGGATCTGACGCGCCCGCTGGAAGGCGACGCAAACGTCGAGCTGGTCACGCGCGACATGCCGGAAGCCCTCGAGGTTATCCGCCACGATGCCGCGCACGTGCTGGCACAGGCGGTCCAGGAACTGTTCCCCGGCACGCAGGTCACGATCGGCCCGGCGATCGAGGACGGCTTCTACTACGATTTTGCCCGCGAAGAGCCCTTCTCGACGGAGGATTTCGAGGCAATCGAGAAGCGTATGACCGAGATCGTCGACCGGGATCTGCCGTTTGAACGCGAGGTCTGGGATCGCGACGAGGCGATCGCCCATTTCAAGAGCATCGGCGAGGACTACAAGGCCGAGCTGATCAGCGATCTGCCCGAAGACGAGGTCATCACAATCTACCGTCAGGGCGACTGGATCGACCTCTGCCGCGGCCCGCACCTGCCCTCGACGGGCCGGATCGGCAAGGCGTTCAAGCTGATGAAGGTGGCCGGCGCCTATTGGCGCGGCGATCACCGCAATGCCATGCTGCAACGCATCTACGGCACGGCCTGGGCGGACGAAAAACAGCTCAGGGCGCACCTGTTGCGCATCGAGGAAGCCGAAAAGCGCGACCACCGCAAGGTCGGCAAACAAATGGACCTCTTCCACATGCAGGAAGAGGCGCGCGGCCAGGTCTTCTGGCACGACAAGGGCTGGACGCTCTACCGGACGCTGGAATCCTACATGCGCCGCCGGCTCGAAGATGCCGGCTATGAGGAGGTCAAGACGCCTGTCCTCATCGACCGCAAGCTGTGGGAAGAATCCGGTCACTGGGACAAGTTCCGCGAAAACATGTTCACGGCGCAGACGGAGGATGGCGAAGTCCTAGCCTTGAAGCCGATGAACTGCCCGGCACACGTGCAGATCTTTCGCTCCGGCCAGAAATCCTATCGCGACCTGCCACTGCGCATGGCCGAATTCGGCTCCTGCTCGCGCTATGAACCGTCCGGGGCGCTGCACGGGCTGATGCGGGTGCGCGGCTTCGTCCAGGACGATGCCCACATCTTCTGCCTGGAAAGCCAGATCGAGAGCGAGACGGCGGCCTTCATCGAGCTCTTGAACTCGGTCTATGCCGATCTCGGCTTCGAGGATTTCATCGTCAAATTCTCCGACCGGCCGGAAACGCGCGCCGGGTCCGACGAGACGTGGGACAAGGCGGAGAAGGCGTTGATGGATGCCACCAAGGCCGCCGGCGTCGAAATGATCCTCAACCCGGGCGAGGGCGCCTTTTACGGGCCCAAGCTGGAGTTTGTGCTGCGCGATGCCATCGGCCGCGACTGGCAGTGTGGCACGCTGCAGGTCGATTTCGTATTGCCGGACCGGCTCGATGCCGAATTCATCGGCGAGGACAATGACCGCCACCGGCCGGTCATGCTCCACCGGGCCATCCTCGGCTCCTTCGAGCGCTTCATCGGCATTCTGATCGAGAACTATTCGGGCAAGTTTCCGCTCTGGCTGGCACCGCTCCAGGTCGTCGTGGCGACCATCACGTCAGAAGCGGACGATTATGCGCTCGAAGTCGCGGAAACGCTGAAGAAGGCGGGGCTTCGCGTGAAGACAGATCTGCGCAACGAGAAGATCAACTACAAGGTCCGCGAACATTCGGTCGGCAAGGTGCCGGTGATCGCGGTCGTCGGCATGAAAGAAGCCGAAAACCGCAAGGTCGCCCTGCGCCATCTCGGCGAAGGCAATAAGCAGCAGGAAATCCTCGGGCTCGACGACGCCGCCGCCCGGCTGGCGGAGTCTGCCACCCCGCCCGACCTGAAGCGGAGCTGACGCCGGCATGACGGCCGCTGTAGCCGATAAGGGCCATGCCCGAGCCGGAATCACAGCGGCCATCATGATGGTTTTTTCAGGGCTGGCTGCCATTTCCGGCGGCCTCCCCCTGCCGCCCTTTGTCGCCCTCGGCGGGATCATCGCCTTTCCGTTCGCGGCCGTGTTCGACCTGCGCAAGGATCCACCCTGGGAAGCCCTGCTGGGCACGCTGTTTGTCGCCTGGGCCGCCTTGAGCTGGACCTGGTCGCCCTATGACCGTCCGGATCAGGCGATCAAGCTCATCGCCGGCGTGCCGCTCTATGCCGCCTTCGCCTTTGCCATCGCCAAGCTCGAAGGACGCTGGAAAGCGCGCGTCGAAGCCGCCTTCTTTTTTATGGCGTTTTTCGCGGCGCTCTATCTGTTCGCCGAATTCGTCAATGGCGGCGACGTCACGACGTCCTACAAGGCGGATGTCGCGAATGTCGACATTTCCGATCCCGCCGTTCAGTTCGAAGTCGCCCGCAGCCTGGGCCACGGCGTCTTGCTCATCGTACTGTTCACCGGCCCCGCGGCCGCGCTGGCCTGGCGCGAGGGCGGCCCGCTGATCGGACTGCTTTTGCTGGCGATCACCGGCATGGCCACGCTCGGCTTTGACATGGCGATCAATTTCATCGCTTTCCTGGCGGGAATGGGCGGCGCCGTTCTCGCCTATTACTGGCCGCGCGGGGCCCTGTCGGCGATCTTCGGAATGATCGCCGGGTCCTTCGTGGTTACGCCGCTGATCCTGCCGCCGGTCGCCGCCAACCTGCCCGAGCGGATCGTCGCCATGCTGCCCTTATCCTGGGAAGCGCGCCTCTCCATTTGGGAATTCGCCGGAACCCTGTTGTCCGAACGGCCATGGCTGGGCCGCGGCCTGGATGCCTCGCGGGTCATCGACGACGTGGAGGTGATGCGCGGGCTGGAACATCAGCTCTTGCCGCTGCACCCGCACAATGCGCCGATCCAGGTCTGGCTGGAAACCGGTGCTTTCGGTTCCATTTTGTTGGCCTTCACCCTTGTCATGCTGGGCGGACGTATTGCCGGCGCCCGCTATCTGTCGCGCTTGCAGGCCGCGGCCATCGCCTGGGTGGCGGTCTCCTATTTCTGCTTCATCTTCTTTAGCTACGGCGTCTGGCAGGAATGGCATATCGCCGGCCTTGCCGTAGCCATGGCCGGCGCCAGCTTCCTGTCGGCGCGGCCGAGGCCACACCGATGACCGGATCCATTTCCGCGATCATGGTGAGCTGGCGAACCGGTCCGGTGCTGATGGACGCCCTACGGGCCGTCCTGGCCGATCCGCAGATCGCCGAACTTGTCCTGGTCGATCATGAAAATCCGGCGGCCGATCGCGAGCGCATCGACGCGCTCTCGAAACGCGAGCCCCGGCTCAAAGTCTTGCGGACCGACGCCAATCTCGGTTTCGGGAAGGGCTGCAATCTCGGTGCGAAGGACGCAGCCGGCGAATGGCTGTTTTTCATCAACCCGGATGCCGAGCCCGAAACCGGCGCTGCCGCCCACCTGATGAAAACGCTGCGGGACGAGCCGCCAACCGCCCTCGCGGGTGCGCGTGTCTTGAATCCCGACGGATCCGAACAGCGCGGCGCGCGCCGCCGTGACCTGACACTCTGGCGCGCCATCGCCACATTTTCGGGTCTGGCCGCGCTGGGATTGGCGAAGCCCTTCGGCATGGAGACCGAAGCCGTTCCGGACCGCGCGATCGAAGTCGCAGCGGTGTCCGGCGCCGCGTTCCTCATCAGGCGGAGCGGCTTTGAAGCCCTCGGCGGATTCGACGAATCCTTCTTCCTTCATGTCGAGGATATCGATCTGTGCCGCCGCGCGGCGCGCGTCTGGTTCGTGCCCGGCGCCATTGTACATCATGTCGGCAGCACAAGCGCGGCGCGGCCGCTCGCCGTCGAATGGCTGAAAGCGAAGAGTTTTTTCCGCTATTTCTGGAAATTCGGCGGTGCTTGGGACCGGCTTGTCCTGTTGCTTGTCACGCCGCTGCTCTTCGCGGCCATTATGGGCCGCGCGCTCTGGCGCCAGATGCGCGAACGCTAGGCCGGAAACCCGCCGGCTTTGGACAGCATGGACTCGACCGGGTGCTTCAGCCCCTCGGTCTCGAGCCATTTCGCCGTCTCGATCAGCTTTCCCAGATCCAGCCCGGTGTCGAAACCGGCGCGCTCCAGCATGTAGACGACATCTTCGGTCGCGACATTGCCGGTGGCCTTTGGCGCAAATGGACACCCGCCAATCCCGCCTACCGAAGCGTCGATGACATCGACACCGCCTTCGACAGCGGCATGGACATTCGCCAGCGCGGTATTGCGCGTATTGTGAAAATGCATCCGCAGCCGCACATCGGGCGCGACATGGCGCACGGCATCGATCCGGGCCCGGACATCCCACGGATTGGCCACGCCGATCGTATCGCCCAGCGCGATTTCAATGGCGCCCGCAGCCGCCGCACGTTTCGCCAACATCGCCACGGTGCCAACCGGAACCTCGCCGTCGAACGGATCGCCGAACGCCACCGAGATCGTCACCGAAACGGGCACGCCGTCGTCATGCGCCAACACCGCAATGCGGTCGAACAGGTCTGCGCTTTCCTCCGGCGTGGCGTTCTGATTGCGCTTGCCGAAGCCCTCTGACGCGACCATCACATAGTTGACCTCATCGCACTTCGCTTCGAGCGCCCGCCGCATGCCGCGCTCGTTCAGCGCCAGCCCGATATATTTGACGCCCTTGTCGCGCGGCACACGCGACATGACCGTATCCGAATCGGCCATGGCGGGCACCAGCTTGGGGTGCACGAAGCTGGCCGCCTCCATCCGTCTCACACCGGCATCGATCAGGCGCTCGACCAACTCGATCTTGACCTCCGTCGGCATCAGTACGGGATCGTTCTGCAACCCGTCGCGCGGGCCCACTTCAACGATTTCAATGGCACGTGGCATCGGGTTCAGCCTCCTGGCTCGCAATGGTGCATCCGAACGATCAGCACGGTCGCTTCCCCGCGTGAATAATTGTATCCGGCAATTTCCTGCCGCGCACAAATTTGGGTTTCGAGGCGAGAAAGCGCAACGGGATCGGATCCGGACCGTGCCGTATCCTCGATCGAAATCACCGGGCCTTCGGCCTGGGAAATTGCGTCAGACAGCGCGTCAAACGTGACCAGCCGGGTGTGCGTGCCCAGCGCGAACACCAGGCTTGGCTCGGTATGGCTCGAATAAACCGGCACCGAGGCCGCCTGATCCGCGGTCATTTCCGCAACAACCGCCGCCGCGCGTTGCGAGAGATCAAGCGCAGGAAGGCTGGGCACGATGACACCGCGCAACAGGTAATGCCCGCCAAGGCCGGCCATCACCGCCAATATCAGGGCACTGTCCGCCCGCAACCGCCATAATTCCACGCATACGCCCAGCACGATCACGGCGAAAACAGCAGCCGCCAGCACGCCGGCGATCACAGCCCCGTCGAAATTCGCGGGCGCCAGTACGAGCAGCGCCGCAAAGCCTGCCGTCCCGGCCAGGCCCAGGAGCAGGGAGCTCCATCGCGTCCAGCGCGGAGCATCGCGATAATGCGCCCATCCCAGACCGGCAATCAGCGCCAGCGCCGGATAGACCGGAAGCGGATAGTGCGGCAGCTTTGTCGGCATCAGCTCAAACACGATCCAGGCTGGAATGAGCCAGGCGAGCAGGAAACGCGCGGTATCGGCCTGCGCTTGCGAGCGCAAATCGCCGATTGCGCGATGGAGACCCGGCACCAGAAAGAAAACGATTGGAAGCGACAGGAGCGGCAAGAGCAGAAGGTGATAGCCGGGCCAGCCGCCATGGCCTTCATCGCCCGATGACAATTTGGGCATCAGGTCTTCAAGGAAGGCGCCGCGCAGAAAATTGCCGCCGGTCGCCAGCTCGATCGCGATCAGCCAGGGCAAAACGATCAATGCCGCCAGGACCGGCCCGGGCCAGTAGAAAAGCGGCTTGAGCCAGTCGATGCGCCGCTCCCAGACGATCAACGCGGCCGCCGTCAAACCCGCCACCATCGGCGTGATCGGCCCCTTCACCAGCACGCCGATGCCCAACATCGCCCAGAAAACGAGCGCCGCACGCTTGCCGCCGCCATGGCGCAATTGCACCAGCGCGGCCATCGCCAACGTTGTGACGCCGGCCAGCATGGCATCGGTCTTGGCAATTCCGCCTTCCGCCGCAAGCAGCGATGATACCGCCAGCATGGCCGCAGCAGCGAACGCCGCTTCCCGGCTCATCAGCCTTAGACCGGCCCAGAAACATCCGAGGGCGGCCAGTATGGCGCCCAAAACCGATGGCAGGCGGTAAGCCCAGATCGCGCGGTCTCCCGCATCGGAGAGGAGGCCGACGGTCACCGCCTGCATCCAGTAGATCCCGACCGGCTTCTTGTGCCGCGCATCCTCCTGGAAACGGATGTCAATGAAATCGCCGGTTTCCAGCATCTGGGCGGTGGCCTGCGCGTAACGCGCCTCGTCGCGGTCGAGCGGCTGGATGGTAAACACGCCGGCCAGCGCCGCCAGCGCGGCGAGCACCGCAATGATCCACCAGGCCCGGGGTCCGGAAATGAGGTCCGCCATTCAACGCGTCCGTTCGCGGGTGGAGAAACGCCTCGCACCCTGTTCGAAATCAGGTATGTAACGGGTCGGCGCCCGTCCGCAAACTGGCGCCGCCAGAACGGATGCGCGAATGACCGATAATCCAGACATTTCCGTCGTCGTGCCGGCCCACAACGAAGCCGGGAATGTGACGGGCCTGGCGGCGGAAATCGCCGAGGCGCTCGACGGCCGCCACTATGAAATGATCTTCGTCGACGATTGCTCCACCGACGGCACGCAAGCCGAACTGGTGGCAGCCAAGACGCGGTTTCCGGCGCTTCGCGTGCTGGCCCACAGCCACAATGCCGGCCAGTCGCGGTCCTTGCGCACCGGAATCCTGGCCGCCCGCGGACGGATCATCGGCACCATGGATGGCGACGGTCAGAATCCGCCCGCCGATTTGCCTGCGTTGATTGATGCGCTAAGCCGCAAAGACGCACCAGAAAGGCTCGCCGTGGTCGGGGGCAGGCGCACACAGCGCCAGGATTCCGCCTGGAAGAAGTTCGCATCACGGCTTGGAAATGGCATCCGCAAAGCGCTTCTGCGCGATGATGCCGATGACACCGGGTGCGGGCTCAAGGCCTTCTACCGTAGCGCCTATCTCGACTTGCCCTATTTCGATCACCAGCACCGATTTCTCTATGCATTGTTCAAGCGCGAAGGCTATCTCGCGGAGTTTCGCGATGTGGGCCATCGGCCACGCGGCGCGGGAAAATCGAAATATACGAACTTTGGTCGGCTTTTCGCCTCATTGTCTGACATGCTAGGAGTCATGTGGCTGAACTCCCGCGCGCGCAACGCCGGGGGGGCGGACGAGTTATAGAGGGAGTGTCTTATGGCCAATGGTGGCGATCAGGGGTTTTTCCTCGGCATGATGGCCAGCCGCCGCGCGCGCGAACGCCGCGCGGCCGGTGAAGACGGCCAAACAAGAGGGGGTGGAGCCTTGTTCAATATTTTCCCGTTGATGGTCATTCCGGTGATCATCTATTCGATTGTCGCCCTGATCGGCGGCCAGGAAGCTGTATCATCTGTCCTGTTCAGCCTGACCATGGTCTCGGGCGAGCAATGGAATCTGAGCCTCGGCGATATTCTTATCATCCTCGGCCTCATCTTCCTGTTCATCGAAACCGTGAAGGCGGCCGGGTCTGGCACCGCCACGATTATGAATCATGGCCTGTCCATGCTGGTCTTCGTGATCTGTCTGGCGCTGTTTCTGCTGGTCGGCTCTTTCGCGACCTCGGTCTTCTTCATCCTGATGTCGATGACGCTGATCGATACCTTGGCCGGCTTCATCATCACCATCGTCGCGGCCCGCCGCGACCTGGCAGTGGCCGAATAAGGCTGCCGCTTAGGCCAACAGGAAGAGGAGCGCGGCGGCTATCGTCACGTCGAGCGTGACCGCCAAGCGGCGCTGGATTTTTCCGAAACGGCTCATGCACGCCGCTCCCAGGCCGGGGGCGGCGTTTGCATGTGGGCGGGACGGGCATAGGCGCGATGATAGCGGGCACGCTCGCCCATATCGGCCTTGAGCCCGCGCCGCCGCGGCTGCGCTGACAATTCATAGGCAGCCGCCGCGGAAACCAGCGTCTCATTGGTGTGGCGTGCCTCTGGCGGGACGGCAGAGGGAGACGGGAGATCGCGCCGCGGCGGCCGGTCCTGTGATGTCGCGGCCGCGCTGACCGGCGCAACGCGGGAACCGTTGCGGGTCGGGACATAGGTCAGGAGGCCACGAATCGTTGTCATGGCCTTTGTCACCGCAAGGCCGATGCCAGCCATTAAGACCCAATTAACCGTAATTCAGGCGCAAAACGGGCCGATCCCGCCCGATCGGGAGGAAGCCGTTAAGACATTCGTAACGAATTGAGACAGTCAGCCGCCGGACAGCTTGTCGATCTTAGCACGCATCGCATCCAGCTCGGCCCGCATTGCCTTGATCTCGGCGCTGTCTTCGCCATGGCTGCTGTCAGCAGTCTTTTCCGCCGCCTCATCGCCAGCCAGATACGGATTGAACATCTGCATGGCCTGGCCGAACATCTCCATATTGCGGCGGGTCTGTTCCTGGAAGGCGTCCATCATCGCCTGCGGTGATTGCATGGAACCGGCGATCCGCTCGCGCATGGCTTCCTGCTGCTGCGCGAACGCTTCCATCGTCGCCTGGAGATAGCTCGGGACGACGGCCTGCAGGCTGTCATCATAATACTGGATGAGCTGACGCAGGAAGGGCAGCGGCAAAAGGTTTTCACCGCGCGCTTCTTCCTCGAAGATGATCTGGCTCAAGACGCCATGCGTCAGGTCCTCGCCGGATTTCGCATCGACCACCGTGAAATCGGTGCCGTCCTTTACCAGCTTGCGGACATATTCCAGCGTCACATACTGGCTGGTCGAGGTGTCATAAAGCCGCCGGTTTGCATACTTTTTGATGACGATGGCGTCCGCAGCATTTTCATTTTTACTCATGACCGGCGAACTCCTTTAAAAGGCTTGCGCACGCTGCTATACGCCGCAGAGGCGAACAGGCGCAAAGCGATTAGCGGGGATAATTGCTTTCCTTGACGATTGCTGCAAGTGCGTCACGCAACTGCAGGAATAACAAGACCTAACCGGATGGGGGACACAATGGGACGCAGAGCGTTGGTAACGGGCGGCACGCGCGGAATCGGGGCGGCCATCTCGATGAAGCTGAAGGCAGCCGGATACGATGTCGCTGCCAACTATGCCGGCAATGACGAGACGGCGAAGGCATTCAGCGACGAAACCGGGATACCGGTCTTCAAATGGGATGTCGGCAATTACGACGCGTGTGTGGCCGGCCTCGACGCGGTCGCCAAAGCGCAAGGCGGGCCGCTTGAAGTGCTGGTCAACAATGCCGGCATCACCCGCGACGGCATGTTCCACAAGATGACGCCGGAACAGTGGAATGACGTCATCCGCGTCGATCTGACCTCGCTGTTCAACATGACCCGCCCGGTTATCGACGGTATGCGCGAAAGCGGGTTTGGCCGCGTCGTCAACATTTCCTCGATCAACGGTCAGAAAGGCCAGATGGGCCAGGTCAACTATTCCGCCGCCAAGGCCGGCGTGATCGGATTCACCAAGGCGCTCGCCCAGGAAACGGCGCGCAAGGGCATTACCGTGAACTGCGTGGCGCCGGGCTATATCGACACTGACATGGTCGCCGCCGTTCCGGAGAATGTGCTGCAGGGCATCATCGCCGGCATACCGGTCAACCGCTTGGGCAAGGCCGAGGAAATCGGCGCCGCTGTGGTCTATCTGTGCAGCGACGAGGCTGGTTTTGTGACCGGCGCGACGCTGGCAGCAAATGGCGGTCAATACGTCTCGGGCTAACAGGCGCGCCCTAATTTCGCCCTTCTGGGCGGGCATTCAGGCGCCAATGATAACACGCAGACTCCTCCTCGCGGCCATGCTGTCCGGCACGGTTTACGGCGCCCCCTCGGCTTGGGCCGGTGCCGACAATCCGTTGCGCACACGGCGCAACCGCCGCAGCGAAGTGCCGGACGTGGCCGAGTTTCACCGGCAGGACGGCCGCCGCGGCTTTGTCCTCGACCGGACCAACGAGATCTGGCTGCTTCAGCCGCTCGACAGTGGAGAAGTGCTCGCCCTTTTACCGCGCCGGGCGCCGAATGGGGGCACCGGATTCGAGACCGATTGGGGCGATGAGATCATCCGCGTCTCCTCGATTGGCGCGGTCACCTATTATCCGGAAGACCAGCCGAATGGCGTGATCGCCGAGCTCTGGGAACCCGCGCGCGCCATCACCGTCCCGTCGGCCGATGTCGATGCGCTGCGTGAGCGATCGGCCCAAGCCGCACAAGAACTGGCCGCGATCATGGGTCGGCCGGTGCAGGTCGAATACGGCGCTGCACCGCGCGACGGGTTGGGGTTGATGGTCGACGCCATCACTCTCGCGGTCGCCGGTATTGAACGCGCCCGTGCTGCCGGCGCGACGCTGGATTTCATGCAGCGATTGAAGATCGCGCCGTCGGAGCATGTCGGCCTGACGGTTGCCGACGACCTGTTCACACTTCGCGTTAACCCGCTGGCCGGCTTTGCCGGACGCCCGTCCTCGACGCGCATCGCCCGCTACCTTGTCGCTTACGAGACACCGTCCTGAGGCGACCAGCCCTCCGGCGCGAGCTCGAATCCCTCAAACTCAAAACCCGGTGCCACCGTGCAGCCGACCAACGTCCAGTCACCGCGGCTTTCCGCGCTCTGCCACGCATGGGCGGGAACAACCGCCTGCGGCCGCTGACCCGTGGCAAGTTCGGGCCCCAGATCGTGTTCGGTCAGCACGCCGTTGTCGTGAACGCTTAATCGCAGCGGGCTGCCCGCATACCAGTGCCAGCTTTCTGTCGCGTCAACACGGTGCCAGTGCGAACGCTGTCCGCGCGCCAACAGAAAATAAATCGCTGTCGAGGCCGCGCGGCCTTCGCGCTCGCGGTCCCGGAACGTCTCGCGAAACCAGCCGCCTTCCGGGTGCGGCGCAAGGCCGAGCGCCTTGATGATCTCCTCGGCCGTCAAAACCGGTCCTTCCGCGCCCGGACTTCGGCAAACACAGCGACCGGGTCGGCCCCGGCCAGCCCAACCGAGCGGGCCAGCCCGGTATCATCGGCACGCAGGAAAGGGTTCGCCGCTTTCTCTATGCCAAGCGTCGTCGGAATGGTCGGCTGGTCCATGGCCCGGCGCGCGTCGACTTCTTCTGCGTAGCGCTTGAGCGCCCGATTCTCCGGATCGACACTTAGCGCGAAGGCCGCATTCGCCTGCGTGTATTCGTGCGCACAATAGATCACCGTATCGTCCGGCCAGCCGCGCAGCCGCGACAGGCTCTGCCACATGTCCGCCGGGCAGCCCTCGAACAACCGGCCGCAACCCAGGGCGAACAACGTGTCGCCGACAAAGGCAATCCCGTCTGATGCAAAGTGATAGACGACATGTCCCATCGTGTGCCCGGGCGTGTACCGCACGTCGGCGACATGATCGCCCAGCCTCACCTCGTCGCCCTCCTCGACCCAGCGATCGACGGCATCGATGCGATGGCGGTCATAGGCCGGTGCAGTGATTTTTGCTCCGGTCGCGGCTTTCAGCGCGGCATTGCCGCCGGCATGGTCGAAGTGGTGATGCGTGTTCCAGATCTGGGTGATCGTCCAGCCGGCCGCTTCGGCCGCGGCCAGATAGGCGTCCGCGTCCGGCGTATCGATGGCCGCCGTCTCGCCGCTCTCGGGATCGTGCACCAGAAAACCGTAATTGTCCGACAGGCAGGGAAACTGCCGGATTTCGAGTGGACGCATCAAAACCGTTTCCTTGTTCCAACGGGCTGTTAGCCTAGAGCGGCCAGACTGGCATGTCCGCAACCCGATTGGAAACCGCCCGATGCGCACAGACGCGCTTCAGATCGATCAATTCTATCAGACCGACCAGGGCCGCGCCGCCAGCGCCATGATCGCCCGCCGTCTTCAGGCCCTTTGGCCCAGTCTCGACGGCCTGGATGTCCTGGCCATCGGCTATGGTCCGCCCTTGTTGCAGGGATGGGGACAGCCGGCACGCCGGCGGCTCGCCTTCATGCCCGCCGAGCAGGGCGCGGTCCGGTGGCCGGGCGAGGGGCCGTCCTGCACCACGCTGGGCGAAGAAACCCAGCTGCCCTTCCGCGATGCGATGTTCGATCGCGTGCTGCTGGTTCACGCGCTCGAAGAATCGCACGCCCCGGCCCATCTGTTGCGCGAGCTATGGCGGATCACCGCTCCACAAGGCCGTGTGGCACTGATCGCACCCAACCGTGCCGGCCTCTGGGCGCGGGTCGAATCAACACCGTTCGGGCATGGCCGCCCATTCTCCCGCGGTCAGCTTACGCGATTGCTGACGGACGCCGCCTTTACGCCGACCGCCTGGTCGCGCGCTCTGTTCGCACCACCCTGGAAATGGGCATGCAAGGGCGACCGCGCGCTCGGCTGGGAGCGTCTCGGTGAGAAAATTGCGCCACGCTTTGGTGGCCTGATCCTCACCGAAGCGGTCAAGAATACCGGAGCGCTCACGCCGCGCCGCGTGCGGCCGGTGCGCGTGCGGCTTCCTGGGCTTGAAGGGGCCCCCGCCCCCGCGCTATCTCCTCGCCAAACCCGGCGAGAGGAACGATGACATGACGCTGCAACCGCGCCCCGGCATTCTGGATATCAAACCCTACAAACCCGGTGCCGCAGATGCTCCCGGAATCGCCAACCCGGTGAAACTCTCGTCCAACGAAAATCCGATGGGCTGTTCGCCGGCCGCCCGTTCGGCCTTCGAAGCCTCGTCGAAAAAGCTCAACCTCTATCCCGATGGCGGTGCGACACGGCTGCGCGCGGCCATTGCCGCTGCCAATGGGCTCGACGCCGACCGCATCGTCTGCGGCACCGGTTCGGATGAGTTGCTGCAACTGCTCGGCCGCGCCTATCTCGCGCCGGGCGACAAGGTCGTGCAATCGCAATACGGCTTCCTCGTTTACCGGCTGGTCGCGATGCAGTCGGGAGCCAAGCTACTTAGCGCGCCGGAGACGGACTACACCACCAATATCGATGCCGTGATCGAAACCGCAGGCGACGATGCGCGGATCGTTTTCATTGCCAATCCCAACAATCCGACCGGCACCTATGTCTCCCACGCGGAAATCCGCCGCCTGCGCGAAGCGCTGCCGGAAACGACTTTGCTGGTGGTCGATGAGGCCTATGCCGAATATGTCGACGAGCCGGATTATGAGACCGCCTTCGATCTGGCGCGCGAATACGACAATGTCGTGGTGACGCGCACCTTCTCGAAAATCCACGGCCTCGCCGCATTGCGATTGGGTTGGGCTTATGCCGACAAGTCAATCATCGATGTGCTCAATCGTGTCCGCGGGCCGTTCAATGTGAACCTGCCGGCTATCGAGGCGGGCATCGCGGCCATCAACGATACAGATTTCCAGCGCCGCTCGGCTGAGCATAACCGTCGGGGACTGGCCTTCATGCGCCAACAACTGTGCGGGCTGGGCCTGGACGTCACCCCAAGCGTCGGCAATTTCGTGCTCGTGCATTTCCCGGAGACCGAAGGCAAGACAGCCGCCGACGCGGACGCCTTCCTGACGAAGCGCGGCCTGATCGTGCGGCCGGTCGCCGCCTACGGTCTGCCGAACGCCTTGCGGATCACCATCGGGCTCGACGACGACAACCGAAAGATCGCGGACGCGCTCGCCGAGTTCATGCGCTAGAACAGGATCGGGCCCGTATCGCCCAGCCGGACCGGGCCGAAATACACACCGCCATTGCGGAATGACAGCGGGATCGCCGTGCCGTCCTCGGAGCGCGGCGCTGATTGGGCGACGAGGCGCATCGCGCCGGCATTTTCCTGCGAGATCGCGCCGGTCTCGATCATGGCATCGACGATCGCCTCCGGATCAAGCAGGCTCAGACTGATCCGTCCGGTCGGCCGCAATTGCGCATCGAGCGCGATCTGACCCTCGGCTTCCATGTCGAGCCGGCCCCAATCGATATGAAAGGCGCGCAGCGTGTATTCGCCGGACGCTTCTGACCAGATCGACAAATCCGCGGAATTGGCCAGCGTCGGCCATTGCGACACGGTGAAGGCGGCCTGGAGGAGTGCGATCCGGTCGCCAAAAGACCGCGCCAGAATCGGATCGATCTCGCCGGGATCCAGGATGACATCGTCAAGCTGAAGCTGAACGGCCAGCTCGCCGGTTTCGCTGGTCGCGGCGCTCAATCGCATCTCGGCAGCAGATTGCACGGCTGGAACCGTATTGCCGATCCCGGAGATCGCGAGCGCTTCGACACTGGCGCCGATGCGCTGGGTCACACCGCCTTCACCCGAAAAACTGAACCGCGCCTGATCGGCGGCGAATGCCAGACCGTCGCCATCGGCGGAAAGCTCCAGCCGGTCGCCCAACGACACGATCCAGTGCTCGAAATCATAAGGCAGGGCGTTGGCCTCGAACCGGTCGAGCGCCAGGCGCCACCCGCCCTCGCTTTCCGGCGCGCGGACCACGAGCGAGTCCGTGGTGACCGAGAACCGGTAAGGAAATCCGCCAATGCGCAATTCACTGTGTTCGATCTGGAAGCCGGCGGCCCGCTGCTCGGCCTCCCACGCCTCGACATACTCCACGATTTGGCCCCGCGCATAGAACCAGTAAGCGGTATAGATCAGTAATGCGACCACGATGGCCAGAACGGGAAACGTGAAACGCTTGGGCATGGGACTTCCTGATTGGTCGGCGCTAGAGCCGGTTGGCGCGCAATTCGCGCGTGCCGTGTTCAATACGCGATTGTAGCGTTTCCATGAAGACGTCGCGTGACAATCCTGGCGCGATCGGTTCCAGAAACTGGATCACGGCCCGGCCCGGGCGCCGCACGATCCCGCGCCCGGCCCAATAGTCGCCTGTATCCAGTGCCACAGGCACGCAAGGCACATTCATGGCGCTGTAGAGCCCGGCAACGCCAGGCTTCAGCTCGGTGAATTGACCGGGCTCCATACGCGTGCCTTCCGGAAAGATCAGGATTTGCCGTCCGTCCTCTGCGCGGCTGCGCGCATCCCGCAGCATTTTGCGCATCGCTTTGGCGGCCGCTCCACGATCCACCACGATATTACCGAGCTTGATCGCGAACCATCCGAAAAAGGGCAGCCAGGCGAGCTCCTTTTTCAGGATGATCGCCGGATCGTCGAGGATCTGCCAGAACGCCTGGGTTTCCAGCATGCTCTCATGGCGTGAGGCGATCAGCGCGCCGCCTTCGGGCAGATTCTCCCGGCCGCGCACTTCATAGCTCTGGCCGCAGATCACTTTCAGCCCGCCAAATACCAGCGCCAGCCAGAAGCGGAAGGCCGCCCGCGACCAGCTGCGCGGCATCACCAGAAACCAGATAACGGCGATCCCGACGATCACCATCGACCCATACATCCAAAGCACGAACAGCAGGGACCTCACGATGGTGAGCAGGCCGACAGATTTCATTCCGGTGCTCCTGCAAAGGCGCCGCGGGCCAGCTCCCGCAGGAAGACCGCGGCGAATTTGAGATATTCAAGGACCCAGCGCCGTGCGGCCGTGGCGTTTTCCCAGGGCCGCGGAGACGCCACCGGAAATGCAATCAATGTGCGTTCCGGCATCAAGGCGCGCAATTCGAGGATGGAGCGGGGGATGTGATAATCCGACGTCACGATGATGATGCGGTCGAAGCCGTGCGTGTCGGCCCATTCCAGCGCTTCGCGCGCATTGCCGACCGTGTCGGTCGCCTCGCGGCCCAGATCGATACAGCAGGAAAACAGGTCGGCATCGATGTCCGCACTGTTGCGCAACTCGTTGGCCGTCACCGCGGGATTGACGCCGGATACAAGGAGCCGCCGGCCGGCACCGTCTTCCAGCAGCGCGACCGCGCGCTGCAACCGGCCTTCGCCGCCGGTCAGCACGATAATCCCGTCCGCCTCGAGTTCAGCCGGCGGATCAAGCGCTGAAACATGTCCGGCATAGCCGGCAAACCCGGCCAGAACGCCAAACACGATCAGGAAGGCGAGGCCGGAAAACCAGCTTCCACTGTCCACACGCTTACGCGTCATGGCGGTATCGTCCCTTCTTGTTCACCAACGCTTGCGCAATTCCTCTGTGACCGCCAGCCGCGCCGACAGTGCCGCAACACCTCCCGCGAGAACCGGCGCTGAAACCAGCGCTGCGATATCGAAAGGAGCAAAAATCAGTCCCGGCAGGAAATAGAGCGTATCGGCGTGACGTCCGCCGACCGCAACCAGAATCGCAATCAGGGCAGCAAACACCGCGCCGGCCAGACCGGCTTTCACGCCCAAGCCGAAAAAACGCCGCTGAAAAAGACCGGCGATATAGCCGTCTGTCGCACCGACAATATGCAGCGCGTCGGCAACATCCTGCCGCGCCGCCAGTGACGCCCGCGCTGCAAAGGCAATGACGGCCGCCGCCGCGCCGAGGATCAGCACCAGCAGCCCGATCGCCAGCAGGCGGGCCAGCTGGCCGGCACGCGCCACCGCATCGCTCCAGCGGCCGTGATCGTCGATGTCGGCCGCGATGCCGGCTTCGGCCAGCGCATCCGCAATATCCTCGGCGGGCAAGACGGCGGGATCGGCAAGCTGCACATCAATCAATAGGGGGACCGGAAGGTCTGCCGGCAATCCGCCGGAACCGAACCAGGGTTCAAGCAGCGCCTCCGACGCGGCCCGGTCACGGGCCGTCGCCGACGCCACGCCGGGCAGATCCGCGATCAAGTCGGCGGCCCGGCTGGCATCGCTTGCGGCATCGCGGCCTTCGGCCGGACGGATCTGGACTGTCAGGGAGCCTTCAAGGTCGGCCATCCAGCGTTCGCTGGACGTCCAGGCGCCGCGCGCGCCCAGCGCGGCGAGACAGGCCAGGAAAACCAGAATGGCCGCCACCGCGAACAAGGGACGGTCACGGCCCGAATCCGGCGGCAGCAGCGCCGGATTGCGCCCGGCGGGCGGCGCGGGAATGGCGGAGGTCTCGCCGGTCACGCTGCGCGCTCCCGATAGGTCAGCCGGCCGTCGGCGAGCGACATCACGGGCGCATCGAGCGCCCGTACCAGCGTTAAATCGTGCGTTGCGATCAGCACGGTCGTGCCGAGCCGGTTGAGCTCGATGAACAGCCTTAGCAACCGCCGCGCCATGTCGGGATCGACATTGCCGGTCGGCTCGTCCGCGATCAGCAATTCCGGCTGGTTGACGACGGCCCGGGCGATCGCCACGCGCTGCTGTTCGCCCCCGGACAGTGTGGCGGGGCGCGAGTCCATGTGATGCGCGAGCCCGACCCAGCTAATCAGTTCGGCCACGTCCTCGGCGTAACTCGACCGCTTCTGTCCAGCGACCCGCAGGGGCAGGGCGACATTCTCGAACACGCTCAAATGATCGAGCATGCGGAATTCCTGGAACACAACACCGATCCGCCGCCGCAGATCCGGCAGGTCCTTGCGGCGCAAGGCGGCGGTATCGTGGCCGAAATGTTCGACCACACCGCGCGATGCCTTATGGGCCATGTATATCAGGCGGAGCAGCGAGGTTTTTCCGGCGCCCGACGGTCCGGTCAGGAAGGTAAAACTGCCGCGATCGAGCGCGAATGAGACATCCTTCAGGATTTCCGGCCCCCGCCCGTAGCGCATGCCGACAGTCTCGAAGCGGACAATCACCTCGGATTCACTTTGTGGAAAGGGGTTCGCGCCAGTTTCTGTCAAAGTATTTCCCGCA
This sequence comes from Hyphobacterium sp., assembly GCF_965229905.1. Taxonomy (GTDB): domain Bacteria; phylum Pseudomonadota; class Alphaproteobacteria; order Caulobacterales; family Maricaulaceae; genus Hyphobacterium. Next base: position 964,464 of record NZ_OZ245930.1, on the reverse strand, counting down.
GCCGAGGCTGCATCAAGCGGTGAATCGGACTCGCATGATACTGAGCTGTCCGAGTTGTGAAACGCGTTATCGCGCCAATCCGTCGGCCATTGGCATCAATGGGCGCCGGGTGAAGTGTGCCGCGTGCGGGCATATCTGGACGGCTCGCAATGAAGACGAGCCGGTGCTGGAGCCGATCGATCCGATTCCGCCAAAGGCTGAAACCGCGCCCGAGCCCGAGATTGAGCCGGCAACGCCGAAAGCGCCGCATCGCGCCTTCCGCGAGCGCGCCGAACAACGCCGTCAGCAGCAGATCCGCAAAGCCGCCGCCGGTGCCTGGGGCGGCGTCGGCGTTGCAGTCGCGGGCGCCTTGCTGGTCGGCGTGTTGTTCCGCGCGGATATCGTCAGCGTCTGGCCACAGTCGTCCAGCGCTTATGCGGCAGTCGGCCTGGAGGCCAATGCCTATGGCATGGCCATCGGCATGCTGGAGATCGAACGCGGTGAAGAACATGGTATTCCCACCGTGCGGCTGACCGGCGAAATTCGCAATATCGACCGTCAGATACGGGCGGCGCCGCCGCTTCAGGCGCGGCTGCTGTCCGAAGCGGGTGCGCCGGTACTGGAATGGACGGTCGTCGTGGAGGGAGAGCCACTGGCCCCGGGAGAGCGCCGGACCTTTACATCCGTCGTATCCGATCCGCCGCCGGCGGCCGCCGAAGTCGAGATCACGCTCGCGGGCGTTATGGCGGGCGATGCCGGCACCGCGGATGACGGTGCCGAAACACAGCATGCCGAGGTGTCGGCCGCGTCCGGCGGCGGTCATTAGACCCTAGGAGCCGAACCGGTCCAGCAAACGCTCGATATAGTCGAGCTCGTCCTGGTCGAGCCCCTGTTCGGCCGCCCGTTCGCGCAGCTCTTCCAGAATTTCGCGGGCCCGCAAGCGTTCGGCCTCATCGGGAATCTCGACGCCGGCACCATCCGAGAAACCGCCGGAATCCCGTGGGCGTCCCAGCGGATCGGTTTCCCCCTGATTACCGGCTTGCTGCGTATCCTGTACGCGTTCCAGCAGGTCTTGCGCCAGCCGTTCCGCGCCGTCGCGCAGGGATTGCAGCGCCTGATCCTGTTCGCCGACCGCGCCCTCCGCATCGCCCCGTTCCAGCGCCTCTTCTGCACGCCGCATGGCTTCCGCCGCATCACCGAAACTTTCACCGCTTTCGCCCGGCAGCGCTTGAGCCAGCGCGCCCAGCCGCTGCGCCAGATCGCCCTGCGCATCGGCGAGCGCCTGTGCGCCCGGCGTATTCGCGCCCGGCTGCGAGTTCTGATTGGGACTTTGGCCCATTTGCGAACCGGATTCCCCGTCCGGCTGGCCAGGTTGTCCTGGTTGAGCCTGGCTCTGGCCCTGTTGTCCGCCTTCGGCCTGCTCGAAAGTCTCGTCCTGCAGCTGGCGCTGCTCGCCAATCAAGTCGCCGAGCTCTTCCAGCGCGTCGCGCATGGCTTCGCTGATTTCGTCGGACCCCTCGCTATCGCCCTGGCCTCGTTGCAGGGTCAGCTCGAGATTGCGCAGCAATTCTCCCAGCGATTGCAGCGCTTCGCGGGCATTGGCCGTATCGCCGAGCTCGGCCGCATCGCGCAACGCTTCGAGCAATTCCTGCAAACCCTGGGTATCGAGCTGGTTACCACCGCCCTGTCCTTCGGCCACCCGGCCTTCCTCGGCGGCTTCGCGAGCCAGGGCGGCCAGATAATTCTCCATCGCCTGCTGATAAGCATCGAAAAGCGGCGCCAGCTCCGTTTCATCGGCACCGCGCGCCAATGCCTCCATCAGCGCGCGTTCAGCGGCGCGCAAGGCGCGTTCCGCATCGGCCAGAGAGCCCAGCTCGGCACGCAATGCGATCTGCCAGAGATTGTCCTCGATCGGCCCGATTTCCTCGAATGAGCGGGCGCGGCGGAGCCGGTGCAACTCGTGCCGCAATCCCAGGAACACCATCCGGTCTTCAAAATAGTAGGCCGGCGCATCGGTCAGCGCATCGAGCGCCCGCGCCACCGATTGCAGCGCATCCGGAGCCCGCTCAATCCGACGGTCGGGTTCCTCGCCCCGGAGTGGCGGCAGGGCTTGCACGCCTTGCATGTCCAGAGACGGCCGCGCCGGTAGCGGCACATATTCGCGCGGTGAGGCGATCACGATGCGACGCTGTTCCGAGACCGCGCGCGCCAGCGGATCGAGAAACACTCGCGCCGGCAATGTCAGGGCGATCGTCGGTGACCGGCCGGTATTACCGCCGCCATCCTCTGCGGCGATCCGCAGATCGACGCGCGACCCCGCCAGCGCATGCTGGGCGGTCGAGACGGTGGCCACAAAGCCGTCATCGCTCCGGGTGAAATCCGTGGGCTCGACTCCAATCACCGACCATTCCGCGTCGCCTTCGCCTTCCGGCCGGAACTCGACCAGGAAATCGTTCGCGCCGTAATCGTCCTCGACAGTGAATTCGAGCGTGAGCTCGCCATCCACATTCGCTTCCGGGCTGGCCACAATGCGGACAACCGGCGCTGTGTCGGGGATGGCTTCGATGCGATAGGCGGCGCGTTCGCGCGCGGCCCGCAATGTCACCGTCGCCGTGTCCCTGATCACGAGATGGCTTTGCCAGACCCCGTCACCGATCGCCCGGTTTTCAGCGCGTATCCGGCCATTGCGCAGGCTGGGCGCGCGGCGGACGCCCGCCGTGCGCACCACCAGTTCGGAACCGGCCGGCGCGCGGGCGTCGGTCTGCCCTTCCTGGAAGAAAATGGGCGCGAGCCCGGTATAGGCAGGCGGATTGAGCCAGATATCGATCTGGGCCGTTTCAACGCCGCGATAGACCGGTGCCAGGCCGAAACTCTCGGCCAGCCGGCCTCCCGCGAGATTTCCGGCGGTGATCCATCCGGTGATGATCAAGACCAGAACTGCACCGCGCAGGCCCCAGCTGTCGACACGCGCCCAGGCTGCCTGCGGTCGCCGCGCGAATGCGCCGCGCAATCTTTCCGCCATGCGCTGCTGGTGCGCCGCCCAGACGGCTTCGTCTTCGGGTGTCGGTTTCGCGGGGCGGTCGGCCAACGCCTCGTGCGGCCGGGCCGAAATACCGGAATCCTGTTCAACACGCCGCGCCGCGTCCTCCGTGTCAGGCCATTCAATGGCGCGCCAGCGGCGCCAGCCGATCCACAGCGCGGCACCGACCACGCCGGCATAGGTCATGGCGCGCCAAGGATCGCCCAGCCGGTCCCACAGGCCGAACACAGATACGGCGGCATACAGGCCGATCAGCAGGACGCCCGGCCACAAGACCGGGGCCAGCGTCTCCCAGTAAAGCGCGAGGCGCGCCTGTATCAGAGGCCAAAGCTTCATGTGCACAAGGCTATCATGTCCGGCTGCAAGGCATAGCCGGACCTGCATTACAACTTGGTGACCTAGTCGGAATCGCTCGGCTGATCCGGGCCGCCCCAGATCGGCGGCGGACGCTCAAGATCACCGCGCAATCCGCAGCCCGCGACAGTGAGGCCGCCGATGATGATTATCAATGTGACCAGCTTCTTCATCGATCCTGCCTTTCCTTGAGCCGCGCGGACCATCGCTCGGCTTGTTCTTTTACGCGCACCGGCGCGGTTCCGCCATAGCTGGTCCGGCTTTCCATCGACGCGCGGGCGGAAAGCACGGAAAACACATCCTCCGTCAGACCGGGCTCGACGGATTGCATGTCCTCCAGCGACAGGCCGGAGAGCGGCACGCCGCGCGATTCCGCCCGCTTCACCAGGCTGCCGGCAATATGGTGAGCGTCGCGGAACGGCTTGCCGAGCTCGCGCACCACAAAGTCGGCCAGATCGGTCGCGTCCGAATAGGCTTCACCGGCCGCCGCCTCCATCGCCTGCGTATTGAACGACAGATCGCCTGCCATGCCCGCCATTGCCGCGAGCGCCAGCTCGAGATCATCGAGGGCCTGAAAGACCGGCGCCTTGTCCTCCTGCAAATCCTTTGAATACGCCAATGGCAGGCCTTTGACGACGATGATCAGCGTCTGCAGCGCGCCGGCGATGCGCCCCGGCTTGGCACGCACCAGCTCGGCCGCATCCGGATTGCGCTTTTGCGGCATGATCGACGAGCCGGTCGACCAGGCATCCGACAGGGTAGCAAAATCGAACCGTTTCGACGTCCACAACACGATCTCTTCGGCAAAGCGCGACAGGTTGGTCGCGCAGATCGCCGCCGCGGCCAGGACTTCCAGGGCAAAATCGCGCGTTGCTACCCCGTCCAGCGAATTCGCCATCGGCCGGTCGAAGCCCAGCGCTTCAGCCGTCTGCTCCCGGTCGATCGGAAACGCCGTCCCGGCCAGTGCGGCACATCCGAGCGGGCTTTCGTTCAGACGCCGCCGTGCATCGGCAAAGCGGCCGCGATCGCGTTCCGCGGCCTCGACCCAGCACAGGAGATGGTGTCCGAGACTTACCGGCTGTGCGGTCTGAAGATGCGTGAAACCGGGCATAACCGTTTCGGCATGCGCCTGTGCCTGGCCGACAAGTGCGGCCTGATAGGCGGTCAGATGCGCGTCGATCCGGTCGCAGGCGGTCCGCAGCCAGAGCCGGAAATCCGTCGCCACCTGGTCATTGCGGGAGCGCGCCGTGTGCAGCCGTCCGGCGGCATCGCCAACGAGTTCGCGCAGCCGCACCTCGATATTCATGTGAATGTCTTCCAGAGCGGCCGACCATTTCGCTTCGCCGCGCTCGACCTCACTGCGGATTTCCTGCAAGCCGCGCGCGATTGCTGCGCCATCCTCGCTTGAAATGATGCCCGTTGCGGCCAACATTTGGGCGTGGGCCAGGGAACCGGCTATGTCTTCCAGCGCCATGCGCTGATCGATTCCGATCGAGGCATTGATGGTTTCCATGATCTCCGACGGGGAGCCGGAAAAGCGGCCGCCCCAGAGCGCATTGGTGTTGTTTCCGTCCGTCATGGCCGGGTCCGTTCGTGAAAGGGTTCAGCGATGCAGCCATCGCATATCAAGTTCGGCATTATCACTTGCACGGTCATTTTGGTCGCCGCAATCGCCTTTGTGCTGTTTTCCGGCATGCAGGGACCGGCACCGTCCGGCCTTGCGAGTTACGCCCGTGGCGAGATGTCGGCCTTCCAGACGCTGGAAAATGCGCCGCCGCGGCCGGCGCATGCCTTCATCGATCCGGCAGGTACCGAGCGCACGCTCGCGGACTTTGAAGGCCAGGTCATTCTGGTGAATTACTGGGCCACCTGGTGCGCGCCCTGCATCGTCGAAATGCCCGCGCTTGATGAATTGCAGGCGCTATATGGCGGCGAGGACTTCCAGGTCGTCACCATCAGCGCGGACCGCCGGATTGAAGAGGCCGAAGCCTTCTTCGAGGAGACCGGCCTGCGCAACCTGCCGATCTACCACGACAATTCCTTCGCCGGCCCGACGTCTGTCGGCGCGCGCGGCCTGCCGATCTCGATCGTCTACAATCGCCGCGGCGTGGAAATGGGGCGCATGGCCCGCGACGCGGAATGGAATTCCGAAGACGCTCACGCGCTCATCGAGGCGGCCATCCGCATGGGTTGACGGACCGGAGTGTGACCGTCGGTTCCGCAGCGCGAACACAAGCAAGACATGACGTCGAATTAACGTGAGAGATGGGTCCGCGCGGAGAATAGTCCTTCTCCGGGGGAGACTGTTCATGAGGGCTTACCTGACGGCACTGATGGCGGCGATTGCCTTGGCGGTGCCCGCTCATGCCGACGATGACGCGGCGATCGATGCCGTGATCGACGATCTCTACGCGGTGATTTCCGGCGGCGTCGGTGAAGCCCGCGACTGGGACCGGTTCCGCTCGCTCTATTTGCCGGGCGCGACCATGTCGGTGGCTTCGCCGGGCGAAGCCGGCACCGGATCTGCGCGCATTATCACGCCCGAAGAGTATATCGAGAGCAATGGACCGGTATTGTCCGAAATCGGCTTCACCGAAAGCGAAACCGGACGGGCGGTGTACCGCTATGGCGGAATGGCCACCGTGCTGACAGCCTATGAAGCCACCCGCGCCGACCGCGACGAGCTTTTCCTGACGGGGGTCAACACCATTGTGCTGATGCGGGTCGAGGGCGAATGGAAGATCGCCTCCATCGCCTGGCGCAACGGACCGCCCATCCCGGTCGAGGACGCGTTTATCAACCGCGCAGAGTAAAGAAAGCCCCGGCGCCGCAACGCCGGGGCTCGATACTCATGACCTTGACGGTCGGGCTAGAGACCGGCCTTGGTCAGCTCGGCTTCCAGTTCCGGAAGGGCCTTGAACAGGTCGGCGACAAGGCCGTAATCGGCGACCGAAAAGATCGGTGCCTCCTCGTCCTTGTTGATGGCCACGATGATCTTCGAATCCTTCATGCCCGCCAGGTGCTGGATCGCGCCGGAAATGCCGACCGCGATGTAAAGCTCAGGCGCCACCACCTTGCCGGTCTGGCCGACCTGGTAGTCATTGGGCACATAGCCCGCATCGACCGCCGCGCGCGACGCCCCGACCGCCGCATTGAGCTTGTCGGCGATCTTGTCGAGCAGCACGAAATTGTCGCCCGACTGCATGCCGCGGCCGCCGGAAATGACGATCTTGGCGGCCGTCAGCTCCGGACGGTCCGACTTGGACAACTCCTCGGAGACAAATTCCGACTTGAACGGGCCGGACGGCGCATCGACCGTCTCGACACTGGCCGAACCGCCATCGCCGACCTTCTCGAAGGTGGTGGGACGCACGGTAATCACCTTTTTCGCATCGGTGGACTTCACCGTCATCATCGCATTGCCGGCATAGATCGGCCGCACGAAGGTATCGGCGCTTTCCACCGAGACGATTTCCGAGATCTGCATCACATCCAGCTTGGCGGCGATCCGCGGCGCGAAATTCTTGCCGGTGGTGGAGGCGACGGCCATCAGCACGTCATACCCGTCCATCATCGGCAGGATCAGGCCTTCCAGCGCTTCCGCGGTCGGCTTCTTAAAAACGTCCGCATCGGCGTGCAGCACCTTGTCGACACCGTTCAGTGCGGAGGCCGCTTTCGCCACCTCGCCGGCGCCGGATCCAGCGACCAGGACATGGATGGCCCCGCCGATCGCCTGGGCCGCTGTGACGGCAGCGCGGGTGGCATCGTTGAGCGCGGAATTGTCGTGTTCGGCAACGAGTAGGATGCTCATCTAGATCACCCCTTCCTTGTTCTTCAGCTTGTCGACCAGCTCGGCGATGCTCTCGACCTTGATACCGGCTTCGCGCTTCGGCGGTTCGGTAACCTTCAGCACGGACAGGCGCGGCGAAATGTCGACGCCGTAATCGTCCGGCGACTTGGTGTCGATCGGCTTGCGCTTCGCCTTCATGATGTTCGGCAGCGAGGCATAGCGCGGCTCGTTGAGGCGCAGATCCGTTGTGATGATCGCCGGCAGCTCGACCGCAATGGTCTGCAGCCCGCCATCGATTTCGCGGGTGACATTCGCCTGATCGTTCGCCACGGCGACTTCCGAGGCGAAGGTCGCCTGCGGCCAGTCGAGCAGCGCGCCTAGCATCTGGCCGGTCTGGTTCGAATCGTCGTCGATCGCCTGCTTGCCGAGAATGACGAGTTGCGGGCTTTCCTCTTCGGCCACCTTGGCCAGCAGCTTGGCGACGGCCAGCGGTTCGACCGCCTCGTCGGTCTGAATAAGGATGCCGCGGTCGGCGCCCATGGCCAGCGCCGTGCGGATGGTCTCCTGCGCCTGGGCAGGGCCGATGGAGACCACGACGATCTCGTCGACGCCGCCCTTCTCCTTCATGCGCACGGCTTCTTCCACCGCGATCTCGCAGAAGGGATTCATCGACATTTTCACATTGGCGAGGTCGACGCCGCTCTGATCGGGTTTCACCCGGACCTTCACATTGTAGTCGACCACCCGTTTGACGGGCACGAGTATCTTCATGGAGCTTCCCCGGTCTGCGCGGGCCGACAGCCGCCCGCATCAATCCTTGGTCAAGAAATAGGGCGCGAAACTGCAATCGCACACCGTGGAAGTCAACGTGTCTGCGGCACTGCACAATGCCGCATGCACAAAGGCCGGCCTAACGGACCGGCCTTTGCAAAAACTGACGTTAACGTCAGCTATTCGGTGTCGGGATTGGGCGTCCGCAACTCCGTCGAGATCGAGATCGTCACTTCTTCCGACACGTTCGGCGAGGCATAGCCCAGACCCCATTGCGAGCGCTCAATAACGCCGGTCGCGTCAAAACCGGCCACCAGCACCGAGGCATCGAACGGATGCGGCGCGCGCTGGTTCAGCGTCACGTCGAGCACGACTTCATGGGTTTGGCCGAGCAAGGTCAGATCGCCGGTCATCGTACCGGTAACGCCGTCTTCGGTGTCAAAGCCTGTGGCGACGAATCGCGCGGTCGGAAACTCGGCCGTGTTGAACAGGTCGGCCGAGTTCAGATGGCCGACAAAGCGCTCATGATGACCGCCGACCCAGAAGCCGTCGATCAGGTTGAACGTCACGTCCACGGTCGAGTTCGACGGGTCGTCGAAGTCGAGCATCAGCGTGCCGTCATAATCGGTGAACTGGATGGACTGGGTGGAAAAGCCGAGATGGTCCCAGCTGGCAGAGATTTCGGTGTGCGTTTTGTCGAACTCGTAGGCGACTGGATCGGCGAAGGCGGTGGCCGCGGCAAGCGCCGCAATTGCGGTGGCGGTCGTGAATTTCATGGGGAGGGCTCCCTGTCTTTCTGTATCAACCTGCGGCAGCTCGCCGCACGTCCAAGACATAGTGGGGCGTGCGCGGAAGTGAAGCTGCGGCGGCGAACAGTTTTAATTCCAATGCGGAACTAATCGCGATCCCGCCCCGGAACCCACTTTACATCCGCCCGGCCTTCATCGTTTGCAATGCGGGCGAGCACGAACAAAAGGTCCGAAAGCCGGTTGAGATAGCGAACGGTATCTGGGTTCAGCCGCTCATCCACTTGTGCCAGCGCCACCGTACGCCGTTCGGCCCGGCGGCAGATCGTCCGCGCCAAATGCAGCCGCGCGGCGGCTTCCGAGCCGCCCGGCAAGACGAAACTGTCGAGCGGGTCCAGCCGCGCATTCCACTCGTCAATGGCCGATTCCAGCCCGTCCACCTGCTGCGCGGTCATGCGCAGCGGCTCGAAGCCGGGATCTGCGCCGGTATCGGGGACGCAAAGGTCTGCGCCCAGATCGAACAGCGCGTTCTGCACCTGGGCCAGCAGCCCGTCGATTGGAGAGCCGGGCAGGGCGGCGCGCGCCACACCCAGGCTGGCATTGAGTTCATCGACCGTCCCATAAGCCTCGACGCGGATATCGGTCTTGTCGACTTCCGACATGTCACCGAGGCGCGTCCGCCCCTTGTCACCTGTTTTCGTGTAAATCTTGGTCAGCCGCACCATGGGATTCGCCGCTCGCTCGTTCCGCTTGAACGTCAAATTGGAGCAGGCAGTATGGCGTGGCAAGTTAGGGGAATACTTGGGGAAGGTCTGATGCGCGGCGCGCTGTTATCATTGTTTTTGATCGTGACCGCGCCGGCGCTGGCACGACAGGACGTGCAGGCGCTGGCCGACGGTCTCGTGGACGACGGGTCACCCGGCGCCGTGGTCATGCTGATTGCCGGCGACCGCCAGATGACGTCGGTATCCGGTCACCGCACCTCGGCACAAGAGGCCGAGATCGACTTCAACGATTCCTGGCATCTGGGGTCCAACACCAAGGCGATGACGGCCATGCTGGCGGCCCGCCTGGTGGAACGCGGCCTGATCGATTGGGACACCACGCTGGGCGAACGCCTCGGCGCGCGCTTCGACGATATTCATCCCGATCTGGCGGCCGCCACATTGGCCGACCTGCTTCAGCACCGTTCCGGCATCGCCGCGAACGCCGGACGCCTCACCATGATCGCCCTGTCAGGCAGCGGCGACCGTGTGCCGCGCTCGGACCGGCGCACCTTTCTGCGGGAAATCCTGCGCAGCCCGGCCGGCGAACGCGGCACGTTTCTTTATTCCAATGCGGGCTATGTTGCGGCGTCTTTGATGCTGGAGGAAGCCGCCGGGGAAAGCTGGGAGGTCCTGATCCGTCAAGAGCTGTTCGACGAGCTCGGTCTTCAGACTGCCGGCTTCGGGCCGCCGACGGGCGAGCAGCCTCAGGGTCATCGGTCAAGCTGGGGCCGGATGCAACCGGTCGGCACCGGACTGGGCGCAGACAATCCGGTCGCAATGAACCCGGCCGGACGCGTGCACATGTCCATGCCGGACTATGCCGTTTTTCTGCGTCTTGTGCTCGCCGGTGCGCGCGGCCAGGAGTCCGATTATCTGTCGGAAGAGAGCTGGCAAACCCTGCTCACACCGCCTGACGGCGCCGATTATGCCATGGGCTGGGGCGTCGGGGAGGATGGCTCCCTGCGTCATGCCGGGTCTAACACGATGTGGTTTGTCCAGGCGGCGATATGGCCGGACGATCAGCGTATCGCCGTTGCCGGGGTCAATGACGGGCGGATTAATCGCGTCGCGCCGCGCATCCGCGGCGTGCTGGAATCCCTAGTTACGCAATAGTTGCAGTTTGTTCTAGGATGCCAACTTGAATTCTCTTCTGCAAAAGGCGTTGAAGGGCAATAAAGGCGATAAGAGCTTCGTTCGTTTCTTTTAAAAGAGCTTGAGCTTCGACTGGAGAAACGTGATTATCGTCCTCCAAAGCTTTGGCGCCTTGTGTAAAAACGTCGCCACTTTCCTTGAACACCTTCAAGAGTTGCTTGTGAATTGGTCCGCGGGAACCAACCGCATCGGGTAGCTGGAACATTTCATAGCCATTCAATCTTGCTAGGGTTTTCGTGATCACAGGGTCGCCGCAATCAAGTTCTAGGGCTAGCAACACGTCGATTGGAATAAAAATTTCGCGATCACCCTTTGATTGATACCGCGATATATTCGATTTTCCAACACGACAGCCATCGACAAGCGCGCTGCTTTCAATTCCGTTGCACCGGCTAATCAGCTCCCGCGTAGCAATCTTTAAATCCGCAAAGTTGGATTCCGTTGGCATGTTTGTTCCCTCATTGTTCGTGAATTGATCCCGGATGGGAAAAATTCTCAAACTTTCCCGGTGCAATAGCCCTAGAACCATCACACAGCTACATCCTGTAGTTTCTTTCACGGAGAATCAAACGGAGCTGAAAATGGCTATCAAGAGGCGAGTACGCTGCACTTCCAAAGACAGTGACGGAGACATCACCCATATTGGAAATAGCGGTGCGGCATGGAGTCCCAAAACGGTTGCGAGTGCTGTCAGGGAAATCGATAGTGGAGACTACGTCTATTACGTCGATGAGTGTGGTCACGAAACGCTGATCGAGACGGTACATCCGGATCGCGGCAAAGCATATCTGCGTACCGTGGCTGATGGATACACTTCCAACAATCTCGACAATTTGCCGGATTGCTAGCCAGCCATCGACTGGCGCATCATGAAGCCGACCACCATCAGGATGATGGCGACAAACTGGATGCCCACGCGATAGCGCATCAGCACGTTCGACCGCGCGCCGGAGCCCTCGCCCCCTCGCGCCATATTCACCATGCCGAGGATCAGCGTGCCGAGCACGGCGATCATCGACAGGACGATCAGAATGTTCAAAAGCATCAACATGAGCCGAGACGTAGAGCGTACTTGCGCCGCCGTCCAATCACGCTTTGTCGCACCCTAGCTGCGCCAGCGCAGCGTCTTCTTCTCTTTGAGCGGATTGACGAAGGCATCGCCCTCGCGCCGGTGCTTCTCCCAGTTCCGGCGCAGCGCCAGATACCATTTCGCCGGAATGTCGCTATCATGGATGAACATTTGCGGCGGGTCGTAAGACAGGCCGATAGCTTGCGAGTCCACCGCCGTGGAATCCTGCTTCATGAAAACCCGGATCGCCCGCCGGATCAGCCATTTCGGCACCAGCGATACCAGCGGGTGATTCCAGTAGAGGATGATCGAGATGATCGTCTTGTCCACCGTGACCGGCGTGACGATCGTCACCGTGGTGACGTGCTTGTCGCCCGCCTTCATGTATTCCGGCCGCAAGCCGGGCAGTTCGAGCCGGATCTCCGTCGTGATGTCGGTGCCGAACAGCTTGTAGATGAAGGAGTTCGAGGACGGCTTGTGCGGCAGCATCGAAAAGCCACGCTCGATCGGCCCGAACGTCTTCTGCTTCTCGTGCATCGTCTCCGGCGTGCGCCACCAGGACTGGTTATGGATGTAGGGGATGTGCGCCGGATCCATCAGCGAAATGACGGCGGCATCCATGTCGCAATGGAAGTCGCACTCATCATGCATCCGCACGCGTGACGCTTCGGGAATGTCGAGTGTCGGCGGTGGCAGGCAGGGTTCGGCGGCCTCGTCATAGCCGAACCAGATCCACACAATCCCGTAGCTTTCATGCACCCGGTAGGTCTTCGCCCTGATCTTCGAGATATCCATCGCCGCCGACTGGTCTTCCGTCAGCGAGGGAATGGAGGCGCACTGCCCGTCGGGCCGGAAGCGCCAGCCATGATAGGGGCATTGGACCTCGGTACCCGTTTCGCCCTTCACCATGCGTCCGCCGGACAGAAGGATCGCCCGGTGCGGGCAGATATCGGTCATCGCGAAGGCTTCGCCCTCATGCGTGCGGCCGAACAGGATCAACTCGCCGAGCCGCTCTTTCTGAACCATTTCACCGGGTTTGATCTCGTCGCCGACAATCCCGAAATACCAGAGATCGCGCAGGAAAACGTCTTTGGGGGCGGTGTCCTTGAGCATGGGTTCGTCTCTAGCCTTTCGGCACCGGTTTCGCCAAGCCGCGAGATGCGGCGGTGCGCGAGCGGCGCTGCACCCAGTAAACACCTGCCAGCACCAGCGCGGCGCCGGCATAGTGTATCGGCGTGAAGGCCTCGCCGAACATCCACCAGCCCGCAATCGAGGCAACGACCGGCTGGATGAGGATGATGATCGAGGCGACGGGCGCCGGCACCCGTCCGAGCCCGAAGGCGACCCCGCCCTGGCCGATGATCTGCACGCCGAGGGCAAGACCGATCAGAATCAGCCAGTCCGTCAGGCTCGGTGGCCATAGGGCTTCGCCGAAGGCCAATGCCACGAGGCCGAGGATCGGCGCCGAGACGGCGACGGTGAAGAAGATCACGGTTCCGGTCGAGGCAAAGCGCCGTGCCTGCCGGACGGCGAGAATATAAGCCGCGTACCAGACGGCTGTGGCGATCGACAGGGCATCGCCCGGCCAGCGCTCCGGCGCCACCGTCAGATTGCCCGCTGACAAAAGCGCGGCGCCGGCAACCGCCAGACCTGCCGCCAGCAGGAATTGGCGCGTGATCCGTTCCTTGAAGATCAGCCAGGCCGCCAACACCACAAAAACCGGCTGCAAATTGGCGAGGAAGGTCGCATTGGCGACGCTCGTGATTTTGATGCCGGCATGCCAGAAGGCGAGATCGCCGGCAAAAAGAAGGCCCGGCAAAGCCAGGTAGAGCCATCTCGTCCAGCCGCTGGGCATGTCCGGTTTCGCGGGCGGATCACGGTCGAACGCCATCCAGGCGAGCGCGAACGGGATCGCCAAAGCCATCCGCCAGAAGCCGACCGTTTGCGGGCCGAGCTCCGACAGTTTCACCAACGGCGCGGCCATGCCGATCGCGATGGCCCCGGCGGTCAGCACCACCAGGCCGACGAATACGGATTTCTCGGACGCGTGGCTCATACCCCCTCCCGCTAAGCCGCTTATACCGGGTGGCGGAAAAGGGAAATCACCAATTGAAACCGAGCTGCATCCGAAGGTCTTGGGCGCTCGTCCCGCTTGTCCGGATGGCCTGCAGCGTCTTGGCCTTGTCGCGCTTGGCGAAACGCTTGCCGTCGGGGCCGGTCAGAAGCCGGTGATGGCGATAGACCGGAACCGGCAACTCCAGCAGCGCTTGCAAAATGCGGTGCACCGAGGTCGCAAAGAACAGGTCCTCGCCGCGGATCACGTGGCTGACGCCCTGCAGAGCGTCGTCCAGCGTCACGGCCAGATGATAGCTGGTGCCGACATCCTTGCGCCCGATGATGACGTCTCCGATCAGCTCCGGCTTGATATTCACCTCACCGGTTTCGCCCATGGGTCCCGCGCCCTCTTCGGTGAAGGTCAGCCGCGACGGATCGCCGATCGCATCGGCCACCGCGCGCATCGACAACCGCCAGGCAAACGCATCGCCGGCGGCAATACGGGCGTCTTCCTCGACTTTCGACGGCGGTTCGACGGGTCCCGGATAAATGACGCCGTCCGGGCCCTCGCCCGGAAGATGGGGCGCCCGCGCGATATCCTCGAGGACTTCCTTGCGCGTCTTGAAACAGCGATAGACGAGGCCGCGCGCCGCGAGCGCGTCAATCGCCGCGTGATACTCGCCAAAATGGTCCGATTGGCGCCGCACCGGCTCTTCCCAGTCCAGTCCCAGCCAGGCGAGGTCTGCCAGGATGGCCTCGGTGAATTCGGGCTTGCAGCGCGCCGTGTCGATATCTTCCAGGCGCAGGAGAAACCGCCCGCCGGCCTCGCGCGCTGCCGTGAAGGCCGTCAGCGCGGAAAACGCGTGGCCGAGATGCAGAGGCCCGGTGGGCGAGGGGGCGAAGCGGGTGACGAATTCGCGCATGGCTGTGTGTTTCCCCTCTGCGCTTGGTCTCTTCAAGTCCCCGCGTGCACGCCTATAGTCCGCCGCGATGATGATCGACGGTCCCCGCCAGCCGCCCGCCAACGGCCAACCTCCACGCAAGCTGGTCGTGCTCGTGCACGGCTATGGCGCCAATGGCGAAGACCTGATCGGCCTCGCCGTACAGTGGGCGCAGGACCTTCCGGATGTGCAATTCGTTGCGCCGAATGCGCCCGAACCGGTGCCGGGCGCGCCGAACGGCTACCAATGGTTTCCGATCACGCGGCTCGATCCGCACGAGGCCAATCGCGGTGTTGTGTCCGCCGCGCCGGCGCTCAATGCCTTCATTGACCAGGAACTCACGCGCTATCGGCTGACCGAACAGGACCTGGCCCTCGTCGGCTTTTCGCAGGGCACGATGATGTCCCTGCATGTCGGCCTGCGCCGTTCGCCGGGACCGGTCGCCATCCTGGGCTATTCCGGCGCCATGCCGAGCCGTGTCACCCTGAAGGACGAAATCCGCTGCAAGCCCGCGATCCAGCTCATTCATGGCGATCGCGACGACGTCCTGCCGCTGGGCATGATGTTCGACGCCGCCGAAGGTCTCGCCGAGGCGGGCGCCTCCTGCCAGTGGCATATTTCGCCGGGCATTCCGCACGGGATCGGGCCGGACGGGCTTGAGATCGGCGGACGCTTTTTAAAGAAGGCGCTCTCGGGCGCCTACGCGTCGCCAATCCCTGCTTAATCGTTAACAGCCGCGTCATAGGCGTGTTACGCTTTTGCCGGTATACATTTGCCAATACGGAGTTCGGCGCGATTCGCTGAGGAATCCCGCCGGTTTTCCGGACAGGGAGGTGCGTGTTCAGGACGTCTGTTAGGCATAAACTCATGGCCGGTCTCTCCTCGAAGACGGGAGGCTGCCATGCTAGTGCTCGATAAAGCGCCGTCGGGCTGGCCCTGCCTCGTTCTCAACGCCGATTACCAGCCTCTGTCCTACTGGCCGCTCTCGATCTGGAGCTGGCAGGAAGCGATCAAGAATGTTTTCCTCGAACGCGTCACCGTCGTCTCGTCATACGAGGAATTGATCCACTCGCCCTCCATGGCGGTGCCGGCACCGTCCGTTGTCGCTCTGCACGAATATGTCGCCCAGAACCGGACCCCGGCCTTCACCCGGTACAATATCTGGCTGCGCGACGGCTTCTCCTGCGTATATTGCGGCTGGGAAAAGGTCGAGGATCTGACCTTCGATCATGTCGTCCCGCGCTCGAAAGGCGGGCGCACTTCTTGGGAAAACATCGTCGCGGCCTGTTCGCCCTGCAATCTCAAGAAGGGCGGGCGCACGCCGAACCAGGCGGGCATGCCGCATCCGCACGCCTTCCGGCCCAACATGCACCAATTACAGGCGCAGGGACGGCGCTTCCCGCCGAAATACCTGCACGCCAGCTGGATGGACTTCCTCTACTGGGATGCCGAGCTGGAGCGCTAGAGCATTGCCAGCAAAAGTGGGAACCGGTTTTGCGGTTCGGCAATGCGGCTGAAAATCGCTAAACTTTGCTGGTCACTGCGATCGCCGCGCGGCAGCCCGCCTCGATCACTTTCGACAACACCGGATAGCCGAACGCATCCTTCGCGCCTTCTTCGACGGCAATATCCTTGTGCGCGACTTCTTCGTCGCGGAACTGCGTGAAACGCGTCGAAAGGTCGTCTTCGCCGGCGGCGTCCAGCTCGGCGATCTGGTCGGTGTAATGCCCCTCGATCACCGTCTCGACCGCTTCCGTGCAGGCATGGGCGGCTTTTTCACCCATCAGCGCCGTCGCGACGCCCAGCGTCCGCCCGGCGAGCTTCCAGAGCGGCATCAGCGCGGTCGGCCGCACGCCGCGGGTCCGGATATAGTCGTCGAAAGCGTCAAGATGCGATTGCTCGTCCTCGGCCATGTGCCGCAACTGGTTGGCGATCCGCGCCTTGGCCGGAATCCGGCCGAACACGGCCAGCTGGCCTTCATAGATCGCCACGGCACCGTATTCACCGGCATGATCGACACGGATCATCTCGGCGATACGGTCCTCGGACAGGCCCTTTCCGGGCAGGCGGGGGCGAGGGGCGCGGCGCATTATCTCTTGATACCCACATAGGCCGACACCGCCGCCAGCCCAGCCGACATCAGCGCGTTATAGCCGGCCATCGAAATGCCGAGGAAGGTCCAGGGGGCTTCGTCGCACAACACAACGGGCCCGCCGCCATCGAGCACGGCGAGGAGATCGTCGGTGGAAATACTGACCGGCCCGGCCGCGGTGCAGCTCGCCGGCCCGTCCCACCAATCGTATTCGATCCCGGCATGCCAAAAGGCGAAACCGGCCGAATAGAGAAAGATCGTGGCCAGCAGCAGGCACACCCAGATGGCATGCTTTCGCAGCGAGGGCACCAGCATCGGAATGAGCCCGCCGACCAGGCCGGCGCCGATGGCCGCCTGGTGGATATGCCGCTGGTCATAGCACAGCGCGCACGGGTCATAGCCCAGTACATACTGGAAGAAATAGGCCCCGCCGAGGATCAGGGCCGAGGCCAGCGCGGCAACGAACGGCCAGCGCGGCGCGGTCAAAAGGGACGCAATCATATTCATGATCGTCACACTAGGGCGCGGTTGGCCAGCGGAAAAGCGCGCATTCAGCCGCAGGGGTCACAACCGCGCAATCTAGCCGACCGCGCCGCGCACCCAGTCGATCACGGCATAGATCAGGGCCGGACCGCCGACCACGAGGATGGCGATCCAGATCAGACCCCAGATCACACCGAGCAGCACGAGAATGCCGTCCCGCGAAATCAGCCCCAGCGCGGCGATGGCGACGGCCATGCCCGGCGCGGAATTGGTCAGCGGCAGCGGCGTCAGGATCGACACGCAGAACAGGCAGAACACGGCGCCGATGATCCGCTCTCCGGCCCGGCTGGACAGGAAGAGCAGGCGTGGGCGTGCAATGCGCTCGACCCAGCCGAACCAGCGCTTGGCCATCCGGCCCATGCGCACGAGTCCGGCCTTCGACAAACGCCGGGCCGCGAACTTCTGCGGCAGCCAGGGCTCATGCCGGCCGGCCGCCATCTGTGCCGCCAGCGCAAACATGGGCAGCGAAATGATTTGCGGAATGCCGTAGAGAAACGGGATGCAGACCGGGATGGCGAGCGCGAACAGGATGACGCCGAAGGCGCGTTCGCCCAGCGCCTCCATGAATTCGCCGAGCGTCAGCCCGGTCTCGGGCGCGTCTTCGCCGATGTGGACAAGGCGGGCCACAAGGCCTTCCGGCGGGTCGTATTCTGGCGAGGCAGTATCGGTGGTCATTCGCATTTCTTAGAGCCGTTGGTCGCGGCTGAACAGCAGGCGGAACGCGCTATTGCAATACGCTGCAGTTAAAGGCAGTTTCCGGCTCCCTTTCGAGGGCCCCTGTGGCGGAATTGGTAGACGCGACGGATTCAAAATCCGTTTCCTTCGGGAGTGTCCGTTCGAGTCGGACCAGGGGCACCATTCACCGACGCCCGCCAAAGGCGGGAAATTCGGTCCGGGGGGACCGAATTTGGTCGGTGAATATGACTCCTTGGTTGTTTCCGTTGCGCGCGGCCCGGGCGTTCGTGTCGGCCGTTGGCGTTGCGGGCCGTGCTCACATGAAACGTGCTCAAGGCTGGGGCGTTGGCGGGTGTGACCCTCGTCGACCTGATGGCTCTCGCTGACGCTGCGCGCGGGCTGTCGCCCTTGCCGAACCCCGCCGGGTTCGGGGCGCCAGCAATCGGACTCAAACACCCGTCATCCTCCGGCCGCGCTGGCGCGGACCGGAGGAAGACGGAAGCTGAAAAACCCTAAACCCTCGTCATCCCGGGGCGCGTATGCGCACGAACCCGGGACCCTTTCCGCAATATCCAGGGTCCGGGATGACAAAGTAAACGTGGCTTTGGGATTTCCCCTCCCCATCAAGGGGAGGGAAGACGGCGCAGCCGTCAGGGTGGGGTGATTAGGTTTGCGCTAGGCTCAAAAGCCCCCACCCCAAGCCCCACAGAGAGGGAGCGGGAAGATGTGGAGCCCCCAGAGCGCGCCCGCAGCCTCAAAAAACGATTTGCACCCCGGTCAATTCGTCGCTTCGCAGCATCGCCAGGGAACGCTTATATCTGATACGCGTTGCCAATCGGGCGACGGGAAAGGCGAAGGCGATGAATACCCACCAGCCGGACATCGATTTCGAGTATCACCGCATGGCGAAAGGGCCGAGCGACCGCATCGCGCTGGGTTTCGTCAAGGCACTGCGCTTTGTCGCCGACCGCTTTTTCCGCAAGCGCTATGGCCACCGCGCGGTCGTGCTGGAAACCGTTGCGGCTGTGCCCGGCATGGTAGGCGGCTTGTTGCAGCATTTGAGCTCCCTCCGCCGGATGCGTGACGATCAGGGCTGGATCCGCGACCTCCTCGACGAGGCCGAGAACGAACGCATGCATCTCATGACCTTCGTCAAGATCGCGCAGCCCAGCCTGTTCGAGCGGATCCTCATCATGATCGTCCAGGCGATCTTCTATAACGTCTACTTCTTCATCTACCTGTTCGCACCGCGCACGGCGCATCGCATCGTCGGCTATTTCGAGGAGGAGGCTGTCACCAGCTACACACGCTATCTCGAAGAGATCGACGCGGGCACGTTGGAGAACGTGCCGGCGCCGCAGATCGCCATCGATTACTGGGAGTTGCCGGCGGATGCGCGTTTGCGCGAGGTGGTGATCGCGGTCCGCGCCGACGAGGCCGGTCACCGCGACAAGAATCATCAATTTGCCGACGACTTCGATGCGGGCCGCCACCCTGGCCGTAGCGCTGACAACCATACCCGCGAGGACGACCGCTAGGCGCAGTCTGCGATCGGACCCCGCAATCGCCGAGGCGGCGGGAACGCCCCCGGATGCACTAGTCTGGCGAGACCTGGATCACCATTGTGCCGTCCTCCTGGGCAACGATCGGCACCACCTGATAGGTCAATGCGACAGTCTTGTTGTAGCTGCCGGCCAGTAATCTTTCCGTCTTGACGGTGAATCGAACGGTTTTCTTTTCGTTGAAGGCCAAAGCGGGAATGGTCTGTGACTGCGGCGTGATGGTGAGATTGCCGCGCGTCCCGCGATAGTCGTGATCCGGCGTCACCACGATATTCTGCAGCATGACGCATTCACAGAGCGCCCGCACGGTCATCTCGATGATTGTCGTATCGGTCGGCTCGAGACTCCGCTCTTCGGCTTCGTCCGGACTTTCATCGGAGATCATGCGCTGGGCATCGGTATCGATTTCGATATACCGGTTTGTCATGGCATTCGTCCTTTCCGTGTGAAAGGCCGCATCATACACGCTAAAATGGGTTTGTTGCCATCGCGCCGCGCGCAGGGGCGTCCTGACCGGAATGATACGGGTATTGCCGGAGGGCCCGCAGCCCTCAGCCACACTTCAGGCCATGGCGGACGAGGACATTGCCGAGCCGGCCTCCCCGCCAGTCCGGCCGGGCCGCGGATATTCGCCATCAGGCCGCGCTGTTGGCCACGGCAGGTGAAGTTGCCGGATCGGCTGGCGCGGCCGCGTTCTTATCGACGCGCCGCTTCTGGATGATCATGGCCGGGATTGCCCAGCCCAGCATCACCGCTGCGACAGCCAACATGCCGATCATGGTTTCGGTGACATTCTCGGGCACCGTAATTCCGCCGCCGGCAACGAAGGCGCAAGAATCGATCAGCCAGTGAAGGAATAGAACGGTCCACAGGGATCCTTCCGACTGGCGCACAAGGAAAAACACCAAACCAATGCAGGCAGCCATCAGACTTTGCACAAAGATCAATTCCGGCGGCATGGCCGAGAACAGCCCCAGCAGATGAACCGCCCCGAAGCTGACGGAGGTGATAACCGCGGTCGCCCAATAGCCCATTGGCGCGACGGCGCGATGGAGAACGCCCCGGAACACGGTTTCTTCGCCGATCGACACGAACAAGGCCATCAGCGACCAGCCGATCGCGGCGCTCACAGGGATTGTGAGGCCGTCTTGCAGCAGGGGCAGGGCGAGCAGCGCGGAAAGCGCAATGAGCGGCAGGCCGTAAATGATCGATCCTGGCCGGACAGAACCAGCCAGCCCGACCGCCCTTAGCCGGCCGAACAGGGCGGCAAGCCCGACAATGAAAGCGGCAAATACACCTTTGAGGAAGAGGTAAACCGCCAACAAGCCGCCGGCCCCCAGTAGCGCGACCGCCAGACCTCCGCCGATGATTTGCCAGGCGATCAAAGCGATGATCGCAATGATGGCGAGGAGGAGGGTGCGGCCATCGAAGGGGGAAGCGGACCGGGACATCTCAATCTCCTTCATTTGCTATTTGTGAATATCAATTCGCATTGATATAAAGCGAATATGAATTCACAAGTCAACCCGAATTCACCCAGAGTGATCGCGCCCACCCAGAAGCGTGGCCGCGACATGCAAGCCCGTCTCGTCCAGGCGACGCTCGAACTGCTTGAAAATCAGAGTTTTGAAGACATCGCGGTGGCGGACATCACGGGCCGGGCCGGCGTGGCGGTCGGCACCTTCTATCGCCGGTTTACCGCGAAAGAGGCATTGCTGCCGCTTCTGTACGAAGCCTATAACCAGCGCGTCGAAAAATGGTTTGGCGCCATGATGGCCGATCCGGCCTTCGATTCACCGGCGCGGGAAACGCGTATCCGCAGGGTGATCGAATACATCTTCCGCCTGTTCGAAGACAATCGCGGCCTCGTGCGGGCGCTGCATCTCAACAGCCGGATCGACAACCGGATCGTACCGGAAAACGCCAATCCGGCACGGCAAAGCGTTTATCGGACCATGGCAGACCTCGTATATCCGGAGGGTGCAAGCCCGGCACAGCGCCGGCGCGCCGACGCCATGGTCCTGATGGCGGTCAGCACGGCCATTGAATTTGTCCTCTACCCGCAGCAAACGCCGGCCGTCCTGCTCGACCTGGAACGCGACGAGGTAATCGACGCGCTGACCCGCTCCTCATCCGCCCTGTTCGCCGGCGGCTGACTTTTGCCAACGCCGAATTTCGCCTAAGCCAAAACCATGACCACACCTGCCGATATTCTCCGCTTCTGGTTCGAGGACACCGAGCCGAAGCTGCATTTCATTTCGACCCCGGAATTCGACGCCCAGATCCGCCGCCGGTTTGGCAAGGCCATTGAGGTCGAGGCGCGCCGGACGGACGGCGGCCGCCATCCCTGGCTGGAGACCGCCGAGGGCGGGCTGGCCCTGATTATCCTGTTCGATCAGTTCACGCGAAATGTCTGGCGGGGCTCCGGCAAGGCGTTCACCTTCGACCCGCTGGCCCGCGATATTGCGCGCGAAATGATCGACAAAGGACTGGACCGCGACGTGCCGGAGGCGCGCCGCGCCTTTATCTACATGCCCTTCATGCACTCCGAGAACGCCGCCGACCAGGAACTCGCCATCGAACTGTTCGCCGACAGAATGCCGCCAGGTAATGACAATTTGCATCACGCCCGCCTGCACCGCGACGTGATCGCCCGCTTCGGCCGCTTCCCTTATCGCAATGCGGCGCTGGGACGGGAATCGACACCGGAAGAGGCGGCCTATCTTGCAGGCGGCGGTTATGCGCCCGGATCAAAGCGCCCGGCAGAAAAGACCTGACGGCAAAGCTGGCCCGGGCCGGCGCGCAACGCCATCAGGCAAGTCATTGAAATTACATGTTTCAGTCGATTTCCGGGACTGGCGTGCGGCTTGCTTTGACTGGGGAAGAACCGCTTCGGAGCCTGATTGCCCATGATTACTTCTGCCCGCATCACCCCCGCCGACATGCTGTCGCTCGCCTTTCTTCTCGTCGACCGTCACGGCGCCAAGGCGGTGGGCTATGCCGATCTCGCGGTCGGTGAAATGGAAGAAGCCGGCGATGCCGAGCGGGCCGATGCCTGGCGCGCGCTGAAATCGGTGGTCGAGGACGCGCTCGCCGGCCGCCTCGAACGCGACATGAATGTGACACTTCACTAGTGTCCATTGCGGTTTTGATTACTGCCGCTTAACTGCGGGGCATGGCGACCTCCTTCAACTGGTCCGACATTCTTGACCGCGCCGGCCTGGCCGATCCGTTCGCGCCAGACACTAGCCGGCGGGCCGGACGTGCGGCATTCCGAAAGCTTGTTCCGATAATGGAATCGAGCGCCCCGCCGGTGTCCGACGTCAATGATTTGAGTGTCCCGGGCCCGGCCGGCGAAATCCCGGCGCGTCTGTACACGCCAGACGACGCCCTCGACGCCATGACGGTCTTCTACCATGGCGGCGGTTATGCTTTTGGCGATCTTGAAAGCCATCACCGGGTCGCCCAGCGCCTGTGCGCCGGTTCGCGCAGCCGCGTCCTGGCCGTCGATTACCGGTTGGCGCCGGAACATCCTTTCCCGGCCGCCTGGGAAGACGCCATTGCGGCGCTCGACTGGGCCGCGTCGGAAGCCCCCGGAAAGCTCGCCGTAGCCGGCGATTCCGCCGGTGGCGGCTTGGCCGCATGCGTAGCCCAGGCGCGCCGCGACAAGATCGATTTTCAGCTCCTGATCTACCCGCTGCTGCAACTCGCCGAGACTCGCAAGGTGAAGCCGAAAATGCTGCAAGGGCACATGCTATCGGCGCGCGCGCTCGACTGGATCCGCGAGGCTTATTGCGGCGACTGCGATCCGATGGATCCGCGCCTCTCGCCCCTCTTCGCCGACGATCTCGCGGGTCTGCCGGCGGCCTACATCGCCGCCGCCGAGCTCGATCCGCTGCTCGATGAAGGCCGGGCTTATCGCGACCGGTTGCTGGCCGCCGGTGTCGCGGTCGATTATCGCCTCGCCAAAGGCTTGCCGCACGGCTTCTTCAATCTCACCCGGGTGGCGCGCGGCGCCGAAGCCCAGTGCGATGCTGCTGCTGCGGCGCTTCACCGTGCGCTCACCTCATGAGCTTCCAACCGGAATCAGCCTTTGCGTTGCTCGGGGCCGACTTCGCCGACGCGGTGGACCCGGCCGGTTTTCCGGAACCGAAGCTGCGCTGGTGGAATGACCGCTGGGCACAAACCGTCGGGCTGGGCGATCTCACCCAGGCCGAAAAGCGCACCCATTTCGCCGGATTCGCGCCCTTGCAGGGCTATCCGCATCGCCCGCTGTCCATGCGCTATCACGGCCATCAATTCCGTCACTACAATCCGCAGATCGGCGATGGCCGCGGTTTCCTGTTCGCGCAGTTCCGCGACCCCGCCGGCCGGCTCCTGGATTTCGGCACCAAGGGGTCCGGTCAGACGCCCTGGTCGCGGACCGGCGATGGCCGTCTGACTCTGAAAGGCGCGGTCCGCGAAATTCTGGCCGCCGAGATGCTCGAAGCGCTCGGCGTTTACACCTCGAAAGCCTTCTGCGTCTTCGAAACCGGAGATCAGCTTCACCGTCATGACGAGCCGTCACCGGCGCGCGGCGCGGTTCTGACGCGCCTGCAGCACTCGCACGTCCGCTTCGGGACCTTCCAGCGTCATGCCTACGAACAGGCGGAGGACAGGTTAAACGTCCTCCTGGATCATGTTGCCGACGCCTATTATCCCGGGATAAGTCCGCTCACCGGTGCGGAGAAATCCCGAGCATTTCTCGACACCGTGACGGGCGCATCGGCACGTCTCGCCGCGCAATGGATGGCCGCCGGGTTCGTCCATGGCGTGCTCAATACGGACAATCTCAATGTCACCGGCGAGAGCTTCGATTACGGCCCCTGGCGGTTTTTGCCGACCTACAAGCCGGGCTTCACCGCGGCCTATTTCGACGAGACCGGCCTCTATGCTTATGCCCGCCAGCCCGAGGCGGTATTCTGGGCGCTTCAGCAGCTCGCCGTTTCCCTGCTGCCGATCGGCGAGCAGGACGCGCTGGTCGACGTTCTGAACACTTTCCCGGAACGATATACAGCTGAAATGACAAGGGCTTGGTGCCGACGGCTCGGTGTGGTCGAGCAGCCGGAGTCCGAAGCCATGGTGCGCGCCTTCATCGCCTTCTTGCACGCCAGCCAATTGCCGTTCGAAGCCGCGATCTTCGATCATTTCTGCGGCGACTTATCCCGCATCGCTGACGCGCCGCGCGACTATTCCGGTGCTGAATATGACGCCTTCCGCCAACTGTTTTCGGCGCACGCGCCCGATCGGCCTGAACGGCTCGCATACGCCTATTTCGAACGGCCGGATCCGGTGCACATGACCATCGACGTCATGGAGGCTGCCTGGGCGCCGGTGCACGAGAAAGACGACTGGACGGCGCTCAACACGCTGTTTTCCGAGATTGCGCAAGCCCGTTCAGGCTATGATCTGGGCCGCGACCGCCTGGGATTCCTGCCGGAGGAGACCGATTGAACCTGCCTCTCATCACAGCGCCGATTATGGAAAACTCCGACCTGGCACACGGATTCACGACCCGTGCCGGCGGCGTCTCCCTGGGCGCTTTCGAGAGCCTCAACCTCTCGCGGCGGGACGGCGATCCGGTTGAAAACGTGTTGGAAAATCGCGACCGGGCGCGGCGGGCCTTGGGATTGCAAACACTCGTGTTCGCGCGCCAGGTCCATGGCAATCGCGTGCGCATGGTCGGCCGCGCGCCGGAAGATGGCATCGCGGGCGAATGCGATGCGATGATCACCAATGTACGCGGTGTGGGACTGGTCGCCCAAACGGCCGATTGCGTGCCCCTGCTTTTGCATGATCCCGTCCAGAAGGCGGTCGCGGCGGTACATTCCGGCTGGCGCGGCACGGTCCGCGAGATCGCCCGCCAGGCCATTGATGCTCTGATGGTGGCCTACGGATCGCGGCCCGCAGACTTGCGTGCGGCCATCGGTCCGGCGATCGGACAGGAGAATTATCGCGTCGGCCCCGAAGTGCTGGAAGCCTTCATCGACCTGTTCGGGTCGCTCGACGGCCTGGCGGGACCGGTCGACGGGGCGGGAGGTGCGAAACTCAACAATACCGCTGCGGTACAGCGGCAATTGCTCGAAGCAGGCCTGGCGCCGGAAAACATCTGGGTTTCAGATGCTTGCACTTTTAACGATGACCGCTTCTTCTCGTGCCGGCGCGCCAGGGGCGGCGTATTCGGCGGGCAGGGCGGGGTGATCGGCCTGCTCTAGATCGCTCTAGATCGTCCGCCCGCCATTCATCTCCATCAGCATCCGGCGCAGCTTGCGCATGCCGCCGACCCAGCGCCCGCGATCGGCCGCCTTCTTGGCGAAGTGATCGGCCACCACCGGATGGGTCAGGATCAGAAACACATTGTTTTCAACACCATCGACAATGGTCTTGGCGGCATCGTCCGCCGTGATCATGCCGTCGACCGACGTCATCACCGAGGGCAGATCCTTGGTCATGTTGGTTTTCACATATTGCGGGCAGATCGCGTGCGCCTGGATGCCGTCATCGCCGTGCGTGATGCCGATCGATTCCGCCATCGAGATCGCCGCGGCTTTGGTCGCCGAATAGGCGGCATCGCCGATCTGCGCCAGCAATCCCGCGGCCGAGGCCGTGATCATGAAGGCGCCGCCGCCGCGCTTTGTCATGCCGGGAATCACATGACGCGCCGCATAAACCGACTGCATCACATTGATGTTCCAGGCTTTCTCCCAACTGGAATTGGGCGCGGTTCCGGCCCCGCCCAACGGACCGTCCGTATATCCGACGCCGGCATTGGCAAAGAAAATGTCGACGGGTCCGAGATCGCGTTCGACCTCGCCGATGAACACCGCGAGCTCGCCCTCATCGGCCACATTGACCCGTTTGCCGAAGCCGCCGCATGCGCGCGCCACGGCATCCGCCGCCTCGCCATCGAGATCGCAGCAGGCAACCTTGACGCCGCGCGCATGAAACTCGCGGGCCACAGCGGCACCGATCCCGCCGGCGCCACCGGTTACAAGGGCAATCTTGCCGTTCAGATCCATCGTCAGCCTCCCCATTGTGCGCTCACAATGAGCGTGAACCGGATCGAATGTCGAGGCATCGGCCCGCGCGATGACAGCGCTGCCTCACGCGAATGTGATTCCGGACCCCATGCGCACCGCATAATCTGCACGCCTTGGGGAGCGATGACATGAACAATTGGATGGTTCTGCTGCTGGCCGCGGGAATACTGACACCCGCCGCTCAGGCACAATCGGAATTGCTGCGGCCCGGCACGAACCAAAGCCAGGCTTTCACCGGTTTGTCGGACATCGCGCGCAACGCCGATGATGGCGATGTGTTCATTCTGGATCTGCCGACCGGCGAACAGCACGCGATTCTGTTCGACCGAACCGATTTTCAGTCATCGTCCAGCCGGGTCTGGGTTGGCCAGCTGGCGGGTCATGGCGAGCCCTATCGTGTCCTCATTACCGAGGGGCCGAATGCACTGTTCGGTTATGCCGTGACACCCGGCGGGGCCTGGCGGCTGGCGCCGGAGCATGCGGGAGGTCCATCTGGCTGGGTCCGCGACGCCGGCGTCATCGACGAACCGGGCAGTGACGCGCTGCCGCCGCCGGAACGCACCGTGGGGCTGCCGCACATCGATTTCGATGCGGCGCGGCTGCCTTTGACGACGTCCGCCGGGTCGAACGGAACCGTCGACATCGGCATTGTCTACACGGACGGCATGGTGAGCCTTTACGGGCTTGGTCTGATGACCCGCCTGCAACACCTCGTGAATATGCTCGACCAGGCGCTGATCGACAGCGATACGGGTTTGCGCGCCCGGCTCGTTGGCGCAACCCGTGTCCCGGGTCCCTGGAACGAATACACCTCGACCCTTGAATCCATTGACGATCTGTACGCCGGGGCAAGTTTCGGTCATCCGGGCAGCGAGCCTGACGTTTCCGGCGGCGCGTGCTCGGGCGGCCCGTCAGCCTGTAACAATGACGGCGATCTCTCGAGCCTTCTGGCGTGGCGCAACGCACTGGGCGCCGACATCGTTGTCATGCTGCGCCGCTACTGGCGGGCCCAGCAAACCTATTGCGGTGTCGCCTACGTGCCCGGTTTCGGCGGCGAAGGCGATATCGATCCGGCCGAAGACTGGGTACTCGGCGTGGCCGTTAGCGGAGACGGGCCCGACGGCAATGGCACGCCGGCCAATTGTGGCGATCTGACCTTCGCGCACGAGGTCGGCCACAATCTGGGCTCGACCCACAATGTCGAGAACACGACCAGCCCGGCGGTGTTTGACTTCTCTTACGGGCACCGTGTCGACTGCGGCCTTCGCACGATCATGGCCTATGATTCATCCCGGTCGGGCGTGACCTGTTCGGGCACCTATCCGAACGAGATCTGGCTGGCGCGTTTCTCAAATCCGGATCAATTCGACTGCGCCAATCAGGCCTGTGGCGTCGGCGGTGGGGGTGAACACATACCCGGTTCGCCCGGCGACGATATCTCGACGACTACCGACAATGCCCGGTCGATGCGCGAGGCGGGATACAATATCCGCGATTACCGGCCCACTGGCTTGCCCGTCCGCTCGGCGATTCTGCCTTACAGCCGAACGGTTGCCGCGGGAGCCGAGGCAACGGCCTTTGTCTCAATCGTCAATCCGGCCTCGACAGGCTCCACCGCTGAGGATTGCGGGCTCGAATTGCATGGCGCTGCCCTTGGCCAGTTCAGCGTCCGGCCGACCGATCCCGCGACCAACGCCCCTGTCGGGGCTGTCGGGGACCGCGTGGACATTCCGGCCGGCGAATTCCGCACTTTTGTGATCTCCCTGCGCCGCGGCACAAGCGAGAGCCATTCTGATCTGCGTATCGATACCGTCTGCACAAATCGCGCGCCGGCGCCGAGCGTCGCCGGGGTCAATACCTTCCGCTACACCTCGACGACCCTGTCGGTGCCAGACGTCGTCGCCCTGGCCGCGACGGCCAGCAATAACGGCATCGTCGAATTGCCGCCTGGCGGCGCGAATGCGTTCTCGGTGGCTACCGTCAATTTGCGGGCGCGCGGCACGGTCGTCGCGACTCCGGTTGCAGCGGCCAATCTGCCGCCGCTTCAGACGCTGGAAATCTGCCGCACCAATGCCACGACCGGCGCCTGCGAAACGACCCGCGCCGCCAGCCAATCCATGCTGATGGATACGAACGAAACGGCGACCTTCGCGGTATTCGTACGAAGCAGCTCCGGCGTGGCAAACGATCCCGCCGCCAACCGCGTCTTTGTGCATTTCCGCACGCCGGGTGGCCAGTCCGTCGGAGCCACAAGCGTGGCCGTCCGAACCTTGGCGCAATAAGCTTGGGTTAGCGTGGCCGCGTCCGCGCGATGATGTCGGATGCGCCTTGGCCAATCAGCTCAAGCGCAACCGCCCGCCCGAGCGCGCGCGGTGAACCGACCGATCCGTAGGCTTCCGCTCGCAACGCCGTCGCGCCGTCCAGATCGAGGACTTCGGCTTTCAGGTGGAGCCGATCGCCGTCCGCGGCGGCGTAAGCGGCAATCGGCGAATTGCAGTGCCCGTCCAGGACCCAGAGCACTTCGCGCTCGGCGTCCGCAGCGATCTGCGCCGGCACATCATTGATGGCAGTCAGCCGGTCACGGGTTTGCCAGTCATCGGCCGCACATTCGACGACGACGATGCCTTGAGTGGCGGCCGGCAGAAGTTCGTCGGTCTCGAAATGATGAGAAATCCGGTCCGCCAGTCCGACGCGGCGCAGGCCGGCTGCCGCCATCACAAGGCCATCGGCAGGCTCTGTTCTGCCGCCTTCCGGCAGATCCTGCCCCTTTCCGGCATCGAGCTTCCGGATGCGGCTGTCGGCAGCGCCGCGAAAATGGATGACCTCGACGCCTGGAAACCGGCGCCGCAATTGTGCCGCGCGCCTCACTGAATTGGTCCCCAGCCGGAAGCTCCCACCGTGGGCCGCATCAAACGTCTTGAAATCGAGACCCTTGCGTAAAACCAACGCATCACGCGCGTCCTCGCGCGGCCGGTAGGCACCGATGACCAGGCCGGGTGTCTCCTCATTGCCGGGCATGTCCTTGAGCGAATGCATCGCCATTTGGATATCACCCCGGCGCATCATGACGCGGATGCCGGCAACAAAGGCGCCACCTTTGCCGCCATGGACGAGCAGCTTGCTGGTCTGGTCGCGGTCGCCCAGCGTATCGTTCTCCGCGATATCGACCGACAACCCGGCATGGGCGGCTTCGAGCGCCTCGACGATCTCCCGCGTCTGCGCCAACGCCATCTTGCTTTTCCGCGTTCCGATTTTCATGGCGCCCACTACACCTGTTGAAGCTGGTGACCCCGGCAGGATTCGAACCTGCGACCCTCAGATTAGGAATCTGATGCTCTATCCTGCTGAGCTACGGGGTCACACGCGGTGTCTATGCAGCGTAGAATCAAAGAGCAATGGATCCCATTACCTTCGCGAGAAAACAATCGGATTTCTCGTCGACCGTAATGGCTCCCCGACTTTGGCACCTGGTGACCAATGCGATAGCGCGCTGACAGAGATGTCCCCAAACGGCTGACGTACTGTCACATCTCCCACTGCATACACCACGCCGAATGCAGCTCTCGTTTTGTCGGTGGTGTTCGCGAAGCTTCGGTGAAACGTCCATCCATAGTGAGCACTTATATCCCCAACTTCGTATGGCTCTGCGCGTTCGAGGAATGTTCGAAGTTTGGCATCGAGCAGCTGATTTGGAGCAAACACCAGACTTTCGCGCTCACTAGGATTAATTAAATGGCTTCCTTCGAAGAACGACAGTGTCCCCATTTCTACGGGGACTGGCTGCAAAGGAACCCAAATGCTTACGACATTGTCGGAGGCCAACGGAAGATGGAATTGATCTGCATGAGTTGGGGTACCGATTCCGGCAGGCTCCTTGAACATCGCTTGGTCGTGTGAGAGGCGAACGCTGTTTACCCCCAAAAGTTCTGCAGCAATGGAAGCCAAGCGACGGCATAAGGTAACCTGCCGAACGAACTCATCACATAACCATGCATGCATACAGTAGCGAAACGCCATTCCGTAATCGCTGGTCCTGCGAGACTTTCCGCCCTCAGAGACCAGCGGCAGCAGCCGAGAACGCAAAGCCGCAAGTGTTCCCTCGTTCAAGACGCTCTCAAGGTGGACAAAGCCGTGTCGGCGGAATGCTTTAATTTCCGAATCCTTGATGGGGTAGCGCCAACATAGTTCAGCAGCTTCCGCCGGGGCCTGCACAAGCAACTTCATATTCACCGCTATCGAAAAGTGTCCGCCAACGTCGAAGCTCTGGATTGAGTGAAGGTCCGAACGTGTCCTCAAGGCTCTCTACTGTAAACCGAGCAGCCTCTTCGATTTCAGGGCCAGATTCTTCAATAAGCGGATCGTGATGGAAAAAGAAGTTCAAATATCTTGCGCAAAATTCTTTGTATAATCGGGTGTTCAATACAAAGCAGTGGAACGCCTCCTCGACATCTGTCTTGAACATAGTGATCCACCGATCTTTAGTATTCATCGGGCTCAAAGAAATCCACTGCAAGAAAGCGTCGAGGAGTTCGTCGGCGCGCTCTTTCGACATCTCGGGATTATACCGCTGCATCGTCCAAGTGATCTGTGAGTAGTCGAATCCAATTTGCATCTCGTCGTAAAGCGGCTTGCCAAATTTGAGAACAGTGTCCTGGGCTACAACGGTCATACGATCCTCCTAAAAAGGTCGATTAATGCAGATGCCGCAGTTTCAATTGCGACAATCCACATGCAACCTCAGTTTGTCACATTTTCCTCCATTCTCAAAGATAAATCGGCCGCTTGTTCGGTGCCCCATCGGTACTCAACAACCCCGCCCGCACCCTAAGGCGCTGAACCGAAGCCCTTTCCGGCCGCTAGCGCACCGATTAGGAATCTGATGCTCTATCCTGCTGAGCTACGGGGTCTTCGCCCGCTCATACCGTCGACCTGTCCAAAGACAAAGTGGCAATGCGCAAAAAGTAGAGGAAATCATTATGGCGCCGGAAACCCTTGCCATTCGGTGCCGCTGGCCGGTGACGACGGAAACGCCTAGCCTGAGACGTGTAGGATATGTCGTGCATGTAAGCGAGGGGCTCGCGGTCGGATGATGAAGTTGCCGAAAAACCTGATCGCATTGGCCCTCGGGTCGGTAATGACGGCTCCGCTTGGCGCCGGCGATCTTGGCGCCGCAGTGTCACCCGCGACGCGGTCCGTGGCGTTGCCCGACGGGGGTTCTGCAACGGCCACGACGTTTGCCACTGTGATCAACAGGACGGATCAGGCGCTTGGCAATTGCGAGGTTGGTTTGCCCGGCCGGTTCCGCGATCTCGACCTCGATTTCGTCTGGACCGATCCGGCCACAAATGCCGTCATTCCCGGCAGTGAAAACACACCATTTTCGCTCGCACCGCGGGCGTCCCAATCGCTGGTGTTGGCGGTCACGGCGCATGAAGCCTTCGACGGCGTCATCCCGCCGGTTTTCGAGTGTGCAAGCGGCACCCCGGCGGATTCGATCTATGGCGTCAACACGTTCGAATTGGTTGTCTCGGAGACCGCCCCGACCGACATCCTCGCGATTGGCATTACCCTTCCCGACAATGACGGCGTCATTCGCATTGCCAGCGAGGGCGGCCGCCAGGCCATGGCGATCTCGGCGATCAATATCGGCGCTGCTGGCTTGGTCGAGGTCCGGCCGGTCGGGACGTATGGCCAAAATGCTCAGCTACCGGCCGAACTGACGGTCTGCGAAACCGATGAAATGGGCCAATGCCTGGCTACACCCGCGTCGAACGTTTTCAGGTATTTTGGCGCCAGCGGCATCGCAACCTTCGCGGTCTTTGCTCAGGCTCATACAGGCCGCGCCATTCCGCTGGCACCCGGCACCAACCGGGTCGAAGTCCAATTTCGCGTGGCTGGCGAACTGGCGGCGACCACAAGTGCGGCCATCACCGCACCCGGTCCGGATTACCGGATCGGCAGCCGTGACGCTTTGCGACTAGCCCAGCAGGCGAGTTTTGGCGCGAACCAGGCGCTGATCGAAGACATTCGGCGGTCGGGCATTGAGGATTGGATCGATCGCCAGCTGGATATGACGACATCGAGTTACGCCGACCTTGCAGCGGAAGCCGTACCGGTGAATTTCTGTGACAACATGCCCGACAGCTGTTTCCGCGATCATTTCACGGCGATCCGATTGCAAAACCGCTTTTTCCAGAATGCCTTGCAGAAAGACGATCAATTACGCCAGCGAGTCGCATGGGCCCTTTCCCAGATCCTCGTCGTTTCAGAACACGGCGTACCGCTCAACTACGCCCTGGCAGACTATAACGGCATGCTGCTCGACAATGCGTTCGGCAACTATCGCGACCTCCTTGAGGGCGTCGCGCGCTCGCCGGTCATGGGCACCTATCTGGATATGGTGAATTCGC
Source organism: Hyphobacterium sp. (assembly GCF_965229905.1). Lineage (GTDB taxonomy): Bacteria > Pseudomonadota > Alphaproteobacteria > Caulobacterales > Maricaulaceae > Hyphobacterium. Next base: position 931,439 of record NZ_OZ245930.1, on the reverse strand, counting down.
GCGCGATTGCGCCAAACGAGAATTTTCCGCGCGAACTGCTTCAGCTTTTTGCGTTGGGAGAGGTGCGCCTTAATCGCGATGGAACTCCGCAGCTCGACGGGTCCGGCCGCGCCATACCGGCCTACACCGAGGAAGACGTACTTGAACTATCGCGGGCGTTGACAGGCTGGGTCTATCCATCAGCGGGCAATTTCATTCCGTCCTTCAACAATCCGCCAAATTTCTCAGGCGATATGGAGCCGGTTCCGTCCGAGCATGACAGCGGCCCGAAGACCTTCCTCGGCGCCGGTATGGCCAGCGGCCAGGGCGCTGACGCAGATCTCGAACAGGCCATCGACATCATTTTCGCCCATCCGAACGTACCGCCCTTCATTTCCCGTCAGCTGATCCAGCATCTGGTGACATCCAATCCATCACCGGCCTATGTCGACCGGATCGCCGCCGTTTTCGAGGATAATGGCCGCGGGGTCAGGGGCGATTTGCGAGCTGTCGTGCGCGCCATCCTGTTGGATACGGAAGCGCGCAATGAAGATGCCGATCCGGCACGGGCGGGCAAATTGCGGGAACCCGTCTTGCTGATGACGTCGCTGATGCGCTTGATCGGCGCGACATCCGACGGATTCGCCTTCCTTTTGCGCATGGACGCGCTCGGCCAGGTACCGTTCGAAAGCCCGTCCGTTTTCAATTTCTATCCGCCAGACTTCGCGCTTGCGGGTTCCGATGAACTCGTCAGCCCGCCGCATGGCGTGATGAATATCAGTACGACCGTCGACCGGCACAATCTCATCTATGACTGGACTTACGGCAACAAGGGCAATCGCTGGGACTGGCGGGCAATAACAGAAATTCCGTCTTCGACCGGCAGTTCCATTGACTGGTCGTCCTGGGGACGCCTCGCCTACGATCCGGACCGGTTGCTGGATACGCTGGACGAGCTCGCCCTGGAGGAAGACCTCACGGGCGAGCAGCGAAACGCGATCATCGGCGCGATGAGTGCGGAAACCTATTGGGGCGATCCGCTCATTGAATCGCAGCTTCGCGCAAGGTTGGCGATTTATCTCGTCGCATCATCGCCGCAGTTCCAGATCGATCACTAGGAGACCGCCATGCCTGTCAGCCGCCGCGAAGCGCTCCGCCTGGTCGCCGGGTCCGGACTGGCCGCCTTCATGCCCGCCATGGCGCGTGCGCAAACGATTGGCGGCGGTTCCGGTTACAAGGCGATCGTCACGCTGTTCCTGTTCGGCGGCAATGATTCCAACAACATGATCGTGCCGACCGATGCCAGTTTCGCGGATTACCAACAGGCGCGCGGCGGCGCGCTCGCGCTTGAACAATCGTCCCTGGCCAGCCTCCAGGGCACGGACTACGGCCTTCATCCGTCGCTCGCACCCTTGCAGAACATCTGGAATGAGGGCGCGCTGAACTGGGTGTTCAACACCGGCCCTCTCCTGCAACCTCTAACGCGCGGACAATTCGAGGCTCGCCCGGACCTTAGGCCCGCCAACCTGTTTTCGCACGATGCCCAGCAAAATCTCTGGCAGACGGCAGGCACCACGCGCGAATTGCCGACCGGCTGGATGGGGCGCGTCGGTGACCATCTGGTTGATGCCGGCCTGCAGGCACCGTCTATTTCGCTCGCCGGCGCGCAGCGCGCGATGATCGGTGAGCGTAACAATCCGCTATTGCTCTCCAGCGCCAATCTGCGCCGGTCCGGATATGATCCGTCGAGCGCGGCCGCCGACGATATCGCACGACGCCATGCGGTCGACGTGATGCTGGCGGCAACCCAAAATTCCGATCTTGGAACGATTACCCGCGACATTATGCAGGGCGATTTCGACGCCGGAGCACAGCTCGACGGCATTCTGAATGGCGACGGGTCCGCCGTGACCGCTGCCTTTGTAGATCCTGACAACAATGCCGTCACGGGGAGTCTGGCTGACCAGCTCAAGCGGGTTGCGAGGCTGATTGAGGGTCGCGGCGTCTTGAATGCGACCCGGCAGACTTTCATGGTTTCAACCGGTGGATTCGACAATCATCGCAGCCAGGCCGGGACGCATTCCGGATTGCTCGCCAATGTCGGGCGCTGCGTCTATGCCTTCTACAACACGATGAAAGCGCTTGGAGTCGAAAACGATGTGGCGCTGTTCACCATGTCCGACTTCAACCGCGTGTTCTCGGGCAATGGCTCGGCGGGGTCTGACCATGCTTGGGGATCGCACCATTTCGTGGTGTCCGGCGCCGTGCGGCCAAGTCAGATGCTTGGCCATTTCCCGGACCTGGCCCTTGCCGGCCCTGACGACTCCCGCGACGACGGCCGCTGGATTCCAACCACGGCCATCGAGGAATATGCCGGCGCATTCGTGCGATGGCTCGGCGTGGCGGACGTGGATATGCCCTATGTTTTCCCCAACTGGTCGACCTGGAATGGCGGTGGCCGCGGCCCGATCGGCTTGTTTGCGTGAACGCTCCCGGACTCGACTTTAAGGCGAGTTAACGGTTAACTGCGGTCCATGCTTCGCGCAATCCTATCGCTGTGCCTGTTCGTTTCAATTGCGTCAGATGCGCACTCGCAATCCGGCACGGCGCGTCGGATCGACGATTGGGGTATCATTTCACTTCAGCCGGGATCCGGTGAGGCCGTCGCCCTGCGGCTGTCCGGCGTACATTTACCGCGACCGGATGCACCGGGCCACGGTATTGCCATGGACGCGCTGAATACCAGCCTTGCACAGGCGGGGACCGTCACGCTCCTTCCTCTTGAGGGGTCTGTTGATCGCTTTGGCCATCTGCTTGCCGATCTTGAAATCGGCAATACAACACTGGCAACGGAACTTGTGCGCGACGGATATGCCATGGCGTATTCATGGCGAGGCGAGACACAGCGTGCCGAGCAATTCCTCCGTCTGGAAGATGAAGCCCGGACAGCCGGGCGCGGACTTTGGGGAACGGGCGATTTCGCTATCCGCGGCGCTGAGCCGAACCGGCTCGCGCTCGACCTTGAAACCGTCCAGATCGTCGAAGGACGCGTCATATCCGTCGGGGATATGACCGATCGCGTCTATCTTAATTTCGGTTTCGACTATCGGACCGATTTCACCGTTTCCGTCGCACGCGAACACATTCAGGAATTCGCGGAATCGGGACTGGACCTGACCTCGCTTGAAGGCCGCATCGTCCGCGTGCGTGGCTGGCTACAGGCGATCAATGGACCGTCGATGAGTCTCGATCATCCCGAGCGGATCGAGGTGCTGACGCCAATCGTGGCGGCCGACTAGATAAGGCCGGCGGCTTCAGGATCGCCGAAACGCTTGGACAGCGACTTCTTCAGCTTCGTCAGCGCCTGGTGCTCGATCTGCCTCACGCGCTCTTTGGAGATGCCGAGCCGGATACCCAACGCTTCCAGCGTCACAACGTCTTCGCCAAGCTTGCGTTCGCGGATGATAAGCTGCTCGCGGTCTGTGAGGGCCTCCATGGCCTCATAAAGCCATTTCCCGCGCTTTTCTGCATCATGCGAGGCCATCACCGCTTCTTCCGGCGCGGGACGATCGTCTTCGAGCAGATCTTGCCATTCGCCGTCGCCGTCTTCCGTGAAGGGCGCATTCAGCGAGCGATCCGAGGCCGCCAGGCGCGACGACATCTTCTCGACATCCTTCTCGGGTACGCGCAGGGCTTTTGCCGTCTTGGCGCGATTCTCCGCACTCATTTCTCCGCCATTGATATCGTTGATCATGGCGCGGACGCGGCGGAGATTGAAGAAAAGCGTTTTCTGAGCAGAGGTTGTGCCGGTCCGGACAATCGACCAGTTGCGCAGGACATAGTCCTGGATCGAAGAACGGATCCACCAGGCCGCATAGGTTGAAAACCGGACTTCCCGCTCGGGCTCGAACCGGGCCGCCGCCTGCATGAGGCCGACATTGCCTTCCTGGACGAGGTCGGCAAAGGGCAGGCCGTATTTCCGGAATTTCGAGGCGATCGCGATCACCAGCCGCATATAGGCCTGGGTCAGCGCATGGAGCGCTTGTTCATCGCCATCATCGCGCCATTTGATTGCAAGCGTTTGTTCTTCCTCGCGCTCCAGAAGCGGTGCATCCATAGCGGTTCGTAGGAAAGCCCGGTCCGGATCGGCGGAGCGGGTGCGCGCGGTGGGGTTCGATGCCTGTGCCATGACCCTGAGTACGCGCACGGGACGCGACCGGTTCACCTGCCATTCATAAAAAAGCACCCGGCGCAAAGGCCGGGTGCTTCAGAGCTTATCTATTGCGCACGGGAGGCGTCAGGCCGCCTTCTTCAACAGTGTCTTCGACAGCATGTCGCGCGCCGCGTCGTGTTCGATCTTCTCGACGGCGGCAACTTCACGCACCATGCGGTCGATCGCCGATTCATAAAGCTGGCGCTCCGAGTAGGATTGCTCGGGTTGATCTTCGGCACGATGCAGATCGCGCACGACCTCGGCAATCGAGATCAGATCACCGGAATTGATCTTCGCCTCATACTCTTGGGCGCGGCGGCTCCACATCGTCCGCTTCACCTTGGCCTTGCCCTTCAGGGTCTTCAGCGCATCCTTGACGATGCGGTCAGAGGACAGCGGGCGCATGCCGGACGTCTCCGCCTTGGCGGTCGGAACGCGCAGCACCATTTTGTCTTGTTCGAAGGTCACGACATAGACTTCGATATCAAAGCCCGCGACCGTATCTTTTTCCACGCCAACCACGCGGCCGACGCCGTGCGCCGGATACACAATATAGTCGCCCTTTTTGTAAGAGCGGTTGTCATTCGCTGTTTTTTTGCTCATGGACACTCTCGACTGGACAGGGAAAAGGCACACAGCTCCGCCGCCTTTGAAGACCGCTTTTTCAAATAAAGTGGCCCTCAAAAGGGTGTGTGTCCTTCTCCCCCGGAAAACGGGCGAGCTCTCCGCTTCGCCCAACGCCCGCATTCTATATCATAATTTTTGGTTAAAAACAATTCGTTGCCGGACGAATAGTTTAGGAACCCTTGCCGGGCTTCTCGGAAAAATACTTCTCGAACTTGCCGGTTTCCGTTTCGAATGCCTCGGCATCTGCCGGCGCATCGACCTTGACCGTGATGTTCGGCCAGATCTCTGCGAACTTCGAATTGATCGCCAGCCATTTGCCATCCGGATCGTCCTCGGTATCCGGCTTGATCGCCTCGACAGGGCATTCGGGTTCGCACACACCGCAATCGATGCACTCGTCCGGGTGAATGACCAGAAAATTCTCGCCCTCGTAGAAGCAATCGACCGGGCAGACCTCGACACAATCGGTGTATTTGCAGCGCACACAGGCGTCGGTGACAATGTACGTCATCGAATTTCCGTTCCCGAGGAGTGTTCAGCGGAGACCGCGGACATGTGCCGCCGAGGCTGGATTGTCAACTTTTCCGGGCTGCGGCTTCTGCGCGCGAGCGCGCCAGAACCCGCTCGCGGTCGTCAACGGCCAGAAGTGGCGCCACGCGGCGGATAAAGGAATCCTCGAACGGCGATTTTTCGCCATCTGCCATCGCGACCGACCAGAGGTGTTCGATCAAGGCCACGCGTTCGCCCTTGGGCAGGCAGGCCTTCACCACCTTCGTAAACTGGTGATGATCGTGCGCATTGTTCGCGAGATCCTCGGCTTTCGCCTGCATGTCGGATGCCGCATCTGCTTCGAGATTGAAAGCCGACTGCAGGATGGATCGAATCCGGTCGGCTTCGACATCGGCGTAGATTCCGTCCGCCAGCGCGGCCTCGACCAGAAGGGCGGCCGCCGCGACATGCGGGTCGAGCTCAGACCTGGGCTCGGCGCCTTCGCGGCCCAGCATCATCTTCTTGATGGCGTCAAACATTCTCGGACTTCTCCTCGCCGTGCAAATCGTAGAGCTGACGGGCCTCGCTCGCTGGACCCCGCCGTTCCCCGACCGCCAGGATTGTCAATCGGACAATCCGGTTTCGCAAGGGGAAGGTCAAGAAATCACCCGGGCGCACAAGGCTGGACGCTTTCTCGATGCGTCGTGGCCGTTCACCCGCTCCGATCCGGATGCGCCCCTTGCCAACCAAGGCGGTGGCCAGGCCGCGCGTCTTCACAAAGCGGGCCCGCCACAGCCAGACATCGATCCGAACCGGCTCGCGATCGGTCATTTCGTGACCTTGCGTCGCGGTTTCCGCCTTGGGCGCGATGCCGGCAGGCTGGATTTCAGATCTGCGAGCGCCGCAAACGGCGTGTCAGCCAGCTTGGGAGCTTCCGGAGCGGCTTTGCGGCGTTTTGGCAGACGACGACGCGCCCAACGCTCGCCCTGCGCTTTCTCCGGATCTGGTCCCCTTTTGACGCGCCGGAAGCCGAGCGCGTTCAAAACACCGCGGAGATCCTGAACGGAGCAGCCCAGCAGGCTCGTCATCGAGGGGGAAAGCTCGAACTGGCCCTTTGATCCGGCATCGCGTGCGTCGCGGATCGTATCTGCTAGCCGTTCCAGCATGTCGATGCGAACGGCACGTGGACCGCAGGCCTGAAATCCGGCGGCCGCGAAATCGCCGGCATCGAACCGGCTATCGATCGGTACACTCATCAGCCCCGGCGCCGGGAGGAACAGGCGGTCTGGCATTTCGGCCTGCACCGCACGCAAAAGCGCGGCGAGGCCAGCAGGCTCAGGCTTGATCATGGCCGGCAGAAAAACCGAGAACTCACCGATTCTTACGCCGAGCTGGCGCAGGGCGCGCCGTTCCTTCGGCGAAAGCGCGCGAATCTCGTCTTCGGCATCGCGCCGCGCCAGCGCCCCGCCGTTTTCCGCGAGGCGGAACGCCAGCCCGCGCGCCAAGCCCGACAGCTCGCCAGCGTGATCCTCGTTGAGAAGTGTCACCAGAGGTGCAAGTTTGCGGGCGATCTGCTCGTGAATGCGGGCTTGCACATTCAGGCGCGCACGCTCGCGGGCATCGCTCGAAGCCAACTCGCCACCTTGCAGCGCGATGTCAGGCCGGTGTGGGGCCGGGCCCGGTGCCAACCGCGCTACACGCCAGTCATTCCATTGGATAACGCCATCCCGCTTGATGATGAGATCGTCAGCTGGCACCTTCGCCAACGCGCCGAGCCTTCGGTTGATTTCGGGGCGGAGCGCCTTCTCGGCGGCCTGGCGCAGGGCACGGGCTTCCAATGCAGAGCCTTCGGCATCCGCGCGGAAGACCAGCCCGTCGAGAGCCCCAACCGTATGGCCTTCCACGGTCACGGCGCCGTCGGCAGAGAAGTCCGTTTCGAGCACCTTGTCCGCGCGCAACCCTTTAACGAGCGCCGCTGTGCGCCGGTCGACAAATCGTTGAGTCAGATGGTCATGAAGCGCGTCGGAGAGCCGGTCCTCGACGTCCCGCGCCCGTTCGCGCCAGACATCGGCTTCCTCGGCCCAGTCACCACGATGCGAAACATAAGCCCAGGTCCGGACCTGAGCGAGCCGCTGCGAAAGCACGTGTACGTCGCCGCTCGTCTTGTCGAGGCGGTCGAATTGCGCCGCCATGGCGTCGTTCGGAATGCGGCCATTCGGACTGCGCAGATGCGTCAGAATCTGTCGGACCAGGCGGACATGCGCGTCAAGTGACACTTTGCGGAAGTCCGGGATCCGGCAAACATCCCAAAGCAGCGACGTTCCCGCAGGACTGCGGCCCAGGTCCTGAATGGCTGTATCCTTGGCGAGCACGGCAAGAGACAATTCGTCTATCGTTTCACGCGTCCGGCGGAGCACGGGATCGCGCGATGGCCGAGACAGGCTCGACATCAGCCCCTCCAGCGACCGCAGATCCAGCGCGCTGTTGCGCCACTGGATCTGGTCAATCGGCATGAAAGCGTGGTTTTCGACCGCTGCGATGAGCTCGCTTTCAAACGGTCGTACCTGACCTGTCTCGCCGAACGTGCCATCTTGCCGGAACCGGCCGGCTCGCCCGGCAATTTGACCGATTTCGTGCGGAAACAGGGCGCGCCGTCGCCGGCCGTCGAACTTTTCGCGCTCGGCAAACGCAACGTGCTCGACATCCATGTTGAGCCCCATGCCGATGGCATCGGTTGCGATCAGATAATCGACCTCGCCCGACTGGTAGAGTTCGACTTGAGCATTCCGGGTGCGCGGGCTCAAAGCTCCCATCACCACGGCTGAGCCACCCCGCTGACGCCGCATCAGCTCTGCCAGCGCGTAGACACTGTCCGACGAGAACGCGACGATGGCGGAGCGCCGCGGCAATCGGGCAAGCTTGCCGGGCCCGGCATAGCTTAGCGTTGAAAAGCGCTCGCGCGTTATGATGTCGGCGTCAGGCACGAGATGCTGCACCACCGGGCGCATCGTGCCGGCACCGAGCAACATCGTCTCTTCGGTTCCCCGGGCATGCAGGAGCCGGTCCGTGAAAACGTGCCCTCGCTCGGGATCCGCAGCGAGCTGAATTTCATCGACGGCCACAAAGGCCGCTTCGAAGCTCAACGGCATCGCTTCGACAGTGCAGATGAAATAGCGCGCGCCCGGCGGCACGATCTTCTCTTCGCCGGTGACCAGCGCCGTGGCGCGATAGCCCTTTTCCTTCACCACCCGGTCGTAAATCTCGCGCGCCAGCAACCGCAGCGGCAGCCCGATCATGCCTGACCGGCGCGCCAGCATGCGTTCGACAGCAAGATGCGTCTTACCCGTGTTGGTCGGACCGAGGACGGCGGTGAGCGGACGATAGGCGATCATGCCGCCATATAGCGGCATTTGGCTTAATCGGCGACCGGCTCGACAGCGATTGACCGGGCTTCGATCGTAATCGCACCGAAGCCGGAATTCGTCCGGATTCGGACCGGCAGATGGATCGTGCCATCGGCGAAAGGCGCCAGCCACAGGACAACCGGCTCGGCGATATCGCTTTCCGTCGGCAGATCTTCCGGATCATATCCCGCAATCGGCTCGTAGAAGGCGTGACAGCGCGTGGCCTCACCCCGCCAGGCGCGGGTACGGATATCATTGGCTCCGGCGACTTGCAGCCGCAAATCATAGCGCGCCTTGCCATCGAAAACGGGGATGCGACCCGAGCAGAGTTCGCCGACATCGCTGGATTGGCGAAGGCCCAGCCGCAACAGGGCGCTGATCGGATCGACAGCGCCATCGCGCTCGGCTTCGCTCGCCGGCGGCTCGCCCATGGAGCCGAAGGGCGGGACAACATCTGCGGTCGCTACGCCTTCAGGGAAGTTGATGCCGACCGTGCGGCCCGAACCACTGGAATGATTAAAGTGCGCATAGCGCCAAGGGCGCAGCGCCCCATCGGCATAACCGGTAATGCCCGCCTCGATATCGGCATCGGAAAACAGCGCGGCCAGCCCGGCCGTCGTAAAACGCGCCGTGGCGCCATAGGTGTCGTCCGCGATCTGTCCGCTTAGCGTGATATTCGCGACGCGGAAGATGATCACCGAACCCGAATAGCTGACATTGATCGACAGAGGCGGCGGCGCCGACACATTCGCTAGCTCGGCCGCGTCGGTCAGGTTGGAGGAGGACAGCAGCAGGGCAGAGGCTGCGAGACTCGAAACCAGCATTTCAAAGATACTCCGTTACAACACATCCCGCCCGCTGAAATGCGCCATCACCCCTATCGCCGATCCAACATGGCTGCAAGATGAATGCGGATCACGCGCCACAGCGCTTGACGAACGCAGACCGCTTGGGTAAGTCCCGCGGCTCTTCGTCGGCGGTAGCGCCGAACGAGCACGGAATTCTATTTGAGCGAAGGTTGTTGCCATGTCCCGGCGCTGTGAACTTTCTGGTGTAGGTCCTGTCGTGGGCAACAATGTCTCCCACGCCAACAACAAGACCAAGCGCCGTTTCTTGCCGAATCTCTGCGACGTGACTCTCGCGTCGGAATCACTCGGCCAGTCGTACAAGCTGCGGATTGCCGCGAAAACGCTGCGCAGCGTCGACCATATCGGTGGCCTCGATGCGTATCTTATGAAAGCCCGCGACGAGCATCTTTCCGAGCGCGCCTTGAAGATCAAGCGCGCCCTGAAGAAGAAGGCCGCTGCGGCCTGATCCGGATGCCCGGCACACGCATTCAAGCGCCCGCAGCCCACGCTGCGGGCGTTTTTCGTTGGAGGCTCAGGCCATGATCGTTCTGCTTCCCGTCGATATCCAGAAAGGGCTGGATCAATATGCGGTGACGGTGGGCGGTCATTCAAATCCCGATTTCGACGCCAATGTGACGAAACTGTTCGCCGCCGCCCGTGCCGCCGGCCGCGCCATCGTGCACATCAAGCACAATTCGACCGAGCTAGACAGCCTGCTGCGCCCCGGCGCCCCGGGAAATGCCTTCAAGCCGGAGGCGGAACCGCGGCCCGGCGAACCGGTGATCGAAAAGACCGTCAATTCGGCCTTTATCGGCACCGGTCTGGAACAACGCCTCCATCTGATGGGCGCCGATCACCTCGTGATCTTCGGCATGACCACCGAGCACTGCGTCTCAACTACCGTCCGGATGGCAGGTAATCTTGGATTTCGCACGACCCTCGTCGGCGATGCGACCGCCGCATTTCCGGCGGCCACACCCGAGGGCGAAACCATTGACGCAGCGACCCATCACAAGGTCCACCTTGCGGCGCTGCATAATGAGTTTGCGAATGTGATCGATACCAAGGAAGCAGTTTCCCTTCTGTCCCGCGGCAGCTAGTTTCCCCGCCGGAACGGAAGGGAATCCCATGCGCCATCTCAGCCTTTTGGCCGCTCTCGGCCTCATTGCCTGTTCGCAGCCAGCCGCAACGGAGTCGGCCAGTTCGGGCGTTGAGCCGGCGGATCGCGTTTTTTCCGGCGGTCCGATCTACACCGCTGACGAATCCAGCCCGATGGTCGAGCTTGTGGCCGTCAGAGACGGTAGCATCATTTACGCCGGCAACGAGGCGGACGTACCGGCCGGCCTGGTCGACGATACGACCGAAACGGTCGATCTCGATGGCGCGGCCATGTATCCCGGCTTCACCGACAGCCACGTTCACATCATCGGCCTCGGCGCGCGTGAGCGTCTTCTGAATCTCGAAGGCACGGAATCGATCGCCGATCTGCAGGCCCGTGTTGCCGAAGCGGCCGACGGCCTGCCCGAGGGCGCGGTGCTTCAGGGCCGGGGCTGGATCGAGACGCACTGGCCGGAAGAGCGCTTTCCGAACCGCCAGGATCTCGACGCCGCGGCGCCGGACATCGCCGTCTTCCTGACCCGTGCCGACGGCCATGCGCTGGTGGCCAATTCGCTGGCGCTGGAGATGGCGGGCATCACCGCCGCCAGCGTGGCGCCGGAAGGTGGCGATATTCTGCGCGATGAAGATGGCGAGCCGACCGGCATGCTGATTGACACCGCAATGGACCCCGTTTCGGCGCTGGGCGGCTCGTTCACCGGCGAAGACCGGGCCAATGTCTATCTGGAAGGGGCCTGGTCGGCCGCCCGTTATGGCTGGACCGGCGGACATGACATGTCCGTGCCTTGGGCAGATGTCGCCATGATCGAAGGTCTGTCTGAAGAACTGCCGCTGCGCGTTTATATTTCGGCCAATCCCGACGGGCTCGCCCCGCTGGCGCGCGACGGTTATGTGATCAGCGACAATCGCCGCGTCATTGCGCGGGCGGTGAAGATGTACATGGATGGCGCGCTGGGATCGCGCGGTGCGGCGCTTCTGCAGCCCTACAGCGACGATCCGGCCAATTCCGGCCTCCTGTTGAGCCAAGAGGACGAGACGCTGTCCGCCATGGTGACAGCGCTGCAGAACGGCGTTCAGCTCAACATCCATGCGATTGGCGACCGCGGCAATCACCTGCTTCTGAACTGGATCGAAGAGGCGCTGGCGGCGGTACCGCCGGAGGATCGCGCCATTGCCGAACCTCGTTGGCGCAATGAGCACGCGCAGATCGTGCGCCCGGCCGATATTCCGCGTTTTGCCGAGCTCGGCATTATTCCGTCCATGCAGCCGAGCCATGCGATCGGCGATCTCTTCTTTGCGCCAGACCGATTGGGGCCGGACCGGCTCGACGGCGCTTACGCATGGCGCGACCTGATTGACAGCGGTGTGGTGATCGCAGGCGGGTCAGATGCGCCGGTCGAACGCGGCGATCCGCGTATCGAATTTTATGCCGCGGTGGCCCGCCGCGCCCTGGACGGCACCCAGACCGAGGACTGGCGTCCCGATCAGGCCGTCACCCGCGCCGAGGCGCTGCTCATGTTCACCGCCTGGCCGGCCTATGCGTCCTTCCGCGAGGATGAGATCGGCCGTATCGCCGAGGGTTTGCGGGCCGATTTCACCGTCTTTTCCGGTGACATCATGACCATCCCGGAGGAAGAGATCCTGTCTGTGGAGCCGGTGATGACGGTGATCGATGGCGAGATCGTCTGGCAAGCGGAATAAGCGTTTTCCTCCCCCGCTTGAGGGAGAGAAAGTCATCCGGGTTGACGATGGTAAGCGCGTTCGAGCAGAAATCTCGCGAACACAAAATGCCTTTCATGCCTTGCCGGGATTGTTTTCGGCGCCGGGTTTTCAGGTCAAAGGCGCGAGAGCGCCGCTTCGCGGTTTCACCCTTGAGCTGAAAACCCGGCCCGAAAGACTGGCCGGCATGGATTGTAAGGCCGGGCTTGGCATTCCCCTCCCCTTAATGGGGAGGGAAGACCGCGCAGCGGTCAGGGTGGGGTGATTGGCGTTACGCCTCGCAACATCCCCCCCACCCCTACCCCTCCCCACGAGGGGGAGGGGAAAGACGCGCAACCTCAACGCGCTCACCCTGAGCCAACCCGCCGCCAGCCTCGTCGTTGCGCAGAATGCGCGCCTGGCAGCGATGCTTCACCGCAGCTCTGGGTCCTGACTTTCGTCAGGATGACGTGGAATTGGCCAAGGCTGGCGAGTTTACAGCTCCTTCAAAAGGGGAGAGGGATAGGCGTTAGGTCGCGAGGCGACGAGCTCCGCGGGTGAGGGATTATCCGATCGCTATGGAGTGATCGCGAAACTCAACAACAATGTCCGCTGGTCCGGATTGTAGTTATCATCCGAGAGAATGAAGATCCGCATCTCGCCATTCACCTCGCTGACCGCGATGCCTTCGAAATTATCAATCGTCATGCCCGGTTCGAGCTCGGCAAGCGGCCCCGGCAATCGCCGTGCTGTCAGGGTAACATCGCCGGTTTGCCGATCGAAATAGCGGTTTTCGAACTCGAATACCCGGATCCGGTTGCCGATGTCGCGCGCATAGAAGCGTTCGAGTACCAGCAGCGCTTCGCCCCGGCGGGCAAGGCCGGTCACGCCAAAGCCTTCGGCGGCGCGATAATCTGTCACCACTGGTTCCTGCCCGTCCGCCATGCGCCACAGAGAATGCGGCCGGCCTTCGACGATAGGATATTCGACCCCCGCCCAATAACCGTTCTGCGACGGCGCCAGCGCTTCGATCCCGCCATTGTTGCGCAGCCGGTCGGTACCCGGTGGAGCTTCCAATGGCGTTGGCGTGGCGATCGCGATACCCGACCAGTCTGGCGCAATGTCGTAACGGTCGATCCGATGTTGGCGTTCGAAACTCACGGCGTAAGCGCCGCTGCCGAGCGGGGCGAGCCCCTCAGCATCGGCCGCATCGCCCGTCAGCGGCATGCCATCAGCGTCCAGCATCGGGGCATAGAAGGCCTGTGACACATCCGTCAGCCATCCGTCTTCATTGAATTCGAGATGCGCGGTCAGCCAGTAAGCCGAGTCGGAGATTGCCAGCAGGCGGTCGCCATGGATCTCCATCGCCGACAGGCCGCCGAAACGCTCGTCCTCTGACGATAGCACCAGCCCGCCACGATATTCGAGCGCGCCGACATCGAGGCGTTCAGGCGTGTCAGGATAAAGCGGAACACTGGTCGTCTGGATCAGGATCGGACCCGGGCCGGCCGCATTGCTGCAAGCAGCTAGAATCAGCGCGGCAATTCCGATCAGTCGTTTCACACTTTCGCTCCCAATTCGGCCCAGTCGGCGCGTTTCAGACCGCGTGTACCGCCCGATGATGACGGGTTGATGGCAGGACCGGCCGGCCCGGCATCCTTGTCGAAAAGTGCGGCGAGCTGTTCGGTCATCGCACCGCCGAGCTGTTCCACATCGGTGATCGTCACGGCCCGCTTGTAATAGCGCGTGACATCATGGCCGATCCCGATGGCCAGAAGTTCGACGTCAGACCGGTTTTCGATCTGCGCGATCATTTCGCGCAGATGGCGTTCCAGATAGGCGCCTGGATTGGCGGATTGCGTGCCATCGTCGACCGGCGCGCCGTCGGATATCACCATCAGGATGCGCCGCTGCTCGGGCCGCGCGGCGAGCCGTTTCCAGGCCCATTGCAGCGCTTCGCCGTCGATGTTTTCCTTCAGCAAGCCTTCGCGCATCATCAGGCCGAGATTGACGCGGCTGCGGCGCCAGGGCTCGTCGGCATTCTTGTAGACGATGTGCCGGATATCGTTGAGGCGTCCCGGATTGACGGGCTTGCCGGCTTCGATCCAGGCCTCCTTGGCGCGGCCACCTTTCCAGGACCGTGTCGTGAAGCCCAGAACCTCGGTCTTGACGCCGCAGCGCTCCAGCGTCCGGGCGAGGATGTCCGCGCAGGATGCCGCTGTCATGATCGGCCGCCCGCGCATCGAGCCGGAATTGTCGATCAGCAGCGTCACAATCGTGTCGCGGAAATCGGTTTCCTGTTCCTGCTTGAATGACAAAGGCGAGGTCGGATCGATCACCACCCGCGTCAGCCGGGCCGGATCAAGCACGCCTTCCTCTAGGTCGAACGCCCAGGCGCGCGTCTGCTGCGCCATCAGGCGCCGCTGGAGGCGATTGGCAAGCCGGCCGACGGCGCCCTCAACGCCCTTCATGTGCTGGTCGAGATAGCGGCGCAGACGCGCCAGCTCGTCCTCGTCGCATAGATCCTCGGCGCGGATGATCTCGTCAAATTTTGTCGTGAAAACGCGATAGCGTTCCGCCGGCCGATCCTCGAATCGCGCATAATTGGGACGTTCGGCGCGGGCTGCCTCCCCAAGCTCGTCCTGGCTGTCGGTCTCCCCGAGTGTTTCATCGGACTGGAAATCGATCTCGTCATCGTCCGCGGATTGCCCGTCGGCGTCGACATCATCACCGTCATCGCCATCGGGCTCTGAGTCGCCATCGTCCTCGCCGGTCTGCTGCTCGCGATCCAGGCCGGCGTCGTCATCGCTTTCCTTGTCGGAATCTTCCGGATCGCCGCCGAGCTCGTCCGCGAGGTCGAGATCGCGAATCACGTCTTCGAGGGCTTTGGCGAAAGCCCGTTGATCACTGGCGTTCGCTGCCAGCGAATCGAGCGCGTCACCGGCCGCCGCCTCGATATCCTCACGCCAGACCCGCATCAGCCCTTCGGCTAGGTCTGTGACCGGCTCTCCTGTAATGCGTTCGCGCACGAGCAGGCCGATGGCTTCGTGAAGCGGTGCTTGCTGGCGATCCTCGACGCGGTTCCAGCCCTTGGCCACTGCTTTCGCTTCCAAGGCCGCGTTGAGATTTACAGCGACGCCCCGCATCGCTTTGGCGCCGAGACTTTCGACGCGTGCCTGTTCGGCCGCTTCGAAGATGGCGCGACCCTGGGAACCGGGCGGTAAAACCTCGGCATGGGTCTGGCGATTGTGGTGCAGGAGTTTCAGCGCCAGCGCATCGGCCCGGCCGCGTGCTGCCTTGGCGTCCGCTGCGCTGACTTCTCCCGGGTTGGGAAGCGTCATCTTGCCTTTGGCGTAATTGGCGATCTCGCCGCCAAAGCGCACTTCCAAGTCCTTGTCCTGGGCAATCGCCCGGGCGGAAATTGCCAATGCGCGCTTGAAGGCATCTGCGAGCGGATTATCGGTCATCAATTCTCCAGTGACCGACGTGGACTAACGCTAGCCGCAAATCCCGTTTTCGGTCAGCCAGTGGCGGATCGGGCCAACCAGGTCGTAGCGTTCGCCCGTGGCTCTGTTGGTAAAGTTATGGTCGCCGAAAGGAAAGACCAGCAGGTGATGATTGTCATGCCCGGCCGCGATCAGGTTCTGCAGACGGTTCAGCGCTGGGGTGACCGGAATGACTGCATCCTGCAGGCCGAAAATCCACAGGATCGGGATGTCCAGCGCTTCGAGTACGGGCAGGGGATCATAGCCGGGTTCGCCGATATAGGCCTCAAGCATGTTATCCGCCATGGCGATATCCTGCGCGGTTATCTCTGGATTGCTTTCATAGCCGCGGCGCGCCTGCAGGATCTGGCCGTGAATCTCCTCCTGGCCGGCAGTTGTTACCGCGCCCTCGCCGACAATGATGAAATCGACGAGGTCGGACCGGCTGGCCGCGAGGGGCATGATCCAGCCCGCCTGACTACCGCCGAACAAGCCGACACACCGCGAATCGATACCCTCCTGCTGTGCGCCGAATTCGATAGCGTGTGCCAGATCGCTGGCCAGATCATCGAACTGGGCGATGCTGCCCTCGACGGAGAAACTCACATATTCCCCGGTGCTTTCACCGGTGCCGCGCTTGTCGAAGGATAGCGCAGCAAAGCCGAGATCCATCGCGCGGTAGGTATAGAACAATACGCCTTCCCGATCGCTGGGGGCGGAGCCGTGCGCCGTGACGACCAACGGAAGATCGCCGTGCGCGCTGGCCGAACGGTATAGCGACGCGCCGAGCGTCACTTCTCCAGCCGCGATCGTCACGCGGCGTTCCACAAGGTCTTGTATCGCGAACGCCCAGCCGGACGCGCCGGCACTCGCGAGGACTGCGGTCAAAAACAAGCAGGTGCCAATTCGAAACGTCATGAGAACCTCATCAGGCATTTACGCAAAATTTTGCATAAATAGCCATAACATGTCGAATGACGAATTGTTGAGAATGTCAAAGCGCGGTTGGCCTAAGCGGCACTGGCCGGCTTGGCGGGGGACGGCTTGAGCGGCGCTTCCGGCAGATCTTCACCAAAGACGCGCTGATAGAATTCCGCAATCGTCGGGCGCTCCAGCTCGTCGCACTTGTTCAGGAAGGTCAGCCGGAAAGCATGGCCGATATCGCCAAAGATTTCGGCATTTTCTGCCCAGGTCAGAACAGTGCGCGGGCTCATCACCGTCGAAATATCGCCATTCATGAACGCATCCCGGCTCATGTCGGCGACTTTCACCATGTCGGCGATCGCCTTCTTGCCGTCCGGTTGCGCGGCAAATCCCGGCAGTCGCGAGGCAATGATCTTTTCCTCGGTCTCGGCGGGTAGATAATTAAGCGTCGCCACGATCGACCAGCGGTCCATCTGGCCCTGATTGATCTGTTGCGTACCGTGATAGAGGCCCGTTGTATCGCCGAGCCCGACCGTGTTGGTGGTGGCAAACAGCCGGAAATAGGGATGCGGCCGGATCACTTTGGTCTGGTCCAGGAGGGTCAGCGAGCCGGACGCTTCCAACACCCGCTGGATGACAAACATCACATCCGGCCGGCCGGCATCGTACTCGTCGAACAGCAAAGCCACCGGACGCTGCAGCGCCCAGGGAAGTATGCCTTCCTGGAATTCGGTGACCTGCTTGCCGTCACGCAAGACGATGGCGTCCTTGCCGACCATGTCGATGCGGCTGACATGGCTGTCCAGATTGATCCGGATCATCGGCCAGTTGAGGCGGGCGGCGACCTGCTCGATATGGGTCGATTTTCCGGTCCCGTGATAGCCCTGGATCATCACCCGGCGATTGCGGGCGAATCCGGCGAGGATCGCCCGGGTCGTTGCCGGATCGAATACATAAGCCTCGTCGACCGGCGGCGTGTGCTCATCGGGCAGCGAGAACGCCGGCACGTCGAAACCCGGATCGAAGCCGAACAGAGCTTCGCAATCTGCAATGATATCGGGTTCGGACAGGGGGAAATTATCGCTCATGGCACTCATATATCGGGCAGGCAGCGCGCAAGGCCAGCGCGCGAGTCAGATGCTCCCTAGCACGGGCTTCGCAGTTGCGAAAAGACCGCACACGGTCACGGCTTGTTACGCCATTCCGGCGTTTTTGAGGATCTGGTAGGCATGAATCACACGGCCCAGCTGTTCCTCGCTCGACCGGTCTCCACCATTGGCGTCCGGATGAAAGCGTTTGACCATCTCGGCATAACGTTTCTTCACCACGCTTTTGCTTTCATGGCCGTCGAGATTGAGCGTTTCCAGCGCAGCGGCCTGAAGCTTGCCGAATCGCTTGCGGTGCTGCTCCGGCGTGGGGTCGCCCTCCGGCCGGTCGCCGAACAGGCCGAACGGGTCGGTGAAGCCGTCGCGGAAATCCTTGGACGCGCGCTGCGCCTTGGTGGTCTTTCCCGTGTTGAAGCGGAAATTCCAGGTCGGCCGATGGCCATAGTGCGCGGATGCGTTGAAGGCCGCGACGGCGTCTTCGTCCATATCCTCGAAAAAATTCCAGGACTTGTTGTATTGAGCGGCATGGCGCTGGCAGAACCAGTGCATGTCATTGAGGTCCGCCGTGCCTTTGGGCGCCTTGCAATCGCCATGCGCACGGCAGCCCGGCCATTCGCAGACGCGCTCCTCCGGCGCGGCGCGATCGGAAGGCGGCTTGATGCGGATGTCCTTGAACCGCGGCCGGTATGTAAAATCGCCATCCATAAGCCTAAGTATGGGGTCCAAGCCCTTAAGCGGCAACAAACAGGAGATGCAATTGGCCGGCGACGTACACCAACGCATGGAAGACAAGCTGCGCTCGGCCTTCAAGCCGCGCCATCTGGTGATCACGGATGAAAGCGCATTGCATGCCGGCCATGCCGGCGCACCAGAAGGTGGTGAAAGTCATTTCCACGTCGAGATCAGCGCCGAGGCGCTCGACGGCCTTTCGCGCCTGGAGCGCCAGCGCGCTGTCAACAAAGTGCTCGCTGAAGAACTGGCGGGTCCCGTTCACGCGCTGCGGATGACGGTGCGCTAGTGCGTGGTTCGAGGCTGGCCTGGCCCTCGCCTTGGCGAGGGCCGGCGGCCAGCACCTCACCATGAGGTGGGTTGCAGATTTCCATACACCTCATCCTGAGGTGCGAACGAAGTGAGCCTCGAAGGATGAATCCAGCTTGACCCTCTATATCGACGCCGATGCCTGCCCGGTAAAGGACGAGGCGATCCGCGTGGCCGAACGTCATCGCACCGAGGTGAAGCTGGTTTGCGATGGCGGCTTGCGCCGTCCGCAGAGCCCATGGGCTCAGCTGGTTATCGTCCCGGAGGGCGCAGATGCTGCCGACAACTGGATCGCCGAGCGCATCGGTCCGGGCGACATCTGTGTGACGGCCGACATCCCGCTCGCCGATCGTTGTCTGAAAGCGGGCGGCGCAGCCATTGATCCGCGCGGAAAGCTCTTCGACGCCGACAATATCGGATCGGTTCTGGCAACGCGGAATCTGATGGCAGACCTGCGGTCTGCCGGCGCGATGGAGGGGGGAGGCGGCAAGCCTTTCTCGGCACGCGACCGCTCGGGTTTTCTCAACGGGTTGGAAAACCTGTTTCAGAAACTGCGGCGCTAGGCTTCTTCCGGCAGCTCCGTCACACGCATCAGCGCAATCTGGTTGCGACGCCGCTCGAGGATCTCGAACCGGACGCCATGGAAGCTGAATACCTGACCGGTTTCGGGGATGGTCTGGCTTTCATGGATGACCAGGCCTGCCATCGTCACCGCTTCCTCGTCCGGCAGATCCCAGTCGAGCGCACGGTTCACGTCGCGGATCGGCGTGTGACCGTCGATCAGCCACACCCCGTCCTCTTCCATGCGAACGCCTTCGACGACAATGTCGTGTTCATCCTCGATCTCGCCGACAATCTCCTCGAGAATATCTTCAAGCGTCACCAGACCCATCAGCGCGCCATACTCATCGACGGCCAGCGCGAAGTGTTCGCGCTTCTCCCGGAAGGCATTGAGCTGGTCCTGAAGTTCGGTGGTTTCCGGCACGAACCAGGGCTCACGCATGACTTTCTGGAGATCGATCGCGCCAGCATCGCCGCCTGATTTCAGGAGCGCCCGGGCTAGATCCCGCGCATGCAATACGCCGATGATGTTCTCGGAATCGCCTTTGAAGAGCGGTAGGCGCGTATGCGGACTGTTGAGCGCGCTCGAAATGATATCCGAGACAGGCAGGTCGGCATCGATCATCGTGATATTCTTGCGATGCACCATGACATCGTCGACCGTCAGCTCACGCAGATCGAGCACGCCGCCCAACATGTCTCGGTCATCCTTGACGACGCCGCCTTCCTGGTGGTGCAGATCGATATGGCCGCGCAGCTCGTCATGACTCGACAGCACCGGACCTTCCACATTCGCACCGAACACGCGCAGCGTGCCTCGCACGATGGCCTGGACGGCGGCCACAATCGGCGCGAAAATCAGCACGAAAACTGAGATCGGCGCAGAAACCGCCTGCGCGAACCGGTCCGGATTTGACAGCGCGTATGTTTTCGGCAGCACTTCCGCGAAGATCAGAACCAGCATGGTCATGACCAGGGTCGCATAGGCCACCCCGGCTTCGCCGAACAGGCGCAGAAACACGGCCGCTGCGATCGACGAGGCAAGAATATTGACCAGATTGTTGCCCAGCAGGATGGCGCCAATCAGCCGCTCGCGGTCCTCGGTCAGATGATTGACCCGGCGCGCCGCCGGCTTGCCGTCCTTCTCCAATTGCAGCATTCGGGCACGCGAAACCGCCGTCAGCGATGTTTCCGAGCCTGAAAAGAAGGCGGAAAACAGGAGCAGGAGCACAATTCCGCCAAGCGAAATCAGGATCCAAGTCTCGATCATTGTGTCTTGTCTTTCAGGAAGTTAAGTAGATCGGCCTCGTCGGCCGCGCCCTCAATAAAGGCATCGCCGATGCCGCGCGCAAGTATCAGGCGGATTTTCCCGCCCGCATTCTTCTTATCATGGCGCATGCGTTCGACCATAGCTTCGGCCGAATAAGGAGCACCCAGGAGCAGTGCCAGCTGGGTTTCAAGGCCCACCAGGGAGAAATAGTCACGAACGCGCGCCGCATCTTCGGCGGGGCAGTAACCGCACCGAACCGAATAGTCGAAGGCGAGAGCGATGCCCGCCGCAACGGCTTCACCATGCAATAGCTTGCCGTCCGATTCGCTTTCCAGGGCATGGCCGAAAGTGTGCCCGAGATTTAGCAGCGCACGTTGTCCGCTTTCGCGCTCATCGGCCTCGACGATCCTCGCTTTGAACTCGATAGCGGACTTGAGATGCGCCTGTAGATGCAGCGCCGACAGGCTGTCGCGGTTTGAAAACTCGAGCCGGTCGAAGAAGTCGGCATCGCCAATCAACGCGGCCTTGATGATCTCGGCATAGCCCGCCAGCAACTGGCGTTTGGGCAGGGTCTCGAGAAACCTGAAATCGGCGACAACCAGTCGCGGCTGGTGGAAAGCCCCGACCAGATTCTTGCCCTGCGGCATATTGATGGCGGTTTTTCCGCCAACCGAGGAATCGGCCATGGCCAGAAGTGTCGTCGGCACCTGAATGAAATCGATACCGCGCTTGTAGATGGCCGCGGCAAATCCGGCCAAGTCGCCGGTCACGCCGCCGCCAATCGCCAGGATCGCATCGCCGCGTTCCAGTCCGCGTTCCAAGAGCTGCGAAAGAACGATTTCCAACAGGCCGAAGGATTTCGCGCTTTCGCCCTCGGGAATTTCGATTGGGGTTCCGGCGATATCGAGTTCCGCCAGGCCTGACGCGATAAATTCACGGTGATGCCTCAGCACATTGCTATCGGCCATCACGGCATATCGCCTGTTCGGGGCGACCGCCGCGAGCTTCCGCGCGATCGCCCAGGCGTCCTGACCGATCAGCACTTCATAACCGCGGTCACCCAGATCGATCGTGACAAGCTCAGTCATCGGCGTCCGATACCGAGTATCCCAGCGGGCCCAGTGCTTCGAGAATCCGAGCAACAGCTGTTGAGTGCGGGCCCTGATCGCCATCGATCTGGATATCGGCCTCCGCATAGGCGGCTTCGCGCTTGGCCATCAGTTCGGCCATCACGGCGCGGGGGTTGTCGGTTTGTAACAGCGGGCGCGTATCGCGTCGCGATACGCGTTCCATCAGCGTGTCGAGATCGGCTTTGAGCCAGATGGAAACGGCTTTCTCGCGCACAAGTTTCCGCGTCTCGTCGTTGACGAAAGCGCCGCCGCCAAGCGCGATGACCGATTGCTCTCCTTCAAGCAGCCTCGCGATCACCCGGCGCTCGCCATCGCGAAAAGCCGCTTCGCCGAAATCGGAGAATATGTCGGCAACCGGCCGGTCTGCAGCTTTTTCTATTTCCTCGTCGGCGTCGACAAAGGGCAGGTTCAGCGCTGTCGCCAACCGGCGGCCGACCGTTGTCTTGCCGGCGCCCATCAGGCCAACCAGCACGACCGAACGGCTGGCCGCAGCCGGGGAGGCGGATTCTTTACTCATGCCGCCGATTATAAGCCTCCGTCATGGTCTGGAAATTGCCGTATTCACCCTTAATGTGACGCCAAGCCTTGGAGCCTGCAATGCGTAACACCTTGATTGGTCTCGCCATCGGACTGGTGGTCCTGGTTGGCGGATTTTTCGTGCTCGTCATGATTGGCAGCGGATTGGAGCCAGACACCGAGGAGGTGCGGGTCGATGTCACCGACGAACTCACTGGCTAGCCTGCTGGCCTTGACCGCGCTGGGCATCGCTCACGCGCAGGATATTGAAGTACGTCAGCTTGGCAGTCTCGACCCGCTCGAGGTCGGCGTGGCGACAAACGGGCTTGGCGAATCTCTTTGGGCCGGCTCAACCGTACAAACGGCTATCAATGCGCTGGAGGGCCTGCCCGGCAGCGACAGCGACGGATACCGTTCTCCGGCGCGCGCCAATCTCGTGGCACTGGCCCTTCTGTCCGGCGGCCGGCCGCCACAGGGCGGGCGCGGAAATGCCTCGCTGGCGAACCTGCGCGCAGACCGGTTGCTGGCGGCGTCTGGCGCCGAAGCCGCTTACAGTCTGCTTGAGCGTACGCCGGGGTTGGACCGCGCGCCCGATCTGGCGCGTTTGCATGCCGAGACCGCCTTTGCACTCGCCGCCGGCGATGCGGGTTGCCGGACCGCGAATGGACTGATCGTGGGCCGCGACCAGACGTATTGGCTGCGCGCACGCGCCTTCTGTCACGCATTGAATGGTGAGGATGCTGCTGCCGAACTCTCCGCCGACCTGGCTCGCACAGAGGAGCCGGATTCGAATTTCGACGGGCTGCTTTATGCGATCACGATTGGCAGCTGGACGGTCGATGCAGCGTCGGCCGATACCGGTCTCGACTGGGCTCTGGCCGCCGTGTCACCCGCAGAAGGCCGCCCGGTGATCAATCTGACGGATGCTCCGGACTGGTTGGTCGCCGTGGCCGAATCGGCGTCCGCCACATCCGAGTTGGAAGCCGATCCGGCGCTGGCTCTGGAAGGCCTGGCGATGCAGGAGGGGGTCGGCCGCGAACGGCTTCTGGACCAACTGATCCGCCAGGATTTCGATCGTCTCGTCGCGGCGCAAGCGCTTGCGACCGCCCTTGAAGAGGCCGTTCGCGACGATGATTTCATGCGGGTCGCGCGGGAATATGGCCGGGAAGTCGGCACATTACCCATCACGCTCGACACATTGGTGGACGGTGGCCGGTTTGCATTGGCGGCACTCGCAGTTGGAGATGTCGCAGCCGCGCAGCGTTGGCGCGATACATTGGAGAATGGCCCGCCCGTAAGACGAACCGCCTCCACATTCGATCCGACAAAACCGGGCGACCTGATCGGAGCGGTAGCGGAACCGGATCGGCCGGAATGGGCGCCGCCATCGCCATCCTTCATGGTCGGGCTCGATCTGGCCTTCCGTATTGCCCAGAACCAGGTCCGCCGTTCGTCGACGGATGCGCTCATACAGGCGCGGCTTGAAGCCGGAGAGGCGGGTCTCGGCGACATAGCCGCGCTCGCCGGCCTGGGCATGGCGGTGCCGGCTGATTTCAGGCTGGCATTGTACCGGTTGGAGCCGGCGGCCGGATCGCCGGCGTTGGCAACGATGAATGCCGCGGCGATGGCAGGGGCCCGTGCGGAAACGGCGCTTTTGGCCGCTCAGGTGCTGGCCGACGGTCCGGCCGGCGCTTCGCCGACCGAGCTGATGCAGGTCACGATAGCCCTCGACAGGGTCGGCCTGCGCGATATGGCCCTCGCCCTGGTTCTCGAGCGCCTCATTGTGGAGCTGGCGTGAACAGCGGACAGCTTATCGATCTATTTCTCGACATGATGGCGGCCGAGCGCGGTGCGGCGAGGAACACGCTCGATGCCTATCGCCGTGATCTCGATGATATGTCGATGCGGCTTTCCTCGCGTGATCGGACCTGGCTGGATGCTCAAACGCCCCACCTCGAAGCCTGTCTCGCAGAATTAGCCCGCGAAGGTCTGGCCGCCTCGACGGCGGCCCGCCGCCTGTCGGCCACGCGGCGATTGTTCAGATTCCTGCTGGCGGAAGGCTACCGGACCGATGATCCGGCACGCTCGCTTACCGGTCCAAAGCGCGGGCGACCCTTGCCCAAGATCATGTCGGAGGCAGACGTCGACGCATTGTTCGCCGCTGCGGAAGAACTGGACGGCGCACGTGGCATTCGGGCCCGTGCCTTGCTGGAAATCCTCTATGCTGGCGGGCTTCGTGTCTCGGAACTCGTCGCCTTGCCGATTGCGGCGATCTCGCAGCGCTCAGGAACGCTCCACATCAAAGGAAAGGGTGGGCGCGAGCGTCTGGTGCCGCTCACCCAGCCGGCAACCGAGGCACTCCGCGCCTGGCTGGAGGTTCGCGATCAAACCCTGCCGAAGGGGCGGACCGCCAACCTGGCGAAAGCGCAACGTTTTCTCTTTCCCTCGTCGAGCGCCGCATCCGGTCATCTGACGCGAGAGCAATTCGCCCGGATTCTCAAGGAATTGGCCCGCACGGCAGGGTTGGACGAGGCGAAAGTCTCGCCGCACGTTCTGCGTCACGCCTTCGCAACCCATCTGCTGGCAAACGGCGCGGATTTACGCAGTGTTCAGGCGCTTCTGGGCCATGCAGATATATCGACGACACAGATTTATACCCATGTTCTCGAGGAGCGTCTGAAGGCGCTCGTCGAGACGGCCCATCCACTGGCAAAACGCTGAATCTCACCGCCATTCGCGGCTTGTTCCTTGCAATGCGGGTGGCTAGGTTGCGCGGCGCTGCCGCAACCGGACGCACAACAAGACAGGCTACATGTCAGACCCGACCCGGACCTATCTCGATTTTGAACGCCCCGTTGCCGAGCTCGACGCCAAGATCGAGGAGCTGGAAGCGCTGGCAGCCTCCAACTCTGCCGACGTGCCGGATGTCGCCGAAGAGATCGCAAAACTGCGGCAGAAATCGGCCGACCAGCTGGCGAGCCTCTACGAAAAGCTCGATCCGTGGCGCAAGACGCAGGTTGCCCGCCATCCCGAGCGCCCGCATTTCCGCGATTACCGCCGCTTGCTGATCGAGGATTTCGAGGAGCTGTGCGGCGACCGGCGCTTCTCCGAGGATCCGGCGATAGTCGGCGGTATTGGCCGGTTCAACGGACGGTCGGTCGTGGTTATGGGGCATGAGAAGGGCCGCGACACCCAGTCCCGTCTCAAGCACAATTTCGGCATGGCCCGTCCTGAAGGCTATCGCAAGGCCGTCCGCCTGATGGACATGGCCGAGAAGTTCAAAATGCCGGTTCTGACCTTCGTCGACACGGCGGGCGCCTATCCCGGCGTCGGCGCCGAGGAGCGCGGCCAGGCTGAAGCGATCGCCCGGTCCACCGAACGATGCCTGACGCTGGGTGTGCCGTTGATTTCGGTGATTGCCGGCGAGGGCGGGTCCGGCGGCGCCGTTGCGCTCGCCAGCGGTAATTCGGTGATCATGCTGCAGCACTCGGTCTACTCGGTGATCTCGCCGGAGGGCTGTGCGTCCATCCTGTGGAAGGATGCGGCTCGCGCCCGCGACGCCGCGATCGCCATGAAGATCACGGCGCAGGACCTCAAAGAGCTGAAAATCATCGACCACATCATCAAGGAGCCGGTCGGCGGCGCGCATCGCGCGCCGGAGGACACGATCCGCAAGGTCGGCGAGAAGATCGATTCCGTTCTGTCGGGACTTGAGCGGCTCGGCGGGCGCGATCTGCGCAAGCGCCGCCGCGAGCGTTTCCTTGCCATTGGCCGCCTTGAGGTAGGTGACGCCTAGAGCCGGTATTCCAACCAGGGCAGTTGTCGTCCTTCAAACACGTCTGACGGCCGATCCTCGATAAACACCGCGCCCATCCGCTCATAGAATCCGCGCGCGTCCGGATCCGAGAGAATGGTCATCACCGTTTCGCCAGCCTCGCGAAGCCGGTGGGCCGCTTCCTGGAAAAGGACGCGGCCTGCCCCCGTGCCTATCTCCCTCGGGTCGATAAACAGCAGGTCGAGGTTTCCGCGCGCGGCGTCGCCCGGATGAATCTGCGCCACGCCCAGGACGTGGTCCTCATGATCCAGCGCCACAAAGCTGTGCCCGGCCGCGACGCATTCCGGTGTGACCCGCAGATAGGGCGCACAGGCGTCGATGAAGTCGGCGTCATAGCCCCAATGTGCCTTGGACCTTCGGCAGAGCGCGGACAGCGCTTCGCACTCGCCCACGCGGGCATCGCGAATTCGCAGAGGCTCAGGTCGAGACGGTGGAGCCGCCGATGGCGCCATGGCAATGCTTGTACTTCTTGCCCGATCCACAAGGGCACATCGCGTTGCGCTGAACCTTGCCCCAGGTCGCCGGATCCGACGGATTTCCCGCCATCGAGGTCCGGCGCCGTGTCGGTGCCGTACGTGTCGCAACCGGGCCGTCGGAAGGATCGCCCATCTCGTTGCGTCCGGTGCGCGGATCGATATGGGTCGGCTTCATCTCGGGCAGCGGCGCCGGCTTGGGCGGTGCGGCCTGGACCCGGACCTTCATCATCACCTTGGTGACGTCTTCGCGCAGCGAAGACAGGAGGTGTTCGAACAGCGAAAAGGCTTCGGTCTTGTATTCGTTGAGCGGATCGCGCTGGCCATAACCGCGCAAGCCGATCATCGAACGGAGCGAATCGAGCCGCTGCAGGTGTTCGCGCCAGCCCCGGTCGATGGTTTCCAGCAGGATCTGCTTTTCTACCCGGCGCATCAGATCGGCGCCCGTTTCAGCAGACTTTGCGGCATAGGCCTTGTCGGCCGAGTCCTTCAGCCGGTCACAGATTTCCTCGTCGGCGATACCCTCTTCCGCGGCCCAGTCTTTGACCGGCAGGTCGAGATTGAAAATCTCCTTGATCGCCTCGTCGAGGCCATCAAGGTCCCATTGATCGGGCAGGGCGCGCGGCGGGACGAACTTCTCGACCGTGTCTTCGGCGGCCTCGTGGCGCATGTCCTGGATGACATCGGACACGTCTTCATCGGTCATGAACTCGATGCGCTGTTCGAAGATCGCCTTGCGCTGATCATTCATCACATCGTCGTATTTGAGGATGTTCTTGCGGATCTCGAAATTCCGCTGCTCGACCTTTTTTTGCGAGGTTTCGAGCGCTTTCGACATCCATGGGTGCTGGATCGCTTCGCCTTCTTTCAGACCGCCAATACGCATGATGGCATCCAGCCGGTCGGCGGCGAAAATCCGCAACAGGTCATCCTCGACCGAGATGTAGAATTTCGTACGTCCCGGATCGCCTTGACGGCCCGAGCGGCCGCGCAGCTGGTTGTCGATCCGGCGGCTTTCATGCCGTTCTGTGGCGAGCACATAGAGACCGCCCGCCTCCAGCGCCTTCGTCTTCAGCTCTTTCACCTCGGCCGCGATCTCGGCGCGCTTGGCCGCAATCGCTTTTTCGTCCGGCTCCTGACCTATTTCGCGCTGCGCATCGATCCAGTCGGCGAGGCGGAAATCGACATTGCCGCCCAGCTGGATGTCGGTGCCGCGGCCCGCCATGTTGGTGGCAATCGTCACCGCGCCCGGCACACCGGCCTGCGCGACGATGCGGGCTTCCTGCTCGTGATAACGGGCATTCAGCACCTGGTGCTTGATCTTCTTCTTCTTCAGGAAGGCCGAGAGATCTTCGGACTTTTCGATGGACACGGTACCAACCAGCACCGGCTGACCCTTGTCGACGGCCTGCTTGATGTCAGCGACAATGGCCTCGTACTTCTCCTTGGCCGTCCGGTAGACCTCGTCCTCGTCATCAGCGCGGGTGATCGGCTTGTTGGTCGGAATTTCGGCCAGGCCCAGCCCGTAGATCGAATGGAATTCGTCGGCCTCTGTCGCTGCCGTGCCGGTCATGCCGGCGAGCTTGTCATACAGGCGGAAATAGTTCTGGAAGGTGATCGACGCCAACGTCTGGTTCTCCGGCTGGATGTCGGCACCTTCCTTGGCTTCGATGGCTTGATGGAGACCATCGGACAGCCGGCGGCCCGGCATCATCCGCCCGGTGAATTCGTCGATCAGCACGACCTTGCGGTCCTTGACGATGTAGTCCTTGTCCTTCTGGTAGATCTTGTGAGCCCGCAGCGCCTGGTTGAGGTGATGCACCACCATGACGTTCTCGGCGTCATAGAGGTCACCTTCTTCAAGCAATTCCCGCTCGCGCAGCAACGCCTCGATCTTCTCGTTGCCGTCTTCGGTGATCAGGATGGTGCGCGATTTCTCGTCGATCTCGTAATCCCCATCGTCCAGAAGCGGGATGAGGCTGTCCATGGTCTTGTAGAAATCGGTCTTGTCCTCGGTGCGGCCGG
This sequence comes from Hyphobacterium sp., assembly GCF_965229905.1. Taxonomy (GTDB): domain Bacteria; phylum Pseudomonadota; class Alphaproteobacteria; order Caulobacterales; family Maricaulaceae; genus Hyphobacterium. Next base: position 902,702 of record NZ_OZ245930.1, on the reverse strand, counting down.
AAATGATCAGCGGCGTCCGCGCTTCGTCGATCAGGATCGAGTCGACCTCATCGACGATGGCATAATGGTGTCCGCGCTGCACCATGTCCTTGAGCGAGTACTTCATATTATCGCGCAGATAATCGAAGCCGAGCTCATTATTCGTGCCGTATGTCACATCGCAGGCATAGGCTGCGCGGCGCGATTCATCGTTCATACCGTGAAGGATCACGCCGGTGGTCAGGCCCAGCTTTGAATAGACTTGCCCCATCCATTCGGCATCGCGCTGCGCCAGATAGTCGTTAACGGTGACGACATGCACGCCCTTGCCGGTCAGCGCGTTGAGATAGACCGGAGCGGTTGCGACCAACGTCTTGCCTTCGCCGGTCTTCATCTCGGCAATGTCGCCTTCATGCAGCACCATGCCGCCGATCAGCTGGACATCATAATGCCGCTGACCGAGTGACCGCTTGGCCGCCTCGCGGACCGCAGCGAAAGCTTCGGGCAATAGCGCATCAAGCTTTTCGCCATTCTCCAGCCGCTGCTTGAACTCGCCCGTTTTGGCCACCAGCTGATCGTCCGAAAGCGCCTCAAACTCCGCTTCGAGCGCGTTGATAGCGTCGACACTGGGCTGCAGCTTCTTGAGCCGGCGGTCATTGGTCGAGCCGAAAATCTTACGGGCAATGGAAAGCATTAAAGTAACCTGTGCATCCGGGCGGGACGGGGCAGTCCGGGCAGGCGAGAACTTGACGTCACCGGGCAAGCGGCCCCATTTGAAAACCGGACTTGACTTAAGGACGCGCGGAAAAGGTGTCAATGAAACGCGGCTGCGACCGACATAAGCCCGCCGGCCCGGCGATCGCAATACTTTTCGCGCTCATGCTTGCGGCTTGCGGTGGACGTGAAACGACCGTGGAAACGGAAGGTGAATTACCGCCGCCGGACAATGCTGTGGCCGTGGTTGACCAGACCGTCATTTATAATGCCGCCGTCCAGCGGGAAGCGCTGGCACAAGGTGTAATCGAGGAAGGACAACAACTCGTCCGCGCCGATCCTGAATATGAGCGTATCGTCAACGAACTGATCGATCAGCGTCTGCTCGCGATTGAGGCCCGCCGGAGAGGATTGCAGAACTCACCTGAGGCCCGGCGCCGCATTGCGGCGGCCGAGGAACGCATTCTCGGCAATATTCTGCTCGAAACCGAAATTGCGGTTCAGGTCACGGAAGAGGCCGCCCAACGCTTGTACAGTGAGCAAACGGCCCTGGCGGCACCGGGCGAACAAATCAGAGCGCGGCATATCCTGGTGGAGAGCGAGGAGGCCGCCGCGGCCATCATCGATCTGCACGAGAGCGGACGCGATTTTGCCGAGCTGGCGGTGCAGTATTCGGCGGACGTCGCCACGCGGGTGCAGGGCGGCGATCTCGGCTATTTCACGCGGGAAGGCGTCTTGCCGGCGATTGCGGCGGCCGCATTCGCCACGTCTCAGGGAGAGCTTACCGGTCCGGTCGAGACCGAAGCCGGCTGGCATGTGCTCTTGATTGTCGACCGCCGTGCGCAGGCAGGCCCGTCATTCGAGGAATTGAGACCGTCCATCGTCAGATTCCTGACATTTGAAACGATTTCCCACCTCGTTTCGCGATTGCGCGAGGAGGCGAGAATCGAGGTTGTCGAGCCGGAAACCGACGTTGAATCACCTGTCGACATTGATCTCGATCCGCTTTCCGATCCCGATTCCGGGAACGATAACAATTAACCCTGATTTCTCACCGGATCTTAAGGACAGTTTGGCAAGATGAATGACCGTCGCCCGGTTCTGTTGGTAGCAGCGTGCGCGCTGTGCGACGCGGACGGGCGCGTGCTCATCGCACGCCGTCCGGAAGGCAAAGCGATGGCGGGCCTCTGGGAGTTTCCCGGTGGCAAGGTCGAAACGAATGAAACGCCTGAACAGGCTATCGTTCGGGAATTACGTGAGGAATTGGGGATCGAACCATGCGAAACCTGTCTGCAGCCCTTCGCGTTTGTGTCGCACGCCTACCCGGATTTTCACCTCGTCATGCCACTCTTCGTTTGCCGGCGCTGGGATGGGTTCGTCGCGCCGCAGGAAGGGCAGGAGATCGCATGGGTTCGCAAAGACAAGCTTGCCAGCTATGCGCTTGCACCGGCCGACAAGCCGCTGGCCGCAGAGCTTCGGGATCGTTTGTAGCGCGTTTTGCGGCAGACCGGTCGGGGGCCTCCTCGATCGAGTATTCGGTCATTATTGCGGTGATCGCCTTTCTCACGGTCGCCGCCTTAGCCCTGATCGGGCCGCAAGTGCTTCAGATGTTGACCGATGCCGGAGCGGCTTTCTAGCCGCCGGCTTTTTCTCCTGCGGATTGCTCCTTTACGCCAAGCGCGTCGGCGAGCCTGACGGTTGCTGACCCGGGCCGCTTCGGCCTCGGCTGGTCGGGATGCGGCGCCCAGCCGGCCGCATGAATAATCTCGAAGCTTGCGCGGACCTTGCCATCATCGTCAGCGAACCGGTCGGCGTAAATTTGCGCAGTGCGCACGAAAAACTCGCGCGACACCGGTTTGCGCGGCCGGTCGGCAAGCACGCTGGTTTCGCCCATGGCCCGCAAGTCGCGCATCAGAACGAACGTGTTGCCGTACCGAACTGTGACCCGATCGACATCCGTCACCGGCATTGCAAATCCTGCGCGCTGTAACAGCCCGGCCATATCCATCGTGTCGGCGAAAGGCGAAACGCGCGCGGACGCGCCATCGTAAAGTTCCGTTTCGGCGGCCATAAGCGATTGCCGCAATTCCTTGAGGCTGGAACCGCCGAACAGCGCAGCGGCGAAGAATCCATCGCTCTTGAGCGCGCGATTGATCTGGATCAGCGCGCCTGGCAGGTCATTCGCCCAGTGCAGCGATAGCGGCGACACCACAAGGTCGAAAGCCTCGTCACGAAAGGGAAGGCGTTCTTCATCCACGCAGGCATCGGCGGCGAGGTTCTCGGCGAAATCGGTTTCGATCAGATGTTGGATCTTATCCGCTGCATCGGGGCGGGATTGCAGCGCGCGGCCGAACTGGCCGCCGCCACCAAGGACAAGCGTCCGGGGAAAAGCCCTGTTTATGCTTTCGATCCGGTCGATCAGATCGTCTATCGCCCTTTGCAACAAGAAGTCGTATTCTAGCAAGTCGCTGGCGGCGCGGTTTCGGCGTTGCCGCAGGAGCGATCGATCGAACAGGGCGGGCGGAGATGAACTCATGGCTCCGATATGGCGCGCCGGGCGCATTAAGAAAAGCCGGGACATTTATCGGCAACATTATCTGGCCGCCAACATCACCGCTGACCGGTCGGCGTGTCGCGGCCAGCGGCCTGCTCGAGCCGGAATGTTGGCAATGCCTTCATTTTCTCGATCCGCCCTGGTGCGAGACGTGTGGTGTGCCCTTCGCCTTTCCGGTTGGGGCTGGTGCGGAATGCGGCGCGTGTATTGCGCGCCAGCCTGTCATTCACAAAGCGCGTGCTGCGCTGGTGTATGCGGATCAGTCACGACGCCTCGTGCTGGATTTTAAACATGGCGGCCGTCTGGATGCGCTGGATCAGATGACGGCGTGGATGGTCCGTGCGGGGCCGGATGTCCTCGACGGATCGAGCGCCCTCATCCCGGTACCACTTCACCCCACGCGCCTGTTCAGTCGGCGTTTCAATCAGTCACAGCTGCTAGCGCGGGCGATTTCGGCGCGTACCGGCATCCCGGTTGAATCAGGTTGGCTCTTGCGGCGGCGGCGAACACCCAGCCAGGCGGGACAGACCGGCCGCGGGCGTCGGCGCAATGTTGCGGGAGCCTTCGCATTGACTGCCGCTGGCGACATTGCGCTCGCGGGAATGACCGTGACGCTGATCGACGATGTCATGACCACCGGTGCGACGTTCGAGGCGTGCGCCAAGCCACTTTTGCGGGCAGGCGCACAGTGCGTAAATGCGCTGTCGCTTGCACGCGTTGTGAAACCGGTCGATCCCACTACATAATTGCACGAACCAGACCGGAGATTCGATCATGGCCAAGGTCACGATCTACACCCGCGCCATGTGCGGTTATTGCACGCGCGCCGTGAGTTTGCTCAAGCAGAAAGGCATCGACTTCGAGGAAATCGATGCCGGATTCGATGCCGCCAAACGGCAGGAGATGATCCAGCGATCAAACGGCGGAAGGACATTTCCGCAAGTCTTCATCGGCAACGAACATATCGGCGGAAGCGACGATCTGATGCGCCTGGAGCGCAGGGGACATCTCGACGCGATGCTGAAGGCTTAATTGATGCGCGCGGGGCTCATCCAGATGCGCTCCGGCGTCTCGACGGAAGCCAATCTTGAGGCGGCAGACACGCTTATCCGGAAGGCCGTATCCGACGGCGCCCAATTTGTTGCCACGCCGGAAACCACGCATCTCGTTCAAAAAGACGCCGATCGGTTGTTTGAGACGATGAGGACGCCGGAAGACGATCCGGCCATACCCTTTTTCGCATCGCTGGCGCGGGAACTCGGCATCACCCTTCTGATCGGGTCCCTGGCCCTGAAGGTTGGCGATCGCCGCGCCGTCAACCGGTCCCACCTGTTCGGTTCCGACGGCTGTATCATCGCGACCTATGACAAAATCCACATGTTCGATGTCGGCCTGGGCAAGGGCGAGACCTACTCCGAATCCACGAACTACCGGCCGGGCGACGAAGCCGTACTGGCTGATGTTCCGGGGGCCCGGCTGGGCCTGACCATCTGCTATGATGTGCGCTTCCCCTATCTCTATCGAAGACTGGCCCAAGTAGGCGCCGAGATCTTCACGGTGCCGGCGGCTTTCACGCGGCCGACGGGGAAGGCGCACTGGAATACATTATTGCGAGCGCGAGCCATCGAGACCGGCAGCTACGTTCTGGCGCCGGCGCAAGGCGGGCAACACGAGGACGGCCGCAAAACCTGGGGCCATTCGCTCATTGTCGGGCCGTGGGGCGAAGTGGTCGCCGGGCTGGACCATGATGAACCGGGTTGCCTGATCGCCGACGTGGAGATCGGCAAGGTGGCGTCTGCGCGCAAACGCATTCCCTCGCTCGAACACGATCGCCGCTTTACCGGGCCATCCTGACGCCTTCACTTGGCGTTCAATACAATCGTGCCCATATAGAAACCATGATCAGATACGCCCTCATCTGTGACGGCTCGCACGAGTTCGAGGCCTGGTTCCGCAATTCGGATGACTTTGATGTTCAGTCCGGACAGGGACTGGTCGAATGCCCGATCTGCGGCTCTCAGGATGTGCGCAAAGGCGTGATGGCCCCGGCGGTTGCGACGGGTAAATCGAGCAAATCCCAGGATCCCCAGAAAGCCATGATGGAATTCGCCGGCAAGGTCCGCCAGCATATTTCGAAGAATTTTGACTATGTTGGCGACCGGTTCGCCCGCGAAGCCCGGGCGATTCACGAGGGTGAAAAACCGGAGCGGGCCATTTACGGCGAAACGACGCCCGCCGAATCCAAGGCGCTCGCCGAAGAAGGCGTGCCCTGCGCGCCGCTACCTGACCCGTTCGTGCCGCCGCAGGCGAAAAAGCTGAACTAGCTCTTCACCGCCACCATCAAATAGTTGACGCTGGCATCGGCCGTTATTTCGAATTCGTCGCGAAGCGGATTATAGCTGACCCCGTCAGGCTCGCGCACGGTCATCCCTTCGGCGGCAAGTGCGGAGCGCACTTCCGACGGTTTCACCAGCTTTTCAAAGCGATGAGTGCCACGCGGCAACCACCGCATGACCCATTCGGCACCGAAAATGGCGAAAACGAAGGCCTTCGAAGTCCGGTTGATCGTGCCGACGACCATGATACCGCCGGGTTTGAGCAGTTTCGCGCAATCCTTCAAAAAGGCCGCGGGATCGGCAACGTGCTCGACGACCTCCAGATTCAGCACCACATCAAACTGCGCTTCGCCGTCTTCAAGCAGCTGCTCCGCCGTCCCGTGGCGGTAGTCGATGTCCAGCCCCTGCTCCTCGGCGTGCACGGTCGCGGTCTTGATGTTGGCTTCGGCCGCATCAACGGCGGTCACGTCGGCGCCCAGCCGCGCCATTGGTTCGGCAATCAGACCGCCGCCACACCCGATATCGAGCAGTTTCAGACCATTGAGCGGTGCATCACCGGGCTCGCGGCCGAAATGGTCCAATACCGTATCGCGAATGTAGCGCAGCCGAGCCGGATTGAATTTGTGCAGGGGCTTGAACTTGGAATCGGGGTCCCACCATTCCGCAGCGATCCGCGAGAACTTCTCGATTTCTTCCGGGTCAATGGAAGGCCGGGAAAGGGTATCGGGCGCATTTGCCTGGGCCATGGATGAGCTCTTTACTCCAAGAAAACGGGTCGGTCCGCCTTAATATGGCCTCGTGAACTAGCACTTTCGAGCCCGGCATGAAGCGGTTATACGCCGCAGCGGAGTGAGCGAGGGTTCAGCTTGGCCACAAGAGTACTGAAATTTGGCGGGACATCCGTCGGATCCCTGGAGCGGATTCGCGCCAGCGCGGCCATTGCCGCCGCTGAACGCCGTCGTGGCGAGGACGTGGCAGTCGTGGTTTCGGCGATGGCGGGAGAAACCGATCGCCTGCTGACATTGGCCGCAGGTCTGGGCTTTGACCTCGGCGATGCGGAAACCGACGTCGTGATCAGTGCGGGCGAACAGATCAGCGCCGCGCTCATGGCCATGGCGATTCGCCTCGAAGGCTTGCACTCGCAGTCATTTCTGGGCTGGCAGGCGGGCATTCGTACCGATGGTCCGCCGGGAGCCGCGCGCATAAACGGGCTTGATGCCGATCCGATCCGCAAGTCGATGGAAACAGGCTATGTGCCGGTCATGGCCGGATTCCAGGGCGCATCGGCGGACGGACGGGTCCGGACGTTAGGCCGTGGCGGCACAGATCTGTCCGCCGTCGCATTGGCTGCGGCCCTCAACGCCTCTTGCGACATCTACACCGACGTTGATGGCGTTTTCACGACCGATCCGCGCATCGAACCGAAGGCACGCCGGATACAGAAAATCAGCTATGATGAGATGCTGGAACTCGCCGCACAGGGCGCAAAAGTGCTACAGACGCGGTCAGCAGAATTCGCGAAGGCACGCAATGTGCCGCTACGCGTCTTGTCCAGTTTCGCAGAACCCGGGCAGTCGGAAGGCACGACGATTATGAGAGCCGAGGACATTGCCGAACGCCGAATCGTTTCGGGAATTGCATACGCCCGGGATCAGGCCCGCGTGGCGTTGCGCGGCGTGTCGCAGACGCCAGAGGCGGCTGCCAATGTATTTTCCGGACTTGCCGATGCCGATATTGGCGTCGACATGATCGTTCAGTCGCCGGCCAGCGAAGCCGGACGCGCCAATCTCGAATTTACGGTCGATCGCCGTGATCTGAAGAATGCCTTGGCGCGCATCGGCGAGAGCGATGCGCGCGACGTGTTGAGCGAAACCGGTTTGGCCAAGGTGTCCGTCGTTGGGCTCGGGCTGAACCGGCGCGCCGATGTGGCCCGAATTCTCTACCGGGCCCTGGCCAACGAGAACATCGCAGTGCGAACCGTTGCGACATCGGAGATCAAAATCAGCGTCCTTATTGAAAACGATGCCGTCGAACACGCGGTGCGCGCATTGCATGCTGCGTACGGGCTGGATGATGCGTCATGATGGATGATGCAATCAGCCCGCCTGACGCCAAGGACCTCGCGCCGGGCCCGCGCCGTCTGCTATCTCGGCTGCGTGGCCTCATGGCCGCGCAGGAGAATGCGCAGAAGCGGCTGGACAATCTGACCAGCATGATCGCCGAAGAGACCGGCTCGGATGTTTCCTCGATTTACCTCGCCCGGCGGTCTGGCGCGCTCGAATTGTGCGCGACGCACGGACTGAAGCAGGAGGCCGTTCACAGTACGCGCCTGCAGCATGGCGAAGGCCTGGTCGGCCAGGTTGCGTTGACCGCCAAGCCCTTGGCCGCCGCCGATGCACAAGCCCACCCGGCCTTCTCATACCGGCCCGAGACCGGTGAAGAACCGTTCAAATCCTTTGTCGGAGTGCCGATTCTGCGTGGCGGCCGGCTGGTTGGTGTCCTCACGAGTCAGACCAGCGATGCACGCAAGCTCGCCGACGGTGAGATCGAGACCTTGCAGACCGTGGCGATGATCCTCGCCGAGATCATTGCGTCCGGTCAGATAATCGCGCCGGAGGAACTGGCCGGTCTGGATGTAAGGCCCACCAAGTCCGAGCGATTCCAGGGTGGCGCGTTTTCGCCCGGCTTGGCGATTGGCGTTGCTGTGGTGCACGAGCCACACGTATCGCCCGTCCGTTTGATCGCGGACGATCCCGAGGACGAAGAAGCCCGTCTCGATATCGCGATCAACGAATTACGCCTGGCCATCGATGAAATGCTGGATGCCGGCCGTCTGCCCTTCGGCGGGCCAACCCGTGATGTGTTGGAAGCTTATCGCATGTTTGCGCATGACCGCGGCTGGCTACGGCAGCTCCGCGATGCCGTGAAACAGGGGCTGACCGCTGAAGCTGCCGTCGAGCGGGTCCGTAACGAACACCGAGCCCGCCTGATGCAGGCCAAGGACCAGAATTTCCGAGAACGCCTTCACGACCTCGAAGATCTGGCCAACCGCTTGCTCCGTCATCTCGACGAAACGACGCAAGATGCCGGTGCGCCGCTTCCCGACAACGCCATTCTCATCGCCCGCTCGATCGGACCGGCCGAGCTGCTCGACTATGACCGCAGCAAATTGAAAGGTTTGGCGCTGGAAGAGGGCTCCGCCACCAGCCATGCCGTGATCGTGGCCAAGGCGCTGGGAATCCCGCTCGTGGGTCAGGTCGAAGGCGCGCTCGATCGCGTCGAAACGGGCGATCCGGTCATTCTCGACGGCGAATTCGGATTGCTTCATATCCGGCCGAACGAAGAGGTCGTCGAGGCGTATGCGGACCGGGTGGAGACGATCTCGCGGCGCGCCGCCGCATTTGCGAAGCTCAAGGATGCGCCGTCGGTGACCGCCGATGGCCAACCTTTCGAACTGCATCTCAATGCGGGTCTGCTGATCGAGCTCAAGCGCCTCGAGGAAACCGGTGCCGCCGGCATCGGACTGTTCCGGACCGAGTTCCAGTTCATGGTCGCGGACACGCTGCCCATGGTCGGCGAGCAGGCGACACTCTACAAGGCCGTGCTCGACGCTTGCGGCGAGCGGCCGGCCGTCTTCCGCACCCTCGATCTGGGCGGCGACAAGGTGACCGCGGCGGCGCCGGCCATGCGCGAGCCCAACCCGGCCTTGGGCTGGAGGGCGATCCGGATGGGGCTCGACCGGCCCGGATTGTTGAGATTGCAGCTTCGGGCGCTGATCCAGGCGGCCGCCGGACGCGAACTCGATGTGTTATTCCCGATGATTGCCGCGCCGTGGGAGTTCTTTGCCGCCCGTGACATGCTCGCAGCGGAAATCGCCCGGGCCGAAAAGTATGGCCGCGATCTGCCAAAACGCTGGCGCGCCGGCCTGATGCTTGAAACACCGGGGATGGCGTTCGCGATCGATGAGGCATTGCCGCGGGCCGACTTTGTAGCTGTTGGCGCGAACGACCTGATGCAGTATTTCTTCGCGGCGGACCGGCTCAATGCTCGCGTTGCAGATCGCTATGATGTGCTGTCACCGCCAGCGCTCCGGTTGTTCCAATCCGTGCAGCAAGCCTGTGCCCGTCATAATGTACCAGTGTCGATCTGCGGCGAAACCGCGAGCAAACCGCTGGAAGCCGCAGTGCTGCTGGCCCTCGGGTATACGAAACTGTCGATGGCCGCTGGCAGTATCGCGCCGGTACGAACGTTATTGAACGGACTTCATGTCGATCGTCTTGGCGCGTGGCTTGCATCGCGGCTGAATGACGCCGGCCGATCGTTACGGCCGGAATTGCTGGAGGCCGCCGCCGATGCAGGATTACCGCCGGAAGCTGTTGATAACTCGCGTATCATCTGAAATTATTAGGACATACGCACCTGTCGGGCGAGTGGGTCGCGTTTCTGAAATTACGGGTCGTGCTGATCCAGGACAACAGGGTGAGTGATGTCCCAAGGGACGTCGAATACGGGGTTTGTGCCAGTTGATGCCGTCTATTCCGATGGCGAAACGGCCTATACGCGCTTGTCTGCCGGCGAAAGATTGCGCGAAGCCCGTTCAAAGAAGGGCCTGACACTCGACAGCGCTGCGGCCCGAACCCGCATTCGCCGCGATTATCTTGAAGCACTTGAGACCATGGATCCGCGTGGCCTGCCGGCACAGGCCTACGCCATTGGCTATCTCCGCACCTATGCGCGTTTTCTGGAGCTGGACGAAGCTGCGATTGTCGAGCAGTTCAAGGCCGAAGCCGACACGCAAACCGGCCGGGCCACGCCGACGGCGCCCCAACAGCAGCGCGAAATCAAACTGCCGCGCGGTCTGATCGGCGCGCTCGCCATTCTGGTGCTCGTGGCACTGATTGGCTGGTGGTATTCAAACGCCATCTCGGGTGAGAGCGTTTTCGACGATATACCGCCGCCTCCGGACTCGGAACTGGCTGAGGACTCCGCTGGCAGCGTATTCGAGTCGGATTTGCCGCGCGTGGCCGCCGCTGAAATCTGGTCGGACCTGCCGTCTTTGAATCCCGCGGAAGATAACATTCCCGATGTCGTGTTGCGGGCCAGCGCGCCGGTTTTCCTTGAGGTGCGCGATTCTGCGGGCCGTATCCTGTTTTCACGCGAATTGCGGCGGGACGAGGTCTATCGTCCGATTTCCGAGGCCGGATTGACGGTTACCGCAGAAAACGGCGGCCTGGTGACCATCGAGATCGAAGGTGAAGAATCGCGTTTGCTCGGCGCAGCGGGTCAGCCGGTCACCGAAGAACCGCTGCTGCCGGTCGAAGACGCCGACCCGGCCTGACACCAACGCCTCGCATCCGGGCGCATTTGGTCCTATATCGTCGGCGAGCAGACGGATACGAGCCGGCCCATGCACGAGCAGCATCGCGAAGTTCGCCCCTGGCGTATGATCGAGCGGCGCAAGAGCCGTCAGATTCATGTCGGAAAGGTCGCAGTCGGTGGCGATGCGCCGATTTCCGTCCAGTCGATGACCAACACGCCGACACCGGATGCCGACGCAACCATTCGCCAGATCCGCGAGCTAGAGGATGCCGGTGCCGACATTGTCCGCGTGTCCTGCCCGGACGAAGAGTCCACTGCCGCGTTCTCAACCATCGCGAAGTCGGTGTCTGTTCCACTCGTTGCCGACATCCACTTCCATTACAAGCGCGGGATCGAAGCTGCCGAGGCCGGCGCTGCCTGCCTGCGGATCAATCCGGGCAATATCGGCAAGATGGACCGCGTGAAGGAGGTCGTTCAGGCCGCCAAGGACCATGGTTGCTCAATCCGCATTGGCGTGAATGGCGGCTCATTGGAGCGCCACCTGCTCGAGAAATACGGTGAACCCTGCCCCGAAGCGATGGTCGAAAGCGCGCTCGATCATGCCAGAATTCTCGATGACCTCGATTTCCACGAATACAAGATCTCGGTGAAGGCGTCCGATATCTTCCTCACCGTTGCCGCTTACCAGATGCTCGCCGAAGCCACCGACGCGCCCCTGCATCTCGGCGTGACGGAAGCCGGCGGCGCTCGCATTGGAACCGTGAAGTCTTCCATAGGCATGGGAAATCTTCTCTGGTCCGGTATCGGCGACACGATCCGCGTATCGCTCTCCGCCCATCCCGTCGAGGAAGTGAAGGTCGGCTACGACATGTTGAAGTCGCTTGGCATTCGCACGCGCGGTGTCAACATCATCGCCTGCCCATCCTGTGCCCGCCAGGGCTTCGATGTCATCAAGACCGTCGAAACTCTGGAAGCGCGTTTGGCCCACATTTCCGAACCGATTTCGCTTTCCATCATCGGCTGCGTCGTGAATGGCCCGGGCGAAGCCATGTTCACCGATCTCGGCTTCACCGGCGGCGGCAAAGGCGCTGGCAAAATGTATGTCGCCGGCAGGCCGGACCACAATGTCACCAACGAGGAAATGGTAGACCACATCGTCGACATGGTTGAAGCCCGCGCTGCAGAGATGCGCGCCGCCAACGAGGCCGCCGAATAGATGGCGGCCAATGCCGAAGAAATTCACGTCGCTCGGGAAGAAAACCCACGAAAATCTCGCGGCTGTCACCGAAGCAGGACGGTGGGATGCAAGCGAAACATGGATTCTGGCCGACACGAAAGGGCAGGCGGAAAACTATGGGAGACGTTGAAGTGAAGCTCTACGGGCTGAAAAACTGCGACACGTGCAAGAAAGCGATGAAAGCGCTGGATGCGGCCGGCCAGGAGTATGCCTTCATCGACATTCGCGCCGAAGCGGACCTTGCGGCGCTGGCGCCGGTCTGGCTCAAACGCGTCGATGCCGGAAAACTCATCAATACGCGGTCCACGACATGGCGTCAGTTGGCTGACGCCGACCGGGCGAGGGCAGGGGAAGATCCGGCGGCAGTACTGGCGGCCAATCCCACCTTGGTCAAACGGCCGGTCATTGAACGCGGCGACGAGGTGTTCGTCGGCTGGACGAAGGATGTACAATTGGCGCTCGGTATCTGATGGCGGGCACCGCCACGCCCGCAAATGCGCTCCGCGATGCGTGCGACATCCGCCTGGGTTTTCCACATGACGACGCCGGTTCACCCGGCGACTGGCTGCGTGACGTAGCGGCGTATTTGGACACACAGAAGGTCGACGATGAGATCTTCATGTCCGGCAAACTGGCCCGCAATCTGGAAGATCATTGCGCAGAATTGCTGGGCAAACAGGCGGCGGTCTGGTTTCCGACCGGCACAATGGCACAATTGGCTGCGGCGCTGATCCACGCGGCCGCCAAGGGCAAGCGAACCATTGGCCTGCATCCGACCTCGCATCTCCTCCTGCACGAGGAGGACGCGATCCGAGCATTGGCGGGATTGGAACCGGTAACCGTCGGCGAATGGGCCCGCATCATCGAGCCCAGCGATGTTGAAGCGGCTGCAGACCTCGCTGCATTGTTCATCGAGCTGCCTCACCGCCATACAGGCGGGCAATGTCCGGACTGGGATACGCTATCGGCCACAATCTCGGCGGCACGACAAAAAGGGGCGGCAACCCATTTGGATGGTGCGCGGCTATGGTCTGTGCGGAAAGCCATGGGCGGGCGCAGCTATGCCGAAATCTGCGCGCCATTCGATACCGTGTATGTCTCTTTCTACAAAGATGTCGGCGCGCTGGGCGGCGCCATTCTGGCGGGTAGCGAGGACCTGATGGCCCAGGCGAAGACCTGGCGTCACCGGCAGGGTGGCCTGCAGGTACGATCCTGGCCGGTTATGGCAGATGTACTGCGCCGCCTGCCGGCTGCGATAGAATCCATGCCGGATTGTATTTCTGCCGCCGGGGAAATCGCGGGCTTGTTTTATAATGCCGGATTCGAGATTGAACCCTTTCCGGTCCAGACAAACATATTTCATGTCCGTGTACCGTTCAGTGAGGATGACTTTATATCGCATCGCGACGCCATCGCTGCGGAAACAAGGGTCTGGCTGGGCGGCGCCGGATGGGCGCTTGATGGGCGGGCCGGACGCTCGCTGGAAGTAACCGTCAGTAGCAGGCTGGCGAGCGCTGACCGAAATCGCCTGGACTCGGCCATACGGATGCTGGCGGGCCGGCGCGGCTAGTCGACCAGCGTTACCAGCGGCAATACAACATCCAGCATTTCACCATCGCGCATGCGTGTAATGATGATTTCAGTGGCGGGATCTTCGCCGTCTCGCGGCCCGCACCCTCTGTCTGCCACTGGGCGGCCGTCGAAATGAGTCAGTACATCGCCGGGCTGCAGGCCCGCCTCTTCCCCACGGCTGCCGGGAAGGATTGCTTCCACGACAAGTGCCGCGCCTTCGGGCCGTAGCGCCAGACCATGAGTGGTTTCAGCGTCGATCGCGATCGGTCCATCGCCGGAAATCCGCTCAACAAGCACACGCTCGTTTGAATGGTCGAACGTCCAGTTGAAGTGACGCATAAGCATCCCGCCAAGCAATTCGGTTTCCGGCACTTCCTCGACAAGGGGCTGTGCGATCACATGGGCTCCAAACCGGGCATTGCCCCAAAGCCGTCCGCCGTCGCGGTATTCAATATGCTGAAAGCGGATCGACGCTCCGATCGGCCGGGCATCCGCTGTCAACCGATAGTGATCGAGCCGGTTAAGCGCCAGCGGCGTGCTGGCGGCGCCGGAGTCGATCAGAACACGCCGCGTCCGGCCGTCGATCTCGATCTCGAGATAAGGCCGCTTACCGGGGCCACGCGTCGAAAACACCGCGATATTATCCGGAACCGGCAGTTCGCCGCGCGCAAGCCGGAGGGTGCCTGTCTCGTAATCCAGCGTGGTGAGAAACCGTTCGAACACATCGACCGCCAGAATACCGTCGATCTCGCGGCCCAGTCCCACCGTCAGATGATCGAGTTCTGCCAGGCGTGAGGGCATCCGGTTGACCGAAACAGGTCCTATGCGGGCATTGGTGATGTTGACGCGACGGTGGTCTGTCACGGACATATTGGTGACGCGTTCGAGCGAATCTGGATCGATATATGTCGCGGAGGCGCCGGTATCGTAGAGCATCCACAGCGTTCGGTCCGCCTCACTCTCCGATCGACCGTCCCGCGCACCAACGACAAGCGGGACGAAGAAATAGCCGCGGCACATCTCGGTGGGAATGGTCCAGCTGTTTTCGTCCTGCGCGCGGGCCTGCGACAGGATGAGAACAGCGAGCAGCAGGGCGACACGGATCATGGCGCCAGTATGGGCGGGGCGATCGCTATAAGGAAGGGCACGACCGATTTCCTCCCCGTTTAAGGCAGGCGGGTATGAAGCGTTTCAGCGCGTCGCAACCCCATCACCCCACCCCGCCGATCCTGCCGGATCGCCGACCCTCCCCATCAAGGGGAGGGGAAAAACCACAACCCCTCACCCTCGAAAGCCGGCCATTGGCTGGCCGCCTTCCTCTTCCCTCTCCCCTTTGAAAGGGGAGAGGGAGGGGCGTGAAATCGCCTTGCGATGAGCGACCGGGTGAGGGGTTCTGCGCCCCGCGCACCCAAATAGCCTTCCATTCCCTTGCCGAGATGGTTTTCGGCGCCGGGGTTTCCGGTCAAGGGCGCGCATGCGCCGCTTCGCGGTTTCACCCTTGAGCTGAAAACCCGGCGCGAAAGACTGGCCAGCATGGAATGTAAGGCGGAGACAGCTTGGTTTTCCCCTCCCGCGTTGTGGGGAGGGGGATTTCGGTGATGTAAGGTGTGGTTCTCACATCGACCTTACCGAATAGCGGTCTTCGCTGTTCACCAGGAGCGGGAAAACAGTTCCAATTCTACGAAGAATCCCGCCACATGGTGGCATGACAAAACTCGATGCGATCTGCGTTTATTGCGGCTCCAACGCCGGCACGCGCCCGGAATACACCGAGGCCGCGCAGACAATGGGCACAGTCTTGGCAAGAAGAAGTATCGCCCTCGTTTATGGGGGCGGGCGCGTCGGGCTGATGGGCGTTCTGGCAGATGCCTGCCTGGAAGCGGGCGGCAAGGTGTACGGCATCATTCCGGAATTCCTGGCGCTTCGAGAAGTCGCGCATTCCGGTTTGACGGACTTGGTCGTGGTCGACTCGATGCATACGCGAAAGGCGGAAATGGAACGCCGCTCTGACGGATTTGTCGCATTGCCCGGCGGGATCGGTACCATGGAAGAATTGTTCGAGGTCTGGACGTGGAGCCAGCTGGGACAGCATCGTAAGCCCTGCGGCCTCCTCGATGCGGGCGGTTATTTCGACCACCTCACTGCTTTCCTCGACCGAATGGCCGCCGACGGTTTCGTTAATCCCGAGCACCGCGCCATGCTCCATAGAAGCGAGAACGCCGACGCACTGCTCGACGCGTTCAATGCCTATGAGTCGCCTGCTGCCGATATCCGCATAAAAGTCAAACAGACCTGAAGTCTTCCACAGACGCCGGGAATTTGCCTAACCTCCCCGACGACAGGGAGGACAAACCATGGATTCGATTCTCACACCCGTTCTGGTGCTGATCTGCTGGACGCTGATCATGTGGATCTGGATGTACGCCACGCGCATCCCGGCGATGCAGAAGGCCGGGATCAATGCCGCGAAAATGACCGAAAAATCGGAAATGGACGTACTGCCGAAGGAGGTTCGGCGCATTGCCGACAATTATAACCATCTGCACGAACAGCCGGTCATCTTCTACGCGCTGATCTTCTATGCATCCGCTGCCGGCGCAGCGACCCAGCTCATGATCTATGCCGCCTGGACCTATGTGATCCTTCGTATCGCACACAGCCTGATCCAGGCCCTGTGGAACTTCATCCCGGTGCGTTTCCTGGTGTTCGTGCTGTCCTCGCTCACCCTCTTCGTGATCGCCGGAATTTGCGTCGGGGCGGCAATCGGGAGTTAACCGCTCGACGGCGTTTTCAGAGCCCGCATGGGGTGATAATCAGCCTGCATGCGCGCACCAGAAACCCGCCTGGAACAGGTCATCGACCGTTTCGAACAAGTTGAAGCCCGCCTCGGCGCAGCCGCCGACGGCGACGAGATCGTTCGCCTGTCGCGCGAGCATGCTGAGCTGAAACCCGTTGCTGATAAGGCGCGTGAGCTCAAGGCCGCGCGCGCCGAGCTCGCCGATCTCGAAGAGATGATGGAGGGCGACGACAAGGACATGGCGGAGATGGCGCGGGAGGAGTTCTATACCCTCAAGGAGCGCCTGCCGGAGATGGAGCGCGAGGTCTCGCTCCTCCTCCTGCCCAAGGACAAGGACGACACCGCCAATGCCATGCTGGAAATCCGCGCCGGCACCGGTGGCGACGAGGCAGCGCTGTTCGCGGGCGACCTTTACGAGATGTATCGCCGCTACGCTGAGACCCAGGGCTGGAAGTTCGAGCTCGAATCCGCGAGCGAGGGCGATGCGGGCGGCTTCAAGGAAGTGATCGCTTCGATATCCGGCAATGGCGTGTTCGGTCGATTGAAATTTGAATCCGGCGTGCATCGCGTACAGCGCGTACCGGCGACCGAGAGCCAGGGCCGGATACACACCTCTGCCGCCACGGTCGCCATCCTTCCGGAGCCGGAGGAGATCGATATTGAGCTGAAGGATGAGGATATCCGCGTCGACACCATGCGCGCCTCCGGCGCTGGCGGTCAGCACGTCAACAAGACCGATTCGGCCGTACGGATGACCCACATCCCGACCGGCATCGTCGTCCTCTGCCAGGAAAAGTCACAGCACCAGAACCGCGCCCGTGCGCTGCAGCTCCTGAAGACCCGGCTCTATGACATGGAACAGCAGGCTAAGGCCGCCGAGCGTGCCGATGCGCGCAAATCGCAAGTGGGTTCAGGCGATCGCTCAGAGAAGATCCGAACCTATAATTTCCCGGAAAACCGGGTTACCGATCACCGCATCAAGCTGACGCTGTACAAGCTGCAGGACATCCTCTCAGGTAACGCGCTCGATGAGGTGGTCGCCGCGCTCATCGCCGAGGACGAGGCGGCGCGCCTCGCCGCCATGGAAGAGGCGTGACCAGCCCGTCGGTTTCCGGCCGGGTCGCATCACTGGCCCGCCATCCGGTGAAGGGCTTCACTCCGGAACCGCTGGAGTCAGTCACCCTTCGCGCCGGCGCACATTTTCCCGGCGATCGGCTCTATGCCGTCGAGGACGGCCCGTCCGGTTTCGATTTTGATGCGCCGGCGCACATCCCGAAAATGGCCTTCACCGTTCTGGCGCGCCTGCCGGCGATCGCGGCTGTGCGCACGAAATGGAGTGAGGATGACGGCGTGCTCAGCGCCTGGCATCCTGACTTTGGCGAACTCAAGGTCGATCTCGAGGATGATAGCGGCCGCCGGGCCTTCGCGACCTGGCTTCGAGGCGTTCTGGCAGGCCAGGTCCGTGGTGAACTGAAGGTCCTGGCGGCTCCGGATGCGCATCGTTTCATGGACAGCCCGAAGGGCTTTGTCTCGATCATCAATCTGGAAAGCGTGCGCGATCTTGAGGCGAAAACCGGCCGCCGCGTTGATCCGGCGCGTTTCCGCGGCAATATCATGGTCGCGGACTGGCCGGCATGGTCGGAGCTTGAACTGGGAGGCCGCGAAATCGCCATCCGCAATGCGCGCCTGCGCGGTCTGAAGCCGATAGAGCGTTGCACCGCAACCCATGTCGATCCGCACAGCGCCAAGACCGATATCGATGTCGTGCCACTCTTGCGCGAGCATTACGGCCATGTCCTTTGCGGCCTCTACGCGGAAGTCACGGACGGCGGCGCGATCCGTACCGGCGAGACCGCCCGCATACTCTGACGCGCTTTTTCCTTGAAACTTGTTGTGCCGCGGCGGACCCTGCGTCCGGGACGAGTAACAGGGCCGGACATCATCATGCGACATCTTATTTCGAGGCTATTTCTGACCAGCATGGCGGCGGGCCTTGTCGCTTGCGGCGACAGCGCCGAGGAGCTCGATCCACAGGTCGTATGCCATGTCGGCGCCTATCGCGCGCCGAGTGGTGATGTGGTCGACCTCACCCCGCTGTCCGCCAGCGGTCTGCGCTGGCGCGCGCTCGACGGGACGACGGGAACGCTGCGTCCGGGCGGGGCCGGCGAGTGGATGGGAGATGTCGGCTGGACCGACACGCCGCACCCGGTGCGCTTCGATCTCGGAGAATGTGCTGACGGCGTGATCACCATCGCCAACCATCCCGAGCTGGCGGGCACAGCCGTTCGGATCGACTTCCCCACCACCGAGACGACATTCGACAGTGAGGGCGAAACGTTTGCTGGCCGCCTGGTCCTGCCGCTCGGCGAAGGCCCGTTTCCGCTGGCGGTGCTGATCCACGGCTCGGAAGACTCGAGCGCCCGCGATTACTATTATCACCAGCGCCTGCTGCCGGCCCGGGGCGTCGCCGTCTTTGTCTATGACAAGCGCGGCACGGGCGGATCATCCGGCGAATATACGCAGGACTTTCACCTGCTCGCCGCCGACGCAGCTGCCGCTCTCGCGGAAGCCCGGCGCCTTGCCGGCGACCGCCTTTCCGCGTCTGGCTATCAGGGCGGCAGTCAGGGTGGCTGGGTCGCGCCTCTGGCCGCCTCGATGAGCGATCCGGATTTTGTCATTGCCGCCTTTGGTCTCGCGGAAGGTCCTTTGGCCGAAGACCGCGATGAGGTTCTGTTCAGCATGGTGGAAGCCGGTTACGGCGGTGATCCTGAAGCCATGGCGGGGGCTCGTGCGCTCGCTGAAGCGGCCGGCCGCCTGCTGGCTTCTGATTGGCACGAGGGCCAGGCCGAGATGGCGGCGCTGAAGGAGCAATATCGCGACGAACCTTGGTATGACGCCATCGAAGGCGAGTTCACCCACGAATTCTTGGTGCGGCCGATCTGGCAGCTGCGCGCCGCCTGGCCTTTCTTCGATCGGGGCACGAGTTGGGATTACGACCCCCGCCCGGTGCTGGACGGGCTCGACATACCAGTGCTCTGGGTGCTCGGCGGGGACGATGCCGAGGCGCCCTCGCAGGAAACTCAGCGCATTGTCGGCGAATTGCAGGCCGCGGGCCGCCCGGTCGATCTTGCCGTCTTTCCGACCGCCGATCACGGCATTATCGAATTCGAGACTGGTCCGAATGGTGAACGCCTGTCCATCCGCTATTCCGAAGGCTATTTCCCGCTACTGGCTGACTGGGTCCGGACCCGCGAGCTCAGCGGCGCCTATGGCGATGCCGTGTTGACGCCGCGCAGCGCGTCGACCGGAAGCGGCGAGTGACGGTGGACCGAGGCGATTTCGCGGGTCTCGTCGCGGCGGAAGCCGGACGCCAGGAATCGCGGCCGGGCCTGGCGCTCGACCGTGCTTGGCAAGGTCTGCCGCTCTCCGCTATCCGGGCTGATCTCACAGCGCGGCTAACCGCAGCCGGAATTGACGAAGCCGCGAGCGATGCGCGGTTTCTGATGGAACGCGCGCTACATCCTGCATCGCTTGCCGTGGCGCTCGGCGATCCTGCACCCGCCGCTTGGCAGATCATCGCGGCACTCGCCGATCTCGCCGTAAAACGGCTGGCGCGCCAGCCATTGGCCCAAGTGCTGGGCGACAAGCCCTTTTGGACGCTCGACCTTAAAGTGACGCGCGACGTGCTGACCCCGCGCGCCGATACCGAGACGCTGGTCGAGACCGTGCTGCGGGAAATCGACGACAAGAGCCACGCGCTCGATATCGCCGATTTCGGCACCGGATCGGGCGCGATCCTGTTGGCGTTGCTCTCCGAAATGTCCAACGCAAAGGGTCTCGGTATCGATATCAGCGAGCAAGTGCTCGCGGTTGCTCGCGAGAATGCGGAGCGCAACAATCTGGCGAATCGGACGGAGTTTCGCACCGGCAACTGGGCGGACGGGCTCGACGACCGGTGCCTCGATATCGCCGTTTCCAATCCGCCTTACATTGCCAGCGATGTGATCGCGGGCCTCGAACCGGAGGTACGCGATTATGAACCGCGAATCGCGCTTGATGGCGGCCGCGACGGGCTCGAAATCTATCGCCGGTTATTGCGGGAGTTATTCCGCGTTCTGCGCCCAGGCGGATTGATGGCCGTCGAAATCGGATTTGATCAGGGCCGGTCCGTTTTGGACATCGCACGCGCCGTAGGATTCAAAGAATTGAAGATCGCCCGCGATCTCGGCGGGCATGAGCGGATTGTGTCCGCGCGCCGGCCGATGGGCTGATGTGGCAATACCCTCTTGGAAAATGAGCAAAGCCGGGCTAGCTTTGCGGCTAAGTTGATGGATGCGCCTTGGGACAAGGCTGTCGGGCGCAAGACTATCCAACCAGCTTGTCGTCCGTTTTCGTTATCGGTACCTGATCTTCAACGGATGATGCACGTCGCGAGTACATGGGGGAAAGCGGCCTAAACGCAGCCTGGAAATTGCGAGGATCGACGACGATGAAGCGTCAGCGCGGACGAGGCCGGGGAAAACCCGGCGGGAATCAGGGCAACCGTTCGTTTGAAAGCAATGGTCCGGACGTCAAGATCCGGGGCAATGCATCCACGATTTACGACAAGTACATGCAGCTGGCGCGGGATGCTTCCTCGTCAGGCGACCGGGTTATGGCGGAAAACTACTTCCAGCACGCGGATCATTACTTCCGGATCGTGTCGGTGCAGCAGGCCGAGCAGGAACAACGCCGCCAGGCCCGTCAGCAGCAGCAGGAAGACCAGAATCGCCGCCAGCAGAACCGCCAGCAGGGCGGCGATGAGGACAACGCGCCCGACAATGCCGAGGACAAGCGCGATCAATCCGGCGACGCGAACGAGCATGAGCGGCCGCGCCGCGGCCGCCGGCCCAAGCGCCAGCCGGCCGAGGACAAACGCGATCCGCTTGAGGTCGTTGATCCGGAAAAGGGCGGCCAGTCGGAAATGGCGTCAGATGAGAATGCTGACGACCAACCGCGTCCGCGCCGCGGCCGCCGTCCGCGCAAGCCGACCGATGAGGGGTCCGGCGGTTCTGAAACCGAAGCGGCGTGATTTCCACGGTAATCGCGAAACAAGAAGCCCCGGCCAAAGTGCCGGGGTTTTTTTGTGGCCCGCCCGCACTTGTGTGCCCAAAGGGCAACACCTATCTCAATCCCAGACGATTTGCCGGGCCTCACTCGGGACGGCACCAAACCTGCAATCTCGCCTGATCGGGGGATGTAAAGAGACATGAATTTCGAGACCTATACCGACCGGGCGCGGTCGATCGTTCAACGCGCCCAGCAAGACGCACTCGCCTCGCGCCATCAGCAATTCACGCCCGAGCATGTGCTCAAAGCGCTGATGGACGACGAGGGCGGGTTGGCCGCGAATCTGATCAAGGCGGCCGGCGGTAATCCGCAAGCCGTAGCCGACCTCACCGAACAGGCGC
This sequence comes from Hyphobacterium sp., assembly GCF_965229905.1. GTDB lineage: Bacteria > Pseudomonadota > Alphaproteobacteria > Caulobacterales > Maricaulaceae > Hyphobacterium. Next base: position 880,744 of record NZ_OZ245930.1, on the reverse strand, counting down.
TGACCCGCCTGCCCAAGGTCGAGGGCAGCGGCGCCGGACAGATCTATCTCGCACCGCAGACCGCAGAGGTCTTCAAGACCGCCGAGGAAGCCGCCAAGAAGGCGGGCGACCAGTATGTGACAGCCGAGCGGCTCTTGCAGGCTCTGTCGATCGCCAAGGGCGCCCACGCTTCGGAAATTCTCAAGAATGCCGGCATCAATCCGCAATCGCTCAACAATGCGATCAACGACATGCGCGCCGGACGGACCGCCGACAGCCAGTCAGCCGAAGACAGCTATGAAGCGTTGAAGAAATACGCCCGCGATCTGACCGAGGCGGCGCGCGAGGGCAAGCTTGATCCGGTGATCGGCCGCGACGAGGAAATCCGCCGCGCCATCCAGGTCCTGTCGCGCCGGACCAAGAACAATCCCGTCCTGATTGGTGAACCCGGCGTCGGCAAGACAGCCATTGCGGAAGGACTGGCGCTGCGCATCGTCAACGGCGATGTACCCGAAAGCCTGCACGAGAAGAAACTTCTGGCGCTTGATATGGGATCGCTCATTGCCGGAGCGAAATATCGCGGTGAATTCGAGGAGCGGCTGAAAGCCGTGCTCGGCGAAGTGGAAAGCGCAGGCGGTAACATCATCCTGTTTATCGACGAGATGCACACACTCGTCGGCGCCGGCAAGACCGATGGCGCGATGGACGCCTCAAACCTCTTGAAGCCCGCGCTGGCGCGTGGCGAGTTGCATTGTATCGGCGCGACGACGCTTGATGAGTACCGGAAACATGTCGAGAAGGACGCCGCGCTCGCCCGCCGATTCCAGCCGGTATTCATCGGCGAGCCGACCGTGGAAGACACGATCTCCATCTTGCGCGGCCTGAAGGACAAGTATGAGGTCCATCACGGCGTGCGCATTTCCGACAGCGCCATCGTTTCGGCCGCGACTTTGTCGAACCGCTACATCACAGACCGGTTCCTGCCGGACAAGGCGATCGATCTGATGGACGAAGCCGCCTCGCGCCTGCGCATGCAGGTCGATTCCAAGCCGGAACAGCTGGACGAGATCGACCGCCGCATCATGCAGCTGAAGATCGAAGCCGAGGCGCTGAAGAAGGAAACCGACGACGCCTCCAAGACGCGGCTCGAAAAACTCGGCAAGGAGATTGCCGAACTGCAGTCGAAATCCGACGAGATCACCGCGGCCTGGCGCGCCGAAAAGGACAAGTTGGCGTCAGCGACCGAAGTTAAGGATCGCTTGGACCGGGCCCGCGCAGAACTCGCCGACGCCGAACGCCGCGGCGATCTCGGCAAGGCGTCCGAGTTGAAATACGGCGTCATCCCCGAGCTCGAAGCCAAGATTGCCAAGTCCGACGAGGCTGAGGACGGCGCGCTGGTCAAGGAGGTCGTGGATGAAGAACAGATCGCGGCCGTCGTCTCGCGCTGGACGGGTGTACCGGTCGACAAAATGCTCGAAGGCGAGCGCGAAAAGCTCCTGAAAATGGAAGATGCGCTGCGCGCCCGTGTCGTCGGTCAGGACGAGGCGCTCGGTGCCGTCTCCGATGCTGTGCGGCGCGCCCGCGCGGGTCTGAAAGACCCCAATAGGCCGATCGGATCCTTTCTGTTCTTGGGCCCCACCGGGGTTGGCAAGACCGAGCTCACCAAGACGCTCGCAGACTTCCTTTTCGACGACGAGCATGCGGTCACCCGCATGGACATGTCCGAATACATGGAAAAGCACTCGGTGGCCCGCCTGATCGGCGCGCCGCCCGGCTATGTCGGCTATGACGAGGGCGGAGCGCTGACCGAGTCCGTCCGCCGCCGGCCCTACCAGGTGATCCTGTTCGACGAGATCGAGAAGGCGCACCCCGATGTTTTCAACGTGCTTTTGCAAGTGCTCGACGATGGCCGCCTGACCGACGGGCAAGGCCGCACGGTCGATTTCCGCAACACGCTGATCATCATGACGTCCAACCTCGGTGCCGAATTCCTGATGCAGGCCGAGGATGTCGAGACCGCCCGCGATAGTGTGATGGGGGCCGTGCGCGCGCACTTCCGGCCCGAATTCCTCAACCGCGTGGATGAGATCATCCTGTTCCGCCGCCTGGCCGAAGAACACATGGGCGCCATTGTCGACATCCAGATGAAACGGTTGGCTCGGCTCCTGGCGGATCGCCGCATGACGATCGAGCTCGACGATGCGGCCCGCGGCTGGCTCGCTCAGAAGGGCTTCGACCCGGCCTATGGCGCGCGGCCCTTGAAGCGCGTCATCCAGAAAGAGTTGCAGGATCCCCTCGCGCGCCTGTTGCTTGAGGGCGAGCTGAAGGATGGCGACGCGATCAAGGTCTCGGCCGAGGGCGGCCATCTCGTCATTAACGGCCAGGTGATCGCCCGCGAAGCCGCACTGCCGCCGGACGTGATGGTGAACTAGGCCGGTGAACTTAGGGGATGATGGCGGCCAGGGGCCGCTATCCCCCTCGCGATCGCAACGGCTCCGCCGCGGCCCGCCCATCAGTACGGAAAGTAACATCGGCTGATGCCGCAACGACATCGACGCGTTGTCAGCCGCTTCGGTAGCCGGCCGGGCGGTTTCGCTTAAGAACTTTTTTGGGGGCGTGCTGGACACGCCGCCGGACTGGCTGTTCGGTGCCTGCCAATCACCGGCTTGCCAAGCGCTGTCCGACATTCCGATCTGGCGGACCGGTCGCAACCGACCTTGTTTCGCTCCAATAGTCGACTTGATGAGAGCGTTAATCCTTGCAGAACCTTTCAACGTCACCGATGTTGGCGATCCCGTGCCAGCAGCCAACGAGAGTTGTCCAATCCTCGAGACGGAAAACTGATGCAAGCGCATTGCCAGGAGCGCTCTTCATGCTGCAATTCCCGTTGCGACCGATAAGCATTGCACTTGGCATCACCCAGATCGTTGCGTTTGGAACATCGTTTTACTTGCTCGGCGTTTTGGCAATTCCAATCAGCGAATCCACCGGTTGGCCTCTGCCATGGATTGCCGGCGGAATGACTTTGGGCGCCCTTGCTGGCGCCACTATTTCCCCGACCGTTGGTGAGCAGATTTCAAAAGGACGCGGTAGGAAAACACTTGCGCTCAGTTCTGTCCTGTTCGCGGCCGGACTATTGGTAATCGCGTCCAGCAGCACGCTGCCAGTCTATTTTCTCGGCTGGATTTTTGTCGGCTTTGCGATGGCGTCCGGGCTTTATGATGCGGTTTTCAGCGTGTTGGGCCATATCTTCGGCGCCGGCGCAAAATTCTCGATATCACTCATCGCCATTCTCGGCGGTTTCGCCAGCACCGTGTTCTGGATTGCCAGCGGAATGCTTCTGGAAGTGATGCATTGGCGGACGATTTGCGTCATTTACGCCTTGTGTCATGTCGCAATTAACCTGCCGATCTACCTGTTATTCATTCCTTCGCCGTCAAAGGTGTTTGCAACGGGTGGAGAACAAGACGAATTCCGGACGAAATTCTATTTGCGGGATTTAATGCAACCGGATTTCCTGCTGATGGCTTTCCTGTTCATGCTGGAAGTCATTATCGCTTCGATCATCGGCGTACACATTATCAACATATTGGTAGACATGGGGCGGCCGCTTGCGGGCGCCGTGGCGTTTGCGGCTCTAATTGGACCCAGCCAGGTCGCCGGTCGGATAGCCGAATTGTTAGCAGGATCAGTCGTTTCGCCTACGATCGCGACAATCTGCGCGCTTGCGGCCATCGGATTGGGGCTGCTGGTGATGGGGATCGCGCCGCAATTGGCCGGTCCCGCCATCGTCATTTATGGCGCGGGGATCGGAGTTGTCTCCATCGCCCGCGGAACCCTGCCATTGCATATTTTGGGCGCTTCTAGGTATTCGGTGGCGATGGGTCATTTAGCGCGCCCCATTGCAATCGCTCAGGCGGCGGCGCCGACGATCGGCGCATTAATGCTGACTTACGCCTCTTCACGCGACACGCTCATCATGCTGGTCATCGCGACGCTCATAGCCTTGTCGGCGGCAACAATATTACACTGTCGAAGTGTTGGGACAGGACGAAACAAGCCGCGCTGACTCGCTTTGCGCGGCAAAATGTCGGACCGACATAATGATTCCTACTGCGCGCCTTCATTGCCTTCCGCGAAGACAATCCGGGACGCCGGCGTATTACCCACTTCGGCTGCGTTCCGCGACGAGTTGCGAATGGTAACAATGCGGTCACGTTCCGACTGGAACGCTTCGATCTCGTCGTCCTCCAGCGTGCGCCCGGTCGGCAGGTCCAGTGACATTGGATTCACAGCCTGGCCGTTGTGATGCACCTCATAGTGCAGGTGTGGTCCGGTCGACCGGCCTGTCGTGCCGACATAACCGATCACCTGGCCTTGCTGCACACGGGCACCGCGGGTCACACCGCGGGCAAATCCGTTCAGGTGTGCATAGGCGGTCTGGAAACCGTTGGAATGACGGATCCGGATATAGTTGCCAAAGGAGCCGAAGCGATCCGCACGTTCCACAACGCCGTAGCCGGCCGCAAAAATCGGGGTCCCGCGGGGTGCCGCAAAGTCCGTCCCACGGTGAAGCCGGTTGTATCCGAGCACCGGATGGCGCCGCATGCCATAATGTGAGGACAGGCGGGCGCCATTGATGGGCGTCATCATCAGCAGACGCCGCGCACTCTCGCCGTCGGCATTGTAATAGGCAATCTCGCCATCCGCGCTTTCATAGCGGAAGTATTCCAGAGGATCGCCGCGCCCGGCATACATCACATAGAGGATGTCGCCCGTACGCATCACATTGCCGTCGGAATCGAGGAAACGTTCGAACACAACGTCGAATCGGTCGCCCTCGCGGATCGAGCGCTGGAAGTCGACCGCATAGGCGAGCACGCCGGCCAGTTCGACGACGATGCGGTCGGTGGCACCAGCGGCCAGCGCGTCGACATAAAGGCTGGTCGTAATCGATCCCGAAGAGCGCACCAGTTCGCGCTCGAATTCGGCTGTCATCTCCCGCGCCCGGTAGCCGCCATCCTCAAGACGTGAAACGGTGATCGAGCGGTCAATCGCCGGGCGGAAGGAGAAGCCCGCCAGGCGGGGCCCGCTCTCATCTTCAACCGCTACACGCGGCGTTTGCAGATAAACGGTAATGTCCTGTCCAGCCCGCAGCCGGCGGACTTCGAACACCGGATCCAACGCACTTACCGCGCGGGCGACATCGCCTCCCGGTGCGCCCGCATCGCTCAACACGCCGGCCAGGGTGCCGCCGCTCGGCACCGTCGCGACAATCGTCTGGGTGTCGAGCGGACAGGCGACGCAGTCAGTGTAAAAGGCGGCGTGCTCCAGGTCGCGAAGCTCGTCGGTCGGCGTGATGCGGTATTCCGGTTCGACGCGGGCGGCTGCCACGGCCGGTTCGTTTGTCTCCGCACTCAATTCGCCAAGAATCGGAGGTTCAACGGCGCCGGCACCGGGTTCACCGCCAACGCGGCTGACGACGAGTGCGATTAGGAGGACGACGGCAAGCGAAATGCTCGCGATAATCGCGGCCGAACGACGGCGAACTTCATCCAGGGAACGTACGTCAAAACCCGACATTTCTGGCCTTTAATGGATAGCTAACTTGCTTCGTTCCACGATGAGCAAGAACCGCGCCCGCTGCGGCCCCGCTCCAGCTAGTGTCCAATGCGGGCGAAACAATGACGTGACTGAAGGATGTTGCCAAGGGTTTACTGACAGTGCGTTTACGCCGGGTCAGGACATCGCGGCAGAATCATGTATCAGGATAGGACATGACAGACACCAGCCCCGCCAACATGGCTCCGGAACAACTCGCCGCCCTGCTTTGTGCCCGCTTGTGCCACGATCTCGTGAGCCCGGTTTCCGCGATGGGCATGGCGTTCAGCGTGCTCGACGACGAAGATGCCGACTCCATGCGCGAGGACGCGATCGAGCTGGTGCGCGAGAATGCTCGCCAGGCAGAGGCGAAATTGGCGTTCGCGCGGATCGCGTTTGGTGCCGCCGGCTCGGCGCCCGGCATGATGGAGACTGGCGAGCTGAAGAGCCTCGCGGAGAACTATTTCTCCACACTGCGGCCGGATCTCGTCTGGAAGGTCACCGAGCCCGGTCTGGAGAAGACCGCCGCCCGTCTTCTGCTCAATCTGTGCATGGCGGCGGGTTCGGCCGCCGCGCGTGGCGGTACGGTGACGGTAGAAGCATCCGATGACGGCGCTGGCGGAACCCGCATGCGCCTCATTGCTGAAGGGCCGCGCGCCGAGTTGAAACCGGATTTCGAGGCGGCGCTTAACGGTCAAGAACCCGAGGACGGTTTCAATGGCCGTTCTATCCAGCCCTATTACGCTGGATTGATTGCGCGGTCGGCCGGCGGCCGGGTAACGGCGAACCAGGGCGAAGACCGCGTTGAGTTCGTTTCGCTGATCGTGCCCAAAGCCTCGCTGGCAGCCTGACGTTCAAAGTCCTGTTAACCAAAACGGGTGACGATTCCTTTCCGGACGTGGACAGCCGCGTGAGGAGTGGGAACCGTCATGAAGACCTGCCTTGTCGTGGACGATAGCCGGGTAATCCGGAAAGTCGCCCGCCGGATCATCGAGGGCTTCGGCTTTCAGGTGGAAGAATCGCCCGATGGCGCGCAAGCGCTTGAATTTTGTCGCGCAACGATGCCGGACGCCATTCTGCTCGATCGCAACATGCCGATAATGAACGGCATCGATTTCGTCAAAACGTTGCGCCGTGAACCGGAAGGCGACCAACCGATCGTGGTGTTCTGCACGACAGAGAACGACATCCCGTCCATCACGGAAGCGCTCCGGGCCGGCGCGGATGAGTACATTATGAAGCCGTTCGATGCCGAGATCGTGCAGTCGAAATTTCAGCAGGTTGGTCTGATCGGGGAGGACCGCCGTGCTGGATAATGGAGTGATCAAGTCGATATCGACGGAGGCCCAGCGCCGGGCCGGCATCGCCATCCCGAAAGGTCAGATTTATCTGGTCGAGGCCCGGCTTGCACCGGTCGCCAGATCGGAAGGGTATGAAAGCCAGTCCGAACTGATCCGGGCACTCGAGAAAGTGCCGGAAGACCGCTTGTGGCGGCGCGTCGTTGAAAGCCTCGCTGATCATGAAACCTGGTTCTTCCGCGATCCCGAGCCACTGAACCAATTCATGTCCGACATCCTCCCGGTGCTCGCGCGCGTGAAAGCGGGCAAATCGCCTATCCGGATTTGGAGCGCGGGCTGCGGGACCGGCCAGGAAGCGTGGTCGATTGCGATGCTGCTCGAGGAGCAACGCGCGCGGTTGAATGGAATGGATATCGAAATCGTCGGCACCGATATCTGCAGCCGCGCGATCGATCGCGCGCAATCAGCAGCCTATTCGCAGTTCGAGGTCCAACGTGGTCTTTCGATCCATCGTCTGATCGAGCATTTCGAGCCCTCAGGTGAGCAATGGGTCCTCAAAAACGCAATCAAGCGCCGGGCGCGCTTCGAACGCGGAAATCTGTTGAAACCGTCAAGCCGCCTCGGCGAATTCGATATTATCTTCTGCCGCAATGTGCTGTCGGGAATGACGTCCGAAGCACGCAGGCACACATTGAGTCAGCTGGCCGGCCGGATGTCGCCTGCGGGTTATCTTGTGCTTGGCAAGGGCGAAACCATCGCCGGCGCGGGCGACATGTACCGCGCTTTGAGCGGGAAGCGCGGCATTTATGCCCGAACGATGCAAGCCGGGCTTAAGCAGGCCGCCTGAAAGGGTTCGCCGAAAGGCAAAGACCCCGCCAATCAGCCAGCAGGAAAACAGTGACAGCCGAGCGGCCATAGAAAAAGCCCGGAGCGGGGGCGCCGGACTTTTCCTGCTCAGGAAGGACAGGGGGGTCTAGGCCACATCCTTCTGCTCAACTGGATCGCGCAGCACATAGCCGCGTCCCCAGACGGTTTCGATATGGTGCTGGCCGCCGGTCGCGGCTGCGAGTTTCTTGCGAAGCTTGCAAATGAAGACGTCAATGATCTTCAGCTCCGGCTCGTCCATGCCGCCATATAGATGGTTCAGGAACATCTCTTTGGTGAGAGTCGTGCCTTTACGCAAGGAGAGCAGTTCCAGCATCTGGTATTCCTTGCCGGTCAGATGCACGCGGTGACCGTCCACCTCGACTGTCTTGGCGTCGAGATTGACCGCGATGTCACCGGTCTTGATGATCGACTGGGCATGGCCCTTCGAGCGCCGCACGATGGCGTGGATGCGCGCCACCATCTCGTCCTTGTGGAACGGCTTGGTCATGTAGTCGTCGGCGCCGCAGCCGAGACCGCGCACCTTGTTGTCAATGTCGGCATTGCCGGTAAGGATGAGGATCGGCGTGTCGATTTTCGACATGCGCAGCGTCTTCAGGACGTCAAAACCGGGCATGTCCGGCAGGTTGAGGTCCAGAAGAATGATATCGTAATCGTACAGCTTGCCGAGATCGACACCCTCTTCGCCCAGATCGGTCGTGTAGACGTTAAAGCCTTCCGATTTCAGCATCAGATCGATCGACTGCGCTGTCGCGCGATCATCTTCAATCAACAAAACCCGCATGGAGTATCTCCGCCCCGCTGCACAGCGAATCACTCCGCTGCTAGTTCCATGGTTAACGTGCTTCGGACGGTAGATGCAAAGCGTTAACGAAAGTTAACCGCGATTTGACTCCTGTGGCAGAATCGAGTCCGTCCGCGATTCGTTCCATGCATCCGGTAAGGGGCTGCAGCAATAACCGTCCATGCCGTGAGATAGGGGACGCACGACATAGCTAATCCCTCTGTCGGGCACCGAGGGCTCGCCTAAATAATCGAGCCATATTCAATGTTCGGAGCCGCCTCATGAAATGCCCGATTGATGGTGAAACCCTTGTGATCGCCGACCGCCAGGGCGTCGAGATCGATTATTGCCCGAAATGTCGCGGCGTGTGGTTGGACCGGGGCGAGCTCGACAAGATCATTGAGCGATCAGAAGCGCCGCGTGCCGCCGCGCCGCAAGAGGGGTCGTGGGATGGCACGCATAAACACCGCGACGACCGGGGCGAGCGCCGCCGCCCCGAGCGGCGGGAAAGTTTCCTGTCAGAACTGTTCGACTTCGAGCTCTGACGTTTACGGGCCTCTAACCCAGATTTGATAGCTTGATCCCTCAAACGCGTCCGAAAAGGGCGCGCAGGGGATCAAGAATGCAGGCGCTGATCGACCGAATCGAAAAACTGGACCCGCGTATCATGACCGGTCGCGTGACCGGCGTGAATGGCTTGTTGGTCGAGGTCGAAGGGCCGGCGTCTGGTCTCGCCCTCGGTTCACGTGCCCGGATCGGGACGTCGGCCGGCCATGCCAGTTGCGAGGTCGTGGGCTTTCGCGGTCAATCCGCCATCCTGATGCCGTTTGAACCGGTCGACGGCGTCAAGCCGGGGGCGCCGGCGCGGCTCGACCCTGAAGTGGCTTCGGTACGTCCGTCTTCCGCCTGGCTTGGCCGTGTCATCGACAGTTTCGCCCAGCCGCTCGATGGCGGGGAAGCGCTGCCGCAGGGACATAGCTCCTATCCGCTGCGCGGCGCGCCGCCCTGCGCTCACGGCCGGGGACGGCTTGGGCCGCGCATGGACCTTGGCGTCCGCGCGCTCAATGTTTTCACGCCGATGCGCCGCGGCCAGCGGCTCGGCGTTTTTGCCGGTTCCGGCGTCGGCAAGTCGATCATGATGTCCATGCTCGCCCGCAATGCCGATGCCGACGTGATTGTCATCGGCCTGGTGGGCGAACGTGGCCGGGAAGCCCGCGAGTTTGTCGAAGACGTGCTCGGTCCGGAAGGCCGCCGCAAATCGGTTGTCATTACGGAAACATCCGACGCTCCTGCACTGGCACGCCGTCAGGCCGCGCAGCTCACCCTGACCGTAGCGGAATATTTCCGTGACCAGGGCAAGGACGTGCTTTGCCTGATGGACAGCGTGACGCGCGTGGCGCTTGCCCAGCGCGAGATCGGCCTCGCGGCCGGCGAGCCGCCGACGACACGCGGTTATACGCCGTCCGTCTTCGCTGAGCTGCCGCGTCTTCTCGAGCGCGCCGGTCCGGGACCAAGCGGCACCGGATCCATCACCGGCATTTTCACCGTGCTAGTGGATGGCGACGACCATAATGAGCCGGTTGCCGATGCCGTGCGTGGCATACTCGACGGCCATATCGTGATGAGCCGCGAGATCGCCGAGCGCGGACGCTACCCGGCAATCGACGTGTTGCGCTCGGTCAGCCGGGTTGCACCGGATGTCTATCAGAACAATGAAGCCGAGCTGGTGCGCGAAGCGCGCCGCACGCTGTCGGTCTATGCCGACATGGAGGAATTGATCCGTTTGGGGGCGTATGCCGCCGGATCGAATCCGCAGACGGATCGGGCCATCGCGCTCAATGATCCGCTGGAAGCATTCCTCGCCCAGGGCAAGGACGAAGCCACATCCATCGAAGAGAGCTTCGCCACTCTGGCCGGGATAATGGGTGGTGATGGAGAAAACACATGACACGGTCGCATGAACCGCTGATCCGGCTCGCCCGGTTCAAGGTCGAGGAATTGCAAAAGCAGCTCGCGGACATCGACCGCGTGCGGCAATCGCTGACCGACCAGATCGAACGCCTCGAAGCCTCGGTACCGGAAGAACAGGCGGCGGCGACGCAAAACAAGGACGGCTTTCTGGCCTATGGCAGCTATGCCCAGGCGGTGATCAAGCGGAAACAGAATATCCGCGCGTCCATGGACGAGGTCGAACAGCAGGCCGGCGACATTCGCGAACGGCTTGAAGGCGCTTTCCGCGAGCTCAAGAAATACGAGCTGCTGGAAGAGCGCCGGGTCGCCCGCATCGAAGAGGCGCTGCGTATCGAAGAACAGGCCGAAGTCGACGAGATCGCCCAGGGCCGCCGGCGTACGGCGCACTAGGCTTTTCTGCGGCCGGCCGCGGGCGCCGGACTCCGCCGAACCTCACAATTTATCGTCTTCCTCCGACTTGATCGGAGGATCTCGATGCCGCGAAGGCCCTCCGGTCGAGCCGGAGGGATACGGTGAAAATTTTCGAGTGAGACGATCGGCTTCTTATAGGGCAGGGTTTTTCCTCCCCCGCTCGCGGGGGAGGGGGACCACGAAGTGGTGGAGGGGGCAAATGATGCGGCCGCCCCCCTCGTCCCTTCGGGACACTCCCCCCGTGAACGGGGGGAGAAATTGGAAGCGCCTGTTGGCCGGGATTACCGCCCACCGCTCCAGCTTAGGCCGATGCGGAAGCTCCGGCCGGCTTCGCTGGCACCGGCAAAGACGCGCGAATAATCTTCATCAAACACATTGTCGACGCCGGCCGAGACGGTGAAAGGCGAATCTTCCTGCGGCTGCCAGCTGGCATAGAGATCCAGCGTGGCATAGCCATCGCGTTCCTCCGCAGGCGTGTTCGTTTTGTCGAATTCGCCCGCAAACTCGGCCCGTGCGCCCATCGTGAGGCGGCGTTCTTCAAACCGCCAGCGGCCATCGACGAACAGCCGCACCGGGGTCAGCGAGCCCACTGCGTTGCCGGTCGCATCGTCCTCGCCGTCGACTTCGGACAAAGCGGCATTCACGCTGAATGGGCCACTCTCATAGTCCAGCTGGACCTCGTATCCTTGGAGCGTTGCGGATGCGACGTTCGAGCTATTCGTCGTTCCGGCCGAGCACGGCAGGAAGGGCGGGGCGAAACAGGTCGGGTTGAAGGCGAAATTGACCGACAGATTGATCAGATCCTCGGCCTGGGTTTCGAACCAGGACCCCTTGATCTCCAACCGGTCGCCAGGACGCGCGATATCATTGAAAGCGAGGCCCGCACCGATCTCGATCGTTTCGGTCGTTTCCGGCCGCAGGTTCGGATTGGCGATAAACTCATTGGTGATGAAGACCGGCGGTCCCAGGATCGGGTGCGGCAGCGAGAAGTGCGTGCCATCGAGATAAATCTCGTTGACGGAAGGCGCCCGGAAGGCTTCTGCCCAGTTTGCAAACACCAGGAAGGTTTCGTTCGGCGCATAGCTGACGCCGAACCGGCCCGAAGTGGCGGAATCTTCATTATTGCCGGCGATCGCTGACGAGCTTTCATAATCGTCGAAACGGATACCCGGCAGCAGGACGACCTCGCCCGGCAAGCCGAAAGGCTGGTAGGCGGTTACTTCAAGCTGGCCGAATACGCCGGCGAACTCCGTCGATGCATCCGGCACACCACCGCGCACATTGTTTGTTGCCGTGGAATCAAAACCGGATTGTTCATCCTCGTAGATCTCACCGCCTACAGTGAAAGCCGCATCTGCGGCGCCGATCTGGAACTCGAAGCGTTGATCGGCGCGCACGCCCCAGCTCGCAAGCTCGCGGTCTACCACCCGCCCGCCGACTGTCTCGCGCTCTTCGACATTCGATGTTGTCTGAAACAGCGTCACATTGAGATCGAGTATGGTGCCCGATGGCGCGATCTCACCGTTCAGCCGGAACGAGTCGGTGTTGATGTCTTTCTCGACCAGCGGGTTCAGCGCGCCGATACCGAGATTACCTTGGCCATTATTCGGTTCAGTCGCCTCCCCGCGGAAGCCTTGCCAGGCGGCTTCAAAGCGTACGCCCGGTGCGGCATCAAGGCCGGCCTTCAGAAGGCTGGCAATGGACTGGTCGTCGGCCGGCAAATCATTGCCGGACCCCAGGGCGATGTCGCCGCTTTGGCGATGCGAAAGATATGCAAGCCCATCCAGCGGACCGTTCCGGCCATACACGGCGCCGGAGACCGCAAACTCCTCATTGACGCTGCGATACCCGGCCGTGGCGCGGGCACCCAATGTCTGACCGTTCCGCAACAGATCGTCGGCGTCAGCCGTTTCGAAGGCGATCACGCCGCCCGATGCGCCGGAACCGTACAGCGCCGAGGCCGGCCCGCGCACCGCTTCCACGGAAGACAGCAGGGCCGGATCGACAAAGAAGATGCCATCATGCGCCGAGTTGAAATTCTGGCGCGCGCCATCCAGCAGCAACGTAACATTCTCGCGGGACTGACCGCGCATGGTCAGCGTCTGGCCGGTGCGGCGCGGACCCCCGCCGGCCTCAACACCCGGCAACTGCCGCAATAGCGTTTCCAGCGTGTAGGGATCGGTCAGTTCGATCGTTTCGCTGTCGATGACGGAGACTTGGCCGGGATAGGTGAAGGCCGGGATCTCGGTCCGCGTCGCCGTCACATATACGATGTCGAGCGCCTTGGCAGTTTCGGTGTCCGCCGCCTCTTGGGCTTGCGCCAGCCCGGCGGTGGCAAAGAGGGCGAGGGGGCTGACGGCCAGCAGCTGCAGTGAACGACGGAACATGGGACTCGCTTTCTTGCAAATGGTTCGCATAGGCATGTAGAAATCTATCTGCCCCGCACTTTTTGCGATTGCAAGTGCGAATCGTTCGCGATAACAGTAGGGACCTCCAGCGTCGACCAAACGGGGACCCCGATGTTATCCAGACTTTCTCTCACCGCCATTCTCGCGTTCGGCCTGACGGCCTGCACAACACTGCAGTCAGACCAGGCGCCGGTCGCTCAATCTGCTGCGGTCGATGAACGCAGCGAAGCCGATTTCCAACGTGATCGTGAGGCGATCCTGGCGATGGCCGGCGAATACGACGTGACGTTTGACTTCCGCGAAGTCGTGGCGCTGCAGGACGGCTATGAGTTTGCCGATGACAAGCGCACCGGAGCCTGGGAGGTGGTCCGTGTCATCGAGGACCATGGCGACGTGATCGTCATGCAGCACCTCTTGCTCACCAGCGAAGATGACGATGCCATGGTCATCAAGCACTGGCGGCAGGATTGGGAATATCAACCGGAGCGGATCATGGCGTTCCGCGGCCATGACAATTGGGACATGGTCGACATCCCGGCCGCCGAAGCCGCGGGCGCATGGTCGCAGAGTGTTTACCAGGTGGATGACAGCCCCCGATATGCGGGGCTCGCCCGCTGGGAACATGACGGGACCATTTCGACGTGGGAGCCGGAGACCTCATGGCGGCCGCTGCCGCGCCGCGATGATACGACCCGCTCCGACTACCACGCCATCGAGGCGGTCAATCGGCACGTCGTAACCCCCTGGGGCTGGGTGCACGAGCAGGACAACACCAAGCTCGTGGTCGATGCGAATGGCGGGCACACGCCGCTGGTCCGCGAAGTTGGCGTGAACACCTACATCCGTACCGATCTCCCGAATGACGCCAACGCCGATGAATACTGGGCGGCGACGGAAGAATACTGGGCATTGGTCCGCGATTATTGGGATGATCTGGAAGCGCATTCCGAAGGCTTCCATGTCGAGGACGACGCCGAAGGCACGCTTCTCTATGGGCCGGTGCTGAATGCGTCGATGCGGATCCATTTCGGCGCCGAAACCACGGAAGAGGCCTGGGCCGAAACCCGGGAATTGCTCAACGCACAGGTCGATATTCATGGCGCGCCCGCACAGATGGCGGCCGCTGAGTAAGGCGATACGGCAAGACGAAATATTGCGTGCAGTGGGGCTCCCGGCTTTTGGCCTGGAGCCCTATTGTTTATTGCGAGAAGAAACCCTCGAACAACGGCGCAGCGGCTTCGCTGTAGTAAAGCGCTTCGGGGACATCGCGCCGAACGGCCGCGCGCGCCTCAAAGAAGGCGGCAAATACCGGGGCTTCCCGGCTCGGTGCGCCGAACTCTGTTTCAAAAGCGGATAGCAGCCCATCCAGCTCGTCTTCGTCGACCAGGATCCAGACATGGGTCAGCGCGCCATCCGCGAAAACGAACTCTGCGAGGCGTTCGTCGCCGAAATAGTTGAAGCCCTCGCAATCGACCTGGACATGATTGTCAGTCGCCAGCGGTAAGGCAGCCGGGTCGAGTTCGCGTACGGTATGGCTGTCACAAATAGCCGAGAATTCATGCCTGTCCGGACCGGAACCAAACTGCAATTCGGCGGGCGTTGTCACGGCGGCGTCAGAGGCAAACAACAGAAGGGCGGATAGTATTGCAGGCGTCATAAGGAATCTCCGTTTCGGGATTTTCCCTTTGATGCTGCGAAGGGGTGATCTGGATGCAGTCAGCCGGCCTCGGCCGCATCAACCGGGCCGGGCGATGGACACAGCCTTTCATCGCACGACCGCACGGTACCGATCAGCGCTTCGGCATCGACTATTGTCCCTTCCTCGGACGGCAACACCCACATGTGAAGCCAGCGCGGGATACCCGCCGATTCCGCCCACACCCGTTCGATATAGTAATCGATCCGCCCGTCTTCGCCGGTTTGCCAGCGCACGGTTTCCAGCCCTTGCCGCCGCTCCGACCACTGGCCAGGCGCCATTTCAACCGCCCCCCATCCGACATGGATGTGCGCGCTCGAACCGTCGGCCATCACGAAGTTGTAGAGGATGCCAGCCTCGCCTTCGAAATGGACGGTTCGCTCGGCATCTACAGGCATGCGGACGCAAAAGCTCCATCCAGGCTGCGTGCATCCATTGGGAAGAAGGGCGCTCGCCAGCACGGAGAGAAAAAAGCCTGGCATCAACTGCGAAAGCGGCCCTTCAACGTAAAGAGCAAGCCGATCAGCACGAAGTATATGAACAGGGTGGACAGGAGCACCAGGCCGCCGCGGCCATCCAGCCGCGCCAGCATCAGATCGAAGGCAAAATCCGGTGTAACCCCGGTCGCAATTCGCAGGAAATAGGGCGTGATCGTATCCGCTACGAAGGCGAGCCCCACGACCACGGGCAATTGCGTCATGCGCCGCATGATCAGCGCACCGAAAAGCGACCAGACGAGGATCAGCCACCAATCCATGGCGGTAAACCCGCCGGATATCCTATCGAGTATCGCCTCCATGACGGGACACTCTAGGCCGCTTCGCGCCCGGCGGCGAGCCCTGCCGCGAGCCGGGATATATCCTGCATTGCGGGACATTCCGGGGCGCGCACGCCCAGGGGAGTCTGACTGCGGATCGCTTGCGGGACTTGCTCGTCGCGGCTGACGAGCCCCGCCAGAGCCGGAGCAAAGCCGAGGAAACTCTGACAGGTCTTGCGGAAGGCGGCATAAGCCTCGCGGCCCTTGTCCGGGGTCGGCGCGTTATTGACGACGACCAGGGGCGCGGCTGTCTCGTCGCGAATCCGCAACCGCTTCACAAACGCGTAGGCATCGGTCAGCGAGGTCGGCTCGTCATTGATGACAATCACCACATCGTCGGCGGCCATGGCGAGCCGCAAGGTCGAGTCATCGGCACCGGCGGCAAGATCGAGCACGGCTCGCTCGTAGGACAAGGCGATCGTCGCGCAAGCCGCTGCCAGGCGGTTGACCGCATCCGGTCGAAGCCCCGCCAATCCCCCTGAGCCGGACCGGCCGGAGATCACATCGAAGCCGCCCGGCTTGCAGGCGCCGCCCATGACCGGCAGGCAGGCATCCTCCAGCAGCACCTGACCGGACATCACTGCAGCAAGATCGGCATCCGGTGACAGGCCAAGTTGCACGTCGATATTCGCCATACCGAGATCGCCATCGATCAGCAGCAACCGGTCGCCTTGCGCCGAAAATGCCTGCGCCAGACCGGCCGCGATAACCGTTTTCCCGACGCCGCCTTTTCCCGAAGCGATGGCGAGAATGCGCCCAGCCGGCGTGTGACCAAGTCCCGTTGAACTCATGCCGACTCTCCATCCGGTAGGTCTTGCAGATCGAGCAGGGTGCGCGCGAAGCGCAAGGGCGTCGCCGGGGCCAGGCCGGCGCCGATATAGGGGCTAGCGGACAAGTGAGCGAAAGCCATGCCGGCTTCGCCCGCGGCCAGCATGGCACCCTTGCGGCGAGCACAATCGGCTTTCGTGATCAGGACGCGGCTTGCGCCGACAGACGCCAACAGCGACCCGGCTTCAAAGGCATCCTCCGGCGCACAACCGGCTTCGATGATGGCGATGATTTCCGCTTCGGCGGCGGCTGCGAAAGCGGCCGTCATGTCGAGATCGTCGAGATCGAACGGATTGACGGCTGGAGCGTCAATCAGCACCAGGCGGTCACCGGCATCCTGCACCTGCCGCTCTGCATCGCGGGGGTCGTCCGCAATCGCGTAAGGCAGATCGAGCTTGGCCGCGAGTTCGGAAATCCGCGCTTCCGCGCCGGCACGTTCACAATCGGTGGCGATCAGCAGCGCCGGCACGCCATGGGCCGATGCACGCGCAGCGATGCGCGCCAGCGTCGCCGTTTTCCCTGAGCCGGGCGCACCGGCAAACAGCAGGACTTCGCCGGCCAGCCCCTCAATCGGCGCGAACCGGTATCGGCTTTCCAGCGCCTGAGCCAACCGATGGGCCGCCGGAACATCTTCCTGCATGTCACAGAAGCGCGCGAGCGCCTCAATGGCAGTGTCCGGCACGCGATGAAATCCGAGGACGCGGATCACCCGGTCGACGCCATCCGAATGATCCCCGCGTTGCTGGACGATCTCCCGATGAAGGCGTTCGGCGCGTTCACGCGGGGCTTCGATGGCATCGCCGCCCAAGGGTTTGTCGGAAGCCGCCCGGACCTGAACGCCGCCACCCGGCGCATCGCTGGTCGCCACAATAATGGCGTCCTCACCGAGCTCGCGGCGGATGCTCGCCATGGCTTCCATGAGCGAGGGCGCGGAGAATGTCTTGAGCCGCATGGCCTAGATATGCCCCATGGTTTTCAGGCGCGCCGACGGATGAATTTCGTTCTGGCCCATGACGATCGTATTGGCGCGGAAGCGCTCGACCAGCGATCGCACATAAGGCCGCGCCGCCGGGCTGGTCAGGATGGCTGGCGTTTCGCCCTGGGCGGCGGCGCGCTCGAAGGCGTCGCGGACCGCGGCAACGAACTCATGCAGTTTCGACGGCGGCAAGGCCAGCTGCTTGCGTTCGCCGTCGCCGATCATGGCTTCGGCAAAAGACTGTTCCCACTGCGGCGACAGGGCAAGAATCGGCAGCTGCCCGTCCGGACCCGAATGGGCGTGGCAGATCTGGCGCGCCAGGCGCGTGCGCACATGCTCGGTAATCGCGTCGACATGCTGGGAATGCGTGCTGGCTTCGGCAATGCCTTCGAGAATCGTCGGCAGATCGCGGATCGAGATCCGTTCTTTCAGCAGGTTCTGCAGGATACGCTGGATACCGGCGCGCGAGATCTGCGACGGCGTGATGTCGTCGACCAGCTTCTTGTGTTCCTTCGAAAGCCCGTTGATCAGCTTTTCGACCTCGGCATAGGAGAGGAGCTCCGGCATGTGCTCTCGCAAGATCTCGGTCAGGTGCGTGACCAGCACGGCCGACGGGTCGACAATCGTGTAGCCGCGGAAGGTTGCTTCCTCGCGCAGATTCTCATCGATCCAGGTGGCGGGCAGGCCGAATGCCGGTTCCTTCACATGCTCGCCGGGCAAATCGATCTGATGGCCTTGCGGGTCCATTACCAGCAGGTGCTTGAGCAGGACCTTGCCGTCTCCGGCCTTCATCTCCTTGACCCGGATCGTGTAGTCGTTCGAGCCCAAGCGCATATTGTCGATGATCCGCACGGACGGCGTCACGAACCCGGTTTCTTCCGCCATGGTCCGGCGCAGCGCTCTGATCTGATCCGTCAGCTTGCGGCCTTCGACATCGTTGATGAGCGGCAGAAGGCCATAGCCGAGTTCGATCTTCAGCTCGTCGAGCGCCAGTGTCTCGCCAATCGGCGGTTCCGCGGACTCCGCTTCTGCGCTCTCCTCGGCAACCTTGGCGGCCTTTGCACTTTCTTCGGTCTCGGCCTTTCGCCGCGCGGTCAAGGCCAGTCCGACGGCGCCGGCCGACATCAGGGCAAAGGGAATCAGCGGCATGCCGGGCAGGAGACCGATCACACCCGCCGTCGCGGCCACCATGTACAGGCCTTGCGGATTGCCGGCCAGCTGACCGTAAAGCGCTTTGTCGGCCTCGCCCTCCACGCCCGCCTTGGAGACCAGCAGGCCGGCCGCGACCGAGATGATCAGTGCCGGAATTTGCGAAACCAGGCCGTCGCCGATGGTCAGCGTCGAGTAGGTCGAAGCGGCCGTGCCGAAGTCCATACCGGACTGGGCAATGCCGATCACCATGCCGGCAATCAGATTGATCGCGGTAATCAGCAGGCCGGCGATGGCATCGCCGCGCACGAATTTCGAGGCACCGTCCATGGCGCCGAAGAAATTGCTCTCACCTTCGAGCTCTTTGCGCCGCTCGCGGGCCTGGTCTTCATTGATGAGGCCGGCCGAAAGATCGGCGTCGATGGCCATCTGCTTGCCCGGCATGGCATCGAGTGTGAAGCGGGCGGCGACTTCCGCGATGCGGCCCGAACCCTTTGTGATCACGACGAAATTCACGATCACAAGGATAACGAAGACAATAATGCCGATGACGACATTACCCTGCATCACAAAGGCGCCGAACGCCTCGATCACTTGGCCGGCGGCATCGGTTCCCTCCGCGCCATTCGACAGGATCAGGCGGGTCGAAGCGATGTTGAGGCCGAGCCGCAACAGCGTCGCGATCAGCAAGACGGCCGGAAACGCCGAAAATTCCAGCGGTTTCTTAATGAAGAGGGCGGTCATCAACACGAGGACCGACAGCGAAATGGAGATGGCCAGCGCCACATCCATCAGCATGCGTGGCATCGGCAGGATGAGCATCACCAGGATGCCCATGATGCCGACCCCTAGCGCGACATCGCCGCGCAGGCCCTTCTTCAGGAATCCCGAGAGATCAAACCCGCCCTGTCCGGGCCGGGAGGAGGCGGTCGCGTCAGCCATCTAGTTGTTAGGCCGCTCCTGCACGGGTTTCGCCGGGTAGCGGCACTGAAACGCCCTGTTCGGTATAGAGCTTGAGCTTGTTGCGCAGCGTCCGGATCGAAATCCCCAGAATGTTGGCGGCATGAGTCCGGTTGCCCAGACAGTGATCCAGCGTTTCCAGGATCAGGTCCTGCTCGACCTCGGCCACCGTGCGGCCGACCTGGTTGCGCTGCGCGGTGTTAGCGGCTTCCGCCGCCCGCGACGCGGTCGACGCGCTCGAACCAGTGAACAGCGAGCCGTCCGGCATGCGGATGGCTTCCGGACCGATTTCTTTGCCGGAGGCCAGCAAGACGGCGCGGTGCATCGTGTTCTCGAGTTCGCGCACATTGCCCGGCCAATCACGCGCGATCAGCGCGGTTTTCGCATTGTCCGAGATAGGCCGGTCGCCCAGCCCGTTGGCGGCCGCATATTTGCGGGCGAAGTGCTCGGCCAGCGCGATGATGTCGTCCGGGCGGTCACGCAGGGGGGGCAGCGCAAGGTTTACGACGTTCAGCCGGAACAGAAGGTCTTCGCGGAACTGGCCCTCGGCAACCGCCTTGCGGAGGTCGCGATTCGATGTGGCCAGCACGCGAATGTCGATCTTGACCGGTCCGTTCCCGCCGACGCGGTCGATTTCCCTTTCCTGCAGCGCGCGCAGCATCTTGGCCTGCAGGCGCGCGTCCATTTCCGAGATTTCGTCCAGTAGCAGCGTACCGCCATTGGCTTCCTCGAACTTGCCGATCCGGCGGGCCACAGCGCCGGTGAACGCACCCTTCTCGTGGCCGAAAAGCTCCGATTCCAGCAGGTTTTCCGGAATGGCGGCGCAGTTTACGGAAATGAAGGGCGCGGCCGCACGTTTCGACTTGTTGTGAACATAGCGCGCCATCACCTCCTTGCCGGAGCCGCTTTCGCCGGTGATCAGCACGCTCGCATCCGAGGCCGCGATCTGATTGGCGAATTCGATCACCTTATGCATGGCCGCGTCGCGCGCGATCATCGGCTGCTCGTCGTCCGCAACGGCTTCGAGGACGGCGGCAATCAGATCGGCTTCGGGCGGCAGCGGTATGAATTCCTTGGCGCCCGCACGAATGGCAGATGCCGCGATATCCGGTTTGACGTTCACCCCGCAGGCAACGACCGGAACCGTGATCCGCTCGGCTTCGTTCGCAGCAATCAGCGCACCGATATCGAGCGACGCGTCGACCATGAGAAGATCGGCGCCACGTCCGGCGCGCAAATGGCTCGTCGCCTGGTTGATCGTGTCGACCTGCGCCACTTTCGCGCCGCGATCGATCGCTATCTTCGCCGCGGTATGGAGCTGACCTCCAAGGCTTCCCACAATGAGCAAGCGCATCGCTTAGCCCTCCTTGCCGTTGCGGACCGCGAGGCGGGTCATGCCGCGTCTCCGTCCTTGATGATTTCGGTCATGGTCACGCCGAGCCGGTCTTCGACGACGACGACTTCGCCGCGCGCGACCAATCGGTCGTTGACGTAGATATCAATCGCTTCGCCGACTTTGCGCTCCAGCTCGACGACTGAGCCGGCCTGCAATTTCAGCAATGAATGCAACTCGATATGGGTTTTTCCGAGGACTGCAGAGACATTCACCGGAACATCGAAGACCGGCGCCAGATCGGTGGCGGACTTTTCATCCTCATCAGCGAGTGTTGCCGCGAGCCCGGCCGGGTCAGCCGATGGCGCCGGCGTCTTGGCCGGCACATCGGCCGGCCCTTCGGCCGCGTCGCCATCGAACTCGGGAAGGTCCAGATCGCTCTCTTCAGACATTGTCTTGCTCCTTATCCCGTTCGCCGTCGGCGTCCGGGCTGTCGTCAGCCGGCGCATCAGCTGACGGATCCTCGGCCGGGCCTGCCAACCATTCCGCTACGAGTGTTTCGATCCTGGCTTCGATATCGGCGCGCGATCGGTCGATCTGGCCCGACGCCCATTCGAGCCGGCAATCGGCCCCCGACATTTCCGTGTCGGCCCGAACATCGATGCCGCCATCAAACCCGGTTTCGCTCGCGGCTTGTTCCAAAACGGTTGAAACTTCGCCGGCGATGGCTTCCGCGCAGCGGACACGAAACACCGGTTCGCCGCGCAGATCGGCCATGATCGACCGGGCGAATTCGACAACCGAATGAACCGTGTTCCGCTCCAGTGCGGTACCGGCGATTTTCTGCGCCGCGACCAGCGCGGTGGTGGCCGCATCGCGGCGCAAGGCTTCCGATTCGGAGTGTAATCGCGACAGGATCATCTGCATTTGTGACGCCACGGCGCGCACGGCTTCGGCTTGTTGCCCGGCCGCTTGCGCAACGGATGAGGACTGGCCCTCTTCGAAAGCCTGCTTCTTGGCCTTCTCGACTTCTTCAGCTGTCAGTACACGGCGCACAGTGTCTCCATCGCGCAAGACTTCGCCGTCCGCCGAAAAGACGGTGCCGAAATCAAATTTGCGGACGGGGTCGGACATCGGGGCTCCTAGTAAATCAGCTCGTCTTCACCGCCACCTTCGGCCAGCAGGATCTCGCCCTTGGCAGCAAGATCCTTGGCGGTGGCAACCATGGTGGTCTGGGCCTGGTCGACATCCTTCAGGCGGACCGGTCCCATTGCGGCCATGTCGTCTTTCAGGATTTTTGCCGCGCGCTCGGACATGTTGGAGAAGAACAGATCGCGCAGGCTGTCAGAGGCGCCTTTCAGGGCGAGCCCGAGCTGATCCTTGTCGACGGCGCGCAGCAGCGTCTGAATTCCGCCTGGATCGAGCTTGGAAAGGTCTTCGAACACGAACATCAGCGCCCGGATCTTCTCGGCACTGTCACGATTGCGTTCTTCGAGGGCCGCGAGGAAACGGTTTTCGGTCTGCCGGTCGAAATTGTTGAAGATTTCCGCCATCATTTCATGGCTGTCCCGCTTCGACGTTCGCGCCAGATTTGACATGAATTCGGTGCGCAGCGTCTCTTCGATCTTGTCGAGAATTTCACGTTGCACCGGTTCCATGCGGAGCATCCGCATCACAACTTCCAGCGCAAAATCTTCCGGCAGGGCGCCAAGCACGCGAGAGGCGTGCTCGCCCTTCACCTTGGAAAGGATCACCGCCACCGTCTGCGGATATTCGTTTTTCAGATAATTGGCGAGGACGACCTCGTTCACATTGCCGAGCTTGTCCCACATGGTCCGGCCAGCTGGACCCCGCAGCTCCTCCATGATGCCTTCGACTTTTTCGCCAGGCAGAAACGAGTTGAGCAAGCGTTGCGTCGCCTCGAACGAGCCCATCAGCGAGCCGCCCTTGGAAATCTGCTCTGCGAAGTCGACGATGAGTTTCTCGACGGCCTTGGACGAGACGCTGCCGAGATTGGACATCGCCTGGGAGACCTCACGGATCTCCTCTTCATCCATCATTTCCCATAATGCGTGCTCTTCATCGCCGAGGGCGAGCAGGATCACGGCTGCCCGCTCGGGGCCGCCAAGCTTGTTGGGATCTTCGATGACGCGTTTGGCTTCCCTGGCCATCGTCTACGCCTCATTCATCCAGCTGCGGATGATCGAAAGCGACTCATCCGGATGCGAATTCACAACGCCTGAGATCTTCTTCAGCGAGGAGGCTTTCACTTGGCCGTCGATCTTGGCGATATCGATGCCGTCATCGCGGGGAGGGGCGTTGGCAGGCGAGCTGCCAATGCTCGCTGATGCCGCGGCCATCTCGCCTCCGCTTTGATCGGCGATGGCTCCCGCATTTGCGCGTCCCTGCTCAACCGCTGGAGCCGTACCGGCTCCGGCGCCCGCAATCGCCATGGCCGGGCCTGCCGAAGCGGCGCCCTTGGCCAGTGGCCGCGCCACGAGGAAAATCACGAGCAGGGCGGTAATGAACATCACGCCGATTTCCGCAGCGCGCATGATGTCGTTCTTATTGATGGAAAATCCGGATGCGGCGGGCGTACCCAGGGTCGGGTCTGCGCGTGCGAAGCGGATATTCGTTACTTCCAGGCTGTCCTGACGGCCGTTTTCGACTTGCGTAAAGCCCATGGCGGACCGGACAAGCGCCGTAATCTGCGCCATCTCCTCCTCGGAGCGGGGCGTATAACTCCGGCTTCCATCCTCCGCGATTTCGACTACGCCATCGACGGCGACGGCGACGGACAAGCGTTCGATGCCGCCGGCTTCAATAACGCGCGTTGTGCGTGTGACCGGCGTCTGGAACTCGACGGTTTCGTCCGACCGGCTCGTCTCGTTGACGGATTGCGGGTCCCCGTCCGCAACGTCTTCATCGGGCAGGTTCTCGGAAGCGGAAACCGCGTTGGCGGCGCCATCGACTTCGCGTCCCGTTTCCTCGGAGCGCTGGCGCCGCGAGGTGACCTGGTTCTCAATGTCGAATTGTTCGCTGCTCGCGGTCAGCGACTCGCGGTTGAGTTCGGCGCTCACCTGGACGCGGGCGGCACCGGCTCCAACAACCCCTTCGACAAGATTGAGTATGCGCTGGCGATATTGTTCCTCGATCTGCGCGCGCCGGCTTTCCAACGCCGCCGCGCCCAGAGCATCACCAGCTTGCGGGCTGGCCAGCAGCCGGCCGGTGGTATCGGCGATGGTTACGTTGCTGGCAGCCAGCCCGCTGACGGCGCTGGCGACGATATTCCGGACGATGCCGGAATGCTCTGCCGTCAGTTCGCCCCTTGCAGCCACAACAATCGAAGCCGATGGCTCGGCGGAATCGCGCTCAAACAGGCGGCGCTCAGGCAGTACCAGGTGCACGCGGGCGGAATCGATAATGTCGAGCGATTGGATGGTCCGGGCAAGTTCGCCTTCAAGGGCGCGCTTGGCATTCATGTTTTGAACAAAGCTGGTCGCGCCGAGCGCGTCGCTTTCATCGAATATTTCGTATCCAACGGAGCCCGAATTGAGCGCGCCGCCACTGGCAACGCGAACGCGGGCTTCATCGACCTGATTACGCGCAACGTAGATCGAAGATCCGCCGCCGCGGAATTCATAGGGGATGCCGGCGGTATCCAGCGCTTCGCTGACACGGGCTGAATCTGCGGGATCGAGGCCGGCATAGAGCAGGGCTTGGCTGCCGCCGCCCATGTTGAAACTGAAAAAGAGCAGGGCGATTGCCAGGCCGGCGCTAAGACCGAAAATGGCTATCAGGCGCATGGCGCCGAGCGACCGTAATTGATCCAACAGACTGTTCACGTGGGCGTCCTGCCGATTCGTTTGCGCTGCGTCGAAGCAGCTACCCGGCAACTTTTTCCCACCAACCCCGTAAACGGGGGTTTAATAAGCGCGCGCCCGGCTCAAGGAACCGGGCGCTTTATCAGCAGATTTTTCAGTCCGAACCCAGGGAATTCAAGCTCCGAGCGGGCTGGGCTTTCCGCGGTATTGCTGGATCCGCGTCGTGCGCAAGCCGGCCAGGCCGTGTTTTTCGATTGCGCGCTGCCAGCCGAGGAACTCCTCGACTGTCAGGCGATAGCGCTCGCAAGCTTCTTCCAGCGAAAGCAGGCCGCCGCGTACGGCTGCCACAACTTCTGCCTTGCGGCGGATCACCCAGCGCTTGGTCGACGGATTGGGAAGGTCCGCCAGCGTCAGCGGACTGCCGTCGGGGCCAATGACATAGTTTTCCTTGCGAAGCCGAGCTTGCATTTCCACCACCCTTGTTTTCACCCGATGGACGCTCTTTGTCGTCCTTGTTGAAAACGGAAGTTACGCCAAGCCTCTTAAATTCCGCCTAAACGCTGTGGTAAATTGTGTTCTAACCCGATAGCTAAAATGCAAGGAACCTCCCGCCGGAGCGGAAGGTCCCCTGTTCAGTCAGTTAGCGAGCCGTATCAGGCTTAGCGTTTCATCCGGATCGCTTCGTCCAGCATTTCATCGGCCGTGGTAATGATCTTTGAGGAGGCGGAGTAAGCCCGCTGCGTGGTAATCAGGCTCGTGAATTCCGTCGCCAGATCGACATTGGAATTCTCCAGCGTCGACGACGCAATTGTGCCGGCCGAAGCCGTTCCCGGGACGTTGAAAGTGTAATTGCCCGAATCGGGTGTAACGGAGTATGCGCCGCCGCCCTCGACATTCAGCCCGTTCGCATTGACGAAAGTTGCGATTGGGATCTGATAGGTCTTGCGGATGATGCCATTGGAAAATTTGGCGTAAACAAAGCCTTCGTCGTCGACATCGACTCCGGTGAATGTGCCGAACGCGGAACCGTTGACCTGCGTGGAGGTTAACGTCGACGGGCTGTCATATTGGGTCATGCCGCCCGGCTGCGTCGGTGAACCGATGTTCAGCGTGATGGACTGTCCTGCAACACCGGTTGCAGTGGCCCACTGAAACTCATTCGCGCCGAGCGGGCCCGCATTGGTCGACGACAGGAAGTCGAGCGTCAGCGGCAGCGTAGTGTTGCCCAGATCTATCTCACCATTGGCATCGAATGCGATCGTGCCGGTGGCGATTTGCCCGTCCACCAAGCTAGCACCTGTCAGAATGTCGCTCGGCGGAGAGATATGTAGTTCGGTATGCCATTCATTCGCCGTGGAGCTCTTGAGCATCGAAAGCGTGATGGTCCGCGCGCCGCCTTGGCTATCGTAGATCTGGATATTGCGCTGAAAATCCGGCGTGACTGCGCCGGAGGCCATATTGGTTCCCGATACGCCGGCTGCATACGTCGCCTCGTCTGCCGAAACCGCTTGGCTCGCTTGCAGATTGGCATTGAGCCCAACCGATGTCGTCGCCTCGGCGGCCCCGCCGATTGCCGACAGGTTGATTGCTTCCAGCCCGCTAAGATCCGACGGGTTTGTCGTCACCGAGCCGTCTGCAGCGACAGGCCAGCCATAAAGGAACAGGCCTGCGTCATTTCGCAGATTGCCTTCGGAGTCGGCCGAGAAAGCCCCGGAGCGGGTGAATAGGACCGCATCGGTTGCGGTGGCGCCACTGGCCACCGGCCGAACGACGAAAAAGCCGTTTCCGGCGATCGCCAGATCGGTGGGCGACGTGCCTGGCGTCAGAAGACCGCCGGTTGAGATTTGAAACCGGTTGCTTGTCGAGACGCCTCCGGATGCATAACGCGAAGTGACGCCAGTCGATTCATACAAGGGCGAAAACACGGCCTGGGCACGTTTGTAGCCGACCGTGTTGACGTTTGCGATATTGTCCGAAACGGCGGCCAGCGCGCTGGAATTCGCCAGCAAACCGGACGCACCGGCCCAAAGGGCGGAATTGATACTCATTGAGTGGCTCCCTGAACTGATTTTAGGAGCGTTCTGCTTTGTCCTCATCCACCCGGCATATTTCTTTGCCAAGCGTCAGGCCTTTGCGGCCCGCTTTGTTTAGATTTCCCGAATGCTGCGCACCGATGACAACAGCACTTCGATATCTCCCATTTGCACAACAACTTGCGACCCGGAGAAGTCCACGCCTGTCACCCGGGCCGTCGTCTGAATGTCGGCCGTTACCGGCTGACCGTCGCTATTCACAGCGGTGATCGACATCGAATAGACGCCGTCCTCAAGATTGACGCTGCTCGCATCCTGGCCGTTCCATTCGAACGTATGACGACCGGCCGTCGCTTCACCCTCGAACGTTGCCACCGTGCGGCCGTTTTCATCCGTCAAGGTAATCAGCGTGCCCTGCGTATCTTCGGGCAGCACATAGGTCCATTCCGCGGATCCCTCGTGCAGCATGCCCTGCGGCGAGCTCACTGTCGCCTCGCGCCCGATGAATCCAACGGCGGTGGTCTGTGCCGCGGCTGACTGAATGGTGATCAGGCTTTCGAGATTCTGATTGGCCCGGATATCCTGCTCCACGCCGGAAAAATTCACGAGCTGGTTCACGAACTCTGTTGAATCGAGCGGATTGAGCGGGTCTTGCGCCTTCATCTGCTCGGTCAGCAGCGTCAGAAACATCTCGAAATTGTCGGCCAGTGCCGCTTGCGAGTTTTGCGAGGCGCCGCTTAAACCCAAACCATTGATGCCGGTTGTCATGCGTTGCTCCTACAATCTGATATCTACGCCGCCATTCGACGCCAGGCGGAAGCCGTAGAGCTCCGTGGGCTGAGCGGCGGCGATCAGGTCACCGGCGCGATCTTCGGCGAGGGCGAGTTCGCTAAAAGCCGAACCGGCCAAGCGATCGTCAGGCCCATCATCGCGATCCTGCGACAGTTCGAACGAAAGGCCGTTTTCACCCAGTTCCAGACCGGCTTCATTCAGTGCCCGCTCGAGTTCACGGATATGCTGACGCATGTCCTGAAGAGTTTCCGGTCGATCCGCACTTAGAATGGCCTGAACACGATTGTCGGGCCCGACTTGCATGCGGACTTCCACGCGGCCGAGCTCGGGCGGATCCATGCGAATTTCAAACCGGCGCTCGCCATTCTGGAATTTGGCGGCGATCTGCGCGGCCAGAGCACCGGCATTGGCTGGCGTAAACCGCGCCGTTCCGGCTGCTGTGCCGGGGCGTTCGGCGGTGCGCGCTGTTTCTGCTGCACGCGTCTGACCGAGCTCAAGGCTGTCGGCATCGGCCGTCGGGGCCGCGCTCTGGGTTTCGCCAGGAGGTGAAACCGGATTGCGCCCGTCAATCTGCATTCGGGCGGCCGTCGCCTCGCGGTCCAAGGGTTGAACGTGTGTGACAGGTGCCGCGACTTGCGGCGACGCCGGAATATTGGGCTTCGTTGCCGCAGCGGGCGCGGTTTTCGGCGTGCCGCCGACTTGCGCTGGGGCGGATACGGACTGTGCCGGCGTTTTGGCCACCGGCTTGCCGGCCAGAGGTGCAAGGGTGCCGTCGGCCGCCCGCCGCGCCTGGACGCCCGCCTCAGGCGTCGGTGCAGCCACCGTGGACGGGGCAGGCGTTGCTGCTTGGCTGACCGTTGCAATGCTTGGCGGAGGAGCCGGTTTTGTTTCGGCGGTCTGCGCCAGCACTGTCGGATTCGCCGGATTATCAGCGCTGGCCATTTTGGGTGCGGCAGCGGTCAGATTGGCGGATTTGCCAGCGGCATGAACCGGGCTCTCGCCCGGCGATGCCAACGGCGCGACGACCTTATTGTTTTGAGCCGCCGCAAGTGGAACCGTTCCGGATGTTG
This sequence comes from Hyphobacterium sp., assembly GCF_965229905.1. GTDB lineage: Bacteria > Pseudomonadota > Alphaproteobacteria > Caulobacterales > Maricaulaceae > Hyphobacterium. Next base: position 851,929 of record NZ_OZ245930.1, on the reverse strand, counting down.
AATTCAGCGGCGCGCCATTGGCGAAAGCCGGTGGATTTGGAAGTCCGGCCGCGGTCGGCGCTGCAACAGTCGTCGCGGCTCGCATGCCGGACGTCCCGTCACTGGCGGTAACAGACTTGGCGCCAGGCGCGGAAACACCGGCTTGAAGAGGCATGGCAGGAACCGGCGGGTGGCCAGATGCGGACCCTGCAGTATTGGTAGTCATCGAAGACGCCGACAATTGCGGTGCTCCCGCCCCGTGCGGAGCGATTCCCGTTACTTGATGGCTGGCGGTATTCAATGTCGTCGCGGTTGTGCCGGTCGCCGCAGACAGCGGCCCACTGCTGGTGATGGGTCCGCTCGCATTATTCGGCTTGCCGTTTGCCGCCTCCGGCAATCCGCTGGCCATCTTCAAATCAGCGGAAGTCACGCTATTGCCGCTCGCGAGGTTTGATGGCGCGGCCTTCTGCGGCGGCGTCGCAGTCTGCGCGCCGCCCGTATTGGCGGTGGTAGTCAGTTGCGCGGCGGGCCGCGTCGCAATTGCTTGTGTCGCACCTTGGGAGGGGCCGGACGGCGACGCTGTAGCGGATTTGGTTCGGTGCGCAATAGGTTGGACGGGTGCAACAGGGGAAACAGCACTCAGCAGAGCATCGAAGCCCGATCCATCCGCCGGGCTGGCGGCCGAGCCGCCGGTTCCGGTGGACACCGTCTGTCCGGGAAGGATCGCCAGTTGTGCGTCCATACCGGTTTTGCCTCCCACAATCGCTGCGAACCCCGATGGCTCGCCCATTCGCGCTTGGAGGTGCAAAAGCCAGGCCAAGCCAGTGCCTTTGTAAGTTTATGAAATAACGTAATAAAAATTGGATGGTGCAGCGGGGCAGAAAAGACCGTCGGCAGGAATCTCCCGGCAAGGGCGGCGGATTCTGCCGGGCGCCTTTTTTCGCCTGTTCGCCGGAAACTCTGGCCCGCGGATTGCGCATATCCAATCCGAACATGTTCGCACTATCAGCGGATCGGAATCGCGAAATGTCGGAAATCGACATGATATCAATAAGAAAGAAACAAGCCGACGCTCGTGTGCCGCCGGCCGACGCACTCGGTGACCCGGCAACAACTGCCGCCGGCCCGGCAGAAATGCACGCCCTGGCCGCCTGTGAGGAAGAGAGAGCGACATGTCGCTAAACGGAATTCTTGGCAGCGCGCTGTCAGGTTTGCAGGCAAGCCAGATCGGATTGCGGACTGCGTCCACCAATGTCGCAAACGTTAATACGCCGGGCTATGCACGCGTCGAGCCGGGTTTCTCCACTCGCGTTGTAAACGGCGTCGGGTTTGGCGTGAGTGTGACGGGCGTCGTTCGGGTCGCCGATGCCTTCCTGCAGGCGGCATCTGTCCGGGCAGCCGCGACCGCAGCCGAGAACGAAATCCTTGCCCGCGCGCTCGATCGCTTTCAGGCGCAGGTCGGCACTTTCGACGATGCTGGTTCTTTGTTCTCGCGCCTCAACACGGCGTTTACATCCATCGCCTCTGCATCGGTGGACCCAAATCTGAACGTTTCGAGGCTCTCGGTCGCTGCCGACCTTCAGTCATTTTTCAACGAGGGCCGGCGTCTGCATGCGGAGCTGCAGACCCAGCGCCAGGAAGCCGATGCGCGCATTGGGGCGACCGTCGAACGGGTCAATGAACTAACCGCCGAAATTGCCGCCCTGAACCTGCAGGTTCAGTCCTTGTCGAACGCCGCGTCTGATCCCACCGGCGCGCGGAACCGTCAGGCGGAACTCATCAATGAACTTGGAAAATACATCGCAATCCGGACTGTGGCGCAGTCCGATGGACGCATCTTCGTCTCCACGATGAACGGGGTGAGCCTCGTCCAGAACGGTGCGTCGGAATTGCGCTATCCACCGGCCGGATCGGGCGCGGCGGGCGTCGACTACGCGCGAATCACCATTGAGCCGCCGGGCGGGGCGCCGGCAACCGACTTCCAGGCCCATATAGACGGTGGTGAGCTGGCCGGATTGCTGACGCTTCGCGATGACGAACTGCCGGCGATCATGGAAGAGCTGGCGGAACTGATCTCCGGAACCGCCGACGCGCTTAACGCCGCGCACAATGACTCAACCGCTTATCCGCCGCCGTCAACATTGCAGGGGCATAATACAGGCCTTCTGGGCACCGATGCCTTGAACTTCAACGGCGCGACGACGATCGCGATTGCCGACAGCACCGGAGCCCTGGTCAAGCGGATCGATGTCGATTTCACCGCAAACACCTACAGCGTCGATGGTGCGCCGGCCGTTTCCTATGGCGCGGGAGCGTCAGTCGACGATTTCGTAACGGCGATGAATACGGCGCTCGGCGCGGACGGCTCCGCCAGTTTTGCGGACGGACGGCTGACGTTGTCGGCGACAGGCGGGAACGGCGTTGCCACCCTGCAGGATGAGACAACGCCGTCAGCGCGGGGTGGACGCGGCTTCTCACACTTCTTCGGCCTCAACAATCTGGTCGATTCTCCGCGCCCGGTGCATTTCGACAGCGATTTTCTGGCGACGGATTCGCATGGCTACACGCCGGGCCAGCAATTGGTCTTCTCGGTGACGGCACCGAATGGCACCGATGTCGGCGACATCTCTGTTACGGTTGCGGGCGCCAGTTTCGGCGATCTGCTGACCGCGTTGAACGACCCGACGACAGGCCTTGGCCGATACGCCACATTCAGCTTCGGAACCGACGGCAGCCTGGTCCAGACGCCCGTCGCCGGGTTCGAGGCATTCGACGTGACGCTGACCGCAGACAATACATCGCGTGGGACCACGGGGATCAGCTTTGGCGAACAATTCGGCCTGGGCCTGTCCGCGAAAGCCAACCGTATGGATGGTCTCAACGTCGCCGATCGCATTCGCGCGAACTCATCCTTGATGTCGTTGGCCAAGCTCGATCTCGCCGGCACCCCGGCAATCGGCGATATCGTGATCGCCGCCGGCGACGGGCGTGGCGGACAGGCATTGCAGTCGATGATCACAGCGACGCGGACCTTCGACCCCGCCGGCGGGTTTGCCACCAGCAGCGCCACTTTGGAAGCATTTGCAGCGCGCATCGCTGGCGACATCGGAAGCCGGGCTGCGCGTGCGGAACGCGCACTTCAGTCGTCACAAGCGCTGAAATCGGCGGCCGACCAGAAACGCGCCGATGTCGAAGGCGTCAGCCTCGATGAGGAACTCGCGAACATGACGCTCTTCCAGCAATCCTACAACGCCTCGGCCCGCCTCCTTCAGACCGCGAAGGAACTGACCGATACGTTGCTCAACCTGATCTGACGGTGACGCCATGACACGGATATCCACCGCCGCTGCCGCCCAGGCTGCTCTTCTCGATCTGATGCGCTCCCAGCGCAACGTGTTCGAGGCTCAACAGCAACTCACGACCGGAAAGATCGCGCCGGATCTGAAAGGAACCGGCTTTCGGGCAGAATCGCTCGCCGCAGCCTATGGCGCACGCGACCGCGCCGAGGGCTACCGCCTCTCGGCACAAAATGTGGCCAACAAGATGGAAGTCACGGCAATAGCGCTCGACAAGCTGGCCGAGGCGGCGACGGATCTCCGCGTGGCCATGACGGCGGTCGACGGCACCCACATCATGAGCCAGGCGCGCGAAGCCTTCGAAAAGGCCAAGAACGCGCTCGCAACACAGCACGGCGGCCGGTATGTCTTCGGCGGCACCCGCACCGACGCCAACCCCATCACTGCAACCTCGCTGGCCGATCTCGTCGCTGCCGCGAACGCATCCGACGTATTCGTCAATTCAAACCGGCGCCCGGTTGCCAGGCTCGACGATCAGATCACGCAGGAAACCGGCTTGCTGGCGGACGAGGTTGGCACGGATCTGATGGCAGCCTTCAAGCGCCTCGCCGAGTTCGATGCCGGGCCGAACGGTCCGTTCGACGGGCCGCTATCGGATGCCCAACGCACCTACCTTCAAGGTGAAATTGCCAACACATTGGCGGCCTTCGACAATATCAGCGACAAGATCGGCGAGAACGGAGCCCTGCAAAACCGCGTCGACGAAATGATCGCCCGACAACAACAAAAGACGGATTATCTCACCGGCCTGATCGGCAATATCGAGGATGTCGACATGGCGACGGCGGCCACGCGTTTCCAGCAAGCGCAGACCGCGGTTGATGTTGCAGCCCAGACCTTCTCGGTTTTAAGCCAGGTCTCGCTCTTGCCCTTCCTGCGCTAACCGGTCTTCCATCGCTTGGGCTTTTCGCCTATATCCGCGCCTCCTTTAACGACTGCTTCGGGCCTTGACCCCGTGGGAGAGCGTGATGACGACGACCTTGACGCGCGCCGGCGACAGCCGCGCCGACATCCTTATTCGTGAATTCGGCCTCGATGGCGACATCCTCGGCCTGGGCGGAAACCCGGCCGATCACCGTGTCGTTGTCGCGATGTCCGGCGGGGTCGATTCCACCGTGACGGCGACCCTTCTGCACAAGGCCGGTTATGATGTCTTGGGCGTCACGCTCCAGCTTTACGACCATGGCGCCGCGATCAAGAAGAAGGGCGCCTGCTGTGCCGGGCAGGACATCTATGATGCCCGGCGCGCCGCCGAGGAAATGGGCTTTCCCCATTATGTGCTCGATTATGAAAGCCGTTTCCGCGAAGCGGTGATGGACGAGTTCGCCGATACTTATCTGGCGGGCGCGACGCCGATCCCCTGCGTGCGCTGCAATGAGCGCGTGAAGTTTGCCGACCTGTTGGCGCAGGCCAAGCAGCTGGGCGCCGCCTGCATGGCGACCGGACATTATATCCGACGCGTTGATGGACCGAACGGACCGGAGCTTCGCCGTGCCGAGGATGCCGGAAAGGACCAGTCCTATTTCCTGTTCGCGACAACGCCGGAACAGCTCGACTATCTGCGCTTCCCGCTGGGCGGGCTCACCAAGGATCAGACGCGCCAGCTCGCGGAAGCCTTCGGCCTGGCCATTGCCGACAAGCCGGACAGCCAGGACATCTGCTTTGTGCCGGACGGCAATTACGCCGATATTGTCGAGAAGCTGCGCCCTGGCGCCGCCGAGCCGGGCGACATCGTCCATATCGATGGCCGAATTCTGGGCCGCCACGATGGCGTTCTGCGCTACACGGTCGGACAGCGCCGCGGGTTGGGTGTGGCCACCGGCGAACCGCTTTATGTCATCAAGCTCGATCCGGCCAACCGTCAGGTTATTGTCGGTCCGCGCGAGGCGTTGCGGGTGCGCGAAATCCGCCTGCACGAGGTCAACTGGATCGGCGATGGCCAGCTGCCCGCTCAGGACGGGGCGCCCATTCTGGTCAAAGTCCGATCGACCCGGCCGCCTGTCCCGGCGGTGATGCAGGTCGCGGATGGCAAGACCAGCGTGCTGCTCGACGAGGGCGAGGAAGGCGTCGCACCCGGACAGGCCGCGGTGTTCTACTCACCGGAGGATCGCGCCGATCGCGTCCTCGGCGGCGGTTGGATTACCGGGACGATCTAACCCCTCACCCTGGCGGCTCGACGCTTCGCGATCTCACCGCCTTTCCCTCTCCCCTTTCAAAGGGGAGAGGGTAGAGGAAGGCGGCCATGCAATGGCCGGCTTTCGAGGGTGAGGGGTTTGTGGCCACACGCTGAGCGACTATCCTCCCGCCATGACCAAGACACCCAATACCTACTTTGCTCAGATAGAGGAAAGCCTCGCACCGATCGCGCTGGCGCTGCGCGAAACGGTGCTACGCGCAGCGCCGGAGCTGACGGAAAAGCTCGCCTGGGGCTTTCCCTGCTATGTCGGCAAGGAGCGCATTTTCTCGATCATCGCACAATCAGGCTGGGTCAACCTCCAGCTCTGGTACGGTGCCGCGCTGGCCGACCGGTTCGGCCGTATCGAGGGGACAGGCAAATCGCTGCGTCACGTCAAGATACGCTCGCTCGGCGAGGTCGATGACGGGCTGGCAGAGATCATCAAGGCGGCCATTGTGCTGGATGCCTCCGATCCGCGCCGCGTGGCTTGACCGCCTCATCTTCGGGCGCGAAGGGTGAGCGGAGATCCCACTCGCCCCACCAACCCAGGGAAGTCGCCCCGGAAAACCTGCGCAATTCCATCGCCTTCCCCGATCAAGTCCTGCCGCCTTGGGTGCGCCGCAGCAATTTCCACTGCGCCAAGGCTTGACGAAAGGCCGCCGCCGCCGTTCACATGCGCGCCGAAATTTCCACATTCGGCGTCCAGCCAGGAGTGATCAATCATGAGTGCCAAGGAAGATCCCATCGTCATCGTCGGCATGGCCCGCACCCCGATGGGCGGTCTGCTGGGCGATCTCGCCCCGATGTCCGCGAACGAACTCGGCGCGGTCGCCGTCAAAGCCGCGCTCGAGGAAGCCGGTGTCGCCGGAGACGATGTCGAAATGATCTATATGGGCAATGTGTTGCCGGCCGGTCAGGGCCAGGCGCCGGCCCGCCAGTCGGCGATCAAGGCCGGTCTGCCGAAGTCCGTCGAAGCCACGACCCTGAACAAGATGTGCGGATCCGGCATGCAGGCCGCGATCATGGCCCGCGCGTCGTTGACCTCGGGGGATGCGTCCGTGATCGTCGCCGGTGGCATGGAATCGATGACCAACGCGCCTCACCTGCTGCCAACCCATCGCGGCGGCTTCAAATACGGTCACGACACCATCAAGGACCACATGGCCCAGGACGGTCTCGAGGACGCCTATGAGAACAAGCCGATGGGCGTCTATGCCGACATGATCGCGCAGGAGCATCAGTTCACGCGCGAACAGCAGGATGCTTACGCGCTGGAAACGCTCGCGCGGGCGCAGCGCGCCACCAAGGACGGCGATTTCAAGCGTGAAATCACGCCGGTCACGATCTCAACCCGCAAGGGTGACATCACCGTCGATACCGACGAATTGCCGCGCAAGGCGATGCCCGAGAAAATCCCGAGCCTGCGCCCAGCCTTTTCCAAGGACGGTACGGTAACGGCCGCCAACGCCTCGGCCATCTCGGACGGTGCGGCAGCGCTGGTCATGATGAAAATGTCGGAAGCGGAACGCCGCGGCCTCAAGCCGTTGGCGAAGATTGTCGCGACGGCGGCTCATGCCCATGAGCCGGCCTATTTCACCACAGCGCCGGTGCCGGCGATGCGCAAGGTGCTCGACAGGGCCGGCTGGTCGACCAGCGATGTCGATCTCTGGGAGATCAATGAAGCTTTCGCCGTGGTGCCGATGATTGCCATGAAAGAGCTCGGCCTGTCGCACGATATCGTCAATGTGAATGGCGGCGCTTGTGCGCTCGGTCACCCGATCGGCGCCTCCGGCGCGCGCATCATGGTCACGCTGCTGGCGGCCTTGGAAAAGCACGGCAAGACCAAGGGCGTCGCCTCGCTTTGCATCGGGGGCGGGGAAGCCACAGCGGTCGCGCTCGAACGGCTGAACTAGTCGCTCACAATAGCGGAATGAATAAACCCCGGATCGGCCGATCCGGGGTTTGTCTTGTCTGCCTCGGGATTAGAAATCCGGTTCGTCGTAGAGCTTGCCGTCTTTCAACAGATGATCGAGCGGCACGCCGTCGCGTGCTTTCACCCGTTTCAGAATGACGTGCGAATTATTCTCGCCGATGACACCGGTATTGAGCAGCCGGTTGCCGATGAAATTATTGTAGGCGGTCATGTTGGGTGTCATGACATGCATGACGTAATCGAAATTGCCTGTGATGGTGACCGTATCGACGACTTCCGGCACATCCTGAACCCAGTCCATGAACTTCTGGTGGTTCTCCCGGGATGGCGGCGAAATTTTCACCATCACCAGTGCCTGGAAATTCAGGCCGATTTTTTGATGGTCCAACATCGCGGTCCGCTTGCGGATAATGCCGGCACTCTCGAGATTGCGGATCCGGCGCCAGCACGGCGAGGCAGTCAGGCCAACCTTCTCGGCAATATCCGCCACAGATAGACCAGCATCCTCTTGCAGGGCAGCCAGTATCTTTATGTCAATATCGTCGAGTTTCATGAGGTTCCCGGTCTCCTGAGACGAAAAGCCACCATAGCGCTATAAAATTATTCTAACACTGGCAAATTCATGAGACTGCGCCGAGGTTTGGCATCGCTGAGCGCATCGCCGCGCAGCTCGCCATGAGTGGACAAGCACGGTCATTCCGCGCTAATGCCCGCCCGCCGAAGGCAAGCATCGCCTTCCACCCATCTGGCAGTCATCTCAGAGGCAGCGTCCATGGCGACACAAGATCCGCGCTATCGTGTTCCGGCCCCGAAATTCCGCCCGGGTGACGAGCCCGATTTCTCGCATATCGACATTCCCGCCGCCGGAGACGCACGGCGTCCCAGCATCGATATTCCCGGACCGGAAACCACCGATCTGGCGCTCGGCATGGTGCGCGTGCTTGACCATAATCACCAGGCGGTCGGCGATTGGAACCCGGAGATCAAGCCGGATGTTCTGCGCGAGGGGCTCCGCCACATGGTGCTGACACGGGTCTATGACGACCGCATGTTGAAACTGCAGCGCCAGGGCAAAATGAGCTTCTACATGAAGTCGACCGGCGAAGAGGCGGTTGCGGTCGCCGGCGCAATGGCGCTCAAGGACAGTGACATGGTGTTCCCGTCCTATCGCCAGCAGGGCATCCTGTTCGCGCGCGGCCGCGACATTGTCGACATGATGTGTCACTGCATCTCGAACAGCCGCGACAATCTGAAGGGGCGCCAGCTGCCGGTGCACTACACATGGGCGGAAGGCCATTTCTTCTCGATCTCGGGCAATCTCGGCACGCAATTCCCGCAAGCCGTGGGTTGGGCTATGGCCTCGCAGTTCAAGGGTGAGGACCAGGTCACGGCGAGCTGGATCGGCGACGGCACCACCGCCGAGGGCGATTTCCACGGCGCCATGACGCTCGCCTCGACCTACAAGGCACCGGTCATCCTGAATGTCGTCAACAACCAGTTCGCGATCTCGACCCACCAGAATATCGCGATCGGCGAGGCACCGACCTTTGCACTCAAGGGGCTGGGCTATGGCATCGCCTCGCTGCGCGTCGACGGAAATGACTTCCTCGCCGTCTATGCCACCATGCAATGGGCGGCCGAGCGCGCCCGCCAGGGGCACGGTCCGAGCTATATCGAATATTTCTCCTATCGTGCCGATGCGCACTCGACCTCTGACGATCCGTCCGGCTACCGGCCGAAGACCGAGGCCGCGGCTTGGCCGCTGGGCGATCCGATCGAGCGGCTGAAGAACCATCTGATCGGGCTTGGCGAATGGGATGAGGCACGCCACGAAGCGCTGGAAAAGGAGCTCAATGAGCTGGTCGTGAAATCCTACAAGGAGGCGGAGAGCTACGGCACGCTGCATGACGGTCCCTTGTCGCCCATCCCCTCGATCTTCGAGGACGTATTCGAGGAACAGGACTGGCGCCTCGTCCGCCAACGCCAGGATCTGGGGGTATAGGCTATGCCGAAGATGAACATGATCCAGGCGCTCAATTCGGCGCTCGACATCGCGATGGAAAACGACCCGAACGTCATCTCATTCGGCGAGGATGCGGGCTATTTCGGCGGCGTCTTCCGCGTCACCGCCGGCCTGCAGAAGAAATACGGGCTCGACCGGTCCTTCGACACGCCGATCAACGAGGCGGCCATCGCAGCGATGGCGATCGGCATGGCGGCCAACGGTCTGCGTCCGGTCGCGGAGATCCAGTTTTCCGACTATATCTTTCCGGCCATCGACCAGATCGTGAACGAGATGACGCGCTTGCGTTATCGCTCCGCCGGTCAGTACACCCAACCCATCGTCATCCGCTCGCCCTGGGGCGGCGGCATTCGCGGCGGCCAGACTCATTCCATGAGCCCGGAAGCCTTCTTCACGCACGTGCCGGGCCTTCGCGTTGTGATTCCGTCCAACCCTTACGACGCAAAAGGATTGCTGCTCGCCTCGATCGAGAATAATGACCCGGTCGTTTTTTTCGAGCCGAAGCGCATGTATAATGGCCCGTTCGACGGCAAAGCGGACGGCGCCCTGCAAAGCTGGGCTAACCATCCCAAGGGCGAGGTGCCGCAAGGCCATTACACCGTGCCGCTCGATACCGCCGAAGTGGTGCGCGAGGGCAGCGAGGTCACCGTCATCGCCTATGGCACGCTGGTTCATGTTGCGTTGGCCGCGGCCGAAAAATCCGGCATCGATGCGGAGGTCATCGATCTCAAGACGCTCACCCCCTACGATATCGACACCATCACCGCCTCGGTGAAAAAGACCGGCCGCTGTGTCGTCAGCCAGGAAGCGCCGCGCACCTCAGGCTTTGCTGCCGAACTGTCGGCGCAGATCCAGGAAGACTGTTTCTACGCGCTGGAAGCGCCTATCTATCGCGTCACGGGTTGGGACACGCCTTACCCGCACGCCCATGAATGGTCCTACTTCCCGGGGCAGGACCGCTTTATCAATGCGCTGAAAGCCGTGATGGAGGCCGCCTGATGTCCGAATACCGTTACAAGCTGCCCGATGTCGGCGAAGGCGTGGTCGAGGCGGAGATCGTCGAATGGCGCATCAAGGTCGGCGACACAGTCGAGGAAGACCAGCCCATTCTCGACGTGATGACCGACAAGGCGACGGTGGAAGTGCCGTGCGCCGTCAACGGCACCGTCACCAAGATCGTCGGCGAGCCCGGCGATGTGATCCCGGTCGGCACCGAAATCCTGTTCATCGACACGAGCGGCGCGCCGGCGCCTTCCGGGGATCCGGAAGAAAAAGAGGCCGAAGTCAAGGACGAGGCGCCCAAGGAAGAGGCCAAGCCGGAACCGGCGAAAGAAGAAGAGAAGCCGGATCCCAAACCCGCGCCGAAAGCTACACTGGCACCCGTCGCCCGCGCCGAGGGCGACAAGCCGCTCGCCAGCCCGGCCGTACGCCAGCGCGCCCGCGAGAACGACATTGACCTCGCCACTGTGCCGGGTTCCGGTCCGGCCGGCCGCATCACGCATCAGGACCTTGACGATTTCATCGCTTCGGGCGGACGCTTTGCCGCGCGCGCCGGGAGCGGCGGATCGGGCCGCGCCAAGCGCACCGGCGTCGAGGAGCAAAAGATTATCGGCCTGCGCCGCAAGATCGCCGAGAACATGGTCAAGGCGAAGACCACTATCCCGCACATTGCCTATGTTGAGGAGATCGACCTCACGGCGCTGGAAGATTTGCGCGCGCATCTCAACGCTACCAAGGCGGACGATCAGCCGAAGCTGACGCTGATCCCCTTCCTCGCCGCGGCGCTGTGCCGGGCCCTGCCGGAAACGCCGCAGGCCAATGCGCATTACGACACCGAGGCCGGCGTGCTGACCAAGTATGAGGCCGTCCATCTTGGCATCGCCACGGCGACGCCGAACGGTCTGATGGTACCGACGATCAAGCATGCCGAGGCGATGGATGTCTGGGAACTGGCCGCCGAGCTCGGGCGCTTGGCCAAAGCCGCCCGCGACGGCAAGGCGACGAAGGACGAGCTCTCCGGCTCGACCATCACCATCACCTCGCTGGGCGCGATCGGCGGCCTCGTTACCACGCCGGTGATCAACCTGCCGGAAACCGCTATCATCGGCGTCAACAAGATGCAGGAGCTGCCGCGTTTCGATGAGGGCGGCCGCGTCGTGCCGAAGAAGCTGATGAACCTTTCCTCCAGCTTTGATCACCGCATTGTCGACGGCTATGACGCCGCTGTGCTGATCCAGAAGGTGAAGGGCTATCTCGAGAACCCGGCGACGTTGTTTATGCCGTAGCTTGCGGAGGTCCCCGCGAAAGCGGGGATCTGAAACTTCCCGCTGCGCCCGGCGCGGCGCATGAGATCATGAGGCGGCGCTCGCGCCGGTGCTCGCATGGAACACGGCTCAAGGCTGTGGCGTCAGCGGATGTCATGGACGGAAACTGACCGGTTGCCGGAGTGGAGCTCCCCAAAGCGCGACCGCGCGCCCGCAGCGTGTCCGGCTTGGCCGGACTAAGCGAGGAGCGAAAGCCCGGATGGGCTTGAGCACAAGAGAATATCCCTCACATCATCGTGACACCAAGTATCGCATAGAGTTGGCATGATCCATTCCCGAACAGGGGAGATCGCCATGAAACACGCATTATCCATGCTCGCCGTGGCGCTGCTGACGGGTGCCGCCAGCGCTCAGGTCACGGGCGAGGGCACAGAGCGATGCGGCGATTATGGTGCGCCGCACCCGGATGCACCGCCGGAGTTTGCGCAATTTGCCTTTATTATCGGCGATTTCGATGTTGGTTATCGGACCTGGGACGCCGAAGCCGGCGGCTGGTTAGAACCGCAATTCCAGGCGCGCTGGAACGGCTATTACGGGCTCAACGGCCGCGCTGTCATCGATGAATGGTTCGATCCCGGATACGGTTACCGCGCCGAGTCCGGCACCGGCATCAACATACGCCTCTATGATGAAGGCGAAGGCCGTTGGGAGACTGCCTGGCACTACACGGCCAATTACGAAGTCCGCGAACTGCACCAGGAACTGCGCGAGGACGGAAGGCTCTGGCTCTGGCAGGTCTATCCGGAAGCGCCGCAACGCCGCGTCTGGTTCGAAACTTTTGATGATGGCGAATGGGCCCGATTCGAACAGCGCCGGAACGACGCCGGTGAGTGGGCCAACGCGGTGATGTTGCACGCCATTCCTGCAGACTGCGGAGAAGGCGGCTAGCCGCGAAGAGGGAACCTCACCCCGTGCTCCGCGTTCTCCTCATAAGCGAAGGAGAACACGATGCGATCTTTCTGGATTTATCTGATTGGCACACTGATGGCCGTCGCCGCTGTTGGCTACGGTCTTTATGCTGTGGGCGTCGGTACCACCTGGGTGGTGATCGCCGTCCTGCTGGTCGGCGGCATTGGCATCGCCAGCGGGGCCGGCCTCTCGAAGAAAAAATCGAGTGAATCCAGCGAGTCCGGCTAGCCGGTCGCGACTACGCCACCGACTGGCGATGTCCGAATTGACGAAGCCATTCGCGCGCCTCACTGGCGGTCCGGAAAATCTCGATCTCGTATTGATTGGCAAGGAATGGCATCGACTTCCAGAGGCGGACCATGGGCATGTTGTGATCATCGACGACCACCCACGCCATCTTGAAATCGGGTCCGCGCAACCGGCGGACGCGTTCAATCTCCCCGCGGAGTTCGCCCCGCATGGTGTCGATCGTGATCGCGGAAATGTCTGTTCCGGCGTCCAGAACGCCCAGACAATTCATCCCGGTTCGCCACTCGGGCGCGAAATACAGCCCCTTGTGGAGTCGGCTGAACGATTCAGCCGACAGCGCACCGCCCATGCGGAACTCCACAATGTTTCCCGCGCTAGGGAACTGAATATCGAACGCCATGACAGCCGGTCCCTGCTATCGTTAAAAGCGAAATCTCGTGAGGCGCGCGCGTGTAAAGAGAAATCGCGCTGAAATCAAGGTCGGATATTAAGGCCGATTGCATTGCCGCTATGCACGAATGGGAGCCCCCATCGCTTTTCCGCGAGGCGGGCCGAGGGCTCCGGACGCCCGGCTTCCCGGACGTTTCAGGACAGAGCAGGAATCGGGCCGAAGAAACCGATTACATGGGCAATCCGCCCCTCGGCATTGACCTCGGTTACGTCGAATCCCTCGATCAATAGCTGGCCGCCCTGATGGATCGCCCAATGATACCGGTAGAAACCATTCTGACCATCGACGCCGCTGGTTCGTGAATAGACCGCGCCCGGCAAATTGCCACGCACTGCATGGACGTTGGCTTCGAAATCTTCGACGCCGGTCAGATCGATGGACGGGTCAACGAAACGAACATCCGGTGCGAGCGCCTGGTCAAGATGGCCGCGCGTAAGAGACGCGTCGGCCTCGTTCCAGGCGGCCAGCATGTGATCCAAGGCTTCTGGGTATTCGCTCATGGTGATCTCCAGGGTTATAGAAACCGACATCGTGTCGGTATATGAGGCTGACACTACAAAACCGACCGGCAGTCTGTAAAGTGGGCTCATGACGACTCAAGCCGAGCGCCGCGCAGCGACACGCGCCAAGATTATCGCGGCGGCGCGGACCCATTTCGCGGATGCGGGGTTCGAGAACACCCACACGGGCGCGATTCTGGCCGCCGCCGGTGTCTCGCGCGGGGCGATGTATCACCATTTCGAAAGCAAGCGGGAATTGTTCGAGGCGGTTTTTATCGTCGTCTCGGAGGAGACGATTGCGCGTTCATTGAACAATCGTGTCGAGGCGGGGTCCCCTTTGGAGGAACTGGTCGAGGCCTGCCTGGCCTGGCTACGGTTTGCGCGCGAGCCGGAAGTGACGGCGATCCTGCTGGATGAGGGTCCGCAAGTTTTGGGCTGGAAACGGGCGCGGGATCTGGAAGAGCAATCCAGCCTCGGATTCATGAAACGCGGTTTGGAGCGCGCGGTCGCGGCGGGCGAACTTCGTGCGGACTCGATCGATCTGATGGCGAGGCTCGTAAACGCGCTGGTCGCCGAAATCGCACTTAGCGCCATCCACGCAGATCCGGCGCCGACCATTGCGGAACAGGAAGCGATTCTTCGACGATTTCTCGCCGGCCTGCGAGCGGCAGAATAGGGACGGCATGCAAGTCAGGCCTGCAAATCTGGTTCGCAGTGGCCATAGGCGCTCATAGCCGCCTTGCACCGCGGCCTCTTCCCCTCACACGGCTCCACGGTTAAACCGGCGCCCGGTATAAAGACGAGGAAATCGGCATGAGCGATCTGACCTGTGACGTTCTGGTGGTAGGCGGAGGCCCGGGCGGATACCCGGCCGCAATTCGCGCCGGTCAGCTGGGCCTCGACACCATTATTGTCGACAGGGATGGCTGGGGCGGCACCTGCCTGAATCGCGGCTGTATTCCCTCGAAAGCCTTCATCCACGCCGCCGACAAGTTTGCCGAGATGACCGAGCACGCCGAGCACGGCAAGCTGGGCATCTCGCTGTCTGCCAAGCCCAAGCTCGACATGAAGAAACTCGTCGCTTGGAAGGACGAGATTGTCGGCAAGCTGACGGGTGGCGTGGAACAATTGCTGAAGGCGGCTGGCGTCAAGGCGATCTCCGGCTGGGCCGAATTCGAGGACGCCAAGACCTGCATCGTGACGCTGGAAGACGGCTCCACCCAGAAGATCACGGCGAAGAATGTCATTCTCGCGACCGGCTCGGTCGAGGTCGAACTGCCCTTCTTGAAATTCGGCGGCAAGGTGATCGGCTCCACCGGCGCACTCGATCTCAAGAAGCTTCCCAAGAAGCTGGTCGTCGTCGGTGGCGGCTATATCGGGCTGGAGCTCGGCATCGCCTACCGCAAGCTCGGCGCGGAGGTCACCTTTGTCGAAGCCCTCGACCGCATCCTGCCGGTCTACGACAAGGAGCTGACCCGGCCGATTCAACGCTGGCTGAAAGAAAATGGCGTCACGGTTCACACCTCTTGCAAAGCCAAGGGCGTCGTCACCGAGGACAAGAAAACCTATCTCGAATTCGAGACCGCCAAGGGTGAGACCGAGCGGCTGGAGGCCGATAACATCCTCGTCTCTGTCGGCCGCAAGCCCAATCTGGAAGGCTGGGGCCTCGACAAGATGGGCATTCCGACCAACGGCAAATACATCCAGGTCAATGAGCGCTGCGAAACCGGCATGCGCGGTGTCTACGCGCTGGGTGATCTGACCGGCGAGCCCTTGCTGGCCCACCGCGCCACGGCGCAAGGTGAGCGCGTCGCCGAGATCGTCGCCGGTCACAAGACGGTCTTCGATCCGGTCGCCATCGCGGCGGTCTGTTTCACCGAGCCGGAAGTCGTCGGCGTCGGCCTGACCCCGGACGAGGCCAAGGATCAGGGCGAGACCGTCATCACCGGGAAATTCCCGCTGGTCGCCAATGGCCGTTATCTTTCCATGGAAGGCGGCGCCGATGGCGGTTTTGTCCGCATCACCGCGCGCGAGTCAGACCATGTCATTCTCGGCATCCATGCCGTCGGCAAACATGTCTCCGAGCTCTCGGGCGAGTTTGCCCTGGCCATGGAGATGGGCGCGCGGCTTGAGGATATTGCGGGTACGGTACACGTCCATCCGACCCTGACCGAGGGCTTCGCCGAAGCGGCGCTCGCTGCGCTCGGCCATCCGATCCATATCTCGGCGCCCAAGCGCTGATGGCTTCACTCGCCACGAATTTCGAGACCGGCTTCGTTCACCGCCAAACGGTGGTGGACGCCGACATCGATTTCATGGGTCACGTCAACAATCTGGTCTATTTGCGCTGGGCGGCGGGGATGGCCGAACGGCACTGGAATACCGTGGCGCCGCCGGAAATGGCGGCGGCCGGCCTCTGGGTCGTCTTGCGTCATGAAATCGATTATCACCGTGAGCTGAAACTCGGCGACGAGGTCGAAATGCGCACCTGGGTCGATGAACCTAAGGGCCTGCGCTTTCCGCGCCATGTCGATATCCGCAAATCGGGTGCCGACAAGCCGTCCGCCAAAGTGCTCACCACATGGACCTATATCGACGCCAATACCCGCCGCCCCTCGCGTTTGCCGGCGGAGGCAAGGGCGCTGTTCTTTCCGGTATAATCTCGTCATTCCGGGGCGCGCCGGAGGCGCGAACCCGGGACCCATTCCGGAATTTAACCGTCACGGCATGGGTCCCGGATCAGGCTGACGCCTGTCCGGAATGACGTGATAGTGGGGTCGATTCTTGGTTCTGGCCGATCGGACGTCCGCGCGTGTCGGACGATGAACCGCAAAGGCAGGCCCCGCCCTACATGGCGTGCCGGCCAGTCTTTCGCGGCGGGTTTTCAGCTCAATGGTGAAACCGCGAAGCGGCGCTGGCGCGCCCTTGACCTGAAAACCCGGCGCCGAAAACAATCTTGGCAGGGCATGGAAGGCGATCTGTGTTGGCTGGCCTCCCCCTGTAAACAGGCGAGGAAAGGACAACCCCGTCATCCTCCGACTTGTTCGGGGGATATTCGAGACCCTCCGGTCAAGCCGGAGGGAGACGAATGAATACAAGCGCGGCCGCATCTTTCCCCTCCCCCTTGTGGGGAGGGGTAGGGGTGGGGGGCTTTCCAGCGCGGCGACCTACGATTCACCCCACCCCGTCGATCCTTCCGGATCGCCGACTCTCCCCATCAAGGGGAGGGGAAAAGCGCGCCGGGCAATAAAAAACTACTCCCCCAATACCGCTTCCAGCCAGGCCGCCATAGCTGCCATGTCGAAATCCGGATTGTGCTCGCCGCCCTCGGTGCGGTCATGCGTGTAAACGGCACGCGCCTCGTCCAGCACCGCGATCATGTGATCGCCCTGGTCGGGCGGCACGATCGGATCGTTCGGCGAATCGATGATGTAAAGCGGCGGATCGTTGGCATCCACATAGGTCGCCGGCGAGGCCTGTACGACGACAGGCGGGGCCACTTCATAGTGACGGTCTTCGCCCCAATAAGGCCGGCCCGTATACATCGCGATCGTCTGCGCGGCATAGGATGAAGCCGTGTCCGGATCTCCCGCCAGCATGAAGGGTGCAGCGATCGTCACCGCTGCCTGGACAGAAGCCGAGGTCTGATCGACCGGGTCGGCGCCGGCACCGGGTTCGTCGTCCATCAATGCCGCCATCGCGGCGAGATTGGCGCCCGAAGAATGGCCCAGCGTGGCAATGCGTTCAGGGTCGATGCCCCATTGCTCCGCTGTGGCGCGGACATAGCGCACCGCCCGCCGCGTATCGTTTACCGCGGCCGGAAAACGGTTGCCCGGCGATGAGCGGTGATTGATGACGAAGGCGGTAAAGCCTTCAGAATTAAGCGTTTGGACCACGGCGCGCATATAGTCATAGCCGCGCATCTCGTTCAGCGGCGGAGCGGAATAAATCTCCGGGGCATACCAGCCCGAACCGGGGATCACGATGACGCCCAGACCGTTGCTCTCGTCCGGCGTGTAGACATCCATCAGCAGCGCAGCGCCCGACACCATGCCGTAAATGACATTGTCGGCCGCCGGCGTGATGTCAATCTCGTCCTGCGCCTGTGCGGATGCGGCAAGGGCGGCCGCTCCGATGGCGGCGGCGATCAGTCGTTTCATGAAAGGCTCCCCGGTTCGTTCTGGCGACACTGTGAACGCTGTTTACAGGCGAGGAAAGGGGTTAGCCCAATTGCCGTTTGATGCCGGCCGCTTTCGCGGCGTCGTTGAGCTGCTTCAGCGTCTCCGGATCCAGCGGCACACCCTCCGCCGAGCGGCGTTTCTTGAGCGCCCGTTCGGGATCGCCGGGCGCGATAACCGGGCTGTCCCAGTCGGCGGGCGGTGAGGCGAGGGCATAGTCCCACATGGCGTCCATCTCCCGCTCCATCGCCGCAGGATCGCCGAATGCATCGGGTGACAGAACGATCGCCATCATCTGATTGCGGATGCCGCCGCGGCGCTCATTTCCGGGCTGGATCGTGCCGCCGCCGGAAAACACCCCGGCCAGCAATTCGGCGGCAAAGGCCAGCCCGTATCCCTTGTGATCGCCGAACGGCGCCAGGGCACCCTTTTGTTCGAACCCCTTGAAACCAGACGGATCGTCGGTGGGCAGCCCGTTGGAATCGATAATCGATCCGAAGGGCACCCGCAGCCCCTTATTGGCCGCAACGCGGGCCTTGCCCATGGCGATCCGGCTGGTCGCCATGTCGAGCAGGAAAGCCGGCTTGGTCCCGGTCGGCGGCAAGGCAATGCAGACCGGATTGGTCCCCAACCGGCTGTCTGTCCCGCCATAGGGTGCGACCATCGGATCGTGATCGGTAACATTGACGAAAAAGAGCGCGGCAAACCCTTCCTGCGCGGCCATTTCGCCATAAGTGCCGATGCGGCCGAGATGGTGGGAATTCGACAGCGTGACCGCGCACAGCCCCAGCTCGTCCGCCTTGGGAAAGGCCGCCTTCATCGCCGCTTCGCCCGCCACACGCCCCCACGCATCATGGCCGTCGAGCTTCACAATGGCTCCGGCCGAATGAACGGTCTCCGGCTCGGCATTGACATCGACCAGCCCCTCGCGCGAATGCTTGAGGTAGGCGGGCAGGAGCCCGATGCCGTGACTGTCATGGCCCGCCAGATTCGAAGCGACAAGATGATCGGCAACGGCCTGCGCGTGCGGACGTTTCGCGCCGGCCTTTTCCAGGGCCGCTGCTGCAAACGTCGTCAGTTCAGCAGCCGGAATACGCACATCACCGGGTTGCATCGTCCTCGTCCTCCGGATCGTCTGGGCGGGTTGGCGGCGGCTGCCAGGCGCGGTCGATCGCATTATTGTCGGCCGTCCGGTCGCTGCGCATCGTGTCCATCATCATCTGGTTCTGGCGCCTTGCGATGGCAACATACTCCTCATTGTCGAACACGCTGACACTTTCCTTCCAGGCGGTGGCCAGCTCGCGCAGCGTCTCGCGGTCATGGCGAACGAAGAAGCGCACCGCCTTTTCAACCTCGAACGGATGTTCGCCCAGGGCTTCCAGCGCACTGCGGCCGGCGCGCACCGCGCTGTCGAAGGTCTCCCGGACGATATCGTTCGCACCGGCGGCATAGAGTTGGTAGACGTGATGCCGGTCGACGGCGCGCGCCACGATATGAATATCCGGCCGTTCGCGCCGCACATGTTTGACCAGCTCGGTGATCTGGTCCTTGTCGTCGATCGCGGCGACGAATTGTTTGGCCTCCATCAGGCCGGCCGCGTGCAATAGATCGGGCCGCGTTGCATCGCCGTAAAACGTCTTCACATCGAATTTGCGGAGCCCGTCGACCAAATCGCTCTTCAGCTCCAACACCACCGTCTCATAGCCCGAAGCACGCAACAGCCGGTTGACGACCTGTCCGAAACGGCCATGCCCGGCAATGATCGTCGTGCCGCGTTCATCGATCTCGTCGGCATCACGCGTGGGTCCGCCCTCGGTATAGGTTCGCGCAAAAACCTGCTCGTACAGAATGAACAGAAGCGGCGTCACCAGCATCGACAGCGCGACCAGCAGGGCGAGGATGGGCTGCAAATCCGGCGGAATGACATTGCTCTGGATGTTGAAGGATAACAGGACAAAACCGAATTCACCCGCCTGTGCGAGTGACAGCGTCATCAGCCAGCGATCGCGGCCGCGAATCCGGAAAATCAGCCCCAACACAAAGAGCACCGCCGCTTTCACGGCAATCAGCGCGGCCAGCAGGCCGAGGATCAGCGCCCAGTCGGCAAGGAAGACATCGAACCGGATTCCAGCCCCGACGGTGATGAAGAACAGGCCCATCAATATGCCGCGGAACGGCTCGATATCGGCTTCCAGCTCGTGCCGGTATTCCGAGTTCGCCAGCACCACGCCGGCCAGAAAAGTGCCGAGCGCCGGCGACAGGCCCACCGTGGTCATCAAGAGGGCAATGCCGATGACCAGGAACAGCGCAAAGGCCGTGAACATTTCGCGCAATCCCGAGCGAGCAATGAAGCGGAACAGCGGCCGCGTCAGATAAAAACCGCCGCCGACAATCAATCCGATCGCCGCCAGCACGACCGGCGGATAGGCCCAGCCGGGCAACCGGTCGACCAGGTTGAGATCCGGCCCGTGCCCGCCGCCGCCATGACCCGCATCGTGATCGCCGCCGGAAGGCGTCCCGTGCGCGGCGTCTCCGTCATAGCCCGCGCTGTGCGATGCGGCATCCTCGGCACCACTTCCCATCAGCTCCGGCATCGCCAGCAGCGGCAGGAAGGCCAGCATCGGGATGACGGCGATATCCTGGAACAACAGGACCGAGAAGGACGCCCGCCCGCCCTCTGTCTTGTCCAGGCTCTTCTCGCTAAGCGACTGCATCACGATGGCTGTGGACGACAATGCGAAGGTAAAACCGATGGCAACCGCAATCGTCCAATAGACGTCCATCGCCATGGCCGCCGCTGCGATCAGGGCGGCGGTCACGATGACTTGAAGTCCGCCCAGGCCGAGCAGCCGCAAACGCATATCCCAGAGCGCGCGCGGCTCAAGCTCCAGCCCGATCAGGAAGAGCATCATCACCACGCCGAACTCGGCAAAGTGCTGCAGGTCTTGGGTCTCGCTGCCCACCAGCCCGAACACCGGCCCAATCAGCACGCCGGCGATCAGATATCCGAGCACTGAACCGAGCCCCAGCCGCGTGCAAATCGGCACCAGAATCACGGCCGCCGTCAGATAGATCGTTGCGTCGAGAAGAAATCCGCCCATCGGCTAACCTTTCAAAAGCGTCTCGAGCTGGCCGTTTAGGAGCGGCACCCGCCGCGCGGCCTCAATATCCAGCTTGCGGTCGCGGAGGGCCGCGAGGACGCCTTTCCACTCGGCTACGAACTCGTTGAGGCGGTTGTCTTCGCGTGCATGTCCGGCACTGAAAAAGGCCATGGGAGGCAAGTAGACCATGCCGCAAAGGTCGGCGGTCTGTTCCAGCGGGGACAGCAGGGTGCGGACCGGAAAATGATTGTAGCCATCGGGGGAATAGGCTGTTTCCTGCCCGCCGGCCGTCAGCACGGGCATGAACAGCTTGCCGCGCAGGGCCGTCCCGTTCTGCCCGTATGCCCAACCGTGCTCAAGCACGATGTCCTGCCATTCCTTCAGGAGGGCCGGGGTCGAATACCAGAACAGCGGGAACAGAAAGATCACCGCGTCATGTTCGGCAAGGCGGGTCTGTTCCCGATCGGCATTGATATCCAGCCGGGGATACTCGGCATAAAGGTCGGCGAATGTGACGCCCTCGACGTCTTGCGCTGCCCGCCGCAGTGCACGTCCGGCAAAAGAGCGGCGCGGCGCGGGATGGGCAGCAAGGACCAGGATTCGGCGCGCCGTCGCATCTTCGCTCGGAATGCTCATTGTCCCCCCTGCCGGATCATAATCTGCAATCAGCATAGGCGGGCACTCGCGCTGTCGCCATGCCTTGCTCGCAGATTTCCTGAAACCGGGTGCTTGCGTGCTGCAGTTCTGCGAAGTATATCGCCACTCCTTCCGGTGCGGACCGCTTTGCGGGGACGCGCGAAGGTGTGGCGGAGTAGCTCAGCTGGTTAGAGCAGCGGAATCATAATCCGCGTGTCGGGAGTTCAAGTCTCTCCTCCGCTACCATCCCCCAATTGGCGCCAATGATGTGCCCAGTTTCAAGATGACTTGGTCCGGGTGCGATGCTACCGCTGGCGCAGCGACAGGGGAGCAGCCAATGTTCAAGGAATTCAAAGAATTTGCCATGCGCGGCAATGTGGTCGACTTGGCCGTCGGCTTCATTCTGGGAGGCGCATTCTCGACGATCGTCCGCTCGCTGGTGAACGACATCCTGATGCCACCGCTCGGTCTCTTGCTGGGGGGCGTCGACTTCGCCAATCTCTTCATCACGCTTGGCGACGGCGAGTACGCAAGCTTGGCGGACGCCCAGGAGGCCGGGGCCGCCACCATCAATTACGGGCTTTTCATCAATAATGTCATAGCCTTCATCATCCTGGCGTTTGCATTGTTCCTGATCATCAAGGGGATGAATTCAATGAAGCGCAAGCAGGAAGAAGCCCCCGCCGAAGCGCCGCCACCGCCGCGCGAGCAACAACTTCTGGAAGAGATCCGGGATCTTCTGGCGCGTAAGTAAAATCAAGAAGTTGCAAGTTTAAATGAGGCCCTGTCGAAAGGACACGCGGCGGCGTCAGCAGCATTAACCTTCTGGCCACCCTATTCATGCCCTTCTTGCCCGAGGTGATTCGCTCAATCCAGCGGCGGGAACAGGCGTGTTTGGACTCGAATTCAAAAAAAGAGCCCAGAAGAAACAGCAGGAACTTGCGCGCAAGGCCCGCGACGTAAACGAGGGCGCGCTCGAGGAAATCGACCGCGCGCGTCTGGAGATTTATTACAAGAACTGCGTGTCGGCCGTGCCCTTCAATGTTCTCAATGCATTGATACTGGGTGCCATGCTGCTAACCGCCGTACCGCCTCTCCAGGTCGGCATTTGGTTTGCAACCGGCGTGTTTTTCGCGACCGCTCGCTACTTCCTCGCCCGGCATGCCTTGAAGAGCGGCGCTCACCTGCCGCCGCTGACGCAGAAACTTTTCACCTTGCTGACCGTGGGTTCGGGCAGCATCTGGGGACTGGCCATATTCCTGCTGCCGCCGGACCAGATGACCTTCGCCCATTTCGCAGTGGGTTTCATGGTGGCCGGAATGACCGCCGGTGCTGCGATCTCGTCGGCGACGAAACCGATCGCGATCGTCGCCTATAATGCGCCCGCATTGGCCCCGGTGATCGCATTTCTGGTGATGCTGGGCGGTGTCGAGGGCTATGGCCTGGCGGCCGTATTGGCCCTCTATTTTGCGGTTACGATCCGGATTTCCGCGCAGTACAGGGACACGCTCAAGACAGCGTTCGAAGCCAACGCGTCGCTGGAAGGCGCTCGTACCCGAGTGGAAACACAAGCAAAGGCGCTGCGCGAGCTTGCCCGCCGCCACGAACATACTGCCAAGCGCGGCGAACAGGCGATCAGCGAGAAAACGGCCTTCCTGTCCAGCGTCAGCCACGACATCAAGAATCCGCTGGCCGGCATCATGGGCGTGGCGCGTCGGATTTCCGAAGACGACACGCTGGATGACGACACCCGCAAGAAGACCCGTCAAATCTACGAAGCGGGTGAAACGCTGATGCGTTTCGTCGGCGATCTGCGTGATGTCGCCGTCATTGAAGCTGGCAATCTCTCGCTGGCGCCGGGCGAAATCACGGTCGAACGGCTGGCGCGCGACACGCGCATGCTCTGGGAACCGAAAGCGAAAGCCAAGGGCCTTGGCTTCAATATCCGCGTGACCGGCGACGACCGGCTTGTCCTCGCGGCCGATAGCGCTCGCGTCAAGCAGATGCTGTTCACCTACATCCGCAATGCTCTGCGCTATACCGCTAGTGGGCAGGTTGATGTCGCGATTGACATCGAAAATCTCGGCAGCCGCGCCCAGATCAAGGTCGCGGTCGACGATACCGGCAAGGGCGTGCCGCGCGAAGCGGAAGGCCGATTGTTCAAGAGCTTCTTTGAGTCCGACGAAGACGGGATCCGCGTCATGGACGGCACGTCAACGGGGCTTACGATTACGCGTTATCTCGCCGAAGCGATGAATGGCAAGGTCGGCTACGCGCGGCGTCGCGACGGCGGATCACATTTCTGGTTCACCATTGAGCTTCCAAGTCTCGAGCGGCGTGAGCACAGCGAGGAAAGCACGGCGTCGGCTGCGACGAGCCCGACTGCGATCGAGGATGCGCGGCCTGCCAAAGCCGCCCGGCGATCCGGTCCCGAACTGCCCGAACGGCCTTTGCGGGTTTTGGCGGCCGAGGATAATGCGATCAACCGCACAGTCATTGAAGGCTTCCTCATCGCCAAGGGTTGGTCGGTGGAGTTCGCCGAAAACGGTCAACACGCCGTGGACGCCGCCCGCAACCGCGCCTTCGATCTCATTCTCATGGATATGCGCATGCCGGTGATGGACGGTTTGCAGGCGACCAAGGCCATTCGCGACCTTCCCACCACCGCCGCGATGACGCCGATCATTGCGCTCACCGCCAATGCCCGCCGTGAGGACGAAGCAGCCTGTCTGGCTGCGGGCATGGACGGCTTCATTTCCAAGCCGATCGATACGCAACGCCTGTTCGATACGATCGCCGGCGTATTGTCCGATGGCGGGTCGGTGGCCGTAGCGCAAGCCAGCTAGCCGGCCTTCCTCGGTGTTGATTATTCAGACTCCGCGTGCGTCGGTTTCCGAACGCACCCATTCGAGGAATCCGGCCGAGCTTCCTTCCGGCTCGACAAGCCACTCAAGGATCGCCGGCTCCTCATAGGGATGCAGCAATTTGACCCGTGCGCAACACGCCGCCGCGCGCGCCGTTTTCAGGATCATCACCCACTCTTCTTCGGCTTGCATCTTGCCTTTCCAGCGATACATCGAGGTGCCCGCGGGCAAGAGATTGGCGCAGGCGATGAGCTTGTCCCGGAGCAGCGCATCGGCCGCTGCACGGGCGCTCCCGGCATCCGGCCAGGTCGTATAGATGAGACTCACGTCTGACATTGACTCCTGTTTAGCCCTATAAGCGCGCGTCATGAAGACAAAGACGCCGTCCTCCACACTTGTCCTGTTCTCCGGTGGCCAGGATTCCGCAACCGTCCTGGCTTGGGCGCTTAGCCGGTTTGACCGGGTTGAAACGGTTGGGTTCGACTATGGCCAGAGCCACGAGGTCGAGCTTGAAGCCCGGATACAGGTGAGGGACGGGCTGATGCGCCTCAATCCCGAATGGGAAAGCCGTTTGGGTCAGGATCGCCTGGTCGATCTCACCGGTTATGGCGCGCTTGCTGAAAGTGCGCTGACATCGGATATGGAGATCGCTTGGCAGGCCGACGGATTGCCGACCACATTCGTCCCCGGGCGAAATCTCGTCTTTCTGACCGTCGCGGCGGCATTGGCGTACCGGCGCGGCTTGGAGCGCCTCGCAGGCGGCATGTGCGAAACCGATTACTCCGGCTATCCCGACTGCCGGCGCGAAACGCTAGATGCTGCGGAAACCATGCTGTCGCTGGGCCTGGCGCGAAAGATGCCGATCGAGACGCCGCTGATGTATCTGACCAAGGCGCAAACCTGGGCCTTGGCCAATGAGATCGGCGGAGGAAGTCTGGTCGACCTGATCGTAGAACGCAGCCACACCTGCTATCGCGGCGATCGCAGCCAGCGCCATGACTGGGGTTATGGTTGCGGCGATTGCCCGGCCTGCGAATTGCGCGCCAAGGGTTGGCAGGACTGGGGGGCAAGCCGATGACGTATTCGGTCAAGGAAATCTTCCTGACGGTACAGGGCGAGGGCGGTCAGGCCGGCCGTCCGGCCGTCTTCTGCCGGTTTGCCGGTTGCAATCTCTGGAGCGGGCTCGAACGCGACCGGGCCACGGCGATCTGCAATTTCTGTGACACGGAGTTTGTGGGCACGGACGGCGCCGGTGGCGGGAAATTCAAGACCGCTGGAGACCTCGCTGAAAAGGTCGCGGGCTATTGGCCGGGAGGCGGCCGCCCGCTGGTGGTCTGCACCGGTGGCGAACCGCTCTTGCAGCTCGACGACGACTTGATCGCCGCGTTCAAAAAGCAGGGATTCGAGATCGCCGTTGAATCCAACGGCACGATTAAGGCGCCCGCGGGTATCGATTGGCTGACGGTCAGTCCCAAGGCGGATGCGGCCATTGTGCAGACATCCGGCGAGGAGCTGAAACTCGTCTACCCGCAGCCCGGCGTTGATCCGGCACGCTTTGAGCAACTGGATTTCAAGCGGTTCTCGCTTCAGCCCATGGATGGGCCGCATCAGATGAAGAATGCCCAGGCAGCTTTTGAATACTGCCTGGTACACCCCAAATGGTCATTGAGCCTTCAGACCCACAAATGGATCGGCGCGCCTTAGGCGGGCCTAGGAACCGGAATTGACCGCGTCTTCAAGATTGTCGGCCAAACGCGACGCGAAACGGTCGAAGGTCCGGTTGGCGTCGGTCCACACGCTGGCATAGCGCGCATCCAGGATGCTCGGAGTTGTCCAGCTGTAGACATAGCTCGCAATCACTGCGCCGTCGGCATCGCGAAGCTCGGCCGTGACATGCGCCCCGCCACGCCCATAGCTTTGCCAGGACAGGCCGGAAATGCCTTGCTGCGCGAAGGTCGGCCGGTTCGGCGTCGCATCCTCGATGACCACATGCAGCATAGCCGCTGCTCCACCATCGGCGAGCAGAGAGACTGACCGCAGCTCGCGCTCGAGATCGGCGGTCAGCGTCCGGATCAGCCGGTCGAACTCACGGTGACCGTAATCCTCGCCTTTAGCTTCGAGTTCCGATCCGATCGTGATTTCGGCGATGGCGACCGGCGCGGTCGGGCTGCCGGCATAGTCAGCGGTGAAATGCTGGGCAAAGGCCGGCGCCGCCAGACACGCCGCTCCCAGGACAGAAACCAGAACACGCATTTGCGTTCCTCCCAATAACAAGCTGTCCCCACAGTTATAGTATAACGAACCGGCGGCCGCCTGTCAGGAAAATTTAGTTGTCGTCCTCGTCGTCATCGTCGTTGCCATCGCCAGGGATGGCGGTACGGACGACGGCCTCGCCAACATTGCCCGCGGTCTCGAGGGCCGTACCCGTCGTGCGAACGGCTGTCTCCGCGACCATCGAGGTCGCACCGATCACCAGGCAGCCGGACAATACCGGGGCGCTGGCAATGAAACCAAGCAGAACAAGAATGCGCCGGACGTTCATGACAATCTCCCAAGCCAAGGGGATCATGATCGCCCGGCACCGATTCACAAAGGGTGAAAATGCACTAGCGGGTGTCCGTCAGCACCAGTTCCGCATCCTCGACGGCGGTGAGGGTCAGCGTGTCGACGTCGCGGATTGCGGCTCCGTCCCGTGCCCCGACCGTTTCGCCATTGACCTCGACCGTGCCGCGCGTTGTGGCGAGATACTGGAAGCGCCCGGGCTCCGGCTTGTAGGTGATGCTCTGTCCGGCTTTCAACGTTGCGCCCATGACTTTGGCGTCCGCTCGGATCATCAGACCGCCGTCACGGTCTGGAGACCCTGAAGCCAGCACGACGAGTTGGCCGGCCCGGTCATCCTTGGGGAAGGCCATGGCGTCCCAGCGGGGTTCGCCGCCGCGTGTCTCGGGCTGGATCCAGATCTGGAAAATCCGCGTCAGCTCGTCCTCCTGATTGTACTCGGCGTGGCGGATGCCCGATCCGGCCGACATCACCTGGACATCGCCGGCAACGGTCCGGCCCTTATTGCCCAGACTGTCCTGATGGCTGATCGCGCCGTCGCGCACATAGGTGATGATCTCCATGTCCGAATGCGGATGGGGCGGGAAACCCGATTGCGGTTGGATTTCATCGTCGTTCCAGACCCGCAGCGCGCCCCAGCCCATCCGGGCAGGATCGTGATACTGGCCGAAACTGAAATGATGGCGGGCATTAAGCCAGTCGATCTGGAAATGCCCCAGACTGTCGAAAGACCGGATATCGATCATGTAAACCTCCATTGCTGAGCTGTTGGAGGCAGATTTAGAGCTGGGAGCGCTGGTCAGTAATAGCCGAATGAGAGGGTTATTGTTTCCGGATCGGATGCAATCTACTCGTCCTTGGCCATCCGGACCTCGATCGGCGTGCCGCCCTTGAAGTGAATATCCCGTTGCGGGAAGGGGAAGGCGACGCCGTTCTCGGCAAAGGCTTTCCAGATCGCCAGTAACACCTCGCTCGAAACATTGTTGACGCCCTGGCCCGGGTCGGCGATCCAGAACCGGATCTCGAGATCGATCGAATTGTCACCGAACCCGCGTAAGAGACAGCGCGGCGCCGGCGACCCCAATACACGGGGAACGGTGCCGGCGGCTTCGACGGCCAGCTCCATCGCGGTCGGCACATCGGTCGAATAATCCACTCCGATCGCCCGCTTGATTCGCACCGCATGATCCGAGAACGACCAGTTGATCACCTTTGTGGTGATGAACTCCTCGTTCGGTATCAGGTGCTCCATACCGTCGCGTGTGATCACCGATGCGAACCGCATCCCGAGTGAATTCACCCGGCCATAGGTGTCGTCCAGCGTGATGACATCTCCGGGCTTGATCGAGCGGTCGAGCAGCAAAATCACGCCGGAGACCAGATTCGAGAAGATTTTCTGCAGGCCGAATCCGATACCCAGACCGACGGCACCGGAGAAGATCGCCAGCGCGCCGAGCGGAATGCCGAGACTCGAAATCGCGAGCAGAACGGCAGACGCGAGCAGCGTGATCTGGACTGACTTGCCAATCAGCAACCGGGCCGACGGGTTGAGACTCGGCAACTTGTTGATCCGGGCCGACAAAACGGCTGCGACGCGCGACGCCAGCCAATAAAGGATGATCAGCAGGACCAGAGCCTGGATTGCTGACATGATGGACACGCGGCCGCCGCCGACCGGCATGCCCAGCCATGTCAGAAAATCAATCGTCGGCTGCAGCCAACCGATGATATTCATCGCCGCGATGGCCCAGCCGAGTATGGCAATGGTCCGTGACCAGAAGGGCTCCGAAATGAACCCGCTGATGGCGCGGATGATCGCCCAGGCGCCCACGAGATTCGCCCCCAGGCGGACCCAGAAGAAATCCATTTCGAGCTGTTGGAGCGTGAACAGGACCGCCGACAGGAAGACCCAGGCGAGCGCCGGGCCCAGAACCGGTGTCAGGAACCGCACCGCTCCGCTGCGCACGCGGCGCAGCACGCCGAAGCTGAACAATCGCTCGAGCACTTTGCCCAGCGGTTTGCGCAGCGCAAACGCCAGAATGGCCGCCACCGCGATGCACGCCATCTGAACGCCGAAATCGACACTCACCAGCGCGGATTGCAGCCATTCCCAGAATGCCGCCAGCCGCTCGCGCCAGATTTCCGGATCGGCAAGCTCTTCGAGATCGGGCGTCTCGATTGGCGGCGGCGGTGGATTGCTGGCCATGAATCAGGACGATAGGCCAGATTGCGGTGGCTCGTCGAGCGCCTTATTGGCCCTCGCGCCGCCAGCCCCAGCCCAGCGCGGCGACGATCAACAGGAGAATGAGAAGTGCCGGCAGAAGCGGCATGCGGTCCGCGCCGCGGACGATGTAGCGCTCATTGCGCTGCAACCCGTACCAGTTCCGGCCCGATGCATCGCTTCCCGCGCGCGTCCGGCGTATGCCAGGCAAGGCGGTGTCGGCCGATGCATTCAGGATGTAGGCACCGCCTCCGGTCTCGCGCAGCAGCGGCTCCAGCAGCTCGGCCGTCGGTTGCAGATTGGCATATTCCAGCGGGTTGAGCGGTCCGAGCGCGGTGACGGCTGTCAGATTTCCGGACCGCAATCGCACGAGGCCTGCCTGCTCCGTGACATCCGTGGTCGCGCTGAAGCGGCCGGGGTCCCCGGTCGGGGTCATGTCCAGCGTTTCCGTACGGCCCGATGGCCATTCCAGTTCCAGCTCGGGGGGTGAGTCGGCGAGCGTCGTTCTTTCGGCAATCAATTCGCCATTGAACGCGGCTGCGGACAGACGCTCCTCGTCGAGTTCGGGCTCGCCCATCAGCCAGTGCGCGACCCGCCGGAACATCTCGCCATGCGGACCCCCGCCCTGATAACCCCTTGCCCACAACCAGCTCTGATCGGACAGCACGACCGCCGCACGGCCTTGCCCCGCCCGCGCCAGTACGAGCAGCGGCCCGCCATCAGGCGCTTCCAGCAGCGTCTCTCCACCCAGCACGGTCGCATCGATCCGCCGGAACCATTCGCCCCAGGGTGCTTCGCTATCCGTCGGCGCCAGATTGGCCGTGACCGGATGACGTTCACCCGCTTCGGTCACTTCCGGCCGGAAGCCGCCGCTTGCAATAATACCCGTAGGCCGCGCCGGAATCACCGCCGCCAACGGTGAACGGTAAAGCGAATCGGCCTGGCCGAAGGGCGGGCCGGCCGTGATCAGCAGCGCGCCGCCATTGTCGACATAGCGTGCGATGTAATCGAAATAGAGCGGCGGCATGATCGCGCGGCGGCGATATCGGTCGAAAATGACCAGGTCGAATTCCTCAAGGCGTTCCTCGAACAATTCGCGGGTCGGGAAGGGGATCAGCGACAACTCGTCGACCGGCGTGGAATCATTGCGGTCTAGCGGCCGCAGAATGGTGAAGTGCACCAGGTCCACGGACGGGTCGGATTTCAGCAGATCGCGCCAGGTGCGCGCACCATTGTGCGGTTCGCCGGTGACCAGCAATACACGCAGCCGGTCGCGTACGCCCGTCACGGACACCGCTGCGCGATTGTTGATGAGCGATAATTCCTCGGGTCCGGGTTCGACCTCGATCTCGATGACATTGGGACCGCGGTGTTCGACCGGCGCCGTGACGGTTGTGTCGGTGCCGATTGTAATCCGCGCGGTCTGTGGCTCCCCCCCGTCGACCCGGAAGGTCAGCGTCGCCGTGCCGGTCATCGCATCGTCCTCGACGCGGATCACGAATTCCGCGGGTTCATCGACCAGCCCGTAGCGCGGGGCTTCGACGATCACCAGACGCCGGTCGCCCTGGTCTGGATTGCCGGTCAACAAATGATGCACCGGAGCATCGATATCCAGCGCGGCAACATCTTCGGGCATGTCGTGCACGCGGCCATCGGAGGCAAGCACAATGCCGGCCAGCCGGTCGCGCGGAATGCCGGCCAGTGCCGACTGAATGGCTTCGATGGCGCGAGTGCCGTCGACACTGTTGCCGATCTCGGCTTCGACAAGTTCCAGGTCGGGATCGCGTTCAGCTTGCGCCCGAAGGTCCGCCAGCGCGGCTTCGGCGGCATCGGCCCGCCCGGGAATCTCCATGGAATCGGACCGGTCGACGATGACGAGCGCAATGTCGGGCAGCGGCTCCCGGTCTTCTTCGACCAGCGACGGGTTCATCAAGACCGCTGTGATCAGCAGAGTCGACAGACTCCGCCACAGCCAGCCATTCAGCCGCCGGACCGCGCCGACAGCGGTCATGCCGAGGGCCAACAGGGCAAGCGTGCCGATTGCCCAGACCGGGATCAGCGGCGCAATGTCGAGCGTCGTGGCGGCCGCACTCATTGGCCCAGCCTTTCCAGCAGGGCCGGGATGTGAACCTGGTCTGCCTTGTAGTTTCCGGTCAGCGCATACATGGCCAGATTGACGCCAAACCGGCGCGCCATCTCGCGTTGCCGGTCGCCGCCCTCCACGGGATAGAGCGGCTGGCCGTTATCATCCACCGCCCAGGCCGAAGCCCAGTCATTGGCGCCGATGATCACACCCGATGTTCCGTCGCGCGAGGCACCATCCGGATCGGCTTCGACCCAGACCTGCCCGCCACTGATCCGGCCCGGAAATTCCTGCAGCAGGTAGAAAGACTTGGTCAGCACATGATCGGGATCGACGGGCGCCAGCGGCGGCACGTCGATCGCTTCAAGGACGCGCGCAAGGCCGGGATGGGGCGCTCCGGCGCGCGAGATCGCAATGTCCGCATCCTGTGTGTCGAACACGATCAGCCCGCCCGACTGGATATACCGGTTCACACGCGCGGCAGCCTCTTCCGACAAAGGCGGCGCGTCACGGGTGATGGGCCAGTAGAGGATCGGGAAGAACACCAGCTCATGGGTCTCCACATTGACCGCCATGGGGGCTTCCGGCTCCATCGCGCTGCGCCACCAGATCTGTTGTGACAGACCCACAAGGCCGGCGCGGCTGCGGGCATCGATGTCGCGATTGCCGGTTTCGACATAGCCGAACCGCAGATTGAGTGCTGCATCCAGCTCGAAACTGTCTAGATACTCCGTTTCTTGGGCGTCCACAGCCGGAGCGCCAAGCATCAGGCCGGCGGCCAGCAGAATGCCGGCAACTGCACCGCCGCCGCGTGGCAGCCGGAAACGGGGCAGGCGGCCGGCGAGCGCGAGTGCCAGGATCGCATCAATCGCCAGGAGAATGAGGGCCAGGGCCAGCAACGGGCCGGCGAAGCGCCGTTCCGCCGGCGCTTCCAGATTGGCAAAGGAAATCCCGGGCAGCGATCGCGGCAGGGCCTGAAGCGTGTCACCGGCACGCAAGACGTTCAGCGCGGCACTGGCGGTGCCCAGCCGGTAGATGCCCGGTGGTGTGGTCGGACTCGCTTCGGCCTGTTCCCAATTCGGGGCCGGCACCGGGCGCGCCGAAACCGGCGGATTGGACAGCCGGCCTTCACCGTCAAGCGCCCGGTCGATGACATAGGCGCCGGTTTGCGTCGGCGTCGCACTGCCGCCCTGGGCTAACGCCGTCACTCGCCGCAGCATGCGCGGAAACAACCCGGTGAGCGGCAGATCCGACCAGCCGGGGCCAGCCGTCACATGGAACAGCACCACCCATCCCTCGCCCTGACGCATTGCGGTTACGAGCGGTGTGCCATCTTCAAGGCGCGCCCAGACCCGGTCGGCAGATGCCGTGCCGGGTTCGGCGAGGACTTGGCGTGAAACGGTGGCCTCGGCGGGAATCCTCAATCCGGCGAATGGTGAGTCGGCGCCAAAAGCCGCCAGCGTTTGCGGGTCTTCCCAGGACAGCGCGCTGCCGAACAGCCGTCCGCCCTCACGCAATTGAACCGGCAGCAGCTCGTCCGGCCGGGCGGCCAGGCGGGGCCCGGCAAAACGGACTAACAGGCCGCCGCGATCAACGAATTCGGTGATCCGCGGATCGTCGGTCCGCGCTGCATCTACCATGATGAGCGCCGACACATTCGCCCCCAACAACGCGTCCAGATCGTCGCGCCGTGCCTCGGTGAACGGTTCGATGGCCCGCATGATGTAGTGCAAATCGGAGAGGAGCGGCTGCCCGTCCTCGCTCGCCGCATCGATCACGCCGACCCGCGGCCGCTGCCAGGCATCGTCCGTCAGCTGGGTGCCGCCCGCCGACCCCTGGCCCTCGATGCGGATCGCGGAAACGCGGTTACGCAGGTCGAGTGGCAGCTCGATATCGGCCCGCGCGCTCATCACTCTGGCGGCAAGCTCGACTTCCGTCCGCGCCACGGCACGTCCATCTGCCGCCGTTGCGACCAGCGCAACCGTGCGGTCCAGTTCGGAATTCACCCGCTGCACGTCGACCGCAAAACCGTTCGGCGTCACGATCGGGGTTCCGAGCGCCAGTGGCGACCGTCCAGGGCCTGGTAGCACCGCGGTGACCGGGCCCAGCGGATTGAGCACATCGGCCAGCGCGTCAACGCCTTCTGATTCAAGCCCGTCCGTCAGCCAGTAAACCCGCATGGAGTTGGAGAGGCCCTCATTTTCGATGGCTTGGCGTATGCGCGCGGCCGCTACGGACCGGTTCGGCGGCCAGGGGCGAACTTCTTCGCCTTCGAGCTGACGCCGCGCGGCATCGGGATCGCCGAGCACCAGCTCGGCATCCGGCGTATCTTCGGCCGTGAAGACAATCGCCGCCGTGCGGCCGGCTTCTTCTGCCAGATCGAGACGGAAATTCGCTTCCCGGACCATGTCGCGCCAGGCGCTGGCCGACGCCCAGCCATTGTCGATCACCAGGAGCAGCGGCCGGGCGGTCGCGACCTCGGGCTCGGGCTGCCACACCGGCCGCGCCAGTGCGATAATCACCAGCGTCGCCAGCAACAGGCGGAACAGGATCAGCCACCACGGCGCGTGATGAGGCGTTTCGGCGTCATCCGGTGCGTCCTTCAACAGGCGCAGTGGCGGAAAGATCGCACGCCGCGGCGGCGGCGGCGTGGCCCGGAGAAGGCGCCACAGGATCGGTAGCGTCAACAGGCCGAGCAGGGCCAGCGGTGACGCGAAGGCGAGAGGACCGATCGCAAACATGATCAGACCTCCCGCGCCAGGGCGCGATAGAGCGCCAGGACCGCCTGCGTGGCAGGGCGGTCGGTGCGGTGGGTTACGAGCGTCCAGTTATACGCCCGCGCCAGATCGGCAAGCCGGTCGCCATGGTCCTGCCAGCGCGCGCGATAGGCTTTCCTCGCCTCCTCGGCGCGGCCAAACAGCAAATGATCGCTGTCATCGACCGCCTCGAACTTGGTGCGGCCCTTGAACGGGAAGTCCTCTTCCATCGGATCGATAATCCGCAACAGCGCGCCGCCGGCCTGCATGGCTGCATAGCGCGACAATCGCGCGCGCCAGGTCTCGATCGGATCCAGAAAGTCGCTGGCCAGTACGACGCGGCCATACTGGAAGATCGGGGCGGCTTCGACCGAAGACAGGCTTCCGGGGCCCGTGGCAAGTCGCAGGGACGTCCGCTCCAGGCCCAGCTCGCCACCGCGCGCCCGCGAGCTTTCGCCGAGTACCGCGACCCGCTCGCCGCCACGCGACAACAATGCCGACATGGCGATCATGCAGACCGCGGCGCGATCCTTTTTCAACGGCAATCCTCGCGCCGACGAGAAATTCATCGTCGCCGACCCGTCGCGCCAGAGCCAGACCGTATTGGCGGATTCCTGTTCATTTTCACGGACATAAAGGTCCGTCGATTTTGCCGACATCCGCCAGTCGACCGCAGCGGCACCGTCTTCGGTACGATGATGGCGGTATTCCCAGAAGGTCTCGCCAAGGCCGCGCTTGCGTTGCCCATGCACACCCATCATCACGCTCGCCGCGATCCGCTCGGCTTCGGCGACCAGCTCGCCAAACGGCGCTGACGCAGCTTCGCCGGCCTGCCGCAGCTCGGCGGCGCGCTGGGTATCGTCACGGGCAAAGGGCGAGCGCATGGGCGCTGGTCTTTCCTAGGCGGCTTTGGCGGCGAGGCGCGAAATGAGCGATTCGAGGGTCAGACCGTCGGCGCGCGCCGCGAAAGATAGCGCCATACGGTGTTTCAGCACCGGCTCGGCCAGCGCTGCGACATCTTCGGTCGACGGCGCCAGGCGGCCTTGCAATAGCGCCCGCGCACGGCAGGCCAGCATCAGCGCCTGACCGGCGCGCGGTCCGGGACCCCAAGAGACGCCGCGCTGCACATCGGCATCATCGCTTTCCTCCGGACGCGCCAGATGAACGAGATCGAGGATCGCTTCAACGACTTTCTCGCCGACCGGCATGCGCCGCACCAGCAGTTGAAGATCGAGGATTTCATCCGGCGACAGCACGGGCTCGGCCTCACCTTCGCTTGCGCCCGTCGTGGCCAGCAGAATCTCCCGCTCGTCGCCGCGTTCCGGATACGGAATATCGACGCGCAACAGGAAGCGGTCGAGCTGGGCTTCAGGCAGCGGATAGGTGCCTTCCTGCTCGATCGGGTTCTGCGTTGCCAACACGTGGAAAGGCGCCGGCAGGTCATGCCGTTCGCCGGCCACGGTCACATAGCGTTCCTGCATTGCCTGCAGGAGGGCGGCCTGGGTCCGGGGGCTGGCTCGGTTGATCTCGTCCGCCATCAGCAGGCG
Source organism: Hyphobacterium sp. (assembly GCF_965229905.1). Taxonomy (GTDB): domain Bacteria; phylum Pseudomonadota; class Alphaproteobacteria; order Caulobacterales; family Maricaulaceae; genus Hyphobacterium. The sequence continues at coordinate 816,084 of NZ_OZ245930.1, read as the reverse complement.
GCAAAAGACGGGTCCGGGAATGAAGCGGAAGGAGCGCTTGCCGGTCTTGTTTTCCTCCAGCACTTCCGAGCCGATGATATCGGCCGGCATCAGGTCCGGCGTGAATTGGATGCGCTTGGTGTCGAGCCCGGTGGCCACCGCAATCGTGTCGACCAGGCGGGTCTTCGCCAGGCCGGGGGCGCCGACGAGCAGGGCGTGACCGCCGGACAGGATCGCGGCCAGGCAGAGCTCGACCTGGTCCTCCAGGCCGTAAATCACCTTACCGATCGATGCGCGCGTTTCGGAAAGCCGTGCGGCGGCAATGTCGGCGGCCTTAACCACATCCATATCGGCCAATGACTCGCGCTTTGGCGCCGCCGGTTTACGCGTCCGCCGGGGCTTTGCGGCCGTGCCGGCGGTCTTTTTCGTGGTGCTTGCCGGTTTTCTCGCCAAGGTAATCTCCTTAAATCCCGGTTCTGGACGGCACGCGCCATTGTCTGGCGCCGTCCAGAGATGAAGAATGACGGTGCAAAAACGGAGTGTCCATGCCTGCCGATGATATGATGCAGTCGCTTTTGAAGGCAGCGGAATCCGCAGGCGACGGCTTGCCGCCGGTCGAGAAATGGAATCCCGAGCATTGCGGCACGATGGATCTCGTCATTCGTCGCGATGGCAGTTGGTGGCATGAAGGTCGTCGCATCACGCGAGACCGTCTTGTACGCCTGTTTGCGCGTATCTTGCGAAAAGATGACGATGGCGTTCATTATCTCGTGACGCCGGTGGAAAAGCAGGCCGTCAAGGTCGAGACCGCGCCGTTCGTGGCGATTCGGGTCGACCGTGCTGAGGAAAACGGCGAGCCGGTCTTGGTCTTCACTTCAAATGTTGGTGATGTGGTCGCCGCGGGCCCCGATCATCCGATCCGCGTGGAAACCGATCCCGATACCGGTGAACCGGAACCCTTCATCCTGATCCGCAGCCGCCTCGAAGCCCTCATCAACCGGCCGTCCTTCTATGAGCTCGTCGAAGCCGCCGACGTCCGCGAGGAGGGCGGCAAACGCGTGCTCTATGTCCGTTCGCGCGGCGTGGACTTCCGGCTGGGCACCGCGGAATGACGCCGGACGCCATCCTGACCTTGATGGACGAGCGGCTCGACCATCCCGAACGCCCGCAGAAAAGTCCGGCGCGCGGCGATGGCGATCTCAATGATCTGCCCTCGCCAACCGGCCGTGCGCTGAACCAGGCCGCGGTCCTTGCGCCACTGATCCTGCATGACGGCCCGCCGAGATTCCTGTTCACCGTGCGCGCCGCGCACCTGACCAAGCATGCCGGCCAGATCAGCTTTCCCGGCGGGCGCCGGGAGCCGGGCGAAACCTTGTGGGAAGCCGCCTTGCGCGAAACCCGCGAAGAGATCGGGATCACCGCGGATCACATCGACATCCTCGGCTGTTTCGACCCCTATGAAACGGTGACGGCGTTTCAGGTCACACCGTTTGTCGGCCTTTTGCGGCCGGGTTACACCGTGACGCCGGACCATCAAGAGGTATCCGACGTCTTCGAAACCCCCTTTGATTTCCTGATGGATTCCGCCAACCATGAACGTCATGAGCGCGAATTTCGCGGCCAGATGCGCCGCTTCTGGGCGATGCCGTGGAAAGAGCGCTATATATGGGGAGCAACGGCCGGCATGCTCAGGGCGCTGCATGACCGCCTGATTGGAGACGATTGATGGTCCGTCTGGCCTTTTTCGAGATGCTGCTCTTCCTGACGCCCTTCATCGCGTTTGCGCTATGGCGCTTGTCGATGCAGGCCAGCGCGGAGATCGCCGAACACAAACCCGCCCCGGTCTGGATCTTGTCCGCCATCGGCGGGTTCCTGGCCGCGGCCGGCTTCGTTTTCCTGGTGTTCATTTCGGATACCGGCGATTCCGAGCACACCACCTATGTCCCGCCCCGGTTGGGCGCTGATGGGATCCAACGCGCCGAGTTCAACGACAATCCCGGCGAAGCGCCGCCCGAGGATGCGCGCAATTTCGGCCAGCCATCTGATCACACCGTCACCACCGATCTCGACGAGGAAGAGGATGACGGCGATCCGCCTCGACCCCGCTGATCATGCCTGGATGACCCACCCGGCCACCCGCCGGGTCATGAATGCGCTGGAAAATGCCGCGCCCGGCGGCGCCCGCTTTGTCGGCGGTTGCGTCCGGAACGCATTGCTGGGCGCACCGGTCGCGGATATCGACATCGCCACCGTGCTTGAGCCCGCTGCCGCCCAAGCAGCGCTCGAAGCGGCAAAGATCGCCATTCATCCCACCGGCATCGAGCATGGCACGCTCACCGCCGTGGCGGATCACCGTCCGTTCGAAGTGACGACGCTGCGCCGTGACGTGTCGACGGATGGCCGCCGCGCCACGGTCGCCTTCACCACGGACTGGGCGGAAGATGCGGCCCGCCGCGATTTCCGCCTCAACGCGCTTTATGCCGATGCCGCCGGCAAGATCTACGACCCCGTTGGCGGATTGGCCGATATCGGGACGCGACGCATTGTCTTCATCGGTAAGGCCGAGGACCGCATCGCGGAAGACTATCTCCGCATCCTGCGTTTCTTCCGCTTCCATGCCTGGTACGGGCGGGGCGAGCCGGACCCGGCCGGGCTGGCGGCCTGCGCCAGCATGACAGATGGTTTGGCACAATTGTCCGCAGAACGCGTCTGGATGGAAACCAAGAAACTCTTGGCGGCACCCGATCCGGTCCGCGTTCTGGAGCTGATGTCAGAGACGGGGATCGCAGAGGCCCTCTACCGGTCGGAGCCGGATACGGGCCGCCTGTCGCGGCTGATTGCGTTAGGCGGTGACGACAGCCTGTTGCGGTTTGCCGCGACCTTCGGCGAGCAGGCTGTTCGGCTCATCCGCGACATGAAAATGTCGAATGCCGAGGCGTTCCGGATCCGCCAAATGGCCGATGCGGACCTCGCCGCCGATATTGCCGCGGACTGGCCGCTGCGTGCCGAGCTCGAAAAGCGGGTCTACCGGCATGGCAACCAGGTCCTGGCCGACCTGCTCTATTTGCTGTTTTCGCGGGATCGCCCGCCGCCGGAAGGCTGGGGCGGTGCGATCGCGCACGTCTTGTCGTTCAAGGCGCCCGGCTTCCCGGTGAACGGTGCGGATCTCAAGAAGGCTGGTCTCAAGCCGGGACCGGAGATGGGCGAGACGCTAAGACGGCTGGAAGAGGCCTGGATCGACAGCCGGTTCCGCCTGACGAGGGCAGACCTGCTGGACCGGCTCTAAATCCCTACGGCCATTTCGCTTCCGGCGGCATGGAGGACAGGATCGATGTCACATTGCCACCGGTTTCCAGCCCGAACTTGGTGCCGCGGTCGTACAGCAGATTGAACTCCGCATAGCGCCCGCGCCGCACCAGCTGCTCCTCCCGGTCCTCCGGCGTCCAGGGCTGTGCCATGCGCGAGCGGACGATCTTCGGATAGACCTCCAGGAAGGCCCGACCGACATCCTGGGTGAAAGCGAAATCGGCCTCCCAGTCGCCGGTATCGTGGCGGTCGTAGAATATCCCGCCGACGCCGCGCGGCTCGTCGCGGTGTTTCAGCCAGAAATACTCATCGCACCATTTGTCGAAGCGTTCGTAGTAATCCGCGCCATGTTTGTCGCAGGCGGCTTTGCAGGCCGCATGGAAAGTCACGGCATCATCGGCGGACTTGTTGCGCTGATAGTTCTGCGTCGGGTTGAGATCGAGCCCGCCACCGAACCAGCCGACGGTTGTCGCGATGAAGCGGGTATTCATGTGCACCGCCGGGACGTGCGGATTGCGCATGTGGGCGATCAGCGAAATGCCGGACGCCCAGAAGCGCGGGTCCTCTGCGGCACCGGGGATCTGCTTCGCAAACTCGGGAGAAAACTCGCCATAGACGGTCGAGCAATGGACGCCGACCTTTTCGAACAGCCGTCCGCGCATTATCGACGCAACCCCGCCGCCCTGGTCTTCCGATCCGTCGCCGCGCGTCCACGCCTCGCGTTCGAATCGTCCCGTCTCGCCGGGATAGAGATCGGCCGGGGCCTCGTCCTCAAGCCGTTCGAACTCGGCGCAAATCTCGTCACGCAGGGCTTCGAACCAGCCCTTGGCCGTCGCCTTTTCCCGCTCAAGCGTCATCGCCGGGCTCTCCTTGAAATCCAGCATCGTCCTTATTCCTAACTGACCGAATCCGGCCGCGAATAAAACCCCACAGCGCTTGGGGTGACATGAGGCCAGGCGCCGCGCGGCGTTGCGCCGCAGCCGGGAATCTCTCAATTTGCAATTTGAAGGGGAGGTCTGAATGGAAGACACGCAGCTTGTGACGCTTCTGGTGTTGGGCGCGCTGGGCGGGATGGTTGGCCTCATTGTCGGGCTCGCGATCGGGCAGGCCTTTGGTGCCGCCGGCAAGGTTTTTGGTTTCGGCTTGGCGTTGGCGGGCACTGCTGCGAGTGCGCTTTATCTGGCGCCTATGGTGACGCCCACCGTCGAGGATGTCCTGGGCGACATGCTGGCACCGGATCCGGCTGAAGAGATCGAGGCGGGGATGCGCAGCAATCCGCTGATCGACGCCTATTTCACCCGGTATCCCGATGAGACGGCGGCGCACATATCCCGGCTGCAGGCGGTTTTGGCCCAAAACGGTGGGTCAGCGGTCGACCGCGAGATCGCAAGGCTCGGCCGGCAGGTGGAGTTGCAAACCTATGGCCGTGCCGTGCCGCTGGCGCCCGACGACTCGGTTCTTGCGGTCTTTGACCGCCTCCGGCAGATGCTGGCGCTGAACCGTACAGACCCTGATTTTTGCCGCGCTTACGGCATGCGGCCGGACATGGAGGCGGCGGCTGCGATCTATCTTCAGGACGGCCGCCCCAGGCGATCACATTCTCAGAGCGCAACGATCTGTTGCGGCCGGTCGGAACCGCGCTGCGCGCAACCCGCCCGGAAAATGAACAATGGTATTGGGATCAACGCCGGCCGCGCACCGATGAAGAATATCTCGGCTCGTGCGAGGTTTTGATCCGTATGCTTGGCCTGATTGCCACGGAGCCAGACAATGTGCGGGCCATGCGGGCCTTCTTCGATTTAAGTCAGCCTAGCTGACGCATCGCCTCGGCGAGCGCGATGCCGGCGCTCATCGCCACGTTCAGCGAGCGCGCTTCGGGCCGGATCGGAATGATCACCCGGGCGTCGGCATCGGCGTGAACATCGTCCGGTACGCCCGCCGACTCCCGCCCAAACACCAGGTGATCGTCGGGCCGGAATGCAAAATCCCACAGCTTTTCAGCGCCCTGTGTCGTGAACAGCACCATGCGGCCAGCCCCGCGATCGTCTTGCCACCTGTCATACGAATCATGGCGCCGGAAATCCGCAAGCGGGGCGTAATCCAGCGCCGCGCGGCGCATGGCGCGGTCATTGAGCGGAAACGCGCACGGCTCGATCACATCAATGCCCGCGCCGAAACAGGCTGCCAGGCGGATCGATGCGCCGAGGTTTTGCGGAATATCTGGTTGAAAAAATACGAGCCGCATTTTAAGCCGCGCTGGACGTGGGTTCGGGGGATGCGGCGGACTGCCGCTTCGCTCTTCGCGCCCCTTCGGTATAAGTGAGGCGGTGATGCCCTTCTGGGGCAAGCTCCGTCAAGCGGGGAAACCGGCTGCGGCCGCAGCCGGGCAGCCAGGCAATAGACAAGAGGTCGGCCGTGACAGACCAAACGACTGAAGAACCGACACGCCGGGACTTCATTTACATCGTCGCAGGCGGGGCCGCCGCCATCGGCGGTGCCCTTACCTTGTGGCCCTTCATCGACCAGATGAATCCTGCCGCGGACACGCTGGCGCTGGGTTCTATCCGGGTCGACATCTCGCCCATCGCTGTGGGTCAGGAAATCACCGTGATGTACCGCGGCGGTCCGGTGTTCATTCGCCGCCGTACGCCGGAACAGATCGCGGAAGCCCAGAATACCGAGATCGACGGGCTGATCGACGAGCTGGCGCGCAACGAAAACCTGCCGGACGATGCCTCGGCGGTCGACGCCAACCGCGTCCTCAATCCGGAATTCCTGATCGTGAAGGGCAATTGCACGCACCTGGGTTGCGTGCCGGTATCGCAACAGGGCGATTACGATGCCTGGTTCTGTCCGTGCCATGGCTCGCACTACGACACGTCTGCGCGCATCCGCCGCGGTCCGGCCCCCGAAAACCTCCCGGTTCCGGCCTATGTCTTTGAACAGGACGGTGCCGTCGTGAAATTGGGCGCGACGCCGGATGAAGTCGCTGAAGCTGGATGGAGCGTCGCATGAGCCATCAATCGACCTACGAACCGAAGACCGGATTTGAGAAATGGCTCGACGCGCGTCTGCCGATCGTCCGGCTCGGCTATGACAGTTTCGTCGATTTCCCGACACCGCGTAATCTGAACTACTGGTACACGTTCGGCGGCATCCTGGCCGTCATTCTCGTGGCCCAGATTCTGACCGGTGTCGTGCTGGCCATGCACTACGTGCCGCATGAGGATATGGCGTTCGACAGTGTCGAGCGCATCATGCGCGACGTGAATTACGGCTGGTTGATCCGCTATCTGCACTCGAACGGCGCGTCGATGTTCTTCCTCGCCGTCTATCTGCACATGTTCCGCGGTCTCTATTACGGCTCCTACAAGGCGCCGCGCGAGATGCTGTGGATCATCGGTGTGGTTATCTACATCCTGATGATGGCCGCCGCCTTCATGGGCTATGTGCTGCCGTGGGGCCAGATGTCCTATTGGGGCGCCATGGTAATCACCAACCTGCTGGGCGCGCTGCCGATCGTCGGCGAAGCCATCCGCGAATGGCTGTGGGGCGATTTCTCGGTCGGCAATGCGACCCTGAACCGCTTCTTCTCGCTGCACTATCTGATCCCGTTCCTGATCGCCGGCCTGGTGATCCTGCACATCTGGGCGCTGCACGTGCCGGGTAACAACAACCCGACGGGCGTCGAGGTGAAGGGCAAGGGCGATACGCTGCCCTTCCACCCCTACTACACGGTCAAGGACGGGTTCGCGATCGTCGTCTTCCTGATGATCTTCATGGGCTTTGTGTTCTACGCGCCGAACGTGCTGGGTCACGCCGACAACTATATCGAGGCCAACCCGCTCTCGACGCCGTCGCACATCGTGCCGGAATGGTATCTCCTGCCCTTCTACGCGATCCTGCGGGCCATCACCTTCGACATCGGTCCGATCAGCGCCAAGCTCGGCGGTGTGCTGGCCATGTTCGGCGCCATCGGCGTGCTCTTTGTCCTGCCCTGGCTGGACGGCTCGCCGGTGAAGTCGATGCGCTACCGCCCCGTCGCCAAGTGGTTCTTCCTGATCTTCGTGATCACCTGCTTCGGCCTCGGCTGGTGCGGCGCGGTGAACCCGGATGATTACGTCCTCGGCACGCCGATGACCTTCCTCATCCTGGGTCAGATCCTGACGGCGTATTACTTCGCCTACTTCCTGGTCGTCCTGCCGGTGCTCGGATTCATCGAGAAACCGAAGGAACGCCCAGTCAGCATCGAAGCCTCTGTGCTCGGCAAACAGCCCACAGCGGCGCCAGCGGAATAGGGACGGGAGCGAGATAAGATGAAACGTTTTCTTACCACTCTGGCCGCACTGGCCGCCGTCTCTGCTCCGGCGATCGCCGCCGAGGGCGAGTATGCGTCTCCCGAACCGCACACCTGGTCGTGGGAAGGCCCGTTCGGTCAATTCGATGATGCCGAGCTGCAGCGGGGCTTCCTGGTCTACCAGCAGGTCTGCGCGAGCTGTCACGGCATGGACTTGATGAGCTTCCGCAATCTGGGTCAACCGGGTGGTCCGTTCGAACGGATCCCCGACCCGGCACATGAGGGCGAATTCCTCACCTATCCGAATCCGAACGATAATCCGGTCGTGATGCAGATCGCGTCGGAATACATCATCATGGACGGTCCGGACGATGCCGGCGACATGTTCGAGCGTCCGGGCATTCCCGCCGATCGCTTCCCGAACCCGTACGCCAATCCGCAACAGGCCGCGGCGTCGAATGGCGGCGCGGTGCCGCCCGATCTCTCGGTGATCGTGAAAGCGCGCTCGGGCGGTGCGGAATACATCCGCTCGCTTCTGCTCGGATATACCGACGACGTGCCCTACGATGTCGAACTGTTGCCAGGCCAGCACTACAACGAGTATTTCCCGGGCGGCATTATCGCCATGGCGAACCCGCTGACCGAAGGCATCGTGGCCTATGAGGACGGTTCGCCGGAAACCATGGAGCAGTACGCGCACGATTTGACGGCGTTCCTGACCTGGGCGTCGGAACCGCACATGGAACAGCGCAAGCGGATGGGCCTCGCCGTGATGATCTTCCTCCTGATCTTCGCGGTGCTGCTCTGGCTCGCTTACCGCCAGGTCTGGTCGAACGTGAAGCACTAGTTCGCTCGACGAAACCGAGGATTACGGCCGCAGCTCCGCGCTGCGGCCTTTTTCTTTTTCCCCTCACCCGCCTAACGCTGAAATGCTATCGCAGTTCAGCGCCGGGGCTCTCCCTCTCCCTCGAGGGAGAGGGAAGAGGGCGCAAGCCCTCACGGTGAGGGGGAGAATGGAAGAATGACGTACTGGAAACTCGGCATAATCGGTGGATCGGGTCTTTATGCACTGCCCAGCCTGAGCAACGTCCGGTCAGAAGCCGTCGAAACGCCTTGGGGCGCGCCGTCCGGCGATCTCACTCATGGGCAGCTGCATGGCATCGAACTTGTCTTCCTGCCGCGTCACGGGTCCGGTCACGCCATTCCGCCGAACGAGGTGAATTACCGCGCGAACATTGCCGCGCTGAAAATGGCGGGGTGCACGGACGTTCTGGCCATTTCGGCCTGCGGCTCGCTCAAGGAGAGCCTGCCGCCCGGCCGGTTCGTGGCCGTCGATCAATACATCGACCGTACCAAATCGCGCGCCAACTCGTTTTTTGCAGCGGGATGTGCGGCCCATGTCTCGATGGCCGACCCGGTCTGCTCGCGCCTTGCCGCATTGGCCGCTGACGCTGCGGAAGCCGCAGGCGCGACCGTGACACGCGGCGGAACCTATCTGGCGATGGAAGGACCGCAATTTTCCACGCGTGCGGAAAGTGCGCTCTATCGTTCCTGGAATTGCGATGTCATCGGCATGACCAACATGCCCGAAGCACGGCTCGCCCGCGAAGCCGAGTTGCCTTATGCGGCGATCGCGACGGTCACCGATTTCGACAGCTGGCACGAGACCGAAGCCGCCGTCGATGTGCCCGCCGTACTGGCCGTCATGCGACAAAATTCGGCGCTCGCCCGGGAAAGCATTGCCCGCCTCGCGGAAATGGTGTCCGATACCGAACGGACGCCCTCGCCGCAGGGTATAGAGCGGGTGCTCGACACGGCGATTATCACGCCGCCGGACGCCCGCGATCCTGATCTAGTCGGCAAGCTCAAAGCCGTCGCGGGGCGCGTCCTGTAAACGGGGGGATGGCGTGTGTTTCGGTACGGCCTGATTGTATGGGGGCTTTTCGCATCGGTCGCGATCGCGGCCGATAGCGGTCCGGTTCCACGCGACATCGCTGAGGAAGCGTCATCATCGGTTGTCGATGTGATCTGCCGGGTCGGAAATACCAATCGCGGATCGCGCAGCCGCGGCGTCATTCTCGCAGGTGGCAGCGAAATACGGCGCGCCGAAGTGATCATCACCACCGGGCACGGCGTGCGCTATTACAACTCTTCGCAACCCCGCCAATGCTGGATTGTCGACGCGGATGGCGTGTCCCACGACATCATTTCCGTCATACGTCCGCAGGGCATGAATTCCTCGTTTGACGATTGGGCGATCATTCTCACCGAGGACGATTTCGCGCACCCCGAGTGGCGCTTGCCGATCGCATGGTCGGCGGCGTCGCAATCAGCGCCGCGCTCGGTGGCACTGCTCGGCCGCAACCATTTGGCAACCGGATGTACGCTGCGCCAGAGCGACCGCATCTCCGATGGCGGCGAGCGGGTGCGGATACATGATTGCGGTTCGCGGCACGGGCTGTCGGGCGCGCCCCTGCTGACGCTGGAGAACGGAAAACTGTCGGTAATCGGCGTCAATGTCGGCCGCGTGACGGGTTTTGACGGCCAGTCGATCGCCGTCGTCTTCGATGAAGGCCTGATCGCCTCGACCGTCGAAGGCACCTTGCAGCGGGCCGCCGAGTTGCAGCAGCACTGACATCACGCGGCTTTGATTCCCGGTTGACCGGGCGAGGGTTTATCCTTGGCCGATGAAAGTCGTCGCGGCCATCGCGCTTGTCCTGGCCGCTGGTGCGGCTGCCCGGGCCAGCGATGTCCGCGCTGTGCGCTCGCTTTCGGACGCAGACGCACAAGCCGGAACGGTGGCCATCATTTGTCCTGCCGAAACGGCGGGCCTACGCCGCGTCAGCCGTGGGTTCGCGATCGATCTCGGAACAGAGACCCCCTACGATATCGTCATCGCCGCCCGCCACGCGTCTGCCGACCACGCGGCTGGTGATATCACCGCGTGTCAGGTGCGCGCGCCGGGTGGCCGCTATCTGCCGGTCGCCGCCTTCCGGAATGCCGGCCTCTACCGCGACGAAGGCGATGACTGGATCGCCATCCGCACACCGTCTCGCCTTCCGGAAGCGGTGCGCAGACTCCCCTTGGCGCGCTTCCGCGGCGAGCCCGGCAGCCTGCCGCATATCTCCGTCCTCGCGCGGCTGCCGCGCTTGGGCTGCAGCGTCCTCGCGAACACCGAGCTGCGCCTTGGGGACGGGCGCCTGTTCGCTCACGATTGTGCGACGCGCCCGGGTCTCTCGGGAGCGCCGGTCGTGATCGCCCATGACGGACAGATCGCCGTGATCGGCTTTCATGTCGGCCTGCTCATGACAGCGGGCGGGACCGACACGGAGCGGCACGGCGTTGGCCGCTGGATTGATGCAGCGATCGAGCGCGCCGTCGTGGACTTGATGGCGACAGCCGACTAGCGTTTGCCGGAACCAATCAGGGTGTTCCGGCATGATCTCAACCGTCCTTCTTGCCCTCATGGCGCTGCAGGGCGCTGAGGCGCGCCCGATGATCGAGTGTTCCGAGCACATGATGAATGACCGCGCCTTGCGGGGTTGTCTTGAGGACCTGCTCGACATTGCCGAGGACGCTCTGGAAGAGGCCGAGGCAGAAGCCCGCGCGGAAGCGGCGGACATCGATCTCGACATGGCTGGCATCGCCCATGCCGCAGAGCGGTTGGAGCGGGCGCAAACTGCCTGGATCGCCTATCGCGACGCTGAATGCGCCCGCCGCGCTGCACTCTTGCTGATCGGCGCGGATGCGCAAGCGGTGTCAATGGATTGCCGGATCAGCCTTACTCGCGATCGGACACGCGAGCTCATTGAGCAATGAGTCTTGTCCTTCACATCGGCAATAAGCGCCTGTCGTCCTGGTCCATGCGCCCCTGGCTCGCCTTGAAGAAAGCCGGCATTGATTTCCAAGAGCATCTCATCCCGCTCGATCGGGACGGCACACGCGAGCAATTGCTCGACTTGTCACCCGTGGCGACCGTGCCCGTGCTCGAAACACCGGACGGCAATATCTGGGACAGCCTCGCGATCTGCGAGTGGGCGGCGGAACACTCATCCGCGCTCTGGCCGGCCGATACTGCGCGGCGGGCGCAAGCCCGGGCCGTGACCGCCAGCATGCATTCCGGATTTGCCGCCTTGCGCGGCGAATTGCCGATGGATCTGCAGCGAAGGTTCGCCGCGACCGATATGAGCGTTGCCTGCTGGCGCGACATCGAAACCGTGCAGGCGCTCTGGGCCCAGTCCAAGACCGGCGAGGGAAATTTCCTTTTCGGGGACTGGTCGATCGCAGACGCCTTCTTCACGCCTGTCGCAACGCGGTTTGAAACCTATCAGGTGCCGCTATCCACAAGCGCGCAGACCTATGTGGAGACATTGCTCGGCGATCCGGTCTACAAGGATTGGAAAGCCGCCGCACTTCTGGAAAGCTGGGACGCTCCCGGCCATTAGAGACCCGTCATGGACTTCATCAAGGACGCCATCCGCACAATTCCGGACCATCCCAAGCCGGGCATCCAGTTCCGCGATGTCACCACGCTGTTAAAGGATGCGCGCGCCTTCCGCGCGGCAATTGACGCCATGGTACAGCCCTGGGCGGGCGCCAAGATCGACAAGGTGGCCGGCATTGAGGCGCGCGGATTTATTCTGGGTGGCGCGGTGGCCCACCAGCTCTCGGTCGGTTTCACGCCGGTGCGCAAGAAGGGCAAGCTGCCCGCCCGCACTCTCGCCGAGGAATACGAGCTCGAATACGGGACCGATACGGTCGAGATCCACAGCGATGCGGTCGCCGAAACCGAGCGTGTCCTTCTGGTCGACGACCTCATCGCCACCGGGGGTACGGCAGAGGCCTCGATCAAGCTCTTGCGTCGCGCCGGTGCGGACGTCGTTGGCGCGACTTTCGTCATCGACCTGCCGGATCTCGGCGGTGCAAAACGTATCGAGAAACTCGGCGTGCCCTGCGCGAGCCTCGTGAGCTTCGACGGGGATTGAGGTTTCACCTCGCCGGGCAATCAGGCCTCAAATCCCACAAATCACCGTCTTCCTCCGATTTAATCGGAGGACCTCGGAGGCCCTCCGGTCAAGCCGGAGGGAGGCGGGAAAAAACATGCCTCATGGTGAAGTGCCCGGCGTCACGAAGCGCTTTCCTTCCCCGTTCACGGGGGAAAGGGACCACGAAGTGGTGGAGGGGCATGCCCCCCTCGGTCCGGAGCCTGTCCTCGGGCCGACCTGTGGTCGGACCCGTGGGGACCGCTCCCCCCGTAAACGGGGGGAGAATTCGAACACAATCGGCCTTTCAAGCCTTGCCGGGATTTTTTCGCGGCGGGTTTTCAGGTCAAGGGACGCGCATGCGCCGCTTCGTGGTTTCACCCTTGAGCCGAATACCCGGCGCGAAAGACTGGCCGGCATGGAGTGTAAGGCGGGATAGGCTTGGCTTTCCCCTCCCTCTTGTGGGGGGTAGGGGTGGGGGGCTTTTAGCGAAGCGGGGCCATAGTCACCCTACCCTGACCGCTTCGCGGTCTTCCCTCCCCATCAAGGGGAGGGAAAGCACCCCGCTACTCTCCGTCCATCAGCTCGCGTACATCCTCGACGAACGCCTCGAGTGAAGGGTGGTGGATGTACATCATGTGCCCGGCCTCATAATAGCCGAAGGTAACCCGGTCGGGATCGAAGCCCGGCTGGTTGAACATCAGCTCCGCCGCAAAGAACGGCGTGGCGAGATCGTAATAGCCCTGCGCCACCAGCACTTCGAGATCGGAATTCTGGCGCATCGCCGTCGCCACCCAGGGGCCGACATTGATATAGGCCTCGCCCTGGCCGTGATCGCGGTTCCAGCCGCCGAATGTTGGTATGTCGATCACCGAATATTCCTCGGTAATGTCGACGCCAAGCGTGTCAGTGAAATAGTGCAGCATCGCGGCCGTATAGCCGCCATCTATGCCATAAGCCGACGGATCGTATTCCGGCCCTTCACTGACGGCATCCGCCTCAGCGCCGGTGAAGCGGCTGTCCAGCCGACCGACCGACAGGCCTTCATCGCGCAGCAATTCGCGCATGAAGCGGTTCAGGGTAACCCGCAGATTGGCGCGCATCAGATAGTTTTCCGACAATCCGATAAAGCGCGACAGCTCCGCCGCGACCGCGCGTTGCTCGTCCGCAGACAGGCTCGCCCCGCGCAACAGCGCCGGCATGTAGGTGTCGTATGCAAAATCGCGGGAATCCGCGAGGAAGGCTTCGAGATTGCCATCCCACGCCGAGCGGTCGATCCGCTCGTGATACCAAGCCGTCGCCGCGAAACCCGGCATCAGGCCGATATAGCCGACATCATTGCCCTCGGACGTGTCGTCATAGCGGAAATCGAGAACGGTCGAGATCAGGCCGACACCGTTGAACGAGACATCCGTCCAGCCGCCCTGCATCTCGTTCAGGAGTGCTGCAATCCGGGTCGTGCCATAACTTTCGCCGAGCAGGTATTTCGGCGAATTCCAGCGCCGGTTCTCGGTCAGCCAGCGGCGGATAAAAGCGCCCAGGACGCGCGCATCCTCGCGGATGCCCCAAAAGCGGTCGCCGGTTTCTTCGCCCAGCGGCCGGCTCCAGCCGGTCCCGACCGGATCGACAAAGACCAGGTCGGCCTGATCGATGATCGAGAACTCGTTTTCGATGATGGAGTAGGGGGCGGCGCCATCGTCCAGCGCGTCCGACGGCAGGTCGACACGGTAGGGTCCGAACACGCCCATGTGCAGCCACAGGCTCGCCGATCCCGGCCCGCCATTGAAGATGAAGGCCACCGGTCGGTTTTCACGATCGTCTACGCCCTGCCGGATATAGGCCGTCGAAAAGATCGACGCGTAGGGTTCGCCGTCATCTCCCGCCATGAAGGTTTCGCCGGCAATGACGGAATACCTGACCCTTTGCCCGTTCGCCGTGATCTGGCCTTCGCTCTCATAGATACGCGAGCCGTCATCGCGGGCGTCTTCTCCCTCATCCTGTGCCGCGGCGGTACATGCGCCCAGCGCTATGGCGGCGACGATCGAAACCCAGCGATTCATGGCATTCCTCCCAGACATTGGCGCCGAACATAAAGCCTTCACGGGACGGGGCAAATTACGATAATGCGAGCGCATGAATTACCGCCACGCCTTCCATGCCGGCAATTTTGCCGATGTTCTGAAACACGCCGTGCTGGCGCAATGCCTTCGGCATCTGAAGAAGAAGGACAAGCCGTTCCGCTATATCGACACGCATGCGGGAATCGGCGCGTATGACCTGACGTCCGGCGAAGCCGAGCGCAGCCCGGAATGGCGGAACGGGATCGCGAAAGTGATCGCCGCAGATAAACCGCCGGCCGTAGCGGATGCCCTTGCGCCGCTTCTCGATATCGTTGGCGCGATGAATGCCGGTGCGCTATCGCGCTATCCGGGTTCACCTGAAATCGCCGCCCGGATGGCCCGTGAGCTCGACCGCATTCAGCTTTGCGAATGGCACGAAGCGGACGCCAAATCGCTCGACAAACGCTATGTCCGGGATGCGCGTGTGAAGGTGGAACGCCGGGATGGCTACAAGGCGTTGCCCGCCCTGGTGCCGCCGCGGGAAAAGCGCGGACTTGTGCTCGTTGACCCGCCCTTCGAACATCGTGACGAGATGGCGCACATGGCCGAAGCGGTCCGCAGCGCTTTGCCGAAATGGCCGACCGGGACCTGGATTATCTGGCGCCCGCTCAAAGACCTCTGGGCGTCCGAACGCTTCGATGTCGGCCTCGCCGAATGGCTGTTCGAAGAGGAGCTCGCCACGCCGGAAAAACTGCTGCGTGCCGATTTGTGGGTTCGTGACCTTGAGAGCGAAGGCAAGCTCGCTGGCGCCGGCATCGTCATCGTCAACCCGCCCTTTACGCTGGAAGCGCAGCTGCTCGCCTTGCTGCCCTGGCTTTCGGAAACGCTGGCGCAGGGCGAGGGCGCCGGCTGGCGGCTCGATGGTTGCGCCACCGATGACAGCCTCTCGGTGGAAGAGTTTTAGCGGCGGGTTCGGCTTCTGAATCGTCATCCCGGACAGACGTCAGTCTGATCCGGGACCCATGCCGTTTATTCAAAGCCACGGAATGGGTCCCGGGTTCGCGCCTTCAGCGCGCCCCGGAATGACGAGAAAACTGGATAACGGGACCTAATACTCTTCCTCATCGCAGAACGGATACCAGGGCGGCATGTCCTCGGATGGCTTCAAGGGAAAATCAGGCGGACGCTTCTCCAGGAAGCTCATCACGCCCTCTGCCGCATCCGGTCCCATGCCCGCGTGCAAAATAGCCTTCGATTCGATCCGGTGCGCATCCATCGGCGTGTGCGGGCCCAGCATCCGCCAGGCCATCTGCCGCATCACCGCCACCGACACCGGGGCCGTCATTTCGGCGAGCTCGGCCGCATAGGCGCGCGCCGCTTCCATCAGCGACCCGGGATCGTCATGGAGCGATTTGATCAGCCCGGCTTCATGCGCCTCCTCGGTGCGGAATGTGCGGCCCGACAGCGCCCAATCCATCGCGGTGGAAACGCCCACCACGCGGGGCAGGAACCAGCTGGCGGCGCCGTCCCAGGCAATACCCCGCCGCGAAAACGGGTAGGCCATCTTGGCGCCCTTCACCGCGAAACGCACATCCATGGGCAGGATCATCGTGGCGCCGATGCCGACCGCAGGACCGTTGATCGCTGCAATCACCGGCTTCTGCGAGGCCCAGATCCGCAAATTCAAAACACCGCCCGAATCGCGCCAGCGGGGATCGTTGTCGTCGAGCTCGCCCTGCGCCTGGGCCTGACTCACAGCGTTGAAGGTCTCCGCCCCGGTCGAAAGGTCTGCTCCCGCGCAGAACCCGCGTCCGGCGCCGGTGAATATCACGGCACGGACCTCATCATTGGCGTCGGTCTCGTCGAGCGCTGCACGAATCTCCTCGCCCATTTCGTGGGTGAAGGCATTCATCGCCTGCGGCCGGTTCAGCGTGAGGGTCGCGATCGGCCCGTCAATGGCCAGATCGATGGTCGCAAACGGCATGAGGCTCTCCTAGTCGATGGTGCCTTCACCGAACAGTTCACCCCGTTCGGTCACATAGACCGTAACGAAGGCCGCCAGCCCGGTCACGGTCTGACCCGCGATCAGGGGCAGGGCGGTATCGTTGTAGAGTTGACCCAGCGCCATGCCGATCACCGCACCGATGACGCCCGTGCCAAACCCGTAGGCGGCCGAGGCCGTGCCGGCGATGTGGCCCACAGGCTCCATCGCCAGAGCGTTGAAATTGGCCGCAATGAGGCCCATCAGCATCATCGCCAGCGACAAGAGAGGCAGGAACACCCAGATCGTATCGACGCCCGTCAGGATCAACAGCGAATGGCCGCCGCTGATCGCGGTGAATCCGATCAATGCGGCTTGCGACAACCGGCGCTGGCCATATCTCATGACCAGCCGGGAATTGGCGAAATTGGTAATCGCCATCGAAGCCGCCATGACGGCAAATGCGAGCGTCCAGGTCGTGCCCAGCTCGAAATGCTGCGCCATCAGCTGTTCCGACATGTTCAGCATGGCGTAGAGGCCGCCGAAGAAACAGGCCCCTGCCAAGGCATACCCGACCAGCGCCCGATGACGCAGCGTTTCCCGGAAGACGCCGACCGTTTGACGGACGTTCAGCTTGCGGCGGTATTCTTCGCGCAGCGTTTCCGGCAGCTGCAGGCTCAGCCAGATTGCCAGACTGGATGCCGCGAAAAGCAGGATCACGAATATCCAGCGCCAGGGCGCCACAAACAGCACAAGTTGGCCAAGGCTCGGCGCCACGACGGGCACTGCCATGAACACCATCATCGCCATCGACACGACCTGCGCCATGCGCCGGCCGGAGGTCAGGTCACGGGCAATCGCGATCGACACGACCCGCGCGGCGGCAATGCTCATGCCCTGCAGGAAACGCCCGAACAACAGAACCTCGAAAGACCAGGCGGCCAGGCAGAAAAAGGTCGCGCCGATGTACAGCACCAGCGCTCCGATCAATACCGGCTTGCGCCCCCACGCATCCGACAAGGGTCCGTAAAACAGTTGCGCCAGCCCAAACCCGATCAGGAATGCGGTGACGACAAGTTGCTTGTTGTTTTCGCCGGCGACCTGCAGATCGCGCCCAATTTCCGGCAGCGCCGGCAACATCATGTCGATCGACAGCGCGACGATGCCCGTTGACAGAACAAGCAACGTCACGAGCTGCCAGAACGTCAACAATTGCCGTTCACCCACAAAGTCTGATCTCGGCATTCGTATACCCCCAGCTGACCTTGGTGCGATGAACCGGAGAGGTTGGCAAGCGCAAGTTGCAGGCGGCAAAAACGGGGGCGTTTACAGGGTGTCAGTCGGCGCGCAGTCATCGTAATCCGGGCAGGTTTTCCGCCAGACCGCGCGCGCCGCGAGCCGAGTCTGCCTCCCGCGCGGCAGTGCGATCGATGGTCCAACAGGCGAACCGCTCGGCGACGAATACGGCCTCCTCTTGCGGCAAGTAATTCCCCGGAATGCCCCGACGGTGCCGGTTTTAACCTCGAATGGCTGTTCATGGACCCGATTTAACTTCTATCGCGCCGCTCTGTGGGTACGGTCGCACCAAGGACCACAGGGGGAATTCATGTTCGACATTATTGTGATGAGCGCGGCTATCGCAGCGGCCCAGCCGGCTACCTGCACAGACTGGCAGCAGGAAAATCGTCTGATCGATGGCGAGGCGGGCACCATCGCGGTGACGGTGGATTATCCCGCCGATGCGGGGGCCGTGCCCTTCATTCTGGTTAATGGCGGCTCATCCTATCGCGTTCGCGAGGAGGCGGCGTTCGCGGTTCAGCTTCTGCAGCCGGCCTGCATGGCAATCGTCAGATATGACCGCCGCGGCCATGGCGAATCGCACGGCGAGGCGGTCATCGCCAGCACGCTTAACAGCCCTGACATCGTGCCGCTACTGGCAGGCGATGGACTGCGTGTCGTAGAAAGCCTCCGGGCCGATTCCGACATGCCGGTGTCGAGTTTCGGCCTCTTGGGATCCAGCTTCGGGGCTTGGCTGAACGCCGAAATGGCCAGCCGCTCCGACAACATCGACTATTTCGTCTCGATCTCCGCCGGTGCCGTAAGCGTCGGCGTGTCCGACCATTATGATTCGCTGACAGACCGCGGCGTGGCGCAACATGAGGCGCTCGCACAGAGCCGTGCCCTGGCATCCGCGCCGGGATATGATCCGGCGGCGGGCTTGCAGAACGCCGAAGCTACGGGCCTGTTCATTTTCGGCCTCAACGACCTCTCCAACCCCTCGCAGCTCGAAATCGAGCGGCTGCAGCAGCCCGACCTCTCGGCGGGCGATTTCACCGTCATCGCCATCGAGGATGCCGACCATAACTTGGTCCGCGAAAGCACGGGCGCGATCGCCATGGAGGCCATGCAGGACATGGTCGCGTGGATTCGCGAACAGGACGTGGCGCGGAGAGCGGAGTGATCGCCAGCCTAACAAGAATTCACGTGACAGCCCCAAGCCTGCGTGAAGACTCGCCCGTCATGACAGACGACCTGAAGAACGGCTTCCGGCTCGGCAGCTGGCGGGTGTATCCGCAGCTCAACCGTATCGAACGGGCGGCGGAAAGCGTGCAGCTCGAACCCAAAGTCATGGACGTGCTGACCACCCTGATCGCAGCGGGCGGAAGTCCGGTCAGCCGCGCAGAAATGCTCGCTCGCTTGTGGCCGGGCGTGCACGTGGTCGACGATGTATTGACGCGTTGCATCTATCAACTCCGCAGGGCGCTGGCCAACGACGCCGGTCTGATCGGAACCGTGCGCGGCCGCGGTTATCGCGTCACCGCAAATGTACGCGCCATTGCCTTCCGGCCCGCCGGCAGGGAACGCTGGCATGCCATAGCCGCAGCCGCGGTCATAGCCATCGTTTTCAGCTTCGCCTGGCAACCTGACACGACCCTCGCCGAAGCATCGCGCATCATGGCCGGCGATCCGGTATTGCCTGGCGAAACCGCTCAACTTGTTGCTGTGCGAAGCCTCGCCGAGGAGCGCGCCGCGAATATCGCGGCCAACCGCCAATTCCTCATGGCCGAACGCGAGGCGGTACGGCCGGGCTTCGGCGGCCATGCCAGCCATGCCGGCACCCCTGTCGCCGAACCCGCGCCTGCTTTTACATCGTCACACGACAGATCCTGATCTGATGATTGGATGATGATCCCCGTCCGGGGATTGTCTCCGGCGGCCATTTCCCTCCGATGAGCGCTCCCGCGCACTCCCGCGCCGGTCACGGAGAACCCCATGCTGTTCATCCTCTTGTCTGCAATCCTTGCACAGGCTGCTACGTCGACCACGTTCGACACGGCTTGCTATGCCGTCGAAGACTTTCGCCTGGAAACCCGCCACGGAGACGATCGCGTCAGCTTGGCGGGCGACATGCGTTATGCGCCGGGCGATGTCGCACGGCCGACCGTGCTGATGATCACCGGCAGCGGCGATCATGTCCGCGAACAGATGATTTCCGGCGTGCCCATGTTCGGCATGATCGCCGACCGGCTGGCGCGCGCCGGCTATCAAGTCGTGCTGACCGATCCGCGCGGCTTTGGCGCCAGCACGGTGAATGGCGAAAGCTATGAACCGCCGCAATGGCTGCAAGTCCCGTCTGCCCTCCGCATCGCCGACAATCGCGCCGTACTCGATTACCTGGCCAGCCATCCCCGCGTCGGCGACATCATTGTGCTGGGGCACAGCGAGGGCGCCATGATCGCCAGCCAGCTGGCCGCGGACCGGCCGGACATCGATCTCGCCATTCTTCTGGCTGGCCCGGCCTTGCCGGGCGCTGAAACCTTCGCCCGCCAGCGCACCGATTTCATGATCCGCCAGGGCGTAGACCCTTTCACAGCCGAACAGGTCTATCCGGCGCTTTTGCGTTTTGCCGAATTCGTGGCGAGCGATGCCGTGGAAGATGCCGCGGCCTGGGACGCCGTGCTGGCCGAAATGATGGCGGCGCAATCGGCGCTCGACGAACCCTTCTACAATGCCGAAATCCTGGACTTCTACCGGTCAGGTACCGCGTGGCACCGGGCTTTCATGGCTTACGATCCGGCGTCCGATCTGGCGCGGCTCACGACGCCTGTGCTGGCCGTCTACGGATCCGCCGACGATGCGACGCCGCCAGCTGCCCACGCCCCGGTTCTGCTGCAGCACCTGTCAGCGGCCGGCAATCCCGATATCGAGCTGCACGTCCTGCCGGACCAGGATCACTTCTTTCTGGAATTCGAGGACCGGCGCGTCGACCGCCACCCCTTTGGCCAGACCGAGATCGCGGACGAGTTGATCGCCGCGCTCCTCGATTCGCTGGACCGGCGCATTGGCGCATCCGACGGCTGCACAGACTAGTCCCGGAGGTCGGGCGGGCCGGTCAGCAATCACCGGTCTTGCCTGACCTGCTCTATCCATGTCGAGCGACTGTCGCGATGGAGCGCGTAACTGGGAGAATTGAAGAATTCGGTTGGCGAGCGAATACTCAGGCCGAGCCGTTTCTGGCGCCCTCAATTAATCTTGCCGGTGTCCATCGCTGCGCACGGCGTGCGATCCTGTCTTCCGTATTCTCGGCATCATAATCGAATGCCGCATCTGCAATTTTTGCGAGGGGGAGGTTATCGAACAGTCTGGCATTCAGGATGGCAAATGTTCGACCGCCGGTTTCGAAAATCGCACCGACATAGACGAAGCAGGTCGGGCAATGCACGAAATCCGCCGTTTTATGGCCGAAGCGGTAGATGCCTAACGGGTCAGCGACATGGATGCGGGCTTTCCCGGTTGGATCGGCGAAATATACTGGTGCCAGTCTCCGGCAATAAGTGCAGTCACACAGGCGGTAGCCGAGCTCATCCGCTGCAAGCGTGGACTCGAATTCGATCTCAACCGATCTGCAATGACAATGTCCGCGGAAAGCAACGACCATGATGCGAGTTTAGTCGCCCATTCGGCAGGATCAAAGCTTTCGCCTCAAGCGCATCAGACGTTGAACTTGAAGTGCAAAACGTCGCCGTCCTGCACCACATAATCCTTGCCTTCCTGGCGCAGCTTGCCGGCTTCGCGCGCAGCATTCTCACCGCCCAGCGAGACATAATCGTCATAGGCAATGGTTTCGGCCCGGATGAAGCCCTTCTCGAAATCGCCATGAATGACGCCGGCGCATTTCGGCGCGGTCCAGCCCTTGTGGAAGGTCCAGGCGCGCGCTTCCTTCGGGCCCGCGGTGAAATAGGTCTGCAGGCCGAGCAGATGATATCCGGTCTGGATCAGACGGTTGAGGCCGGCCTCTTCCAGCCCGATCGTTTCCAGATATTCGGCACGCTCCTCGTCTTCCAAGAGGGCCAGCTCGCTTTCGATCTTGGCGGAGATGACAACGGCTTCAGCGCCTTCTTGCTTGGCCCGGTCGAGCACGCTCTGGGAATATTCATTGCCCTCGGCGGCGCGGTCCTCGTCGACATTGGCGATGAACAGGACCGGCTTGGACGTCAGGAGCTGAAGCTTCCGCCATTCCTTTTCGTCCTCCTTGTCGATCTCGGCGAAGCGCGCCGGCTTGCCGGCCTGCAGCTGTTCCAGCGCGATATCGACCAGTTTCAGCGCCGCCTTTGCCTCTTTCTCGCCGGTCTTGGCCTTTTTCTCGAGATTGGAACGCCGCTTTTCCAGGCTCTCCATGTCGGCGAGCATCAGCTCGGTCTCGACGGTTTCCAGATCGGCCAGCGGATCGATCCGCCCGTCGACATGGGTGATATCGTCATCCTCGAAACAGCGCAGCACATAGGCGATGGCATCGGTCTCGCGGATATTGGCGAGGAATTGATTACCCAGGCCTTCGCCCTTGGACGCGCCCGCGACCAGGCCGGCAATGTCGACAAAGTTCATCCGCGCCGGGATCACTTCCTTGGACTGGGCGATTGCGGCGATCTTCGCCAGACGCGGTTCCGGCACGGCGACATCGCCGACATTCGGCTCGATCGTGCAGAAGGGATAGTTCGCGGCCTGCGCGGCGGCGGTCTGTGTCAGCGCATTGAAGAGCGTCGACTTGCCCACATTCGGCAGGCCGACAATGCCGCATTTGAAACCCATGACGTCCTCGTCTCTAATTTGCGGCGCTTATAGGAGGTTTGCGGAATGCGGCAAATAACCGATTCAGACATCGAGAATTTGAACTCTGCTGAAAGCGGTGCGCTCAATACGATCGTGTGGAGCAAGGGCCATCTCAGACTGAACTTCTCATGGTTTTCAATTGAATTGTCGGAGCAATTCGAACTGATATCAAAAAACGACGCCCGCAGAATCGACCATCCTTTTTCCGACCCATTACCGCTAGGCGGCCTGTTTGGGAGCTCCGTCGAGTCGTTTCACCTAGAGCCAGGCAACAAGTTGGTTGTCCGACTGGACAATGGCGCAGTCCTCCGCCTCCTGCCGAATGCATCGGTGGAGGAGGAACAATTCGTGCTGACTTCGCATCGCTCAAGAGGTGAGGAAGTGACGAGTTGGATTATCATCTAGCCGCTCATCGAGCCTTGAGCGGCTAAGTTTTCGTTTCACTGTGCTAACACAATGTGACGCTCATAAGGGCGTGGGACGCAACTGAGTGAAAACTCGATAATTGGCTTACAAGCTTGAATTTAGCTTTCCTCTTTCCCCGGCGCCGGGGCCAGGTGCGTCACTTTCGTCTGAAACGCGTCGAACTCGCCGGTGGCCAGCAGATCGGCGGATCGGGAGATGGCATCCATCAGGTCCGCGGCCCAGCCCTGGTCTGCCTTGGGAATGTCGGAGAGCACATAGCCGGTGACCCGCGACTTGTCGCCGGGATGGCCGATGCCGATCCGGCCGCGCCGGAAATCGCCAGCCACATGCGCCATGATCGAACGCAGCCCGTTATTCCCGGCATGCCCGCCGCCGAGTTTCAGCCGGAACTTGCCCGGCGCCAGATCGAGCTCGTCATGAAAGACCACAATGCGTTCGGCAGGGATGTCATAATAGCGGGCCGCCTCGCCAATCGCCCGGCCACTTTCATTGTAATAGGTGCCCGGCTTGAGCAGGAGGACCTTCCTCGGCCCCTTGGCGGTCTCGATCACCCCATCGCAGGCGGCGCCCTGAAAGCGCGCCTTCCAGGGACCCAGCCGCCAGTGCTCGGCGATCGCATCGAGCGTCAGAAAGCCGATATTGTGACGGTTCCGGAGATACTTGCTGTCCGGATTGCCGAGACCTGCGATGAGCAACATGGTGCGCCCCCTTTCATGAAAGGGGAGGCGAGACCCCTAGTCCTTGGAATCTTCGCCCTCGTCTTCACCTTCAGCGCCTTCAGCCTCTGTGCCTTCTTCGCCGTCTTCACCTTCTTCGCCTTCGACGTCTTCGTCTTCAGGCTCGAGCTCGACGCGGGCGCCGGCAATCGTGGCAATCGTGAAGTCGCGGTCGTCAATGGTCGGCTTGATGCCTTCCGGCAGGGTGATGTCGGAGATGTGGACCGAATCGCCGATTTCCAGGCCGGAGAGATCGACCTCGATCGATTCCGGAATGGAGCCGGCCGGGCAGGACAGTTCGACGGTGTGACGCACCACGTTCAGCGCGCCGCCGCGCTTCAGGCCTGGCGCCTTTTCCTCGTTGAGGAAGTGGACGCTGACTTCAACGTCGATGATCGAGTCTTCGTCAACACGGAACAGGTCGACATGCAGCGGGAAATCGGTGACCGGATCGAACTGGACGTCCTTCGGGATCACGGTCTGCTTTTCGCCGTCATGCTCCAGCGTCACCATGTTCGACAGGAATTTGCCGGAATGGATGGCCTTGCGCAGCACATTCTCGCGGATGGCGATGGAAACCGGGCCCAGCTTGCCGCCGTACAGCGTACCGGGGACGAAGCCTTCACGGCGGGTCGCGCGGGCAGCTCCGGTGCCGGAGGCGTCGCGAACGTCAACGGGAAGAACGATGTCGCTCATCGGTCTGATCCTTAAAAAACAAGAAAGGCCGCGATCCGCGCGGCCCAACGGGGCTGTGCCCCTAGCCAGTGGAATTCGAGCCGCGGCGTATAGCCGATCCCTTTGGGGCGCGCAACCGCTGCGTTGCGACTTATTCCAGCCCGAAACAGCGCCGCGAAGACTTCAAACCTGACCTATATGTAATTGGGTGAATTATCGGCTCTGCCTAGCCTCGTGGACCATCCGATAAGCGACAGGAGCCCACGATGACGGCATCCCGGATATTCAGGGCGATTCTGTTGGTTTCGGCGGGCCTCGTAGCGGCACCCACCGAAGCCGACACGGCGGATTTGCGCGGCGACCCGGAAGCCGTGGAAGCCATCCAGCGAATGATGGACCGCTTCGGTGGCGATGCGGTCTGGAGCCGCGCCCGTTCGCTGTATCTTGAATATGACGGTTGGCGCACGGAACCCAACGAACCGGTTATCGAGCGGGCTTGGCGCGATCTGGCCGAGCCTTGGCAGCGTTCGGAATATGAAGGGCGATCCTTTCACACCGTCTATGCGATGACGCCGGACGTAAGCTGGCTCTATCGCTATCACACTGGCGAACTCACACCGTTCGACGCCGAATCCCATGCCCAAAGCCGGGCGCGCTACCCGTTCGGTTTCTATACGATCCTGCACGCCTTCGCGGCGGGCGATCCGCGGCTCCGGCTTGAATGGCAGGCGCCGGACACCGTAATCGCCTACAACACGGCCAGTTCCGCTGTCAGCCACTGGCGCACCGATTCCACCGGCGCTTTGATCGCCTGGCGGACCGTGCTCGCCGATGGCAGCAGCTTTGCCTATCTCTATGGACCGATGCAGAATTTCGGTCTTGTCGACTTTCCGGCCTGGGGCATAGCCGAGGATGGATCCTGGCGCTGGAACTACACCCGCGTCGAGATCAGCTCGGAACCGCCGCCCGTATCTTTCGAGCCGCCCGACGGAGGCTAGTCGAACAATTTCGAGACCGATTCTTCATTGGCGATCCGGCGGATCGCTTCGCCGAGCAGGGGCGCGATCGAGATCTGTCGAATCTTCTTTGCCTTGAGCGCCTCGTCGCTGACCGCGATCGAATCGGTGATGACCAGCTCGGCCAGCTCGGATTTTGAGATCCGCTCCACGGCGCTGCCGGACAGAACCCCGTGCGTCACATAGGCTGACACGTCGGTCGCGCCCTGTTCCTTCAGCTTGGCGGCGGCGTTGCACAGCGTGCCGCCGGAATCGCAGATATCGTCGAAGATGATGCAGCGTCGCCCGTCGACATCGCCGATAATGTTCATGACTTCCGACATGCCCGGCTTCGGCCGCCTTTTGTCGACAATGGCGATGTCGGCGCCCAACCGGCTGGCCAGCGAGCGCGCGCGCACCACGCCGCCGACATCCGGCGACACGATCATCAATTCCGAGGTGTCGTAATTCCGCTTGAGGTCGTCCTCGAACACCGGCGTGACGAACAGATTGTCGGTCGGAATGTCGAAAAAGCCCTGGATCTGGCCGGCATGCAGGTCGAGCGTCAGCACGCGGTCGGCGCCGGCTTCCGAGATCAGATTGGCGACCAGCTTGGCCGTGATCGGCGTACGGCCGCCGGTCTTCCGGTCCTGCCGCGCATAGCCGAAATAGGGAATGACGGCCGTGATCCGCTTCGCGCTCGCGCGCTTCAGCGCGTCGATGCAGATCAGCAATTCCATGATGAAATCATTCGCCGGCTTGGACGTCGACTGGATCAGGAAAATGTCCTCGCCGCGGATATTCTCCGCGATGCGCACGAAAATCTCGCCATCGGCGAAGCGTTCGATTTCGCACTCGGTGAGCGGCGCGTCGATATAATCGCCAATCGCGCTCGCCAGGGGTTTGTTCGAAGTGCCTGAAACCAGTTTCAGAGGGGTCCGTCCCGCCATCGGTCCGCCTTTATGTCAGCCGCGCCTGCGCGTGCCCTTAGCAAATGACCTCCGATTGTTGAACCGGAAATTCATCCGTCCCCGGCGAATCCGGGCGCTTTCGGCAGGCCGGGTGCCGAAAATGTCATGACCTTGAACAGCGAACCCATTTGATCGGGTTCCGTGAGGCGCATCACCTGCCGCGCAATGACGCTCTTTTTCTCGGGAGATGACCGCATCAGGGCGGCGGCCCGCATTTCCAGCCCGAGCGCTTTCAGCCAATCGCCCTGTTCGACCGGGCCCGCGGTCTGCAGCCCGCTTTCGCGCGCGGATTTACCCAGCTGTTCGAAATCCACGCGGGCGGTCAAATCGGCCGTGCCGGGCGCGTTCAGCGGATCGGCTTTCTGGTGATCGCGGATCGCCTGGAACGTATCGCCGGCTTCGCTCTGCGCCGGGCCATAGTCGATAAACAAGGCGCGGCCCGGATACTCGGCGAAGCGGCGGGACAAAACCTCGACGACCTGCCGGTCGCCGGGCCGGAGCTCGACCAGCGTGCCGTCTGGCGCATCGCGCAACCGGTCCGGAACGAGATCGGCCTCCTGGCCCAGCTGTGGCCCCATCACAAAGGTGAAGGCACCGCCGTCATCCAGCCCGACCATGCGCTCATGCCAATGCCCGTCCTGTTTCACCGCCTGACGCACGGCCAGGCAGTCCAGAAATTCGTTGCCGATGAAGACCGCCGGCCCGCCGGGCACCTCCTCGATCCGGTTCATCCAGACCGCCTCGATGCCCATCGGCGTCAGCGTCCGGCCCTGTACCATTTTCAGCGCCGCGCTGGCTTCGATCAACGTGATCCGCGCCGCGTCCAGGAAACCCGGAACGGCACGGCCGGCGCGCACAATATCGCTCATCATCTGCCCGGTGCCGGGCCCGAGCTCGACCAGATGGAAGGGCACAGGCTTGCCCATATCCATCCAGACCTGGGCGCACCACAGGCCGATCAGTTCGCCGAACATCTGGCTGACCGCCGGGGCGGTGACGAAATCCTCGCCCGCGCCGATCGGGTTCTTGGTGGCGTAATAGCCGTCGCGCGGATCGAACATCGCCTGGGTCATGAAGGCGGCCACGGAAATCGGGCCGCCATTGCGGATCTGGTCGGCGATGCGCACCGCAATGGGTGTGCTCATCAGGACTCGACCGGCTTGGTCGGGGCCGGAGCGGGTGCGGCTTTCAGCGCCCGGTGGATCAGCCAGGCCCCGGCAATGATCATCGGGATCGACAGGATCATGCCCATGGTCACATAGCCGCGCAGTGCGTCGGGCATGTGCGCGTCGGGCTCGCGGACCATTTCGAGCAGCGCGCGGGACAGGCCGTAGATCACCAGGAACAGGCCGGTATTCAGTCCCGGGCGCGCCAGCGAACGGTGCTTCCAGGTCGCGAAATTGACCACGACGAAAATCAACACGCCTTCCAGCGCAGCCTCATAGAGCTGGCTGGGATGACGCAGCGCGCACAAGGGATCGGAGGCAAACCGCATCGCCCAGGGCACATCCGTAACCCGGCCCCACAACTCGCCATTGATGAAATTGGCCAGCCGCCCGAAGAACAAGCCGATCGGCGCGACGACGGCCGCCGCATCGGCGATCCGCCAGAGATCGAGCTTGCGCGCGCGTGCCACGAAATAGATCGCGATGGCGACACCGATCAGACCGCCATGGAAGGCCATGCCGCCTTCCTGGAAGCCGGTGATGATCCAGATCGGATCATTCCAGATCACCTGCGGATTATAGAACAGGACATAGCCCAAACGCCCGCCGCCGATCACACCGACCGTCGCCCATAAAAGGAGGTCGTCGACATCCTCGACAGTGAAAGGCGACCCTTTCGGCTTGGCCTCCCGCGGCACCCACAGCCGCGGCCGGCGCGCCAGCACCAGCATGTATCGCCAGCCGAGCAACAGGCCGGCAATGTAGGCGAGCGCATACCAGCGCAGGTCAAAGCCCCAGCCCTCGCGGATGAAGTCCAGCGGAATCCGGAAAATCACCTCGTTGAGCAGACTGAAAGTCGGTTCACATGCCTGGATCAGGGTGTCCATCGGGAAAAGTCCTGCGCTGGGCTGTCACATTGCAATGCCGCGCCTGAAATCGCATATAGCGGCGGGTAAGGAAAGAAGGCTACGGCATGCAGACCCGCAATCCCATCTTCAACGACATCGCAGACCTGATGACCGACGCGTTCGCGGCGGCGCAGGCGGCTGGTGAAGAGGCTCAAGCTGTGTTCCGTGCGCGCGCCGACAAGGTGGCCGCCAGGATGGACTTCGTGAGCCGCGAGGAATTCGAGGCCGTCAAGGCGGTCGCGCAAGCCGCGCGCGAGGAAAACGAAGCCTTGAAAGCCCGTATCGAGGCCCTCGAAAAAGCGGCGGCAAAACCGGCGTCCAAACGTGCGCCAGCGGCCCGCAAGGCGGCGCCCCGGAAATCCACGGCGAAAAGGCCTGCCAGCAAAGCGAAGAAAGACTAATCCACGGATCACCGGCGCCCGGACTATTGCCCCCGCCGAAAAGAGGGCTCTAGGCTCGGGGCGTTATGCCGCTCGATTCGCTGTGCGACCGGGCGGCCGGAATTGGGGCAGCCGGCGCGAAAGGATATCAGCGCATGGAACTCGCGACAGAGAATACAGGCTATGAAGCCGATCCGCTCGACGCCGTCGAGCAAGCGGTCATCGCCGAACAGCTGCCCTATGAACGTGACGAATCCGGGGAGCTTCACATGTCTGCGCCGGGTGCCTGGCGCGACCATCAGATCTGGTTCGCCTGGCGGCCCGATCACGACGCCATCCACATCTGCGCCAGCCTCGAGCTGAAAGCGCCGCGCGCCCGCTTCCGCGAGGTCTGCGAGCTCGCCACGCGGCTCAATGAGAAGCTCTGGTACGGGCATTTCGATGTTTGGGAAGAAGACGGCGGCGTTGTCTGGCGCCATGGCATCCCGATCGCACCGGGCGAAACCCTGTCTCCAGCCCAGGCTGGCATGTTGATCTCGGCCGCACGTGAGGCCGGCGAACGCTTCTATCCGGCCTTCCAGTTCCTCGTCTGGGGCGGCAAGACGGTCGAGGAAGCCGCTCAGTCGGCCATGTTCGAAACCATCGGCGAGGCGTAGGGATTGGCCGGCAAGGACCGCATAGCCCTGATTGGCGCCGGCCGGATGGGCGGTGCGCTGGCAACCGGATGGTTCCGCGGCAAAGGCAAGGTCGACGCCGAGGACCTGCTGATCTGCGCGCCGCGCCTGACCGGCGAGATGGCGACGCTGGTTCGTGAGCGGGGCCTGAAGCGCGTCGAGGCCCTTGGCCCGCGCACAGCCAAGGACGTCACGATCGCGCTGCTCGCGGTCAAGCCGCAGGTGTTTTACGACATCGCCGACAACCTCGCCGAAGTGCTGCCGCGCGACTGCACGATCGTTTCGGTCATGGCCGGAGTCACGATTCGGACAATAACCGAACTTCTGGGCGAACGCCCGGTCATCCGCGCCATGCCCAACACGCCGACCGCTATTGGCAAAGGCGTGATTGTTTGCGTTGCCAACGAGGCCGCGGACCCGCGCCGCAAGGACGCGGAGCGTCTGTTGAAAGTCGGCGGCAAGATCGAGTGGATTGACGACGAACGCCTGATGGGCGCCGTCACCGGCGTGTCCGGCTCCGGCCCGGCCTATTTCTTCCTGCTCGCCGAATCGCTGGCCGGCGCCGGGGAATCGCTCGGCCTGCCGCGCGACCTGGCCGAGAAGCTGGCGGCGGAAACGCTGATCGGCGCCGGCGAGCTGATGAAATCGTCGGGGCTCTCGCCGCAGGAATTGCGCCGCCAAGTGACGTCACCGAACGGCACCACCCAGGCGGCGCTCGACGTCATGATGGGGGGCAGCGCTTTGCCGGAAATGATGCGCCATGCGGTCGCCGCAGCGGAGCGCCGCTCGCGTCAGCTCGGCGATACCAACCGGAACTAGCCGCCCTTCGACACGTCCCGCCCGCGGCGCATCAGGTGTTCGCCGCCATCCATGAGGATGGTCTCGCCGGTCATTGCCGGGCTGGCGAGGATGAAGCGCACTGTGCGGACAATATCCTCCGGCGTCGAACCGCCGCGCATCGGATTGTCCCGGTGCGCCGTTTCGAATTCCGATTCGCTCATCCCCGGCGCAGGCAGGGTGAGGCCGGGCGCGATCGCATTGACGCGAACACGCGGGGCGAACTGCATCGCCATGGTCTCGGTCGCGGTGTGCAGGCCGGCCTTGGCCAGCGTGTAGCTGAAATGATCCGGATTGAGATTGTACAGTTTCTGGTCCAGAAGATTGATAATGTTGCCGGAATTCCGGTCTTCATGCCGGCCTGCGATGACCGAGGCCAGCAATGCCGGAGCGATCAGGTTGACAGAAAGGATACGCTGCATGTTCTCGGATTGGAGGGCGTCAGCGGAATCGTAATCGAACACGGAGGCCGAATTGACCAGGACGTCTATCCGGCCGAGCCCGTGCACCAAGGGAGCCAGCGTCGCGGTGTTGGCGAGGTCGAACTGCACCGCTTCGGCTTCGCCTCCATTGGACCGGATATGTTCGACAACGTCGCCGGCCGAATCCGCCGATGAATTGAAATGAACCCATAACCGGTAGCCATCCTCCGCGAGCGCTTTTGCGATGGCTGCGCCCAGGCGCTTGCCAGCACCGGTGACCAAAGCGATTTTAGAGCCCATGAAAGCCTCCCGGCCGAACCGTCCACCCACTGTCGCGGAAGATGCGGCCGCGCCCCCCGAGGAGGGCACGTCCGGCCTGTCCGGACCCGAGGTGATTGCATCTTACGTCAAGCGGCTGCCGGCGAAACCCGGCGTCTACCGCATGTACGGAAAGGATGGCGCGGTTCTCTATGTCGGCAAGGCCAAGAACCTGAAAAACCGGGTCTCGAACTATGCCAAGGGCGGGGGACACAATAACCGCATCGCCATGATGATCGCCCTGACGCGGTCGATGGAATTCGTCGTCACCGAAACGGAAACCGAAGCGCTCCTGCTCGAAGCCAACCTGATCAAGCGATTAAAGCCGCGCTACAACGTCATTCTGCGTGACGACAAGTCGTTTCCCTACATATTGATCCGCACCGATCACGATGCGCCGCAAATCCGCAAGCATCGCGGCGCGCGCAAGACCAAGGGGATGTATTTCGGCCCCTTCGCCAGTGCGGGTGCCGTCAATGCAACGCTCAATACGCTGCAGAAGGCCTTTCTTTTGCGCACGTGCACGGACAGCGTCTATGAGGGCCGGACACGGCCCTGCATGCTCTATCAGATCAAGCGCTGCGCCGGCCCTTGTGTCGATCTGGTGTCGAAAGAGGCTTACCAGGAATTGGTCGACGAGGCGGAAGCTTTTCTGCGTGGCCGGTCAAATGCGCTGCGCGAAGAGTTGAGCGGGCAGATGGCCGACGCCTCGGAAGCGCTGGATTTCGAGCGCGCCGCGCGCCTCCGCGACCGGATCCGCGCCATTGCGGCGGTGACCACCGATCAGGGCATCAATCCCGAAGGCGTCGAGGAAGCCGATATCGTCGCGCTCGCCCGCGAAGGCGGGAAGTCCTGTGTGCAGGTCTTTTTCTATCGCGCCGGTCAGAACTGGGGGAACCAATCCTTCTTCCCCAAGCACGAAGCCGAGGCCGAGCCGTCGGAAATCCTCTCGGCCTTCCTGGCGCAATTCTACGATGACCGTCCGGCGCCGGCGCTGATTATGACCTCGCATAGCGTTGAGGAAGCGGAACTGATCAGCGAAGCCCTGACCCTGCGGGCCGGCCGCAAGGTCGGCGTCATCACCCCGCAGCGGGGTCAGAAGCGCAAACTCGTCGACCGCACCCGGACGAATGCGCGCGAAGCGCTTGGCCGCCGGCTGTCGGAAAGCGCGACCCAGGCCAAGCTCCTCAATGGCGTCGCGAAGGTCTTCGGTCTCGACGAGCCGCCCGACCGGATCGAGGTTTACGACAACTCGCATATCCAGGGCTCCAACGCCCTGGGCGCGATGATTGTCGCCGGGCCGGAGGGGTTTTCGAAAACCCATTACCGCCGCTTCAACATGAAGGGCGATGATGCCGCGACGAATGACGATTACGGCATGATGGCCGCCATGTTGCGCCGCCGCTTCGCGCGCCTCCTGAAGGAGAAGGAGGAAGGCGCACCAGTGCCTGGTCTCGTCCTCATTGATGGCGGCAAGGGCCAGCTTTCCGTTGCTCTGGAGGTGATGGAGGAACTCGGGCTAACGGACATTCCGATCGCAGCGATTGCCAAAGGACCCGAGCGCGATGCCGGCCGC
This sequence comes from Hyphobacterium sp., assembly GCF_965229905.1. Lineage (GTDB taxonomy): Bacteria > Pseudomonadota > Alphaproteobacteria > Caulobacterales > Maricaulaceae > Hyphobacterium. The sequence continues at coordinate 783,304 of NZ_OZ245930.1, read as the reverse complement.
GAAGCCTTCTACATGCCGGGCAAACCGCCCTTCAAACTGCCGATGAATGATCCGGTGCTCTATTATCTCCAGCGGCTCCGCGACGAGGCCCACCGCTTTGCCATTGGCGGCCACCGCGCCAAACGGCAGAAGGCTTTGCGCGATAATCCGCTTGATTCCATCCCCGGTATTGGGCCATCCCGGAAGAAGGCATTGCTCGCCCATTTCGGTTCCGCCAAGGCGGTCGAGCGGGCGGCGCTCGCAGACCTTGAAGCCGTGGAAGGTGTGTCGGCCGCCATGGCGAAACGCATTCACGACTGGTTCCAGCAATGATCTTCACCCTGCCGACCGTGCTCTCCGTCTTCCGCCTGATCGCCGGTCCGATCGGTGCGTTGATGCTGTGGGCCGCCTTCATGTCGGAGACCAATGACGAGGCGACGCGCTGGTGGAGCTATGCGCTCGCTTTTTTCATTGCCGGCGGCGTGAGCGATTTTCTGGACGGTTGGATCGCGCGCCGATTCAATCAGGTCTCCGCCTTCGGAGCGCTGATCGATCCGATCGCCGACAAGGTCTTTGTCGCCTCATTTCTGATCGCGATGGGAATCTGGACCGGTCTGATGATCGCCAGCTATGCCATCGCAGCCATCATCGCCCGGGATGTCATCATCACGCTGGTCCGCTTCTCGCGCCTCAATAAGGAAAGCGTGCCGCTGGCGGTCTCCATGGCGGCCAAGTTCAAGACAACGTTCGAGATGGGAGCCATCGGCTGGTATTTTGCCCTGGCGATCCTGCCGGGCGGCAATCAGCCCTGGGCGCTGGAGGTCTGGATCTGGATGTTGTGGCTCGCTGCGGCGTTGAGCCTTTACACCGGGCTCACCTATCTGTGGGCGATCCGCAAGACTTCGACAGGATAAGTGATCCGCCAATCCTGTGCTAAACGGCTTATATGCCGCCGCAATTTGCGGTGAGGAGACCCATGAACGATCTATCGGACATCCACATCCTGGTGGTCGATGACGACAATCGCATTCGCGAACTCATCAAGAAATTCCTGGCCCAGCGCGGATTCCGGATCACCACGGCCGCTGATGCCGCGAAAGCCCAGGCCAAGATGCGGTCCATGGATTTCGATCTCATCGTGCTGGACGTGATGATGCCGGGCATGGACGGTTTCCAGCTGACCGAGGCGGTGCGGACGCAACGCGATACGCCGATCCTGCTCTTGACCGCGCGCGGCGAGGCCGAAGACCGCATCAGGGGCCTGTCGCTGGGAGCCGACGATTACCTGCCCAAGCCCTTCGAGCCGGAGGAGCTGGTGCTGCGGATCAACAATATCCTGCGCCGGGCGCGGCCATCGGGCTCGGTTCACAAAAAAGTCCGCTTCGGCCGCTTCCAGTTCGACATGTCCAACGGCGCTTTGACCGATGGCGGCGAACCGGTGCGCCTGACCGGCGGCGAGGAAACGCTCCTGAAAGCGCTCGCGAAAGAGGTCGGCGAGACTGTATCGCGATACGATCTGTGCGAGCTTACAGGTGGCGGCGAGCGGGCGGTCGATGTCCAGATGACGCGTCTGCGCCGCAAGCTGGAAGCCGATCCGCGCCAACCGGTTCATTTACAGACCATACGCGGTGAGGGATACAAGCTGATCGCCGAAGCAATATTCGAGGATCAGGGCTGAGCGCGCATTGGGACCGCTGAAACGATATCTGCCGAAAAGCCTGTTTGGCCGGTCCCTGCTGATCTTCGTGGTGCCCGTGGCTGTCATGCAGGGGCTGATCGCCTGGGCGTTTTTCGAACAACATTGGGAAACGGTGACCAGCCGCCTGTCCGAAGGCGTCGCCGGCGATGTCGCCATCATGACGGAATTGTTCGAGACCACGGGCGAGAACGATACGGCGTTTGCGCCGCTCGCCGATGCGGCTTACCGCAACATGCAGCTCTCGGTCGATTTCCGCGAAGGCGAGCGCTTGCCGACCTCCCGGCGATCGTCCTTTTTCCGCACGCTTGATCGCACCCTGCGCCGGTCTTTGACGGCGGCCATGGACAATGAGGTCTGGTTCGATACCACGCGCTATCCCGCCTATGTCGATATTCGCGTCCAGACCGGGACCGGCGTGTTGCGCTTCATCGCCGTGCGCGAGCGGGTGTTTGCCACGACCGGTCACATCTTCCTGCTCTGGCTGTTCGGCGCGACAGCATTGTTGAGCCTCGTCTCGGTGGTCTTCATCCGCAATCAGGTCAAGCCGATCCGCCGCCTGGCGGAAGCCGCAACCCGTTTCGGGCGCGGCGAGGATGCGGCCGGATTCAAGCCGGCCGGCGCCCGCGAGGTACGCGAAGCCGCCCACGCCTTCATCGATATGCGCCAGCGCATTACCCGTCATCTCGATCAGCGCACCTCCATGCTGGCCGGCGTCAGCCATGATCTGCGCACCCCGCTCACCCGCCTGAAACTCCAGCTCGCCCTGATGCCGGAAAGCGAGGAGCGCGAGGACGCCATCCGCGATGTCGGCGAAATGGAACACATGCTTGAGGAATACCTGGCCTTCGCCCGCGGCCAGGTGAGCGAGGAAACGGTCGAGGCCGATGTCTCGGCGCTGGTCGCGGAAACCGTGGAAGCAGCACGCCGCGCCGACCCCGGCATAACCTTGTCCGCCGACGCGGGGCTGATGGCGAATGTCCGTCCCGGAGTCCTGAAGCGCGGTATCGCGAACCTGATCTCCAATGCCTGCGCCTACGGAACGAAATGCGAGATTTCCGTGCGCAAGCGCAGGCGCCATCTCGAGATTATCGTCGACGATGACGGGCCGGGCATATCGCCCGACAAGCGCGAGGAAGCGTTCAAGCCGTTCGCCCGGCTGGACGAGGCGCGCAACATGAACCGGGAGGGCGTCGGCCTCGGCTTGGCGATCGCCCGCGATGTGGCGCGCGGCCATGGCGGCGATGTTGAGCTGTCCGACAGCCCGCTGGGCGGCCTGCGCGCCACGCTGCGCCTGCCGTTGGCGTAGTGCTTTTGCGTAAGCAGTTGACGTCTGCTCGCGCGGGCAACGTTATTGTCCACGGCAGGTCTTTGAAGATACAAGAATATCCGACGTCATCCCTGCGAAAGCAGGGACCCAGAACGGCGCTGAAGCAGTGGAGACCGGCGCACAATCTGCGCGGCGGTGAGGAAGGCGGCTGGTTGGCGCAGGGCCTGCAGGATGGGATGACGAAACTGGGTCCCTGCTTTCGCAGGGATGACGGTGATAGGGGCTGTTCGGAGAGTAGAATCCGAGCGTCAACAGGATTTCCTCCCCCGTTCACGGGGGAGGGGGACCACGAAGTGGTGGAGGGGGCATGCCCCCTTCGGTCCTTCGGACCACTCCCCCCGTAGACGGGGGGAGAATTCGAACACAATCGGCCTTTCATGCCTTGCCGGGATTTTTTCGCGCCGGGTTTTCAGGTCAAGGGCGCGGATGCGCTGCTTCGCGGTTTCACCCTTGAGCCGAAAACCCGGCGCGAAAGACTGGCCGGCATGGAGTGTGAGGCGTAGTCGGCTTGGCTTTCCCCTCCCCATCAGGGTGAGGGAAAATGTATGAAGCCCCCAAAGGGCGACCGCCCGTCCGCAGCGTCAGCGAGGCACGACAGCGCAATAACGAGGGAAATCGTACTCGCCAACGCCCCAGCCGTGAGCGCGTTTCATGTGAGCACGGCCCGCAGCGCCGGCAGTTCTTTCGGGCGCCCGGGCCGCGCGCAACGGAAACAACGCATTCCATCGAGATCCTCCGGTCGAGCCGGAGGAAGACGGTTTTTTTGAGTGAAGAGCCTGGCACCCCGAACCCGTGCGGGTTCGGCAAGGGCGACCGCCCGTCCGCAGCGTCAGCGAGGAGCGAGGGGACAGATGTCCCCGAGTATCAAAGAAAAAGTGTGCGCCCCCGGTTCGGATCGCACCGTTTCTTCCGCTTCTAGGAGGGGTGAGAGAAGCTGCGGTGCCCCTGGGCCGGTACTCGCCCTGCGAGGGAAGGTAGGAAAGAGCCCGGACCCAAAGACACCGCAGCCGGGAGCGCACAGCCGGTTATTGCCATTTCCGGGCTGAACGTCAGCTGACGGAACCGGGCTTCCTTTCGCCTTTCATGCGGCGTCAATGTGACAGCGAAGCGGGCGCGAGAATTCTCCAATTACGCGAGTGCAGCATAATTTGCTCCCGGCAGAGGCTTTTTATTGGCCGCGGCTCATGGTTAACTGCGTTCACCGCGCCGGGGGGCCGCAGTGACGCAAAGGACTTTCCAGATGAAAAAGTGGGTATTAACCGCCGCCATTCTTGGTGTCGCGGCCAGCGGTGCCGCCTATGCGGACGGCATGGACAATGCCGTCGGCAACACCGTGCGTATCCTTCTCAACGACGCCGGCGAGGGATTCGACGTTTATTTCGATGCCAACGGCACCTATTCCGACAGTCTCGGCCGGACCGGTGCCACCTGGGCTTATGACGAGCAATTGTGCATCACGCCGCCGGCAGATGCGGGTGCGGAGACGAATTGCGGGCCCTGGAATGAGGATCTCGCGGTCGGCGGCAGCTGGCAGACAGATGCCTGGTCCGACGACGCACAGATGATCACGATTACTATCCTTGAAGGTCGCGGCCACGAAGCGCCGACCCCTCCGACGCCTCCGGCTGAATAATCCGCACCAATCCATCTTCAGGGATAATGAAACGGCCAGCCTCAGCGCTGGCCGTTTTTTCTGTCCCGGAAGGAGATTGGCATGCAACGGCCCCGCCGCGCCACAATCCATCAAGCCATGTCGGCCAAACGCCATGTCCTGTTCAGCAATCCGGCCGGTTTCGATCTCAACCTCATCGCCGTGCGCTCGGCCGACGGCGCGGCAAACCGCTTCGATGACTGGCTGACGGTATCTTATGTTGATGCGGTGGACGGCGCGTGGGTTTTCCACGCTTTCGCCTGCACGACGGACCCCGGCCGCAGCCATCTGATCGCGCCGGCACATCCGCGCGGAACTGCCGCTATAGTCCCGGGACAATACCGGTCGTCGCACCATATTTCCCGCCATCGTGGCCGCTATCTGGCCCTGTGCCAGCGCCCGGAGGCCCGGCTATTGGTCTATCGTGACGATAATCGCGATGACCGGGTCGATTACGACCCCGCCAGGATTTTCAGCGATGCGGCCGGCATCAATATTCATCGTGCCGGCGCCACCCGCCGCTCCAGCCGGGTCGACCGCTGGTCGGCCGGCTGCATGGTCATCGCCGATCCGACCGATTTCGATGTCCTGATGACGCTCGCGCACCGGGCGAAAGAGATTTACGGCAACGCTTTCACGCTTACCCTGCTGGACGAGGCCGATCTTTAGCGGGCAACGGACCGATTTGTGCTAGGCTGGCGGCTGCACGGGGAAAAAGGGTAATACATGTTCTTGCTTGGACGGATCGGATCGGTCAGCGCAACGCTGTTTCTGGCTTTCATCATGGCAACCGCCATGCTGGTTGCGCTGGGCCTGTATTGGCCCACCATGCTCAACTACATCCTCGACATCGCGGAGCTCGTAGAGCAATGGCTGACCCATACCGGTCTGCCGGACCGGTACAATAATTTCGTCCGCCTCTTCCTCGGCGATGAACAACTGGCCTTCCTGTTCTTTACCATCCTGTCGCGGATCATTATCGCGATTGTCGGATCGCTGTTTACGCGGGCATTGACGCCGAAATCGAAAATCGACCGCGCTTTCGGCTAAGAAAAACGCCGCCGTGCGGAACACGGCGGCGCTGATCCTTGAGAGCAGAAGGGTTTATTGGTCCGGCGGATCGTTATCGTCGCCTTCGCCCTCCCCTTCCTCGCCTTGCATAGCGTCTTCGACGGCCTCTTCGACGTTCTCCGCGGCTTCTTCGGCCATCTGACCCGCTTCGTCAGCGGCGTTCTCGATCGCTTCGCCGGCCTCGTTCATCAAGTCGCCGGCCTCGTGGGCGGCTTCTTCCATGCCTTCTTCCGCGTCTTCTGCGGCAGTCTCCAGGGAATCTTCCGCATCAGTTGCGGCATCTTCCATGCTGGTCTCGGCATCTTCCATCATATTGTCTTCTGCCGCTTCATCGGCCGGAGAACAGGCCACCAAGGCCAGCGCCGGCAGGGCAGCGGTCAGCAAAAGTCGTGTACGCATTGAATGTCCCTTCCTTCGGTCGCCAGGGTTGTTGGGCCATGGCGGTGACCTTCATTACCATAAATTCATCGGCTGTGGAGGGGTTATAGCGTGATACGCGCTGACAGGCGTTCGGCGGCCACCGTACGCGGCGTCTTGTGAACGGCCGCGACCACCCGCACGACGTCGGGAAACGCTTTCACGCGTTCGGCGATGGCGAGCGCCAGCGTTTCGATCAGATCATAGTGCCTGAGATCGGCGGTATCCTGCACCGCCTGCGCCACCTCGTCATAATGCGCCGTTTCGCGGATGGAATCGTTTTCCGGGACAGCTGCGAGCGTCAACACCAAATCGACGGTGACGTCCTGCCGCGCCTTGCGTTCGAAATCATGCACACCGAGCGAGACCGGGACACGCAAAGACGTGATTTCGATGTCGATTTCAGCCATGTGTTTTCCGGCAATCCTGTGGGCTCGCGTGGATAGGCGGGATTTAGCGCCGGTTCAAGCGATGGCTGTCATGGACAGCTATCGCAAACACTGTAACTTAGTTTCAAATGTAACCAGTTTGAGGCTGCCATGGTCGAGCTCCGCGTCCCAACAACCGATCCGATTGTGCAGCGCCAGGTCGAAGCGGGCCAGGTGCGCGACGATTACACGATCGACCAGTGCTGGGACGAATACACCGAGGAAGAGCACGCCATGTGGGCCAAGCTCTACGACCGGCAGACCGGAATGCTCGGCAATCGCGCCGTAAAGGAATTCTACGAGGGTCTCGACGCGCTCGGCCTCGACAATTCCAAGATTCCCGACTTCCGCGAGGTTAATCCGAAGCTCGAAGCCCTTACCGGCTGGAAGCTGGTCACCGTGCCCGGCCTGATTCCGGACGAGCCCTTCTTCACCCATCTCGCCAACCGGCAATTCCCGGTCGGCCGTTTCATCCGCAAGCCGCACGAGATCGACTATCTGCAGGAACCCGACATCTTCCATGATGTGTTCGGCCACGCTCCGCTGCTCGGTCTGCCGGTCTTCGGCGACTACATGGCGGCCTATGGCCGGGGCGGCCTTCGCGCGCTGAAATTCGGCACGCTGGAAAACATCACCCGGCTCTACTGGTACACGGTGGAATTCGGCCTCATCAAACAGGCCGACGAGCTCAAGATTTATGGGGCCGGCATCGTCTCGTCCTTTGCCGAGAGCGTGTTCTCGTTGGAAGGCCGTTCCCCGAACCGCATCGGCTTCGACATCGAGCGCATCATGCGCACGCAATACCGCTATGACGATTTCCAGCAGACCTATTTCGTGATCGACGATTTCCAGCAATTGCTGGACGACACGGCCGGCCAGGATTTCGCGCCGATTTATGAGCGCATCAAGGACCTGGACGACATTCCCGCCCGCGGCATCGTCGACGGCGATGTTGTCATTCACAAGGGCACGCAGGAATACGCCGATGCCGGCGGCCGCTGGGAGAACGCGCCGCAGGTTTAGGGGGAAGGGGTCCCCAACCAGTTTTGCAAAACTATCGTAATAATTGCTGTAATACTGGCTGTGATTACAATGCCGCCGACTATCAAAATCGGTCGAATATTCGCGAACATATTACGCAATCCATCAATTTGACCTGAGAGTTTTTCATCTCCAGATTCTCTTGCTTGTTGCTCTTTCTCAATAGTTTGTAGTATCCGATCAATTTGGGCATTGTGGGCTTCCAGCCCACTTTTAAATTTATCCATCCATTCACTATCTTTATTTATTTTGTCTTCCAATACCGACAGTCGTTCTATTGTTTTATTTAGATCGTTTTGAATTGATCTGACTTCTATCGGCTTGTATTTTTTTATTAGATCGACAAGCTCGTCAGGAAATTCATCGCCACCTTGTGAGTGCGGCTTATCTATATTGGCAGCTTCTTCTTCCGATAGCTTATAAAACATCGCCGCAATAAGCTTGCGTCCAGGAATAATCGGGAATGGAGTGGACGAGAAATTATACAAGCCTATCCATAACTTGCCTTCATACAGCGGGTCGACCGAAAGACCACCCAAAATCATGATTCCCGTATGAGCAAGCTTACGTTTTGGCGTTAAAACAGCCATTACGTCATTTGGAAGCTCAATACGCTCTTCTGTTAAAACAAAAACAACTTCGCCGGGGTCAACAACCAACGACGATTTTTCTGCCTCGCTTAGTCTGTCGATGTTTACCGGCCGGTTGTATTCCGACTTAAGAATTTTGTTTCCAAGGTGGAAGTCATATTTGACGCCATCAATTGCGCCTTTTCGACCATTTTTGATGAATGACTGATTCTCGATCGCACCTCGAATATCTTCATTGGTGAGCAATGTCGGCATAAAACCGCCCCAATCACTATTTCTCCCTTTTTGCTGTAGCATAGGTTGAATCTTGGTAAAGAGAACAAAACAAGAACATACAAGTTTCGTGTGACTAAGTCAATCTGGTGACTTTCGTTTGGTCGAATTTGCGCTTTCGCAGCACTGCACGCTCGCCGCAGCTCGGCGGGCAGATCTAGACGGCGACGAGGCTCGACAGGTGCGGCGCCAACCGTTCGAACCAAGACATTCGTGATGTATCACGCCTTGACGCATGTATCACAAATTGATACGTTCTTGTCATGATCCAGAGCACCCGGGGCAAGCGTGCTGCCAATGCCGTAAAGGGTTTGTATGGAAAAGGTTTTCCCGGTGATTTGGTGAGGCGGACTCGAGCCATGCTGACCGCGCTGGATGCGGCGGTTGTCGTGGAGGATTTGCGGTTTCCGCCGGGCAATCATCTTGAAGAGCTCAAAGGTGACCGGGCCGGGCAATATTCCATCCGCATCAATCGTCAATGGCGGATTTGTTTTGTTTGGATACCCAGTGGGCCCGCCGAGGTCGAGATCGTCGATTATCACTGAAGGAAACTGTCATGAGCCTGCTTGAAGCACCAATGCATCCGGGGGCCGTTCTCAAGGAACTTTACCTCGACCCCCTGGGGATGAGCGCCATCGCCTTTGCGCGCCGGCTGAACGTGCCGCGCACGCGGATCGAGCGACTGGTGAAGGGTGTGACGGGTGTAACGCCGGATACGGCACTCCGGCTGGCGCGGGCCTTCAATACCACGGCAGCGTACTGGATGAACATGCAGACCAATTACGATATGGCGATGGCAGCCAAGGAGATTGATGTGTCCGGCATTGAGCCCCTGGAATCCGAAGCATTAGCGCCATCGGGACCAAACGGCAGGTCCACGCCCTAACCCCGGCCTCAGCATCGCCCGCCCGCCACAGCTCGGGCGGCCGATCTCGGCCTGCGACGCGGCGCGGCGGGATAAGTGCCCAGCGGTATTCCCATTACAGAATGGTCAGCAACCCGACCCGGTCTGGATGGGCGGGCATGGGACGGTTCCATAGGAACAGAATACACAGCAGTCGCCTCGCTCTGGCTTGATGATCGCACCGCAGTCCGGGCAGTCCCATAAAATCTGGCAGGCATCGGTCGGCATGCCGACATCTTCTTGGACTGCACTGCAGACCGGGCACGTCAGGGTCGACTGAAGAACGACGTTACCCAATTTCGCTTTGCTCCGCTTCCCAACGGTCAATGGCGTCAATCGGCCCCGGGCAATGATGATCACGCGGCGGCTTGCCGGTGAGTCGGCCGATCAGGATCGGTATCGACCGCATTTCACATCCCGGCGTCGCAAAAGCTGCGGCGAGGACAAACGAAACGCCGAGATGACCGTAGACATAGATCATGAACCAGCGGATCGCTCGCCACAGAACATCTGATGTCAAGATTCCGTCCATCGCCCAACCCATCATGCCCGCAAGTGCAAGGCCGACGACGGCGACAATCCTCGGTGACGCGCCGAGCCGCAGGCCGGTGCCGATGTTGACGACGTATCCCACGAGGTAGACCGCGAACAGCGAAAAGGCGATCACGGTCGGGTTCAGCAAGGCGCGGGCGTTCGAAACGCCAATCACTTGAACCACCAGATACAAGGACCCAATTCCGAAGCTCAGTCGCGCCAAGCGGCCGATGGGTCCAGGCGGTTTAATTGATCCGCTGTCGAGGAACGTGTCGCCTTGGGATGACGCGATCCGCCTCATTGGCGGGTCCAATCGAGCAAGAAACGTTGCAGTTCAAATTCGAATAGCGGCAGCAGCATGGATGCCAGGACAAAGACGGCTGCAACCGACCAGAGCGTCCAGAACAAGCGCGATCGCCTGCCCTGGCTCAGCGCCAGTACAAGGGAGATCGCGAGCAGCACGACGGCTGTAACAAGGAAAATCGGCTGCCATCTGGCAAACCAGCCCAATTTCGCGACCAGTCCGGACGCGACGCCCAAATGAACCAGCAGAATCGGAACCACGCAGCATGACGCTCCGATGAAGGCAAAAAATCCGCCGATGGCACTACCGCCCGACAGCAAGGGAAATGAGAGGCGCGATTTCTGGCTCGTGGACTGCATGCCAAACTGCTACACCCTGTAGCGACTACAGGTGCAAGGAGTTTGTCATGCAAACCGGTAATTCCGCGCGGCCATTGTCTGCACTATTACGATCCGAGGCCGCAGATGCCGCCGGCGTTCATCCGGAAACAGTCAGATATTACGAGAAGATCGGATTGCTGGCTTCGCCATTGCGCGACCGGTCTGGGTATCGGCGTTATGGTGAAACCGAGCTTTCAAGGTTGTCATTCATTTCCAAGCTGCGGAAGCTGGGTTTTTCTGTCTCCGATATACGGTCGTTGCTCGATGGAACATCCGGATCTGGCATGACGTGCCGCAGTGTTGCCGAGATTGCAGAAAAACACCTCACATCTGTGCAGAAGAAAGTTGCCGAGTTACGGGACCTTGAACATGCCCTGGCGGCACTGCTCGATGAGTGCTCGAGGAAAAGCGTGCCGGAATGCAAATTAGTCGAAAGGCTGACAAAGTCAGGCACAGCAGTTTTTGACGGCGAAAAACTCGAGCAGTCAGGCCAGACCTAATCCCGCCGCAGCACCGCCCGCTCGCTTCATCGCGCTCGGCCGGCCGCTCTTCATGGCGACCGGCCCTTGATCAGCTTGCCGGGCGGAGGCGGTCTAGACGGCCGCCGGAGATCTTCCCGCCCACTTTTTCGTGTTGATTCCGGCAAAGAGCAGCCAGAGCGCAGCGACCCATTCAAACAAGGCACCGGGAAGGAAGAAGTACATGACGTGCTGGGCCAGGTCCGGAAACAGCAGGACCGCCGCCGCAAGCGTGCCAATCACCGAATAGGTGATCACACCCCACGCGGCCAGCCAGCGCGGAATATAGCGGGACCGGAAAAACAGCGCGAAAAAGAGAATGCCGCCGACCGCCATCGGGATGAGCAGGACGTAAAGTGCCGAACTATAGGTATCCCGCAGAAGCATCACCAGCGAGGCACTTTGTTCGTCCGAGAAACCCGCTGTCAGGTCCGGATTCACCGCGGCGGCAAAAGCGGCGTATTTGAACACAATGAATGTCGCGCCCATGGCGCCCTCGATCAAACGGCAGAAAGCGGCGACAAGAGCCGTTCCGCGGCTGACCGTTCTTAGAACGGCATACATGGCGGCTGCGGAAACAACCACGAAGGTATACAGCACCGCCTCGGCGAGAAGCCCGGTCCGAAACATGAATTCGAGTGAGTGTGATGCCGCGCCAGCCTCGGAGAGCGCGCGCAGCGAGGGCACCGCTCCAAAAGTGATATAGACGCCCGCAGCGCTGTAAATCACATAGGATAACCCGGCCAGCCGGGCCATCCGGCCGACCGACTTGTCAGTTTGGCGGATCGTGGTCATGGTGAGACGTCCCTTTCCGAACACGCAGAGTTTTTTAGACCGGTCTTGAGGCCGGTCCGTCCGCATGGCCCGAAAAGAGTCTGTGTGTCGTCCGGATGGGGCTATTCGGACGCCGTCAGGATCTGGTTCGCGGGGTCTGCCGCAGTCGATTGCCGGTCCGCCTTGGCCTGCTCGCGATAAGCGCTTGGCGGCAGGCCGACCCGTTTCTTGAAGGCGGCGTTGAAGGTTGACCGGGAATTGAATCCGACCTCGAGGCTGACGTCGAGAACGCTCATCTCTGTATCTGCGAGCAAGCGCTTGGCTTCCGCAGCCCGGTGGCCGTTCACAAAGTCGAAGAAATTCATGCCCAGATGCTGGGAGAGTGTTTCGGAAATATGGTTCTTGGTCACGCCGGTTTTGTCGGACAATTTGCGCAAGGACAGATCGCTATCGGCAAAGAGCCTGTCGGTGTTCAGGGCGCCTCGCAGTTTAGCCGCCGTTCGGGCCATGCGTTCATCGGTCAGGATCGGACGGCGCTTTGCCGTAGGGGTATTTGAAGCCTGGTCGAACAGCAATTCCGGCTGGCGTAAACCAAGAAAGGCGAAAGCCGCGATGGCCAGCGATTCAATGCTGGCCAGGGCAATATTGAAGGCGGGAAGGGAATGGCCTGACAGCCAGAGTGCTTGCTTGAGGGTGAAAAACAACCAGGCCCCGGCAAAGATATAGAGAATGGCGCGCAGCCAATCGAGAGATTTGCGCTCGATGTTTGCGAACTGATTCATCATCACGCGCCTGTGGCGCATTTGAAGTCTCAGGGCTGCAACAAGATAGGCCGCCGTGAATGAGACAAACAGAAAGAGCGATGCGGTGCAGGTGAAAACCGCGATCCGGTAATGGTCCGGATTTCGCGTGGCCGGATCCACGAGGGCGAGTTTCTCAGCGGCGCTCAGGCCCGCAAAGGGCAGGCTGACCAGTATGACCAGCACCGGACCCAGAAAGGCCAGCCAGTCAAGCCCGCCAAAGCCGGGTTTTTGGGCGGAGATCAGCGCGCGAGTATAGAAATAGACTGCCGGACCCAGGGCCATTTTGATCGACAGGTCAGCCCCCACAAGGTGCGGCGCATAGCGGTAGATGCCGGAGATCACCAGGAGCTGGCCCAGAACATGAACCAGCAAGGCCAACAGGGCGATTGAAAAGAAGACAATCTGGTCACGGCGCCGGCCCGGGCTGGTGAGAGCCAGAACGAGCGCAAAGCCGATGGATCCGGCCGCAAGGGCGTAGGCGATGGTCGAAAACGCGTCGAACATTCTGGGTGTTCTCCAACGTATCGCGACCGAGGGCAATCGCGGACCCGTTTCGAAGCGGCGGTTTTGCCGGGCCGAAGGGCCTGCGCGCTGACGATGGCGGTCACCAAGAGCCGTCTCGGCCGGCGCCTAACCCCGTCTTAGCACCGCCCGTTCGCCGCAGCTCGGCCGGCCGACCTCGACCGCGACCAGCCCCGGCAGTTTCGGCGCCAGCCGGTCGAACAGCCAGGCGCAGATATTTTCCAGAGACGGCTTTTCAAGCCCTTCGACCTCGTTCAGCAGGTGATGGTCCAGCTTGTCGACCTCGACCCGGACGATCTGCTCGATCTTCCAGGTATCCTTGATCCAGCCCTTGTCATTGGGTTCGCCCGCCAGCGTCACCGAGCCGGCAAAGGAATGCCCGTGCACCCGCGCGAACGGATGGTCCTCGGCCTCGTGCGTGAAATAATGCGCGGCCTCGAAGGTGAAGTCCTTCGTGATTTCCAGGCGGGCAGCGGTCATCGGTCCTGCGGGTCTAGAAGGTGATGGGATTCAACCACCAAAGCGCCGCGATATACGCAACATAGCCGCCGAAGAAAAGCACACCGGCCAGCCGTCCGACATTGCGGCCCGCGAAAATCCACAGCGTCAGCAGCGCGCTGGCGCCGAGCATGACCCAGAAATCGAAGCGCATGAACTGGTCCGGCACCGGCAGCGGCACGCCGGCAGCCCCGGCCGCCAGCCCGGCGGCGCCACCCACGGCGAATACGTTGAACACGTTCGAGCCCAGGACATTGCCGATGGCGAGATCCGCCTGGCGCCGCATCACCGCGACCACCACGGTGGCAAATTCCGGCAGCGAGGTGCCGATCGCCAGCGCCGTCAGCCCGATGACGGCGTCGGACACGCCCAGAAGGCCCGCAGCCGCCGTGCCGCCCAAGACAATCATGTGCGCGCCGGCCGGCAACAGCACGATGCCGACCACCAGCGCCGCGAGCGTCATCGGCAGGGAGCCCTTGCCCGCCGCTTCTTCCAGCTCGGCGACTTCGGCGAGCAGCGGATCATCGTCGCGCGCGCGCATTGCCGAGAACGCCAGCAGGCCGACGAACACGAAGATCAGCGCGAACAACAGCCCGCCCTCGGCGAGCGAGATCGCGCCGTCGCGGCTGACGATGACCAGCGCAATCCCGGCCGCCAGCGCGAACAGCGCATTGCGGCGCACGCCCGGCGCCTGCGCCCCGATGACGCCGACCAGGGCCGGCAGGCCCAGCACGAACAGCACATTGGCGATGTTGGAGCCGACAATATTGCCGAGCGCCAGGCCCGGCGCGCCCGACAGGGCGGCATCGATCGAGACCACCAGCTCCGGCGCCGAGGTGCCGAAGGCGACAATGGTGAGACCGACCAGCAGCGGCGGCAGTTTCGCGCGCCGCGCCAGCGCAGCGGCCCCGCGGATCAGCAAGTCGCCGCCAAACAGCAATATCACGATGCCGGCCAGGATGAACCCGGCGGCCAGCGGCAGGGATTCGGCGACACCCAACATCATCGGCACCTATGATCCGGCTGCGTCAGGGACTAGTCGAGGCGCTTGTATTCGATGAGGTTGAGAAGCGCGAAAATGCCGAAGGCGAGACCGAGAGCGATGATGGCGGCCATGAAAGTCTCCAAAGAACGGGTTCGAACTGCGGGGCGTTTTAGCCGGGTTTGGCGTGCGCCGCTAGGGCGGGACTGTGCCCGCCTGCGTCCCTCCCTGAGGTGTGCATGAGCGGTTGGCGCGCCCGCCTCGAACCCCGGATCCGGCCGCTGGTGCAGGCCTATTGGCGCTTGTCACGCGGCCTGACGCTGGGCGTGCGCGGCCTGGCGCTCGATGAGGCCGGCCGCATCGCGCTGGTGCGCCACACCTACATCGCTGGCTGGCATCTGCCGGGCGGCGGGGTTGAGCGCGGCGAGACGGTCTGGCAGGCGATTGCAAAGGAAATGCGCGAGGAAGCCGGCGTGGCGATCGCGGCGCGGCCCCACCTCTTCCACGTCTACACCAATGAGCGCAAATTCCGCGGCGATCACATCGCGCTCTTCATCGTCCGAGACTGGACGCAATGCGATCCCGAGCCCGGCCAGGAAATCGCCGAGACCGGCTGGTTCGCGCCCGATGCGCTGCCGGACGGGACCTCGCCCGCCACACGCGCGCGCATCGCCGAAGCGCTGCACGGCGCGCCCCCCGCCGACGACTGGTCGCGCTAGCCGCAAAAAGGAAGAGCCCCCCTTCCATGGCCGCAGAAGAGGGGCTCAGCATGCTCGGTCGTTCGGAACGACCGCGTCCGGAATTACCCGGTCCGCGACTCATCCGTCAGGTCCGAGACATCATAGAGCGACATCGCCGCTCCGCTGTACTCGTCCCAGGTCACGGAGCTGTCGCCATTGCGGTCGAACTCGCCGAAGCGTTCGGCGTAGAAGCCTTCATCGGCCTGCCAGTCGCCCCATTCCTGGCGCGAGATCATGGCATCGTCATTGGCGTCAATCGCGTGGAAAGCCTGCTCCAGGCGCGAATTGAACATTTCCTCCCAGGTGATCACCCGGGCTTCCGTCGTCGTGGTATAGCCGGCTTCCTGCACGCCCGGCTTCGGGCCCAGCTCGGTCCCGGCGTCCATGTCGACGCGGGTCTCATCGCCATAGTCCTCGGTGTGCAGGACATCGATGGCCTCTTCGGTGGTCGGGGCGACAGAGCCCTCGGCCAGATAGTCGGGGTCTTCACGGCCGACGCCGAGTTCACGGCGGATCGCGGTGTCGCTGTCCTGGGCCAGGGCGGCCGTACCGGACATCATCATGGCGCTCGCGGCGGTGAAAAGAAGGGTGCGTTTCATTGGGAGTGTCTCCCTTTTGGTTACGGTTCAAAAAGGCGCGGCATACCCGACAGTTTCGGGGGAGGCGGGCACACCGCGCGAGGCACATGCAAGACAACGAATGAGTTGGGATTGGGTTCCGAGAGGGGATCGATGTGCTTTTTCGATGTCCCTCGCCGCCATTCACGGGGAGGGAATGTCTTGGAGAACGAAAACCGCCTTCCTCCGGTTTAACCGGAGGATCTCGACCATAGAGCACCGAACAACGAGACCCTCCGGTCAAGCCCGAGGGAGACGAGTGAATAGAATGCAAGGCCCCGCCTTACACGCCATGCCGGCCCATCTGTCGCGCCGGGGTGTCAGCTCAAGGGTGAAACCGCAAAGCGGCGCGTCCGCGCCCTTGACCTGAAAACCCCGGCGCCGAAAAAATCCCGGCAAGGGATGAAAGGCGATTTGTGCGCGTTTTCTCCCCCCGTTCACGGGGGGAGTGCCGCGAAGCGGCGAGGGGGGGGGATTCCCCCCTCCACCCCTTCGGGGTCCCCCTCCCCCGCAGGCGGGGGAGGAAACCAATTTCGTCATCCCCCGACTTGTTCGGGGGATCTGGGGATCTCCGCGACAATTGAGATGCCCCGGACCAGCCGGGGCATGACGAGCTTAAGGGCCCGACCCACCTCATGCCCCACCCCATCCGTCAGGCCGGAGCGAGGTCTGGCGCTCCAGCCAGACACCGCCCAACCGCTGGCCGTGACACAGCGCAAACACAAATTTCTCCGCCTGCGACGCTCCGCGCCGGTCCGGCGTCCAGCCCGGGTCCTTGTCCAGTGCTTCCAGATGCATCATCCGGAACCGCTCGAACCGGCGCTTCAGCTCGGCATGCGCCTCTTCATTGGCCCTGGCCTCGGCGTCCGGGTCGGCGGAGGGGCTCGCACCATCCAGGCGCATCAGCACCGCTTCGGTGCGCAAGATCCGCTCGGCCAGGCGCGCGGCGGCCTCGGCAGCCCGGATCTGTCCCGCCTGACCGAGCCACGCCGCGCGCTGCTGCAGCGCCCGCGCCGCGTCGAGGGGGGAAAGGGAGTTATCTCCGGCCTCCAAAAGAACCGCGTTTCCCTCCGACTTGATCGGAGGGTCTCTGCGAGAGCGAGGTCCTCCGGTCGAGCCGGAGGATGACGAGTTTAAAATAGGCGCGCAGTCTGTTTTCTCCCCCCGTTTACGGGGGGAGTGTCCCGAAGGGACGAGGGGGGCAATTGCCCCCTCCACCACTTCGTGGTCCCCCTCCCCCGCAGGCGGGGGAGGAAAAACCTCCTCCTCAATCTCCGCGATCCGCCAGCCGCCCTGCGCCGCCCAGACATGGATCGTCGAGACGCTGCGCCCAACCGCGCGCGCAATCTCGGCCATCGACGCGCCCTCACGGCGCATCTGCTCGGCCCGGGTTTTCAACTCATCGAGGGCGGACATCCGGCCCGGAGTTTAACCGGGGTGGGGGAGGGGTGGATTAGTTGCGGTACGTCACCTGTGGAAAGAGCTGTAGGCAAACCTGTGGATAACTCTGCTGATTCGGCCTTCCCGAGGGGACAGAATCGTGAATTAACAGTAAATCTGACTATATATTGTATTGACGCGCGTCTCCCCGACTATATCGTGGGTGTGTTGACCGCGGTTCTCCCAAGGTTGATTTTTGTTGCTCGGCGCGGAATTGGAAAAGCCGCCAGCGAGAATTGGGCTCTCGCTAGCGGCTCAAGGATGCGCCAGCTAACCGGAGAACGGCTGAGCTGCATTGCGCATACGCACCGTGACCTTTCGCGGAAAAAGCAGAGCAGGTCAAGCCGTCCTCCTTCAAAATTGAAAGGAGGGTGAGCTAATGCCGCCTGATCAAAATTCTGCGCTAGACGACCTATTAATAGGCGTCGCAACATATCTCGAACCCAGCGATAATGACCGATCGGTGGCGGAAAATCGCTACCGGCTCTTAAAGGAAGTCTTGGAACGCGAAACTAGTCCGTTCCGGGATCTTCTGGATGGCCCCAACGCTCGTATTTATGCTCAAGGCTCGGTGGCGACGAGCACAGTGATAGTCAATGGAGCCGAAACCGATCGGTTTGATGTTGATGCCATTGTACAATGCAGCTTTCCGAGCGACTGGACTGAAGACCAGGTGTTGGACCTTCTCTACTCGACACTGGAGAATTTTCCGGGAGCGGTTGAGGTGGAGCGATGCACTCGATGCGTTCAGGTCCGATTTGCTTATATGCATCTGGATGTGACACCGCTGGACCGGAATGGGCCAATCCACATAGAACATGCTGGAGAAATTTACCATTCGCCCGACGATGGGATTTCCGGCCGGGTCCCCGCAAATCCATTTGGGTTTTCACTTTGGTATCGAAGCGTACTTGGCCAACCTTCTGCTTCGTTCGAAGAAGGTATCGCGGAGCGTCGAGTCCAGGGAATGGTGGACCGACTGCGGCAGGATGAAGCAGAGCGCAGTTTTCATATTTTAGCTGACGCGGAACAAGATGATCTGCCGAAATTTCTTCCCGCGCGGCTAGATGTACCACAGGCAATAGCACTGAAGCTTCTGAAGCGCTTTTTAAATCGGTACTACGCTGATCTGGAATTCAAGCGTCCACCGTCAATTTATCTGGCAAAGGTCTCTGGCGAGTCAGCGGTTAGCTCTGATAGCGTGCTGACGAATGTTATGGCCTTAACCTCGAACATTGAAAGTCGTCTGCTGACAGCGCTGAAGGCAGGTCGTCGCGTATTCGAAAGCAACCCGACGTATGAGCCTGATATAATCACCGACAGGTGGCCTAAAAGTGCCCGTGACATGGAGGTGCTAGCAAGCGCCTGCCGTCGCCTATCAGAAGAATTGTCAATTGCTGCGCATCTCGAGCTCAAAAAAATGGTTGATACGCTCGAGCGGCTGTTTGGTGAGCGGGTAGGCAAACATGTCCGCGACGAAATCAAGTCACGGTATGACAATCGTGCTGGAGATAAGTCGACGCGCGTTCAGCTGGGCACGGGGCTTGTGATGCCCGCCATAGGAATTCGCGGACCCGATCAGATCAACATTCCGAAGCATAATTTCCACGTCGGGATCAGGAAAAGAAAATGAGCCCACAGCGGAGCGTTCTAAGTCAGAAGGCTAGGATGCGGCGTTTTTGGCCGGGATTTGAATTGGTCTTATCCCGGCCAACGATGTTCTGCTGGGCAGGTGAACTCCGACCAAAAGGACAACTCTACAAGGTGGGTGTTGAGTGGCGACCTTCTAATCGGCCGGACGTGATTATGCTGTCGCCAAAAATGCGGCCAAGAGATGGTTTGGCATTCATCGACATCCCGCACATTAATTTGGACCCAGATAATCCTGATTTTTCCTCCATGTGCCTGTATGACCCTGATGGCGACGAGTGGAACGACAGTATGTTCATTGCGGACACTATCATTCCTTGGGCGGCCGAGTGGCTGATGTATTACGAGCATTGGCACCTTTTTGGCGAATGGATCGGCTCCGGCGTTGGGCCGGAAACAATTCGAGAAAGACTCAATATTGCGCCCGTGGCGAAGTAGATGAGGGGTCTGCTTTCCTCGATTGTCGAAAAAGCCAGCGGATTTCTTGCCGATTATTTTCGTGCCAGCTCAATCTTATCTCGTTGCGGACTAGCGATTTGCGTCGCAGCTTTATCCGCTTCAATCATCGAGCTGATTCTAAGCACAGTTATCGATTTCGACCTGCTTCCTTACTTGAGGGAGGTAGCCTTTTTGGTCGGCGTTCTCATGATTGCGATTGGCGTATTCTGGCGCAGGGCGGCCGAAATGCGAGACATCAAGATCGTGGTTGAAGTGAAGGGGCTGCGTATGGCGAGTTGGACCGACCTGCGGTCATATTTTCCAAGAAGCCAACAGTCACGCATTGCTGCGCTCACGATTGACTTAACAGATAAGATAAAAGACGGCGAAATTCTGAATCCCGCATTCATACAAAAGTCTGTTAGAGAATTTCGTTCGAATCTGGACAGTCGGAAACAGCAATATGACGAAAACGACATCGAGATCTATTTTGGTGGACTAGCGCCGGTGCCGGTATTATTTGCGCTAGGTATACAGCTTGACGACGATGGTAGAACAACGGTCTTGGATTGGGACCGGATAAACGAAAAGTGGGTAATTCCCAACGCCGTATACGACGGCCCAGATCTTTATTTCAGCGAGTTGCCGAACACACTTCCTGATGAAATATTAATTGCCTGTTCGATATCTTATGCCGTGGATAAAGCGGCGATCGAAGAGCAGTTTGCCGGCATGCAAACTCTTGAAATTGTCGCAAGTGAGTTTGGGCGTCACCCAGAATGTTCACTCGTGTTCCAACAGAAGATTTGCGAGGAATTTACAGCTTACTTGCGCCGCATCCATGCCACTGGTGTGAAACGCATACACATGGTTCTTGCCGCTCCCTCAAGCGTCTGCATCAACTTAGGTAGAGCCTACGACAAGCGGTTATTCCCACCTATTTGGATATACCAATACGAGAGGAACGCCGAAAAAGGCAGATACATTTGGCGTGCGAATATGCCGGTTGCTAAGACAGAGTTTTTCATCGAGGAAACCGCCTACTCCCCCTCCAGCCTCTGAATCTCATCCCTCATCCTGGCCGCCTCTTCATCCACCTTCAACGCTTTCGCGGCGACAGGCTCCACCGCGCAGCCTCTTTATCCGCCTTCGCGGCATCCGCCGCTTTGGCGGGATGAAACCGCTTATTCGCCTTCGAGCTCCTTGATCTGATCTCGGAGCTCTGCGGCGGTTTCAAACTCCAGATTCGCCGCGGCCTCCCGCATCTGCTTCTCCAGATCGGCAATGACCGCCTTGAGATTGTTCGGCTCGAAGGCCTTCTGATCCTCCGCCACACGCCCGTCGCGGCGATTCTTCCGATCCCGCGCCTTCGCGCTCCGCCCTTTCGCGGTCTTCTCCATTACGCCTTCGAGCACGTCGGAAATGCCGCGCGTGATCGTCTTCGGGGTGATGCCGTGCGCCTCATTGTGCGCGACCTGCTTCTCGCGCCGGCGGTCGGTCTCGTCCATCGCCCGCTGCATCGAGCCGGTGATGCGGTCGGCATAGAGGATAACCTTTGAGTCCGCATTGCGCGCCGCGCGGCCAATCGTCTGCACCAGGCTGGTTTCCGAGCGCAGAAAGCCTTCCTTGTCGGCATCCAGGATCGCGACCAGCCCGCATTCCGGGATATCCAGCCCCTCGCGCAGGAGGTTGATCCCGACCAGCACGTCGTAGACACCGAGGCGGAGGTCGCGGATCAGCTCGATCCGCTCTACCGTGTCGACATCGGAGTGCATGTAGCGGACCTTCAGGCCCTGCTCGTGCATGTATTCGGTGAGATCCTCGGCCATGCGCTTGGTCAGCGTGGTGATGAGGGTGCGATAGCCGTTTTCCGCGACGCGCCGCGCCTCGTCGATGACATCATCGACCTGGCTCGCCCCGTCTGTCGACACCGGCCGGACCTCCACAGGAGGGTCAATGAGGCCGGTCGGGCGGATCACCTGTTCGGTGAAGACGCCGCCCGTGCGCTCCAGCTCCCAGCCGCCCGGCGTCGCCGAGACGCAGATGGTCTGCGGGCGCATGAGGTCCCATTCCTCGAATTTCAGCGGGCGGTTATCGAGGCAGGAGGGCAGGCGGAAGCCATGGTCGGCCAGCGTCTTCTTGCGATTATAGTCGCCGCGATACATGGCGCCGAGTTGCGGAATGGTCTGGTGGCTTTCATCGACGAAGACCAGCGCGTCCTCGGGCAGGTATTCGAACAGGGTGGGCGGCGGCTCGCCCGGCTTGCGGCCGGTCAGATAGCGCGAATAATTCTCGATGCCGGCGCAGGAGCCGGTGGCTTCCAGCATTTCCAGATCGAACTCGGTGCGCTGGCCGAGGCGTTGCGCTTCCAGGAGCTTGCCATTCTCCTCCAGCCATTTGAGGCGCACTTTGAGCTCTTTCTTGATGGACGAGATCGCCTGGTGCAGCGTCGGGCGCGGCGTCACATAGTGTGAATTGGCATACATTTTTACGGAGTTGAGCTCGGCCTGCGGCTTGCCGGTCAGCGGGTCGAACTCGGTGATGCGCTCGATCTCGTCGCCGAAGAAATCCACGCGCCAGGCCCGGTCGTCATAATGCGCCGGGAAGATTTCGAGGACATCGCCCTTGAGCCGGAAGGTGCCCCTTTGAAAGGCCGCGTCATTGCGCGTGTATTGCAGCGCCACCAGGCGTTTGGCGATCTCCCGCGGGTCCATCGTCTCGCCGGTTTTGATCTCGAAGGTCATCGCCGTATAGGTCTCGACCGAACCGATGCCGTAAATGCAGGACACCGAGGCGACGATGATCACATCGTCGCGCTCGAGAATGGAGCGCGTCGCCGAGTGGCGCATCCGGTCGATCGCCTCATTGATGGAGGATTCCTTCTCGATATAGGTGTCGGTCCGCGGCACATAGGCCTCGGGCATGTAGTAGTCGTAGTAGGAGACGAAATACTCGACCGAATTGTGGGGAAAGAAGCTCTTGAATTCGCCGTACAACTGGGCCGCCAGCGTCTTGTTCGGGGCGAGGATCAGCGCCGGTCTTTGAACACTTTCAATGACTTTCGCCATTGTAAAGGTCTTGCCGGTACCGGTCGCGCCGAGGAGAACCTGGTCGCGCTCCTCCGAATTGAGACCGTGGACAAGCTCGTCAATCGCACCCGGCTGGTCTCCGGTCGGCGCAAATTCCGACTCGCAGCGGAAGCGGATTCCGCCTTCCGATTTCTGCGGCCGCTCCGGCCGGTGCGGCACCCAGGCGGCGGGCGTTCCCGCCACCGGTTCGGCCTTGAAAACCGCCTGGCCCATGTCCTGGACGGCGCTGTCATCTGCGGTGAGTCTTGCCATGCCCTAGCTATAGGGAGTGCGAACGGAAGTTTCCAGTTTGTTCCGCTTAATCCACGGCGTTTTCCGGCAGGCCGGCTCGGAGCGCCGCCTCACGGCTCTCCCACTGGTCGGGATAGATCAGCCCGTCCGTGTCGAAACCGAGACCTTGCAGGAAATCCAGCCGCGCCTGAAGGGTCGCCTCATCCATTTGCGGATCGCGCGCCAGGATCCACAAATAGCGGCCTTCGGGCTCCGAAACCACGGCCCAGGAATAATCCTCCGCCACGTCCAGAATCCAGTAATCCCCGAAGAAAGGTCCGAAAAAGCTCACTTCCAGCTTGGCATTGCCGGGATCGTCACCCAGCCGCGCCCGGCCATTGGCGACATCCAGCTCGCCGTCCAGCCCGTCCTTCCAGCAGCGGTTGATGACGCGGATCATCCCGTCCTCGCGCCGCTCGTAATAGGCCGACACGCCATGACAATTCCGCTCGAATCCATGATCCGCCCGCGCAATCTCGAACCAGGTACCGAGGTATTGATCGATATCGACATTTTCTGCCACCGGCGGGGCGTCGTCGCCGGCCAGCCGGTCACGCGGCGCGGCACATCCGGCCAGCGTCAAGGCGGCCGTCACAAGTCCGAACATCGCGCGCTTCATCATCATTCCTCCTGCCCTGCGGTTACCGCTGAAAAAGGGTTACTGTTGGTTAAGCCTAATCGGCGCAGTTTGTTCCCTGGTACCAGAAGCAATCTAGGGGCAGGTCCGCAGAAGAAAATGGCGGGCAGTTTTGATCGTATCCGTGTCCTCATCGTTGAGGACAACCCGCACATGTCGGCCATCCTGCGGACCATTCTGCAGGGCTTTGGCGTGCGCACGATTCACGAATGCCGCGATGCCGAAACCGCGCTCCAGAATCTGGGTTCGATCAATCCCGACATCCTGCTCGTGGATCTCTTCCTGGCGGAAATGGACGGGCTGGAGCTGGCCCGCCGCGTCCGCAGCGATGACAGCAGCGCCAACAAATACCTGCCCATTATCATGGTCACTGCGCATTCCGAGCGCGCCCGCGTGATCCAGGCCATCAATGCCGGCATCAATGAATACCTGGCCAAGCCGGTCCGCCCGATCGACCTGTTCGAACGCATTGTCTCGCTCGTCGAGCGCCCGCGCCGCTTCGTGAAGACGCCGGGGTATTTCGGACCGGACCGCCGCCGCCGGCAGGACAGCGCCTATAAGGGCCCCTGGCGGCGCTCGACCGATGAACAATATGATGATGACGAGGACGACCGCGAATTCGGCGCCGCCTAGCGGTTGATGGCGGCGGCCAGCGCGGCGAGTTCATCCTCGCGCGTCGACCAGCTCGCGACAAAGCGCGCCGATCCGTCCGGCCAGGCGTAAAATCCCGCCCCTGCGGATTTCAGCCGGCGTTCGAGCGCCGGATCGAGGCGTACAAAAACCTCATTGCCATCAACGGGATGGGCCAGTTTCGCGCCGCCCGACGCCGTCAGCAGCCTGGCAATTTCCGCCGCCGCCCCATTCGCCTGGCGCGCCAGATCCAGCCACAAATCGTGCTCTAGCCAGGCCAGCATTTGCGCCGCAATGAAGCGCGTTTTCGGTCCCATGTGACCCGCCCGTTTCTGCCGGGCCTGCAATTCGCCGAGCCGGTCTCTCGCCTCGCCGAACAGCACGATCGCCTCGGCTCCGATCGCGCCGTTTTTGGTCGCGCCAAGGCACAGCACGTCGCAGCCCGCCTGCCAGCTCAACGCCGCCGGCGTCTCGCCGAGCGAGACCAGCGCATTGGCGAATCGCGCACCGTCAAAATGCACGCCAAGCTGTTTCTCCCGCGCCGGGCCGGTCAGCGCCTGAAGCTCCGCGGTGCTGTACGCGCATCCCGACTCATTGAGGTTCGAAATCGACAGCGCCCGCGGTGGCGTCGTGTGCACGAAATCCTGCGGCCATTCAGCCAGGGCCGCCGCCAGTTTGTTTGGATCGATCTTCGCATGCTCGCCGGTCAGGGGCAGCAGCTTGCCGCCGCCGGTGAAGAACTCCGGCGCGCCACGCTCATCACGATGGATATGCGCTTCGTCATGACACAGGATCATGCCGTGCGGCGGACACAGAATCGACAGTGCCAGCGCATTCGACGCCGTTCCGCTGGTCGTCAAAACCAGCGCAATCTCGGTCGCGAATATGTCTTCAAGCCGTTCCTTTAGCCTGCCGGTCAGCGGATCGGCACCATAGCTCGGCGCGTAGCCCTCGTTGGCATCAGCCAGAGCGGCGAGCAGGGCGGGGTGAACCGGCGCGGTGGTATCGGACAGAAGATTCATGCCGCCACATTCCGCAACCGACCGCAGCCGTCAATCGCCGAAAGCGGGATCCCGCCGGCTGGCCGGCAGGGCATCGCGGATCGAATCCGAATTCGAAAAGGCACGGTTGCGCGTACCGCTGTCCAGCGTCGGCTGTCCGGAAAGCGCATGCGGTGCGATGCCGAACTCGGCCAGAAGTGCGGCGGTGTCGATTCCGATATAATCCGATGCCGCGGGTGCGGCCGCCGCCATCTGGCTGCTCGCGCGCGCGCCATGCGGACAGAGTCCAGTTCGCGCGAAGGTTTCGGGATCGCCCGGGCATTGAAGCCGCTGCAACACGGATCGGGTGCCGGGGCTTAGTGGGAACGCGTCGACGGATGTCGAGGTCGCATCGGCGTCCGCCGGGGCTGAGCGCGCCGAAACAGGCGGCAGGCTGGCCGGGGAAGGCGGACGTGTAACAGCCGGCGGATCTTCCGCGTCGGCGGCGGGCGGAGTATCGGCAACGTCCAGATCTGGTTCTCCGTCCGGAATAGGTTCTAGCAGGGGTGCGGGCTGAATGACGACCGGCTGCGCGATCAGTACGATATCGGTCACGCGACGAATCGGATGGAATTCCTCAGCAGGAAAACAGAACACCCCGAGTGCGACCAACCCATGGACCAAGAGGGTCAGCGTAACCGCAAGCCAGCGGCGATGGCGGACATCTGTCCGCGTCAAGGTGAACGCTCGAAGCTGCAAATGCCTGCCCCGCTACGATACTCCACCCCGCCACAATCGCAGATAACCGATAACGGGCGCTCATGCGAGCCCCTCACGGCAAACCGGTTCTTAATTCGGGTTCATGTTACGGCGCGCAGCGGCAAAATTCGGTGCCGGGCACGGCCCGGCTCGTGTCTAGCGGTCGATCTATTCTGCACTCGCATGCGCGACCGTGTTGGTCGGCGCTAACATCTGCGTTCCGTCCGGGTTGTCGGCGAGATTCAGGCGGGACGGCGCGTGCTGATAATTCAGATAGAGAGTGCTGACGAAAACCCCGGCCGCCAGCAACAGGCCGGCCATCGCGACCGGATTGTTTTCTTTCGGCTTTGCCATAGACCCTCTCCCCTGGCTGGCGTCCAGATTTTTCATGAAGTGAAAAGCGGGCCCGCGAAGGACGAAAACATGTCGAGGTAACGGCAAATATGGCGGAACTGGGACAAGCCGCTTGGCCTCCAGACTCACCTTGGCTAGGTTCGCCGCTGTCTTCGAAACCGGGAGAATTCATGCCATTCACGCAATCCGACGCCCTCGCACGGGTACAGCCATCTGCGACTCTCGCGGTGACGCAGAAAGCCCGCGAGCTTCGCGACAAGGGCGTCGATGTGATCTCTCTGGGCGCAGGAGAGCCGGATTTCGATACGCCGGACCATATCAAGCAGGCTGCGATCGAGGCCATCAGGGCGGGCAAGACAAAGTACACGCCCGTGGACGGTATTCCCGAGCTTAAAGACGCGATTGCCCACAAGTTCAAACGCGAGAACCAACTCGACTATAGCGCCGAACAAATCTCGGTGGCACCAGGTGGAAAACCGATTATCTACAATGCGCTCGTTGCGACGTTGAATCCCGGCGACGAAGTCGTGTTTCCTGCACCGTATTGGGTTTCCTATCCGGAAATGGTCAGGCTGTGCGGCGGCGAGCCCCGACCAATTCCGGCAAGCATCGGGACGGGCTTCAAGATCACAGCCGAGCAGCTTGAAAAGGCTATAACGCCGCGCACGAAATGGCTGATCTTCAACTCGCCGTCAAACCCCACGGGCGCTGGCTATACGCGTGACGAAATCCAAGCTTTGACCGCCGTGCTTATGCGGCACCCGCACGTCATGATCATGACCGACGACATGTACGAACACATTGTCTATGGCGACTTCACTTTCTCGACCGTTGCGCAGGTCAATCCGGACCTCTACGGCCGCACGCTGACGACGAATGGCGTTTCAAAGGCTTTTTCGATGACCGGCTGGCGGATCGGTTATGCCGGCGGTCCCAAGGCGTTGATCGCATCGATGCGAAAGGTCATGTCGCAAACGACGTCCAATGCGTGTTCGATCAGCCAGTGGGCGGCCGTCGCCGCGCTCAACGGTCCACTCGATTTTCTTGGGGAGCGGAATGCGGCTTTCCTGCGGCGCCGCGACAAGATGCTGGAGGACATTGCGGCGTGCCAAGGCCTGTCGGCGCCGACCCCGGAAGGCGCATTCTACATTTTTGCGGACTGCGCGGCGTGGATTGGCAGGGCCACGGCCAAAGGTGCCAAGCTTGAGAATGATGTCGACGTTTGCAACGCGTTGCTCGAGGAAGAGGCAGTCGCGGCAGTGCCCGGTGCGGCCTTTGGCGGCTCGCCGGGTTTCCGGATTTCCTATGCGACGGACGACGTAGCGCTCATCGAGGCGGGAAAGAGACTGCGTCGAATGGCGGACGGCTTGTCATAGCTATTTGCTATGACATAGAAGTATATTATTTATTTGATTTATATACCGGTGGCTGCCATCAGCGGTGGCAGCACAAAGCCCCAAGGAGTTCAGACATGACCCAATCGACGGGAATGGATAAAGCCAAGCGCGAGACGATGGCGGAGGCGGTGACCCGCGTCCTTGCCGACACCTACGCGCTTTATTTCAAAACGCACGCCTACCATTGGAATGTGACCGGCCCGCGCTTCCACGATCTGCACACGCTGTTCGAAACACAATACAATGAAATGTGGACCGCGACCGACGAGATCGCGGAAAGGGTCCGCGCGCTCGGCGTCAAAGCGCCGTCGTCCTACGCTGCGATGGACAAGTTTGCGGAAATACGTTCCGAAGCGGAAAAGTCGGATGCCAATGACATGATCGCCGATCTGCTCGCTGGGCATGAACAGGTAGCGGCGACCATTCGCGCCGCGCTGGAAAGCGCTGCAGGGCATGGCGATGATGCGACGGCGGACGTGCTGACGCCGCGATTGACGGCACACGAAAAAATGGCGTGGATGCTGCGGTCGACGCTCGGCTGATCGCTCTGCGGAAATCGAGCTAAAAAAGAGCCCCGGCCGATTGGCCGGGGCTTTTCACATGTGTGAAGATAGAAGCGCCGGGCCCTAGGGGAGGAGAAGGAACCCGGCGCAGTGTGCATACAGTGTCGGGGAGGAGACAGTATGCAAACTCAGAAGGGGGAACGGGCAGCTATCGCTGCGTTCGGTACGCTATATGGTCGAGTTGTCCCTGAGCGACCAGAGGCGATCGGGAATATCGGCTATGCAGATTCGCAAGGATGAAATGGCCAGGTGTTCCTCGGCTTAGGCTGACCAGCTCTTTGCTTCCGAAATCAGGAAATCACGGAAGACGATTATTCGGTTCGAGCCTCTCAACTCTTCCGGATAGACGAAATAGACCTCAAACACTGGACCCTCGATATCGGGCAGGATCCTGACCAGCTTGTCGTTCTCGCGCGCGACATAATCGGGAAGACTGGCAATGCCGAGACCGGCCTCGGCAGCCTTCATCACCGCATTGATCGTATTGGCTTCGATCACGGCCTCGCGCGGCGCAGCACCCTTCGGCCTGCCCAGGCGGGTCACCCAGTCGAGATTGGGGATAGGCGCCATCGAGGGCGGGCCGTATTGCACGATGGCGTGATCGTCGAGATCTTCGGGCGTCTGCGGTGTGCCGCGTTTCTGCAAATAGGCCCGGCTGGCATAGAGGTGCTGCGGCACCTTCATCAACTTGCGCTGGATCAGATCATTTTGCGTCGAAGGCCAGGGACGGATCGCGCATTCTGCCTGCAGATTGGCGATGTCGATCTCATGATCATCGAGGAGCAGGCGGATCCGGATGTCGGGATAGGCAGCATTGAATGCCGCCAGTCGCGGCGCCAGCCAGATGGCGCCCAGCGCGGTGGGAGCTGTGACCCGCAAATCGCCGGACGGCTTGTCGCGGGAATCCGCAACCATCGCTTCGGCCAAGGCAACTTTCGCGGCGATGTCATGGGCGGCGCGATGCAGAAGCTTGCCCGGCTCGGTCAGCAGGAGACCGCGTGCATGACGATGGAACAGCTTGATACCCAGCTGGTCTTCCAGCGCGGTGATCTGCCGGCTCAGTGCAGATTGCGAGAGACCCAGCGTGTCGGCCGCTGCGGTCAGAGACCCCGCCTCGGCAGCGGCGTGAAACGATTTGAGCTTGTCCCAGTCCATCACCCTACGATCACCGGTTAACGGCAGACATTCCGGCTTCGTTATAGCGCGCGCCCTGGACGCGATCAGCCAAAGCATCAAGCCGGGCAATTTGATCGTCCGTGAGGTCGACGTCCGCCGAACCGAGATTGGTCTTCAAATTCTTCAGCCTCGTCGTACCCGGAATGGCGACGATGTTGTCACCCCGGCCCAGCACCCAGGCGAGTGCCACCTGACCCGGGGTGGCGCGGTGGTGATCCGCTACGGAACCGACTTCTTCCACGAGCGCAAGATTGGCTTCATAGGCGCCATCGGCAAAGCGTGGCTGCATCGCCGCCTGGCGATACTCGCCGTCACCGCCCGGCTTGTTGTCGCGGCTCATGGCGCCCGTCAGAAGGCCGCGGCCTAGCGGCGAGTATGCGACCAGCGTTGCACCGATCTCGTCCAGCGCCGGCAGGACACCGTCCTCAATGTCGCGCGAAAAGATCGAATACTCGCTTTGCACAGCGGCAATCGGATGTGTGGCATGGGCGCGGCGGATGGTGCCC
Organism: Hyphobacterium sp.; assembly: GCF_965229905.1. Lineage (GTDB taxonomy): Bacteria > Pseudomonadota > Alphaproteobacteria > Caulobacterales > Maricaulaceae > Hyphobacterium. The sequence continues at coordinate 753,363 of NZ_OZ245930.1, read as the reverse complement.
GCTGAGGCTTCGGACAGGCCGAGGGCCCGGACCTTTCCCTCGCGGACCAGCTCGCCCATCGCGCCCACTGTCTCCTCGATAGGGACGTTCGGATCGACGCGATGCAGATAATAAAGATCGATCACATCGGTTTTCAGGTAAGCGAGCGAATTTTCGACCGCGCGCCGCATGTTTTCCGGCGTCCCGTCAACGGTCGTGCCGGTTGGCTTGCCGGCATCGTCGAAAATGAACTTCGGACCGAATTTTGTGGCGATCCTCACCTTGTCGCGGCGGTCCGCAAAAGCGTCGCCGAGCAATTTCTCGTTGGCGCCCAAGCCGTACATTTCGGCAGTATCGAAGTGATTGACGCCGAGCTCGATAGCGGCATGCAAGAGCTTTATGGCTTCAGCCTGCTCGGTTGGAGGTCCGTAGAAAGCCGACAAACCCATGCAGCCAAGGCCGATCGGGTTGACGCTGAAATCGTGGATTTGTCGATGGTCCATTATGCTCCTCCCGGAATTCCGTAACACTAGACATGCGGCCGCCTGTTCATACAAGCGCGGCGCAACAAAAAAGGCGGCCCCTCAGGGCCGCCTTAGCTCGCCGACAGTATGCAGCTTAATTGGACACGTTTTCTTCCTCGGTTTGTTCCTCGTCTTCATCGAGATCGATGACAATGTTGCGGTCGGGAAGGTCGCGAATATAGACATCGCCGAGTGTGCCGTTCTGGAACTGGCGGATCCGGCGATCGATCACATATTCAAGGAGGATCCGCGCGTTATCGGGGAGCCCGCCACAGAACATGGAATCGCGTGTCCGGCCGTCGCGTCCGGTGGTCAGGGTCTGGCTGATAGAGCCACCGCAGCGATTCGATCCATTGGTCATGTCGGCAATGCCCCATTCATCGCTGGTCGCGCGAACCGGAATGTCACTGTTCAACAGCTCCATCACATCCTCACCGGCATAGCGGCGCAGATGGCCACGGAGATCGGTCGGCCAGTTGGGGAAGAAATCGTCCGCCGCCCGCTCAAAATGGCGTGAGACCGTGAGCCGGCTCGGCGAATTGTCAACGCCGCGCAGGGAATTGACGAACTCCCGGCCATTGGCTTCGAGCTGCTGCCAGACCCGATCGGGGTCATAGGCTTCTCGCATGACGCGCGGACTACCGATGGTTCCATTAAAAAAGCCGTACATCACGCGCGGATCGTCCCAGTACCGGTAGACAATATTGTACTGGATGTCGTTCAGGCTAAGCGAGTTGCCCAGGATCGTGACCGCCGGAGCTTCGTGCAATTGCAAATCGCTGCCTGCCGCCCGCACGCGGCGCAAGTCGCCTTGCGGATAGACCTGACCGACCTGTTCGATCACCGCAACGGTGTAGAGGTTCAGCCAATAGGCCAGTTGTTCATCGGGGTGCAGCCGCGTCAGATTCACGCGCGCCGGCAATTCTTCCAGCTCGCGACGGTATTCGGTGATCGCATCGAGATGAAAATCCTCGACCAGATGATAGATCACCCGGTTCGCCTCATACCGGAACCGGCTGTTGTTCGCCGTGCTGACCCGCGTGCCGGTGGCGATCGTGTTGCCGCGCGGCGAGCGGCGGTCGGAATGACCCACATTGAGAACGATCTCCGACAGCATCATCGTCCACGTCGAATAATCGATCGTCGTTGAGCTATAGCCGCCGCCTTCCGGAGCCGGCATGCCAAAACTGGATGGCTCGGCATCCTGGGCGTGTGCACTGAATGACAGGCTGAAGGCCGCGAGGGCAACCAGTGCCCGGCTGAAACTCGACATGTTTGTCCCCTTGATTCCGGTGGCGGCACTTTTGGCCGCCGGAATTAAATCTGCCGTTGCAGTCGAATTAATTCAAAGAAAGGCTAAGGCCAGCCTATTCTCGCTCGGCAAGGAATCGCTCCGCCTCGAGCGCCGCCATACATCCCATGCCAGCGGCGGTCACGGCCTGGCGGAAAACGTCGTCGGTGACATCGCCAGCCGCAAAAACGCCGGGGATCGAGGTCGCGGTCGAATCGGGCGCGGTCATGAGGTAGCCGCCTGACTTTGTTTCGAGCTGCCCACTAAATAATTCAGTCGCGGGCGCATGGCCGATCGCGATAAACACGCCGTCGGCTTTGTGCTCGCTGATCTCGCCGGACTTCACATTCCTGAGGCGGACGCCGGTCACGCCGGGCGGATTGTCTTCGCCGGTGATTTCTTCCAGCACGCTGTCCCAGATCACATCGATCTTTGGGTGTTTGAATAACCGCTCCTGCATCACTTTTTCGGCGCGCAAGGCATCGCGGCGGTGCACCAATGTGACCTGCTTCGCGAAATTTGTGAGGAATAGCGCCTCTTCGACGGCTGTATTGCCGCCGCCGATCACGAACACCTCTTTGTCTCGGTAGAAAAATCCGTCGCACGTTGCGCAGGCGGACACACCAAAACCCTGGTATTTCTGCTCGGATTCGAGGCCCAGCCATTTGGCGCTCGCGCCTGTGGCGATGATCACGCTGTCCGCCGTATAGGTCGTGCCGCTGTCGCCTTTCAGCGTAAAGGGCTTCTGCGACAGATCGGCCTCAACGATAATGTCCTCGACAATTTCGGTGCCGACATGTTCAGCCTGCGCCTTCATCTGCTCCATGAGCCAGGGCCCCTGGATAACATCCGCGAAGCCCGGATAATTCTCGACGTCGGTCGTGATCGTCAGCTGTCCACCGGGCTGCAGCCCGGCGATGAGCATTGGCTTTAGCATGGCGCGCGCGGCATAGATGGCGGCGGTATATCCGGCTGCCCCCGATCCGATGATGACGACTTTGCTGTGACGGGAATCGGCCATGCTGTTCTGCTGCTCCAAGATTGCTGGATGACCCGATATAGGCAGGTGCGCAGAACGCGCAATGTGGAGGGGCATCAAGTCGGGAAGAATCGATCTTTCATCAGACTCGCAATGCGGCCCGTTTCGTCAAGCGGCGGATAGCTCCATTGATCGAAACGGCCGAGAAACGGACGCAACGCCCCGTGAGACTCCAGCGCCGCATGCAAATGTCGGAACTTTCCGGGATTTCCTGTCAGCGGCAGGTTGAAAACCGGTGCTCCGGTAAAGGCAGCCTCGGTCAGCATGTTCGTTGATTCTTCTGTGACAAAGATGCGGTCGGCGGCGGCCAGGAAGGCGAAATAGGGATTGTCGCCTTCACCATCATACAGCCAGCAGACGCTATCCGCGGCCAGTTCGCGAAGCGCGGACATCATGGGTGCCGGCGTGCGCCGCGAGGTGGTGATCATTACGCCCTCGCCACGCTGCAACAGCAGCCGGCACCGGTCTAATGTCGCGGCGACGACGGCCGCATCCATCCGCAGTTTTTTGTTCGGGCCGCCAATCAACACAGCGTTTCGCGGCGACGGCAGGGCCTCGATCCGCTCCGCGAAGGCCTGCCGCGCCTCGGCAAGCTTGGCGGCGTTCAACCGGTTGGGCGAGCCGATCATTTCGACCGTATGGCGCCGCCGCAATCCGTCGTGTTGCGGGGCGACGATCAGATCGAAGAGATCGTAATGGCCGCGCGGATCCTGGACGTAGACGAAACGGGCTTTGCGATAGGCTTTCCGATGCTGGCGGGCGATCCGGATCGCCGGGCGACCGCAGCCAATCCACACCGAAGGATTTTCAGCGTCCGGCAGCGTGACATAGCCATCATCACGCACGAGCGCGCGATGACAAACGCCTCCGGCACGCACGGCCAGAGCCTCGGCCAGGCCCAATGCCTGGTTCTCGACGCCGCGGCGGTTGTCCGCCACAGCCCAGATTTCCGGTGTGAAGTCCATGCGCTAGGTCTGGCCGATAGGACCTGGCGGAGCAAGACCGTTGACATCGTGATGTTACACTCGTAGCGTCGTTACAAATGTAGCATTATTGTGACGGCACCCATGACGAATTCTCCATCTCAATCCGAACTCGCCGTGCTGAAACACCTCTGGTCCGCCGGTGCGCAGAGCGCGCGGGAAGTCCAGAACGCACTTTCGCCGTCAACCGGCTGGTCGTACTCCACGACCCGTACGCTTTTGCTGCGGATGACCGAAAAGGGGTTGGTCGACCGCGGCGACGCGCACGGTCTGGCGGTGTTTTCTGCACGAGTTGCCAAGGTCGCCCTCATGGGGCGGCTGATACGGGATTTTGCGGTCGGCACGCTCGATCTGGATGGCCCGATCCAGGCTTCCGCCTTTGCCTCCAGCAAGCTCTTCACCGAGGAAGAAGCCGAGGAGCTAGGCCGCGTGCTGGAAGCACAGGATCAGAAGGATGGCGAATCATGACCGGCTTTCTGAATGCCGTTCTCCTGGGGTCCGGTCTTTCATTGGCCGCAGGCGGGTTGATCTGGGCCATCCTGAGCCGCTTTCGGATGCAGCCGCGCGACGTCGCGTCTTGGCGGATTGCGCGATGGGCGAGTCTCGTACCGATTCTTCTATCGCCCATGATTTATCTGCTGCCCGAGCGGTCACTGCCGGCGGCGGCGTCATCGGCGGCCAGCCATCCAGTGCTATCGGGTGCGTATATCGAACCGATTCCAACTGTGGATCCGGCTGTGACCGCGATAAGCCTCGATGCGAATGTCTGGCTAATCCTGTATTTCGCCGGATTGACTGTTGCATTGCTGGCGGCTGTGCGCCGGCATGTGTGGCGACAGCGCCTCGTCAGCAGCAGCCGGATGCCGGAGCCGGCGGAGCGCCGCCTATTGGCTACATTCGGATCGGTTGAGACGCCGCCGATCCGGATATCAAAACAGATTGCGAGCCCGGTCCTATCCGGTTGGAACGGATTGGTGCTGTTGCCGGAAAGCCTGCTCGATCAGCCCGGATCATTGCGCTTTGCGCTCCTCCACGAGCAGATCCATTTTCAACGCGGCGATGAACGCGATCGCTTGCTGGGAACGGCGCTGAAAACCTTGTGCTGGTTTCATCTCCCGCTGCGATGGATTGAGCGCGAGTTGAACGCTGCCCGCGAACTCGCCTGCGATGCCGCGGTCCTGAACCGTCTGGGGAACCGCCAGCGCAAAGCCTATGCGGAAACACTAATCGATTCGATGCGCCGTGGATTGCCCGCCGCGTCGGCCTTTGGACCGAGAGACAGGAGACACAGATCTATGCGCATCCATGCCATTTTTGCAGACACCGGCGAATCCCGGTTCCGTGCGATCTGCTTCGCCTCGGCCAGTGCCGCAATCCTTTGCCCCTTTACCGTGGCTCAGGCCGCCTGGACGGATCGCCATGCGCCGCTGCCGCGTGTCGAACAAGTCGAGCCGGTCGCGCCAACGCATCCGTCGGCCCAGCCCGCACCTGAACTTGCGCAGCTGCCAGACGAGCTGCCCTTCGGTGAACCGGTGCCGGCGCCGCTGCCGCGCACGCCTGAAAACCTGCCTTTCGGCGAAGCCGAACGTCCGCCGCTGCCACCGGCGCCGGAGATTGCCGAACCGGCTGAGGTGAGCTTCGGTCCACCAGACGCACCGGCACCTTTCGTTCGTGAACCCGTCGTTGGCGGCCGCCTGACAAGCCAGTATGGCCCGCGCCCGTCGCGGCCAGCGGATTCGCCGCGTTTCCATGGAGGAACGGACATTGCCGCCGCTCCCGGCACGCCAATTCTCGCGCCCGCCGGCGGCCGCGTCGTGCACGCTGCGTACGGATTTGACGACAATGAAGCGTGGGGCAATACGGTCGCGATCGACCATGGCGAAGGCTGGCAGACCGTCTATGCGCACATGCAGGATTTCGACGTTGCCGTGGGAGATACCGTCACCGCCGGAGCGCGCATCGGACGGGTCGGGTCTTCCGGCCGGTCGACCGGACCGCATGTTCACGTGGAAGTCCGGCACAACGGCGAGCGCCTTGATCCGGAAGCCCATCTGCCCGGCCTTCGGTAGCCCTCAAAGCGGGCCGTAGGGCCGGCATCCCTGCGGCCTTGCCGGCGGGTTACGTCTTTCTGACCACGAATTAAGCGGTACCGCCCGCCAGGTTGTGAGCATGATCCGGCCACGGGGGACGGGTCATGCTGCCACAGATTTCAGCGTCATTGATAATTTTGGCTTGTGCCGGGCAGGCAGCTCTTGAGCCGCCGGAATTCGGGGCCGAGATCCTGCGTCGGCATGCGTCCTTTCTTGCGTCGGACAGTCTAGAAGGCCGTGTGACCGGGTCTGCCGCCAATCGGCGGGCCGGCGATTACATCGCCGCGCAGTTTGCTGCAGGCGGGTTGCGGCCGCTTACAGGACTTGATGGATTCGTGCACGAGGTGCCGTTGAACCGTAACTTGCCGGGCGACATCTGGCTGGAAGCCAATGGCGTCAGGATTACCGCGTTTTCGGATGTCAGCTTTTTCGGCTTCCGCAGCACGGACGGCCCGGTGGAGACCGCGTTCCGCTTTGCCGGCGCCGCGTCTGCCGGAGAATTGTCCGGCGTACGTCCCGGCGATGTCATCATCACGTCGATTCTGCCCGGCGGTTCGTCACGCGTTATGCCGATTGCGACGCAGACGGGTGCATCCGCCATGGTTTACGTTCTTCCCGAGGGCATGGAGACCACCATTACCGAACCTGAGGCCGGACCTCGGGGAATCCAATACAATGATGTCATTCCGACCTTCTTTATATCCGAACACACCGCGCGGGAGCTTTGGGCCGATTACGATGCCGCTCGAATTGGCGATGTACGCCGGGTGACACTGAATATTGAACGGATTTCGGGAGACTTCGAAGCCCGCAACATTGTTGCCATGATTGAAGGGGACGTCTTTCCCGATGAACTCGTTGTCGTTGCCGCACACTACGACCATCTTGGAGTGCGAGGCGGCGAAATCTACAATGGTGCGGACGACAATGCGTCAGGCACTGCAGCGCTGCTCGCGCTGGCGGAAAGCTGGAGCGCGCGGGCCGGGGCCGGCGATGCGCCCGACCGCACTCTTGTGTTCGCCGCTTTTGATGCCGAGGAATTCGGGAATCTCGGCGCTCTCGGCTTTGCCGACGCCGAGCTGCTCGACCCCGCCCGGATATCCGCTGTCATCAATATGGATGGTATTGGCCGCCGTGAACCGGGACGCGACGACGATTATATCTATGTCGTGGGCACCGGCGTTCATTCGGATGCATTGCCGGTCTGGGTGGCAGAGGTGGACGATGCGTTGCCGGACATTAGCGTGGACAACCGCCTCGATTCCGGAAGGGATCTAGCCAATTACTATTCACGGTCCGACCACTGGGCGCTGGCGCAGCAAGGCGTGCCCGCCGTCATGTTGTTCGCCGGATTGAATGAGGACTACCACGCGCCAACCGACGATGTGGCAGCACTTGATTTTGACTTGCTCGCAATACGGACGCTGTATGCGGATGCGCTGATCGCACACATCGCCAACGCTGAGATTCAGGTGCCGCGGCGCGATCCGCCACCGGATTTCGTTCGATAATCCTTCGTGAGGGCTATAGCCACTCGACTTCGAGAATTTCGTAGGATTTCAGGCCGCCCGGCGCATTGACCTCGATGACATCGCCGACTTCCTTGTTGATCATCGCCCGCGCGATCGGCGAGGTGATCGAAATCTTGCCGGCTTTCACATCGGCTTCGTCCTCGCCGACGATCTTGTAGACGGCCTCAGCGTCGGTATCTTCATCGACCACTTTGACGGTCGCACCGAACTTCACCGTTTCACCGTCCAGCTTGGTGACGTCGATGACCTGCGCGCGCGCTAGCTTGTCCTCAATCTCGGCGAGGCGGCCTTCGATCCAGCCCTGACGTTCCTTCGCGGCATGATACTCGGCGTTTTCGGACAAATCGCCGTGCTCACGAGCTTCCGCGATCGCCTGGATGACAGCCGGACGCTCGACGGTTTTGAGGTTTTTCATTTCTTCGTCGAGGGCTTTGTAGCCTTCGGCGGTCATCGGAATTTTCGTCATGTTCGGATACTTCGCAGTTCAATCTGCAGGCAGGTGATCAGGTAGAGTAGGATTGCAATGCGCGCGGTTCAAGCGCGCCATCATCAATCTTCTCAAGTGATCGCACCGCCGCGATCGCCGCCGATGCCGTCGTATAGCAGGGCACTTTCAGTTCGAGGGCGGTTCGGCGGATCGAATAACTGTCTTTGTGAGACAACCGGCCTTCGGTGGTATTCACGATCAACTGAACGTCGCCATTCTTGATATCGTCCACAATGTGCGGCCGGCCTTCATACACCTTATTGACTGTGCGCACCGGAATGCCCGCGGCTTCGAACGTTTTCGCCGTGCCTTTGGTCGCCAGAATTTCGAAACCTAGCTTGGCGAACGCCCGCGCCGGCTCGATCATCAGCGGCTTGTCGGTCTCCTTCAGCGAAATGAATACCGCGCCCTTGCGCGGCAGGTTAACGCCCGCAGCCAGCTGCGATTTTGCAAAAGCCGACTCGAAGGTTGTGTCGATCCCCATCACCTCGCCGGTTGACCGCATCTCGGGGCCCAAGACGGGGTCGACGCCCGGGAAGCGTGCGAACGGCATCACCGCCTCTTTCACGGCGACGTGTTTAGGAGCCGGCTTCTCGAGTTCGAATGCTGCGAGCTTGACGCCAGCCATGACCTTGGCAGCGATCTTGGCCACCGGAACGCCGATCGCCTTGGCGACGAACGGAACCGTCCGTGAAGCGCGCGGATTGACCTCCAGCACGTAGATCGTGCCGTCTTTCACCGCGAACTGGACATTCATCAGGCCCTTCACGCCGATGGCTTTCGCCAACGCTACCGCCTCGGCCTCCAGTTCGGCGATCATCTCCTTGGACAGCGAGAATGGCGGCAGCGAGCACGCCGAATCGCCCGAGTGCACACCGGCTTCCTCGATATGCTCCATGATGCCGGCGACGAACACGTCCTCGCCGTCACAGATCACATCAACATCGACCTCCTCGGCATTGTCGAGATAGCGGTCGACCAGCAATGGCGTCGATCCCGACACGACGACGGCCTCGCGCAGATAGCGCTCCAGCCCCTCGCGGTCGCGCACGATTTCCATCGCCCGGCCGCCCAGCACATAAGACGGGCGCAGCACCAGCGGAAAGCCGAGGCGTTCCAGAGCCGCCATCGCTTCCTCCTCCGAGCGCGCGATCTCGTTCGGCGGCTGCTTCAGGTCCAGCTTGTCGAGGAGCGACTTGAAGCGCTCCCGGTCCTCGGCAAGATCGATGGCATCAGGCGCCGTACCGAGGATCGGCACCCCGGCCGCTTCGAGATCGTTCGCGAGTTTCAACGGGGTCTGGCCGCCATACTGGACGACGACACCGAGCAGCTCGCCCGCCTGACGTTCGGTCTCGATCAGCTCGAGCACGTCTTCCAGCGTCAACGGTTCGAAATACAGCCGGTCGGCGGTGTCGTAATCCGTCGACACCGTCTCCGGATTGCAATTCACCATGATCGATTCGATGCCTTCTTCCTTGAAAGCAAAAGCGGCATGACAGCAGCAATAGTCAAACTCAATGCCCTGGCCGATCCGGTTCGGACCGCCGCCCAGGATGATCGCTTTCTTGCGGTTCGTGGGTTGAGCCTCATCGTCCGCAGGCGCCCCCATCGGCCCTGTCTCATAGGTCGAATACATGTAGGGCGTTACGGCTTCGAACTCGGCCGCGCAGGTATCGACCCGTTTATAGACCGGCCGGATCCCGAGCTTGCGGCGTTTCGCGCGGACTTCCGGCTCGCTCTGGCCGGTCAGCCTGGCCAGCCGTGCATCGGAGAAGCCGTCGGCTTTCAACGCGAGCAAGGCGTTCTTGTCATCCGGCAAACCGTTGGCGCGGATGCGGTCCTCGGTTGCGACGATTTCGGCGATCTGGCGCAGGAACCAGGGCTCGAAATCGCAGGCCGAGTTCACTTCCGCGATCGTCAATCGCTCCCGGAAAGCTTGCGCGATGATCCGCAGCCGGTCCGGGGTCGGACGCGACAGGGCGGCGAAAATCGCTTCGCGGCGCGCATAGGCGTCGGGCGCTTCGGCCAGCCCTTCAATCTCGATCTCGTCGAAGCCGGACAGCCCCGTCTCGAGCGACCGCAGCGCCTTCTGCACTGATTCCTTGAAAGTCCGGCCCATGGACATGGCTTCGCCGACCGATTTCATCGAAGTGGTGAGAATGTTCTCGGCGCCGGGATATTTCTCGAAGGCGAAGCGCGGGATCTTGGTGACGACATAATCGATCGTCGGCTCGAAGCTCGCCGGGATCGCGCCACCGGTGATGTCATTGCCGATCTCGTCCAGCGTATAGCCGACCGCCAGCTTGGCGGCGACGCGCGCGATCGGAAATCCGGTGGCTTTCGATGCCAGCGCGGACGAACGCGACACGCGCGGATTCATTTCGATGACCACCATGCGGCCGTCGGCTGGATTGACCGCGAATTGCACGTTCGACCCGCCGGTTTCGACACCGATCTCGCGCAACACCGCGATCGATGCGGTCCGCATACGCTGGTATTCCTTGTCCGTCAGCGTCAGGGCAGGGGCGACCGTGACACTATCGCCAGTATGCACGCCCATCGGGTCGACGTTTTCGATTGAGCAGATAATGATGCAATTGTCCGCGCGGTCGCGGACCACTTCCATCTCGTACTCCTTCCAGCCGAGAAGGCTTTCATCAACCAGCACCTGGCCGGTTGGCGAGGCGTCGATACCGGCGCGGACAATGGTCTCGTATTCATCGAGATTGTAGGCCACACCGCCACCCGTGCCGCCCAGCGTGAAAGCCGGCCGGATGATGGCCGGCAGTCCGATCTGCTCGATCGCCTCCAAGGCCTTGATGACACCTGCGGCCCGATCGTAACCGATGATACGATTGTTCTCGTCGCGGATTTTCGGCGAGGAGATCACGAAGGCGCGCGGATTCTCCAGTCCGATCTTGTCCATCGCCTCGCGGAAGCGCTCGCGGTCTTCCGCCTTGTCGATCACATCGGCCTTAGCGCCGATCATCTCGACGCCGTGCTGTTCCAGAACGCCGCGTCTGTCGAGCTCGAGCGCACAATTGAGCGCCGTTTGCCCGCCCATGGTCGGCAGAAGCGCGTCGGGCTTTTCAAGCGCAATGATTTTTTCGACCATTTCCGGCGTGATCGGCTCGATATAGGTCGCGTCCGCCAGCTCCGGATCGGTCATGATCGTCGCCGGGTTGGAGTTCACAAGGATAACCCGGAATCCCTCTTCCTTCAGCGCCTTGACCGCCTGTACTCCGGAGTAATCGAACTCGCAGGCTTGGCCGATAATGATCGGTCCCGCGCCAATGATCAGGATGCTTTCAATGTCGGTCCGCTTCGGCATGCCGGTCCCGTTTTTCTGTGCGCGCAAAGAGACCGCCGGGCAGGGCGGCGGCGATCTGGCGTCCGGTTGTCGTGCTAGGAGGCGGTCTTAGACCGGATTCGCGTCCTTGGCGAGGGGGCAACCGCTATTCGATGGCGGCCAGCTCGCGGACCATGTTATCGCGCGCCTGAGCGCCATAAGTGTCCTCGAAATAGCCAGTCTGAAAAATGCGGTCTTGGGCAAGCGCGTGGCGCAAAAACTTGGTCCGGCCGGCCCGGAATATCGGGGCCGGCACCAATCGATACTCCTTCCGGACCGCGGCCAGATAAGCATTATAGATGTCCGCCGGCGCGCCCAGGATGGAGAAGTCGGCATCGAGGAAAAAAGCGTCGTCACGATCGCGGCCACCGCTCTGGTGCTGTGCGGTCGCCCGGATGAGCGTACCGACGCGTTCGATCAAATCGGGCGCTATTCCGGCGGCGGACAGCCGCTTTTCGGCCAGCGCCGCGCTCTTGGCTTCATTGTCAGACCGCAATGGCCGGTAGATGATGTCGTGATACCAGATGGCGAGTTCGATGCGCACCGGCTCCACGAGCTCCGTCCACACCGGCTGCAACACATCAAACAACGCCTTGAGGTGAGCCAGCCCGTGATAGTGCCGATGACGCTCGCTGTGCCGCTTTACGATTTCAGCGAACAGGTCTCGCGACATTTCGGGACTGACCGCCAGCGTGTCGGCGGTGTGCTGCCAGCGCTTTTCGAGTTCACCGATCATCGCACGGTCAGCTGCCGCCAGAGTTGCGGCTGAACACCGTCGACGAGGCCCGCCACTCTATCGGAAATGAGCCAGTGCGCTTGCTCGTGGAGGAGCGGAATGACGACGCTTTGCGAGAGAAGACCGCGTTCCGCGAGCGAGTAATAAAGCGTCCCTTCGGCCGGATCGACCTGTCGGCGGGCGGTGCCGATCAGCTCGTTGAAGCGCTCGGTGTGCGGTGACGGCGTTTCGAACCAACCGGAATCTTCCGCGAATCCGCCCTCGGTAAACGGTTCCATCATGAAGTTTGGGTCGATCTTCAGCCCGCGATTGAAATGTGACAAGGCGGTGTCGAAATCTCCGCCATCGACCGCCGAATAAAGATCGACCGGTGCCGTTGCCAGCAACTCCGTCTCGATCCCGGCCCGGTTCCAATCGTCGGCAATGGCGATCGCGAGCCGTTCGCGTTCGCCGGACGTCGTGCGCAGAACGATCCGCGGTGCTTGGCGGCCCACCAGTCCGGCCGCGTCCAACAATTGCCGGGCCTCTGCCGTACCCGCTTCGCTGGCGCGGCCGGGCGGGATGATCCGTTCCGTTGCGGATGCCGTGCCGCCCATGATCTGCGCCGCGAGGAAATGCCGGTCGATCGCTAGGAACATGGCGCGTCTCACGGCAATATTGTCCAGCGGCACACGGCGGACATTCACCTTGAGATAAGTGAATTTCGGTGCCGGAAAACTGTGCATCCGCTCGCCCAGCTGGCCGCGCAGCAGCGGCACCTGCATGGCCGGCGGCTGTTCCACTAGGTCGAACTCGCCCGCCCGGAACATGCGGACACGTGTCGAAGCGTCATCGACAACTTCGACCCGTACAGCCGGCACGGCGGCCGGACGGATCGCCATGTCATTACGCACAAGATCGAAAGACAGTGCGCCTCGGCCGGTCAGCGTAAACGGTCCCGACCCCACAAAATGCTCCGGCCGCACCCAGTCATTGCCCTGGGCTTCGATAACATGCCGCGGAAAGGGATAGAATTCGCGCATCAGTAAGGGAAACACGCCCAGCGGTTGGGTGAGCCGGAATTCGACCACGTCCGGAGACGGCGCGGACACGCCCAGCTCGGCGGGTGGAAGCTCTCCCGCCAGTACAGCGAGCGCATTCTCGACGGCGTAGAAATCACCAAGCTCGCCGCCGGCCGTCGCCGGATCGAGGATCCGCTGCACAGACCAAACGACGTCTTCGGCGGTCAGCGGCGCACCGTCAGACCAGCGCAAGCCCTCCCGCATCCGGAACCGCCAGATCCGTCCGTCCTCGCGGCTGTACCAGCTTACGGCCAGTCCCGGCGCGAGTTCGAGCGTGTCGGCGTAATCCGTCAGCGGCGTGAACAGCTGCTTGTAGAGCAAGGCCGCGGCGGCAAATTGGCCGATCGCGGGATCCAGTGAGTCCGGAGGATTGGCGATGGCGACCCTCAGCAGACCGGCGGGTGCTTCGCGCCGGCCCGAGCATCCCGCGAGCGCTGCTATCGTCAATCCTGACAACAGAGCGGAGCGCCGGGTGAGCATCACCATAAGCCTCCGCTACACCGGTTCGACCAGGCGCGCCGGATCGGCGGCGCGTTTGGATGGCTCGACGTAATAAAGTCCGCCCGTATCCCATCGCTCGACGGCGCCATAATGCTTCATAGCATCCAGGGCCGTGTAATGGGTGATGATCGCCTTGCGCAACCGGTCCGGATTCTTGGCTACCGTGCCGCGATGCAATAGGCGCGCATGCCAGATCAGCACATCGCCCTTTTCGGCGGTGAAGTCGATCTTCTCGAGATTTTCCCGGGCGATCGCTTCCTCGAAAAAGGGCGTCAGCACCCGCTCGGAATGGATCGGCCAGGTCCGCATCTGCCGCACGGCTTCCGGCACGAAATTGAGGATTTTGCTCTTCTTGATATGCGGCCATTTATGTGTGCCGGGCACGAACTGAAACGGGCCGGAATCCGGCGTGATCGTATCCAGCGCAAACCAGCAGGCCACGTAGCGGCCGCGTACCTCATCCGGGTTGAGATAATCGTCCTGATGCCAGTCGCGCTGCGTCGTTTTCCAGCCGGTCAGGTTCAGATTCATCACCATCTCTTCGCCGATCAGAGAGGTGAGCTTGTCGACTAACGGTTTGTAGAGGCAAAGATCGCGGATCTCTGGCACCGCCATATAGGGCGTTTCATCGTCCCATCCGCCCGGCGCCGAAACCGTTTCCCGCACCCGGCAATAGGCGTCGATGAGGTCGTTTGGGATGAAATTGCGCAGGATCAGATATCCATTCTCGCGCCAGTGCTTCTGATCGGTATCGAGCAGGCCTTCGTCAACCTCTTTCCGGTCGAGCGGCGGCAGCATGTTGTCGGACGGCGCTTCCTCGGCGATATCGTCCCATCGGATCGCGGCCTTGAACGGATTCTGGGCGAAAAACAGCAACTCTTCGTCATCGTTTTCGCCGCCTGCCAGCTGCGACCGCAGCGCGCCGAATCCGGCGGCTTTCGCCGCGCGTTCGAGGTTTTCCGGTGACAGGAACCAGCGGCGCACATTGGCGCCCAGCATGGGCCATTCCGGACCACGTTCGATGCGCGCGGCAGAGCCGAAATTCGGCGTCGATAGCATCAAGAGACCGCCCGGCTTCAGCTTGCGGCGGCAGGCTTTCAGGAACTCGACGGGATCCTCGCTGAAGCTGATCACGTCCAGAGCCGTGACGGCTTCATACGCATGGTCGGGAAGCTCGCTGACCTCGATCCGCGCCGCCTCGATGGGGGCTTTGAGGTGCCGCTCGCCCCAGGCCGCGATCGCCTTCCACGGATCCACGCCTTGAACTTTCCAGCCATGGGCCCGCGCATGGAACAGAAAATATCCGGGCCCCGAACCGACATCCAGCAAATGGCGGTCCCACGGGCCGGTCTTGACAATCCAGGGCGCTAAGTCCCGTGCCGCCTCTTCGAGCCGCTCATATTTGTATTGCAGGCCGTCGAGCTCGAGCGCCCGCCAATTGTCCAGAAACTGTTCCGCATCCAGACCGGTAAAATCGAAGGCCATACCCGGCACGCGTTGCGCCAGCCCGCAATCATCGCACGCATTGATGCCGGCTGTCTGTCCGAGCGGGATTTCGAACGGTTCGTAGACCGGTTTGAACGTCCCGCCACACGACGGGCAGGTCCGTTCTATATCCATCAGGCCGGCGCCTTCGAGAGTGAGGCGACGAAGCGGTCGAACACCGCAAAACTGTCTTGCGGGCCGGGACTGGCTTCCGGATGGTGCTGGACCGACATCACCGGTTTCGATTTCAGCCGGAAGCCGCAATTGGTGCCGTCAAACAAAGAAACATGCGTCTCGATGGCATCGTCGGGCAGGCTATCGAAATCGACCGCAAATCCGTGATTCATGGACACGATTTCGACCTGGCCGGTCTCGTGGTTTTTCACCGGGTGGTTCGCGCCATGATGGCCTTGCAGCATCTTCATCGTCCGGCCGCCGAGCGCCAGGGCGATCATTTGGTGACCCAGGCAAATACCAAGGACCGGAATGCCCGCCTCGATGACACCGCGGATGGCGTCGAGCGCGTAGGCGCCGGTGGCCGCCGGATCGCCGGGCCCGTTGGAGACCACGACACCGTCGGGCTTGAGCGCCAGCACATCGCCGGCCGACGCATTGCCCGGCACGACCTTGACCCGCGCACCCGCCGAAACGAGGCGACGCAGGATGTTGGCTTTCACACCGTAATCGAGCACCGCCACCAGAGGACCGTCCTTCGAACCCTTGGCGTGGCCTTCATTCCAGACCCAGTCACCCTCTGCCCAGTCGCTGCCGGCGTCCGACATGACGTCGGCGGCCAGTTCCCGGCCTTCCATCGCATTGGCGTTGCGCGCCTTGGCCTTGAGGTCGTCGAGATCGAATTTGTCGGACTTGGCATGCGCAATGACAGCCATCGGCATGCCGTGCTCGCGGATGCGCCGCGTGATGGCACGCGTGTCGACGCCGGATATCGCGACGATGCCGCGCTCCGCCAGCCATTCATCGAAACGGGCCGTGGCGCGGTAATTCGCCGGGTCGGTCATCTCCGCCCGCATCACCATGCCTGTCGCAGCGATCTGTGCGCGGCCGCAGGCTGCCTCTTCGTCCTCGTCATTGGTGCCGACATTGCCGACATGTGGAAAGGTGAAGCAGACGATCTGTCCGGCATACGACGGATCGGCCAGGATTTCCTGGTGGCCTGTCATGGCGGTATTGAAGCAAAGCTCGCCCACCGATTCCCCGGTCGCGCCGAGGCCGCGCCCCGCGAAAACCGTGCCGTCGGCCAACACCAGACGGGCGTAACCCATTGGTGACGGGGCTTGATTTTTTTGCGTCGTCGTCATACGAGCGCGCTCCTTGCAAAAAGAGGGCGGTAGTCGCTATCTTTTAGTCATTGATGGCGCGCGAAGCTAGGAGACGCGCCGGATTGCGTCAAGAAATCGCTTGAGCAGGAAAACATTTCAAAAACAATTGCTTGCAAAGAGTTGCTGAGCATTGAAGGTTTAGGGCACATGTCCATACGGGAAAGAATTTTGGCCGATCTGAAAACGGCGATGAAGGAAAAGGATGCCGTGCGTCTCTCGACGCTGCGCCTCGTTTCCACCGCTATCAAGGATCGCGACATCGCGGCGCGCGCGGAAGATCGCTGCCAGGGCTGCGAGGAGGGCGAGATCATGGCGATCCTCCAGAAACTCGCCAAACAGCGCGACGAAAGCGCCGAGACTTACGAAAAGGCGGGCCGGCTCGACCTCGCGGAGAAAGAGCGGGCCGAAGCCGGGATCGTGCGCGAATATCTGCCCAAGCCTATGGATGAGAGCGAGATCGACAAAGCCGCGCGCGGTGTGGTCGAAGAGCTCGGCGCCACCGGCCTGAAAGACATGGGCAAGTGCATGGGCACGCTCAAAGAGCGCTATACCGGCCGCATGGACTTCTCCCAAGCCGGTGCAAAGATCAAATCCCTGTTGACGAACGCGGCCTGACCGTCGCCAAGTCCGGCAGACTCGATTAGGCTGCGCGGTTTCGGCGGCTGGAAGACCCATGCGTCTGACTGACGATTTCAAGGATGAGATACGCGCCCGGATCCGTCTCTCGGATCTGGTCGGCCGCAAGGTCAGCCTGAAGCGGCAGGGCCGCGAATTCGCCGGCCTGTCGCCGTTCAAGAAGGAAAAGACGCCGTCCTTCTTCGTCAATGACGAGAAGCGTTTCTATCACTGCTTCGCCTCGGGCGAACATGGTGACGCGTTCGACTGGCTGATGAAGACGGAGGGCTTGTCCTTCATGGAAGCCGCCGAGCAGCTTGCCTCCCTCGCTGGCCTGCCGATGCCCAAGGCAGACCCCGAAGCCGCCCGCAAGGCGGAGGCGTCGAAATCGCTGGTCGAGTGGATGGAGGCGGCTCAGCGCTTCTTCTCGCAGCAATTGCGTGCCGCCGGCGGGGCGGATGCGCGCGCCTATCTCGAACGCCGCGGCTACGGGCCGAAGGAATGGGCCGACTATGAGATCGGTTACGCGCCGGATTCCCGCAGCGCCCTGAAGGATGAGCTGATCGCCGCCGGCGCCAAGCCCGGCGAGCTGATCGATTGTGGCCTGCTGATCGCGCCCGAGGATGGCGGCACGCCATACGACCGGTTCCGCGGCCGCATCATGTTTGCGATCCGCGACCCGCGAAACCGCCTGGTTGCGTTCGGCGGCCGCGCCATGTCGGCCAACGCCCGGGCCAAATATCTCAACTCGCCGGAGACCCCGCTTTTTCACAAGGGGCACAATCTCTATCGCTATCCGCAGGCGCGCCGCGCCGCCGCGGATCCGAAATCCGGTGCCCGCGGCCTGATCGTCGCAGAGGGCTATTTCGACGCCATCGCCTTCGACCGTGCGGGTATGGGCCATGCCGTCGCCCCGCTTGGCACCGCGCTCGGCGAGGACCAGCTGCGCCTCCTGTGGCGCGCAGGCGGCGAGCCCGTACTCTGCTTTGATGGCGATAGTGCCGGCCAGATGGCCGCCAATCGCGCCGCCGAGCGCGCGCTTGCGCTGCTCGAGCCAGGCAGGACATTGCGCTTTGTGTTTCTGCCGGACGGAAAGGACCCGGACGATCTCTTGCGCGAGGAGGGCGCCGCCGCACTCAAGGACGCGGTCGGCCGAACGCGGCCGCTGGCCTCCATCCTCTGGGACATGGAATTTGAAAAGGAACCGCTCGACGATCCCGATCGCCGGGCCGGATTTCGCAAGCGGATGCGGGCGCTATTATTCCGGATCGAGAACCCGGCGGTCCGCGAGGAATACCAGCGCGAGTTCGATCAGCGAATGGAAAAAGCGTTCGGCAGTGCTCGCCCCGGCGGACGGTCATTCGCCAAGCGCGGCGCTTCTCCGGGCGCACGGATGGAAACCAAACGTCTCGTCGAGGCCGGACCGGTCCCGACCCGCTTGCGTCACCTCATCCTAGCGGCCATCGATTATCCGGAGATTGCCGAAAACCAGGCAGAATTGCTGGCCGGGCTAGATTGCGGCCAGTTGGCCGGATTGCGCGATGCCATTCTCGATTTGCTGTCGAATGGCGCAGGCGAATCCGACGGTGGCCTGCGGAACATGCTTGTAAATCATGGGTTTGAGCAGCAATTACGCCGTCTGGACCTGGAGCGGCCGCCGATGCGGGCGGCGCTGGGCGGCGACACCGCAACTGCCATTCAGCGCGAAGAGGCTTGGACACGCCTCGCGAGCGATTATATGGAACAGTCGGGGATTCATAAGAAGCGGCAGGAAATGCGGTCTCGGCTCGCCGAGGAGATTGAAAACGATGATGCCGATACGCTGCGCGGCTTGATGGAAGAACATCGCCGCGGCCAGGCGAAGCGGCGCACGGTGAACGTACCGGAAGACGGTCAGGGTTAGCGAGCGGTCAGGCAGCCGCCGGACGGGAAATACGAGTAATGGCAACAAAGACGAAAACAGCAGCGGCAAATACTTCCGGCGAAACGCAACAGGATGGCCCGCTGCTGGATCTGACCGATCAGTCGGTCAAGGCGATGATCAAGGCCGCCAAAAAGCGCGGCTATGTCACGCACGACGAAATCATCAAGGTCCTGCCCGAAGAGGAATTTACCTCCGAGCAGATTGAGGACGTTTTGGCCCAGCTGTCGGAAGTCGGCGTCAACGTCATCGAGAGCGAGGACACGCCCGACGACGATGATGATGGTGATAAGTCGAAATCGTCCGGCGATGATGACGATAATGATGATGACAGCGACAGCGATAGCGACAGCAAAGCGGTCACCGCGAAATCATCGACGGCCGTTACCGGCCAGAATACGCCATCATCGGCCGACCGGACCGACGACCCCGTGCGCATGTATTTGCGTGAGATGGGCACAGTGGAACTGCTCTCGCGCGAGGGCGAGATCGCCATTGCCAAGCGTATCGAGGCTGGCCGCAATGCGATGATCCGCGGCCTGTGTGAGAGCCCGCTGACCTTTGAAGCCATCATGGTGTGGCGCGAGGAAGTCGCCGAAGGACAGGTGCTGTTGCGCGACGTGATCGATCTCGACGCGACCTATGGCGGCAAGAATCCGCAGCCGGACTATTCCGAGACCGGCCGTCCCGACCAGCAACCGGGCGGCAAGCCGGAAGACAAGCCCAAGCCGAAAATGCCCGAAGGGCATGAGGACAAGTCGAAGGACGATCAGACCGAAGGCGAAAGCGGCGACGATGATGACGACGATGAGGATGAGGGCGTCAACCTCTCCCTCTCGGCCATGGAAGCCGAGCTTCGCGATGAGGTCATGGAGACCCTGGACGCGATCGCGGCCGACTTCACTGCCTTCCGCAAGCTTCAGGACAAGCTCGTCAATGCGCGCATCGAGGGCAAGGATCTCACCAAGCAGAGCCGCGAAAAATACGAAGAGCTGCAGGCGCGCATCGTCAACGAGCTCAACAGCCTGCATCTCAACAATGCGCGGATCGAAGCGCTGGTTGAACAGCTTTATGCGATCAACAAGGAATTGATGGCGCTGGAAGGCAAGCTCCTGCGTATGGCAGACGCCCATGGCGTGCCTCGCATGGAGTTCATGGAAGCTTATTTCGGAAACGAAACAAATCCGAGCTGGCTCGACGATTTCAAGGGAAAGTCCAAAGCCTGGACGCGCTTCGTGGATCGCGAAGCCGACGATGTCGAGAAAGTCCGCGAGGAAATCTCCGACATTGCGCAGCGCTCGGGCGTGCCGGTCGATGATTTCCGCCGCATCGTAAAGGCTGTGCAGAAAGGCGAACGCGAGGCGCGTATCGCCAAGAAAGAAATGGTCGAGGCCAATCTCCGTCTGGTTATTTCGATAGCGAAGAAATATACGAATCGCGGCCTGCAATTTCTTGATCTGATCCAGGAAGGCAATATCGGCCTCATGAAAGCGGTCGATAAATTCGAATATCGCCGCGGTTATAAGTTCTCGACTTACGCAACCTGGTGGATACGCCAGGCCATTACCCGATCGATCGCCGACCAGGCCCGCACCATTCGGATCCCGGTCCACATGATCGAGACGATCAACAAGATTGTCCGCACCTCGCGGCAATTCCTGCACGAATTCGGCCGCGAGCCGACTCCGGAGGAGCTGGCCGAGAAACTCGGCATGCCGCTGGAAAAGGTTCGCAAGGTGATGAAGATCGCCAAGGAGCCGATCTCGCTTGAAACGCCGATTGGCGACGAGGAAGATTCGCATCTCGGCGATTTCATCGAGGACAAGAATGCGGTGCTGCCGATCGACGCCGCCATTCACGCGAATCTGCGCGAGACGACGACGCGCGTGCTCGCCTCACTGACCCCGCGTGAAGAGCGCGTGCTGCGCATGCGCTTCGGCATTGGCATGAATACCGACCACACGCTCGAGGAAGTCGGCCAGCAATTCTCGGTGACCCGCGAACGGATCCGCCAGATCGAGGCCAAGGCGCTGCGCAAGCTCAAACACCCGAGCCGCTCGCGCAAGCTGCGCAGCTTCCTCGATAACTAGGCCTGGCGCTCGCGTGCGGATGTGCGCGGCTTGCCGGGGCAGGAACAAGTGCGGCCCGTCGGAGTTCCCGATGGGCCGTCCGTTTTTGAAGCGGGAGAGACGCCATGACCGATATCACCATCCGCGCCGCGCGTCCGAGAGATGCCGCCGATATCGCGCGCCTGTCGAAGGAGCTGAACGAGGTGGTGCAGGACTCCACCGAGCACTGTACACCGGAATACATCAAGGCGACGCTGTTCTATCATGATGCCAGCTTCCACGTTCTGGTCGCCGAAAAGGATGGAGCGCCTGTCGGATATGCCGTCTGGCACGCCTATTATGACAGCGGCCATGGCGGGGCGGGCGCCTGGCTTGCCGAGGTCTGTGTCGGCCGCGAAGGCCGCGGCGAGGGCGCTGGCCGAGCCCTGTTCGAAGCAGTGGTCGAGGACGTCAAGGACAGTCCGGCGACCTTCATGATGTGGACCTCGTCAGAGACCGATGCCGCTGAAGGCCTCTATGAAAGCTCCGGCGGCAAGGCCAAGACGGTTCGCCGCTGGGAGTTGAACGGGCTCTAGGCCTCATGCCTCAGACCACGCTCCGCATCGCCACCGCCGGACCCGGCCTCTACGAGTTTACCGAAGACGCCAGCCGCTTTGTGACAGCGCACGCCATCAACGAAGGGCTACTGACCTGTTTCGTGCGCCATACATCCTGCTCGCTCGTCATCCAGGAAAACGCCGATCCGGACGTCCGCCGCGATCTCGATGCATTTTTCCGCCGGCTCGTTCCGCGCAGCGACGATCCGTCCATGTCTTGGCTGTGTCATACAACGGAAGGCCCAGACGATATGCCCGCGCACATCAAGGCAGCCCTGACCGCGACCTCGCTGTCCGTCCCGGTGACGGCTGGCAAGCCGGCGCTCGGAACCTGGCAGGGGCTCTTCCTGTTCGAGCATCGCGACCGCCCGCACGAGCGGCAGATCGTTCTGCACATCAGCTGACGGCGCGGATGACGGCCGACAAAGAAACCGCACTCGATACGATGATCGGATGGTAGGCCGAATGAAGCGGGCGGCCCGAAGCACCGCCCGCCTTCTGTTGACGGCTTGAGCTGGGAGGGGTCAGCCGTCCTCGATCAGTCGATTTCCTCCGGTTCGACTCCGTCATCGGCCAGCTCGTTGATGACGTGCAGCGCGTCGACCGGCGCGGCCTGATCCTGATCTGCATCGACGGCTTGGACGGGCGGGCTGTTGCGTTCATCGCCCGCCGCCGCACCGGAGGGGTCGTCGGCGGCACGCACACGTTGCACGGCGGGCAAGATCAAGCCTGCTTGCGCGCCATCGCTGTCGGTATCGGTGCCATCGCGGAGCGGGTCGTTGGCGGCGGCCTGCGCCGAGCCGACTTCGGCGCGCCCCTGGGTCCGGCCTGTGCCAAGCTGGGCCTGCTTGCCGGCAAGAGTAGCGGGCTTGCGATGGCCGTCACTATTGATATCGCCTGCCGAAACGCGGATCCCGCCACGCGCTGCGCGATTATCGTCATCGGCCCGTGCCGGACGGGATGTCCGTCCCGGCGGTGCCGTGTCGGTGCCGCGCGTGCGGGTTACCTCGCGGGCCCGGTTGGGCACTGGAGCAGCGACCGTGTTCGCGCCGCCAACGGTACCGATAATATCCTGAATGTCGGGATCGCCATGATAGAAAATGGTGACGGTCATCGGTACGCCGCGCAGACCGGCATATTCGCCGGACGTGTTGGCGCTGTTATAGCTGCACCATCCGACGGCGTTGAGCCGGACCTGGACCTGGAAAACGTCATCCACGCGCAGAAAGTCGGCTTCGCTGCCGGCACCATTTTCGACGAATTGTTCGAGATGGTGCTCGACCGTGCGCACCGGATTGAACGGGGTCAGATCGACCAGCGCGTGCCGGTCATAGGTGGTGGGAACATCGAACGCGGCCTCGATCTGGAAGTTCTCCAAATTGTGCGTGCCGTTGAAGGAATCGACGTCGGACCCGCTGAACGTGCCGAGCGGGTAGACGTCACTCCCGTTCTCGCCCGCCATGACGATCGCATTGCCGAACAGAATCTGGGCGCGAAGCGCGCCGGCTTCTGCGTTCTGATATTGTTTGCACCAGACCTGACCGGACACCGGAATGACCGGCGTTTGCGAAACCACCCGCAGATCGCGGTCTTCCGGATCGGTCGAGCTCGACATGTTGCGAACCGCGAGATTCACCGTGGGAATGTTCGACGTGATAATGATGTCGTGGACCGGAAAGCTGAAATCGGTGTGATCGGCAAAGGCCGGTGCGGCGAGAGCCGACAGCGCGAGCCCTCCGACAAGTGTCTGTTTCAAGATCATTTACATCTCCATTGAGCGGAACCGGCCCGTCCCTCAACGAAGGCTCGGTGATAATGATCGGCTTGTGCCAATCGCAGCTGCATGCGGGGAGGTGCAGCGCGCGACGGCGTCGCGCATGGCAGTTGCAACATCATGCAACTCGGTTGCATCGGAATGCAACCCGTGAGAAGTTTTCCCGATGCGACCCTCGCTCTTTGCCGAAAAGCTCCAGCTTGTGCTGAAGTCCTTATCGATCAGCCGCACCGGGCTGGCGGCGTCATTGAATGTCGACAAGTCGCTGGTCGGGCGGTGGGCGTCGGGAGCGGTGATTCCGTCGGAACACAATATCTCCCTGCTCACCCGGTTCATCGCCGAGCGGATTGACGGGTTCACGATGCTCGACTGGGAACGCGACCTGCCGGAATTCACGGCCCGGCTGGGCCTCGCCGAAGCACCGGTCGACAATGCGATGCGGGACTGGGTGCCGGATGCGCTGATCGAAGAAGCCACGCGCGGCGCGCGCCGCCGCGCCAACGCCTATGAAGGCATCTGGCGATCAACCCGATATTCGAGCGATCTGCCCGGCCGGTTCCTCTATGATATCTCGCTGATCCGATGCAATGCAGACGGCATCATCGACTTTATTTCCGGCATTGAAGGTGTGCGCTATCGCGGCCGCGCCATGTTGTTGCAGCATCAGCTTTTCTCGATCGCTGCCGACGAAGAGGCTGTGACCATGATGTTCGGCATTTTCAACGGTGTCGCGCGTCAAAAAGCCGAAGTGCTCGATGGCCTGTCGATCGCGACATTGCGCGATGCCGGCAGCTCGCCTTTTTGCTCAGCTGTTGTCATGCATCGCATTGCGGACCTGACCGGCGATGCCGATGCCGATGTCAAACTGTTTGAGGACACCGTGTCCGCGCAGAACCCGCTCGCGCCGGAAAACGAAGTGCCGGAGGACATTCGCCGCCATCTCGCAACCACAACAATCCCCGAAGTGCCAGGTCTGATGCGTATGATGTTCCAGTCTTCCATGGCCCGCGGGCCGCAGCTCGACCCCGCATCGAGTGGCTGATCCGGCCGGCGGCACGCGTTAGACTGAACCGCATCGATTCGCGTCCAAACACGAAAGGCCGCCGCCATGTCCACAGACCGCACGCTGGGGTCGAAATCCAACCCGTCGAAATTCGATTGCTATCCGGATCTCGCCGACGACGAGCCCTATTTCGTCATCCGCGCGGACGATCCGCTGTCCAACGCGCTGGTCGAACTGCATGCTTATATCGGGGCGGGCCAGGCCGGCGCTGCGCACAACAAGCTGGCGGAAATCATGGAATTGACTCGTGACAAGCCGCCACGTCCGTCCGACAGCCCGAAATACCGCGAAACATTCGCCATCTCCTCGTCCATGGAGAAGTGGCGCGAAGGCTAGCGCCGCGTCCGGATGCGAACGGGCACCGGCGCGTAAAGCGGATAGCTGCGCGCCAGATTGAAATAATCGCCGGCCCGGTCGGCCAGCTTTCGCGCCTCGTCTTTTCCCTCGGCTTTCAGGAGCCGGGCTTGCTGTGCGAGCATGTGACCGAGTTCGCGAAGCGTACGCCGTGGCGTGGTGGTCATGGTGATCTCCCTCTTTGTATCTTCGTATACGCAGGGGATGCGGCGCCGGATTGCTGCGGCCGCTGCCTAGATTGTCGCACCCTGTGATCTAGCTCTGTCGCCGGACACGGAGCGCAACATGATCGCAATCATCGGAGCCGGCATGGCGGGGCTGGCCTGCGCGCGGCGGTTGGCGGATGCCGGCCGCGACGTGGTCGTGTTCGACAAGGGCCGCGGGATCGGCGGACGTATTGCCACCCGCCGCACCGAGTTCGGCAGCTTCGATCATGGCGCCCAGTACGCGACGGCTGAGGGCGTGGAGTTTTCCGCCTATCTGGATTCATCGGTCGCGGCAGGACGGGCCGCACGCTGGCCGGAGATCAGCGAAGGTAAAGCCCGCATCGTCGGCACGCCTGGCATGACGGCGCTGGTCAGGCCGCTGGCCATGGGCCTTGATATTCATCGCTCGACCGAACTGTCCGGTCTCTCGCGGTCCCGCGACGGTTGGCAATGCCGTCTCGCCGATCACGGGCTGGCGCGCCCGTTTGAGCAGATCGTTCTGACTGCGCCTGCGCCGCAAACGATTGAATTGCTCGGCGAGGCCGCACACCTTTTCCCGGAACTCGGTCAAACCGTATATGCGCCTTGCTGGACACTGATGGTGGCGTTCGAGACACCGCTCGCAGCAGCACCGGTCCATCGCGGCAAGGGCGCGCTTGGCTGGGCCGCGCGCAACAGCGCCAAGCCTGGGCGCGAACCGGCGTATGAGGCCTGGGTGGCGCAGGCCGGGCCGGACTGGAGCCGCCATCATCTCGAACTGGACCGCGAGGCGGCTTCCGCACGCCTTCTGGATTTGATGGCCGAAACGCTTGGCATCAACCTGCCGGAGCCGGTCTACGTCTCGGCCCACCGCTGGCGTTATGCCCGCGTCGAGCACGCGCTCGGAACACCTTTTCTGCACGAGCCGGAGCTTGGCATCGGCTTCGCCGGCGATGGGTTTCTCGGGGGCCGGATTGAGGCCGCCTTCAACAGTGGCCATTCGCTCGCCGGTCGTATGCTGGAGCAGGTTTCGTGACGCTCGAAACCCTCGATGGCCTGGCGGAAAGAAATACCGAAATCGTCAGCGGCCATCGCGCTCACGACGTTGCGCTCTGGCCGCATGCTTCCAAGGGATTCTTCAAGGTGAAGAAAGCCGCGCCGGAAATTCTTGAACGGGCAGGGCTCTAGAGCGGTTTAGCCGGCGCGCACTGCCGGCTTCAGCCAAGGCTTAACTTCCCCGAGCCAGTCGCGCTGCGCCGCGATGTCACGCCGGGTCTTCAAATCATAGCGCGCCGTCAACACGGTTTCGTCTTCCCCGGCCTCGGCGAGCAGCGCGCCGTCCGGTCCGGCAATCACGGAATGCCCGCCATAGGCGGTCTCGTCCTCAACGCCGCAGCGATTGGCCAGCACGGAATAGACTGAATTCTGCATCGCCAGAACCCGCATTTCCCATGCGAACAGATCAAGCGGTTCTCCCGCCAGATTGCAGGTCGGCGTGGCGATGATTTCAGCGCCCTGAAGCGCGCAGGCGCGATAGCATTCCGGGAAATGCCGGTCATAACAGATCACAATGCCAAGACGTCCGGCGGATGTATCGTAAACATCAAAGCCTGATCCCGGCGCATAATAGTCCTTCTCCCAGAAGCGCTCGAACTGCGCGATGTGAACCATTTTCGAAATACCGAGCAGGCTGCCATCGGCATCGAACACCGGTGAAGCATCGAAGCGTTCACCATCCTCCGCCTCGAAATAGACATTGGCGACCGTGACCAGTTCATGGGTCTTGGCCAGCGAAGCGAGCCGCTCGAATGCCGGATGATCCGCCGTCATGGCGTAAACACCGGCATCGTTTCCGCGCCGGACCGGGAAAAAGGGCGAAAGCTGAATCTCCGGAAACACCGCAAGACGCGCGCCGGCCTCGGCGGCCAGGGCCATCAGGCGGGCAGCGGTGTCCAGATTGGCCTCGATATCGGCCGACATGGCATGTTGGAGCGCGGCGAGCTTCGCCATGGAGGTCTCCCTTTCAAGAATTCACCTGAACCACTATATCCCCGTCCGCGGATCGGTTATATGCACCGCAGCAAAAGCGGCCCGGAAGGTTTCACATGCGCCTCAAAATGATGAAAGCCAAGTTGCACCGCGCCGCGGTCACTCAGGCCGACCTTCATTATGAAGGCTCGATCTCGATCGATCAGGATTTGCTGGAAGCCTCGAACATCCTGCCCTACGAGCAGGTCGACGTGCTCAACATCAACACCGGTGCGCGCTTTACCACCTACACGATCCCGGCACCGCGCGGCTCGCGCACATTCGGCATTAACGGTGCTGCGGCCCGTCTTGCCCAGGTCGGCGACCGGATTATCGTTGTGGCCTATGCCGAAATGGATGCCGCCGAAGCGGAACGTCATCAGCCGGACGTCATCGTCCTGGACGAGCAGAACCAGCCAATTGAAGCTTCTGCTGCGGCTTAGAAATTCTTAGATATTATTAGCTTAGCGTTTCCCGGACAAAAGTACCGGGAGCGTTTCATGACGTTCAGCGTCGACAAATCGATTATCGAGCCACCGGGCGTATTCCGAGCCGTCTTGCATGGCTCGAATTCCTTTGAGGTAAGCCTGGAAAACGCGAAAACGCTTGCCAAGCGGTTCCAGACACAACCGTTATACGGCGTCATTATCGATTATGCCGACTGCACGCTCGGCCATACCATGGAGCAGTATCGCGTGGTTGCCGAAGTCTTTGGAAAACGGCTGCCGAAGGGGCTGCCGTTTGCCTATGTCTACAATTCGGGTCAGCTGGCCCATGTCATGTATATGACCAAGTTGCTCAATGCGCAGGGTTTACAGGCGCGGGCTTTCGCTGATGCCGATGCCGCGTTGCAATGGAGTGTCGAGGCGGGCACGCAATGGCGCGCCCGCAAGGGACACGCAGCCTAGTCCCCGATCGCGAAGACACCCGTGATCGTCACCGACACGGTCAGCTGACCGGCGGCCACAGGCGTGTCGGCCGCAAAACTCTCGGCGCGGGCAAACATGACCGGCGGTTGCGGGCGGCCACCACCGGACTCCGAAAACTCCAGCAATCCGCCCAGCTCGATCTCCAGAGCGCCGGCATAGAGCGCGGCGGTTTCGCGCAATTCGGCGACCGCGCGCAGGCGGGCTTCACGGCGGGCCGCATCATCGTCTTCCAGCGAGAAGTTGATGCCCTGGATCTGATTGGCACCCGACGCCACCAGCGCATCGACCGTCGCCCCGAGTTCATCGAGCTCGGTCACCCGCGCGGTCACCGTATTCGTCGCCTGATAGCCTGTGATCCGGCGTTGCTCGCCGGCTGAATAGTTCGACCAGACAGGGTTGATTTGCAAGTTCGACGTCTGGATATCCTGGCGCTCAATGCCGGCTTCCGCCAGCGCTTCGAAAACGCCGTTCATGCGCCGCGAGTTGGCATTCAGCGCTTCCGCTGCGGTGCGCGCTTCGGTCACCACGCCGGACTGGACCGTCGCCATGTCCGGAACGACCTGGACTTCGCCGGTGGCGGATAGTGACAACCGGCCGGGCTCGTCCTGGGCGATCGCGGTCGCGGCCGGAACCGTCAGGGCAGTGGCAAGAATTAGGGCGCGGATCATGAAATATCTCCTGTTTCCGGGATGGAACGGGCATGTTGTGCAATAAGGCTTTGGCAAGTTTAGGGCATTGATATTCATTCCGCAGTCATCGCGGCTTGGCGATCGCGCCGCAGACCATTATGTCTCGAGGCGCACCCTTCGGGGGCCTGTAGCTCAACTGGTTAGAGCTGGCGGCTCATAACCGCTAGGTTGGGGGTTCGAGTCCCTCCGGGCCCACCAATCCAAGTCGGCTAGCCAACCGTCAGGCCATACCGGGCGCTGACCAGGATGATTCCGGCAATCTGCGTCGCGATGTGAGCGGTTACGTTGAGCAACAAGACCAGTCCTGCCAACGCAGCCGATCGCAAGATCCGGCCTGTCAGGCTTTGCGCAAGGCGGCTTCGATAAACCGTCGATGCGTCGATCAGGAAAGACAGAATTCCGATTGCGACGCCGAACAGGGAAACGGTCGCGGGCGGCATAAGCGCCATACTCGGCAGCAAGAACACCATGACAGAGGCGCTCGGGATCATCATAGAAAACCCGTAGCGCGCCCGCAGGCTGTACGTTGTCGGCCGCCCCCAGAGCGGAAACAGCGGCAGGACGAACAGGAAGATCAGCAGCTGCATCAACGGAAAAACGCCGAAAATCCAGAGCGCCGCCGTTTCGCCAAGCTGTTCGAAGGTCAGATCGCCGGTGAGGACAACACCGGATTCGCGAAAGCCTTCTGTGTAGGCCGCAACCAGAGGCGTGTCGGTGCCGATCCAGAAGAATTGGAGCAGTGAGGACACCGCGATCAATGAGAGCCAGAGACGGATTGAGGGCGTAAACCGGTCGCACCAGTTGGCATCTTCCGCAGCGGCGAAATAGTCACGAGGCGCGCGCCACAATGCAGCGATCGATTTAAGGCCGCGAATGTTCAGGCTGAATATATCGTCTGCCAGTTCGTCGAATCCGATTTTGTCCCTCATAAACTTCCCCTTGGTCGGCACTCGCCGAACCTAACCGCATACTGGGTTGAGGTATCCTGGACGGGACAAGCCGGCTCATATTCCGGGAAAGATGGGCGGCCCGAATTCCACTGTTTTTGCAGTAGACGCGAGCGGGGCGGATCGCGATATGGTCCGCCCTGGCTGATTGCTAACGATCGCGCCGCAAGCCCAGCAATGAAGTAGCGAGCTTCAACACTTCTGCCTTGAACACGCCGTCATCGCATTCTGCGATTGCCGATTGGCGCTGGTACGGGTCGGAGCGGGCGTAAAAGATTGCGCTCAACTGGTCGATCACAAAACGAGCGGCGAATTCGGGATCAGGATGCCCAATCTCGGCTTTGCGATCCAATATCATGGTGAGCAGTTTGAGATTCGCGGTGCGCTTGATGTCAGCCATGTGCGATTTCAATTCGGGATGGTTGGCCATGACGAGTGCGGCGGCGAGCTTCGAAGCGCCGCCGGCACGCAATTGATGCAAACGCAATTCGATGAACCCTTCGAGCAGGTCGCGAAGGCTCGCGTCCTTCCAGCGTTCATCGTCCGCCACCTGCTGATTGAGATCCTCAATGCTGCGCGTCATGCGGTGAAAGACAGCGTAGAAGAGCGCTTTTCTGTCCTTGAAGTGGTGGTAGAAGGAGCCGATCGAGCTGCCGGCGCGCCGTGCAATTTCGGCAACCGTTGCGCCGTCCAGACCTTTCTCGACAATCAGATTCTCGGCCGCGTCCAGCAACGCATTTTGGGTCCGCTCTCCGCGTGACTGCTGGCTGTCGCGCCGCCAATGCAGGTCGGATATCCACCGGTTTTCACTCATGTGCCGCCCAGCCCTGTTCTTCCTCCTGCTTCTTGACACGCACCTCATTGACCGTCAAAACAGAACTAGAATACTAATTCTGATATTGACCCATTGTCGGGGCCTGAACGGCTCCCGCTGTTGGTCGCGTACAATCCCGATACTTTAGGAAGGTCTCACCATGTCCGATCACTCCTCCCGCAAGCGATTGCCGGCAACAGCGATGGAGGCCGTCGAGGGCCTCGATCTAGGTGACCGCTTGTACGTGGTGACCGGGGCTTATTCGGGATTGGGCGCCACCACCACACGTGCCTTGCTGTCGGCCGGGGCGAAAGTCGTTGTTGCGGGACGGAATGTCGACTCCCAGGCGGCGTTCGTCGCCGGACTCACCTCGCCGGGGAATGCGAAGGCGACGGCGATAGACCAATCGAAGATTGACGCCCGCCACACGCTGGATCTCGGCAGCCTGGCATCCGTCCGGGCGTTCGCCGACCACCTCAACGGGACCTATGACCGTATCGATGGGCTGATCAACAATGCCGGCGTTATGAACACGCCTCCCGGGGTGACATCGGACGGGTTCGAGATCCAGATGGGCACTAATGTCATTGGCCATTTCCTGCTCGCCAAGCAGGTCGTCGACATCACGCGCCGTCAGGTCTGGTTATCGTCTCGCGGACACACGCTTTACGGCGATCCGCCGGGCAATCATGACCTCAAGAAAGCGCCGCGGATCAATCTCGGCGCCATTGAGAACGTTGACCTCGATGCCTACGATTCCTGGCCGCGATATCAGCAATCCAAGCTTGGCGATATACTCCTCGCAAAGGAATTTGCTGCCCGCTATCCGAAGCTGAAGACGTGCGCCGTCCATCCCGGCGTTGTCCGCACCAATCTTAGTCGTCACATGTCGATTGGGACGATGATCCGCTTCATTCTCGCTGGGATCATGGGCAATGGTGCGCCAATCATCACCCCCGACCAGGGAGCACGGACCCAAATATGGTGCGCAGTCATGCCGGAAAGCGAACTGGTCAATGGCGGGTACTACGCCGACTGCAAGGTCGAGCCGGCGGCAGATGCGGCCAACAATATGGATGATGCCAGGCAGCTCTTCGATTTCTGCGATCGGGTGACGGCGGACTTCCAAAACTAGTCATCGACTGTTTGGCGAGCCGTTCGCCCGTTTCTCAATTGGGTGCCATCCATGAACCTGCAGCGCATCAACCTCGCCGCACTCGTTCTCCTGTTGGGATTTCACGCATTCTATCAGGCAAGCTTCTTCACTCAGCTTGCGATGAACCCAGGCCAAATACTCGAAAGCAATGGGATTTCGGCCGACCTGGCCCTCAACCTGGCAGGCCTGCTGACACTGGTGAGCGCGGGTCAGGCGCTTTTGGTCGTATTGAGCCTGCTGGCAATCGCTTGGACTCTTGGCGGTAACCGCGCCGGCGCGGTTACCGGTTCTGTTGTGGGCGCCTATTTTCTGGGCATCGGCATTGCACTCTATTTCAGCCGCGATGGCGTGCTGGATCAGTACGTGATTGTGGATATCGCGCGGGGAGCACTTACCCTGCTGTTGGCGGGTATCGATTGGTCAATTCGGCTTGGGCAAAAAAGCCCGAACGATTGAAGGGGCCTTGCAGTAATCCCATTATCCACTGCAAATGGGCAGGCCCGAAAGCCCGCCCTTCTTGGCAGACGCCAACCGCCCGCACCTAAAACCGGTGCCGCACCGTCAGGCGGGCATTCAGCGGCTCGCCGGTCGAGATGTTGTCGTTCGAGTGCGCGTCGGGGAAATAGTCCTCGTCGAGCAGATTCTCGATATTCAGCTGAAGGCGGGTGTCGTCGGAGAGGTCATAGAAGACGGCGGCATCGAGACGGACATAATCCGGCACCAGCACGCTGTTGTCCTCGCCCACGAAATATTCGTCCTGATAGGACGCGCCGCCGCCGATCGCGAGCCTGTCGTTGACCTGATACTGGGTCCAGAGCGAGAGCATGTTTTCAGGTGTCTGGCGCGAACGATTGCCATCGAATGCGCCGCCTTCGACCTCGCCGTCGAGATAGGAGTAGCCAGCACTGATGAACCAGTTATCGGTCAGATCACCGATGATCTGGACCTCAAACCCGTCCGTGGTGCTGCCCGGCACCGTCGTGACGATAGACGCATCGTCCGGGTCGACGGTGGTGAAGAGGCCTTGTTCCAGGCGGAAGGCCGCAACCGTCAGGCTCAGCATGGGATGGATGTCCCACTTCACGCCGACTTCGCGGTTCTCGAAGCTTTGCGGGCGGATATCTTCGGTCGTCGTCGACAGCGTCAGGAATTGGTCGCCTGCGCTTGGAAGGAAGGTTTCCGAATAGCTCGCATAGATCGAGACATTCTCGGCCGGCTTGTAGATGAAACCGAAGCGCGGCGAGATCTCGTCATCGACGCGGCCGCGGCGGCCGTCATCCGTCGGCGAGACCGCCCGAAGATCGAGCACCGACACATCGAACCGGTCGAGACGGGCGCCCAGGATGAGCTTGAAATTATCGGTCAGGTCGATCTGGTCCTGAATGTAGAACGAGGTGAAGCTGACCTCGGATTCCCGGTCCCGCACCGGCACGACAAAGCCGAAGGCGGGAATATTCAACGGATCGGTGAACGGGATCGTGACCCGATCGTCATTGCTGACGCCGAAAAAGCTGTCGAGGCGCGCATTTGCGGTGTCCTGATCGCCGTATTCTGCCCCGATAAGCAGGGTGTGACCGATGCCGCCCGTGTCGAACTCCGCAATCAGATTGCCCTGCAGGATGAGGTTCTGACGCGTGGTGGTATCGCGGTAACCATCGAGCGTGACGGTATTGGCGCCTTGGTCAAACCCGGCTGGATAGAGGTTCTGATAGATCTTGTCGTAATCGGCATATTGCAGGGTGAGATTGCCGCGCAGCCTGTCCGAAAAGCTGTGATCCAGCCGGCCCCGGAGAATGTTCGCTTCCAGCCGCGTCGCGTTTCGGTCCGGCGATCCGAAGAAGGTGTTGTTGAAGCCTTCCAGCGGCACGTCGGGGCCTCCGGCGACGGAGACGGACGGCACACCCCGGTCCACGACGCGGTCGTCATTCAGATACTCGTACGACAGGACCAGCGAGGTCTGCGGCGTCAGCTCGGTGCCGAAGGTCGGGTTCACGCCGAAGCGGGTGCCTTCGTAAGCGTCGCGATGATTGTTCAGCTCTTCAGCGAACGCATTCAGCCGGAAAGCTGAATTCGCGCCGGCGACCAGATTGGTATCGGCTGTCACCAGGGCCGAGCCGAACGTATCGACGCTGGCCGTGAGGCCGGTGAACCGCTCGTCGAGCACAGGTTCTTTCGATACGCGGTTGATCACGCCGCCGCCACCGCCACGGCCGAACAACAGGGCGTTAGACCCGCGCAGGATTTCGATCTGTTCGATATTGTAGAGCGGGCGGTAATATTGGACGTCGTCACGAACGCCGTTGAGGAAGAAGTCTGCAGTCGTCTGGTTGCCACGAATGATGATTGCATCGCGATGGCCTTCGCCCTGGCTCACCGCGAGGCCGGGCGTGAAACGCAGCACGTCGCCAATGCTGGTGAAAGCCTGGTTCTCAATCTGCTCCTCGGTGATGATCGACAGGCTCTGCGGCACGTCGATAATTGGGGTCGGCGTCTTTACCGCATTCAGCTGATCAAGCGAGAGATAGTGGCCGATCACCGTCACCGTATCGGTGGCCGCGGCGGTCTGAGCCAGAGCCGGACCGGCGGATAAGCTTGAGGCAAACAGAGTTGTCGCCAGGAGCGAGACCTTGAACTTCATAACGCGTGACCCCGTGCGTTCTTGATAATGATTTGCAGCTCTATCAGGCGGCTAAGCGCTTTCAAGAATTATTCGCATTATCAATTGCAGCGCGGCCGAGGTGAGGATTTCGTGCAACGGACCAGAGGAACCAAAAAATCGCGAATCCCCCTTGGCTTCGTGCGGGTATGCCCTAACTCGCCGGCTATGTGCGAATCATTCCGATTTGCTCAACTTGTTTTGCGAGGAAAACATGAAGCCGATACTTCTTGGTAGCGTGAGTCTTTTGCTGGCGGGCGCGGCATCAGCGCAAGATTACGGTTACAGCGGTGACACAGGGCCGGAAAACTGGGGCGGTGTCTGTGCGACCGGCATCCAGCAATCCCCGATCGATCTGACGATGGCGATTGAGGCGGACGGCATCATGCCGGCGATCGCCTGGACGCAGGCTGAAACGGTCGAACTGACGCGCAACAGCCTCAACTTCACGGCCCATACCGATGCCGGCGCGCTGATCCTCAACGGGGTCCGTTACGATTTGATCCAATTCCACTTCCACTCCTTGAGCGAGCACACTGTGGACGGCAAAGCCTTTCCGCTGGAAGTGCACTTCGTGCACGCTTCGGATGACGGCGATCTCGCGGTGGTCGGCATGTTCTACGAAGAAGGCGCGGAGAATGCCGAGCTCGCCGCGCTGTGGAATGCAATCCCGGCCGAGGGCGAGACCGGCACGGTGTCGGGCCTCGACCTGACCAACTTCCTGCCAGCCGATCATGCCGGTTTCCGTTATTCCGGTTCGCTGACCACGCCGCCGTGCTCGGAGATTGTGGCCTGGACGGTTCTGGCCGAGCCGCTCGAAGCCTCTTCGGCCCAGATCGAAGCCTATCGCGGCCTGTTCGGCGACACGGCGCGCCCGGTGCAGCCGCATAATCGCCGCTTCGTGCTGGAAAACGACTAGCCGGACTCGCCTCCGGCGCTGACTGCATTAATCTCCCCGGGACATTCATCCCGGGGAGATTTTTTATGCGCCACGTCATGATTGCTGCCATTGCGCTCGGCCTGCCGTCGATCGCCATCGCCCAGACCGCCCCGCCCGGCGAAGTGCTTGCCGTCCACGACATCGTGGCCGAAGTGTCCGCCGACCGCATCGAGAGCGACATCCAGACGCTCGTTGATTTCGGCACCCGCCATACCCTGTCGGACACGGAAAGCGAGACCCGCGGCATCGGCGCTGCGCGGCGCTGGATCTTCGACGAGTTCGAGCGCATCTCGGCGGACTGTGGAGGCTGCCTCGACGTGGTCTACGTTTCCGACACGATTGAAGGTGAGCCTCGCATCCCTTGGGCAACCGAAGTGGTCTCAGTGCTTGCCATCCAGCGCGGAACGCTTGAGCCGGACCGCTATGTGATGATGGCGGGCGATATCGACAGCCGTGTCACCAACCCTCTGAATTTCGAATGGGACAGCCCCGGCGCCAATGACAATGCCTCGGGTCTTGCC
The DNA here is from genome assembly GCF_965229905.1 of Hyphobacterium sp. Taxonomy (GTDB): domain Bacteria; phylum Pseudomonadota; class Alphaproteobacteria; order Caulobacterales; family Maricaulaceae; genus Hyphobacterium. Next base: position 717,709 of record NZ_OZ245930.1, on the reverse strand, counting down.
GGCGTCATTGAGGCGGCGCGTGTCCTCTCACAGCGTGAGTTTGCCGGCTCTATCATCTATGCGGCCCTGGCGGGCGAAGAGCAGGGCCTGTTCGGCGGCCAAATCGTGGCTGCCCATGCGCTCGAACAGGGATGGCGCATCAAGGCGGTTCTGAACAATGACATGATCGGCAATATCGCCGGCATTGACGGCGTCATCGACAACTCCACCGCGCGCATCTTCTCCGAAGGCACCCGGTCCAATGAAACGCCGGCCGAAGCCATCACACGCCGCTTCCAGGGTGGCGAAGTCGACAGCCCGTCGCGCAACCTGGCGCGTTTCATCGATCGCGTCGCCGACCAGTACATTCCCAATCTCGACACCATGCTGGTTTACCGGCTCGACCGCTTCCGGCGTGGTGGACACCACCGCCCGTTCAATGATGTCGGGATGCCCGGCGTTCGGATCATGGAGGTGCACGAGCATTATGACCGCCAGCACCAGGATCTTCGCAATGAGGACGGCCGCCACTACGGGGACACGATCGAGTTCGTGGATTTCGATTATGCCGCCAAGCTGACCTCGCTTAACGCCGCGGCGCTTGCGCTGATGGCCGGCGCGCCGCCCTTCCCGGCGAATGTCGAAATCGAGGGCGCCGTCTCGCCGGACACCACGCTGCGCTGGTCGGCGCCCGACCCGGCGGCTGCGGCCAATCTCGCCGGCTATCGCGTCTACTGGCGTTACACCGACCAGCCGCAATGGCAGTTCTCGCGCTTCGTCGGCAATGTCACCGAATACACGCTGGAGAATGTCGTCATCGACAATTACTATTTCGGCGTCGCCTCGGTCGCCGCGGACGGGTCGGAAAGCCCGGTGGTCTTCCCTGGCCCGATGGGCAGTTTCGGGGATTAGCGCCTGCCGACCGTGTAATCCGCGGTGTGCTCGGCCATCAGCGCGCCCATCTCCAGCGGAATCTCGCGCAACTCCATCGCCACGAATTCATCCGCCTGGTCGGCATAATGCGGTGAGGATTCGTCCAGCGTCGCCGATCCGAACTGGTGGATCGCGCGGCTGCGTAGCGCGCCCTCCACATCCCATTCCACGGCCATGATGTAGGTGTCGCCGGCGACCCCTTCGAAACGTCCATCATCGTTGAGGGCGTGGCAGCCGCAATAGATCGCCCGGAGAATATCCGGTCCGCCATCGACCGGCGTATCGAATTCGCCGCGCACATGCCGGTTGACCGTGCCCCATTCCGGATCCAGCCGGCCATAATGATCCATCAGATCGCGCGCCGACTGCCCCAGCGCTTCGGCCGGATCGCAGGTCCAGGGCCGCAAATCGTGACGGTTTTCGATGCACTTGATTGCCACCAGCACGCCCAGGGCAGCCGAACGATTGGCGATATCGGCCGAGAAATCCCAGCCGCGCAGCACACGCTGCGCTTCGATCAGCAGCGGATTATCGTCGAGATCCATCGCCAGCAATTCCGATACGAGTCGTACCGTCGGCGAATCCGGCGCGTAGCGCAGATCGAATTTGTAGGCGAGCAGCTCGGAATCGCTGATGGACGGGTCAGCATCCAGAAGCGCCAGCAGCCGCTGACCCCGATTGGTCATCTCGGCTTCAATACCAAAGCTTGCTGCGAAATCCGCCGCGGAGGCATCCTCGTCGGGAGAGGTCGCCCGGAACGGCGTATTGTTCGCATTGGCAACAAAGCCCGCCTCGGGATCGATCACGGCGGGCAGGTCTGCTATCGGGGCATACTCTGTCCAGATCAGTTCGGACCGGTCGCCGGGCAGGTATTCCTGCCAGTCGTAACCGTCCGCCCGCAGCGGCATGCGCGCATTGTAGAGATAGGCGATACGGCCTTCTCGGTCGGCATAGACCGTATTGAGACTGGTAATGGCGCGCATCTCCATCGCCGCCATCCAGTCGTCGAAGCCGCTGGCGCGGTTCATCCGGTACCACTGCTCGACGGCCCGGATCTCGTCGAACCCGGAATAGCGTACGGCGTAGGTGCCGTGTGGGCGTCGGATCACGGGACCGTGCGCTGACCACAGAAGTTCGCGCTTGAATACCCAGGAAAAGGGGCCGAACAAGTGCACGCGCAGATCCGCCGTGCCGGTCTCGAAATCCACCCAATCCCCGTCCAGCCGGTACTGGTTGTCATCATCCGGATTGATTTCCAGGACATATATATCGGCCAGATCGGGATGGTTCACCGTGTGGGCCCAGCCGAGATCGCGATTGTGCCCGTGCAGCACCAGCGGCGCGCCGGGAAAGGTGCCGCCGGCGGCATTCCAGCCTGCTTCGCTTCGGACGCGGATCTCGTACCAGGCCACGGGGCCGGTGAAGGGCTGGTGCGAGTTGACGATCAGCCGCGTTGCGCCGTCCGACGAACGTGACGGAGCGATGGCGATCGCATTCGAGCCAAGCTCCGGATTGGTCCCGTCGATGACATGCCAAGCCGTATCGCGCTCACCGATGGAAACGGTGCGTTGGCGCTCATCCGCGAACAGTTCGGCCAGGTCCGCGTCCAGCCCGTACATGAAGGGGGTGCGCAATACGAATCCCGCCACGATGTCTTCACCGGTAAGCGGCAGAACGCCGGCGCGGACCCGGGATTCGTTTTCCAGTGCCCAGGCATTGAATCCGGCGGCATAGCCCTCGAGCAGGGCACGCGTGTCATCCGACAAGTCCCGCGCATATCGGTCGGCCACGGTTTCGTTGATACGCAGCAGGCGGACGATATAGTCGGTCGGGGCCGCGGCCTGGCCGTCATAGCGCGCCAGCTGGCCGCGGGCCGCCAGCAGGGTGGTTTCAATCGTCTCCCAATCGTCCTCGGCATGGGCCCACGCCAGACCGTAAGCCACATCGGCGTCACGGGCCCCGAAAATGTGCGGCACGCCATAGGCGTCACGCACGATGCGGGCGGCGTATCGCGCACTGGCGGTATGGACCGCGTCCCGGTCGGGGCCGGGCGGTGCAGGGGTCCAGGCCATCGCTGCGAGAATGGCGAGTGCGAAAACGATCGCACCGCCGCCAAGCCATAACAATCGCCGCATGCCGTCCCTCCCGTGGGGGACAAAATAGCGCATTGAACTCCGGCGTCAGCCTTCGATTTTCCCAGTTTGTGTAAAGCTTGGGCCAAGATCGCGGCTGTGTCGCGGGGGCAGTGATGAAACTGTCGCACTCGGACGCTATGCGTGGCCCGCAAACGAGCATGGATGCCATTGTATGTACGACTCTGACGATACCCCGTCGAACCCGCGGATTGCGTCCGGCGCCGCAACGATGGGCGACATCATCGAGGCGCGCCTCAGCCGGCGTGGGTTTCTCGGCGGTCTGGCGGCCGTTTCCGGAGTGGCGCTATCAGGGTGTGCATCGGTGCGCGGTATCTGGCCGAATTCGACCGGCTCTGCCTTCGGCTTCGAAGAAATCAGTCGCGGATACGATATGACCCACCATGTACCGCCGGGCTATGACGCGGATATCCTGATCCGCTGGGGCGACAAGCTGTTCGACGACAGCCCCGACTTTGACCCGATGAATCAGACCGAAGCGGCTCAGCTCCGGCAATTCGGGTTCAACAATGATTATGTGGGTTTTGTGCCGCTACCCGGCACCGGCGGGCGGGCGCGCGGCCTGCTTTGTATCAACCACGAATATGTTTCGACCCGCATGATGTTTCCGGGCGTCGCCGAAAACGGTTCCAATCCGATCAGCCGCGAATACTGCCTGGCCGAAATGGCGGCGCACGGCGGGACGGTCCTGGAAATCGAGGAAACGCCGGCCGGCTGGCGGCCGGTAATCGGTTCGCGCTTCAACCGCCGGATCACGGCCCACACCACACCGATGGAACTGACCGGTCCGGCCGCCGGCTCGCCCCGCCTGGTGACGACCGAGGACCCGTCTGGGCGGCTCGTCTCCGGCACCGTGAACAATTGCGCGGGCGGCATCACGCCGTGGGGCACCTATTTGATGGCGGAGGAGAACTTCAACAACAATTTCCTCGGCGAGTTGGCCGCAGACAATCCCGAATTCGTTAATCATGAGCGCTATGGCGTGCCGTCCAGCCGATCTCATTGGGGCCACCATTTCGATCGCTACGACGTATCGAAAGAGCCTAATGAACCCAACCGGTTTGGCTGGGTGGTGGAAGTCGATCCCTTCGATCCCGATTCGACGCCCAAAAAACGCACGGCCCTCGGCCGGTTCAAGCACGAAGGCGCCGAGAGTGTCGTCGCGCCGGATGGCCGGGTCGTGCTTTACATGGGGGACGATCAGCGGTTCGACTATGTCTACAAATTCGTCACGGCGGGCCGGTTCGATGCCCGCAACCCGCAGGCCAGCCGCGACCTCCTGGATGACGGTACGCTTTATGTCGCGCGCTTTGAGGCCGATGGCGCGCTCGTCTGGCTGCCGCTGACATTCGGCGAGGGTCCGTTGACCGTGGAAAACGGTTTTGCCTCGCAGGCGGATGTGCTGATCGAGACGCGCCGTGCCGCAGACCTGCTGGGCGCCACACCGATGGATCGTCCGGAAGATGTCGAACCCGACCCGCGCAGTGGCAAGGTTTGGGTCATGCTGACCAACAATCATTGGCGCAGCGAAGACCAGGTCGACGCGGCCAACCCGCGCGCCGACAATCTTTTCGGGCACATTATCGAGATCACCGAACCGGAGGGAGACTTTACGGCGACCCGGTCCCGCTGGGACATGCTGGTGCGTTGTGGCGATCCGCGAAACCCGGAATTCGGCGCAACCTGGAACCCGCTGACCAGCCCGGATGGCTGGTTTGCCAGTCCCGACAATTGTGCGGTCGATCCGCAGGGGCAGTTATGGGTCGCCACCGATGGCAATGACGACACGGGTGCCGCTGACGGGCTTTGGGCCATCGAAACGACCGGCGAGCGGCGAGGTACGGGCCGGGCTTTCTTTCGGGCCCCCGCAGGTGCCGAAGTCTGCGGCCCGAGATTCACGCCGGACGGCGAAACCCTGTTTCTCGCGGTTCAGCATCCCGGCGATGGCCGCGGAGCTTCTTTCGAGTCGCCGACGACACGTTGGCCGGACTTCCGGGACGACATGCCGGCGCGGTCAGCCGTTGTCGCCATCCGCAAGCGTGGCGGCGGAACCGTCGGAAGCTGACGGCCGCTGACCGTCAGACCGACGCCGCCAGCCAAATCATGTAGGCGACATAAAGCGCCAGCAAAAGCAGGCCCTCCCGCCGGTCAATCCGCTGTCCGGTGAAGGCGAAAAGGATGAGGATCGCGGTCGCCGCCAGCATCACCCAGACGTCTTCATTCACCATGCGTTGCGGCACATCGAGTGGCGCGACCAGGGCTGTCGCGCCGAGAATGCCAGCCGCGTTGAAAATATTGGACCCGATGACATTGCCGAAGGCGACTTCGCCCTGGCGGCGCAGCGCGGCGGCGACGGTCGCCGCCAATTCCGGCAGCGAGGTGCCGACGGCCACAAGGGTCAGCCCGATGATCGCTTCTGGCACGCCGAGCGACGCGGCCGCGGTAGTTGCGCCGTCGACCAGCAGCCTCGCCCCGACGATCACGGCGATGAGTCCGCCGAGGAAAAACCCGACAGCCAGACCGATTTGATCCGGCGCGGATGCGCTGGCCGCTTCCGCCTCATGCAAGGCGCCAGCCTTGTCGCCGCGACGCCTGTCGAGCACATAGCTGAGGGCGACATAGCCGATCAGCATGGCGATCAGCAGCGCGCCCCAGAAACTGGGGAGAGGCGAATAAAGCAGGAATGCGATCGCGGCGATCGTTGTCAGCGAAAGTGCGATCCCGTCCCGCAACAGCGCTTCGCGAACGGCAAGGATCGGGCGCAGCGCCGCGCCCAGCCCGAGAATGAGCAGGATGTTCGCAATGTTGGACCCGACGACATTGCCGACGGCAACGCCGGGCACACCCGCGGATTGGGCTTGCAGGCTGGTCGCCAGCTCCGGCATCGATGTTCCGAAGCCGACCAGCACCAGGCCGACAAACATGGGCGACCAGTTCAGCCGCCCGGCAATACCCACCGCTCCGCGCACCAGCGCATCCCCGCCGAAAGCCAAAAGCGCAAGCCCGCCAAGGATGAACAGCGCCGTGATCATCCTGCGCCGTCTTCGGTTTTCTTGTAGAACTCGCTCTCGCGCCAGGCCCGCAGCGCATGCTCCGCAAGCACGCTGCCAACCGCGACCATTGGCAGTGCCAACAGTGCGCCGAGGAAGCCGAACAGCGCCCCGCCGATCAGAAGGCCGGCCATGATCCATAAAGGGTGAAGCTTCAACTGGCTGCCGACCAGGCGCGGTGCCAGCCAGACCGTTTCCAGTACTTGCGCCACGCCATAGACCGCGATCACCGCCAGCACCGGCCAGAGCGTGTCATACTGGCTGATCGCCACCAGCATGGCGAGCGTGAACATGATGAGATTTCCGACCACCGGAATGATGGCGGAGAGGCCTGTCAGGATGCCGATCGCCACCGAGTAATTGAGGCCGATGACCGCCAGCGCCGCGGCGTGATAGATTGCCTGCACAAGCACGACGAGGCTTTGCCCGCGGACATAGCGCGACAACTGGACATTCGTCTCACGCGCAATGCGGCGCAGCTCGTCCGCATAACGGCGCGGCGGCAGCTTGCCGAGGGTCTCGGCGATGCCCGGCCAGTCCTTGAGGAAAAAGAACAGCGCGACCGGCGTCAGAAAGGTCAGTAGGACGCCTGACAATGCTCCGGAGACCGACCGCGCGATCTGGCTGCCGATCGCCTGCATCGGATTGCCGTCACCGGTAAACGATTCGAGTGAAACCTCCGGCAGTGTAAGACCGAATCCGGCGGCCAGCGACCGGGCGGTTTCCAACACATTGTCGATAAGGCTCGGCAGTCGGGAAACCAGATCGCGCCCTTCGATGAGCACGATGGGCGTGATCGCAACGATGGGTCCTGCAATGACGAGAATGGCCAGAACGGTTGAGGTCAGCGCCGCCATTGAGCGCGGCAGGCCGGCCTTGCAGAGACGCTGGGTGAGGGGCGCCAGGATCACCGCAAGAAAGCCGGCGATCAGGAATGGCAGGAGCACATCTCCTGCCGCCCGCAGCGCCCAGAACAGCGCCAGCAGCAGAAGCGCAAAGACGACGAACCGGGCATCCAGGGTGAGTTTCATCTCTAGGCGTTAGCGCCCAACAACTGTTTCCGCAAGCCGGGCTTGTCGACCTTCTCGGTGCCCACCCGCGGCAGCGGTTCGTTGAAATGCCAGAGATGCTCAGGCCGTTTGAAGGGCGCCAGATCCTCCTCCAGGAAATCGTTGAGTTCGTCGATCGTGATATCGATTCCGGGTTCGGTATAGATCGCGGCACCGACCGCTTCGCCAAGCCGCGCGTCCGGCACGGCAAACACGGCGGCTTCCAGGATGTTCGGGTGCTTGACCAGCGCCGACTCGACCTCGAGGCAGGCAACATTCTCGCCGCCGCGCACGATCATGTCCTTGATCCGGTCGACGATGGTGACGAAGCCCTCTTCGTCCATCGTTCCGACATCGCCGGTCTTGAACCAGCCATCCGGCGTGAGTGTCTTTGCGGTCTCTTCCGGCAGGTTGAGATAGCCCTTGAAGATGCCCGGCGTCTTGATCCAGACCTCGCCCGGCTCGCCGGCCGGCATGTCGTTCCCGTCCGGCCCGACAATGCGGATATCGGTCAGTGGCGGCACGGCGCGGCCGCACGATCCCGGCTTCGCCTGATAGTCGTCGAGCCCGTTATAGGTGCCCAGCGCACTGGTCTCCGACAGGCCGTACCCGGTCGACGAATAGGCGCCCTTGAAGCTGTCGGCGAGCCGCTTGACGTGATCCGCCGGCCGCTTGGCTCCGCCTGCCGACAGGTCGGTCAGGGTTTCCAGCTCTTCGCCCATCGCCTCCGCGGTCAGCATCAGCTCGTGCGACATGGTCGGCACGCCGACGAAGTTCGTGATCTTCTCTTCCTTGATCAGGCGGACGGCCTCTTCCGGCTTCCACGAGCGCATCAGCACCATTTTCCGTCCGATGATCAGCGACAACATGAAAACAGGATGGGTGCCGGTGACATGGAACAAGGGGACGGAGACGAGGATGCCGAGATCACCGGCCGCTTCCGCCATGGCCGCACCTTTCGGCGTCTCCTTGGCCGCAGAAAGCACGAAGCCGAATGACAGGATGCAGGACCAGGTGCCGCGATGGGTGAGCATCACGCCCTTCGGATCGCCCGTCGAACCGGACGTGTACATGATCGACATCAGATCGTCGGCTTGCACCACGCCTGCCGGAGGCGCTTCGCCGTCGCCGTCATCGCGGATCGATGTCCAGCTCCGGTCGGCGCCGTCGAATTCGCCGGTACCGGAGATCAGCGTCAAGCCCAGCGTGTCCTTGAGCGCCAGGAATTTCGGTGACTGCTCGGCGTCAACCAGCACGATCTTCGCGCCGCAATCCTGCAGCGCGAACTCCATCTCCGCCTCGGTCCACCAGCCATTCAGAGGCACGATCACCGCGCCCGCCAGCGTAGTGCCGAGATAGGTTGCCATCCATTCCGGCGTATTGCGGGTCGCGGTGGCGACGAGATCGCCCTTTTTGACGCCCATCTTCAGGAGACCGGCAGCGAAAGCCCGGGCTTCGCGGGCAAGGTCGGCAAAAGACCAGCGCAAATCGCCGGACACCACGGCGGTTTTGTCCGCATGCAGGTCGCACATGAACAAAAGACCGTCAGTGTTGTTCGGCGCATTCTTGAAGACACGATAGGTCGCGCCATTGATCTCGTCTTCGCCGACCTCGAAGAAGGGGTTTGTCCCCATAAGCTTCATCGCGGCTTCCGTGATTTCCTCACGGCTGGGGGCGGGCAGGCGTTCGCGCATGTCCGTACTCCCGCCTATGCCACTTCGAACAGGCCGGCGGCGCCCATGCCGCCGCCCACACACATGGTGCAGACGACATATTTGGCGCCGCGGCGCTTGCCCTCGATCAGCGCGTGACCGACCATGCGCGCCCCGGACATGCCATAAGGATGGCCGATCGAGATCGCGCCGCCATTGACGTTCAGGTGTTCGTCCGGAATGCCGAGATGATCGCGGCAATAAAGCACCTGCACGGCAAAAGCCTCGTTGAGCTCCCAAAGATCGATATCGTCCATCTTGAGGCCATTGGCTTTCAGAAGTTTCGGAACGGCGTAGATCGGGCCGATCCCCATCTCGTCCGGGTCCAGCCCGGCGACCGCAATACCGCGATAAACGCCGAGCGGCTCAAGTCCGCGTTTCTCGGCCTCCTTGGCCTCCATCAGGACCGAGGCCGACGCTCCGTCGGACAGCTGCGAGGCATTGCCGGCGGTAATGTACTTGCCTTCCTTGACGACCTGGCCATTGGCCTGCACCGGCTGCAGCGATTGCAGGCCCTCCAGCGTCGTTGACGGGCGGTTACCCTCATCCTTATCGAGGGTCACCTCCTGGATGGTGATCTCCTTCGTTTCCTTGTTGAAAACGCCCATCTGCGAGGCGAGGGGGACAATCTCGTCATTGAATTTGCCGGCTTCCTGCGCAGCGGCGGTGCGCTGCTGGCTCTGCAGCGAATAGGCATCCTGCGCGTCGCGGGAGATGTTGTAGCGCTCGGCCACAATCTCTGCCGTTTCCAGCATCGACATGTAGAGCGAGGGCAGGTTTTCATTGATCCACGGATCGAAAGCCCGATGCAGATTCATGTGCTCGTTCTGCACGAGCGAGATCGACTCCAGACCGCCGCCGACGGTCACCGTCATACCATCGGAAACGATCTGCTTGGCCGCCGTCGCGATGGCCATCATGCCCGACGCGCACTGGCGATCCATCGTCTGTCCTGCCACGCTGGTCGGCAGTCCGCCCCGGATCAGGCACTGGCGCGCCGTGTTCTGGAAGGTTGAGCCCTGCTGCATGGCTGCACCCATCACGACATCGTCGATCTCCGCCGGATCCACGCCGGATCGCTCGACGGCATGCTTGATCGCATGTCCGCCCAGCTCCTGCGCCTGGGTGTTGTTGAACGCGCCCCGATAAGCCTTGCCGATCGGCGTGCGGGCGGTGGAAACGATGACGGCTTCGCGCATGGTGGACTCCCCGGATTATCTTTACCGGGCATGCTGATCGAAACGCCGGGATTGTCCAGTATGACGCTAACGTCAACTTGCCGCGCTTGGCCCGCGGACTCATGACCGGTTGCGGTGGGCCCAACGCTGCGACTGGATCGATCTCGCCATCTTCGCAAAGTCCTTCTGCTTGGCACGTCGCTCCGCCAGCGTCGCATCATTGTGCGCGATTTCGCGTTCCAGCTTGCGGAACCGGCTCAGACGCCGTGGATCCAACTCGCCTGCATTGATGGCGGTACGGACGGCACATCCCGGTTCGCTTTCATGCTGGCAATCATTGAACCGGCAGTTGTCCGCGAGGCTCAGAACATCGGCGAAAGTGGCTTCCAGGCCGCCTGTCGCATTGGCCAGTCCGAGTTCGCGCATTCCCGGCAGATCAATCGCCCAGCCACCATGTCGTAGCGGTCTCATGAAGCGGGCACGCGTTGTATGCCGGCCCTTGGCGTCGTCGTCACGAATGGTGGCAACCGCATCGTTGCGTCCGGTGAGGCTGTTGAGGAGGGTCGTTTTGCCGACGCCGGACGAGCCCAGCAGGGCCAACGTCTGGTGCCGCCCCAGCCAGGCGGTGAGCCCCGCTGAGGCCTCGACATCCCGTGCATCAAGCGCCTCGACCGGCATCTCGGCGGTTATGGTTCGCGCAGCCTCAATAAAAGCGCCGGCATCGTCGGCAAGGTCTGCCTTGGTCAGCACAATGACCGGAAACGCTCCGGCCTCCCGCACGAGGGCAAGATATCGCTCGAGCCTCGGCAGATTGAAGTCGTCATTGCAGGACGACACGATGAAGGCAGCATCCACATTGGCGGCAATCAATTGTGTCGTATTCGCACTTCCGGCGGCTTTACGCGAAAACAGGCTCTGCCGTGTGAGGACCCGTGCCGGCCGTTCGAGCGCCCGATCGATTACGATCCAGTCGCCTACAGTCGCGCGGGCTCCGTTTTCGACGTCAGCCGGCATGGGGCGGAGACGTAATTCGCCGTCTGGCGTGATCGCCTCATAACCGTCGCGATGGACGGCGGTAATTCTGGCCAGATCCTCGAGTGAATCTTGATCGAGATCGAGCGATTGAAAGAAGGCTGGGCGCCAGCCCAGTTCTTCAAGTGTCATGTCAGTCATATCGGTGTTCCGTAGAGGCCCGCAGGCCAGACAAAATCATGCCGCCGGAAGACCCGGCAGCCTGTCTCGTGTGAATGTACGGAACGATATGCGGGAACGGCCGTTTAGCCGCTCTGACGATGGTTCGTCAGCTCGCCCCGCCATTCAGGCGGAAAATCACAATGGCCATGTAATCTGTCCTCCTGTGTGAAAACCGGTCACCATTATCGGCGCTTGATCCCGCGAAACAAGTTAAATTCTTCTTTCGATGGAGCCAAACCCATTCAGCGGGGAGGCGGTGCGGGTTTGCGCGCAGCGCCCGCTATCCCAGCGAAACGCCGAAATGCTTGGCCGCAGAGCTGATGAACTTGATCGTCTGGCCCGAGCCGTCGGTGAACATCTCCTGGCCATCCGGGTCGAGAATGCGGTCGAAATTCGCCGCCACGTCCTCCGGCGTTTGCTGGTCCGGCGGCAGGTATATTCCCGGCGTTTCGTAGATCCGCGTCGCTGCATAACCGCCCGCGCCGGCACAGAGGATGGTGCGCTCCGGCGCATCCTCGCTGACCAGATAGGCGAGCCCCGCCGACACGCTTTCGACTGTCATCAAGTCCAGGGCTGCGGGCGGCAGCAGGCCTTCCGTCATGCGTGTCGCCGCTGTGGGTGAGAGCGTGTTGACGCGGATATTGTTTTTCTTGCCCTCGAGGCTCAGCACATTCATCAGCCCCACCAGCCCCATCTTGGCGGCGCCGTAATTGGACTGTCCGAAATTCCCGTAAATGCCGGACGAGGAGCTGGTCATGGCGATCCGCCCGTAGCCGCGGTCCTTCATGTGCTCCCAGACCGCCTTGGTGCAGGTCACCGAGCCAATCAGATGGACGTTCAGAACCAGTTCGAAATCCTCAAGCGACATTTTGGCAAAGGATTTGTCGCGCAGAATGCCGGCATTGTTGACGAGGATGTCCACCGCCCCGAACGCCTTGATGGCCTGATCGACCATGTCGGCGACCTCATCCGGCTTCGTCACATCGGCGCCGTGCGCGATGGCCGTCCCGCCCTTGTCGGTGATTTCTTTCACCACCGCGTGCGCGGCCGAGGACGAAGCGCCGGAGCCATCGACGCTGCCGCCGAGATCGTTCACCACGACATTGGCGCCGCGGGCGGCTAGCAGCAGCGCATGGCTTTTGCCAAGCCCGTTTCCGGCCCCGGTGATGATGGCGGTGCGCCCGTCGAAACGGATCATGGCGGTTTCCTCCCTCGGTGTCCGGACGGAAACCTAGCGGCGGGCCGGGCGGATGCCAGCCCTCAATATCAGGAATGCGACGAGCCGCGTTCGCTGCGGCCGACGGGATCATCGTCAACGCTGAAGACAGCGCAGACATTGGCGGTTACGCGTTGCGGTTCGCGGTCGGCGGCCAGCGCATACCGGTCCAGCTCTGCCAGTAATTGCTCCGGCGTCATCCCGCTTCCCGGTGGCGGCGGGGGCGGTGGCGGAGGGGGTGGAGGCGGCGGCGGAGCTGCGGACGCATAACGCGCATACTCGTCATATCCGGTCTCGGTTGACGGCGAACCGAGGCAGGGGCCTTGGCCTTCCTGCAGCGTCACGATCTCGCCGAGCTGTGAGCCCGCCGCATCCGCCACAATCCGGGCCCGTTCGGTCGCATCGTTCACGGCAGCCGCAAAGGCGAGCCGCTGATCTTCTGCGGTGGGTTCGAGGAAGAAATGGACATTGCCGGAATTCACCGGTCCGGCGGCGAGAGCCGCGCCGCGTGCCTCGCTGGTACGGTCCGGATCGAGAACCACCACATTCATCTCAACGGTGGCCACATAGCCGAGCAGCGCATCGGGATGCCGGTTTTCAACCAGCCGTTCGCCATTCTCGCCGAAGCGCTCGGTGACCTGCTCGTAATAGGGCCGAACCGACAGATTGGAGGTAATGCGGACATTGCCCCCGGTGGCGAGCCGCACAGCCTCTGCCGCCAGATTGGCGCGCAAGACGGCCTGCTGGGAGGCATCCGGACTGTTGTCTGCGCGTCCTTCGAAACTGACCTGGAACCGCGCCCGGTTGGCGGGCACTTCGATGAAGGCGCGGCCCTGCGCCTCGATCACCGGTCCGCGCGCCCAGACCGGGACCGGATCGCCGTTCATCGGTTCGCATGCCCCGAGTGCAAGCGCACTGGCGCCCACGAGGAGACCCCCGAAATACCGCATGACACCCCCTTGTAATCTTCCCCCGGCGACCACAATACACCGTCAGACCCTTATTCTCAAAAGGCAAATCGATGACGCCCGAAGAAAAACGCGCCCGCTACGAAGAGCTCCGCAAGGAGATTGAGGCGGTGGTCACCGGCGAAACCAGCCGCACGGCGCGTCTTGCAACAGCCTCCTGCCTGCTCGCCGAAGCCTTCAGGCCGCGCTTTTTCTGGACCGGCTTTTACGAGGTCGATCCGCAAAAGCCGGACGAGCTGGTCGTTGGCCCCTATCAGGGCACGATGGGCTGTCTGCGCATCCCGTTTGGCAAGGGGGTTTGCGGAACGGCGGCGCAAACGCTGGAAACCCAGCTGGTCGAGGATGTGCACGCCTTCCCGGGCCATATCGCCTGCGACGCCCGCACCAATTCCGAGATCGTCATTCCGGTGCTCGATGCGGACGGCCGGCTCGCCGCTGTGCTCGATGTCGACAGCGAAACACTCGGTGCATTCGACGAGATCGACCGGACCGGCCTGGAAGCCATCGCGCGCGGCCTGCTCACCGCCTAGCGTGTATGGACGTTGATCGCCGGCGCCGTCCGGCGGAGTTTATTGACATGACCGAGACGATTCGCCTGGCGGGCCGCGACATTGCCTATCGCGTGGTGCGATCCCCGCGCCGCCGGACGATTGCCCTGCAGATCGATCATGAGGGTTTGCAGGTTCGCACGCCGCAACGCACTAGCGTTCATCAGATCCGCGGCGTGCTTGAGGACAAGGCCGGCTGGGTGGTCACCAGGCTCGACGATTGGGCCGCGCGTCCAAGACCCGAAGCGCGCCGGTTCGAAAGCGGCGAGCGGTTTCCGTTTCTCGGCCGGCCGCTGACGCTGGAAGTGGTGCCGCATCCAACCCGGGCGCGCACGCAGATTGTGAGCGATGGCGGCTTCCTACGGGTCGAGATCGACCGCCATCTAGGCAGCGAGATGCGCGCAACGACCGTCCGCAAGGGGATCGAGCGCTGGTATCGGCGCGAGGCGGAAGCTGATTTCCCGGACCGGGTCGGCCACTTTGCCGGCCTTCTGGGCCGCCGTGTGACGAAAACAATCGTCCGTGATCAAAAACGGCGCTGGGGAAGCTGCGACGCCAAAGGGATCATCCGCCTCAACTGGCGCCTGATTGGCGCGGACGCGGACCTGATCGACTATGTCTGCGCCCATGAGGCCGCGCACCTTGTGGTGACCAACCATTCCGCCCGCTTCTGGGCCGTGGTTGAAGAAATCATGCCGGACTGGAAGGCACGCCGGCGGCGGCTCAATGAAACTGCCGGCGAGTTCGTCCCATTCTGATCACTCCCCTGGCTGCAGATGCCGGTCGAGAAGGTCCCTCACTGAGCGCAGGCAATAGCCGCTCGTTTTTCCTTGGCGAGACGTTGAGTTGCCAGCCTCACTGGTCATTTGAGGCGTGAGTGGAAATTTCGTCGCGTTTGCCCGCAACGCATTCATAAACAGCATCTCGTAGAGCTTTCTCACGAGGGTCGTCAGCGAGAAAAAAGTTCATCTTGTTCATCACATAAGCGAAAGCGAGCTGTGCGTCGGGATCGGCAAAGGCAAACGATCCACCAGCGCCCGGCGCGCCAAATGCTCGCTCTGAAGAGCCGAAGGCGAGATCAGGGCCAGGGCGAAGAAAACCGAGGCTGAAATAATCCGGCTCGCCGAAGACGATATCAATCGGATTTTCGACATGCGGCGGCGCCGTGATGGCAGCCATGGTTGCCGGTTGGATACCCAATTCGCTACCGCCTTCGGCGAACACCGAATAGGTCCTCGCGATGGCGCGCGCGGTGCCGATGCCGTTCCCGGCCGGCAGCTCTATATCCAGGCAACGCCGGTCATTTGTGTCCAGATCCTGGAGCACAAGCGAGCGCCGCATGAGAGAATTGGGCTGCAGCATTCTGATTATCATTGTTGGCGGCGTGGTCGGTAGAGCGAGTATGGCCCGCCAGCGAGACAGCGTTTTCAGTTTCGCGAGGCGCTCATCGGGAATGCCCTCCGGAAGTCCGATATAGAAGTCCAGATCCAACGGTCCGGCAAACTCCTCGCGGAAAAACTGGCCGATGGAACGCTTGCCGGGATCCACGCGGCGCATGAGTTCCTGCATGTAGAACCCGATCGTCATCGCGTGATAGCCATGGCGGGTTCCCGGCGGCCAGGCAGGCGTTTGACGGGCAATCAGCGTTGCCAGTCCGTCAAGGTCGCCGAGCTGGTCGATCGAAAGCGGTTCATCGATGAGAACCAGCCCCGCCTCATGGCCTAGCAATTGGCGAATGGTGATGTCTGATTTTCCGTTCTGCGCAAATTCCGGCCAATACTCCGCAACCGGCGCGTCATAGTCGAAGTGGCCACGTGAATGCGCGAGCGCCAGTGTCATGGCGGCGATCCCTTTCGTCGTGGAATGCACACATACCAATGTGTCCTGCTCCCACGGCGCATCGCGTTTCGGCGTACGATATCCTCCCCAGAGATCGACGACCTTTTTACCGCGCCAATAGGCGGCGACGGCGGCGCCAATCTCTCCGCGCTTCCTGAAGTTTTGTTCGAAAACAGAACGAACGGACTCAAACCCGGCTGCCACATGACCTTCAATCTTCAAAGGGCTCTCCTTTCATGTGGAACTCGGCAGAACGAATGGTCCTGGCCCTCCGTCACTCCCCTGGTTGCAGGTGCCGGTCGAAGAAATCCATCATCGTGCGCAAGCGGTGACGCTGCCGCATCTCGCCGCGAATGCCATGCCGTTGACCGGGATAGGTCATCAATTCGAAGGGCAGATCGCGCGCCTGCAACTCATGAATCAGACGCGTTGTGTTCTCGAACACGACATTGTCGTCGGCCATGCCGTGCATGATGAGAAGCGGTGTCTCCCAGCCATCCAGATGCGCGAAAACCGCGGAGTTTTCATAGCCGTCGGGATTGTTCTGCGGCGTGCCCATATACCGTTCGGTATAGTGCGTATCGTAGAGCGCCCAGTCCGTCACCGGCGCACCGGCCACGCCGGCGGCAAAGGCGCCCGGCGCCTGCAGGGTCGTCATCAACGTCATGTATCCGCCATAGGACCAGCCCCAGAGACCGATGCGGCCGGCATCGACGTAGTCGAGCGATTGCAGGAAGGTAAGACCGGCCAGCTGATCTTCCACTTCAACGCCGCCCATTGCGCGATGCAGTGCGGTTTCAAACGCACGGCCGCGATCCGGCGTGCCGCGATTGTCCAGCATGAAATAAACATATCCCTGCTGCGCGATGTACTGGCTCGTCATGTTGGTCCAGGTCATACGGGCGCGCCGCCCGACGCCCGGGCCGCCATAGACATTGACGATCGCCGGATAGCGCCGGCTGCGATCGAAATCCGGTGGCAGATAGATCGCATAGTGAAGCTCGCTGCCGTCCGCGGCGGTCAGCGTGCCGCGCTCCGGCACGATGTGTTCGTCCAGATGGGGGAAGTAAGGATGCGCCTCATCCAGCGCATTCTCCTCGATCCAGCGCAGCCGTTCGCCGGACGCGTCATAGAGCGCCGTATGCGGCGGCGTTGACGGATCGGAGTAGCTCGCGAGGAAGGTCTGTGCACCCGTGCCGACCGAAATGCCGCTCCACCAGCCTTGTCCCGACGTGATCCGCACCGGTTCTGAGCCCGGTTGCGCATAGGATACGGCGTAGAGATGGCGCTGCAGGGAATCCGATATCCAGCCTGAGAAATAAACCAGGCCGGCATCGTAATCGACCCCTTCGATAGCGTTGATCTGCCAGTCGCCCGATGTGATGGCGATCGGATCGGCGCCGTCCCGCCCGAAATGATAGATATGGCGGAAGCCGGTGCGTTCCGACGTCCATAGGAAGCTGCCATCGTCAAGGAAGGTGAGATCGTCGGTCAGATTGATCCATGCTGGGTCGATTTCCGTCAGCACAATTGTGCTGTCGCCCGTGGCCGGATCGACGGCCAGGAGGTCGAGCCGCGTCTGCGCGCGGTTCTGGCGTTGAATGAAAAGCCTTCCGTCCGGTGACCAGTTCGCCCGCGCCAGATAGATGTCCGTCTCGTCGCCCAGATCGACTTCGGCGCGCTCACCGGTTTCGATGTCCTCGACGAACAGACGGATGCGGACATTGGCTTCGCCGGCATAGGGGTAACGCTGTTCGACCACCGTGGCGCCGTCACCGGCGATATCGACCCGGTAAGAGACCGGGATCGGGCTTTCATCGACCTCGGCGAAGGCGACATAGCGATCGTCGCCGGAGAACCAGTAACCCGTAGAGCGGCTCATCTCTTCCTGGGCGACAAACTCCGCCGTGCCGTAGGACAGCGTGTCCCCGCCTTCCGCCGTGATCGCCCGTGTCTCGCCAATCTCCAGATCGTGCACGAACAGATTCTGGTCCCGGACAAAGCCGACATAACGACCGGTCGGCGAAATCCGGCTGTCGGTCTCGGCGGCCTCCGTTTCCATCAAGCGGCGCGCTTCACCGCGTTCGAGATCGAAGTAGAAAACGTCACCATCCAGCGGGAAGAGCAGGGCATCGCCTTGCGCGTCCCAGTCATAGGTGACGATGCCTGATCCAGTGATCCGCGCCCGTTCGCGCAGCTGGATCTCGGCTTCCGAAAGTTCGCGTTCCTCCGGCACCAGTGCGCGGCTGTCGACCAGCAGAAAGGGTTCGCCGCCATCGACATCGATGGCCCACAGATCGCGGACGTTGGCATCTTCCTCCTTGCTCTGCAGGAAGGTGATCAATCCGCCATCGGGCGAAAACCGCGTCGCACTGGCCACCGGCCCGTCAAGGCTCGGGCTTGCAAACAGGCGTTCAAGGGTCAGTTCCGCCGGCTCGGCATCCTGCGCGGCGAGCGCGCCGAGCGCGGCAATCAGCAATGACATGGCGTCCCCAATCCAGATGAGCTCCAGCCAAAACTAGAACAGGCCCGCGCAGCCGTGAAGCCGTGCGGGCCTGCCCGTTACAGGATCAGATAGCCGCTACATGGGCGGCAGGATCGCTTCCGGCGTCCATGGAGCCCCGGCCTCGGCCAGAGCCTCCTCAAATTCCGGCAGATCATTCTCGATCAGATCGTCCAGCCGGTCGCGGATGTCGTTGAACTCCGCTTCGGCATGGGCGAGCTGTTCGCGGTGCGCCGGGTTCGGCCCATAAGTCGAGAAGCTCGTCCCGGTTTGCGCAAAGCCCAGCCGCGAATTTACGGTCGAAGGTTCGGACCCGTACTGGCCCTGGCTCGACTGGTTGCCGCCGAGATCTTCCTCGATCTCGAACAGGCGTTGGCGCAGCGTTTCATACTGATCGTCCAGCTCGCCCGGTGCCGTCCGTGTCCGGTACAGCGCCGACTGCAGCCGATCGAGGCGGAAGCGCGTCACATTGATCGCCGAATTGGCCGCCGAGACACTGCGTTGCAGCGTCGCCAGGCGTTCCCAGAACGCGGCCACTTCGTCGTCGGAACTGCCGGCGAGTGCACCCTCATACATGCGTTCGACGGTGAATTCCTGCGGCTCGCCAATGGTCTCGCGTTCGCCGCGCACATCCCGCACCATGGTGACGGTGTAGGTTCCCGGTGCGACCAGGAAGCCCGGCGGCTGTGTTTCCGGTGTCTCCGGCCCACTTACGGCACTGGCACCCGGATAGGACAGATCCCAGTTCACGCGATGGAAGCCTTGCGTGACCGGCCCCGAAATACGGCGTACGACACGGCCGTCGGCATCGCGGACCACAAGCCAGATACGCGGCGGCGCTTCGCGGCGCTCGGCTTCGATGGCATCGAAGCCGGGGAAGGGCGTGTCATCGCCATCTTCGACAAGCTCGCGTTCGGCTTCCTGGCGGATTTGTTCCGACGTTTGCAGGGTCTCGTTGAGGTAATAGGTGAACACGGCGCCGAAGGGCGGGTTGTCAGCCATGAAATAGGCATGCCCTTGCCAGCCGGCCGCGTCGAAACCCAGCTCGTGCTGCGGCTGATACCACCAGGCCCGGCGGACCGGGAACAGGTGCTGCTCGTTCTCCAGCATTTCCTCTGTCACATCGCGCAGCGGCGAGATGTCATCGAGGATGTAGATGCCCCGGCCGAATGTGGCGACGACGAGATCGCCTTCACGCGGATGAACGTGCAGATCACGCGCGGATATGGTCGGAATGCCGGCGCTGAGCTGGATCCAGTTCTCGCCGCCATCGATGGTGAAGTAGACACCGAATTCGGTCCCCACGAATAACAGGTCCGGATTCACATGGTCTTGCGCAATCCGCCAGACCTGCTCGTCCTCCGGCAAACCGTCCGTGATCGAGCGCCAGGTGCGACCGTAATTGTCCGACCGCAAGAGATAGGGGGCGAAATCGCCATACTTGTGATGGTCCAGCGCGATGTAGACCGTGCCGGCCTCGAACCGTGAGGGCTCGAAATCGTTGACATAGGCCAGGTCCGGAACGCCGGGCAGATTGCCGGCTTCCGTGCGGCGCCAGGTTTCACCGCCATCCGTGGTGATCTGGATCACGCCGTCATCGGTTCCGGCATAGATGACATTTTCATCGACCGGCGATTCAGCCAGAGCGCTGACCGTGTTGTAATTCGACATCGCATAGACGTCCCAGACAGCGTCCCAAGACCACTGCCGGCCCATGATCGGCAACAGCATGCGGTCTTCATCGCGCGTCAGGTCTTCCGAGATGGCAGTCCAGGTGTCGCCGCGGTCGTCGGACCGCCAGACGCGTTGCGAGGCATGATAGAGGCGCGTCGGCTCGTGCGAGGACACGACCAGCGGGGCATCCCAGTTGAAACGTTCCGCCGGCTCACCCGGTTGCGCGCGCGGCTGGACGTAGACGATCTCGCCCGTCGTCCAGTCGAAGCGCATCAGATTGCCTTGCTGCCAGCTGGAATAGGCAATGTCGGGATTGCCCGGTTCGATGTCGGGCTCGTGCCCGTCGCCGAACAGCGTCACTTCCCAGTCGGAATTGCGAATACCATGGCGGCTGTCGGTCCGCGACGGGCCGATCTGCGTATTGTTGTCCTGCGTACCGCCATAGATGTTGTAAAACGGCTCGGCATCGTCCAGCGCAATATCGTAGAATTGCGTGATCGGCATATTGGAGATGAAGCGCCACGTCTGTTCGTCATCGAACGACTCGTAAAGGCCGCCGTCCGATCCATAGAGGATGTAATCCGGGTCGGTCGGGTGAAAGGCGATGGCGTGATCGTCGATATGCTTGCGATCATTATTCAGGTCGCGGAAGGTCGCGCCGCCATCGTCCGACACTTGCGTGATATTGCTGACAAGGATGATCCGGTCGAAATGATGCGGATGGGCATAAAGCTCCTGATAATAGTGAGGCCCGGTACCCGCTGACACCGTGTCCGACATCCGCGTCCAGCTCTCACCGCGATTGGTCGAGCGATAAACGCCACCGGTCCGCCGGTCTTGTTCGATCGCCGCATAGACGATGTCGGGATTTTGCGGCGAAATGGCGAGGCCGATCTTGCCGCGATTGCCGGTCGGCAGTCCGCTCGTCACTTCTCGCCACGTCTCACCGCCATCATCGGAAACGTGAATGCCCGATTCCGGTCCGCCGCCCATATAGGCCGCAACCGTGCGGTGACGCTGCCAGGTGGCCGCCACGAGACGGTCGGGATTGCGCGGATCCATGACAATGTCGGTGACACCGGTCCACTCGCCCGCCGACAGGACCAGCTCCCAGTTTTCGCCGCCATCCGTCGTTTTATAGAGGCCGCGATCACCGCCGGACGACCATAGCGGACCTTGAGCCGCGACCCAGACCGTGTCCGGATCATCGGGATGGACGATGATTTCCGAGATATGTTCGGACTCCCCGAGGCCGAGATGTTCCCAGCTCTGTCCGCCATCGCGGGACCGGTGGATCCCGTCGCCGTAACTGACATGCCGGCCGCCATGGTTTTCACCCGTCCCGACCCAGATTGTATGCGGGTTGGAGGGATCGACGGTCACGGTGCCGATCGAATACACATCCTGATCGTCGAAAATCGGGGTCCAGGTCGTGCCGGCATTATCGGTGCGCCAGACGCCGCCCGAACCGACGCCGACAATCCAGGTCGAGGGATCGTCGGGGAGGATTTCGATGTCGCTGATGCGGCCGGACATGAAAGCCGGGCCGATGCTCCGAAATTCCATCCCGGTGAATGTCGCCTCGGACATGGCATCGTCTTCAGTGCCTTCGGCGTCCGATTGTGCGCATGCAGCTTGCGGCAGAGCCGCCATCACGACAGCACAAATTATGCCTCGCATCTGTACCTCCCCAGAATAATTTTGCGGAACCCTAGCAGGCCATATTCGAAAGAAAAGCCGGTCATCTGTCCATGACCAAAAGATTAGGTGTTTGAAAGCTTGACCCAAAAGCCGCGCTGGCGACGATGCCGCCCATGAAGATCAGCAAACTCATCCGCGATATCCACCACTGGGGCTCGCCCATCCTGATGCTGCCGCTCGGCATCATGATCATCGCCGGCCTGTTTTTGATGCTGAAAAAGGACATCGGCTGGATTCAGCCGCCGACCCAGCGCAGTGCCATCGAGATTTCCGGACCGCCGGAGACGACGCTGAGCGACCTCTATGAGGCCGCCGCCGCCATCCCCGAACTCGAGATTGCCGGGTGGGAGGAGTTCGACCGCATCGACATCCGCTCCGACCGCGGAATCGCCAAATTTATTGCCCCCAATCGCTGGGAAGCGCAGATCGATCTTGTTTCGCTGGAAGTCCTTTCACTGGAATATCGCCGCTCGGACCTGTTCGAGCAGATCCATGACGGCTCTTTTTTCGCCGATTGGGTGAAAACCTTCATTTTCCTGCCTGTCGGCGTGATCCTGCTCATTCTCTGGCTGACCGGGATATGGCTGTTCTTCGAGCCTTATTGGAAGCGTTGGAAACGCAACAAGAAGCGGGCGAAGAAACTGGCCGCCGCCGAGTAAGCACTCTTCCGATTGCCCCCATTAGCGCACTCCGCTATAGGCGGGGCCAATTCGTGACACCCCCGATTTGAGAGGAAGAACGCGCCCCATGGCCGCCTATCAATATGTCTACCACATGGACCGCCTGTCGAAGACCTATCCGGGCGCGTCCAAGCCGGTTTTCGAGAACATTTCCCTGCACTTCCTGCCCGACGCCAAGATCGGCGTCGTCGGCGTCAATGGCGCCGGTAAGTCGACTCTGCTGAAAATCATGGCCGGCATGGACACCGAGTTCACTGGCGAGGCTTGGGCCGAGAAGGGCGTGCGGGTCGGCTATCTGCCGCAGGAACCGCAGCTCGATCCCGGCAAGACGGTCTGGGAGAATGTCATCGAGGGCTCCGCGCACAAAAAGCTGGTCGACGATTTCAACGCCGTCTCGATGAAGCTCGCCGAGGATTATTCCGACGAGCTGATGGCCGAGATGACCGAGCTGCAGGAGAAGATCGACGCCGCCGACGCCTGGGACATCGATTCCAAGATCGAAATGGCAATGGAGGCGCTGCGCTGCCCGCCGGCCGATTGGGATGTGACCAAGCTGTCGGGCGGTGAAATCCGCCGTGT
Organism: Hyphobacterium sp.; assembly: GCF_965229905.1. GTDB lineage: Bacteria > Pseudomonadota > Alphaproteobacteria > Caulobacterales > Maricaulaceae > Hyphobacterium. The sequence continues at coordinate 694,753 of NZ_OZ245930.1, read as the reverse complement.
CGCGCTGTGCCGCCTGCTCCTGTCCGAGCCGCACATGCTGCTGCTCGACGAGCCGACCAACCATCTCGACGCCGAATCCGTCGACTGGCTGCAGCACCATCTCGAGAATTTCCCGGGCGCCATTCTGGTCGTCACCCACGACCGCTACTTCCTCGACTCGATCACCACCTGGACGCTCGAACTCGATCGCGGCCGCGGCGTGCCTTATGAAGGCAATTACTCCTCCTGGTTGGAGCAGAAGCAGAAGCGCTTGGCCCAGGAAAAGCGCGAGCAATCGCACAAGGAAAAGGCGCTCGCCCGCGAGCTGGAATGGATCCGATCTTCGCCCAAGGCCCGTCAGGCCAAGTCAAAAGCACGGATCAAATCCTATGAGGAGTTGCGCGACCAGGCCGAGCGCCGCGACATCAATACCGCGCAGATCAACATTCCGCCCGGCCCGCGCCTCGGCGGTGTCGTGGTCGAAGCGGAAAACCTCAACAAGGGCTTCGAGGACAAGCTGCTGATCGACGGCCTGTCCTTCAAATTGCCGCCGGGCGGCGTGGTCGGCGTGATCGGCCCGAACGGCGCCGGCAAATCCACCTTGTTCAAGATGATCACCGGCCAGGAACAGCCGGATGGCGGATCCATTCGCCTCGGCGAAACGGTGAAGCTCTCCTATGTCGACCAGTCGCGCGACGCGCTGGACCCGAAAAAGACCGTCTGGGAAGAAATCTCGGGCGGCCATGACATGATCAATCTCGGCGGCAAGGAAGTGCCGAGCCGGGCCTATGTCGGAGCGTTCAACTTCAAGGGTGGCGACCAGCAGAAGAAGGTCGGCCTCCTGTCAGGCGGTGAGCGCAATCGCGTCCATCTCGCCAAGACGTTGCAGACCGGCGGCAATCTCCTCCTGCTCGACGAACCGACCAACGATCTCGACGTCGAGACGCTGGCCGCGCTCGAACAGGCGCTGGAGAACTATCCGGGCTGCGCCGTCGTGATCTCGCACGACCGCTTCTTCCTCGACCGTCTGGCCACCCACATCCTCGCCTTCGAGGGCGACAGCCATGTCGAGTGGTTCGAAGGCAATTTCGAGGACTATATCGAAGACAAGAAGCGCCGCCTCGGCGAGGACGCCGTCACGCCGAAGCGGGTCAAGTTCAAGAAATTCAGCCGTTAATCGCTTGTCATCCGCGCGGTCAGCGCGGCGATCTGCTCATCCCGTGAGCCGAACAAGGGGATGTCCGGAATCACGGGGTTCGCGGAAGTATCGCCCGACGCCCGCGTGAAAATGTAGATCGGCGCGCCGACCTCCAGCTGTGTATGCGTGAGCGTGTGGATTTGCACCTGGCCGGTCGAATTTGCCCGGCCTTCCGTGCCGGGTCCCGCCACCGGTGCGATGCCGAAATCCTGGGCTGTTGCCGCCATCACGATCGCCTGTGAATAGGTGCCGGGTCCAACGAGGATCGCCACCTCGCCCTCAAACCGGTTTTCCAGCTCGGCCGGCGGCTCGACCCATTGTGCGAATGGCATCGAGACGACCTCGCCGATCTCCGCGCCCGGAATGCGCGCCTGGTTTTCCGGCGTGATGCGGGCCGTGACCGCGGACAGCGGCGTGTGACGCTGTGTGGTGATGTAAGCAAAGAGCCGGTCGGAGAGCATGTGCGCGCCGCCGCCATTGCGGCTTAGATCAATGATCAGCGCATTCGAGCCGGCTGCGGCGATATCTGCGAAAGCCGTCTCCAGGAAGGCCGCAAACGCGTCTTCCAGGTGCGGATCGAACGTGTTGACCGTCAAAACCGCGACGCTGTCGCTGGCGTCGAGCGACCAGTTGTCGTGATCGGCCCGGCCGATATCCCGTTCGGCATCCAGAATGATCTCATCGGTTTGGCCCGGGCCACTGGCAACGGTCACGCGCCATTCTTCCGCCCCGCCGGTCACCGCCCACAGATAGGACGAGAACCGCGTTTCCAGCAGATAGCGGCGCAGCCCGTCACTGTCGCCATGCGTCCGGGCGAAAATCCCGGCGGCCAACTCTGACGCATCGCGACCATTGACGGAGGTGAGTTCGTCGCCCGCCGCAAACGCGCTGTCCGGCGTGATCGTGTCGCCGACAAACAGGCGGCCGTCGCGATAGGTGACGGGCAGGGTAAATGCCGCACCGCCACGCTCCAGATAAGCGTCGTATGCGTCGCGCGGCAGACGGATGGCGACATGACCGTCGCGAAACAGCGGGTTCAGCACCGCCAGGGCCTGCCAAGCTTCCCGGCGGGTATAATCGCCGGCAAGTCCGGCGGTAATGGCATCGAACCGCGCGTTGACCGCCTCGACATCCATCGAAAACGCGGGATCCGGGTGCGTTTCAAACAACCAGTCTTGCCATTCGCGGACATCGGCGGAGAGCGCCTCGGCGGCGATCGCATTGTCATCGCGCGCGTCCTGTGCGCAGGCGGAACTGAAAAGGAAGGCACTCGCTATCAGCACGAGGCTGGAAATCGACCGTATCATTATGTTAGCCTTTTTATGTTACCAGTAACGTAACGGGTAACATAACTCAGCGAGCCGATCAATGACCTCCTCTTCGACATCGACAATCGCATCCTACGCGCCGGCCTTTTTCGGCCTGCGGGCCTCCCGGCTCACCGAGCTGATCGTCGAGCAAGGCGCCCGCTACACCAAGGCGGAAGGCATCCGCACGCCGGTGCGCGGCATGTCGACCCTGCTTTGCCTGCGGCAAGGACCTGCAACCGTGACCGAGCTGGCGGCCGAGCTGGGCGTGACCCATGCGGCCGTCATCAAGAATGCGCGCATGCTCGAATCGGAAGGCTTTATCGACCGCGGTGAGGATCCATCCGATGCGCGCCGACGTCCTTTGAGCCTGACGGCGGCCGGGCGGAAAGCAGCCGAGGAAACGGCGGCCTTTATGGAGCTGGCTAGACAGGTCTATCTCGAAATCTTCGACGAGATTGGCATCGACGTGCATGCGGGCTTGGTCGGCATGGAGGCGGCGCTGGCGCGATCTCCGCTCGATGAGCGCCTCAAGAAATGCGCCGGCACCGAATAAGCAGACATTTAACCCGCCCTGTGCATTGAATCATCTGCAGAATGATATAAACATATCTTTATATGTTTGAGGGGCTGAGGGACGAATGGACGATCTCGTCGTACAATTGAAGGCCTTGGCCGAGCCCACACGATTGCGGATCGCCAGCCTGTTGGCGCGCGGCGAACTCACCGTGTCGGAGCTGGTGCAGGTGCTGGGGCAGAGCCAGCCGCGGGTTAGCCGCCATCTGAAACTGCTGACCGATGCGCATCTGGTCGAACGCCTGCCCGAGGGCGCCTATGTGTTCTACCGCCTGGTGGCCGGCGGTCCGGGTCACCGGCTGGCCGGCGTCATCGGCGAACTCGCCCCGCCGGACGATCCGGTGCTCAAACGGGATCTCGACCGGCTGGACGCCGTCAAAGCGGCCCGCGCGGCGGCGGCTGAAGCCTACTTTAAACGCGCCGCCGAGGACTGGGACAGGATCCGCGCATTGCACTTGTCAGAGGACGAGGTCGAGGCCGCCATGCGCGATGCCGCCGGCAGCGGCCCGTTTGACCTGATGATCGATGTGGGGGTCGGTACCGGGCGTATTCTCGAAGTTTTCGCCGACCGCGTCGGCGAGGGGATCGGCGTCGATGTCAATCACGCCATGCTCAACGTGGCGCGCCTCAACCTCGAACGCGCCGGCCTGACCGAGGCGTCGGTACGCAAGGCAGATGTCTCCGCGCTTCCGTTCGACGATCATGTTGCCGATCTCGTCACCGTCCACCAGGTGCTGCACTATCTCGACGATCCGGCGATCGCGATTGCCGAGTGCGCGCGCGTTCTCAAACCGGGCGGTGTGCTCCTGATCGCCGACTTCGCGCCGCATCAGCTTGAATTCCTCAAGACCGAGCATGCGCACCGCCGCCTCGGCTTTTCGGACGAGGAAATCACCGACTGGGTGGAAAGCGCCGGACTCGAACTGCGCCGGCGTGCGTCACTGCACCCGGAGAAACCCGAAACTCACCTCACTGTGAAAATTTGGGCTGCACGGCGGGTCTCGCCCCGTATATCGCGCAGCCCTGTCCGCATAAAGGCATCGTCGGTATGACCCATCAGCCCACCCCTTTCGCTTTTGGCCGCACCAAGGCGCCAACGGTTTCGTTTGAATTCTTTCCGCCCAAGACCGACGCCATGGAAGCGCGCCTGTGGGAGACGGTGGAACGTCTCGAACCCTACCGCCCGGATTTCGTGTCTGTCACCTATGGCGCCGGCGGCTCGACGCGCGAGCGCACGCGCAACACCGTCAAGCGCATCCTGTCGGAAACCCGGCTGACGGCGGCGGCTCATCTGACCTGTGTGGGGGCGACGCGCGAAGAAACCCGCGGCATCATCCGGGACTACAAGGCTTCGGGCATCGACCACATCGTCGCCCTGCGCGGCGACTCGCCGGATGGAATCGGCGAGGCTTACACAACCCATCCCGGCGGTTTCGACTGCACCTCGGAATTGGTCCGCACCGTGCGTGATGGCGGCATCTCGGAAGTGTCGGTTGGCTGTTATCCGGAAAAACACCCCGACAGCGCCTCCTTCGATCACGATCTCGACGTGCTCAAGAAGAAGATCGACGCCGGGGCCACCCGCGCCGTGACGCAATTCTTCTTCGATCCCGAAGTCTTTTTCCGGTTCCGCGATCGCGCCGTGGCCGCAGGCGTATCCATCCCGATCATTCCCGGCTTGATGCTGCAATCGAACTTTGCCGGTCTGCAGCGCATGGCGGGCCTGTGCGGCGCCAGCGTGCCGGACAGCCTGCCGCCGCTCTATGAGGGTCTGGAAGACGATCCCGATACGCGCGATCTCGTCACCGCCAACATCGTCGCCAAACTCGCGCGGAAGCTGGAAAAGGGCGGAGCGGAACATTTCCACTTCTACACGCTGAACCGCGCCAATCTGGCCATTTGCCTGGTCCGCCTGTTGGGCGTACAGGCGACGGCGGAGGCGGCCTGAACCATGCCGGATCGATGTACGAGGATTGAGGCGCTTGAAACCGCCGCCCGCCAGCGCATCATTGTTCTGGATGGGCCGAAGGGCACCGAAATCCAGAAGCGCAACCTCACCGAGGCCGACTTCCGCGGGGACCGCTACGCCGGTCATAACCGCGACCTCAAGGGCAATAACGACATTCTCAACCTGACGCGGCCCGACATCATTGCAGATATTCACCGCGACTATGCCGAAGCCGGCGCCGAGATCATCTCGACCAACTCCTTCAACGCCAATGCGATCAGCCAAGGCGAATACGATCTGGCGGGCGAGAGCTATGCGATCAACAAGGCGGCTGCCGCAATCGCGCGCGAGGTGGCGGACGAGTTTGCGACCGCCGACAAGCCGCGCTGGGTCGCCGGCGCGATCGGTCCGACCAATGCGACCTTGTCGATCTCGCCGGACGTCAACAAGCCGGAATTCCGGGCCACCGATTTCGATGCCGTGGCCGGCGTCTATGCCGAGGCCGCGCGGGGCTTGATCGATGGCGGCGCGGATTATTTGCTGATCGAAACCGTGTTTGACACGCTCAATGCGAAGGCCGCGATCGCCGCCGTTCGCGATCTCGAAGCCGAGCTTGGCGAGCGCGTGCCCATGGCGCTGTCCATGACCGTGGTCGACCGTTCCGGCCGCAACCTGTCCGGCCAGACCGTTGAGGCCTTCTTTGCGTCCATCCGCCATGCCGATCCGGTGAGTGTCGGCATTAACTGCTCGCTGGGCGTTGAACAGCTGCGGCCCTATATTTCCGTCCTCTCGCGGATCGCCGACACGCCGGTCCATGTCTACCCGAATGCCGGCTTGCCGAACGATCTCGGGGGCTATGACGAGCCACCCGACGTGACGGCCGAGCATCTTCAGGAATGGGCGGAATCCGGTCTCGTCAATATTGTCGGGGGCTGTTGCGGCACAACGCCGGACCATACCCGCGCAATCGCAGCGGCCGTGTACGGGCAGGCCGCGCGTTCCATTCCGGACCGCAAGCCGGCCATGCGCCTGTCAGGCCTCGAACCGTTCGAGCTGGCCTCATGACCGCCGCCCAGTCCTTCATCAATGTCGGCGAACGCACGAACGTCACTGGCTCGGCCCGCTTCCGCAAGCTGATCACCGAAGGCGATTACGCCGAGGCGCTTTCTGTGGCGCGCCAGCAGGTCGAGAACGGTGCCCAGATCATCGACATTAACATGGATGAAGGCCTGCTCGATTCGCAGGCCGCCATGCGTACATTCCTGCGCCTCATCGCGGGCGAGCCAGACATTGCCCTCGTACCCATCATGATCGATTCCTCGAAATGGGAGGTAATCGAGGAAGGGCTGAAAAACGTCCAGGGCAAGGCCATCGTCAACTCGATCAGCCTGAAGGAAGGCGAAGAACCCTTCCTCGACCAGGCGCGCCAGATCAAGCGCTATGGCGCGGCCGTGGTGGTCATGGCCTTCGACGAGGACGGCCAGGCGGAAACCGCCGACCGCAAGTTCGAGATCTGCCGCCGGGCCTACGATCTGCTGACACAGAAAGCCGGCATCCCCCCTGCCGACATCATTTTTGATCCGAACATATTCGCGGTCGCGACGGGGATTGCCGAGCACGATGATTACGGCGTTGCCTTCATCGAGGCGACGCGCCGCATCCGCGCAGAACTGCCGCACGCGCATGTGTCGGGCGGGGTCTCGAACCTGTCCTTCTCCTTTCGGGGAAATGAGCCGGTGCGCCGCGCCATGCACTCGGTCTTCCTCTACCACGCCATCCGGGCCGGGCTCGACATGGCGATCGTCAATGCCGGTCAGCTCGACATTTATGACGAGATCGAGCCAGACCTGCGCGACGCCGTCGAGGACGTCATCCTAAATCGCAAGCCGGGCGCCGCCGACCGCCTTCTGGAAATTGCCGAACGCTATCGCGGAACGGACAAAACGGTCGAAAAGGCCGCCGCGGAATGGCGCAGCTGGCCGGTTGAAAAACGATTGGAGCATGCGCTCGTTCACGGCATCACCGATCATATCGATGAAGACACGGAGGAAGCCCGTCAGGCTTTCGACAAACCGCTGGACGTGATCGAGGGGCCGCTGATGGACGGCATGAATGTCGTCGGCGACCTCTTCGGCGCGGGCAAGATGTTCCTGCCGCAGGTCGTGAAATCGGCCCGTGTCATGAAAAAGGCCGTCGCCTGGCTGCTGCCTCACCTGGAAGAGGAAAAGCGCCGCTCCGGGATGGAGGGCAAGTCGAACGGCAAAATCGTGCTGGCAACCGTCAAGGGCGATGTCCACGACATCGGCAAGAACATTGTCGGCGTGGTCCTGCAGTGCAATGGCTATGAGATCGTCGATCTCGGCGTCATGGTTCCGGGCTCGGACATTCTCGACGCGGCCAAGCGCGAGGGCGCTGATATTGTTGGCCTGTCCGGCCTGATTACGCCCTCGCTGGACGAAATGGTCGAGGTAGCGCGCGAGATGGAACGTCTCGATTTCGACCTGCCATTGCTGATTGGCGGGGCCACCACCAGCCCGGCCCACACCGCTCTGCGCATCGAACCCGCCTACAGCGCCGGCCCCGTGATTCATGTCGCCGATGCCAGCCGCGCCGTCGGCGTCGTCTCGAAACTCCTGTCGGCCGATCGCGACGCGTTCAGCGCCGACAACAAGGCTGCGCTCGCCAAAATCCGCGAAGTGCGGGCGCGGACGGAATCCGCCCGTGAGCGGCTCACACTGTCGGACGCCCGGCAGAACGCGCCGGATTTACCGGCCGCCGACATTCCGTCGCCGCGCAAGCCGGGACTGACCGTGATCGACGACGTAACAGTCGCCGATCTCGTCCCCTATATCGACTGGACGCCCTTCTTCATCAGCTGGGACATCAAGGGCGCTTATCCGAAAATTCTCGGCGATCCGCGCCGGGGCGAAGCAGCGCGTTCCTTGCTCGCCGACGGGAAGGCGATGCTTGAACGCATTGTGGCGGAAAACTGGCTGAACCCGCGCGGCATTGCCGGCCTTTGGCCGGCCAACCGCTCAGGCGATGACATCACTGTCTGGACCGATGATCGCCGCACCGACGCGCGCGCCACCTTCTTTGGCCTGCGCCAGCAATCGGCAAAGTCCAACGACCGGCCACACCTTTCCATCGGCGACTTCCTCCAGACGGAGGGCCGCGATTATGTGGGCGGTTTCTGCGTCACGGCGGGCTCGACCGGCGACCGGATCGAGGCGTTCAAGGCCGAACAGGACGATTACTCGGCGATCATGTTCGCCGCGCTTGCCGACCGCATTGCCGAAGCCTTCGCCGAATATCTTCACGAGAGGGTGCGAAAGGACATTTGGGGCTATGCGCCGGACGAAGCGTTCGACAATCACGAGCTGATCCGCGAAGCCTATCAGGGCATCCGCCCCGCGCCGGGTTATCCGTCCCAGCCCGACCACACCGAAAAACTGACTCTGTTCGATCTCTTGGAAGCCCCAGAGCGCATCGGGGTCGACTTGACCGAAACGCTGGCCATGACGCCGGCGTCCTCGGTTTCCGGTCTCTATCTCGGCCATCCGGCCAGCGAGTATTTCGTCGTCGGCCGGATTGGCGAAGATCAGGTCGCCGACTATGCGCGCCGCAAGGGCTGGACGGTGCAGGAAGCGGAGAAGGCGTTGGCGCCGATCCTCGGCTATGAGCCGGGCCGTTCGGCCAGCCAGGATGCGGCCTGAACCTTCTGCCTGAATTTCGTCATTATTCTTCCGAAAGTTGTGCCCCGGTCTTGAGGGGAGAGGGACATGTTTCGGATGCTGTTGGTGATGGTCTTGGCGATCGGCTCCTTGGCCGAAGCTCAAACAACGCGCGAGCAACGAATCGACGGGCTATTCGACGTTATTGACGAAAACGCGGTCGGGTTTGATCCATCGACGTCTCAGTTTCACATGGCGGCGCAAGCGTTGATCTATGTTGGCCGTGAAGATCTGTTTCGGGAATTTGTCGAACAAGCGCCTTTTTTGGATCGTAGCAACGATTGCCCGGTAACCGGCACTCTCGCTGACTTCCGGGACACCGTGATCGATGGAGCAGCGCAGACAAGAATTGTCATTGTCAACGAGGCCCACACGAATGCACGCCACAGGCTTTTGCCGGCAGAACTGGCATCATGGTTGGCGCCGCTTGGGTATCGATATTTTGCTGCCGAGACATTTAGCGCTGAAAGTCTCGAAATGCGCAGCGAAAACGAGGTTCTCGCCGGAACAGGGACCTATTCCTTTGAGCCGATTTTCGCCCGATCGCTTCGTCAGATCGCCGACCTTGAATATTCGTTTGTCGCCTATGAGCAACGGTCAGACCAACGCACCGGTGACCATTCTGACATGGTTTCACGCATTCACGAGCGCGAAATCGCGCAGACCCAAAATCTGATCGCGGCTGTATTTGACCACGATCCCGATGCGCGCGTGCTGATTCATGTCGGACACGCCCATGTGCTTGAACGCCCACATGTGGGTCGCGACGGGTCGGAGACGCGCTGGTTCGCCAATCGCCTGGCGGAAGCGACCGGCATTGATCCGATCACAATCGATCAAACGGAATGCGCAGCCGATTCGACCATTTCATTCGCCAACGGAAGTGAGACACGCAAGTCCGGTCTGGTAGACCATTTCATCGCTCACCCGCCCGTCGAATTTGAGCGCAACCGGCCGACCTGGCGCCGCGAGATCGGCGACATCGATACCGACATTCCGGCCGAGTTTTTGTCCGACAGCGAGCGGATTATCGTCGAGGCGCATCCAGCCGGCGGCAGCACCGAGGAGGTCGCAATCGACCGCCTGATGCTGTTTCCCGGAGAGGATATACCGCTTCTCCTCCCGCCGGGCCGTTACGATTTGCGATCCTGGACCGCCGACGGTCTGCTCGGCGGTCCGGTCGAGATTACCGTCGGCGAGTAGGCCTCAGAACCGCCCGGACTGGTAATCCAGCATCGCCTGCCGGACCTCGCCTTCCGTGTTCATCACGAAAGGCCCGCCGCGCGCCACCGGCTCGCGCAAGGGTTTCGCGGCGATCAGCAACAGGCGCGCACCGTCATCGCCCGCTTCCAGCCGGGTGCGGTCGCCTTCGCCGAGCACGCCCAGCTCGCCGCGATTGACCGCCATCGGCGCTTCGCTGCCGGTGCGCGGCAGCAGCACCGAACCGTCATGCACGGCGACGATCGCGGAATGCTGCGCCGGAAGCGGCTCCTCGAAGACGGCGTTCGGTTCCAGCGTGACTTCGGCGAAGAAGGGCTGCACGGTGATGTTCTTCACCGGACCCTCGACGCCGGCCGAGGTGCGGCCCGCGACGATTTTCGCGACCGCGCCGTCGCGCACATCGCTGGGGATCTCGCCGGGTGAATACTCCTGATAGCCCGCCGGCTTCATCTTTTCCGCGCGGGGCAGGTTGATCCACAGCTGGAAGCCGGACATCAGCCCGTCCGCCTGCTCCGGCATTTCCGAATGCACAATACCGCCGGCGGCGGTCATCCATTGCACGCCGCCCGGCTCGATCACGCCTTCATGGCCCTTATTGTCCTTGTGGCGGAGCCGGCCCGCGAACATGTAGGTCACCGTCTCGAAGCCGCGATGCGGGTGCGGCGGAAAGCCGGCAATGTAATCGTCCGGATTCTCGGTATGGAAATTGTCGAGCATCAGGAACGGGTCGATCTGCGGCAGGCGCGCCGTGCCGAGCAGACGGTTCAGCTTGACGCCGGCGCCGTCGGTCGCGGCCATGCCGGGTTCGAGATGCGCAAGCGGTCTGATCTGGGTCATGGATGATCTCCTTTGCCTGCGGATATGGGCTGCGCCCTCCGCAGCGGCCAGCGCCCGCGTTGAAAACCCCGTTTTTCCAAACCGTCAGCAATGGACGATTGGTTGCAATTGGGCTTATTTTGGGCACGGGGAAGCAATAGGAGGCGGGCCGTGACACGCCTGATAATCTCATCCGCCCTCATCACCATCGCGATCGGCGCCTGCAGCGCGGCCGATCCGGGCCAGCAGCCGGCTCCGGGTTCGGTCCAGAACCCATCTGAAACCGCGCGCATTGCGGCGGGGCTCGAAGGTCAGAACTGGTCGGTTGCAGGCGATTTGTTCGGATACTTCCTGCCGCAGGACGATGTCAGCATCGGCGATATCCAGCTCGATCACATTTCGCTGGCGGCGCAGTGGGAGGCGGAAGCCTTTATGCGCGGCGAGGCGGATGCCTTCCCGCCCATCAGCCTGCATTTCGACGATACGTCCAGCCCGACCGGGATCGGCGAGCTTGGCAATACCTATTACGAGGTGACGTACCGCGTACAGCCGGACGTCTTTGCCGTCAGCGATACTGGTCTGCAATTCACCGGACGGCACGACTTGCTGGGCGAGGTGCGCTTTGCGGGCACCTGGAATCCCGAACAGATCGCACAGATGATGGCCGGCAATCCGCAGAATGCGCCGGCCGCGCTGACCGGCGATCTCCGCCTCGGCGATGTGGTGTTCCGCGATGTCGCGTTTCAGGGATGGCTGGGCGATTGACCGAGAGCCGGAAACGCCGTTCGCAATTCACCATCGGTTGGCGCGAATGGGTCGAGCTGCCGGATCTCGGCGGCGCGAGACTGAAGGCAAAGATCGATACCGGCGCGCGCACCTCTGCCGTCCATGCCTGGCATATCGAGCCTTTCGAACGCGACGGGCAGCCCTGGGTGCGCTTCGAATTGCACCCGAAACAGAAGAATAATCGCGACCGCATCGCCTGCGAGGCGCCGGTGTTCGATGAACGCCTGATCCGCTCGTCGAACGGCCAGATTTCCAAGCGTTTTGTGATCCGCACGCGGCTGAAACTGGGCAGCCGTACCTGGCCCATCGATCTCACCCTTTCCCGGCGTGACGAGATGGGGTTCCGTATGCTACTAGGCCGCACCGCGCTGCGGAGCCGAACGCTGATCGACGCTGCAGCGTCTTATCTGTGCGGCGACGAATAAGCCGGTCGACCGCATCCACCCGAAGCTGCCGTCTGGACTTTTTATGCGATTAGCCCTTCTTTGCCGCAATCCTGACCTCTACTCGCACCGGCGCCTGATCGAGGCGGCCGAGGAAAGAGGCCACGAGATCGATGTGCTCGACACCTTGCGCATCTACATGAACATTACCTCGCACCGTCCTGAACTGCATTACCGGGGCGAGCCGCTTCCGAAATACGATGCCGTCATCCCGCGCATTGGCACCTCGATCACGGCCTACGGGACGGCCGTGGTGCGCCAGTTCGAGATGACCGGCGCCTGGACGCTGGCCGAGTCTGTTGCCATCACGCGCTCGCGCGACAAGCTGCGCTCGCTGCAGCTCCTCTCGCGCGCCGGGGTGGGCCTGCCGGTCACTGCCTTTGCCCACGACACGCGGCAGCTCGACGAATTGCTCGACATGGTCGGCGGCGAGCCGGTGGTGATCAAACTCCTGGAAGGCACCCAGGGCGTTGGCGTGGTGCTGGCGGAAACGCGGCGCTCGGCCAAGTCGGTGATCGAGGCTTTCCGTGGCGCCAAGGTGAACATCCTTGTCCAGGAATTCATCAAGGAGGCCGGCGGTTCGGACATCCGCACCATTGTCGTTGGCGGCAAGGTCGTCGCGGCGATGAAGCGGCAGGGCGCGGAAGGCGAGTTCCGCTCGAATCTGCATCGCGGCGGCGGCGCCGCGCGCATCAAGATCACCCCGGAAGAGCGCGCCACGGCTGTGCGGGCCGCCAAGATCATGGGCCTCCATGTCTGCGGCGTCGACATGCTGCGCTCCAATCACGGCCCGGTGGTGATGGAGGTCAATTCCTCGCCCGGTCTTGAAGGGATCGAAGGTGCGACTGGTTTTGACGTGGCTGGCAAGATCATCGAACTGATCGAGAAGACCGCCACGCCGGGCAAAACAAAGACGAAAGGCAAGGGGTGACGCGAGAACCGTTTGTCATGGCCGGGACGACGATTGAGCCCGGCAAGAGCGCGATTGTTGATCTGCCGGTGTCGGTCCTGTCGGATCACACGCCCATGACCATGGCGGCGCACGTGCTGCACGGCCGCCAAGCCGGACCCACCGTGTTCATTTCCGGCGCCATCCATGGTGACGAGATCATCGGCGTCGAGATTGTCCGCCGCCTGATCCGCGCGCCGCAGATGAAGCAGCTCAAGGGCACGCTGATCTGCGTGCCGATTGTGAACGGCTTCGGCTTCATCAACCATTCGCGCTATTTGCCGGACCGGCGGGATCTGAACCGCTCCTTCCCAGGCGCCACCAAGGGCTCGTTGGCAGCAAGGCTGGCGAAGATTTTCATGACGGAGATCGTGTCCCGCTGCGATGTCGGGATCGATCTGCATTCCGCCGCCGAACATCGCGTAAACTTGCCGCAGATCCGCATTGATGGCGGGTCCAAACGGGCGATGGAGCTGGCTCAGGCTTTCGCCCCGCCGGTCATCATCGTCTCGAAACTGCGCGACGGCTCATTGCGCCAGGCCGCCCGCGATCTGGGCAAGGATGTTCTGGTGTACGAGTGCGGCGAAGCGCTGCGCTTCGACGAGACCGCACTGCGCATCGGCGTCACCGGCGTCATGCGTGTCCTCCGCAAGCTGGGCATGCTGAACCAGGACAAGCGGATGCGGACGCCCTTGCAGCCCGATATCAGCCAGTCGACCGAATGGATGCGGGCCCCGATGGGCGGTGTTCTGCGCGCCTTCAAGACGATTGGCGCTTGGGTGGAAAAGGGTGAGACGATCGCAGCCCTGTCCGACCCGCTCGGCGCCCAGGAGGTCGAGGTCCGCTCGCCGGCGACCGGCCTCATCATCGGCCGCACCATGTTGCCCATCGTCAATGAGGGCGACGCGCTGTTCCACATTGCGGAAATCGTCAAGCCGCTGACCGAGGATGGTCATACCGCGCTGGAACAGGCCTTCGAAGGCCATCCGCTGTTCGACGAGGACGAGATTCTCTGATCCGCGAGAAGAAACCGCCCGCGGACAGGGCATTGTCCGCGGGCGGCAATAAAGAGCGGGCCTATGGGACAGGGAAGGGGCGGCCCGGCTCCGTTTTATGCGATCTGCCGACTTAGTGCGTGTCGGGCATGATCACTTCATTGATGACGTGAATGACGCCATTGGATGCATCGACGTCTGCCGTTACGACCGTCGCGCCGTCGATCATCACCGAACCATGCGTCGCGTCGATATCGATCGTGTCGCCTTGGACGGACTCGACCGACAGGCGCTGACCGGCGAGGTCGGCGGCGAAAAACTCACCCGGAACAACGTGATAGGTCAGGATGGCGACGAGCTGATCGCGGTTTTCCGGCTGCAGCAGCGTGTTGATCGTATCTTCACCCAGTGCCGCAAAGGCATCGTCTGTCGGGGCGAAGACCGTGAACGGACCGTCACCGCGCAGCACGTCGACCAGGCCGGCGGCCTGAACGGCGGCGACCAGCGTGTTGAACGAACCGGCATTGACGGCCGTATCGACGATATCGGCTTGGGCGCTGGCATGGCTGCCATAGGCGTCCATCATCTTGGCTTTGATGATGGCCGTGTCGCTGTCGTGGGCCAGGGCCGGAGCCGTGAAAGCGGTCGCGGCGGCGAGAGAAATCATGATGTTGCGCATGTGAGTGCACTCCTAAGGTCTTCGGGGGGACAGGGCAGTCGTCGCCGCCCATGGCCTGCGGAATTGGCCGCAGACATGGGAGGATTACGGCCGCAACGCGCCGCCGGATCGCTGAATTAAACATGTTTAATTTTAGGGGTTTGCGCTGGAAATCAGGTGTCGCCGCGCTAGGGATCGCCGAACCCGCCACCGCCCGGCGTTTCAATCTCGATCATGTCGCCCGGCGATACATTGACCGAAAACAGCCCGTCCAGCTCGATCACCTCCCCGTTCGCCCGGATCAGGCGTTGCGCTCCGCACAGAGCATCGCCGCCGCCGGCCAGCCCGGCCGGCGCTTCGCGCCGGTGCGAAGACAGCAGCGCGACCTCCATCGTCTCAAGCAATTCCAGTCGCCGGACCGATCCGTCGCCGCCGCGATGTTGTCCGTTTCCGCCGGACCCTTTGCGCACAAGGTGCGCCCGGACGCGCACCGGATAGCGGCGTTCCAGCACTTCCGGATCGGTCATCCGGGAATTCGTCATGTGGGTGTGGATCGCATCCGTCCCGGCAAAGCCCTTGCCATCGGCGTCGACGCCCGCGCCGGACCCGCCGCAGATCGTCTCATAGTATTGATGCCGCGCATTGCCGAAGGTGAGATTGTTCATCGTGCCCTGCGCAGCGGCCATCCGTCCCGTTGCGGCAAACAACACATCCACAACCATCTGGCTGGTCTCGACATTGCCGGCCACCACTGCGGCGGGCGGCTTCGGGTTCAGCAGGCAGCCGTCCGGAATGATCAGCTCGATGGGTTTCAGACAGCCCTCATTGAGCGGAATCTGGTCACCAACCAGGCAGCGGAAGACATAAAGCACTGCCGCCCGGGCAACGCTCGACGGCGCATTGAAATTCGAGCCGAGCTGGGCGCTGGTACCGGTAAAATCGACCACCGCCGATCGCGCCGCAGCGCCCACCCGGATGGCCACGCAAATCTCGGCGCCATCGTCCAGCCGGATTCGCGCCGATCCGTCCTTGAGCGCACCGATGACGCGGCGGACCGCGCGCTCGGCATTGTGCTGGACATGGCCCATATAGGCGCGCACCACGTCGAGCCCGTGATCGGAAACCATCCGCGTCAATTCGGCAGCCCCCTTGGCACATGCGGCGAGCTGGGCTTTGAGATCGGCGGTGTTCTGGTCCGGATTTCGGGCCGGGTAGGGCCCGCCTTCGAGAATGCGGCGGACGTGACCGGTCTGGAACTGGCCGCCTTTGACGATCACCTCATTGGCAAAGGAAACGCCTTCCTCCTCGATCGAGGTCGAAAACGGCGGCATCGATCCGGGCGCGATGCCGCCGACATCGGCATGGTGGCCGCGCGCCGCGACATAAAACAGCCGTGCCCCGCTTTCGTCGTGCACCGGCACAACCACCGTGATGTCCGGCAGATGCGTCCCACCCTCATACGGGGCGTTGACGGCGACCGCATCGCCCGGACCGATGTCCGGATTCGCGGAAACGGCAGAGCGGACGCTGGCGGACATCGAACCGAGATGTACCGGCATGTGCGGGGCATTGGCGACCAGACCGCCCTCGGCGTCGAAGACGGCGCAGGAAAAATCCAGCCGCTCCTTCATGTTGACGGAATGGGCCGTGCGCTCGAGCGCGACGCCCATTTGTTCGGCGACCGACATGAAGCGCTTGTTGAACAATTCCAGACGCACCGGATCGAGCGCGGTCGACTCCGATGACGCAGCGGCCTGTGTCCCGCGCCGCATGACCAGCATGCCGTCGTCCAGCCGCTCGGCCGACCAGCCGGCATCAACGACGATGGTGGAATTCGGCTCGATAATGAGCGCCGGTCCGTCGAGCGCGGCACCGGGCCCGAGCCGGCCCAGATCGTGAACTGGCCAATCCGACCAGTTCGCGTCATTATAGACCGGACGGTGATCGACCGGCCCGGCGTCCGTCCTTTCCGGCAGGACGATGTGCCAGCCCGACGCGCCCGGGGGATCGGCCTCGGCCGTCGCCGCGACGGATTCGATCACGATCTCGCCCTCCGCGACAAAGCCGAACAATTGCCGGTGCGCCGCCGTGAAGCGCTCCACCGGATCGCCCGCATCGAGCGATACCGGTATCGCGGTATCGGACCCCGCCACCCGCAGGCGTAATTCGCGGTCGATCCGGACGGCGGTTCGGTCTGCCCCTTGCTGCGCCAGCACGCCGCGCGCTGCCTCTCCCAGCCGGTCCAGCGCCTGGCGTGCCGTCTCGAGATGCGTCGCAAGCGGAGCACCGATTGCCGCTTCCCGAATTTCACGCAGCTCGGCAAGTCCGATCCCAAGCGCTGACAACAGACCTGCATAGGGATGGATCAGAACGGTCGACATGCCGATCGCCTCGGCGACCTTGCAGGCATGCTGCCCGCCCGCGCCGCCGAACGCGGCGAGGGCGTATTTCGCCGGATCGACGCCTTCGCCGATCGAGATCTGCTTGATCGCTTGCGCCATGTTTTCGACAGCGACATCGAGAAATCCCGCGGCCGCGTCTTCTGCACTCGTAAGTCCCATCGCGTCGGCCAGCTCGGCGAGGGCCGCCCGGCTGGCCTTGGCATCCAACGGGCTTTGGCCGTCGGCGCCGAAACTGTTCGGGAAATGATCCGGCTGGATACGGCCCAGCACGATATTGGCATCGGTGACCGCGGCCGGCCCGCCGCGCCCATAGCCCGCCGGTCCAGGCATCGCTCCGGCGCTGCCGGGGCCGACCCGTGCCCGCTCGCCATCGAAGAACAGGACGGACCCGCCGCCCGCCGCGACCGTATGCACCGCCATCATCGGCGCGCGCAGGCGCTGGCCGGCGATCACCGCTTCGCCAACCCGGGCATAGCGCTCGCCGTCAAAACGCGAGACATCGGTCGAGGTGCCGCCCATATCGAAGCCGATGACTTGCGGAAAGCCCGCCTTCTGGGCGGTTTTTGCCATGCCCACCACACCGCCTGCCGGGCCGGACAGCACCGCATCGCGCGCCGCGAACCTCTTGGCCGAGGTCAGCCCGCCGGAGGATTGCATGAAGTAGAGCGGCGCTCCGTCAAGCCGCTCGGCGACCCGGCCGGCATAATCGCGCAGGACCGGGGTCAGATAGGCATCCAGCACGGTGGTCGAGGCGCGCGGCACGAGCTTGACCAGCGGGCTCGCCTCGACCGATGTGATCACCGTTTCAAATCCGGCTTCACGGGCGAGATCGGCAATATAGTTCTCATGCGAAGGATTGGCGGTCGCATGCATCAGCGCGATCGCACAGGTTTCGCATCCCGCGGCTTTGGCCGCTACCAACTCGGCGCGCACCGCCTCGGCATCGACCGGTGTCAGCTCGGATCCGCCGGCATCCATGCGGGCGTCGATCTCCACGACATGATCGTGCAGCGGCGCCGGGCGCTCGATTTTCATCGCGAAGATATCCGGCCGGGTCTGGTCGCCGATGAGCAGCAAATCGGCGAAGCCGCGGGTCACGACAAAGCAGGTGGACGCCCCCTTCCGCTCAAGCAGCGCGTTAGTGGCCACCGTCGTTCCCATTTTGACAGCTGCGGCCTTCACGTGGCGGTCAGGGTGAGTTCCGGTTGAATTCAGAAACCGCCGCACGCCTTCAGAGGCCGCGTCCACGTATTCCGGGCTCTCTGACAGCAGCTTCCGGGCCTGCAACCGGCCGTCCGGCCGCCGGGCGATAATGTCGGTGAAAGTGCCGCCACGGTCGATCCAGAATTCCCAGGTGCCTGACACGCCTTCTAATCCCCGCCACCGGACGTTACATGGAGGCGCGGAGACTAGACTCATGGGCTTCTGGCGCAAGCTGACAGATTTCATCACCGGACAGCCGGATCCCTTCGCCTGTGAAGGCGAGGATTGCGGCCCGGGCCACCGCGTCGATGATGCCGATTTTGCCATGGCGCTGATTGGACTTGGCGCCAAAATGGCGAAGGCTGACGGCGTCGTGACGCGCGATGAGATCGCCGCCTTCCAGCAGGTGTTCCGGGCGCCGCCGGAGGCCCGGGACGTGATCGCCCGCGCCTTCAATCTGGCGAAGGAAACGACGCTCGGCTTCGATGGTTATGCACGCCGTCTCGCCCGCCGTTTCCGCCATCATCCGGCGGTCCTCGAAGACGTCATGGACGGCTTGTTTCATATCGCGAAATCCGACGGTGTGGTCACGGAATCGGAGACCGAATACTTGCAAACGGTTGCCGATATCTTCGGCTTTTCGCCCATGGAGTTCCGCCGGATTCGCCTGTCGCACGGATTGATCGACGACAATGATCCCTACGCAATCCTCGGCATAGACCCTGATGTTACGGACGACGAATTGCGGCGGGCTTATCGCCGCATGGCGTCACGCAACCATCCCGATGCCTTGATCGCCCGGGGAGTTCCTGCCGAATTACAACGGCTTGCCGTCGACAAGATGGCGGCGATTAATGCCGCTTATGCGGCCATACGGGACGAAAGGGGCGCGCAATCCCGCTGAAATTATCGTGACAGGTGATTGACGCGGCGGGCGCTGGCCCCAAAATTGTAACCGAAGTGTTAAACCGCCTCGGCTGTGCCGAAAGGGGCAATGATGAGCCAGACACAAACCTTCCGTTTTCCGCACTCGGCCGGCAGCTGGCTGCGCGCGCTAATCGCCGCCGTTCTGGCGGTGGCCTTCTTTGGACTGGTCTTGATGTTTGCTGCAATCTTTGCGGCCGCGGCGCTCGTTGTGATTGGGGCGGCGATGCTGGCGGGCGGCGCCTGGTGGCTGTGGCGCAAGGTGCGCGGCCGTAAGAATGGCGACGATGATGATGGTGTCACCATCCTTGTCGCCCGGCATGGCCCGTCGGGCTGGACCGTAGACGGCAACGGCTCTTCGCGAGACTGATTTCGTAACACACTGTCACTTGGTGTTTTCCGGACAGCGGTATAGGCCGCTGCCATGGCGCTTCGCGATTTTCTCGCCTTCATGCTGGTTTGCCTGTTCTGGGGGCTGAACTTTGTTGTCGCGAAGTTTGCCGTTACCGGTGATCCGGGATGGGTGCCGGGCTTCAACGGCGTACCGCCTGTCGCCTTCGCATTCCTGCGGTTTGCTCTGCTGGCAGCTCTGCTGTTTCCCTTCCTCCGCCCTTGGCCGAAGCAATGGCCGGCACTCATCGGTGTGGCGTTGGGGATGGGCGCGGCGCAATATGCTTTTATCTTCATTGGATTGCAGACCGCCACACCGTCGGCCATGGCGCTGGTGCTGCAAAGCGGTGTCCCGATGGTGACCATCCTCTCGGTGGTTTGGCTCAAGGAACGCATTGGCTGGGTGCGCGGTGGTGCCACGGTGTTGGCCATTCTCGGTGTCGTTCTGGTCGTGGCCAATCCGGCGGAAATGACCCTTTCCGTCGGTCTGCTCTACGGCTTGGCCGCAGCATTTGTCGCGTCCGTGGCGATGATCCTGATCCGCCGGATCGATATGAAACCCATGCGCCTGCAGGCATGGATTGGCGTACTGTCAGCGCCGGCGCTCTTGGCCGGCACAGCCTTGTTCGAAACAGGCCAGGTGGAAGCTGTGGCCTCCGGCGGTTGGATGTTTCTGGCCGCGCTGGTTTTCACCGTCGTGCTGGTCAACATCTACGGCCACGGCGTGTTCTATTTCGTGCTCCAGAAATACGAGACAACGCTGGTCGCGCCGCTGACGCTGATGGCGCCCCTTATCGGCGTTGTGTCCGGAATACTTATCACCGGCGACCAATTTGGCCCTACACTGGTCGTCGGCGGGATGCTGACGCTCATCGGAGCGGGCATTGTCGCTTCGCGGCCCAATCGCGAATTGCCCAAGGCGCCGCTGGCGCGTGAGGAGGCTTTGTGAAGATCGTCGATGCGCCATCGCCCAATTTCAATGACCGCGACAAGCCCGTCAGCCTGATCGTGCTGCACTATACGGGAATGGAAAGCGGGCCGGCAGCGCTCGACCGGATGCGCGATCCCGGAACGCAGGTCTCCGCGCATTACATGGTCGAGGAGGACGGCCGTGTATTCCGCCTGGTTCCGGAAGACCGCCGAGCCTGGCATGCCGGTTTATCCGAATGGGGCGGCGAAACCGACGTCAACGGGATATCGGTAGGCATCGAGATCGTCAATGGCGGTCATGATTTCGGCCTGCCGGATTATCCTGCCGCTCAGATCACAGCCGTTATTTCGCTTACGAAAAAAATCATGGTGCGGCATGCGATCAAGCCACATCGCGTGGTCGGGCATTCCGACGTGGCGCCGGGCCGCAAACAGGATCCCGGCGAATTGTTTCCATGGGAGCGTCTGGCTGCTGCCGGTTGCGGCGTCTTCCCGCAAGCTCCGGCTCCGGCCGGTGACGCGCATGCACAATTGAGGACCATTGGCTATGGCTTTTCGGCGGGTGAGGCGGCCGTGATTGAGGCGTTTCAGCGTCATTATCGTCCGCAGCGGATCGACGGCGAGCTGAACGACGAGACGCGTGGTCTGATCGCTGCGGTAGCAGTCCTTACACCTTCGTCTTGACGTTCGCATTGAAAATAACGACATAACGCGCGGATCAGGTGGCCGGGCGGCCGCTCTTGCAGGGCCCGAAAGGGGGCAAGGGAGGAAAGTCCGGGCTCCGGAAAGGCAAGGTGCCGGGTAACGCCCGGCGGGGGAAACCCCAGGGATAGCGCCACAGAGAACAGACCGCCGGCCTCGGCCGGTAAGGGTGAAACGGTGCGGTAAGAGCGCACCGCCCCGACCGCAAGGAAGGGGGCACGGCAAGCCCCACCTGGAGCAAGACCGAATAGGGATGGACGCGGAGCAATCCGCACGCCCGCCTTACGGCGCCATCCGGGTAGGTCGCGTCAGGCAGGCCGCAAGGCGTGTCGCAGAGGAATGGTCGCCGCGTTTTTTCCGTAATGGAAAGAATGGCACAGAACCCGGCTTACAGGCCGCCTGATCCAAGTTTTCCACATTTATCCACAGATATGTTCTTTGTCTGTTCTTTTTGTGCGTTGCAGCATCTGGCGCGAATACTTGGCGGGCCTCTGAAAAAGTCGCGTTTCGGCCCGTTTCTCCATTGTTTCCCATCAATTCCCATGTTATCCCATTGTTAACCGCACGGGCTGCGGCAGGGGAGATTTTGGTGTTCGTATCCACCGCCACGAACGGAATTGATGGCAAGGGCCGCATTTCGGTACCGGCCGCATTCCGCTCGAATGTCTCCGGCGGTCCTTTCGACGGAATTTACGTCTGGCCGAGTTTTGACGGGCCATGGCTCGAAGGCGGCGGGCAGGCGCTGATGGACGACTATCTCGACATGGTCGAGGATATGGATCCGTATGACGAAGCGCGTCAGGCGCTTGAGCAGTCGATTTTCGGCGCCGCCCGGACCTTAGCCTTTGATGCCAATGGCCGCATTACCCTGCCAAAGGATTTGGCGGAGCATGCGGGACTTGACGGCAAGGCAACCTTTGTCGGCCTTGGCCGCCGGTTCGAAATCTGGAATCCGGAAAGCTATGAGACGCGCGCATCGTCCGCACGAACCTTTGCAAAAGAAAACAAGCTCAAGCTTCGTCGGCCGCGCCGGAGCGGCGAGGGGGCGGCATGAATCATGTTCCCGTCCTGTTGGATGAAGTCCTGCACGCGCTGGAGCCACGCGACGGCGCACTATACATAGACGGCACATTTGGCGCCGGCGGCTATAGCCGCGCCATTTTGGCTGCGGCGGACTGCCGGGTTCTGGGGATTGACCGCGACCCCTCTGTGCGGCCGGTCGGAGAGGATCTCAAGAAGGCGTCGGGCGGCCGGTTCGTTCTGGTCGAGGCGCCCTTTTCGCACATGAAAGAGGTCGTGGAAGAGGCCGGTGGCGATCTCGTGGACGGAATCGTCCTCGACCTCGGCGTTTCGTCCATGCAGCTCGACCAGGCCGAGCGTGGATTTTCATTCTCGAAGCCCGGGCCTCTCGACATGCGGATGAGCGGCGCCGGACCGAGCGCTGCGGACGCTATTGCCCAGCTTTCCGAGAAAGAGCTGGCTGACGTTTTCTTTGTATATGGCGACGAACGCAAATCGCGCCGCGTCGCCTCCGCAATCGTGCGACAGCGGACCGATCGGCCCTTCGAGACCACGGATCAGCTCGCCGAGACCGTGGCGCGCGCGATTGGTGGCAAGCCCGGCAAGACGCACCCCGCCACCCGCGTTTTTCAAGCGCTGCGTATCTATATCAATGACGAAATGGGCGAACTCGTCCGCGCGCTGCATGCAGCCGAGCAATTGCTCGCGCCGCTCGGGCGCATCGTCATCGTGACCTTCCATTCGCTCGAAGACAGGATCGTGAAGAGCTTTTTCCGTTCCCGCGCCGGGCTGGCTTCCGGCGGGTCGCGTCACATGCCCGAGTTTGATAAGGGCCCCGAGCCCTCATTACGCCTTCTCACCCGCAAGGCCGTCGAGCCGTCGGCCGAGGAGATTAACGTTAATCCGCGGGCTCGCTCAGCCCGGCTAAGAGCGGCGATTCGCACAGAGGCGCCCGCTTGGCCTCCCGAACACGCTCTTTTCCCCACCGCGCCGTCACTTGACCGGCTGGAGATGGCCCCATGATCCGTGCCCTCAACGTGCTTGCTTTTATCGTGGCATCCGTGCTGGCGGTCGCTTTGTATATCGCCAAAACCGAAGCGCAGGAGGCGCGGGACCGGCTTGCGGAAATGCGCTCCGACCTCGCTGAAGAACGTCGTCAGATCAACGTGTTACGGGTCGATATCGCGCATCTCGAAGATCCCGACCGGTTGCGGGCGCTGGCGCGCCAATATCTTGGTTTCGAACCGCTCGATCCCTCGCGTGAAGTCGCAATGTCGGATTTGCCGCTTCTGATCGAGCCGGCCAACCGGACCGTGTCCGTGGCGGGGCAGTCCGCTGATGAAGCCAATATCCGACAGGCCGGAGGACGGCCGTGATGTCCTTCTGGCGAAAGCGGAATGGACTTCGCCGGACGCTGCAAGCCTACGCAGACAGCCGGCCATTGCCGGAAGCCGCGCCTGACAATCTGACCCGCGTATTGCGCGTCGAGAATGAAGACGCTTCGATCGTGGAGGATGCGCGCCGCCGCATGGCGGTGATCGGATTTACGCTGGTGATTGCTTTCGGCGCGCTGGGATTCCGCGCTGTTGAACTGGCATTCGCTAGCGATGAGGCGGCGGCCGTCGTACCAGTGCAGGCCGAAATCCGCCGGGGAGATCTCGTCGACCGAAATGGCCAGGTGCTGGCAACAACGCTCGAAACCTGGTCGCTGTTCGCCGATCCGCAGCTGGTGTGGGATGCCCGCGAAACCGCGGAAGCATTGGTCACGGTCTTACCGGAGCTCAATGTAGAAGAGTTGACCGCTGATCTCTCTTCGCGCCGCCGCTTTGTTTGGATCCAACGCAATCTCACACCGCGCCAACGCCAGGCGGTCTTCGCACTCGGCATGCCGGGATTGGAATTCCGTACGGAACCGCGGCGGGTTTATCCGCGCGGCCGGCTGGCGGCCCACGCGATCGGTCATGCCAGCCGCGATCTGGAAGGCCTGGCGGGCGCCGAACAGGCGTTTAACTCCGCATTGGCGAATGATGGCGGCCGTCCCGTCCCGCTTTCGATTGACATGGGCGTTCAATTCCATGTCGACGAGGTCCTCCGCCGTTACATGGCAGAATTTCAGGCCCTGTCGGCAACCGGAATCGTATTGAACGTCCGCACCGGCGAGATCGCGTCTCTCGTATCCTTGCCGGATTTCGATCCAAACCGCGCTGCGCATGCGTCCGGCAGTGAACGTCTCAATCGGGCGCTGCAGGCGCGCTACGAGATGGGCTCGACCTTCAAAGCCTTCACGGTCGCGCTGGCGCTTGAGCAGGGCATCGCCGAACCGGGCGAAACGTTCGATGCAACGTCGCCGATTCGTGTTGGCGGGCACACAATAGAAGACTTCCATGCCGAAAACCGGGCGTTGACGCTGGAAGAGATCTTCACGCATTCCTCGAATATCGGCTCTTCACTGATTGCGATGGAAGCCGGCGCCGACGCGCAACGCGATTTGCTGAGGCGGCTTCGGCTACTGGAGCGCGCGCCTGTGGAGCTCGCCGAAAGCGCAACGCCACTCTTGCCGCGTCAATGGGGTCCGACGGAAACTGCAACAATCTCCTATGGCCATGGTATCGCGGTGAGCCCGCTGGCGGTTGCCTCCGCGTTTGCCGCCATCGCCAATGGCGGTGTCTATGTCCGGCCGACCCTCCGGCCCGTGCGGCCCGGGGAAACCATTGCCGGTGAACAGGTTTTCGCGCCGGACGTCGCCCAAGGCGTGCTCGATCTGATGCGCGAGGTCGTGGCCAATGGAACCGGTGGCCGTGCCGACGCAGCGGGTTTTCGCGTCGCCGGCAAGACCGGTACCGCCGAGCGGCCGGGCCGCGGCGGCTATGACGAAGACCGGCTGATCTCCTCGTTCTCGGCCGTTTTCCCCTACGATGACCCGCAATTCGTGGTACTCGTCGTGCTTGAGGAGCCGCAGGGCACCCCAGCGACCTACGGCTATGCAACGGGTGGGTGGACGGCCGCCCCCGCAGCGGGCGAAATCATCTCCAGGATCGCATCGATTCTGGGGGTCGAGCAGGAAGACGATCCGCTGACACGCGCGACGCTTGTGCGTGCGGCCCTGACGCCCGATCCCGAACCTGTGGTGAGACCGGACGAGTGAAACTGTCAGCATTGATATCGCCCGAATCCGTCGGCGGAACTGATGTCGAGATCGCCGGACTGACATTGGACAGCCGGGCCGTGAAGCCCGGCTTCCTTTTTGCTGCCCTCCCGGGTCTGAAAGTGCATGGCCGCGATTACATTCCGCAGGCCGTTGCAGCAGGCGCCGTCGTGGTTTTGACCGAGCCAGGTGTAGAGGTCGACGGGGCGATGGTGGTCCGTGACGGGGATCCGACGCGGCGATTTGCCGAGATCGCGGCACGTTTCTATCCGCGCCAGCCCGAGATGATCGCGGCGGTGACCGGTACCAATGGCAAGAGTTCGACCGTCGATTTTCTGCGTCAGATATGGCGCCGGGCCGGACTGGATGGGGCTAGCCTCGGAACACTCGGCGTCGCCCGCGGCGAAGGCTGGGTCGAAACGGGATATACGACGCCGGATGCGGCCGCCGTGCATCGGGCGCTCGACGCTCTCGCCGCGGATGGCTGTACGCATCTGGCGATGGAAGCCTCGAGCCATGGACTAAAACAAAAGCGTATGGACGCAGTCCGCGTGGGTTTGACGGCTTTTACCAATCTGACCCAGGACCATCTCGATTATCATCCGGACTTTGCGGACTATTTTGCAAGCAAGTTGAAGCTTTTTCTCGAACTCGCCGAACCGGGTTCGCCTGCCGTGATCAATGTCGATTCCGATTGGGGCGGCGACGTCGCGGAGAAATGCACCGCCCGCGGTCTGGAGGTGATCCAGGTCGGCTGGGGTGGACGCGACTGGCGGATTCGCGAATTGACACCCAAGCCGGCGAGCCAGATCGTCAGGCTTGAGATTGGGGGACGGAGCCACAAGATCGAATTGCCGCTCGTCGGCGAATTCCAGGTCGCAAACGCGGTTGGCGCAGCGGCCATGGCGGCAAAATCCGGCGTTGAACAGTCCGATGCGTTGGCGGCAATCGCCGAGCTAAAAGGCGTGCCGGGACGGCTCGAACTGGCGGCCCGCACCCCGGATGGAGCGCCCGTGCTCGTCGATTTCGCGCATACGCCCGACGGGCTGGACAAGTTGATCCGCGCCGCGCGCCCGCACACCAAGGGGCGTATCATCATTGTCTTCGGCTGCGGTGGGGACCGCGATCCGACCAAGCGCCAGCCGATGGGCGAAATCGCTGTCAAACTGGCGGATACCGTAATCGTCACGGATGACAATCCGCGTTCGGAAGACCCGGCAGCCATCCGCGCCGCGATTATGCAGGGCGCTGCCGGAGCGACCGAGATTGGCGATCGCGCGGCCGCCATCCGCGAGGCGCTTTCCGGGATGACCGCGGACGATACGCTGCTGATCGCCGGCAAGGGCCATGAAACGGGCCAGAAGATCGGCGACGTCACCCATCCCTTCGACGATCGGGAAGAAGCCCGCAAAGCGGTCGCGGAAATGGGAGGCGGTGATGGCTGATCCGCTCTGGACAGCGCGGGATGCTGCCGCCGCGACCGCTGGCCAGCTGGTGCCGGAGATCAACTGGACGGCGACGGGCGTATCGATCGATACCCGCACGCTCAAGCCCGGCGATCTGTTCGTGGCTTTGCAGGACCAGCGCGACGGCCATGATTTTGTCCCCGACGCCATGGCGCGAGGGGCCGCCGCAGCACTTGTGGCGCGCGCAGATTGCGGCCCCGGCAACAAGCTGGTTGTCGGCGAAACACTGGAAGGTTTGCGGGCGCTGGCACGGTATTCGCGCGATCGTTGCCGCGCGATCCGCGTGGCGGTCACCGGCAGCGTCGGCAAAACCACTGTGAAGCAGGCGCTGGCGAGCGTCTTTCGCAGCGTTGGCAGCGCCCACGCATCGCAAAAATCCTACAATAATCACTGGGGCGTACCGCTCACGCTGTCTCTGACACCGGCCGATTGCGATCGCGCCGTCTACGAGATGGGCATGAACCATGCGGGCGAAATCCGCGAACTCTCGACGCTCGCCCGGCCCCATGTCGCGCTGATCACGAAGATTGCGCCGGCGCATCTCGAAAACCTCGGATCGATGGAAGCCATCGCCGATGCGAAGTCCGAAATTTTCGAGGGCTTGCACGCCGATGGCGTCGCTGTCTTCCCGGCCGATGACGATTTCAGCGCACGGCTTCGGCAGCATGCCTCCCACAGCGCCGCGGCGTTTATGTTGGAATTCGGCCGCGCGGAAGGTGCCGCCATCCGGATTGAAGACTTTGAAACCGGTTTTGACGGCGGTCGCGGCCGCATGTCGGTCCTCGGTAAAGCCGTCGATTTTCGCGTGCCGGCGCCCGGTGCCCATTGGGCCTGGAACGCCGCCGCCATTTTCGCAACCGCAATCGCTGCCGGCGTCGACGCGGAAGCCACGGCCGATGCTCTCGCCGGCATTTCCGCCGGCGATGGCCGCGGCGCCACCCATCGTATCGCGCTCGGATCGGGCCATTTCACGCTGATCGATGACAGTTACAATGCCAACCCGGCATCCATGGCATCCGGTCTGTCAATCCTGGGCGCAACGCAGCCCGCCAAGGGCCGCCGGATTGCCGTGCTCGGCGAGATGCTGGAATTGGGCCCGGATTCGCCGGACATGCATCGCGCGCTCCGTGAGCCGCTGGATTCTGCATCCACCGATGCGGTTTTTCTCGCCGGTGAAGGGATGCGGCCGCTGGCGGACATTCTGCCGTCCGACCGGTTGATTTCGTTCGAACCGAAGGCCGACGATCTCAAGCCTGCGCTCGCAAGCTACATTGCACCGGGCGATGTGGTCTTTGTGAAAGGATCAAATGCTTCGGGCGTTCACAGAATTGCCCGAATGCTCGCCGAGGACGAACTCGGCGCTCGGGGACAGGGATAACAAAACGATATGCTGGAATGGCTGCTGCTGCCTTATGCTGAAGAGTTCGCGCTCTTTAATCTATTGAATTACATCACATTCCGCACCGGCGGTGCGCTGATGACCGCGCTCCTGATCGCGATGATCGGCGGCGCGCCCTTTATCCGCTGGCTGAAGAAAAAGCAGCGTGAGGGCCAACCGATCCGTGAAGATGGTCCGGAACGCCACATCATCGAAAAAGCCGGCACCCCCACCATGGGCGGCTTTCTGATATTGGTCGGGATCGTCATCGGAACGCTGCTCTGGGGCGACCTCTCGAACCAGTATCTCTGGGTGGTCTTGTTCGTCACCACGGGATACGGCGCAATCGGCTTCGTCGACGATTTCCGCAAGGTGACCCAGAAGTCCACGGCGGGCTTGTCAGGCCGGATGAAACTGCTTTTGCAGTTCGTCATTGGTGGCATTGCCATCTGGTGGATGACCAGCCTTCTGGCTCAGGCCCCGGATGTGCCCGAGGGCTATGCGACCTCCGTTGCCGTACCGTTTTTCAAGGATGTGCTGATCCCGCTCGGTCCGTTCTTTTTGATTTTCGGCACGCTGGTTATCGCCTTCTCGTCGAACGCCGTGAATCTCACGGACGGGCTCGACGGGTTGGCGATTGTGCCGGTCATGATCGCGGCCGCCAGCTTTGGATTTATCGCTTACATCGTCGGCAACTTTGTCTTCGCCGATTACCTGCAGCTCAATTTCACACCGGGAACCGGCGAGCTGGCCGTGTTTTGCGGGGCTTTGTTGGGGGCTTCGCTCGGCTTTCTCTGGTACAATGCGCCGCCCGCCATGGTCTTCATGGGCGACACCGGATCCTTGTCTCTGGGTGGCGCCATCGGCGCGATCGCCGTTGCCGTCAAGCATGAGGTTGTGCTCGCAATCATCGGGGGCCTGTTCGTACTCGAAGCGGTGTCGGTCATGGTCCAGATCGCCTCGTTCAAAATGTTCGGTAAGCGCGTTTTCAAAATGGCGCCGATTCACCACCATTTCGAAAAAATGGGTTGGCAGGAACCGACGATTGTCGTCCGTTTCTGGATTATTGCGGTAATCCTCGCCCTCATCGGCCTGTCGACCCTGAAGCTCCGCTGACGCCATGATCCCCGTTCCCGGATATGAAGATCAGGCGGTCGCCGTCTTCGGTTTGGGGCGGAGCGGCCGGATGACCTGCAAGGCACTTCGCGAAGGCGGAGCGCAGGTGCTGGCCTGGGATGACAATCCAGACACGCGGATAAACGCCCAGTCCGACGGTGTTGCGCTCACCGACCTTGACCGCGCCGACTGGTCTGAGGTCCGGGCCTTGATTGTATCGCCCGGCGTGCCGCTCACCCACCCAGAGCCGCATAGGCTGGTCAGACTGGCCCGCGAAAAGAACGTACCGGTCATCGGCGATATCGAGCTGTTCGCGCAGGCGATGGCAGCGCTGCCGGCAGAGCGGCGCCCGTCAATCGTGGGCATCACCGGAACGAACGGCAAATCGACGACCACCGCCCTGATCGGGCATATCCTGAAAAAGGCGGGCCGCGATGTCCGCGTCGGTGGCAATATCGGCGAGGCCATTCTCGGGCTCTCCCCGCCACGCGCCAAGACGGTGTTTGTGATCGAATTGTCGTCCTACCAGCTGGATCTGGTGCAGACGCTGCGCTGCGATATTGCGATCTGGCTCAATCTGACACCGGATCATCTCGACCGGCATGGCGACATGGCCGGCTACAAGGCGGCCAAATTTCGAATCTTCAGCAACCAGACGTCAGAAGACGCGGCCATTGTTGGCGTCGACGACGATCATTCCGCTGGCGTGATGACGCGATTGAAAGCGTCGCAACGTCAATCGGTTGTCGCGGTCTCTTCGGGCCGTTCACTGGGGCATGGCGTTTATGCGCTGGGCGGTAAAGTATTTGACGCACTCGGCAGAAGCCCGCGCGCAATCCTCGATCTCAAGGAGGCCGTCAGCCTCCCCGGCGCCCACAATGCCCAGAACATCGCTGCGGCCTATGCGGCATGCATTCGGCTCGGCCTCCTGCCCGAAGGGATCGCCGACGCCATCCGCAGCTTTCCCGGCCTGGCGCACCGGTTGGAACTCGTCGGCACCCATAAGGGTGTGCGCTATGTCAACGATTCCAAGGCCACCAACGCCGAAGCGACAGCCAAGGCGCTGGCCAGCTATAATCATATCTATTGGATAGCCGGAGGCCGGAAAAAGGAAGGCGGAATTGGCGCGTTGGCCCCTTTCTTCCCGCGTATCGAGAAAGCCTATCTGATCGGCGAGGCCGCCGACGAGTTTGCCGCAACCCTTTCCGGAACGGTGCCCAACGAAGTCGCCGGAACTCTGGAAACGGCGCTCGACCTCGCCGCCCGGGACGCGGCTGCAGGCGCGCGCGATACGCCGGTCATTCTTCTTTCACCTGCTTGCGCGAGTTTCG
Source organism: Hyphobacterium sp. (assembly GCF_965229905.1). Classification (GTDB taxonomy): domain Bacteria; phylum Pseudomonadota; class Alphaproteobacteria; order Caulobacterales; family Maricaulaceae; genus Hyphobacterium. Next base: position 664,136 of record NZ_OZ245930.1, on the reverse strand, counting down.
ATCAATTCAGGGATTTCGAACACCGGGGCGACATGTTCCGGACGCTGGTTCGGGCCCGGATCGGAAACGCGTAAGGGACAGGAATGATTGCCATTGAAGCTCGGCAGGTCGGCGATTGGTGGCGCTCGATTGACCGCACCCTGCTGTTTGTCGTTCTCGCCCTGATGAGTGTCGGCCTGATCCTCTCATTGGCCGCCAGCCCTGCGGCGACCGTCCGCGAAAACATTTCCGACCCGTTCCACTTTCTCTACCGCCACAGCTTTTTCGCCGTCTTGAGCCTTGGCGTTCTGCTGTTCGTGTCCTCGCTGGCGATGCGGAATATCCGGCGATTATGCGCGCTGACGCTGGTCGGCTCGCTGGCGCTGATCGCTGTCACGATTGTCGCCGGCCACGAGGTGGGCGGGGCCTCGCGATGGCTGCGCTTCGCCGGCTTCTCGCTGCAACCGTCAGAATTCCTGAAACCATCGCTAATCGTGATCTGCGCCTGGCTGTTTGCCGAAGCGCGCAATGGGGCGCCGATTCCGGGTCGTGTCATCGCCTTCGGACTTTATCTGACGAGCGTCGTCTTGCTGATGCAGCAGCCTGATTTCGGCCAGTCCATCCTGATCACCCTTGTCTTTGGCGGCGTCTTTTTCGTCGCCGGGCTCAATTTCCGCTGGATGCTGGGGCTCGCCACCACGGCGACCGCCGGTATCGTATCGGCCTGGATGTTCCTTCCCTATGTGGCGACCCGTGTCGAACGCTTTCTCAATCCGGGTGCCGGCGAGACCTATCAGACGGACACCGCCATCGCGGCCATATCGCGCGGCGGCGTGATGGGCGTCGGTCCCGGCGAAGGCACCATCAAACGGCTGCTACCGGACTCGCACTCCGATTTCATCTTCGCGGTCGCAGCCGAAGAATTCGGGTTGATCGCCTCGCTCGCCATCATCGGATTGTTTGCGATCCTGGTCGCCAGGGCTTGGATGAATGCGCTCAAGCTGACGGATCATTTCGCGCAGCTGGCGGTTTCGGGCCTGGCCCTGCAGTTCGCCCTTCAGGCCGTCATCAATATCGGCGTGAATCTCGACCTGATCCCGCCCAAGGGCATGACCTTGCCGTTCATTTCCTATGGTGGCTCGTCCATGCTCGCCCTCGCACTGGGCGCCGGACTGATGCTGGCATTGACCCGGCGGCGGCCGGGCGCCTATCTGCGGTCATGACAAGCCCGAAACGCGCATTGATCGCTGCCGGAGGCACCGGCGGTCACATGTTTCCTGCCCGTGCGGCTGCGCAAGAGCTGGTCGATCGGGGCTGGGAAGTCCGGCTTGTCACCGATGCGCGCGGCATGAAACACACGCGCGATTTTCCGGCGGTCAAAATTGATCCGGTCCGCGCTGCGAGTCCGATCACCAGAAATCCGGTGAAACTCGCCTCGGCGTGGATGGAATTGCTGTTCGGCTGGCAGGCTTGCCGTTTCATCCTGAAGGACTGGAAGCCCGATGTCGTGGCCGGTTTCGGTGGCTATCCCGCCTTTCCGGCCTTGCTGGCCGCACGGCAAAAGAAAATTCCGTTCGCCATCCACGAGCAGAATGCCGTCCTCGGCCGCGTCAATCGCGTTTTCGCCAGCGATGCGGCCTTTGTGGCCTCCGGTTTCGACCGGCTCGACCGGCTGCCTGCGGGCGCACGGCATGAGGCGATGGGCAATCCGGTTCGCGCTCCGCTGGTTGCGGCCCGCGACACGCCGTTCCCGGACATGACGGATCGGATCCGTCTGTTCGTCCTCGGCGGCAGTCTGGGGGCCCGGATACTGTCCGAAACCGTGCCGCAAGCGATCGCCGATCTCCCGGAAAGGCTTAGATCTCGCCTTGTTGTCGCCCAACAGACCCGTGAAGAAGCCCTCGCCATGGCCAGGGATATCTATGCGGACGCCGGTGTCGAAGCGGAGTGCCAGCCGTTCTTCGAGGATGTGGCGGAGCGGCTGGCCGCTTGTCACCTCGTCATTGCCCGGGCCGGTGCTTCGAGCGTATCCGAAATCGCCTGCGTCGGCCGTCCGGCGGTGTTCGTGCCGCTGGCCATAGCCGCCGATGATCACCAGACGGCCAACGCCGAAGGCCTGGTTGAGGCCGGAGCGGCGGACTCCATCCCGGAAAGCGAATTCACCGCCGCTGCGCTGACCGCCCTGCTTGAAGTCCGGCTGTCCAATCCCGATGATCTGTCCGGCCGCGCGGCCCGCGCCCGCGAGCTCGGCCGTCCCGGCGCTGCGCGTGCTTTCGCCGATGCGCTGATCGCGCTTGTGTAAAGGTAAAACAGACTGATGCCCTCGAACGCCCTGCCCATCCGTGTCGGCCCCATCCATTTCGTCGGTATCGGGGGGATCGGCATGAGCGGCATCGCCGAAGTGATGCTCAATCTCGGCTATGCGGTGCAGGGCTCCGACATCAAGGAGAATCCCAACGTTATCCGCCTGCGCGAAAAGGGTGCGAAGGTGTTTATCGGGCATGCCGGCGACAATGTTCAGGGCGCCGGCGCGCTGGTCGTCTCGACCGCGATCAAGGCCGGTAATCCCGAGCTGCAGGCGGCGCGGGCAAAGAAAATCCCTGTCGTGCGCCGCGCCGAGATGCTCGCGGAGCTGATGCGCCTCAAATATTCCGTCGCCGTCGCCGGAACGCACGGCAAGACCACGACGACATCCCTCGTCGCCGCGCTGATGGACGCCACCGGACTCGATCCCACCGTGATCAATGGCGGCATTATTTCCGCCTACGGCTCCAACGCCAAGATGGGCGAGGGTGACTGGATGGCCGTCGAGGCCGATGAAAGCGACGGGTCATTCCTGAAGCTGCGGGCAACGATCGGGATCGTGACCAATATCGACCCGGAACACATGGAGCATTACGGCAGTGTCGAGGCGCTGCATGATGCCTTCTACCGCTTCGTGGAAGGCTTGCCCTTCTACGGGTTTGCCGTGCTCTGTACCGATCATCCCCAGGTCCAGAACCTCGCCTCGCGCGTTACGGATCGCCGGATATTGACCTATGGCTTCAACCAGCAGGCCGATGTGCGGGCGGAAAACCTGGAGATGACGGCCGACGGTTCGCGCTTCGATGTCGTCTTCCGCGACAATGGCCATGCCGAGCGCTGGGAGCGCGTATTCCTGCCCATGATGGGCGAGCACAACGTGTTGAACGCCTTGTCGGCCATCGCTGTCGCGCGGGAGCTAGGCGCGGATGAAGCCGCCGCAAAGTCGGCGCTCCAGGGTTTTGGCGGCGTCAAGCGGCGCTTCACCAAGACCGGGACCTGGAACGGCGCCGATATTATCGACGATTATGGCCACCATCCGGTCGAGATCAGCGCCGTCCTGAAGGCCGCCCGTCAAGCCGCCTCCGGCAAGGTCATCGCGATCGCCCAGCCGCATCGCTACACCCGCCTGCACGATCTGTTCGACGATTTCTGCACCTGTTTCAACGACGCCGACACGGTGCTGATCGCGCCGGTCTACGAGGCCGGGGAGACCCCGATCGAAGGCGCCGATGCGCCACACCTGGTCGAGGGATTGCGCGCGCATGGCCATCGCGATGCGCAGACTACCACCCGCGAGGCCGTGGCGGCGGCGATCGCCGAACGGGCCGGCAAAGGCGACATCATTGTCTGCCTCGGCGCCGGCGACATCACAGCCTGGGCTTATGCCCTGCCGGACGAGCTGGAGGCACTGGGGTGAGCGAGGCCTACCACCGATTTCTCCCCCTGCTTGCGGGGGGAGGGCCCCGAAAGGGCGAGGGGGGCATCGCCGCCTCCGTCAGCTTCGCTGCCACCTCCCCCGTGAACGGGGGAGGACAAAGGATTTGGCGATGACCCTCATCAATCGTCTTCCCGCCGTTCGTGGCAAGCTCATAGAGAAGGCCCCACTCGCCGACATGACGTGGCTGCGCGTTGGCGGCCCGGCAGAAATCCTCTTTTTGCCCGCAGACGAAACCGACCTGGCCCATTTCCTCGCGGAGACTCCCGAAGACATTCCCGTTCACATTCTCGGCGCCGGCTCGAACACGCTGGTCCGCGATGGCGGCGTGCCGGGCGTGGTGGTGCGTCTGACCGCGCCCTTCGGCAAGGTCGAGCCGATGGGCAAAAATCGGATACGCGCCGGAGCAGCGGCGCTCGACAAGAAGGTCGCGCAAGTCGCGGCCAAGGCCGGGATAGCCGGCCTCGAATTCTTTACCGGCGTTCCGGGTGCGATCGGTGGCGCTCTGCGCATGAATGCCGGATGTTACGGGACAGAAACCTGCGATGTGCTGGTCGAAGCGGTCGCGCTGGACCGCATGGGCCGGCGTCTGATCGTCCAGCCCGAAGAGCTCGGCTACGCCTACCGGCACTCGGCTGCGCCGGACGACTGGATCTTCACCGCGGCGGTCTTCGAAGGCACAGCTGACACACCCGATGCCATCCTTGAACGCATGGACGACATCACCGCGCGCCGGGAAAAGACCCAGCCCATCCGCGAGAAAACCTCCGGCTCCACCTTCAAGAATCCAGACCCGCCGGGCACGCCGGACCAGCGCAAAGCTTGGAAGTTGATCGACGCGGCCGGCTGGCGCGGCAAAACCATTGGTGGCGCATGCTTTTCCGAGCAGCATGCCAATTTCCTGATCAATGACGGCACGGCAACGGCGGCTGATCTTGAAGCAGTCGGTGAGGGCGCCCGTGCCGACATTAAGGCGGCAACCGGGATCGATCTGCACTGGGAAGTGCGCCGCGTCGGTGTGGGGGCTAAGTCATGACAAAGCGCATTGCGGTCCTGCTTGGCGGCATGTCCGCCGAACGCCAGGTCTCGCTGGTCTCCGGCAAGGCCTGTGCGGATGCCTTGCGCCGCAAGGGCTGGGACGTTGTCGAGATCGACCCCACGCGTGAGCTCGCCAAACAACTGGCGGATGCCGCGCCGGATGTCGTCTTCAACGGCCTGCACGGTGAGTGGGGGGAGGACGGCAAGGTCCAGGGCATTCTCGAGCATTACGGCGCGCCCTACACGCATTCCGGCGTGCTCGCCTCGGCCTTGGCCATGGACAAGCAACGTGCCAAGGCCGTGCTCGAGTTGTTTGGCGCGCGCTGCCCCGAAGGCAAGCTCGTCAACCGGTTCGACGCGGCGCGCGAGCACGTCTACGAGCCGCCCTATGTCATCAAGCCGAATGCACAAGGCTCCTCGGTCGGCGTGTTTATCGTGCCGGAAGGGTCCAACCGCCCGCCGATTGAGTTGGCCGCCGACGATTGGCAACTCGGCGACGAAATGCTCGCCGAAAAGTTCATTCCGGGCCGCGAGCTGACCGTTGCCGTGCTGGGTGACAAGGCGCTCGGCGTCACCGAGATCATCCCCAGGACCCGCTTTTATGACTATGAGGCAAAATACGCCGCCGGCGGATCCGTGCATGAAATCCCGGCAAAGGTTCCGGAGGCCATTGCTTCGGAAGCGCAGCGTTTGGCGTTGATTGCCCATGAGGCGATGGGCTGTCGCGGCCTGACGCGCTCGGATTTCCGCTATGATGACTCACCTTCAGGTGGCCTATGGTTACTCGAAATTAACACCCAACCGGGCATGACTCCGACATCCCTCGCCCCAGAACAGGCGGCGTGGAATGGGATCGAATTCGACGATCTCGTTCAGTGGATGGCGGAGGATGCGTCATGTCCAAGGTGAAACGCGCTCCTGCGCGGCGAAAGCCGACGCGGCGCAAATCACCCAAAAAGCAGACCGCCGCAGCGTCCGCGCCGCGGCGTTTTCGCAACTGGATCGAAGCGCGGCTTCGGGGCGCGCGTTACAGCGCGGCCAATGCCGTGCGCCTGGTTGGGGTGCTCGCCGCGGCCGTCTTCCTGCTGGTCATCGGCGGCCTGTTCGTCTTCGGCGCGCTCGACGATGCGGGAGCGTCTGTCATGCGAATGGCCGAGCGCCAAACGGCCTCCCTCGGCATGGCCGTCCACGTCATCGATGTGAGCGGTGTTGAAGCCGACGAGTCGGCCCTCGTGGCCGATGCCGTTTCGACCTTTCATGGACAGTCGATGCTGGCGTTTAATCCGCATCAAGCGCGCGCTGACGTCGAGGCGCTGCCCTGGGTGCGGGAAGCAACCGTTATCCGGCTCTGGCCGAACCGGATCAGCATCGTCGTTGAGCCGCGCTCCGAATTTGCGCTCTGGCAGGTCGAGGGTGAGATCCACGTGATCGACCGCGACGGATCGGTGCTCGGCGAAGCCCGGGCCAGCGACTGGCCCGACCTGCCGCTGGTCGTGGGATTTGGCGCCAATACCGCCGCCGAAAACCTGATTGAAACGCTTGAGCATCATGACGAGATTGCCCGCCGCGTCAGCGCCATGGTGCGCGTTGGCGACCGCCGCTGGAATCTGCGTCTCGCCAATGGTCTCGATGTCAAACTTCCGGAAACCGAAATGGGCGCGGCTCTGGCACTGCTGACCGCGATGCAAGCCGAACGCGGCGTTTTGCGTCTCGACGCCGAGAGCATTGATCTGCGCCAGCCGGGAGAAATGATCGTCCGCGCCTTGCCCGAGCGCGCCCGCGCCGCCGGGATCGGGGAGAGCGAAGCGTGAGCCTGTTTGGTCTGTTCGGGAGTGGCGAAAGCAAGCCCGGGCCGGCTTCCCGTCCCGGTATTTGTGCCGCGCTCGATCTCGGCTCGTCGAAAACCGTTTGCTTCATTTCCAAGGCCGAACAGACGGCTGAGGGTCCGCGGCCCCGCGTCATCGGTGTAGGTCACCAGTCGGCGCGGGGCATGAAGGGCGGCGTGATTGTCGATCTCGATCTCGCCCGCAAAAATATCCAGGAAACGGTCCAGCGCGCCGAGAAAATGGCGGGCGTTGCGGTCAGCCAGGTCAGCGTGGCATTGACGGCGGCGCGAGCGCGCGGTGAGGGAGTCACCCTTGAATCCGCGATCGCCCGCAGCGAGATCACCGAGCGCGACATGCGCCGCTTACAGGATGCGGCCATCGCCGAATATCAGCGTCCTGACGAGGTCATTCTTCACGCCATCGTCGTGTCCTGGGTGGTCGATGGGCGCGACGAGGTCAGCGATCCGCGTGGCATGTATGGCCGCAGCCTGGCGGTCAACATGCACATCGTCACTGCGCCCGTGGGCCCGCTGCGCAACCTGCTCAACTGCATCGAAGGATGTCATCTCGACCTGCGCACGGTGGTCGCGGCGCCCTATGCGGCCGGGCTGTCGGCTTTGTCCGACGATGAGATCGAACTGGGCGCGACTCTGATCGACATGGGCGCCGAGACGACTTCGGCCGCCGTGTTTTCGAACGGCTCGCTCGCGCGGTTGAGCGCCGCCCCGGTCGGCGGACGCCACGTCACCAGCGATCTTGCCCGCGGGCTGCAAACCCCGATCGCTTCCGCCGAGCGCATCAAGATCCTATACGGCTCGGCGCTCGAAAGCCCCAGCGATGACCGCCAGATGATCGAGGTGCCGCCGGTCACCGGGGAAGGCGACCGGATGAATTCGGCACCGCGCTCCATGCTCAATTCGATTATCCGTCCGCGTCTCGAGGAAACCTTCGAGTTATTGCGCGACAAGCTCGATGTGACCGGCCGGCTGGATCAAAATCACCGGGTTGTGCTGACCGGGGCGGCCGCGCAATTGCCGGGCGCCAAGGAACTCGCCTCGCGGGTTTTCGGACGCCCGGCGCGGCTTGCTTCGCCGCAAGGTGTCGCCGGACTCGGCGATGCGGTCAGCGGACCCGGTTTTTCGGTGGTTTCCGGTATTATTCTGCGGGAAACGCGCGGCGCGGCGGAGGCTTTCTACGGGCCGCCCAAGCTGCACGCCGGGCGGTCGCGCCGCCGCACAATGTCAGGCTCATCGCGCCCGGCGACGGTATGGCGCTGGCTGGCGGAAAGTTTCTGACCCCGAACCGCAAAGAATTCTGTGGATTTAACCCGCGATTAAGCGCTGTCAGCGGAGATTGTGCTCGAATCCCGTGTTAACCTTTAGGCTTGGTATACGGAGCGGCCATGCCCCTGAATATTTCCGTCCCAGAAACCACCGAACTTCGCCCTCGCATCCTCGTCTTCGGGGTGGGTGGTGCCGGTGGCAATGCCGTCAACAACATGATCGAGTCCGCCCTTGAAGGCGTCGACTTTGCCGTCGCCAATACCGACGCGCAGGCGCTGACCCGATCGAAGACGGAAAAACGCGTCCAGATGGGCGCGGCAATCACGGAAGGACTGGGCGCAGGCGCCCGGCCGGAAATCGGTTCGCAGGCAGCCGAAGATTCGCTTCCGGAAATCATGGAGCACTTGGCAGGGGCCCACATGGTGTTCATCACCGCCGGGATGGGTGGGGGCACCGGCACGGGTGCGGCGCCGGTCATTGCGCGGGCCGCTCGCGAGCAAGGCATACTTACCGTAGGTGTTGTCACCAAGCCCTTCCATTTCGAAGGCACGCGGCGCATGCGCATTGCCGACAATGGCATCGAGCAGCTGCAAGAGCATGTCGACACGCTGATCGTCATTCCGAACCAGAATCTGTTCCGCATCGCGACGGAGAAGACGACGTTCGCGGAAGCCTTCCAGATGGCGGACGATGTGCTGCACTCGGGCGTACGCGGTATCACCGACCTGATGGTCATGCCGGGCCTCATCAATCTCGACTTCGCCGATGTTCGTGCCGTGATGAACGAGATGGGCAAGGCGATGATGGGAACCGGCGAGGCGTCCGGCGAGAAGCGCGCGACCGAGGCCGCCCATGCGGCGATCGCGAACCCGCTGCTCGACGACGTGTCGCTGGAGGGCGCGACCGGTGTCCTGATCAATATCACCGGCGGCTATGACATGACCCTGTACGAGGTCGACGAGGCGGCCAACGAAATCCGCAACCAGGTCGATCCCGATGCCAACATCATCGTCGGTTCGACGTTTGACGAGGCGCTGGAAGGTACGATCCGCGTTTCGGTCGTCGCCACCGGTATCGATGCTGAACGCCAGCAAGCCACAGACCCGCGCCGGGCCCAGTCGCGGACCGCACCGCCGGCGGTCGATCCGCATGCCGGCATTCTGCCGTGGAAGCGGGAAGGCGCGGGCGAGCGCCCCGGCCGTAGCGTCGCAAACGGTCATGAGCGTCAGGGCCCGCTGGTCGAGCGGATCCACCACGAGAAAGCCGAATTCAAGCCGGCGCCTGCCGCTGCACGCGAACCCGAACCGGAGCCTGCGCCGCCGGCCGACCCCATGGTCGAGACCGACAACACTGATCCGTATTTCGATGATGATGTGCGGCCGCAAGTGATCCGCGATCAGGAACGCGTCGCGGCAGAAGCCGACCGCATACGCCGCGAACCCGAGCGCCGCGCGTCCGCCGAAGAGATTCAGGATTCGGACGAGGCCGGGGAGGATCGCAAGTCGGCCTTTTCCCTGTTCGGCCGCCGGAAACGGCCCATGGCACCCGTCCCGAAAACCGCGCCGCGGCGGAACGACATCGAACAGGAGAAGCCGCGCCAGGCGACGGGAGACCTGTTTGGCGAGGACGGCGATGACTCCGATCTGGAAATTCCGGCCTTCCTGCGTCGTCAGGCCAACTAGGGCTGACCTTTCGGACCGGTAACAATCCGCAACAATGCTTTAATTGCTGCCCACAGCCCTTCCGCTATGGATAGCTCGGCGATCATACGCAAGCGAAGCGTGTGACCTAAGGGGCTCGATAAGCGATTATGGGTGTGTGGGCGTGAGCAACCGCAAGACATTGGCAGGCGTTTCGGTTTGTGCCGGCATCGGCCTGCATTCCGGAATGCGCGTCCGCATGGTGCTGAAACCGGCCACGCCGGGTTCGGGCATCCATTTCGTCCGCACCGATCTGGACGGTGACAACCGGATTGCGGCGCGTGTCGAGAATGTCACGACGGTTCGCCTCGGCACGACCATAGCCAACGAAGCCGGCGCCAGCGTCGCGACGGTCGAGCACCTCATGTCCGCTCTCGCCGGCCTGGGCGTCGATGACGCGGTGATCGAAATCGACGGCCCGGAAACACCGGCCATGGATGGCTCGGCTGCACCGTTTGTCGATCTGATCCGTCAGGCCGGTTTGAAAGAGACGGCAGCTCCGCTGCGGGTCATCCGCGTGCTCAAGCCGGTCTCGCTGGAGATGCAGGGCCGGACGGCAACCTTCCTGCCCTCGCTCAAGCCGGCCATTGATGTCGAGATTTCATTTCCGCATCCGACCGTCGGCCGCCAGCGCTACGCATTCGATATCTCCGACCGGATTTTCTCCGAGGATGTGGCGTCAGCGCGGACCTTTGGTTTCCGCAAGGATGTCGAAGCCATGCATGCCGCAGGGCTGGCGCTGGGCGGGTCCATGGACAATGCGGTCGTCATCGATGATTCCGGCATCGCCAATCCGGAAGGCCTGCGATTCGCGGATGAATTTGCGCGCCACAAGGCGCTCGATGCTCTGGGCGATTTGTCGCTGGCCGGCGCGCCGATCTTCGGCCGCTATTTCGCGCATCAGCCGGGCCACGCGCTGAACGTCGCAGCCGTCCGGGCGCTTCTGGCTGACCAGAGCGCCTGGAAAATGGTCGCTTACGCCGATGCCAACGATGCGCGGGAAGCGGCATCAGTCGAAGGCTGACGCGGCGCTTTCAAGTCCCTATTGCTTGCGTTACAACACCACCGGATTTTCGAATTACTGGCCGGGTCGGGTGGCCTAACGCGGAGCTGATATGACCTTTCTGACGCGTTCGATTATTGTGCTTGTGGCTCTAGCCGTGCTGGCGGGGTGCCAGTCGCGGCGTATTTCCACCGAAACGGTTTATGTCGAGCGCGAGGTTGAGACCATTTATGCGGCCGCGATCGAGCGCATGGAAAACGGCAGCTATGGCGATGCAGCCGACCAGTTCGACGAGGTCGAGCGCCAGCACCCATATTCGGAGTGGGCCCGCCGCGCCATGTTGATGGCGGCCTATTCGAACTATCAGGCGGGCAACTACGAAGAAGCGATTTCGGATGCCGAGCGCTTCATTGCATTGCACCCCGGTAACCGCAGCGCGCCTTACGCCTATTATCTTGTGGCGATCAGCCATTTCGAGCAGATCCTCGATGTCGGCCGCGACCAGCAATCCACTGTGAATGCGCTGAACGCGCTGGAACAGGTGGTCCGGCGTTACCCCAACACGCGCTATGCGCAGGATGCGCGCCTCAAGATCGACATGACCCGCGACCATCTGGCCGGCAAGGAGATGTCGATCGGCCGCTGGTATCTGCGCCGCGGATTCTTCCTTGCGGCGATCAACCGGTTCCGGAATGTGCTCGAAGATTACGAGACCACGACCCACACGCCGGAGGCGCTGCACCGGATCGTCGAGTCCTACGTCGCTTTGGGCGTGGACGAGGAAGCAACCCAGGTCGCGGCGGTGCTCGGCTACAATTTCCCGGGCAGCGTCTGGTATGAAGATACCTACCGCTTGCTGACGGAAGAGGGCATTGCCATTCCCAATCCGGACCTGCAGCCGGAGAACCCGTCCTACTGGCAACGCCTGGTGGACCGGTTGTTCGGCTAGGCGGCGGCCGCATGCTGACAGCCTTATCGGTCAGAAACATTGTTCTTATTGATGCGCTGGACGCCGGCTTTGCTGCAGGTCTCTGCGCCCTGACCGGTGAGACCGGTGCCGGCAAATCCATCCTCTTGGGCGCGCTGGGCCTGGCCGCCGGCGAGCGCGCGGATCGCACACAGGTCGGAACAGGCGGCGATGAAAGCCGCGCCGCGGCAACATTCGATGTCGCCGGCGATCATCCGGCTCACGCCCTGCTTGTTGAAGCGGGCATTGAGGTTGAACCGGGCGAATCGCTGATCCTGCGCCGCCGGGTCACCGCCGATGGCCGCAGCCAGGGCTGGATCAACGACCAGCCCGCCAGCATCGGTCTTGTCCGCCAACTCGGCGACCTCCTCGTCGAGGTGCATGGCCAGCATGATGGCCGGGGCCTGCTCGATCCCAAGACCCATCGTGGTCTGCTCGACACCTTCTGCGCAAACGGCAGCGAGCGCGACGCCACCTCCCGCGCTTGGAAGCAGCTCGCCGAAGCGCGTGACCGGCTGACCGGTTTGCAGGAGATGCAGGCGACAGCGGCGGAGCAGGAAGCCTTTCTGCGCCATTCGCTGGAAGAACTCGACGCCCTGTCCCCGGTGCGCGACGAGGAGTCGGCACTCGCCGAAGAGCGGAAGTTTCTGCAAAATGCCGAGCAAGCACTGGCCGAACTGGACGAGGCGCGCCAGGCGCTGGATGCTGATGGTGGCCTGTCGGCGCGCCTCAATGGTGCGTTGCGGGGCATGGAAAAAGTCCGCGCCTCCCTTGGCGAAGGCGAAACCGGAACCGCCGGAGCGGCGCGCGCCGCGATCGACCGGGCCGCCGGAGCCCTCGACCGGGCGCTGATCGAATTCACCGAGGCGGAAGACGCCCTGGCGGATGCTGCGGAGGCGTTCGACATCGAGCCGGGCCGCCTCGACACCGTCGAGGAGCGCCTGTTCGGTCTGCGCGCCGCGGCGCGAAAACACGACGTTACGGTGGATGAATTGCCGGAGTTCCGGGACCAGCTGGCCGAACGGCTGGAAGCCATCGAATCCGCCGAAGACCGCGTGCGCGAAGCCGAGAAAGCCGTGGCCGCGGCGCAAGCCGAATACGATAATGCGGCCGACAGCCTGACGAAATCGCGGATGAAGGGTGCAAAGGCGCTGGCCGATGCGGTGATGGCTGAACTGCCGCCCCTGAAACTCGAAAAGGCTCGGTTCCGGGTTGCGATCGAGACGGACAGGGAGCGCGCCGGGGCGCAAGGCCGCGACAGGGTGGCGTTCGAGGTGATGACCAATCCCGGCACGCCCTTTGGCCCGCTAGACAAGATCGCCTCTGGTGGCGAGCTGTCGCGGTTTGCTCTGGCCATCAAGGTCAGCCTGTCGGCCGGCGAGGAAGGGCTGACGCTGATTTTCGACGAGGTCGATCAGGGCGTCGGTGGCGCTGTGGCCGCGGCCGTGGGCAAGCGGCTCAAACGGTTGGCGCAAACCGGACAAACGCTGGTCGTGACTCACTCGCCGCAGGTTGCGGCGATGGCCGACCATCACTGGAAAATCGAGAAGACCGAGGATGGCGAGGACCGCGTCCGTACGACCCTTCGCGCGCTGACCGGCTCTGACCGGCGCGAGGAAATCGCCCGGATGCTGTCGGGCGAGAATGTCACCGAGGCCGCCCGGGCCCAGGCGGACGAGTTGATGAGCGCCTAGTCGCCCTCCCAGTCATCGGCGAGGATCGCCGCGTAAAGCTCGATCCCGTCCCACAGATGCCCGATCCGCAGGTTTTCGTTCGGCGCATGCTGCGAATTGTCCGGATTGACGATCGGCACGATGGCGAAGGGCGTTCCGGTAACCTCGGAAATCGGGGCGAGGGGCAGGCTGCCGCCGAGCAAAGGCACAACCCGGACCGGTCGCTCGCTGGCCGTATCGACGATGGAGACGAGGTGTCCGATCAGCGGATGACCGGCCTCCGTGCTGGCGGCTTCATAGCCCGCCGGTGACCAGTGCAGTTCGGCGATCATCGGGTGTTGCAGGCGCTCTTCATCCGTCGGCACACGATCAAGCACGACATAGCCCTGGTTTTCAACATGAGCACGAACGCGCGCCCGCAGCCAGTCGAGCGACATGCCCGGCACGACGCGGAAGCCGATGGCAGCAGTCGCGCGGTCCGGAATCGCGTTGCGCGTGGCTGGACCTGTCGCCCCGGCATCGAGACCCAGCACGTTCAGTGCCGGCACCATGACCGCTTCGCCATAGAGCGCGCCGGGACCCCATTCCGTGCGGGCGATACCGGGTTCGGCCAGCAAGCTGGCTTCATCGAACGCGCCGGCCTCGAGATAGCTCCGGGCCACGTTCGAGATCGGCAGGGCATCGTCATAGAAACCGTCGATCAGCACTCGGCCGGTCTCATCGCGCATGGAGGCGATCAGAAGCGCCAGCCTTGCCGCCGGGTTGGGCGCCACATTGCCGTAATGCCCACTGTGCAGCACACGAGAAGCGCCGTGTACGGTGAGCTGCATCGAGGTCACACCCCGCACGCCGAGCAGAACGCGCGGATCGCCCCGCGTGTCGATCGGCCCGTCGGCGATCAGCCAGAGATCGGCCTCCAGAAGATCACGATGTGCTTCGAGCAACGCACGCAGATGGGGTGAGCCGGCTTCCTCCTCGCCTTCCAGGAAAAAGCGGATATTGACGTTCGGCCCCAGCCCCGCCGCGCGCAGCGCATCGATCGCCCGAAGCATGGCGATGAAAGGGGATTTGTCGTCGCTTGCAGAGCGCGCATAGATGCGCCAGTCCGGATCGATGTCGCCCGCCAGCGGATCGTCGAGGATCGCGGCCCCGTCTTCCAGCCGTCCAGCCCGGACAACCGGATCGAACGGATCGCTCGTCCAGTTCTCGGGCTCGACCGGCTGGCCGTCATAATGGGTGTAGAGCATCAGCGTGCGCGTGGCGCCCGGCACGTTGAGCTCGCCATAGACGGCCGGCGAGGCGTCACCGGCTTCCAGGATCCGTCCGTCTATGCCGCGGGCTTCCATCAGGCCGATGATGTGCCGCGCATTGGCGAGGATATCGTCGCGGTTGGCGGCGACATTGGGCAGACGCAGGAAATCCATTGTCTCGGCGAGAATGGCCGCTTCATGCGCTTCGCGATAGGCGCGCGCCGCCTCTGTGACCGGCGTCTGAGCAAAGGCCGGCGCAGCCAATAACAGCGTGGCGGCCAGTCGATACAGCATGTGAACCTCTCCCCGGTGACGATCAGCTTGCCCCGAACCTAGCCGCGCACCACAATTCCCCAAATGGATTCTTCGTGAGGCTGGAAAATGAGCGCGCTCAAGGATGTCGAGGACTTGTCGCCGGACGAGGCGTCGGCCGAACACGGGCGGCTCGCGCGCGAAATCCGCAAACACGACCAAGCTTATTATCAGCACGATACGCCGAAGATTTCCGATGCCGCCTATGATGCGCTGCGCCACCGCCTCGAAGCGATCGAAGCGCGCTTTCCCGGCCTGGCGGCGGAGGACAGCCCGACTCGGACCGTTGGCGCCGCGCCCTCCGGCAAGTTCGGCGAGGTGCGTCATGCAAAGCCAATGCTGTCGCTCGGCAATGCCTTCAATGACGAGGATGTTGCGGACTTCATCCAGCGCGTTCGCCGCTTTCTCGGTCTCGGCGACGAGAACAGCGTCGCCTTCACGGCCGAACCCAAGATCGACGGCTTGTCGGCCAGCCTGCGCTATGAAAAAGGCGTGCTGGTCCTCGGTGCGACGCGCGGCGATGGCGAGACCGGCGAAAATGTCACGGCTAATCTGAAGACGATCGGCGGCATCCCGCACCGTATTCAAGGCGATGTTCCCGACGTGCTGGAGGTGCGCGGCGAGGTTTATATGAGCCATGCCGACTTCGCGGCCCTCAATGACCGTCAGCGCGAGATCGGCAAGCCGGAATACAAAAATCCCCGCAACGCCGCGGCTGGCTCCCTGCGCCAAATCGATGCCAGCGTGACCGCCGAGCGCGCGCTCAAATTCTATGCCTATGCCTGGGGCGAATTGAGCGAACCGCTGGCCGGCACGCAATACGATGCCGTTCAGCGCCTCGGCAAATTCGGCTTCGATATCAATCCGGACATGATCCGCTCGGATGGTCTGGAAGCCTTGCTCGAAACATATCGAGGGATCGAGAAGAAACGCGCCGATCTTGGCTATGATATTGACGGGGTGGTCTACAAGGTCGACCGGCTCGACTATCAGGAGCGCCTCGGCCAGGTGTCGCGCGCGCCGCGCTGGGCGATTGCCCACAAATTCCCCGCCGAACGGGCCACGACGCGCCTCAACGATATCGAGATCCAGGTCGGCCGCACCGGCGCGCTGACGCCGGTTGCCAAGCTCGAACCGGTCACCGTCGGCGGCGTCGTCGTCTCCAATGCGACCCTGCACAATGAGGACGAGATCGCGCGCAAGGACATCCGCATCGGCGACACGGTGGTGATCCAGCGCGCCGGCGATGTCATTCCGCAGGTCGTCGAAGTGCTGAAGGAGAATCGGCCGCACGATGCGGTCGAATTCAAACCGCTGGACGTTTGTCCCTGTCCGCTGAGAACGCCGACAGCGCGGGAGATGAATGAGCGGACCGGCAAGATGGATGCCGTCCGCCGCTGCACCGGTGAGCTCGCCTGTCCCTTCCAGAAAAAGGAACATCTGAAGCATTTCGTCTCGCGCCAGGCCTTCGACATTGAGGGCCTCGGCACCAAGCAGATCGAGGCCTTCTTCGAGGATGGCGAAATCCGCGAGCCGGCGGATATCTTCACACTGGCAGTTCGCAACGCCGAAGGCCGGCTGACCCCACCCTTGCAGGAGCGCGAGGGCTGGGGCGAAACCTCGGTGCGCAATCTTTTCGCCGCCATCGAGGAACGCCGCACGATTGGCCTAGCCCGTTTTCTCAATGCACTTGGCATCCGGCATGTGGGCGAGGGGACGGCGCGGTTACTGGCCCACGCCTACACCAGCTGGGACGGATTCAAAGCCGCAGCCATGGCGGCCTCCGCGGACGGTGAGGCGCGCGACGGATTGCTGGCAATCGACGGGGTCGGAGAAACGGCGGCCGATGCCATTGGCCGCTATTTTGCCGAGCCCCACAATCTCGAACTCCTGCAGCGGCTCGAAGATCAGATCACGATCGAAGATGCCGAGGCGGTGTCCAGCGACAGCCCGGTCGCCGGCAAGACCATCGTGTTCACCGGTTCGCTGGAACGCATGACCCGCGACGAGGCCAAGGCGAGGGCACAGTCATTGGGCGCCAAGGTGTCGGGCTCGGTGTCCGGCAAAACCGATATCCTCGTGGCCGGTCCCGGCGCCGGGTCCAAGCTGAAAAAGGCGGCCGATCTCGGCATCCAGACTCTCACCGAGGACGAGTGGTTCGACCTGATCGGCGGGTAGGGGAGAGCCGCGCCCGCTGCTCTCATTTCCCTCTCCCCGCAGGCGGGGAGAGGACAGAGGAACCGGATCAGCGATCCGCTTTCGAGGGTGAGGGGATCTTTTCCAGATAGTGCAGCGCTTCCGCCGGGATAAGTTGAATTGAGTGCAACTATTGCAATTCCCTCCGTTGGAAGGGGAAAGCGCGGCGCCGAAAACAATCCCGGCAAGGCATGAAAGGCGAATTGTGTTCGCAGAATCCCGCCGCCTTCCCCTCTCCCCGTTCGCGGGGAGAGGGAAGAGAAACCGGATCAGCGATCTGGTTTCGAGGGTGAGGGGATCTTTTCCAGATAGCGCACCGCTCCGAGGAGAGTCTCCGTCACGCCCTCGATATTGGTCAGAATGTCATCGTTCCAGAACCGCAGAACGCGCCAGCCATCGGCCTCTAAGGCCAGCGTTCGCCGTTCGTCATAGGCCTGACGGTCCGCATGCTGGCCGCCATCGGCTTCGATAATCAGCATGAGCTCCGCGCAGGCGAAATCGGCGATGTCCGGCCCGATAGGAAACTGCCGTTTGAACTTGAAACCCGCGAGCCGACGATTGCGCAGCAGATACCATAGCTTGCCTTCGGCATTGGTCTGCTCGCGTCTCAATTTCCGGGCGCGGTCTCGGTGGCGATGTCGCACCCCCTCACCCGACCCTCTCCCCCTGAAGGGGGCGAGGGAATTAATCGTTGAGGTTGAGATTAATCCACCCGCCGGTAAATCCCGTCAATGCGCATCTCTTCGCCCTCGAACTGGGCAAGATAGGCGCTCATCGCGCTTTCCAGCGTGCCGAGATCGTCGACAACGCACAGGCCCTCGCCATCGGGGGACAGCGCCAGCTCGTCGCGCGCCGCCTCGGCCAGTACCGTACAATCGGGAATGTGATAGGCGATGACATCGCCCTCATAGACCCACAAGAGGCCGAAGGAATAGGCCTCCGGCCCGTCGCGCGCCGGCACTTGTGCCAGCCAGACCGATCCGCCCATTGACCGGAAGCGCGCATTATTGTGCGGGAAATCCTCGACGCGGGAATAATAGCGGCGCTGGTGGCCCTTGCGAATCTCGCCTTCCCAGGTCGCGCCGCCCCATTCCTCGCCGGTCTCGGGATCGACCGGTGCGTGAACGTAATATCCCGTTTCGAAGGGTTCTCCTGCCAGACGGCGGGAGATCAGCTCGTCTTCCGAATAGAAGCAGCCGGCCGCCATCGCGGCGAGCGCGATGACGCCGATCAGCCGCATCAGGGCGTGGATCCCGAAACGGGTTCACACGCACGGATCAGCCAGCTTGCGACCTCACCGTCGACCAGCGGGAGCACATGTTCGCGCACTCCGGCGTGATAGGCGTCCAGCCACGCCAGTTCTTCCGGCGTCAACAGATGGACGTCGACTAGGGCTTTGTGGATCGGGGCCCAGGTCAGGTTTTCAAAGCCCATCATGGGGATGTCGCCATCCTCGATGTCTTCGGGCTCGGTCACATAGATCAGATTCTCGATCCGGATTCCGTATTCGTTTTCCTTGTAATAGCCCGGCTCATTCGAGCAGATCATGCCCGGCTGCAGGGGTTCGTCCGAGCCCGCCTTGGCGATCCGCTGGGGCCCTTCATGCACGCCAAGGAAGCTGCCGACGCCATGGCCCGTGCCATGGCCGTAATCCAGCCCCGCCATGTAAAGCGGCAGGCGCGCGAGAATGTCGAGCTGGCCGCCGGTCGTGCCTTTCGGAAAGCGGGCGAGCGCCAGCGCGATATGACCTTTCAGCACCCGCGTGAACCGGTCGCGCATCTCCGCGGTCGGTTCGCCGATCGGCACGGTACGGGTCACATCTGTGGTACCATCCGGATACTGACCGCCACTATCGACCAGATAGAGCGAGCCCGGCGTCAGCTTGAGATTGGACGCTTCCGAAACCCGGTAATGGGGCAGGGCGCCATTGGCGCCGTATCCGGAAATCGTATCGAAGGAGAAGTCCCGCAATTCGGGGATCTGATCGCGGAAGCCCGCGAGCTTTTGCGCGGCCGTGATCTCGTCGACTTCGCCGGACTGCGCATCGGTGTCGAGCCAGTGCAGGAAGCGGACGAGTGCGGCGCCGTCCCGGATATGGGCCGCTGCGGCGCCCTTCAGCTCGGCCTCATTCTTCATCGCCTTGGGGAGGGCCACCGGATCGCGCCGGCGCACCACTTGGGCGTCAGCCGCGGTCAGCGTGTCGAACACCCAGGCCGAAGCGGTCGCGGGATCGGCACTGACTTTCTGGCCCGACAGTTCTTTCAGACCGGCCTCGAACTCGCTTTCCGGCCGGATCGAAACCTCATTGCCGAGATGCGACCGGACCTCGTCGGAAACCTTGTCCGGCGCGACAAACAGCGTCGCGGTGCCGTCCTTGCGGATGATCGCGGCCCCCAGCGGCAGCGGAGACCGCATCACATCGCCGCCGCGCAGATTGAACAACCAGGCAATGGAGGCCGGCGCGGTGATCGCCGCGGCATCGGCCCCGTCTTCGGCAATCGCCTCGCCGATCCGGCTGCGCTTGGCGGCGTGATCTTCCCCGGCAAATTCCACCGGGTGCGCCACGAGCGGCGCCATCGGCGGCTCGGGCTGATTATCCCAGGCGGCATCGATCGGATTGGTGTCGACGCGCACCAGCTCGGCCCCGGCTTTCTCGGCGCCGCGCTTCAGCTTGTCGAGCGCATCCGGGCTGTGCAGTTTCGGATCATAACCGATACGGCCGCCCTTGGGGGCATTCTTGGCGAGCCAGCCACCGACACCCGCGCCGGTCAGATCTTCCAGGCTGAACAGGTCGGGATCGATCTGGGCCCGGCCCTGAACGGTGTAGCGGCCATCGACGAACACCGCGGCTTTGTCTTTCAATACAACCGCAGCACCGGCGGAGCCGGTAAAGCCCGTCGCCCAGGCAAGGCGCTCTGCCCTGTCAGGCAGGTATTCGTTGTTATACTCGTCCTCATGCGGGATGAGGAAGCCGTCGAGATCGGTTTCGGCCAGCTTTGCGCGCAACAGGGGGAGGTGGTCCCGGCCCCATTGCGGGCCGCCCTTCACCTCGAAAGATTGGGGTCTGTAATGGGTCATGGCGCGGAAACTACGCCGCAGCGCGGCGCCTTTCAATGCGTGTGTCTGCTATGCAAAAGCGGAAAGCCGGATTGAATTTTCCGCGCTTCTCAACGCGGCCGCCCGGGCGCATCTGCGGGCCACACAAGGAGTTTGCCCATGTCTTCCACCAATTGGCTTTTCGCGCTCAATGGCGGCGACGCCATGAGTCACCATCTCGACCGCACCCGCAACCGCACCGGCATCCGCCGTCGTGCCGCGACCACCGATGTCAACGCCTTCCTCGACGCGTCCGGCATCAAGGGCCGCAAGCGGTAGGGTTCAATCCATCTTTGCGGATCATCCTCTTTCCCCTCCCCCTGGTGGGGAGGGGTAGGGGTGGGGGGATATTCAGCGGATCGCGACCTCATTCACCCCACCCCGCCGATCCTGACGGATCGCCGACCCTCCCCATCAAGGGGAGGGGATGACGCACCTTCGAGATTCTCATTCGACTTTGGACCGAGCGGCTCAGCTTAGGCCGGGCCTCATACATCGCAAAAATCACCCGCAACACCGCTCCGCCGGCGCCTCGGCGAAATGCGCCCGTTCCGGCGTAACACCGTCCCCGTAATTCGTGGTCTGGCCGGTGGTGTGGAAAGTCTCCCAGGCCACCCCGTCGGGGTCGCGGATCCACGCCTTCTTCGACTCCGCATAGCAGCAATTGACTGCCTCCTGATCGAAGATCGGGCTGTCGGCCTTCACCAGGCGTTCGCGGATCAGGGCGAGCTCGTCCTCGCTGCTGGCCTCTATGCCGACATGATCAACTCCCGCTACGGTCCCCTTCGTCGAGACCGAGAAATTCACGAATGGATCGTCCAGCATCCATTTCGCATAATCGTCCTTGCGAATGACGGGCTCGGCGGCGAACAATTCATTGTAGAAGGCCACGGACTTGTCGATGTCCTTGACGGTCAGATTGACGTGAAAGCGTTTCATCGCAGCCTCCTTCAGGCGTTGGAAAAATCCTCAGCGAGTGGCCGGACGATCTCCGGCACCCCGCCGCAGCAATCGCGCATCAAAAATCCGATAAGTCCCCGCATGCCGTTGAAATCGGCCGCATAGCGGATGACCCTGCCCTCCCGCCGGCGGCGGATCAGCCCGGCGCGCGTCAGAATGCCGAGATGCGTCGACATCGTGTTCTGGCGGACATTGAGATGCGCGGCGATTTCACCTGCAGGCAAGCCATTGTCGCCGGCCTTCACCAGCAGCCGGAACACATCCAGCCGCGATTCCTGAGCCAGCGCGCCCAAGGCACCGAGAGCATTTATTTTATCCATGTATCGAGAAATATCGATATGAAGGGCGTGAGTCAAGAGGAGGGGAGAAATGTGACGGGCGGCAGGCGCGCGGAGAAAGGGGGAGCAAGCCGCGACGGATACCACATCTTTCCCCTCCCCCTGGTGGGGAGGGGTAGGGGTGGGGGGATGATTGGCGTGGCTATTGCCAGTTCACCCCACCTTGACGGCTGCGCCGTCTTCCCTCCCCATCGAGGGGAGGGGAAGCGCTTCCTCGCAAGAAAATTCATCGCGTCATCCCGGGGCACGCCAAAGGCATGAACCCGGGACCCATGCTGTGAAAGAATCGGCCCGGAAGGGGTCCCGGATCGGTCGCCATTCCCCTCTCCCCGCTGGCGGGGAGAGGGCAGAGAAACCGGATCAGCGATCCGGTTTCGAGGGTGAGGGGGCTGAGCGGGTAGCGAGTAGAGCAAAACAAAAGCTTCCATTCGTCATCCCGGGGCGCGCCGCAGGCGCGAACCCGGGACCCATGCCGAAACTCTTGCGGTCCGGAATGGGTCCCGGATCGACACTTCGTGCCGTCCGGAATGACGATCGAGGAACCACGCCTGACACCCCCGCCGGCAGCGCCGCGGGGCATAGTAAACAAGAGAGGCGCGCGGGAGGCAGGTTCGCGAACCGGATATTGAAAGCGTGTCTGTTCTTGGGGGGCTCGCAAAAGCCTCCCGCGCGGGATGTTTTGACCAGCTGTCCGGGCCGTCTTTAGGCACACCGGCATTTTGTCCAACCGGCCGGACTGTCGGGCGGGGCCCGGTACGCTGCCGGTTTTCCGGACGTCAAAGACAGCAATGGGGTCTCCATCCGGAACCTGTCGGCGCATCAATCCTGCAGGCGTTGCCCGGCCAGGGCCGTTTTCGACCCTGTCGCACCACCAGCCGCTCTTTCATGGTCCGGATCGTTAGCCCGTCCCACTCGAGGCATCCCCCTCATCCCCGAGGGTCACAGACGGCTGCAGCCCGCCTCTCTGCCGGGGACAAGGAGAGCGGAGTATAGGCGCTGCGGTGGGGGCGTGGATAAGGGGGTGAAACGCGGAAGGATGCGGCAGCTTTTCCTCCCCCGTTCACGGGGGAGGTGGCTTGAGCGAAGCGAAAGGCGGAGGGGGCAGGCGCTGACGGAAATGCCCCCCTCGTCGCTGCGCGACACTCCCCCCGTGAACGGGGGGAGAAAACACTCTACCGCCCCCACCGCACCACCAGCGTTGACCAATCCTCGATCGGATCGCGGCGCTCGACGATCATGCCCAGTGCGAGATAGGCGGCCGTCACCGCATCGGCCTGATGCTCCATCAGGCCCGACAGTATGGCGACGCTGTCCTTGTGCATCGCCTGCGCGATCCGCGGCGCCAGATCGATCAGCGGCCGGGCGAGGATATTGGCAAAGATCAGATCGAACTGGCGTGCGGTGAGCTTGATATGATCGAACCCGTCTGCGGTGCAGAAATCGATGCCCTCCGCGTCATTCTTTCTGGCATTGCGCTCGCTCTCGGCGACCGCGTCGGGATCGATATCCGTAGCCAGGATATCGGCCAGCGGCAGTGCCTTTCGGGCGGCGATCGCCAGCGCCCCGGTGCCGGTGCCGAGATCAAGCACGCTCGCCGGTGCGAACCCGTTTTCGAGCAATTGGTCGAAGGCTTCGAGGCAGCCGCGCGTCGTGCCGTGATGCCCGGTGCCGAAGGCCGGTCCGGCCTCGATCAACAACGCAATCTTGCCTTCGGGCGGCTCGTCATGGCTGCCGTGCAAGGCAAAGCGCCCGGCGATCACCGGCGGCAAGCCCATTTGCGACAGCGTCACCCAGTCTTCCTCGGGCAGGGGCTCGCAGCGGGCGTCATGGTCCTTGCCGAGCCCGGCGGTTTGGCGGACGGTCTCCGCGTCCGGCTCGACCTCGTACAGCGCTTCCAGCCAGCCCTGCGTCTCGTCGGTATCGTTCTCGAAAACAGTGACGGAAAGGGCGTCATCATTGGCATTGCCCAGCCGCTCGGCGGCGCGATAGAGCGGCCCCATCGGCCCGGTGAAGACAAGTTTCCAGAGGGTCACGTCAAAACCTCGCTGAACCTCATCCCTCCCCTTGACGGGGAGGGTGCCGCGAAGCGGCGGGAGGGGTGGAGGCCACCCCCTCCGGTCTCGCTGCGCTCGACCACCTCCCCCGTGAAGGGGGAGGATGGGTGTGCCTCCGTCCAAAGAGTCGGAGCACAAGACGGGATCAAGGCTCCGCCCTCACAAAGCTCTCCACGACCTTCTTCTCGCCGGCCTTGTCGAAGGCGACGGTCAGCTTCGCCCCGTCGGCGCGGCTGATCGTGCCGTAGCCGAACTTGTCGTGGAAACACCGGTCGCCCGGCTTCCACTTGCCGGAGCCGGCCGAGCTGGTCTCGACATAGTTCGCCTTGCCTTCAATCACCGCGGCGCTGCCCTTGCGGCCGCCGCCATGCGCCTGCTGATAGCGCTTCCAGCCGGGCGAGGTGTAGCTCGACACGAACGGGTCCGGCGTTTCCTTTACGCCCTCAAAGCCCGGTCCTGAATCGTAATAGCCAGTGTCCGAGACCGCCTCGGCATGGTCGGCGGGCAATTCATCGACAAAGCGCGACGGGATCACCGCCTGCCAGCGTCCGAAAATCATGCGGTTGGCGGTAAAGGAGATGATCGCCCGCTCGCGCGCCCGGGTCAGCCCGACATAGGCGAGGCGGCGCTCTTCCTCGAGACTTGCTGTGCCGCCCTCGTCGAGCGCCCGCTGCGAGGGAAACACCGTCTCCTCCCAGCCGGGCAGGAAGACCAGCGGAAATTCCAGCCCCTTGGCCGCGTGTAGCGTCATCAGAGACACCTCGTCCCCGTCCGAAGCGGTATCGATGTCGGCCACCAGCGAGACATGTTCGAGATAGGCTTCCAGCGTGTCGAACTCGCCCATCGAGCGGACCAGCTCCTTGAGATTGTCGAGCCGGCCGGCGGCCTGGGGCGATTTGTCCTCGCGCCACATGGCGGTGTAGCCGCTTTCATCGAGGATGATCTCGGCGAGCTCGTCATGGCGCATTGTGCCGGCCATCTCGGCCCAGCGGGCGATATCGCGCAGGAAGGTCTTCAGCCCGGTCTTGGCCGAGCCGCGGATCTCGTCGGTCTCGGTCATCAGCCGTGCCGCTTCCGCCATTGAGACGCCGGCCGCCCGCGCTGCCTGCTGCACCTTCTGCACGCTGGTCGCGCCGATGCCGCGCTTGGGCACATTGACCACGCGCTCGAAGGCGAGGTCGTCGTCGATCGAGCGCACCAGGCGGAAATAGGCATGCGCGTCGCGGATTTCGGCGCGCTCGAAGAAGCGCGGCCCGCCGATCACCTTGTAGGGAATGCCGAGCATCAGGAAGCGGTCTTCAAAAGCTCGCATTTGCCAGGAGGCGCGCACCAGCACGGCGCATTCGCGGTGATGACGGCCGCCCTTGACCCAGCTCTCGATCTCGTCGGCGACAAAGCGCGCTTCGGCCTCGCCATCCCAGATGCCGCGCACCTGGACCTTTTCGCCCGGATCGTCCTCGGTCCACAGCGTCTTGCCGAGCCGCGATTTGTTCGCCGTGATCAGGCCCGAAGCCGCGCCGAGGATATGCCCGGTCGAGCGGTAATTGCGCTCCAGCCGGATAACTTTCGCGCCCGGAAAATCGGTCTCGAAGCGGAGAATGTTGTCGACCTCGGCGCCGCGCCAGCCATAGATCGACTGGTCGTCATCGCCGACACAGCACAGATTGTGCGAACCCTGCGCCAGGAGCCGCAGCCACAGATACTGGCAGACATTCGTGTCCTGGTACTCGTCGACCAGGAGGAAGCGGAATTTCCGGTGATACTCCTTGAGCACGTCCGGATGCTTCATGAAAATCGTCAGATTGTGCAGCAGGAGATCGCCGAAATCGCAGGCGTTGAGGATTTGCAGGCGCGCCTGGTAGGCCTCGTAGAGCTTCTGTCCCGCCCCGTCAGCGAACTGGTATTTCGCATCCTCGGGCAGCTTGTCCGGCGTCAGCCCGCGATTCTTCCAGCCATCGATCAGCGCCGCCAGATAGCGCGGCGTCCAGCGCTTTTCGTCGATCCCTTCTGCCTGGATCAGCTGTTTGAGCAGTCTTTGCTGGTCGTCGGTGTCGAGAATGGTGAAGGAGGATTTCAGCCCCACCAGCTCGGCATGACGGCGCAATATCTGCGCCGCGATGGAGTGAAAGGTGCCGAGCCAGGGCAGGCCTTCGACGGCTTCGCCGATCAGCTTGCCGACGCGTTCCTTCATTTCGCGCGCCGCCTTGTTGGTGAAGGTCACCGACAGGATTTCCCACGGCCGCGCATGGCCGGTGGCGAGGATATGCGCCAGCCGTGTCGTCAGCACGCGCGTCTTGCCCGTGCCGGCGCCGGCCAGCACCAGGACCGGGCCCTCGATCGCTTCGACCGCCGAGCGTTGCTCGGGATTGAGACCGTCAAGATAGGCCGCCTCGCGCCGGGGCGGCTGCGGTCGGGCTTGCTGGGACAGGGGTGATGAGCTCATGAGAACCAGTCTAGCGCCACGATTCGCGCAAGGAGAACAAATCTAGCACAAGACTTACAGCCCTCAGCCGGATTTAAACCCGGCCTCCGTGTGACTGCCATCGCAGAAGGGCTTGTTTTTCGACTGACCGCAGCGGCACAGCGCGGCGCGTTTGCCGCGCATCGCAACCCGGCCCGAGGCGGCACGCAGCTCGAACGGGCCCTCGATCATCACCGGCCCGTCCGGCACCGAGGAAATCTTGAGCGGTCCGGCTTCGATCGTCTCTGCACCGGGGTCGCAATTAACCGGCCCACTGTCCTTGAAATCGATTTTGCCGTGGCTGCGGTCACAGAGCGGCTTGCGGCGTGAGGCGCCGCATCGGCACAGCGCCAGGCGCGGATGGGCCGGTTTGCCGTCGAGTGTCAGATCGCCGGCCACATAGAGCGGTCCGTCCGGATTGACCTGGACCTGCGCCACGCCTTTGACTTCATGCGTGTATTCGCCGTCCAGCCGGCGCGCCGTCAGGGCGCCTGTCGGACATCGCGCCACGACGCTCAAAGCGGTGTCGGCATCGACCGCATCGGGATCGCACCAAGGATCTTTCGACGCATCGAACAACACGCCCGATCCGCGGCCGCATTCCGCGGCATGGATGCATTTGTCGCGATCATAAACGATTTCGACCTTGTCGCCGGTATAGGTGCTGACGCGTTCGCGGGGCATGGCGGGCCTCCTTTTCCCGCGGCCAAGCCTGCCGCAAGACGGCTGTCCTGTCATCCAGGATCGGTCGGGCGCCGCACGCACGCCGCGCATCTTGACGTGCCAAGCGCCGCGCCCCGCGCTAGTCTATCGGCCAGTTGGAGGAGGCCGATGATCGACTTGATTGCCGCCCTGTTGTGGCTGCAGGAGACGGACACGCCCACATCTGTGGACGACCCGGCCGCCGAGGCTCTCGCCTTTTTCGAGCCGCTGTTGGGCCGGACCTGGATCATGACGGGCCAGCCGGATGGCGCGCCGGTAGACATTGTCCGCTGGGAGCGTGTCGTCGACGGCCGGATCGTGCAGTCGACGCACTCGCTTAACCATGGCGCCTATGGCGGCCGCACGCTGTATTTCTGGGACTATGAGAATGAACGCGTTGCCTATCACTATGCGACTACGGCGAATTTCTACACGACCGGCTATCTGACGCCGATCGACTCGACGACGATTGAGTCGCTTGAAACCGTACACGGCCCGATCGGTATCGA
The DNA here is from genome assembly GCF_965229905.1 of Hyphobacterium sp. Lineage (GTDB taxonomy): Bacteria > Pseudomonadota > Alphaproteobacteria > Caulobacterales > Maricaulaceae > Hyphobacterium. The sequence goes on along the minus strand of NZ_OZ245930.1, from coordinate 637,050 downwards.
CCGATTGCGGGCGCAATTCCGCCTGCGGCCGGACGGATATGAGGTGAATGTCTGAATCGAACAGGGCGGCGAGTGGACCGCGCGCCCGTCCGCCGTCTACACGCTTGCCGGGGAAGGCGTCACCGTGCGGTTTGACGGTGGCGGCTAGCGGTGCTCTTCCTCATGCGCGTCCGCCAGCGCTCTGGCATAGGCAGCATGCGCTTCGGTGCGCGTGAGATAGCCGACAACCGGCTGATCGCCCGTCCTGGCGCGCACTACCGTGCCGTCCAGCGATTCCGCCGACAGAAAACCAATGGCCTTGCCGAGATAATCGTCCTCGAACAGGCAGGGCGCGTCCTTGTCGGCATCGGCCCCCGCCTCGTCCTCTTGCAGCGGGTCCATGATGTCGCGCACCCGGATGGTTTGCAGGAGCACCCGCGCCTGGCCGCGCGACAGATCGAGGCCGCGCCGCAGGATCTGCTTGTGAAAAACGCTGCCGCCGGCCAGCGATTGGCTCAACACCGTCGCCAGCGAGACCGCGATCAGCACCGCGACGGAGGCTTCATAGCTGGCGGTCAGTTCGAACACGATCAGCGTGGTCGACAGCGGCGCGCCGAGCGCGGCTCCGGCGACAGCCCCCATGCCGACAACCGCATAAAAGGGAATGCCGGCGGTTTCCGCGCCCGTCATCGCCAACACCCCGCCGAAGGCCGCGCCCAGCATGGCGCCGAGATAGAGCGAGGGGGAAAACACGCCGCCGCCGAAGCGGAAGCCAAGCGTGATCGCCGTCGCCACGAGTTTCATGCCAACCAGAAGGATGAGAACCGGGATCGTATACCCGCCAGCCAGCGCGGTCGCCGTCGCTTCATAGCCGACGCCCAGGATTTCCGGGGAGATCAGCGCCAGCCCGCCGATCAGGATGCCGCCAATGGGTGGCAGTGCCCAGAGCGGCAGCCCGATCTGCCGCGCCGTCTGACCGATCCAGCGCGGCGTATGAACGGTGCTTAGCACGAAGGCGCTGGCGACCAGGGCACTCATCAGCCCCAGACCGATGACGCCCGGCAGGTCCAAAAGGCCGGCCGGCGACAAGGCGGGCATGGAGAAGGCCGGTGTTGCGCCGAGATGGGCGCGCGAGATCAACGCCCCGGTCACGCTGGCAATCGCGACGGGCGCGATCGAACGCAATGCATAATGGCCGAGCACGATCTCGAAGGCGAACAGCGCGCCCGCGACCGGTGCGTTGAAGCTGGCCGCCACGGCCGCCGCAGCGCCGCACGCCAGCAGAACCCGGATCGCCCGCGGCGGCAGGCGCAGCAGCCGCGCGATCAGCGAGGCGAGCGCCGCACCCAGATGGACCGCCGGTCCTTCGCGTCCCGCCGAGCCGCCGCAGCCCAGCGAGACCGCGGAGATGCCGGCCGATAATACGCCATCGGCCAGGGTGATCTGCCCGCCGCGCGCGGCCCGCGCTTCCATCACATCGGCCACCGCGCCGGTCCGGCCATCGACCAGCCAGCCACGCGAATAGCCGACATAGAGCATCGCCGAGACGATGATGCCGCCAGCAACGGGTGCGAACATGATCTGCCAGGCGGGCAGGCCCGCCACCCCGGTGACCAGCAATTCATGGTCGGCGCCGAACATCAGATAGCTGGTGACCTCGATGGCGAGGATGAAACCGAGCGCGGCATATCCGGCGAGCACGCCGATCAGCGCCCCCAGAAGCCACAGCGCCGGCGACCGGCCTTCGGTCCATTGCCGCGAAAACCATGCGATGGGTGAAAAGCGGGGCGACTCGGTCACCGTCTTTTTGAACGCCTGCCCGTCGGATGCGTCAAGGGCGGCCGTCGAGATGGCGGGCGTTTCGAAGCTCCGGGAAGAGCTTGGCCCAGATCGCCGCGATGGCGATCGTGCCGACGCCTCCGGCGATCACCGTCGCCTTGGCGCCGATCAGGAAGGCGGTGAGACCGGCGCGGAATTCCCCCAGCTCGTTGGACGCGCCGATAAACAGCATGTTGACGGCATTGACGCGGCCGCGCAGCCGGTCGGGCGTCCACAACTGCACCAGGGTTTCGCGGATATAGACGCTGATCATGTCGGCCCCGCCGGCAATCATCAGAGCGGCCACGGACAGCCACACCAGTTCCGACACCCCGAACACGACAATGGCGGCGCCGAACAGCGCGACGAAGACAAACAGGAACAGACCGGCATGATCGCGGATCGGATTGACCGCGAGATAGAGCGCCACGGCGACCGCGCCGATACCCTGGCTGGACCTTAGAAGGCCAAGCCCGAAGGGCCCGACGTCCAGAATGTCGCGCGCGAAGACCGGCAGGAGCGCCACCGCGCCGCCGACCAGCACGGCAAAAAGATCGAGCGACAGCGCGCCCAGCACGATCTTCTCTTTCCAGATATAGCGGAAGCCCGCGAGGAGGGTGTTCCAGCTGCGCGGTTCGGTCTCGGTATGCTGTTCCGGCTTCGGAATTTGGGTGGCCAGAAAGGCCGCCAGGCAGAGGAGGGCTGTGGCACTGCCATAGGCCGCCAGCGGAGACACTCCGTAGAGCAGCCCGCCCGCGACCGGGCCGACAATGGTGGTCAATTGCCAGGCAGACGAGTTGAGCGCGATGGCCCGCGACAACAGGGCCGGCGGCACGATATTCGGAAGCAGGGCCTGTACGGCGGGCCCGCGGAAGGCCCGGGCGATGCCGAAGATGACGAGCAGGGCATAGATCAACGCGACCTGGCGGCTGCCGGCGAAGGTGAAGGCCAGCAGAGCGGCGGACACTGCCGCAGAAATCAGAAGCGTGACGATCATGATGCCGCGCCGCGACAATCGGTCGGCTGCAGCGCCGGTGACGAGAACGAGCAATAGCGCCGGCGCAAACTGCGACAGGCCGATCAGGCCGAGATCGAGCGGATTGCGGGTGATGTCATAGACCTGCCAGCCCAGCGCCACGACCTGAATCTGGACCGCGAAGGAGGTCAGCGACCTGGCCAGCCAGTAGATCAGATAGGGCGTGTGCCGGAACACCGCCCATTGCGGCTGAACCGAGTCGCGCGAGGACATAGGCGCTTAGAGCGCGCCCTGAAACGCCGGTCAAGTTGCGTCTTGACATGAAATCAAAAGGTATCATAAAAGCGAAACCATTCGGTTTCATGAGGAAAGTATGCAGAGCGTATTCAAGGCGATCGCGGATCCGACGCGGCGGCGGATTTTGGGGCTGCTGGCGGAACGCGAAATGTCCATCGGCGAGGTCGCCGAGCAATTCGACATCAGCCGGCCGGCCATCGCGAAACATCTCCATATACTCGAAGCGGGCGATCTTATCCGTGTCGAGCCCAGGGGGCGTGAGCGCGTGAACCGGCTCAATCCCCTGCCGCTGCGCCAGGTCGCCGAATGGCTGGCCTTCTTCGACCGCTATTGGGACGACAAGCTCGACACTCTCAAAACCGCATTGGAGCAATACAATGACCGCGATCATTGAGAAAACCGTATTCCTGCGCGCCAGCCCGGAAAAGGTCTGGGATTTCCTGACCCAACCCGATGCGCTGGAGCGTTGGTTCCATCGCAGCAATGTGCCGCTAGAGGCGGGCAAGGCTTACGAGCTGCTCGGCGAGGATGGTGAGGCTGTCTGCTGGGGCAGGGTGGTGACCGCCGACCCGCCGACGACCCTCGTCTACACCTTCACGCACAATCATCTGAAAGGCCACGAGTCGCGCGTTCAATGGACACTCGAGGCGGTCGACGGCGGCACCCGCTTGTCGCTTCGGCACGATGGATTCGACGGCGCGCAAGTCTCCGAATTCGAAATGCTGTGTGGTCACGATGCCGGCTGGGACGAGCATTTCGGACGCTTGCGCGAAGCTGCCAGCGCTGGAGCTTGACTCAAACGTAAGTAAGTACTAACGTAAGTCATGGCTTACGGAAAGAGTCTCACCATTCTCGCAGACCCGACACGGCGCGCCGTGTTCGAACATCTGCAGCGCGGACCGGCCGCGGCAGGCGATCTCGCCCGGCATTTTCCCGTAAGCCGTCCGGCGATCTCGCAGCATCTCAACGCACTGCTCGACGCCGGTCTGGTGGAGGTGGAACGGCGAGGCACGAAGCGGATCTACTCGATCCGGCTGGCCGGGCTCGAAGAGCTTCGCAGCTGGATTGAAGGGTTCTGGGAGACGGCGCTCGCCCGATACAAGGAGGCGCTGGAACGCCATGAACACAATGACCAATGAGAAGCTCGCCCCGATCGAGAAAACGATCACGGTTGAGCGCGATGCGGAAACAGCTTTCCGCTTTTTTACCGAAGGTTTCGACAAGTGGTGGCCGAAGGAAACCCATTCCATCGGCGCGGACCGTCACGGGGTCACGCCGGAACGCGTGGCCGTCGAGCCGGGTGTGGGCGGCCGGATCTATGAAACCGCCGCCGACGGCACGCAAGCCGGCTGGGGCCGGATCCGCGTCTGGGAGCCGGGCCGCCGCCTGGTGTTTTCCTGGGGATTCGACAAGCCGGAGGACCAGCACACCGAGGTTGAGGTGATATTCACTCCGACAGGAGAAAGCCAGACCCGGATCGATCTCGTCCATCGCGACTGGGAGAAAGACCCGAAGGGCGCCGAATTGCGGCCCAACTACAATAAAGGGTGGGAGCCGGTCATGGCGAACCTGCTCAAACAGTGTCACGCGCACGCCTGACCCGTTTTTCCTTGGCGGATGGGGGTGGCCACGCCATCATCCGCCAAAAGGGGGAGAGCATGCGTTTGTTTTCGATCATCGTCGGCTTTGCCGGCCTTTCGGCTGTGGCCGGGGCGCAGGACCTGGCGACCGACCGCAGCGAATTCACCCGGCTGGAAAATTGCGAGGATCGCGATCCGGGTGATCTCGCGCCCTATCTGCAGGTCTGTGAAGGGCTTGGCGGACGCGAGATCTGGCTGCCCTATAGCGAGCACTCGTCCGCCATGGCGATTGGGCACAACGGAATCGATGCCCAGTTCGACGAGCGCCCGCAACTCGGCGGGCTCGACATGATCATCGGTCCGGTTATCGACTGGCGCCTTGCCGAGGGCGAAAACGAGCCTTACGCGGCCATTGTGCGCTATCGGGGCATGACGCCGAATTACAATTCCGAAACCGGTGAATACACCGGCGGCGTCACCACAAACGCCAACGTGCTTGTCGTCATAGCGCTGCGCGAGGACGGCCCGGTGAGCGCCTGTCATATTGCCTATATCGATGCGATGCAGGTGCCGGATGCGAATGCGCGTGCGCATGCGCTGGCCGCCGATCTCGCCGCTGGATTTCGCTGTGGCCAGGATCCGGTCCGCTATGTCGACGCCGACAATCCGGACCGGGACTGAACCCGCTTGAGCGCGAATACCCGGCAGGCGGACGACAGCGGCTGGTCCGGATTGAGCGCGGCGCGCGCCGTGTCGATTTCGCGGACAAGGGCGGCCAGCGGCAGGGCCCGGCTCTCCGCCACCTCGTCCAGCACCGCCCAGAATTCCGGCTCCAGGGCCAGGCTGGTGCGGTGACCGGCAATCGAGATCGAGCGTTTCACGAGCATGTGGCTTGCCTTTCGTGCCGCTAGATCATCCGATATCGGCGTGACCGGCAAGGAGGCCGAACATGCGTTCGTTCAAGGACATTGAAGCGCTCGCTATCGAGCATCATGGCACCCGTGAAGCGGTGGCGGCAAAACTCGGCCGGCCGTTGCCGGCGAAAGAGCTCACCGCGATCCCCGATGATCGCTGGCTCGCCGGCATGGCCAAGGCGGTGTTTTCCGCCGGCTTTGTCTGGAAAGTGATCGAAGCCAAATGGGACGGGTTCGAGGCCGCCTTTGACGGGTTCGATCCCGGCAAGGTCGCGCTCTATTCCGACGATGACATTGCGCGTCTCGTGTCCGACGAGCGCATTGTCCGCAACGGTCAGAAGATCGTGGCCACGGTCAAGAACGCGCAATTCATCCAGGAAATTGCCGCCGAGCAGGGCGGGTTTGGCGCCTTCCTGGCGGGCTGGCCGGCCTCGGATCAGATCGGCCTGCTGGACGTGTTCGCCAAGCGCGGTTCCCGGCTCGGTGGCAGCACGGGTCAGTACTTCCTGCGCTTTTCCGGTTGGGATGCGTTCATCGCTTCCGGCGATGTGGTCAAGGCGCTGATCCGCGAGGGCGTGATCGACAAGCCCCCGACCTCGAAGGGTGCGATGAAGAAGGTGCAGGCCGCCTTTAGTCACTGGGCCGAGGAAAGCGGGCGCTCGCAGACAGAAATTTCACGATTGCTGGCATTGAGCGTCGGTTGATTGCAGAAGCATTGCATCTGAAGACACGTTTGTGCGCATCTCGAAGCTGACCGAAAACGAGAGGCTCTGCAGACATGTCCTTTTGGCGCACCATTACCTGGCCGTTCCGCATCATTCCCTGGTGGGGCTATCTGATCGGGCTGGCCATCCTGGCCTGGTTTGGCCGCGGCGTCCTGTTGATTGGCGCGACGATCATCGCCTTTCACCCGATCCCGGTCTCCCCGCTCTTCCAGGGTGAGCCGGAAACCGTGGCGCAAGCCCGCTTGCAGGACCTCGAGCATTTCGATCATGTCCGACGCAATGAGCGCTCGTTCGATGCCGAAAGCCGGCAAGCCTTCGCCGACGCCATCGATGCGTTGGCGGCACGCGCCGCGACCCTGACCGATGCGGAATTCCAGCTCGAACTGGCGCGCCTGCAGGCACGGATCGACAACGGTCATTCGAACGCATCAGCGACCCGCATGGTGCAACCGTTTCCGCGCCTCCCAATCCGCTCGGCCTGGTTCGCCGGTGAACTGCGTGTCCTGCGCGCCCTGCCGGGTCATCAGGCGATGCTCGGTGCGCAAATCACGGCGATCAATGGCATTTCGGCGGACGCGGCGGTCTGGGCTTTCCGCGACGCGTTCGGCGGGGTCGATGAGAGCTATCTGACCTTCGCGCCGCTGCTGCTGGAATCCCCGGACTATCTGGCCGCGGTGGGTATGGCAGCGGAGATCACGACGCTGGAGGTGATCCTGACGGACGGATCGACCCAGATCGTGACGCTCGAAGAGGTGCCGCCTTCGGCCGATGGCGAACGCGTCTTTTCCGGAGACCTTCTGCAGCCCTGGCGGCGGGAACACGATCAATGGCGCGTCTTCGAGCCGGCCGGGGATCCGCTTTATCTGCGTCACCCGGACAACGCCTACTGGTTCGAAGCGCTGCCCGATGGTGAGACCGTCTATGTGTCGCTCCGCGCCAATCTCGACGATGATAGCGGTGAGCCGTTGAGCGCCTGGGTCGCGCGCGCCGAAGCGGAAATCCGCGCACTGGCCCCTCGCACCATCATCGTGGATCAGCGCTTCAATGGCGGTGGCGATCTCACTCAGACCGAGCCGCTGATGACGGCGCTGGGCGACATTGTCGGCGAGGACGGCCGGGTCTACCTGCTCGCCTCCGGCAACACCTTCTCGGCCGGCATCGTCAATCTGGCGATGGCCAAGGAAGCCGGGCCGGACCGCACATACCTCGTCGGCGAACCGATCGGCGACCGGCTGCAATTCTGGGCCGAGGGCTGGTGGTTCTCACTGCCGAATTCCGGCTTCCGTGCGCGCTATTCAACCGGGTTCTACGACCTGCAGAATGGTTGCGAGGGGATTTTCATCTGCCATTGGGGCAGCCTTCACATCTTCCCGGTCATCGTCGACGATCTCGATATCGATATTTCCGCACCGCTGACGTTCGAGGCCTATGCCGCCGGCCGCGATCCGGCGATGGAAGCGGTGTGGGCGGATTTGGAAGGGTAGTTTTCCTCCCCCGTTCACGGGGGAGGTGGCAGCGAAGCTGACGGAGGGGGCCATCGCCCCCTCGGTCCTCCGGACCACTCCCCCCGCAAGCAGGGGGAGAAAAAGATTATTTCGGCTTGATCATGTCCGCCGGGATCACCACGCGGTCGAATTCCTCCGCCGTGACGAATCCCAGCTTCACCGCCTCTTCCTTCAGCGTCGTGCCGTTCTTGTGCGCGGTTTTGGCCACCGTGGTCGCATTGTCATAGCCGATGGTCGGCGCCAGCGCCGTCACCAGCATCAGCGACTTTTCCATCAGGTCGGTGATCCGGTCCTCATTGGCGACGATGCCGACAACGCAGCGCTCGGTGAAGGACACGCAGGCATCCGACAGGATGCGGATCGATTGCAGCATGTTGTAGGCCATCATCGGCTTGAACACGTTGAGTTCGAAATGCCCCTGCGCGCCGCCGACGGTGATCGCGACATGATTGCCCATCACCTGGGCGCAGACCATGGTCAGCGCCTCGCACTGGGTCGGATTGACCTTGCCCGGCATGATTGACGAGCCCGGCTCGTTTTCCGGCAGCGAAATCTCGCCCAGCCCGCAGCGCGGCCCGGAACCCATCAGCCGGATATCATTGGCGATCTTGTTGAGCGAGGCGGCCAGCGTATTGAGCGCGCCATGGGCGGACACGTAAGCATCGTGCGCCGCCAGCGCCTCGAACTTGTTCGGCGCCGTCTTGAAGGGCAGGCCGGTATAGTTCGCCACGTCCTCGGCAAACGCCGTGTCGAAGCCCGGCTTGGCGTTGATGCCGGTGCCGACGGCGGTACCGCCCTGGGCGAGGTAGAAGAGATAGTCGAGCCCTTCCTTGACCCGCTGCATGCCGAGATCGAGCTGCGCGACATAGCCGGAAAACTCCTGGCCGAGCGTCAGCGGTGTGGCATCCTGCAAGTGCGTGCGGCCGATCTTGATGATGTCCTTGAAGCTTGCTGCCTTGTCGTTGAGCGCATTGCGCAGCGTCTGCAGCGCTGGCAGCAGACGGTGATGCATCTCCTCGGCGGCCGCGATGTGCATCGCCGTCGGGAAGGTGTCGTTCGAGGATTGCGAGCGATTGACATGATCGTTCGGGTGGACCGGGTCCTTGGAACCAACTTCGCCGCCGAGAATCTGGATAGCGCGATTGGAAACCACCTCGTTGACATTCATGTTCGACTGCGTGCCCGACCCGGTCTGCCAGACCGAAAGCGGGAAATGATCGTTCAGCTTGCCCTCGGCGACTTCCTGCGCCGCCTGCGCAATCGCATCGGCCAGCTCCGGTTCGAGATTGTCGAACGCCTTGTTCACACGCGCCGAGGAGCGCTTGATGATACCCAATGCGCGGATCATCGGCGCCGGCATGGTCTCCTCGCCGATCGCGAAATTGATGAGGGAGCGGGCCGATTGGGCGCCGTAGAGCTTGTCGGACGGAACCTCGAGCGGGCCAAAGCTGTCGGTTTCGGTGCGGGTTTCGCTCATCGCGGGAGGCTCCTTGCGCAATGGCCGGGATCGGCAGATGGTGACTGACAAATCGATTCGGACGTGTATCACCCGTACACCATGGATCAAGACGACAAACTGGATTGGATCGGGAAAGGACGGGTTCAGGCCGCGATGTCTGGTGACAGCCTTCATCTGCGCGTTGACGCGCTGACCTCGCAATCGAAACGCTTCAAGACGCTGATCGGCGAGTTTTTCCGGACTGAATTCAAGCGCGTGCGCCCGAAATACGGCCCCTATGAGGTCGAGATCCGCATCGAGCGCACCGAGCATTCCCCCGTGCACGATGTCGACAATGTCGCCAAGGCGGTGCTCGACGCATTGACCGGCTGCGTCTTCCACGATGACAGCCAGGTCGAGAAACTGATGGTCGAGAAGGTCCTCGCGGACCGCGCCCGCGTGAAGGTCAGGGCGCGGCCCCTGAACCGGGACGCTTCGCAGTCCCTGTCAGTCGGGGATCCAAATGTTTGAGAACATAAAAAAGGAACTCGACGACATTAAGAACCAGCCCGCAGGCCGCAAGAGTTCCAGTACTTCGTCGGCAACGGTTGATCGCCGTGATGCGCCGATTGATGACGATAGCCCGTTCCCGGAAATTGCCCGCAAGAAATTGTCAGATGCTACGATTAGGGACTTGCGGCGCACTGTCACTCGAGGTGTAGTTTTCGGACTGTTTTTCTGGTCTCTGTGGGTGGCACTCGCTTGGCTTGTATTCTGGCTATTCGTGATTTCGGCCTTGCCTAGGTTCTAGTCGGATAATCGAGCATTCAGCGCCGACCGCCGGCCAGCTTCACCGCTTCCGGCCGGGCCCGCAGCCGCGCCATTGCCCAGATGCCGAACGCCGGACCGATCGCCAACGGAATGAAGGCGTAGGTCCAGCCGGCAAAATCGATCCATAGGGGCAGCAGCTGGATGAGCAGCGCGGTCAGTGCGAACCCCATCGCGGTTTGCAGGGTCAACAGCGTGCCGCTCCGCTCCGGCGGCGACAATTCTGCGATGGCGGCAGAGAACTGCGCGCTGTCGGCGATCACGCTGATCCCCCAGACGAGCATCACCGGCACCAGCAGCCAGGCCGGCGCGCCGAACAGGAAGCCGGAAACAAGCGCGCATGCACCGCTCACCGCCATGGCCAGCATGGTGATGGCTGTGCGGCCATGGCGATCGGCCGCCCGTCCGGCGGCCACGCAGCCAAGGGCTCCAACGGCGATCACCGCAAAGGCGGTCAGGTCAGCGGGGAATGCGTCGGCGAAATAGGCGTGCAGGAAGACCGGCACCCAGGCCCACATCGCATAAAGCTCCCACATGTGGCCGAGATAGCCGAGATTGGCATAGCGCAGCGCCGGGTCGCGGAAGGCGATGAAAATCGCGCCGGGATCGAAGCGCACGCCGGTGCGCATCGCCGGGCCGTTCGCGGCCATCAGGATCATCGCCGCCGCCAGGAAGGCCGCCCCCGCGCTCAAGAAGAAGGGGGCCTGCCAGCCTGTCCCATCGGACAGCAGGGTAAAGGCGAAGGGCGTCGCCGATCCGAGTGTCAGCGCGCCGACCAAGAGGCCGATCAGCCAGCCCGCATCGCCTTTCGCCCAGCCCATGGCGAGCTTCATGCCGACCGGATAGACCAGCGCCAGTGAGGCTCCCGCGAGGCCGCGCAGGGCGATCATCGCAGCACCGCCCGGCTCGACGAGTGTCGCAAGGAGGTTGGCGAAGGCCGCGGCGATCGCGCCTGCGGCGAACACCCGGCGCGGATCATATCGGTCGGACAGGCCAAGGATCGCGCTGATCAATGCGCCCAGCACGAAACCGGTCTGCACCGAGCTCGTGAGCGCCGCTTGCGAACCGCGCCCCAGCTCGCCCGCGACGAGCAGACCGGGCAGGGCGGCGGTTCCGGCGAACCAGACCGACAGCGCGAGCACCTGGGCCGCGATGATGAGCGTCAGGGACCGGGCTCTAGAGCCCACGTTCGGCCTTGATCCGCTTCACTTCGCTGTGCGGCTTGTGGAAGCAGGTTGCACTGGCCTTGGCGAGGAGGCGGTCCTCGGCGTCCCACAGCCAGCCTTCGGTGAAGAAGAACTGCTTGCCCTTCTTGATCACCTGGCCCTTGGATTTCAGCGGGCCCGGCCACACCGGCGAGATGAAGCTGGTCTTCATTTCCAGCGTCGGCACCACCCCGTCAAACCCGGCCACCGTGATCGCGGCCAAAGACATCACATCATCGAGCATCGCCGTCACCATGCCGCCCTGCACCGCGCCGGTCGGACTGGAGACGCGCTTGTCGGGTTCCCAGCCGGCCTCGAACCACATCTCCTCGCAATTCAATTCGATGAATTTGAAGCCGAGCAGTTCGGAATAGAAAAGCTGGTTGGGTGATTCCGTGAAGAAGCGGCGGATCGTCGCTTCGTCCCAGGGCGGTTTGGGAAACGTCATTTCTTGCGGAAGCTGTCGAGGCTCACAACCTCGGCCCCATCGCCAGACGCCTTGGCGGTTTTCTTCGGCGCGTCCTTGGCCTTCTCGGATTTTTTCGCCTTTGCCGCCGGCTTTTCCAGTTTCGCCGGTTCTGGGGCTTCGGCCTCGGTATCGTCTTCCGCGATGGCCTGCATCATCGGTTCGAACTGCAAGTGGAAGCCGACCGACGGATCGTGGAAGCGATTGACGGCGGAATAGGGGACTTTGAGATATTTCGGCACACCGCCGAATTTTAACGTCACCTCGAAGAAATCGTCCTGCGGATTGAGGTCCCAGAACTGGTGTTCCAGGACGATCGTCATTTCCTCGGGATATTTCGACTTCAGGCTGTCATCGATATCGACACCGGCGGCCTCGGTCTTGAAGCTGATATAGAAATGGTGTGCGCCCGGCAGCCCGTCGGGGCCCGCCGCGCGAATCAACGCTTCCCGAATGACGCCTCGTAGGGCTTCCTGCGCCAGCAAATCGTAGCGCATAAGGTCAGTCGCCACGATGAACTCCCCCATTAGTCCGCCGCCGAAGCGTAGCCAAGCCGCCTGTGGCGTCAACGACGACTCGATTGCCGCACTGCAATTTTCTTTCAATGCGCTAGCTTCAAGGCAACAGAAGCCAGATCGGAAATGCGAGGACGATGACCGTTTTCACCCCTCCCATGCCTCCCCGGCAGACCCGGCCGCTGGGACTGTGGCAGACGGCAAAAGTCCTGCGTCATTCCCCGGTCGAGATCCTGCCGCAGGAGGCTTTTCAGTTCACGCGCATTTCGGCACCCTTTATCGGCCGCACGGTCCATACGCTCTCCGGCCCGGAAGAATTGAAGGCGGTGCTCGCCGACGATCCCGACGCCTGGCGCAAATCGCCCCTGATCCAGCGCATGCTCCGCCCGATCCTCGGCGAGGCGATCCTGACCGCGCACGGCGATTGGTGGAAAGTCCAGCGCAAGGCGATGCAGCCGGGCTTCGTCCGCCAACGCATCCAGGCGCTGGTGCCGCACATGGCGCAGGGCGCCGAGACGGCCGCCGACAGCCTGGCGGCACAGGACCGCGCTGCTGACATTACCCCGGCGCTTAATCACGCGGCTTTGAGTGTGATCGAAGCGGCGCTGTTCACCGATCCGGAGGATTTCGACCGCACCGCTATTCGCGCCGCGATCGAGCGGGTATTTGACGAAACCGGCCGCACGCGCTTCTCCGACCTCCTGCCGCTGCCGGAGAAAACGCCCCGCCTGCTCGGCCCGAAGGCGCGGAAGGCCCGAAAAACCCTGCGCGATGCCGTGATGCGCGAGATCCGTAAGCGCAGGGCTGGGGCTGCGAGCCGCGATGACCTGTTGCAATTACTGCTCGAAGCGCAGGCCGGAGACGGGGCCAGCCTCTCCGACATCGACATCCGCGACAATGTGTTGAGCCTCGTGATCGCCGGTCATGAAACCACCGCCATCGCCATTGGCTGGGCGCTCTACATCCTCGCCAGCCGGCCGGACTGGCAGGACCGCGTCCGTGCCGAGGTCGTGGACGTGGCGGGCGAGGCACCGCTCACGGCCGCGCATTTGCCAAAACTCGTGTTCACCAAACAGATCGTCGACGAAACGTTGCGGCTCTACCCGCCGGCGCCGCTGGTTGGCCGCCAGGCGATCCGCGACACGCAAATCTGCGAGCGCACGGCGAAAAAGGGCGATGTCGCCATCCTCGCCTTCTATGCGCTGCATCGCCATCACCGTTACTGGCCGGAACCCGACCGCTTCGATCCGGAGCGGTTCGCAGCGGAGAACCGCCCGACCGATCCCTGGCTGTTCAAGCCCTTCGGCGGCGGCCCGCGAGCGTGCGTCGGGTCCGGCTTTGCGTTGACCGAGGCGGCGGTGATTCTGGCTACGCTGGAGCGACGGCTGCGCTTTTCGGTGCCGGAAGGCTATGAACCCTATCCGGTGATGACCGTGACCTTGCGGCCGGAAGGCGGTTTGCCGCTGGTGGTGGAGCGGGTTTGAAGCGGGTGTCGGAAACTTCTGAAAACAACTGTCTTCCTCCGGATTGACCGGAGGATCTCGAAGCGTGGGAGGCCCTCCGGTCAAGCCGGAGGGAAACGAGGAAAACTGGAATGCCATCTGCTGCAAGCGGGCGAAGCCATCACGTCTGCGTTTGCCGTAATGGCGCGACAAATGAACAGAATCTCATGTCATTCCGGCGCAAGCCGGGACCCGGAGCGGCGGTGACGTTTGTCCATCCACGCGCGCATTCCGCGCGGCGACGAAGCCGCCGGCAGGTTATCTCCGGTCCTGCAGGCGGAAGTGGTGCAACTGGGTCCGGCTTCTCGTGCCCGCGGACGCGGGTATCGCCGGGATGACGTTTGAGAGGACATGCCGATGGGCCCTATCTTCTCATCCCTACCCTTGAAGGGGAGGACGGGGGCTGCGCGCCGCAGGGTGCCGCAGCAGCACGTGCGATCGGTCTGAAAAAGGCAAGAAAGTGGGGGCTTCTGTTGCCAGGCGCCCCCGGACCCCGCCTGAGCTTGCTATGGGCTCAGGACTTTAAAGCGAGATACTCGCGCCGCATTACGCAGCGAGAGCGACCTCTTCAGCATAGTTGTCATTTGCAACTACTAAGACGGGCATTTAACGGTACCCATGCGGACGAAAGAAACGTCTTTAGCCGTCTGTCGATCCTGATCAGCCCCGTAAGAACCGCCCGGCGCATCGCGCTGGCGGGAAAGTGGTGGAGCTGCCGGGAATCGCACCCGGGTCCAGTCCGGTTATTACACGCACCGTTTATCGTCATAGCTGGCAAGCCAGCACCGCCAATATAGGCATGGCGGGCGTGAATTTGAAGTGAAGAAGTGCGGTCGGCAGGTCCGCAGCTTGTCGGCCGTTCCTGCGAGTCCGCGATGGCGGTTGCCCGATTGGATTTTCTGCCTCACCTTGATTACAACTTGAAATAAAGCGTGGACGTCGTGTCCGAGGCGGAGAGGCTGCGTTGCAGGGTTGGATACCAATAAAGGGCAGCCTGCTTGCCGGCCGTTGCGGCAAGGCTTCGCGTCTGGGCGTGACGGTCTTGTCGCTTCTGTTGGCCACTTTTGGAGGCGCGCCGGCAGCCAGCGAGGAATTTGGGGAGCCGTCGCTGTCCGGCTTGGCAGAGGACATCGCGGCCGAATCGGGCGCGCTCACAGATGCCGCCTGGATCGACCGATTCGCCGCCCGCCTCATCTCGCAATGGGCGCTCGAAATATCCTGCGGCCCTCCCATTGCCGAGCAATTGGCGCGCCGGATTTACGAGGCCGGTCCAGACCGAAACGCCGTGCTGACCATTGTGGACCGCGAGTGGGCTCGCGCACGCTCGCAGTTTGTGGAAGCCCTGCCGGCGAATTATGACCCGGCGGCGATGCGCGCATTTTCCATCGCCACCGCAACAACACTCGACGAAATCGATGTTGGCGGAGGGGAGGGCGGTAACGCGTTGCGGCTGGCTTATTTTCAGGACCAGTTCTGGCGGCGTTGGCGATTTGCGGCCGACGGCCGATTGCCGGTCGATTCAGCGGCCGGCGGCATTGCTGAAATCGTTTTCCTCCTCAATCTGTGCAAGGTCCAGCAGGAAAATGTTGCTTGGATGCGTGGCCAGTTCGAGAGGCATTTCGAACCTGACAATTTCGAGGACAGAACCGCAACCGCTTCTTTCATTATTGCCCTTCACGCCGACCACTTTCCGGACTTTCAGCTTGAGGTGGCGCAATATCTCGCCAGCATCAACCTGCCGGAAGACCATGAACAAGACAGGCTGGCGATGATCGCCCGTCTCGTCGATCGGCGATTGGTCAATCTCGGCGAGCCGCAATTATACGGAACGCTATGGTCGTGTCATTCGGATGACGCCCATCCCCGGAACGGTATTGCCGACCCGGGGGCGCTGGACGACCGGCGCGCGAGCATGGGTTTGATGCCGCTGGCGCAAATCGAACAGCAGCATTCCGACTGGTGCGGACGCATGCAGGCGGAAGAGTCCGCCATCGAAGCTCGCTTTCAATGGTCGGAGTAGCGATTCTTTTAGGGACGAGATGCGGTCTGGAGCCCGGACAGTACCATAATCACGAGCGACCCGGCCGGGCCGCGAGAACAATTGCCGGCAGGTGGTCAGAAAACGTCCATCCCATTGCAGGATGTCGCCCAGGGCTTCTCCGGCGAGCGACAGGAAGGACCGCTCGATACTTTTGCGGGATTGTCCGCACTGTGCGCAGAACGCGCCAAACGGTGGCGCTGCGCAGTTCGCGCACGCAGTTGCATCTGGCGTGTCGTTGTTACGCCGCGTGTCTGTTCTCGAATCCGTCATGCCGCGCGCAGGCTAGCCGCAACTCTTGTCCACTGCGAGACCAGTCAAGCGGAGCAAGCTCGCATCCGCGTGATCAGGGAGAGCCGGGCCCGACGACCTCGCTGGCATCGATGCCGTCGCCGGATCCGGCAAGGGCGATCCAGCGGTCGAGCGCCAGGAGGCGATAGACATCGGCCTGCAGCGCCGGGTCCTGCGCCATGATTTCGTGCGCGTGTGCGAGGTTGTCGGCGCGGATGACGCCCATGGCATGGCTGCCATCGCCGCGATCGAGCGGGCCGCCATGAACCAGCACGCCCTCACTGGCCAGCTGACCCATATAGGCGAAATGGCCAGCCAAATCTTGCTCGAACGGCGCCCGGCCCTCGATCCAGTTCTCGCCGGGGCCGAACTGGAACACGTAATAGGGGCTTTCAAAGCCGGCAAACGGCGCGGCGGTCTCCTGTGCCGCGGCGGCGACCGGTGAAACAATACCCAAGACAAAAAACAGACCTGCGGCCACGCTCCGCAGCCTCCCGGTCGATACCTTCATGATGAACCCTTCATGTCCAGCTTGTCCGAGGCGCAAGCAAAACTGCGATGGCGACGGCGTTCAATGCGTCATTCCGTAACGCGCATCATTCGGTACCAACCCGCCGCGGCCCCTGCGCAGCCCGCGGTTCCGCCGGATGCCACGGTAAAGCCGCTATCCGGCTTTGAGCCAGACTGAAGGTTCAAACCTCCAGAAAAGGAAATACCGCAAAAGCGGTGTTCTTTCCGGCAAGCAGCAGGCGGTGACAAAGCATCACCGCCCCGCCGCTGTTCAGAGCAATGACTAGCCGCCGAACGGCCCGGTCATGCAGAACGCATTCAGCTTGTTACCGTCGGGATCGCGGAAATAGCCGGCATAGAAATTGCCGCCGCGATCGCCGGCCGGGCCTTCGTCCTTGGCGCCCAGCGAGATGGCGAGATTGTAGATCTTGTCCACCTGCTCGGGGCTTTCGCACTGGAAAGCGGCCATCACGCCATTGCCGACGGTTGCCGGATTGCCGTCATAGGGCTTGGTAAGGCCGATTCCGGCCCCGCCGCCCGGCTTTCCCCAGGCAATGAAATTATCGTCGCCCATCATCCGGCCGACACCCAGCTCGCCGCAAAGCTTGTCGTAGAATGCGGCCGCTTTCTGCAGGTCGTTGGTACCCAATGTTACATAACCCAGCATTTGCTTGTTCCCTCTATGTTCTGGTCGCTTCAATCTATCGGAAACCGGCCGGGGTGCAAGCGCGAATCGATCAATTCCGCGTGTGAGCGATGCCCATGGCCCGGCGATGGCGCGCGACGAGCGAGATCAGCACAACCGGCACGGCATGGCCTGCCAGGCCGACCGTCCACCAGAGCGCCGGCCATTTCATGATGAAATAGCCCGTATTGATACTGATGGCGGCGAACACGACCATGCCCATCGCATAACCGACAAGGTGGATGAAAAAGGACAGCCGCAGAGCGGCGGCCGCTTCCGTGCTGCGTTGATCGGCGATCTCCGCGGCCTCGGTTTCCGGATCGATGCACAACGCCATGGCCTCGACATTGAAGGCCGCGGCCAGCGCCGTCAGCGTCTCGCGCGAGGCCGGTTCGCCATTCTCGACGCGCTGCACCGTGCGCACGCCGATGCCGGCCAGCTCGGCCAGATGTTCCTGCGACCAGTGACGCTCTTCACGCCAGCGTTTGATCTTTGCGGTATCGGTCTTGAAAGCCATGAAACACTCCTCGGGCTCGGGTTTTAATCAGACCCGGCCGAAAAGCCAGCAAACGCGGAAACACGCCACGCCAATGGGGCGTCAGTCCCACGTCACGAGCCCGCCAGTGACACGCCGGAGCTCATCCGCGGCGGGCTTCGGAGCCGGAAAATGTAGATGTGGAAAGCCCGGTGATTCCGGGTGCGATCGTTTAACCCGAATCGTTAGAGTATCCGCTCGAAAGGACGGCTTCATGGCGAATGCAGAACAGATCACGGATTTCCGGCCCGACCGCTCCGCCGGATCGGATGTCGAGGCGGCCTATCTCGATCTGCTGGAGGATATTCTGCGCAAAGGCGCGCGGCAGGACGACCGCACCGGCGTCGGCACGCTGTCCGTCTTCGGGCGCCAGCTGCGGTGCGACCTCTCCAAGGGCTTCCCGCTACTGACCACCAAAAAGGTGTTCTTTAAATCCCTCGCCATCGAGCTGTTCTGGTTTTTGCGCGGCGAAACGAATGTCCGCTGGTTGCAGGAACGCGGCGTAAAAATCTGGGATAAATGGGCGGATGAGAATGGCGATCTCGGCCCGGTCTACGGCAAGCAATGGCGCCGCTGGGAAGGGCCCGACGGCACCGAGATCGACCAGCTCACGAACATCATCGAACAGATCCGCACCAATCCGGCCTCGCGGCGGTTGATCGTCTCTGGCTGGAATCCGGCGGATGTGCCCAACATGGCCCTGCCGCCCTGCCACACGCTCTACCAGTTCAATGTCGCGAACGGAAAACTCTCCTGCCAGCTCTATCAGCGCTCGGCGGACATGTTTATCGGCGTGCCCTTCAACATCGCCTCTTATGCGCTGCTGACCCATCTCGTGGCACAGGTCTGCAATCTCGAAGTGGGCGAGTATATTCACACCTTTGGCGACGCTCACATCTATACCAACCACATGGACCAGGTGAGGGAGCAGCTCTCGCGCACGCCGCGCGCCTTACCCCGGTTGACCGTCAATCCCAACAAAACAAACCTCTTCGATTTTGAGTATGATGATGTTGACGTAGAAGGATATGACCCACACCCCTTCATCGAGGCGCCTGTGGCGAAATGACCGGTGTCCGGCTGCCGGCGGTCTTCATTGGGTCGTCTGTCGAGGGGCTGGAAATCGCCCGGGCAATCCAGGAGGAGCTTGAGTACGACGCAGATGTGACGGTCTGGAACCAAGACGTTTTTGATCCGGCGCGGACCACACTGGAAAATCTCGAAGAAAAAATCGATCAATTCGATTTTGCGGTTTTTGTGTTTAGTCGGGATGACGATCTTAAGCGCCGCGGCCAACAAGGACGCACGGTCCGGGACAATGTCATTCTGGAACTTGGTTTGGTGATCGGAAAGCTCGGTCAAAATCGGACGTTTGCTGTCACGCCGCGCGCAGATGCGGAATTGCTCCTGCCGAGTGATTTGAGAGGTTATGAACCCCTGACCTTCAGCGGCAGCCGAAGCGATGGGAACCTGATCGCCGCGGTCGGCGCGGCCTGCAACAAGATCCGGCGGTCTATCCGAACTGCGGTCCAGACGGCCGAGCGTCGAACGTCGGGAAAGAAAGCCATCAGTGAAACCGGGCCGTCGCTAAAGTCATTGTCGTTCGACGACTACAAACGCCTATGGAATTCGGCCGAGCTACTTATGGCGCGGGATGGGCTGCGGGACGGCGTCACACACCCGATCGACGGCGCAACATCGGAACATGTAGCGGCATTTCGCACCGTCTATGCTTTTCTCAACAGCTTGTCTTCGGCCGTGCTCGAAGGCGATATCGACGAAGTTGATGCAAAACGCCTCTTTGCGGAACCGGTGAAATCCGTATGGGCAAATGCCGTTACCTTTTTCGGCCCGGCGAATGACACGGGCGCCTACTGGGACGAGAAAGGCTTGCCAGCAATCGCCTTGGTTGCGCAGAAGTGGAGCGAGTCATGAAAACCGCCCTCGTCGTTGCCGTCGCGAAAAACGGCGTCATCGGCCGGGACGGCGATTTGCCGTGGCGGCTGAAATCCGATCTCAAACTGTTCAAGAAGAACACGCTGGGAAAGCCCGTCATCATGGGCCGCAAGACCTGGGAAAGCCTGCCGGTCAAACCGCTGCCGGGGCGCACCAATATCGTGGTCACCCGCACACCGGGCTATCATGCCGAGAAGGCCATTGTGGTGGGCGATCTCGGCGCCGCTTTCGACGAAGCGCATATCCGCGCCGATATGGATGGGGCCGGTGAGATCTGCGTCATCGGC
The DNA here is from genome assembly GCF_965229905.1 of Hyphobacterium sp. Classification (GTDB taxonomy): domain Bacteria; phylum Pseudomonadota; class Alphaproteobacteria; order Caulobacterales; family Maricaulaceae; genus Hyphobacterium. The sequence goes on along the minus strand of NZ_OZ245930.1, from coordinate 617,000 downwards.
GGCGCGCAGATATATGCTGCAACCCGCCAGGTCGCGGACCGCATCTATCTGACAGAGGTCGAAGCAGAACCGGAAGGCGATGCCGTGCTGTCACCCTTCGAACCGGCAATATGGAAGGAAGTCCGGAGCGAGTCCTTCCCCGCCGGCCCCGACGACGATCACGCTTTCGTCTATCGCATTCTCGAGCGGCGCTGAACAAACCTCGCCCTGGGGCTCCGGACTTGCCGGCATCCGCTAAGGCGGGCGATCAGGGGATCGATCAATCATGAAAAGATGGACCCATGAGTCGATCCCGGGGGACCCGGTAGCCGGTTTTGCAGTCGGCGGCGGCGGATAATCCGGCGCAGGGGAGGGAAACGGGTCGCACCCGTTCCGCTTGAAACGGCACCGAAACGCGTCCAGATATGCCCCAACATCCGTTTTGATGGAGGAAAACCCCCTCATGCCCTGGAATGACAATGCAGGTGGAGGCGGCGGCGGCCCTTGGGGCTCCGGCGGAAATGGCGGTCGAGACCGCAACAATCCCTGGGGACAAAATGGCGGTGGCGGCGGTGGCCGCGGCGGTCAGGAACCCCCCGATCTAGACGAGCTCGTCGGCAAGCTGCAGGACGGCTTGCGCGGCATGTTCGGTGGCGGCGGATCCGGCCGTTCCGGCAAGTCCGGCGGCAAGGGCGGCGGCATTTTCGGTGCGATCATCATCGCCCTGATCATCGGCTTCGGCGTCATCATCTGGCCGGGCCGGGCGGTCTACCAGGTTCAGCCCGAGCAGGTCGGCGTGGTCATGCGGTTCGGCGAATATGTGCGCACCGCACCGCCGGGCCTGAACCTCAAACTGCCCTGGCCGATCGAAACGGTGGAACTGCCGAATGTGACGGAAACCCGGACGATTTCCATTGGCGCCAACAATGTTGCGGAAAGCCAGATGCTGACCCGCGACGAGAATATCGTCGACATCGCGTTTGAAGTGCAGTGGCGCGTGGATACAGCCAACATTGATGACTTCGTCTTCAATGTCCGCGATCCGGAATCCGCGGTCCGCGCTGTGGCGGAAAGCGCGATGCGCGAAGTCGTGGGCACGTCGGACCTGGTGCCGATCATCACCACGGCCCGTGCCGAGGTGTCCCAGCGCACCCGCGAAGTTATGCAGGAAACGCTCAACGAGTACGAGGCCGGTATCCAGATCCTGCAGGTCAACCTCGAACGATCGCAGGCGCCACAATCGGTGATCGACGCCTTCCGGGACGTCGACTCCGCAGCGCAGGATGCCGAACGGGCGCGGCTCAACGCGACGGCGCATGCCAACCGGGTCATCCCGCAGGCGCGCGGTGAAGCCGCGCAGATTACCCAGCAAGCCCAGGCCTATCGCGACTCCGTGATTGCCCAAGCCCAGGGTGATGCCGACCGCTTCGTGGCGATTTACGACGAGTATGCGCTGGCTCCGGATGTCACCCGGCGGCGCATGTATCTTGAAACCATGGAACAGATCCTCGGCAATTCCGAGCTGATCATCCTCGACCAGGAAGGAAATGCGGTGCCTTATCTTCCGCTTGACCAGCTGGGCCGCAACCGCACGCAGGGAGGTCAGTAATGGGACGCCTCTTCTCGACCATCTCGCTGATCGCCGTCGTCGGTGTGGCGATCGTGCTGTCGCAAAGCGTATACACGGTAAATGAGCGCCAGAGCGCGCTGCTCTTGCAATTCGGTAACCCGGTGCGCGTCGTCAATGCCATCGGCAATGACGAGGCCGGCCTTCACTTCAAGGCGCCCTTCATCACGCAAGTCACGTATTTCGACCGGCGCAATATCGAGTACGACATGCTGCCCGAGGAAATCCAGGCGGCCGACCAGGAACGCCTCGTGGTGGACGCCTTCCTGCGCTATCGCATCGCCAATCCGCTGCGCTTCTATCAGACGGTCCGCAACGAGCAGGGCGCTCGCGGCCGGCTGCGCTCGATCATGAATGACAGCCTGCGCGGCGTAATCGCCTCGATCCCGTCACAGGATGTGATTTCCGGTCAGCGGTCGGCGCTGATGGATCGCGTTCAGAACGCGGTGGAAACTCAGGTGCGGGCCCAGGATCTCGGCATTGAGGTCATCGACGTTCGTATCCTGCGCGCTGACCTTCCGACGACCATCGCCGAGCGGGTCTTCCAGCGGATGCGTTCGGAACGTGAGCAGGAAGCCGCCGGTATCCGCGCCGAAGGCGAGCAGGTGGCTCAGGAAATCCGCGCCGAAGCCGATCGCGACGCGACGATTATCCGGGCGGAAGCGCAAGCCGACGCCCAGCGTTTGCGCGGTGAGGGCGACGGCCGGCGAAACGCCATCTATGCCGAAGCGTATAACCGCGATCCGGAATTCTTCGCCTTCTATCGGTCCATGCTGGCCTATGAAGCGGCGATCCGGACCGGCACCCCGATCGTCATCCCGCCGGATTCCGAATTCTTCGAGTATTTCGGTGCTGAACGCGGGAACCAGTAGGCACAAGCCATGCTGGGTTACATCCTGCTGGGAATTGGCCTGGCGTTGGCGGTCGAAGGCTTGGCCTATGCCGCCGCGCCGGGTGCAATGAAGCGCATGATGGCGGAAGTCCTCAACAGCCCGGCCGGCGCCTTGCGTCTGGCCGGGCTGTTTGCATTGGCGCTGGGCGTTGCCATCGTCGCGCTGGCGCAGCGCTTCATTTAGTTCAACGAATGCACATATTCTTGACGATAACGTCAGCCAGCTTGCTCTGTACGGCGCTTCGCGGCATGACGTTTAAATCCAGTATCCGGAGTCAAAGATGCGCTTATTTGCGGTAATCTCGCTGATTGTATTGATGGCCAACGAGGCCCAAGCCCAGCGATTCCCGGTCGAGGGATTTGCCGATCTCAACGAGCGCCTTTCACCCGCTGTCGTGAATGTTTCAACCGTGCAGCGCATGGGCGATGATGAGGGCAATCTGCCGGATTTTCCGGAGGGATCGCCGCTCGAGCGCTTTAATGAGTTCTTTGGGGACGCCCCCCGCATTGCCAACTCGCTTGGCTCAGGCTTCATCATCGACCCGTCCGGCATTGTCGTCACCAACAATCACGTCATCGACAGTGCTGACGAGATCGAGGTGACGCTGGTCGACGGCCGCACCCTGCCCACCGAACTGGTCGGCCGTGACCCGGATACCGATTTGGCTGTGCTTCAGATCGTTTCGTCCGACGAGGATTTCCCGGCAGTGGCATTCGGGGATTCCGATGCGGCGCGGGTCGGCGACTGGGTCTTCGCGATCGGCAATCCTTTCGGGTTTGGCGGATCGCTGACCCAGGGCGTTATTTCGGCGCGCGGCCGCGAAGCTGGCGGCCAGTATGACGACTACATTCAGACCGACGTGGCGATCAATACCGGCAATTCGGGCGGTCCGCTATTCAATCTCGACGGTGACGTTATCGGTGTGAACACGCTGATCTACTCACCGACCGGAACCAGTGTCGGCATTAGTTTTTCGATACCCTCGACCATCGCAGAGCACGTGGTCGGGCAACTCATCGAATATGGCGAAACCCGCCGCGGTTATCTCGGCTTGAGCGCCCAGCGTATCACCTCGGAGATCGCCGAGAGCATCGGTATGGACCGCCCGCGTGGCGCGCTGGTGCGGAACGTCGCGTCTGGCGGTCCGGCCGACGAAGCCGGTATTGAGATCGGCGACATCGTCTTGCGTTTCGACGGCTTCGAGATCGCCGACGACCGGGTTCTCTCGCGCCTGGCCGCGGAGTCCGAAATCGGCCGCGACGTCCAAATCGAAGTGCTGCGGCGTGGCGAAAGCCGAACGCTGACAGCGACGATCGCGCGCCGTGTGGAAAACCGGCGGGAAGCCGGCACGCCGGCTCCGACGCCAAGTGACGATGTCGCCTCTGGTCAGATTTTTGGCCTGACGCTGGCCGAACTCAATCCCGCCTCGCGCCGCCGGTTCCGCGTGCATCCCGATGCCGAGGGCGTGCTCATTGTCGCGGTCGATCCATTAAGCGATGCCGCCGGCAAAGCCCGCGCCGGCGACGTCATCGAGGAGATTGCCTATACGCGCGTCGAGACGCTGGCGGCGGCCACCGCGCTGCTCGAAGAATACGACGATGGCGAGGTGGCCCTGTTCCAGCTCAATCGCGGCGGGCAGTTCGTCTTCCAGTCGATCCGCCGGTGAGCACCGGAGCCGCGAGTATCATCCTGCTGGCCGGGCCGACGGCGTCGGGCAAGACCGGTCTTTCGATAAGGCTGGCAAAAGCCGTCGATGGCGAGATCGTCAATGCCGATTCCATGCAGCTCTATGCGGACCTGCAAATCCTGTCCGCACGTCCCGGCACGGACGAGCAAGGCGGCGTACCACACCATATCTTTGGCGTGCTGGACGCGGCCGAGCGCGCCTCGGTGGGCTGGTGGCAGCGCCAGGCTCTATCCCTGATTCAAGAGATTCGTGCCCGCGGCCGCCGGCCGATCCTGGTCGGTGGTACCGGCCTCTATTTCGAAGCCCTGACACGAGGCCTGGCCGAAATGCCGGAGATTTCCGCTGAAACGCGGGCGAAAACCGATGAAATTGCCGCCGGGGGTAATGGTCCCCTTCAAGAAGCGGCACGGAATTTTGACGCGGCCGCGACCGAGCGTATTGACGCCAATGACCTGCAACGGCTCCGCCGGATCGTCGAGATCGGGTTGCAAACCGGTCAACCGATCACAGCCTTTCAGGCTGACACCGCGCCGCCGCTGGCGGCCGGCGACTGGACCGGGCTGGTAACGGACATCGACCGCGCCGAGCTTTATCGCCGGATTGAGGCGCGCTTCGACGCGATGATAGCGGCCGGCGCTCTCGACGAAGCGCGCACGCTTGCCGATCGGGATCTGGATCCGGATCTGCCGGCGATGAAGGCCATCGGCGTGCCACCGCTGATCGCGTTTATTCGCGGTGAATTGGATATGGCAGATGCCATCTCCCAGGCCAAGCAGGACAGCCGCCGCTACGCTAAGCGCCAGCTGACCTGGTTCCGCAACCGCATGGCGGGTTGGCCCCGTGTCACCTTTCCGTATCGTCAGACAGATATCGACAATGTGATTTTCCGTCTCGGGAATTGCCGCGGATAGTCGGGCAGCCGAAGCCGGGGAAATGCCGATGACTGTTTCGCTTCTGGTCGCAGGCGTGCTGGCCATGACGGCCGCGCAAGTTGTCGACAGCGCTGTCGAAGGGGCAATGCAAGCCGACCGCGATTTTGCCGCCTATGCGGCGCAACACGGCGTGGCCGCGGGATTTCGCCGCTATGCGACGGATGATGCGCGGCTGATCCAGCCCAATACCGATGACATTGTTGGTCCGGATGCGATCTATGCGGCGCGCGAGGGCGCCACCGGATTGCTGCATTGGGAACCGCGTGGCGGCTATGCCGGCGCAGCCGGCGATTTCGCCGTGACTTATGGGGACTGGAGCTATCACCCCGATGCAGAACGCGACAGCCCGCCGAGCGCGACGGGCAACTATGTTTCCGTCTGGCGTCTGACTGGCGATGGCTGGCGCTATGTGCTCGACACGGGAAACGTGAATACGCCGCCGCCAGACCTCGGTCCTGACTAGCGCGCTCGCTTGCGACTTCGCGCTTTTTGGCTAGGTTTGCCGCAGTGCAAAACGGACAGGAGCGCGAATCCGATGGCTTTCAAGCCCGTCAAGGAACGGCCGTATGGCGAACCGAAGTCTGTGGTCGCCGCCCTGTTCGAGGAAGCCGGCGGCGTTCCGGCGGTGATGGAACTTCTCGAATTGTCCCGGACCCGCGTTTACGCGCTGGCCGATCCGGATTCGAGCAATGAAATCTCCTATGCCCGCATTGCGCGCCTGACAGAAGCGACGGGAGCGACTGCGGCGGCCAAGGATCTGGCCTATCTGGCCGGCGGTATTTTCATGCCGCTGGACGAATCCGATGATGCCAACTGGCTGGCCCTGGCCGGCGAAGCCAGCCGCAAGCACGCCCGCAATATCGCGGCGCTTATGGATTCCTTGAGCGAAACCGAGCGCTCGCCTGGCGAGATCGACGAACAGGAAGCGCGCGAAATCCTGAAAGTGCTGGACCAGCAGTTGGCGGTTTTGGCGCGGCAGCGCTCGAAACTGGCGCGCATCGCCGCCGGTGAGCCTGATCCGGATGCCCGCCCGCGTGGGTCAAACGATTGATCGCCCTGGCCGCCATGATATGGGGCGGCTTGAAACCCCCGCGGCCTGAATGATGAACCGTTTCGTACATTTCATTTTGAACATGGATGCCCGTGCCCAGCGGGCCGCCATGGTGTCGCTGATGCTGTTGGCCTCGGTGGCCATGGTGTTCGTGTTCGGCAAGATGTTTTTCGATGCCAGCGCGGACGATCTCGGCCAGGTCTTTGCGGCCACGGCGAGCCAGTGGTACGCGCTGCCACTGACCATTCTGGTCTACATACTCATGTCGCTGTTCGGCGCGCCGCAATTCGTGCTGATGGCCGCGACCATGGTCGCCTTCGGCCCCGTCTACGGCTTTGCCTATGCCTGGATCGCCACGCTGTGTTCCGCATCTGTCAATTTCTGGATGGGCCGGAGCTTTGGGGCCGATCTCCTGAAGCGGTTCGGCGGCGACTGGATGAACCGCGCCGCGGAATTCGTGGGCCGTAACGGCCTGTTCGCCAGCGCCTTTGTCCGCATCGTGCCGTCCGGCCCGTTCATCGTGGTCAACATGGCCTTCGGCGCTTCGCGCACCCCTTATTGGGCATTCATCATTGGGGCGGCACTGGGCACAGCGCCTAAAATCCTTGTCGTCGGGCTGACCGGGCAAAGCCTTTTGACGCTTTTGTCGGGCCAGAATCTGTTGCTGGCCGGCGGTTTGCTGGTCGCCGCTCTGGTGATCTGGATCGCCATCATGCTGGTGGCACGGCGCCGCCTGCCGCAGCCTGAGGAAACCGAAGAAGAGGCTTGACGCGTGGCTGCAAAGCCGCGCTTGCAATCCGCGCGGCACCGTCGCACAAGGGTATCCCACAACAACAGGATCGCCTTTCCGGCGAAAGCAGAAACGACGCGCGCCCATGTTCAACAGTGTCTTCGGACTCCTTTCGGCCGATATCGCCATCGACCTCGGTACGGCCAACACGCTGGTCTATGTGAAAGGCCGCGGCGTCGTCCTGAACGAGCCGTCAGTGGTGGCCTACAAGGTCGAAAAGGGCCGCAAGCACGTCCAGGCGGTCGGCGCCGAAGCCAAGATGATGCTCGGCAAGACGCCGGGCAATGTGGAAGCCATCCGGCCGATGCGCGACGGTGTGATCGCCGATTTTGACGTCGCCGAGGAAATGATCCGCTACTTCGTGCGCAAGGTGCACAACCGCCAGAGCTTTGTGTCACCGCAAGTGGTGATTTGCGTCCCGTCGGGCGCCACCGCGGTCGAGCGTCGCGCGATTCACGAGTCTGCGCGCCTGGCCGGCGCCCGCAAAGTGTTTCTGATCGACGAACCGATGGCCGCGGCTGTCGGGGCCGGCTTGCCGATCGATGAGCCGACAGGATCGATGATCGTCGACATTGGCGGTGGCACCACCGAAGTCGCTGTCATGTCCTTGTCCGGGATTGTCTATTCACGTTCGGTCCGCGTCGGCGGCGACAAGATGGACGAAGCCATCATCAACTATATCCGCCGTTCGGCGAACCTTCTGATCGGCGAGACATCGGCCGAGCGGATCAAGAAGGAAATCGGGTCCGCCATGCCGCCGCCGAAAGGCGAGGGGCTGTCGCTAGAGATCAAGGGTCGCGACCTGATGAATGGCGTGCCGCGCGAAATCGCGGTCACCGAGGCGATGATTGCCGACGCGCTCTCCGAACCCGTCGAACAGATCGTTGAAGCCGTCAAACAGGCCTTGGAGGCAACACCGCCGGAACTGGCCGCCGATATTGTCGACAAGGGCATTGTGCTGACCGGTGGCGGAGCGCTCTTGCGCAATCTCGACACCGAGCTGCGCGAGCGCACCGGCCTGCCCGTCAGCCTCGCCGACGAACCCTTGTCCTGCGTGGTCATGGGCTGCGGCAAGGCGGTGGAAAACCTTAGGACTTGGCGGCCTATCCTGTCCGAGGCAGTTTAATCCTCGAGCGTTGAAAAAGGAGCATCGCCTTGGCGATCGGCGGATCCTCCAGGCGAAATGATGACGGCGATGTCCGCTATTCGCGGACATTCACCGTCGCCCTCTTCATATTGACCATCCTGCTGATTGCGTTCGATCGCCCCCAGGACCGTCCGCCGCTGCTGGCAAACATCCGCTCCACCATCACCGATCTCTCGGCGCCTTTGCTGGACCTCGCGGCAGCGCCGGTCCGCGGGATCAGCAATATCGGGCCCTACTGGCGTCGACAGGCGGGTCTGGCCCAAGAAAATGCCGGGCTTCGCCGCCGGCTCGACGAGACCCGTTACTGGCGGGATCTGGCGATGCAGTTGCGCGACCAGATTGAGCTCTATGAGCAGGCGCTGAATGTCGATACGCCGGCCACCAATGCGCGCGTCGGCGCCTGGACGCTGGGCGATACGGACGGTCCCTTCGTCCAGTCGAGGTTGATCGGCGCAGGCACGCGGCGCGGCGTTGAGGATGGCGATCCGGTGCTCAATGTCTACGGCATGATCGGCCGCATCGTGGAAACCGGCGAGGTGTCTGCACGCGTCCTGATGCTGACCGACCTCAACAGCCGCATCCCGGTGATGGCCGATCGCTCGAACGCCCGCGCGGTGCTGGTCGGCGACAACTCACCCTATCCGCGGCTCGAATTTCTCGCCCGTGACGCCGATCTGGAAGATGGCGACCGCATCGTCACATCCGGCGACGATGGCGGCATGCCGCGGGGCCTGCCGATCGGTCTCGCCCAGCGTGACCGGCAAGGCCGCTGGCGCGTCCGGCTGTTTTCCGATCAGGCGCCGATCGATTTCGTCTGGGTGTTTCCCTACGAAGCGGTCGGAGCGCCGGACGTGCCTCTGCCCACTATTCCTGTGGAGACGCAGGCAGCCCCGGACCCGGCCGGCGACAGTGAGCCCGCAGCCAATCAGACGGCGGAGGCCGGGCCATGAGGCCATCGATGGAATCGCGCCCGCCTTACGGGCTGATGATCTGGGCGGTGATCAGCCTGATGTTGTCCCTGGCATTCTATGCCGCACCATTACGCATCGCTGGCGGCCCGGACCTGATGCCGATGCTGCCGCTGATCGCTCTGTTCATCTGGTCGACCATCCGGCCTCGCTTTATCCCGCCGGTCGTCATCTTCATCGTCGGCATCCTCCAGGATGTCTTGTCAGGCGGTGTTATGGGCGTCTGGGCGCTGGCCTATCTCACCGCCATGACGATCACCCGCAACCGCGACGAGGATGGCCCGACCCGTGAGATCGGACCGGTCTGGATTCGCTTTCTGGTAACGCTGGTGATTGCGGTGCCGGTGGCTTGGGCGGCCGGCAGTTTTGCCATCGGACAGATGGCCCCTGTCCGGCCGCTCTTGATCGAGTCCGTCGCATCTGGCCTGATGTTTCCCTTGATCGCCCTTTTGTTTGTCCGCCGCCGCAATTTGCGGGGCGCTTTCGGGTCGTGACGCGATGAAATCCGACCGTCAGGAACAGCAACTCAGATTTACCCGGCGCGCCCTGATGATGGGCGCGGGCGGCGCTGTTACCTTCATGGCGCTGGGTGCACGGTTGCACCAATTGCAGGTCATCGAGACCGAGCGCTACCGGCTGTTGTCCGAGGACAACCAGTTCAACTTCCTCCTGACACCGCCATCCCGCGGCCGCATCCTCGATCGTTTCGGCGTGCCGGTGGCCGAAAATCGCGATAGCTATCGCGTCGTGATGATCCCCGAGCAGGCCGGCGACGCCGAAGCCGCGCTCGACCGGCTGGGGCAGATCATCAGCATCACCCCCGAACAGCGCGAACGTATTCTGGCCAATGTCCGCCGCTCCGTCAGTTTCCGCCCGGTCACCATCCGCGATGATCTCGACTGGCGCAGCTTTGCCGCGATCAATCTGCATACGCCAGAGCTTCCCGGCATTATTCCGGACGTGGTGGAAGTGCGCGATTATCCATCGGCCGCGTCTTTTGCGCATATTCTCGGATACGTCCAACCTGCACCTGAAAACGTGGCGGGAAACGACCCGCTGCTGCGCCATCCCGGCTTCCGGATCGGACGGACCGGGGCCGAAGCCGCCCGCGAGGAAACGCTGCGCGGTGAACGCGGTTCTTTGAAGGTCGAGGTGAACGCCTTTGGCCGCGTCATCCGCGAATTGCCGGACCAATCCGTCCCGGCGACGCCCGGCCAGGACGTGCAGCTGACAATTGATGCCGAGGTTCAGCGCTTCGCCCACGAGCGCCTCGAAGGAGAAAGCGCCGCCGCGGTCGCGATGGATGTCGAGAATGGCGATCTTCTGGCGCTGGTCTCCACCCCGGGGTTTGACCCGAACCTGTTCGTCACCGGTATTTCCCACGCCGACTTCAACGCATTGAATCAGAACGAATACCGCCCGCTTTATAACAAGGCGCTGCAGGGCACTTATCCGCCCGCCTCGACATTCAAGGCGGTCGTTGCGCTGGCCGCGCTGGAAGCCGGTGTCGTACGTCCCGAAGAACGCTTCACTTGCCGCGGCAGCATTCCGTTCGGCGATCGCGATTTCCATTGCTGGCGGCGCGAAGGTCACGGCCGGGTCAATCTGCGCGACGCGGTCATCACATCCTGCGATGTCTATTTCTACGAGATCGCGCAACGGCTGGGGATCGACCGGATCGCCGAGGCCGCGCGCCGTTTCGGGCTTGGCAGCGCCCCGGATATCGGGTTGTCTGGCGTCTCGGCGGGCATTGTGCCCGACCCGCAATGGAAGCTGTCGACCTATGGCCGCCCGTGGGCCGGCGGTGAAACCCTGATCACAGCGATCGGGCAGGGGGCCATGCTGACCTCGCCCCTGCAGATGGCCCTGATGACGGCGCGGCTCGCTTCGGGCCGCACGGTCTCCCCGCGTCTTTATCGCGATCAGCCCATCGATCGCGGCGAACCGCTGGCGGTGAATGCCGCCAATCTCGATCTCGTCCGGGACGGTCTTCGGGCCGTCGTCCACGAACCCGCCGGTACGTCATACTACTCGCTGGGCGGGCTGGGGGTTCCCGGCATTGAAATGGCCGGCAAGACCGGTACCGCGCAGGTCTATTCGATCACGCGCGCCGAAAGAGAGGCCGGTGTGCGCACCCAGGACGAATTGCCCTGGCGATTGCGCGATCATGGCATGTTTATCTGCTACGCGCCGGCCGACCGCCCGCGTTACGCAGTAGCAACCGTGGTCGAACATGGCGGCGGCGGATCGCGTGCCGCGGCACGGCCCGCGCGCGACATTCTCCGCCTGCTGATCGAGCGCGATCCCGCATCGGCCGGACCCTTCGTAGCGATGAATAATGGACGGGAGCCCGCCTGATGGCTGTCTTCCGCGAAACCGTCCCGCGTACCTTCCAGGAAAAGCTGTTCGAGCTGAACTGGAGCATTGTCTTGCTCCTGCTGCTGCTCGGCACGGTTGGGGTCGCGATGCTCTATTCCGCCGCGGAAGGCCAGTGGAATCCCTGGGCCAGCCGCCATCTCGCGCGCTTCAGCGTCGGCGTCGCCGTCATGCTGGCCGTTGCGTTGTTTCCGCCGCGCTTCTGGATGGGCATGGCCTATCCGATCTATTTCGGGGCTTTGGGCCTGCTGGTCGGCGTTGAGGTGCTGGGCGTCACCATCAATGGCGCGCAGCGCTGGCTCGATCTCGGGCCCGTGCGCATGCAGCCCTCCGAAATCATGAAGATCGCGCAGGTGCTGGCGCTCGCGCGCTTCTATCACGACCTGCCGCCTGACAAGATCAACTCGCCTTATGGCTTGCTGGTCCCGGCCTTGCTGATCGGCGCACCGGTCGCGCTGATCCTCAACCAGCCCGACCTCGGCACGGCCGTACTGGTGGCGGTGACCGGCGGCGCCATCGTCTTCCTGGCGGGATTGAGCTGGCGCATCATCATCGGCGGTATCATCGCCGCCGCGATTGCCATTCCCGCCTTCCTGCGTTTCGGCCTGGAAGACTATCAGCGCCAACGCATCCTCACCTTCCTGAATCCGGAAGCCGATCCGCAGGGCGCCGGCTATCACATCATCCAGTCCAAGATTGCGCTCGGTTCCGGCGGCCTGACGGGGCGCGGTTTCGTCCAGGGCACGCAAACCCAGCTGAATTTCCTCCCGGAAAAACAGACCGACTTCATCTTCACCATACTCGGCGAGGAATTCGGCCTGATCGGCGCGCTGGCGGTGCTGGCGCTTTACGCGCTCGTACTCGCCAATGCCGTGGCCATTGCCGCCTCGTGCAAATCCGTCTTCTTGCGCCTGACGGTCATGGGAATCGTGACGACCCTCGCGCTCTACATCTTCATCAATGTCGGCATGGTCACCGGAATGTTGCCCGTGGTCGGCGTGCCGTTGCCGCTCATCTCCTATGGCGGGACCGTGATGATGGCCGTGCTCTTCGGGTTCGGGCTGATCCTCGGCGCGCACATTCACCGCAACGCCGATCCGCCGCGCGGAGCCGGCTTGTTCGGTTAACGGCTAGAGCTTGTTGACCGCGATTGCAGGATGAGGAAGGCTCCGCGCCAATGCTGGCGGGGGAGACCGCCCGATAACAGGGGAGAATGAATATGGCTGGAGCAGTGGGGCACGCCCAGTGGTCTTCGCGATTTGCCTTTATTATGGCTGCGGTCGGTTCGGCCGTCGGCCTCGGTAATCTTTGGCGCTTTCCGTTCCAGACCGGCGCGAATGGCGGATCGGCCTTCGTCATCATCTACATCGCCTGTGTCGCCTTCATCGCGCTGCCGGTGCTGATGTCGGAATTCGCCATCGGCCGTCACGCGCAGAAATCTGCAGTCTCGTCGACCCGGAAAATGGCTCAGGACGCCGGCCGGTCGGCCAACTGGTCCTTCGTTGGCTGGGTCTGCATGGCCGGCGGCTTCCTTGTGCTGACCACCTATTCGGTGATCGCCGGCCAGGTGATGGCGTTTTCCGCCGCCGGATTTGCCGGTGGTTTCGGACAGGACGCCATTCCGTTTACCGGGTCCAATTGGTGGGGCTTGAGCTGGCACGCCCTGTTCATGCTCATCACGGTTCTGATCGTCTCACAAGGCTTGAAGGGCGGTATTGAACGGGTCGTTACCATTCTGATGCCGATCTTCTTCCTGACCCTCATTGGCCTGACGATCTATGCGGTCGTAACGGGCTTGGAGAGCGGCGCGACCGGCCAAGCGTTCGCGTATTTGTTCCGCCCCGATTTCTCGCAGGTCGATGGCGGCACCTTCGTCTCGGCGCTCGGCCAGGCCTTCTTCTCGGTCGGTGTCGCCTCGGCGATCATGATCACCTACGGCTCCTATCTGACGCGCGATACCAACATCGCATCCTCAGGCATCATCATTTCCACCGCCGATACGATGGTGGCGCTGATCGCCGGCATGATGATCTTCCCGATTGTCTTTGCGTTCAGCGTCGACCCGGCGGCTGGCATGGGCCTGATTTTCGAAGCCCTGCCAAACGTGTTCGCCGGCATGCCGGGCGGCGATTTCATCGGCGGTGCCTTCTTCTTCCTGGCCTTTATCGCCGCACTGACCTCCTCGATCTCGTTGCTGGAAGCCACGGTGGCCTTCATCGACGAGCATTCCGATTTCGGGCGGCCCCAGATCGCCTGGATGCTCGGCGGCTTCGCCTTCATGATCGGGGCCGGTGCGGTTTGGTCGTCGGATTTCGCCGGTCAGTTCGTCGATGTCCTGTCGGGCGAAATCCTGCTGCCCTTCGGCGGGTTCCTGATCGCCGTCTTCGTTGGCTGGGTGGTGCCCAAGAAATTGCTGCGTGAAGAGATGCAGCATGCGTCCAATGGCATGTTCGCCTTCTTCCACATCATGATGCGCTACATCGTGCCGTTCGCGGTCGGCATCGTGCTTATTTTGGGTCTCGATGCCCGCTTCACCGGCGGCTATCTCAACAACCTGCTCGGCCTCGGCTAGCCAAAGCGCTCGGCGGCCTCGTCCGTGAACCGGACGAGGGCGTCGATGGTGCCGGGTTCGCCGGCGGAATGCCCTGAATCGGCAATGAATTCGAGCCGGGCATTGCCGTTCCAGGCTTTGGCCAAATCCCAGGCGCGCAGTGGCGGCGTGATCACGTCATAGCGCCCCTGCGCGATATAGCCGGGGATGTGCGCAATCCTCGGCATGTTTTCCAGCAATTGATTGTCGGTACCGAAAAAGCCCTTGTTCACGAAATAATGGGTTTCGATGCGGGCGATCGCATCGGCGCGTTCGGGATGCTTGGCGGCCGGCGGCTCCGGATGCGCGAAGGAAATCAGCGAGGTTTCCCAGTCGGCCCAGGCAATGGCGTCTTCCCGGCGCGCCCGGATATCGTCTTTCATCAGGCGGTCATGATAGCTCTGCAGCACGTCATTGCGTTCGTCTTCGGAAAGCCGCGATACCAGCTTGTCCCAGGCATCCGGGAAGAGGCGGTTGGCGCCATCCTTGTAGAACCAGTCCAGCTCGGCCTTTGTGTTCAGGAATATCCCTCTTAGGACCAGCGCCAGCACACGGTCGGGATGCGTCTGGGCGTAGGCCAATGACAATGTGGATCCCCACGAGCCGCCGAACACGACCCATTTGTCAATACCGAGTTCCTCACGGATCGCCTCGACATCATTGACCAGGTCCCAGGTGGTATTGTTGTCGAGCGATGCATGCGGTTTCGAGCGCCCGCAGCCGCGTTGATCGAACAACACGATGCGATAGCGCTCCGGATCGAAAAAGCGCCGCATCTGCGTACTGGCGCCACCCCCCGGTCCGCCATGCAGCGCTACCGCCGGAAGGCCATCTTTTCGCCCGCATTCCTCGACATACAGATCATGTCCGCCGGCAACTTTGAGGCGAAATGTCCGGTAGGGTTCTATCGCTGGATAGTAACCGCGGCGCTTTTCACGATTTTGCAAGGCACATCCGTTCCAATTGACCTTGCAAAACAAGGTCTTCTCATCGCACACTAGCGACGGGGCAAGTGCTGGCAATACGTTGTTGGCAAAACGGTTGCATTAACGCCGTATCTGTTTGGGTTGGAGACATGATGGTTCGTATCGGTCTGATTTGTGCCTGCATGGCGGGACTGTCCGCGTGCGTCGCCACGCCGATGGGATCGAACGGATTTGTCTCGGGAACATCCAGCCTCCCGATAGAGCAGCAATCGCTCCGCCGGCAGGCAGAGGCCTTCGACGCGCACTTCCATGACGCAGGCTGGGTGGCCGAAGATCACGGCGCCACGGTCCAGCGATTGACCGGCATGCTGTTTAATGGCCGCAGCGAGAATTCGAGCCCGCAACGGCTTACCGTCTATTTCACGGCGGCCGGCCTGCACGATGCCGGACCCGACCGCCTCGAGACGCGGGCTCGCGCAGATCTTGCCGAGGCGACATCCATGGTGTTCGCGCTGGCCGCGACAAGCGAGGAGGTGCTCGCCGCGGCCGGTCTCACGGCGACGAGCTTGTCGGGTGACATAGCTGCCCTGGAGCGGGCGATCGGCGATACCCGCCAGGCCATTTCGCTGTTTCGCGCAGTGAATGAGAACCTGGCCCACACCGCGGACCTGTCACCGGAAATCGGCACACTCGATTTGGCCGCACAACGCTTGAGCGGAGCCGCAGATGCGCTCGCCGAGCGCCGGCGCGCCTTGCGTGACGCACCCGCCAGCTGACGCATTGACCGACCCGCAATCGATCAAGGGATTTCTCGATCCCGAGGAGGGCGCAGCTCTTGTGCGCTATGCGGTCGCTACCGCCGGCCTCGGCCCGTTTCTCGAAATCGGAGGCTATTGCGGCAAGTCTGCGCTCTATTTGGGAACGGCAGCAAAGGCGGCCGGCACGCGGCTGTTTTCGATCGACCATCATCGCGGTTCGGAAGAGCATCAACCCGGCGAAGAATATTTCGATCCCGAGCTCTATGACGAGGTGGCCGGAGCGGTGGATACGCTGCCGGCCTTCCGGCGAAATATCTATGCGGCCGGACTTGAGCCCTGGGTCATAGCCATGGTCGGCAAATCGGCGGACATCGCGGCCTACTGGTCCACACCGCTTGGCTTTGTCTTCATTGACGGCGGACACTCGATGACAGCGGCTCAGGCCGACTATGACGGCTGGGCCATGAAGGTCGCGCCTGGCGGCATCCTGGCCATCCATGACGTGTTTCCGAATCCGGAAGATGGCGGCCGCCCGCCATACGAAATCTGGAAGCAGGCCGTGGCGTCGAAGCAGTATGAGCCGGTCGAGCGGATCAGGACGCTGGAGGTGTTGCGCCGTCTCTAAGCCCGCTTTGACGGGCCAGCGCCGTCACCAACAGATCGCTGCCCGGCGTCAGCTGCTCAATGGCATCGGCGGCCAGAACGACGGCAGCCGCCGTCCAGGACGGACGTTCCTGTGGCCACAGGATGTTTTCCTCGAACTGCCAGCCCATCCAATAGCCGCCGGATCGCGCGGCGAGGGGTTCAAGGTCGAGGATCAGCTTGCGCGCCTTGGCGCTCCAGCCCACGGCCCGGCACGCCAGGGCCAGCTCGGCGGTTTCGGCCGCTGTCACCCAGGGCTCATCGGCCACGCAGCGGCAGCCCAGCCCGTCCACCACATAGCGCCTCCAGCCCGCCTCAAGGCGCTGACGCGATTCCTCCAGCGTGTGCACGCCACATAGCACCGGGTAATACCAGTCCATCGCATATCGCCGCCGGTCGGTCGCTTTCCGGTCGAACCGCCAGTCCCGGTCGTGCAGCGCCTGCGCCAGCCGTCCGCGCGCCGCGGCGAGGTCCGCGGTATGACCGCCCAGCAGCCGCTCAATGCGGATGGCACATTCGAGGCTCTTGTAAAGACAGGCATTGCCGGCCCGCAGCGAGTCAATGCTCTCCGGCGTCTCCCCGTTTTCGGGCTGCCGCCAAACGATATCGCCATCGCCGGTCTGACAGGCCAGAACGGCCCGCATCGCCCGCTTCACCGGGTCGCGGAAACGCGCCAGCCAGTCCGGCCGGTCGAGGGCGAGCGCGCAGCGCAGGACGGTCACGGCCGAATAGCCGATGAAATTCGTGTCGCGGGCCCGGGCCGGATTGTCGACGACAAGATGGCGATTGGTATCGTCGAGCGGCACACCGGCGCCAAGCTCGCCGATCCAGCCGCCATCGGCCTCCTGCCGGTCGAACAATGCGATCAGCGCCTTCTCGCAGGCATCTTCGCGCCCGGCGATCGCCAGCGCCATCGCGCTCTCGCCATGGTTCCACGCATCCCACAGCCCGGCCTCGATCCAGGGGATCGCACCATCTTCCGCCTGCAGGGCTTCGATGCGATCAGCGGCCGCTTGAATGTCGATCAGCATGCTCATACCGGCTTCACAAAATACATGACGAGGCTCTTGCCCATGACCGGATTGAGCAGTGCTTCCAGCCCGCGAGTCAGTGCCGGCGCTTTGAGAAGGTCCCATTCGAGAAAACGGCGATACGCATTGACCAGCCCGTGCTCCTCGCGGATATCCCACACCGCGCATTGCAGCCACCAATAAGGGCTGTGCAATGCATGCGCCCAGTGATGGCCGGTCTTGCGTAACCCGGCGCGCCGCGCCGCAGCGTGCAACTGGTCATGCCGGAAAATACGGACGTGGCCGCCCGGCGTATTGCGGTAACCCTCGGACAGCTTCCAGCAAATCCGTTCGGGCCAATAGCGCGGCACGGACAGGGCGACACGTCCGCCTGGCTTCGTGATCCGGTCGATCTCGCGGATCACCGCGTCCGGATGGCCGACATGTTCCAGAACTTCCGAACAGATGACCGCATCGAACCGGTCAGAAGCGAAGGGCAGGTGATGCGCATCGCCCGCGACCAGCGTGCCGGACCGGTCTTTGGACGCGGGAGGGGGCGGCAGATCGAAAAACCCGTCCGCGGTCGCCATCACATCCGTTTCCGAAAGGTCCAGCCCGGTCACGTGGACCGGCCGGTCTTGCGAGTACAGGGCATGCGTATGGCGGCCACGGCCGCAGCCGAGATCCAGCACCCGGTGCCCGTCTTCCAGGTGCAGGCGGTCGAGATCGATGGTCAGCACCCGGCGATCGCCTTCTCGTAAAGCGCGCTGGCCGCCAGCGCGTGTTGTCGCCAGCAAAAGGCACTGCGCGCACGATCGGCACCGGCGCGTGACATGTCAGCGGCGAGCGCCGCGTCGTTGAGTACGGCCTGGAGCGCCAGTGTCAGCGCGTCGACATTTCCGGCCGGCACGATCCGTCCGGCCTCGCCGACCACTTCCGGCAGCGCGCCGCCATCGCTGGCGACGACGGGGGCGCCGCAGGCCATGGCTTCAGCTGCCGGGAATCCGAAGCCTTCAAACCGCGCCGGACAGGCGACGACGCTCGCACGGCGGTACAAATCGGCGATGGCCTCGCGGCTCACGCCCGACCGCATTTTCACCCGGTCGAGCAGCCCCGCATCTGTCAGCAATTGCTTGGCCGGCCCGTCGCGGAGCTGGCCAATCAGTTCCAGCCGCACAGCGGGATTACGGTGCGCCAGGCGGATGAACGCTGACATCAGGACGTCCAACCCCTTGATCGGCACATCGGCGCTGGCCGTCGCGGCGATCAGGCCGGGCTCGCGGCGAACCGTGTCATCAGGATGAAAGACATCGTGATCCAGGCCGTTGTGGGCTATCTCCGCCTTGTCCGGCGGCATGCCATAATGTTCTGCATGACTGTCGCGCGCGGCTTCGGACACCGCCAGCAGATGCGGCAGGGCGCGCACCGTCCGCGCCTGCATGTCGGTGAAGCCGTACCATCGCCGTGTCAGCCATCGGTCGATGCGTTTGCGGGCACCGGCAACGGCGAATTCGCGGTCGATCGCCACGGGGTGATGGATGGTCGCCACTACCGGCAAACGGCGCCGGATCGAGACAAATGGCGAAGCCAGCGTCTGATTGTCATGCACCACGTCGAATGCGCCGGCGCGGGATTCGAGCCAGGCCGCAAGACGCAGTGCAAAGGCCTTGAGCTCACCGAAGGCACCGGTGTTGTGGGCCAGCCATTCCGATCGGTCGGCGCGCGAGGCGAGATGCTTCCAGCGTAACGCCAGGAAGGCATTGGCTTCCTCGAACAGGTTGAGCGACGGAAAGCCGACGAACGCGACCCCTTCCGGAACCTCCGGATAGGGCGGTCCCGATGCGATCGTCACCGAATGCCCCAGATCGCGCAAGCCGATGGCGAGCTCGCGCAGATAAACCCCTTGGCCCCCGACATGCGGATGCGACCGGTAACCGGTCAGCAGAACCCGCCGGCGGCGCAGGCTGAGGGTCTCGCCTTCCGGCGGTTGGGCAGCGTCGAGTTGACGGGAAATATCGGCGAGGGCGCGATCCATGAACAGTGTTCACCTTTTTGTGTCGGGCGAACCTAGCGGCGCTGAACGGCACTGCAAAGCCGGGATTGCAACAGGCTTTCCATTTCCGGCGGAACCGGTTATCGCGGCGGGCATGGACGGGCGGATCATTCATCCTGCGGGCATCCGCTTTGCCGCGCTTTACGGCGCTTTCTATCTCGCTTTTGGCGCATTCCTTCCTTACTTCCCGGTCTGGCTGGAAACGCGCGGATTGTCGGCGGAGTTGATTGGGCTGGCGCTGGCCGGCGGCATGATCGGCCGGACCGTACTGGCCCCCGTCGGGGCCGCATGGATGGACAAGGGCAGCCGCCGCCGCGATGCCGTCATCGGCTTTGCCTGGGCTGGGTTGGCCGGATTTCTGGTCGTGGCGCCCTTCCGCGATACTGCACTGCTGACGATTCTGGCGGCGATCGCCGGAGCGCTGTTCAGCGGCCAGATTCCGCTCATGGACGCCTTCGCCGCCTGGTCTTCGCGCCGTGAAGGGTTTGCCTTCGGACCGCAGCGCGCGGTGGGATCGGCCACCTTCATCATCGGCAATATCGGCGCCGGGGCGCTGATCGGCCAGTTCGGGGGCGAAGCCGCGCTGGTCTGGATGACCGCCGGGGCGGCGCTGACCGTCGCCGCCAGCTATTTTATTCCGCCGGGATTGCACGCCCGGACCGGCACAAGGCCCGAGCCCATACCGCTCCGCCTATTGCTGACACAACCCTTCATGTTCGCACTGGCCGCGTCGGCAATGATCCAGGCGAGCCACGGCTTTTATTACGGTTTCTCGGCCTTGAGCTGGCAAGCGCAAGGCATTGCCGCGGAGACCGTCGGCCTGCTCTGGTCAACCGGGGTCATTGCCGAGATTGTCTTTCTGGCGCTGACCGCGCGCTTTCTGCGCCGGCTAAAGCCCGGGCAGCTCATGCTGATCGCCGCGATCGCGGCAATCGCCCGCTGGAGCTTGACCGCCCTGGCGCCGCCGTTGGCCATGCTGTTCGTGCTGCAAACCATGCATGCCCTGACCTTCTCTTCGGCCTATCTCGGGATTTTGCGGTTTGCCACCGAGCACGCGCCCGATCGTCTGCAGGCCAGCACACAGGCCGCCAATTCGGCATTGTCCGGCGGTATCGCGCTTGCCACGACCAGCGCGCTCTCCGGACCGCTCTACCACGCCTTCGGGACGGCCGGATTTGCGTTCATGGCGATTCCCGCGGCCGCCGGCGGCGTTTTTTCAATATTAATGTTGCGAATGCGTACTCCCTGAAACCGCATGAATCGCCTATGAGGACCGGGAGGGGAGTGCTTATGGCGTCCGATAAACCTGCCGACATCCGCGTTCGCGAAGAGGGGCGGCAGATCATCGTCGTCCCGCAGGGCGACTGGGTGATCAGCAATGTGACGCCGGTTTACCGCGATATCGAGCGGATCGAATCCAGCTACGATGCCGGACTGGTCGTCATCGACGTTTCCGGCATCGGCCGGATCGACACGGCCGGCGCCTTTCTGCTCGGCCGCACTATTCATCAGTGTTCAAGCCCCACGGCGGACTGGCATTTCCGCGGCGAGCACCCGACCGCGAAACGGTTGATCATCGAGCTGATAGAGCGTGCCATCGATTGCGAACCGGATGCACCGGAAGAGCGCTACGGTTTCGTCCGCGCCTTTGAACGCGTTGGCGCGGGCCTCGAGGCCTTCTATCGCGAAGCGGTGGACACGTTTGGTTTCTTCGGCCGCACGATCACGACTTTCGCGTCGCTCCTTGTCCGGCCGCACCGTTTCCGATGGACCCCGGCTTTTTACGTCATGGAAGAAGCCGGTGTGAACGCGTTGCCGATCATCGCGGTGTTGACCTTTTTCATCGGCGCCGTTGTCGCCTTCATGGGGGCCAACCTCCTGGAGACATTCGGCGCGTCCGTGTTCACCGTCGAACTGGTCGGCATCTCCGTTTTGCGCGAATTTGGAGTGTTGATCACCGCGATCATGCTCGCCGGACGCTCGGATTCCGCGTTCACCGCGTCGATCGGCTCGATGAAGATGCAGCAGGAAATCGACGCCATGCGGGTGCTCGGCCTGGATCCCTATGAGGCGCTCGTCATTCCGCGCGTCGTCGCCTGCGTGATCATGGCGCCGCTTCTGACGTTCGGCGCCATGATGGCCGGCATTTTCGGCGGCATGATGGTGAGCTGGGCGACGCTGGACATCTCGCCCGGTTTCTTCATCTCCCGCATGAATGATGCGATCACCCCCAGCCATTTCTGGGTCGGCATGTCGAAGGCACCGGTCTTCGGTCTCATCATCGCCATCATCGGCTGCAAGCAAGGCATGCAGGTCGGCGGCGATGTTGAATCCCTTGGCCGGCGTGTCACGGCGTCGGTGGTGCAATCCATTTTCATGGTCATCGTCGTCGATGCCATTTTCGCCATGATGTATCTGGAGCTCGATATATGAGCGAAGACGTCATCATCGAGGTGCGCGGATTGCGCACGGCTTTCGGATCGCACGTCGTTCACGACGGGCTCGATCTCAAAGTCCGGCGCGGCGAGGTAATCGGCCTTGTCGGCGGGTCCGGCAGCGGCAAATCGGTGCTGATGAACACGATCATCGGCCTCAAACGTCCGGATGCGGGCGAAATCTACTTCAACGGCCAACGCCTCAGCGCCATGCCGTCGGATGAACGGCGTGAGCTTGAGGCCAGCTGGGGCGTGCTGTTTCAGCACGGCGCGCTGTTTTCGTCCCTGACGGTCCGCGAGAACGTGATGGCGCCGCTGCGCGAGCATCTGAAAATGCCGAAGCGGCTGATGATCGAGATCGCCGACATGAAAATCGCACTTTCCGGCCTCGGTCCGGAAGCCGGACCGAAATACCCTTCCGAACTGTCCGGCGGCATGCGAAAGCGGGCGGGTCTCGCCCGGGCGTTGGCGCTGGATCCGGAAATCCTGTTTCTCGATGAACCCACGGCAGGCCTCGATCCGATCGGTGCGGCGGCCTTCGACATGCTGCTCCGGGATCTGAAGGAAACGCTCGGCCTCACCGTTTTCATGGTGACGCACGATCTCGACACCCTCTATTCGATTTGCGACCGCGTGGCCGTTCTGGCTGACAAGCGCGTGGCCGCTGTTGCCCCGATCAAGGAACTGGAACAGCATTCCCATCCTTGGATCCGGGAATATTTTCACGGACCGCGCGGCCGGATCGCGGCTCGCGTTCAGGGAGGCTAGGTCATGGAAACCAAAGCCCATCACGCCCTTGTCGGCTTTTTCGTCGTCTTCCTCGTTCTGGCGGGCGGCTTCTTTGTGCTCTGGCTCGGACAGCAGACCTTCCAACAGGAATACTCGTATTATGATGTTGTCTTCGACGGACCTGTCCGCGGACTGCGGGAGGCCGGCGAAGTGCGTTTCAATGGCATCCAGGTCGGCGAGGTGACCCAGATTTCGCTCGATCCGCAGAACCCGAACCGCGTGATCGCCCGCGTGCGCCTGCAGGCCGAAACGCCGGTGCGTGTCGACTCCAGCGCCCAGCTTGAGCCACAGGGGCTGACCGGACTGTCCTATATCCAGATTTCCGGCGGAACCGCCGAGGCGCAGCGCCTGTTGTCGACGAGCCGCGGCGATCCGCCCCGCATCTATGCCGAGCAGGCGCAAATCGAATCGCTCGTCGCCGGCGGCGAGGACGCGCTGGAAGCAGCCCGTATTGCGCTGATTCAAATGAGCGAGCTGCTCAATGAAGAAAACCTGGCGCGCATTTCCGAAACGCTGGACAATGTCGAGCAGATATCCGAGCGCCTGGCCGGCGAAGACGCGCTGGTGGAAGAAATCCGGACCGCGGTGCGCCAGCTTGAAACGACCGCTGTCGATGTCGGCGCGGCGGCGAGATCGCTGGAAATCTTCGGACGCGACGCATCGGCGCTGGCGACAAACGAATTGCAGCGGGCTTCTGTCGATGTCTCGTTGGCGGCGCAGCAGATCGACATTGCAGGTCGCGATGCGCAAGCGCTGATGGCGACGCTGCAACCGGCTGTCGAACGCTTGTCGAACGAAGGCGCCGACGAATTCACCCGCACCATGGAAGATCTCCGCCGGCTGATCGCGACGCTCGATCGCATCGCGATGGAAATCGAAGACAATCCGGCCGGATTAATCTCCGGCGAACCGCGCCGTACTGTGGAGGTGCCCCAATGATCCGCAAGACGCTCACCGCCGGCTTGATCGGCACCAGCCTGTTCCTGTCCGGATGTATCAGCTTCCTTCCGGAAACCGTACCAGCGACGGTCTATCGCTTGTCGACTCCCGAGCCCTCCGGCGAAGTGCGCGAGGAAGCCGTGATCATCGGCGTGCAGCGGCCGCTGACGCCGCGCGCTTTGTCAAACGACATGATCGCCATGTCGCAGGAACGCGGTCAGCTCGTCTTTATCGAGGGCGCCGAATGGATCACGCCGGTGCCGCGTCTGGTTCAGGACCTGATTGTTGAATCGATGGATGCGTTTGAGCCGACGCTTATTGCTTCGCGCCCGGAAGACGGGGTGCGTTCGGAATTCGAGCTTGCGACCGAACTCCGCTCGTTCGAGGCGAATTACCTTCGGGGACCGGATCAGCCGCCGACGGTTATCGTTCGCCTGCGGGCAAGGCTCATCCGTTCGAGTGACCGCCGTCTCGTCGCGGTGGACGCCATCGGCGCGCAATCTGTCGCCAGCAGCAACACGATCGGCGACATTGTCGCGGCGTTTGACGCGGCATCGCAGGAAGCGATGGCGTCGGTGGCGCAATGGACCGCCGAGCAGGTTGCGATCCATCACGATCCCGAACACGAGCATTGATCGGCCTGTGCAGCGCTGACTTGCCGTCGTCGGTGGGCTAGAGGCCTAACTCTCGACGCGCAGCAACCGCCAGCTTGGCGGCCAGCGCGTCGGGCATCGGCTTTTTAGGCGAGAACGTCACCCCGGTCTTCGTTGCCTTAAGGCCGGCATCCGCGATGTCTTTAGCGTGAGCGGTGATGGCGCCAGGCGACACGTAGAGGCCGCACTGCTTGGCGAACGCCGCATAGCCCGCGATGATCGACTTGCCGAATCCAAAGCCGGGCATGTCGTAGGCGATTAGCTCCTCGGCATCCGGCAAAGCGGCCGCAAGTGCAACGCGCAGATCGACGAGCAGGGGCCGCAATGGCTCTGCCGCACCGGCAATATAGGCATCATGATCGAAGTATTTGGACATGCCTTAGCATGGGCCGCGTTACCGGTTGCCGCAACGGCTATTCGTCAAGAGAATGGCGTGTGGCTAGTCAGCCTCATCATCCCGGTCACGGCGGCGCTCGTCGCTGTCCGGCATGCTCGACAGGAGATCCTTCCAGCGCCATCCCGGCTCGTTCGAGCGGCCGCGTTCCGGAAACGCGATCGTATCGCGCTTGGGCGCTTCGCCGCCCGCCGCTTCCCCGCCGGTTTCCGCTTTCTTCTTTCCGGAAAGCGGATTGGGGACTTCATTGGCGGGCAGATCGAGCGCCCGCCGGCCGCCGGCAACCGAGCCCATCTTGAGCATGAAGTCGCTTAGCAATTCGTAATTCTGCCGGATGCGCGCCTGGAAGGCAGCATCGATTTCCTGTGCCTCCTCGGCGGCCGCAAGGGCGGCAGCATTGAGGCCTTCAAGCCCATTGCGCAGCGCGTCGGAGGCTTCCTTCGCCCGGAGCTGCGCCGAAGCCGGCAGTTCCGCCAGCTTGTCCGCCAGCTTCTCGATCTCACGCTCAATCGCCGCGGATTCATCCCGCGCCGCGGTGAGAACCGTTTCGAGGCGACGCTTCACGGACTCGGCCGCCTCATCCGCTGCCAGCGCGGCCCGGGAGGTCAGTTTCTCGGCCTCTTTCAGCCGTGCGGCAAAAGATTCGTCCGCCTTGCGGGCGGCATCGAAGGATTTCTCGTTGATATCCTCGATCCGCGCGGCGACCAGCCGGCTCTGTTCTTCCAGCGCTTCGCCCGCGGCCTGCGAGGCTTTGCGGGCATTGTCGGAGGCCGCCTGCAGATCTTCGAGCGCTTTGCGATGCGCCTCGCTGGCCTTGTCGGCTTCGGCGTGGACATCGGCCGCCATCCGCCGCGCGCGAACCAGTGCCGCCTCGACCGTGTCGCTGAACGTGCCGGCACCTTGCTTGGCCGCATCGTTGAGCGCGTCCGCGCCCTCGCGGGCCGTCTTCGACATGATCTCCAATTCAGCGCGGTGGAAATCCAGCGCGGCCGCGATTTTTTCCTGTTCTTCGCGCAAGGATTCGCCGGCTTCGCCCAGCCGCGTCTTGTGACGCTTGTAAGCGTCTTCCAGCTGCTCTGTCCGGTTTTCGAGCTGACCCGAGAGATCCCGCAATTCGGCGACCCGTGCATCGACCTTGCCTGCAGCGGATTGTGCGCTGTCGGCAATCGCTTGCCCCGCACCGGCGAGCGCATCCGCGCTGTCGCGGACCCGCCGCTCGGCATCAGTCGCGGTCTCGCCGGCCAGTTCGGCCGCCGCGGCGATCATGCGCGATTGTTCGGAAATCGCGGTCGCGATCAGAGCCGCCTTGTCATCCATGGAATCGGAGACGTGCTGGAGACGTTCACGTTCGCCGCGTAGCGTTTGCAGCAAGTCTTCCGCGCGCTGCCGCGCATCGCCGGCCGACTGTTCCAGCGTGTCGGCATGATGCCGGATCACTTCTTCCATCGCTGCCAATCTTGCCAGGGCGCTTTCCAGCGAGGAATTGATACGGTCAATCTCGCCTGAGATCGCTCCGGACAGGCTGCGGACTTCGGCTTCGGCCACTTCCGCGGGCGCCGCCAATCGCGCCAGGGCGGCCTGTACGCCCCGGGTCCGATCGACGGTTTGGCGCAACTCGCGGATGATCAGCGCCGCCATGATGAACAAGATGGCCGGCCCGAGCGCGAATATCGCGAGGCCGGCGAGTTGGGCCGGGCTATGACGCGCCAGCGGGTCGAGCACATCAATGCCCGCATAGGCGACGAGATAGGCAATCGTGCCGGCGGTCCATATCAGGGCGGCCGTGATTCCGAAGAAGACATACCAGCCATGGCTCCGCGGCGGTGGCAGATCGGGGGCCGCGCGGACCGGCCGCCGGGAGTCGAGCGGTTGTGAATCGCCGGACTCCGAAAACACCGCCATCAGGGCGTCGCTTGAAGTCTCGCGGTCGCGTGTTTCGCTTTCGGCCATGCTTGCCCGGTCCCTGCCAATCACTGAATCCATCAGCCCGCGGAGCGTCGCGGGACAAGTGTCTTAGCTCAAAATACCGGTCATTCGAAGTGTGGGAGTCGGTAGGGCCGCTCTTAGATGCGGAAAACCTCGGCAGGCTCGCGCTCGAAGTCGATCGTCGCGGCGCAATCGACCGTGGCAGTGCCGTCAGTATCGTCGGCGATGAAATACTCTGCGGAGACCAGTTGTACGTCGACGGCGCAGTCTTCAGCGTCGCTGGTATAGGCCAAGCCGAGGGACAGCATCGCGAAACCGGCGAGTGCATCGAATATGAAAAGCAGAAACTGAACCATCGGCCCCTCGCGCCGAAAAATTTTGCCTATAACCTCAATAGTTGATGTCTATGCCTTGATCGAGGGGGATCATTCAACCCACAATCCCGTTACGCTGCGTGAAATCTTTGTAAGACTATCGCGCGGGACAGGGAGGACATCATGACACAACCGGTGACGCCGGATTCGCCGCTGGTCGGCCCCAAGAGCGAAAGATTTACGTCCATCGATACACTGCGCGGCTTCGCCGTGCTCGGCATATTGATGATGAACGTCCAGGCCTTCGCAATGTGGCCGATGGCCTACCAATATCCGCCGGCCCACATGGACCTGACCGGCGTCAATCTGGATGTCTGGTTCTTCAGCCACGTCTTCTTCAGCATGAAATTCATCACGATTTTCTCCGGCCTGTTCGGTGCCGGGATCGTCTTGATGCTGGGTGAAGACAAATCTCTGGGGACCCGCCAGCACTATCCGCGCATGCTTTGGCTGCTGCTGATCGGCATGATCCACGCCTACCTGTTCTGGTATGGCGACATCCTTGTGACCTATGCCATCGCCGGCATGCTGGTGGTCATGGCGCGGCACAAATCGGCCTTGTGGTTGGCAATCTGGGGTTTTGCCCTGATCGCGCTGGCAGGCTTGCTCACCATTGGCATATTCGCGTCCTTCAACCTGATTCCCGGGGAGTTGTCGCCCGAGAAATTCGGCTTCGTTCTGCCTCCCGATGAACTGCAGGAGGTCGTCGCGACCTACCAGGCGGGTTTCATCAACCGGCTCCCGGACAACGCCATCAATGCCATTGGCGGCCAGGTCGCCGGCTTGATCTTTTTCGGCGCCCGGACGATCGGCGTGATGTTTCTGGGCATGGCGCTGTTCAAGGTCGGATTCCTGACCCTGCGCTGGGGCAGCCTGGCCTATCTGTTTGCCGCCATTGTGGCGCTGGGGATCGGTATTCCAATGGCCTGGGAGAGTGCCGCACACGATGTGCGCAACGCCTTCGCCATGGAAAGCCTGTGGGTGTCGATCGGGCTCAACTATGTCGCCAGCCTGTTCATGGCGTTCGGCTATGCGGCCGTTATCATGCTGGTCTGCAAGATCGGCCTGTTCCGGATCCTGCTGCATCCTTTTACGGCCGCCGGGCGTATGGCCTTCACCAACTATCTCTCGCAAACCCTGATCATGACCTATCTGTTCGTCGGTCCCCCGGGGCTCGGCTGGTTCGGCACGCTGGAGCGGGCTGAACAGGCGCAGCTCGTGGTCATGGTCTGGATCGGTCAGCTCATTGTCTCGACGCTCTGGCTGAGCGCCTTCCGCTTCGGTCCGTTCGAATGGCTGTGGCGGTCTTTGACCTATCGCCGCCTGCAACCCATCCTGAAGACGCGCGAGGCTGCGCCGCCGCCAGCGCCGCCGGGCGGCTAAGGCCTAGTGTCCATCCTCGGGTGCGTCCGGCTGGTTCTCCGGCCGGGCCGCCTCGAAGGCAGGGTGGGCGCGCGCGGCCGCGTCGGCCGCGACGATCGTCGCAAACGCGTCCATCTCCACCCCAAAGCGCCGCGCATTGTACATTTGCGGCACCAGATAGACGTCGGCCATTGTCGGCGCGCCACCCCAAAGATAGGGCCCGCCGCGATCATCGGCCTGGGCCATCTTTTCCAGCGCGGCCAGACCGTCGGAAATCCAGCGCTGACACCACGCCGTAACCGCATCCGCATCCTGGCCCAGCTCCTTGCGGAGATATTGCAGGATACGGAGGTTTTGCACCGGATGGATATCGCAGCCGATCACGGCGGCATAGGCGCGCAGGCGTGACC
Source organism: Hyphobacterium sp. (assembly GCF_965229905.1). GTDB lineage: Bacteria > Pseudomonadota > Alphaproteobacteria > Caulobacterales > Maricaulaceae > Hyphobacterium. Next base: position 588,289 of record NZ_OZ245930.1, on the reverse strand, counting down.
GTTCGGCAGCACTTCCCGGAAGCAGTGCAGGCTCCGGCCGTGTCTCCTCAAGATATTCGAGAATGGCCGGCGACTGAATCAGCTGTTCCCCGTCGATATTTAGCACCGGCACGAAGCCCTGCGGATGCAGCGCCTTGTGCGCCGCTTCGCGCTGGCGGCCATCCTTCAGATTTACCGACAGCTGATCATAGGCGATGCCCTTGAGATTGAGGGCGATGCGGAGGCGGTAGGCGGCGCTCGATCGCCAATATCCGTGCAACAGCGTCATGGGTCAGGCCTTTCGATCGGTCATCCGGAAGGAAAGCGGCGGCAGCCCGTCGATTCCGGCGTCAACGGCATCGCCTGGCAAGAGCGGGCCGACGCCGGACGGGGTTCCTGTGAACACCAGGTCGCCGGGCGCGAGCGTGAAATACTTCCCGATCAGCGCCAGCAATGCTGGCAGATTGCGAGTCATGTCTTCCAGCCGTCCGTCCTGGCGGACGGTGCCATTGACGGACAGCTGGATGGCGCCGGCGGATGGCGCTGGCCCGGGTTTCAGCGCACCCAGCACGGCGCCATTATCGAACGCCTTGCCGATCTCCCAGGGGCCGCCGCGCGTCTTGGCGGCCGCCTGTAAATCCCGCCGCGTGAGGTCGATACCTACGCCGGACGCCACCACGCCGTCCGGGCCGATCGCGGCCACCAGCTCGACTTCGTGATGCAGATCGGCCGTGGCCGGCGGGTAGGGCACGTCCGGTCCTGTGGTGATGGCGCTGGGCGGCTTCATGAACAGCACGGGCTCGGCGCGGGTATCGGCCCCGCCCATTTCCCGTACGTGTTCGGCATAATTCTGCCCAATGCAGAAGATGCGCCCGACCGGAAAGGCGGCGGCGCCTTCGACAGGCACGCTCAAAAGGGCGGGCGGCTCGAACAGATAGCTCATGCGCTGCGGCTTAGCGCCCCTTGAATGTTCCGTCGAGCCGACAATTTAGTTGCAAATGTAACTAAATTCCGTCATGAGGGGGCGAGTTTCGAGGCGTGGGCGCCATGCCCCCTCGCAGTCCGCCGACATTGAAGGAGCAAGGCCATGGCCGATCTGTTTGAAAACCCGCTGGGCACTGACGGTTTCGAATTCGTCGAATACACCGGTCCGGACCCGGATGCGCTGGAACAACTCTTCCGCAAGCTGGGTTTCGCGGCTGTGTCCAGGCACAAGTCGAAGGACATCACGCGCTTCAAACAGGGCGATATTACCTTCCTCCTCAACCGCGAGAAAACCGGCCAGGCCGCTGACTTCGCCAAGGAACATGGCCAGTCGGCGAACGCCATGGCGTTCCGCGTCAAGGATGCGAAATCCGCCTATGAACAAGCGCTGAAGCGCGGCGCGGAGCCCTTCGGCGAAGGTGTCTGGACCGACACCGATCAGGTGCCGGCGATCAAGGGCATCGGCGGTTCGGTGCTCTATCTCGTCGATCAGTATGGCGCCAAGGGCGACATCTATGGCGATTTCGAACCGACCGGCGAGGAAGACACGGGCGGCGTCGGCCTGCAGATTCTCGATCACCTGACGCACAATGTGCATCAGGGCCAGATGAAGGTCTGGGCGGACTTCTACGAGACCGTCTTCAACTTCCGCGAAATCCGCTATTTCGACATCAAGGGCAAGCAGACCGGCCTCTTCTCCAAGGCCATGACCGGGCCGTGCGGCAAGCTCCGCATTCCGCTCAACGAGAGCCAGGACGACAAGTCGCAGATCGCCGAATTCCTGCGGGATTACAATGGTGAAGGCATTCAGCACATTGCTCTGACGACGGAGAATATCTATCAGACCGTCGATCAGCTGCGCGAGAACGGCGTCATCTTCCAGGACACGCCGGACACTTATTACGAGCTGATCGATGCGCGCGTGCCGAACCATGGCGAACCGGTCAAGGAACTCGAAAAGCGCCGCATTCTTCTGGACGGCGACATCGAAAACGAGCAGGGCCTGCTCTTGCAGATCTTCACCCAGACGGTGATCGGCCCGGTCTTCTTCGAGATCATTCAGCGCAAGGGCAATGAGGGCTTCGGCGAGGGCAATTTCAAGGCGCTCTTCGAATCCATTGAGCTCGACCAGCAGCGCCGCGGCGTGCTGGCCTAGTCCAGACCATGCCGCGCGACGCCGCGCTCCGGCTCGACGCCTATCTGCCCTACCGCCTGTCGGTCGCGTCCAATCGCGCTAGCCGCTGGGTGGCGCGGGCCTATGAAGACCGCTTCGGGCTTTCGATCTGGCAATGGCGGGTGATCGCTGTCCTGGGCGGGGCCGACCGCTTGACCGCCCAGGATCTGGCCACCGCCACGGCCATGGACAAGGTGACGGTATCTCGCGCTGTCGGAGCCCTCATCGACCGCGGTTTCGTCAGCCGCGAACGGCATCAGAGTGATGGCCGTTCCGCGCTCGTCGCCCTGACTGAAGCCGGCCGCCGCGTCTATGACGAGATTGCGCCGGTTGCCTTGAAGCATGAGGCCGATCTGCTCGACGGGTTTTCCCGCGAGGATATCGAAAGGCTGACGGAGCTTCTTACCCGCCTGGAAAAACGCGCCGAGGATCTGGCGGGCGGCTGAACCGCCATCGCGTTCCCTCCCCTTGATGGGGAGGGTCGGCGATCCATCAGGATCGGCGGGGTGGGGTGAGACGCCAGCGCGGGACAAGCCTGCGGATCTTCAAACGTCATCCCGGCTTTCGCGGGGGATGACGTGGATTGGTTGGCAGAAAATAGGTATCCCCTCCCCACGAGGGGGAGGGGAAAGACGCTCTCCCGGATCTAAGCGTCGCCAAACGGCCGAGCCCGACTCCGCCTTACAATCCATGCTGGCCAGTCTTTCGCGCCGGATTTTCAGGTCAAGGGTGAAACCGCGCAGCGGCGCGTACGCGCCCTTGACCTGAAATCCCGGCGCCGAAAAAAATTCCGGCAAGGGCTGAAGGTCCAATAGTGTGCGCGGCAACAAGTATCGCCGGGAAGAAGTCCTTTTGGGTTGTTCGTCGTATTGCCCCCCCCCCCCCCCCAAACCCTCCCCACAGGGGGGGGGGATTTGTTCGACCGTTGCAGTAATTTTATCCGTCATCCCGTAGACACTCAAAAGCGCTGCCAAATTCACATTGCAAACTATAATTGCATATCAACGCAATCCGGGAGATGCTTGCCTCACCTAGTAAGCTTTGGAGTTGGCGGCTATGCGCGGATTAGATGGTGTTGCTCTTGCCGCAGTTGCGAGCGTTTTAGTGTCCGATTTTGCGTTGGCATTTTGGCAGCCAAACCCAAGCCAAAAGCAATCCGAACGAACAGCGATGTTCATGGAATCGGCTTACCCTGGCGGGCTGGAGCTCCTCGCGAACTATCAAAGCGCCCTGAATGACTGTGATATCCAACTGTTCACACAAACCGTAAACGATAACGCTTGGCTCATCGGATTTCCAAAGGAATACGGACACGATTTCTTTGGCAATCGATTGTTTTTCGAAGAGCTTTGCAATTCAGGCGCATCGTTTGACGTCGAAATTTCTCCGCCCTCCGGCACGTTTTGGGAGGACGGTTATGTTCTATTGACCCGAGTCGTAGGCGAACGCGCTAATTCCGATGGTGACGTCACTCCGATCGACGAAGTTATTTCGCTCGTTGTCAGAGAAAATGAGGATGGCGGCCGACAAATCGTGCATTCTCACAGCTCGCCTCTGCCTATAACCGACGATTGACCGTTTTGAGGCGGCCTAGCCCGCCACAATAAACAGCGTCAGCCAGTGGGCGCGGATCGCCGGAGCGTCCTGATCCTCGACTTCGGCCGTCACATCCCAGTGCGACAGCCATTGCCCGGGTTTGCGCTGTTCGATCTTCGAAAGCCGGAAATTGGCGCGGATCCGCTTGCCCACGGGCACCGGGGCGGCAAAGCGTAACTTCTCGAATCCGTAATTGACCGGGATCGAGCCGGGCGGCAGATCGGGCAGGCAAGTGGCGCCCAGATGCGAGAGCATGGACAGCGTGAAATAGCCGTGCGCGATCGTGCCGCCGAACGGCGTTTCGGCTTTCGAGCGCGCAACATCGACATGAATGAAATTGTGGTCGTGGGTCAGGTCAGCAAACTGGTTCACGCGGTCCTGGGTCATCTCGAACCAGTCCGAGGTGAAGGTTTCGCCTTCCTTGGAAAGATAGTCCTCGACCGTCATGATTTTCTCCCTATGCCTTATACATGCCTTAGCCAGTCACGTGTGTCCGCCGTCTTGCCGCTGAACAGGCCGAAAAACGCGTCCTGCACCGAGCGCGTGATGGGATAATCCCCCGTCCCGACATGAATGTGATCGACGCGTTTGATTGGCGTAATCTCGGCGGCGGTGCCGGTGAAGAAAATCTCGTCCGCCGTATACAGGGCTTCGCGCGGCAGCGGCTGTTCGACCACGTCATGGCCCATGTCGGCGAGCAATTTGATCGCGGTATCGCGCGTAATGCCCTTCAGGATCGACGCCGCGCCGGGCGGTGTGCGGATCACCCCGTCCTCGACCAGGAACAAATTCTCGCCCGATCCTTCCGACAACAGCCCGTCATGGCCAAGCCCGATACCCTCTGCCACACCGCGGTCCTTGGCTTCATAGCCGATCAGCATGGAAGACAGGTAATTGCCGCCGGCCTTCATGCCCGGCGGCACGGTGTTCGGGGCCAGCCGGTTCCAACTCGAAACGGCGACATCGACACCCTTTTCCAGCGCGTCCGGACCGAGATAGGTTCCCCACGGAAAAGCCGCGATGATCAGATGGATGGGCGTGTCTTGCGCTGTCACGCCAACCGACCCGGCGCCGCGGAAGGCCAGCGGACGAATATAGCCCGCCGTCAAGCCGTTCTTGCGCACCGCGTCACAGCACGCTTGGCAAACTGTCTCAAGGTCGAATGGAATGCCGATCCGGTACACGCGGGCGGACCGGTAAAGCCGCGCGATATGATCCTCAAGCCGGAAAATCGCCGGCCCGTCCGGCGTGTCGTAGACGCGGAGGCCTTCGAAGACGGACGAGCCGTAATGCAGGGCATGGCTCATCACATGAACCGTGCAGTCCTCCCAGTGGCGCAAATCGCCGTCCATCCAGATGTAATCGGCTTTTTGCAAACCGCGTCCTCCCGCCGTGTTGAGATTCCGGGATACGATATTCTGTCGCCAAGGGGGAGAGACTTTCCCCTTGGCAAGCAGCAGCTTCCGGTCACACGGCCGTAACGAGCATTTTTGCCGCGCTGATTGAGTTGGCGGCCATCTCCGCGATGAACGCCTTGCCGGACTAGGTCTTCTTTGCCGCTTCGATCGCTTTGGCGATCAGGTTGCGCGCCGTGTCTGCACCTTCCCAGCCCTTCACCTTCACCCATTTGTTGGGTTCGAGATCCTTGTAATGCTCGAAGAAATGCGTGATGCGCGCGAGCTGCGCCGGCAGGATGTCGGAATAATCCGTCACTTCGTCATAATAGGGCGTCAGCTTGGGGTGCGGCGCGGCAAGGATCTTCTCGTCCAGCCCGCTCTCGTCTTCCATGAGCAGCACGCCGATCGGGCGCGAGCGCACCACGCTGCCGGGCATCAGCGTGGTCGAGCCGAGGCACAGAACGTCGATCGGGTCGCCATCGTCGGACAGGGTATGCGGGATGAAGCCGTAATTGCACGGATAGCGCATCGGTGTATGCAGGAAACGGTCGACGAAGACCGCCCCCGACGTCTTGTCCATCTCGTATTTCACCGGATCGCCGCCCAGCGGGACTTCCACGATCATATTGAAATCATCCGGCGGGTTCACGCCGATGGAGATGGCATCGATATTCATGTCGGCTCTTCGTGTCTTGCGAGGCGCGCGGCATAGCGCCGGATGCGCGTCAGGGCAAGCTCTCGAACGTGTTCAAGAGCACGCGGTCGCCCAGGGCGCTGGCATCGTCATTCGCATCGATCGCCGCAAGCCAGAAACGGACCGGCTCACGCGCATTGCCGGCGATCCAGACCACCGGCCAGCTTCCCTGCGGCCGGGTGGAACGAACGGCCGCGCCCTCGGCTTCGCTCGCAGAAGACCCGGCTTCGAAGCGGCCATGACTGGCGGCCAGCTGATAGCCATTGACCGCGCCAGAATCCGCCAGTTCCACGCTGATTTCGTATCGCTCGCCGGGCACAAAGCGGTCCGGCAGCCCGTCCAGCGACAAGCGCGGCGATCCGTCTTCCGGTGCGTTGTCCCAGTGACATCCGGCGCAAGTGTCGGTCTGCGGTGCGCCGGCATGACCCCAGGGAGCACCGTCCGGAAAAGCGCCGGCCGTCAGCAACAGGGCAATCGGCGCAATCATTCCGCTGGCATCACGACCGCCCGGCCGATCGTATTGGTATCGGCGCCGAACCAGATCTCGCCCGTGGGCGCGAAAAACTGCATGTGGCGCAGTGTGCCGCCGCCGGACGGAACCGGGGTCTGCGAGAAGAAGCTCTCGGTGGCCGGATCGAAGCCGACGAAATTATTGGGTTCCACGCCGGTCTCGACGAACCAGATCCGGTTTTGCGCATCGACCGCCATGCCATAAGGGCGGCTGTTCTCGGCCGACGGCGCGCGCCATTCCTGCACGCCATTCGTCTCCGGGTCGAAAGCCCCGATATAGCCGCCCGCATAATCGACATACCAGACATAGCCATTGTCGGTGACGCCGATGCGGCGCGGCCGGGCCTCGGCGCGCGGCAAGGTGATCTCGGCCAGTTGCAGCGTGTCCGGATGGATCGCTGCCAGCTTGTTGGTCCCCAACAGCACCACCCAGACGGTTCCGTTGCCATCGATCTCGATCCCGTAGGGCCGGGCGTTTTCGGTCGGCACATCAATCACGTCGAGCTCATTGGTTGCGACATTTAAACGGCCGATCCGGTTGGCCCCCTGGGCGGTGAACCAGAGATACTGGCCGCCCGCATCCATGATCAGCGTGTGCGGATCGCGCGGCACCCCGTTGGGCATGTCGATGCGCATGAATTGATTGCTCGCCGGAGTGTAGCGGCCGATATAGGCGTCGCGGTTTCCGGCGATCCACACATTTCCGTCCGCATCGACGATCTGGTTGTGCGGACCGGTCCCTTCGGGCAGGTCGAGCCGTCCGATCTCGCCGGTGCGCGGGTAGAGCCAGCCAAGATAATCATCGCGCTGACCGACAAACCAGATCCGCTCTCCGTCCGCGGTGAAAGGATCGCGCGGACGGGAATTTTCATACGGAATGGTCCATTCCTCGATCAGCACATCGTCGGCATCGCGATCGCCGGCATTGGTGAAATCCTGGGCCAGCGCCGGAGCGGCAAGCGCGGCGCAAAGGCCGGCGGTAAGGATGGCGGTCCGCATGAGCGTCTCCCTGGCTGGCGATGAAGCGACACTATCACAGCCTTCGTCGCGCGGCGCTATACCTGCGCGTGCCGTTCCGCTAGCGTCGCAGCGACGAGAATAAAGCGGGGAGCGGCATGAAAGCCTTGTTTATCAGCCTTCTGGTGGTGTCGTCGGCAGGCCTTGCCACGGCGCAGTACGAAGCCGTCAGCTATGATGACACGATTTCCGGCCTGGATTACCGGGACGGTTTCATGCCGCTTTATGTCGATGACGGCGATGGCCGCATTCTGGCCCGGCTGTCGGCTACGGACGACGGCGATTTCGGCCGCATGATCTACACCGCGCGGATGACCTCGGGCTTGGGCTCAAACCCGGTCGGGATCGACCGCGGCCTGGGCGGATCCTCGGAAATCCTGCGCTTCTTCCGCGTCAATGACCGCATTTTTGCGGAGTTCGAAAACACCCGCTATCGCGCCATCGGCGCTCCTGAGGAAGAGGCTGACGCGACACGCCAGTCCTTCGCCCGGTCCGTGGTCTGGAGCACGGATATCGTGGCCGAGGACGGCGACAATGTCCTGATCGATCTTTCCGGCTTCCTGACCCGCGATCCGGTCGACACGATCGGCTATCTCGCGAATGCCGGCGAGGGCAGCTATTCCATCGACGCCGACCGTTCCGCGCCGCTCACCGATGCCGCTCTGGTCTTCCCGCAGAATGTCGAAATCGATGCGCTGATCACCCTTGCAGGATCGCCGGAAGGCGGCGAAGTGCCGGCTGTCGCACCGGATGCCGACGCGATCACGCTAACGGTGCACCATTCCTTCGTGGCGCTGCCCGACGATGGCTACCGCATCCGTGAGGCGGACGAGCGCTCGGGCGCCATCCCGCTGGCAGTCTATGACATGGCTGCGCCGCTGGATCAGCCGATCCGCCGCCAGCTCGCGCTGCGCCACCGACTGGAACGCGTCGATCCTTCCGCCCCGTCCGGCCCGGTCGTTGAACCCATCGTATTTTATGTCGACCGCGGCACGCCGCCGGTCATCCGCGACGCTTTGATCGAAGGCGGCAATTGGTGGGCCGAGGCGTTCGAGGCGGCGGGCTTCGAGGACGCGTTTCGGGTCGAACTCCTGCCCGAGGGCGCTCACCCGCTGGACGTCCGTTACAACGCCATTCAATGGGTGCACCGCCAGACGCGAGGCTGGTCCATGGGCGGTTCGGTTGTCGATCCGCGCACCGGCGAGATCCTCAAGGGGCATGTCCGCCTGGGCAGCCAGCGCGTGCGCCAGGACAGGATGATTTTCGAGGGATTGCTGGGCCGCGACGGCACCGGGTCCGGCGCCGATGATGATCCGTTGGAACTGGCCCTGGACCGTGTGCGCCAGCTCTCCGCGCACGAGATCGGTCACACCATCGGCCTGTTGCACAATTTCACCGCCAGCGTGAACGACCGCGCCTCGGTGATGGATTATCCCGCGCCCTGGGTCACCATCACCGCCGACGGCCAGCTCGACGTTTCGCGCGCCTACGATACCGGCATCGGCGAATGGGACATTGCTGCGGTGCGCTGGCTGTACGCCCAGTTTGACGATCCGGCCGACGAGGCCGCCGGTCTCGAAGCTCTGCTCGCCGAACAGCGCGATCAGGGCCTGCTTTACATTTCCGACCGCCATGCCCGGGGCAATAATTCCGGCCATCCGCTGGCCAATCTCTGGGACAATGGTGCCAACCCGACCGACACGCTGATCGAGACCCTGGCCGTGCGCCGCATCGCATTGGACGGGTTCGGTCCGCACGTCATGCAGGACGGCTGGCCGCTGCCGGCAATCCGCGATGCGTTCCCGCCGATCTATCTCTATCACCGCTATCAGGTGGAGGCCGCAGCCTCGGCTCTGGGCGGCGTCATCTTCGCCTATGAAAACAGCGGGCCGGGCGCCGCCGGCGTCCGGCCCTATGACGCGGCCGAGCAGCGCCGCGCGCTCGAAGCGCTGGTCGCGACGCTCGATCCGGCGGTGCTAGACATTGACGACAATACGCTCGCTCTGCTCGCCCCGTCGCCCTACACGGATTACGACGCCATCGCGCAGCGCGAGCATTTCGAGAGCGATCAATACCCGGCCTTCAGCCGCCGGAATGCGGCCGCCGCTGCGGCCCGGCTCACACTGGGTGAAATGCTCTCGCCGGCGCGCCTGGCGCGCATGGCGGACCAGCGGGCCCGCGATCCCGGTCAGCTCTCGGTGGATGAGGTGCTGGGCACGCTCGACCGGGCCATCCTCAACGCCCCGCGCCGCGAAGCCCCGCGCCTCGCCGCCCTGCGTGAGGCGATCCAGACCGAATACGTGCTTCAGCTCATGCGGGTCGCCGCTTCGGACACGCCGGCCGCCGCCGCTCCGGCACGGGCCTGGCTGGAACGCCAGGCCGGGCAATGGTCGCGCACGGGCGGCCATGCGCATCGTGTCTGGCTAGCCCGCCAGATCGAGGCCGGCCTCGCGCGCATCGATGCGGGCGAGGAGCTCGACGTCCTGTCCACCGACATTCCGCCCGGCAGCCCGATCGGCGCCGCCGATTGCTGGCATTGCGATAGTGGTGAGTTGATGGGGGTGCAGGAGTAGGGGCGGTCAAACCGCTCAAGCAACGCCCGCCGGTTAATGAAGCGGGTGCGGACCTTGTCCGCATCCCCTAACGGTCAGCGTGTCAGGCTGTTCATGATCCAGCCGATCGCGATCCCGGTGATCAGGGTCAGGCCGATCACGACAATCCGGCGCGATTCGAACGTCCAGAACAGGACATCGACCTCGACGGTCGCCATGTTCTGAAAGGCAAACAGTGCCAGAAAAGCGCCAAGCGCAACGGCCAGCCAGAACCGGATTGTTTTCATCATCACCATAGCTCCTTCCTGTCCGGGTCATCATCCTAACCAGAAGGGCGTAGGCGCGTCGCGGCGCAATTTGTCGCTACCGGCGTTCTGTCTTCAATCGTCAGTCCGCGGGCAAGCGCGCCCGCCCGCAGCGTGAGCGGGGACCGACCGAACGAAGGTGAGGGTAGGCGGATGCAGTGACGCCGCAGCCCTGAGCGGGTTTCATGTGAGCCCGGCCTGTGCGCATTGGAAAAAGTCGAGATATCGAGATCCTCCGGTCAAGCCGGGGGAAGACGGAGATAAGGGCTGCTGTAACGCGTGGGTGTCCGAACCCGGCAGGGTTCGGCAAGCGCGACCGCGCGCCCGCAGCGTGTCCAGCTTGCCTGGACTATGCGAGGAGCGACCGAAAGAGGTGAGGGAATTCGGATGCAGCGACACCCCAGCCTTGAGCGCGATCCATCGAGACCCTCCGGTCAAGCCGGAGGAAGACGAATGCTTAGTTGAGCGTAGCACGCCCCCGAACCCGGCAGGGTTCGGCAAGCGCGACCGCGCGCCCGCAGCGTGTCCAGAGTGTCTGGACTAAGCGAGGAGCGACCGAAAGAGGTGAGGGAGCACAAGAAAATCCGTCCGCCTTCGCCAAAGGCTTCGGCGAGACATCCTTCACTCGAATTCGACGATTGGCTTGCCCAGCCGAAGCTCGCGAAGCGAGCGAAGGCCCCTGCCGGGGCATTCCGCATCTAAATTTGATCCCCCGGATCAAATTTTCTGCCTCCGGCAGACCGACTTGGAATGGTGCGCCCACAAGGATTCGAACCTTGGACCCGCTGATTAAGAGTCAGCTGCTCTACCAACTGAGCTATAGGCGCGCCGGCGGGGAAGAGGGCTCCCGCGGAAGGCGGCGGAACATACGCCTGATAATGACGAAATCAAGACAATTCAGGCCCGCCGCAACACATTCATAACCGCTATGCGCTAGACGTGATTGTCCCCAATCCGTTCGGGAGGCTGGCATGATTTTCGACCGCGATCATCTGGCGCGTTACACGGCGGGCGATGCTGCGCTCGAAGCCGAGCTTGTCGGCCTGTTGCGCGAACAGGCCGAGCGCTGCTTGTCGGCTATGGCCGCGGCCAGCGATCCCAATGCCTGGAAAGCCGCGGCACACACGCTGAAAGGTGCGGCGCGCGGCGTCGGCGCCTTTGCGCTGGGCGAAGCCTGCCAGCGCGCTGAAGAGGCCCCGCAAGCGGCCTGGCCGGTGGCGGTTGTCGAAGTCCGACGCGCCGCGGATACGGCTTTCGCCGAGATCGAGACCGCGCTGTCGCGCTAGGACCGCATTGCGTCCCAGACCTCGAATTCATAGGCAATAGACGCCTCCACCAGTGTTTCCCACACCGGCTCGGCGATCGACAGCGTCAGGTCTGCCGCTTCCGCTTGCGCCTTCACCTTGTTCAGCACGTCCTGCTTACGCCCTTCATCGCGCACCGCCGCGCGGTCGGGTTTGATGCGGGCTGCCGCTTCCATATAGCCCGTGCGGATGGCGATCAGGCGCACCAGCTCGCGGTCGATCGCATCAACGCCGGCGCGCACTTCCTGCATATCGGTGCAGGTTTCGGGTGTCTTGATATCGGGATCGTTCACGGCAATGTCGCTCGCTTTTGGAAGGTCTTCCTTCTATGGCGTCGATGGCGGCCCGCCAAGCCTGTGGCCTGCGGCCCGGTGCCGCGTTAACATCGCCGCGCCGAACAAGGAGACCGATATGCCCCGCGTCACGCTCTATGGCGACTGTTCCAGCGGCAATTGCCTGAAGACCCGCTGGGTCGCCGATCATCTGGGGATCGATTATGACTGGCGCGAGGTCGATGTCTGGTCGGGCTATACGCGGACCGAGGAATTCCTCGCCATCAATCCGGCCGGGCAGGTGCCATGCCTGGTGCGCGGGGATGGGCGCGTGCTGGCCCAATCCAACGCCATACTCCTGTATCTCGCCGAAGGCTCCGACCTCATTCCGGCGGATGCTTTCGACCGCGCGAAGATGATGGAATGGATGTTCTGGGAACAATACAGCCACGAACCGGCCATCGCCGTGCGCCGCGCCCAGAAGAGATTCATGAACGTGCCGGAAGAGGATATCGACCCGATGCTGATGCAGAAGGGTCGGCGCGCCCTGGGCGTCATGGAAATGCGCCTGATGGCCCGCGAATTCCTGCTCGGCGAGACGATGTCGCTCGCCGATGTGGCGTTGGTGGCGTACACACGCGTCGCGCATGAGGGCGGCTTCGATCTGGAAGATTTTCCGGCCGTCCGCGCCTGGATCCACCGCGTCGAGCGCGAACTCGGCATCGGTTCGGCGGCGGAAGAGGAAATGGAAATGGCTTAGCGCCCGAGCTCCTTCATGGCGTTATCGACGCCTTCCAGGGTCAGCGGGAACATGCGGTGCGGGCCGATAATGTCCTGCACCAGCCGGATGGAATAGGCGTGCTGCCACCATTTCTCCGGCTCCGGATTGAGCCAGACGAGGTCGGGATAGTGCTCCGCGAGGCGATTGAGCCAGACCGCCCCGGCCTCCTCATTCCAGCCCTCGACCGAGCCACCGGCATGCGTGATCTCATAGGGCGCCATCGAGGCATCGCCGACGATCACGATCTTCCAGTCGCGCCCGTATTTGTGCAGCACGTCCATCGTCGGCACGGTTTCCGACCGGCGCCGCAAATTCGACTTCCAAACCCCGTCATAGACGCAATTGTGGAAGTAGTAATATTCGAGATTCTTGAAGGTCGAGCGGGCGGCGGAGAACAGCTCCTCGCAGGATTTCACATACGGATCCATCGAGCCGCCGACATCGAACAGGGCCAGCACCTTGATCGCATTGCGCCGCTCGGGGCGCATCTTCACGTCCAGCCAGCCTTGCCGCGCCGTGGCATCGATCGTGTTCTTCAGATCGAACTCTTCCTGGGCGCTGTCGCGCGAAAACTTGCGCAGACGCCGCAGCGCGACTTTCAGATTGCGGGTGCCCAGCTCCCTGTCGCCGTCGAGATCCTTATAGCGCCGCTGTTCCCAGACCTTGGCGCCTTTCTTGTGCCGCGACTTCCCGCCGATCCGCACACCCGAAGGATTATAGCCGCCATGGCCGAAGGGCGAGGTGCCGCCGGTACCGATCCACTTCGATCCGCCCTCATGGCGGCCGTCCTGTTCCTCCAGGCGTTGTTTCAACGTCTCCATCAACTCTTCGAATGAGAGCGCTTCGAGCGCGTCCATCTCCTCCGGAGTCAGCAGCTTTTCCATCGCCTGACGCAGCCATTCCGCCGGAATGTCCTCGGTCTGGAACAATATGTTCAGGGCTTCGACGCCCTTGAAGACATGGCCGAACACCGCATCGAACTTGTCGTAATTCCGCTCGTCCTTGACCAGCGCCGCCCGGCTGACCGAGTAGAAATGATCGATCTCCGGGCGCACCGCGCCCCTATCCAGCGCCTCCAGCAAGGTCAGGTATTCCCGAGTCGTCACGGGAATTTTCGCGGCGCGCAGATGGGTGAAAAACTGGTGGAGCATCACGCCCTTTCAAGGTTCTGCCCGAAGGTAGCCAGAACCCCGAACGGATCAAGCACGGCAAACTCGCGATAGCCCCACGGCTTGGTCTCGATATCACTGTTGGGATGGATGCAGCCCGCCGATTTCGCCAGGGCATGGAAACCGTCGACATCGTCCACATCGAGCCGGCAGGACGTCCATTCGCACACCTCCTTGCGGTCGGTGTGAAAGTAATAGAGCTCCATCGCGTCGCGCTGCACGCCGCCGAACTTGCCGTCCTCGTAGAGCCAGGTCTGGCAACCGAAACCGTCTTCCCAGAATTTCAGGCTGGCGGGCACGTCCAGCGATGGCAGGACCGGCTTCGCATAAAGAATTTTCGGCATGATCTCCCCCGTTTATGACCCGCCCGAAACCTAGCGGAGCCGCGCATGGGGTCATGTGAATTCGGGGACAGGTCAGTCGGCGAACCCCTCCAGCGCTCCCACATCCTGCTGCATCAACGCCTCCGCCGCCGCCGCGATGCGCTCGACCGGCCAGTCCCACCAGGCGATCGCCAGCATCCGCGCGATATCACCCTCCGGCAGGCGATACTTCACCACTTTCGCCGGATTACCGGCCACGATGGCATAGGGCGGCACGTCCGACGCGACGACCGCTTTCGTGGCGATGATGGCGCCATGACCGACGCTGACGCCCGGCAGGATCGTCGCGTCCCAGCCGATCCACACATCATGGCCTATCGTGATGCCACCCTTGTTCGGCCACGGGCCGGGATCGGGCGCACCGAACGCCTCGCCGAAGATCGGGAAGGGATAAGTCGACAAACGGTCGGCGAAATGATTGCCGCCATTGAGCACAAAGCTCGCCCCGTGCGCGATCGAGCAGAACTTCCCGATCACCAGCCGGTCGTCGATGAAGTCAAAGGCGTACTTGATATTGTCCGCGAAGGCTTCCGGATCATCGAAGGAATGGAAATAGGAATAATCCCCGGCCTCGGCCTTGGGATGGTCTTCCAGCAACGGCTTCAGGAAGACGATGGAGGGCGCGGCTTCAACAGGGTGCAAGAGGTCGGGGGGGAGGGACATGGCAGCTTACAATGTTTGAGGCGAACAACTTGTCAGTGTAGTGTACGGGCTGAATGAGCGAAACTCACTACAAACACGTCACGGTATTCGAGAACAAGTATCGGTTAGCCAAGCTTCGTGGTTTCAGAACGAAGGTCACGGATTATTTCGACAATGTTGAGCACAATTGGCGGGTCGACGACCCGATTGAAAACGATCACGCTAGCGCACTCAGACCAGCTTTGAACGAAGACCTGCTGCATGTCGGCGACATTGTTCGAGCTGCAGACGTGCAAACAACTATGCAACAATTGCCCGCGCCGGCCATCGGAGGCTATCGACTTTCCTTCGATTTGTTTCGAGATTTGTTGCGCCTACGCTCTTTCGAGCTAACCGAGCAAGCAACATTGGACGCTATGGATCGAGCAATTGGTCGATATCAGAACGACCAAATATATGCGTGGGTACGAACATTTAATCCGTTGTGGTGGCTTTGGCGGCTGCTGAATATCGTCGTGAGTTTACCGTTTGCACTCGCCGAGTTGTCAGGATTCGAACGCGAGCGGTTTGAACAGTCGGTATCCGGAAAACTAGTTCGATTGATCAGTTGGCTTGTAACCACGGCAGCTTTGATACTAGGCGCGGCAGTCAGCGTAGTGACGCTCATTGATCGATATACGATGTAAGCACCTAAGCGGAGCCACCTCTTGTCATGAAAAAGGGGCCGCAACTCACGAGGGACAGGGGGAGGTGAGTTGCGGCCCCGCGACAGCCCCCTTGGGGTCAGGCAGGATGGGCTGTTTTCAGACGGCGCGTCAGACGCCAAGACCCGGATAGGCGAGGTCCTGGTTACGGTACCTGCGGCGTTGACGCAGGCGGCGGGGGAGGCCGCCCGGGGTGGCCAGGCTGCGCGTCACCGCGCGGGGGTTAAGCTCGAGATCCGCTTGTTTTTTCTTGGGAGCGGATGAACGGCCAAACATTGTCTTGTTCCTTTCTGTTTCAATCGACGAGACCGATATGAGGCTTGGACCTAATTTTATCAAATCGAATTATATTGACATATAGTTCGGAAAAACCGAATTATGATCCATGGCCCAACCGACCCTCCGCCAGCTCTCCGCACTGGTTGCGATCGCCGATACCGGCTTGTTCAAGACCGCCGCCGAAAAACTCCATGTCAGCCAGCCCGCGCTGAGCGAACAGATCAGCCAGCTGGAATACCGGCTGGGGGCGACGCTGATCGAGCGCGACCGCCGCGGCGCGCGCTTGACGCCGGTCGGCGGCGAGATCGCAGCCCGCGCCCGCAACATCCTGCAAAGCGTCTCCGAGCTGGGCGATGTGGTCCGCTCCGGACAGGCCAATCTCGGCGGATTGATTCGGCTCGGCGCGCTGCCGACGCTGGGCCCGTATCTGATGCCGCACATCGTGCCGGTTCTGCACGGCCGCTATCCCGATCTCCGGCTTTATGTGCGGGAGGCCTGGTCCGGCGCGCTGGAAGACGGCGTGCTGGCGGGCACGCATGACTGCGCGTTGACAGCCGGACCCGTTCAATCCGATGCGCTGCATGTCGAGTTTCTGTTCGAGGAGGACCTGCTGCTGGGCGTGGCGCGCGATGATCCGCTCGCTCAGCGCAGTGAAATACCCGGCCGGGCGATCGCCGGGCGCAACATGCTGACGCTTGAGGACGGGCACCGCCTGACCGATCAGATGAAGGCCATCGCTACCGCGGCCGGAGCGCACCTGCTTGACGATTACCAGGGCACCAGCCTGGACGGCTTGCGCCAGATGGTCGGCATGGGCATGGGGCTGTCGGTCTTTCCACGTTTCTATGAGCGCAGCGAAATCCGTAACGACCAGGCGGTGGTCGGCCGCAAGCTGAAACTGGCCGGCACGACCCGCCCGATCTGCCTGATCTGGCGCAAGGGCAGCCCGCGCGCCGGCGATTTTGCGGCACTGGGCGAGATGATCGGCGACAAGGCTGTGGCGCTGCTGGCGGAAGACAATGCCGACTGAAAGCACCGTGCGCCGCAAGAAACGTCAAGAACACAAGGCAAAATTCGCGTAAGAGACGGTTATGGATACCGGAATGCCTGTCCTTGGTGCCTTGCGGGCGCTTGCGCTTTGTCCGGAAGACGATCACCGGCTCGATCGTCTGGCGCAGCGGTTCGGACAATCGAAATTCCACCTTCAGCGGAAATTTGCACGCCAGGCCGGGGAGAGCCCTAAACAGTTTGCAAGGCGGCTGCGGATCGAGCGCGCGGCGGTCGCGCTGGCATCCGGAAATGGCAGCATCCTGACGGTCGCGCTGGATACCGGGTTTGCGAGCCATGAGTCCTTCACGCGCGCCTTTCGAAGCCTGATCGGTTGCACGCCGCGGGAGTATCGGGCCCGCTGTAAATCCGCGAAGGGTGCGTCGCAGACCAGCATCTCGGGCGATTTGGTGCGGGCGGTCGGTCCGTGCCTGCGCCTGTACCAGACGAATTTCCGAACGGAACAGGAAAGGTCATTTATGCCCACTTCCGAGATCGCGCTCGCGACCATCGAGCGTCAGCCCATCCTCTTTATCCGGCGCCGCGTCGCCCGCACGCAATTGCAGCCGCTCTTTGCCGAGTGCTTTCCGAAGATATTTCAGCATTGCATCCGGTCCGGCATTGCCGTCGCCGGACAGCCGGTGGCGCGGTACATATCCGTCGGTCAGGGGTTGTGGACCGTCGACTGCGCGATTCCTGTGTCCGAGGACGCTCCTCCGGAAGGCGAGATCGAAGCCGGTGAATTGCGCGCCGGTCCGGCCGCGATCGCGACGCATTCCGGCGATTACGGGTCGCTGGGCGAGACCCATGCCGCGATCGAGACCTGGATCGAGGCCAACGGTCTGAGAAGCGATGGCCCGCCATGGGAAAGCTATGTCACGTCACCTGCCGAAGTTGCCAGGGTTGCAGATTGGCGCACCGAAGTGGTCTGGCCATTGGCGGACACTGGCGGCGGAAGCAAGCCATGAACAGCCCCGCAGAATACCGCCGCTGACCTGGGCGCTATTCCTGGCCCTGTTCGTCCTCCACGTGCTGGTCGCCTACCGCCACCTTTCGAACTGAAGCTCGTCCCGCGAAACAGCTTCGGATCACAAGCCCACCATGCTTGCGGACCATCCACACGCGCATTCATGGTTTTAGCAATTAGCTTGCAAAATATTAGCTATATGCTAATATGCGATCGTGAAGGACGTGCGCTATTCCAGATCGGCGCTTAAAATGCTTCGGCGGATGCCGCGCCCTGAAGCCGAACGCATTATGGGCAAGATCGATCAGTTCGCAGCCGACCCAAAAAGTCTCGCGAACAATATCCGCAGGCTGAAGGGCAGCGCTTTTATCCGCCTGCGAGTCGGCGACTGGCGCGTCATCATGGACGATCAGGGCCGGATATTGGCCGTGCTCAAGATCGGGGCGCGCGGCGGGGTGTACGAATAGGAGGCGATCATGCAGACGATCAAAACACCCGATGGCGGCACAATGGTGATGATGCCGCTTGAGGAGTACGAGGCGCTGGTCGACGCCGCCGACCTCGCCGCGGCAAAAAGCATCCAGGCGCGTATCGCGTCGGGCGAAGAGGAGGCCGTCCCGGCGGACATTGCGCGCCGCCTGGTTGCGGGCGGCAATCCGGTCCGTGTCTGGCGGGAATACCGGGATCTGACAGCGGCGGAGCTGGCGCGGCGCGCCGGGGTAAGCCGGGCCTATATGAGTCAGATCGAAACCGGTAACCGGACGCCGGGTTTGGCAGCGCTCAAGCGTCTCGCCCGTGCGCTGAATGTCGATCTCGACGATCTGACGGACTAGCGAAGCTGCATCGCTACGGTTTTCTACTGATCGGCAACCAGCGCCTATTCACTGTTATCGGTCAATCGGCGGCATCTCTGACTATAGGCGACACGGTAGGGCTGGCCGAAACAATTGATCAGGCCGTCCAATACCGGCCTGTTTGGCGCATTCACACTCGGCATCTCTGCCCTTGCCTGTGTGAGTCCAGACCAATCGTCTTCAAGAAACGCAATGGTGCCAGTGACATACGCATTCCACGCGACGATTGCATCAGACGATGATTGAGGCGAGACATAGGCAAGTCGGAATTGTCGCAAAGCATCCGCGGTTTCATCTGCAAACGCGAATAGCTGTCCGGCATGCCAGTGCAGGAGATAGCTCCGCTCCAACCCTTCTTCGTCACTCAGATCGATATAATCCAGTATCAGCTCGGCTGCTGGAATCCGGCAATGACCGCCGCGTGACGAAACGAGTCGCCAACCTGAATCGTCGTATAGATCAAATCGGTCTTCCGCGAGCTGCAGCAGACTTTCGCGCTCGCTTGCGCTTTCGAAGCATTCGGATTGGGCGCTCGCTTGAAGAAGAAAAACGAGTGCCGCAAGCATATTAAGCCACCGGCCCGGCCGGTCCGCCACTAGGCCCCTGCGGGCCGCGCTGCTGGCGCCGGTGCATGAAGGCCAGCTTTTCGAACAGCATCACGTCCTGCTCGTTTTTTAAGAGCGCGCCATGCAGGGGCGGGATCAGCTTGTTCGGGTCCTTCTCCGCAAGCAGCTCGGGATCGATGTCCTCGACCAGCAGCAGTTTCAGCCAGTCCAGCAACTCCGACGTCGACGGTTTCTTCTTCAGTCCCGGCACGTCGCGGATCTCGAAAAAGGTCTTCAGCGCCTGCGATAACAGCCGGCTCTTCAGATCGGGGAAGTGAACACCGACGATCGCCCGCATCGTCTCTTCGTCCGGGAAGGCGATGTAGTGGAAGAAGCAGCGGCGGAGGAAAGCGTCCGGCAATTCCTTCTCATTGTTCGAGGTGATGATGACGATCGGCCGCTGCTTGGCGCGGATCGTCTCGCCGGTCTCATAGACATGGAATTCCATCCGGTCGAGCTCCAGGAGAAGATCGTTCGGAAACTCGATATCGGCCTTGTCGATCTCGTCGATCAGCAGAACCGGCCGCTCATCGGCCGTGAACGCCTCCCACAACTTGCCGCGCCTGATGTAGTTCGAAATGTCGTTGAAGCGCTCATCGCCGAGCTGGCTGTCGCGCAGGCGCGAGACCGCATCATATTCATAGAGCCCCTGCTGCGCCTTGGTCGTCGATTTGACGTGCCATTCGATCAGAGTGGCACCCGTGGCCGAGGCGACCTGGCGCGCCAGCTCGGTCTTGCCGGTGCCGGGCTCCCCCTTGACCAGCAGCGGCCGCTCCAGCGCGATCGCGGCATTGACCGCGGCCTGCAATTCGCGGTCGGCAACATACTGGTCGGTCCCTTCAAAACGCATGATCGGCGGCTCCTTTGTTGATGCGGGAGCATAGGGCGGTGTCACCGAGCGTAAAGCGCGCCGAGCGTTGACGTATGCGTCAATTGGTCGGGCCGACGGGCGCGCCCGGGGCCGGTAATCTCGGATTGCGACGTGCGGATTGCCTTCAGGTTTTTCTGGAAGAGGAGAATGATGTGGCAAATTCCGAAGTCGGCGCTGAAGCGTCAAATTCCCCCGGCTGGGATGTGATCGTCATCGGCTCGGGCATGGGCGGCATGGCCGCCGCAGCGGCCTTGGCGCGGATCGGGCACAAAGTGCTGTTGCTTGAGCAGCATCAAACGCTCGGCGGCCTGACTCACAGCTTTTCCCGAAACGGATTCACCTGGGATGTCGGGGTGCACTATCTCAGCTCCATGTCGCCGGACGATAAGTTGCGGGAGTTGCTCGACTGGATCTGCGACACGCCAATGGACTTTGTGTCCCTGGGCTCGGTTTATGATATTTTGCACATCGGTTCGGCGCCGCCGCTGCCGCTGTCGCGGCCCTATGAGGCGCAGGACAGGGATCTGAAGGACCGCTTCCCCGACGAAACTGAAGCCATCACCGCCTGGACGCAGGCGCTGCGCGAAGGCCGGGAAACGGTCTACAAGACCTTTCCGACCCGGGCGATGCCGGAGCTTGCCGGCGACATTATCGACTGGTGGAACCGGCGCGCCATCGAGAAGTATTGCGCGCGGACGACACAGGAAGTCATCGACGATCTGACCGCCAATCCGGAGCTCGCCGCCGCGATGTCGGCCCAGTGGGGCGATCATGGCGGCCGGCCGGGCAAGGCCAGCTTTGGCATGCATGCCCTGATCGCAGGCGCCTATCTGATCTCGGGATCCTGGTATCCGGCCGGCGGCGCGGCGGCCTATGCCGAACACATTATTCCGACGATTTCCAAACAGGGCGGAAAGACCCGCGCCGGTGTCCGGGTCGAGAAGCTGATTATGGACAAAGGAAAAGTGGTCGGGGTCCGCACGAGCGACGGTGAAGAAATCCGCGCAAAGACCGTGATCTCCGATATCGGCGCGCGTGAGACCGTCGACCGGCTGCTGCCGGCGGATGCCGGCCATGACGAGTGGATCGCGGAGATCCGGGCGCTGCCGTCCAGCATCGCGCACTTCAACGTCTTCCTCGGATTTGAGGGGGATATCGAAGCCGCCGGCGCCACCAAGGCCAATCACTGGATTTTCCCGACCGGCGAAACCGATGTCGTCTGGACAGCGGCACCGGACGAGGCGCCGCCTCAAATGACCATCGGCTTCGGTTCGCTGAAGAATCCAGCCCATGATCCGGGGCCAAGACAGAAGCACACCGGACAGCTTATCGTGTGGGCTGACTGGTCGACGGTCGCGCAATGGGCAGACCGTCCGCCGGGCGCGCGCGGCGAAGACTATGCGGACTTCAAGCGACGTGCCGAAGCTACGCTGATGGCGATGTTCGCGCGCTACTATCCCGAACTCGCCAAGCTCGTTGTCTACCGCGAATTGTCCACGCCCCTGTCGACGGTCAGTTTCACGGGACACCGCGAAGGTGCCTTTTACGGTCTGGACGTGACACCGGAGCGCGTGATGTCGGACGCCTTGCGCGCGCAGACACCGGTGCCGGGTCTGTTTCTGGCCGGACAGGACGTTGTCAGCCCGGGCATTCCCGGGGCGCTCATGGGCGGTCTGCTAGCCGCGGCCAGTGTCGATCGCCGGGTTTTTCTGCACATGAGGTGATTACGCCGCCTTCTTGGCGGCCTTGGCCTCTTCCGCGAGCACATCGGCGATCGCCTTCACCGGCGTTTTCCAGTCGCCGAACGTCTCGGAATGGAAGAGCCGCGCGGTCGGATACCAGGGCAGGCCATCGCTGCCGAGCCGTGACCAGCCGCGCGCGGTCGGCGTTGCGACAAGCGCCGATCCGCCCACCGCGCACGCCAGGTTCACGGTGGCATTCATTGTGCCGACAACCACGTCCACCGCCTTGCCGAGCGCGGCCACGCCGTCGAGATCGTTTTTCAGATCGATATCCGGCGGCTGATGAATGGTGATACCGAAGTCTTTTTCGGCCCGCGCGATGTCTTCCTCGACATCGCCATATTGAAGATTGACGAGCGTCACCCCCTTGGTTTCCAGCACCGGGCGCCAATTGTCGAACGCCGAGAAATACTTCTGGCGCCGCGCGGTCATCTTCAGCGACTTCCACAACAGGCCGGCTTTGAGACCCGGCCCGAGGCTCGACAGCCAGTCCCGCCAGTGCGCGACCGTCGCTTCATCGGCTGTGAGGAAGCTCGCCGCGTCCGGGAAGCGGTCGAGCGACCCGCGGAAAGCCCGGGAGGCATTGCCCATCGGGAACCAGAAATCGACGGGGGTGCGGTCTTTCAGCAAGCTGTCGGCAATGCGCCAGTCGCGGCCTTCCAGACGGGCGGACGCGTGTGCATCGATCACCAGGTCGGGAAAGGACCGCCGGAACAGCGGGATCAGGCGCTTTTCGCAGGCGATGCGTATCTCGCCTTCGGGGCCGACAGCGTCAATGACATCGCGCGCGGCGTTCATGAACATAATCTCGTCGCCAAGACCCTGTTCGCCGACCATCACCACGGTCTTGGCGCGCAGCTCTCCGGGGTCTTCGCCATCCCACAGCGGCGCATCAATCTGGAACAGGGTGGCGTCCTTGTAATTCGGATCGAGCCGGATGGCATACTCGGCCCAGCCACGATCGAGATCGCCGAGGCCGAGATAGGACAGCGCCCGGCCATGACGCATCACGGCGACATCCTTTGGATTGGCGGCGAATTCGATAGCCCGCGTGAACGCGGTGATGGAGTCCTCGACATCGCCGACGAGATCATGCGCGTAGGCCAGATTATTCCAGGCGCGGCCGAACTCCGGATTGAGGCGAAGACTCTCCTGGTAAAAGGTGGCGGCCTGGACCGGATCGCCAGCCTCAATCAGCACGGTCCCCAGGGCATTCCACAGATCGAAATGATCCGGATGGGCATAAATCGTGGTGCGCAACAGGTCGATGGCATCATCGAAGCGTCCCTGGTCTCGCAACACGCCCGCCAGATTGATTGTGCCATCGGGATGGCCGGGGATCATTTGCAGGAAAACCCGCAGGAATTTTTCCGCCGCCGGCAGCATGTCGAGTTTCCAGGCCACCATCGCCAGCGACTGATAAATGTCGGGCGACTTCGTATCCTTCTCATAAGCCCGCTGGTAGAATTCCAGCGCCAGGGACAGCCGGCCGAGCTCTTCCAGGGCGACGCCCATCACATGGTTGGCGAGCGCGCTTTCCGGGTCCGCGTCCAGCGCTTTCATCGCCAGCTTCGCCGCCTGCGGGCCATGTCCTGAATGCGCCAGCTTGACCGCACGCCGCAGCATGTCGGCCAGCTTGCGCAGCTTTCGTCGTGCCGCGGGCGAGGCGTTGTCGATGGCTTTCCTGAAATCCGGTCCGCTGACAATCGGCGCTGCGTCGGCGAGGTCCCGCTTGGCCGCTTCTTCTGGCTGGGCGAGGAGGTCGTCGAGGGACAGATGGCTCATGCGTGCGGACTCCGGGCGTATGATCATCCGTGAGCAAGCGGTGCTTCGCTTGATGTCGCGTTAACGCGCGCTAGCTGGCACAGCGAAGCAATGCGGCAGATTCGACATGCTGAATAATCTCCCCGGCAACTACACCGCAGCGGTGTTCGGCGCGAGCGGCGGTATTGGCCGCGCTTTTGTCAAAGCGCTAAGCGAAGACGAGCGCTGTGCCGCGATTTTCGCCGGTGCACGCAACGCGATACCGGCCGCCGAAAAGGTGACGGGATTTGCATTTGACCTCGCTGAAGAGGATAGCATCGCGCAGGCCGCCAAAGGTCTGGATGAACGCGGCCCGGTCCATCTCGTGATTGTCGCAACAGGCGTTCTGCATGGCGAGAGTTTCGGTCCGGAGCGGTCCTGGCGAGAGCTCGACCCCGAAGTGATGGCGCGGGTGTTCGCGCTGAATGCCACCGGCCCGGCGCTGATCGCCAAACACTTGCTTGATCATCTGCCGCGTGATGAGACCGGCATTTTTGCAGCGCTTTCCGCCCGCGTGGGCTCAATCGGCGACAATCGCCTCGGCGGCTGGCACAGTTACCGGGCCTCGAAAGCGGCCCTCAACATGATGATCCGCAATTTTGCCATCGAGCTGGGCCGCAAGCGCAAACAGGCCATTTCCGTGGGATTGCACCCGGGAACGGTGGACACGCCGCTCTCGCAGCCGTTTCAGCGGAACGTCCCGGACGATAAGCTGTTTTCGCCGGAGAAGTCCGCCGCACACCTGCTCGGCGTGCTCGGAAACCTGTCGGCAAACGATAGCGGCTATAGCTATGCGTGGGACGGCAAACGAATTGAATGGTGAGACTGCGGGGCTTCAGATCTGGAACCGCGCGTCCCGTTCGGCACGGATCTGCATTTTCTCGGCAATCATCTCTTCGCCTAGCGATCGGAAGAATGCCGGGTCAGTGGCGTTGGGGCGCCAGTATAGAAAGACCGGGTGGATCGCATCGGGATGATCAATCCGGCGCACCTTGAAATTCGGGTCCCGGATCGCTTCGCCCAACGCATAGAGACTCGGCAGAATGGCAATACCGTCGCCACTAGCGGCCATCTGACGAATGGCGTCGAGACTGGCCCCGCGGTATTCGCTGCTCAGCGTTGCCCCGATCTCCCGTGCCAATTGTTCGACGACCCGTGTGAGGTAGAATTCCGGCGACAGCGTCAACAGCGGCCGTCCCGCAAGCGCGGACAGCGGGCTCGGCGTGTCGCTGTCCATAAGCGGATCGCCGGGAGCGCTGCAGAACCAGAGGGTTTCTTCAAACAGCGGCAGGCATTCCAGTCCGGTGGCATCGCTGATCGACGCGATCACAAAATCCAGCTCACCGGATCTCAGCCGGGCCAGCAATTCGCGCGACGGTCCCTCCACAAGCGAAATCCTGATATCGGGCTTGCGTGACTGCAGCCGCTCGCGCAGCCGCGGCATGAAATACGCGCCGATGGACGGCAGAACGCCAGCAAGAAAACGCGTGCTCGCGTCTCCCGCCAGCTTGCGGGCCAGTGAACGGAAAGACCGAGCCGCTGCCAGCGTGGTTTTGGCCTCTTTCAGAAGCGCAGATCCTTCCTGTGTCAGCGCCACTGACCGTGATGTCCGCCGGAACAAGGTAAGGCCCTGCTCGGCCTCAAGCACCGCAATTTGTTTGGACAGTCCCGGTTGCGAGATGTGCAGCGTTTGTGCGGCTGCGCCGAACGATCCGGTTTCGGCGACCGCAACAAAGTACTCCAGCTGTCTCAAGGTTGGGCGCATCGGGAACGGCCATCTGGATCCATTTCCTCAAGTTATAGGTTTCGGTCCAAATTTCCATTGGTAATGTTGCCGTCGCCTTCCTAATTGCGGCTCGTAATAACCCGCCGAAAACAAGAAGGACTTGTTCCATGAAAAAATCTCTCCTCTCCGCTCTCCTCGCGGGCTCGATCTTCGCGCCTGTGGCCTTTGCTAGCGAAGCCATCACGGCCGAGGAAGTCGCCGCCGCGCAGCAGGCTTGGGGTGAAGGCATTGTCGCTATTGGCGCCGCCTACACGGCAGACGAAGACTACGCTGCCGCCGCTACGGCCCACATCGAGCGCTTCTACGCTTATGGCTCGCACGACGTGCTGTTTAAGCCGACGCTGGCGTCCGACGATCAATTCCGCGGCGATTTCGACGAAGCCCTGTCCTATTTCGTGGGCGGTGAAATCGCGGAAGACAACGGTTTTGCCATCGCCCCGTACACGGCTGTGCGCTGGGAGAACGAAGGCACGATCATCGACGAAGATAGCGCCATGGCTATGGGGAATTACTTCTTCACGACCACCGAAGGTGACGAAGTGAAAGTCGAATACAGCTTCGGCTATGTTCGTGGCGACGATGGCGAGCTGAAGATCGTGCTCCACCACTCTTCGCTGCCTTACAGCGCCGACTAAAACCAAGCGCGATTGCGATTTGAAAGCTGTGCCGGGCATCGGAGACGATGTCCGGCACAGTCGTCTGAGGGGGCCGCAACGCTTTATTCACCCGGCCCTGCTTAAGTGATCTCGGGTCGGTGCGCAGCCGACGCATTCCGGGGAAGGCGTATGCCGCTCAAATTGTCGCTCAAGCCTGGCGAGAAATTCGTACTCAACGGGGCCGTGATGCAGAACGGCGACCGGCGGGCGACTCTCGTGCTCCAGAACAAAGCTTCCGTGCTGCGCGAAAAAGACATCATGCATGAGCATGAAGTCACCACGCCGGCCCGCCGCGTCTACTTTCCGATCATGGTCATGTATTTGTCCGATAAAACGGACGACAAAGCGTATGACGAATTCGTGCTGCGCATGACCGAATTCATGAACGCGATCTCGGCACCGGAAATGCTGCAGCATTGCGTCGCCATTTCGCGCGATGTCATGGCTGGCGAGTATTACAAGGCGCTGATCCGCTGCCGCAAACTCATTGCTTATGAAGACGAGAGGCTGAAGGGTGTCTCTTAACGCTTATCAGAATGCCGCCACGCGGGCCGAAGATCCGCGCAGCACGGAATACCGGTTATTTGCTCAGGTCACGCGCGCCTTGATCCAAGCCAATGACGCCGACGCGTTACAGATCAAGAAACGCTCGGCCGCGCTCGACTGGAATCGCCGCGTCTGGAGCGCCTTTGCGCTGGATTGCGCAGATGCCGGCAATCGTCTGCCCGAAGGACTGCGGGCCTCGATCATCTCGCTGTCGATATTCGTGTCGAAACAGTCGTCCGAGGTGATGCGCGAGGGCGGCGATATGGATATCCTGATCGAGATCAACCGCACCATCATGCAGGGCTTGCAGCCCCAGAGCGAGCCCGTCGCCAGCTAGGCCATTTCCGCCGACCCGGCAGTCTTTGCCCGCAAAATCCGTCCGGCGGCCGTTAGCCGCTGGATGTCGAGGCGTGAAACATCAATAAATTCAGCGACGAAGCCGGTCTGCGCTCCGTTGCGCCGTGGCGCATTTCTTGCGCCTTCGTGCGCAGGACAAAACGTCCTGGAGGCCCCCATAACGCGCGGGGCCATATCGCTTCCAGAACGGAGGAACCCCAACAATGACACTTTCTGTCAATACCAATGCGGGGGCGATGATCGCCCTCCAGAATCTGAACAAGACCAATATGCAACTTGAGGAGACCCAGTCGCGCATCAACACCGGCCTCGAAGTGGCCGGTGCGAAGGACAATGGCGGCATTTATGCCATTGCCCAGCGGATGCGGTCTCAGGTGAGCGGCTATGGGGCCGTCACCGATTCGATCAACCGCCTCATCTCGACCGTGGATGTGGCCTTGGCGGCAGGCGAGGCCATTTCCGACCTGCTCGTCGAGATGAAGGAAAAAGCACTCGCCGGAGCGGATACCTCGCTTGATACCGCATCCCGGACAGCCCTGAACGCTGATTTCACGGCTCTGCGGGATCAAATCAAGACGATCGTAACCAACGCCGAGTTCAACGGATCGAATTTGCTCAACAATTCAACGGCGCAGATGACCGCGCTGGCGAATGCTGACGGGTCGAACACGATCACGGTGCAGGACGAGAACCTCGTTCTGGGGGCGACCGGTGCGCTGATCACGATCGCGTCCAATGCGGCGTTCACAACGGCGACGCAGGCGGACAACATCGCCAGCCAGCTGGGCACCTCGCTCGATAACGTCAACGCAGCTCTGGCACGTCTGGGCACGGAATCGAAGGCCTTGGGAATTCACAAGACCTTCGTGACCAAGCTGACAGACGCGCTGGAAACCGGGATCGGAAATCTTGTCGACGCAGACCTGGCAAAAGAAAGCGCCCGGCTCCAGTCGCTGCAGGTCAAGCAGCAGCTGGGGATCCAGGCGTTGGGCATTGCCAATCAGCGCCCGCAAGCGATTCTATCCTTCTTCCAGTAGGAAGTTTTGGGGGCCGTCTTCCACCACAGGCGGCCCCATTTTTTTGAGTCATTTTAGGGATTTGAGAGCCCGGCAATTCTGGCCGGTCGGCAATTTATTCCGTCCGGTTGCAGCCTTGCCCGGCACTTCTTGCCCACCCGGTTTTTGATTCGCCTCGACGCAAGAAAAATCTTTGATTCGATTTCAAAGACTTAGATCCGCGGCCAAATGGGCCGCGTCGCAACTGGCCCCACCCTTGCGAGTCCGTACGCGGGACAGAAGTCCTCGCGGGCAAAACGCCGGCGTCATGACCAGAAAGGGAAGGGCCAAGAAATGGCTACCATTAATACCAATGCGGGTGCGATGATCGCCCTGCAGAACCTGAACAAGACCAATATGGAGCTTGAGCAGGTTCAAACGCGGATCAACACCGGTCTCGCGGTCTCCTCTGCAAAAGACAATGGCGGTATTTATGCGATTGCGCAGTCCATGCGGGCTGACGTGGCCGGCTATCGTGCGGTCGGTAACTCGATCGATCTGGCGCAGTCGACCGTCGACGTCGCGCTGGCCGCCGGCGAAGCCATCTCCGACATTCTCGTTGAAATGAAGGAAAAGGCGCTGGCTGCGGCCGATACCTCTCTCGACGCCGCATCCCGGACGGCGCTCAACGAGGACTTCAAGGCGTTGCGCGACCAGATCGGAACGATCGTCGCCAATGCCGAATTCAACGGCACCAATCTGATTTCCAATGGCGCCGGCAACATCACCGCGCTGGCCAATGCCGATGGTTCCAACACCATCACCGTACAAGCCGAAGACCTGTCGCTGACAGGGACCCGCCTGACGATATCCGCCACATCGTCTTTCGCCACCGCCACGCAGGCCGACACGATTGCCAGCCAGATCGGCACGTCGCTGGATAATTTGAATACGTCGCTGGCCCGCCTGGGCACCGGCTCGAAAGCCTTGGAAATCCACAACACCTTTATCAGCAAGCTGTCCGATGCCTTGGAAAAGGGCATCGGCAATCTCGTCGATGCGGATCTGGCGAAAGAAAGCGCCCGCCTCCAGTCGCTTCAGGTCAAGCAGCAGTTGGGCATTCAAGCGCTCGCGATCGCCAATTCGGCACCGGCGGCAATTCTAGGATACTTCCGCTAATTCAGCGGGATAGCAGCATTTGGCGGGCGCCAGCAGGCGGCCTGTCAGATACCCGGGTCGGCAAAACGCCGGCTTTATAAACAAAAGGAAAGGGCCAAGAAATGGCTACTATCAATACCAATGCGGGCGCGATGGTCGCTCTGCAGAATCTGAACAAGACCAATATGGAACTTGAACAGGTTCAAACACGCATCAATACCGGCCTGGCGGTTTCGTCAGCCAAGGATAATGGCGGCCTGTTCGCCATCGCCCAGTCGATGCGTGCGGATGTTGCCGGCTACAAAGCCGTCAACAATTCCATTGATCTGGCGGTCTCCACCGTGGACGTTGCTCTGGCAGCAGGTGAGGCCATCTCCGACATTCTGGTCGAGATGAAGGAAAAGGCACTGGCCGGTGCAGATTCCTCGCTGGATACCGCTTCGCGGACCGCTCTGAACGAAGACTTCAAAGCGTTGCGCGATCAGATCTCCACCATTGTTTCAAATGCTTCGTTCAACGGCACCAATCTGATCAATAACTCGGTCGCCAGCATTTCGGCCCTGGCCAATGCAGACGGCTCGAACACGATCACCGTGCTGGACGAAAACCTGTCGCTGGGCGGCGGTGTCGTGACGGTTGCCGCCACGGCGTCCTTCTCGACGGCAGCGGCGGCCTCGACGCAAGCCACCGCGATCGAGACCTCGCTCAACAACCTCAATGCTTCGCTGGCACGTCTGGGTACGGGTTCGAAAGCGCTCGAAATCCACAAGACGTTCGTCGGCAAGCTGTCCGACGCCCTCGAAAAGGGCATCGGCAATCTCGTCGACGCGGATCTGGCGAAAGAAAGCGCCCGTCTCCAGTCGCTGCAGGTCAAGCAGCAGCTGGGCATTCAGGCGCTGTCGATCGCGAACTCCGCGCCGAGCGCGATACTGGGATACTTCCGGTAATCCGGAAGGGTGGGAATTCGGCGGCGGTGAGGATCGCCGCTGGATAATGGCCGGCAAAAAGCCGGCGACATAACCAGAAAGGGAAAGGCCAAGAAAATGGCTACGATCAACACCAATGCAGGCGCGATGATCGCCCTGCAGAACCTGAACCGGACCAATATGGAGCTGGAACAGGTGCAAAGCCGGATCAACACCGGCCTCGCCGTGGCATCGGCGAAGGATAATGGCGGCGTGTTCGCCATTGCCCAGTCGATGCGCGCCGATGTCGCGGGTTACAAGGCTGTGACCAACTCCATCGACCTCGCCGTTTCGACGGTCGATGTTGCGCTCGCCGCTGGTGAAGCCCTCTCCGACATGCTCGTCGAGATGAAGGAAAAGGCTCTGGCAGCTGCGGATTCGTCGCTGGATTCCGCGTCGCGCACCTCGTTGAACGCTGATTTCACCGCTCTGCGCGATCAGCTGAAGACGATTATCGCGAATGCCGAATTTAACGGCACCAATCTGATTGATGGATCGACCACCGGCATTTCGGCGCTGGCCAATGCTGACGGCTCGAACAACATCACGGTGGCGGATGAGGATCTGTCGCTCTCGGGTTCGATCATCACGATTGCAACGAACGCATCGTTCTCGACCGCAACCCAGGCCGACAATATCGCCAGCCAGATTGGCACGTCTCTGGACAATCTGAGTGCCTCGCTGGCCCGCTTCGGGACCGGCTCCAAGGCGCTGGAAATCCACAAGACGTTTGTCGGAGCACTGTCGGACGCCCTCGAAAAGGGCATCGGCAATCTCGTCGATGCGGATCTCGCCAGGGAAAGCGCCCGCCTCCAGTCGCTGCAAGTCAAGCAGCAGCTGGGCATCCAGGCGCTTTCGATCGCGAATTCCGCACCGAGCGCGATCCTCGGATATTTCCGTTAATCGCGGGATTTGCGGTGGCCGGGATAGAAGGGGTTCCGTCCCGGCCACCCACTCCGCGCTAACGGGTATCCGACACATCATGGAGGTGTTGGCGGAGAACCCGCCGGCAGTTTGAAATGAACGAGTTGGTACAAAAAATCAGTGCAGCTACATCTGCGCCAACAGTGGGATTCAGGGCGGCGCCTGCGCCAGTCCAATCGCCCCCATCCAAGAACGACACCGACGCCAAGCAGAAGGGCAAACCGGATCCGGTCAGCTTCGAAGAAATGAAGGCTACGATCGACCGCATGGCAGAGGAAGCGTTCGCGGGCTCCAAACTGGCGATCGAGAAGCACGAGGGTGCCGACGTATTCGTCTACCGCCTCGTCGATAGCCGGAATGGCAGCGTCTTGCGCCAATGGCCCAGCGAGGAAATCCTCTCGCTGCGCGAATATCTGCGCACGCGGCAGGGCGGCCTGATCGACCGGCAAGCCTGACCGGCCCCGCCCGGCAAAGGCGGACCACTGGACGTTAATCAGCCCGGCAAAAATAGCCGGTTCGCTGGGTGGTCCCTTTTTGCCAGACCGAAGCTACTGATTTAACGTCACTAATTATTGCGGCGGGTCGGCACGGCCCTTGCGACCCCAGAGCTGATTACCGGGCGACAATCGCTCCGGGCGTCCGAAGGACACAGCAAAGGGGAGCCGCATGACCCTCTCTATTCACACCAATGCCGCCGCTATGGTCGCATTGCAGAACCTCAACAAGACCAATGACGAATTGGCCGAAGTTCAGACCAAGCTGAACACCGGCCTGCGCGTCGGCGGTGCCAAGGACAATGCCGCGGTCTTCGCCGTTGCGCAGAGCATGCGCTCGGATATCCGCGCACTGTCTGCGGTTCAGACCAGCCTCGACCGCTCGGTCTCCATCGCCGATGTCGCGCTGGCGGCCGGCGAGGCCATCTCCGACCTCCTGGTGCAGATGCGCGAAAAGGCGACCGCCGCCATGGACCCGTCGATCGATACCTTCTCGCGGCAATCCTATGACGCCGATTTCAAGGCGCTGATCGATCAGATTTCGGTCATCCTGCAGAATGCCGAGTTCGACGGTGCCAATATCCTCAACGGTTCGATCACCAATGGGATCGCCTTCCTGGCCGACGCCGACGCCTCCCGCTCGATCACGCTGCGATCGCAGGATTTGAGCTTCGGCGGATCGATCATCACGCTCGCCGCAACGTCGAGCCTCGGCACGGTGACCATGGCGTCCAACGCCATGTCGGCCATCCAGACCAGCCTCGACAATGTCAATCAGGCGCTGGCCAATCTGGGCTCCGACGCCAAGAAGATGGATGCGCACCGGACATTTGTCGGCAAGCTGATGGACTCCCTGTCCACCGGCGTTGGCAATCTGGTCGATGCCGATTTGGCCAAGGAGAGCGCGCGCTTGCAGGCCTTGCAGGTGAAACAGCAACTGGGCGTACAATCCCTGTCGATCGCCAACTCCCAGCCCCAGATCATTCTGTCGCTGCTGGGCAGCCGGTAGTCACCAGACACACCTTCATGCGGCAAAGGGCGGCGGGCGCGAGCTCGCCGCTTTTTCTTTGGATTGAGCTTTTCAAGCCGCGCGACTTTCCCCTCCCCCTTGTGGGGAGGGGTAGGGGTGGGGGGATTGGTCTGCACGGACGCTTCACCCCACCCCGCCGATCCTGACGGATCGCCGACCCTCCCCCTCACGGCGAGGGGAGATCAGGCCTCTTCCCCTTTACACCCGACTCCCGCCAATGATGAGCCATGAGCGAACGCTTTCTGCCCTATGGCCGGCAATTCATTGACGAGGCGGACATCGCCGCCGTCACCCGCGTGCTGAAAACCGACTTCCTGACTTGCGGACCGGAAATCGACCGGTTCGAGCGTGCGTTTGAGAAGGCGACCGGCGCCGGTCATGCGATCGCTTGCTCGAATGGCACCGCTGCGCTGCATCTGGCGCTCGCGGGCCTGGGCGTTGGCGACGGCGACATCTGTATTGTTCCCACCATCACCTTCGTCGCGACAGCAAATGCCGTTCTCTATTGCGGCGGCCGGGTGTTTTTTGCCGATGTCGATCCGGCGACCGGCCTGATGACGCGCGCCACATTGGCCGACGCGATGGCGCGCGCCGGCGGCCCTGTGAAAGCGATCCTTCCGGTACATCTTGGCGGCCAGAGCTGTGACATGGCGGCGATCGCGGACCTTGCCCGTGAGCACGGCGCGGCGATCGTCGAGGATTCCTGTCACGCCATCGGAACCCGCCGCTCCGGCGGCCAGGTCGGGGACGGCCGGTTCTGCGATGCGGCCACATTCTCCTTCCATCCCGTGAAAACCCTCGCGGCCGGCGAAGGCGGCGCGATCACCACGAATGATGCCGAACTGGCCGAACGGCTGCGACGCCTGCGCAGCCACGGCATTACCCGCGAGACCGGCGAATTTATCGGCGATCCCGCCGAACCCTGGCGGCAGGAACTGCACGAACTCGGCTGGAACTACCGCCTGCCGGACATCAATGCGGCCTTGCTTGGATCGCAGCTCTCGAAGCTGGACCGGTTCGTGGCGCGCCGGCGCGAGCTGGCTTCGATCTATGACAGGGGCTTTGCGCGGTTCGGCGAGCATGTCCGGCCGATAGCCCGGATGCCGGACCAGGATCCGTGCTGGCATCTCTACGTGCTGCGGATCGATTTCGAGGCCCTCGGCACCACCCGCATCGAGGTGATGAACGCCTTGCGTGAGCGCGGCATTGGCAGCCAGGTCCACTACATCCCGGTGCACACCCAGAAGCTCTATGACGATCCGTCGCCCTTGCCCGGCGCGGCGGAATATTATCGCACCTGCCTGTCGATCCCGCTCTTCGTCGGCATGACCGACGACGACGCCCACCGCGTCATTCGCGCCGTGGGAGATGTCACCGGCCACAAAGCGCTATGAT
The DNA here is from genome assembly GCF_965229905.1 of Hyphobacterium sp. GTDB lineage: Bacteria > Pseudomonadota > Alphaproteobacteria > Caulobacterales > Maricaulaceae > Hyphobacterium. The sequence continues at coordinate 554,352 of NZ_OZ245930.1, read as the reverse complement.
CTGGCTGCGCTGCCGGCTGGGCCCTGACATTGGCTGGGGGCATGCCATGCGCTGCTGGTCGCTGGCGCAAGCCATGACCGCCGAAGGCATCGAAGCCGGCTTCATACTTGATGATGACGCCGGAGATTTCCGACGGCGCGTTTCGGAGGGCGGATTTGCCCACCGGACGATCCCGCGGAATTTGTCACCGCAAGCCGAAGCCAGCGCCTATCCGCCCGGGCCCGTGGTGCTCGATCTGTCGAATGCGCAATGCCGCACTGGATTGCCGGCGCTGGTCGCCGCCCTGAAAGCCTCTGGCCGGAAGATCGCGGTGATCGAAGGGCTGGGCCCGGATGCCTTTGGCGGCCCGGTGCCGCCCGATCTCCTCGTGACGCCTTATCTCGGCGCGACGGCGGATCAATCTTATCAAATCCCACATCTGGTGGGCGCTGCGTATGCCGTTCTGGCGCCGGAATACGGTGCGCCGCCCACGCCGCTGGAGACGCGGGACCGGCTGCTCGTCATGATGTCCGGCTCCGATCCCTGGCAACTCACCGAGATTGCGCTGGCCGCGCTCGGCCCGTTCGGTCCGCGCCTGCTGGTGGCCATCGGTGGCGGCATCGCCGAAGCCCGCGCTGCGGCGATTGAGACCGGGGTTGTACAGCTCGGCGGTGAAGCCGTAAGTGCGCCGTCCTCCTTGCATCCGCTATTCATGCGATCGCGCGTTGCGCTGATCGGGCCGGGCCTTGTCAAGTATGAGGCGGTGGCCACGCAAACGCCGGCGGTGATCCTGAGCCCCGGCGAGGAATTCGATGCGGCGCAATCGGCCTTTGTCGAGGCCGGCCTGGCCGAACGGCTGACCGTGGGACAGCCGGATCTGACATTGGCCCTGCAGCGCGCCGTACAGAATGCGCTTGAGCAAATACCGGAAGCACCGCCGCCGATTGATGGCCGGGGTGCGCACCGTCTGGCGCTCGCCCTGCGGACACATCTTGGCGAGTAATCGTTAAGGCGAATCGCGGAACAGTGACGGCCAGTCTTGGACACAATCGATGACCCGCCACGCCCAATCGCCCCGAGCTGCCTTCGAGATTGCCGGCCGCCAGATCGGCGACGGCCAGCCGCCCTACATTATCGCGGAGGTTTCCGGCAATCATAACAAGGATTTGGCCAAGGCACTGGAAATGATCGACGTGGCTGCCGCTTGCGGTGCCGATGCGGTGAAGTTCCAGACCTATACGGCGGACAGTCTGACACTGCCGAGCGACAAGCCCGATTTTCAGATCACGACCGGCACCTGGGCCGGCTGGAATCTGCATCGACTCTATGAGGAAGCCGCGACGCCGTATGAGTGGTTTCCGGCGCTTTTCGATCACGGCCGCACCCGCGGCATTACGGTATTTTCCTCGCCCTTCGACAATGATGCCGTCGACCTTCTGGAACGGCTCGAAGCGCCGGCTCACAAGATTGCGTCGAACGAGTTCACGGACTGGCCGCTGATCCGCCATGCGGCGCGAACCGGCAAACCGCTGATCCTGTCGACCGGCACCGCCACACTCGACGAGATCGACGACACGGTGTCGTTTCTCGAAGGCGAGGGGGTGCGCAACTATGCCCTCCTTCATTGCGTCAGCGCCTATCCCGCACCGATTGACAGCGCGAATATGCGCAACATCACCGCGATGCGGGACCGGTTTCCGGTGCCGATCGGATTTTCCGACCACACGCTGGACATCACCGCACCGATTGTCGCGGCGAGCCTGGGCGCCGCCATCATCGAGAAGCACTTCGTGCTCGATCGCACCGCGGGTGGGCCGGATTCCTCTTTCGCCATCGAGCCGCCCGAACTCCAGCGCCTTTGCGAGACGGTGCGCGATGCGCATGACGCACTCGGCGGACCGCAATTCGGGATGAAGGAGGCCGAGACAAAGTCGCCGATCTACCGCCGGCATTTCTATGCGACCCGGGACATTGCGGCGGGCGAATCCATCGGTCCGGACAATGTGAAGGCGATCCGGGCGCGTAAGGGCATTGCCGCCCGCGAGTTTGAACGCCTGTTCGGCGCCGTAGCGAAAACCGCGATCCCCGCGCATGAGCCCGTCACCTGGGAGGCGGTCGATGAGCGCTAAACGCGAACTGGTGATCTTCGGATCGGCGGAAATCGCCGAGCTGGCGCACTACTATTTCACGCACGATTCTGACCACGAGATCGTCGCCTTCACCGTCGACGATGAGTATGTCGAGACCGACAGTTTCAAGGGCTTGCCCCTGCTGCCCTGGTCGGAGGTGCAGGAGCGCTTCCCGCCCGGCCGCTGCGGCATGCATGTCGCGCTGTCCTATAGGAAGCTCAACCGGCTGCGTCAGGCCAAGTTCGAACAGGCCAAGGCGGCTGGTTATTCGCTTACGAACTATATCTGTTCGAAGTCGGCGGTCTGGCCGGACCTCGTCATGGGCGAGAATTGCTTCATTCTCGAAAACCAGACCCTTCAGCCGACCGTGTGTCTGGGCGATAATGTCATGCTCTGGTCGGGCAATCATATTGGCCATGGCACCCATATCGGCAGCCACACCTATTTCGCGTCGCACGTCGTCGTTTCCGGTCATTGCCGGATCGGCGAGCGTTGCTTCTTCGGCGTCAATGCGACGCTAAGGGATTTTCTGAACGTCGGCGACGAGGCCTTCATCGCCATGGATGCCAGCCTGACCAGGGATGTCGAGGCGGGTTCGGTCGTGCTTGGCGCGCCGGCCACCGTCTTCGGGCCTGACGATCCGAAGGGCCGCAAGATCCGCAACAATTATTTCGGCCTCGATGACTAGCTGGCGCAAGCTCGGCACCGTGATCCGGCCGGATCCCGACACCCGGTGGGGGCGTACCCATGCCATGCTGCCGACCCCCGAACAGGTCGACGGTTCGCTGTGGCGCATCTGGTGGGGCGGGCGGAATGATCAAAACCAGTCGCACATTGGCTGGTCGCTGATCGACCTCGAGAAGCCTGACGTGGAGATCGATCGCGCCGCACAACCGGCACTGGCGCCGGGAGCGCTCGGAACATTCGATGATAATGGCGTCCTGCCGTCCTGCGTCATCAATACAGGCGACGAAACGCGGCTTTACTATATCGGCTTCAAGCCGGGCGGCACGACGCGCATGGACCTTTATGGCGGGCTGGCCATCCGCGCGGGCACGGCCACCTCATTCGAGCGCTGGTCGCAAGCCCCGATCCTCGAGCGCAATCGCGTCAATCCTTACATCAACACCGCGCCATGGGTGGTGCGAACCCCTATTGCCTGGCGCATGTACTACGTTGCCGGCGTCGAATGGGTGCATCCCGACCTGCCGCGTTACAACATCCAGATCGCAAGCTCGAAGGACGGGCTCGACTGGCAGCGCGACGGGCGGGTCGCCATTGATTTCGAACCCGGCGAGAACGCGCTGGCGCGCCCCTATGTCTGGCATGATGGCGAGACTTGGCGCATGTGGTTTGCGGCCAAGGGCGAGGCGTATCGATTGCGCGAAGCGGTCTCGTCCGACGGGCTCAACTGGACGCGCACCGATCCGCCGGGGCTCGAACCCGGCGATGGCGAGGATAGCGACATGGTCGAATACGCCATTGTCCTGTCTCACGGAGGTCAGCGCATCGTCTTTTACAATGGCAATGATTACGGGAAGGGCGGCGTCCTCGCCGCGATCGAAGAATGAGGCCGGCTGCCGCTCCCGCGCCAAAGCGCGCCGCCATCATGCAGCCGACCTTCCTGCCCTGGTGCGGCTACTTTGCGCTGATGGACGCCGTCGATCTCTTTGTCTTTCTGGATGATGTGCAGTTCGACAAGCGCTCCTGGCAGCAGCGCAACCGCATCAAGACGCCCAATGGCCCGCTCTGGCTGACCGTGCCGGTGCTCACCAAGGGCCGCCGCGAGCAATCCATCGCGGATGCCGAGATCCAGCCCGATGCGAAATTTCCGGATTCGCTGTGGCGGACGATCGAGATGAATTTCGCCAAGGCGCCCTATGCCGACCGCCATCTGCCGTTCCTGCAGAACATCATGACGTCCGGGCATCACCGCCTCTGCGATCTCAATCTCGCGCTTATCGACTGGATGGCCGGTGAATTCGGCATCACGACGCCTACAGTCCGTGCCTCGGCGACCCCGGTCAATTCGGCGAAGGTCGACCGCCTCGTCGCACTCTGCCAGGCGCAGGGCGTCACCGATTATCTCTCACCGCCCGGTTCGAAAGCCTATCTCGAGGCCAGCGACGCCTTCGACACGGCCGGCATCGCGCTGGAATATTTCGACTACGCCCATCCCGAATACACCCAGCTCCACGGTGCGTTCGAACCCAATCTGTCGGCGCTCGATCTCCTCGTGAATGAGGGGCCGCGAGCGGGCGACATATTGCGTACAGGGATCGCGCCATGAAACGCATCGCCATCCTGCCGGCGCGCGGCGGTTCCAAGCGCATTCCGCGCAAGAATATCCGGCCCTTCGCGGGCCAGCCGGCGCTCACCCACATCCTGAGAGCCGCCGAGGCGACCGGATTGTTCGACACCCTCCACGTCTCGACCGACGATGACGAGATCGCCACAGTGGCGGCACAAGCGGGTCATCCGCCGGACTTCCGGCGCGATCCGGACATCGCCGATGATCACACCCCGATCCGTTCGGTTATGGGCTGGACGCTGAGCGAATATGAGCACCGCGGCGAGCGTTTCGACACCGCCGCTGTGCTCTACGCCACGGCTTTCTTCGTTGAACCGCAGGACATCGCGGCGGCCGTCGCGGACTTCGAGGGCGATCGCGACCATCCCGTGCTCGCCGTGGCCGAGGTCGGCTCGCCGATCGAAAAGCTCTTCCTTGAAAAAGACGGGCTCCTGAGAACCGCCAACGAAGCGAAATTCGGCACCCGCACACAGGATCTGACGCCCGCCTATCGCGATGCCGGCGCGTTCGCGGTCTTTGCGGCACCCGCCCTGATGGCCGAGATCGATGGCGCAGCGCCGCTGAAATTCCGACCCTTTTTGCTCGATCGCCTGAAGGCCATCGACATCGATACCGAAGACGACTGGGCGTTTGCCGAGCGCCTCCATGCCGCAAGGAAGACGACATGAGCTACAAAACCGAACAGGAAGCCTTCTGGGCCGGGCAATTCGGCGACGATTACCGCGAGCGTTGCGCCCTCAAACCGGACCTCGTCGCGGCGCGGACCGCCTGCATGGCGCGCATGTTGCGCAGGGCCGCGCCGGTCGGATCGGCCTTCGAGATCGGCTGCAATATCGGCCTCAACCTGGTGGCGCTGAAGAATGTGTCGCCCGCCACCGAACTGTCGGCCATCGAGATCAATGCTGAATCCGCCAAGCAGGCGAACGCGCTCGGCATTGCCAAGGTCGAAACCGCATCCGTGCTCGATTACACACCGTCGCGGACCCATGACCTGACCATGATTTGCGGTGTCCTGATCCACCTCAATCCGGAGGTGCTGGGGCAGGTCTATGACGTGCTGTTCAACGCCTCCAACCGCCACATCCTCCTGTTCGAATACTACAATCCGACGCCTGTCGAGGTGAATTACCGCGGCCATGAAGGCCGCCTCTTCAAGCGCGACTGGGCCGGCGAGATGCTCGACCGGTTCAAGGGACGGCTGGAACTCAAGGACTACGGCTTCTTTTATCACCGCGACCCGATTTCCTGGTCCGATGACGGGACATGGTTCTTGCTGGAGAAGCGGTGAGGCTGGGGGAAATGATGAAGGCTATTGAGGACCGCCACAATTGAAGAATCCAATGGTCAGTACACCCCCGAGCCGAGCGGCCCTAATCGTCGGGACCGCTTTTGTGGTTTCGGTGTTACTTGTCACATTGGTCGATGATTTTCTGCTGGCCAATTTTGTTGTGCCGGGAAATACCGAAGCGCTAGCCAGCGACATTGAAAATAATCCGGTTTCGTTCTGGTTTGCGTCAATCGGCTATTTGATAGTGCTCGGCCTCGACACAATCATTGGTCTGGGCCTTTTTATTGTGCTTCGCGTGTCCAACAAGACTCTGGCAGGAATAACGAGCGCGCTCCGCGTTTTGTATGCGGGCGTCCTGATAGTTGGTGTGCTCGCTCTGCTTTTCGAGATTATCGATGCGTACGGCTATGCCGCAATAAAATCGGTGGGATATGTCTTGTTTGCATTGCATGTTCTTGTGCTCGGCTATTCCGTAATAAAGTCAGGATATATTCCAAAGGTCATTGGAATGTTTCTGGTGTTGGCCTCTTTTACCTACATCCTGTTTTTCGTGGATATCGAATGGTCTGGGGCGGTCGCGTTGTTGATCATGTTGATCATGGCGGGGGCAGAGCTTGTTCTGTGCGTCTGGCTTGTTGTGAAAAGAAACAGCCTCCCAGAAAGCGCTTTCCTGCCAGCGACGCGATAAGATGCGCAACCTCGCATAGGCGGGCTGTGATTTGATCACGCCGCAGCGGGATGAGTTCCGCTGTGCGGGCGATCTAATCGGAGGGTCTCGAACAGGATTGCGGCGCTCTTGGAGGCCCTCCGGTCAAGCCGGAGGGAGGCCAGATTTGTGGATCGCTGGTCAAACACTTTCCCTCCCCCTCGTGAGGAGGGAAATCTTGCTCTCTTTATTCGTCATCCCGGGGCGAGCGTCAGCGAGAACCCGGGACCCATTCCGTGAATTCAACCGCCCGGCATGGGTCCCGGATCAGGCTCCGCCTGTCCGGGATGACGGGACAAGGCGAGGCGCTCACCTGTCACTGCATCAATCAGCGCCAGCGCCTCCCAGCCCCGCTCGGCGATCTCGGCCGCGATCTGCCGGTTCCAGTTCGGCGAGCACAACAGGAAAATGCGCCGCGCCGCGGTCGCGGCTGTTTCCGGGTGGACAATCGCGGCGGAAACGCCCGGAAACGGCGAGCCGATCTTGCTCGCCGATTTGTCGGCGACGAAGACGTTATGGAAGTCCGGCACGAGTAGCGGCGCGGCGCGCTCGGCATACTCATTCGCGCCCCAGATAAACACTGATGCCTGTCCTGACGGATCGGCGGTCCGCGCCAGCTCCGCCGCGCTTCCTGCGGCCTGTTGCCGCCGGTCGCGATCAGCCTTGGCCTCGGCATAAGCGGATTTCGCCTGTTCAAGGCGCGCCGCCGCACCTGCCAGATAATCCCGGGACGGTGGCCGCGGCGCCTCAGCCCGTGCGCGATCGACCAGCCGCGCGGCAATCGCCTGCCCATAAGCGACGGTCGGCACCAGATCGCCAGCATTTTCAACGTCGAGCCCGTGTTGCTCCAGAAGCTCCCGTAAGGTCTCCGGCGTGAAGTGCAGCAAGTGCTCGACATTGAGCGAGTCCTGCGGATGCGTTGAATAGTCCGGCACCTCCAGGATCAACACACCGCCATCTTTCAACAGCGCCAGCGCCGAACGCAGCCAGTCGCCGGCCCCGATCACGTGCTCCAGCACATAATAGGCGATCACCGCGTCGGCCGATTGCGGGGCGACCGGCGCCACACCGACTTCGAGGAAGCCTTTTTCGACACTGGCAGCCTCGTCGGCTTCGACCGGGTCGAATCCGAACGCATCGAAGCCGGCCTTGGTAAGCTCCGCACAAAACGCCCCGTCATTGGCGCCGATCTCAATGATCCGCCCACCCGCCGGCAGACGTGCGGCAACAGCGGCCCGCCGTACTTGGCCATCAAAGTGCAATTCGCCGCCGCGATGGCCGATATGCGCGTCGCGGTAATAATCCATCAGGAAGGCGCTATCCGGGCGGTTGAGCGCGAAGACGAAACCGCATTGGCGGCAGGCGGCATCGACAAATTCCATGCGGAAATCCGTCGTCCGTCCGCGCACGGTCACGGCTCGCTTACCGAGGATAACCGCCGCATCCGAGCCGCACAGATCACAGGCTGAGCGGCGCCACTCGGCTTTACGGAGAGGGCGCGGGCTAGACGTTGCGGGCATCGAGCCGGGCTTTCTGTTGCTCCAGCACGTAGCGCGACAGGCTGGCCGTATAGGTCGAGGTCAGTGCATCTGCCGTCGCCAGGTCGTTATAGCGAAGCTGGACGGAAATCCGTACACGATCCGAGGCATTGAGACCGCTCTTGTGAATGAGCGACTGATTGAAGATCAGTACCTCGTCATGGCCGACCTGGATCGGCACCAGCCGTTCGTCAGGGATCACATCCGACGCTTCGAACCATTCATGCCCGGAGTCATACGGCTTGAACGGTTTCACGCCGCCAGCATGACTTCCCGGCACCACGCGCAGCGGCCCCATATCATCCGTCATCTCGCACAGCGGGGTCCAGTTCGTCACCGCATTGGGCGACATCAGTGAATACCAGCTGTCTTGGTGCGCCGGTGTCGCAAAGCGCCTATCGCCAGGCCGGTCGAGTCGGATTAGTGGCAGCGTCCCGGCCACCGGCTTTTCAAGCCCGGCCTCGGCCAAAAGGTCGCGAACCACCGGCAGGTCAATTAGCGCGATCACCGGGGTTAGGCTGGGAAAGACCTCATAGAAGGCGCGCGTTACCGCCTGGTCCGTTTCCACCGCATACACCGCATCGAGAAACGCATCGAACCCTTTATCGCGCGGCACATCGTCAAAAACTCCGGCCGGCAGAATGCGCTGCGCGATGAATTGCGCGTGCTCGATCAGCGCGTCGCGAAGACGGGTCTTGGCGTCTGCAATCCTGGGATCCCGCACCCGCGCGAACCCGTCGCGTTCAAAATTGGCGAAAGGCCCGGAGCCGGGCACGGCTAAGCCCGCAACGCCTTCAGACGCTGTTCTACCAGCCCCTGAAGCGCCCGCGCATCCATGATTTCCGGATTGTTATCCGAGGCATAGGCAAAATCGCCCGCAACGGCTTTGGCTCCGTCCGCGAGATAACGCACCCGCATTTCCGCCTCCAGCGCCGGCAATATCGCATAGCGATCGCCCAGTTCCACCGTCTGCCGGGCATCGTCCGCCGTCACCATGACCTCGTGAAGCTTCTCACCCGGCCGGATGCCGATGATCTTGTGCGGCAAGTCCGGCGCCATCGCATGCGCCAGCTCGGTGATCGGCATCGACGCGATTTTCGGCACGAAGACCTCGCCGCCCTTGGCCATTTTCAGGCTGGACAGGACGAAGTTCACGCCCTGGTCGAGCGTGATCCAGAAACGCGTCATCCGCGCATCAGTGATCGGCAATTCCGCCGCACCGTCATCGATCAGCTTCTTGAAGAAGGGCACGACCGAGCCCCGCGATCCGATGACATTGCCGTAGCGCACCACGCAGAACACCGGCCCGTTGCGCCCGCCCATATTCTGGGCCGCCGTGAAAATCTTGTCCGAGGCCAGCTTCGAGGCGCCATAAAGATTGATCGGGCTCGCCGCCTTGTCGGTGGACAGCGCGACCACGCGCTTCACACCCCGCTTGATGGCAGCGCGCACAACGTTTTCCGCGCCCATCACATTGGTCTTGATGCATTCGAACGGGTTGTACTCCGCGATCGGCACATGCTTCAGCGCCGCTGCGTGCACCACCACATCGACATCGCGCATCGCCATGTCGAGGCGCGTCTCGTCGCGCACATCGCCGATGAAATAGCGCAGGCAGGGATGCTCGGCGGGCGAGAGCTCTTGTGCCATCTCGTATTGCTTCAGCTCGTCGCGCGAAAACACGATCAGCTTGCGCGGACGGTAGTCGTCCAGAACCGTCTTCACGAAGCGCCGTCCGAAGGATCCCGTCCCGCCGGTCACAAGAATTGTCTTGTCATTCAGGTCGATCCGCGGCTCGCGGAAATCGCGCCCGGAAAACAGGCCTTCAATATCGGCGGAGGAAAGCGTTGCGAGCGTGGCCATGGCGCACCTGACGAATCGATTTCGTTAAACATTTGGGTGCGCCGGTTAACGCGCCGTTAGGCGGAAAGCGCGATCATTTCGGTACCGATAAGGGAGATGGCCATGACGCTCGCAGTCATTGTGCAGGCTCGCGCCGCATCCTCCCGAATTCCGTTGAAAGTGCTGGAATCCATGGGCGAGCGCAGCGCGCTTTTACGCTGTATGGATCGTTGCCGCCGGATCGGGGGGGCGGAGCTCGTCCTGGCCGCGGTGCCGGACAGTTCCGAAAATGATGAAATCGCCGAAGAAGCGGCCGAGGCTGGCTACATGGTCACACGCGGACCGGAAGAGGACGTGCTGGCGCGCATCGCCCGTGCGGTCCGGGATTCCGGCGCCGAAACCATCGTCCGCGTCTCCGGACATCATCCCTTCATCGATCCGCAAATCTGCAGCCGCGTGGTCCACCTGCTGGACGACACGCATGCCGATTTCGCGTGCAATAACATGCCCTTGAAGTTTCCCGACGGGCTTCAGTGCGAAGCTTTTCCGGCCCATGTCCTGCACGAGGCCGATCGCAATGCCACCAAACCCTTCGACCGTCAGTCGGTCACCGGGTGGATCCGCACCCATCCGCGCATGCGCCGCGTCGCTTTGTCGGGGCCGGGTAACGGGCTGGAAAACCTCCGCTGGACACTGGAAGAACCGGCCGATCTGGACTTCTGCGCGGCCGTCTATGCTGAGCTCGGCGAAAGGGCCGCTACCGTTACCGCAGCGGAACTCGCGGCGCTGTGCCTGCGCCGGCCGGATATTTCCCGGCTCAACGCATCGCTCGCCCACGCCGAGGAGACGGTCGGGACGGCGGAGTTTTCAACCCCGCCGCTGGCGTTGAGTGTGGCGGCTTAGCGGGCGAGTTGCGGCCCTCTGGCGAAATGCCTAAATTTAGGGGTGAAGTGACGGACCGGCACGAGCCAAGGTCCGTCAACAGATTCGCCCGGGAGCTGAGGCATGGCGCGAAAACCGAAAAGCACTTTCTTTGTTCGCGCCCTGTGGGATGACGAAGCAAAAGTTTTTGTATCAGATAGCGATATCAAGGGCTTGCATATCGAAGCGGACACGCTGGAGGAATTCGAACGCGTGATCTTCGATCATGCGCGGGAGCTTGTATTCGAGAACCACATCAAGCCGAAGCTCGCGCGCCAATCGCTGGAATCGCTGTTTTCCGAGAAGCTGTTTCCCGGCATTATCTGGCAACGACCGGATGGTGCCGCTGCGACGATCTGATTTCAGATCATGCCCGAGGGTTTCTACAAGGAAATCATCGCGCAGTTGAAACGCGCCGGCTTCCGCCGCGGCAAAGGCGGAAAGGGCAGTCACGAAAAATGGATGGCTCCGGACGGGACGAGAGTGCTTGTTCCGCGCTCCGCGAAAAGCCGCCACACAGCGAATGCGATCATGAAAGATGCCGGAATTGACCACAAATTCTGATCGCGAAATCCTTCCCATTTACCTTTAAAATAAACGAATTCCTCACCTCCGGGCGCGATGATTCCGGGTCATCAGGCAGGAGTGCCGCGCGTGAATATCACGCCTTTCGATTTTACCGCCCTGACCGGGTGGTATCAGGCCAAAACGGCGACCCGGCTCGCGGGATTGGCGCCGCAGCCCTCGGGCGTGTCGTCCGCGGGCGCCAATCCGGCCGCGCGTCAGGGAAATGACGTCCTGCCGCCCTGGGATGTGCGCGGCGAGATCACCGGGCTCGACGAAGTCAGCCGCAAGGTGCTGGCGACCGGCCGGTTCTTCGATTCCACCCTGGCCGAGTTTTCCGCGACCGATGCCTCGGACGATATCAAGACGCTGTTTTCCATGCATCAGGGCCTGCGCCGCATGTATGCGCTGGCCGAGGAGGCGGCGGACAAGACGACCATCGACTCGCGCCGCGATTTCCTCAACCGCCGCTTTCTTGAGGGCGTCGGCCAGCTCGACGACTTCTTCCAGAACACAGATCTGGAGGGCGTGACCGTTCTCAAGGGCGAGGAATTGTCGAAGGCCGAGGCGGATGTCGCGATCTCGCGCGGCCTGTCCGAATACACCACCGGAATCATCCATTCCGGCGATTTCGACGCCGAGGTCGCCAGCCTGACCGGCACCGTCCAGTTCACCATCGCGGTGAAGAAGTCCGGCACCACCACCAATGTCGCGATCGATCTCGCGGACATGGGCGGCACGACGCGCAATCTCGACAACATCGCCGCCCATATCAATGCCGAGCTCGAAGCCGCCGGCATGATCTCGCGCTTCGAGCGCGTGAAGATTGGCGAGGAGGACGAGAACGGCGTTGTCCAGGGCAATGATTTCGGCTTCAAGATCAAGGGCGCTTCGACCGAGGTCATCACCTTCTCGGCCGCCTCCGCCGCCCCGGCCGTCTATCTGGCGGGCACGTCCGGCATCGGTGACGATGCGGGCGGTCAGGTGGTCAAGCTGACCGATCTCGCCTCGGGCACGCCGGCCACGGAATTCACCCGACGGCTGGAGGCCAGCCCGGACGAAGTGACAACCGTCGACGATGACGGCGAAGAGAGCACATCGGCCACGGCCAATCCGCTGGAATTGAAAGCCTCCGCGCTGGGGGCGGATGGCGGGCTTTACGTGTTGGGCGAGACCGGCGCGAATATCGGCGGCCGGGTCGTGAAGGGCGAAAGCGATCTCGTTCTCCAGAAACTCGATTCCACCGGCAAGATCGTCTGGACCCGCACGCTTGGCGCGGCCAGCGAGGCCGCCGGCGCCTCGCTCACCGTCGATTCCAATGGCGAAATTGTCGTCGCTGGCACGGTCACAGGCCTGCTCGGCGACACCACCAGCGTCGGCGGCACCGACAGCTTCGTCGCCAAGTTCGATGCCGCCGGTGTGGAGCAATGGCTCAAGCGCTTCGGCGGGACCGCCGATGACAGCCCGGCTGCCGTGACGGTCGCAGCGGACGGGTCGATCTTTGTCGCCGGCCAGGCCGGTTCGGCCTTCGGCGGTCAGAACCATGAAGGCGGCGCTTCGGACGGCTATGTCCGTGCCTATGCCAGCGACGGGACGCTGTCCTGGACGCGGCGCATCGGAGACACCGGCGATGAGCGCGCGCAGGCGGTCGCGATCGCGGCCGATGGCGGCCTGCTGGTCGCCAGCAATGAGGACGGGCGCGCCGTGTTGCGAAAGTTCGACACGGCAGATGGCGTCAGCGCGGCAACCTGGCAGGTCGATCTCGGCGATCTCGAAGATGGCGCGATCGGCGGGCTGACCGTCGATGGCAATGACATCTATTTCGCGGGCTCGGCCGGGTCCGGCTTCGCGCCGTCCGCTCCGCTGACCGCGCATTCCGGCGGCCGCGATGCGGTCGTCGTCAAGCTCACCGACGGGGCCACGCCCACGACGCAATGGACGCAATTCGTCGGCTCCAGTGCCGATGACAGCGCGGCCTCCGTCCAGGTCTCCGCGGGCAATGTCTATATTGCCGGCAAGACAACGGGCGAATTGTCCGGCGCGACCCAGAACGGCACCCGCAACGCCTTCGCGGCCTCGCTGGATGCCGCAACGGGCGCGGCCAATTTCACTACCCAGATCTCCGGCCGTGGCGGTATTTCCCAAGCCAACAGCCTGGTTGTCGACGCCAATGGCGACAGCATTCTCGACGATCTTGGCCTGCCGTCGGGCACGCTCGCCTATGCCGATACGCGCGTCGTGACCGACCGGACCTCGGTGCGCGAGGGCGATCATTTCTACATTTCGGTCGATGGCGGCCGCCGCAAGAAAATCACCATCGACAATGACGACACGCTGCGCGCGCTGACCTTCAAGATCAACGCGGCTTTGGTGCTCGACGGATCGTCCGATGTGCGCCGTTCCGCGGCGGGCGATGTGTTGCGCATCACGCCGAAAGCGAATGTCACGATCGAATTGTTCGCCGGCGCCGACGGCCGCGACGCGCTGCAAGGCCTCGGCCTGACGGCCGGTGCCGTCACCGGCAAGGAGAGCTTTTTAGACCGCGACAAGACGTCTGCCGCACCGAAGGTTTTCGCGCTTGAGTTCGGCAATGACATGTCGCTGGCCAGCAAGGATCGCGCCGCGGCGACGTTGAAAGCGCTGGAAGACGCGATGAATGCGGTTCAGCGCGCGTATCGCGACCTCACCACGCCGCAGGCGCTGAAAGACCTGCTGAATGGCGAGGGCAAGGGGAATAGGGGCGGGGCCGTCCCGGCTTACATGACCGCCCAGATCGCGAATTATTCCGCCGGCCTTGCCAGGCTCCAAGCCGGTGGCGGATCCAACGCGACGGCGTTTTTCTGATCCACTTGGAAACCCCTGGATTGTAATAAACCACCTCATCTTGAGGTGGCGGCGCAGCCGCCCTCGAAAGATATGGAGGCCATCCGCCCTGCGTGGTTCGAGGCCGCCTGCGGCGGCACCTCACCATGAGGTGAGTAAGGTGCAGTTTCCGGACGGCGCGACAGAAATATCACCCTCCTACCTCATCTTGAAGTGGCGGCGTAGCCGCCCTCGAAAGATCGGAGGCCATCCGCCCTGCGTGGTTCGAGGCCGCCTTCGGCGGCGCCTCACCATGAGGTGGGTTTGTGGCTGTTCAGATCGTCATCCCGGGGCGCGCCGCTTGTCCCCGCGAAAGCGGGGATGGCGCGAATCCGGGACCCATGCCGTGACTTCAGCGGTCCGACATAGGTCCCCGATCAGGCTGCGCCTGTCAGGGATGACGAAAGGCCAATCATCCCGAATGGTCTTGCCCTGTGGTGCAAGGTGATGAGCAATCGGGTGAGGGGGCTAAAGCGCCTTGCGAACATAGACCGATCCATCCTCCGGATCGTATCGGTGATGGGTAAAGCCTTCCGACAGGAAAAGGGGAAGCGGGCCGAAATGAAGATCCGCTGCGCTTTTCGCCTTCGGCCGCGGATTGCCTTCCGCGATCACCAGTCCTTGCGTGCGGAAGTCGTCACAAACAGTCCGTAGTAAGGCCCGGGCCACGCCCTTCCTCCGCCAGGCTGGATCGACAACGAAGCAATAGATCACGCCGATCCTGTCGCGATCCGCTTCCTCGTCTTCATCGAAGGCCGGAACAGAATTCATCGGCGCCGCTCCGCACCAGCCAACGGCTCTTTCTCCATCAAAAGCAAGGTAGCCGCCCATTTCACTTCGCAAGATTCGCGCTTGCACCGCTGCCCGGTTCTCCGCGGGCGCGCGGTCTTTCCAGGGTTTTTCGCAATGATCCGCGTAAAGGCAGTTGCAATAACACCCCGACCAGTCGGCATTGTCGCCAAACGCCCGATTATCGAAAAAGTCGAGATAGGGGGTAAGCAGGCCTGGGGTAATCCGTTGAATTCGGGTCATAAATATCTCCGTGCCGCACATTCACATTTTGCGGACAATCAATGATTTTCTGAGGGAAAGACCGCGCCAAGCGGCCTTTTCGAATTCAGGCACGGGGCCGAAACCGGAACAGGTTGATCAAGCAGGGACTAGCTGAACGATGGAAGTGAATTCAACGTCCTGAATGCCATACCGGTTCTGGCTGGTGCCGTCTGGGTCAAAGACATTCGATCACCTCCTCGCGGCTGCTTGTGGCTTCAATGTATATGTGGGATTGGCTGCCAATAATAGACCTGTGACCGGTCAAACTCTCCGGGCGGTCCCCATTGTCAACGCCGCAGGCTGGGGCAGGCGTGGCGGCGTTGCGATTGGCTCAATACCTTTGATCCTGCGTGCAGCGCTCGGATATTCGCGACACGTAGGCGGCGTGATGCTCCAGGCCGACGCCTTCGCGCCGCGCATCCATCTCCTCGAACGTGCCGGTATAGGCGCGTGCTTCCCACTTGCCCGGTCCGACACACCGGCCCTGTGACCCGTATAGCTGCGGCTCGCCGGAATTTACCGCGACCCGATCGGTGAGCATGGCATAGCTGGACGCCCGCATCTCTCCTGCCGCTGCGATCGGTTCGAGCAGGGTCAGCATCTCGCGCTGGAAGTCGAGATCGTGATCGGCGTGTTGAACAATCAGGAAGGCCGCGCTGGCGGCGCCCGGGCCGTATTCGGAATTCAGGAACCATCCCTGCCGCTCCACCACCGGCCGCAGCCATTCGCGATTGCGGCGATCGAGCGCCGACATCATGAGCACCATCATCGCGCGCTGTTGATCCGTCGGCTGAACCGAACTGTCGGGGCGCGAGACAGCGCTTAGCCAGTTCCGCACATATTGTTCCTGCGCGACCAGCAAAAGCAGGCAATCGGCCGTCGGGTTCACCGCGTGCTGCCGGTACCACAGAAACATTTCTGTCGAATTCGTCGGTTGTACGCCGTCAAAGCTCAAGGCCGTCAGCGCATCCGCGACTTCCAAGGCGTGCGCTTCGCTAGCACCGGAGCGCTCGGCAATCTCCGCCAGATCTACAGAAGCCGCTACATCGCTGGGGCAGTCCGCGGCGGAGAGCGCCAGCAAGGCGCCCATCATTGATGTCAGCATGTATCGTCCTCCCAACCGGCAGGTAAAACGATAAATTGTGTCGGGAGAAGGGCGGGGTGATTCGAAACTGACCTGCGGCCAGCACCTCACCATGAGGTAGGAGGGAGCAAAATTCACGGATGACGCGACGTTTAGGCCAAACCACCACCTCATCCTGAGGTGCTCGCGGCTTGTCCCCGCGAATGCGGGGAAGCGAGCCTCGAAGGATCGGAGGCCACACGCCTTGCGTGGTTCGAGGCCGCCTTCGGCGGCGCCTCACCATGAGGTGAGTTTGTGGCTGTTCACCTCGTCTTCCCGGGGCGCGCCGCTTGTCCCCGCGAATGCGGGGATGGCGCGAACCCGGGACCCATGCCGTGACTTCAGCGGTACGGAATGGGTCCCGGATCAGGCTCCGCCTGTCCGGGATGACGAATGTGGGGATATCGCGACACCTTCCCCCCCTGGTGGGGAGGGGTAGGGGTGGGGGCAATTTTCGCCTTTATGTTCACCCCACCCTGACCGCTGCGCGGTCTTCCCTCCCCATCAAGGGGAGGGGATGGATGCGCGGGAGGTCGGCGGACGCAAATAGCCTTTCATGCCTTGCCGGGATTGTTTTCGGCGCCGGTTTTTCCGGTCAAGGGCGCGAATGCGCCGCTACGCGGTTTCACCCTTGAGCTGAAAACCCGGCGCGAAAGACTGGCCAGCATGGAATGTAAGGCGGGGACACCTTGGCTTTCCTTCCTCGCGAGGGGGCCGACAACGCAATCCCGGCAAACCATCGTCATCCCTGCGAAAGCAGGGACCCAGTTGCGTCCTCGGAACGATCAAGCCCTGCGCCAACCATCCGGCAGCGTCGCCGCCGCGCCAGCTGTGCCCAGGACGACAGCGCATCAGCGTCGCTCTGGGTCCCCGCTTACGCGGGGATGACGTTCTTGTGACATTTGGGAGGGCAGCCAGCCTAAGCCCGCTGGTTCACCGCAATCGCGGGCGCGGCGGACGGTTTGCGGGTCGAGCCCGGCCCGTACCCGGCATCCTGGTCGCGCAGGCGCGCGGCCTCATCGGCGACCGAGCGGACAATGCCTTCGGTCAGCACCCGCAACGCGTCAACAGCACGGCCATTGGCATGCAACGCGTCGGTAAAGGACGCGGTGACACTCTTCAGCTGCTGTTTCAGCGCCGCCGGCGCCGCTTCCAGCCGGTCGGGGTCCTGCTTCACGGCAGCAATCTCGCGACGGTAAATCGTCGCCAGCTTGGACTTCTCATCCTGGAAGGGCTTGGCGTCCAGCGGCTTGTGCGCTTCGAACAGCGCGGTCTCTTTCGCGATCAGCTCGGTCAGGCGCGTGGTCAGAAGGATCAGCGCCTCGGCGCGTTCGGCCGGTGTGTTCGCTGCCAGCATGGTCAGCCGCCCTCCGCTTCCTGATAGCGCAGGATCTCGGCGGTCAGATTGTCGGCCAGGCCGAGCCCGCCCGTGCCCGCCATGACGCGCGCATATTCCTCGTGAAGAATGCCGGTAAAGGCCGCTTCGCCGGCGCCCCCGCCGAACGGATTGTTCTCGCCGACGCCCTTGAACATCGCTTCGATCATCTGCGACAGGAAGAAGGCCTCGAACTCCTCGGCAACCTGGCGCGCCTGTTCCTCGTTCTCGACACGGCGCAGCTGGGGCTCGCGGCCCGAAGAGGCGCTCGACAGCGCCTGGGCCAGCTGGGCATCGGGGTTGAGAAAACCGTCCACCGCTAGAGCACCTCGATCTCGGCCTGCAGCGCGCCGGAGGCGGCAACCGCCTGCAGGATGGCGATCATGTCGCGCGGCGAGACGCCCAGCGCGTTGAGCCCGTCGACCAGGTCGGACAGCGACACGCCATCGTCCAGCACGCCCAGCCGCGCCAGATCTTCCTCGACGCTGACATTGGTGCGCGGCAGGACCACCGTCTCGCCGGTATCGGAGAACGGGGCGGGCTGGCTCGCGACCGGCATCTCGCTGACCGAAATCGTCAGATTGCCCTGGGCGATCGCCACGGTGGAGACCCGCACATTCTCGCCCATCACGATCGTGCCGGTGGCTTCATCGATGATGACGCGGGCCGGCAGGTCCGGCTCGACCCGCAACAGCTCCACCTCGGACAGGAGCGAGACCATGTCGCCCTCGAAATAATCGGGGCGTGTGAGCACGACCGTGGCGGGGTCGGCGGCGCGGGCGGCATCGGAACCGAGATAGGCGTTGATCGCCTCGGCGGTGCGTCGTGCGGTGGTAAAATCCGGATTGCGCAGGGCCAGGCGGATGGCCGAGCGGTTGGCGAGATCGAAGCGCAATTCGCGCTCGACCAGCCCGCCATTCGCGATGCGGCCGGCCGTCGGCACGCCGCGCGTCACGCTGGCACCATCGCCCTCGGCGGCAAATCCGCCGACCGCGATCTGGCCCTGGCCGACGGCATAGACCTGCCCGTCGGCACCGATCAGCGGTGTCGCGATCAGCGTGCCGCCCTGCAGCGAGGACGCATCGCCGATCGCCGAGACTGTGATGTCGACGCGCGTGCCCTGCGTCGCGAAGGGGCGCAGATGCGCGGTGACGATCACCGCGGCGGTATTGCGCGTGTTCAGCGTGGCATCGCGGGTATTAACATCGAACCGTTCCAGCATCGCCGACAGGGATTGCCGCGTGAAGGCGGCATTGCGCAGGCTGTCGCCCGTCCCGTCGAGCCCGACCACCAGGCCATAACCGACCAGCTGGTTGTCGCGCACGCCTTCGACATCGGCGATGTCTTTGATGCGCGAATTGGCATGGGCGGGCGTGGTCAGCACGGCGAGGCCGAGCGCAAAGGTGAGGGCGGCAAAGATATAGGTGGCGCGGCGCATATTCCGGGGTATCCCCTGTTGGTCTTGCACACGGAGTTGCGAATTCCGTGCCATTGCGCAGCAGGCACAAACATCTAAAAACAATAAGGAAATCCGGACAGCGACAGCTGTGTATATCGGCAAATCCGCCCGCCGCGGCAAGATTTGCCGGGCGTGGGCGCAGCCTTAAACGCTTGTTAAGCCGAAGCATAAGACGTTCGGCACCGGTTCGAATTTTGCGCATCGGGGATGTCCGCACGATGAAAGTCACAGGGCCCGGATCCACCTCTTCCGTGTCGTCCAAGCGCCGCACCGGCCAGGCCGGCGGAGAGGGCTTTTCGGTCGAAACGCCGCGCGCCGGCGCGCAGCCGGGTGTCGGCGCGGCCAGCGGGGCCAGCGCGCTCACCTCGGTCGATGCCATCCTTGCACTGCAGTCCGTCGGTGATTTCACCGAAGCCAAGAAGCGCGCGACCGAACGCGCCTTCTCCATGCTCGACGTGCTCGATGATCTGAAGCTGGCGCTGCTCGAAGGCGGCATTCCGCGTGCCAAGCTGGTCGCGCTGATGGACCTGTTGCAATCGCGGCGCGAAGCCACACAGGACACCCGCCTCGAACAGATGCTCGACGAGGTCGAGACACGGGCCGCCGTTGAACTGGCCAAGCTGGACGTCTAAGACACCGATTATACTGGTCAATTTCTTGTTGATTTTGACAGGAATTTTACCCCGGCGGACAGCACTTCTGCGTTGACTTGACGCACGGCTTGAGTCATTGCGGGCGCGCCTGTGGGGGTAGTGAAAAAACGGGAGTTGGCGTTATGGCGAAGAAGACGGACGCTTCATCCTCTTCCATCGAGCTTCCATCCGGTTACAAGCCGACGACCAAGGAGCCGTTCATGAATGAACGGCAGCAGGAATACTTCCGGCGCAAGTTGGAGGCCTGGAAGGACGAGATCATCCGCGAAAGCAAGTCGACGATCGAGGCCTTGCAGAATGATGTCGGCACCATGCCGGATCTTGCCGACCGCGCCTCGACCGAGACCGACCGCTCGCTGGAACTGCGCGCCCGCGACCGCCAGCGCAAGCTGATCTCCAAGATCGACTCGGCCCTGCGCCGCATCGAGGACGGCACCTACGGCTATTGCGAGGAAACCGGCGAACCGATCAGCCTGAAACGCCTCGACGCGCGGCCTGTGGCGACGCTCTCCCTCGAAGCCCAGGAACGCCATGAGCGCTCCGAACGGGTGCATCGGGATGATTAATATTTCTTCCCTGGTTCAGTGACGTTGCTGCCACCCTCCCACCTCATCCTGAGGTGCTCTCGCAGCGAGCCTCGAAGGATCGGAAGTCATCCGCTTTGCGTGGTTCGAGGCCGCCTCCGGCGGCACCTCACCATGAGGTGAGTAAGGTGCAGTTTCCGGACGGCGCGACAGAAATACCACCCTCCTACCTCATCTTGAGGTGGCGGCGCAGCCGCCCTCGAAAGATCGGAAGCCATCCGCCCTGCGTGGTTCGAGGCCCGGCTGTCACCGGGCACACTACAATGAGGCAAATTGTTGCCTTGTCGGAACAAACCCCTCACCCGGATGCTCATCGCTTCGCGATTTCGCACCCTTCCCCTCTCCCCTTAGAAAGGGGAGAGGGTAGAGGAAGGCGGCCATGAGAGTGGCCGGCTTTCGAGGGTGAGGGGTGGACCACGCAACGCCCTCAAACGTCATCCCTGCGAAAGCAGGGACCCAGAGCGACGCAGACGCGATGCCGACAGGCGCGCAATCTGCGCCACGACGAAAATGGCGGCCGGAAAGCGCAGGCTCCGCCGGTGGCAATGGCGCAACTGGGTCCCGTCTTTCGACGGGATGACGAGGGGATATGCAGATATCCAGTATCGTTGCGTCCCTCGGGCTCGACCCGAGGGCCGATTTCTTCATAATCGATAGATGCTCGGGTTCCCCGATCCCGGTCGAGGAAAAGCTGGCCGGGGCACCCCGGCTAAAGAGCGAAACTCCGCCCATGCCCTTCACAATCCACCCCCTCCACCCGGGCGATGAAGCCCACCTCACCCCCATCACCGACGGTGTGTTCGACAACCTGATCGATGCGGACGCCTCGCGCGACTACCTCGCCAACCCCGACAACCACCTGATCGTTGCCCGCGACGGCGAGTCGATTGTCGGCTTTGTCTCCGCGACGCGGCAAATCCATCCCGACAAGCCGGCGGGCGAGCTCTTCATCCAGGAGATCGGAGTCGCGCCCACCCACCGCCGCCAGGGGATCGCCACCGCGCTGATGCGCGCCTTGTTCGAGGAAGCGCGGGCCGGAGGCTGCACACTCGCCTGGCTCGCCGTCGATCCGGACGATGCGGCGGCGCTGGCGTTCTATAAATCGCTCGGCGGAAAGGCGCCGGAGAAACAGCTGCATGTGGATTTTGATCTGGGGTGAAGGTGTCCGTTGTTCGAGGCTGCCCTCCGGGCAGCACCTCACCATGAGGTGGGTTGATGCTAATCCAGCTTCGTCTTCAACATCGCTGCCAATCAAACACCTCATCCTGAGGTGCTCGCGCAGCGAGCCTCGAAGGATCGGAGGCCAACCGCCCTGCGTGGTTCGAGGCCGCCTCCGGCGGCACCTCACCATGAGGTGGGTTTGTCCTTTTCGGTCCTTTGCCCCGCCAAGCCCACAGCCAATCCACCACCTCATCTTGAGGTGGCGGCGCAGCCGCCCTCGAAAGATCGGAGACCATCCGCTTTGCGCGGTTCGAGGCTGCCTGCGGCAGTACCTCGCCATGAGGTCGGTAGGTTTGGCGTCAGCTGCTCGGCTGACCCCCACGCCGCTTCGACAGCCGTTTCAGACTCTCCCAGTCCCCGGCGATGAAAGCCTCCTTTTTGGCACGGCTCCACCCTTTGACCTGGCGCTCGAAGGCGACTGCATCGGCCAGCTGGAAACTCCAGTCCGCCCAGACCAGTTCGACCGGCCGGCGCGAAGCCGTGTAGCCCCCAAAACAGCCGGCCTGATGCTCTGCGACGCGCTGGCTCATATCCTCGCCGCGATGCGTGCCCGTGTAATAGGAGCCATCTGCGCAGCGCAGGATGTAGACCCAGATCAATTTGGGTGGACGGCGCATGGCTTGATATAACGCAATCAAAGATTGAATGAAAGCATTTAGCCGGTGCGTGGTTCGAGGCTTTCCTAACGGAAAGCACCTCACCATGAGGTGGGCAGGGTGCAGTAAAATTACCTCCTTTTCACGAAGCCCCCGGCCACCCTCTCACCTCATCCTGAGGTGCTCGCGCAGCGAGCCTCGAAGGATCGGAGGCCATCCGCTATGCGTGGTTCGAGGCCGCCTTCGGCGGCACCTCACCATGAGGTGGGCTTGTGCTCCCACCTCATCTTGAGGTGGCGGCGCAGCCGCCCTCGAAAGATCGGCGGTCAGACAAAAAATAACCCCTGCCGTCGAAACGACAGGGGCCAAGGTGCGCCACTGGGTGGTGGACGGGAACTCCGGCCGCGAAACGGCCGGAGAAAGTCTTAGAACGGCCAGAGAATGTCGAAGACTTCCTGGCCGACGCGCGGGCGCTGGACATCGGAAATATGGCCGCGGCCGCCGTATGAGATGCGCGCTTCGGCGATCTGGGTGTGGCTGATCGTATTGTCCGAGGCGATGTCCTGCGGGCGCACGACGCCCGACACCAGGAGCTCGCGGACCTCGTTGTTGATGCGCACCTCCTGGCGTCCGGAAATCGCCAGATTGCCGTTCGGCATGCGGTCGGTGACCACCGCCGCGACCGACAGATTGATCGATTCCGAGCGGCTGACCGCGCCCGTGCCGGTGTGCGAGCCGGTCGAGCCGAAACTGGCGATCGAGGTCGGATCGATCGCATCGTTGAAGAATTGCGAGAGCGCGGCTTCGCCGCCGAGGAAATTCGTGAGGTCGCTGTCCTCGGCGCTGGTGCGCGAGCGGTTGGTCGAGTTCTGCACGCTGGCGCTGTCGGCGATATTGATGGAGACGGTGAGGATGTCGCCCGGATTGGCGGCGCGCGGATCGCCGAAGAAGGTCTGGCGGCCCGGCGTCCACAGGGAGTTGGTGGGCGAGGCGTCGTAATTGGCCGGGATCGCCCCGGCGCGGGCGTGATGTTGCGGCTGATGATGAGCCTGGGACGGTGTCCGGGACGGCGCTTGTCCCCCGTATGAGTGTTGCGGGGTATACTGGCCGGTGTATTCGCCCTGCGCGTTGTGATGCGGCGAGCGGGTGTTCGGCCCGGTGGCATAAAGCGCCGGGTTCTCGATCGGCGACAGGGCCGGCACCGAGCCGACCTCGGTCAGCCGGTCAGCGGTGGCACAGGCGGCCAGCGACGCCGCGGCGGAGATGACAAGCAGTTTGCGGATCATGGCTCTATTCCCAGTCTTGAATTGGCGGGTCTTGTTTTTGTTGGTCTTTTTCTGTGTCGTAGTCGTAGTAGTAGGAGGTCGTTCGCCGAAAACTGTAGGAGTCTCCGGTTCGGGCTCAGGACGGTCCGGCGGTGACGACACGGGCGCGGCCCGGGCCTTCCACCATCGCATCCACGGTGCGGTTCGATTGCAGATTGACGAAGCGCGCGATCTCGTCCGCGCCCGCATCCTCCAGCGCCCGGGCCCGGGCGGTGAGACTGAGGCCGGGCACGGTGAACACCAGGCTGACAATGTCTCCACGCGCAATGATGACCGGCGCCTGCAGATCGTAGGCGCGGATGGCTTCGCCGGGGCGAAGTGCGCGGCGCGCTTCCTGGCCGATCATCTGCTCGGGATGCATGACGGCGTCTTGGCGCAAGCGGTCGGCGCGCACTGCCTGCCAGTCAATGTCGGCGTTCTCGATGACATGACCGGCGGGAATGGCGCGGGCCAGCACCGGGACCTCGATGGTCGCAAAGGCGCGGCCGTTTATCCGCATCGGCGCGGCGCCGTCATACGGGATCAGCTCGGCCTGGAAAACACCGCTCGACGCGGCATGGTCGAAGGCGACGATCTCGGGCAGGCCGGACGAGTCCAGCGGCGCATGGATCGCCTGCGCGCCCGACAGGGCGATGTCGTATTCGTTTCCGTCGCGGGCGAAGAGCTCGCCAGCGATCATCTCGGCGAGAATATCGGTGTCGATGACGCGGCTGGCGCGCTCCACACTGATGCGGCGCAGCCGGTTGGGATTGGCCCAGCTAAGGCCATGCTCGCGCGCCTGGCCGCGGACATAATCCGGATCCAGCGAGGTGCGGCGGCCCGGCTGCGGCGCGCGGGCGACGACCACGCCGGCGGCCTCGCCGTCGATATTGAACAGATCGCCCAGCGTGATGACGGCGTCCGAAACCCGCAGCGTGTCTCGCAGCATGACGGGCTCGTCGGCGAAAGCGAGCTGCGGCGGCGGGAGCAGCACGAGAGCGAGGGCGAAGAGGAGGGTTTTCATCTATCCGTCCTCACCGCAGGTTCGAGCTGGCGGCCATCATCTCATCCGAGGCCGAGATGACGCGGGCGTTCATTTCATACGCCCGCTGGGCTTGGATCAGGGCGGTGATTTCCGAGACCGCATTGACGTTCGCGGTCTCGACGAAGCCCTGGCGCACCACGCCGAAACCGGTCGAGCCGGGGGTGCCCGTGGTGGGGGCGCCGGAGGCGGCGGTTTCGGTGAACAGATTGTCGCCGCGCGCTTCCAGCCCGGCCTCGTTGAAGAAGGTCGACAATTCCAGCTGGCCGACGACTTGCGGATCGGGTTGGCCATCGATGATCGCCTGCACCTGGCCCTGCTGGTTGATCGCGATATCGCGCGCGCCTTGCGGAATGGCGATGCCGGGGGCAACGGTGAAGCCGTCCGTGGTGACGATCTGCCCGTCCGGGCTGACCGCGAAATTGCCGGCGCGGGTATAGGCATCCTCGCCCGAGGGCAGCTGGATGCGGAAATAGCCGCGCCCGGAAATGGCGAGGTCATAGCGGTTGCCGGTCTGCGTCAGGCTGCCCTGTTCGGTGATCCGGTAAACCGAGGCGGCCTGCACGCCGAGCCCGACCTGAACCCCGGTCGGCACGATCGTGCCGGCATCAGACGAGGAGGCGCCCATGCGCTCGACGCTCTGATAAATGAGGTCCTGAAACTCGGCTCTCTGGCGGTGAAAGGCCGTCGTGTTCATGTTGGCGATGTTGTTCGAGATGACCTCGACATTCATCTGCTGGGCCTGCATGCCCGTGGCGGCGGTGGTGAGGGATCGCATGGCTTTACTCCCTTAGGCTCTGCCGAGGCGTTCAATCGCCTTGCGGTTGGCTTCCTCGCCCTGCGAGAGGAAGCGGGAAACGGATTCATAAGCGCGCATGGTCTCGATCATGCGGGTAAGTTCGAGAATGGGCTGGACGTTGGAGGTTTCGACATAGCCCTGACGCACCGTCGCATCGGCGGCGATATCGGCCTGCGCCTCGCCGGCAGCATAACGGCCATTGCCGGACTTTTCGAGCAGCGCCAGATCGTCGAAGCGGTAAACGCCAAGGCGGGCTATCTCGGCATTGTTCTGCACCAGCGCGCCGTCCTCGGTGATCATCACCTCTCCCAACGCAGCCTCAATCAGGATCGGCGCGCCAAGATCGTCGAGCACCGGTGCGCCATCGGCCGAGGACAAGCGGCCCTCGCTGTCAAGGCGGAAGCGGCCATCGCGCGTATACAGCGCTTCGCCGTCGGCCCCTTCGATCTGGAAAAAGCCGTCGCCCTCAAGCGCCACATCCAGTGGACGACCGGTAAAGTCCAGCGGCCCCTCGCGGAAATCGCGGCCGACGCCCCAGGCATCGACATATTGAAGCTGTTGCGGTCCGTCCTGTGCGCGGGCCGTGTCGGCATTCTGGCTGCGCATCAGCAGGGTTTCGACGTGGAAGCCGGGCGTGTTGGCGTTTGCGATATTGTTCGCGGTGATTTCCATTTCGCGGCGCAGCGTGAGCTGTCGCGAAAGCCCGATCATCAAGGCATTATCCATGGCGCGGTCCGTCCGTTCTGGAGCGTTTGGTTTTGCAACGCCGTCTTTCGCAGCGCTTGTCCGCCGCCTTGCAGCCAACGTGCCATGGTTAATGTTCAAAAATTTCAGGGCATTAGCGTAGCCGACCTCATTTTGACACTGGGCTCCACGGCAGATTGCGCCCGCCGACTGGGCAGGAATTGCCGGTCGGCGCCCAAATGCAAACGCCTCGTTAACCGGAGCGCGCCTTAATCGCCTTGACCTGTAAGGGAATCGGAGCCTGGCCATGGCCGAGGAAAACGAAGAGATCGAGAGCGAAGACGTCGACGGCGACGGCGAAGACGGGGCCGAAGGCAAGAAAAAACCCGGCATCATGAAACTGGCGCTGTTTATTGGCTTGCCGGTGCTGATCCTGTTGCTCGGCGGGACCGCGGCCTTTCTGCTGCTGTCTGGCGGTGGCGACGGCGAACACGCGGTGGCGGATGCCGGTGAGCACGGCGAGGCCGATGCCAGCGGCCACGGTGGCGGGCAGGGCAATGGCGGTCATGACGAAGAGGTCTACATCGCCTCCTTCCCTGATATCACCGTGTCGATAGTCGACGCCCGCGGCGGCAACGCCATCCTGACGCTGTCGCTCAGCTTCGAGACGCCGGAAGAGGATCTCGGTCATGTCCTGCTCGAATCCGACGGCGAAACGCTGACGCTCGAAGGCCGTCGCCTGGTCGATCAGTATATGGGCTTTCTGCGTGAGCTGCGGCCTGAGGACTTGGCGGGCAGTGCGGGCATGCAACGCATCCGCATGGAGCTTTTGCGACGCGCACAGCTGGTGCTGGGCGAAGAGCGCGTCAATAGCGTGCTGATCACGAACCTGCTGATCGTCTAGGGTGATAGATGGCTGACGCAGCTGAAACCGAGACCCCGGAACCCGAAGCTCCGGAAAACGCCGAAGGCGAGGCCGCGGAGGGCGATGAGCTTTCCGAGGAATGGAATTCGATGGTCGGTGAGGATGGAGAGGAAGGATCATCCTCCGCCACCCCGGAACGGATCCTCAATCAGGACGAAATTGACAGCCTCCTCGGCTTTTCCATGGCCGACGACGACGGTGCCGACAAATCCGGCATCCGTGCGATCATCAATTCCGCGCTGGTTTCTTACGAACGCCTGCCAATGCTGGAAATCGTCTTTGACCGCCTTGTGCGGCTGATGACGACTTCGCTGCGCAATTTCACGTCGGACAATGTCGAAGTTAGCCTGGACAACATCTCGTCCATGCGGTTCGGTGACTATCTCAACTCGATTCCGCTGCCTGCAATCCTATCGGTTTTTCGCGCCAAGCAGCTCGACAATTACGGCCTCCTGACGGTCGACTCCAACCTGATCTATTCCATCGTGGATGTGCTGCTGGGCGGGCGCCGCGGCACGAGCGCGATGCGTATTGAGGGCCGGCCCTATACGACGATCGAACGCACGCTGGTACAACGCATGATCGAAGTGGTCCTGCAGGATGCGAAGGCTGCCTTCGAGCCGTTGACGGAAGTTGATTTCGCGCTTGAGCGCATCGAGACCAACCCGCGCTTCGCGGCGATCGCGCGCCCTGCCAATGCCGCGATCCTGGTCCGCTTGCGCGTTGATATGGAAGACCGCGGCGGGCGCGTCGAGCTGCTATTGCCTTACGCGACGCTCGAGCCCATCCGGAAGATGCTGCTGCAGCAATTCATGGGCGAGAAATTCGGTCGCGACAACATCTGGGAAAGCCATTTGGCGACCGAGCTCTGGTCGACGCGAATGGAAGTCGCCGCCGTGCTTGATGAAATCCGGATGCCGCTCGGCAAGGTCATGAACCTGAAGGTCGGCGATACGATATTTCTCGATGCCGGCCCCGACAGCCCGGTCGAACTGAAATGCGGGACGGTTCCGCTGACCAAGGGGCGCATGGGTCGTCTCGGTTACAACGTCGCCGTCCGGCTCGGCTCGCCGCTCTCAACTCGCACCAAAAAAGCCCTGATGAGGTCCGTATGACGCTTGCTTCGCTAGTCTTCGAAGGCGCGGTCGCGCTGCTCGTCCTGATGGCCGGGATCATGCTCTGGCGGGTCGACGCCAAGCTGCGCGCGCTGCGCTCCGGACAGGATGGCATTCGCGCCTCGATCATTGCGCTGGACGAGGCGTCGGAACGGGCACGTGCCAGTCTCGCCGCATTGCAGCGGGCCGCCAAGGACAGCGGTGAAAAGCTGGATGGCAATGTCCAGCGCGCTCAGGTGCTGGCCGACGAGCTGCGCCTGCTCGTCGATGCCGGCAACCGGCAGGCCGAATCCATTGTAACCCGCCCGCGGCGAAAATCGATTGCGGACCATTTCCCGGACGGCGGGCGCAAGACGGCCTTTTCTCATCTCAAGGATGTTCGCTAGCCATGCGCCCGGTCCGCCTCCTTGCGACCGCCTCGGTTCTCGCCATCGGCTTGTTTACGCTCAAGGCGATCGAATTTGGCGTCGATGCCGCGGATGCCTGGGCGGCGCGGCTCGATGATGCGCCCGCCGAATCCACCGGTCCGAATGACGATGCGACCGATGAATCCGTGTCACCGCTGGCGGAAAACAGCCTGGCCGCTCCGGTCTGCGACGCGCCCGAAACTGTGGCGGAACCGCAAGGCAGCCTGTCCCTGCGGCTTGCCAATGGCGGATTGAGCCCGTCCGAGCAACGCATTTTGCGCTCATTGAGGGATCGCCGCGCCGAGCTCGACCAGCGTGAGCGCGAGCTCGACACGCGCGAGCAAATGCTCCAGGCGGCCGAACTCCGCATCGATGAACGCATCGCTGAATTGCGCGTGCTGCGCGACGATATCGACACGCTGCTCGGGACGCTGTCGGAGCAGGAGGAGGTCGAGCTGGATCGCCTCGTCGCCATTTTCAATCAGATGGAGCCGGACGCGGCGGCCGAGCGTATTGCAAGACTCGACGGCGATATGCAGGTCCAGATCATTTCGCGGATGACGGCGCGCCAGGCGGGGCCGATCATGGCCGAAATGGAGATTCGCGATGCCGCGAACCTTTCCGCAATGATAGCGGCGCGCCATGACGTGCCGGATACCGCCGCAGAACTGGAGGCGCGGCTTGAGCCTGAGGGCTAACCTCCTTGCCGGCCTGACCGGACTGGCCGTCTGCGCCAGCGTGTATGCCGCGGAACCGGTGACCTTCCGGGCGGAGCGGCTCGGTAGCACCGCACGCATCATCGTTGCCTATCCCGATACCTTTGCGGACGAGCGGCCTACAGCGAGTGCCGAGATCGCGGCCGGCCAGGTCGTGGTTGTTCGCCTAAGCGATGCGATCGAAGGCAGCCCGGCCAGCCTCACCGGCGAATTGGAGGATCTAATCGCCCTGGCGCGGATTGATCCCGACGGTAATGCTCTGCGGCTGGCATTGCGCGCGGGCTCGGTCGAGCCGCGTGTGACCGCGTCATATCATCTCGTGGCGATCGACCTCGTTCCTCCCGGTGAGACACCGCCACCAAGGATAATCTCGCCACGCGAACAGGCCGAAATCGAAGCCGCTGAAGCGGCGGCCAATGCGCCGCCGCCGCCGCCTCCACCCGCCCTGCCGGTCTCGGTCTCGTCGGGACAGGCGGCTGAGTACACTCGTATCGAATTCGTTTGGCCGGAAGAGGTCGGATACGAGCTTGTCCAAGACGGGAATACCGCGCGGGTGACGTTCTCGCAGCCGGCCGAAATGGATCTGGCGCAACTTAGAGCGTCGCCGCCGCGTCTCTTGGAGTCTATCTCCGGCGAGCGTGGCGAAACCGATTATGTGCTCGAGATCGGTGTCGAGCCCGCGGTCAATGTCCGCGCCTGGGATGAAGGCGCGCGGATCGTTGTGGATCTGCTTGAGCCGGGCGTAGGCAACCCGACGGATGTCCTGTCGGCCTTAACCGCGCTCGTCGAGGCAAATGCCGGTAATGAAGGAGAAGACTCTGCTGACCGCGGCCAAGCCATGGATATCGCCGAAGCCGAGATCGCGGCCGAAATCACGCCAGATGCCGTTCCTGTACCGGAATTGGACGATCCGACGGACTTGATTCCCGAGCCAGACACCGGGGAGGGGGCTCTTGAATACGACCCGGTCGATTTTGCTGATCCCGTACCCCCGAGCGGAGTTGTCCGCGCCGCGGTGAGCGAAACTGAGGGCGAGCTTCAGGCCGATTTTCAATGGGCAGGAGCTGTCGGCGCGGCGGTCTTCCGCCGCGGTTCGGCTGTGTGGGTGGTCTTCGACGCCGAGGCCGACCTCGACCTCAACGAGATAGCTCACGGACGGCGCGGTCATGTCATCGGCTACACGGTGATGCGGGGGCTGGGATATACTGCCGCGCGCATTGTCGTGCCGGAATCTACCCAGGCTGAAGTTGTCGCAATGGGCGATAGCTGGCGCTTGATCCTGTCCGAGCGCGTGGAATCGCCGCCGCGGCCAATCTCGGTCGAACGTGATGCCCGCCGCGGCGCCAGCGCGCGCATCTTGCTGCGGCTGGAATCGGTCAGCGAAACGCTTTGGGTCGACGATCCGGCCGTCGAAGATACCATGGCCGTGATCACCTCCTCCGGCCCCATTCAAGGCGCGCCGGCGCGCCGGGACTTCGTCGGCATGGCGCTGTTGCCATCAAGCCATGGTGCGGCGATGGAGATACTCGCCGACGATGTCGTGATGTCGGAACAGGATGGCGTCATCGTGTTTGCGCGGCCCGACGGCCTAGCCCTGTCGCCGACATCGGACAGCGTTCTGGCATCCGGCCGGCCGAGCCTGGATTCGCCGTCCTTCATGGATTTTGGCCGTTGGCAAGGCACTGGTGATTTCTGGGACGATTATTCGCGCCATTACCGGCAGGCGGCGAGCGGCAATTCGACCGACCGCATCGCGCTTGCGCGGTTTCTTTTGGCCAACGGGCTGGGCGCGGAAACGCTCGGCATGATCGATGTCGCGATCGATCGCGATCCGGCCGTCCAGGGCGATCCGCATGCCCTCGCGCTTGCAGGTGTTGCAAGCCTCACCATGGGGCGGATCGATGATGCCCATGCCGCATTCAGCGCGCCGGAATTGAGAAACGATCCGGGGTCTGCCCCCTGGCTCGCCATGATCGCGGCACAGCGCGAAGAATGGGAAGAGGCCAGCCGCCGCTTTGCGGCGGGGCGTGAACTGCTGTTCGACTACGCACCGGAATGGCGCGTGCGGCTTCACGTTAAGCATGCAGAAACGGCGTTGGAACTGAATGATATCGCCGCCGCGACCGAGTTGTTGCGCCTGCTGGATCAAGATGAACCGGATGAGCTGACCGCGGCGCGCGGCGAATGGCTTCGCGCCCGTTTGTCGGTCGCCAACGGCAATGTCAGTGATGCCTTGCAGCGCCTGGAAACGCTCTCGCGCTCCGGCTTGCCGGAGATCGAAGCTCTGGCCTTGCTCGAGCTCTATCAGATCCAGATCGCAAACGATCTGATCGCCCCTGACGAAGCGGTCGAAGCGCTGGAAATGCTGCGCCTGCGCTGGCGCGGCGACACGACTGAGCTCGATACCATGACACTGCTCGGCCAGCTTTATGTCCGCGAAGGCCAGTACAGCGAAGGTCTCGACATCATGCGCACCGCGCGCGCGCAATTCCCGGAAACCCGCGCCGCGCGCCGGACAGGACAGGAAATGGCGCAGATCTTCAATGACCTGTTTCTTGAGGGGGCTGCGGACCGCATGGACCCGATCGAAGCGGTCGCCCTGTTCTATGAACATTCCTACTTGACCCCGATCGGCAGCGATGGCGACCGCATGATCCGGCGGCTGGCCGACCGGCTGGTGGCGTTCGACCTTCTCGAGCCGGCCGCCCAATTGCTGGCGCACCAGGTCAATGAACGCTTGCGTGAGCCGGCTGCGCGCGCACGCGTTGGCACCGATCTCGCCGTGATCTTTTTAATGGACCATCGGCCAAGCGAAGCGCTCACGGTCATACGCTCCACACGCGTCGCCGGCTTGCCCGTAACGCTCGTGGATGAGCGCCGAATTCTTGAAGCGAGAGCCCTGTCGGAGCTCGGCCGTCACGACCATGCGTTGGAACTGATCGAACGCGATACCAGCGAACGCGCCCGGCGATTGCGCGCCGATGTTGCCTGGGCACGGCGGGATTGGCCCGATGCCGGCCGCCGTATCGAAGCTGCGCTGGCCGACCGCTGGAATCAGGGCGGCGCACTGAACCTCGATGAACAGGCTGACGTCTTGCGCGCGGCCATTGCCTATAATCTGGCCGGGGACCGTGCCGCGATCGACCGGCTGACCGAGCGCTATGGCGCCATGATGGCGGAAACCGATGAAGCCGACGCCTTCTCGGTGCTCACCAGTCGCAATGCGGCGTCCGGTGATACGCGGATTGGCGATCTCGCCCGCCAGATCGCCGGCGTTGACACGCTGGATGCCTTCATGGGCCGGTTCCGGGAACGTTTTTCGGAGGAGCCGGCGGGCGATCCCGCCTGATCAGGCGGGCGGCGTCACCGTCGCAAAACTCTGGACCAGCGAGCCCGCGACCAGGCGCCAGCCATCCACAAGCACGAAGAAGATCAGCTTGAAGGGCAGCGAGATAACGATCGGCGGCAGCATCATCATGCCCATCGACATCAGGATCGAGGCGACCACCAGGTCGATGATCAGGAAGGGAATGAACAGGAGGAAGCCGATCTCGAAGGCGCGGCGCAGCTCGGAAATCATGAAGGCCGGCGCCACGACGTGAAACGGCGTCTCCTCGGCGCTGGCGGGCGGTTCGCCGTCCATGAAGCCGATGAACAGCGCCAGATCGTCCTCACGCGTGTGTGCGAGCATGAACGTCTTCACAGGCGCACTGGAGGCCTCGAACGCCTCGGTCAGCTCCATTTCGCCGTCGAGCAATGGCCGGATCCCGTTTTCGTAAGACTGACTGAAAACCGGTGCCATGATGAATCCGGTCAGGAAGATCGCGAGCGAGATCAAGACGGCATTTGGCGGGCTCTGCTGCAGGCCGACGGCTGTGCGCAGCAGGGACAAGACCACGACGATCCGCACGAAGGAGGTCGTCATGATGACGATCGACGGTGCCAGCGACAACACCGTCAGCAGCGCCATCAATTGCAGGACGCGTTCGGTCAGCGTGCCTTCATCGCCGAGATCCAGCGAGATACCGGGACCCGCGGGCGCCGCCGCCCAGGCGCCGCCGCCGATCGCCAAAAACAGGCCAAAAATCGCAGCCAGCCCTGCCCAGCGCCGCGCCGTCATTCGGCCGGCTCGGGCGAATTGGGCAGCACCTGCTCTCCGGCCGCCCCTAAAAGCAGGGCCTGCTCCCGCCCGTCGATCTCGACGATGACGATGCGCCGCCGCGGATCGAGCACCAGCGTTTCAACCACCTTCATCCGCCGTTCGCGCCTGGCACCGGAAATCTGTCCGCGAGACAGGCTGGCGATCAGCCCGGTCAGCCAACCCTGCCGGGCGCCCAGCGCAAACAGTCCGAGCAGGCCGAGCACGACCGCAAGGGCAGCAATGTATCGGGCGGCATCCACGACGTCCAAACCGGCAAATCCTTCCTGCTTAACGCGGCGTTAAGCGGCACAGCCCAGCTTCATTCTCAACAGGCCGGAGTGGACAATGAGTCTGGACAACGCGCCAACACTGGCAATCTTGCGTGAGTCGATGGCTTTTCACAGCCAGCGGCATGACTTGCTCACACGCAATATCGCGAATTCGAATACGCCCGGTTACACACCGCAGGACATTTCGCGTGCCGAATTCCACCGCGCCTTGCAGGCAGAACTGCGGGGATCCGCCAGCGGGTCCGTCACTTCACGGCAGTACGAGGCGCACGATGCGCCGGACAGTGAAACGACCATCAATGGCAATTCGGTTGTGATTGAGGAGCAGCTCGTTCGCGCGCAGGAAAACAGGCTGCAATACGAGGCGGCTTTGTCGCTGTACCAGAAAAGCCTCGGCCTGATGCGCATGGCCGCACGGCCCGTGGGACGATAGGAGCCGATAGATGAGTGACGCATCGGACGCATTGTCGGTCGCCGCCGCGGGCTTGCGGGCGCAATCGGCCCGGATGCGGATCATCGCGGAAAATTTGGCGAATGCGGAATCCACTGCGCAGACGCCAGGCGGCGAACCCTATCGCCGGCAGGTGCCGATATTCGAAGCCGAGCTGGATCGCGCCACGGGCCTTGAAATGGTGCGCATGACCCGCGCCGCGCCGGACATGTCGGATTTTGTCATCGAGCACGAGCCGGGGCATCCGGCGGCTGATGCCGATGGCTATGTCCTCTATCCGAATGTGAACACGCTGATCGAGGCGATGGATATGCGCGAAGCGATCCGCGCTTACGAAGCCAATCTCAACATGGTGGAATCCAGCCGGCGCATGATGGAGCGCGCGCTGGATCTCCTGCGCCGATAGGAGGCTAGGCCATGGCCGCGGATCTCACAGGAATACGCGCATACGAAATCGCCCAGGCGGCCAGCCAGGGCGCGGCCGGTTCCAATCAGGCCACGGAGACGGCTGGTCAGAAATTCACCGAAATGGTGCAGGGCGCGCTGGAATCGACCAATGCCTCGCTGGTCCAGGCCGAGCAGCTGACGGCCAGCGCCGCAATCGGTGAGACCGAACTGGTTGATGTCGTGACCGCCGTGGCCGCCGCGGAAGTCCAGCTCGAAACCGTCATGGCGGTCCGTGACGAAGTCATCCGCGCCTATAACGACATCCTGAAAATGCCGATCTGATAATCGGCCGGGTGAAGCTCTAGATCGTTTTCCTCCCCCGCGCCCGGGGGAGGGGGACCCCGAAGGGGTGGAGGGGGCGGATGCCCCCCTCGTCGCGGAGCCTGTCCTCGGGCCGACCTCCGGTCGGACCCGTGGGCGACACTCCCCCCGTGAACGGGGGGAGAAAGCCGGCTGGGCCGAAGCTATTCCCCTCGCGTCTCCTCCACCCACGCATTGACGCGCTCTTCGAGCATGGATAGCGGCATCGCACCCTGTGTCAGAACCACATCGTGGAAGGCGCCCATGGTGAAGTCGTCACCGAGTTGTTCCTGTGCCTCGGAACGCAATCGCAGGATCTCGTTCATGCCGATCTTGTAGGCCGTGGCCTGCCCCGGAATAACGATGTAGCGATCAATGGCATTCTGGATGTCGCCCTGCGGGTTGGGCGTGTTTTCGGCGAGATAATCGACCGCTTCCTGACGGGTCCAGCGATAATGGTGCAGACCGGTATCGACCACGAGCCGGCAAGCCCGCCACAGCTCCATCGCCAGCCGCCCGAAGTTTGAATACGGGTCCTCATAGAAGCCCATCTCCAGCGGCAAATATTCCGAATAGAGCCCCCAGCCCTCGGTGTAGGCGGTGACACCGCCAAATCGGCGAAAGGCCGGAATGCCATCGAGTTCCTGCATGATCGCCAGCTGCATGTGATGGCCCGGAATGCCTTCATGATAGGCCAGGGCCTCCATCTGGTAAGTCGGCATGTCGGCCATGTCGCGCAGATTGGCGTAGTAACGGCCCGGGCGTGACCCATCCTCCGCGGGGCGATTGTAGAACGCTTTCCCGGCGGACGCCTCGCGGAAAGGCTCGACCCGCACGACCTCCAGATCGGCCTCCGGGAAAGTATTGAAATAGGCCGGCAGCGCCTCATGCATTGCCTCGATGAGCCGCGTCGCCTCGGCCAGATAATCCGCCCGGCCCGCGATCGTGTTGGGATAGTAGAATTGCTCATCGGTACGCATGAACTCGAAGAAGTCCTGCAGCGTGCCCTCGAACCCGACCTCGGCCATGATATCGCGCATCTCGCCATGAATGCGCTCGACTTCGGCGAGGCCCAGCTCATGGATCTCTTCCGGCGTCATGTCGGTGGTCGTGTAGCCCTCCAGCATGAAGGCGTAATAGTCACCGCCCTCAGGCATAGTCCACGCGCCGTCATCGTCATTCGCGCCCGCTTCCATGTCCTCGAACATGGCAATCATGCGCTCATAAGCCGGCTGCAGGACGCCCGTGAGCGCGGCTTCCGCCTCGGCGATCAGCCGAGCCTGTTCGGCATCGCTGATTTCCAGCGCTTCGACCTTGCTGCGGAAGTCAGCCATGATCGGCGAGTCCGGACCCTCGTCGAACGGGTGGCCAGTGATGATGTTGCGGGACGTGGCGATCATCGGCGCATAAGTCCAGCGCGCCGTGCGCACGCCCATGTCGTAGGCGCGCTCCGCATTGACCATCGACTGATCGAGGAAGGCGCCGACATTGTTGAGACGCCCGACATAGGCCTCGGCGTCCGAAAGCGAGGTAACGCGGTGCTGACCGATCAGGAAGGACGCGACGAAGCTGTGCGGGCCGGCGCGCGGCGTGAAGATATAGCCATGGTCCTGCCAGCGTTGGCCCTCGACCTGGCGATCGACATTGCGTTCGAACATCTGCCAGGAAATCTGCGCCGACTCGTCCAGCGCCTCGAACTCGAATTCTGACTGCATCTCGCTGAGATTCGCTTGGGCGATGGCCACCGTTTCGGCCTGGAAGGCCGGAGAAACGTCATTCCATTGATCATAGTCCGTGCGTCGTCCGAGGAAGGTCTGCGACACGGGAAAGCGGTCGAGATTGGCCTCGAACACGTCGTGAAACCACGCATTCAGGCGTTCGGATTCACTGACCTCGTCCTGAGTGTCTTCAGCGTCGTTGTCATTGGCGGCATCGTCCGAGACGCCTGTTGCCGGCGGCTCGCTGTCCGGGGCCTCACTGCTGGGGCTGCAGGCCGCCAGCAAGGCCGCCAGCGAAACGGACGTCAGAAAGGCAGGGAGACGCTTCATGTTATTCGCCCTCCGCCTGCGCATCGGCAATGTACGCATCGATCAGATCGCTCAGCAGCGTCAGCGGCACCGATCCATTGCCCAGAACCACGTCGTGGAACTCGCCATAATCGAATTCGTCGCCCAACGCGTCCATTGCGCGCTGGCGCAGCTCAAGAATGGTCAGCATGCCGGTCTTGTAGGAGATCGCCTGACCCGGCCAAACGATGTAACGGCGCACCTCATTGCGGATATCGCCTTCGGTCATCGGCGTATTCGCGAGCATGTAGTCCATCGCTTCCTGCTCGCTCCAGTCATAATGGTGGATACCGGTATCCACGACCATGCGCGCAGCCCGGAAGACCTCGTAGCTCAGGCGACCGAAATCCTGATAAGGGTCGGTAAAGAAGCCCATATCCTTGCCCAGCGCTTCGGCATAGAGCGCCCAGCCCTCGCCATAGGAGGAATACCAGGTGACCCGCTGGAACATCGGCACATCGTCCAGTTCCTGGCTGATCGCCACCTGCATGTGGTGACCCGGATTGCCTTCATGATAGGCCAGCGTTTCCATCTGGTAGACCGGCAATTCCTGCATCTGTGACAGGTTCACATAATAGGCGCCCGGAGCCGAGCCATCGAGCGGACCGGGCTCGTAGAAGGCGCCGGTGGCGGTCTCGATGCGATACGCCTCGACTGCGCGCACTTCGAGTTCGGCCTGCGGCAGGCGGCCAAAATAATCCGGCAAGGCTTCGCTGATCGTGTCGATGAAGGCGGTCGCTTCATCGAGATAGCGTTGCCGGCCCTCCTCGGTGTTTGAATAGTAGAACTGCTCGTCGGTACGCATGAACTCGAAGAAGTCCTGCAGCGTGCCCTCGAACCCGACCTCGGCCATGATATCGCGCATCTCGCCATGAATGCGCTCGACCTCGGCAAGACCGGTATTGTGCACCCATTCGGCGTCGACATCGCTGCGCGTCGTATAATTCGCAACCTGCGCCTCGTAATAGGCTTCACCGCGCGGCAGCCGGGAGACGCCGTCAATCTCCAGCGATTGCGCCATCTCCTCATGCTCGCCCATGACGTTGATCAAACGCTCATAGGCCGGACCCACACCGTCCACGAGCGCCGTGCGCGCACGCTCGCGGAGCGCCTCCGCAGCCTCGCCGTCAACGTCCTCAAGGCCGTCAAGCTTGCTCGTGAAATCGGCCCACAGCGGCGAGTCGGCTTCGCCGTCATCAAACGGCGCGCCGGTGATCATGCCGCGCGCCGTATTGATGATCGTCTGATAGGCGAAGGCCGGCGGCAGAATGCCCTGTTGCGCACGTTCATCGGCCTGATCAATGATGGTGTTCATCACACCGCCGAAGTTCTCGAGGCGGCGCACATAAGCTTCCGCATCGTCATAATCGGACACCCGGTGATAGCCGATCAGCATTGACGGCGCATTGCTGTGCGGTCCGAAGAACTGGGTGAAAATATAATTGTGGTCCCAGAACTCGCCCTGCTCGAGCTGGTTTTCCTGGACGAATTCGAAAAACCGGTAGGAGACCTGAGCCTGCGGAGTCAGCGCGTCGTAATCGAAATCATCGCGCAATGTGGTCAGATAGCCGCGCGCGCGCTCCTGACCCGCCTCGAAGGCTTCGCGTGACGGATCATCCCATTGGCCATAAGCGTTCGTGTTGTCAGTCAGTCCCAGGAAGGTCTGACCCTGCGGGCTCAATGCCAGTTCGGCCTGGAAGACCTCGTCGAAAAACGCCATCAGGCGCTCGCTTTCTGTCTCGGTCTCGCCGGCAGCGGCCGTGGTATCGGCCGACGACTCGGCCGTCGAGGCTGCGCCATTGGCTTCGATCTCGTTATCAGCGGGCTCGGAACAGGCCGCGAGCAGCGCGAATGCGCTGACGCCGATCAAAAACTCTTTCATGGAATCCTCCCCAAGATGAGGGCGTTTACGATTGTTGACCCTTTCTTAACGCGAACGGCGGGAGCGTAAACTCACGAAACTGTAACCCTCACGGTGCGGAGAAGCCGCATGACCGGACCCGAAGTCCTCGATATTGCGCGCGACGCGATCTGGTTGATGCTTGCCATGGCGGCACCGATCATGCTGATCGGACTGGCCGTCGGTGTCGTCATCGCCCTGTTCCAGGCGCTGACCCAGGTCCAGGAAATGACGCTCGTCTTCGTACCGAAAATCATTGCGATTTTCGTCGCGCTCTTGATCTTCCTGCCGATGATGGGGGCGCTGATGTCGGCCTTCATGAACGGTATTTTCGACCGGATCGTATCCACATGATTGCGGACCCGCAGCTCTTGGTGTTCGCCGGCGCCCTGATCTTTGCGCGTCTGGGCGCAATTCTCATGCTCCTGCCGGGATTTGGCGAAGGCAGCATCCCGCCGCGCATCCGGTTGTCCTTCGCCTTGCTGTTCGCGTTGGCGCTGGGCCCGATGCTGGCCAGCGAATTACCACCGGTGCCGGAACAGCCCATGCGTGTTGCCGGGCTGATCATAACCGAAGTCGTGATCGGCCTCATGATTGGCGCTGTGGCCCGCATGTTCATGGCCTCGGCATCGGTCGCAGGTCAGGTCATCGGCCAGCAAAGCGGCCTCGCCATGGCGCAGTTCTTCGATCCCTCGCAGGGACAGCAGGGGGCATTGCTGTCCACCTTTCTGAACCTGACTTTCCTTGTCCTGCTGATGGTGACCAATACGCACCATTTGCTGCTTCAGGCGGCGCAGGGCTCATACATGCTGTTTCCGATCGGCCAGGCGCCGATGGTCGAGGATGCCGCGCAATGGGCGCTGGGCGCGTTCGCCGATGCCTTCATGATCGGTGTGCAGATGGCCTCGCCGCTGATCGTGTTCGGGCTCGTCTTCTATTTCGGCCTCGGCATCCTGTCCCGGCTAATGCCGCAGGCGCAGATCTTCTTCATTGCTATGCCATCCAACATCATGGCCGGCCTGTTCATCACCTCGATCGCGCTCGGCGCCATGGCAACGCTGTGGCTATCGCGGATCGAGCAGTTCGCCGTGGAGTTCAACTAGCCCATGGCCGAAGACCAGGACGAAAGCCAGAAAACAGAGGAGCCGACACAGCGCCGCTTGCAGGATGCCCGCAAGAAAGGCGACGTGCCGAAATCCCAGGAGATTCCCGGCTGGTTTGTGTTGGCCTCCGGCCTGGTTGTGATTGGCTTGATGGCGCCCTCAGCGGTGCGCTCGCTGTCGGGCGATTTGAGTCTGTTCTTGAGCAACGCGCATGCTTTGAGCCTCGAGCCGGCCGCTCTGCGGGCCGAGAGCATGGCGCTCGGCTGGCGTGTGATTGCCGCCACCGGATTAGCCTTCGGCGTGATCGCACTGGCCGGTCTGGCTGGACACCTGATGCAAACCGGCTTGTTGTTCACCGCCGAAAAAATGCAGCCCAAGCTGTCGAAGCTGAATCCAGTCGACGGTGTGAAGCGCATGTTCGGTCCGCAGGGCATTGCGAATTTCCTGAAAGGCGTCGGCAAGCTGGTCATCGTGTCGGCCGCGGTGTTCGTCGTGATCTGGCCGAAACGGTCCGAGTTGGCGGGCATGCCCATGTTGGACCTGTCGGCCCTGATGGACGTCATACGCATCGACATTCTGCTGGTCTTGGTGGCTGCGCTCGTCGCCTATGCCTTCATTGCAGCGGCGGACTTCATCTTCCAGCGCCAGAACTTCATGAAGCGTAATCGCATGTCCCGCCGCGAAATCAAGGACGAGCTCAAACAGAGCGAAGGC
Source organism: Hyphobacterium sp. (assembly GCF_965229905.1). Lineage (GTDB taxonomy): Bacteria > Pseudomonadota > Alphaproteobacteria > Caulobacterales > Maricaulaceae > Hyphobacterium. The sequence goes on along the minus strand of NZ_OZ245930.1, from coordinate 513,744 downwards.
GATCCGCAGGTGCGCGCCAGGCTGCGCCAGATCCGCCAGGAACGCGCCAATAAACGCATGATGGCAGCCGTGCCGGATGCGACCGTGGTCATCACCAACCCGACCCACTACGCCGTGGCGCTGAAATACGAGCAGGGCGAGACACCGGCGCCGGTCTGTCTCGCCAAGGGCGTGGACCAGGTGGCATTGAACATACGCGGGCTGGCCGAGGAACACGAGATACCCATTGTCGAAGATCCGCCGCTGGCGCGCGCCCTGTTCGCCAGCGTCGAGGTCGACGAGACCATACCGGCGGAGCATTTCCAGGCGGTCGCGAAAGTGATCGGCTACGTGCTGACGCTCTCCGGAAAACGCGCACAGAAACCGCAACCGGGTTAGACTTCGCCACACGGGCGATGATTCGCATAAGGACAATGAAATGGCCGATCTCACAGAACCCGTCGAAAGCATGAAACCGGCAATTCTCTCGCCCGGGTTACGGCGCGGATTGCAGTGGGTCATCGGCCTGGGTGTTTTGAGTGTATCGGCCGTGGCTTTGTTTGCCGCCTCGGCCATGGTCTGGAACGGATTCATCCTGCTTTGCGGCATCGCGATCGCCGCATTCGGCATGCTGTATGCGCTGGCCGCCGGCGAAGCGGCCGGACGGTCGATGCGGGAGAAGGCCGAGCGCTTCAAGGAGCCCGGAGCTGCCGGGTTGGCGCTCGAAGCCCTGGAGACCCTCGAAGACCCGGTCCTCGTGACCGACCGCCGCGGGGCGGTACGCTGGGGCAACGCCGCCTATCGCGATCTTGCAGCACGTTTTTCCTCGACCGGACAGGCGCAGACGCTGCCGGCGCTGGAGCGTATCTGGGCGGCTAGCGGCGACGGCGCGATCTATCGGCTGGCGCGCGCGGCGCGTCAGGGTGACGTCGCGCGCGAGCGCTTGCCGGATCTGCCGGGCGTCGACGGTCAAACCCGCTATTGCCTTGAGGCACGCCCCTCTGGACAGGAGCATATTTCCTGGCGGTTAATGCCGGTATTTGACGAAACCAGCGCCGCCGGTTCGGTGCCAACAGCCGATTGGAGCGATCAATCTCCCGTGGGCTTGTTTGCCCTGTCCGCAAAGGCGGAACTGGTCGCCGCCAACGCCACGCTCCGGGACTGGTTGGATCTGGCGCCCGAGGATCCGCTGCCGGCTTTGTCGGATATCTTGCCCAAGGACACGGTTCGCGCGCTTGAGGGCTCTCGCGGCGATGAAGGCGTATGCCGGTTCGATGTCCGGCTATCCGGTCGTGACGGGATTGAGACCGACGCGGTTATCGCATTGAGCTGGGATCCGGCAAAGAAGGGCGGCGCACGCGGCGTAATGTATGGATTGTCCGCCACCGGTACGCCTGCCGGCGTTGCGCAAGCGATATCTGGTGCGACCGGCGGTCGGGCCGGGCGGACGCTTGATGACATGTTCGCAGCCGCCCCGTTTGGAGTCGCCAGGCTGTCGGGTTCCGATCCCGCGACCGCCGTGATCGAGGATGCCAATTCGGCAATGGTCCAAATGTCCGGCGGCAAGGCGAAATCGGGCGCAGTTTTCGCCAATCTCTTCGATTGGAGCGGCGGCCGGAATGCGGCGGATGTTTTCGAGAACGCCGCGCGCAAGGGCGAGCCCGCCGAAGCGGTCCTGAAAACCGATCCGCCGGTGGATATTCGCCTCGTCTTTGCGCCCGCACGTGGCGGCAAGCGGGCGGCCTACATGATCGATGTCACGCATTGGAAAGAGCTCGAGCAACAGCTCAGCCAGGGCAATAAGATGCAGGCCGTCGGACAGCTCGCGGGCGGTGTCGCCCACGACTTCAACAACCTGCTGACGGCGATCCGGCTCAATGTCGACGAACTCCTCGGCCGTCACCCGGTCGGCGATCCCTCCTATGGCGAGCTGCAGGTGATCAACCAGACGGTGGCGCGGGCTGCCGGCCTGGTAAAGAAACTGCTCGCCTTCTCACGCAAGCAGACCTTCCGCATGGAAGCGCTCGACGTCGCCGATGTCCTGTCGGACTTCACGGTCCTGTTGCGTCAGATCCTTGAGGAAACCGTCAAGCTCGAGATTGTGCATGGCCGCGACGTGCCGCCGATCCGTGCCGACAAGGGGCAGCTGGAAACCGCGATCATGAATCTGGCCGCCAACGCCCGCGATGCGATGCGTGAAAGCGGCGGCGGCACGCTGACCATCCGGACCTCCGCGGTCACGGCCGATGAGGTGCTGGCCGCTGGCGCACCCGATGTGGAGCCCGGCGAGTGGGTCCAGATCGAGGTGATCGACGAAGGCACTGGCATGGACGAGGCCACCCAGCAGAAGATTTTTGAACCCTTCTTTACCACCAAGGCGGTCGGGCAGGGCACCGGCCTCGGGCTGGCGACGGTCTATGGTATCGTCAAACAGTCCGGCGGCTTCCTGTTCGTCGACTCTGAACTCGGCAAGGGCTCGACCTTCCGCATTTTCCTGCCGGCGCATGCGTCAGCCGAAGACGCCGCTCCGGAAACCGTGGACAAGCCGAAGGGCGAGGCCAAGCCGGCGGACCTGGCCGGCAAGGGCCGAATCCTCTTGGTCGAGGACGAGAGCGCGGTCCGCACGATTGCGGCTAAGACCCTGGCCAAGCGGGGCTATGACGTGGTCGAGGCCGGGGATGGCGAGGAAGCGCTCGACATTCTGGCCGACGACGAAGACGGCTTCGATCTGCTGGTGTCAGACGTGGTGATGCCCGGCCTCGATGGTCCGGGCTTGCTTGAAAAGGCGGCCGAATATCTGGCCGACACGCGGGTCATCTTCATCTCGGGTTATGCGGAGGAGCAGTTCTCGGACACGCTCTCGCGCGATCGTGATATCTCCTTCCTGCCGAAGCCTTTCACGCTGACCCAGCTTGCCGAGCGCGTGAAGGCAGTGTTGAGCGGAGACATGCAGAACGCGGCCTGATCGCGTCACGGTCCGGCAAAACGTTCCCCTTGCGTTCCGCGAACAAAACCGGTACAAAACCCTTGATTGCTCCCCGGTCGGGGACGTGAAATAAGGGGATTAGGCATGGCCAAAGCAGCGATTCGACTGGTGAGCGACGTGGATTCGAACAAGAAAAAGGCATTGGACGCCGCACTGTCACAAATCGACCGCGCCTTCGGGAAAGGCTCGGTAATGAAGCTGGGCGAACGCCCGGAAATGGACATTGAGGCGATCCCGACCGGATCGCTCGGTCTCGATATCGCGCTGGGCGTCGGCGGCCTGCCCAAGGGCCGGATCATTGAGATCTACGGCCCGGAATCCTCGGGCAAGACGACACTTGCCCTGCACTGCGTCGCGGAATGCCAGAAGCGCGGCGGTGTCGCCGCTTTCATTGATGCCGAACACGCGCTGGATCCGGTGTATGCCGGCAAGCTGGGTGTTGATGTCGGTGAACTGCTGGTCTCGCAGCCCGATGCCGGCGAGCAGGCGCTTGAAATCGCCGACACGCTTGTTCGCTCTGGCGCGGTCGACGTGCTGGTGATCGACTCGGTCGCGGCTTTGACCCCGCGCGCCGAGCTTGAGGGTGAGATGGGCGACAGCCTGCCGGGTTTGCAGGCCCGCCTGATGAGCCAGGCCTTGCGCAAGCTGACCGGCTCGATCTCGAAATCGCACTGCATGGTCATCTTCATCAACCAGATCCGCATGAAGATCGGCGTGATGTTCGGCTCGCCGGAAACCACGACCGGCGGTAATGCGCTGAAATTCTACTCCTCGGTCCGGCTTGATATCCGCCGCATTGGCCAGATCAAGAATCGCGACGAGGTGATTGGCAACCAGACCCGCGTCAAGGTCGTAAAGAACAAGGTCGCGCCGCCTTTCCGCGAGGTCGAATTCGACATCCTTTACGGCGAAGGCATTTCCAAGATGGGCGAGATCCTCGATCTCGGCGTGAAGGGGAATGTCATCGAGAAATCCGGCTCCTGGTATTCCTACGATTCCGAGCGGATCGGGCAGGGCCGCGAGAATGCCCGCAAATTCCTGCTCGATAATCCCGACATCGCCAATGCAATCGAATCCAAGGTCCGCGCCAATGCCGGCCTGATCGCGGACGAGATGCTGGTCGGACCATCGGAGGAAGACAGCGCCGAGGATATTGCCGACGCCGGCTAGAGCGCTGGCAGCGGCGTCCGGCCGCGAATATTTTCCGCATTGCAGCAACGGGTGCTTGGCGAGACCGGGCACCCGTTTCTATATGGGGGCGGAGCAACTGACCGGACGGGAAACATGACCAGCCTGCGCGACATCCGCAAAAACTTCCTCGGCTTTTTCGAGGACCGCGATCACGCCGTGCTGCCGTCCAGCCCGCTGGTGCCCAAGGACGACCCGACACTGCTCTTCACCAATGCCGGCATGGTCCAGTTCAAGAATGTCTTCACCGGTCAGGAGCGCCGCGATCCGCCGCGCGCCGCGACTTCGCAGAAATGCGTGCGCGCCGGCGGCAAGCACAATGATCTCGACAATGTCGGCTATACAGCGCGCCACCACACCTTCTTTGAAATGCTCGGCAATTTCTCTTTTGGCGACTATTTTAAGGAAGACGCGATCGACTATGCGTGGTCGCTGATAACCGGCGAATTCGGCCTCGCCAAGGACAAGCTGCTGGTCACCATCTTCGCTGAGGATGACGAGGCGCACGATCTCTGGAAGAAGATCGCCGGCCTGCCCGATGACCGCATCATCCGCATCGCCACTTCTGACAATTTCTGGATGATGGGCGATACCGGGCCCTGTGGCCCGTGCTCGGAGATTTTTTATGATCACGGTCCGGATATTCCCGGCGGTCCGCCGGGCACACCGGAAGAGGACGGTGACCGCTTCATCGAGATCTGGAATCTCGTCTTCATGCAGTTCGAACAACAGGCCGGTGGCGGACGCATCAGCCTGCCCAAGCCGTCTATCGACACTGGCATGGGGCTGGAACGCATCGCGGCCGTCCTCCAGGGCGTCCACAACAATTACGAGATCGACCTGTTCCAGGCGCTTATCGCCAATTCCGAGGATGTGTTGTCGGCCAAGGCCGAGGGAGAAGGGCTCGCCAGCCACCGCGTGATCGCCGATCACCTCCGCTCTTCGGCGTTCCTGATGGCCGATGGCGTCATGCCGTCCAATGAAGGGCGCGGTTATGTGCTGCGCCGCATCATGCGCCGCGCCATGCGCCATGCTCACCTCCTGGGCGCCAGCGAACCGGTCATGCACCGCCTGGTCGGTGAACTCGTCAACCAGATGGGCGATGCCTTCCCGGAGCTGGGGCGCGCACGGAGCATGATTGAATCGACGCTGGCGGCCGAGGAAGAGCGCTTCCAGCGCACGCTGGGCCGCGGCCTGGCGCTGCTCGACGAAGCCGTCATGGACCTCAAGGATGGTGAAGCTCTGCCGGGTGAGACCGCCTTCAAGCTCTACGATACCTACGGTTTCCCACTCGATTTGACCCAGGACGCCTTGCGCGCCCGCGGCATGACCGTCGACGAGGACGGGTTTAATGCCGCGATGGACAAACAGCGCGAAAAAGCGCGCGCGGCGGGATTCCAGTCAGGCGAGGTCGCGCCTGACACCGTCTGGTTCGCGGTACGCGATGAGGCTAGCGACAGTGCCTTTCTTGGCTACGACACCGCCTCTGCCGATGGCGCGCTCAAAGCGATCGTGGCCGGAGGCGACAGGGTCGATCGCCTGACCGCGGGCCAAAGCGGCGAGCTGATCTTCGATCAAACGCCTTTCTACGGGGAATCCGGCGGCCAGATCGGCGATGCCGGCACAATCGAATTCGCTAATGGCGCCCGCTTCATCGTGCATGATACGCAAAAGCGCGCGGGCGAGGTGTTTGCTCACGCCGGCGTCCTGGAAAGCGGCGACATCGCGCCGGGTGAGCGCGCAACGCTGCGCGTGGATGACGTGCGCCGCAATCGTACGCGCTCCAATCACTCGGCGACCCACCTGATGCACCGCGCTTTGCGCGACGTTCTGGGCAGCCACGTCTCGCAGAAGGGCTCCTATGTCGGCCCGGATAGGTTGCGCTTCGACTTCTCGCACAATGGCGCCGTGACCGTGGACGAGATTGCGCGCATCGAGGCCGATGTGAACGCCGTGATCCGCCAGAATGTTGCGGTCGCGACACAGGAAATGGCGCCGGACGCCGCCATCGAAGCGGGGGCGCTGGCCCTGTTCGGCGAAAAATACGGTGACAAGGTCCGCGTTCTGACCATGGGCGACGATCTTGCGGCGACCGGCAAGCCGTATTCCGTCGAGCTTTGCGGTGGGACCCATGTGGCTCGCACAGGCGATATCGCCCTGTTCAAGATTGTCGCCGAAAGCGCGGTGTCGGCCGGCGTACGACGGATCGAAGCGCTGACCGGGGAAGCTGCGCTGCAGCATCTCGAAACCCAGGCCGGGCTTGCCAAAGCATCGGCGGAAACGCTCAAAGTGCCCGCCGCCGATGTTCCGGCGCGCCTCAAATCCCTGCTCGACGAGCGCAAGCAACTGGAACGCCAGCTCGCCGAAGCGAAAAAGCAATTGGCCATGGGCGGCGGAGGCGGAGCGGCGCCCGCCGGACCCGAGAAGATTGCAGACATCAATTTCATCGGCCGCGTTGCCGAGGGCGTTGGCGGCAAGGATCTTCGCGGCCTGATCGACGAAGCCAAGCAGCAGATGGGCTCCGGCATTGCGGTCTTCATCGGGGTTAATGACGGCAAGGCCGCGCTTGCGGTCGGCGTCACCGATGACCTCAAGGACCGTTTCAACGCGGTAGACCTGGTGCGCGCCGGCGCGGGCGAGGTCGGTGGCAAGGGCGGCGGCGGCCGTCCGGATTTCGCCCAGGCCGGTGGACCGGATGGTGGCCGCGCACAACACGCAATTGACGCCATCAAGGCGGTATTGGCCGGCTGACCTCGCGCGGAATCGTGTAGGCTGTTTCAATCGCGAAGGGGCGGACCTGCATGGAATACGAACCGGCACTCAAGGACCTTGTGGTGTTCCTCGTCGCGGCGGGCATCGCGGCTCCGGCTTTCCGCGCCCTGCGGCAAAGCGCCGTGCTGGCTTTTTTGCTGGCCGGCGTCCTGTTGGGACCGTTTGGCTTGGGCCGCTTTACCGACACCCAGCCGCTCTTGCATTTCGTTACCATTAGCGACCCGCACGCGGCCGAACCGTTCGCCGAAGCTGGCGTGCTCTTCCTTTTGTTCATGCTCGGCCTGGAATTGTCGTTCGGCCGGCTCTGGTCGCTGCGCAAAGAGGTGTTTGGCCTCGGCGCCGTCCAGGTGCTGGCTTCGGCGGTTATCATCGGGATCGTGCTGGCTGCCTTCGGCGTCGATACCAGCGCCGCGGTCGTGATTGCGCTGGCGCTGGCCCTGTCCTCGACCGCCATCGTAATGCAGATGCTGATCGAGGAACGACAAGCCGCGACCAATACCGGGCGTACCGCCTTCGCCGTGCTCCTGTTCCAGGACCTCATGGTCGCGCCGATCCTCATCCTGGTTGGGTTCCTGTCGCTTGGCGGAGGCGCCCTGTTGCCCGCGATCGGTCAGGCCGTCATTGGCGGCGGCATTGCGGTTGCCGTGATCGCGCTGGTCGGCCGCTATGTGCTGCGTCCCGCCTTCCACCTCGCGGCCGGGGAGGGCGGGCGAGAGATGATGCTGGCGTTGACCCTGCTGGCTGTTATCGGCGCGTCGGTGGCCACCGCCTCGGCCGGCTTGTCGATGGCGCTCGGCGCCTTCCTGGTCGGTTTGCTGATGGGTGAAACCGAGTTCAAGACGCAGATCGAAGTCGATCTCGAACCTTTCAAGGGATTGTTGATCGGTCTGTTCTTCATGACAGTCGGCATGAGCATCGATCCGATGGCGGTGCTGGAGCAATGGAGGCTGATCCTCGGCGGTGCGCTTGCCCTAATCCTTGGCAAAGCAGCGATCGCCTATATCGGTGCACGCCTCTTCGGCCGCGGACGCGCGAGCGGGCTCCGCGTGGCGACGCTCCTCGGACCGGCCGGCGAGTTTGCCTTCGTCGTGCTCGGCGCTGCACTGGCTTCAGGCGTCGTCGATACCCAGACCAGCGGCGTCGTCACGGCGATCGCCGGCGTCACCATGCTGGTGGCGCCGCTCACCGCGCGGTTGGGTGCAAGCGTCGCGAAGAAGCTGGAATCCTATGATGAAAGCGTGAAACGCGTGCCGGACGACGAGCCGCAAGACGGACATGTCATCATCGCAGGTTATGGCCGCGTCGGCCGCATGCTCGGCGAGCTGCTGGGCGAGGAAAATGCCACTGTGATCGCGATCGACTCCGACCCCAAGCGTGTCCAGAAATTCCGCAAGGAGGGTGCGCAGATCTTCTACGGCGATGCCGGCCGTTCCGAAGTGCTCGACAAGGCCGGGCTTGAAAATGCAGCCCAGATCATCGTCACCGTCGACAATCCTGCCAAAGCGGAACGCGTGGTGAAGGCCGTCCGGTCACGCCGCAACAATGTGCCGATCACGGCCCGAGCCATGGACCGCGAACACGCCGACACGCTGATCGCCGCCGGGGCGGATTTCGTGATCCACGAAGCCGCCGAGGCGGCGCTGCAGCTCGCCGTGTGCGCGCTGCAGGATTTTGGCATGTCCGGAGATGCCGCCCGGGCCCGCATCACCCGTGCCCGGGAGGAAATCTACGGCGACGCGGAAAAGGCTGAAAAGCCGGAGGAGGCCTAGGCCTTCATCGCTTCGGCGAAGCGTTCGCTGACTTTCTCCAGGAAGCCCTCGGTCGACAGCCAGCCCTGCTGGTCGCCGACGAGCAAGGCGAGGTCCTTCGTCATATAGCCGGCCTCGACGGTCTTGATGACGGTATCTTCCAGCTTCGCCGCGAACGCCATCAGCTCTTCATTGCCATCCTGACGGCCGCGATGCTCAAGGCCGCGCGTCCAGGCAAAGATCGAAGCGATCGAATTGGTCGATGTCTTCTCGCCCTTCTGGTGCTGGCGATAGTGACGCGTCACCGTGCCGTGAGCAGCTTCTGCCTCGACGGTCTTGCCATCCGGGCTCATCAGCACCGACGTCATCAGCCCGAGCGAGCCGAAGCCCTGCGCTACCGTGTCGGACTGCACGTCGCCATCATAATTCTTGCACGCCCAGACAAAGCCGCCGGACCATTTCATCGCCGCCGCGACCATGTCGTCGATCAGGCGGTGTTCATAGGAGATGCCCTTGGCTTCGAAGGCCGACTTGAACTCCGCGTCGAACACGTCCTGGAACAGGTCTTTGAAACGCCCGTCATAGGCTTTCATGATCGTGTTCTTGGTCGACAGATAGACCGGCCAGCCGCGTTGCAGGCCATAATTCAGGCTGGCGCGGGCGAAGTCGCGGATCGACTCGTCCAGATTGTACATGCCCATGGCGACGCCCGAACTCGGGAATTCGAAAATCTCGTATTCCTGCGGCTCGCTGCCATCGGCCGGCTCGAACTTCATGGTCAGCCGGCCCGGTCCGGGCACGCGGAAATCGGTGGCGCGATACTGGTCGCCAAAAGCGTGCCGGCCGACGACCATGGGCTTCGTCCAGCCCGGCACCAGGCGCGGCACGTTGGAGATGACGATCGGTTCACGGAACACGACGCCGCCGAGAATGTTGCGGATCGTGCCGTTCGGCGAGCGCCACATCTTCTTCAGGCCGAACTCTTCAACACGCGCCTCGTCGGGTGTGATCGTCGCGCATTTGACGCCGACGCCGTAGTGCTTGATCGCCTCGGCGGCTTCGATCGTGATCTTGTCGTCGGTTTCGTCGCGCTTCTGGATGGAGAGGTCGTAGTATTTCAGATCAATGTCGAGATAGGGGTAGATCAGATGATCCTTGATCATCTGCCAGATGATGCGGGTCATCTCGTCGCCATCGAGCTCGACGACCGGAGTTTCGACTTTGATCTTCGCCATGTCGCTCATTGTCCAATGCTGCTGAATGTCTGTAAAAAACCCGACGCACCCGCGAAGGTGCGCGCTAGTTATCATCGTCACGCAACGAGCGGAAGAGGCTGACTGATGCAGAGCCCCGCCTTTATCCTTCACCAGCCCCAAATGGGCGAGAATATCGGTGCCGCCGCGCGCGTCATGGGCAATTTCGGCCTACGCGATCTGCGTCTCATCGATCCGCGCGACGGCTGGCCGAACCGGAAGGCGGAAAGCGTCGCCGTAGGTTCTCCTGTGCTGCAGTCAGTGCGCGTCGAGTTTGAACCGGTCGCCGCCATGGAAGGCCTCACCCGGATATACGCCACAACAGCGCGGCCGCGCGGCATGGAAAAGCGTGTTCTGACCCCCCGCCAAGCCATGGCCGAGATCCGCGCCGCTCACGCCGCCGGAGAACACGCCGGTGTGCTGTTCGGCGCCGAAAAATCAGGGCTGCCGAACGAGCTGGTCGCCGATTCCGATGCTATCATCACACTACCGGTCGATCGGGAGTTCTGGTCTCTCAACCTGGCCCAGACCGTCGCCTGCTGTGCCTATGAGTGGCGGGCCGGCGAGGATGTCGCCGACGATTTCGATGCGGTCAGCAATCCGGCCAGCAAGGCAGAAATGGACCGGCTGTTCATGCATTTCGAATCCGAGCTCGAACGCGCCGGCTTTTTCCATCCGCCGGAAAAGACGCCGCTAATGGTCAATAATCTGCGCTCCGCGCTGGTCCGCGCCCGGTTTACCGAGCAGGAGGCGCGCACCTTCCGCGGGGCCATCAAGGCGCTGGCCTTGGGCCGCGGCAAGGCGCGCGTCGTCCGCGATGAGTGAATCGATCGAAACCGTCCGCAATCTCGGGCCGAAAACAGCGGCCGCTTTGGCCGATGTGGGCATCCACACCCGGGCCGATCTTGAGGCGGCCGGCGCGGTCGAAGCGTTTATCCGCTTGAAGGCGCGTGCCGGCAATGTCTCGCTGAACGCGCTCTATGCCATGCAGGCCGGCTTGATGGGCGTCGATTGGCGGCATCTGCCCGATGAAATGAGGGCGGCATTGCGCGAAGCGGCGGCCGCGGCGGCATCATGAGCCTGAGCGGCCTGCTCTCCGTGCTTCACATCGCCGCCGCGATCAACGGCCTGCTGGTAGCCTCGATCCTCATCTTCGCAGGCAAACGCACCGCGTTGCGGGCGCGCTGGACGCTCGGCGGGTTTCTTGCGGCCGGCTCGTTGCTCCTTGCCATTTTCGTCTTGCTCGACACCGGCATCTGGGTATTCGGCCGCGCCATCGGCGCTTTGATGGAAGCGCTCGCGGCGCTCTTGCCGGCGCTTTATCTCGACTACGTCCTGACCGTGACCGGATCGAGGTTGCGGCGCGCCTGGCTCTACCTGCCCGTACCGGTTTTCACCCTCATCGCGATCGTCCATGTCGATCTGCTTGGCTCGGGGTCGGACTTCGCCGGCGCCATCCTCTGGCTGGCATTCGCTGTCGCCGCGTCGGCCATCGTCTACGCCCGGCGCCGGCCGGCCGGACGTCCGCGCGACCGGCTGGCCTGGCTGATCGCCTTCATGATCGTTTTTCAGCTCGCCCAGATCGCGCGGTTTGCCTGGCCGCAAAGCCTGATCCTGTTCGATCTCGTGCCGCTGATGGGCACGCTAGGCGTCACCGCTTTCGTGGTTTTCACGCTGCTTGGCTCCCGGACCCTGAAGACGCTGGTAAGCCCGACGCTGGATGGCCGCGTTGACCCGGTGCTGGAAACCGCACTGGCGACGATCGGCAATAACCGGAAGTGGTTGACCCGCAACGATGTCTCGCTCAACAGCGTGGCTGCAGAGCTCGGCGTGCCGGCGCGAAAGCTGTCGGACTATCTCGCGGCGACCCGCGGGCGGGGATTCCGGGACTGGCTGAAATTGCAGCGGATCGATCTGGCCGCCAAGCTGCTGGTCGATCCGGCGGAGCGCCGGACCTCGATCGAGGCCATCGGTCTGATGTCCGGCTTCGCCTCGCGTTCGGCTTTCTACGTGGCGTTTCGGGAGGTGCATGGCGTTACGCCCGCGCGATACCGCCAGCGCCGCCTCCCAAAATGATGTCCTGAAGCTGGAATCCGGACAGGATAATGCTGGAAAATCGTGCGGTCACGCACATAGGACAAGCCTCGGACAGGGCCCACCCTGAACCCTGGAGGTCCAAATGAAATCCATAGTCCTGATGCTTGGCGCCGCATTGGCCGGCGCATCCTTATCGTCCGCCTGTGCCCAATCGCCCGACGCTGACGCCTTGCTCGAAGAAATTCGCGAGATCGACCGCATTCCCGGCGTTATGGCGGCGGTGGTTCGCGATGGCGCAATCATTTGGAGCGGAGCGGCGGGGTTCGCCGACCTGGAATCGCGCACCGCGCTGACGACCCGGACCCGGATGCGCATCGGCAGCGTGTCCAAGCCCTTGACCGCCGCACTCGCCTTGCGGCTGGCGCAGGACGGTCGGTTGGACATTGACGGTGATATCCGCAACCTAGTGCCGGAACTGGCGGAACCGGAGGCGGGCGTCATCACCGCGCGCCGGATCGCCGGCCACACCTCCGGCATTCGCCAGTATGATTTCACCAGCATCGAAGATGCCAACAATTTCATGTTTTATCCTGCGCTCGATGCCGCATTGGCGCGCGTTGCGGGCGATCCGCTCGTTCATGTGCCGGGCACCGATTTTCACTATTCCAGCATCGCTTTCAACGTGCTCGGCGTGGCGGCGGAACGCGCCGCGGGACGGTCTTTCGATGCTGCGATGACAGAGGAGATCACGCGGCCGCTGGGCCTCCACGACACGCTGATCGATCACCCGCTGGAGATCATCGAGCGCCGCACGCGGTTTTACACCCTGTTTCCGGATGGCGTCGTCCGCAACACGATCTGGCGCGATTCCAGCGATTACTATCCCTCCGGCGGCATGCTTTCCACGGCAGAGGATCTGGCACGGTTCGCCCATGCCGTTTTCGCCGGTGATCTCATCGATCCGGCAATGCAGGAGGTGTTGCGCACCGAAATCACGACCTCGGCCGGTGAGGGAAGCGGCTATGCCTTTGGCTGGCAGGTTGTGCGCGATGAAACCGGCCGCGTTACCCATTACGAGCATGGCGGGGAAACCAATGGTGCCTATGCCTACATCCGGTTCGACCCGGACTCCGGGCTAGCGTTGGCGATGATCGGCAATGCCAACCATGCCGTCGGCGAGCCGGTCTTCTTCGAATATGCGAGCGAACGCTTGCCAGCGCTGTTCGACTAATCCCGCACCACCGTTGACATCCCCCTCCAACCCGGTAAAAGCCGCGCTTCGCCTGTGCATGCAGGCGTCATGACGGGTGGTGCGGTACCGCCGTTGAGATCGCAGTTTCCAAAGAGTGGAGGCTGCCGGGCCGCGTCGAAAATGAGTGAGACATGTCGAAGCGCCAGTCGCAAAAGTACAAAATTGACCGCCGCATGGGTGAAAACCTCTGGGGCCGGCCGAAATCTCCGATCAATTCGCGTCCCTACGGTCCGGGCCAGCACGGTCAGCGCCGCAAGGGCAAGCTGTCCGATTTCGGCCTTCAGCTGCGTGCCAAGCAAAAGCTGAAGGGTTATTATGGCAACATCACCGAAAAGCAGTTCCGCCGGATCTACACAGAGGCTCAGCGCCTTCGGGGTAACACCGCCGAGCAGCTCATCGGCCTCCTGGAAAGCCGCCTGGATGCGCTCGTCTATCGCGCCAAATTCGTGCCGACCGTGTTCGCGGCGCGCCAGTTTGTGAACCATGGCCATGTCAAGGTGAACGGCCAGCGCGTCAACATCCCGTCCTACCGCGTCAAGCCGGGTGATGTCATCGAAGTCCGCGAAAAGTCGCGCTCGATGGCACTCGTCCTGGAGGCGCTGGAAAGCCCGGAGCGGGATGTCCCGGATTATATTGAGGTCGACGGCAAGGGCATGAAAGCCACCTATGTCCGGATCCCGGACTTCGCCGAAGTGCCGTATGCGGCGCAAATGGAACCGAACCTCGTCGTCGAGTATTACTCCTCGTAATCATTGACGAAATGCAGTTGAAAGGCCGCTTTGGTATTGCGCCAGGGCGGCCTTTCTTTATGCTTCCAACAAATATCCGGCTTGGGTGGACAAGCCTTGATTCAAGTTATCCGTCCAATTCATTGGAATAGAATCGGAATTGGCTTCGGCTTCAGAAATTGAGTCTGGTTTCGCCTGTAAGGCGAGTCATATTCCCGGAAATTCGCCTGAAGCGGATATTTGGCCATCCGCGGCGCTTTGCATGACGTGCCAAACGCGCTTATCAGATTGAGTCAGGAAACCGCCGGAGTCCCCAGATGATGACACGTCTTTTCGCGATCGCCGCGCTGCCTCTGGCCCTCGCCGCCTGTTCCGCCGTGCGCAGCCTGCCGTTGGTGCCCGATGGCGCTGCCGGGGATGTCGACATCAGCCAGGACCGTATCGCGCTGCATGGCTGGCGGATTGTCGGGAATGACATTCTCGTGGTGCAAGTACCCTCCAATGGCTGCACCCAGAAGACCGATCTGTCGGTCGATGTCCGCCGCCGCAGTGGTGAATACCGGGTGACGGTGGGCCGTGTGCGCGAGGATTATTGCCGCGCCATCGATCCCGATGGTGTGGAAATTCCCTTCGGTTTTGAAGAGCTGGGCGCGCGTCCGGGCGCGACGGTTGTGGTCACGAATCCGATCCTGGAGTAGTCGGCAGCACTCCGTCTAGCGGCCCTGTCGACCGATACAGTCCCACTTGCCTTCCGCCGGTTTGACCGGAAGATCTCGACCTCATGGCCGTTGCTCAAGATACTCCAGTCTGCGCAAGCGCGGCCGGAGCGAGACGTGGCTATTTGAATTTGTAAACGATATCACCGCATCGCCGTCTCAAGGAGAGGTTTGAAAAAGGCCTCAGCCCTCTGCCTTCAACACGCCCTTGTCCTGCAGGAAGGAGCGCAATTCGCCCTCTTCGAACATTTCCTTGACGATGTCGCAGCCGCCGACGAATTCGCCTTTGACGTAGAGCTGCGGGATGGTCGGCCAGTCCGAATACTCCTTGATGCCCTGCCGGATTTCCATGTCCTCAAGCACGTTCACGGACGCATATTCGACGCCCAGATGATTGAGCACACCCGCGACGACCGATGAAAAGCCGCACTGCGGGAAGATCGGCGTGCCTTTCATGAAGAGCAGGACGTCATTGCCCTCGACCATGGTCTTGATTTCATCGTTCACATTGCGGGTCATTGCGGACGCTCCTTGCCGTGAGGTCTGGAGCTAGGCAGCGCCGGGCGCGCCGTCAAGGGTGTCGATGAGTGTCTTGTTATTCCGCAGATGCACCCGCGAAGTTGTTGAGGTCACGACTGTGTCCAGGCCGAACTCGACGATGGCACGTCGTGCCGCTTCCTCGCGCGTTTCCGGTTGCGGACCGTTTTCCGCGATGGCGGGCCGCCCGACGGAATTGCGCGCCGCGTACCACAGCGCGGCGCCGGGATGCCTGAAGGCGCCATTGCGCGCCGAGATTCGCGCCGACGAAAACACTTCGATTCCGAACGTGCGGAACCGGCCTTTGGCGCGCTTGATGCGGTCCGCCTGAGCGTCGGAAATATTGCCGCCGGCCGGCATCATCAGCGCGTCGATCAACGGCAGGCCGAAAGCCGCCTCCACCTCGTCGTCACGGCCCGACACGCCAATATGTGCCACCTTGTCGCCCTTCAGCCGGTCCATGCAATCCAGCAGGTCGGAATCCAGCCAGATTGAAGCCGGTGCGCCTTGCACGAAAAGATAGTCGATATAATCGGTGCCGAGGCGCCGCAGACTTTTTTCGACCGAGGCGACAATGGCGTCCGGCGAAAATTCATGCAGGTCGAAGCGTTTTTCGCCGACCTTGGTTGTCAGCGTCAGCCGGCTGCGGTCATACCCGCGGATTCCGGCCGCCAAGCGTTGCTCTCCAATTCCCTGCGGCAGCTGTAGGTCGCGGTAAAAGGGGGCGGTGTCGAACACCGTGACCCCGAGATCGATTGCTTCCCGGATCAGCCGCACGACATGCCAGCGATCGACCAGCAGGCTGGTCAATGGCCCCGACACACCAAAGCCGAGTCGCGACATGGACGTAGATGTCACGGTGCTTGTGTCTTGAGTTTGAGCGCGTGGAGTTCGCCGCCCATCCGGCCGCCGAGTGCATTATAGACAAGCTGGTGCTGTTTTACGCGGGGCAGGCCGCGAAAGGCTTCGGCTGTGACAATCGCTTCATAATGATCGCCGTCTCCCGCCAAGTCGATGATCTCGACCTCGGCCCCCTCAATCCCGTCCTTGATCAGGCGGGCAATGTCTTCTGCAATCATCGGCATGACAGAATCGTATGTGGCGACTTTCCCGTGCTTTGTATAGACCACGATTCAGGATTTGGCCCGCTATCAGGAGTCCCGCATGCGCCATTTGTTGATTCCCGCGCTATTGGCCGCTGCCGGCTTCACGGCGACCGCTCTTGCCCAGGAGTTACGAGCCGATGGCGAACGGGCGCTCGAACACTTGCGTATCCTGGCAGCAGACGAGATGGATGGCCGCAGGACCGGCACGGCCGGGGCCGGGGCCGCACGGGCCTATATCGAACAAGAATTCATAGGCGCTGGACTAACGCCCTGGTTCGGTGAGGGTTTCGAACAACCGTTTGCCTATACGCCGCGCCGGTCCTCGGAGACGCTCGACGGCATCAACCTCGTCGGCGTGCAGGTCGGCCAGAATCCGGATGGTCCGGTTATCGTAATGACTGCGCACTATGATCATTTGGGCAATTGCGGCGGTCAGATCTGCAATGGCGCGGACGACAATGCCTCGGGCGTGGCTGCCATGCTGGTGATTGCGGCAGCGCTGGAAGAAACCCAGCCGCGGCACACCATCTTTTTTGCTGCGCTCGATGCCGAGGAAAACGGTCTGAATGGCGCCCGGGCGCTGGTCGAAAGGCTGCAGGACTATGATCTCGACGTCGTGCTCAACATCAATCTCGACATGCTGGCCATCAATGAAGACAACGAACTGCCGGCGGCCGGGGCGTTCCATTTCCCCTTCCTGCGCGAGCATATCGACGCGATCGATGTCGCCTCACCGACCCGGGTCATCCAGGGCTATGACAGCCCGGAATGGGGTCCGAATGGCGACTGGACGTATTCGTCCGATCACGCCGCATTTCACGAGGCAGGCATCCCCTGGATCTATTACGGTGTCGATTTCCACGAACATTATCACCAGCCGACGGACGAATACGACGTCGTGCACCACGACTTTTTCGTCTCCAACACGCAAACGGTGTTGAACGCCGTTGTCTATTTCGATGAAAATCTCGCAACCGTTGCCGAGCAGCTCGCGACCCATCGAAACAGCGCGTCCAGGACAGAACAGGCGCACGAGACCGGGGACGGCCGCTTCGTCAAACCGGGTATGGAATAAACCCCCACCCTCGAATTCTCGCCGCTTAGCGGCTCGCATTCTTTCCGTCTCCCTCGAGGGAGAGGGAGGAGCGCGAAATCGCCAAAGCGATGAGCGGTCAGGGTGAGGGGGCTATGCCTCACCCATCAGCGTCGGCATGAAGCTCTCATTGACGGCTTTCAGATCGTCGATCGACACATCGATCAGACCGTTGACGGTCAGCCCGTCGCCGCCCGCGACGCCGATGACATGGATTGGCACGCCGGCCTCCCTGGCCGCCTTGCGCAGGCCCTTGGCCTGATCCTGGGCCACGGCCAGCAGATAGCGCGCCTGGTCTTCGCCGAAGAGCCAGCCATGCAGCGGCAAATCGCTGTCATGGACCAGGTTCAGCCCGCAAGCCGACGCCATCGCCATTTCCGAGGCAGCAGCGGCCAGGCCGCCATCCGACAAATCATGGCACGCCTTGATCGAGCCGTTGCGGATCTGCGCGCGCACGAAGTCGCCATTCCGCTTCTCGATTTCAAGATCGACCGGTGGCGGCGCACCGTCTTCGCGGCCTTCGATTTCGCGCAAGTAAAGCGAAGCGCCGAGATGGCCTTCCGTGTCGCCCACCAAAATCAGGATGTCGCCGGCGTTCACATTCCCGTAGCCCATGCGCTTTGACAGGTCGGGGATCAGCCCGATCCCGCCCACGGCCGGCGTCGGCGGAATCGCCTTGCCATTGGTCTCGTTGTACAGCGACACATTGCCGGACACGACCGGGAAGTCGAGCACGCGGCAGGCTTCCGACATGCCTTCCACGCATTCGGCAAACTGGCCCATGATCCGCTCTTTTTCGGGATTACCGAAATTCATGCAGTCGGTGATGGCAATCGGATCGGCACCGACGGCCGTCAGATTGCGCCAGGCCTCGGCGACCGCCTGCTTGCCGCCTTCGACGGGCTGGTTCTCGCAATAGCGCGGCGTGCAGTCCGTGGTGATGGCGATGCCCTTGTGAGTGCCGTGAACGCGCACAATGGCCGCATCGGCCGGGTCTTCGGAGCTGGCGGCCGTATCGGCCATGACGTGGCGGTCATATTGCCGCCAGATCCAGCGCTTGGAGGACAGGTCGGGCGAGACCATCAGCGTCAGGATGGCTTCGGCATAATCCTTCGGCTGCGCCAGCTCGTCGGCCATAACCGTCGGCTCGGCTTCATGGCGTTTCCACGGCCGCTCATACATGGGTGCGTCTTCCGCCAGCGGATCGAGCGGAATGTCGCAGACGACCGAATTCTTGTGCATCAGCACCATGCGCCCGGTTTCGGTGGTGCGCCCGATCGTGGCGACATCCAGCTCCCACTTGTTGAAAATGTCGTAGGCGATCTGTTCCTTGCCCGGCTTCAGGATGAACAGCATCCGCTCCTGGCTTTCCGACAACATCATTTCATAGGCGGTCATGCCGTCTTCACGCTGCGGCACCTTGTCGAGGTCCATCAGCAGGCCGACCTGGCCCTTGCCCGCCATCTCGACCGAGGAGGATGTCAGACCGGCCGCGCCCATGTCCTGCACCGCGGCGATCGTATCGGTCGCCATCAGTTCAAGGCAGGCCTCGATCAGCTTTTTTTCGACGAACGGATCGCCGACCTGGACGGTGGGGCGCTTTTCTTCGCTCTCATCGTCAAACTCGGCCGACGCCATCGTCGCGCCATGGATGCCATCGCGGCCGGTCTTGGAGCCGACATAGACGATGGGTTGGCCCGGCTCGGCGCCGCGCGCATAGAAAATCTTGTCGGCATCGGCGAGGCCGACCGCCATCGCATTGACCAGGATGTTGCCGTTATAGCCGGCATGGAAATTGGTTTCGCCGGCAACCGTCGGCACGCCGACGCAATTGCCATAGCCGCCGATCCCGGCCACCACGCCGGACACCAGCTGGCGCGTCTTGGGATGATCCGGCGCGCCAAAGCGCAGCGCGTTCATCAACGCCACTGGCCGGGCGCCCATGGTGAACACGTCGCGCAGAATGCCGCCCACGCCGGTCGCCGCGCCCTGATAGGGCTCGATGAAGGAGGGATGGTTATGGCTCTCCATCTTGAAGATGCAGGCCTGCCCGTCGCCGATATCGACCACGCCGGCATTCTCGCCCGGACCCTGGATCACTTTCTCGCCCGAGACCGGGAATTTCTTCAGATGCACGCGTGAGGACTTGTAGGAACAGTGCTCGGACCACATCACCGAGAATATGCCCAGTTCGACCAGGTTCGGCGCGCGGCCGAGAATCTCGACGGCTTTCTCATACTCGTCGCGCGGCAGGTGCGAATCCGCGATGTCCTGCGTGATGCCTTCAGCGAATTGGGTCATCGTCACGCACTCCCCAGAAGGCTTTCGAACAGCGCCAGCCCGTCCGTGCCGCCATGATCGGCATCGATCGCGCGCTCGGGGTGAGGCATCATGCCCATCACATTTCCGCGCTCGTTGGAAATACCGGCAATATCTCGCGCCGAACCGTTGGGATTGTTGCCATAGCGGAACAGCACTCGGCCATCGCCTTCCAGCGCATCCAGCGTCGCCTCGTCGGCGAAGTAATTGCCGTCATGGTGGGCGATGGGGATGACGATCTCGCGATTGGTCGCATAGCCGCTGGTAAACTGTGTGTTCGCGTTCTCGACCCGCAGCGGCGCTTTCTCGCAGACGAAGTGCAGGCTCGCATTGCGCATCAGCGCCCCGGGGAGAAGGCCGGTCTCGATCAGGATCTGGAACCCGTTGCAGACACCCAACACCGGCTTGCCGCCTTCCGCATGCGCCTTGACGGCGGGAATGATGTGCGACACCCCCGCCATCGCGCCGCAGCGCAAGTAATCGCCATAGGAAAAACCACCCGGCAACATCACGAAGTCGGTGCCGTCGGGCAGCTCCCTATCCTGGTGCCAGACCATGGCCGGCATGGTGCCGGTGACTTTCTCGATCGCCATCGCGGCATCGCGATCGCAATTCGAACCGGGGAAAACGATAACGGCAGATTTCATGGCGCAGCCTTTAGCAATCCGCGGCCAGCAAGGCGAGCCCCGGGAATCAGCGTTCTCTGGTTAGCACGATCAATCGCCGGGCGTGAGTTGCCGTTTATGCAGAACTCGGACGATGAGAATGCGGTCCGCTCAGCTCACTCCGGATAGCCACGATCAATGGCGTTCTGCCTTGCCTCTGCGAAAATCTGTTCAAGGCTCTTGTCGCTGATACCGCTATCGATCCCCTCCCGGATCAGCCGTTCGAGTTCGGCGCGTTGGGCTGCTTTTTCTTGGTCGCGGCGGATGAGGTCGCGCACATAGTCCGAGACATTGGCGAAGCGGCCACTTCTGGCTTGTTCCTCAACATAGGCTTTCAAACCGTCAGGCAGGGAAATGTTCATCGTGGCCATGGCGCTGTCCTTCATCGAGGACTCCCTTTATGGCAAAGATTGGCAATATTTGCCAACACCGAAAAACAACTATAGCGTGTTAGTGATCGCCCAGGCAAGGGCATCGTCAAGCCGATCGCCGCCCCAAAAGATTTCATCGCCGACCCGGTAGGTCGGCGCCCCGAAGATCCCGGCCGCGACAGCATCACCGACCTGCGCCCGCAGCGCATCCTTCGTTTCGCGTTTGCGGCTTTCCGCCAGCACACGGTCTGCATCGGCCACGCCGTCCAGCGCCTGTCTCAGCGTCTCTTCCTTGGAAATGTCGAGATTGTCCCCGAATTCCAATGCGTAGAGGCGCTTGGAAAAATCCTCGACCCAGCCTTCGCGGGCGCCGATCAGGCCGATGCGCGCGGCTGCGATGCTGAATTGCGGCCAGTTCATGTCCGGATCGAGCCGGAAAGGCAGGCCGGCCTTCTCGCAGATCCGCTCGAGGTCGCGGACCATGTATTTCCCCTTCGCGGGATAGAGATTGAAGGGCGAGGTGTTCCAGCCCTGCGCCGCAAAAATCGGTCCCAGAATGAAGGGTTTCCAGACCAGCTCAACGCCCGCGGCGCGGCAAGCCTCGCCGACGGCAAATGTCGCCGGATAGGAATAGGAGGAGGCGTACTCGAACCAGAATTCGAGCCGCGCCATCACGCCATCTCGATGGAGAAATTCTCGATCACGGGATTGGCGAGCAGCTTCCTGCACATCTCCTCGACACGGCCTTTCGCGGCGTCAACGTCGTCACCGGACAAGTCCAGCTCGATCAGCTTTCCTTGACGCGCATTCTCCACCTCATCGAAGCCGAGATTTTTCAGCGCGCCGGCCACCGCGGCACCCTGCGGGTCGAGCACGCCGGGTTTGAGATAGACGTGGATACGCGCTTTCATGTCTCAACCTCATCATTCGCGGCCATCTGGCCGGATTCCTTGATCACGCCGAGCCGGCGCGCGACTTCCGTATAGGCCTCGGTGACATTGCCGAGATCGCGGCGGAAGCGGTCCTTGTCCATCTTCTCGCCGGATTCAATATCCCACAGTCGGCAGCTGTCCGGGCTGATTTCATCTGCCAGCACGATCCGCATCATGTCACCCTCATAGAGGCGGCCGAATTCCAGCTTGAAATCCACCAGCTGGATGCCGACGGCCGCAAACAGGCCTGTCAGGAAGTCATTGATGCGCACGGTCAGCGCGACAATGTCGTCAAGATCCTGCGGGCTTGCCCAGTTGAAGGCCGTAATGTGGTCTTCCGTCACCAGCGGATCGCCAAGCTCATCATTTTTATAGCAGAACTCGATCAAAGAGCGGGGCAGGGCAGTACCTTCTTCCAGCCCCAGACGCTGGCTCAAAGACCCGGCCGCGACATTGCGGCAGATCACTTCCAGCGGAATGATCTCCACCTGGCGCACAAGCTGTTCGCGCATATTGAGGCGGCGGATGAAATGCGTCGGGATGCCAGCCCGCGTCAGCCCGATCATGATGAATTCGCTGATCCGGTTATTGAGGACGCCCTTGCCCTCCAGCGTCGCCTTCTTCTGATTGTTGAAGGCGGTCGCATCGTCCTTGAAATACTGCACGATCGTGCCCGGTTCCGGGCCCTCATACAGGATCTTCGCCTTGCCCTCGTAGATCATTTTGCGGCGTGCCATCGCCTTGCTCCGTCCGTGAACCATTGGTCCAAAAAATCAAGCGGCCCCGAATCGCTCGCTGGGGCCGCCCATAGAGCGCCGCAACTTACTCGTTGATGCCAATCGCCGCAATGCAGTGATGTAAGCGCTCCCACGATTGATTTACCGCCGGTCCCGAGCTAACGGAGAGGCTCCAGCTTGCTATCGCTTAGGGAGAGTCGCATGGGCGGAATGGACGATCGCGAAAAAGGGTTCGAGGGCCGGTTCGCGCACGATCAGGAACTGGAATTCAAGGCGACCGTCCGGCGCAACAAGCTGCTCGGCCTCTGGGCGGCGGAGCTGCTCGACAAGACGGGCGAGGACGCCGACGCTTACGCCAAAGAAGTGGTGAAGGCGGATTTCGAGGAAGCCGGCCATGAGGACGTCTATCGCAAGGTGAAGGGCGATCTGGATGCCGCCGAGGTCGAGGTGTCCGAACACGTTGTCCGCACCAAGATGGAACAATTGCTCGCCGAGGCCCGCGAGCAGGTGATGAAGGAAGGCTGATCAGGTCAGCACGTCCGCGCCCGGTTTCAGACTGTTCAGATAATCGTCCGTGAAGTCGGTCCGGATATTCACCCACATCGGCAAGTGGTCGGAAATCTGGAAGGTCCGCCACTCATTCATGAAGTATTTTTTCTTGTCAGCCTCGGTACGCGGCTGATCCTTCTTGTTGCCGCTCGGATAGATGTCCCGCTGGTCCGGCACCATGGCGTCGAAATAACGATCATAGTCGCGGCCGTCGTAAAGATAGGGCTTGAAGTCGAACACGCCGGCCGCGCCGATTTCCGCGCGCTTGTCGCGGACGCGCATCGCGATCTGGTCGTAGAAATGCTTGTTGCCGAAGGAGGAAGGGTCGTCCCTTAATTCGTCGGGAATGATGAAGCCCGCGTCCGTCAGCGCCTTCATTGTCTGATGGTCCTGGTCGACGATGTTGAAGTCGCCCAGAAGAATGAAGTCTTCGCGCTCCTTGTCTTGGCGCTTGCGGAAGAAATGCGCCAGTCGGCTGATTTCCTTGATCCGCCGCTGCAATTTCTGGCCGGAGGCGGCCCCGTAATAGATATGCACCGTGCACAGGCTGAATTTGAACCAGCCGGCCTGGAACGCCACAAGGAAAGGCGTGCGGGCAAACTGCAACTCGTCATCGCCATGCAGGACGCCACTGTGTTTCGGCAGCACGATCTCGCCGGCGACGTTGCGAAAGCGGATGGTCTTGCGGTTGAACACATAGGCGAGGCGCTCGGTATTGCCGGAGGCGCCTTCTGTCGTGTCGGTGACAATGAAATCGTAATCCGGGCCCAGAAGGTCCATGGTTTTTTCCAGCGCGCTGATGTCGCGATTGACCTCCTGCACTGCCGTTAGGTCGAAATTCGACAGGATTTCAGCGATATAATGGAAACTCTCCGGACGGCGCTTGCCGTGACCGAATTTGTTGGAATCAAAATCTCGGATATTCCAGGTCGCGAGGGTGAAGGATCCCGGCTTCTTCTTGGAGCCGATCTGGTCGTTTAGCGCGGTCCGCAATTCCAGAAGCCGGTCGATCACATGCGTCCGGTGATCGCTGTCCCTGACGCGGCGAAGCTTGGAATATTGTGGCATCCTGCCCTCCCGGAAGCCACAACCTTAACACGTTTTGTGGGGTTGGTAAAAGCCGGGAGGACGAGTTTTCCGGTCGGCCTAGCTGCCGTGGCGGCCCCATCGTGCGATGCGGCCACGCCCGTCGATATGGACGAAGGGGCCGTGCACGGCATTGGCACCATAGGCCCCGATCCCACCGGCGGGCACGTCGTCACGGGACGTGAAAAGCCGGCTGGCGTAATCATAGAGGAATTCGGCGTCGGCCCGCGTCACGCGCCCGTCGCCGTTCAGATCGTCCATGACGCCGTCCCCGCCTAACACATCGGGATAGATGTCGGACGCATCGCCATACATGTGGCGCGAATATCGCGCCGAACCGATGGCATTATTGTAGAACGGCGTCCGGTAACCGCTCATAATGAAGAAGCTGTCCGCGGCCGTCAGCTCATCCTCGCGCAGCTCGCTGAGCAGGGCTTCCAGCCGGATGAGCATGTTCGAGGACACCAGCAGGAATTTCGGCCAATGGCCGGGCTGCTGTTTGCAGATGAACTGACCGATCGTGAAGCCCGGCGAAATCGGCGCGTCGAGGTCTTCGCGCGTAATGCGGATCAATCCTTCAGGCGCGTTTCGCGGATAGGTACCGATCCGGTAGCCCTCCAGCACGGTTTGGCCGTTCAGCGGCTGCAGCACGAATACCGACAGGCGGAACATTTCGCCATTCGCAGCCTCAATGCGCAGATCATGTACTCCGGCGCTGTCCGGGGCTCTCCAGCGGATATTGGCGGTGTCGCTGATCGTCTCGCCGTCGAGCCGGGCTTGGCCCGGCATGTTAAGGTTGAGGGCGAGAGTCTCACCCGGCATTACGGTTGCGTGCCAGACCGGATGGGGCACCTCTTCGCCATCGACCGACAGGCGGGCTGTTGCCGGCAATTCGACCGGCGTGACGCGGTCCACAGCCGCCTCGGCGGCTGTTGCTCCCGTGTCGGCGATCCCATCGGCGGCCGGATCCGGGTCGGCGACGGGACCGGCGAAAGGACTGTTGCGGTCGGCCGGTGCCGGCCCTTCATCTTGGGTGATCGCAAAAAGACCGACGGTGGCCACGGCGAGAGCGATCGCGGATACGCTTGTCATGATGATATTCACCTTGCGCCTCCCTATTGGAAGCGTTCGCCGACGGCCGAAGCATCGAGCCGCGCAATCACCGCATCGTCGCGGTCGTAGATGTCGTCGTGAAAGACAACGCGGCCGTCTTCATCGGTTGAAACCGTGAAATAGACGATGTGCACCGGAATCGGCTCGGCTATGTCGATACGGGTCCACTCGCCGGTGACAAAGGCGTCGTCCAGATCGGACAAGCGGTCACTGCTGCCGCCCGCCCTTACGACCCAGCGGGCCATCTCGAGCGGACGTTCCAACCGGATGCAGCCCGACGAGTAGGCGCGGTAATCGCGTTCGAACAGATGATCGTCCGGCGTGTCGTGCAGATACACCGAATGCTCGTTCGGGAACATGATCTTCACGCGGCCCAGCGCATTGTCGGCGCCGGATTCCTGCACCAGGCGATAACGGTCCGGCGTCGACGGATCAGTCCAGTCCAGATTTGCGCCATCCACACGCTCGCCGGTCTGGCGATCTAGGACATAATAGTTGCGCGCGGCGAGATAGCCCGGATCGGCCTGGATATCGTCGAGCTTGTCGCGGCGCAGAATGCTTTCCGGAACATACCAGCGCGGATTGGCGATGATGTATTCGACGGACTCCGAGAACACGGGCGTTTCGCGCGACGCCATTCCGACAATGGCGGCCATCGAAATGGTACGCTCGCCGTTCTCATAGCCGTGCACGTCAAAGCCCGGCAGGTTGACGCGGATATGCGTGTCGCCGAACGTTTCCGGTGCCCAGCGCCAGCGCTCCAGATTGGCGTCAATGCGCGCCAGCTTGGCTTCGGCGGTCACGTTTAGGGCCGCGAATGTGTTCGGACCCAGAATGCCGTCGCCTTCAAGGCCGTTCGCCCGTTGGAAATCCCGTACGGCCTCGGCGACCTGCGGCGTGTAGCGATGGGTTGGTGGCGTAATATCAATGTCCGGCGTGTCGGCATCCGGTGCCGCGTCTAGGATGATGACATTCTCGTCCTGCCGGGTGAGTGGAAAATACTGGATTGGTTGAATCGAAACCGACTGCCCGGCGCCCGACCACATGGCACCTGCCGCCGGCGGGTTGGACGAATTGCCGGATTGCATCAGGATTTCAAACTCAGGCGCGATATCGAAGTCTTCCTCCGCCAGCCGCTGACGGAGTTGCGCCACGACCGGATGCACATCGCCCTCCTCGATCACCTCGACGGCCGGCGCCAGCTGCGTGAACCCGCCCGCTTCGACATATCCGGCATACAATTCCCGGGCGGCGATCAGGTCTGCATACTCGCCATGGTCTTCGGTCCAGTCGCTGTAATCGAACTCGCCCCGCCCGGCGAAGGCCAGGTGATGACCCAGCGGTTCCGGATCCGGAGCATGCACCGTCGAGCGCTCGATCTCTTCGGGATCGACAATGCCGTTAGTCTGGCGATCGGCGACCAGCAGGAAGGCGCGCGACAGCGTCACATCGGCCTGCGCGCGGACGGCGCGGTCATCGTCGGAAAGATCGCGGATCGCGGACTCCACGGCGGCGCGGAAATCCGGATCGACATCCAGGCCATGATCGGCCAGGGCATCGATTGTTCCGGAAAATCGTTCGGCCCCGCCCGTCGTCCAGACCGGGTCGAAAACGCGCACGGCATAAGCGCGGCGCAGCGCAAGGTCGAGTGGGTTGCCGGCGTGAACCGTCGCGCCGGCGGTCACATCCGGTTCGACAATCGCTTGGATTTCAGCCGACACAGACCGGACGGGGAGAAGACCGGCCGGACCGGTTTGTTCGCCGATCACCTCGGCAACGGATGTTTGCAGGATCTCGTCCTGGGCAGCGGCGCTGTTAGCGGGGGCAAGCGCGGTCAGACCCAAAAAGCTGCACGACAGAAGTGCGTGACCACGAAAACTCATGACGGGCTCCTCGAATTGCATCGGTTGCAATAAACAATTCGAGGGCCGCACTATGGTTCCGAAAAATCGCAGTAAGCAATTGATTCGGTTGAAGGAACTTTCTGGCCGTCTATGCGTTCACGCGTGCTTTAAGGTCCCACAGGCATGGTCGCCGGCGGCGTCTCCGCGCAAAACACGCGCAGGATGTCACGCACCGGCGCGGCGATCGGCAGTGTTAGTCGAATGCGCCCTCCGGCTTCAGGCCCATGGCCTTGAATATCCGTGCCGCCGGGCAAAACCCGGTGAAACTCGACTGCACCAGGTTCAGTCCCACGAAAATCGCCAGCCCGATCCAGTAGGGATGCAGCAGCCAGGCGAGAAGGATGGATACGAGAACCAGCGTTCCCGCCATCAGGGTTACAGCGCGTCCGACAGTCATGTCAGTCTCCTTGGGTTTGCGAAGCCGCAGCAGCGGTCTTCGGCGTGTAAGCCGCATCGGCGTCCTTGAAGATCACGTAGATCGCAGGGATGACGAGCACGGTGAGAAGCGTCGAGGAGGCGAGGCCGAACAACAGCGAGATCGCCAGCCCCTGGAAGATGGGATCGCTCAGGATGACCGAGGCGCCGATCATCGCTGCCAGCGCGGTCAGGAGGATCGGTTTGAAGCGGATCGCGCCCGCCCGCAGCAACGTGTCGCGCAGCGGCTCGCCGGCTTCCGCCCCGTGGCGGATGAAATCAACCAGCAGAATGGAATTGCGGACGATGATGCCGGCCAGCGCGATGAAGCCGATCATGGAAGTGGCCGTAAACGCAGCGCCGAACAGCCAGTGCCCGAAGATGATGCCGATGAAGGTCAGCGGGATTGGGGTCAGTATGATCAACGGCACGCGGAAGGACCCGAACTGGGCAACCACGAGCACATAGATGCCAAGCAGGGCGACCATGAAGGCGGCGCCCATATCGCGGAACGTCACGTATGTGATCTCCCACTCGCCATCCCACAGCAACGTAACGTCGCTGTCGCTCGCCGGTTGGCCGTACAGCCGGATTGAGGGCTGCGGTATATCGGCTGACCAGGCGCGGTTTTCGAGCGCATCTGCGACGGCCATCATGCCGTAGATCGGTGCCTCGAATTCGCCCGCAAGCTCACCCATCACCATTTCCGCATAGCGGCCATTGCGGCGGAAGATCGGATGCGATCCAGCTTCCTCGGTGACCGTGACGACATCGCCCAGCTCGGCAATCTCGCGCGAGCCCGGCAAGGTGTTGGCCGGCACCGGCGTCGACGCGAGGCGTTCGGACCATGTCAGGCCGCTGTCGGGAAGCTGTACCGCGATTTCGACCGGGTTGCGGCCTTCCCCCCGGTGCGAATAGCCCACCGGCAGACCGTCGAACAGGGCGCTGATCGTGTCATAAACATCGCTTTGCTGGACGCGGAAAAACTCCAGGCTTTCCTGGTCGATCGCAATGCGCAGCCGCGGCCGGGGCTCGCCGAAGCTGTCGTCGATATCGACAATGTAGGGGATCTCTTCGAACGCCGCGCGCACTTCGGATGCCACCGCCCGGCGGATTTCAGCATCCGGACCGTAGATCTCGGCGAGCAGGGTCGCGAGCACCGGCGGACCGGGTGGGATTTCGGCCACCCGGACGACGGTACCGTCCGGCAGGTCCAGATCGGCCAGCAGCTCCCGGGCTTCCAGCGCAATATCGTGCGAGGATCGGTCGCGGTGATGCTTGGCTTCCAGATTGACCTGCAAATCGCCGAGCTCGGGGCGATCGCGCAAATAGTAGTGACGGACGAGCCCGTTGAAATTGAAGGGCGCGGCTGTCCCGGCATAAAGCTGGATCGATGTGGCTTCCGGCAATGCCGCAAGGCGGTCGGCCGCCTCCATGAGCACGCGCTCGGTGCGCTCCAGCGTCGCGCCTTCGGGCAAGTCCACCACCACCTGGAATTCCGACTTGTTGTCGAAGGGCAGCAGCTTCACCGTCACGGTGCGGGTGAAGAACAGCGTCATCGACGCCGCCGTCAGCACGCCCACGACGATCAGCAGAATCCAGGCCCGCTTGCGGTCGCGGATCACTGGTTTGGCGATCCGCCGGTACCAGCGCCCGAGAATGCCTTCGCTTTCATGATCGGCAGGGCTGGCCGCGTGCTTGCGCCGGCCGGCGATCACCTTCATCAGCCACGGCGTCAGGATCACCGCGACAAAGAAGGAAAAGATCATCGCCGCCGAGGCATTGATCGGGATCGGCGCCATGTAGGGCCCCATGAGACCGGAGACGAACAGCATCGGCAGCAGGGCGGCGACAACGGTCAGCGTCGCGACGATCGTCGGGTTTCCGACCTCGGCGACCGCCTCGATGGCCGACTGGATCCGCGTCTTGCCGGTATCCATCGCCCAGTGGCGGGCGATGTTCTCGATCACCACAATGGCGTCGTCGACCAGGATGCCGATCGAAAAAATCAGCGCGAACAGGGAGACACGATTGATCGTGAAGCCCATCAGGTTCGATGCAAACAGGGTCAGGAGAATGGTGGTCGGGATCACGACCAGCACGACCAGGCCCTCGCGCCATCCAATCACAAAAGTGACCAGCAGAACGATCGATACGGTCGCCAGCCCCAGATGAAACAGGAGTTCATTGGCTTTTTCATTTGCCGTTTCACCGTAATTCCGGGTGATGGCGATATCGATTTCCTCCGGGACGAGGTTGCCCTCGAGCAATTCGAGCCGTTCGAGAATGTGCTCGGCCACTACGACCGCATTCGCGCCCTCGCGCTTCGCCACGGCAAGCGTCACCGCGGGCGTGCGGGTCCAGACGTCATGATGGTCCGTTCGGGTCAGGTTCCAGGCGCGGGCATCGGCGGGCTCGGCGCCGACGACGACATCCGCCACGTCGCGGACATAGACCGGCCGCCCGTCGCGCGTGGTCAGCAGCAGAAGGCCGATATCGGGACCACCTTGCAAGGTCTGTCCGGCCACAATGGTGCGGGTCCGGTCCAGCGACGTAACGTCACCGGCCGGAAAGGACCG
This sequence comes from Hyphobacterium sp., assembly GCF_965229905.1. Classification (GTDB taxonomy): domain Bacteria; phylum Pseudomonadota; class Alphaproteobacteria; order Caulobacterales; family Maricaulaceae; genus Hyphobacterium. Next base: position 483,680 of record NZ_OZ245930.1, on the reverse strand, counting down.
GTTGGCCTCCGCAACCCGCCCGGCGAGCTGCTGCAGCGTCACGCCGTATTGAGACAGCCGTTCGGGATCGGGCTCGATCCGGATCTGGTCGGCCCGCCCGCCGACAATGTAGGTCAGGCCGACATCCTCGACATTCATCAACGCCGATCGCAATTCCTCGGCAATATTGTAGAGCGCGTTGTCATCCCAGCGCGATCCGGCATCGGTGGAGGGCGATAGCGTGATCGAAACGATTGCCACATCGCTGATGCCGCGTCCGGCGATCAATGGCTCCGGCACGCCCATCGGCATTTGATCGTAATTGGCGCGAATCTCCTCGTGCACGCGGAGGATGGCATCGTCGAAATCAGTGCCGACCTCGAAACGCGCCGTCACCATGACCTGATCGTCCTGCGTCTGCGAATAGACGTGCTCAACCGCGCGGATCGACCCGATGATCGCTTCCAGCGGCTCGGTGATCAGTTCCACGGCGTCCGGCGCACGAAGCCCGTCGGCGCGCACCATGACATCCACCATCGGCACCGAGATCTGCGGCTCTTCCTCGCGCGGGATGGTCATTAGCGCGATCAGGCCGACGGCAAGGGAGGCCAGCAGGATCAGCGGTGACAGCGGTGAGGAGATGAAGGCCCGCGTCAGATGGCCGGAAATGCCGAGCTTCATGGCTGCACCAGAATGTCGCCGGCGGCGAGACCGGCGAGGATTTCGATCCGTCCTCCGCGGCGTTCGCCGGTCTGGACCACGACGTCCTGTTCACCGCCATCGGCGTCCCGGACGCGGACATAGTCGACGCCGTAGCGGGTCTCGAGATAAGCGGCGGGAATACGGATCGTGAGGCGTTCCTCGATCCCGACGAGCACCCGTACCCGCTCGCCGACGAAGTAGTCACCGAGCCCGTCAACCACGGCATCGGCGACCACGCGGCCGTCCTCAATGCGGGGGTAGACCTGCCGGATGAAGCCGGTGGCGGCGACATCGCCGGTCAGCTCGGCGCCGGCCACCCGGACAGAATCGCCCTCCGAAATCGACCGCGCATGCCGTTCGGGCAGCATCAGCCGCAGCACATACAATTCGGACGCAACCGCCGCGATGGTCTCGCCGGGCAGGACCACGCTGCCGGCCGTAACCGGAACCTCCAGGATGCGGCCCGCTGTTGGCGACAACACGTCGCCTTCACGTGTTTGCTGGACCAGAACGGCGCGTTCCTGCCGTGCCGAGGCAAGCTGGTTCTCGAGGACATCGACCGCTGTCTGCGCTTCATCGAGCCGCGCCTGGGCGAAAATGCCCCGGTCGAAGAGGTCCTGCGCCCGCGCCAGGTCGGTGCGGGCCTGCTCGAGTTGAGCGGTCAGCGCCGCAGCAATCGAATTGACCGCGCCGATCTGCGGCGCGAGTCGTTCATCGACAACCACGGCGATGATATCGCCCGCCGCCACTGCATCGCCTTCGTCGACAAGCAATTCACCGATTACGCCGCCGATGCGCGCGCGGGCGCCGACGACATCGACGCTTTCAACGGTGGCAAACACAGCTTTCTCGTCGAGAACGGCTTCAGGCACGACCGTATGCGTCTCGACCGACGTGATCTGAAGAAGGGCAGACAGCAGGGCGCTCCACATGGGGTTAGCCTTTCTGCGGATCGATGACCCGGCCGGTCGCCGGATCGACGGCTACGGTCGGCAGCCCGTCCGACTTCCATTGCATAATCCCGCCGGCCATGTGCTTGCCGATCGGGACACCGGCTTCCGCGCATTTCTGCAACGCCATGCCGGAGCGTTTGGCGGACCCGCAATGCAGGATCACCTCCCGCGATGGGTCGATCGGCAAAGCCGTCGCATCGAACGTCGACAGGGGATGCAGCAGCGCGCCGTGAATTCGCTCGGCCGCGAACTCGTGCGGTTCGCGGACATCGATTAGCACGGCTCGCCCGTCTTGCAGGGCGTCGGCGGTTTCTTTGGGACTGATTTCCTGAAGGCGCATGGCTCGCTCCGTTAGGCTTTACTAAATTATTGACATCTAATTTAGTGATAACTATTTTAGTGTCAACTAATGCGGAGTCGGGAATGAATGCGATGGCTGATCCGGATATCCGGGAGCTGCAGGAACAGGCGGGTGATGCTGCCGCGTTTCTGAAACTGCTGGCCAACGAAAAACGCCTTTTGATCCTTTGCCGCCTGGTATCGGGCGAGGCGACCGTGGCCGAGCTCACCGAGATGGCCGGCCTGTCGCAATCCGCCATGTCGCAGCATCTCGCGAAGATGCGGCAGGACGGGCTGGTGCGCGGCCGCAAGCACGGCCTGCAGGTATTCTATTCGATCGCGGACGAGCGCTGCCTCGGACTGCTGCAGCACCTCAAATCGGAGTTCTGCACAGCGGCCGAAGCTATCGCCGCGAAATAGCCGGCGGTTCTCGCCGGCAACAGGGAGGAGATGATGGCGCATATCGTTGTACTGGGAGCGGGCCTCGGAGGCGTTCCAATGGCGCTCGAAGCGCGCAAGGAACTTCGTAAGGAGGACAAGGTTACGGTGATCAGCGATTCGCCGACCTTCCATTTCACCCCGTCCAACCCGTGGGTCGCCGTCGACTGGCGCAAGCCGGATGCGATCAAGGTCGAGCTCGCGCCCATGTTCGCCAAAAAGAAGATCGATTTCATCCATTCCGCCGCCAAAAAGGTGCAGCCGGATCAGAACGCCGTTCTGCTCGAGAACGGCGAGACGGTGGACTACGACTATCTGGTGATCGCCACCGGCCCGGAACTGGCGTTTGACGAAATCGAAGGGCTGGGCCCCAAGAACGGCCACACCCAGTCGATCTGCCATGTCGACCATGCGGCCGAGTCAAAGCTGCACTGGGACGAGTTCGTTAAGGACCCCGGACCGATCGTGGTCGGGGCGGTGCAGGGCGCATCCTGCTTCGGACCGGCCTACGAGTTCGCCATGATCATGGAAACCGATCTGCGAAAGCGGAAGATCCGCGACAAGGTACCGATGACCTTCGTGACCTCCGAGCCCTATATCGGCCATCTCGGCCTCGACGGTGTCGGCGACACCAAGGGGTTGCTCGAAAGTGAAATGCGCGACCGCCATATCAAGTGGATTACGTCTGCGCGCGTGAAAAAGGTCGAGCTGGGCGTCATGACCGTCGAGGAAGTCGCCGAAGACGGTAGCGTCAGGAAAACCCATGAACTGCCCTTCAAATACTCCATGATGCTGCCAGCCTTCCGCGGCATCGAAGCCGTCCGGGACATCGAAGGCCTCGTCAATCCGCGCGGCTTCGTTATCGCCGACAAGACCCAGCAAAACCCGGCCTATCCGAATGTCTTTTCCGTGGGGGTTTGCGTCGCGATTGCGCCGGTCGACACCTATCCGGTGCCGGTCGGCGTGCCCAAGACCGGCTTCATGATCGAATCCATGGTGCACGCCGCAGCGAAGAACATTCGCGCCCTTATCGACGGCAAGGAACCCCGCCACGAAGCCACCTGGAATGCGGTCTGCATCGCCGACTTCGGTGATGGCGGCGTGACCTTCGTCGCCATGCCGCAAATCCCGCCCCGCAATGTGAACTGGTCGGCCGAAGGCGGCTGGGTTCACATGGCCAAGGTGGCGTTCGAAAAATACTTCCTTGGCAAGATCCGCCGCGGCGTTGGAGAGCCGTTCTATGAGAAGGCTGTTTTCGACATGCTCGGCGTTCACAAGGTGAAGCCAAAGGCCGGCTAGCCCGGCCTCTCCATTGTGGGCGGCAAGGATATCCCCCCGCGTTCATTGTCCCAGATCATCGAGATGATGCGCCACTTGCCGCCCGCATCCCTGTAGAACTGGATCGAATTGATGCCCCGCCGTTCCGGTTCGGGCGACTTCAGATCGGTCCGCGCCTCATAGCTCGACCAAGCATGGGCGATATTGCCGAACACCCGAACCTCGCAATTGAGCCCGATCTCGTAAAAGGCACTTGCATCGAAGAAGGGCGTGACGTTTTCGCGGTATTCGTCCGGCGACAGCATCGTCGCCCACGGCTGTCCATTGTCATCGACACCGGTCCGGATCTGCCGGCAATCCGGGTGAAAATAATCGAGATGCTTTGACCAGTCGCGCGGGCCCGCCGGTCCGGAAATCATCGCATAGATGGCCTGAACAACCGCGCGGATGTCGGCTTCATCGCTCAATCGCCGAACACTCTCGCAAAGATCGTATCGACATGTTTGAGGTGATAGCCCTCATCGAAACAAGTTTCGATCTGCTCATCTGACAGAAAGCCTTTGACGTCCGCGTCGGCCTTCAAATGATCGACCAGCCGGCCGCCCTCGTCCCACGTCTTCATGCCGTTGCGTTGCACCAGGCGATAGCCGTCTTCGCGTGACGCGCCGGCCTGGGTCAGCGCCAGCAGCACGCGCTGGGAATTGTGAATGCCGCCATAGGCGTCGAGGTTCTCGCGGCAACGATCTGCGTGCACGATCAGCTTCTCGATCATGCCGGCCGCACGGTGCAGGGCGAAATCGAGATGCACGGTCGAGTCAGGACCGATTCCGCGTTCCACGGAGGAATGCGAAATATCCCGCTCATGCCAGAGCGCGATGTTTTCCATCGCCGGCACCACCGCCATCCGCACCAGCCGCGCCTGGCCGGTCAGGTTCTCAGTAAGAATCGGATTGCGCTTGTGCGGCATGGCCGACGAGCCCTTCTGGCCCTTGGCGAAATATTCCTGCGCCTCGCGAACTTCAGAGCGCTGCAAATGGCGCACCTCGATGGCGATATTCTCGATCGCGGAAGCGATGAGCCCCAGCACCGCGAAATAATTCGCATGCCGGTCGCGCGGAATGACCTGTGTCGAGATCGGCTCGACGGTGAGGCCCATCTGCTCCGCCACATGCGCTTCCACCGACGGATCGACATTGGCAAATGTCCCGACCGCGCCGGAAATCGCGCAGGTCGCCACCTCGTCGCGCGCCCGCACCAGCCGTTCGCGATTGCGCGCGAACTCGGCGTAAAAACGCGCGAACTTCAGCCCCATCGTCGTCGGCTCGGCATGGATGCCGTGCGAGCGCCCGATACAGGCCGTGTATTTGTGTTCAAAGGCGCGCGTCTTGAGCGCCGCCAGCACCCGGTCCACGCCCTCCAGCAGGATATCCGCCGCATCGCGCATCTGCACGGCGAGGCAGGTGTCCAACACATCCGAGGAGGTCAGCCCCTGATGGACAAAGCGCGCCTCATCGCCGACAAGCTCGGCCAGATGGGTCAGGAATGCGATAACATCATGCTTTACCTCGGCTTCGATCTCGTCGATCCGGGCCACGTCGAACGTCTTGTCCTTGGCTTTCCACACGGCCTTGGCGGCGTCTTCGGGCACCACGCCCAGCTCGGCCAGCTTGTCGGTGGCGTGCGCCTCGATCTCGAACCAGATGCGGTACTTGTTTTCCGGCGACCAGATCGCCGCCATCTCCGGCCGTGTGTATCGGGGAATCATGCGCGTCGGGCTCCGCTAATCTTCTCGAGCATTTTCAGCAAAAGTGGGGACCGGTTTTGCGGTTCGAAAATGCGGTCATTGAAAGTAGCGCGTGATGCGCTTCCATGCCGGGAAGGTCAAGGGGAGGGCGGGTTCGTGTTCTTTTCCTCCCCCGCCTGCGGGGGAGGGGGACCACGAAGTGGTGGAGGGGGCAATTGCCCCCCTCGTCCCTTCGGGACACTCCCCCCGTGAACGGGGGGAGAAAACAATCTGGCAAGCCTACCCCCCATACACTCCCTTCGCCCGGTCCGTCAGCGCGCGCATCGCCTCGCGATAGGGGGAAGGCCCGTGACTGATGCGGGCGACGCCGAGCTTTGCCATCTCGGCGATCGAGGGCGCGCCGTCTTTCATGTAGGCGTTCACCGGCAGAGCCGTGTGCTCGCACATCCGCGCGATGAGGTCCGCATCGACAAGGCCGGGTACAAAAAGCCCGCTCGCCCCCGCTTCGGCATAGACATCGCAGCGATCCGTCGCCTCTTTCATCTTTGACGCATGATCCGCTGCGTCGGACTGCAGGAACACATCGGTGCGCGCATTGATGAAGAAGGGAATGCCGGTCTCGTCGGCAACGGCACGGATGGCGGCGATCCGGTGCGCCTGATCCTCTTGGGAGTAAAGCCCGTCACCGCCGACAATCCGGTCCTCGAAATTACAGCCGACCGCGCCGGCCGCGATCAGCTTCGCGGCATTGTCGGCAATGAATTCCGGTGCCTTGGCGTAGCCGCCCTCGAAATCGATCGAGACCGGCAGTTCGACCGAAGCGGCAATCTGCTTGGCCGTGCGCATCAGCCGGTCCAGCGGGATTTTTTCGCCGTCCTCATAGCCTTGTGACGCGGCGACCGACCAGCTGCCGGTGGCGATGGCCTTGGCCCCCGCCGCGGCCACAGCCCGCGCGCTGCCGGCATCCCAGATATTGTACAACACCAGGGGGTCCGCCTTGCGGTGGAGCGCATGAAAGGCCTGGGCTTTTTCCGCTTGCGTCATGAGTTCAGTCCTTTTGCGTATTGCTGTTCCAGCGAGATGAGCTTCTGTTTGCGCCATAGCCCGCCGCCATAACCGGTGAGCGAGCCATCCGCCCCGATCACGCGGTGACAGGGAATGACGATGGCGATCTGGTTGGCGCCGTTGGCGCGCGCCACGGCGCGGGTCGCATTCGGGTTGCCGATCGCTTCTGCCAGTTGCAGATAGCTGCGTGTCGCGCCGGCCGGGATTTTGATCAGTTCGCGCCAGACCTCACGCGTGAAGGCGCTGCCATGCAGTTTCAGTGGCGTCTCGAACCGCGCCGACCGGCCGTCGAAGAAGGCATCCAGCTCGTGCGCGATCTGCATTGTGATCGGTGTCTCGCCGATCCCGATTCCGCCCGCGGAAGTCTCCAGCTTCTTCAGCTCTGTCGGCAGCGCCTTGCGGTCCGCGAATTCGAGCAGATGGAGGTGCGTGTTATCGGCCACGGCGATCATCGGGCCGAGCGGCGTGTCGAGCCAATGCGCTTTCAGGATTTCCTGATCGGTGAAGGCGAAAGGCGCCTTGCCGGCCAGCCGGGCAAAGGCCTGGCGGAAGCCGCTGGCGGACTCGAACCCGGCGCTCAATTGCGCATCGATCACCCGCTCGCCCGTGGCCAGCGCCTCGAATCCGTCGCGCAACCGGTAGAGCCGGGCGATTTCGAGAAATGTCATCCCGTAATGCCGTTTGAAGGCGCGCCGCACGGTCGAGGGATCATAGCCAAGGCGAACGATATCGCCCTCTGACCAGCGCCGGCTCGCATCCGCATTGAGGCGGGACATCAGGTCGAGAATGACAGGATCGCTCTCTGCCGCCGTGGTCATCGGATGACAGCGTTTGCAGGCGCGATAACCCGCTTCAAGGCATTGCGCGACGGTCTCGAAGAACTGGCAATTCTTGCGCTTCGGCTTGCGCGCCGGACAGGTCAGCCGGCAGAAAATCCCGGTCGAGGTCACGCCGACAAAGGCGCGCCCGTCAAAGGCATTGTCGCGGCGCACCAGCGCGTCATAAAGCTCGTCAGGGGAGGGCGTGAACAACATGTCCCGTGTCTAGCAGAGCCCGCATCGCCCGTCCGCCGAAAATCGGGCGTTTATTCCAGCGATGCCCAATCGATCTCGGCATGCCGGTCGAGCGTCCGCGAGAAATCCGGCATGGCGTATTTCAGCCCTGACCCGCAATTGAACAGCACGGCTTCGGCATCGCGGTCGATCAGCCCTTCATCCAGCGCCTTTCCACAAGCCGCAAGTGTTGCTGCGCCTTCCGGACAGAGCAACAGCCCGTCCGCGCGCCCGCACACGGCCCGTGCTTGCTCGATCTGCTCTTCCGAGACCGCGATCGCCGCCCCGCTGCTCTCCCGCACCGCCCGCAAGATCAGGAAATCACCAATCGCCTTGGGAACCCTTATGCCCATCGCCGCGGTCTCGGCGTCGATCCATTCCTCGGCATGCTCGGCCCCGGCTTCGAAGGCCTTGACGATCGGGGCGCAGCCCTCGGCCTGCACGGCAAACATTTTCGGGCGTTCGGATCCGATCCAGCCCAGCCGCTCCATCTCGTCGAACGCTTTCCACATGCCGATCAGGCCGGTCCCGCCCCCGGTCGGATAGAAGATCGCATCCGGCAATCGCCAGCCGAGCTGCGCGGCAAGTTCCAGCCCCATCGTCTTCTTGCCCTCGATCCGGTAGGGCTCTTTCAGCGTCGAAACGTCGAACCAGCCGATCTTGTCCTTGCCGGCGCCGACCAGCGCCCCGCACTGGTGGATATAGCCGTTGACGCGGAACACCTTGCCGCCCTGCAGCGCGATCTCGCGGATATTGACCTCGGGCGTGTCGTCTGGGGCAAAGCACCAGCTTTCGATCCCGGCGCGCGTCGCATAGGCCGACAGCGCCGCCCCGGCATTGCCATTGGTGGGCATCGCCATTTTCGTGATGCCGTAGGACTTTGCCATGGCGACCGCGAGGGCAAGGCCGCGCGCCTTGAAACTCCCCGTCGGCAACCGCCCCTCATCCTTGGTGATCAGGCGGCCCCTGCCGCCATACTGCGCCATGGTCTGCGGACAATCGATCAGCGGCGTATCGACCTCGCCGAGCGCGACCACGTCCTCATCCTGTTTCACGGGCAGCAGCTCGCGCCATTTCCAGAAGCCGCCCGTCCGCGCCCAGATCGCGTCCCGATCAAGTTCATCGCGCACTGCCTCAAAATCATATCGCGCCAGCAAGGGCTTGCCAGCCTCAGAGAGATTGTGCGGCCGGCCGGTCTCGTAGCGCTCACCGGTGGCCGAGCACTCAAGGTGGGTGAAGACGTTTCTGTAAGGCATGGGCGAGTGTTAGGCGGGAGAAGGGATTCGCTCAAGCATTCTGGCGTTCCGGTGGCCGGAAACCCCTCACCCAGCCTGCTTATCGCTTCGCGATCTCGCAGTCTTTCCCCAAAGGGGAGAGGGAAGAGAATGGCGGCCATGCGAATGGCCGGCTTTCGAGGGTGAGGGGTGGCGAAGGCGTGGGGCGGAAAACCCTAGATCAGCCCCAGCGTTTTGAAACTCGCCGTCGTCTCTCGGCCGATGATCAGATGATCGTGGACCACGATGTTGAAGGGTTCGCAGGCGGCCACAATCGTCTTGGTGATCTCGATATCCGCCGTCGACGGCGTGACATCGCCGGAGGGGTGATTGTGCACGAGGATGATGGCACTGGCCTCTTGTGCCAGCGCGCGTTTCACCACTTCGCGCGGATAGACCGGCGCTTGGTCGACCGTGCCCCGGGAAATGACCTCGTCGGCCATCAGCCGGTTCTTCTTGTCGAGAAACAGCACACGGAATTGTTCGACCGGTTCGTGCTGCATTGCGGTCCGGCAATAGGAGATCAGGGCGTTCCAGGACGAGATCACCGGCCGGTTCAGCGCCCCTTCGCGCGCCATGCGAGCTGAGACCGCCTGCAACAGGCGCAAATCGAGCGCGGTCTTCTCCGATACGCCCTTTACTTCTGAGAGCGCCGTGACCGGCGCCGTGACCACTCCGCCGAGATCGCCGAATCGCGCGATCAAATCCTTGGCGATCGGTTTGATATCGCGGCGGGGGATCGAACGGAACAGGAAGAGCTCCAGGAGCTCGTAGTCCGCGAGCGCATCACCGCCAGAAGTTGCAAATCGAGTCCTGAGTCGGTCGCGATGACCCGCATGATGCGGTGGCGCGGCCTTGTCGGGCATGGGGTCAGGCGGAGTAGGGCGGACAGTCGAGCCCGGCCGGGGATTTCGTGAAGATCTCGACGCCGTCCTCGGTGACGCCCACCGTGTGCTCGAACTGCGCCGACAGGGATTTGTCGCGGGTCACGGCGGTCCAGCCGTCGGCGAGCACCTTCGCGTCAGGCCGGCCGAGATTGAGCATGGGTTCGACGGTGAAGAACATGCCGGGCTTGAGCTCCAGCCCTTCGCCGCGCTCGCCATAATGCAGCACGTTGGGACTGTCATGGAACAGGCGGCCAATCCCGTGGCCGCAGAAATCCTGCACCACCGAACACCGGTTGGCCTCGGCGATCTCCTGTATGGCAGCGCCAATATCGCCGAGCTTGGCGCCCGGCTTGATCTCCGCGATCCCGGCCATCAGTGCCTCATAGGTGACCTCGACCAGGCGCTCCGCCTTCCGGCGCGGCTCACCGACAATGAACATGCGGGAGGTATCGCCATGCCAGCCATCCAACAGGATGGTCACGTCGATATTGACGATATCGCCGTCCTTCAACGGTTTCGGCCCCGGAATGCCGTGGCAGATCACGTGATTGATCGAGGTGCAGGACGATTTCATATAGCCGCGATAGCCGAGCGTGGCCGGTACGCCGCCCTGATCGAACATGAATTTGCGCACCGCATCGTCGATCTCTTGCGTCGAGACGCCGGGCTGAACCATTGACACGATATGATCGAGCGTCGCCGCCGCGGCGCGTCCGGCCTTGCGCATGCCATCGAACGCTTCGGCGCCATGCAGTTTGACACGGCCGTCGCGCGAAACGTCTTGCGCGCCATCCGATTGAATGTCGTAAGCCAGATTCATGTCCTGTCCTGTGCCCTTGTCCCGTTCATATAATCAAAACGCGCGGCGTTTGAAACGCCGCGCGCCTGATTGTCAATCAAAGATGGGACGAATTAGCGGCCGGCGCCGAAATACTCGCCGAAGAAATCTCCCTCATTCCAGACCGGCGCCTCATCATTATTGGCGATTTCGCGGGCAATCAGGAAGTTGATATTGGCGAACTTGGCGCCCTGATCGTAGAGGATTTCCATTTCCTCATCGCTGTCCGGCTCATCCGACTGACGGTGATAATGGGTGTTCAAAAAACCCATAAAGCCTTCGCCCTGGTCCCAGCGCGGGTCCGGCGAGGAAAATCCCGTCATCAGAAAAACGGACGGCACGCCGCGGCGCACAAAATTATAGTGGTCCGATCGCACGAACAGATTTTGCTCTGGCAGCGGATCCGGGCTGACCGACACGCCGAGCCGGGCCGCCGCCCGCTGGGTGATCGGCCCCAGGCTCGACCGCTCGGCCCCGAAAGCGATCACATCCGAGAAATCATAGACGATGACCGGCATGTCGAGATTGACATTGGCCACCATCGCGTCGCCCGGAACGGTCGGGTTGAACGCGAAATATTCAGAGCCGAGAAGGCCTTGTTCTTCGGCCGCCAGAGCCACGAAGAGGAGCGAACGGCGCGGCGCGCCCGTCTGCATGAAGGTGCGCGCGGTTTCCAGCATGATCGCGGTGCCGGACGCATTGTCGACGGCGCCATTGCAGATGCGGTCTTCCTCGTTGTTGGACCGGCAGCCGGTCGTCGATACGCCGTTGGCGTCGGTGATGCCGACATGATCCAGGTGCGCGGTCAGCACGACAATCTCGTCCGCCAGCTCCGGGTCCGAACCCGGGATCAGGCCGACGACATTGTGGTCGGTGAACAGGTCGCGCTCGGTGCGTTGTTCCAGCGTCACCGTCACATTGAGCGGCATGGAGGCCGGTTCATTATTGTCGAGCTGCTCCATCGCGGTTTCAAACGTCATCTCGGCATTGGCGAAAAGGGCCTGTGCGCCTTCCTGCGAAACGCCGGACGCGACCTGCAGCTGACTATAGCTCGGCTCGTTTGCGCCCGGGCCTAGCGTGATGTTGGAGGCTTCAACGGCGCGCGCCGCGAATCCGGAATAGGTTTCCGTCGGGGTCGGTGAAATCTGGATATAACCGATCGCACCGCGCGCCGCCGCATTCTCGCGCTTGGTCGAAGACCGGCGCTGATGCGAGCGTTCGTCGGAGGGCATGATGTCCGGTGCGCCTCCAAGATAGGCGACGATGCGGCCATCGACATCAACGCCTTCATAATCGTCATAGCCGTGATGCGGCAGGGACAGCCCGTACCCGACAAACACGACCTCCGCCGTCACCGAGCTTTCGTCAAAAACCGGATGGCCGCTGACAATCAGGTTCGATCCATTCTCCAGCTCGACGGCGTCATCGTCCTCACCGACGATCAGGCGTCCGCCTTCCGCAACCGGTGTCAGCACCTGCATCGGCACCTCGGCAAAATAACCACCGGAATCGCCCGCCGGTTGCAGGCCGATGAGGCGGTATTGCGAGGCGATATAGTTGGCGGCAATGTCATAGCCGTCGGAACCGGCAGCACGTCCGCCCATCATGTCGTGGGCCAGAAAGCGGATATGGGCTTCGATATTCTCCGCTGGGATGTCGGGAATGAAGCTGTCATCATCGGACTGGGCGCAGGCGCTGGCCGGCAACAGAACGAGAAGGCTGGCGGACGCCAAGCGGACGAAGTGATTCACGAGACAACCCCTGTAATTAGCTGGTTTGCACTATAGATTTCCGGTGCTGCGCTTCAATCGCGACCGCCTAAACTTTCCGTCATCAGCGCCGCCTCGATATCCGGCAGTACGCGGTAATGCTTCACCAGCGCCGGCGACATTCGCGCTGGCCGGCCAGTGCGCAATTTGAAGCAGACCAGGTCCATCCGTGCCCGGAAAACCGTTTGCCCGTTATCCGCGCGGCGGAACTGGAAACGCCGTTCTGCGCGAAGCCGGCCATCCGATTTCGTGATCCAGACCGCACAATCGAGCGCATCGCCCGCATGCGCATGGCCGAGATAGTCGCATTCCGAGCGCACGATCGCCATTCCATGCTCATACCGCACGAACTCGGTCCGCGGGTGCTCCGGAATGTCGTGATCCCAATGCGCCCAGGCGGTTTCGTCCGCCCAGGTCAGATAGCGCGCATTGTTGACGTGGCCGAATTCGTCCTCATCGGCCTCGTTGGCAACGATCCGGTGGAGATAGGGCGAGGGGAGGTCCCAGCCGTCAAAGGTCTTGGCCTTGTTCATGGGCTTTGCCTATATCCGCCGCAGGCGCGAGACGAAAGGGCCGCTTATGGCAAAGGCGAAACGGGTAACCGCAGGCGTTTTACTGATCGGTGACGAGCTCCTGTCCGGCCGCACGCGCGACATCAATCTCTCAGAGATCGCGAAATTCCTCGCACCGCTCGGCGTGGCGGTGATCGAATGCCGTGTTGTGCCGGACGAGCAGGATGAGATCGCTACGGCTGTCAATCATCTGCGCGAAAAGTGCGACTATGTGTTCACCACGGGCGGCATCGGCCCGACCCATGACGACATCACCGCCGATGCCATCGGGGCGGCTTTTGGCCAGCCCGTCGATGTCCGCGAAGATGCGCTGGCCATTATCGAGGAGTGGTATGCCAAGACGAAAACGCCGGTGACCGAGAGCCGCAAGCGCATGGCGCGGGTGCCGCAGGATGCCGTGCTGATCAACAACCCGGTCACCGGCGCGCCGGGGTTTCAGACCGGCAATGTCTTCACGCTGGCCGGCGTTCCGAAAATCGCGCGGGGCATGCTCGAGGATGTCGCCCACCGCATCGAAGGTGGTGAGGTGACGCTGTCACGCACCGTGGCGACGGGCGGATTGCGGGAAGGCGATCTTGCCGATGGCCTGCGCGAGCTGGCCGCGGAATATCCCGACATCTCGATCGGATCCTATCCGTATTTCTACGAAAACGAGGCTGGCGAGATCGTGCGCGGCACCAATCTTGTGGCACGATCAACCGATGAAGCGCGCCTGGATGAGGTGATCGGACAACTCGCCGATCTCTCACGCTCCGTGGGCGGAAATCCGGTCATCGATCCGCTGGACGCAAAATGACAAAGCGCAGGGCCTGCTAGCCCTGCGCTCCATCAGTCTGGAATGACCGCTTACGATACGAGAGCGATTTCGAACTGCGTGCCGTCGAGCTCGCAAACGTCGATTTCGACTTCTTCCACGACGCTGCCATCAGCCAGCGTGAAGCGGAAATCATGGAAGCAGTGGTCGGTGTCAGCCGCAACGGTCGCGGTGAATTCACCGTCAACTGTCAGCGATCCATCGACCAGGATATTTTCGCTCCAGCCATCGGTGGCGGAAGGGGCAGTGTGGATTTCAACCACGTCCTGTCCCGTCGCATTCACGAAAGTGATCGAGCTCGAGATGTCTTCCGCGATGACGGGGAAGGACAGAACAGCTGCCATCAGGGCGGAGGCAGAAAGAGAAGCGAATTTCATGGGCCGGTCGTCCTTTCACGACCGCCGGACCTCCCGGCGGTGCTTTTTCGACCGGCGCGCATTATCGGGCCGAATCGCCTGCTATGCAAAGGAAATCGAACGTCACACTGGCGTCGGATTTGCGGCAAATCAGCGGCAACCCTTTTTGGCCCCCTAATCGCCGCATTGCGGCTGGAGGATCAGATTCCTGCGAGGGGATCGTCATCTATCAGGGCCGGGGCCAAAGAGGAATGACATGACCAGAAAACTTCTGCTGACGACGGCGGTGAGTGCACTCGCATTGGGATTGACCCAGATACCGACCGTTGCGGCTGCCGCAATCCAGGATGCTGGCGTGGAGCGGGCGGATATTTTCGAGCAGTGCCCGACGCTTGTGGCCAATCAGTTTAGCCAGCGTGACGGATATGGGCGGCGAAGCCCGCAGTTTTCCTCGCCTTATGCGAATGCAGCACCGCCCCCACCCCCGCCGCCGCAACCGCACCCCGTACTGGAAGCCGCCGAGGCCGATGCCACGAGTGTGGTCGTAACCGGTTCCCGCATTTCTGCCGCGCCCCAGGCCGCAGGCCTGACGGGTCCCCAGATCCAGCCGCAGCCTTTTCCTAGCGACATTGACCGCGAACGCTATGCGGATGTCGAACTGAACGATGTCGTGGTGACCGCCGAAAACCCGGTATCGACCTTTTCGGTCGATGTCGATACGGCCAGCTATTCCGTCGTCCGCGACTATCTCGCCGATGGCACGCTGCCGCCGCGCGATGCCGTCCGCGTCGAGGAGCTGGTCAATTATTTCGACTATGATTATCCGCTGCCCGAGAGCCGCGATGCGCCGTTCGAGGCCAGCGTCACCATTCTTCCCAATCCGTGGAATGAGCAGACCCAGCTCATGCATATCGGCGTCCAGGGTTATGACATTCCGCGCGAGGAAAGACCGCGCGCCAATCTCGTTTTCCTCGTCGATGTCTCCGGTTCGATGGGGTCGCCCGACAAGCTGCCGCTCGCCATCTCAGGCCTGCAAATGCTCGTCGAGCAACTCGACGATGACGATACCGTCTCCATTGTGGTCTATGCCGGTGCCGCGGGCGCCATTCTCGAGCCGACGCCGGGATCGCAGCGCCATTGCATCAATGCCGCGCTCGGCATGCTCGAAGCGGGTGGATCGACGGCAGGCGGCGAAGGCATGCGTCTCGCCTACAACTTCGCCCGGGAGCACTTTGACGACGACGCGGTCAATCGCGTCATGCTGCTGACCGACGGCGATTTCAATGTCGGCATCACCTCGGACGAGCGGTTGGAGGATTTTGTCGCCCGCGAGCGCGAAAGCGGCGTCTATCTTTCGGTCATGGGGTTTGGCCGCGGCAATTACAATGATGCGCTGATGCAGACGCTCGCCCAGAACGGCAACGGCCTCGCCGCCTATATCGACACCGAGGCGGAAGCCCGTCGCTTCTTCGTCGAAGAGGCGTCTTCGGCGCTCTTTCCGATCGCCAACGACGTCAAGCTGCAGATCGAGTTCAATCCGGATCGTGTCGCGGAATACCGCCTCATCGGCTACGAAACGCGCCTGCTGAACCGCGAGGACTTCAACAATGATCAGGTCGATGCCGGCGAGATCGGCTCCGGTCATTCAGTGACCGCGATCTACGAGATCACCGCGCCCGGCAGCCCGGCGCTCCTGAACGAACCGCTGCGATATGGCGAACGCCTCGAAACCGAAACCGGATTTTCAAGCGAATACGGGTTTTTTCGCGTGCGCTACAAGCGTGCCGGCGAAGACGAAAGCCGGCTCATCGAATTTCCTGTGACGACGGCAAACGAGGCGGCCAGCCTCGCCGCAGCCGGTGATGACATTGCGTTCTCGGTGGCCGTAGCCGGCTTTGCGCAGATTCTGCGCGGTGATGATTATCTGGCCGACGACGCCTTCGATCTCGGCCGGGTGGCCGCACTGGCGGAAGCTAATATCGGCGATGATCGCTACGGCTATCGCGCCGAATTCGTCCGCCTGGCGCGCGTGGCAGCCCGCGCGGCGAACCAGGAACCTCTGAAGCCGGGCCGGCGCGGACCCGCGCGCTAAGAATGATGACGGGCCGGACGGGTCCGCCCTCGTCCGGCCTCGAAGAACGCCTGCGCCGCAAGGGGCGCACTCGACAGAGATGCGATCAACGCCAGGGACAGGGCAATTTTCATCGCAGTGTTCCTTCCTTGCTTTTGGGATTGGTGTCGTCGGAAACGGGGGCCATCGCCCAGCTCAGCGCAATCGGCGAGCCATTCCGGTTGTCGGATTGCGCCAGCAATTCGTGAATGGCGGTCAGATGGCCGTTGATTTTTTCCAGCGTTGTCGCATCGGGGCGTCCGATCAGCCGGAAAAACCCGTGATTTCGGTCTGCCCCGTCGTGCACGGGACGATGGGCGAACCCTTCGGAGAAGTCGCGGTCGGCCTGGCGCAGGGCGGCACCGGCACATCTCACCACGCCCTGGCGCAGATGCCGCTGGCTTAACGCGCTCGACATCCGCATGCGCGGCGCCGGCGTGGCGTAAAGGAATTGCGGCTTGCGTGCGCCGGGCAAAAGCCGCCGGTCAGTGGCGCGGACCAGCCCGACCGCTTCAAGCTTGTGAATGTGGTGATAGACGGCGGTCTGTTTCATGCCGATGACGCGGGCGAGATCGTCAACCGACATCGGCCCGTCGGCCGCCAGCCGGTCGACAATGGTCATTCTCGGGGCGGAAGCGAGGCACTGGATCTGCTCGGGATCGAGGATCCAGTAGCTGTCTCCGGTGGGCGTCATGATCGTCATGCCTCTTCTTTAATTCGAAATAGCACAACATATTAAATTAAAAACCTGTCAGCCCTTGAAATTATCGCTTTTCCCGGCGGGCGATGACGCAAACACTTCCCCTCAAGGCCGGAGCGGGTAAGAACGTAGGCGATGCGGACGTGGCGGAACTGGTATACGCAACAGACTTAAAATCTATAGCGTCTATTTTCGCAATCTCATAAAATATAATAATAACAGTATATTAAGGGTAAATTTCTTATCGGAAATGCCCACAGAATGCTTACGCATGTCTTACACATTTTCTTGCGATTTTCGGAAATGTGTTCTACCGTTGTTCTCATGGCAGAACATCACACGCTCTATGGAGGAAAGCTCCACGTCTACAAGCGGCCCAATAGCCGCTTCTGGCAGTGTTCGGCCTATCTCAAAGGCAAGAACCGCCGGGTCAGCTCAAAAGAAGAGAGCCTTCAGCTGGCCAAGGAATTTGCCGAGGATTGGTATCTAGACCTGCGTGGCCGGGCGCGTGATGGAAATCTGAAAAACGAGAAGACCTTCAAACAGGCTGCTGAGCAGTTCCGGCGTGAGTTTGAGGTGATCACCGAAGGGCAAAGATCACCCCGCTACGTTGAAGGCATCATGAAGAAGCTGGATAACTACTTGATCCCCTTCTTCGGTGACAAAGGGCTTTCGGAAATCACACCGGGATTGGTTCAGGAATATCGCATTCACAGACAATCGTATGCGGTGCCGAGAAAGAACTATGCGGCCCCGGAAGGCCACAAGCCAAATCCGAACACCATCCATCAAGAAATGGTTGCGCTTAGGCAGACACTAAAAACTGCCGTGCGTCATGGATGGCTGGACCGGCTTCCCGATCTTTCAACGCCGTATCGGGCGAACTCTAAGATCACGCGGCGCGCGTGGTTTTCGCCCGAAGAGTACAGGCAGCTGTACGAGGCTACGCGGAGGCGCGCGAAGGCGGCGACCCGCGCAAATCACCGAATTTGGGCCGAACAGCTTCACGACTACGTTTTGCTGATGGCAAATACCGGGCTTCGCCCGGACGAAGTGAAGCGGCTCCAATATCGTGATGTTGAAATCGTTGAAGACGAGGCGACGGACGAAGTCATTCTCTTGATCTCCGTGCGAGGAAAACGAGGGGTTGGCTATTGCAAGAGCATGCCGGGGGCGGTGCGCCCCTTTGAGCGCATGGTTGAGCGTAATCACCCCGAGCCGTCAGACCTTCTCTTCCCTATCGATCATGCAAAGGCGCTTGATCGTGTGTTGCGGGAAGAAGATCTGAAATTCGACCGGGAAGGCCAGCGCCGAACGGCTTATTCTCTGCGCCATACCTATATCTGTATGCGCCTCACGGAGGGTGCAGACATCTACCAGGTCGCCAAAAACTGCCGGACCAGCGTCGAGATGATTCAAAAATACTATGCTGCGCATATCGCTGACAGCATCGATGCGGCGGCGGTAAATGTCAGAAAACCAAGAAAAAAGCCTCAAAATCAGTAATTTGAGAAGTTTTCTCTTTAAATCCAATTCGCTTTCCCTGTATATCAATCACGGAAGGTACGACTCTATTCTGTGCGGACGTGGCGGAATTGGTAGACGCGCCGGACTTAATCAATTTGAGTGCGCCGGGGGAAACCCCGGACGTAGAACCGCTCAAATTCGGGGAAAGCTACAGGGCTCATGCTCCATGCCGATCCCGAGCCAAGCCTCCTTGTGGAGGAAGGTGTAGAGACTAGACGGGCGGCGTCTAACCCTTGGGTAACCGAGGCATGATGAAGGGATAGTCCAGACCCCAAACACCCGGCGTTTCGGGTGGCGGCGAAAGTCGTAGCAGGTAAGAAAATCCGTTGGCCGTAAGGCCGTGGGGGTTCAAGTCCCCCCGTCCGCACCAATTATTTTGGTACTCAACCTACCTCTCGTAGCCCACCTTCGCAGAACCAATCGCTGGCAAGCCACGCAGCATAACATGCTGATCGCCAACTGTTGGCGTCATTATCCACTTGGGATTGGTACTCTTCGTCAATGTAGGCACGCACCTCAGGCGCGCCTCCAATGTCGAGAAGTTTGGCTAGTCGTTTCTGTCTGCCAGAAAACTCGTCCGCCGCTTGGCTCGAATAGAGTTCAGCAAGCCGAAGCGTTCTAAATTGAAAAGCAATTCTCGCAGCAAGAACCGCGTCGCAGCCTGCCGGAGCGACCGTGTAAAATCGAACCGCTACAGGTGATCCTTCAATGACCTCTGCTTGCAACCAAGGGAACATCGAAACATCATCAAAGTAGGGATGCAGATAAGTCTCCTCCGCAGTCCCTGCGCCACCAGCCAACTTGTCTTTGTTGCAGTCAGTACAGGAGGGGACGAGATTTATTGGTGTTACCGTAAGGGCTGAATGCTTTTGCTTCGGCAGATAGTGATCGAGCGTATTAACCGAGCGCTGATTGCAGTAGGGGCATCGACGATTAGGGCTGCTTCCCCGCAGTTTATGATAGACCATTCGTCCAGGTGCGGAGCTACCAACCATGCGGTTTTCATAGACCTTTACCATCTCCTCACGCGACACGACGTCGCCGAGCAAATCCGTTTCAGGCACGGCGTGGAGTTGCCGCGCAATTCCGGCAGCGTCATAATCGGCCGCAGCTTGAACGATAATCGGTCGAATGGATTCGAGATCAGCTTTGGTAGCTGCCGAGCGAACCTTGCTAATACAGAGGTCGAAAACTAGTCCGGCGTCATCATCGGGCTTCGGAAGGCTAAACATCTTGCTCGCCTCCATTCTCTTGATTCAGCACGAGGCCACGAGCGACCGCTTTTGCCTCACCACCAAGCTGATTGTTGAAGTGGTTTAGTACAGCGTCATAGCTCCCATAGGTTCTCACGGCTTCAGCTAGCAGTCGGTGGAAGCCGGCGTGCGTCACTTCAAGCTGGAAGACCTCACGCGTAAGAATCCCGACATTCTCACCAAACGTTTCGACAGTCGGACGGTCAACCGTGAGCAAAGGCCCGTTTCTGTCGATCAGCCAGGCACAAGACTTCGGAACCTCCTGCAAGATTACCGGAGAATGAGTGGCAATGATCGCCGCACCATTTCTATCCGTAAGAAGATCCGATAATGCCCGCACAAACGCGGAAAGCAGCGGTGGGTGAAGATGCGCTTCCGGCTCATCAATTAGGACCAGCGACCGCTCCTCTACTGTCTCGACAAGTCTCGTGAGCGTAAGCAGCACGATTTTGTGCCCCGAGCTTAGCATCCTGTAAGTGTATTGGGCCAACTCCTGCGCTGCTTCAGGGCCATCCTCGTCAGTAGTCCGGGCAAGAGACGCTAGCTCTGCTTGCTTAAATATCGGGTCGGATTCGAGAATTTCGAGCGCGCGTTCCCAGCGAGCGCGCCGCGCGCCTTGCAGGCAAAGTCGAACGCTCTTCGCGAAATCGCCGCCCAGCTGCTCAGGCGATTTTGGCGGCTTCTTTGGCTCTGTTTTGCTTTTCGTTCGGTGCTTCAGGCCAACATATGCATAACGAAAACCCTTGGTTTTATCTTGCGGTTCGGGAAGTGGGTCAAAAGGGTCAAACGCGCTGAACGTCACCGAAACTAGGTTTGAAAATCCAAGGTCGCCATCGTTAAAAATCGTGTCTTCAAATGTGAGCTCGCCTAGAGGCTCGTTATCCGCCTCAGGGATTCGAGTGATCGTTCTCGAAAGATCTTGAAGAATATGTGTCTTCCCAACGCCGTTCCTCCCAATCAAAACATGAATATTGGTGGGTGGTTGTGAATTTGGCTCAACGACGAAAGTAAGTTCAGGTGGTTCTTGGTTGTAACGCTTCTTTGGCTTGAATCCGAAGGCGTAGCGATCCAATCGGTTCCCGCCCCCAGCTATTCGTCGGTATTGCCCTTTTGCGGCAGCCTCACTCACAGAACGTAGAAGCGATTCTCGTGTGACTTCTTCTTCCATCGCGGCGGCGAACAATGCAGCGTCCGCTGCAATATCTCGCAATGCCGCCAGGACAAGCGTGCGTTGCGCATCACCGAGATTCTTGATGGCTTCGTAGTACGAGTCATCTTGACCTAATGAGAAAAAATTCTCGTTTAGCCGGTCAAATTCCACTGGAATGTCAGGCCGCGCTTGGTCCTCTCGCCAGCCAAACTGACCGATCTTGACCGCACCCGCATCGATCTTGTCTCCGTCAGCACTGTAGATGATGAGCCAGTATTGAGTTTGGTATTTGAACCAATCATTCCAGTTGTCAGTTATCAAATAGGCTTGGTTAGCGGCACCCTCGGGAATATTTGCGCGGCTATCAATGACATAGAATCTCATTTGCTCAGCTTAGAGCATATGGATATTGCGATGCAATTTTAGCGTAAGTAGTTGGTTGCTTGCGCTACTTGGGCATCCGGGCGGGCTCTATGGCCTTCGGCCACCAAGCCCCGAATTCGGGTCTTGGCCCATGCGGGTGACGATCCCTGATGCAAAGTTAAGCCGCCCACATTCTCTCTGCCATGTGGCGGTCTTCGGGAGCGGCCATATCGAGATAGATTTCGGTGGTCGCCAGACTCTCATGGCCCAGCCATTTCTTGATGCGGGTTTCAGGAACCTGATTGACCGCCGCGTGGACGCCGTAGCCGTGACGAAGCCCCTTGGCGCAGGCTTTCTCTCCATGCAACCCGGCGGCTTGCATCACGGCTTTCATACGCGCCCAGCCGGTTGTCCTACTGAACGTCCATAGACGCTCATCCCGGCGTGCTGCCTCACCCCTCAGATCGTGAATGCTCGCCAGCCGCTCCATAAAGTCATCGGGGACCGGAACCGGGCGGTAATGCCTCCCTTTCATCTCACCGCGTTTTTTTAGGGACCGGATCACAACCACACGCTCGGCCACGTCGATATTGAGCGCGGTCAATGCCAGCGCCTCGGACGGCCTGCACCCTGTCCAGAAGATCATCTCGCAAAAGCTGCGGTCCTTAGGATTGTCCAGCACACCCAGACAGCTATAGAACGTCTGGCGCTCCGCCGAGGTCAGGTACTTCCGCTCACCGACATCGGTGAATAGCGTCATACCCCTGTAGGCGCTTGAATCGCGTGGCATATCGGGCACTCCTTTCCTGCAAGTCGGCTGAACAGAATGTATGAATCTGTTTCACCGTCTCACACTCCCTGATTCCACGCCGGATTCCGGCCTCTCAATCGCGCTCACACTGGCTTTGCGCGCCGCTCACGTTAAGAGAAAATATAATAACGTCAATATAATAAACAAAATCATACATTCTGTTCAAGAGAATTAGCGGCTTTTGGACTTTTCAATAGCAAATATAGAAATCTTGCAAATTCGCAATATTCTTGCTATAAATCACCTATATTTAACGCATTTTTATTGGCTGATATGGGAGCGTTTGCGAGATTAAGAGATGGTTTTACCGGAGCGGTAGCGGCGACAGCGCTTTTCGCAGCTCCGGCTTGTGCAAACGACACCGCATCTTCCACAGCAGAGAATGGCCTTGAACCCCGTACTGAAGCGTTTTGTGGGGAGCTAAGAGAAACTGACGGTGGTCGCATTTTGAATGCTGGAACAACCGCACATACTTACTCTCAGGAGAACCTCGGCAATGTTGGCATTTCTATTTTCGCGGGCCGGGACTTAGGCGATCATTCACCCGAGTATCTTGGTGCTTTGCTTGTAAACGAATTAAGGTCTCGCGGTGTGCAGGCAGAGTGCTTCGTCCATAACGAGCGCGTACAGAACGGGACAGGAATTCGCTTCCATGTTGCCGGTCTCTCAATGTCTGAGGACTCCCTTGGGATCACGGCGTCGTTCGATGAAGAGATGCTTGATGGTGTCGAGGCCGAAGCCAAGACTGCCGGAAGGCTCTTGGTAGCGGAAGCCCAACAGGGACCCGCAACTAATCGTTAGCCAAGGCTCGTTCCAGACAGAAAGCTTGCTCCAGCAGAATCTATCGCGTTGTTCTGCTCTGCATCAGTGGAAGCGCTAGAGAACTCATTTTCGGATTCTTGATCCGATCCCGAACCACGACGGTCAGCCTCAAACCGAGCATCAGCGCTCATTTCATCCGCAGCAAGTTCACCGGAAAGCCCACGTTCAGCCTCTAAGTCACGCTCCGCCGCAGCAGCGCGGTGAGCCTCTAGCCAGTCTTGCGCCCATTCGTGACCTTCGAGGTCATCTGGCTGGATCCGACCTTCATCTATCCCCTCCTGAATCGCTGCCGCAATCGCACGGCGGCGTTCTTCGACATCTTCAATTCCCATGATGCGTTGGTATTCGTCGTCTTCGATCAATCCGTCTTCACGAAGGTCTGCAAAAAGGTTATCGGCAAAGTGCTCGCCGTATCGAGCGGACAGGTCGGCCTCCATATTCGATAGCGTCGATAGCAAGATTGCCCGGTCAGTTTGCTCTTTGCGGTCTTTGCGGCGCTCTTCCTCGATGCGAAGCTCTGTCTGGCGGGCCGCGCCGGCACCCGTGGCCACACGGCCAACCTCTTGGGCGATGTCGCCGCGTCCAAAGTTTTCATCCAACTCGCGCTCACGCTCCAATCGCTTCTGGAACGCTAGTTGTTCCGGCGTGGGATTATTTGGATCGCTGCCGTCTGGAAGCGCGCTCAATTGTGCCCTCTCGGCAAGGCCAATGCCTTCCCAAGCGGTATCACGCTGCATATTGGAGAGTTGCCCCCGTTCCATATCCTCACACCCTGTTTTTGTGTCTCGAAGTCTTTGCTTCGATTAGTGCTTTTATGATACAAGGATATGTTTGCTAACCCCTTAAATATACTAACAATTTTAGTAAAATTTGATCTATTTTAATCCGCGTCCGGCAGTGCTTTCCATGCCTTCAATGTCCACTCGTAAAGGGCGGCAGGAACCGTTTTTGGTTTGCGGTTGATCCAGCCCGTGATCATGGCGCTTGTCAGGGCATCGGGGACCTTACCCCGGTAAAAATATTTGAGCAGTTCGCCCTGTGAAATTCCTGTTCGTTCTCGTTCCTTTTCCAACGCCAGACGGTCTTCTTCGGTAAATTCCCGCCGATCTTCAAAGCGCAAACGGCCTTGATAACGGCAAGGTTCGGAAAATCTGGCGTCCGGCAGAGATTCAAGGGTCTTCAAAACGGCATCCATGTGATCTTGACGGGCGCTGCGCACATGGCCGTTGACCCATTGAGAAATGGCGTAGCCATTTAACCCGTCGGGCAAGGGGTCGATGAGAGAGATCAAAGCGCGCCAAGCGACGCCCGTCCGCGCCGAGTGCCCCTTGATTGCGGCAATGTGCTCTCGCGTGATTTTGACGCGCGGCGTTACCGAACGCCAGAGATTCAACGCGTATTCAAGATGGATTTCGCTGGCGCGGTGCGTGGTACCACGCAGCCAGCCGTCAATCGCCGATGCGGTCAATCCTTTCGGAATGTCAGCTCTGCCGCGCAGCAAAGCCTGCGGTCCAAGCCCGGTTTCACGCTTCAAGCGCTCCAGCTCGCCAATAACGTCATCTGTCAGTGTAATCCTCGCCATAAGGAAGCATGGCTAAATTAGTCTCACCGGGTCAAAGCCAGCGCCCCGAATTCCGCATTATTGCTGTGGGTAGGTTTATATTGATCAGGCCGTTCCGAGCGGCTCAAACTTGTCGAGTTCCCTGCGGGCAGCCGTTTCACCAAATCGCTCTCGAAAACTATGAGCCCGGTCGATCATATCTGCCCCATGATCCAAAGTCTCGATCATCTGAGTGAACAGTATTCGATCAGCCATGGATTGGAAAACGAACTGGGATTCGAGACCATTCGTTTCGACCTTATATTCTACGCCTAGCTGGCTTAGGACGCCGCCTGCCAACTCGGTCCAATACCCCTGAATGATCGGGCAAATGAACTCTTGGGTATGCCCATGAACACCTGTAGATCCTGCTGATTCAGCCTCCGCTGTCACGTTGAGCGCAAAGGCTTGCCAATGGCTTTCTTCGGGGAAACCGAAATCGTAGCCATCCTCAATTTCGTGATGGACCAGCGTTATCCCTGCGTCACCCGCCATTGCCAAGGTTGAAGCTAGCCAAGCTTTTCGCTCGGCTTCGCTTTCGCCACTTTCAAAAGTATGACGCCAAGTATGATTAAACATAGAATCTAAAAAACTTTCGAATAACTTCTTCATAAATCCCCAATTCAAATTGTTATGTAAATATAATAATGTATAGAAGCAAAAATTACAAGAAAAATATAAATGTATTTATTGAAGCTCTAGCGAAGTGTCAGGGAGTCCATTTTTTGCTAAGGACAGCCTTACGTTTCGGTGCGTTTCGCCGAGTTGCCACGGGTGCCCAATGAGCAACGCCGCTTCTGAGCACGCCGATCATTCACTGAATAAAAAAACGGTGGGCGGCAACTCCGAAAAACCAAAACCCGCAAATGGCAGAAAATCCCGCAGGGATTGCAAACCACCAAAATTGAAGGTCAAGTGGTCGCCGATAGGTTTATGTTTGGTGCAAAAAAATGGTCATGAACCATCCCGATAATTTGGGGTCTGCTGAATGGGCAGATATAGATGATATCGCTGAGCGGTATCCCTATAATCCCGAAACAGATATTTGGCTCGGGCGCCATCCCTTCAATTTTGACCAATCGATCGGCTATATTGATGATCGCCACGTGTTCCTTTGCGCTGGTAGCGGCGGCGGTAAAGGCCGCGCTATGGTCATCAACAACCTCCTCAATTGGCGCGGATCAATCGTCTCCATCGATCCTAAGGGCGAGAATGCATCCGTTTGCGCGGCGCGGCGAGCGGATGGTGACGAATATTGTACTGGCCTCGGTCAAAAAACTTACGTCTTAGACCCCTACAATCTTGCTCAGGTCCCAGAGGAACTGCGCGCATCGTGCAATCTCATGGACGCCATCGACACGTCGGGCGGCTCTGTGCTCAGTCAGGCCGAAATACTCGCTGAAGGAATGCGCATTGAGCAAAAAGGCGGTGAAAGTGAAAGCTGGTCAAAAGAAGGAGCGCAAATCACCGCGCTTGTCATCGCTCATGTAAAAACAATGCCGGAATTAGCGGATCATTCCCGCGATCTAGTAATGGTTCGGGACCTCCTCATACGCGGCGTGATAACCCAAGACGACCGTGAAAACAGCGAATTCAATCAGAAAGAACGAAAACTCGCGGAAGCCGAAAATCGGCAACCAAACCTTCGACCAGTCAACGATCCCTACGAGACCTTATTTCGGTTGATGCTTGATAATCCCGCGCAGAATGGAGCCATTCAAAAGCGGGCCAGAGGATTGCTCAACTTGATGCGCTCTAACGTAAGACAATGGGGCTCGTTGATCCAAAACGCGCGAATGGAAACCAACTTCATTGATGAGTTGGAGATGGAAGAGCAGCTTATCTCTTCGAGCAATAAGCGCTCTTTCAATATCGCGGATCTAAAAGATAGCGAAGAAGGAATCAGCATCTTCTTGTGTTTGCCGGATGACGCGCGGCACCCAGCCGTTCGATGGCAGAAGGCACTACTGGCAATGATCGTTGGCTACATGAAAAAACGCCAGGGCATGCCGCGAACCAATCGCCAAGTGCTGATGGTAATCGATGAATTCGCCTCGATGGGCAAAATGGACGATGTTATTCATGGCATGACATCGGTTCGCGGAGCCGGGATAAAGCTTTTTGTAATCGTGACCTCATCAGTTCGAATGAAGGCGATCTATGAGGAAGAATGGATGGAGTTGCTCGCCGGCTCCAGCATTCAAATGTGGTTCCAGATTGATGACCCAAAAACCGGCAAGATAATCGAAGAGATAGTTGGTGATGCCCATGTCACCCTTAATGCACGTTCGCAAAGTCGGGCGGAACAAGAGGGGTGGAGCGAAAGCGAGGCAGAAGGCGAAACTAAGGGTGAAAGCGAGAGTGAAGCGCGCGGAGAAAGCGATACAACAAGCGAAAGCCAATCACACGGGAAATCCCAAACTCATAACATGTCTGTGTCGACCTCGGATGCCACATCATGGACCAGATCCAAAAGCACCAGTCAGGCCGATACAGTCGGGTCCGGCAGTTCAAAAACACACGGTAGTGGAACGTCGAGCACCCACGGTTATTCGAAATCCTGGCAGCTATCGGACTCTTCCGGTGTCAGCGAAAATAGCAGCGCTACCGAAGGAAGCAGTACAGGCCAAACCTCGGTCGCAGGCTTGTTCGGCCCCTATGTCCAATCCACGAATTCAGGTCTCAATTCATCGAAAACGAAAGGGTTTGGCACCAATAAGTCTACCTCGACGAGTCAAGGTGGCTCATCTAATCAGTCCAGCACAACATCTACGAATGTGTCTGGAACGATTTCAACAAACAGGTCGAGCACAAAAACCGTTGGAAGCACTGAAGGTGTCGGTGGTTCGCACACAAAAACAAAAACTGAGGGTAGCTCTGTCGGGGAAACGCAGACTGAAACGATAGGTACGTCATCTACGCTTTCGAAAACCTATACAAAAACGCGAAATATTTCTTCAACCACTACGAAAACGTCTGGACGAAGCGGAAGCGTTACAAACACTGAAGGTCTAACCGAAAGCTTTCATAAACGACCACTGATCACCTACACAGAAATGAATATTTACCTGTCACGGGTCGATATTCGTGATCACCCAGCCTATCCGGGACTAGCGCTTGTGCGGATTAGCGGTGAGCATCCGTTTCTCACGCGCCGCTGTTATTATGATCAAGATCCGGCATTTGAAGGCTTGTTTACGCCCCACTATGCCCATGCCGAAAGCTTCATGCCATTCTCTCAACAACGCTTGGTCGGTGGCCAATACACCTCCGAACATTTTGTAGCCTTGCGTTTGCCAGCAATCGCAATGGAGTCCGGCATAAAACTGGATGTCGAACTTCACCTGTTGAGCGATGATTGGTTCGAAAAGGGGGAGAAGCTCTTTACATGGCGCGGCCCAACTTCAGAAAGTAATCATGAATTTTTCAATGAGTTAGACGGGCTTATCCCGTTCAAAATGGACGCGCTGAACAAGGGTGATGATGGCCCACTTCAAGAGGAATATATCTCTCCCTACTCGATGCTCCCTTCCGCAAAATCGTTTTCTAAGCCCGTAACCGCTCCAGTGCCTGGCAAAGTTATTGACTATGCGCTTCAGCCTGCATTTGAGGAAAAGGGAGATATTGCGCTCATTCGAACCGAGACGATCCTCGATGAGGAACAAAGAGCAGCTCTTCAGAAACGGTTCTTTTCTGGTTTCCTTTTGTTTCTCAAAAAGCTTGCCAGATTTGATGAACGATATGCAAAGCTAATCTCGGAATTAAACGAGGAATACGTCCGCGATTGGCAGTCCTATCAAGATGGTTTGCGAGAACAGGCTGAAAAAGAAAGGCGTGCGCGTGAGGCGGAAGAGAAGCGAGCGCGCGAACAAGAGTATTCTCGTGCACTAGCCGAACGCAAACACAAGATAGCCAGACTCTATGGAGTATTGTTTCTGATTATTGGGATTTTGCTGCCCAGCGCAGGAATTATGAAAGCTGGCATTGAGGTCAGGCTTGACCCTGAACCCTTCACGGCAACCCCCGTCTTTGAGACACAAGGCTTCAACAGCACTGAAGATGGCTCAATGCAGCTTTATCGTCATGTGTTTCCTAACGTGCATGGGGCTGAACCGCTAGAATGGTTAGGCGGCTGCAGAAACCGCGTTGTTGTCCGCCAGCACATATTCGGCGATGGATACGATTATCGTTGCGACCTCGTTACGGGCCATCGCCTGAGCAGGGGCGCGTTTGCCACCAATCTTGTCCTGTTCTGGTTCGTATCCGGAATGCTGTTGTTCCTGATTGTTGCGTTTGTTGTTTCCAAATTCGCCCGACGATCGGCCGATTTCGAAGAACTTGCTGACAAAGGGGCTCAAAGAGCGCTTATTGCTAAAGGAATAACTTGGACGCTGAACAAGACGAGAGTCTACTGGTACATTAGCTTGGCGTTTTTTGTTTTTCTTTGTCTGGCAATTTACGCGTACCATGTAGAGTCATTGCAGGGATATACGCTCGCGAACTAGCGCCCACGCTCGTAAGTTTGACCGTCATTGTTTTGCGATCGGTCTAGCGCCCTTTCACGCTCATAGGCATCGCCTTTGGTTCTTTCTAATGCCTTAGAAATGTACTCATCGCTTATGCCGCGCCGACTTTTTTTATCGTCCGTTGCCATACGTTGCTGATGCGCCTCTCTGTCAACGCTGCGGCTATTTTCAGGCGGCGACAGATTGTTTCGAGGCGCATCGTCTTTGATCATTTGCGATCCGTCTGCTTGGCCGCGTTTCTCATTTGCCTTAGCGTTTACAGCATTCTCAAAATCAGGTTTGGATGATCGTCCAGGCAGGAATTCGGGGCCAGGTCTCTCGTAGGCTCGTTCGCCAGCACTGCGATCACTCTTGCGTTCTTGAGTTTCAGCCAACGGCATATTTTCGCGCTTGTTCTCTGGCTCGACGGCATCTTTCATCCGTTCTGACAGAGCCCCAAAGCGCTCATTAAACTCTTCTAGACCTTCGCGTCGGCTTTTCTCTTCTGCTGACATTACGGTTCAACCTTCGGGCATACCGAGTAGCGTTGCCCTGAGCGGATAGCACAATTTGAGGTGCTTTGCTTGGATTGTTTGCCCGCATTGCGGTCCCATTTCAAAAAGTCTGCCAGTTTCGACCGTGTTCCCCTATCGGCGTATCAATGCTCTGCCCGCTCCAAGTGTCCGGGTTGAGCATGACACGACACGTCCGCTTCTGGCGGTCCGTCTTTTTGAGGAACGCAATTAAGCGAGCCACAAAACAAGAAAGGACCATTCAATGTCTAAAGATTCCACATCCAACAATCGGCCTGCCTACCGCGCTTGTTTTTCTGCGAGAACGGGAATTGACCGAAACGGTCAATCGACCTTGAGCTACCCAGTTGAGATTGGGGCAGCCTTCCACCGCAAGGATGCAGAAAAAGGGCTGATCCTGAAATTCAACCTCGTTCCAGCTTCAGTGCAAGACGGCGTGCTTTTCCTGATCCCTTTGGCCGAAGGCGAAACCGCTCAAACCGAACTGTTTGAGCAACAAGCCTAGCGATGCGAAAGCCAGCGCTGGGCCGCGCGAAACCGCGAAAGCGGTTTCGCGCCGTTTTCCGGCAAAGCTCCATTTTTATGGCGATTTATCGTTGTATATGAGAGAATAGACTTATGACTGAAAATTCAGAAAAAAAGTTGGCGCCACCCCTGACCCGCGAGGAGGTCAGGCGTCTACATGAGATCGAAGGTAACCCCTTCACTGATGAAGATGAGGCGATGTTCGACATGTTTGAACGTGAGGGCTGGTCAACCGAACAGCAGCTCGACTACATAAAAAACAAATTTGCCAAGAAATGAGTGATCCGACCTATTGCTACCCGCCGGATTACTCTCTTCTTCGAAACCTTCAGGATTTTAGAGACCCTGCAGAACTCGCTTCCTTCGAACGAAACGCGGTGCGAATTCGAACGAATGAAGGTGTTCCTGAGGGCAATTTTTCCCAGAGCCATTTGCAAGCCATCCATCGTCATTTGTTCCAAGATGTTTATAAGTGGGCAGGAGAAATCCGAACGATCGACATGCGTAAGGGAACCACCGTATTCGGACGTGCAGACCTTATTGAATTTGACCTAAGCAATATTCACGAGCGCTTGCGCGGTATGGATTATCTGCGCGGCAGCAATAGACGGGAGTTCGCTCACGAGGCTGCCAGAACGCTCGGAGATGTGAACTACGTGCATCCATTCCGCGAAGGAAATGGGCGTACCCAGCTTCAATATCTCAAACAACTCGGCGCGCAGGCAGATCACCCGCTTGATCTTCGCCATTTTGAAGGGAAGAGCTGGATTGAGGCGTCAATCAAGTCCTCACGAGAAAAGAAGCCTGACTACGGCCCGATGGAACGCTGTATCACCGCAGCAATGGACCGAACGCGTGAGCAGCAATGGGTCAAAGCCGCGCGAAAATCGGAAACACGGGACAGCTACCGAACGCAAGATGGGTCTGAAAAATCGCGCGATGAAGGCAAAGAACGGTAGGCGCCTAATAGCTGGATCCTGCGTGAATTAAATACGCATCGTATCATTTCGAAATTGAACCGAACCAATTGAACCAAACGGCAAAGTTGTGTAGCCTGCTGGCACATCGCAAAAATGGAGGGCGCACTTTTGGGTTTGCTAGTAAACCCGCGCGCCGGGCGGCCCTTAGGCGGGCCGCCGTGAACCGGCCCAAGGCCGGTGCCCGCAACGATCCTGTCTCGCCACTTTGTGGCTCGTGGATCGTGCGGGAACGCCGCTTTCGCGGCGTGCAAGCTGGGCAATGAATGAGGCGAGTCGTCGCCCGATACCAGCTTGCAAGTGGTGGCTGTCGGAACGGGAGGCAAACGCGTGGAAAGGCGTTGGTCCCAAAACCTCATCATCCACACACGCCAGTGTGCACATACTGGTTTTCATTCACGGATTGTACCTTTTGTCATACGCTCTTCAGCCCTGAAATGGTTGGAGACTTGAATGGCGCTTTACTCGCTCAATGTCTCCAGCATTGGTCGCACCACCCACGCTGCCGGGACTGCGGGCGCACACATCAGATATATCTGCCGCGAAGATGCGGAGCCGGAGATATTTTCCGGCGGCGGTTTGCCGATCGATCCGCTTGAGGCGCGCAACTTCCTTGATCGGGGCGAGCGGGCCGACAGGATTAACGCACGGGTCGCCGATAAAATTCGCGCCGCCTTGCCCATCGAGCTTGATCATGCGCAACGGGCCGAACTGGTGCGCGATTTTGCTGCGCAACTCAGCGAAGGACGTGTACCTTGGTTTGCCGCAATCCATCAGACCGGCGAGGATGAGCACAATCCGCATGTCCACTTGCTCATTCGCGACCGCGACAAAGAAACCGGCAAGCGGGTCATTCGGTTGTCGGATTCCGCCCGTGATTGGAAAGCCGCAGGCAGGCCCGGAGAAGCGCCCTGTTCCTATGTCCGTGAGCTATGGGAAAATGCCGCCAACGAAGCGCTGGAACGCGCCGGCCACTCCGAACGCATAGATCGGCGCACTTTGGAAGCACAAGGCATCGACCGCGAACCGCAAATCCATCTGGGCCCGGCCGGGCAGTATGTGGAAACCCACAAGCACCGTCCGCACTCAAAAGACGTGAAAGAAAAATCATGGCGGCGCACCCAGTACCGCGATCGAACGCCCTACGAGCAGATTGATCAGGGCCGAACACGCCGCGAGCGCAATGATGAGATCATTGACCTCAACCTAGAACGAGCCGCGCGCTCCAAGCACGAGAAAACCCGACAATGGGCGCTCTTCGAAAAGGAGCAACGCGCGAAGGATCTCGCCTTGTCCGCGCAGCATAAGGACCGCTTTCGTAGGCAGCGATATGAGCGCGACGAGATTGCCGCGAAATTCAAATCCCGCCGCCAAGACACCCAAATCCGCCGCGAAGCAGAGATGGATTTTGTGCGAGAAAGTCTACGGGTCGCAGAGCGCCGGAAATTGACTGATCTGGCGCAGCGGCACCAGCTTGAGTCTAGCGCCTTGCGGTCAGAGCAGAAACGATGGTCGGCGCGGCTGATGCGTTACATCGACATCTCGGGCCGAACCAAGAAGTCCCAGGAAGCCGCCGTTATGCGGCTTGGAAACCAGCAGACGCGCGAGCGACGAAAAGCCGAGCGTGAAATCCGATCCGATGAGAAGATACAGACTGCATTGGTCAACAAGCGATATGCCCCGGAACTCTTGGATGTGCGGCGAGAGCGCCGCGCGGCATTGTCCGAGTTGTCAGCGCGCCACAAAATCGAGAACGCGCCTTATCAGGCGTCTCTTCAAGCACGAGAGATTGAGCGGGAACGAGCACGTCAGAAGTTGACCAGCTACCTCAATGAAAGGCTAAGCCCGCAATCAACGAACGCTGCTGGGTCTCAGGAGTTTGATAGGCGCTTAAGTGCATACGACAGTATTGAGCCAATAGACTTTTCGGGCGGCACACAGCGGTCGCACGACTTCGATAACGATCGGGAGCGATAGATTCAGCGGGAACCGAGCTTGAAAATAACATCGCCCTTGCTTTGGCCAGCCCGCCGCTAAAGCGGCATCGCACGCGATCAAGGGGAGGCCATGCGCTACGCTGCGATGTCGAATGTGGGCGGTGTCGGCTCCGGGGGAATGTTGGCTTGTCTCTCCAAGGGAATGCTGGAAACAATACAACCAATAGTGATATCGTTTGTGATCTGCCTAATATTTGAAGGGGGAGCTGGTGGAAACTTTTAGACGAGATTTTGCGAGAAGCTGACAAAATGGTCGCAGATTCAAGAGTCGAAAATAACCCTGAGAACAATGGTTTGTCGATCTGGAAAGCCCTCGATGATTGGGGCCAACAGCTTTCAGGATGGCAAAAGTTATTGTTGCGCGCCGCCGTCCGTAATGATGAGGACGCGTCTGATGCAATTGATCGCGCATATGACTTGTTTTGCGCTGAAAATGACCTCGCCGAGATCGATCCAAAACAAAATACAGAAGCTGAATCTCTATCGTCCGTCACGGGACGCGTCCACGGAAGCTCCGCCCAGGCAATCACATTGATTGGTATTGAGGGTCTTCAAAATGTGAATGCCCTCCCAAGCGGCTCAGCTTTGCCTTTCGGACCAGATTTGACGGTTATTTACGGGGGGAATGGAGCAGGAAAGAGTGGTTTCTTCCGATTTCTCGCAAATGCATGTTTTAGTCGTGGAACCCATACTCTTTTGCCAAACGTATACGATGGCACGAGTGAAGAGCCCCAAGGCATACTCAATATAGATGTCGGCAATGGCGCTCCTAAAGCGCTGAAAATCGATTCCAATAACTCTGAGCCGGAGCTGAAGCGCGTGACTGTATTCGACGCTTCGGTCGCGCGAGCTCACCTCACCGATAGCAATCCGCTTGGTTTTGAACCAGCTGGCTTTGATGTGTTCGAAAAAATGAGAGATTGGACAGAAGAGCTAGCATCGCGTCTGGCGGCAGATATTGGCAAACGCGAGCGAGAGAATGACTTTGAAAACGCTTTCACGGACGAAAGTCCGGTCCAAAAAATTGTTTCAACGCTGGATGATAAAACTGACCTTGAAGCGCTAAGGAAACTAGCTGAATTCAATGAAGACGATCAGGCCCGGATTGAGCAACTTGCGCAATCGCTCGCTGAGTTAAGAGCCAACTCACCAGCCCAAACCATCGCCAAAATACGGCAAGTGCAAGCAGCCATTCCTCAGATAAAGGATGAGCTGGCGGAGTTAGATGAATTCATTGGTGTTGAAGGCGCTAAGCGCCATCGAGAACTGCTCGAGAAACTTCTCGATGCATTGAGCGATCAGGAGCAGGCAGGATTCGACAAAATCGGAAATCCGGCACTGGCACATACGGGATCGTCGCAATGGTTTGAATTCATGGACCAAGCGAAAGCTTATGCGGATCTCGAAAAAGAAACTTTTCCAGAGACCGACGATCCTTGCCCTCTTTGTCATCGCCCACTTGACGAACCATCCGCTAGCCTGATCAGGCGTTTCTGGGGGCTCCTTGGCCACGAGAAGAGAAAAGCGGTCGAAGAAGCCAATAACGAGGTGTCTGAGGCTAGCGCAACATTGGCGAAGCTCAACATTCAGGTTGCTTCTAAGGGCAGCGCGCGCCGCGAGCTTATCGGCGCCGTTTCGCCCGATTTTCTTAAATGGTGTGACGCTGCTCAGGAAGAGATAAACAAGCGAATGGACAATGCTGTCACAGCGTTGGAAAACGGTGATGTTGCTCAACTCGCAACTACGCCAATCTCTTTGGACTTTGACGCTCTGACGAAACTCGACTCGGCGCTTGAGGGGCAGGTTTCTACTCTTCAAGCAGGCGATGTGGAGAAGACAATTGCATCGCTGGAAAGCGAACGAGTTACGCTACGCCATAAAGAGATACTTAAAGAGAACCTCGGCTCGATTGTCGGATATGTAGAAGATCAAAAGTGGGCTGCAAAGGCACGAATAGCCCACAGACAATTGAATTCGCGGTATGCGACGACCAAGGGAACTCAGTTGTTCAGAACGCTGATCGAGGGACGTTATAAATCCCGATTGGATCAAGAGTGCGGGAAGCTGAAATGTTCTCTGCCGTTTTCTCCGAAGTTGAGCGGGCGAGCCGGAAAAACGCTCAAATCGCTTCAAGTGGATAGTGGCCACAAGACGGTCGAAGTCTTCAGTGAAGGCGAACAGCGAGCCCTGGCGCTAGCCGATTTTTTGACCGAGGTGAATTTGAATCCCGATGCGGCTGGAGTCGTGCTCGACGATCCGGTCACGTCTTTAGATCACGAACGAAAAGAGCTAATAGCTGAGCGCTTAGCGCAGGAAGCAAAAGTTCGACAAGTTATCGTTTTTACCCATGATCTTGTCTTTCTGTCTGCGCTACTCGATCAATCCGAGCAGTTGTCCCTTTCTACTGTTGTCCATTGGGTCCAACGGCAGAATGACAGCCCTGGCGCTGTTTCTCTAAACGATTCACCGAGCAATAGCCGCCAGTACCGCGACGAAAAAATCGCCGAACAGAGGCTGCAAGAAGCCAAACAACTCACTGGCCAAGATCAAGTCGACAAAATCAAGTCAGCAGCTGGTGCCTTGAGACGTACACTGGAAGAGATCGTTACGAACAAGCTTCTGAATGGTGTGGTAGTCCGCTGGAAGGAGCCAATTTCGCTGATGCGGCTCAAACAGGTCAACTGGCAGCAACAAAATGTAGACGAGATCGTCAAGCTGTTTGAGGACATCTCCCGTTTGATTGAGGGGCACTCGAACTCTGATGAATATGCTGGCGCCATGCCCGATATATCAACGCTTGAAGATCTGATTTCTCGGGTAAAGGCGGTTAGAAGCGCATCAAAGCCGAAGTAAGTGATATGCTCGGTAACACCTTCCAAAAACATCTTGATGGATTAATCGACACCATTCCGGAACAGTTTTTGCGGGTCTTGCTTGAAAAGAAGATCAAAGAAATCGGTGAAGAACCGAAGCCAGAAGTAATCGATTTTTTTTGCAAGGAGATTCTCGCCGGGAAGTATAACTCGTCTTGGTCCGATGACACGGATGCAAACGCACCGCCCGCCACCAAAACGATCAAAATCGACCAAGATGATATTGATCAAATGGGTGAGATCGTTGCTGCGCTCGGCAAAGAAATGCCAAAGCTTTTGGACGAGCAGAGCAAATGGGCAGCAAAAGAAATCTATAAGATACTGAAGAAGGACTGGTTAGATCACGTAGAACACCTGAACCTCTTTCATGAAGCCCACGCTAGTTACGTTAATGAGTATTGGGGGGACGCTCTCAATCATCTGGACATGATGATCTGTCTTGGAGAGGAGCTGGTTCTGGAGGCGTTCGAGAAAGCGCGGAAATCACGGGCCAAACGCAATCTACATAAGAGGGAAGTGCAGCAAAAGCTTGTTGTTCGCGCGCTCAATGTTTCTCAGGAAATCGTAAGTTTGCTTTGGGCAGGGTTTCCAGATGGAGCAAGTGCAAGGTGGAGGACGCTTCACGAAATTACGGTTGTCGCCAACCTGATCGACGATTCTGACAACGAGCTGTCGCGGCGATACCTAGCCCATGATGTCGTCGAGGCAAAAAGAGCACTGGACGTATACTGCCAATCTCACGAGAAGATGGGCTATAGAGCGCCGACCAAGCGAGATCAAAAGAATGTCGAAAACGCTTATATGGCGGTATTGGACGAATTCGGATCTGATTTTGGGGCCGAGTACGGTTGGGCGTCCAAAGCGTTGGGGATAAAACGGCCTCGATTTACCGATCTTGAGAATGCAGTGGATCAGGGCTTTCGAAGACCCTTTTATAAGCAGGCTAGCATTAGTGTCCATGCTGGCGCGGGTGGGATCATGAGCACTTTAGGTCTCTTGGAAAAGGACGGACGGATCGTGTTAGGCCCGAGCGTGATAGGGTTTGAAACCGTCGGGGCGGATACCGCAATTTCGCTATCGCAAGTGCTGCTTGGCCTTTTACCGAAGCGAACTAACCTAGACTCGCTTATTTTGATGAACACACTCGCCACTTTGAGTCAGAACTGCCAGAAACAATTTGAGAAAGCATCGAAAAAAGTGGCATCAGAATACAGCTGATTCCGACACACTTTCTTACACATACACAGGCGGCAGCAGAAATAAGCAAGCCATATCAACAGTTTGCTATAGGTTAATAAATACTTAAAATCTGTCGCCCGAAAGGGATTGAGGGTTCAAATCCCTCCGTCCGCACCAGCCTTCGCTCGCTACGCGAGCTTCGGCTGGGCAAGCAAAATCATTTTATTCGAGCGCTGGCTGTCTCGCCGTAGCCTTGGCGAAGGCGGACCGGTGGATCAGATTTAGACGCGGAATGCCCCGGCAGGGGCCTTCGCTCGCTATGCGAGCTGCGGCTGGAATTTTTCTGTCCTCCCTCGCCCCCGCTCGGTCGGTCCTCGCTTACGCTGCGGGCGGGCGGGCGCCCTTGCCGAACCCTGACGGGTTCGGAATTTCATATCTGCCATGCAGACACGTCTTCCTCCGGCTTGACCGGAGGATATCGATCGTGGAGCGCCTTCCGGAGAGGTCCCGCCGCTTTCGCCAGGATGACGGCCAAAGCGGCGTCATCGGCCGAAACAGGCGGCAATATTTCAGGGGATGACGCGCTCGGCGCCGCCGGATAACAATCTGGCATGTCCGATCTCCACGCCCGCTTCCTCGGCACCGCCCGGGATTTGAGCCCCGCCCTGGCCGAGGCCATTGACGCCGTCGGACCGGTCGAGATGCATTCGCGCGCCGATTTGCCCTTCGCGGTGGCCTTGAGCCGCTCGATCACCGGCCAGCAATTATCGGTCGCCGCCGCCAAGACGATCTGGGGCCGGGTGGAGGAGAGTGCGGGCAGCACGCCCCTGGTCGAGCATTTCTGTCATTCCCGCACCGACACGCTGCGCGCTTGCGGCCTTTCCGGCGCCAAGACCAAGGCGATCTGCGAGATCGGTGCCATGGCCCGCGCCGGTCGGCTCGACGACAAGGAGCTGCGCGACCTGACCGCCGCCGAGCGCGCGGCGCGCATCACCGCCATCTGGGGCGTCGGCCAGTGGACGGCGGACATGATGAACATGTTTTATTTCGGCGAGCCCGATATCTGGCCGGACGGCGATGTTGCCGCCCGCAAGACGCTGGAGCGCCTGACCTCCAAGCGCCGCAAGACCGTGCGCACTGCGCAACGTTTCGCCCCGCACCGCTCCTATCTGGCGCTCTACATGTGGCGCCATGTCGATGCGAAGCCGGTGTAACCGCAACAAGTTGACGCTAGCGCGAACTGGACCGACCTCCGCAACCTGCCTAGTTTCCCGACCGACAAACTGACATCCCGGCCGCCGGCGCCGGGGAGGGGCCGGGAGCACACATGTCGAACCAGCAAAAGATCGCGCCGAACCTGCGGATTCCCGTCATCGGCGCGCCGCTTTTCATCATCTCCAATCCGAAACTGGTGATCGCCCAGTGCAAGGCCGGCATTGTCGGGTCCTTCCCGGCGCTTAATGCGCGGCCGCAAAGCCAGCTGGACGAATGGCTCGACGAGATCACCTCCGAGCTCGACAGCCATAACAAGGCGAATCCAGACAATCCGGCGGCCCCGTTTGCGGTGAACCAGATCGTCCACCGCTCGAATGACCGGCTTGAGGCCGATCTCGCCAGCTGCGAGAAATACAAGGTGCCGCTGGTCATCACCTCGCTGGGCGCTCGCGTCGAATTGAACGACGCCGTCCATGCCTGGGGCGGCCAGACGCTGCACGACATCATCAATGTCACCTTCGCCCGCAAGGCGCTGGAAAAGGGCGCAGACGGGCTAATTGCCGTGTGCGCCGGCGCAGGCGGCCATGCCGGCGTCAAATCGCCCTTCGCCCTGATCCAGGAGATTCGCGATTTCTTCGACGGCCCGCTGGCCCTGTCCGGCTCGATCGCTAATGGCGGCGCCGTGCTGGCGGCCGAAGCCATGGGCGCCGATTTTGCCTATATCGGTTCGACCTTCATTGCCACGCATGAGGCACGCGCCACCGAAGAATACAAGCAGGGCATTGTCGAGGGCACGTCCGACGACATCGTCTATTCCAGCCTGTTCACCGGCGTACACGGCAACTACCTCAAGGGCTCGATCCGCAATGCCGGGCTCGACCCGGACAATCTGCCGGAGAGCGATCCGTCAGCGATGAATTTCGGCTCGTCCTCATCAAAAGCCTGGAAGGACATCTGGGGTTCCGGACAGGGCATTGGAGCCATGAAATCGGTGATGGGCGCGGCCGAATATGTCGACAAGCTTGCCGCCGAATACGAGGCCGCAAAAGCCCGCATCTGCGGTTAGGTCGGCCCCGCAAAACTTGGTGAGCCGCAAATTCGCCCTAGGTCAGCTGGCGAAAGGAGCGCGCATGTCCAAACAGTATTCGCAAGGCACGGAAGTCGAATGGGACTGGGGCAATGGCACCGCCAAGGGCGAGGTCTCCGAGATCCATACCGACGACGTTCAGAAGACGCTGCAGGGTGCCTCTGTCAAGCGCGAGGCAAGCGGTGACAGTCCAGCCTACACCATCGTTCAGGAGGACGGCACGCACGTTTTGAAATCGCACAGCGAAGTGCGCAAAGCCTCGTAATGGCAAAGCCCGATTTGACACCGCCACAAGCCGTTGCCGAAGCCGCAAGGAAGGGACTCGACCTGCACCGCGAATTCAATCGCGGCGGCACGCCGGTTGGCTGGGCCCGCGCCCGCGATCTGAAGAATCGCCGCGCGCTCTCGAAGGAGACGCTGGAGCGCATGCGGTCCTATTTCGCGCGCCACGAGGTCGACAAGCAGGCCGAGGATTTCGGCAATGAGGACAATCCGTCGGCCGGTTATATCGCCTGGCTTCTCTGGGGCGGGGATGCCGGTCGCGACTGGGCCGAGCAACAGCTCAGGACATTGGAGGGCGAGGACGATGGGTAAACGTCCCAGCATCAAGGACGAAGAGACCTATAACGTGCTGCGCGAGGATGGCGCCAGCAAGGAAAAGGCCGCCCGCATCGCCAATGCCCAGGCCAGCGATGACCAGTCGCCATCGAAAAAGGGCGGGAAACAGCCGCCTTATGAAGAGTGGTCGAAAGACGCGCTCTATGAACGTGCGCAGGAACTCGGCATCGAGGGCCGCTCGGACATGGACAAGTCCGGGCTGATCGACGCGCTGCGTAACCACTGACATCCAACGGAGACGCCCGCGTGGCCCACAGTGATCTGAATGAATCGACGCTGCTCGACGAACTTGTGCAGCGCTATCCCGGCGAGAACGAATTTCACCAGGCGGTCAGCGAAACGCTGCCCGACATTCTCGGCAGCATCTCCAAGGCGGACCGCGCAACCCTTGCGCCGATCATCCGCCGACTGCTGATGCCGGAGCGCGACGTCCGTTTCACCATTGCCTGGCGCAATGGCGAGGACGAGACCGAAATTCATCAGGGCTATCGCATCCAGCACAATGGCGCGCTGGGACCGTATAAGGGCGGGCTGCGTTTCCACCCCGCGCTCAACGCCTCCATCCTTCACTTCCTGGCCTATGAGCAGACCTTCAAGAATGCCCTGACCGGTCTGCCGCTGGGCAGCGGAAAAGGCGGCGCGGATTTCGATCCGAAGGGCCGCACTGACGCCGATATCAACCGTTTCTGCAATGCCTTCATGGCCGAACTCGTCCGCCATATCGGCGGCGAGGAAGATGTGCCGGCGGGCGACATCAATGTCGGCGCACGCGAGCTGGGCTATCTCTTCGGTGCGTATCGCCGCCTGCGCGGATTTGAACCGCAAACCCTGACCGGCAAGCCCGAAGCCTCGGGCGGCAATGTGTTGCGCAACGAGGCCACCGGGTTCGGCCTGGTCCTCTTCGTCAAATGCATGCTCGCCGCCAGCAACGACGATCTTGACGGCAAGCGCGTGCTGATCTCCGGCGCGGGCAATGTCGCCACCCATGCTGCACGCATGGCGGTGCAATCGGGCGCGAAAGTCCTCACCCTCTCCGACAGCGGCGGTCTCATGGTCTGCGAGGACGGCTTCTCGGCGGATGCGATCGACACTATTGCCGCCGCAAAGGCCGAGGGCGCCTCGCTGGCGGACTGTGCGTCAGACCTTCCGGGCGATTACGACAAGGGCGCCAAGCCCTGGCGTATCAAGGCCGATATCGCGCTGCCCTGTGCCACCCAGAACGAGCTCGATGCAGAGGATGCGCAAGCGCTGGTCGGCAATGGGGCCGGATGGCTTGCCGAGGGCGCCAACATGCCTTGCACGAGGGACGCGCGCGACGCGTTGGACGAGGGCGGTGTCATCTTCGCGCCGGGCCGTGCGGCAAATGCCGGCGGCGTCGCGATGTCGGGCTTTGAAATGGCCGCCAATCGCATCGGCCTGCCGCGCGATCGCGAGGAATCCATGCAATTCCTTGAGAAAACCATGCAGGCCATCCATGATCGCTGCCAGAAGGAGGGCGGCGATGGTGACAGGATCGATTATGCGAAAGGCGCGACCGTCGCGGGGTTCAACCGCGTCGCCGACGCCATGCTGCGCGCCGGATTGCGATAGGTCTGCCTGATGGCGCAGCCGCTGCGCCCGCCCTGCGAAGCCGAATCCGGTCCGTCCAGCACCGGGCAATGCCCGGAAAAGCATCGCATTTTCGTCCTCGTGGCCGCGATTCTCGGCTCCTCCATGGTGTTCATTGACGGCTCCGCCCTGTCCGTCGCCATCCCGGCGCTGCGCGCCGATCTCGACGCCTCGGCCGCCGATCTCAACTGGATTTTCAACGCCTACACGCTGCTTTTGGCCGCACTGACGCTGATCGGCGGCGCGGCGGCAGACCGCTATGGGGCCAAGCGCGTCTTCCTCGCCGGCGTTGCCGGATTCGCGCTCGCCTCGCTGGCCTGTGCACTCGCCGATTCGACCGGCACCCTGATCGCCGCCCGGGCGACGCAGGGCTTTTTCGGAGCGCTGATGACTCCCGCCTCGCTGGCCATGATCGCCGCCGCCTACCCGAAGGAGGAACGCGGTGCGGCCATCGGCACCTGGGCCGGCGCCTCGGCGCTCACCACGGCGGGGGGACCGGTGCTCGGCGGCTGGCTGGTCGAAGCCTTCAGCTGGCAGGCGATTTTCTACATCAACCTGCCGCTCGGCGCGCTCGCGCTTTTGGCCGGCCTGCGCGCCGACCTCAAGACCGCGCCCGATACCGACAGCGCGCTGGATTATGCCGGTGCCGCGCTCGCAGCCTTGGCGCTGGGTACGCTAACCTTTGCTCTGGTGGCGTTCGGCGAAGGCGCGGCCGATCCGCTCGAAGCCGTGATCGCGCTGGCCGCAGGCCTTGCCCTGCTGGCCGCCTTCCTCTGGCGCGAACATACCGCGAAAGCGCCCATGCTGCCCTTGCAGATTTTCCGCTCGCCGGTCTTTGCCGGCGTCAATCTGGCCACGCTGGCACTCTATGCCGCGCTGTCGATCGCCTTCTTCGCCCTGCCCATTTATCTGGCGGATGATCGCGGCTGGGGCGCGACCCAGATCGGCCTGGCTTTCCTGCCGTTTACGCTCGGCGTCGGGATGCTGTCGCGCCTGTTTGGTAATTATGCCGAAGCCTGGGGGCTGCGCCGCACCATGGCGGGAGGAATCATTTTCGCGGCCATCGCCTTTGCGTTGTTCTCGGCGGGTATCGAGGGCGCGCTGGGCGTATATCTGCCGATGGCAATCGCCGGGCTGGGCTTTGCCCTGATCATACCGCCCTTGACCACGACGGCGCTTTCGGCGGCACCTGACGATCTTTCAGGCCTCGCCAGCGGCGTGAACAATGCCGCGGCGCGCACGGCCTCAATGATCGGCGTCGCGCTTGGGGCTGCCTTCCTCGCTGCCGGCACGGCCTGGACTATCGTCTTCGCGACCGCCGCGGCCTTCTGTGCGCTTGCGGCGGCGATCGTGGTGATGTCGCTTAGATCGAGGTCAGCCAGTCCGGCTTGACGTAGGGCACGCCGAGATCCTGGGCGACCGGCTCGTAAGTGATTTCGCCATGCGCGACATTGAGGCCGCGCGCGAGGTGCGGATCGTCATTGAGCGCCTTCTTCACGCCCTTGTTCGCCAGCGCCATCATGAAGGGCAGGGTCGCGTTGGTGAGGCCCAGCGTTGAGGTCCTTGCGACCGCGCCCGGCATGTTGGCCACGCAATAATGCACGACGCCATCGACGATGAAGATCGGATCGTCATGCGTGGTGGCTTTTGATGTCTCGAAGCACCCGCCCTGGTCGATCGCGATATCCACGAGCACCGCTCCATCCTTCATGCCCTTCAGCATGTCGCGGGTGACAAGTTTCGGTGCCGCCGCGCCCGGGATCAGCACCGCACCGATGATGAGGTCGGCCTGCTGACAGGCCGCTTCCACCGCCGCCGGCGTCGAGAAGGCCGTCTTCGCTGTGCCGCCGAACTGCGTGTCGAGCTCGGCCAGGCGCTTTATGGACCGGTCGAAAATCGTCACATCGGCGCGCGCCCCGACGGCCATTTCGGCCGCATGCGTACCGGCAACACCGCCGCCCAGGATCACGACCTTCGCGGGCGTCACACCCGGAATGCCGCCCAGCAGCATGCCGCGGCCGCCCTGGCGCATTTCCAGGCAGTGCGCGCCCACCTGGATCGACATCCGGCCGGCCACTTCCGACATCGGCTTCAACAAGGGCAGGCGATTGTCGGCATCGGTGACCGTCTCATAGGCGATCGCGATACAGCCCGATTTGCGCAGGCCTTCCGCCTGTACCGGATCGGGGGCCAGGTGCAGATAGGTGAAGAGGACATGGTCCTTTGTCAGCATCGCCGTCTCCGACGGCTGCGGTTCCTTCACCTTCACGATCATTTCGGCGTCGCCGAACACGGCCGCCGCGTCCGGCAGGATTTTCGCACCGGCCTTTTCATACATCGCATCGGTGAAGCCGATATTCGCCCCGGCTTTCGTCTCGACGACGACCTCGTGACCCGCGCGCACCAGCTCGGCGGCACCGTCAGGGGTCAGACCGACCCGGTTTTCACGAACCTTGATTTCCTTGGGTGCACCAATGCGCATCAGACAGCTCCCGAAAATGTTGCCCGCTCTGGGCCGGCGGTGGCGATGAAATTTTCGCCCTCTTACATGGCAAATATCGCTCTGACCATGCCCGACATGTGCTGCTTGCAATAATGTGAAGCCGCGCCTAGCAAGACGGCCATGAGCGACAACCGATATGACAATCTGGAGATGCTGGGCGGCGAGGGTAAGGCCGCGGCGTCACCCGAAGACGCGCCGCTGGAACGGGTCGAAAACCCGGCCACAGCGGATTATGTCATCCGTTTCACCTGCCCGGAATTCACATCGATCTGTCCGGTCACCGGTCAACCGGACTTTGCGCATCTTGTGATCGATTACGCGCCGGAAAAATGGATCGTCGAATCCAAATCGCTGAAGCTCTATCTCACCAGCTTCCGCAATCACGGCGCCTTCCACGAAGCCTGCACCATGATGATCGCACAGCGCCTGATCGACGAATTATCGCCGAAATGGCTGCGCATTGGGGGCTATTGGTATCCGCGCGGAGGCATCCCGATCGACATCTTCTTCCAGACCGGCGAAGTGCCCGAGGGCCTTTGGCTGCCGGACCAGGGCGTCGCGCCCTATCGC
Source organism: Hyphobacterium sp. (assembly GCF_965229905.1). Taxonomy (GTDB): domain Bacteria; phylum Pseudomonadota; class Alphaproteobacteria; order Caulobacterales; family Maricaulaceae; genus Hyphobacterium. The sequence continues at coordinate 439,094 of NZ_OZ245930.1, read as the reverse complement.
GGCCGCGGCTAGCCCCGCCAGATCCCGATCTCCGGGGCCGGACGCACGCGTTCCACCGGCTCGTCTTGCGTCGATCCGATATAGATGAAACCGGCGATGCGCTCGCCCGAGCGCAGACCCAGCGTGTCCTTCACCTGCGGATGATAGGCATACCATTCCGTCAGCCATTGCGCCCCAAAGCCCATGGCCTGGGCCGCTATCAGTAGGTTCTGACAGGCCGCACCGGCCGACAGGATCTGCTCCCACTCCGGAATCTTGTGGTTTTCCAGCACGCGGGAAATGACGGCGATGACGAGCGGCGCACGCATGAATCGCTGTGTCTCCAGGGCCAGACGCGTTTCGTCAGCCTCGTTTTCGCTCGCCCAGATTTTTGCCAGCACTTCACCGAAATGGGCCCGGTCCTCGCCCTGGAACAGCAGGAAGCGCCACGGCGCCATCTTGCCGTGATCGGGAACGCGAGCGGCAATATTCAGCAAGCAATCCAGCTGTTCTGGAGACGGGCCTGGATCGTTCAGATTGATGGCGGCCGTCGATCGCCGCCGGGCCAGCAGCGCCAGCGTGTCCGCATTCTTGTGATGCGGCGAGAGCCGCTCGCCTTGCTGCGGGAATTCAGGCGTAAAATCGGGCGTTTCGCTCGGCGGCATGGGCAGGTGTCCTGTTGCGGAATTTTGACGTTTTCGAAATCGCGACCTTATATGGAGGCGTGAAGCGGCACCAGAACCGCGAAGCAGGAAGCTCTTGGGAATCGTATGAACGCTGATGTCACCCTTGATAGTCTGACGCCGGCCGAGCGCCGCCGTCTGAAGGTCCGCGACGCCATTATAGAGGCGGCAGAATCGCTGTTCACCAAGGAAGGCGAGCAGGGCATCTCGATGCGGCGGCTGGCGGAAGCGATCGATTACTCGCCGGCCGCGATCTACAAATATTTCGACTCCAAGGAGGCCCTGTTCTCCGAAATGCGCGAGCTGTTCTTCGAACGGCTGATCAAGCGCATGGGTGAGGCGACGGAAGAGGGCGGCGACGAGCACGTGCTGTGCGCGCGGTGCGGCAAGGTCTATATCGAAACCGCGCTCGAAGAGCCGAACCACTACATCATGGCCTTTTCCTTCTGGAACAAGGATGAAGAGGTCGATGAGGGCTCGTTCGCCTTCCATGCCGAAAAGATGCTCTGCGACATGATCCGATCCGGCATCCAGAAGGGCATTTTCCGGGACATGGACCCGCTGGTTGCGTCCAAGAGTGTCTGGGCCAGCGTCCATGGTCTGGCGACATTGATGGCGTCCATCGAAGGGTTCCCTGCCTCCATGCCCGGCTCGGAGCACGTGTCGCGGCAGGCCGTCATTGATTTCCACACGGACATGATTATCCGCGGTCTCAAAGCCTGACGCATCGGCGATATGCAAAAAAGTGAACAGCGTTCACTTTTCAAACGCATGAGATTGCCCTATATGCCCTTTGAACGGAGTTCGTACGAGGGGCGTTTCCATGTCTGCATTGAAAACCCGGCTGCAATCGATCGGCGCAGGAATGGCGGTGATCACCGCGGCATTGGGTGTGGCGGCCATCGTCTTGATCGTTTCCGCATCGCGCGCTGCCGATGCCGACATCCAGCAAGGCGATGCCGGCGCTCTGCCGGTGCGGGTGCTGACCGTCAGCTATCAGGACGATGCCGCGATTAACGAAGCCTATCCCGGTCTGATTACCGCGCGCCGCGAAAGCGATCTCGGCTTCCAGAGCGGCGGCCGCATTGCCGAGATTGCGGTCGATGTCGGTGACCGGGTGGAAGAGGGCGATACGCTCGCGCGCCTCGATACAAGCACATTGGCGGCACAAATCGCCGCTGCCGACGCCCAAACCAATGAAGCCCAGGCGCAGGTCGAGATCGCCGGCGCGACCGAACAGCGCCAGCGGACGCTTCTGGAACGCGGCCACATCTCGCAGCAGCGCCTCGACGAGGTCGCCACCAATACAACGGCGGCGGAAGCCCGCCGCGCCGCTGCCGCAGCCCAGGCCAACGCCTTGCGGGCACAGCTTGTCCTGTCGCGCATCACCGCGCCGTTCAGCGGCGTCGTTACGGCCCGCATGGCCGATGAGGGCGCGATCGCAGCACCCGGGGCGTCCGTTTTGCGCCTCGTTGAGGACGCAGCGCTGGAAATCCGGATCGGGCTGCCGGCGGCGGCTGCCGCGACGCTGGTCGAAGGCGAGGCTTATACCTTTGAGACCGGCGCCGGACCGATCGCCGCGGAATTCCGTACCGCAACCGGCGTCGTCGATGTGCGCACCCGCACCGTGACCGCCATCTTCGACATTGAAGGCGGCTTGGCCCGCGCCGGAGAGGTCGCCCGCCTGCAGCTTGAAACGGGGATCGCCGAAAGCGGTTTCTGGGTGCCGACCAGCGCTTTGACGGAGGGCCGCCGAGGCCTTTGGTCTGTGCAAACGCTTGTCCGCCGCGACAGCGGAGAATGGGCACTCGAGCCGAGGATCGTCGAAACCCTGCGGGTCGAAGTCGACCGCGCCTTCGTCCGCGGCGCCGTTGATGATGGCGAGATGATCGTCGCGTCGGGTTTGCAGCGCGTCACGCCCGGCCAATCGGTGATCCCGGTTGAGGATGCGGACTGATGGCCACGATCTTCTATCGCTTCTCGCGGCTCTCCATTCTCGCGGTTTTCTTGTTGACGATTGCCGGCGCGGGCGCGTTGTTCACGCTCGGCCGTCAGGAAGACCCTAGTCTGACCGAGCGCTTCGGTGTCGTCGTTACACCCTTTCCCGGCGCCTCCGCCGAACGGGTCGAAGCTCTGATCACCGACCCGATCGAGGATTCGATCCGCGAGCTTGCCGAGATCGACGACGTTATTTCGACGTCGCGCTCCGGCATCTCGCTGATCAACATCAACATCCGCGAAGATCTCAATCCGACCGAGGTTGACCAGACCTGGACGCAGATCCGCGAACAGGTCGATGCGGTGCGCCCGCTTCTCCCCCCGGAAGCGGGCGATCCGGACGTGCAGCGGCAATATATTGGCGCGGCCACCATGATCGTCGCGCTCGGCTGGACCGCTGCCAGCGAGCCCAACCTTGCCATTCTGTCGCGGCTTGCCAGCGATCTTGAAGACAGGCTCCTGAACATTCCCGGCACCGAAGAAACCGCGCTTTATGGTCAGGCGGACGAGGAAATCCGTGTCGTGGCCGATCCCGATGCGCTGGCGGCGCTCGGGCTCACCGTCGGCGACCTTGCCGGCCTGATCTCGCAGGCTGATGCGAAGACGCCGGCCGGCGAACTGCGCTCCGGCGACGTCAATCTCAATGTTGAGATCGGCGGTGAGTTCGAGACCCTGGACCGCATCCGCACCGTGCCGGTAATCGAATCTCAGGATGGCGACTTCGTCCGTCTCGGCGATATCGCCGAGATCGAGCGCGGCATTCGCAACCCGGCCTCCGCCATGGCCTATTTCAATGGCGATCGCGTCATCTATGTCGCCGGTTTCCTGCAACCGGAATTACGCGTCGATGTCTGGTCCGACCGCGCCCGCGAGGTCGTGGCCGGCTTTGCTGCGGAGAATCCCGGCATTGCCGTCGACATCGTTTTTTCCCAGTCGGACTATGTCGAATCCCGTCTCAACGGCCTGTCCGTCAATCTCGGTTACTCGGCACTGATCGTGTTCGGCGTGCTCTTCCTGCTGATGGGCTGGCGCGCCGCGCTGATCGTCGGCTCGGCTCTGCCGCTAACCGTATTGTTCGTGCTCTTCCTGATCCGCGTCTTCGACGAACCATTGCACCAGATGTCGGTCACCGGCCTCGTCGTCGCGCTCGGCCTTCTGATCGACAATGCCATCGTCGTCGTCGACGAATACCAGCTCAAGCGCGCCAAGGGTTTGCCGCCGCTCGATGCGATCGACCAGTCGCTGAAACATCTGTTCGGCCCGCTGCTGGCCTCGACGATGACCACGATTTTTGCCTTTGCCCCGATCGCGCTGATGCCTGGCGCCGCCGGTGAGTTCATCGGGATGATCGGCGTTTCGGTGATCTTCGCCGTGGCGGCCAGCTTCCTTCTGGCCATGACGATCGTGCCGGCCTTTGCGGGCTGGTTCGACCACAATAATTATGCCGAGGGCCGGCATTCCGTTTTGCGCGATGGCTTGCGGTTTAAGCCGCTCGAATACCTCTATCGCGGAATCCTTCAGGCCGTGACGACCCGCCCCTGGGTTGGCCTGGTGGGCGGGGCGATCCTCCCCGTGGCGGGCTTCGCCGCCGCCACCACCCTGCCCATGCAATTCTTCCCGCCGACCGACCGCGACATGTTCCAGGTCGAAATGGTGCTGCCGACCAATACCTCGATCGAGGAGACGCGCCGCCAGGTGCTGCGCGCGACCGAGCTGATCGAGGCCTATGACGGCGTCATCGATGTCGGCTGGACCCTCGGCGAAAGCCCGCCGCGCACCTATTACAACGTGATCGGCAATGAAAGCGCGGCGCCTTACCTGGCCGCTGGCTGGGTCCGTACCCAATCCGCTGAAGCGACCGAGACCCTGTTGCCGCAATTGCAGCATGACATGATCGCTGCCTTCCCGCAGGCGCGCTTCCTGACATTGCCCTTCGAGCAAGGCCCGCCCACGGCGGCGCCCATCGAGCTCAAGATTTTCGGACCCGATCTCGCCACGCTGGATGCGCTCGGAGACGAGGTCCGCACCATCCTGGCCGCGACACCCGGCGTGACGACGACGGTGGCCGGCATGCGCATGGGCGAGCCGGTCGCACGGGTCAATGTCGACGAGGCCGCCGCCGAACTGGCCGGCATAAGGCTCGACAATCTTGCCAGCCGGCTGCGTGCCGACTTCGACGGCGTACCTGGCGGCTCGATCCTCGAGGGCGTCGAGGAAATGCCGGTGCGCGTGATTGCTGCGGAGAACCGCCGTGCCAGCGTCAGCGACCTGGCCGCCGCGCCGCTGCTGACCGCGCCTGACAGCGGCATCCTGTCGGCGCCGGTCTCGGCGCTGGGCGATGTCGGCCTGTCGCCGGAAGTCGCCAGCATCCGCCGCCAGGACGGCAACCGGATGAATCCGATCTATGCCTATCTCGAACCGTTCAGCCTGCCCGCACCCGTACTCGAGGATTTCCTGTCGCGGCTCGACGCCGCCGGGGTGGAGCTTCCACCGGGCTATACGCTTCAGATCGGCGGTGAGGCCGAAGCGCGTGGCGATGCGATCGGAAATTTGTTCGGTACTGCCGGCCCGCTCCTGATCCTGATGATCGGTTCCGTGGTGCTGGCTTTCAATTCCTTCCGCTTTGCCGGTGTGGTCTTTGTCGTCGGTTTCCTGTCGGTCGGGCTCGCCATGTTCGGCGTCTGGATGTTCGGCACGCCGCTGGGCTTCAATGCCATTGTCGGCGCGATGGGTCTGGTCGGCCTGTCGATCAATGGCACGATTGTCGTGCTCTCGGCCTTGCGGGCGAGTCCCGGTGCCAATGCGCTCGATTTGGCGGTCGTCGAGGACACGGTGGTCGATGCCACGCGCCACATCATCTCGACCACGCTGACAACGATCGGCGGCTTCACCCCGCTGATTTTGTCCGGGGATTCCTTCTGGATCCCGTTCGCCGCCGCCGTCGCCGGCGGGGTTGCCGGATCGGCTCTGCTGGCGCTGATCTTTGCCCCGGCCGCCTTCGTTCTCCTCACCAGGGCGCGCCAGAAGCGCCGCGACTTCCAGGACCGGCTGAAGAAGCGCGTGAAGCGCGGCGCCTTGATGCAGGGCGCGGAATAGGCCAAGTCCTGCACGCAAGGCGGGAGTTGGCATGATCAAGCGTGGCGGTTGGACGGTGAAACCCGGCGAGCGGGTCTATGACAATCCGTGGATGGAGCTGACGCGCTATGACGGCACGCGGCCGGACGGGAAGGCGGGTGCCTACACCGTCATCTCGCCCAAGCATCACGCGATCCTGATCCTGCCGCTGTTTGCCGACGGGACGACCATGTTCGTCGGCCAGCCACGCTTTGCGCTCGACAACTACAGCTGGGAAATCCCCGAAGGCGGCGGCCGCAAGGAATCTGATCCGCTGGACAGCGCCAAACGTGAGCTGAAAGAAGAAACCGGCCTCATTGCCGAACACTGGCTGGAAATCCTGCAGGCGGAGGTCTCCAACTCGCTAACCGATGAGCTCGCCTTCGGTTTTATCGCCACCGGCCTTACGCAGGGCGCGCCCGATCCGGACGGTACGGAGGAGCTAACGCCCCGCCGTTTGCCCTTCCGCGACGCGCTCGATGAAGTGATGCGCGGTGAGATCCGCGATCTCTGCTCGGTGGCAATGATCCTGAAGGCGCATTACATGGCCCGGACCGGCCGCCTCGAAAAGGCGCTGGCGAAGGCCATGCTCGAAGGGGAGTAGCCATGCCCGCAGAAACCCTCAACCTGGTCGATGGCCCGTCTTCGGTCTGGTCGCGCCTGCGCATTGATGCGGCCACAGCGTCCGCCGAAGAGCCGATCCTCGCCAGTTTTCTCAACGCGGCCATTCTGCGCCATGACCGCTTCGCCGACGCGCTCGCCTACCGGCTGGCCTCGAAGCTCGCCGATGCCCAGCTCGACGCTATGCTGGCCCGGGACGTGGTTGAGCAGGCGATCGCCGCCGAACCGGAGATTGCCAGCCGCGCCGCCGCCGACATGGTCGCCATCGAGGAGCGCGACCCGGCCTGCCGCTCCTTTCTGCAGCCCTTTCTTTATTTCAAGGGATTCCTTGCCTTGCAGGGCTATCGCGTTGCGCACTGGCTGTGGAAGCAGGAGCGCGAGACCTTCGCCTTCCATCTGCAAAGCCGGATATCCGAACGCTTCAGTGTTGATATCCATCCGGCTGCACAAATCGGGCAGGGCATCATGATCGACCATGCCACCGCGGTGGTGATCGGCGAGACCGCTGTCGTCGGCGACAATGTCTCGCTCCTGCACGGCGTCACGCTGGGCGGCACGGGCAAGGCCGACACCGACCGCCATCCCAAGATCGGCGATGGCGTCCTCATCGGCGCGGGCGCGAAAGTGCTCGGCGATATCAAGGTCGGTGAGGAAGCGCGCATCGCTGCCGGCTCGGTCGTGCTCAAGGACGTGCCCGCGCACTGCACGGTGGCGGGCGTTCCCGCTGAACCGGTCGGCGGGCTGTGCAAGGAGCCGGCGCGCACCATGGACCAGCGCATCGACACCGGTGACTGACCCCGCCCTTGCCTTGCAGGGCGCCGGGACTATGGTCCGGCAAGGAATCAGACATTGAGGAAGCCAGACACGTGTCCAACTTCGTGACCGCCGAGGAAGCCACCAAGCTGGAGGCATTTCTCCAAAAGAAACTCAACCCGCAAATGGTCGTCCAGCGCCGCCAGCGCGCGGACGAATGCGCCGAGATCCATATCGGCGATGAATGCCTCGGCGTCGTCCAGAAGATCGTGGACGAGGGCGAGACCAGCTATTCCTTCGAGATCACCATTCTCGATATCGACCTGGAAGAGGCTTGAGCGCAGCCGGCACCGGCACTGACGTCCTTCGCGTCGAAGGACTGACCAAGCGCTATCCCGGCAGCGTTCTCGCGGCCGACAATGTCTCCCTGTCCGTTGCCGCGGGCGAACTTGTCGCCATTGTCGGCGAATCCGGCTCCGGCAAGACCACGACGCTGAAGGCGATCAACCGGCTGATCGAACCCTCGGAGGGCCGGATACAATTCCAGGGCCGCGACGTGATGGGCATCGACGCCCATGATCTGCGCCGCGAAATCGGCTGGGTGATGCAGGGCGACGGCCTGTTTCCGCATTTCACCGCCGCGCAGAATATCGCGGTGACGCCGCGTCTTCTGGGCTGGGACAAGCCGCGCATCGCGGCGCGCACCGACCAACTGCTTGAACTCGTCCGCCTCGACCCGGCGGACTTCCGTGACCGTTTCCCGCTCAAAATGTCGGGCGGCCAGCGCCAGCGTATCGCCATTGCGCGCGCGCTCGCCGCCGAACCTCCGCTCATCCTCTTGGACGAGGCCTTTTCGGCGCTCGACCCGGTCACCCGTGCTGGCCTGCAGGAGGATTTCACCGCGCTGCAACACCGCCTGAAATTCGCCGCCGTCATGGTCACCCATGACATGGCCGAGGCGCTGCTGCTGGCCAACAGGATCCTCGTCATGAAGGACGGGCGCGTGGTTCAGACCGGCACCCCGTCCGATCTCGTCAACCGGCCGGCCGACCCTTACGTCACGGAGCTTCTTGCCGCCCCGGCCAAACAGGCCAAGGCTGTGGCCGCGCTGGAGGGCGCATCATGAGCCCGCAGCTGGCCGAGGCGTTTGCCGTTCTGTCCGAATATCTCGGCGGACACATGCGCCTGTCGATGGCGGCGATCGCGACGGCCATTGTTGTCAGCCTGCCGCTCGGGATCCTTGCGGCGCGCCGCGATTGGCTCGCCGGCCCGGCGCTCGCCTTCGCCTCCACCCTGCAGACCATTCCCGGCCTTGCCCTGCTCGCCCTAATGGTGCCCGTGCTGGGCGGCACGATCGGATTTGCGCCAGCCTTCATCGCGCTGACCCTCTATGGCGTGCTGCCGATCTTGCGCAACACGATTGTCGGCCTGCAGGCGGTGGATCCCGTCGTCCGCGAAGCGGCGCGCGGCGTCGGCATGACGCGCCGCCAGGCGCTCATCGACGTTGAATTGCCGCTCGCTCTGCCGACCATTGTCGCGGGCATCCGTACCGCCGTCGTCTGGGTGGTTGGCGCCGCCGTGCTCGCCACCCCGGTTGGGGCGGCCAGCCTCGGCAATTACATTTTCGCCGGTCTGCAGACGCGCAACTGGACGGCCGTGCTGTTCGGCTGCGTCGTCTCGGCGGTGCTTGCCATCCTCTTGGACCAGATCGTGCGCAGTTATGAGATCGCCGCGCGCCGCCGCGACCGGAGGATTGCCGGTGTGGCGACCCTGGCGGGCATCGTCCTCATTGGCGCCGCGCTTGCGCCCAGCCTGTTGACGACCGGCTCGCGCCAGGCCGGAGACAACATCCTCGTCGAAGCAATCGGGCTCGAAGGCCGCGCCGTGACCGTCGCCTCCAAACCCTTTACAGAGCAATATATCCTCGCCGCGCTAATCGAACGCGTGCTGGAAGAGGAGGGCGCCATCGTCACCCGCCGCGACGGGCTCGGCACGGCGGTCATTTTCGATGCGCTGACCCATAGCGAGATCGATGTCTCGGTCGATTATTCCGGCACGCTGTGGACCAACACGCTGCGCCGCGAGGACAGGGTCGGCCGCTTCCGCATGATGGCGGAGATCAACGCCTTCCTCTTGGACCAGTACGGCATCTACTCGCCGGGTTCGCTGGGTTTTGAAAACGCTTATGGCTTTGCCATGAGCCGCGACGGCGCGGCACGGCTCGGTGTCGACAGCATCGCCGACCTGGCCGGGCAGGCGGTGACGATCGGCGCCGACAGCGAGTTCTTCGTGCGGCCGGAATGGACGGGCACGCGCCAGGCGTACGGTTTGCAGGATGCCACGCCGCGGCCGATGGATTCGACCTTCATGTATGGCGCGGTCCGCGACGGCCAGGTTGATGTCATCACCGCCTATACGACGGACGGGCGGATCGCCGCCTTTGACCTCGTCATCCTCGACGATCCGCGCGCCGTCCTGCCGCCCTATGACGCCATGATCCTCTTGTCGCCTGACGCCGCTGCGGACGATGCGGTGGCGGCGGCGCTCGCCCCTCTGGTCAATGCGATCACGCCGGAGATGATGCGCGAGGCCAATCGCCGCGTCGATCTTGATGGCGAAACGCCGGACCAGGCGGCGGCGTGGTTGTGGGGGGAGATAGGGGGTTAACCCTATTCCGGTTTGCCGCCGACATCCAATCCCGCTAGGGTTGCAATACAACCAGGGCGGGATAAATATTGACACATGTAAACAATTCCATCAGATTGCGCACCAGGTTTGGCGCAGCGGCCGCGGCATCCTGATCCGGACATCGAGGCGGCCGTTGCGGTGCTCGAAGCGCTGGGCTGGCGCTGGAAAGCACCGGGACGCTCCGCCCATGCTTGGGGGCGAATGCTCTGCCCTTGGCACGACCGGACTGGCTGCCGGATCTCGGTCTGGTCGACGCCGCGCGATCCGGCCCGCCATGCCCGGCAGATCCGGCGCGCCGGCAAGCGGTGCGGCCACAGTCAGGATGAGGAAGCGCATGGCAGTGTTTGAGTTCGCGATAGTCGCCACGGGTCTAGACCCGGCCGCCGACGATTTCGAGGACCGGTTCTTCGATGCGGGCTGCAATGACGCAACCCTTATCGTGACTCGTGGCGCCATCGTCCTGCATTTCGCCCGTGAAGCCGGGACGCTTTCGGAGGCGCTCGAAAGTGCCATTGCCGATGTGCGGGCGGCCGGCGCGGTGCCCGAACGTGTCGAGCCGGACAACCTCGTCAGCCTGTCGGATATCGCCCAACGGGCCGGCCTCACCCGGCAGGCGATTTCCAACTATGCCAGCGGCAAGGGACCGCGCGCCGCGGGCTTCCCGCGCCCGGTCGCGCGCATCACGAGTGAATCGCCGCTCTGGGACTGGGCCGAGATGGCGGCCTGGCTCGCCGCGAAGGGGGTGGTGTCTCAGGAGGTCTTGGAGGCAGCGCGGGTGATCGAAACGGCGAATCGCGGATTTGGCCGGACCGAGATGGCCGCCGAATAAAAAAAACCGGCGGAGCGTCGCTGCCCCGCCGGCTTAAACCCTTCAGAAAATCCGTAGTCCCGCTACAGCACATCCAACATGGACGCGACCAGCGGATGACGGACAATGTCTTCCGCCTGCAGGCGGATGACGCCGATATCCGGTACGTCCTCCAGTTTTTCGGCAATACCGGCGAGCCCGCTCATTTCCGGCAAGAGGTCGGTCTGGGCCGGATCGCCGGTCACCACCATGGTCGAGTGCCAGCCCAGCCGCGTGAGCAGCATTTTCAGCTGGCCATAGGTGCAGTTCTGGGCTTCGTCGACGACGACAAACGCATTGTTCAGAGTCCGCCCGCGCATATAGCCGATCGGCGCGATTTCGATGAGACCTTCCGCCATCAAAGCCTTCAGCCGCTTGGGTGACAGCCGGTCGGAGAGCGCGTCATAGAGCGGCCGCAGATAGGGGGCGAGCTTTTCTTCCATCGCACCGGGCAGGAAGCCGATCGATTCGCCGGCCTCGACCGCGGGACGAGAGAGGACGATGCGCGAGACATCGCCCTTTTCGAGTTGTTCGACGGCCTTCGCGACCGCGAGATAGGTTTTGCCCGTGCCGGCCGGGCCGAGCGCCATCACCATGGAGTGCTTGTCGATGGCGGCCATGAGTTTGGCCTGGCCCTCGGAGCGCGGTTTGACGTTTTTCATGTAACGCTGGTCGCGCATCGGTTCCTTGTCGTCCGGCGACCAGCTGGTCCCCGGAAAGAGCGCGCGCACCTTGGTTTGTTCGTCCTGGTAGTGACCGGAATTGAACTCACCAGAGGATTGACGGCGCTTAGCGGAACGTTTCGCCATGGAAGGGCTCTCCTGAAACTGAAAAACCCCCGCCGGCAGGCGAGGGTCGTGAACAAACAAGGCATGAGAGTTGCGCGGGAGTGGGGGCGGAGTCAGGACGGTCGGGACCCCGGTTGTCAGGCCTGTGGGTGCGTCGAATTCGCACTGGCCGCTCGCCTCCTCTTCGAAGCGCCTGCCATTCGACAGTGTGTCGAATCGCAAACGCAGTATCAGTCTAGTATGGTGAACAAACCCTAAGCGCCCCCGTCGCAGCAGTTTCACATTGAGTTTTGACCCACCGTGTCCGGAGAGCCACATGACGCTGTACGCCCTTGACGATCACACGCCGAAAACGCCGGAGAGCGGGAATTTCTGGGTCGCCCCGGGCGCCCATGTGATCGGCCGCGTGACCCTGAAGGAAAACGCCAGCGTCTGGTACAATTCCGTGGTCCGGGGCGATGTCGACGACATCACGATCGGCGAGGACACCAACATCCAGGACAATTCGGTGCTGCACACCGATCACGGCTATCCGATGGTCATCGGCAAGGGGGTGACAGTCGGTCACCGGGTCATGCTGCATGGCTGCACGATCGGCGACTATTCGCTGATCGGCATTGGCGCAACGCTGCTCAACGGCGTGAAGATCGGCACCAATTGCATCATCGGCGCGCACACCCTCCTGCCCGAAGGCAAGGAGATCCCGGACAATTCACTGGTCGTCGGTTCGCCGGGGAAAATCATCCGCACGCTCGAAGCCGACATGCACGAGATCCTGAAAGCCTCCGCCGATCATTATGTCGAGAACTGGAAGCGGCATAAAAGCCGCCTGAAACCGCTCTAGACCGGAAAGCACCCGCAGGGGCAGGGCGGGCTGGCACCGGACCGGCCGCCGGCATCAGGTTGGGTTCAGGGTGAGATCAGGGTCAGTCCGACCGCTCTCCACGCCACAATTCACGCACTTGTGCGTCGATATCCGTGGCGAAATTGAACCAGGCGGAGCGGTCCCGGCTGGCGTCGACCACCATCAGCTTGTCCTCGCGATCGAGGAGGTGGGACAGATCATTGCGCAGTGCCGAGGCCGTCGTCCGTGCGCGCACCATCCACACACCCGGCACGATCTCGGCGGTTTCACCATAGCGGCCAAGGACGGATTCAACGGCTTCACTGACACCGGACTTCACCTCGGTAACCACCAGAAGATTGGCCGCATCCTCAGTAACCGCCGCGGCCATCGCGACCTCGCGGTTTTCGTCGATCCAGCTGCGCAGGATTTCAACATCGCCCGCCGGCTTCCATTCGGTGTCGCGCTCCACGCTGACCAGCGTGTAGTCTGCCACGCGGCCCTCGGTGATATAGCCACGCATTTGCGGTGAGGTGTACGGGCCGTAGACCCGTCCATCCACCTTCACAAACCATGTGCGGGGCTGGCCGTTTTCCATACTCATAACGTGCGCCACATTGAGACGGTTTCCTCTTCTAGCCCCGTCACGCGGCAAGAATGAGGCCAATGTTTAATGCTTATGCAGCAGTGCTGGACGCGGCACTGGGTGGCATGAAGGCGACGGCGAATCCACCGTCCCATACACGTGCGACATGGCCGCGCATTTCTCCAACGCGGACTTCCTCGCCCACCCGCGGCCGCTCGATGGCGGCAAAGGCGGCGCCGGAGATGGAAACATCCACGACATCGGCGTCGATTTTCACGCCGTCATTGAAGTGAATCACGGCGCGGCCCTTGCCCGATTTCCGTGGCGCGGCGCGGTCTTCCGACAGGCCGAGCCTTTCCATGTTAAAGCGCCAAGTGATGGCATCGGCCAGCCGGTCGCGCTTGCGCGCATGGGCCGCGAATTGCAGCGAGAACCAGTTATCGCCCTTGCGCAGGACCCGCCCGTCCAGTCGTCCGAGTCCGTCGACCAGCAGCACGACGAAATCGCCCGGCATGGGCGGATTGCGCGTGGCGACCTTGGCCCCGCCAGGCGAAATATCGATCAGTCGGCACTTTTGTTCTTCGCCGCGCGAGTCGAGATAGCGTCCGTGCAATTGCAGCGGCAAACGCCGGTGGCGGCGCCGTTCTTCGGCACCCCGGGCTGCGACGCGGATCTTGCGGCGATCCAGTCGGGTAAAGGTTCCGCTCATGATTCCGACCTCTTCTGGCGGATCAGTATGCAGCAAGGGCGTTAAAAAGACTTTGCCGCGTCAGACATCATTTGCGGCATTGGGAACGGCAGGCGGCGGCGAGGCGGGCAGCGCCCAGTTCTTGGTGACCGGCAGGGTCATTTTGGTCAGGTCGTGACGGATGACCGGCCGGCGGCCGAAGCGGTCGGGCGATTGCAATGGCTGATAAAGGCCCAGCACACGGTCGACCTGTCCAACCTTCGAGGCCAGCGGCGTGAACACCAATTCCACCTCAATCTTGTCCCCGGACAGTGTTTCCGCGATAGCATGGGCATTCGCCGGGGCCCGGTTGGCGAGGACAGATTCGAGAAGCAGCTTCATCTGTGCGCGGTCATACCCCCGCCACAGCGACAGGAAATTCTGCTCCCGCAATTCCCGGTTCTGCAGAGCGCAAAGCCGCGTGCCGGCCAGGCGGAAAACATGATGAGACGCATCATGTCTTTGTAACATAAACAGATTTCCAAGAATGGCCTTGAGCTCGCTGGCGGAAATATCCGCCCGCGCCGGTACCGCCGCATCGCGCCGTCTGGCATCCCAGTAGGAGACCAGGGTTCTTGAATGGGCATGCATCATGTCGCGTCGCTTTCGTTAACCAGCCGCTGTGCCGGGATTGGTCATTTTGGCAACGCATTTTCAATCCTTGGGCCATACGCTTACGGCGAGAGTGAGCGCTCGCCTGCATGGAGAACCTGCCGGCGCGGCCGAGCCCGCAATAAAAACGGAGGACCGCCATGCGCGTGTCGCCAGCCTGTCTTCTCGCCGTTCTTGCCGCTGCTGCGCTGGGCGCGCCGGCACTCGCCCTGGGCGATCACCATGGGGGCGGCGGCCATGGCGGCGGCGGGGGTCACTATGGCGGCGGCTGTAATGGCGGTTATGGCGGTGGCTGCGGCGGCGGGCATCGCGTGCGCACGCCCGATATCCGCATCAATGGTCCGCGGATCAATATCGGCGTCAATGTGAACACCAATGTCAACGTCACGACCAACGTCAATGCCGACGCCAATGCCAATGCCGGGGCCAACGCAAATGCCGGGGCCGGGGCGGGTGGCCGCGCCGGCGCCGGCGCTGGCGCCACGGTCATCTCGCTGGGCGGTGGAGGCGGCAGTTTCGGCGCCCCGCCGCCGGCCACCGCGATCAACGGGCTCAACGTCTCCGGCCTGATTGTCACGGAGTTGGTCGAGGAAGAGCGCACGCGTATCCTCGAAGAATGGCGCGTTATCCGCGCTGTTTGCCTCGATGATCGCGGAACACCCCATCCGGCCTCTCGGCCGGATCCCGATGAACAGGTCGACCAGGTTTTTGACGGGGAACTTTTCCGTTGTATGTCAGGAACTTACATGCAGGTGACAATCGGCTGGCGGGTCGATGGCGCCGACATTTTCGAAGATGCGTTCACGCTTGTCTGCGCCCAGGGCGAAGCCTTGCGTCACGGGTCTGGCGGCCGCGTCTTCTGTGCCACTCAGGAACCTCGGCGCAATTGCAACGAGCGATCGCTTCTGCGCCTCTACGGACCGGGCGTGAAACTGGTCTATGTGCGCCGTGAAGAACACTATACCGAGATGGTCGAACACCGCCGCGAGATCATCAACACATCAAATCTCACCCTTATGCTCGATGGTGGAGTCGGCGGATATCGCTGATATTACAATAAGTTAGATATAATTGCCTGGTAGTAATCAGGGGTTTTTATGGCCCGTCCTGGATCACGAAGGTCGCGGAATTGCCGATAGCGGTCGCTGTGCCGGTCGTGCCCCAACCCGTTAGATACTGCGTCTGGAAGGTGGCATCTACAGTGCCGGAATTGGTCTGATTGATCACGCCTTCGGTTTGGGTATCCGGGCACGCCTGACAGCCCCAGCTCGTGGCGGCATTGCCGAAGGCCGCCGCCGATCCCAGCACCTCGCCGCCAAAATCGCCGTCGAAGCGCGTCACCGATCGCACACCGCCGGTATTGATCTGATCGAGGCCCAGGAATGTATCCGTCCCGAGATTGGTCAAAATGGCTGAATTTCCAAGACTTTCCGACGAAGCCAGAATGCTTTCATTGTCAAAATTGCCGATATTGATATTGGCCTCGGCATCGGTATTGCCGCTGTTGACTTGGCTGCCGCGCGCTTCGCCATAGGCCCATTCCGTCGCGATATCGAGCCCGTTGCCCTGGGCCTGTGCGGCGACTGTCGTGAAGACACCGCCACCGCCGGCATTGACCCGCGCAGATGCGCGGACCGCACCCCGATTGGCTTGGTCGGTCGCCAGGATCACGGCGGACTCATCGCCCTGCGAACGAATGGCATTGCCTGACGCTGTTGCGGCTGTGACCGAGAACTCGCCCAGCCCCGCGGTTCGGGCCTCGACAATCGACCGGGCTTCGACAGCGGCGCCGGAGTCCTGGCGGATCGTGCCGGCGACACTGCCATAACTGCCAATCGTTTCGACCGCATTCGCTGCCGCAGTTGCCGCCGTGATGTTGCTATAGGCATAACTGCCGACATTGAGTGTCGATCCGGCAAACACGTTTGACCCGTCGCTGGCGGACTGGGTCATATCGATGTCGCTGTCGCCGCGCAATTCGAGAACCGCCGAATTGCCATACGCGCTGGAAATCGTCGTCGCCGTACCATCAGCCGCGCTGACGGACGTGCTGGCAGTAGCGGTCGCAAAGCCACCGAACTGCTGGTCGCTGGTCACATCATGGCTGGACTGGGTCTCGACATCGAGCGCGTTGCCGACGCCGCCCGCGGTCAGATTGATATTGCCGGTTTGACCGGCCACGACCTGTCCTTGGGCATTCACCTGCGCCTGCAGATTGATCTGCCCGTTGAGGATCTCAGTCGTATCGTCCGCGTAGCCCGTTGCGCACAGCAGGGTCGCGGCGCTGGTGCCCGCGGTCAACGCTCTGGCGAATCTGGACATTTGAAGCTCCCGTTCGAGCAGCGTAGGAGGTGTGTGGGTTGATGCCGCCGGCATCATTGGTTAGCCCCAGCGGATCATCGAAGGCGCAAACCTGCCGCGCCTCGACGCCATAGAGGGTCGACGAAAACTCAAGAACCGCTCGTTCGATCAGTGAACGGACGGCGAGCTGGATCGGTTCCAGCGAGCGGCCTCCGGTCGAGATGTCGATCACCGCATCGCCCCAGAAAGAGAACACACCCGCGCTGACTTCGCGGCCGATGATCTGCTTCTGGTAGGAAATAACGTCGACAATTTCGAGCGTCTCCGCATCATACATACGCAAATCAATCGCGACATTCATGACATAGAGACGCCCGTTGAACACGCCGGTCGGATCGGAATCGATCCGGTCGCCGCCGAGGAAATCGAGCCCTTGCGATCGGATATTGAAATTCAATTCAGTGACGCCACCGACCACTGCGTAGTCGACGCCTGGAACGCTCCCGGCGTAGATTTGGCGAAAGCCGTCCTCTTCGGCATTATCTCCGATCAGGCGATTGTTGGCGAAGCGCAAATCGTATTCGGCAATTGACGTGTCAAAACGCTCAACGAGATTGATGCCAGCCTTCGCAAAGGCCGACATAGCCATAAGCGAAGCGCCCTGAGTAATGGCGGGTCCGCCGCCCTCCGGATTGCCGGCACCGGTGTAGTCAGAGATTC
Organism: Hyphobacterium sp.; assembly: GCF_965229905.1. GTDB lineage: Bacteria > Pseudomonadota > Alphaproteobacteria > Caulobacterales > Maricaulaceae > Hyphobacterium. Next base: position 421,833 of record NZ_OZ245930.1, on the reverse strand, counting down.
GGCCAACCGCGATGCGTGGCGACGGCCGCCCTTGTGCGCGGGCAGTACTGGCCAGGCAAACGAGCGCGTCGGTATAGGGCGTTGGATTCGGCGTCACCGGCGCATTTCCGATCGGATTCGCGTAACGCCCATCGAATCCCGAATTGGGCGTGACGGCACAACCTGCCAACAGCAGGGCGCCGAGCGAGGCGATCGCGACTCGCTTAATTGCCATTCTCGTCGTCCTCACCACTGCCGGTGCTGGAAGTCGCGGTTACATTGCCGTTATTGGTCTGCGTCGAGTTGACGATGACCGTATTGTAATTGCCTTGGACCACGACATTGAGCTGATTGCCGACCGCGAGCGCACTTGAATTGCGGCCTGTCGCGCTCATGCCGGTCTGACCATTGCCTTGCCCCGTCTGGGTGGGCGTGTTGCCGACGCCACCGGTCCCCGCCATCTGCGCCTGAACCCCGACGCCAGTCTGCAGGACGCCGTTCAGGACAACCCGATTGCCATTCGCATCGCGTGTACCGGCGCGATAGGGCTCACTGTTCTGAGTGGTGCTGGTACCCCAAGGGCGCTGGAAATCACTGACGGTCTGTGAAAAGGCGGGCGCACCTGAAAAGAGAGCGACTGCGCTGGCAGCAAGACAGATCTGGCGGCACATGGCGTGTATCTCCTGCACGGCTTGCGAACCGCACACTTGTTTTAACCCGGACAAGGCGCCAACTTTTCAAGGCCTGTAGGCGGCTCACCCAGAACGTTCGGCAAAAAAACTAGGCAGAACGGGCAAACAAGAGATTAAGGATAACGAGAAATGTACGGGGCCCGACAGCCGGTTTTTAATAACATTCCGCGCCTGCCGCTCGGCTTCGCCATCAGCTTCTTGGCGGTCTTCGTCATCGGTGCGCTTTTCCCCCAGCTGAACTATCTGTTCCTCACCGTCGGTGCGATCGTTCCGGCTTATGGATTGGCGCAGGCCAGCCCGCTCGGTTTTTGGTCGCCCTATTTGCTCCATGTTTTCCTGCATGGCGGACTGATGCATTTGGCCTTCAATGCGATGGCCATGCTCGCTTTCGGAGCGGCGGCCTACCGCCCGTTCGGCCGCACCGGCGCGGGTGCGCTGGGTTTCCTCGTGTTCTTCTTTGCCTGTTCGGCGGCCGGCGCGCTGTTTCAGATTATTGTGGCACCGGATCTGTTGGCTCCGGTGATCGGCGCTTCGACCGGCCTTTCCGGTTGCCTCGCTGCGGCTGGCTGGGCCGATGGCGGTTATCGCGGCATGCTGCGCTTCGCTTTGCCCTGGGCCGGATTCAATATTCTGCTGGCATTGCTCGGATCCTTGTCGCCGATCCCGATTTCCTGGGCGGGACACATAGGAGGCCTTGTGGCGGGAGCCTTGACCTATCCCCTGTTTCTCGCTGCCTTCAGCCGGCGCCGCTAGAGCAGCGGAGCGATCTGGCGCTCGCCCTCGATTTCCAGCCCGCGAATGATGGCCCGCCCGTCATTGCCGACTGACACGATGAGCCGCATGCTGTCGCGGTCTGAAAAGCGGCGTTGGTCCAGCGCCTGCGCAGTTGTTTCGTCGGCATAAAACCGTTCGATATTGAAGTGTGCGGTAATGCCGTCCGTGCTCGCGGTCTGGACTTTCCCATGAAGATAAACGCCGTTTGCTGGCCGAGTCCGATGGATCGAAACGGGCGACCAACTGCCGTCGGATTCCGGCTCGATTGATACGAAAACATCGTCATGCGCCGAGAAATCACGGTCCCCTTCGACGCTGTCATACTGGATGCGATGCACGGGTGTGGAAATGATGACGTAATAGCCGGCAAGGAGATCGCGGGGGTCGACCGGCTCGAGGTCGAGAATCACATCCGTGCCCGTACTGCGGCGAATGTGATGGTCTGCGATCATCGCCACAAGAAAAGCCGACATCAGGGCGGCGACAATCATGAGCCGGATTGGTATCGTCATGACTGTGCCTCCGGCCGCGCAGCCAGTCGCTTTTGAAGGCGAATAACCGCGAATGAGAGCCCGAACAGCAACAGGCCGCCGATAAGGAAGAAGAACGAGGTGTCCAGCAGGTCGCCGAAGGTTTCCCCGTAGACATACAGCGTTTCGGCAATAAACAGCGTTATGCCCAATCCGCCGATATAGCGCCGGCCCTCGCGTGAGCCGTAGAGAATCAAAGCGGTCGCCAGCGCGAACAGAATGAGGCCCGACACGATTCGCAGCGCAAGCACGCCATGGCCGCCAAGCATTCCGGCGAGGCTCGGCAACAACAGGGCCGCCAGTGCCGCCGCCAGTGCCGGCAGGGCGAGGGTGCGTGCGCCCTTATTGTTCACGACCCGCCAGGCAAGGGCGGCCAGAAATATCACCAGAAAAGCCCCGGCCAGCATCCAGTAGTCAGCGGACGATACACCGGCAATCTCGATCCAGCGCTCGGCAGCGCCGTCATTGCCGGCCTGCCAGCGCTCGAACCGGTCCAGTGGGAACTGCACCGTAAATCCGGCCGCGAGCGCCAGCGTGGCGCCCCAGTTGGCCAACGCGCCGAAGCCGAATAGGCTGTGATCGCGCAGTACCGCGAACAGCATGCCGGCGGCAGCGCTCGCGAGGATCAGCGCGGTAGACAACTGCAGCTCGCTCAGCCGGTCGTCGCGCGCAAAATCCCAAAGCAGGAAACAGACCCAGATGTATAGCCCGATGGCGAGCAGGTTTGCGCTGACCAGGGAACGCAGCCGCGATGCAGCGGCCATCATGATCGCCCACAGCGGCAGATAACTCCAGATAACAGGCGGCGCATACGGGTTGGCGCTTTCCGCGCCGACCCAGGCCGCGCCGAGCAAGGCTGAGAGTATCAGGACCGGTCGCGACGGAATCACGACCGCCACGATCAGCGCACCGACGGCCCATACGGCGAACACGGTGTATCGCCAGGAACTCATATTGAAGATTTGAGCGACCAGAACGATGGCGACACCAAACAGCACGGCTCCGAGCATGGCGAGCGCATGTCCGATGGCCGGATGTTGCCGTGCCAATGCCCGTCCGGCGCCAAGGAAGCAGGCCCAAAGCGTCGACAAGATCAGAATCAGGCGGAGGCCATTGCCGAGTTGCGTCCAGTTTGCGGCAACAAAGCTGATGGCTGCCAACGCCAGTAGCGTTGATCCGAGAATGGCAAGCGCTCCAGCTGCAGACCAGCCGGGCCTTGCTTCGGCAATATCGCCAAGAATCGCGGCACGATTATCCGCCGGCACCAGTCCGCGGCCGATCCAGCGATCAAGATCGTTTTCCAGCCGACGCCTGTAACGCGAATTTGCCATGGGCAAAGCCTCCAGTGACGCGAAACACTAAGTGTGGGAATCAGCTGCGGCTACGAAAATCGGATTCACGTTAAGAATCCGGCTGGATGCGGCAGGATGCGGGGCGCGTGTTTGCCTTGCGGAGTTGGCAAATACGCGCGTCGCACATTTTTTCGGAAACGTGGTTGCGCGGGATCGCAAAATACATATAATCGCGCCTCCTCCGCTGATCCGGAGACTTGCCCAAACGGCGCTGTAGCAATCCTGCGCCGACAGACATTCTTGTCCGTCGGCACATCATTCTGCGGTCGCTGCAAGTTTCTTGAGAAAGGCGGTTGACGTCAGATAGCGGGGCGCATAGATAGCGCCTCCTCGCGTCGGACGGGACTTGATAAACGGCTGCCTCGGAGCCGGGCCCAAACACACTAAGGTGTTGATTGAGCTGGGAAATGAGGCGACTGCAAGTTTCTGAAAAACGCGGTTGACACTTCGGGGTGCGGCCCATAAACACCGCGCTCCTCGCCGGGACGGGTTCTCAAAATGAGCTCCAGCGGCGGACCGGGATGGAGGGCGGAAGCCGACCAACTCGTTTGTTTGACATCGTGAATATTGGAAAGAGAGACGCAGGCGGCGGTGTCTAGCGGATGGCTTCGGCCATCAAACTGATACCGACACGCGAAAGCGTTTCTCTAGAAGTACAGACAATTGCCAATTTATGGCCGGCTTGCCGGTCATCGAATTGGCTCCTGTCTTTCTTGAGATTTTAATGCCAAGCGCAGTCGGGATCCAACTCAACCTGAGAGTTTGATTCTGGCTCAGAACGAACGCTGGCGGCAGGCTTAACACATGCAAGTCGAACGCACTCTTCGGAGTGAGTGGCAGACGGGTGAGTAACGCGTGGGAACGTGCCCATCGGTACGGAATAGCTCCGGGAAACTGGAATTAATACCGTATACGTCCTTCGGGAGAAAGATTTATCGCCGATGGATCGGCCCGCGTTAGATTAGGTAGTTGGTAGGGTAATGGCCTACCAAGCCTACGATCTATAGCTGGTCTGAGAGGATGATCAGCCACACTGGGACTGAGACACGGCCCAGACTCCTACGGGAGGCAGCAGTGGGGAATCTTGGACAATGGGCGCAAGCCTGATCCAGCCATGCCGCGTGAATGATGAAGGCCCTAGGGTTGTAAAATTCTTTCAGCAGGGAAGATAATGACGGTACCTGCAGAAGAAGCCCCGGCTAACTCCGTGCCAGCAGCCGCGGTAATACGGAGGGGGCTAGCGTTGTTCGGAATTACTGGGCGTAAAGCGCGCGTAGGCGGGTCGTTAAGTTAGAGGTGAAAGCCCGGAGCTCAACTCCGGAACTGCCTTTGATACTGGCGGCCTAGAGTCCGGGAGAGGTGAGCGGAATTCCGAGTGTAGAGGTGAAATTCGTAGATATTCGGAGGAACACCAGAGGCGAAGGCGGCTCACTGGACCGGTACTGACGCTGAGGCGCGAAAGCGTGGGGAGCAAACAGGATTAGATACCCTGGTAGTCCACGCCGTAAACGATGGATGCTAGTTGTCAGGCAGCATGCTGTTTGGTGACGCAGCTAACGCATTAAGCATCCCGCCTGGGGAGTACGGCCGCAAGGTTAAAACTCAAAGAAATTGACGGGGGCCCGCACAAGCGGTGGAGCATGTGGTTTAATTCGAAGCAACGCGCAGAACCTTACCTACCCTTGACATACCAATCGCGGATTACAGAGATGTTTTCCTTCAGTTAGGCTGGATTGGATACAGGTGCTGCATGGCTGTCGTCAGCTCGTGTCGTGAGATGTTGGGTTAAGTCCCGCAACGAGCGCAACCCTCGCCGTTAGTTGCCAGCAGGTTTGGCTGGGCACTCTAACGGGACCGCCGGTGTCAAGCCGGAGGAAGGTGGGGATGACGTCAAGTCCTCATGGCCCTTACGGGTAGGGCTACACACGTGCTACAATGGCGGTGACAGTGAGTTAATCTCTAAAAACCGTCTCAGTTCGGATTGTTCTCTGCAACTCGAGAGCATGAAGTTGGAATCGCTAGTAATCGTGGATCAGCATGCCACGGTGAATACGTTCCCGGGCCTTGTACACACCGCCCGTCACACCATGGGAGTTGGTTCTACCCGAAGATGGTGCGCCAATCTGGCAGCCAGCCACGGTAGGGTCAGCGACTGGGGTGAAGTCGTAACAAGGTAGCCGTAGGGGAACCTGCGGCTGGATCACCTCCTTTCTAAGGATTTCCGATCGATCAGGTCTTTGACCTTCCTTCGGATCCGATAGACAAGCATCCATCTTCGGATGAGATGCAAAAACTGGCGGATGCCGCCGTCTTCGTTTCTCTTTCCAAGCGCCCCGATCATCGGATCGGGGACGCCGCGTTCCTCTCCGCTGGCTGGCGTATGTCCTCATCCGGGCCTGTAGCTCAGGTGGTTAGAGCGTACGCCTGATAAGCGTAAGGTCGGTAGTTCGAGTCTACCCAGGCCCACCATTGCTTTTAAGGTGAGGAGACGGCGACACGCGTTCTCAAGGGGCTGTAGCTCAGTTGGGAGAGCGGTAGCTTTGCAAGCTTCAGGTCGTCGGTTCGATCCCGTCCAGCTCCACCAGAACGCGGTTAGAAACAGATTTCGCTGGTCAGCGCTGCGGCGCCGATAAGCGGATATTTGACATTGTAAAGATTAGGGTTTGCCCGGCCATCTTAGGGCAGATCATTGAGACATCCTGACCGACGCTCATGTGCGTTGTCTTGTTGACGTTTGTGGCCCTGCACGAGCTGCAAATGGACGAGGCATTCACCGTGCATGAGCTTCGATGAGATCAAGCGTCAAAAGGGCATTTGGTGAATGCCTTGGCGATAAGAGGCGATGAAAGACGTGGCACGCTGCGATAAGCTGTGGTGAGGTGCGAGCAACCTTTGACCCGCAGATTTCTGAATGGGGAAACCCACCCTTCGGGGTATCCTGTAGTGAATTCATAGCTGCAGGAGGCAAACCCGGGGAACTGAAACATCTCAGTACCTGGAGGAAAGGACATCAATTGAGACTCCGCTAGTAGTGGCGAGCGAACGCGGATCAGGCCAGTGCTCTCTCTTAGATTATCAGAACCATCTGGAAAGTTGGGCCGTAGCGGGTGATAGCCCCGTATGAAGCGTCAACGAGAGAGACTCGAGTAGGGCGGGACACGTGAAATCCTGTCTGAACATGGGAGGACCATCTTCCAAGCCTAAGTACTCCTTATCGACCGATAGTGAACAAGTACCGTGAGGGAAAGGTGAAAAGCACCCCGACGAGGGGAGTGAAACAGACCCTGAAACCGGATGCCTACAAGCAGTCGGAGGGCGCAAGCCTGACGGCGTACCTTTTGTATAATGGGTCAGCGACTTTGTCTCTCGAGCAAGCTTAAGCCGATAGGTGTAGGCGCAGCGAAAGCGAGTCTGAATAGGGCGAATGAGTTCGAGGGATAAGACCCGAAAGCAGGTGATCTAGCCATGTCCAGGCTGAAGGTGAGGTAACACTCACTGGAGGGCCGAACCCACTTCTGTTGAAAAAGAACGGGATGAGGTGTGGCTAGGGGTGAAAGGCCAATCAAACCTGCAGATAGCTGGTTCTCCGCGAAATCTATTTAGGTAGAGCGTCTCATGAATACCATCGGGGGTAGAGCACTGGATGGGCTAGGGGGTCCCACCGACTTACCAAACCTAACCAAACTCCGAATACCGATGAGTACTATGAGGCAGACACACTGCGGGTGCTAAGGTCCGTAGTGGAGAGGGAAACAGCCCTGACCGCCAGCTAAGGTCCCTAAGTTATCACTAAGTGGGAAACGATGTGGGAGTGCTTAGACAACCAGGAGGTTGGCTTAGAAGCAGCCATCCTTTAAAGAAAGCGTAACAGCTCACTGGTCAAGCGCTCCTGCGCGGAAAATGTAACGGGGCTTAAGTGATACACCGAAGCTGCGGGCTCGAAAGAGCGGTAGCGGAGCGTTCTGTAGGCCGTTGAAGGGAGACCCGCGAGGGCTCCTGGAGGTATCAGAAGTGAGAATGCTGACATGAGTAGCGACAAAGCGTGTGAGAGACACGCTCGCCGAAAGTCCAAGGGTTCCTGCGCAATGCTAATCAGCGCAGGGTTAGCCGGCCCCTAAGGCGAGGCCGAAAGGCGTAGTCGATGGGAACCAGGTCAATATTCCTGGGCCAGCGGGTAGTGACGGATTGCGGAAGTTGTTCACCCTTATTGGATTGGGTGGGCAGCCAAGCCGTCCCTGGAAATAGCTCCCGCATTAGACCGTACCCGAAACCGACACAGGTGGACAGGTAGAGTATACCAAGGCGCTTGAGAGAACTATGCTGAAGGAACTCGGCAAATTGCTCCCGTAAGTTCGCGAGAAGGGAGCCTGGCTCCGCGCAAGCGGTGTCCAGGGGCACAGACCAGGGGGTGGCGACTGTTTACTAAAAACACAGGGCTCTGCGAAGTCGCAAGACGACGTATAGGGTCTGACGCCTGCCCGGTGCCGGAAGGTTAAAAGGAGGAGTGCAAGCTCCGAATTGAAGCCCCGGTAAACGGCGGCCGTAACTATAACGGTCCTAAGGTAGCGAAATTCCTTGTCGGGTAAGTTCCGACCTGCACGAATGGCGTAACGACTTCCCCGCTGTCTCCAGCATAGGCTCAGCGAAATTGAATTCTCCGTGAAGATGCGGAGTTCCCGCGGTCAGACGGAAAGACCCCGTGCACCTTTACTACAGCTTCGCAGTGGCGTTAGCGACGATTTGTGTAGGATAGGCGGGAGACTTTGAAGTCATGGCGCCAGTCATGGTGGAGTCATCCTTGAAATACCGCCCTAATCCTTGTTGACGTCTAACCGCGATCCGTGAACCCGGATCCGGGACCCTGCGTGGTGGGTAGTTTGACTGGGGCGGTCGCCTCCCAAAGAGTAACGGAGGCGCGCGATGGTGGGCTCAGAGCGGTCGGAAATCGCTCGTTGAGTGCAATGGCATAAGCCCGCCTGACTGTGAGACTGACAGGTCGAACAGAGTCGAAAGACGGCCATAGTGATCCGGTGGTCCCGCATGGAAGGGCCATCGCTCAACGGATAAAAGGTACGCCGGGGATAACAGGCTGATGATGCCCAAGAGTCCATATCGACGGCATTGTTTGGCACCTCGATGTCGGCTCATCGCATCCTGGGGCTGGAGCAGGTCCCAAGGGTTTGGCTGTTCGCCAATTAAAGCGGTACGTGAGCTGGGTTTAGAACGTCGTGAGACAGTTCGGTCCCTATCTGCCGTGGGTGTTGAATACTTGAGAGGAGCTGTCCCTAGTACGAGAGGACCGGGATGGACGTATCTCTGGTGGACCTGTTGTCGCGCCAGCGGCATAGCAGGGTAGCTATATACGGAAGGGATAACCGCTGAATGCATCTAAGCGGGAAGCCCCCCTCGAAACCAGGTATTCCTTGAGAGTCGTGGAAGACTACCACGTTGATAGGCCAGGTGTGGAAGTGTGGCGACACATGAAGCTGACTGGTACTAATAGCTCGATTGGCTTGATCTCTAAGTTCATGCACGGCGAACGCCTCGTTCGCGTGCTAAACAAGAGCGACGGTTACAGAATGTCTCAATGTTACGGATCAAACGCGCCGACCGGGTGGTCATTGCGAGGGGACCCCACCCGTTCCCATTTCGAACACGGCCGTTAAGACCCTCTGCGCCGATGGTACTATGTCTTAAGGCATGGGAGAGTAGGTCGCTGCCCGGTCTGCCCGTTTGATCTGACCCTGATCTTTATCGATGACACAAAAAGCCCCGACGGTTCGCCGCGGGGCTTTTTTCGTGCCCGGATTCCGGCTTTCGATTTGACGCCAATCGGCAGCCTCACGAAATCGTTGCTTGTCCGCCCCGCCCGATCGGGCAGGTTTGTTGGGCAAGGAGGGGAGGGCGTTGCAATGATCGAGTTGTTGGCGGCTGGCTGGGTGGTGGCGCAGGGCGTACCGCGTGACTGGGACGATGTCCTGGCAACGGAAATCTTGCCGCAATGGGACGTGCCGGTTCACCGGCAATACGATTTCTGGATCGGTGAATGGGAGGCCAATTGGCGCCCTCGGGATCCCGACGGGCTGGGTCACCTGGCGGAAGGCAACCGCACGCATCAATTCGTCATGCCGATCCTTGACGGCAAGGCGATCATGGAGCTCGCCATGCCACGCGAGCTGACGCCCGGCACAGCACAGGGGCGCGGTTTCTCACTGCGCTATTATGACGAGGCGAATGAGCGTTGGATCATGGCCCAGCACTGGCCGAATCCGCAATTCGACGGGGTCGCATTCCTGGACCAGCTCACGGGTGCGGATGATTTCGGGCGGATCATGGTCTACAGCGCGGAGATCCGGCCGCGACAGCCGGATCAACCGCAACAGCATCGCCGCTACACCTTCTCTGACATTCGCGACGACGCCTTCCGTTGGGACGGCGCCAATACGAGCGATGGCGGCCAGACCTGGACGACCTGGAATGTCGTGGAGTTCCGCGAAATCGATCCGGTCGTCGATCTGCCTGCCGCGGACCGGCCTTTGCCGGGCTATCATGAAGGCCTGTTATGCACCGATGGCGCGCATCGCGCGATGGATGATTTGATCGGCGGTTGGGCGGGCATCGCCGTTTCCGCCGATGGCACAGAACAGCCGGCGCGTTTGACCGCCGGCCGCATGCTGGATGGGTGTGCGATCGCCGCCGTCTTTGAAAGGCCCGAGGCGGGCTATCGCTCCGCCACTTTTTGGTCGTGGAGTCCGGTCGTTGAGCGCTGGTACGGTCTTTACCTGAACAACCGCCCTGGAGAAGGGCATCGCTATTATGTCAGCGAAAGCGCCGGCGAAGGCGCGCAGTTCCGCCTCAACCCGGCGGCCGCCATTCCCGACGGGACGACGCCCTTCATCGCCGGCTGGCGCGCGGACACGGTCGGCAGCCCGCAGCGGGTCACCTGGGTCGAACTAAATGCCGAACGTCTGGTTTTCCGTATCGAGGTCCGGCCTGATGCTGAAACCGACTGGGCACTCGCGCGCGAATACCGTTTGATTCCTGTCGACTAGCGATCACGGATCCACAAGCTGGCCAGCGCCTTCCAACCATTGGTGACCTTTTCGCCCTGGTGGAGGGAAAGCGGCTCTATGTCACCGTTCGGCCGCACATTGCGGAAGGACAGCCCGTCGCCGGAAGCCCCATTCCAATCCGTGGCGAAACGCACAAAACGCGTCGCGCCCCCGCCGGTTGCGGCGTGAAGGCAAATCAGGCTTGTGGCCACGCGCTGGCCGGCGCGTTCGATTTCTCTCGCCCCGCCGCCATCGTCCGGCGCGAAATAGTCGACATGCGGCCGGTATTGTTCGCCCGGCCGGTAGAACAGAAGGTTGAGCCGTTCGGTATGCGACGCCGGGCAATCTGCCATCCGCGCCATCAACCGCTCGACGGCAACATGGACGAGGTCCTGCAAATGCGGCGCGAAGGTCATCGACAGCGATTGCCGATGTGGGTCGCGTGTTCGCTGGCCAGTCGTTTCATCGACGATTGTGGACGGCTGCAGCGCCTTTAGACCCGATGTTAGAACATGATCGCCGACGGCCGGTGGCAGCGCGCCCGGGAAGGCCATGGCGGAAATCTCTTCGACCAATGTCCTCGCGCCGGGTAGAGGCGGCTCCTCGGTCAGATCGATTGCCAGCGCATCCCAGTCGATCATTGCCGGGCCGGGCAAGGGTTTTTCGGCTTCGGCGCAGGCGGCCAGTTCTTCGGCAAGCGGATGCCTGGCGCGTTTCAGCTTTGCCGTGGCGGACGTCAGCCAGGGCTGGCCGCCGCCCGCTCTGCCAAGCCGCATCAGCGCCATGGCGGCCGGCATGTCGCCCTTGGCAGCGATCGGGCCCAACAGCGCCAGCGCCGCGTCTTCGCGCCGGCAAAGCAGGGCAAGCAGCCCGGCTTCGCGTTGCGCTGTGGGATCGCCGGCTCGAGCGGCGTTCATCAGATCGGCCAGCGCCGCCTCCCAGCCGCTGATGCCGTCCCAGCCCTGCGCCAGCGCGAACCGGTGAAACATCCGCGCTGCCGGCAGGCGATCCCGGATTTCAGCCAGCAAAGAGGCTGAGGCGGGCAAGTCGATCTCGCCGCCCTGGCCATAGGCAAGCGCGACGGCCAGCGAATAGGCCGCCGCCGCATCGCCGGTCGATGCCGCTTCACGAAGGATATTCCGCGCCTCGCCGGCGCGACCCGATTGAAAGGCCGCTTCAGCTTGCTGCAGGGCGGGCGAGCGCATTACGTCCCGCCCGCGCGTTCGAGGATCACATTGCGGCCGAGATCGCGAACGACAGTGTAGCCGTGTGACAATGCCAGCTGCACGGGGTCCTTTTCCGGCGTCGCCAGCAATTGCTCGACCACCAGGATGCGCGGCCAGGCAGTTTCTGGCGTGGACGCAAAGAAGGGTGCGAGGATACGGTGTTCCTGGCCCTCGACGTCGATTTTCAGGGCGTCGATGGAAGTAACATTTCGTTCGGCAACATAATCGGCAAGCGGTAACGCCGGCACACGAATCGTCTCGCCGCCTCCCTCAAGCCCGCTCTCACCGCGATTGTGGCGATTGACGGTGAAGGCGATCTCGCCGCGCGTGTCCGAGAGTGCCAATTCGTCGAGCTGCACCGATGCTGCGATATCGCTGGCGGCAAGATTGAAACGAAATCGGTGCGCCATCTCCGGCTGTGCCTCGATTGCGTAGAAGCGCGCGCCGGAAGCAGCTTGCACAGCAAGGTGAAGCGTGTAGGCACCGCAATTGGCGCCGATATCGACGAAGACGAAATCCGGATGCAGGGCGGCCGACAAATGCGCCAGTTCCACTGGATCGAACCGCCCAGGCGTGTAGAGGATCCGCTTCTCCGACAGATTGTCGCCCGGATGCAGCCGCGCCTTGAAGCCGAGCGTCTCAACATCGACCGCCTTTGGCGCGAACCAGCTCGCCACCCGCGCCAGCATCTTGCCGTCGCCTGCACGGGCACGTGCCAGCAGCGCGGCAAAAATGCCTCGTGGTGCATTCGCACCCCAGGCCGGATCTGCTTGCCCTGTCATGTGCTGTGCATAGGCGAGAGAAAAGCCCGCGCCAAGCTGTCATGATAGTGTTGCAGGGCTTGCATCGCCGCCGGGCATGGCCTAGATACGCCGTCCCGCCAGCGATGGCGGGGCTGTCGCAACGCCTCCAGGCGGAACGGCAACATGCTGACGCGGGGTGGAGCAGCCCGGTAGCTCGTCAGGCTCATAACCTGAAGGTCGTAGGTTCAAATCCTACCCCCGCACCCAAAAAAGCCCCGGTCACACGACCGGGGCTTTTCCTTATTCGTCCCGGGTCTGCTAAATTGGTTCTCAAGCGGAACCGCGAGGCGAATATGACTCACCCATTCGGATTCAACCGACTCTGGCGGCCCATTGCCTGGACTGGCGCTGCAGGCATTCTTGTCGCTCCGCTCATCGCTATGCGGTTCACGAGCGAAGTGAACTGGGAGGTCGCGGATTTTTTCGTCATGGCGCTTTTGCTGGCGGTTCTGCTTGGCGTGCTGGAACTTGTCAGCCATATCGCGCGGCGCCCGGCCACGATCATGCTCGGCGCGGGCGCTGCAATTTTGGCTTTCCTGACGATCTGGGCCGAGCTCGCGGTCGGCATCTTCTGATTGGGTCGGAGCTGACGCGTTATTCCTCGAACAACGTGTTGAGATAAGCGGCCATGCGCACGCCGCCTTGCGACAAACGCTGGCGCATCGTCGCGCGGTGTTCGAAGACATAAGTCCATTGCAGCTCCGCATCGTCCGGATAGAGCGACGGGCGGATCTCGGCGCTTTCTGCGATCCAGACGCGCGGATCGGGGTCCATCCATTCCTGTGCCTGTGCCGGGGTGATGCGGCGCGTCAGCCAATCCGTCATTTCCGTGTAGGAGAGCTGCTCGTAATCGACCATGTTCTCGTCCCAGGCGAGGTGCAGCGTGGTCACATCGTCAAAGAAGACGACCGTCACGTCATTGCCGCCGCGGTCGGTTCCGTTGCCGACATGAAGCGGCTGGTGCAGATCGCCGATGATGTGGACGATAAAACGTAGCGCGCGCTGGCGCTCCTCCAGCGGACGGCTTTCATCGGTGACGATGTCCGAGAAGCGCAACAAGGCGGTATACGCATCGCCTTCTTCTGGCGCATTGGCCGGATCATAGACCGTCCCCTCGGGCACGGTCACATAATGATAGGGTCCAGCCGCCCGCCAAAACTCCTCACTGCTCGAGCGCATGAAGTCCGGCCAGGTCGAAGCCTCGGCCAGATCCTCGACACCGAGAAGTTCTTCAATCGCACTGCGGGCGTCATCGGTCAGATATTGCTCGGCAATCGCGCCCGTGACGCGGTGACCGGTCTTGCCCCACCCAAAGGCGGAGCCGGAAGCGATGAGAAGAGCGGCGGAGGCGGCGATCAGTTTTTTCATGGGCAAGGTCCTAACGCGTCACTGTAAGGGATTTGTGGCACACAAAGAGCGCCGCGCCGTCAGTAGGACGATGCAGCGCCTCTTCAAAGTCAAACCGGCGTCGCGCTATTCAGCGACGGCCACGCTGATATCGTTACGGCGCGGAGCGGCGGCGCGCACATAAGGCGCGACATGATCCTCAAATTTCGCGAAATTGGCGACAAACATGTCGGCGAGTTTGGCTGCCTGTGCGTCATAGGATGCGGGTTTTTTCCAGGTCGAACGCGGGTCGAGAATTTTTGAATCCACACCGCTGACGGCGGTCGGCACCATAAAGCCGAAATTCTGATCTTGGCGGAAAGTCGCAGTGTTCAGCGAACCGTCCAAGGCAGCGTTCAAGAGCGCGCGGGTGGCTTGTATCGGCATTCGCTGGCCTTCGCCATAGCCGCCACCGGTCCAGCCTGTATTCACCAGCCAGCAATCGACGCCGTGTTCAGCAATCAGTTCGCGCAGTAGGGCGCCGTATTCCGCCGGATGACGGGGCATGAAGGGCGCGCCAAAACAGGCCGAGAAAGTCACCGTCGGCTCGGTCACACCTTTTTCTGTGCCGGCCACCTTGGCGGTATAGCCCGACAGGAAATGATACATCGCCTGCGCCGGCGTCAACTTGGCGATCGGCGGCATGATGCCGAACGCATCGCAGGTCAGCATGATCAGGTTTTTCGGCGGTCCGCAGCGGCCGGTCGCTGACGCGTTGGGAATGGCACTGATCGGATAGGCGCCGCGGCTGTTTTCCGCCAGCGAGGCATCGTCAAGGTCGAGCTCGCGTGTAACCGGGTCCATCACGACGTTTTCCAGTACCGTGCCCCAACGCTGCGTGGTCGAATAGATTTCCGGTTCGGCTTGCGGGCACAGCCGGATCATTTTGGCGTAACAGCCACCTTCGAAATTAAACAGGCCGTTTTCCGACCAGCCGTGCTCGTCGTCGCCCACAAGGGTACGGCTGGCATCGGCCGACAAGGTCGTCTTGCCTGTGCCCGACAGGCCGAAAAAGATCGCGGCGTTCTCGCCATCCGTGTTGACCGAGCAGTGCATCGGCATGATGCCCTTCGCCGGCAACAGGTAATTGAGGATGGTGAAAACCGATTTCTTGGTCTCACCGGCATAGGAGGTGCCGCCGATCAGCACCAGCTTGCGCGCGAAATCGACCGCAATAACGGTCTCGCTGCGGCAGCCATGGCGTGCCGGGTCGGCTTTGAAGCTTGGCAGGTTGACGATCGTGAACTGCGGATTGAACTCTGCCGGATCGTTTGTCTCAGGGCGACGCAGCAAATGCCGGATGAACAGGGAATGCCAGGCGAATTCGGTAACCACGCGCACCGGAAGGCGATGGTCGAGATCGGCGCCGCCGAACAGGTCCTGAACGAACAACTCCTTGTCCGCCATGTGCGAGCGGAAATCGTTCCAGATTGCGGTAAACTGGGCGGAGGTGATCGACGCATTCGTGTCCCACCAGACCGTGTCTTCGGTGATCGCGTCGCGGACCGTGAACTTGTCCTTGGCCGAACGGCCGGTGTGCTGGCCGGTTTTGACGACCAGCGCTCCGCCTTTCGCGATCTCGCCCTCACCGCGGCGGACCGCAGCTTCATACAGCGCGGCCTCTGTCCAATTATGGTTCAGCGTCCCGGTCTGGGGCACGCCCAGATAGCTCAAAACACCCGTATCACGGTCATTCGCCTGTTCGAACATGAGCCCCCCGGTTGAAGGAATCCGCATCCTTGCGTGATTCGTTCCCATCTGTTGCACGTGTGCGCCGGTTTAGGGGACCTCACTAAAAGACCCGGACGCCGGCATCAAGTCTATTCTCCTGGTGCAACTGCAGGGCCAACCGTCGCCCGATCAATCCGGGAGCGGAATATGCTCGGACTCATCCGATGGTAGTGCGAAGACGCTATTCTCGAAACCGGCATCGGCCGACGACTGCCAGTCGTGCTTAGCCTGCTCGATCCGGTCTTTCCGGCTCGACACGAAATTCCAAAAAATGTGCCGTTCGCCGGGCAGCGAAGCGCCCCCACACAGCATCAGGACGGCATCTTTCACGGTTCGGATCCCGATGGAGGCTTCATTGTCCAAAACGATCATCTCGCCTTCGCCGAACAGCAGACCGTCAATCTCGACCTCGCCGCTGACTACATAGACTGCGCGCTCCTCATGCTCATCGGTGAGCTTGAAGATAGACCCGGCATCGCTTTCGACATGCAGATAAAAAATCGGGGAAAACACTTTCACTGGCGAGGTCTCGCCATAGGCCTCGCCAAGGATCAGCCGCATCCGCACACCGTCGCGCTCGATCTCGGGCAGTTCTGTTGCCGTGTGATGATGGAAGGAGGGCTCGGCCTCTTCGTGTTCGACGGGCAGGGCGACCCATGTCTGAATGCCGTGCAAGTGATGGCCTGCGGCCCGCGCCGCTTCTCCGGTGCGCTCGGAATGGACAATGCCCCGGCCGGCCGTCATCCAGTTCACATCTCCCGGGCGGATCGTCTGATGAATGCCTATGGTATCGCGGTGATCCATCTCACCGTCGAACAGATAGGTGACCGTCGCCAATCCGATATGCGGGTGGGGCCGGACATCAATACCTTTGCCGGGCTCGAAAGTGGCCGGTCCCATGTGATCGAAGAAAATAAACGGGCCGACGAGGCGCTTCTTGGCGACCGGAATAAGGCGGCGGACGGAAAACCCTCCCAGATCCTTGGCTCGCCCGGAAATCGTCAATTCGATCATGCTGTCACGCTCCTCTCGCCCAGCCCCGATATAAGCCGCTTTCGCGGGAAATGAACATGCCGCCACAACTTGAGACGCTCCGAAGTGCAGGTTAGCTTTCGCCCCGCAACCGCTTTCGGGGAGTTTCCGGCATGTTCGTTCGTCTCGCATCCGCCATTGCGCTCTTGGCTTCCTTCCCGGCAATTGCCGTCCAGGACGATCTGATCAGCGAGCGCGAAGCCGACACGGCACGCCAGCTCATGGAGATGGGCCTCGCATCCGATACCGGATACGAAATCGTGCGGTCTCTGACGACGGAAGTCGGCCCGCGGCTTGGCGGCTCGCAACAGGAAGCCCGTGCCCGCGATTGGGCGGTTCAGATGTTCACGGAGCTCGGCTTTTCCAACGTTCGTGTCGAGCCATTCGAAATGCCGTTCTGGAATAGGGGTCCGATAAGCGCAGCAATCATTACACCTTTCCCGCAACCGATGCTTGCCTCCGCACTGGGCGGTTCGGCGGCCACACCTCAGGGTGGTCTGAACGCAGAAATCGTGTTCTTCGACAGTTTCGACGCCCTGCGCGATTTCGACGGATCGCTTGAGGGTCGCATGGCTTACGTCAATGACCGGATGGTGCGGGCCATGACCGGAGCCGGATACGGGCCGGCCAATGACAAGCGCCGCTTTGCCTGGCTTGAAGCCGAAGCCCGCGGCGCGGCCGGCGTCATGATCCGCTCGGTCGGCACCGATTCTCATCGTTTCCCGCACACCGGCATGATGAGTACGCCACGCGCGGATACCGTCGCCAGCGGTACGCATTCGCAAGCCGTCATCGACTATCTCGAAAGCGAGCACCCGGATTTCACCGAAAGGCGGGTTTGGTCGTCCATCCCAGCCGTCGCGCTGTCAGCCCCCGATGCCGACCAAATTGAGCGAATCCATGAAGCGGGGGAAACCGTCCGGGTCAGCCTTTCAGTGGTCGCCGGGTGGCGCGGTAATCGCCAGTCCGGCAATGTTGTGGCCGAGATCCCGGGGCGCGAACGACCGGAAGAAGTCGTTCTGATCGGTGCCCATCTCGACAGCTGGGACGAAGCGACCGGCGCGGTTGATGACGGTGCCGGCGTCGGTATCGTCACCGCCGCGGCCCACCTGATCGATCAGCTGCCGCGCGCGCCGCGGCGGACGATTCGCGTTGTACTGTTCGGGGCCGAAGAGGTTGGCCTACTGGGCGCTTTCGCCTACGCCAGCGACAATGAAGCCGATGTACCGAACATCGTGATGGCGTCGGAATCCGATTTTGGTGCCGGCCGCGTCTGGTCGCTGACATCCGGTACCGGCGAAGAGGGCACGCGTTTCATGGACGAAGCCCAGCGGATCATCTCGCCCCTGGGCATTATTCGGGGCAGCCGCGCGTCCCGTGGCGGCGGACCGGATATCATTCCGCTCGCCGCACGTGGTGTGCCCGTCTTCCGGTTGACGCAGGACGGCACGGACTATTTCGATCTTCATCACACGCCGGATGACACGTTCGACAAAATCGATCCCGAGGCGCTAGCACAAAACGTTGCGGCCTGGGCGGCGATCACCTGGTTGATCGCGGAAACTGACGTCGAGTTCCGGACGGTCACGGATGATTCGGAATAGGTCCCGGTCCGCTTAGGCCAGTGCGCTGGCTGGCAATGATCGCCAGCTCACAGCGACGCCGAGCTGATTGAAAATGTTGGTCCAATAGGCGCGCAGCAGACCGTTCTGTTCGGTTTCCCAACCGCTACGCTCGATAAGATGAATGTCCATTGTCACGCCGGCCAGGCCGAGACCGTATCGCTCGCGGATTGTGTCGACGACCATGGCGACGGGTGGCAGGCGCTCGTCCAGCGTACCGCGGGACCGGCCGTACACGGTGAAAATATCGGAGTTCTGAAGCATGTCGCTGACCAGCACGATTCGCCGACCGGGCACGCTCTGCGCCATTGATGGCTCCAGGGTCAGCTCCGCCAATGCCTCAAGGATCGGGCTTTGCGGCGCATCTTTCGGCTCTACGAGATCAGACAGCGCTTGCTGAAGTGGCGCGTCAAACAGAGCTTCATAACGCGCCTGTATACGCTCCGGATTGCGGTAAAGGGGATTGACCTGGTCGCCGCTGCCGGGATTGCACAATGAAAACTCATTGGTATCCGCAAGCCGGCCCGTCTCGTTGAGCTCAAATAGTGACAAACGCTCGCCGACGGCGAGTCCATCGCGTTCATCAAGAATGGTCTGCTCAATCAAAGCGGCCTGTTGCCGGGAATACAGATCCGTTTTGTCGATGATCACCACCCGGTGCGGCGGTACGATCCCGGCAATACAGAGCGTGTCGGCATCGTATTCGGCCGGGCGCAGGGTCAGCGCGAAATAGCTGACAACGCCAATTACGCCTGCCACAACAATGAGATTGAATACGCCGAGAAGGTCGCGACCGCTCATGCCCACCCCCACTCAGATCACCGCGGACGGGCCGATCCGAAATCCTCTGCCATTTCCATCAACAGAAGCTGGGCTTCCGCAATTTGTTCCTCGGGCGCGTTCCGGCCGCCGGCTGCCTTCTTGACCACGCGGTTCAACTCGCGAGCCGAGCGTTCGGCCCGGCGTTGCACGACGCCGAAACCGGGAATGGCATCGTCGAAGGTCCGCCCCTTGTAGGCGGCGATGATGGCAAAGGTCAGCCCGAGAGTCAGCAGCAAATAGGCCTCAAGCGTCTGGAAGGAGAAGGGCGCGGCAATGAGATGCTGGATGGGCGCGATCAGTTCGCCGGTGATGTCAGCGCCACCGAGCGCCAGCGTGGCGGCGTGAATCTCCAACAGGTCGCGATAATGCGCGGCCGCAAGGTTCAACACGACAATGAAGGCGATCGCGACCGGCAGGCCGAGCACCGCTGCTGCGAATGACCAGCGTTTCTGGGGGTTTGTCAGGTGCCGCAGGCACAGATAGCCGATCACGAAGAACGCCGTGATGACATTGACGAAGGATACGGTGATGGCCTGCAGCCAGCCGCCGAGCAGGCCGAGATCGGAACTGCCGGCAAAAAAGTACGCATTCGCAAGGCCTTCGAACAAAACCAGCGCGGCGAGGACCGAGAACGTCAGGATGTGCGAGTCCGGATAGATCGCGGAACGTTCAATGCCCTTCCCCGATGTTTTGGCCTTTTCATTGTCGATGGGATCATCGAACGCCCAACCGGAAGTCCTTCGAAACGCTTTGAGATTCTCGAAATCGCGGCGGGCGCGAGACAAGGAGAACTGCAAGTCGAAATCTTGGATGTGCTGACCGTTCGCAAACGTGCCATCGAGCGCATGGACACGGGAATTATTCCCGCTTTCCGGGTTGTAAAACTGGCGACCTGCCACGGGATTGATGTCGTTCGCAGCCATGATTTCCCCCAAGGAATTCGAATTGGACAGCCCGCGCCAAGCGATGACGCGAGACTTTCGTTAACCATGAAATGTGGCAGATTGCGGCGGCAATACGGGCTGAATTTGGGTCATTTGATGTGAACTTGGCATGAATTGATCATGTCGTGTTCATGAAGGAGGACGGAATGCGGGCGACACGTCGCGATGTACTGGCGGGGTTGTTGGTGTCCAGTGGCGTGGCCGCGTCGGCCGGATCGGCTGAATCGCAGGAGCGACTGACCGCCGAACAGCTGGCCTGCGCCGATGATCTCCTCGGCGTGGATTACTCGTCCGGGGAAATCGAGCAGATGGTCACCGGTCTGGACGACTGGGCCGGCAACATGGCGCGGCTGCGGGCGATCGAACAGCCAAACACATTGCAGCCGGCGACCGTCTTCGATCCGCGCCAGCCCGGCACGGCTTACACATTCCCTGAGGGCGGGGCGGCACTACCGCCTGATGAAGTACCGGCGCTCCCTTTGTCGGAAGTCGGCATCGCTTTCGCTCCGTCTTGGCAACAAGCGGCCTGGCTGCGAGCGGGGGCGATCAGTTCGCGGCGATTGACCGAGATCTATCTGACACGAATCGACACTCACGGCGGCCGGCTGGAATGCTTTGTTACGGTCACGCCGCAAAGGGCGTTGACGGACGCGGACCGCGCCGATGCGGCTTTCGCGCGGAGTGAAATCGCCAGCCCGCTGCAAGGCATCCCCTATGCGATGAAGGACATCATCGATGTCGCCGGCATTCCGAGCACTTGGGGGGCGACGCCTTACCGGGACCGGGTCGCTGTCGATGACGCCCGCGTGGCGAGCGCGCTGGCGGAGGCCGGCGCGGTGCTGCTCGGCAAATCGACCACGGGTGCGATCGCTTACAACGATCTCTGGTTTGGGGGTCTGACGCGCAATCCGTGGAATCCGGCGGAAGGATCTTCGGGCTCGAGCGCCGGTTCGGCCTCGGCCGTTGCCGCCGGTCTGGCAAGCTTTGCGATCGGCACGGAGACGCTCGGCTCGATCGTATCGCCCTCGCATCGCTGCGGGACGACCGGACTGCGCCCAACTTTCGGACGGGTATCGCGCGCCGGCGCGATGGCGCTGTGCTGGTCGCTCGACAAGATCGGGCCGATTACCCGCAGCGTGGCCGACGCCGCGCTGATCCTGGACGCCATCATTGGCCATGATCCGAACGATGCTTCGAGCCTCGATGCGCCGTTCGGAGTCGACTGGACGGCGGAACCGGCAAATTTGCGCGTCGGATTTCTGCCGGCAGCCTTTGAGAATGCGTCTGTGCCCGACCGGGCGATGTTGGACGCCATCCGGGCCATTGGCTGCGAGACCGTCGAGCTGGAATTGCCTGACTGGCCCTTCGGCGCGTTGAGTGCGGTCATCGAGGTCGAAGCGGCCGCAGCCTTCGAGGATCTCACCCTCTCGAACCGCGACGATGAGTTGCGCTGGCAGGAGCCGCAGGCCTGGCCCAACACCTGGCGGCGGGCGCGATTCCGCTCGGCGGTGGATTATCTCAATGTCGATCGCTTCCGGCGCGAAGTCTGCGGCCTGATGCACGATCTGTTTCAGCAATGCGATGTCATCGCCGGTCCGAACTTTGCGGCGGGCATGTTGCTGATATCGAATTTCACGGGCCATCCGAGCCTGGTGATGCGATCGGGCTTCACCGAACGGACGCTCAATCCCCTGACCGCCAGCGGGCAACAGGCGGGCGAGGAGATCCATCGCCTGCCTTATGCCTCCAGCCTCTGGGCGCCGCTATTCCGCGAAGATCGGCTTGCCGTGCTGGGCCGGGCGATCGAATCCCGCCTTGATGTGGCGCGCGAGCGGCCGGGAGCATTTTCATGATGCAGGATCACGTTTTTTACGATTGTGCGACGGCGCCGAGCCCCCGCCGCGCCCGCATGCTGTTGGTCGAGAAAAGCCTGAAGGTCCCGACCGAACAGATTGACCTGCGCAAAGGCGAGCAACTGGGCGATGCCTTCCGGGCGATCAATCCGCGATGCACGGTGCCGGCGTTGAAACTGCCCGACGGGACGGTGCTCGGCGATAATGCATCGATTGCCCGGTATATTGAGGAAATCCGGCCTGATCCGCCGCTGATGGGCCGATCGCCGGTGGAAAAGGCGATCATCGCCGAATGGAATGCCATCGCCGAATTCGAAGGCTTGTTGGCGATGGCCGAAATCGTGCGAAATTCTTTGCCGGGGCTGAAAGGTCGCGCGCTGACCGGTCCGAAGAACTATCAGCAAATCCCGGAACTCGCCGAACGCGGCCGCGCGCGTATCGAACAGTTCTTCGAGACGCTGGATCGTCGTCTGGCCGAACATGTCTATCTTGGCGGTGATGCATTTTCCGTCGCGGATATCACAGCGTTCGTCGCCGTCGAATTCGCCGGATGGGTGAAGCTGGCGCCCTCGGAGAATCAACAGTCCCTATTGGCTTGGCGGAAGGCTTTGGCGGAACGGCCGAGTGCGCATGCCTGATCGGCACTTGATGTGACATTGCTGCAACGATAGGGGCGAAAATGGCCGGAAATATCGCCACGCGCACGATTTGGAACATGTCTGCATCACTGACCGTCTTTTGCGGCGGAATGAAATAGGACAGAATTACAACATCAAACAGCGGCAAACGTCCGCATACAGAACTGGCATCGCCAGGACCGGGAGGAATTCTAATGAAATTTTCAAGCCGTGCAGTCCTGATGGCTGCTGTCGCCGCCGGAGCCTTGTCCGCCCCGGCATTTGCGCAGGAACGTCAGACGGTCGACGTCATTACCGTCACCGCGCAGAAGCGGGAACAAGGCATCCAGGACGTTCCGGTGGCCGTGACCGCTTACACTGCCGAGCTGCTGCAGAACTCGGGCGTACGTGATATTCGTGACCTCGCCGTCGTAGCGCCGGGCCTGAACGTCACCTCGACCTCCAGCGAATACTCGACGACGGCGCGCATTCGCGGCGTCGGTACTGTCGGAGATAACCCGGGCCTAGAATCGTCGGTTGGTATCGTCATCGACGGCGTGCCGCGCGCGCGTAACGGCGTTAGCTTCGGTGATCTTGGTGAAATCGAGCGCATCGAAGTGCTGCGCGGTCCGCAGGGAACGCTGTTTGGCGCAAACACCTCGGCCGGTATCATCAACATCGTCACTGCCGATCCTGAATTCGAGTTCGGCGCGAGCCTCGAAGCAACCTATCTCACCGATGGGGCCGATGGCTATCGGCTTGCGGGCAGTGTGACGGGCCCCTTGGCCGAGGATCAGGCGGCCTTCCGCCTGTATGCTGCAACCGGTGATCGCGACGGTTTCCAGACCGTTCAAACCTTTGGCGGCCCGCGCACTGAGGGCGAAGACAACGACCAGGATTTCTGGACTGTCCGCGGTTCCGTCCTGTTTGATCTGAATGAACGCGGCGAGCTGATTCTACGGGGCGATTTCACGAGCCGCGACGAAAATTGTTGCGGCGCGCCAAGCATTGTCTCTGGCCCAACCGCCGGAGCTATCAATTTCCTCGTTCCGGGCGGGCGTCCGCTACCGGGTGCTGAAGATCCCTTCAGCCGGGTCATCCAGTCCAATCGCGCGACCACTCAAGACATCGAGGATGGCGGCTTCCAGTTCGAATATGTCTACGAGTTCGAGAATTTCGAACTCACGGCCATCGGTTCGACGCGCGATTATGAAATCGTTTCCGGTCAGGACACCGATTTCACCGGGGCGGACATCGTCTACCGCGACCCAGATCTCAATTCGTTCGAATTTGGCAACTCGACATTCGAATTGCGCGCTCAAGGTGAAACGGACCGGCTTGACTGGTTGGTCGGCGTCTTCTTCTCGAACGAAGAGCTCGTGCGCCGCGATGCCATTCAGTACGGTTCTGACTTCGAAGCGTATCTGGGTCTGATTGGCGGCGGCAACCCGCTGCTGGTGACTTCGCTCGCAAACGGTCTCGGCGGTGCCTTTATTCCCGGTTATACGCCGCTGGCACCGGGGCAAGGCTTCCCGGCCGGCAGCGCAAACTCTGGCGGCGACCGCTATGAGCAGGATGGCCAGACTTTCGGCATCTTCACCCACAACACGTTTGCGATCGGCGAAAACACCGACCTGACTTTCGGTCTGCGCTGGAACAACACAGAGAAGGACGCCACCGCGAATTTCTCGCCGTCCAACGCACCGGCATGTGATGTCTGGGAAGCGGTCTTTGGCGAGGCGCTGGATTTCTCGACGGCCCAGAACCAGGCGATCCTGGCAGGCTTTTCGGCCGGCAGCGGTGTTCCGGTTCCCAGCCTGATCCAGTTTGGAACGTTCACCTGCCTGCCGAGCGCACGTGATGTGTATTCGAACATCAATTTCAACGAGTCATTGTCTGAAGACGAAGTGACGGGTTTGATCTCGCTGTCGCATCGCTTCAACGACGACTTCCTGATGTATGGTACGTATTCGCGCGGCTACAAGGCTGGCGGTTTCAACCTCGACCGGTTCACACAGGCTGGCTCGACGCCGGTCAACTTCACCAGTGTCCTGAATGGAACGTCGCCCTATCCGGCGCAGTTCGATCCGGAAATCGTCAACTCCTATGAGATCGGCTTCAAAACCGAAGCGGCCAACGACACGCTGCTGGCCAACCTCTACCTGTTCTACTCGGATTTCGAGAGCTTCCAGCTCAACACGTTCAACGGCATCGCATTCTTCGTCACATCGCTGAACAATGGCGCGGTGACACAAGGTGCCGAATTCGAACTGCTGTGGTTCCCGGAGAATGTGCCGGGGCTGACGTTGCAAGGCGGCGTGACCTATGCCGACGCGACGTATAACAGCTTTGCTCCGACCGGAACGGCGGATGTCGACCGTCTGTCGGGTCAGAACTTCTCGCTCGCTCCGGAATGGTACACGTCCGGCTCGATCAGCTACGTCCAGCCCTTCGGCGACGGCATGCAATGGCTCGCACATCTGAACGGCCGTTACCTGTCTGAACAGAACACTGGTTCGGACCTGGATCCGGAGAAGGTTCAGGAAGGCTATGCGATCATCAATGCGCGCCTCGGAATCGGCGCGGAAGACGAAAGCTGGTCGCTTGAACTCTTCGCCAACAATCTGTTCGACGAGGAATATGTCCAGGTGGCGTTTGACGGTCCGTTCCAGCCGGGCTCGTTCAATGCCTTCCTCGGCCAGCCGCGCACGGTCGGTCTGACGCTGCGGGCACGCCGCTAGTCGGATTCAAATCTAGAAGAGGGGCCGGAGTTTTTGCTCCGGCCCTTTTTCTTTGCCGCCGAATCGTCATCTTGGATAGGATGCGATTCGCATTAGCCTGTTGCGGACCAACGAGTGAGACATGACCCCCATCCGCCGCACATTCCTGATCGGCTTGGCCGTGTTTCTGCTGTTCGCGGTCTTTGTTACCAACTGGACGGCAGCCGCCCCTTCCGTGCTTGAGCGCCGCTTGCAGGCTGCGGTCGACGCCGCACTCCACGATCGATCCTTCAGCTGGGCGCGGGCCACGGTGGACGGTCAGGTTGCAACATTGCGCGGCCGCTGGCCTGATGACGGGGTTCACGAGGCCGCGATTGAAGCGATCTACAGTGCCGAATGGGCCGGCGGCTGGTTGGCGGGGGGCATTACGCGTGTCATCGACCAATCCGTCGAACAGGAAGGCGAAGCCCCCAGCCAGCTGATCGCGGTGCTTGAAAATGGCGAGCTTGAGCTCTCGGGAATCGCCCCGGCGGAAACCGCGCGCGACGATATCGC
This sequence comes from Hyphobacterium sp., assembly GCF_965229905.1. Classification (GTDB taxonomy): domain Bacteria; phylum Pseudomonadota; class Alphaproteobacteria; order Caulobacterales; family Maricaulaceae; genus Hyphobacterium. The sequence goes on along the minus strand of NZ_OZ245930.1, from coordinate 396,143 downwards.
GGGCCTGGCCAGCGTCCTGTTTCCAGCACGAGCCTCGGTAAGGATTTCGGTGCGGGAAAACGCCGGCGAGACGGCGGGTTGGGTGGAAGCGGCGTCTCAACTTCTGTCCGCGCTATCGCGTCTGGATCAAAGCGCCGGCCGGCTCCATGGCGACACGATCGTGTTGTATGGCCTGACCACGAACGCGCAGCAGGCCGAGAACGCGCTTTCCGCGATCGACGCCGCCCCCGCACGATTCCATACGATCGGATGGGTCAGGACCGAGACGGAAATATTCGGCGAAATCGGGTCAATTGCTGATTGCCGGCAGCTTCTCGACACCGCGGGAATGCTGGGACGGCTGCGTTTCAATCCGGGCAGCGCGGAACTCGCAGCGAGCGCCCAACAAACACTTGAGCACTTGGCAGCCGTTGCTGGCGCATGCCCGGCGCGCAGCCTTTCGGTCTCAGTGCGGCCGGTCGTGGGTGGCGATCCCGATGCGGAAGCGCTTGCGATGGCAAGGGGGCTCGCCGTTCGGGCTGCGCTGGAAGCCCGGTCCATTGATCCGGCGAACGTCGCCGTCGCCGTCAATGCGGAGCAGGATCAACTCGTGGTACTTTCACCGCAAATGCAGGGAGACGGCTAGATGCTGTGGCTGATCTGGCAGGTTTGGATTTTTCTGTTCATCGCCTTCGGCCTAGGCCTGGCGCTGGGCTGGCGGCTATGGTCGGCATCCGGTGAAGCGGGTAAGGCGTTGCGCGATGCCCAAGAGCAGATCGGCCAATTACAGCGCGAGAATGACAGCCTGACCCGGCTGGTGGCGCAAAACCAGGCCGACCGGGAGACGGCGAGTCAGGCAAAGCCTGCCGTTGGAACGCCGAAATCCGCCGCGGCAAAGCCTGCTTCGGAGCCGGTCAAGACGGGGGCCGCTACGAAGTCCGCGTCAGCGCCCAAAACCAGGGCCGGCAAGCCAAAAACGGCATCGCCGAAGCCCGCCGCCAAGGCGGCGCCGGCGAAGCCCGACGATCTGACCGAATTGAAAGGGCTGGGTCCCAAGGCCTCGGACGCGCTCAAGGCCGAAGGCGTCACCACGTTTGCGCAGATCGCTGCCTGGACGAAGAAAGACGTTGAGCGCTGGGACGACAAGCTGACCGCGCGCGGCCGGATCACGCGGGACGACTGGGTCGGTCAGGCGAAAGCCAAAACCGGCTAGGACTGCCAGCGCATGACCTCTCGGGCGTCATAGACGTCCGGCGCGCTCGCGGGCGTACCGCTACCGATCACGATTTCCAGGAAAATCGTCTTGTCGCCCGCACCCGGATTGAGCCGCAGTCCAAGGCCGACGCTGGAGCCCGAATACCGGCTGTTGCCGAAGGTCTGGCCGACACTGCCGCCGACCGAGACGGGACGTTCGGAATCGCCGTCGCGGCTGCGTGACACTACGCGGAACCAGTCGCCGCCGCGTTCCAGCGTCAAATCGGCTGCGCGGCGCAGCGCGAGATCTTCCAGCTCCTGGAACGAGACGTCAGCCCCGCCATCGAAGCGGATGCGGATGCGGTCATTCTCGATTTGCTGTTCGGAATAGCCGCGATTGCTGCCATTTGCGGGCGCATAGACAGTCGGGCCACTGGCGCAGGCACCTGCCATCAGGGCCAAGCTAAGGATCAAAATTCGCATGTTCAGGCCTCCTGGCTGGCGACGGCGAGATCGAGACGGTCCAATAGATCCAACGCACTGTCGGCGATGACGGTTCCCGGCGGGAAGACGGCAGCCGCGCCCATCTGGCGCAACACGGCGATGTCGTCCGGCGGCACCACGCCGCCAACAATCACCAGCATGTCCTCGCGGCCGCGATCCCGCAAGGCATTGCGCAATTCGGGCAGGAGGGTGAGGTGACCGGCGGCCAGCGAGGACATGGCTGCGGCATGCACATTCTCTGTATCCGCCAGCTCGGCGGCTTCCTCGGGCGTCTGGAAGAGCGGGCCGATGATCACCTCCCAACCCATGTCGGCAAACGCCGACGCGACGACTTTCTGGCCCCGGTCATGCCCGTCCTGGCCGAGCTTGGCGATCAGGATTTTCGGCTTCTCGCCGGTTCGGGCTTTGAAGGCATTGGCGGCTTTCTTGGCGCGGGCAATCTTGTCGTTATCACCCGCAGCCTCGGCATAAACGCCCTTGATGACCCGGATGTCCGCCTCATGCCGGTTGAAGACCTTTTCCAGCGCCGACGAAATCTCGCCAACGGTCGCCTTGGCGCGGGCCGCCTCGACGGCCAGGGCGAGGAGATTGCCACCCTGTTCCGCACCTCGCGTCAGCGCATTCAGGGACGCCTCGAGCGCCGCCGCATCGCGCTCTCGGCGCAGCCGCTCCAGCTTGTCTTCCTGCTCCTTACGGACCTGGTAATTGTCCACCTTCAGGACCGGTACATCCTCGTCCTCGTCGAGCGTGAATTTGTTGACGCCGGTAATCGTCTGCTGGCCGGAATCGATCCGCGCCTGGGTGCGGGCCGCGGCTTCTTCGATCCGCAGTTTCGGCGTGCCTTCGGAAATCGCCTTGGCCATACCGCCGAGTTCGTCGACTTCGCGGATGTGGCCGAGGGCACGGGCAGCCAGGTCCTGTGTGAGGCTCTCGACGAAATGCGAGCCGCCCCACGGGTCGATCGCATCGATCAGACGGCTCTCCTCAGCCAGCACGAGCTGCGTGTTGCGCGCGATCCGGGCGGAGAAATCGGTCGGCAGGGCGAGCGCTTCATCCAGCGAGTTCGTGTGCAGCGACTGGGTGTGACCGTCAATGGCGGCGATTGCCTCAAGTATCGTGCGGCCGACATTGTTGAACACGTCCTGCGCTGTCAGCGACCAGCCCGAGGTCTGGCAATGCGTGCGCAGGCAGATCGACTTGTCGGACTTCGGCGCGAACCGGTCCTTGACGAGCCCGGCCCACAACAGCCGTGCCGCGCGCAGCTTGGCGATCTCCATGAACACATTCATGCCGATGCCGAAGAAGAAGGAGAGGCGCGGCGCGAAACGGTCCACATCCAGCCCGGCATCGACGCCGGTGCGAATATATTCCAGCCCGTCGGCGATCGTGTAGGCGAGCTCCAGATCCGCCGGCGCGCCGGCCTCCTGCATGTGGTAGCCGGAGATCGAGATCGAGTTGAAGCGCGGTATATGTTCCGCCGTGTAGGCGAAAATGTCGGAAACGATCCGCATCGAGGGCTTGGGCGGATAGATGTAGGTGTTGCGGACCATGAACTCCTTGAGGATGTCGTTCTGGATGGTCCCCGTGAGCCGGTCCGGCGCAACGCCCTGTTCCTCGGCGGCGACGATGTAGAGCGCCATGACCGGCAGCACCGCGCCATTCATGGTCATCGACACACTCATCTCGTCGAGCGGGATACCGTCGAACAATTCGCGCATGTCGTAGATGGAATCGATCGCCACGCCGGCCATGCCGACATCGCCGGCCACCCGCGGATGATCGCTGTCATAGCCGCGGTGCGTGGCCAGATCGAAGGCCACCGACAAACCCTTCTGGCCCGCCGCGAGATTGCGCCGGTAAAAAGCGTTGGAATCGCGTGCCGTCGAGAAGCCGGCATACTGCCGGATCGTCCACGGCCGCTGCAGGAACATGGTCGGGTAGGGGCCGCGAATGAAAGGCGCCGCGCCGGGCAGGCTCTGCGCCAGACGCTCCGCGCGGCTATCCGGCCCATACCGGTCGCGGATCGGAATGCCTTCCGGCGAATGCCAGGCAATCTCGCCACTGTCCGGCTGCGCCGTGCTCCGTTCGAGCTCAATCTGCGAAAAATCGATCCGCCGGCTCATGCGCCACCTCCCGCACCTGCAACATTTTCAAGGCGCATGGCGGGAAACCGCATATCGCTGGCGGGTGCGACCTCGCCAGGCTCATACCGCATCTCCCGCAGATCTGGCGCCGCATGGCGGCTGACACCGATGATGGCCGGGTCCTGCTGGCTGTAGCGCTCGGCCAGCTGTTCGCGTGCCTTGCCGACATCGGCTACGAAGCCGGCATCACTCGACAATGCCGAAAATCCGCCATCGGCCTCGATCTGCTGGAATATCGCCCACGCTTTGGTCGCCAGCTCTGCCGTCAGTGTTTCGTGCAGATAAGCCCCCGATGCCGCATCGCGTACCAGGCCCAGATGCGATTCTTCCTGCATCAAAATGTGGAGATTTCGCGCCACCCGGCGCGCCCGCCGGTCGGGCCGGCCGAGGGCATGGGTGGCCGGCAATACGGTCATGATATCGGCACCACCCACGGCGCCGGCGAATCCGGCCGCCGACAGGCGGATCAGGTTCGTCCACGGATCCTGCCGCGTCATCATCCGCCCGCTGGTCACCGCACGCAGTCGAACTGGCGCGTCGGTTTCGTAGGCTTTGGCGATCTGGCCGAGCACCAGGCGAGCGGCGCGCAACTTACATATTGAAAGATGGATATCGGCATCTACGGCGATTGCGATCTCGCAATGCGCCAGCGCGGCCTCTGCGCTTCCGCCCTGATCTATAAACTGCGCAATGATCTCGGCGAGTCCTGCTGCGGCATAGGCAATCTCTTGCGCTTCCGTGCCGCCGGAGTCGTGAACGCAACGCGCATCGACGCTGGCAATCCGCCAATCGGGATAATCGCCGGCCAATGGCACAATGTCCGGATGGTCGGGCGGCAGTCCGAGCCCGCCCGTTTTGGCGCGGCGCTCGCCCAACCGTTTTGCCAGCATCCCGTGATCGGCGAGGCTGGACGGTTCCAGAAAGACCGGGGCAATCGATATATCGACGCCGTCGAGCGCAGCGTCGAGATCATCGGCCGACACGACCGGCACGCCCCATTCGCCATTCGGATCGATGAGCAGGCCGATTTCCGATACTCCGCCCATGAGATCGCGCAGGATGGCAGCGTTCGCCGCGCCGGTATCCGCCTCGGTGAAGGTCTGCCGGATTTGCCACGGCAAATACCTGTCGCGTGCCGGAGCATCCAGCGATGCGTCGGCCGCTGCCGAAAAGAAGACCGGGCCTCGCGCAATGCCGTCGGCTGTGTGGCGCACAAGCGCCTCATCGAAATCCGCCCCGCGCAGCGCCTTTTCGGCGAGCGGCCGCCATGCGGCGGTGTCACCAAATGTCATATCCTTGATCAGCGCGTGGAGATCGTCATGCATCATCGCGATTCCCATTGTCTCGACGGCGCGCGGGAAAAATCATCCTGCCGCCGCAGGTCAAGTGTCCGCGGCGAGGATAAGCCGTTCCCGTCTCCACGCACACCCGTCTCCGCATAGGCTTTGCCGTGCAAGGAGACACGCATGTCCACGGAAAGCTCGCCCCGTCTTGGTCTCGACTATGTGCTGGCCGCACAAGCCCAGAAGCACGTCACGGTGAATGAAAGCCTGCGCCGGTTGGATGCGCTGGTGCAGGCATCGGTGGTCAGCCGGTCGACCGACACGCAGCCGGCTTCGCCAGCCGAGGGCGATGCCTACATTCTGACCGCCCAGGCGGCAGGTGCTGACTGGGATTTGATGGCGGACGGCGCCTTGGCGATCTATCGCGACGCGGAATGGGCGGAAATTCCATCCAAAGAAGGGTGGCGTATCTGGGTTGAGGACGACCAAGAGCTGATCGTCCATGTCGGCGGTGTCTGGGGTCCGCTTTCCGACAGCATCACAGCACTGGGGAACCTTCATCGTTTCGGCCTGGGGACCACAGCGGACGCATCGAACCCTTTTACGGCAAAGCTCAATGCGGCGCTTTGGACCGCGTTGACCGCCGGCGAGGGCGGCACCGGCGATTTACGCTGCAGCCTGAACAAGGAGTCTGGAGGCCATGTCTTATCGCTCCTGTTCCAGTCGGCCTACTCCAGCCGCGCGGAAATGGGCTTGCTTGGCGATGATGAGTTTCGACTGAAACTCAGCCCCGACGGAGCGGCATGGCAGGATGTGATCCGCGCCCGCCCCGAGCGCCTCGATATAGCCGCGCCGGACGGCGTCTGGGTGAATGCAGTCAATGGCACGGCGCCTGCGGTGCGGCGCAACCGCATCCTCAACGGTGACTTCGGTATCGCTCAGCGCGGCACCAGCTTTGCGTCCGCCGCTTCGGGTGATCGCCTGCTCGATGGCTGGAAGCTGGCCAGCGCGGGTGGCATGACCTGCGATATCGCGCAATTGTCCTTCGCACCGGGGCAGGGCGATGTACCCGGCGGCCCCCGCCATTATCTCGAATGGACGCTCACCGGCACGGCCGCCGGCTATCCCGCAATCGAGCAGCGGATCGAAAACGTCGATTGCTTGCCGCAAGGCGATACCGTCCTGTCGTTTCACGCCATGGCCGACAGGTCGGTTTCATTGACGGCGACCTTCCGGCGGCATTTCGGGTCGGGCGGATCGGCCAGCGATGTGCTGGTCCAGCAGACGCTGTCCCTGTCGGCCAGCTGGGCGCGTTTCACGGTGGCGGTCCCCGTTGCAAGCCTCGATGGCAAGACGTTGGGCGACGGGCACAGCCTCGCGCTGGAGCTCAATCTGCAGGATGGCGAGACCAGCGTCGTTATCTCGCTCGCGGATATTCAGTTCGAACCGGGCGATACGGCCACGCCATTCGAGCGGCTGTCTTTCTCCGAAAACCTGCAACGATGCCAGCGCTATGTTGCGTCCACCTACGCGCCGGCGATCGCGCCCGGCAGTGCGGTCATGGACGGCGCGCTACGATCGGCCACCAGCGGGCCGGCGAACACGGCCATTTTTAACTGGCGGCTGGCCGTTCCAATGCGTGCGGCTCCCTCGGTCACGGCCTACTCGCCGCAGACCGGCGCGAGCGGAAAGATCGACGCGTCCGGAACCGATCTCGCGGCCTCTATCCTGTCGACCTCGACGAATGCGATTGCGGTTCAAAGCGCCTCGCATTCAGGCGTCGATCTCGCCGCGGTGCACCTCTTCGCCACCGCAGAATTGTAAGGCTGCGTACCGGAGATTTTGTACCCAGCAGCTCGAGACCGGCTTTCCGCCTGGCGCCGGTCGTTAAACGCTCTTCGCCAGACGACCGGCTGCGGCCCGGAAGGCCGGATGGACGGCAGGCGTCATGGCATGGCCGTTATGCGTCACGAGCGACAATCGCGAGTGCGGACATGCCGCGTGCAGGCGCATGGCCGCTAGCGGCGGGCAGACGACATCAAATCGGCTCTGCACGATTTCGACCGGAAACCGCGCCAATTGCCCGGCATTGTCTACGAGCTGATCCGGACCGAGAAAACAGCGCTGGGCAAAATAATGCGCTTCGATCAGGGAATGGCAGGCGACATACTCAAAACCGCGCCCGGCCAGGGCTTCGCGCGCGCTGTCGGGTGATGTGTCGAGCCAGGAGATGCGCTCCTCATACTCGGTCCACCGGTAAAGGGTTGAGCGGCGCAAGCCCTCCAGCGAGGCGTCCGGTTCGATCAATCGCCTCAGATCGCCCAGCCCCCGATCGAGTTCAGCCTGCATTGCGGCAAGATGGTCCGAGAAAAAGCCGGTTAAATCCGAACGTTGGGGTGCGGCCGCGCCGTTCAGGAAGGCGTCGAACGCGTCCGGGAACAGGTTCGGCGCCCCCGGCCGGAAATGCCACCAGGCCAGCTCGTTATCCGTCGACAGAAAGACCGCCGTCACCAGAACGCCGGTCACCGACTCAGGATGGGTTTGTGCATAGGCGAGGGCGAGCGTCGAGCCCCAGGACGCGCCGCTGACGATCCAGCGCTCGATACCGCACATCTCGCGCAGGCGCTCGATATCCGCGATCAAATCGGCGGTGGTGTTGTTTTCCAGCGAGAATTTAGGCGTCGACCGACCGCACCCGCGCTGGTCGAACAGCAGGACGTCAAACCGGTCAGGGTCGAAAAAGCGCCGGTGCGCCGCCGTGCAACCCGATCCCGGTCCGCCATGCAGCCAGACCAGTGGAATCCCGCCCGGCTTGCCGCACCGTTCCCAATAGAGCGCATGCCCGTCGCTGGTTGCCAGGCGGCCGCTGTCATAGGGTGCAATGTCCGGAAATATCGTCATGAAGGGCTGGTGCCGCAGGGGAGAGTTGAACTCCCGACCTCATCATTACCAATGATGCGCTCTACCACTGAGCTACTGCGGCCCGAAGCCACGAAGCGCGGCGTATAACCCAAGCCGCTGCGCTCGCCAAGCCTGCCTTGACGCAAAGGCGCAGCGTGGGCACACGGAAGACATGCCGGATAAAGATCTCCCGAAGTCATCGCGCGATAAGACACCGAAACAGACCGAGCGTGAAGCCCGCCTGGCCGCGGCACTGCGGCGAAATCTGCGGCGGCGGAAAGCGCCCGGAAAAGCTGACAAGGCGCCTTGAAATGGCCATGCGGCCGACATGAGTATCGGTCAGGCGAAGGTGAAGGCGGAGCGCTATGGATTCGATCAAGATACGCGGCGGACAGGAGCTGAAAGGATCGGTACCGATTTCCGGTGCCAAGAACTCGGCGCTCAAGCTGATGGTCGCGACCATCTTGTCGGACGAGCCCCTGATTCTTGGTCGGATGCCGGATCTCGCCGATACGCGCTTTCTGACAACATTGCTGCAACATTTCGGCGCCGAGGTGAGCCGTGACGGCGATACAATGCGCCTTCACACGCAGCGGATTGAAAATGCCGAGGCGCCCTATGATCTCGTCCGGAAAATGCGGGCCAGCTTCAATGTTCTGGGCCCGCTGCTGGCCCGCAATGGCGAAGCCCGGGTTTCCTTGCCGGGCGGCTGCGCCATCGGCGCGCGCCCCGTCGACCTGCATCTGAAGGCGCTCGAAGCGCTGGGGGCCGAAATCGAGCTCACCGAAGGCTATGTCGAAGCGAAGGCGCCGAAGGGATTGCAGGGCGGACAGGTGACCTTCCCCTTCGTCTCAGTTGGCGCCACCGAACACGCCATGCTGGCAGCGGTGCTGGCAAGGGGCGAGACGACGCTGGAGAACGCGGCGCGCGAGCCGGAAATCGTTGATCTGGCAGACTGTCTGAATGCGATGGGCGCGAAAGTGTCAGGGGCGGGGAGTGCGACGATTACCATTCAGGGTGTCGGCTCGTTGAGCGGTGCGGCGCATGCCGTCGTCCCCGATCGGATCGAGACCGGCACTTACGCATTGGCCGCGGCAACGGCCGGCGGCGACGTGTTGTTGAAAGACGCGGTCTGGAAACACAATGAAGCGCTTTGGGACCGGCTGGAAAAAGCCGGCGCAGCGGTTGCCAAGGAAGATGGCGGCGTGCGGGTTCGCGCGAAGCGAGGCCGGTTGGCCGCCACCGATATCGAAACGCGCCCCTATCCTGGGTTTCCGACCGATGAACAGGCCCAGTTCATGGCCGCGATGACCGTCGCGGACGGCCGCTCGGTGATCCGCGAGACCATTTTCGAGAACCGGTTCATGCACGCGCCGGAGCTGATGCGCATGGGCGCAAAGATCGATCTGCGTGGTAATGAAGCCATCGTCACAGGCGTCGAGACATTACGCGGCGCACAAGTGATGGCGACCGATCTGCGCGCCTCGGTGTCGCTGGTGATCGCGGGACTGGTGGCCGCAGGTGAAACCACGATCGGTCGCGTCTATCATCTCGACAGGGGATTCGAAGGGCTCGAAGCGAAGCTGGCGGCATGCGGAGCGGATATCGAGCGCGTCAAAGACTAGGACCGGGATTGTGGTACGACGTAAACCGCTGAAGCTCGCCGCGCAGGACGCCGACGATCTCGCCGTGATATCCGCGGCGCTGCAGGATGCCGTCGCCCAGCTGGGCGATCTCCGGTTCGACCGGCGCCGCCGCCGTTTCACGGCGGTACTCAACCGTTTCCGCTGGGAAGATAAGGGTCCGGGTCAGGCTTGGCGGACGCGATCCGCGCTTGATTTTTCCAGTGTGCTGAGCGCCAGCTCGAAACGTTTGAAACAGGATTCGCCGGGTGCAATCGTTTCGCTGCTCGCAGTAACATTCGAGCCGGGCGAGACGCCCGGCGGCCGGGTGCGGCTGTCCTTCTCCGGCGGTGGCGAGATGCAGCTCGAAGTGGAATGCATCGATGCTCTGCTGGCCGATATATCCGTACCCTGGCCCGCAAAAGGGCGTCCGTCGCATGAGACTCCGGAATGAGCGATGCCGAATATATCGCCGCCATCGATCTGGTCGGGCTCAAGACCGGCGATGCAACGGCGGATCGGGAAAGGCGGGTGGCCATTTCCGACCTGCTCGAGGCGAACCGTTTTTCGCCGGACGGTAATGCTGCGGGTCCCTATCACGTCCAATTGTCGATCGATGATGGCCGCCTGACCATCGACATCCGCACCGAAGGCGGCGATCCGGTACATGCCTTCCTGTTCTCGCTCGGGCCCTTCCGCGGCATCTTCAAGGACTATTTCATGATCTGTGAGAGCTATCATGAAGCCGTGCGCGATTCGTCGCTCGCCCAGATCGAGGCGATCGATATGGGCCGGCGCGGGGTTCACAATGAGGGCGCAGAGCTGCTGCGCGAGCGCTTTTCCGGCAAGATCGACGTCGATTTCGAGACGGCGCGGCGTCTGTTCACGCTCATCGGAGCGCTTCATCATCGCGGCGGCGCCTGATATTCACGCAATTCCGGGCTCGACTTTTGCTGCACCAGAAGACTATATACCGCGCCGCACGGGCATTTGTGCTATGCTCGCGTGTCGATTCACCGCCATCAAGAGGAGCTCATGGCGAAAGAAGAGTTGTTGGAATTTCCAGGTGAAGTCACCGAATTGCTGCCCAATGCAACATTTCGCGTGAAGCTGGAAAACGACCATGAGATTATTGCCCATACGGCGGGCAAGATGCGCAAGAACCGCATCCGCGTTCTGGCGGGCGACAAGGTGCTCGTCGAAATGACGCCGTACGATCTGACCAAGGGCCGGATCACCTATCGCTTCAAGTAAATCTGACGAGCGGCCGGCATGACCCCGCCCGTGCATCTGGTGCTGGCCAGCGCGTCGCCGCGCCGCCTCGAGCTTCTGCGCCGCATCGGTGTCGAACCGGACGCCGTGCGCCCTAGCGACATCGACGAAAGTGAGATCCCCGGCGAAACGCCCCGCCAGCTTGCCGAACGGCTTGCGCGGTCGAAGGCTGCGGCGATAGCGGCAACGGACGCGTTGGTCCTGGGCTCCGACACGGTCGTCGCGGTCGGACGCCGCATTCTGCCCAAGACCGGAACTGAGGAAGAGGCTCGCCGCTGCCTCGAACTCCTGTCCGGGCGCGGACACCGCGTCTGGACCGGCGTCGCTCTGGCGCATCCGGACGGGCGGCTGGCTTCGCGCGTGGTCGAAACCCGCGTGTCGATGAAACGGCTGACGGACGAGGAGATTCGCGCCTATCTCGACAGTGGCGAGTGGAAGGGCAAGGCCGGCGGCTATGCCATCCAGGGCCGCGCCGAAGCCTTCGTCACGAAACTCGTCGGCTCCTATTCCGGCGTCATGGGCCTGCCGCTCCATGAAACCGCCAACCTCCTGCGCGGCTTCGGCTACCCGGTGCTCAAGCCATGAGCCGGCTGATTGCCGTCGAGGAGTGGGTGGGTGAAACGCGCGCGGCCATCGTTGAAAACGGCCGCGTCGTCGAATTGCATTTCGACCACTGGAGCGAGCAGGGCACCCGCGCTCATACCGGCGAGCTGTATGCCGGGCGCATCACCCGTATCGACGGCGCGCTGAACGCGGCCTTTGTCGATCTCGGCCGCGGCGATCCGGGATTTCTCCCCTTCGGCAAGGCCGGGCGGCCGAAAGGCTGGCACGACGGTGCCATGATCGGCGTGCGGGTCGCGCGCGAGGCCTTCGCGGAGAAAGGGCCGACGCTGGCGGTCGCGGATGGCGATGAGCGGCCGGACGCGCCGGGCCTGATCGAGACCGATGCCAATCTCGCCGAACGCCTGCTGCGCCGTTATCCCGAGGCCGAGGTCAAATGGGCCGACGAGGCCGGGATCGACATTGCAGGCGCCATCGACGCGGCGCTGGACACGAGGGTCGGCCTCAAGGGCGGCGGTGCGTTGCGCATCGAGCCGACGGCGGCCCTCACCGCCATCGACATCGACAGCGTCGGGCGCACGGCGAATGCCGGGCGCAAGCTGGCGCTGGACGTCAACCTCGCCGCCATGCCGGAGATCGCGCGCCAGATCCGGCTTCGCGGGCTGGGCGGCAATATCGTCATCGATTGCCTGCATCTGCGCAGCCAGCCGGACCGCAAAGCGGTAGAAGGCGCGCTCAAGAAGGCGCTGAAGCCCGACCCGGCCCGCATCGATCTCCTGCCGATCTCGCGCTTTGGCCTGATCGAGATGGCACGCCAGCGCACCGGACGCTCGGTCGCGGAAATCCTGACAGACGGCGAAGGCGCCTTAAGCGTCGAGACGCGCGCGCTAGCAGCGCTCCGCCACCTCCTTCTGGAGGGCGCGGCCAACCGTTCCGCGAAGCTCAATCTGACAGTGGCGCCAGACATTCACGATTGGCTGGATCCGGACCGCATCGGCTGGCGCGCCGCCCTGACCGACCGCATCGGCCCGCGTTTCACTTTGGCCGTTCAGGCGCCGGAACAGCGAAACGATTTCGAGGTGACGACGGCATGAGAAAGCGTCCGGCCTGTCCGATCTGCAAGAAACCGGCGGAGGACAGATGGCGTCCTTTCTGCTCGAAACGCTGCGCCGATGCCGATCTCGGCCACTGGCTGGCGGACGATTACGCCATTCCCGGCGAGCCGGTCCGGGAAGAACCCGAAGACCCCTCTGCACAAGACTGACGGGCAGGCGCATCAGGGCGTGGACAGCACCCGCGGGCTTGCCTATAACGCCGCCTCTCCAACGGTTCCGCTGCGGCGGAGCAAACAGGCGCCCAGGTAGCTCAGTTGGTAGAGCAGCGGATTGAAAATCCGCGTGTCGGTGGTTCGAATCCGCCCCTGGGCACCATTTCAAATCCGAACGATCCCGTTACCGGCCTGTAAACCATTGTGTCGATTTAGGTTTTGGAAACCATCTTCATTAGTTCGAATTTGAATAAAATGCCCGAAAACATCCCCCATCACGGGCAATCCTCATGGGGGACCGATATGAAAAAGTTTTTGCGGACAACGGTGGCGGCTTCGGCTCTTCTCGGTGCAGCAACGTCGATTACGGCGGCACCGGCCTTGGCCATGAACGGCAACACGGAAGAAGAAACCTTCCTGTTTGCCTATCACGGCGACATCGACCCGTTCCGGGGCGATATCGATCCCTTCCACGGCGATATCAGCCCGTTCCGCGGCGATATCGATCCCTTCTACGGGGATATCTCGCCCTTCTGGGGCGACATCTCACCCTTCTGGGGCGACATCGATCCCTTCCACGGTGATATCAATCCGTTCCATGGCGACATCTCGCCGTTCTGGGGCGACATCTCCCCCTTCTATGGCGACATCGATCCCTTCTATGGCGACATCAACCCGTTCTGGGGCGATATCGGTCCGTTCTGGGGTGACATCGGTCCATTCTGGGGCGATCTCAATGCCTCCTGGGGCGATATCGATCCGTTCTCTGAGTCGGCGGCACAGGACTACCAGTCGGTGGTCGACCAGCTGCGCCAGATGTTCACACAAGCCGATGGCGTCTTCGGCGCCGCGGTCCAGCACGAAACCGGCCAGTCGCTGCAGGACGCCGTGCTGGCGGAACTGCTCGCCAAATACGGCATCGATCTCGACAACCCGGAAAGCCTCGCCGAAATGGATGCGGCTGACCGCTCGGCCTTCTTCCTCGACTTCTATGACGGGCTGATGGGCTTCACCGGTCTCGACCGTGTCGATCACTGGATGCCGCAGGTCAACTGGACGCCGGCGCTCTCGCAAGCGGTCGGTGGCGGCCAGGACATCGTGATCGGTCTTCTGGACTTCAGCTTCACCCGCAGCGAAGCCATGAATGTCCGCGGCTCGCGCGGCGAGCAGGACAATTACGGCACGTCGCACGGTGCGGCGGTCGGCAGCCTGATCAACGCGCCGCTCGACGGTACGGGCATCATGGGCATCGCGCCGAATTCGACGGTGTCGGCCTACAACCCGTTTGACGAATCCCTGTCGACCAACTTCACGGAAGTGCGGACGGGCATCAATCGCATGTTCAACGACCATGTTCGCGTCGTGAACCTGTCGCTGGGTGTGCCGGGTACGACCTTCTCGCAAGAGTGGGCCGGCGTGTTCAGCCACCACGACCTGCGGGATCACCGCAGCGAGGCGGTGTTCGTATTTGCCGCCGGTAATGATGGCTATACGCAGACCTTCGATGTCGACTGGACGGCGGTTGGCGATGTCAGCACGTTGATCGTGGTCGGCTCGGTTGATCCGGTCAGCAACATCTCCTTCTTCTCCAACCGTCCGGGCGATGCCTGTTTCACGGTCGATGGAACGTGCCAGGAAGGCTACCGCCTGATGGACCGCTTCATGGTCGCGCCGGGCGAGCTGATCCTGGTTTCGGACGGCGAGGGCGGCGTGATGCGCCAGACCGGTACGTCCTTCGCGGCACCGCTGGTGTCGGGCGCGGCCGCGCTGGTTCAGGCCCGCTGGGGCTGGCTGGAGAGCCGCGATGTGGCGGACGTCCTCCTGCGCTCGGCCCGCGATCTCGGCGCCCCTGGCACCGACCCGGTCTATGGCCGCGGCATGCTGGACATTGGTGCGGCCCTCTCGCCGCTCGACCGCGACGCGCTCTACATCGTCTTCGATGCGGGCGACGCGCCGGAACGCCGCAGGGTCACGGGTCCGGGCTGGAGTGCCGGCCGGCTGACCTTCCATTCACCGGAAGAGAACTCGATCGTCATGTTCGAGGACCTCAACAACACCTTCCGCGACTTCGTGGTGCCGCTCGACGAGCTGGACTTCGAACTCACTGACGAGGAACTGGCGCGCGCCATGGATGCGCAAGCCTATCTCGCCGAGCGCAGCCGTCGGAACGACGACGACGATGATGATGATGACGATGACGGTAATGACTTCCGCGATATCCGCGAATATTCGGTCGACATGGCCGCCCGCGGTAATCTCCGGGTCAGCGTCGTCGCTTCGAACCTCGATCCGCGTGATTATGCCGGCAATGACGAGCTGGGCTTCCAGGTCGGTGTCCGCATCGCGGACGACCAGGATGGCCGCGAACTGCGCTTCGGTCACGGTGAAGGCGCCTTGGCGCTAACCACGCAGAACGGCTTCGGCCTCTTCTCCGACCATCGTCCGGAGACGGGCGGCGTCAATCCGGTGCTCGGCTTCGCCTCGGGCGGTCTCTACGGCATGGCCGGATACGAGATCTCGGAAAACACGCGCCTCAACTTCGGTCTCACGACCAATCGCGAGGAGCACAACACCGTCCTGCCGTACTCCGGCGAGGAACGCAGCGTGACGGGACTTGCCCCGTACCAGGCCGCGGCCTTCAACCTCACGGCCACCCATACGGTGCGTGACGGTCTGGACGTGAATGTCGGCTACACGCTGCTTCGCGAGGAGAGCGGGCTGCTCGGTGCTCAAGGTGCCGGTGTGCTCGACATCTCCGGCGGTTCCATGACCGACGCGGTCACCTTCGGTGTCGCCACGACGCTGCCGGCCCGGATCCGCTTCGACGCCTCGGGCACGCTGGCCCGGACGCGCAGCGGCGGAATCGACAACGAAGCCCTGCAATTGAGCGAGGACACGTTGTCGACGGCTTTCCAGGTCACCATGACCCGCACCCGCGTCCTGTCGGATCGTGATGCCCTCCGCTTCAGCGTCATCCAGCCGCTGCATGTGGAAAGCGGGGCGCTGGAATACTCGACGGCCCGGATCACGGACCGCGACACCGGCGCAATGGAACTGACGACCGAGACCTGGCGTCTGGGTGGCGAGCGTCCGCTCTACGCAGAAGCCATGTACGGCACCTCACTATTCGGTGGATCAACCGACTTCAGCCTCTTCTCCCGCGTGGAGCTGGCCGGCGACGACCAGTACGAGGAATTCAGCGGGGTTTCCGCTGGCGGACGATTGACCATCGAGTTCTAAACAACCAACCCCGGCGTGAAAACTGGCCGCCTTTCCGTGAGGGAAAGGCGGCCTTTTTCTTGCGACTTCCGTGAAGCGCTGAATTCTTAAAATATTAACGCTGCTCGTATTCAAGTGTAGGTGGAAAATTCTTGATCGGCTGACAGTCAACCATGCACCTTCGCCAGCACACCGTATTGCTGATGGTTATGCTCGCCGCCCTGACGGCGTCTCCGGTGCGCGCGCAAACCGAGCCGGCGCTGAACCAGCCCTATGCAGAAGCGGTTGCGGAAGCCCGCGCGAACATGATGCGCGATCCGGCCGCCGCGCTCGAATTGGCCCAGCGCGCCGAGCGCATGGTGCCGGTCGGAATTGATGGAACAGCGGAGGCCACGGCGCTTGCCACCACGAGCTGGTTACAGGCTGAAGCGCTGACTCGCATGGCGCGGCCGGGTGAGGCCCGGCCGGTGGCCGAGCGGGCGCTGGAATTGCTGGGCGAAAACCCGGCCCCCACAAAACTTTACGCCGACATCCTGCTGGCGCTTGGCCGGACGCTCAAAATCACCGGCGAGCACGGTCTGGCGCTGGACCATTTCCAGGCAGCTTACGAGGTCTATGCCGTGATCGGCGAGGCGCGCAGCCAGGCCATCGTGCTGCAGTCGATCGGTTCGATCTATAACGATGCCCGTCAGTATGAACGCGCGATCGAGTATTTCGAGGACGCGGCGGATCGCTATCACGACAACAATCTCGATCTGGCCGCATTCAACAATCTCGGCAACGCATATACCGCGCTCGAGCAATTCGAGCCGGCACTGGAAAGCTATGAGCGCGCCCTCGGAATCGCCGAAGAGATTCAGAGCGGCCTGTTGCAGGCCCGCATCCTCAACAATATCGCCTCCATGCATATCGCGGCGGAAGACTGGACGGCGGCTGATAATGCGATCACGCGCGCTTTCAACGTCGCCGGCGATCCTCAAGGCGCTGAGTGGGGACGTTTTCTGTACGGGGTGAGGGCGCAGGCGGCGCTCGGCCGCCGTGAATACCAGGACGCGCGCGATTACATGAACCGCGTCTTTGACGGGGTGATGCTGAACGAGACCAATCAGCACTACACGGATTTCCATGAAAGCGCGGCGCGGCTCTATGCCGAGCTTGGCGAGCATGAGCTGGCGCTCGAGCATTTCGAGGCGTTCAAGCGGCTCGACGATGAGGGCCGGTCCTTTGCGGCTTCCGCGAACGCTGCACTGGTCGGCGCCCAGTTCGATTTCGCGGCCCAGGAGCTGGAGATCGAGCAGCTTCGCACGGTCGGTCTGGAACGTGAACTTGCACTGGCTGAAAGCGAAACCCAGCGGCAGCGGCTGATTGCCATCGGCGCCGGCGCGCTGCTGGTCATGATGCTGCTGGCCTCGGTATTGATCATCCGCGGCTTCCGCCAGCGAAACCGCATGATGAAAGACATGCTGTTCGTGGACGCTGAAACCGGCCTGCCCACGCGGCATTCGCTGGTCAAGGACCGGAACCGCGACATCGAGCGCGGGGGTGCCGAAACCTTTTTTGCGGCGGTTCGCCTCGACCGGGCTTCGAATTTCGAAACGCTGCTCGGCTTTTCCACTTTTATCAAAGTCCAAACCAAGCTAGGCGAGCGGCTGGCGGCGGCCGAAGGCGTCACCGAGGTGGGCCTCATCGGACCGGGCCTGTTCGGCGTTTTGCTCGATACCGATGACCATCTGCTGCTCGAACACGACATCAAGGACCTGGTCGATCTGGTGTCGCGGCCAATGGCCATCGACGGCGTCGAGCTCGACATCGGGCTGACGGTGGGGCTCGCCAACGACCGGCAAAGCGAGATCGCGGTCCGCAACGCGGTCATCGCGCTGTCTCAGGCCGACGAGAACCAGGCCGGCATGGCGATCTTCAATGAACGCCAGCTCGGCGATCCCACGGAAAATCTCAGCCTGATGACGCGCATGCGGACGGCCTTGACGTCCGGCGGCATCGAATTGCACCTGCAGCCCAAGCTCGACTTGCGGTCCGGCCGGATCACGGCAGCCGAGGCCTTGTTCCGCTGGAACGATCCCGAACGCGGCTATATTCGGCCCGACGACTTCATTCCGCAGGCGGAGGAAACCGGCAAGATCCGCGAACTAACCGAATGGTCAATCCGCGAAGCCATCAAGCAGAAAGCCTATCTCGCCAATCACGGCTTCGATGTCGAGATCGCGGTGAACATTTCCGGCCGGCTGGTGACCGATGCCGGTTTCGGTGCGCGCGTGCTCGACATTATCGGCTATGGCAGCAATGCCCTCACGCTGGAGATCACAGAGACGGCGATGATGCACAAGCCCGACCAGGCGATGCACAATCTCGACCGCTGGGTCGACGCCGGCTGCAAGATCGCGATCGACGATTACGGCACGGGCTTTTCCTCGCTGGCCTATCTCAAGCGTCTGCCCTGCCATGAGCTGAAGCTGGACAAGACCTTCATCAGCGGCTCGCAGACATCGAGCAAGGACCGCACCCTGATCAAGTCGACGGTCGACCTGGCGCACAATCTCGGCATGACGCTGACCGCCGAAGGCGTGGAAGACGAGGTCGTACTCGCCGCCCTCAAGGCGATGGGCTGCGACCATGCCCAGGGCTATGTGATCTCGCGTGCCACGAACTGTGAGGAATTCCTACGCTATCTCGCTTCACTTGAAGCCGAGGACATTGGCCGAGATTCGGTCAGCTGGAATGCCGACACGTCTGCCCGTAATTGATCCAGGAATTCAGGACGTTGCCGCCAGTGCTCACGCGGCGGCGTCATAGGCGCGGCGGACAATCGCGACCATGTCATCGTCGATCTCTTCCGCATCATGAATTGAAACAACGTACTGACACATCCCGCCCGGCTTCATCGGTGCCATCAGGGGATGGGACACCTCGTCCTTGAGGTTGATCCCCAGCTCGAAACGATCCTTTGTTTTCGGCCCCAGCATCGCAAACTGCTTTTTGCGGCGCAGCGAGACATAGCCCTTCTTCGGCGTGATCTCGAAATTCCCGAACCCGCTGATTTGCGCCATCAACGCCGCGTGGATCGGCCGCTGATGGGCCTTTGCGCCCGTATAGATCTCGTCCAGCGGATCACTCGCCGGCGCTGCGTCACCCTCGGCGCGCTGGCGGGCGATATGCACCAGCGTATTGGCGTCGCCATGGCCGAGGCCGAGCGTTTCCTTCGCCCAACTGACCATCTCACCGTGCTTTGTGAATCCTTGACCAAGCACCTGACGCGTTAGCGCATCGAGTGATGTGCCGGTCTTGGCTTCGATATTCGCGAGCTGCGTTTCCAATGCTTTGTCGATTGTGCTCATGCGTGCCTCCCCGTCAGCGGGAATGCTGTCCCGGCGCGCGTGTGAATGCAATCGGCAATCCATTGCACAAGCCTGTCCCGCTCAATTGACCCGTCCGGTGAAACACCGTCTATTTGGCCGCGCGCGCGGGGCGGGGCATGCTGTTCAACTCATTTGAATTTCTGTTCGTCTTCCTGCCGGCCACGTTGGGCGTCTACTACGTGCTGCGCCGCTGGGTGGCGCACAATGCCGCGCTGGTGGCGCTGACCATTGCATCCTTCATTTTCTATGCGTGGTGGGACATCCGCTACCTGCCGTTGTTATTGGGCTCGATCGGCGTCAATCACGTCCTCGGCCTGATCATCGAGCGGCGCGGCGCCCAGCCCTGGCTGGCCATCGGCATCACACTGAATCTCGCCAGTATCGGCCTGTTCAAATATGCCGATTTCTTCCTGCAGAACATCAATTGGGTAGCCGGCACCGACATCCCGCTGCCGGGCTTTGCTCTGCCGCTGGCGATCTCCTTCTTCACATTCCAGCAGATCAGCTTCCTCGTCGATGTCGCCCGCCGTGAGACCAAGCCCGCCGGCTGGCTCGGCCACGGCCTTTTCGTGTCCTTCTTCCCGCAACTGATCGCCGGGCCGATCGTTCGCCACAACCAGATCGCGCCGCAATATGCAGACGAAAATCGCAAGGATGATTGGGCAGAAAATATCGGCGTTGGCCTGTCGATCTTCGCCATCGGTATTTCAAAGAAAGTGCTGCTGGCCGACAATTTCGAACCTTATGCCGCCAGCGCCTTCAATGCCGCCGCGCGCGGCGACGAGGTCGGCCTGCTCGAAGCCTGGACCGGTGCGCTTTGCTATACCTTCCAGATATTCTTCGACTTTTCCGGTTACTCTGACATGGCGATCGGGCTCGCGCGGATGTTCGGCTACCGCCTGCCGATCAATTTCAATGCGCCGTACCGGGCGCGCTCCATCGTCGATTTCTGGCGCCGCTGGCATATCACCCTGTCGCAGTTCTTGCGCGACTATCTCTACATTCCGCTCGGCGGCAACCGGAAGGGACCGGGCCGCCGGGCGGTCAATCTCGCCATCGTCATGCTCCTGGGCGGGCTATGGCACGGCGCCGCCTGGACCTTCGTCTTCTGGGGGGCGCTGCACGGGCTGGCGCTCGCCTGGTGTAATTGGTTGAACAAGTGGCGGCCGAACGGGCTCTTCCCGTCTGCGCCCTGGGTATCGGTCGCCTGTACCTTCCTCTTCGTGGTCGTCGCCTGGGTCTTCTTCCGGGCGACATCTTTCGGCGCGGCGATCGAAATGCTCGAAGGCATGGCCGGTCTGAACGGTATCGGGCCGGGCGTCAGCGACGAGCCGTTCATCGCCATCGCCATTGGGCTGGCCATCGTGTGGGGCCTGCCGGATACGGCTTCCGTTTTCGTCAAATGGTTCGACGAGGTGACACTGAAAACCGCCGGTATTGTGCCGCAGAAAGGGCTGCGCTTCACACTGCGTCCGTGGATTTCCGGCACGCTGGCCTTCCTGCTCTTCCTGTCGATCGTGAATGCCTGGAACACAGCGGAGTTCATCTATTACAACTTCTGACCGGAAACCGCCGCTGACCCTGAAGGGCTATGCCATCCGCCTCGTTGCAACGCTTGCAGCGTGGCTGATCCTGTTTGGCGGATTCACCTTCATCGTCGATCCCTATCACGTGTCGGAATGGAGCGAGATTCCGGGTGTCAATGAGCGCCGGACCCGCGCCCATGCCGACGGTTACCGCGTCGCGGTCGGTCATGGCTTGTTGGAGACACAGGCCTCAACGATCCTCTTTGGCTCCTCGCGCTCGCATGACGGCTTCCCCGACGAGATTGCCGACTGGCCTGGCGGTTTTGAAAACATGGCCATGGGCGGCACGAACGCGTTTGAAATCGCCAATGCCGTAGCGCTCGCCGCCGAGAATGACACCATCGATTGTGCCGTTATCGGTCTCGATCTGCGCGAGTTTGGGGATTATCCGCGCGCCGACGCGACCTATTGGATCACACCGCTGGCCGGCGGCTCACGGCTGCAAGCGCATATACAGACCTCGCTGTCGCTCGACGCTTTTGCCCGCGCCCTGCAAACCGTCATCGACAACGCGACCGGCGGGTCCGACGTGCGCTGGGAGACCGCCTATGCGCCGGAAAACTCCCGCGAGCGCTTCGATACCGAGCTGGAAAAGCGATACCGGTCCTATCTCGGTTATGCCTACGACCCGCAACGCGCGGAGTACGTATTCCGCGGCATCGATGCGCTGCTCGCGCGGGGCATCCAGGTTCGCGTATTCATCCACCCGATTCATGCCCGCATCGAGGAGGCGCGCTGGCGTGCCGGGATCGAGGATCTCGACCTGCAGATGCGGCGCGACTTCGTCCGGCTCGCCGCCGGGCGCGATCCGGCGCTGTCGCGCGCGCCCTGTTTTCCGGGCGATGCGCTCGAAGTCTGGGATTTTTCCGGCTTTCCGGACGTCGCCCAGACCGGTCCGCCTTCGCCTTCCGGCGATGTCCTCAATCCCTGGTATTTCGAACCCTCGCATTACCGCCCGCGCCTCGGCTTTGCCATGCTCGCGCGGATGCGCGGCGAAGCCCTCGATCCGCCGGTTTCGGCCGACCGCTTCGGCGCCCGCCTGACGCCGGAGAATGTCGAGGCGCATTGGCGGGCCGTGGCCGGTCGCCGGACGGAATGGCTCGCCAGCAGCGATGATGCACAATGGGTGGCGGCTGAATACGACCGCATGGAAGCCGACCCGCCGCCGATCGAAGAGCGGCCGCGCTTCTTCCTCAATCGCGACGATTTCAATTCGCTTGAGCGGCGGGTCTCGCGTATAGAACGCCGCGAAGCCAATGAGCGGGGCGAATGAAGCAGCTGGCCAAACGCTGGAGGGACATGGCGCCCGGTGAACGCGGGTTCTGGCTCGCCGGCGTTTCGGTGTCGCTGGTCGTCACAATCCTTTTGGTCTGGCTGGCGCTGACCCTGGATCCCGCACCGCCGCGGCAGATTTCCATCCTGACCGGACCGGCGGGCGGCGCATACCAGTCCGCCGGCGAGCGCCTGGAACAATTCCTGGAAGCCAAGGGCGTCGAGGTTGAACTGATCCCGACGGCCGGCTCGGGTGAGAACTTCGCACGCCTGGTCGCGGCTGACGCCGATGCGGCCCTGATCCAGGGCGGCGTCGGCGATCCGCTGACAGCGGCCAATCGGATCCGCTCGCTCGGGGCCTTGTTCTACGAGCCGCTCTGGATATTCACGACCGCCGGCGAGCCGATTTCAGATTTGCGCGACCTTGATGGGCAGCGCATCGCGGCCGGCAGAGAAGACTCCGGTATTCGCGCGCTTTTGGACGTGCTGTTGCAAGAGAACGGCGTGCAATCCGTGACCTGGAGTGAAGCGGCCGGCACCGCCGCGGCCGCTTCGCTGCGGCTTGGCGAGGTTGACGCGGCAGCCTTCATCACCTCGCCCGACCGTACCTATATACGCGATCTTCTGCAGGACGACGCCATATCCGTTCTCAGCCTTCCGCGCAGCCCGGCCTATTCGCGGCTCTTTCCGTTTCTTTCCGAGGTGACGCTTTATCAAGGCGTGATCGACCTGCAGCACGATATTCCGCCGGAAGATGTCCAGCTAATCGCCCCGGCGGCGGTGGCCGTCGTCCGCTCGGATCTGCATCCGGCCGTTCAATCCCTGCTCTTGCAGGCGATGCACGAGCATTTCTCCAGCGGATCGGCCCTGGCAGAACCGGCCGCCTTTCCGGACCGCCATCTGGTCGATTATCCGTTGTCGCAACACGCCGCGCGCTATTATGACCGCGGCGGGCCGGCGTTTTTGCAGCGCTATTTGCCCTTCTGGGCGGCCAATCTGGTCGATCGTGTCTGGATCCTGTTGATCCCGGTCCTGACCTTGATGTTCCCCTTCATGCGTATTGCTCCGCGGCTGTACTCCTGGCAGCTGAAGCGGCGGATCAAGCGATTTTACCGCGACCTGCGCGATGTCGAACGCGATGTCGTGTCCAAAGAAAACCCGGGCTCGCCGGATGCCTGCCGCAACCGCCTTGAGACAATCCGCGCAGATGTTCGCGAGCTGAAAGTGCCATGGACTTATTTCGACGAAGTCTATGTGCTTAAAACACATATCGATTTCGTCGAGCATCTGATCGACAGCCAAGAGGCCAAAGGGGAGGACCGGTGATGCGTGCCGTGATCTGCAAGGAATTCGCGCCGTACCAGAATTTGACGGTGGAGGAGGTCGAGGACCCGGTCGCCGGCCCGGGTCAGGTCGTCATCGACGTCAAGGCCGCTGGCGTGAATTTCCCGGACATCCTTCTGGTCGAAGGCAAATACCAGATGAAACCGCCTCTGCCCTTCACACCCGGCGGGGAGGTGTCGGGCACGATCGCCTCGGTCGGCGACGGGGTTCAGGGCTTCAAGGCAGGCGACCGCGTTGTGGCCGCAACCCTGCTCAACGGTTTTGCCGAGAAAGTCGTCACGGCGGCCAATCAGGTAGCGCCCATTCCTGACAGCATGCCGTTTGACGAGGCCGCCGCGCTGATCACGACTTACGCCACCACCATTCACGCGCTGAAGCAGCGCGCCGGACTGAAATCGGGTGAAACCCTGGTCGTTCTGGGCGCCGGTGGCGGTGTCGGCACCGCGGCTTGCCAGCTCGGCAAGGCTTATGGCGCACGCGTTATCGGCTGCGCCCGGGGCGAGGACAAGCTGGCCGCGGCGAAAGAGGCCGGGGCGGACGAGCTGGTCGATTATGACGGCGAGGATCTGAAAGCGCGGCTCAAGGAATTGACCGAAGGCAAGGGCGCCGACGTCGTCTATGACGCGGTCGGCGGAAATTATTCCGAACCGGCCATGCGCGCCCTCGGCTGGGGCGGGCGCTTCCTGGTGATCGGTTTTGCTGCGGGCGACATCCCGAAAATGCCGCTCAATCTCGCCCTTTTGAACAGCCGCGATATCCGCGGCGTCTTCTGGGGCGCCTGGGCCGGCCAATTCCCGCAGGAGAACGGCCAGAACATGGCCGAGCTGTTCGAGCTTTATGTCGCCGGCAAGATCAAGCCGATGGTCTCGGCCAGCTATCCGCTGGACGATGTCACCAAGGCCTTCGACGATCTCATGCAGCGCCGCGTGAAGGGCAAGGTCGTTCTGACCGCCTAGAGCCGGATCGTCTTGCCGTTGGGAAAGCGTGGATAGGACTCCAGTTTTCCGGCTTTCGACTCCTACTACTACGACGACTACGACTACGACGACGGTTGGCGCGGTTGCGGACGGGCTCGCCGGCCGGATGGACCTGTCTGGGTTGGGAAATGTGAGCATGAACGGCACTCCGGCTCGACCCCCGGTCTGTCTCCGGTGTTTGCCAGTGACTCCGACGGTCTTGCTGGTCGAAGCGGATGGCAACAGACGGGCAGGCACGCGGATCGGCTGTACAGTGTAAGCGGATAGGTGATGGCGGGGATTAGCGGGCGGAAAGCGGCGGGGCGGTCGCGCGACGCGTGATCAAGGGGTACGTATTTTTGGTCCGTCTGGTTCAGGCTTGTTGTTATCTCCATCTGCCCGTTCGCCGCCGAGCAATTCTTCGACGGTCTGGAATTCCGGGAGTTCGCCAGGAGCGTGCTCTGCTCTAAAAGCGGCCTCAAATTTGTCCCGGTCATTGAGGCGAATCAGAACCGGATCATCACACGATGATGCTTTGCCAAAGAAGACCGCGTGCCGTTCCTTTAAGCTGGGAAGCACCCCAGCATACTCTTTGCCGATATAGTTACCGAGGAACTCGCGGCCCGTGTCGTCAAAGGTCCGCATCGCAAAAATTGAGTTGCATTGATTGAGTATTGACTTCGTCACGTTGGCTGTGCGCTGCGTAATTAGCAGACAACCTAGTCCGTATTTTCGACCTTGCAGGATCGCTCGCGCGCTCCGAGCAGTCGCATGCTTATCGCCATCGCTGGCAACTGAATTCCACTCTGGCACAAGGCTATGCGCTTCTTCGTAAACCAGACAAGCGCGACCGCTCTTAGTCATGCCGAGTTCTTGGCACGCCCTTAGTGCGCAATCCGATATTATCGCGGTTATCTCAGAAGGTGACAGATCAGCAAATCCCGCGCTGTCTTTACCCCACCCACTGGTTTGTTTGCTGACAACAAAAGAGCTTGGATTGATAATACGAAGGGGAAAACCGCAATCGGCCGATAGAAATTCGCGAATTTGAGCAAGCACTGCGTTTTCAAAGGCGTGAAGGCTTCCGCCTTCCTCCTTGCTTTTGCCCGGAGGACGGCCTTCCCCGGCTTTAGCCAGTACATCATCGAGAGCCTGCTCGCGATCCGCGTTCACGAATTCCTTCAGCTCTTCCGCGTACTGATTGGTCAAATCGAGGCAGATAACTTTTATCCCATCTGCAATCATGCGCTCGACAAGCTCGATGGCGAGAAAACTCTTGCCTATTCCTAGAATGCCAAGAATAGCGGTGTTGTGGGTTACCGCTTCGCTTGGGTTGATCGATACGAAGTAATCGGTGCCAGGAAAATGGCCAATCGCACTAGCGCGGGGTTCAAACTCACCAGTCTCCTTCAAGAAAACCGGGGCATTCATCTCTGGCAACCAAGATACCGGCTCAAATTGCTCTTTTTCTTTATCCCAACGACCGATCTTGCGGGCTTTTGCCTTGGCGTAGCCATACTTGTTTTTTTGTTGAACAAGCTCCTCTTGAGTCACGCCGTCAATAATCTGATATAGGACCGGCGGCGCTTCGCCGATCTTTACGTCGATTAGCTTTCCTTCTTCCAACCCGGCTTCATTTACGACTTCAAATTCCAAACGAGTTAGGTCCGATCCGCTGTCAACAATGCCACGCAACGCGCCGATCCGTGCAACGACGCTTTTGACGTCCTCTCGCTCGTCCTCATTCGGGTTAAACAGGCGCGCCGCACCTTCGACTTCGCCCGCGCGCTTTGCCGCTTTCTTGAGTGACGGCGGTAATTTCAATGCCAGTGTCCGTAAGAGGCGGCCTTCATCGCGTCCTACATAATTAATCGCCACTCCTAGTTGAGGTGGGCCTTGAGGGTCGCCTATCAGCAGCATGGTTCCAGTTGCCAGATGCTTGTCATCATGCTGCCGGATCAACACCAAGCCGGGATTCTGGTATGCCGCGATTTCGCCAACGACCTCTTTCGAAACACGTAGTGCGTTTTGAACCATCCATTCGAAAAATCCGATCACTCCTTCAATCGGTCGCAATGCAACAATGACGGTCCACGCTCCTAAAATTGCGAACACTTCCAGCGGATCGGTCCGGTGAAACTGCCAAACCGCTGACAGAAGTACGAACGTGAAAATGATATCGGGCGCACCAATCGCGCGAACCGTTTTGTCGAAGCCAAGAACCCAAGGCCTGTCCTCGAGCCCGTTTGAGCGTCGGACAAGAATCACAAACAGCGACAAAGCGCAAATAGCCCAACTGGTGGTCAGGGCAATGACCGCCACGCGGCTACTTTCGCCATCAGGAATGGCCGCGATGGCTGTGATCATGGTAAGGCCAGCCACAAAGCCATTGGTTGCCGCGTCCGCAGGTGGCGTGAAATGGGGATTGAGCAGCCGACTACCGAACAGCAAGCTAGCTATACCGTTCGCCAGCCAGATTTCGTTGGCATCGAGATGAAACCCGGGATCGATTACCGTGAAATGCAATAATGCTAGCGCGATCAAATAGGCGATTAGTGCGATGACTCGCCCTTGCTGGGGATTATCCATCATTTCCCTCATTATTGTAGTGCGCCAGGCTCAATCATAGGTATTATGACTTCTAGAACAACAATTTAATAGGTTGCAGCGTTGCCCGACATATTCATTAGCTACAGCAGCAAAGACGCGGTCCCGGCACGCGCGCTGTATGACCAGCTCTCACGTCAGAGCCTCACCGTATTCCTCGCCGAGATTAGCTTGGAGAAGGGTCAGCGCTGGACATCCCAGATTTTCGACACGCTTCGCCACTCAAATTGGTTCTTTCTTCTCGCGACGCCAAACTCACTGAAATCGGACGCAGTGCTTCAGGAAGTCGGCGGCGCGATCGCGACCCAGAAGCGGCTCGTACCGATTATGCTGGGTGTAGAGCCAGACGACATGCCAACATGGTTAAGGGAGTTCCAAGGCATCAAGCTGGACGACCTCGATCCGCATAGCGTCAAGCAACAGCTGGATGCATTGGCAAGCGAAGTGAAAATCGAAAAACAAAAAACGTTGTTGGTCGGTATTGGGCTTGTTGCAGCGCTCGTTTTTCTATCCGGTTCAAAATAGTCAAATTGCGCGCGCTCAGACAGGCTCCATGGCGCCCCCTGATCGCCCTCCCACAGCACCCCCCTTGCATTCCCGGCACAATCAGGCGGAATGGCTGCAACCAAACGGGGAGGCGAGTATGCGGATTTTCACAGCGGCGATTTTGGCAGGGCTCACCGCATCGGCAGGCTTTGCGCAAGACAGCGAAAACGCGGCACAGGACGAGAACCGCTGGGCCATTGTCATCCATGGCGGCGCCGGCGTGATCGAGCGCGACTCGATGGATGCCGAAACCGAAGCCGCCTATCGCGCCGCGCTTGATGCAGCTCTGGACCGCGGCGGCGACATTCTCGCCGGTGGCGGTGCGGCAATCGACGCGGTGGAGCAGGTCATCCGCGCCATGGAAGACGATCCGCTCTTTAATGCCGGCCGGGGCGCGGTGTTCACCGCGGAAGGCCGCAACGAGCTCGATGCCTCGATCATGACCGGCGACACGCTGGAAGCCGGCGCGGTGGCCGGCGTCACCGGCATCCGCCATCCGATCACGGCGGCGCGTGCGGTCATGGAAAACTCCCGCCATGTCATGCTGACCGGGGAGGGCGCCGAAGCCTTTGCCCGGGAGCAGGACCTCGAATTCGTCGCGCCGGCCTTCTATTTCACCGAACGCCGCTGGCGGTCCATGGAACGCGCGGTCGGCGAGATGGGCCTGCCGCTGCCGGACCGGCCCGAGGGCGCCCCCGAACCGGAAGACATCGAGGAAGGTCATCTCGACCTCCTGGAACGCGAGCACCGCTTCGGCACGGTCGGTGTCGTGGCGCTGGACCGGTCCGGCACCATTGTCGCGGGCACCTCCACGGGGGGCACGACGGCGAAGCGCTGGGGCCGGGTCGGCGACAGCCCGGTCATCGGCGCGGGCACGTATGCAAATGCGTTGTGCGGCGTCTCGGCGACCGGGACGGGCGAGTATTTCATCCGTCTCAACATTGCCGCGCGGATCTGCCTGGAGGTTGAAATGGCCGATCGCGGCGCCGAGGACCGTCCCTATGCGGTGCAGGACGCCGCCGATCTCGTGATCCAGGGCGCCCTGACCGATCTGGGCGGCGATGGCGGCGTCATCGTGCTGTCGCGTGGCGGCGAAACGGCGTGGAGCTTCAACACGCCAGGCATGTACCGGGCGTCCTGGGGATCCGGCCAGGACCGGATCGTCGCGATCTATGGCGACGAGGAATAGCGTCCGCGCGATCCGGCTGGGCGCCGTTTACGCAACAGCCGTTTTTCTCGCCGGCTTCGTACTGGGCACAGTGCGATTGCTTGTCATCGCCCCGCGAACGGGCGACCTCGCCGCCGTGCTGCTGGAACTCCCGATCATCCTCGGCATCTCGTGGCTTGTGTTCGGCGGGCTAGCCCGGAGGCAAGCGCCTCTGCCGGTGGCCGGCCGCGGGCTGGCCGGTCTTGCCGCCTTCCTGACGCTGATCGTCCTGGAATTGATCCTCGCGGCCTTCATCGTCCCGGGCGGGCCGGCCGCAATGATGGCCGGCTGGTTCACACTGACGGGCGGAATCGGCCTGGCGGGCCAGATCGCCTTCGCCCTCATTCCCGTGTGGCACCCCGCCGCGCGAAATTGAACGCTGGCATTTAGTTTCATTTGTAACTAAATTGCCCGCGAACCGCCGGCAGGAGTTGCATGATGGCCAATCGCAAATGGATTTACGCTTCCCGGGTTGAAGGCAATGCCTCGCGCCAGGCGCATGCCGACATGCCGGAAGGCACCTATGAGCGCGAGATGTCGAAAGAGGGCTTCTTCGGCCCGGCAGCGTTCCTGCATCACCAGAACCCGCCGACCGGATGGGTCAAGTTCGAGGGGCCGCTGCAACCGCGCGCCTTCGATCTCAACGCGTTGAATGCGGCCGAGAATTCGCCTTGGGAGTCGCGCTCGGTCCTGCACAACAAGTCGACCGATATCCGCTTCTGGAAGCTGGCCGAGCCCATGCAGGCCCTGGCGCGCAACGGCGATGGCGATCAACTCCTGTTCATCCATGAAGGCCGCGCCGACCTGTTCTGCGATTTCGGCCATATCGAGGTTGTGAAGGGCGATTACGTTTATCTGCCGCGCGGGACGATGTGGCGCTTGTCGCCGAGCGAACCGCTGGCCGTGCTGATGATTGAGGCGACGAACACGCACTACACCCTGCCGGACAAGGGGCTGGTCGGACCGCATGCGGTCTTCGATCCGGCGATCCTTGATGCGCCGAAGATCAATGACGCGTTCAAGGCGCAGCAGGCTGACGAGAACCATGAGTGGACGGTTCTGGTGAAGAAGCGCGGCGAGGTGAGCCGCATCACTTATCCGTTCAACCCGTTGGACGCGGTCGGCTGGCATGGCGAGCTGGCGCCGGTACGCCTCAATGTGAAGGACATCCGGCCACTGATGAGCCATCGCTATCACCTGCCGCCAAGCGCCCACACCACCTTCCTGTCCGACCGTTTCGTGGTTTGCACCTTTGCGCCGCGTCCGTTCGAAACCGATCCGGGTGCACTCAAAGTGCCGTTTTTCCACAACAATGACGATTACGACGAAGTGCTGTTCTACCACGCCGGTGACTTTTTCAGCCGCGACAATATCGATGCCGGCATGATGACCTTCCACCCGTCGGGGTTCACCCACGGCCCGCATCCGAAAGCGCTGAAGAATATGCTCACACAGAGCAAGGCGGCGACGGACGAGTATGCGGTGATGATCGACACGCGGGACCCGCTGGATGTGGGCCATGATGCCACCAGCGTTGAAAATCGCGATTACGTGAATTCATGGCGGGTGCCGGAGCCGGCTGAATAGCACCTGTCCGCCCGAGTTGAAGCCTGGCGCGTTTCGGTGAATCGTGCCGGCAGGCTTAACAGGATCAAGGCGCAACATGCCCAAACGCTCCATGCCTTCCGATCTGTCGGACGGATTCGGACGGTTCCGGACCGATCTCTATCCGCGCCAGCATGATCTGTACGAACAGCTGGCGGATCGCGGGCAGAAACCGCATACGCTGGTGATCGCTTGCTCCGACAGCCGTGTCGATCCTGCGCAGATTTTTGATGCGCGCCCGGGCGAACTCTTCGTGGTCCGCAATGTCGCGAACCTCGTGCCGCCTTGTGAATTCGATGGAACCCATCACGGCGTGTCCGCAGCGCTCGAATTCGCGGTCAAGAAGCTCGAAGTTCCGAATATCCTCGTGCTGGGCCACCGCCAGTGTGGCGGTGTGAATGCCTGCGTGGCCGGCGAACACGACCCGGAGGCACTCTTTATCGAGCACTGGATCGAGCCGATCGGCCAGGCCGTCGAAGATGCCAAAGCCGAGTTGAAGGGCGAGACGGATATCGAGAAGCTCTCGGAACGGACCGAGTTGTGCTCCATCAAACGCTCGATTGAACGGCTCATGACCTATCCCTTTGTAGCGGAGCGGGTCGCGGCGGGGCAGGTGCGGATTCATGGGGCCCGTTTCGGGATCGCCGATGGCGAACTCGAATGGCTAACCATCGATGGCGACTTTCAGCGGGTTGAGCGCGCCAAACTCCCCTAGACTTGCCGCTGCGTGACGGGTTTGCTAGCAGCCGCGCATCTTATGGCGGAGGTGACCTTGGGTCTGTTCGATCTCGCTCTTAGCAATCTGATTTCACCGCCCATCCTGTTTTTTGCGCTGGGGCTTGTTGCCTCGCTCATCCGGTCGGACCTCGCAATCCCGGAAGCGGTTGCCAAGTCGCTGTCGATCTATCTGATCATGGCCATCGGGTTCAAAGGGGGCGTTGAAATGGCTGGCGCGAGCCTTTCCGATGCCGCCATGGCCATTGGCGCCGGTGTCCTGATTTCGTTCGCGCTGCCTTTTGTGAGTTATGGCCTGTTGCGCGCGACCAGCCGCACCGGCCGTATCGATGCGGCCGCGATCGCGGCGCACTATGGCTCAATCTCGATCGTCACCTTCATTGCCGCCTCCGACGCTGGGCAGGCGATGAGCCTCGCCGCAGCCGGATTCATGGTCGCCGTGGCGGCTGCCATGGAAGCGCCCGCCATCTTCTCGGGCCTGATGCTCGCCGGAAAGCAACCGGGACAATCCAATCGCGACCTCATCCGCGAAGTCGCGGTCAACGGGTCGATCATTCTCCTGGTCGGGGCGTTCTTTATCGGCTGGGCGACCGGGGAGGGGGGGCAAGCAGTTGTTGCGCCTTTCTTCAACGATATTTTCCGCGGGGTTTTATGCCTGTTCCTGCTCGATATGGGACTGGTGGCGGGCCGCGGATTAATGCGTCACACCGGCGAGTTGCGTCTGCCGGTCATCCTGCACGGCCTTTACATGCCGCTGATCGGCGCCGTTGTCGGTTTGGCAGCCGCGTGGATGCTGGGTCTCGATCCCGGTACCGGGGCGCTTCTGATGACGCTTTCGGCAAGCGCATCCTACATCGCCGTGCCGGCCGCCATGCGCCTGGCGCTTCCCAAAGCCAAGCCCGCCATCTCCCTGACCCTTTCGCTGGGCATAACGTTTCCGTTCAATCTGATCTTCGGAATCCCGCTCTATTTCGCGGCGGCCCGGACTGTTCTAGGCTGATCCCATGCAAACCACGCTCAAGAAACGGCTGGAAATCGTCATCGAAGCCCCGATGCTCGAACGGCTGATGCGCAAGCTCGATACGCTCGAACTGCCCGGATACACAGTCATGCCGGCCGTCTCCGGACGGGGCCGCAATGGCAGCTGGTCCCGCAAGGGCGAGATCAGCGACAGCCAGCGCATGTTCGTGTTGTTCGCCATCCTTGATGAAAGCCTTCTGTCCGACGTTCTTGATGCCGTTTACAAGCTGGTTTCCGCGCAGATCGGTATCGTCACGGTGTCGGACGTTCACGTCATTCGCGCCGATCATTTCTAGCCGCCGGCAGGGCTTGCGCCGGTCGCACGCTGCGCTAGACAGGCCGCCAATCAACAGTTCCGGAGATTTTGCCGATGAAACTCGCCTCGCTTCGCAATGGCCAGCCGGACGGCCGCCTGGTTGTCGTATCCCGCGATCTGAAGCGCTATGCCGACGCCACGGATATCGCCCCGACGGTGCAAGCCGCGCTCGACGATTGGGCGCGCGCGGAACCGGCGCTGAAAGCCCTCTCCGACAAGGTGAATGACGGCTCGGCGGACACCCGGGCATTCGACACGTCTGAAGCGCTGTCGCCGCTGCCGCGCAGCTTCCAGTGGGCCGACGGGTCGGCTTACGTCAATCACGTCGAGCTCGTGCGCAAGGCACGCGGTGCGGAAATGCCGGAGAGCTTCTGGACCGATCCGCTGATGTATCAGGGCGGCTCCGATGCCTTCCTGGCGCCGACCGAGGACATTCCGCTCGGCGATGACAGCTGGGGCTGCGATTTCGAGGGTGAGGTCGCGGTCGTCACCGGCAACGGTCCGATGGGATTGAGCGCAGACGAAGCGGCCAAGCAGATCCGCCTGGTCATGATCGTCAACGACGTGTCCCTGCGTGGCCTCATCCCGGCCGAACTCGCCAAAGGCTTCGGCTTCTTCCAGTCCAAGCCGCCGACCGCCTTTGCGCCGGTCGCGGTGACACCTGACGAGCTCGGCGAGGCCTGGGACGGGCGCAAGCTGCATCTGCCGCTGGTCAGCCATCTGAATGGCGAGAAATTCGGCGAGCCGGAGTGCGGCGTCGACATGACGTTCGATTTTGCCCAACTCGTCGCCCACCTGGCCAAGACACGGCCGCTGACCGCTGGCACAATTGTCGGCTCCGGCACGATTTCCAACAAGCTGGACGACGGTCCGGGAAAGCCGGTCTCCGAAGGCGGCAAGGGATATTCCTGCATTGCCGAGATCCGCATGATCGAGACGATTTACGACGGCCAGCCGAATACGCCTTTCATGACACCGGGCGATACGATCCGCATCGAGATGTTCGACAAGGCGGGCGACAGCATTTTTGGCGCCATCGACCAGAAAGTGGTGCGGTATTCGCCTAGTTCGGCTTGAGATCGGACGCTCTCAGCCGGTAGCGCTCTCCGTCGAAGGGCTCAAAGATTTCGCGGGTCTGCGGGTGGCGCACCGGCCCCGCCTCGGCGTCCGGCACCAGATTCTGTTCTGACACATAGGCGGTGTAGAAGCTGTCCTCGTTTTCGGCGAGCACATGGTAGAAGGGTTGCGCCTTGTGCGGACGGATCGCGGCCGGGATCGCCTGCCACCATTCCTCGGTATTGGCGAACTCCGGATCGACGTCGAAAATCACACCGCGGAACGGAAACAGACGGTGGCGGACAACGTCCCCAATCGCAAATCTGGCATCCCGTTCGATCGTCATCGACTTCGCTTTCTTATCAACTGTATCGCGGCGGGCCGGTTTCGCTTGAAGCGCCGCAACTTCTCCCTATGCTGCCCGATGAAGGCAAAGTTCGGGCCGAAACGCGGCGTGCCCTTTTGGAGCAGCGCGCGAGACGGCGAGAGGTAGGGATAAAATGGCGCAGGACAAGCCTGCTGCCGCGCAATCGCGAGTCACACGCACCCATCGTTCCGGGCGCGGCAAGAAAGGGCCGGGTCCGGCGTTCGCCGCGATTGATCTGGGCACCAATAATTGCCGCATGCTGGTCGCCCGCCGGGCCGGGCGCAGCTTCCGGATCATCGACGCATTCTCCCGCATTGTCAGACTGGGGGGCGGTTTGACCGAGACCGGCCGGCTGAACGGCGAAGCCATGGACCGCGTCGTCGAGGCGCTGGAGGTCTGCGCGGAAAAAATGCAACGCCGCGGTGTCGCCAAATACCGCGCCGTGGCTACCCAGGCCTGCCGCCTTGCTGAAAATGGCGACGAGCTGATGGACCGCATCAAGGCGCGCACCGATCTCGATTTCGACATCATTTCGCCGGAGGAGGAGGCCCGTCTCGCCGTGCTCGGCTGCCTCGATCTCATGGATGAGGCATACGATGTCGCTCTGGTCGTCGATATCGGCGGCGGTTCGACCGAACTCTCCTGGGTCGATCTCGCGCAATGGCGCGAGCGCGGCGGGTTCGAAAGCGGCGGCCGTCCGCCGGTCCGGACCTGGGCCAGCGCGCCCGTCGGCGTCGTCACCCTGTCCGAGCGCATTCCCGAAGCGGAACACCCCGATGACTGGTACGAGGCGATGAAGGCGTATGCGATGACCGCGCTGAAAACGCCGCGCGGCGCGCGCAAGCTGAAAACCCTGTTCACCTCGGGCCGCGCCCACATGATCGGCACGTCGGGCACCATCACCTCGGTCGCGGGCGTGCACATGCAATTGCCGCGGTATGAACGCTCCATCGTCGATGGCAGCTGGATGACCGCGGCCGATGCCCGCGCGGCCTGTCTCGATCTGGCCTCGAAGGACCTTGACGGCCGGGCCGCCAACCCGGTGATCGGCCGCGACCGGGCCGATTTGGTGCTCGCCGGCTGCGCCATCCTCGAAGCCGTCATGGACAAATGGCCGGTCGAGAAGATCCGCGTCGGCGATCGTGGCCTGCGGGAAGGCTTGCTGCTCAATCTGATGCGCCGGCCAAAACGCCGCCGCCGCGGCGGCCGCCGCAATCCGTCTGCCGAAGCGCAGAGGGCAGCTGAATGAGTGATGATGACAAGCCGGGCGAGGAAAAAGGTGAGGAGCGCCGCCGCCGCCGGCGCCGCTCCGGACCGGTCACCAAGGGGGGCGATGCGCGCGCGGCCAAATCCCTGCACGAAAAGGTAAAATCGGCGCGCGGCCGCAAGCTGTCCTCGACCCGCTGGCTGCAGCGCCAGCTGAACGATCCCTATGTTCAGCGCGCCAAGCAGGACGGCTATCGCTCGCGCGCCGCCTACAAGCTGATCGAGCTCGATGAGCGCTTTCACCTCCTGAAAAAAGGCGACCGCGTCGTCGATCTCGGCGCCGCGCCGGGCGGCTGGGTCCAGGTCGCGCTGAAAAAGGGCGCCGCGGACGTGGTCGGCGTCGATCTCCTCGAAATCGACCCCATTCCGGGTGCGAAACTGATGCAGCTCGACTTTTCCGAGGACGACGCGCCCGACAAGGTGAAGGCCGCGCTCGGCGGGCCGGCCGATGCGGTCATTTCCGATCTCGCGCCCTGGACGACGGGGCACAAATCCACCGACCATCTGCGCATCATCGCCCTGGTCGAACTCGCCGCGGAGTTTGCGCTGGAAACGCTGAAACCCGGTGGCGTCTTCGTCGCCAAGGTGTTTCAGGGCGGCACCGAGGACGAGCTCCTGACCAAGCTCAAACCGCGCTTTGAAACCATCCGCCACGCGAAACCGCCGGCCAGCCGCTCGGAAAGCGCCGAGACCTATCTCATCGCCAAGGGGTTCGGAGGGTAGGGACTCGGCCAGTAACCTGTCCTCGGGCCGACCGAAAGTCACCAAGACTGGTCATTCTGGCAATTCAATGGGTGCGCTTCCAGCGCGGGTGATGCCATTGTCCCACCTCATCCTAAGGTGCTCGCGGCTTGTCTCCGCGAAAGCGGGGGAGCGAGCCTTGAAAGGTTGGAAACCAACAGCCCTGCGTGGTTCGAGGCCGCCTCCGGCGGCACCTCACCATGAGGTTAGGAGTGCATTCTCCCTCTTCGCCATATTTGGCGAGGGGAAACCACGCAGTCCTCGCCTTACATTCCATGCCGGCCAGTCTGTCGCGCCGGATTTTCAGCTCAAGGGTGAAACCGCGAAGCGGCGCGTGCGCGCCCTTGACCTAAAATCCCGGCGCCGAAAAAAATCCCGGCAGGGCTTGAAAGGCGCTATGTGTTCGCAGAGTCCCGTCGCCTGTCTTTCACACGTCATCCCCGCGAAAGCGGGGATCCAGAGCCGCGGCGAAGCCGTGAGTTCCGGCACACATTCCTCGCAGCGACGAAACTTTGAGCGGATCAAAGCATATATAGAGATAAAAAATATATAGAGCGGAGTGTATTATCGACAAGATAAAATCGAAATTCCATCTAGTATATAAAAAAATTTAGGACTATCAATAAAGCAACAAAAATACCGCACACTTTAACGAAAAAATTAATTAATCATATCGAAATGGAAAATGATATTTATTACCTTAGTGCTCCGGTAATCGTCTTATTAACGAAGCGGGCATGAAGCTCAGCGACCATTACGCACAATTGTACCGTTGGATCGCGATATCGCGTCTGCCGGTCGACGGTTCTCCAAAACCAAAATAACACAAGAATTAAGCTTACGATTTCAAATATTAAGAAGATGGACTCAACCGCATCGACCGCGCCGAGCCACACTGAATATCCCAGCGTTCCAATTATAACTGCTGGAACAATGCTAATCACCAAGCCGAAAAAGAAACCAGTGCTGCGACGCCACTTTATGAACTGACGGAAAGAGAGCAGGCAAGCCCGAATTCCTTTGAATTTTTCTGTTGGTTGTTGCTGAAGAAGATGGGCCAGTGATGATTGCCATACGCGGTCCGCTTCTTTGAAATTTAGCCCGATTTTCTGACCAATGAGTAATCCCACACCACCTATAAAGATTATAGTGATCAGGGGTATAGCTATACGAATCATTCGGGTATTTCCGCCTCCCGTTTCCACAGGATCAATTCGATCTAAGAGGCTTGCAATAATTTGAGTTAGTTCGGAATAAAATGGGGTCAGCGCGATAAGAAAAACGAATGCGATAGTATATAAATAAAAAGACCACTTATATATATTGTCATTTCTAGATGAGGCGGTCTTAATATATTCGAGTGGTGTGCATTTTCTGGATCCAGCATCATCTGCGGCATAGTATTCTAATTCTGGTCCGCCCTCGCTATGAACAACTGGAGGGGATCGATGGAGTATATCGAAATACTCTTTCTGGTCTAATCGGTCCTTCAGACCGACGCTTAAATCTGACCACTCACTAGGTAAATGTATATGGTTCCCGCCTTGATGTTGTTCCATCTCAAACTGCCCGGACGATCATCTTCTAATATTGATTGTATATCGTCACCAGCAAAATTGCCAATAATTTGAGGCGGTGATGACTGTGCACTATTCAGTTTCATGTATGCAATTCTGATCAGCCTTGCATCGCAGCGATAATAAATGGGTTGAACTGATCGGCTTTTTTTTGTGTGGAGCATTCCTCCACCTCATCCTGAGGCGCTCGCGAAGCGAGCCTCGAAGGATCGGAGGCCACCCGCCCTGCGTGGTTCGAGGCTTTCCTTTTGGAAAGCACCTCACCATGAGGTGGGTATTGGCAGCTTTTTCTCATCATCCCAGGGCGCGTTACGCGCGAACCCGGGACCCATGCCGTGACTCAAGCGATCCGGGATGACCAAGGCGTTGTTTTCCTCCCCCGCCTGCGGGGGAGGTGCCGAGCGAATGCGAGGCGGAGGGGGCGAGCGCAGCGCCTGCCCCCCTCGGTCCTTCGGACCACTCCCCCCGTAAACGGGGGGAGAAAACGTTTGAAGGACCAGCGCCCCAAAAGCGCGACTGCGCGTCCGCAGCGTGTCCGGCTTGCCCGGACTAAGCGAGGAGCGACGGCCCGAATGGGCCGGAGCATCAAAAATCGTCCTTTCATTCCCTGACGGGATTGTTTTCGGCGCCGGGTTTTCAGGTCAAGGGCGCGCAAGCGCCGCTTGGCGGTTTCACCCTTGAGCTGAAAACCCGGTGCGAAAGACTGGCCGGCATGGATTGTAAGGCGGCTTCCAGTTGCGCCCCCGATGTTCAACGCACTTCGAGAAAACTCAAACTTCGTCTCCCTCCGGCTTGACCGGAGGGCCTCTTTATTCGGGGCTCGATTATCGAGATCCTCCGGTTAAACCGGAGGAAGGCGGGGGCTTATGGTTTTCGGTTCTGTGATCTTTCCCGCATCATGAGGCGGACGAATAAAACCCTGATGCTCTAAAAAACCGTCATCCCAACGAAAGTTGGGACCCAGAGCCACGGTGACGCCCGTAAGTCCTGGCGCGCAATCTGCGCAGCGACGAAGCTGCCGGCTGGTTGGCTCAGGGCATGCCGATGGGAATGGCGCAACTGGGTCCCGGCTTTCGCCGGGATGACGTAAATCAGTTGGGATTGATTGTTCCCCGTGCACAGGGGAAAGGGCGCCACGCCCTCGACGCCGCATCCGCCGCATGCCAGCCTCGCATCGAGGAGACCGCACCCATGACCCGCGACGAGACCATCGCCATTTTCGACCGTGTCGTGGCGCGCTGCGAGGGCATTGAGCGCAAGGGCAAGACGATGCCCTACACCTCGGACAATGGGCACATGTTCTCCCAGGTGAACAAGGACGGCGAACTCGGCATCCGCCTGCCGCCGGCCGATGGCCAAACGTTCATGGCGGAACACGGCGCCGGGCCGTTCCTCTCCTATGGCGCGACAATGCGCGACTATGTCGGCATCCCCGAAGCGCTGATGGGCGATGAGGACCGTCTCGTGGACCTTCTCCAGCAAGGCCACGCCTATGTGATGAGCCTGCCGTCAAAGTAATGTGTATTTACATCATGTAGCTACATGATAATGTCAGCGCGTGGAAATACCTTGTGCCTGCACCACGGTCCGAAAAGCCAATCGCGCCCTGTTCCGCTTTTATGAAGCGGCGCTCGAGGGCAGCGGCCTGACGATCACTCAGTTTTCCATCCTCCGCGCCCTGTCGCGGAACGGACCCACGCCGCTGACCGCGCTCGCCGATGAGCTGGTGATGGAGCGAACGTCCTTGTACCGGACCATCGCGCCGCTTCAGGCCTCCGGCGCGATCGAGATCAAGGCCGGAGGCCGGGGACGCGAGAAGGTCGCGGCGCTGACGGCACAAGGCGAAGCGAGGATCGCCGCGGCATTGCCGGCCTGGGAAACCGCCCAGTCCAGAGTGGTCTCGGCCATCGGCGCGCAGCGCTGGGCGGAGATGTCGGCGCTTTTGCTGGACATTCCCGAAATGCTGGAGACGCGGCCATGAGCGAGACGCTGGACCCCGAGAACTGGGATGAGGTCCGCGCCAGCGGGCACAGAATGCTCGGCGAGATGATCGATTATCTCGCCAGCGTTGACACGCGCCCGGCCTGGCGGACGGTGCCGGAGGCGACCCGCGCTGCGCTCGACGAGTCCGTACCGCGTCATGGCGAGGCGCTGGACGCGGTCTTCGAACAATTCCGCAACCACATATTGCCTTATCCGACCGGCAATCTGCATCCCGGCTTCTTCGGCTGGGTGATGGGCAATGGCACGGCAACCGGCATGCTCGCCGACATGCTGGCATCCGGCATGAATGCGCATGTCGCCGGCTATGACCAATCGGCCGCGATTGTCGAGCGTCAGGTGATAGGCTGGCTGGCGGAGCTCGTCGGCTATCCCTCCGATGCCTCAGGTCTTCTGGTGACCGGCGGGACCATGGCCAATCTCAACGGGCTGGCGGTCGCGCGTCATGAAACATGCGGTTTCGATATCCGCGAACGGGGCTTGCAGGGCAGGGATATCCCGCGCCTGCGCATTTACGGCAGCACCGAGACCCACAGCTGGATCTACAAGGCGTGCGAACTCATGGGCATGGGCCGCAGCGCTTTCCGCGCCATCCCGGTCAATGACCGGTTCGAGATCGATCTGGCGGCCTGCCGGGACGCCATTAAACGCGACATCGCGGCGGGCGACCGGCCCATTTGTCTCATCGGCACGGCCGGCACGGTGAATACCGGGGCGATCGATGATTTCGCGGGACTCAGGTCGCTGGCCGATGAATTCGGTTTGTGGCTGCACATAGATGGTGCCTTCGGCTCGCTGGCCGCATGGAATGACGAGGCGCGGCCGCTGGTCGCGGCGCAGAACCTCTCGGATTCCATCGCCTTCGACCTGCATAAATGGGGCTATATGCCCTATGATGTCGGCTGCGTTCTGACCCGTTCGGCCAGCGCACAGGACAACGCTTTCGCCCAATCCGCCTCGTATCTGAGCGCGACCGCGCGCGGCCCCGCCGTGGGCACAACCTATTTCGCCGACAAGGGGGTGCAATTGTCGCGCAGCTTCCGCGCGCTGAAGGTCTGGATGTCGATGAAAGAGCAGGGGGTGAACCGGATCGGCCGCATTATCGGCCAGAATATCCGGCAGGCCCGCTATCTCGCCGATCGCATCGCGGAACAGGACGATCTGGAGCTCCTGGCACCGGTTTCATTGAACATTGTGTGCCTGCGCTACGTGCCGGAAACGGTAGCAGCCGCCGATCTCGATGCGCTCAACACTGAAATCCTGCTCCGGGTGCAGGAGAGCGGCGAAGCGCTCCCGTCGCATACGAGGATCAACGGAAAATTCGCGATCCGGGTCTGTATTTCCAACCACCGCACAACGAATGCCACGCTCGACGCGCTGATCTGGCAGATCCGCCAAATCGGAGCCGGGCTCGCCGCCGCCTCTTGACGCTTTTGTAAACACTGTTCACTTTTATGGCGTCAGAGAGGTTTGACGCCATGCCCGACGGCCAGAAAGTGGACGAAACAGCTCCGGTGGATCAGAGCCGTAGTGCGGCGCCGTCCGGCTTCCCGCCGGCCTATCCGATCCGGCCAATGGCGGCCTGGAAAGCCTTCCGCGGCCTGGTGCGCAACCGCGAAGACACGCGCTATGTCTTCGCCTTCTTCGAGGCCGTGAACGGGCGCTCCTACGAGCGTTTCTACACCCGCTTTGCCGCCTCCGAATACGGTCAGCGCGTTATTGCCGACCCCAAGCATATCGGCCGCATCCTGATGGACCGCGAGACTCTGGAAAGCCACGGGCCGGGCACGTTTGCCGCGGCCTATCTGCATTATCTCGACACCGAGAACCTTCATCCCGAAGGCGTTTACGAGGCCAATTGGCAGAACGCGCCCGAGCGCATGCAATCACTCAAGGACAACTGGCCGCATCTTTATGCCATGTCCTACATGATGAATCTGACGCACGACCTTTATCACGTGCTGACCGGTTATGGCCGCGATCCGCTGGGAGAAGCGCTACTCCTCCTGTTTTCCGGCATCCAGACCGGCGGGCGCGGACCGGTCTGGCTCGGCCGCATGGCCGGCCTGCGCATCCGCCAGGAAATCCCGTCCTGGCCGGTGGGCCGGATGATGACGGAAGCCAAGCGCCTGGCGCAAGACGCCGCGCACTTCCCGACCACCGATTTGACGGCCCTTCTGCCGCTATCGCTCGACGCGGCGCGCCGCCGCCTGAATGTTGGCCGCCCGGCGCTCTATCTCGAA
The DNA here is from genome assembly GCF_965229905.1 of Hyphobacterium sp. GTDB lineage: Bacteria > Pseudomonadota > Alphaproteobacteria > Caulobacterales > Maricaulaceae > Hyphobacterium. Next base: position 354,378 of record NZ_OZ245930.1, on the reverse strand, counting down.
ACGCTGGCGGGCTGGGAGGGCGAGATGCCCGTGGCCGTGCAGGGCGCCTGACGCGGTTAGGTGCGCCAGGGGATCGGCGCATCCAGCTGCGCTGACGGCCCAAGAATGGCCGGTTGCTGGTCATAGCCCAGGCGCGAGATTTGTTGGCCCGCCAGGTCGACCAATTCCCGGAACGAGATATCCGCCTGCCGGGCTTCGCGCCGCAATATGCTGGCGAGGCTGTAGGTGAAAGCGCCATAGCTGGTCACGCCATGGCGGTATTCATAGGCGAATTCCTCCTCGCGGCAGGATTCGATGATCATCGGCAGATAGGGGCCGATCGGTCCGTCCCGGCGCTTTTGCAGCGCGTCATAATCCTTTTGATCCATGCCCCGCAAAAGGCTGGCGCGGCCGAGCCGGGCTGTGGCGTGGTTCTTGCCGAAATAGGCTTGTTGCACGGACTGCTTGCGGGCGAAGCCCTTATTGAGCGGCTGGAAGTCCCGCTCTACCCACATTTCGCTTTCCAGATCCCATTTCAGCGCCCGGTGACGGATATCGTCGGGCGGCGAGATGCCGCGTTTCTTGGCCCTCGCATCGCGGTGCAGGCCGCCGGAATGGCAACAGTCGAAAATCAGGGCGAGGCTGAGATCATAGGGGAGCTGGCTATAGAATTGCGAGATCTCGCGATCGGTGATGCCGCTGTCTTCGCTCCAGTCGAAATCCCACGGCACCAGGCATTCCAGCATGTGATCCGGTTCGCCTTGCGGCCCATATTCCGCCATCTGGGCGCCGTGCCCGCTGAAATAGAAGATCCGCTCGTCCCCGGGCAGCGGATCTTCGACCAGCCAGTCCATACGATCCAGAATGCCGTCGCGGGTCGCCCGGTGGTCGAGGCAGACGCGGATGTCATCGGCTTCGAATCCGCATTCCTGCAGCACCGAACTCATCAGGAAGACGTCGTTGACACAGCCGTCCAACCGGGCGTCGGGATTGGGATAGTCATTGATCCCGATCAGTAGGGCCCGGCGTTTCCGGCCGCTGCGCAGGGTCCGCCGTGTCGATACTGCCAGCGGCGCATGCAGCGGCGCGTCCAGCTTGCCCTCGTAAAGCGGCGTCCAGAATTCGGCGATCGCCGAATCATCGCCGAGATAACCGCTCGCCGAATGGTGGTTGTCGTCCTTGCTATCCCTGAATTCCGTCCAGACCTGGGTGAAATTGTCGGCATCATAAATCTCGATCGACTCGGTGAAGATCCGGTCGTTCGGATTATAAAAATTGTGCCAGGTCTTGACCGGCAGCGTGGTCAGCCGCCCCGGCGTCAGCGTGTGCTTGACGAAGTCATTATTGAGCTGTGAGCCAAAGGTCACCAGCCGCATTTCCGCGAGCTGGCCGGCCAGTGAATCCGCCTCCGGATGCAGCAGCATTTCATAGGTCACCAGCGAGCCGAGACTGTGCGCAAAGATGATGTCCGGTTGAAAGTCGCGGATTTTCTCGAAGGCGCGCGCGCGAATCTGGTCCTGGAAGGGCTTGTCCTCCAGCCACGCCACGACATAGCCCGCCGACCACCGGATTTTCTCGGTGAGGCGGCCGATAAAGCGTTGCCGGCGGAAGCGGCTGCCGAGCAGGCGCGCGGCGGCAGACAGATACTCGCCGAGGTCCAGCTCCACGTCCTCATAAATGTCGTCATAATACAGGCTATCAAAGACGAACTGGACGTCGGAGCCCGGCGGAACCGTCGATTCAATCGCGGTTTTCCATTCCTCGAACCAGTCTTCCCGCTGCTTTCCGAGCCCGTGAATGCCCAATACGCGGTAGGTCTGTGTCATCATGGCCTCCGGCGCTGTTCGCCCAGAATGACCTGTGAACATGCCACGCGCAACCATAAATCGATATGGTATCCGCGTTCACTCACCCCCTTGCCCCCGCCGCGATTCCGCATTATTCCGCCCCCGCAAGCAGCAAGGAGGATCTCCCATGGAGATTCGCGAAGGCCTCACCTTCGACGATGTGCTCTTGCAACCCGGCGCATCAGACGTTCTTCCCGGCGACGCGGACCCGCGCACCGTTATCGCGGACGGCGTCAATCTGAACATCCCGATCCTGTCCGCCGCCATGGACACCGTGACCGAAGCCCCGATGGCGATCGCCATGGCGCAGGCCGGCGGGCTGGGCGTTCTGCACCGCAATCTGACGGTCGAGCAGCAGGCCGAGGAAGTGCGCCGCGTGAAGCGCTTCGAGAGCGGCATGGTCGTCAATCCGGTGACCATCGGCCCGGAAGCGACGCTCGCCGAGCTGCAGGCGCTGATGGCGCACCACCGCGTGTCCGGCATCCCGGTGGTTGAAAACGGCGAGGGCAGGCCCGGCAAGCTCATCGGCATCATCACCAACCGCGATGTGCGTTTTGCCGACGATCCCAATGAGAAGGTGGCCAATCTCATGACCCGCGACGTTGTCACCGTGCGCGAGGGCGCCGGTGAGGACGAGGCGCGCCGCCTGCTGCACAAGCACCGCATCGAGCGCCTGCTGGTGGTTGATGACAGCCACAACTGCATCGGCCTGATCACCGTCAAGGACATGGAGAAGGCACAAACCCACCCGCTCGCCTCAAAGGATCGTCACGGACGCCTGCGCTGCGCAGCGGCGACGACGGTCGGTGATAGCGGCTTCGAGCGCGCTTTGGCGCTGATCGAGGCCGGCGTCGACGTCGTCGTGATCGATACCGCGCACGGCATGTCCGCCTCGGTGCTCGAACAGGTCCGGCGGATCAAGCGCGAGAGCAATCGCACCCGCATCATCGCCGGCAATGTCGCCACTTATGACGGCACGAAAGCGCTGATCGATGCCGGCGCCGATTGCGTCAAGATCGGCATCGGGCCGGGCTCGATCTGCACCACGCGGATTGTCGCCGGCGTCGGCGTGCCACAGCTCACGGCGATCATCGACGCCACCAAGGCACGCGAAGGCACCGACGCAAAAATCATCGCCGATGGCGGCATCAAGTATTCCGGCGATTTCGCCAAGGCGCTGGCTGCTGGGGCGGATGCGGTGATGATGGGCTCGGCGCTCGCCGGGACCGAGGACGCGCCGGGTGAGGTTTTCCTCTACAAGGGCCGTTCCTACAAATCCTATCGCGGCATGGGCTCGGTCGGCGCGATGGCGCGCGGCTCGGCCGACCGCTATTTCCAGAAGGATGTCGGCGACCAGATGAAGCTGGTGCCCGAAGGCGTGGAAGGCCAGGTGCCCTACAAGGGCCCGACCGGGCCGATCCTGCACCAGATGGTCGGCGGGCTGCGCGCCGCGATGGGCTATACCGGCGCGAAAACGCTGGCCGAATTCCGCGACAAGGCGCAATTCGTACGGATCACGAATGCGGGCCTCAAGGAGAGCCACGCGCATGACGTGACCATCACCCGCGAGGCGCCGAATTATCCGACGCCATCATAAAATTTTCCTCCCCCGCTTGCGGGGGAGGTGGCAGCGAAGCTGACGAAGGGGGCCATCGCCCCCCTCGTCCCTACGGGACACTCCCCCCGTGAACGGGGGGAGAAAAGGAAAATGCCATGAGACTGGGCGGACGCATCGCAGCCGCGATCGAAATCCTCGAGACGATCGAGACACAGCACCGTCCGGTAAAGCTGGCGGTCAAGGAATGGGGCGCCGCCCACCGCTTCGCCGGATCGGGCGACCGCGCCTTCATTTCCGGCCTGGTGATGGATGCGCTGCGCCACAAGCTTTCGCTCGCCCATGCGATGCAGGACGACAGCGCGCGCGCGCTGGCACTGGGCGTGGTCGGCCGCATCTGGGGCCAGTCCGCTGACAATCTCGCCGCGGCCTTTGCCGAGGATCAACACGCGCCGGAGCCGCCGACCGAAGCCGAGACCGCCGGCTTTGCGCGCGACATTCACGACGCCCCGGTCCATGTCCGCGGCGATTTCCCGGAATGGCTGGAGGAATCCATGCTGCGGGTCTTCGGCGAACAGGCGGCCGAGGAGGGCGCGGCCATGGCACAACGCGCGCCGGTCGATCTGCGGGTCAACGAGCTGAAATCCGATCCGGACAAGGCTCTCGCGGCCGTCATCGCGAAAATACCGGCCGCCCGTGCCGGCGCACTGGCCCGCTCCTGCATCCGCATCCCGCAGACCGATCCGACCGGCAAGTCGGCGCCGGCCGACTCGATCCCTGCCTATGGCAAGGGATGGGTCGAGGTGCAGGACGAGGGCAGCCAGATCGCCGGGCTCGCCGCCGGGGTAAAGCCGGGCGACCAGGTGCTCGACCTGTGCGCCGGGGCGGGCGGAAAGACGCTGGAACTCGCCGCGATGACGGGCAATACCGGCCAGATCCATGCCTGGGACATTGACTGGCGCCGCCTGCGCGCCATCTGGCCGCGCTTGCAACGGGCGGGCGTCCGGAACGTGCAGGTCCATGACGGGCCGGAGGAGGAGCTCGCCGAGCTGGAAGGCAAGATGGATGTCGTTTTCGTCGATGCGCCGTGCACCGGGACGGGCACCTGGCGGCGGCGGCCAGATGCGAAATGGCGCGTCAGCGAAAAAGCCCTGAATCAACGCCTTCAGGAACAGGACGAAGTGCTTGATACCGCTGCGAAATACGTCAAGCCGGGCGGGCGGCTCGTCTATGTGACCTGCTCGATCTTGCCGGAAGAAAACAGCGACCGCGTCGAAGCCTTTCTGGCGCGCGACCGCGGCTTCAATCAGCTCGAAACACTCGAGGAATTAAAGCGCTCCGGCGGGCTCGCGGACGGCGCTGTGGAAACGCTAAAGGCTTGTGAAGCACACGGTGGCGCGTTGCAGCTCTCGCCGCGCCGCAGCGCCACGGACGGCTTTTTCATTGCGGTGATGCAGCGCGCCTGATTTGGCCCGTCTTTTGCTGAGGACCGCCTGTTCAACAGAGGCGCGTCCCGGCGCGGCACACCCATGTCCCAGCATCGCCATCAGGGCGTCGACACGCTGCGCGGGCTGGCCTGCCTGCTGTTGGTCGCGCTGCACACCATTGGCGAGGCACCGGAACACGGCCTGCGCGTCGCGGACGATCATCCGCTCGCGGTCTTCGCCGCCCTGTTTTTCCATCTGCGTATGCCGCTCTTCGCGATGCTTTCGGGCTTTGTCTATGGCTACCGGCCTGTCGAACCCGGTCAGCGCCTGGCCTTTCTCGGCGGCAAGCTGGGCCGGCTCGGCCTGCCCTACCTGTTTGCCGCGACGGCCTTCCTGGCGGTCAACATCGTGCTGGGCGGACCTCATGCGCTGCCGCTAACCGGCATCAATGAAGCTTATCTCCTGCCCTACGCGCAATTCTGGTTTCTGCAGGCCTTGTTCCTGATCTTTCTGATCCTGGCCATGGCCGACACGCTTTTTCCGCGCGCGCCGTTTGCGGTCGCTGCCGCCCTTTTCATCGTTTCCGCCATCGCCTTCCTGTCGCCCTTCGGGCGGGGAATCGAATGGCTCTCATTCGATCGCATGCTCTACCTGCTGCCGTTTTTCGCCTTCGGCCTGGCGCTCAACCGGATGCGCCCGGCGGTACCGCGCACCCTGATCGCCGTCCTGCTGGGCGGCGCGCTGATCCTGATGACACTTTACGCGCTGGACGTGTTCGCCGATCCGCATCGCGACATACCGCGGCGGACCGCCATCGCCCTCGCGCTTGGCACCGTGCTTGGCGGTTCGCTGTTGGTTGTGACGCTGCGTTTTGATCCACTGGCCCGGATCGGCCGCTTCTCCTTCACCATCTTTCTTTATCACCTCTTCGTCGTCGAAGCCCTGCAATGGCTGTATGCCTCGGCGGGCCGTCCTCCCGCCTATGTCGGCCTGGCGATGGGCGTGACCGCCGGCATTGTATGCCCGATCGTCTTTCATCTGGTGGTGCTCCGGCTGGGTCACTGGCCGGCGCGCATCGCACTGGGCCTCGACGCGCGCGCGAGGCGGGAAACACCTGCCACCGTGCCATGGCCCGGCAAAAACACCGGGTCCGAGGCGACGGCTTCACGGCTGGCCAAACCGTAATTTCGGCGCAATCTGCGGCCATGGAAAAACGCCTCTCCTACGCCGCGCTGGAAAAGCTGGGCCGGGTGCGCCTGTCGCCGAATTTCTTCTTCCGCGATTTTCTCTATTCCGAGATTGCCAACTATCACGGCATTCCCAATCTGCCGCATCATCCCGATCTCGCCATCGAAGCGGCCCGCGGCCTGTGCATGCACCTGCTCGAACCGCTGACCGCGGCCTTCGGCAAAATCTCAATCCGCTCGGCCTACCGCGCGCCCGAGGTCAATGCCTACGGCAACAAGCACGGCCTCAACTGCGCCGCCAACGCCGCCAATCACGGCCGCCACATCTTCGATTATCGCGACGCGGATGGCGCGCTCGGTGCCATGGCGACCATTGTCATCAATCGCTGGGCGGACGAGATCGAGGCCGGGGCGGACTGGCGCGGCATGGCCTGGTTCATCCACGATCATCTGCCCTATTCGCGCCTGTGGTTTTACCCGCAACTCGGCGCCTTCAATCTGGGCTGGTCGGAGAAGCCCGAACGCCGCATCGACAGCTATGTCGCGCCCAAGGGCTGCCTCACCAAGCCCGGCATGGACAATTTCGATGGTGATCACGCGGCAGCGTATGGCGCGCCATTCTTCGATGGCGCGGCGGAGCGGGTAGGGGCGGTGTTGGAGTAAACTTCCACGTCATCCCCGCGAAAGCGGGAATGCAATGAATTTCCTCCCCCGTTCACAGGGAAGGTGAATTTCAATCTGTATCAGTTGAACTGCGATATGTATTGGCATAGCCGACCCTTATCGCATCTAGGTAGCTTGAAAATTCGTCAATATCTATTTCGTCGACCGCAGCAATCATCATTCGATGACTGGCAACAGCTGGATTCACAACCTTATACTGAAAAGCCTTTCCGTCGGCGTGAGCTATCATCGTATCGCGGAGTTGTAGAGCGCGATCAACAAAGGCTGAAAAATTATCAGCGTGTTCTCGCGAGAGGCCTTCTTGGATGATCTTGTTCATTTCTGAACGGTTCTTATTTCTGTCGTTCTTTCTAGTGTATTTATCATCTCCGTATCCAGAATGAAATATTTGGCAGAAAATTACCAGCGCAAGAGATTTGAGATAGCTTTGAGATAAACTCAGTTCGGCTGGTTCTAAGACATCACTTGGAAACAATTTTTTATACTCGAAAATTTGGGATGTTTTCAAAATTCCAGGTTGTTTTTGTGGATGATTATCCAAAAAATCCTTGAATCGACGAGAATCGGCTTCGCTATAATTCGACATTATTTCGCTTTTTGAAACGTATTCAAAACGTCTTATTAAGTTAATAATTGTGATGCATTCATATATAGCGCTATTAATTAACCCTCTTCTTCCGTCTGATAAGGTGTTTTTGGCCGAATTTGTATTAGTATGGCGCGCCTCTTTTTTCCGCATTTGAGAATCCCTCTGTTGTAAATCTACTCAAAAAATTACTCGATTTATGCAGCCGACGCCTCACGATTCGCAAACGCTGTATTCCGTGTCGCGGCAACTTCGTGTTCGGCACGACGGAGCGTTTTTTTCGGCAAACGGGAGATAAGGGAAGAGAGGGCCAGGGCGGTTTTTGATGGCTGACCAATGAAGAACGTCATCCCCGCGAAAGCGGGGACCCAGAGCAGCGGCGACGCCTGTAAATTCAGGCGCGCAATCTGCGCGGCAATGACGCTGGCGGCTGGTTGGCTCAGGGCGTGCCGATTTCAAGGGCGCAACTGGGTCCCTGCTTTCGCAGGGATGACGAAATGGGTTGCGAATGATGCTCCCGACACGCCTTCGGCGCGCCCCGGGATGACGAATGAAGTTGCGGTTGGGCCTCAAGACGTGCCCGCCCCGCGTCCCGAAATGAAAAGGGGCCGGATTTCTGAATCACCAGACTCGCGTTTCCCGCTAAACCGCGCTATCCGCTCGCCATGACGGACCTCTCCCAAGATCTTCCAAAGCATCACGAACGTGTCCTGGTCGTCGATTTCGGCTCCCAGGTGACCCAGCTCATCGCCCGGCGCCTGCGCGAAAGCGGCGTCTATTGCGAGGTCCATCCCTACAACCGTGCGACCGGCGATTTCATCCGCGAGTTTGAGCCGCGCGCCGTCATCCTCTCCGGCTCGCCGCACTCCACGCATTGGGACAATTCCCCGCGCGCCGACGACACGGTGTTCGAGCTCGGCGTGCCGGTGCTCGGCATCTGCTATGGCGAGCAGACCATGGTCGCCCAGCTCGGCGGCTCGGTCGAGGAGAGCGATGAGCGCGAGTTTGGCCGCGCCGACATCCAGCTCGTCGCCGAGAGCCCGCTGTTCGCCGGGTTCGGCGGGATCGGCCATGAAGAGCGCGTCTGGATGAGCCATGGCGACCGCGTTGCGGCCTTGCCCGAGGGCTTCCACGTCATCGCGGCGACGCGCAATGCGCCCTTTGCGGCAATCGCCGACGAGGGAAGGCAATTCTACGGCGTGCAATTCCACCCGGAAGTCGTGCACACACCGCGCGGCGCGCTGCTATTGCGCAACTTTACCCACCACATCGCCGGACTGACCGGCGACTGGACGATGGCCGCCTTCCGCGAGGAGGCGATGGCCAAAATCCGCGACCAGGTCGGCTCTGGCCGCGTGATCTGCGGCCTCTCCGGCGGCGTCGACAGCGCGGTAGCGGCCAAGCTGATCCATGAAGCGATCGGCGACCAGCTGACCTGCGTCTTCGTCGATACCGGCCTGATGCGCCATCGCGAGGCGGAGGAGGTCGTCGGCCTGTTCCGCGACACATTCAACATCCCGCTTGTCCATGCCGACGAGGAAGACCTCTTCCTGGGTGAGCTTGAGGGCGTCACCGACCCGGAGAAAAAACGCAAGATCATCGGCAAGCTCTTCATCGACGTGTTCGAGAAGCACGCGAAGGAAGCCGGCGGCGCCGATTTCCTCGCCCAGGGCACGCTCTATCCCGATGTCATCGAGAGCGTGTCCTTCGATGGCGGGCCGTCGGTGACGATCAAATCCCATCACAATGTCGGCGGCCTGCCCGAGCGCATGAAGATGAAGCTCGTCGAGCCGCTGCGCGAACTCTTCAAGGACGAGGTGAGGGCGCTCGGCCGCGAGCTCGGCCTGCCCGAAGCGTTCGTGGGCCGCCATCCCTTCCCGGGGCCGGGCCTCGGCATCCGCATCCCCGGCGCGGTCTCCAAGGAGAAGGCTGATATCCTGCGCAAGGCCGACGCGATCTATATCGAGGAAATCCGCAAGGCAGGGCTCTACGACACGATCTGGCAGGCTTTCGCCGTGCTCTTACCGGTGCAGACCGTCGGCGTGATGGGCGATGCCCGCACCTATGACCATGTCCTGGCGCTACGCGCCGTCACCTCGGTGGACGGCATGACGGCGGACTATTTCCCCTTCGACCACGACTTCCTCGGCCGCACCGCGACCCGCATCATCAACGAGGTACGCGGCGTCAACCGCGTCGTCTATGACGTGACGAGCAAGCCGCCGGGCACGATTGAGTGGGAGTAGGGGAGTGACCACCTCCCGCCTCGACGCCCTGGAAATGCTCGCCGCCGAGCAGCAGCGGACGATTGACGAGCTCTCCGAGGTGATGATGCACCAGCAGCGCGAGATCGAGCGGCTGAAGACGCGGCTCGAAGCTTCGGACGACCGCATCGCCGAGCTGGAATCCGGCCTGCCCGCGCCGGGAAACGAGAAACCGCCGCATTATTGAAATCGGCTTTCATATCCAAAATTTCCGTCTTCCTCCGGCTTGACCGGAGGATCTCGAATGGGCTGAGGCCCTCCGGTCAAGCCGGAGGGAGGCGGGTTCTCTTTTGATCGTCACGCCGCATGTCACAGCTTCCTCCCCCGCTTGCGGGGGAGGGGGACCACGGAGTGGTGGAGGGGGCGAATCGCACTTGCCATGCCCCCCTCGTCGCTTCGCGACACTCCCCCCGTAAACGGGGGGAGAAATCGCTTTGCTGGTCGATGCAGAGCAGCCAACCACCTCATCCTGAGGTGCTCGCGTCAGCGAGCCTCGAAGGATTGGAGGATCTCCAACGGCATGAGGCCCTCCGGTCAAGCCGGAGGGAGGCGAGACGGGTAGGTCGTTGGCGCGATGTTTCCCCTCCCCCTTGTGGGGAGGGGTAGGGGTGGGGGTTTCAGCGCTACGGTTTGCCAATCACCCCACCCTGACGGCTTCGCCGTCTTCCCTCCCCATCAAGGGGAGGGGAAGGCCCTGCAGTGCGGGGTTCGACGCTGGCTTGCCCCACTGTCAGGGGGCCAGGCGCGACACTCCCCCCGCAAGCAGGGGGAGAAATCAAACACATTTCGTCTTGCAATCCTTGCCAGGATTTTTTCGGCGCCCGGTTTTCAGGTCAAGGGCGCGGACGCGCCGCTGCGCGGTTTTACCCTCGAGCTGAAAACCGGGCGGCGCGAAAGACTGGCCGGCATGGAATGTAAGGCGGGGAAGGCCCTGCGTGGTTTGAGGCATTCCTTGCGGAAAGCACCTCACCATGAGGTCTGAATAACCACGTCATCCCTGCGAAAGCAGGGACCCAGTTGCGCCATCTCCATGGGCACGCCTTGCGCCAGCTAGCCGCCTTCCTCACCGCTGCGCAGATTGCGCGCCGGTCTCTAAAGCGTCACTGACGTTCTGGGTCCCTGCTTTCGCAGGGATGACGTGGGTTCTCAATTGTAGGGAATGTCTGCGGTCACATCGCGCCAATCGGGATTGAATTGCTCGATCAAATGGATTTTCCACGCCCGTTTCCATTTCTTCAGGCGTTTTTCCCGCGCAATGGCTTCGGTGATTTCCTCGAACAACTCGAAATGAACCAGGCGTGTGACGTTGTATTTTCGCGTAAATTTCGACGCACGGCCCTCGCGATGGGCGTGAATGCGCGCTGCCAGATTGGTCGTGATCCCGATGTAGAGCGTGCCGTTCCGGCGGCTCGCGAGAATGTAGACGCAGGGGATTTTCATGAATCAATTATAGGTTGCTGTATGTGGCTTGTCATCCCGGTGATCGGGCGCCTCACCATGAGGTCTGAATAATCCCGGCATCTCTGCTTTCGCAGGGATGACGCGGAAAGGGCCACATCGATCTCCCCCTTGCCGCCGACCGTCACCGCGCCGATACTCCGCGCCGGACGGGGGAGGAATTGACGATGAACCCGATTGCGCCCTGTTTGTGGTTCAACGGCCAGGCGGAAGACGCCGCGAACTATTACACACAGCTATTCCCCGACAGCGAAATCATCCGCATTGTGCGCGCGCCGGTCGAAAATCCCGGCAGCGATGAGGGCGCGGTGATGGTCGTCGAGTTCACGCTCAATGGTCAGGCGTTCTCGGGGCTCAATGGCGGCATGGACAACCCCTTCACCGAGGCGGTGTCTTTCACGCTGGCGACCGACACGCAGGAAGAGGCGGACAGATACTGGGACGCGCTGACCGCCGATGGCGGCGCGCCGATCGAGTGCGGCTGGTGCAAGGACCGGTTCGGCCTGCGCTGGCAGATTTATCCCAAACGCCTGCTTGACCTGTTGGCGCATGAAGATGCCGGCGTCGCTGCGCGCGCCATGCAGGCGATGATGACGATGACAAAAATCGAGATCGCCGACGTCGAAAAGGCGGCGTTCGGCGGATAAGCCCAAAAAGGGGAGGACGACATGCCCTATGTCGACGGTTTCGTGATCGCGGTGCCGACTGCGAACAAGGCGGCCTACCGCAAGGTGGCCGAGATGATGGTGCCGGTGTTCAAGGATTTCGGCGCCACCCAGATTGTCGAGTGCTGGGGCGATGACGTCCCGGACGGCGAGGTCACCTCCTTTCCGATGGCGGTGAAGGCCAAGAAGGACGAGACCGTGGTGTTTTCCTGGATCGTCTGGCCCGACAAGGCGACGCGCGACGCTGCCTATCCGGCCTTCATGGAGGATGAGCGCCTGAAAGACCTCGGCCCGGACAAGATGCCGTTCGACGGCAAGCGCATGATCCTCGGCGGATTCGAGATGATGGTGGAAGGCTGACGCCATGACGGCACAAGGGGTGAGGGCAAAGCAGGCGCTCGACATCGCGCGGGTCGTCAACGCGCCCGTCAACACCGTGTTCGAGGCCTGGAGCGAGGCGAAGCACGTCCGCCACTGGTTCTGCCCGGACCAGTTCACCATTCCCGAGGCCGAGATCGATTTCCGCGAGGGCGGCCAATCACGCGTCTGCATGCGCGGGCCGGACGGGACGGATCACGTCTCGGAGGGTATCTACCGGGAGATTGTCGCGCCTTCCTTGATTGTCACGGAAAGCCATATCGATATCGCGCCCGGCCAGCGCTTCTTCTCCGCGCTGACAACGGCCCGCTTCGATCCGGACGGTGAGGGCACACGGATCGCGGTGACGCAGGAATACACGCTGTACACTCCGGAAGCGGAGGCCGCCATTGCGGGCGCGCCCGAGGGCTGGCGGCAGACACTGGACAAGCTGGAGGCTTATCTGGCGCGCTAGCTGTCCGTCGGTCCGTGCTCCAACTCCCGGATGATGACTTCCCGCAGCCTTTCGGCCGCGCGCGGCAAAGACGGCGCCTCGATTAGCGCCATCTCCGTATCGTGAAGGTCGGGCAATCCGCTTTCCTCGCTGTCCAGCAGGGTCAGGTCTGACGGCACCATTTCCTTGGGCAAGACGCTGACGCCGAGGCCCGCCCGTACGGCGGCGTGGGTGCCGGCCAGCGAGGTGCAGGTATAGGCGATCCGCCAGCGCCGTCCGGCGCGATCAAGCGCCTGTGTCGCGCGGCCGCGATAGACGCAGGGGGCAGGCGACACGACGAGCGGCAGCATCTGGCTCTGCGCCACGCTTTCGCCCGCGCCGACCCAGACCAGCGGTTCGCGCCAGACGCGCCGGCCGGCCACACCGCTGCCCGGCTCGCGCTTGACCAGCGCCAGGTCGAGCCCGCCGGCATCGAAGCGCTTGATCAGATCGAGCGTCAGTTCGCAGATCACTTCGAGCACGACGCCCGGATGGCTCTGGGCAAAGCGCGACAATACGCCGGGCAGGTGCGAGGTGGCGAAATCCTCCGGCGCACCCAGCCGCACGACGCCGGTCAGCTCCTGCCGGTCGAACCGGTTGGCCAGATCGTCATGCAGGGCGAGGATTTTCCGCGCCTGTTCGAGGAGCGCCTCGCCTTCATTGGTCGGCCGGACGAGATGCGGGCTGCGATCCAGCAATTGGACGCCGAGCCGCTCTTCCAGCCGCTTGATCTGCAAAGACACAGCCGACTGGCCACGGCCGAGCCGCTTTGCAGCAGCGCTGAAACCCTGATGGTCAACGACCGCCACGAAGGCGCGCAGGAGGTCGGGATGAACGGCGTGAGGCATGATTGACGTTTGTAATGACAAAGTTTGCGACTATCAATTTCCATAATGCATCAAGCCTCCCTATATCGCGCTTCACATCCCCGAAACGTCAGGACAGGAGGCGGCGATGAACGCGCCCACAAAGACACAGGAATTCACCGGTCAGCTGCAAGCCGCGCCGAGCCCGCGCGTCACGGTTGCGTTTGGCGACGGCATCGGCCCGGAAATCATGCGCGCCGCGCTCGACGTGCTGGTCGCCGGTGGCGCGCAATTCGAGATCGAGCCGATCGACATTGGCGAGAAGGTCTACACTTCCGGGATCAGCGCCGGCATCACGCCGGACGCCTGGGACAGCCTGCGGCGCACCCGCGTCTTCTTCAAGGCGCCGATCACCACGCCGCAGGGCGGCGGTTATAAGAGCCTCAATGTCACCGTGCGCAAGACGCTGGGCCTGTTCGCCAATGTGCGTCCGTGCACGGCCTATGCGCCCTTCATCGCGACGCGCCATCCGGGCATGGATGTCGTCATCGTGCGCGAGAATGAGGAAGACCTCTATGCCGGTATCGAGCACCGCCAGACCGATGAAGTCTATCAGTGCCTGAAGCTGATCACCCGGCCCGGCTGCGAGAAGATTGTCCGCTACGCCTTCGAATATGCGCGTGCCTATGGCCGCAGCAAGGTGACCTGCATGGTCAAGGACAACATCATGAAGCTGACCGACGGTCTGTTCCGGAAGGTTTTCGACGAGGTCGCGGCCGAATATCCGGACATCGAGGCCGAGCACTACATCATCGATATCGGCACGGCGCGACTGGCCGACCAGCCGGAACGCTTTGACGTCATCGTCACGCCCAATCTCTATGGCGACATCATTTCCGACGTCGCTGCCGAGATTGCCGGATCTGTCGGCATGGGTGCCTCGGCCAATGTCGGCGAGAGCTGCGCCATGTTCGAGGCGATCCACGGTTCGGCACCGGACATTGCCGGTCAGAACATCGCCAACCCGTCCGGCCTGATTCTCGCCGGCGTCATGATGCTGGTCCATCTCGGACAGAACGAGGCCGCCGCGCGCATCCACAATGCCTGGCTGAAAACGGTCGAGGACGGCGTCGGCACCGGCGACATGTCGCCGGAAACCGAAACCGTCGGCACCAGCGAATTTGCGGCCGCGGTCATCGCCCGCCTCGGTCAAACGCCCCGGACATTGGCCGAAGCGGCTTATGATCCCGACCAGAAGCCGATCGTGATCGAAACCCCTGAGCGTCCGGCGCCGGCCGACAAAGCGCTCGTGGGGGTGGACGTTTTCACCCATCATCGCAGCACAGCCGACAAGTTGGCCGCCCGCCTGAATGCGGTTGCCGAAGGTCCGTTCGAGCTTGTCGTGATTACCAATCGCGGCGTGAAAGTCTGGCCGCAGGGACTGCCGGAAACCTTCTGCACCGATCACTGGCGCTGCCGGTTCGAGGCGAAGGAGGCGGCTTCCACCGCCGACATTGCGCGCGTGCTCGCCAAATTCGCGGATGCCGGCATCGATGTGGTGAAGACCGAGAACCTCTACACCTTCGACGGCGAGCGCGGTTATTCGCTGGGGCAGGGCCAGTAGCGCTTAATCGCGCAGCACGCTGCGCACTTTGGGCATGATCCTCCGGCTGACCGGCAGCACAGTGCCGTCGGTCAGCTCGAGCTCGCCAACCCCGCTGGCGGCCCGCGTCAGCGTCTTCACATAGTCCGTGTTGACGATGTGCGATCGGTGGATCCGCAGGAAGGTGTCAGGCAGGCGCGTTTCTGCTTCGCTCAAGGTCAGCGAGAACAGTTCTGAGCGGCCGCCGGAGAGCGCCAGCTCGACATAATCGCCGGCGGCTTTCAGGCTGACGATCCGGTCCGCTGACAACCGGTGGATCTTGCCGGCGCTGGTCAGCTGGATCTCGCTCGGAACGTCCTTTTGCCGCGCCCGTTCCAGCGCGAGTTCGAGCCGCGATGCGCGATCGCGCTCCTCCAGCAGTGTTTGCCGCGCCCGGATCAGCGCGGCGGCCTGCTCGACCAGCAGGAAGATGATGAATCCGGCGGTCAGGTAGAAGATACCGATATCCAGCGCCAGATTCGGCCGCCAGACGAGCAGGATGACGGCCAGAAGAAAGAAGCCCGCATAGCCGATCGCCACCGGCCGGCGTTTGAACACCGCCCATACGGAAATAATCAGGCTTGCCAACAATGGCAGCAGCAGGGCGATGGCGGTTTTCGGATCGAAAGCCGGAACGATGAGCACGATGGCAAGGATCAGCACGGCATAGCCTGACCAGCCGAGCCAGCGCCATCCGGCCGAAACATCAAGGAAGCGGTGGATCGTATGCGCCAGCATCATCAGCGCCAGTCCGGCTGCACCGATCAGCACCAGAATCATCCGGATGCCGTGAAACGGGTAGGGATAGGCGTAATAGCCGCGGCTGGTTTCCGCGAGTAGCTGCAAACTGGCAAACAATGACACGGCGAGCAGGATCAAGGCGGCTTCCCGCTGATCGCTGGCGAGGGCGCGGAAGCCGAAGATCAGAATGCCCAGAATGAAGGCGCCGAGCGGAAACAGCGCTGGCAGATAGGCCTGCAATATGCGCTCTTGCGCACTCGTATAGCGTCCCATCGTCACCTGGTGCAGAGGATAGGAGAATGTGATGGGGCCGTGATGCGATGACATTTTCATCGCAATCCGGTTGAGGCCGGTCTGCAGGGCCTGGGGCGGCACGAAAAAAATCGTGTCCATCTGTCCGGGAGTTTCGCTCGCCCGGTTTATGCCCGGCGTACCATTGGAGCCCAGCGGTACACCGTTCATGAAAGCGCTCGACGAGGCGGCAGCGGACACATAGAGGCCTGTCGGCCCTTCGCGCATGACGGCCTCGGGCGACAGGTTGATGTAGAACTCCACCCAGATCATCCGCCCTTGCGGGTCAACTTCGAACAAAAGTCCTGACTCGCAAACCTCGGATTGAAAGTCGGGCGGTTCGGTTTCATCGCCCGCCGGACAGATGCGCACGAGCGGTTCTGCCAATTGGGCCGCCGCCGGGCCGCCCGCAAGCAGGAAGACGAAAACGAGGAGAACCGCGCGGATCATGGCACCAGCATAGTGCCGCTCGACCGGTTCGTCCGCCCGCTAAGCGGAATATCACTGCCGTTGGCCGGATTGTCTCCCGCGAACGGCATGTATTTGGGCAGGATGCGAAAAGTTGAACCGAGAGGCACGCCCCATGAAATGTCTGACCGCGATGATCGTCCTGCTGGCAGTGGCGGGTGCTCAAGCCCATGCCAGCGACCGCATCTTTGCCGGCGAAACGGCGATCCAGTTCGAAGCGTCAAACGGCGAAACGGCAGACGCATTCGAAGGCCGCATTACGGTTCCGGAAAATCGCTCGGACGCCCAGAGCCGGGTGATTGAGCTGGCCTATGTCCGGTTCCCGGCAACCGGTGAACAGCCCGGCAACCCCATCGTCTATCTCGCCGGCGGACCCGGCGGATCCGGTATTGCAACGGCCCGCGGGCCCCGCTTTTCGCTGTTCATGGAAATGCGGCGCCACGGCGATGTCATTGCGTTCGATCAGCGTGGCACAGGCCAGTCCACCGCCCTGCCGGACTGCGAGTCCGGCATCGTGCTGGATTCGATGACGGTGCACACGGACGAAGAGGTCGCTGACGCCTTTCGGGCCGCGGCGCGAGAGTGCCGGGAGTTCTGGTTTGGCGAAGGCGTGGATATCGCCAATTACACCACGCTCGACAGCGTCGCCGATTTAAGCGCCGTGCGCGCTCATTTCGGTGCCGAACAGATCACGCTCTGGGGAATTTCCTATGGCAGCCATCTCGCCTTGGCTGCCATCGATTGGATCCCCGATGAAATCGACCGCGCCGTGCTGGCCAGCGTAGAGGGGCTGGACCAGACAGTGAAATTGCCGGCCCGGACGGATGCCTATTTCCAGCGCCTGAAGGCGGCGATTGATACGCAACCGGCGGCCGCCGCGATCTATCCCGATCTGCCCGGGCTGATACGCCGTGTTCATGCGCGCCTCGACGAACAGCCGATGGAGACAGCGCTCGGCCTGATCCAGCGCGCCGATATGCAACAGCTGGCGTCATTCCTGATCTCCGACCCGTCGCGCGTCAGCCTGCTTGCCGCAATCTATGCCCAGCTTGACGCCGGCGAGACGGCCGTTCTGGAAGGCATGATTGCTCGCTTCGGGGGACTCGACGCTCCGATCCGTTTGCGCGCTATGCCGACAGCGATGGATGTGGCGTCCGGGATCAGCGCCGAGCGCCTGGCCCTGTTCGAAGCGCAAGCGCCGGACGGCATCATCGGCCGCTATCTCAACGCCCCGATGCCACAGCTCGCTGGCCTCTGGCCGGATCTGGATCTCGGCGATGAGTTTCGCGCCGGTCCGGTCGGCGATATCCCGGTTTTGATGTTGTCGGGCACGCTGGACGGCCGCACTTATCCGGAGAGCCAGCATCAAGCCGTGGCCGGGCTGAGCCGTGTGACCGCAGTCACCGTCGTCAATGCAGGGCATAACCTGTTCATGTCCTCGCCGGACGTTGCCGCGGCCATCCATCGCTTCATGCAAAACGAGGACGGCATACCCGCAGAAATCGTCGTCGACCTGCCGGATTTCACGGCCAGCCCGTTCTAGTCCGGCGGCGAGGCGGCCAGATTGGCGGTGGACTGGCAGGCGCTGTTTTCCGGCGGGTCGACTTCCAGCGTGGCCAGCAAGGCAGCCGCTGGACTGAGGGCAGCGCCCAGCACCACGCCGGCAAGCCCGCGCAGCGCCGTTTCACTGCCCAGCCCGATGGCTGGATCGCGCAGCGTGCCGCCGACATTTACCGGACCGCCAATCGTGCCGAGATTGAGCTGCTCGTCATTGGCTTCAAGCTCAAGGTCGAGCGTTTCATTCGCCAGATTGATACGGCCGGTGCCGCGGATGACGGTTTCGTCCGTATGCGCGAGCAGCTCATCGACCTGGGCCATTCCGTCTTCAATGCGAAAACTGGTAACCAGGCAGACCGGCTGACGCTGGTTGCTGTCCGTCGCCAACAGGCTGAGCAAATCCAGCCCGATGGCTTCCACAAAGGCCGACCGGATCTGCCCATTATCCACTGCGGCCTGCAACCGGCCATTCGCGTTCGACAGCGTGGCGCGAATGCTGTCGCCCGTTCCGCTCAGCTCCAGACGCCCATCGACCCGCCCCGACACCTGATCGTTGGGCACTAGGTTTTGAAGGCGCATGTCGTTCGACAATATGAGAATATCGCTGGCCGGCGGCGACACGCTGGCGTCGGTGGTGGAATAGAGCTCGAGGCGCCCCGGTTCGACATCGAGTGCCAGTGGCGTGAGCTGCAGCACCTGGTCTTCCAGTTCCAGTTCAAGGTCCAGCCGTCCGAGGTCATCCGATCCGAACCCGGTCACCCGTCTGGCGCTGTAGCTTAACGTCCCGTCGATGCGGGATATGCGCTCGACGGCGAGCGGGGCGTCGGGGAAAATCCTTGCGCTGCCGGCAAAGGCTTCACTGCGGGCGTCCAGCTCGGCATTGCTGGTCTCGCTGACATCCACCGGCAAGCCGATAATCGCGCCGATATCGTCGAAGTCGAGCCGTTCCGATTCGAGTTCAGCATCGAAGCGTGGCGATCCCGCCTCCCGCCGCACCATGACATCGCCGGCCAGATCGCTGTCGCCGACGCGGCCGCTCATCTCGCGCAATTCCCAGCTATCGGTTGTGCGCACCAGGCGGGTGGAAAGATTGAAAGGGGGCGTCACCGGCGCCGGAATGCCGATGAAGGCATAGGTCTCGTCGAGACTCGTGCCCGACAAATCCAACTGTCCGCCAAGGCGAATATCATCGGAAGGCCTCACATTGCCCTTGAAGCGCGCTTCCAGCGGGTCCGAGCGAACCGTTGCCGCCAGGGGATAATTCTCGAGTGAGCGGAAAATCTGAACGATGGGACCGATCCTCAGCTCTGCGGTGTAGGCGCGGCCACGCGACGTACCCGACCCGGTTAGCGCCGCCCGGTCCTCTTCGACGAATTGTTCCAGCGTGCCCTCGAAGGAAAGATCGATGCGGTCATTCCGGTAGCGGACACTTGTGTCGCGCAATGTCAGCCCGTCAATCGACAGGCTTTGCCCGCCGACGGAGCGTCCGCGCGGCCAGTTCGCCTCGCCGGACGCATTCAGATAGAGGCGCAAATCCGAGCCCTCGGCGCGCACATCGTTGAGGCTGAGACGGCCGAAGATCAGTGGCCACAGCTCGACATCGGAGGCCAAGCGGCCGATGCGGACCAAAGGCTCGCGCGTGGATTCCCATTGCGCTGGCCCGGCCGAGACATCGGTAAGGATCAGCCGCGGGCTTAAATCCCAGTCCCATCGAACGTCAAACTCACCTTCGATGGCGACTGGCCGGTTCAAGGCGGCGGAAGCGCGGTTTTCCACCGGCGCGCGCAACCAGTCCCAGCCAAACAGCCAGGCGGCAAGCACAACCAGAGCCGCCAGACCGGCGAGCAGGGCAAATAAGGTCAGGACAATGCGCGCAGCAGTTTTCATCAATCGGCGTGTGTGGCGACAGGGGATAGAACGCGCGAGAGCGCAAGCGGTTCAATTCGCGCCGATCGGGATGCGGCCGGCCCTTACAGCTCACTCAGAACATGAACTTGAATCGATACATGAAGGAGGACGCACGCCGCAGGGTTCGCGGCCTTGACCGCCGACCGCCGCGAACTGTGATAGGATTCTAAATTCAGGACCTTGGGGGAGGGACATGAATCGATTTATTTGCATCGCCACGCTACTGGTCGCGCCAGCAGCGGCGGCCCAGACACCCTATGAAACCGGGTATTTCGACGTTGCCGGTGTCGCCGAAGACGACGTCTTGAATATCCGTTCCGAACCCCATGCCGGTGCAGAAATCATCGGAACGCTCGCGCCTGATGCCCGGTGGATCGAGGTGACGGCGCAATCGGGCGAATGGGTTCAGGTGAGCAGCGGTGAACAGGCTGGCTGGGCGTCTGCCGCCTATCTGCAACGCGATGAACCGCCCACGCTGCGGCATGGCATTCCCGCCGGCTTGACCTGCGGCGGAACGGAACCGTTCTGGTTTGCGGCCATCAGCGAGAACTCGTTCGAATTCAGCGCCTTCTGGCAACAACCGGAATCTGTCTCTTATATGATCGAAGCGGCGCCGCGGGCCCGCACGATCGGCTATCCGGTCTTCCTCATGCTGGCCGGTGGCGGCGTGGCCGTCCTGGATCCGCGCTATTGTTCGGACGGGATGAGCGATATCCCCCAGGGTTGGACACTGCAGATCGTGCTGCCGGGCCAGTCGGACCGGGCGCTCGACGGCTGCTGCTCGCTTCGCCGCGATTGAAATTTTCGCAACCCGCCTGCCTCCAAATGGTAGCGCCGTGACCACTCATCTGATGCAAGGCCAAATGGCCGGTCGATTGGAGGATAAAAAATGAATGCATTCGTCGAATTATTTCAGAGCTATTGGTGGCTGCTGGTCCCGCTGGCCTTTTTCATCTTCGCGGGCTGGAACAGTTTCATGAGCTACAAGCGGACGCAGGCGAAGGTGGAACTGCTCAAGGCCTACGCAAAATCGGGCAACACACCGCCGCCCGAGCTGGTCTCGGCGCTCAACCAGAACGGCGACGCGGACGGAAATTGGCATAAGTCGGACGATGAGGGCTCTGGCGGCGGGTCGACGGCCTTCCTGGTGATCCTGTTCGGCGGCCTGGCGGGCGTTTTCACCTATGTCGGGTATTCCGGCTGGCTGGGTGACACGACGTCGATGTATTTCGTGGCCATGATCCTGGGCGTGCTGGCGGTGGCCTTCCTGTTCGGCGGCTTGTTCGGACGCCGTCGCCGCAAATAAGCCGATATGCCGGTCAGCGATGCGGATCTGGTCGCCGCTGCGCGGCGCGGACGCGATCTTGCGTTCGAACAATTGGCGGTGCGCCACAGCCCGGCCCTGCGGAGCTTTCTCCGCGGGGTCTGCCGCGATCATGCTATTGCCGATGACATGGCTCAGGACGCTCTGATCCGCGCCTGGCAGCGGCTGGACCAACTGAAGGAAGCTTCGGCGTTCAAGAGCTGGCTGTTCGGTATTGGCTGGCGTCTGGCATCGGAGGAACGGCGCGCGGCTGGCCGCCGGTTGCGGCGCGAGACCGATTGGTCTGGTGTCCAGAAACAGGCGCGCCCCGACGGCGTTGCGCCGGAAGAGGCCATGGCTCTGGAGGATGCGATGGCCGCACTGACCGCTGACCAGCGGGCCTGCATCGCGCTGTGCCTGGCCGGCAGCTGGTCGCATGCCGAAGCGGCCGCCGCACTGGACATGCCGGTGGGAACGATCAAATCTCATATCAAGCGCGGCCGCGCGAAGTTGCTGGCCGCGCTGGGAGACGAAACATGACGGCCAATGACAAGCTGACAGCGTATCTGGAAGCCGACCGGGCACCGGACTTCGATGCGGCCTTCATGGCGCGCCTCGACGAACGCATGGCGCGGATCCGTCTTTTCCAGCGCCTGCAGCGGATCGCTGCCGGAGCGATCGCGATCGCCGCCATTGGTTACGGGCTCTATGCGGCGTCGGGACCGGCCATCATTTCGGATGCGTTGGGTTTTGCCGGCGAAGTTGCGCGCATGCCGGCCCTTATGTTGACGGCGGCCATCGTTGCGGCCGGCATCTGGCTGCCGCGCTTTTTGCCGTGGCGGCTGATTCGCTAGGGTCAGGCCGCGCGGGACGGCCCGACGCATTGGCGATCCGTATCGCGTTGTGATGAGGCCCTCCGGTTAAGCCGGAGAGAGTCGAGGAAAAAGAGCGGGCGGAACACCAACGAAAAACCCGTTTTCCTCCGGCTTGACCGGAGGATCTCCGCAGCTTTGTCGCGGCCCTCGCAAGCCCAAGTCTCGTCAATTGCCAAAGACTCGGTCTAGGCTCCCGGCAACATAGCGGGGGTAATCAATGGCTTTACTGATCGTCGGGCTGGTCCTGTTCATAGGCATTCATTCGATCCGGCTAGTGCCCGGCGGACGCGCCGCCCTGATTTCGGGGTTCGGCGCGGGCGGTTTCAAAGTCCTCTACACGCTGATTTCGCTGATCGGATTCGTCCTGATCATCATCGGGAAAATCCAGGCGCACCCGTCCGAAACGCTCTACTATCCGCCCGAATGGGGACGCACGCTGGCCCTGTTTGCCGTGCCCCTAGCGTTGATCCTCATCGCCGCCGCGTACACGCCGAGCCATATCCGCCGCTTTGTCCAGCATCCCATGTTGCTGGGCGTGGTGCTCTGGTCAGGATCCCACCTCGCGGCCAATGGCGAACGCGCCGCCGTCTATCTGTTCGGTGCGTTTTTCGTCTGGTCAGTTGTGACGATGATCGCGGCGTTCGTCCGCGGCGACCATCCACCGAAGCCCCCCCAAGGCTGGGGCGGCGACGTCGTAGCCATCGTGATCGGCGCTTTGTTGGCGGCGCTGTTGGCGCGTTTTCACGTCTATCTCTTCGGAGTGGGCATAATCGGATAGTCTTGCATCCAAATCGGCACCACGACGCATCACTATTCCGAAAGCGCGACCATGCGCTGGTCGAGAGATGAAAGGAATTGTTATGGGACCCGAAATTCTCGCTCCCCTTACCGTATTCGGATCGATTGTTCTGATCGTCTGGATCGTGTTTCACTTCGGTTCCAAGAACCGCCGCGAAGTATTGGAAACGGTCCGTACAGCGGCCCAGTCGGGCACCCAGCTGACACCGGAAGTCATCCGTGCCCTGGGCATGCCCCGGCGCTCCGAAGGCCGTGATATCCGCTGGGGAATTGTGCTGCTCGCGATTGCGGCGGCTTTCTTCACGCTGGGATTCGTTGTCTCCGGCGTCGAAGGTGATGTTGAAGGCTTCTGGATCATGTCCGGTATCGCCGCATTCCCGGGCTTTGTCGGTCTGGCGCTGGTTCTGATGGGCGTCTTTTTGAAGAATCCGTCGGACAACGCTTAAGACGCGCGCGGGCAGGACAGGGAGCACGCTGTGTCTCGGGGAGCCTCGGACGAGGAACTGATTGCACTGGTGGTGGCCGCCAAGGACGGCGCGGCTTTCGGCGAGCTGGTTCGCCGCCACCAGGGCGTCGTACGGGGTCTGATGACCCGGATGTGCGGCAATCACGCGCTCGCGGACGATCTGGCCCAGGAAGCCTTCATCAAGGCGTTCAGCAAGATCGGCAGTTATAGCGGCAAGGGGTCGTTCCGCGCCTGGCTCTGCCGCATCGCATACAACGAGTTTCTGATGTCCGCGCGCAAGCGCAAGGCGACGGAGAAAGCCATGGAACGCTTCAAGCAGGACACCGACGATGTCGAAGCGCCGCGTGACATGGGTTCCGTCGTGGATCTCGACCGCGGTCTGAAAACACTGAAGGAAGACGAGCGCGTGTGTGTCGTAATGTGCTATGCTGGAGGCATGTCGCATTCGGAAGCCGCCGAAGCGACCGGAATGCCGCTGGGAACTGTCAAATCGCATGTGAACCGGGGACGGGAGAAGCTGAAGGCCTGGTTTGAGGCTGAGGAGGCTATGGCGTCATGACCATGAATGATCCCTTTGACGATCGCCTGCGCGCGGCCTTTGCCGCCGCCGAGCCGGATCAGAGCGATGCCGAAGAATTCGTGCGCAAGGTCCAGTCGCGCATCAAGCGGCCTGACCGCCGCCGCGCGCTCATTCTCGGCGGAGCCGGTTCGACGGGCTCGGCCGTGGCGGGAACCCAGCTGGAGGGCCTGTTCTCCAATCCCGACCTCTTGCCGGCGGACGGCATTATGGGCCAGGTCTTTGCCTACGCGTCGCCGGAAACGCTGGCGGCCGGCGTGCTGGCCATCATGATCGCCGGGTTTGCGATCATCATCCCCAAAACGATCTGATCGGCCGCCGCCTATCGCTGCACTGCAACATGCGCTAAGAGGGCGGCCATGTCCGCGCAAAGCAAGATCAAACGTATTGGCGTTCCTGACATTCGCGCCCGCAAGGGCGGCGATCCGATCGTCTGCCTGACGGCTTATGACGCCCCGATGGCGCGATTGCTCGATCCGCATTGCGATCTGCTGCTCGTGGGCGACAGTCTCGGCATGGTCGTTCACGGACTCGATTCCACGATCGGCGTCACGCTCGACATGATGATCCTGCACGGAAAGGCAGTGATGCGCGCCGCCAAGCAGGCCCTGGTCGTGATCGACCTGCCCTTCGGGAGTTATGAGCAATCGCCGCAGCAGGCCTTCGCGAGCGCATCCCGTGTATTGGCGGAAACCGGTGCCCAGGCCGTGAAGATCGAGAGCGGTACCTATGCGGCCGACACGATCCGCTTTCTCACCGAACGCGGCATCCCGGTGATGGGGCATGTCGGCCTGCGCCCGCAGGCGGCGCTTAATGAAGGCGGTTTCAAAGCCAAGGGGCGCGATGACATGGAACGCACCCGCGTCTTCCACGAGGCCCGCGAAGCCGATGCTGCCGGCGCATTTGCCATTGTCATCGAAGGCGTGGCGGAAGATCTGGCGGCCGACATCACCAAGGCGGTGCACGTGCCGACCATCGGCATTGGCGCCTCGGCAACGTGCGATGGTCAAATACTCGTCACCCAGGACATGCTCGGCCTGTTCGATTGGACGCCAAAATTCGTGCGCCGCTACGCCCGCCTGACGGACATCGTCGAAGACGCCGTCAAGGCTTACGCCGCCGATGTCAAATCGCGTGCCTTTCCAGCGGCTGCGGAAACCTATTCCTTCAAGCCGAAGAACGGCTAAGCGCGGTTGCCGCTGCGCATCGGCGCGGCTAGTGTCCCGCACCAATTGACCAGAGAAATCAGGGCGTTTTTCCGTGGCCGATATCTTCCACGAAGTCGAAGAAGAACTTCGCAAGGACAAGTATAACGAACTCCTGCGCAAATGGGGGCCGCTGGCGCTCGCCGCGGCCTTGGCGGTCGTGCTTGGCGCCGCGGGCTGGCAGGGATGGTCCTATCTCCAGCGGCAGTCCGCATGGAGCGAGTCGGATCAGTATTTCGCGGCACTCGATCTCGTCGAAGCGGAACGCTATGACGACGCCGACCTTGCCCTCCAGCAGCTCGTGGACGAGGCCTCGCCGGGCTATGCCGGACTGGCCCTCATGCAACGCGGCGAGCTGTTGCTGCAGAACGGCGATAATGCCGGTGCCGGATACATGTTCGAGCAGGCTGCCGAGCGCTTCACGGTGCAGGCCTTCGCCGATCTCGCGCGCGTTAAAGCCGCGATGGCCCTGTTCGACGAACTTTCGACCGATGATCTCGATAACCGGCTCGGCGAAACCATGCAGCCGGAACGCCCTTACCGCCTGCTGGCGATGGAAGTGGTGGCGGCCAAAGCCTTCGACACGGGCAATCTTGAGCGGGCGCGGCTGGAATACGAAGCCATCGCGAATGATCTGGACGCCTTGAGCTTGCCGGTTGCGGCCCGCGCCCAGGCGGCGCTCGCGCTGATCGACCGGATTGAGGCGACCGAGGGCGGAACGGACGAAACCGCCGCGCCGGAAGCTGACGCGGCACCGGCTTCGGCGGATGATGAAACACCGCAGTTCAATTTCAATGCAGCGGACGAAACACAGTCCGACGCGGCGGCGAGCCTGTCGGTAGATTCCCCGGCGCAGCCCGATGCGGCTGCCGTGCTCGACACTTCCAATGATGATGACGGACAGGACTGACGCGATGACACTGACTCAATCCGCCCGCGCATTGCTTCTGGTCGCGCTGCTTGGTCTCGCGGCCTGCTCATCCGTGTCGGAAACTGCTTCGCGTTTCAACGTGTTCCGTGCGCCGGAAACCGACGATCCCAACGCGCCGGCTATCGACGACCGCGTATCGATCCTGTCCTTCGAACAATCCCTGCAGGCCGATCCGGAAGCCGCGCTTCAGCCGATTGAATTGCCGACGGCGTATGCAAATACGATCTGGGCCCAGCCCGATGGTTACCCGACCCACGCCATGCAGCACACGCAGGCGAGCGGCAATCTCGACATCATGTTCCGCCGCCGCTTTGGCGAAGGCTCGGACCGCTCCAGCCGCATCAATGCCCGCCCGATCTTCGCCGATGGCCGGATCTACGTGCTCGATGCCGCCGACCGTGTCTATGCGCTCGATCCGGAATCCGGCCGCGAGATCTGGGAGCAGCGGATCCGCTCCGACAACCGGCGCGACCGGATCGGTTTTGGCGGCGGGCTGGCTTACGACAATGGCCGTCTTTTCGTGCACACCGGCCGCCGATTCCTGGCCGCGCTTGACGCCACGAACGGCGCCGAGATCTGGCGCACGAGCTCGCTGACGCCGTTCCATTCCTCGCCAACGGCGGTGAATGGCAATGTCTTCGTGTCGACCGACGACAATGAGCTCTATGCGATCGACCAGGACAATGGCGAGGTGATCTGGAACCACCAGGGCATCGCCGAGCCGGCGCGGCTCATCACGGCGCCCAGCGTCGCGGTCTATGGCGAAACCGTTGTGGCGCCTTATGCGTCGGGCGAGCTGACGGCGCTGCGCCTGCAAAACGGCAACCCGATCTGGAATGACGCGCTGACCCGCCAGGGGGGGCTGACGCCAATCTCCGCGATCAACGATGTCGCCGGCAGCCCGGTCATCGTCGACGATCAGGTCTATGCCATGAGCCATTCCGGCATCCTGGCGGCGTTCGATCTGCGCACCGGTGAACGCATCTGGACCCAGCCCGCCGGCGGGCTTCATGCGCCATGGGTTGCGGGCGACTTCCTGTTCCTGGTGACCACGGACGGCGAAGTGGTTTGCCTTGAACGCCGGACCGGCACAATCCGCTGGATCACGCAATTGCAGATCTATCAGCGCGAGCAGAGCCGCCGCGAACGTCTGGCCTGGGCCGGTCCGGTTCTGGCGGGTGGCCGGCTGTTCCTGGCCGCTTCGAACGGCCGCGCCGTCGTGTTGTCGGCTACCGACGGATCGGTGCTGCGCGAGATGAATCTCCGCGACCCGGTCTTCATCGCGCCCATCATCGTCAACGAAACGATCTACGTCGTGACCGATGAGGCGCGCCTGATCGCGCTGCGCTAATCGTCATGGCTGTCCCCACAATTGCGGTGGTGGGCCGCCCGAATGTTGGCAAGTCGACCCTGTTCAACCGGCTGGCGGGCAAGCCGCTGGCCATTGTCGACGACCGCCCCGGCGTCACCCGCGACCGCCGCGAGGCGAGGGGGCGTCTCGGCGATATTCCGCTTCGCCTGATCGATACCGCCGGATTTGACGACGCCGATGCCACCAAGCTCGGCACCGACATGCGCGCTCAGACCGACGCCGCGCTGCGTGAGGCCGATGTCTGCCTGTTCGTGATTGATGCGCGCGAGGGGATTACGGCGCTCGATCAGGCATTCGGTGATGTCATCCGCCGCGCCGGTAAACCGGTCATCCTCGTGGCCAACAAGGCCGAAGGCCGCGCCGGCATGGAGGGTATTACCGAGAGCTATGCGCTCGGTTTCGGCGAACCGGTAGCCATTTCCGCCTCCCATGGCGAAGGCATGGGCGATCTCCATGTCCGCCTGTCGGAAGAGCTCGGCGATTATGATCGCCTTGACGAGGACCGAGAGGACGAGCCGCCGCTGCGCATTGCGGTGATCGGCCGGCCGAACGCCGGCAAGTCCACCCTGATCAACGCCCTGATCGGCGAAGACCGCCTGATCACCGGACCGGAGGCCGGCGTGACGCGGGACGCCATCGCCGTCGACTGGCTATGGGACGGCCAGCGCGTGCGCCTGCACGACACGGCCGGCCTGCGCAAGAAGGGCAAGGTCAATGACCGCCTGGAGCGCATGAGCGCGGCCGACACGCTGCGCGCCATCAAGTTTGCCGAAGTGGTGCTCTTGCTGGTCGATGCCGAACACCCGTTCGAGAAACAGGATCTCACGCTCGCCGACCTTGTGCTGCGCGAAGGGCGGGCGCTGGTCATGGTGCTGGCGAAATGGGATCTCGTCCCCAACCGCCAGGCAGCCCTAAAGGAATTGCAGTACGAATTCGAACGCTTGCTGCCGCAGGCCAAGGGCGCGCCGCTGATCCCGGTCTCCGCGATCAAGAACAAGGGGCTGGAGGATATCATGCCGGCGGTCACCCGCCTGCACCGCGACTGGTCCGCCAAGATCAAAACCCGCGACCTCAATGACTGGCTGCAGGAGATGACGGCGCGCCATCCGCCGCCCGCCGTCCAGGGCAAGCGCATCAAGCCGCGCTATCTCTCGCAGACCAAGTCGCGCCCGCCGACCTTCGTGTTGATGTGCTCGCGCGCCGGCGATCTGCCGGAAAGCTACAAGCGCTATCTGGTCAACGGCATCCGTGAGGCGTTCGACATGCCCGGCGTGCCGATCCGGCTGATCGTGAAATCGCAGAAAAACCCCTACGCGAAGAAATAGGGCCGGCGCCGCGCCCCGGCGCAATCACGCTTGAGGCAGGAAAAGTAC
The DNA here is from genome assembly GCF_965229905.1 of Hyphobacterium sp. GTDB lineage: Bacteria > Pseudomonadota > Alphaproteobacteria > Caulobacterales > Maricaulaceae > Hyphobacterium. The sequence continues at coordinate 325,563 of NZ_OZ245930.1, read as the reverse complement.
GGACAGGACGCGGCCATCGCTCAGGACCGTTTCGAACCGGGTTTCACCACTCGGCACGACGGCAATGCCGCGTTCAATCGCGACGACATCTTCGCCATTCCGGGATTCCCAGATGCTGAAATGAACCATCGCACCGCCTTCGGCACAGGACGTTTCCGTCGCGGGATCGCAAGCTTGCGCCGCAAAGGCATAGCGAACGTCTTCACCGAGCGTATCGCTGATGATGTCGGCGTCCCCGGCATGGACGTCGAAGACAGCTTGTCCTTGCGAGACGATTTGACCGATTCCGTCCTCGACGACGACCTGGTAGGTCAACCTGACATCGGCGGCGGCGACGGGGGCGAGCAAGAGGCTGAGCGACAGGCTGACGGCCAAAGCCAGGCCGGCCAGTGCCGCACTGACGGGGCGGCGGGAAACGCGGGTCATCATGGCAAACATCCTTTGTCTTAGATTTCGAAAAGCCACGAACAATCCCATCAGGCGGCGCAGTACGGCGCTGGCGGGCTGATTGGCAGCGCGGCAGGCATCCCAGAAGGCGTGCTTGTCCTCCTCGCTGACACGAACTTCGATCGAGACCGTCTTTTTCGGCTCGCGCTGTTTCGGATCGTCATTTTTCATGGCTCAATCCAGATGGCGTTTCCCAGATCGAAATGTAACCGAATACGTGCCCGGAAATACAAATATCGTGTCCGGACACAGGTTTTACGTTTTGTTTCAGAGGATTAAGGCGTCCGGTGTCCCGATCCGGCTGAACAGAAAGTCAGGAAAGAATCCCTGCGCGAAGGGGTGAGGTGGCAGTGATTTTCCTCCCCCGCTTGCGGGGGAGGTGCCGAGCGGATGCGAGGCGGAGGGGGCAGGCCCCCCTCGTCGCTTCGCGACACTCCCCCGTGAACGGGGGGAGAAATCCAACTTCTTAGCCCTACCCCTCCGTTGGAAAGTCGATCCACTCGCCATGGCGGGTTGTGTCATCGCCGACCAGCGACAGGACCAGCGGCAAAATGTCTTCCGGCTTGGCCAGCTTGCTCTCGTCTTCCTGCGGGAAGGCCTTCTTGCGCATCGCCGTTTTCATCGGCCCCGGATTGACGAGATTGATGCGCAAGGACGATTTGTCATGCTCGTCCGCCCACGACGTCACCAGCGCATCGAGCGCCGCCTTGCTGGCCGCATAGGGCGCCCAATAGGCGCGGCAGGACTTCGCGGCACCGGATGTCAGGAAAACGGCGCGGCCGCCGTCGGACTTCAGCAACAGCGGTTCGAATGCGCGGATCAGCCGCGCCGGCGCGATCACATTAACGCCCAGCACTTCGTTCCAGGTCTTGGCCGTAACCTGTGAGGCTGGTGTCAGTTCGCCGAGCTGACCGGCAGCGGCGACCAGAATGTCCAGTCTGCCCCAGCGTTCGTCGACGATCTGCGCCAGCTTCTCGATGCCCTCGGGGTCCATCTGGTCAAGCGGCACCAGCGTGCATTTGCCGCCCGCGGCCTTGATTTCATCGTCGAGGTCTTCGAGCCCGCCTTGCGTGCGTGCGGTCACGATGACATGCGCACCTTCCGCGGCGAGACCTTTCGCAATGGCGCGGCCAATACCGCGCGATGCGCCGGTAACCAGCGCCAGCTTGTCATTCAACATCATGGATCTCACGCATCAACCAGCAGGGAAAGTTGCCGGTCCTTGTCGGACGCTGCCCGCTCATGGTCGAGCAGCCGGGTGGTGTATTCGCCGGTAAAGTAATGATCGGCGAGCTGCGGTGCCTTGTCGTTGCGCGGGGCGCCGAGCACCGCCTCATAGAGGCCGTCGAGCGACAGGAAGCCGAGACTGTCGGCTTTCAGTGCGCGCGCCATGTCCTCGCATTCCTGCGACGAGGCCATCAATTCGGTCCGGCTCGGCATGTCGATGCCGTAGAAATCCGGAAACTTGATCGGCGGGCAGGCCGACCGGAAATGCACTTCCGTCGCGCCGGCCTCGCGCATCATCTCGACGATTTTCCGCGAGGTTGTGCCGCGCACGATGGAATCGTCGACCAGCAGCACGCGCTTGCCCTTGATGACGGGCGGATTGGCGGAGTGTTTGCGGCGCACACCGAGATCCCGTTTCGCCTGCGTCGGCTGGATGAAGGTCCGGCCGACATAGTGACCGCGGATGATGCCCATCTCGTAGGGCACACCCGCTGCCTGGGCATAACCGAGCGCGGCCGGCACGCCGCTATCCGGAACCGGTATGACCACATCGATTTCCGCCGGGGCGTCCTTGTAGAGCTGCGCGCCCATGCGCTTGCGCGCCTCATAGACGCTGATCCCGGAAATGACGGAATCGGGCCGCGCGAAATAGATGTATTCGAAGGCGCAGGTGCGGGCGGTCCGTGTCGGCGCAAAGCGTTCCGACTTCATGCCCTCATCGCTGACGATGATCGCTTCGCCGGGTTCGACATCGCGCACATAGCTCGCGCCGATGACGTCGAGCGCACAGGTTTCCGAGGCGACGATCGTAGCCCCGTCCAGCTCGCCAAGGACGAGCGGCCGGATGCCAAATGGATCGCGCGCCACGACGAGCTTGCCATTGACCAGGGCCACCAGCGCGAACGCGCCTTCGATCTGTTTCAGGGCGGACAGGAAACGCTTGGTCGAACTGGTTCGCGCCGACCGCGCGGCGATCTGCAGAATGACTTCCGTGTCGCTGGTCGACTGGAAAATCGCACCGCTCGAGACCAGCTCGTCGCGCAGCGTCCGCGCATTGGTCAGATTGCCATTATGAGCGACAGCGATTCCGCCACCGCGTACATCGGCATAGAGCGGCTGGATATTGCGGACCACGGTCGCCCCGGAGGTCGAATAGCGCACATGGCCGATCCCGATCTTGCCGGGCAATCGCTTGTGCGTGTCGCCTTCCGCGAAATGCTCGCCGACCAGACCCATGTGCCGCTCGGCATAAACGCGTGCGCCGTCATGGGTGACAATGCCGCAGCTTTCCTGCCCGCGATGCTGCAAGGCGTGCAGGCCGAGCGCGATCATCAGCGCCGAATCCTCGGCGCCGTGAACGGCGAAGACGCCGCATTCCTCCCTTAGATGATCCGAGCCCGGATCATAGGGAAGCGGGGGAGCAGGAAATCTCATCCGTCATCATCCTCGCTGGCATCGCCGATCAGATCGTCAAGCCGGTCGCGGTCCCGGTCGTCATACGATTCCTCGTTCCGCCGCGCCGGTGAGTCGGCGGGAGATATAGGGTCAGATTGCCCAATACGCGAATCCCCGGGGGCCAGCGATTGCAGCAGCCGCGCCGAGGTGTTCACCAGCGGATAGAGGCGTGCATCCGTGAGCTGGCTGGGCGGCTGTCCCGAATTGGCCAGGCTGGAAAGGATGAGAAAAAAGCCGAGCGCCAACAAAGCCCGGACAATGCCGAAGAAAAATCCCAGCGTGCGGTCCAGAAACCCGACTTCGTCGCCCCGTTTCACATTGGCGCGCATCGGTGCCGTCAGAAAGCTGACGGCCATGAAGACGAGCGTGAACACCACGCCCAGCGTCACCAGGTTGGCGATCCAGCCGGCCGGCACGAAATCATCGGTCAGCGTGACAAATAGCGGCCGGCTCCACAGCGCGGCAATGGCGGCAACGATGGCGGCGGTCATCGACAGGGCTTCGCTGACGAAACCGCGCACAAGCGCATGATAGGCGGAGGCGGCGATGAACAGCAGGATGGCGCCGTCAATCGGTGTCAGCCCGCCCATCATCTAATCCTCCTGCCGCCAGGCGCTGATGGTGGTGACCAGATCGGTCACGCCGGCAAGGCCGCGGACCTTAACGGGCGGCGCGCCTTCGCTGGCCGACATCGGCGCCAGCGCTTGGGCGAAACCCAGCTTGGCCGCTTCTTTGAGGCGCGATTCGTTGCGTCCCACGGCGCGGATATCTCCGGACAGGCTGATTTCACCGAACACGACCGCGTCGGCGGGAATGGGCGCGTTGAGCGCGGAAGACACGATTGCTGCTGCCACTGCCAAATCCGCGGCCGGTTCACCGATTTTCAAGCCGCCTGCCACGTTCAAATAAACGTCACGTCCGCCAAAAGAAAGCCCGCATCTGGCTTCGAGCACGGCGAGCACCATGGATAACCGCCCGGAATCCCAGCCCACGACCGTCCGCCGCGGCGTGCCGAGCGGCGAGGCCGCAACCAGCGCCTGGATCTCGGTCAGCACGGGACGTGTGCCCTCCATTCCGGCAAACACGGCCGATCCCGGCGTCGGCTCGCCGCGATCATCAAGGAACAGGGCAGAAGGGTTTTCCACTTCGCGCAGGCCCGCATCGCCCATCTCGAACACGCCGATTTCATCGGTCGGTCCGAACCGGTTCTTGACGGCCCGCAGGATGCGGAACTGATGGCTGCGGTCGCCCTCGAAATAGAGCACGGCGTCGACCATGTGTTCAACGACGCGCGGCCCGGCAATCTGCCCGTCCTTGGTGACGTGGCCGACCAGAATGACAGCGCAGCCGGATTTTTTGGCGAAGCGGACCAATTCCTGTGCACAAGCGCGGACCTGGGCGACTGTGCCCGGGGCGGCCGCCAGCTGGTCGGTCCACAGCGTCTGCACGGAATCGATCACCGCAATGTCAGGCTTTTCCGACTTCAGCCCGTCCAAAATGTTTTCGACCGAGGTTTCCGAGGCGAGCGCGACGGGCCGATCGGACAGCCCCAGGCGGCGGGCCCGGCTGCGGACCTGATCTATCGCCTCTTCGCCCGATACATAGACCGTTTTGGCACCCGATCCGGCGAGCTGGGCGACCGCCTGCAAGAGCAGCGTCGACTTGCCGATGCCGGGATCGCCTCCGACGAGCAACGCCGACCCGGGAACCAGCCCGCCGCCGCAAACCCGGTCGAACTCGGCGACGCCGCTTTCATGGCGGGGCGGTTCGCCGCCTTCGCCGGCCAATGGCAGAAGCTCCAATCCGCCGCGGCGCCCGGCCTTGCGGGGTTTCGCCTGAGTGCCAAGCGGCGCGGCAGCGACTTCCTCGACCAGCGTGTTCCAGCTGCCGCAATCGCTGCACTGGCCCGCCCACTTGGCGTGGACGGCCCCGCAGGACTGGCAAACGAACTGGCTGTCTCCACGCGCCATAACGAATCACTTCACCGCTTGAAAACCGATGTTAGCGATTATCCTGCAGCAATCGTCCATGTCGGACATCAATTCTGAAATCGGCAGCCGGCTGATCTGCGCGTTATTGAAATCCCGCTCAGTCAATCGGATGTAATTCTCGCCCCGAAAATCATTGTACCGCCCCCAGATCATAGAGGGCCCCGGTGTCTCGCCTGGCAGTCTCGCCGAGAACCAGTTCCGCACTTCTTCGACAGCATCAGTGGCCCGGCCCGCATGCGAGCGAATGTCGGATCCCGCGAGATCTGACAGCGCCGCTTGATAGCGAAACGGTTCGATTCCTAGAATCAGAAGTGACTTGTCACCATATTTTTCGGAGTACAGTCGGCGGGCCCCGAAATCGATGCCGAGTTCGAACGGCATGTTGAGCCGGAAAATTTCGCCCCTCTTCTTTGCGCGAATACGCGAGAGATCGTGGATGCCGTATTTGGCCGAAGCGATGAGGCGGCAGATCTTGTCGACCCGGCTTTCACCTCCATCGTTCTCCTGCGATGCAAGCAGAGGAGTCAGTTGCAGGTATTTCAGGCAGAATACGACCGCTTCGAGGATCGGCTTGTAGTCTTTGTCGAAGGGGCAGTTGTAGAAAACGTTCGTCTCGAACGTCATCAAGCGCGCTTTTTCTCAAACGTCTTGAATGTCGTGACCCTGCCATCGCGCTTGTGGATGAAGAGCCCCGTCTCGGAATCTCTCGCAATCCGGTTCGCAAAGGATATGGCGTCATCCTTGTTCTTGAAAACGCGGATGGCCTTGCTGGCGCCCGATTTTCGTACACTCCATCCGCCGTTGATATTCGGCGTTACGTGATGGATGACACCCTTCTTCAATCGAAGCTCCTTGTCATTCGCAATTCCAGCGGAATTCTGATGCGATCGGACAATAGCGACTCAACCCGTAGTTGTCTATCCGGAATGCGCCTTAATGCGCGATGCTCTCATAGCGATCATCACGCGTGAGGTCCGAGAATTTCGTGCGGGCGGCATCGAAGGCGAGGTCGACTGTGCCGATCGGGCCATGACGCTGCTTGCCGATGATCACCTCGGCGCGCCGCTCGATTTGCCGGAATTCTTCTTCCCAGGCGAGATATTCCGGCGTGCCGTCCTTCGGCTTCTCGCGTTCCTTGTAGTAGCTCTCGCGGTAAACAAACATTACCACGTCGGCGTCCTGTTCGATGGAGCCCGATTCCCGGAGGTCGGCCAGTTGCGGCTTCTTGTCGTCGCGTTGCTCGACCTGGCGCGAGAGCTGCGACAGGGCGATCACCGGCACCGACAATTCCTTGGCCAGCGCCTTGAGCGCCTGGGTGACTTCGGAAACTTCCTGCACCCGGCCCTGGCCGGCCTTCGACGCTGAAGCGGTTACCAGTTGCAGATAGTCGACGACGATGAGATCGAGGCCATGCAGGCGCTTCAATCGCCGCGCACGGGCACACAGCGCCCCGATCGAGAGACCACCGGTGTCGTCAATATATAATGGCAATCCCTGGATCTCGAGCACCGCATCGCGGATCTCTTCATATTGCGCGGGGTCAATATCGCCGCGCCGGATCTGGTAGCCTGGAATGCCGGTATAGTCCGCGATCAGACGCGTGGCGAGCTGTTCGGCACTCATTTCCAGCGAGAAGAAACCGACCACGCCGCCCTTCTCGGTTTTCCTGGCGCCATCGGGCAGGGTGGAATACTGATAGGCCCGCGCAATCGCAAAGGCGATATTGGTCGCCAGCGCGGTTTTCCCCATCGACGGCCGGCCGGCCAGGATGATCAAGTCCGACGAGTGCAGACCGCCGAGTTTTTCATCCATGGCCGTCAGGCCGGAGGATATCCCGGACAGGCCGCCATCGCGTTCATAGGCGGCCGCGGCCATCTCGACAGATTCGGTGAGCGCTTCCTTGAAGCTGACAAAGCCGCGCTGATTGCCGCCGGTCTCGGCCAGCTCGAACAGCTTGCGTTCGGCGCTCTCGATCAACAGGCGGGCATGGGTCTCCGGCGTGGCTTCTGTCGCTTCATGCGAGAGCTCCGCGCTGACGCGGATGAGCGCGCGGCGAAGCGCCAGATCATAGATCAGCTGGGCGTATTCAATCGCCGCGACCGAGTCCGACGCGCTCTCCAGCAGAAGCGCCAGATAGGCCGCGCCACCGATCTCCTTCAGACCACCATCGCGCTCGAAATCCGTTTTAAGAACAATGGCATCGGCGAGGGCGCCGCGTTGAATGCGATCGGATGTAGCCTGGTAGATGCGGCCATGAACCGGGTCGTAGAAGTGCTCGGCCCTCAGCCAGTCGCTGACCCGGTGCAACACCTCATTGTCATACAGGAGCGCCCCCAGGAAAGCTTGTTCCGCTTCGATATTGTGCGGGGCGGCGTCCGCGCTGGTGTCTTCCGGATGGGGGAGGTCATGCAATGCCATGAGAGGGTTCTTAACGAAGTCCTAATACGTCACAAGCCGGTCTTTTCAATTGACATTGAGCTTTTTCAGTTCGCCAACAGAAAATTGCCGATCTGTGGATAACTTGAGTCGCAGGGCAAGAAAAAAGGCGGACCGAAGCGGCCCGCCTTTTATCCGTACAGAAACGAAAAGGGCTAGGCCTTCTCTTCGTCGCCTGTCTCGTCAGCTTCAGCCGCAGCCTCGGCTTCGACTTCGGCGTTTTCTTCAGCCGCAACAAGGTCTTCCGGCTCGGCGCCGGCCTCGAACAGCTCGGCGGCTTGCGCTTCGGCGATGGCGCGGTCTTCCTCGGCCTGGGCCGCGATCACGTCTTCACCGGCCGCCTGCCGCGCGGCTTCCTCTTCGGAGCGGGCGACATTGATGGTGACGGTGATCGTCACTTCGGCGTGCAGCTTGATTTCGATCTCGTGCAGACCGAGCGTCTTGATCGGATCGTTGAGCACGACCATCGCGCGGCTGACCTTGACCTCATCGGTGGACACCGCCTCGGCGATGTCACGCGTATTGACCGAACCGTAAAGCTGACCGGTTTCGCCGGCCTGGCGGATCATGACGAAGGTCTCGCCATCGATACCCTTGGCCGAGCTGGCGGCCGCATCGCGGCGTTCGGCATTACGCTTCTCGAGAGCTTCGCGTTGCGCTTCGAAACGCTTGCGGTTGGCTTCGGTGGCGCGCAGCGCCTTTTCCTGCGGCAAGAGGAAGTTGCGGGCATAGCCCGGCTTCACTGTGACCTCTTCACCCATGGCGCCCAGATTATCGACGCGTTCAAGAAGAATGACTTGCATCGTATCTCTCCTTAATCGACCGCATAGGGCAGGATCGCCAGCTGACGCGCACGCTTGATGGCGCGGGCCAGTTCACGCTGCTTCTTGGCCGAAACCGCGGTGATGCGGGCCGGGACGATCTTGCCCTTTTCCGACATGTAGCGCTGCAAGAGCTTGGGATCCTTGTAATCGATCCTCGGCGCATGTTCACCGGAGAACGGGCACACTTTCCGCCGGCGCTGGAACGGGCGGCGGGCCGGAATATTCGAGATATTCAGATCAGACATTTGCGTGTCTCCTTCGGCCTAGTTGCGATGATCGCGGCGGCGCCGGTCATCTTTTTTCGACAGGATGGCCGACTGACCTTCCTGGTGCTCGTCGACGCGCACCGTCATGTGACGGATGACATCGTCGGAAAGGCGCTGACGCCGGTCGAGTTCGCTGACGATCTCGGCAGACGCATCGACGTCGAGGAGGCCGTAATGCCCCTTGCGGTGCTTTTTCACGCGGTAGGCGAGGTTGCGCAGACCCCAGTATTCGGTCTTGCCGACCTTGCCGCCCTTTTCCTCGATGAGGCTGCGGATTTCTTCGGTCAGCGATTCCATTTGCGCCGGCGAAATGTCCGGGCGCGCAATAAAGACATGCTCGTAAAGAGCCATGTGAGTACTCCCTTCTCTGGCGGGTGCGGCGCAGCGTGGCCGAAGGGTCGGGCCGTGCCGCGGTGGCTCCTTTTCCCATGCGCCCTGTGCGCACGTTACAAGCGGGAGAAAGGACCGCATCCGTTCGAAGCGGCGGCTCTTACAGGAAAGGCTGATTGGTGGCAAGTGGGGCGGGGCTAATCGCGCAGCCGGTCCGGCAATTGACTGAAATGCAAAATGGCCCGGATCAGCACCCGGTCCGGTTCGATCGAATAATAGGCGACATGATGGCCGACAGTCAGCTTGCGCATGATTTCGCCGCCGATGGTTATTTCTGGCGCTCCTTCAGGCCAGTCCATGGCCTTTTCGATCCGCTGCAAAAGCTCACCCACATACTTGTCGGCCTGGAAGGCGCCCCAATTCAGAATGGTATAACGGCCAATGTGCTTGATGTTCGCTCTGGCTCGCTCCGAATAGTCAACTCTCGGCATTTAGCTTGGCCTGTTCGAGCATCTCGCGAATCTCGGCGTGGACCTGTTCCATGGGAACCGTCCGCCCGGCATCGATATCGCGCTGGCTGGCGTCGAGAATGTCCTTCAGCGCTTTTTCCTTTTGCGCCTGGATGACTTCATAGTCGGCTTCGGACACCACATAGGACGATGCCCGTCCGTGTTTTTCAATACGAACCGGCCCGCGCTGGGCATCATCCAGCAATTGTCCGAACTTGTTTTTCGCCTCGGTCGCCGTGTAGGTCTTCATGGCCTTGTCCCAGATTAGCTAATTTGCCTAAATTAGCCAAAACGAGACGCGGTGACAATTCACGGGGTTTCTGGCGCTTCCTCACACCAGCGTCCGGCGATATGGAACGTGCCGCCGCGTTCCTCGCAGCGCTTGATGGGGTCGGCCCACAAGGCGATGCCCATCAGAACGCTTCCGCCAACCGCCAGGAAAAGCACGACATAGAGAAAGCGGACAGCGAGCGGTGGTTTGCGGCGCATGGCGTGCTCCCAACTGTATTCGGCCTGCTTCTAACGCTTGAAGGAACCGGACGCGTCAACCCATACCCGCCCGCATGATGTGGTCATTTCGATGGACTGCCTACAATTGAAAACGATCTATGTTAAGTTGGCTGTCTGAAACAGGCAGCTTTCGAGAGCGTTAGCTGCGGGACCGGGCGATGCCCTACACCATTCGATACCTGGACGATGTGAACGTCTTCGAGATGCGCACCCAGGGCAAGATGACCGTCGCGGAGATTGCGGCCTACATACCCGAATGCATGGCCCGCCCTGAATTCAACAAGTCGACACAGATTCTCGGCATTGCGTCGGCGGATGCCGATTTCAGCGATTTCACCTTCGAGGGCTACAAGGATGTTCTGATCCCCGCCATGAAGGAAGCCCGCTCGGGCGCGATGGCCGGGCTGAAGGAGGCGATCCTCGTCGAGAAGGATCTCGATCTGGGTATTATCAAACTGTTCGAGATGCTGGCGACATCCGGGCCCGGTCTGAACTCCCGTGTGTTCCGCAACCGCGACGAGGCGATCGTTTGGCTGACCTCTGACGATTGATTAAAGACGCCGCGCTGTTTATCGAAGCCTCCAGAGTGACGAGGAGGCGCAAGACAATGACGCTGGCATTCGTATTTCCGGGACAGGGTTCGCAGGCCGTCGGTATGGGTACCGAGCTGGCAGGCGCCTATCCCGCCGCCCAGGCCGTCTTGGACGAAGTCGACGAGGCGCTCGGCCAGAAGCTTTCTCACCTGATGGCGGACGGCCCGCTAGAAGACCTCACCCTGACGGAAAACGCGCAGCCGGCGATCATGGCCGCCTCGCTTGCCGTGATGCGCGTGCTGGAAGACCAGTTCGGGATCGGCGTTGAGGCTGCGAAATATGTCGCCGGGCATTCGCTCGGCGAGTATTCCGCTTTGGCCGCTGCCGGGTCACTGTCCATCACCGATGCTGCCAAACTCCTGAAATTGCGCGGCAAGTCTATGCAGGCGGCGGTGCCGGTGGGAGAGGGTGCCATGGCGGCCCTGATCGGGGCCGATCCAGAAACCGCTCAGGCGGCCGCCGATGCCGGCGCGCAGCACGGCGTTTGCCAGTTCGCGAATGACAACGCACCGGGCCAGATCGTGATTTCCGGCGCGGCTGCTGCGGTGGATGCCGCCATCGAGTTTGCCAAGGGCCGGGGCGTGAAACGCGCCATGACCCTGCCAGTCTCCGCACCCTTCCATTGCTCTTTGATGCAACCCGCGGCGGATGCGATGGCCGAAGCGCTCGCCAATGCCGACATTGCGGCACCGAAAGTGCCGGTGGTGGTCAATGTCCGCGCCCGTCCGGAAAGCGATCCGGACGCCCTCCGCAAATTGCTCGTTGAGCAGGTCACCGGCCGCGTGCGCTGGCGCGAGAGCGTCGAATGGATGGCGGGCGAAGGCGGCATTGCCCAGTTTGCGGAAGCCGGCGGCAAGGTGCTGACCGGCATGCTGCGCCGGACGGCTCCCGATGCGGCCGGCACCGCGCTCATCACGCCCGACGATCTGGAAGCGTTCGCCGCTTCGCTAAAAGGATAGAACCGATGTTTTCACTCGAAGGAAAAACCGCGCTTGTGACCGGTGCGACCGGCGGCATTGGCGGATCGATCGCCCGCGCGCTGCACGCTCAGGGCGCGACGGTCACGATTTCCGGCACGCGGCAGGAAAAGCTCGACGCGCTGAAGGCCGAGCTCGGCGAGCGCGTTCACGCCACGGCTTGCAACCTCTCGGACGGTGAAGCGGTCGATGCCCTGCCCAAGCAGGCCGCCGAAGCGATGGGCGGGCTGGATATCCTGGTCGCCAATGCCGGTATCACCAAGGACGGCCTTTTGATGCGGATGAAGGACGAGGACTGGGAGCAGGTGCTCAAGGTCAATCTGGAAAGCTATTTCCGGCTGTCTCGCGCGGCGCTGCGCGGCATGATGAAAGCGCGCCATGGCCGCATCATCGGCATCACCTCTGTCGTCGGTGTGATGGGCAATCCGGGACAGGCGAATTACTGCGCCTCGAAAGCCGGCATGATCGGCTTCACTAAATCGCTGGCCCAGGAAGTGGCCGCGCGCGGCGTGACCGCGAACTGTGTGGCGCCAGGCTTCATCGCCTCGCCGATGACCGATGCGCTGAATGACGATCAGCGCGCCGCCATCCTGTCAAAAATCCCGATGAACGATCTCGGCTCCGGAGACGACATCGCCGCCGCTGTTGTCTATCTCGCCAGTGCGGAAGCCCGTTACGTCACGGGCCAGACCTTGCACGTCAATGGCGGTATGGCCATGATCTAGAAGGGATAAGACCGGGAGCGATGGCGGCTGGCCAAGCTGAAAAGGGCATGCTAGGTGCCGCTCTCCGGTCTTGAGGGGATGAAGTGCATGTCATCGGTGCTTCACGGATTATCCAGCCCCGCCTAAGGTTTTGCGAAGGATTGCAGAAGGGAATCGCTTATGTCCGACGTTCTTGCCCGAGTGAAGAAAATCGTGGTCGAGCATCTCGACGTCGAAGAAGAGAAGGTCACGGAAAACGCCTCCTTCATCGATGATCTGGGCGCTGACTCGCTCGACAATGTCGAGCTCGTCATGGCGTTCGAAGAAGAGTTCGATATTGAAATTCCGGACGATGCCGCCGAGCACATCCAAACGGTCGGCGATGCTGTGAAATTCATCAAAGAGAAAACCGGCTAAGCACGGATCATTATGCGCCGCGTCGTCGTTACCGGGCTGGGCATCGTATCGCCGCTGGGCTGCGGGATAGAGCCTGTCTGGAAACGTCTGATCGACGGGGCTTCGGGCATTCGTCCGATCGAACATTTCGATGCCAGCGATCTGGGTAGCCGGATCGCTGGCATTGTTCCAAGACAGGACGGCCGCGGCGGCGGTGCGGACGATCCGCACGCCTTTGATGCCGACGCCGTCATGTCGCCGCGCGAGCAAAAGCGCATCGACGAGTTTATTCTCTACGGCATTGCCGCCGCCGATCAGGCGCTCGAACATTCCGGCTGGAAAGCCGAAACCGAGGAGCAGGCCGAACGCGCCGGCGTCCTCATCGGCTCGGGCACTGGCGGACTCGGCACCATTTACGAGACCTCGATCCTTTTAAAGGAGAAAGGTCCGCGGCGCATCTCGCCCTTCGTCATTCCCGGCATCATCATCAACCTGATCTCGGGCCAGGTCTCGATCCGCCATGGGTTGAAGGGCCCAAATCATGCGGTCGTCACAGCCTGTTCGACGGGCGCCCATGCGATTGGCGATGCCGCGCGCATGATCAGATACGGCGATGCCGACATGATGTTGGCAGGCGGCGCCGAAGCGGCGATCTGCCGGCTGGGCGTGGCGAGCTTCGTCGCGGCCCGCGCCATGTCCACCGGCTTCAACGACACGCCGGAAAAAGCCTCCCGGCCCTATGATCGCGACCGCGACGGTTTCGTGATGGGCGAGGGCGCAGGCGTTCTGGTGCTCGAAGAGTATGAAAGCGCAAAAGCGCGCGGCGCCACGATATACGCCGAAGTGGCAGGCTACGGCATGTCCGGCGACGCTTTCCACATCACCGCACCGGCCGAAGACGGCAATGGCGGTTTCCGCTCAATGCAGGCGGCGCTCAAAGATGCGGGCATGACACCGTCCGGCATCGACTATGTGAATGCGCACGGCACCTCGACCCCGAAGGGCGATGAGATTGAGTTGAAAGCCGTCGAACGCCTGTTCGGCGATCACGCGGGCAATATCGTCATGTCGTCGACAAAGTCCTCCGTCGGGCACTTGCTCGGCGCAGCGGGGGCAGTGGAAGCGATTTTCTCGATTCTCGCGATCCGCGACGGCATCTGTCCGCCGACGCTCAACCTGGACAATCCCTCGGTTGAAACGCCGATCAATCTGGCCCCGCACACCGCGGTTGAAAAACCGGTCCGCGCGGCTCTGTCGAACTCGTTCGGATTTGGCGGCACCAATGCGTCGGTCATTTTCCGCGCCGTCGAATGACCGCCGTCATGACCGACAAGCAACCCGCAAAGAAAAAAGGCGTTCTGGCCCGGCTGCTGACAGGCCTGCTGATTTTGATCGCCGCAGGCCTGATTCTGGCAGGCGGTGCGGCCTGGCTGGCCTGGACCTGGCTCCAGAACGAGGTTGCGGAGGAAGGGCCCGCCACCGAGGAAACCGTGGTCCTGTTGCCACGCGGATCAGGGCTGATCGCTATCGCCCAGCAGCTGGAAACGGCTGGCGTCGTATCCGATGCGCGCGTCTTCCGCGTCTGGGTGACGATCGATGGCGGCGACCGCGACCTGCAGGCCGGCGAATATGCCATACCGGCCGGGGCCAGCATGCTCGACATCTATACGCAATTGCGTGAAGGCGACACGATCCAGTATTTCGTCACCGCGCCGGAAGGCCGGACAAGTGCCCAGATCGTCCGCATTCTCACCGACAATCCGGTGCTCACCGGCGAGATCTCAGAGATACCGGCGGAGGGCACCCTGCTGCCCGAAACCTACAGCTTCCACCGCGGCGATAGCCGACAGGACATTCTCGATCGCATGCGCGCGGATCAGCAGGCTCTGCTCGACGAGCTCTGGCCGGACCGCGCGGCGGATCTGCCGATCGAAACGCCGGAAGAGGCGATCGTCCTGGCGTCAATCGTCGAGAAGGAGACCGGCGTTGCATCGGAGCGTCCGCTGGTCGCCTCTGTCTTCGTCAACCGGCTGCGCCGTGGCATCCGCCTCGAAAGCGATCCGACGATTATCTATGGCATCACGCAGGGCGAGCCCCTGGGCCGCGGGATTCGCCGCTCGGAACTCGACAATGCCAACAATCCCTACAACACCTATTTCGTTGATGGATTGCCACCCACGCCGATCGCCAATCCCGGCCGCGATGCCATCGCGGCGGTGCTGAACCCACCGGATACCGACTATCTCTTCTTCGTCGCTGACGGGACGGGCGGGCATGCCTTCGCCGAGACCTACCGCGAGCATCAGCGGAATGTCGCGAATTGGCGGCGGATCGAACGGGAGCGCCGGTGATGGCCGCGCTGTCCGGCATGACAGGATTCGCGCGGGCGTCCGCCACGCACGAGGCCTGGACCATTGGCTGGGAGATCAAGAGCGTCAACGGCAAGGGCCTGGAAGTCCGGTTCCGGACCCCGCCCGGCTATGACGCGCTGGAACTCGCGGCCCGGGATCGCACCAAGGCCGCGCTGCATCGCGGCTCGCTGCAAGCCAGCCTCACCGTGGCCCGCGATGCCGGCGTTGCCGGACCGTCGGTCGATCATGATCTGATCGACGCCCTGATCGAGGTGGCACAGCCCTATGTCGCCGCTGGGCGCGCCCAGCGGCCTACCTTCGATGGACTGCTCACCGTGCGCGGCGTTCTTGCGGGCGATGACGAGTGTAGCGAGGAAAGCCGCGACGAACTGGAAGGCGCGATCCTCAAGGCTTTCGACGAAGCGCTCGCAGGACTGACGGCCGCGCGGCACGACGAGGGGACAGCCCTTTCGGGCATGCTGCTCACCGTACTCGATGAGATTGCGGCATTGCGCACAACCGCAGTTCAGCTGGCCGCTGACCGGCCCGAGCAGATGCTTGAGCGATTCCGCGCCAAGCTTGCCGAATTGCTGGGCCGCGACCTGCCCGAGGACAGGCTGGCGCAGGAAGCCGCCATTCTGGCCGTGAAAGCCGATATCCGCGAGGAACTGGACCGGCTGGAAGCGCATCTCGTCAGTGCCCGGGAACTGATCGAGGGCGGCTCGCCGGTGGGCCGCAAGCTCGATTTCCTGTCCCAGGAGTTCAATCGCGAGGTCAACACGCTATGCTCCAAGTCCGGTGATTCCGAGCTGACCCGTATCGGGTTGGCGCTGAAAGCCGCGGTCGATCAGTTCCGGGAGCAGGTTCAGAATGTCGAATGATCGCCCCAAGGCGCCCCGTTACAGGGGTGGCCGCCGCGGCATGATGCTGGCCCTGTCGAGCCCGTCGGGCGCCGGCAAGACGACACTTTCGAAACGCCTGATCATGCATCATCCCGATGTGGTGTTGTCCATTTCGGCCACCACGCGGCCTCCGCGTCCCGGTGAGAAGGATGGCGAGGACTATTTCTTCGTCGATCACGCTGAATTCGAGCGGCGGCTCGAGGGCGACGATTTTTTCGAGCACGCCAAGGTGTTCGACAATTATTACGGCACGCCGAAGGGCCCGGTGCAGGACGCATTGTCGGAAGGTCGTGACGTGGTGTTCGATATCGACTGGCAGGGCGCCAAACAGCTCGCCGAGCAAGCACCGCGGGATGTGGTCCGGATCTTCATCCTGCCGCCCTCGATGAAGCTGCTCGAAGATCGGCTGCGCAAGCGCGGCCAGGATTCAACCGATGTCATCAACGGCCGAATGCAGCGCGCCGAGGACGAGATATCGCACTGGGAGGAATACGATTACGTCATCGTCAATGAGGACTTCTCAGGCGCGCTCGAAGAGCTTGAATTGATCCTGAAAGCCGAGCGCCTGAAGCGCGCCCGGCGGCCCTGGCTGCGCGGTTTCGTCGATGAGTTGATGAGAGAACGCGATTAGGTCCGCGCGGCCCGCCACGCCTCAGCGAGCTTGAAAAAGCCTTCGGGCGAAATCGTTTCTGCACGAGCGCCCGGATCGATCCCGGCAGCCGTTAGAAGCGCTTCCGCGGATGTACCAGCCTTGCCGGCAGCAACCCCAAGGCTTTTACGGAGCGTTTTCCGGCGCTGACCGAACGCGCTTTCGGTGACGACTTCCAGCGCGGCAAGGTCACGGAATCGTTTGTCGTCGGCCAATGGCTCGAAGACCACCACCGCGCTGTCGACCTTCGGTGGCGGTGTGAAGGCGCGGGCAGGGGCTTTCAGCGCGATGCGGGCCGAAGCGACGGCGGCCGTCAGGATCGCCAGCCGCCCGTAAGCCTTGCTGCCGGTCGGGGCAACCACACGCTCGGCGACTTCCTTCTGGAACATCAGGACCATGCGCCGCCAGAATAGCGGGTCGGCCTTCAGCCATTTGATGAGCAGGGCGGTGCCGACATTGTAGGGCAGGTTGGAAGCAATAACGCAGGGCTCGCCGGCGGCGATGCCGGCCTCGTCGGCCTTCAGCGCGTCGCCCTGGATCACGGAGAATGGCACGTCAAAGGCGTCACCCGTCGCTTCGAGCGCTGGAATGAAGCGGGCATCCATTTCCAGGGCCACCATGCGCTTCGGCGACAAGGCCAGGAGTGGCCGCGTGAGTCCGCCCGGTCCCGGTCCAACCTCGATCAACACCGCATCCGTTACGGTACCGCAAAGGCTGGCTATCTTGGCCGTCAGATTGAGGTCGAGCAGGAAATGCTGGCCAAACGACTTGTCCGCCCTGAGCCCGTACTCGGCGATCATCTCCCGCAGCGGCGGAAGCTCCCTCATGACGATCGCCGGGCAGCCATATCGGCGGCCATGCGGATGGCCGCGATCAGGCTGTCGGGCTTCGCGATCCGCTGGCCGGCAATGTCAAAACCCGTGCCGTGATCGGGCGACGTCCGGACGATCGGCAAGCCAAGCGTGACATTGACGCCGCTCCAGAAATCCAGCGCCTTGAAGGGGATCAGCCCCTGGTCGTGATAGAGACAGACCGCGGCGTCGTATTGCGCGCGGGCTTCGGCATGAAACATCGCATCCGGCGGCATCGGATCGCTGATATCGATGCCCTGGGCTCTTAGCTGCTCGGCTGCGGGCTGAACAATCTCGATTTCCTCACGGCCCAGAGAACCCGCCTCTCCGGCATGCGGATTGAGTCCGGCGAGAGCCAGGCGCGGCGAAGCGATCCCGAAATCCCACTTCAGCGCGGCCGCTGTGACCTTGGCGGTGTGTACAATGGCATCGACCGACAACTCGTCGAGCATCGTGCGGAGCGGCTTGTGAATGGACACCAGCGCCACGCGAAGGAGGTTTCCGGCCAGCATCATGACCGGCCCGCGCGGACCCGGTTGGTCGATATTTCGGGTCAGGTCGGCGATGAATTCGGTATGGCCCGGATGGCGGAAACCGGCGGTATACAGCACGGATTTTGCGATCGGATTGGTCACCACGGCCGAGGCTTGGCCGGCCCGGACCAGGGCGACCGATTGCTCGATCGAGGCAAGGACAGCCGGCGCGTTGGCGGCATCGGGCTGGCCGGGTATGGCTGCCGACGGCAACGGGAAAGGCAGCACCGGAATGTGCGTATTGAAAAGCCCTTGTGCTTCTTCCGGCTCGGCGATCGCGACGGCATGATCGCCATAAAGCGCGGGATCGCCGGCCACAAAGAATGCCGGTCCACTGGCTTTCAATGCCTGCCAGGTGGCCAGCGTAATATCCGGCCCGACACCCGCCGGGTCGCCCATTGTGACCGCCAGCGGCGCGGCCATTAGCGGATTTCGATAGTCGCGTCGCGGCGCAGATTGCGCAGCCACTGGCGCGCGAGCAAAGAGAGTTGCTGATTGCGCAACTGGCGCTCAATGTCATCGGGTGAGGGAACGCCGGGTCCGCCGATCGTCCGGTCGCACACAAAATATACTTGCAAGCCCGCCGAGGTATCGAGCAGGCCGGTATTTTCGCCTTCGCCGAGACTGGACAAGCGGTCTGCGATGTCGGCCTGCAGGGCGTCGTGCGAGACGTCGCCAAGATTGGACGAAAACGCGCCGTCCACGCCTGCGAGTGCGGCATCAATGCCAGCACACGACCGGATCCGCGACACGGCATCCGCGAAATCTTCCCGGCTTTCGTCATTGATACGGCTTGCGGGCAGAGTCGCCTGAATGAGTTGATATTGCAGCGTGGCCGAGCTTTCGCGGCGGTCAATCAGCGCGATGATCATCAGCCCGCCCGGGACCCGGAAGGGCCGCGACAGCTGTCCGGGTTGGAGAATGCGCGCAATCTGCACGACTTCGGGGCGCATCTGGCCTTCGAGCATCCAGCCGATATCGCCGCCGTTTGCGGCCGACGGGGCATCCGAGAATTGCTGGGCAACCGACTGGAAAGGCGCGCCCTGCGAGAGTTGCGTCATCACCGCGATGGCACGCTGCTGCGCCTGGGAGTCATCGGCCGACAGGGGTATCTCGATAAAGATTTCGGCGATGCGGTATTGAGGTTGCGCCGCGGTCGCGGCGACACGCTCAAGCGTCGCTTCGATCTGCTCGTTCGAGATCCGGATTCGGTTGCTGTAGACGCCGCTCACAATGATCTGCCAGGCGATCTCCGCCTCGAGCTGGCGGCGCAGAGTGGAGATATCGACACCGCTTGCGGCAAGTTCGTTGGCGATCTGCGACGGATCGGCATTGTTCTGGACGGCAATGTTGGCGATGGCCGCATCGATCTCGGCCGGCTCGACTTCCACATCGTATTCCAGCGCGGCCTGGATCTGTAGCGTTTCCTCGATCAGCGACCGCAGCGCTTCCTGCTGAATGCGCAACAGGTCCTGCTCGCTGGGCTGAACGCCCGAGGACACAATGATCAGGCGCATGCGGTTGCGCACGTCGATCGTGGTGATCGGATAATCGTTCACCAGCGCGGCAATGCCTTCTACCTGCTGGGCATGGACGGCACCGCCGAAAAGGGTCGTCACCAGGGCAAGGAATGCGGTGAGGCTGCGTTTCATACTTTTGCCGATACGTGTCTGTTCGCGCTCGAAAATACCGATAGTCACGCGCGACGCAACGGCGCGTCGCGGCGGCGGGCTGCTATTCGGAGCCGACGCCTCCAAGGGTGAACAGCGTGATCCGGACCTGAATCGATTCAGAAGGCCCCAAATCCCCGACATTCAGGTTCTCGCGCTGATAAAGAACTTCAAGATCGGTGCAGAAATCGCGATAGCGGAAACCGACCTGTTCGCGCCGATCCACCTGGGCATCGATATCGCGCCGCAGATTGTAGACCAGGCTCCAATTATCGGTCAGGTGGATCTGCGAGGTCAGGAAGAGCTCTTCGCTTGTGCCGGCGCGCCCAAGGGAATCGGCAAATCCGAAATAGCGGACCTGCGCTGTCAAACGCCGGCTCGTGAAGCTGGCATTCAGATCAAGCCGGTTCAATGTGCCGTCATCGGAGTCGATCCGCGTCCGCGCACCCACCGAGAAACTCCCCAGATCGACCTCGCCAGCCACGATGATGTCGGATTCATCCTCGAACAGCCCGCTATTCGCGGCAAACACCGGATCGCCATCAAGGCGGCGGCTCTGCCCGATGAAGCCGCGCAGGCGATTGTTTTCGCCCCAGAATGTTGTTGTGCGCAGACCGTAGGTCAGCCGCGTACCGTCCTGCCAAAGGTCGTATCCGGTCGCCCGGTTGTGGTCGAACAACAGGGTTTCATCCAGCTCGGCGGTCTGGCTGTCCTCATTGATGATCCGGTCGGCTTCGCTCGCATCGCTCGCGATGAGGCCCTGCAGCATGGGCTCGAGAATGGTGTCGGCACCGCCCGAGGATGAGATGAGCGGCCAGCTAAGCTCTGCGCCGGCATATCCGAGAAACCGGCCGAAGGACTCCTCGGTGGTCGGATCGGTCGGCAGGGCGCCGGGCACATCATCGAAGCTGAAATAGTCCGCGCGGCCGGCAGCGAACGGCTCAAGGACGAGCCCTGCCGGAGCGATAAACTGGGCCTGCCAGTCCACCGAGGCCGACGCGCGCTGATAATCGACGCCGTCATCACGTGTCAGTACGGCGGTCGAGGCGACGGTACGCAAACGTCCCATCGCTTCGCCGGCCGGATAGGTGATCCGCATCTCGCCGAGGGGCGCCATAATGGGCAGCCGGTCGTCGTTTTCGTTCTCGCGCAGGCTCTGCACGCCGGCCCCGATGAGTTCGGCATAATACCGCTCGCCGCGCCCCTGCACGTAAAGCTGGTTCATCAGCCGCCGCGGGGCGGGCTCCAGCACGCCGGGATACTCATCGTAAACCTCGCTGATGTCGTAAGTCCGCAAGTGGAAATCACCGGAAGCCAACTGGACGCCGAAGCCCCAGACCCAGTCTTCCATTAGATCGAACTCGCCGCCGCCGAACACATGCCAGCGGTGCTCGGCGTCATTGAGCAATTCACCGTCACTGTCGATATCGCGTTCGCGCGTATAGCTCGTCTCAAATCCGAGATCGCCGGACCAGAAGCGCTTGCGGTATTCGAGCTCGATCAGCGGATTGGCATTGGCCATAATCCGCGGCGTGAGGGTCAGGTCCTGATAGGGCGAAATCGCCCACAGATAGGGCTGGCCGTAGAAGGCGCCGAGGCGCGATGAAACCCCAAACGCCGGAAACAGGAGTCCCGACCGCCGGTCGGACGAGGGGTCCGCATGCGCAAAAGCCGGTGCATACGCGACCGGAACACCCAGCACTTCCAGCCGCACGTCGCGGTAATAAATCATCTCCGCTTCCGTATCCTGAACGGCGCGGGCGGCGCGCAAACGCCAGGTCGGCGCATCGCCATCGGTTCCGATCCGGCAAGCGGTGTAATAGGCGTTGGTCAGCTCTAGCGAGCCGTCGGCGCGCCGCGCCGCGAACGCGGCGGCGGCCCGGCCATTGTTTTCCAGCAGGGTTGAAAACCCGACCGCAAGGCCTTCGCCCAACGCATCGTCGAGCTGAATCTCGTCGGCATATTGCGGCGGAGCATTGTCGGAGAAGATGGCGACATTGCCGCGCGCGATGACGCGATTGTCGCCCGGCCGATATTCCAGCTCATCAGCCTCAACGGTCCGGCCATTTTGCCGCGCGACGACATTGCCGCGCGCGATATAGCTGCCGCGATCGCGGTCTTCGATCAGCGTGTCGGCTTCGATATAAACTGGTTCGTCGGGATTTCCGGCGGTCAGGAGCCCGCTCTGGTCGTCTTGCGACATCGCACAGGTCGCCGCGACGGATATGCCGGGGACGAGAACCGTGACATAGACCGCAGACAAAAGCAGAGACCGCATTAAAAACTCCCCAAGGCATTCCCCGCCCAGATCACTGACTTAGCCGCTTCGCTCCAGGCCGTCCACGTTGCTTTGCTAGCCATCTTCCGTCGAGGCGATATAGGCGAGCGCGAGCAGGGTTGTCAGCAAGGGCGCCGCCCAGGCCGCGGTCAGCGGTGGCAAAGTCCCGTTCTCGCCCAGCGTGTAGAGCACTTCCTGGACGAAATAGACCAGGAAGCCGGCCGCACCGCCGGTCAGCGCGAAAGCAGCGGCGCCGCCCAACCGGTAGAGGCGCAATGTGGCCGCCGCGGCGATCAGGCTCGCGGCGATCAAGGTCAGGGGCAGGGTCAGCAAGCCCTGCCAGCGTAATTCGAAGCGTTCGACCGCCAGCCCTGCGGATTCCGCTGACGCGATCAGTCCCGGAAGATCCCAGAACGAAACGCCCCGCGGTGAACGGATGCGCTCGAAAAGCGATTGCCGGTCGATCGAGGTCGGCAGCGAAATATCGCCGAGTTCGACGGGTTCGGCGCCGGGCGCCAATTCCACCGCGCCTTCCAGCGCCCAGAAACCGGCCGTGAGCCGCGCCGTCTCGGCCGACACCCGCCGGTCGAGATCGGGAGTGCCGGCCTCATTGGTGTTGTAGAAATGGAAAGCCGGTTGCAGCAATTCGCGGACATTCTCCTCAAGCTGCCCGGCGGAGATGACGATGAAACCGTCAGATGTTGTTTCGCGAAGCCAGATCTGTTGCGCCTGGAGCTGCTCGGTATCGACATTGGTCAAGGCATCGCGCCGCGCTTCGAACTGGGCATTCAGCGATGACCCGACCGGATTCAGGAGTGTTGCGCCGAGAATGCCGAGGACCAGCGAGATCACGATCGCCGGATTGACGATCCGCCAGGCCGAGTAGCCCGATGCGCGCATGACGACGAGTTCGGAGCGGCGATTGAGCCGGAACAGGGCAAACAGCACACCGAACAGGAAAATGAAGGGCAGCGTCTCTTCCAGCAGCAAAGGCGCGCGCATCAAGGTCAGCAGCAGAATGTCGAACGCCGATATGTCGACCCGAGTCCCGATGGACCGCGATTGCTCGACGAAATCGACCAGGATGATGATGGTCGCCACAATGCCTGCCGAAACCAGCAGGCCGAACAGGATTTGCCGCGCCAGATAGCGGCTGAGCCGGCTTATCTTGAAATTCATGCCGGCACTCCCGGCTCCGGCGCCGCATATCGCGCCGGCTTCGGTTTGCGCCACCAGATCAGCGTCAAAGATGCAATGATGGCCAGAAGCGGGATGGCGTATTGCACATAGTTGAACGCCGTATCATCGGTGGCCGCGGCCTGCGCAGCAAAGCCAAGCAGGCGGACGGTCAGGGCGGCAGCCACCGCGGCTACGACCTTGCGGGTATTGCCCAAGCGTGAGTGCGACCCGGCCATGTAGGCCGCCGCCGCGATCAGCGCGAGCGCGATATTGTAGAGCGGGCCGGACAATCTGTAATGGGCTTCGGCTTGTAGACGCTCGACCCCGCGCGCCCGCGCCAGCGAGGCGGCGCTGGGGAAGAACAGCTCCTGCAGGAAGAGATCCGATTCCTTGAAGAAGAATATCAGCTGCGGATCAACGAAGTCACCGAGGTCGAACTCGTAGCGATCGAAGGTCAGGAAATTGAGTGCTCCGGATTCGTCAACCTGCTGCACATTGCCGTCGATCAACACCATTGACGGACGCTCTTCGCCGCGCACGATCACGCCTTCGCGTGCCGCATAGGTCGAGACTTCGTCCGGATCGCGCGAGTCGTGAATGAAGATGTCGGACATGCGTCCGCTACCGTCTGATTCCCGTGCATACAGCGTGACACCTGCGGCGAGGTTGGCGAATTCGCCCGGGCGCACGAGGCTGGCGGCGATATCGGTGCGTAACTCGAACACGCTGCGCCGCATTTCCTGATAGGCGAGCGGCTGGACGAACAGGTTCACGGCAAGGTTCAGTATTGCAGCGAGAAAGGCGAGCCGCAGGACCGGAGACAGCAAGCCCCAGCGCGACAGGCCTGACGCAGAGGCGACAGTCGCTTCCGAGTCCGAATAGAGCCGCGACAGGCCGGCCAGCACCGCGATGAACAGTGCGAACGGTGACAGCAGCGCAATCAGTTGCGGCAGGGCGAGGAAGGTCACCTTGACGAAGGTGAACGCCGTTTCCCGGTAATTCGAGATGAAATCGATATTCGACAGCGATTGCGTGAGCAATGCCAGACCGGCAAAAGCGACGGCTGCGGTAACGAACGGCATCAATAATTGCCGGAACATGTATCGCTGTACGAGAATCATTCGACCTGCAGACGGTTGCGGTTTCGGCCTTCTATAACACCCTTTGATCGGATACCACTTCGCCGACACAGCTCGCGGAGCAATTCGCGCTCCGTACCGAAACAGACCGAAGGTGAGGCATGAAAATCAAGTTTTCGAAAGCGCCGGCAAAGGGCTCGATCGCGGTTGCAGCGTTCGACAAGGCCGAACTCTCCGCAGCAGCAAAGGACGCCGATCAGGCGTCGGGCGGCGCGATCGCCCGCGCGATCAAGGCGTCGCGCTTCAAAGGCGCGGCCGGCGACACCCTGGTCATCACCGCACCTTCCGGTATCCATGCCGACCGTCTGGTCGTCTTCGGCGTCGGCAAGAAAAAGACCGACGGCAATGCCATGGAGCAGGCCGGGGCCGGACTGGTGAAAGCGGTGCTCACCTCGGGCGAGACTTCGCTGCATGTGCATCTGGAAGGCGTTGGCAACGCCGAAGAAGCGGGCCGATTCGGCCTCGGTGCAATGCTCGCCGCCTACCGCTTCGATCATTACCGCACCAAGCTCAGCGACGACAAGAAACCGTCGCTGAAATCTTTGACGGTGTCGACCGACGATGACGCCGCAGCCAAGAAAGCCTGGAAAGGCATGGAGGCGGTCGCCGATGGCGTCTATCTCGCCCGCGACCTCGTCAACGAGCCGTCGAATTTCCTGCGCCCGCCGGACTATGCCAAGCGCATCGAGAAGCTCGCCGATCTCGGTCTCGAGATCGAGGTGCTCGGCGAGAAGGAAATGAAAAAGCTTGGCATGCACTCGCTGCTAGGCGTCGGGCAGGGCTCGGTCGCCGAAAGCAAGATCGTCATCATGAAATGGAATGGCGGCAAGAAGGGCGATAAGCCTCTGGGCTTTATCGGCAAGGGCGTGACGTTCGATACCGGCGGTATCTCGCTGAAGCCGGGCCTCGGCATGGAAGAAATGAAGGGCGACATGGGCGGATCGGCCGCCGTTGTCGGCCTGATGGCGACGCTGGCCAAGCGCAACGCCAAGGTCAACGCAGTCGGCCTCGTCGGCTTGGTCGAAAACATGCCGGATGGCGATGCCCAGCGTCCGGGAGACGTGGTCACGTCCATGTCCGGACAGACGATCGAAATCCTCAACACGGACGCCGAAGGCCGCCTCGTGCTCGCTGACGTACTCTGGTACGCACAGAAAACATACGATCCGGAATTCATGATCGATCTGGCGACGCTGACCGGCGCGATCCTGATTTCGCTCGGCCGCGAGCATGCCGGGATTTTCTCGAACGATGACAAGCTGGCCGAGGGTCTGACGAAAGCCGGCCTGGCGACCGACGAGAAGGTCTGGCGCTTGCCGATCGGTCCGGAATATGACCGCCAGATCGATTCGCCGATCGCTGACATGAAGAATATCGGCGAGGGCCGTCTCGCCGGTTCGATCACCGCCGCGCAATTCCTACAGCGCTTCGTCAACGACAAGCCCTGGGTTCATATCGACATTGCCGGGACCGGCATGTGGTCGGGCGCCAAGGATCCGCGCTTGCCGACTTTCGGCACCGGTTATGGCGTACGCCTGCTCGACCGCTTCGTGCGGGATAATTACGAGAGCTAGGACTGATGCCCGGCGAGCTGTGGTTCTATCATCTTGAGCGGACCACGCTCGCCGATGCGCTGCCGGAACTGCTCGAGAAAACGCTGGATAAGGGCTGGCGGGCACTCGTGCGCGCCGGCTCGCCGGACCGGCTCAAAGAACTCGACCAGCATCTCTGGACCTGCCGCGATGACAGCTTCCTCGCGCATGGCCGTGCCGATGCGCCCGATCCGGAACGCCAGCCCGTCCTCCTGTCGCTTCAGGAAGATAATTTGAACCAGGCTCAAATCCTGTTCACGCTGGATGGGATCGCGCCTGAAAACCCTGACGCCTTCGAGCGTTGCTGTGTCATGTTCGACGCGTCCGACGAAGACGCCGTCGCCGCTTCGCGGGCGCTCTGGAAACAGGCCAAGGCGGATGGCCGCTCATTGGCCTATTGGCAGCAATCCATCGAGGGGCGCTGGGAAAAGAAAGCCTGATCCTCGCCGATTTGTAAGTTGTGACCTGTCGCGCTGTCCGGCATGCCGGTTATCCGGAACGGGGAGGGACGGATGCAATATTTGCGCTGGACAGCGATTGTCTTGCTGACGGGTGCGCTTTCCGCCTGCGGTCCGGGAAGCCCGCGCGAGGGCTCTATCGAACATTTCGCTGAACTGACGCGGGATGCGGTTCTCAATCGTGATATCGCCTTTCTGCGCGCGCACGGTGTCAGCGACTGGCACTTCGACAATGACGGGTTCATCGCACCGGTTGAAGCGTGGCTGTACGATGACGGCTATCTGGCGGACCGCGAAAACGATCCGCAATATACCTCGGTGGCGAACATTCTCTCGCGCGAGGACGGCGGCATCGAATACATCCGCAGTCACCGGAATTTCAACGCAGATGGAATCCGGACCGACCTCATCATTTTCTATACGTCGGGCGAGTTCTGGGATCATCATCCCGTCAATGACTACATGATCGAATGGGCGGTCGTGGAGGTTGTTCAGCTTGACGGCGAGTGGGTGTTTATCGATCCTTTCTTCGCCTCGCTGCACGGTCATTGGCTGCGCAGCGATTTTGACCGGCCACCGGGAGGCTGACCCGATGAAGAGATATGTGTCCCTTTTCGCGCTCATCCTGGCAGCGTGCGCGACGCCTCAGGCCGACGGGCCCGCCGCTCCCATCGACACACCGGCCCTGGGCGAAGGTGGCTGTGACGCGGCCATGTTGGCCTACCTGGTGGGTCAGGACATTGATGAAGTGGACACCGCGACATTGCCGCGGCCTCATCGGATCATCCGGCCCGGCATGGCGGTGACGATGGATTATCGCGAAGACCGCACCAATTTCGAACTCGACGAACGCGGTCAAATCGTCCGCGTCTACTGCGGTTAGCCAAGTCAGATTTCGCGGAACCCCGGCCGGGTCAGGGCGTTAACTTCCTGCAATACGCAGAAGAAGGAGCCTGTCCCATGTCCGGCCGGTCGAATATCGCCATGCTATTGGGTGCTACCCTCGTCAGTGCAGGGGCCTTCTGGGCCGCGACGGCGCCGGGCGTTTCACAGGAAGCCGTTTTTGCTTCGGATCTCGCCTTCAATGCGATCGAGCCGATCACCTGCCCGGCCGAGCCCATGAATGTGCTGATCGGCCAACCGGTGGCCGATGTCGATCTCGAAACCTTGCCGCAGCCCTTCGAGGTGTACGCTCATGACGGCGAACCGCGCGGCGAATATCGCGCGGAGCGCCTGCTGATCCGTTTCGATGCAAACGGCACCGTGACCAACGTCACCTGCGGCTAGTTCTCCAGCCTTTCCAGTCGTTCAAGCGCGTCCAGCCATTTGATCTCCGCCGCTTCGATCAGTTCTTCGGCCTTGGCGCGCTTGATCTGCAGCTCCGTTGCCGCTTTCGGATCCTTTTCGTACAAGCCCGGGGCCGCGAGGCCCTTATCGATCACCGTCAGGACGCCGCGCAGCCGGTCGGTCTCCTTTTCCCACTTCGCGGCCTCGAGTTTCAGCGGCTTGATCTCTTCGCGCCGCTGGGCGGCCTCGCGCCGGCGTTCGGACTTATCGTCCGTGGCCGTGCGGTTGCGGCCGCGCTCGGCTTTCGGTGTCTTGCCGGTCACGAAGAGCCGGTAATCCTCCATATCCCCGTCATAGGGCGCGATCCCGCTATCGGCGCAAAGCCAGAGCCGGTCGGCGCAGCTCTCGATCAGGTGCCGGTCATGGGCGATCAGGATCACCGCACCTTCATAGGTATTGACCGCATCAATCAGCGCGGCACGGCTGTCCATGTCGAGATGGTTTGTGGGTTCGTCGAGGATCAACAGGTGAGGGCCGTCAAACACGATCAGGTTCAGCAATAACCGCGCCTTCTCGCCACCGGACAAATGCTTCGCCGGCGTTTCCTGCAGATGTATCGGCAGGCCGAAACTCGCCAGCCGTGCGCGGCGTTGCGCTTCGGTGGCTTCCTCCATGCGTTCGAGCACGTGGTCATAAGCCGACTTTTCGGGTGGCAGCACGTCGAGCTGGTGTTGCGCGAAAAACGCGATCTCGACCTTCTTGTGATGGCGAAAATGCCCTGCCAGCGGCGCCAATCGCCCGGCGAGCATCTTGGCGAAAGTCGATTTGCCCGAGCCGTTCTTGCCGAGCAGCGCGATCCGGTCGTCGGGATCGATCCGCAGGTCGAGATCGCGCAACACAGGCTTGTTCGGTTCATAGCCCAGCGTGGCGTTTTCGATCCGCATCAGCGGCGGGGCCATGTCGCGCTGCGGTGCGGGGAAAAGGAAGGGCGCGACCGGGTCCTCGACGATCGTCGCCACCGGCTGCATTTTCTCCAGCCGCTTGATCCGGCTTTGCGCCTGCTTGGCCTTGCTCGCCTTGGCCCGGAAACGGTCAACGAAACTCTGCAGATGGCGGCGCTCGTCGTCCTGCTTCGCCTTCAGCTTCATCTGCAGGCGCTGTCGCTCCGCGAGCGTCTTTTCGAACGTATCGTAACCGCCTTCATAGACTGTGATCTTCTTTGCGCGCAGATGCGCGATCTTGTCCATGGCATTAAGGAGGTCGCGATCATGGCTGATCACCAGCGCCGCGCCCGGGAAGGATTTGAGATAATTTTCCAGCCAGATCGCGCCTTCCAGATCGAGATAATTGGTCGGCTCGTCCAGCAGAAGGAGGTCGGGCCGGGCGAACAGGGTCGCGGCGAGCGCCACACGCATCCGCCAGCCGCCGGAAAACTCCGAGCAGGGCCGCCGCTGCTCCTCCGCCGTAAAGCCGAGCCCGGCCAGGATCGTTCCGGCGCGCGCTTCGGCGGAATGCGCCTCGATATCGGCCAGGCGCGTCTGGATTTCAGCAATTCTGTGCGGGTCGTGGGCGGTTTCCGCTTCGGCGAGCAGGTCCGCACGTTCCGTATCGGCCGCCAGCACGACAGCCATCAGGCTGTCGGGCCCGCCTGGAACCTCCTGCTCGACCGAGCCGACCCGTGCACCCTTGCGGATCGAGACATCGCCGGTCTCCGCCGCGAAGGTTCCGCGGATGATACGGAACAGCGTCGACTTGCCCGACCCGTTGCGGCCGACCAGTCCCATCCGGGTTTTGGGCGGCAGATGGAATGTCGCCTGATCGATCAGGATGCGGCCGTCCATCCGGCAGGTGAGGTCGTTAACGTGGAGCATGGGGCTGCCGCTAGCCCGCCCGCCCGCGGCTGGCAATAGGCCCGTCCAGCGGGAAACCGGATCACGGGCCGCATTGTTGCCGCAAAGCCCTGTTCCCTTTGCCATCGCATGAGGGAGGATGCGATGGTGAAGGGATGGGCAATGGGCGCCGTGGCCGCTCTGTTGGCGGCCGGACCCCTGAACGCGCAGGACCCGCTGGCAGCAGATCAGCGCGACTTCATCGAACGATTTCAGACCGCGACCGCACCCGCCCGCAGCTCGGCGCGCCAACGCGCCATTGCCGCCGATGTCTTGATGGACGAGCTCGCACAACGTGGCTTGACCGGAGAACGGCGTTCCTACCGTGCGCCGAACGTGACGCCCTTGCTCGACCTCGTCATGCCGCCCTTTAGCGGCACTAACATCACCGCGACCATACCGGCCACCCGCGCCGGCGCGCCGGTTATCGTGATCGGTGCGCATTATGACACCGAAGCCGGCAGCCCGGGCGCCGACGACAATGCCAGCGGCATCGCGGCCATGCTGACCATCGCCGAAGCGATCGCCGCGGAGGAGTATCGCCATTACGCGGTGATGCTCGCCTTTTTCGACCAGGAAGAAGAAGGCAAGGTCGGCAGCGCCGCACTCGTCCGCCAGTTGCTGAATGACGGCACGGATATCCATTTCATGCATTCCATCGATATGGCGGGCTGGGACAGCGACAATGATGGTGCGATCGAGATTGATGCGCCCGATAGCTGGTTCCCACGCTACGCGGCGGCAGCCAGCCGCATGGGCATTCCCGTGACCCGTGTGACGTATGATTCAAGCGATCACGTGCCGTTCCGGGAGCGGGGCATTGACGCGATTTGTCTGGGCGAAGCCTTCAGGGCGCGCGATTCCTCTCCGCACAGGCACCGGCCAACCGATTCGGCTGACACGCTCAATCACGCCTATCTGGCGCGCAATACGCGGTTGATGCAGGCGGTTCTGCTTGCGGCCGTGCGCGGGCAGGCATTGTGAGCCGGCATCTGCCGAGCCTTGTCCTGGCGCTGACACTGGTTGCTTTCCTGGTGCGGGCGGCAATCTATTTTTGCGCCGGTTCAATTTTGCCGCTCGTTTTCATTTCAGCGGTTCTGCTGGTTTTGCTGGCCGCACGCCTTGCTGGCCGCAAGACAGCCGAATTCGCGGTTCGCGCCTGGGGAGTCCTGCTCGCTCTTTATGGCGTCATTCGGCTGGGCCTCGCGGGCCTTTTGTATGTCGCTCCGGTGGGTTCGCCCCATGCCATCGCGCATACCGGCTGGATATTCATCATCGTGTCGGCGCTTTATGCCGCGGCGGGTGTCTATCTCGTCCTGGCTTGGCGGGACCGTTTCTCGCTGAAAGCCGCCGGATAGCACTCCGCCGCTTTTCAACAGGTGATGCGGCGTCTATAAGCCCGCGCGACTCTTCCAACCTCCCCGCTAACCGGAGTTCTGACCATGGCGATCCAGCGCACTTTTTCCATCATCAAACCCGATGCCACCGCCCGTAATCTGACCGGCAAGATCAACGCCAAGATCGAAGACGCCGGCCTGCGGATTATCGCGCAAAAGCGCATTCACATGACCAAGGAGCAGGCGCAGGGCTTTTATGCCGTTCACAAGGAGCGCCCGTTCTACAATGACCTCGTCAGCTTCATGATCTCGGGCCCGGTAGTGGTTCAGGTGCTGGAAGGCGAGGACGCGATTGCCAAATATCGCGACGTGATGGGGGCGACCAATCCGGAAAACGCCGCCGACGGCACAATCCGCAAGGAATTCGCCGAGTCGATCGAAGCCAATTCGGTTCACGGTTCCGACGCCCCGGAAACCGCGGCCCAGGAAATCCCGTTCTTCTTCTCCGAAGACGAGATCGTGGGTTAGGACCAACCCGCAATCATTCCCAGATCAAAGCCCGGCCATTGCGCCGGGCTTTTTTTTCCGTCCGTCGCTCAATCTTCGCGCGCCGGCTTCTGACGCAACGCCTTCTTTTGGGAAAGTTGAGCCTTGGCCTCTTTCACCTTGCGGATCGAGGATAGGGATGGCCGACTTTTCTTGCGTGGCTTGGGTTTCTCCAGGGCCTTGATGACGAGCGCCTTCAGGCGCTCGCGCGCGGCGGTACGATTACGCTCTTGCGAGCGAGACCCGCTGGCCTCGATGACGAGCACGCCCTCCTTGGTCATCCGCCGTCCCGCCAGGCGCTTCAGGCGCTGCTTGACGGCCTCCGGCAAAGCGGCGGAGGCCGTCACATCAAAGCGGAGCTGGACGGCGCTCTCCGTCTTGTTGACGTGCTGGCCACCGGGGCCGGAAGCGCGGGTAAACCGCTCCTCAAATTCGCTTTCATCGATGAAAAGGCTCTCGGTGATCTGCATGGCTTCCCGGGTTCCGCAACGAAATTTGGCCTCATTTGCGCGCTAGCCGGATGTTTCCGGCAAGCCATTAGCGGAGGCGGCTATGGATTATTCGCGCCATTACAGCGGACGCAAATTCCGGCACAAGCTGAAGAATATCAGCGGGATTGGCCAGCTTGTCGATCAGGCGGGCGGCCTCTACGGCCTGCTGCGCGATCCGGCAACGCCGCGTTGGGTAAAGGCGACCTGCGTGGGCGCACTGGGCTATTTGATCCTCCCGACCGACGCGGTCGCGGACATCATTCCCGTGGCCGGCTATCTCGACGACGCCGGCATGATCACGGCGGCGATCGCCTCGCTGGGAAGCCAGTGGCAGCGCCGCGCGGATCAATCCGCCGCCGACTGAGTAACCAATTTGCGGAGGCATTCCTTATAGAGAACGTGCTCCGCCTCCCGCACCCGCGCATCCAGCGTTCCCGCTGTATCACCGGGCAGGATCGGTACGTGCGCTTGGCCGATGATCCCGCCGGCATCCATTTCCGGCACGACATAATGCACCGTGCAACCGGCTTCGGAATCGCCGGCGTCCAGCGCGCGCTGATGCGTGTTCAGGCCGGGATATTTCGGCAGCAGCGAGGGATGGATATTGATCAGCTTTCCCGCCCATTTGTTGACGAAACCGGGTGTCAGCAAGCGCATGAAGCCCGCCAGGCAGACAACATCCGGGTTTGCATCCGACAAGGCGGTATCAAGGGCGTGATCGAACGCGTCCCGTGTATTGAAGGATTTATGATCAATGATCTTGCGGGGAATGCCCGCGGACTCGGCGTATGCCAGTCCCGCAGCCTCGGGCCGGTTGGACAGGACCAGCACAGGTTCGGCGGGAAAATCATCCGCCGCCATGGCTTCGCAAAGCGCGCGCATGTTCGAGCCGCGCCCGGAGATCAGGATCGCGACGCGGTGTGTCACCTTGCGGTCAGTTCGCCGCACACAAAAGCCTCTTCGCCCGCATCGTTAAGCGTCACCACGAGGGCATCGGCATCTTCTGCCGCCACGGCGAGCAGCATGCCGATGCCGCCGTTAAAAGCGCGCCGCATCTCGGCCTCGTCAATGCCGCCCGTTTCGGCCAGCCAGTCGAACACGGAGGGGCGCTGCCAGGCGGAATAGTCGAGCGAGAACCCCAGATGGCCGGGCAGCATGCGCGGCGGATTCTCCACCAGGCCGCCGCCGGTGATATGGGCGAGGCCTTTGATCATGCCTTCGCGGATCAATGGCACGCAGGATTTGATATAAAGCCGCGTCGGCGTCAGCAGGGCTTCGCCGACCGATGTGCCGGAGGCGAACGGCGCCTCATCCGTCCAGGCCAGGCCGGAGATCTCGACGACCTTCCGGATCAGCGAATAACCATTTGAATGGGGGCCGGATGACGCGAGACCGATCAGTACATCGCCGGCCTGCATATCATCGGTTCGCGGCAAGAGCGTGCCCCGTTCGGCGGCGCCGACCACAAAGCCGGCCAGGTCGAAATCATCTCCGGCATACATGCCGGGCATTTCCGCGGTTTCACCACCGATCAGCGCGCATCCAGACTGCCGGCAGCCCTCGGCGATGCCCGCGACAATCGCTTCGCCGCGCGCCGGGTCGAGCTTGCCGGTCGCAAAATAATCCAGGAAAAACAGCGGTTCCGCGCCTTGGGCGAGAACGTCATTGGCACACATGGCGACCAGGTCGATGCCGATCGTGTCGAACCGGCCGGTTTCGATCGCGATCCGCAGCTTGGTCCCCACGCCATCCGTGCCGGATACCAGGATCGGGTCTTCATAGCCGGCGGCTTTCAGATCGAAGGCGCCGCCGAAACCGCCCAGCGCAGCCTCTGCGCCGGGACGCGCAGTTGATTTCGCCAGCGGCTTGATCCGGTCGACCAGCGCATCGCCTGCATCGATATCGACGCCGGCATCGGCATAGGTCAGGCTGTTCTTCTTGTCCTGTGACATGGCGGCTTTTCCAGTTTCGGCGCGGCGCGACTGTTCCTCTAAACTCAGCCGTCACGCAAGTCGCGGGCTTCACCGCGGGCTTCAGGCGGGTATAACGGGGCGTATAGCTCAAAGCGAAGGGAAGCGCGCCATGATGCGTCAGATTTTTGCAGCGATTGTTGCGGTCACCGTCTGGTCCGGCATCGCAGCGGCGGATACGCCCTATACGGTGGTCGGCGTGCCCATCGATGCGACGGCGTCGAATGCGCTCGAAGCCCAATCGATCGCCATGCGCCAGGGTCAGGTCGACGCGGTGCGCGTCCTGGTCGAGCGGCTGACTTTGCCGGAGGACCGGCTGCAGATTCCCCAGATCACGAACGAAGACGCCGCGAGCATGATCAGCGGGCTTCAGGTTCGCAACGAGCAGCGCAGCGCGACCCGCTATCTCGGCGAGCTGACCGTCAGTTTCTCGGCCAACGCCGTGCGGCGCTGGCTGAACGGGTTGGGGGTCCCCTTCGTCGAAGGCCAGGCGCGCGAGATTCTGGTTCTGCCGGTTCTGCAGACCGCCTCGGGAAGCTATTGGCTCTGGAACACCACCGATCCGGATACTGGCGAAATCAATGAACAGCCTTGGCTGACCGAATGGCGGACCGGCGGCTATCAGCACGCGCTCTCGCCGGTCAGCGCCCCCGCGGGTGATGCGGGCCGTATGCTGATCGATGGCGCCAGCGCGGTGGAAATGAATGAAGACCAGCTCAGATCCGTCGCGCAAGCCTATGGCGTGTCGCGTGTCGCAGTATTGATCGCCCGCCAGGGCGGTGGCGTTCGCATTGACGGCCGGCTGTTCTCGTTTGACGGGGTGGGTGAGGCCAGCAGCCAGCAAGTGCCGACCATCGCCACCGGCAGCTTCCGGGCCGCCGCTACACGTTTTGTCACCGATCTAGAGAATGCCTGGAAGTCCGAGGCGATCGTGCGCGGTGGCGGCGCGGAGACGCTCAACGTCTCGGTGCTTTACGGCTCGTTGGCAGAATGGCGCCGGCTGCAGACGGCGATCACCGGAACATCGCTGATCCGCTCGGCCCAGCTCGATGCGATCGCTCCGACGGGCGCCATGATGACGCTGGAATTCCGAGGGCAGCTCTATCAATTGCAGCGTGAACTGGATGCTCGCGGAGCGCGTCTTGAAGAAGATGCCGATCTCGGCCTGGTCGTCCGGTCGCGATAGAAAGAGACCGTCATGGGTGAACAACTCGCGTTAGGCTTGCCGCCGCGAGAAGATTTCAGCGCAGCCAGCTTTGTGGACGGCGAAGCCAATGCTGCGGCGCGCTGGGCCCTTGCGGGATGGCGGGCCTGGCCGGGGCGGGTGCTGGCGATTTACGGGCCGCCCGGAACAGGCAAGACGCATCTCGCGCACATGTGGGCGGCAGAAAGCGGTGCTTTGATCGTCCGCGGTTCGCAATTGGAGGCCGCCCTCGACGAACTGCCGGCAGATCGTGCGATCGTCGTGGAAGACGCCGACCGGACCGCCAGCCGGACGGCGCTGTTCCATCTGCTCAATCGCGCACAAAACGAGACCGCTGAGGCCTTGCTGCTGACCGCCCGGGAAGCCCCGTCGCGCTGGGACGCCGACATTCCGGACTTGCGGTCGCGCCTGCTTGCTCTGCCGACCGCGGCGCTCGACGAGCCGGACGATGAGCTTCTCGCGCGGCTTCTGGCAAAACTTTTTGCCGATCGCCAGTCGCCGCTGGTGGACGGGCTGATTGCCTATCTGATACCGCGTATGGAGCGATCGGTAGAAGGTGCGCGGCGGTTGGTCGATGCGCTGGACCGCGAAGCGTTGGCGCGCCGAACGCCGATCAATCGCGGCGTCGCGCGGCGCGTGCTGGGCGAGCAAGCCAATGATGAGGTTGCGTAATGGATGATGTCGCCGGAAACAGCCAGCCGGAGCGGATCGAGCCCATGGAAACGGCGCGAACCGATCTGATGGAGTCGCCCGAGCGGTTCCTGAACCGGGAGCTGTCCTGGCTGCAATTCAATACACGGGTGCTCGAGGAAGCAGCGAACAGGGATCATCCGGTGCTTGAGCGCCTGCGCTTCTTGTCGATCTCGGCCAGCAATCTCGACGAGTTCTACATGGTGCGCGTCGCCGGCTTGCGCGCTCAGGTCCGGAATGGTGTCACCACACCGTCCATTGACGGGCTGACCCCGGCAGAACAGCTCCGCCGCATCAATCAGTTCGCCGGTGAGTTGCTGCACGAACAGCAAATGCGTTGGCGACAGCTCAAGCGCGAGATGACGCGGGTTGGCGTGAAATTGATGAATGTCGAGGATGTATCCAAGCAGGACCGCGACTGGTTGGCCGAAGATTTCCTGCAGCACATCCTTCCGGTGATCACGCCCTTGGCGATCGACCCGGCGCACCCGTTTCCCTTCATTCCGAATCTCGGTTTTTCGATGGTTTTCAAGCTGCGGCGCAAGAAGAACGGCAAGCCGATGACGGCCTTGATACCGATGCCGTCCGGCGTCAGCCGTTTCATCCAGTTGCCCGACCGGCGCAAGAACAAGGCGGGACTTCCGGTCCGCCGATTCGTGGCGCTGGAAACCGTTTTCTCGATGTTCCTCGACCAGCTCTTCCCGGGGCACAAGCTGGAAGGCTATGGCGGTTTCCGGATCATCCGCGACAGCGATATCGAGATCGAGGAAGAGGCCGAGGATCTGGTGCGCGAGTTCGAGGAATTGCTGAAGGAACGCCGCCGCGGCGTCCTCGTGCGCCTCAAGATCGAAGCCAGCATGCCGGAGGACCTCAAGGCCTTCATCATTGAACATTTGAAGGCCGAGCCAGAGGATGTCATCGAGGTTGACGGCATTCTCGGCATGGCGCAGCTGTCACAACTGATCCCCGACGATCGCGCCGACCTGGTCTTCAAGCCCTATGAACCGCGCTTTCCCGAACGCATCAAGGATTATGGCGGCGACTGCTTTGCGGCCATCAAGGCCAAGGACATTCTCGTCCACCACCCCTATGAGAGCTTTGATGTCGTCGTGCAGTTCCTGCGTCAGGCGGCGCTGGATCCAGAAGTCGTCGCGATCAAGCAGACGCTCTACCGGACGTCCAAGAACTCCCCCATTGTCGCTGCCCTGATTGAGGCGGCCGAAAGCGGCAAGAATGTTACCGCTCTGGTCGAGCTGAAGGCGCGCTTCGACGAGGAGGCGAATCTGAAATGGGCGCGAGATCTGGAACGCGCCGGGGTGCAGGTTGTCTACGGTTTCACCGAGTACAAGACCCACGCCAAGGTGAGCCTCGTGGTCCGCCGCGAGGCGGGCGGACTGCAAACTTATGCGCATTTCGGAACCGGAAACTATCACCCGATCACGGCCAAGATTTACACCGATCTGGCGCTGTTCACCGCGGACCCGGCCTTCGGCCGCGACGCCGGCCGGATTTTCAATTATGTGACGGGTTATGCGCGTCCGAAAGACATGGAAAGACTGGCCATTTCGCCCGTCAGCCTGAAGAAGAACCTGCTCAAGCTGATCGCCCGCGAGATCGCGAATGCGGAGGCCGGCAAGCCGTCCGGCATCTGGGCCAAGCTGAACTCCGTCACCCACCCCGAAATCATCGATGCGCTGTATCGTGCCAGCCAGGCCGGCGTCCGCTGCGAGCTGGTCGTGCGGGGGATTTGTTGCCTTCGGCCGGGCGTGCCGGGCCTGTCGGAAAACATCCGTGTGAAGTCGATCGTCGGCCGCTTCCTTGAGCATTCCAGGATCGTCTGTTTCGCGAATGGCGAAGACATGCCGAGCGCTTCGGCCAAGGTGTATATTTCGTCAGCCGACTGGATGCCGCGCAATCTGGATCGCCGCGTCGAAACGCTGTGTCCCATCCAAAACCCGACTGTTCATCGGCAGATACTCGACCAGATCATGGTCGCCAATCTCAATGACGAGGAGCAAAGCTGGTACATGCGCGGCAATGGTGAATACGAGCGCGTTGATGTCAGCGACGTCGCCAAACCGTTTTGCGCGCACAGCTATTTCATGACCAATCCGAGCCTGTCCGGGCGGGGTCAGGCGCTGAAGAATGACCAGCCCCTGACCCTGCCTTACGCCGGACCACGCCTTTGACCCTGTCGCCGGATACCTTCGGTGTGGAGAACGCGATGGAACGGGATATCGCGGTCATCGATATCGGTTCGAATTCCGTGCGGCTGGTGCATTTCCGGCTGGAGGGAAGGGCGCTGTGGCCGGTGTTCAACGAAAAGACCAGTGCCGAGCTGGGCAAGGGCCTCGGCGAAACCGGGAATCTCAATCCGGAAGGCGTCGAAAGTACACTGCGTACGCTGCGCCGCTTCAATATCCTGCTTGACGCGAAAGGGGTCAGCGAGCGCATCGTTTTTGCTACGGCTGCCGTGCGCGATGCGGAAGACGGCAAAGCCTTTCTGAAGCGCGCCAAGAAGGAAGCCGATACAAGGATTACCGTCCTTTCCGGCAAGGACGAAGCGCGGCTGGCAGCCCTCGGTGTGGTGGCCGGCATTCCAAATGCCACAGGGGCCGCCGCGGATCTCGGCGGATCCAGCCTTGAAATCATACCGGTCGCCCGGGCGACACCGGGCGAGGGTATCACCGTGTCATTGGGCCCGTTGGCTGCGCCCGATGATCTGATGCAGAACCGGAAAGCGGCCAAGAGCTGGATAGACGAGCGTCTAAAAGCCGCCGGACCGGTGCTCGGGCAGTGTGGCGACACGCTTTATGCGGTCGGCGGTTCTTGGCGTGCCTTGGCTCAGCTCGCGATCGCGGAAGCTGACTATCCCCTGCGCGTGATACACCAGTTCCAGCTTAGCCGTGGCGCGGCAAAGCAGATCGCGGATTTCGCAGCGCGACTGTCGGTGGCGTCATTGGCCGGCACGCCCGGCGTTGCTCCGCGGCGCGCCGCCATGCTGCCCTATGCCGGATTGCTACTGAAGCGGTTGATGAAAACGGGCAAGTTCAACCGGGTTGTGTTTTCGGCCTATGGATTGCGCGAGGGCGCCGTGTTCGACCGTCTTCCGGAACCCGTCCAGTCGGCCGATCCGCTGCTGGCGGGCGCCGAGGCCGTGGCGCGGCCGGCCGCGCCGAGTCCAAGCTTCGGCCGCGCGATTGCCGCCTGGCTCGAGCCGGTGTTCGCGGCACGTGATACACATTTTGGCAATCGCAGCGCGCTCGTCCGCGCCGCCGCAGCGCGTCTGTGCGATGTCGGCGCCCGCCACCATCCCGACCACCGCGCATCATTGGCACGCGAATTGGCCCTGTTTGCCCCGTTTGCCGGCGTTGCCCATGCGGAGCGTGCCTATATGGGACTGGTGTTGCACCATCGCTATGACGGCAAGCGGACACCCGCTGACAGCCGGGTCTTTCATCACCTCCTCGATGAGGAAACCCGTCAGCATGCCCTGGCTTACGGGTTGGGCTTGCGCTTCGCCGCGGCATTGTCGGGGCGGTCTGAAGCGCTGCTGAGCCGCTTTTCGCTATCCGGAAGCGAAAGCGAACTCATCCTGAACGCACCCGCGGCGGATACCGATCTTGTGGTCGAGCGCGCGCGCCACCGGTTCGAGCAGCTCGCCGACGCACTGGAACTGACGCCGGCCCTGAAATCCGTCTAGTGCGGCTTGGCCGTTACGCGTCCATTCTCGAGCACAAGTGCGATCTTGCCCCGCTTCAGGTCGAGCGCGGTCTCTCCGAAAACCTCTCGGCGCCAGCCCCGCAAAGCGGGAACATCCGCGTCATCGCTGGTGGCAATGGCTTCCAGATCCGGCACGGTCGCGATCAGCCGCGCCGCAACGCTTTTCTCTTCGGCCACGAGCTTCAGCAGAACTTTGAGCAATTCGACCGTCGCGCTGGCGCCCTCCGGCCGCCGGGGCGGCGGCGGTACGTCGGGTGCGTAGGCTTTCGGGTCCGCCAGGGCCGGTTTCAGCTTCTCGATGAGCCGTTCAGCCGGCCGTGACCGTTCAAAACCACGGGGCAAGGCGCGCATGCCGGCCAGATCGTCGGCTTTGGCTGGCGCAGCGTGGGCAATCTCGTAAAGGCCCTCATCCTTCACAATGCGCTGACGCGGGATATCGCGCGTCTGCGCTTCTTCCTCGCGCCAGGCGGCCGCTGCGCGCAGCACCGCCAACCATTTGGCGCTGTTCTTGCGGATCTTCAGCCGCTGCCAGGCATTTTCCGGATGCTGCTCATAGGTGGCGGGGTCCGTGAGGATGGCCATCTCCTCGGCGACCCAGCTCAATCGGTCGGCCTTTTCAAGGCGGTCACGGATTGTGGGATAGAGATCGCGCAGATGCGTGACGTCGGCGAGCGCATATCCGGATTGCGCCTTGGTCAGCGGGCGCCGTGACCAGTCGGTGAACCGCGGGCCCTTGTCGATTGGCCGTTTCAACACCGCCTGCACCAGCTTGTCATAGGCGATGGAGTCGCCCAGGCCGAGCGCCATGGCGGCGACCTGGCTGTCGAAAATGGGTTCCGGAATCAGGCCGTCGGCCAGGTGGAAGAAGATCTCCAGGTCTTGCCGGGGCGCGTGGAAAACCTTCATCACGCGCTCGTCCGCCATCAGATCCCAGAACGGTTCCAGATCAAGGCCATCGGCGAGCGGGTCGATCAGAACCTCGGTTTCGCCGCCGGCCGCCTGGATCAGGCAGAGTTGGGGCCAGAACGTGCTTTCGCGGATGAATTCGGTGTCGATGGCGATGAAGTCGCACTGGCGCAACGCATCGCACGCAGAGTCAAGCTGCGGGGTGGTCGTGATCAATTCCATTGGGCTCGCATTTAGCGGCGTTCTAGCCGCTTGGCGAGGGGGTTTGACTGCGCAGCTTCAGCATTCGCACAAAGGCCACGATCGCCACCACCAGGCTGACACCGGCGATGTAGAGAAAAGCGGATTGCAGGGGCAAAGCAAGGAAGGCGATCGCCGCCAGCGTGAACTGGCCTAGCGTTGCGGTAAAAGCGTTCAGAAGGCCCCCGGCAGCCAGCAATCGACCGCGCATGTTGGCGGGCGACCGGCGTTGCGCCATCGCTTGCAGGGGCACCACGAACAGGCCAGCCGAAACGGCGGCCAGGACAAGGTCGATCAACAGCCGCCGGTTGGCGGGATCGCGCACGAAGTCGAGCCCCGGGATCAGCTCCGCATCGGCGGGCACTGGCGGGTTGTTCCAGGTGATCAGCGCGACATCGACATTGAAAACGACTAGACCGATGGCGCCGACCACGGAAAAGGGCAGGGCGTCGCCCTTTCCCGACAAAGCGCCGCACAGGATCGCGCCGGCCGCCGCGCCGATCGTGAACAGGGCACTGAACAGGAGGACCGCGGTTTCGTCGGTACCGAGAACCCCGCGTGCGAAATTCGGGATCAGCGTGACAATGGACGCGGCCAGCATCCAGAACCAGGCCGTGCCGAGCAAAGGCCGCAAAACCTGCGGGTGTTTGAAGGCGGACCGCAAAACCCGGACGATTTCCCAGAGGAAATTGAACGAGATTTTCATGTCCGGATTGCTTGCCGGGGCCGGCGGCAGTTGGCGCATCGAGATCCAGCCGGTGACCGCAATCAGCACCAGCACCGAGCCGACGATCAGGGGCCCGCTTTCGCGCGTGATCAGCACGGTGCCAAAGCCGATCCCCACCAGCACGGAAATGTTCAGCAATCCTGAAATCATGGCATTGCCGGCGACCAGCTCGTGCGGCTGCAACAGGGTCGGCAGCGCAGAATTCTTTGCCGGCGCGAAGAAGGCCGACTGCACGCCCATGAAGAACAGGGTGATGATGAGTAAGAGCGGCTCGCGCAGAATGAAACCGGACGCGGCGATCAGCATCAGCCAGATTTCGGCAAACTTCGCAAACCGCATGATGCGGGTGCGGTCGAACTTGTCGGCGATCCGGCCGGCGAAAGCCGAAAACAGGAAAATCGGCAAGGTGAAGGCCGAGGCCGCGATGGGCACTAGCATTTCCGAGTTGAGGCCGAACAGCGTTACGCCCTGAAACGCCACAATGGTCACCAGTGCGTAGCGGAAGAAATTGTCGTTAAACGCGCCCAGCGACTGCGCCACGAGCATCGGCCAGTAACGGCGTTGGCCGATGAGCGATACGGCGATCTTGGCACTCATTTCAGCGCCTCCTGTTCCAGGCGGCGCGAGTGCGCCTCGACCGTGGTTTCCAGCGTGGCCATGAAAGTGGCGGCGTCAAGCTTCGGCGAAAGCGGCGTGAGGAACTCGATCACCGCCGTGCCGGGATGCTTCTCCCATTTCTGTTGCGGCCAAAAACAGCCGAGATTGGTCGCCACTGGCACGACGGACCGGTCGAGCTTCGCGGCGAGCCGGTAGACGCCTTTGCGATAGGGTTTGCCAGTGCCGACCTCGGTCAAATGGCCTTCCGGATAGATGAGGATGGGACGCGCTTCGGCCTGCGAACGGTCGATGCCATTCTTCAGCGATTCCACGGCTTTGCGTCCGCCACCATTATTGACAACAATCGCGCCGAGACGCTGCAGCACCCAGCCGATCAGCGGAAATTTCAGCATGTGATCGCCGACCACGAAGTTCACATTGCCGGTTTTCGCGACCAGGACGATGCCGTCGCCCCAGGACTGGTGCTTAGCGGCGATGATAACCGCCTGATTCTTCGGTTTGCGGCCGCGCACCTCGACCCTGATGCCGCAGACGACCCGCATCAAGAGCACGGTCAGGCGGCAATACGACCGGACGCCGTGCATCAGGAAGAACTTGCCTGGAATCAAAGCGAGCAGGGCACAGATCACGGCGTAAAGGCCGGAAATCGTCCAGTACAGGATATTGAAGATCGTCGCGCGCATGGCGGTCATCCTTGGCTGTGCAGGACCGCCATGATGGCGGCGACAAAGGCATCGACATGATCGGTGAGGCGGGTCTTGATGCGCCCGTAAAGCCGGTATTCAGCGGCCTGCAGCACGACGCCCAAAGCCATCGCGGATTTCAGTTCGGGATCGGCGGCAGGAACGTCGCCAGCGGCCATGGCCGCTTCCAGCCGGCGGGTCAGCAGGTCCGACGGATCGGCGCCGCCATCGCCGGCGCGCGCCAACACGGTGTTGCGGGCGGTGAGGTGATAGGCAAAGGCCGCCGGGTCGCGTTCCGCCAGATCGCAATAGGCCATGACCAGAGCGCGCACGGATGTGGCCAGGTCGTCACCGGGTTCAAGGCGTGATGTCAACACATTGAGCAAGTTCGCATGGATCGCCTGAAACAGGGTTTGGGCGAGCGAGTCCTTGCTTTCGAAATGCCGGTACATGGCACCATTCGATATCCCGCAAGCGTGCGCGATTTCCTTGATCGACACCCCGTCCACACCTTTCGCCGCAAATAATTTCAAGGCGTTGCGTTCGATCCGCGCCTTGGTCGAGCCAG
The DNA here is from genome assembly GCF_965229905.1 of Hyphobacterium sp. GTDB lineage: Bacteria > Pseudomonadota > Alphaproteobacteria > Caulobacterales > Maricaulaceae > Hyphobacterium. The sequence continues at coordinate 282,417 of NZ_OZ245930.1, read as the reverse complement.
GCTTGCCCGTAATGCCGCGATCCTCCGGACCGCGCTCCAGCAGCGTGACATCGAGATAGGTTTCCATCATCGCCTCCGACGTAAGTGAGCGTTCATTTACAAAAGCGATAATGGTGCTGGCGAGATAATGCAAGTGAATAATTACTTACATCGCTCAAAGAGCATGGTTTTGGGGATAAGCGGGGTGAATGTTCGGGATACTCGGCGGCACAGGCCGTGGATAACAAACCGGACCAGGGCGGATTTACCCTGTCCGGCGCCGGTTCCGGCCCTGAACCTGGCATGATCCCGATATGAATGCGGGACCTGCCACAGCGTGATGGCGGCAGTCATTGCAAGGCGAACCCGCAGAAGCGGGTCGGGTGACGCCAGCCGGTGGGCGACGGAATGCGCGTGATGGACCGTTCGCCGGACGCCGGTCAGGCAACCATTCCGACGCTGATCATGGTGATCCGGCGGACGGTCTCGAGCAGGGCGGCGAAGGCTTCATTCGAATCCGGCTTCACCACCGAGCAGCTCACGAACGGATATTGACGGCTTTCGACAACCCCGTCCGGATCACCGGACACGACGATGGTGGGCGGAACAACAAGCCGGTCGAGTTCGGCCATCCGGTCGAGCAGCCAGGACCCGTCGCCATTGACCATCTGCAGATCGAGCAAAACGCAGCGAATGCGCGGCGCGTCGGCATAGGGTCCGGACCGGGTCAGGAATTGCAGCGCGTCCTGACCGCCGGTCACGCGATGCAGTTCAATCCCGGACCCGTGGGCTCTGAAAGCCCGCGCCGTCAAGAAGGCGTCGCCATCATCGTCCTCGACATGAAGGACATGGATTTTGCGTTCGATATTGACCAGGCCCGGCATAAGCACCCCATTGATTTGCTTGCTTTTCCCATCGACTCGTCAAACCATTTCAAAATGGTAATGAGCACCACTGCAGCGATAGCGACAAAGCCTTTAACAATCCTTCACATCGAGGATGACCACGGGGATGCGTTGCTGGTTTCGAGAGCCCTGTCCGCGTCTTCGCTGGACATCGGCAATTACGTCCATGTCGACCGGTTGAGCGACGGGCTCACCCATCTGCGGTCCAATCGCGTCGATCTGATCTTGCTCGATGTCAATTTGCCGGATGCCGCTGTATTGCGGTTCGATGTGGTCGCAGTCCGCCGGTGCAGCTCGGCACCGATCCTTTTCGTGACCGGACTCGAAGCTGCCGCGATCTCGGATACACTTGGCCGCGGCCGGACGCTGAACCACATCCGCAAGGCGGATGTCAGCGCCGAATTGTTGGAAGCCAAAATCGCCAGCCTCGCCGCAGCGGAACCGCCGCCACCCGCCGCGGCGGTGGCAGCCGGGTCGGATCACCGCTTCGAGGCGGTTTTGGAGGCGATGGCGGATCCGGTCCTGGTGGTCGACGCCTTCGGTCAGGTGTTCTGGGCCAATGAAGCCGGAGAGCGTCTGATGGCCGACAATCCGGATCAGGCCTGGACCGATTTCTTCGAACACGGCCGGACGCTGGCGACAAGTGCTTCAGTATGGTTGTACCGCGAAGGCCAGCGCCGCAAGTTCGAAGCGCGAATCAGCGAGCTGGCGGACCGCTCGGTCGGCAACGATCTGTTTGTCGCCGTATTGCGGCACGAATTGCGCTAGCTGTCCGGTGGCCTCGGGAAGGTGGCGATGAAGGTCGCGCCTTCGCCTTTGCGGCCTTCTGCGCGAATCTCGCCACCATGCAATTGCGTGACTCGCTCGCACAGCGCCAGGCCCAGCCCCGTCCCGGGATAAGCTTCCTTGCGATGCAGCCGATGGAAGATCGCGAAAATATCCTGCTGGTGACGCGGATCGAAGCCGATACCGTTGTCTGAAACGTCAACGACGTCATTGCGGCCCTGGTTGATGACACGGACCGTGACTTCAAGCGGCCGCTCCGTCGAGCGGTATTTGATGCAGTTTCCGAACAGGTTGAACAGCAAGCGGTAAAGCAGTTCCGGATCGGCATGAATCGGTCCGTCTGCCGAAACTGTCAGGCGCGCGTGCAATCCCTCCAGCGAGCCTGAATAATCCTTCCAAACGGTATTTGCGACGGATTCGACATCGACCCATTCCAGATTGACCGCGGCGCGGCCAGCGCGGGAATATTCGAGAAGGTCGGTGATTTGCTGTTGCATCCGTTCGGACGCATCCATCAGGAAGTTGAGATAGACTTTTCCGTCACCATCAAGCAGTGCCGAGTATTCGGTTTCGAGCAGGGCCGAGAATTGATTGATCTTTCGCAGCGGCTCTTGCAGGTCGTGCGAGGCAATGTAGGCGAAGCGCTCAAGTTCCCGATTGGTTTCAATCAGCTTTTCCTCGGCGATCTTGCGATCGTGAATATCCTGGATGGTGCCGACCATGCGCTGCGGACTGCCATCATCGTCGAACGACGCTTGGCCGGTGCCCAGGAACCAGCGATAGCCATCGCGTTTGTGCTTGAGCCGATATTCGACACGGAAGGGTACGCGCTCCGTGAAATGGGCATTAACGGCCGCGAACGTCATGTCCTGTTCGTCGGGATGAAGCAGGCTTTGGAAGGCCGAAAGGCTCGCCGGCAGCTCATCGCGCTCATAGCCGATCAGCTCGTAGAATATGTCCGACCAGATTTCCTCGTCGCCGCCGATATCGACCCAATCCCAAATCCCCACGGAAGCGCCGCTGGCCGCGAGCTGAAATCGTCCGTCGCTTTCGCGCGCGGCTTGCTCGGCATCGTGCATGGCCGTGATGTCGGTCGAGACCACAAGGACGCGGTCGAGCGCATTGCCGTCGCTGCTGAGCGGGATCTTGTCGGTCTGCACCCATCCGGCCTCGCCATTGGCGGGCGTATACTCCTCGACAATGCCCAAAATCGGCTCGCCCTTGCGGATGACCGCAAGATCGTCGTCATGGTATTTTTTCGCCATGTCGCCGAACAGCTCATAGGTATCGGCGCCCTCGAAATCCTCGATCTTCCCGCCCATCGTTTCGGCGGCTTTCTGATTAAGCCGCACAATACGGTTCTGATCGTCCTTCAGCCAGATCATGGACGGCACCGAGTTGAAGATGACACGCCGTTCCTCGTCGGCGCGCCGCAATTCCGTAATATCTTCCGACCAGCCGACCATCCGCAGCGGGAGGCCCTCGGCGTCGCGTTCGGCCTGTCCACGCGAGCGCAGCCAGATCGTCCCGCGTTCGCGCGCATTGGCGGGATGTTCGACCAGATACGGACGGCCGTCTTCGAGATGGGCTTCAAGCTGAGCGCGCACCTCGGCCTGCACATCGGGCGGCATGCCGGACATGAACTCCTCAATCGAAAGCACAATCTCGGTGGCCGGCAGCCCCATCAGTTCGGCCAGCTTGCTGGAGATCCAGACGCTGTCGCGCTTGAGGTCCCAGTCCCATATCCCAACGCCGGAGGAGACGAGGAGGTCGAGCCGGGATTTGGTCGATCTCAGATTCCGGTCGCGTTCGATCTCGTCGCTGACATCGCGGAAAATCCCCGAAATCCGGATCGGGGTTCCGGTCTTATCATTGGTAACCTCGCCATGCGAAAAAACATGCCGGATCCCGCCATCCGGCCGCACAATGCGCGCGCCGTAGAATTGGAAGGGCTTGCTCTCGGCGGAAGCCGCATCGACGGCGCTTTGCACCATGGCTACGTCGTCGGGATGATAGAAGTTGATGGCATCTTCGAGCGCGGGTTCCCCGTCGGCAGGATCGACGCCATGGATGCGGAAGACTTCGCGCGACCAGAACACCGTTCCATTGGCCAGGTCGACCTGCCAGTAGCCGACACCGCCATAGGCTTCTGTAAGTTGTAGGACGCGGCTGGGATTGCGCGGCGTCTCAGGCATGAGCGTGGCGACCAACCGTCTTCGCGGTTCGTAGCCAGAACGCTTTGATGTCCCCCATGGTTTCGCGGAACCTGGCGAGGCTTCCAGGCTTCTGCACATAGGCATTGGCGCGGTTTCTGTACGCCATAACGATGTCTTTGCTCGAAGATGACGTGGTGAACACCACAACAGGTGTCACCTCATGGGCTGGCATTCGGCGGATTTCTTTCAGGGTTTCGTGGCCGTCCACGCCTGGCATGTTCAGGTCGAGCAGAACCAGATCGGGCGCGTCGTCATCGCTGGAGAGGATGGCCAGCGCGTCGCCGCCATCATAGGCGCGTAGAATTTCCACATTATTATCATTGCCGTGGAGGCAATTCTTCATGATGAGTACATCGCCGTCATCATCATCGACTATCAGCACACGCATGGCGGTCCCCCGTTTAGTGCGGCCCGGTCCCAGCCTACACTAACTAACAACCTAAAGATAACGAAACACTTACCTGATTCTTTGGCGCAGTGGGGAACCGGTGACAGCTCAACCGCATCGCATTTCTTGACAATGGGCCGTCATCTCCGCCATGTCGCGCCGGTCCCATTCAACAGGCTCCCCGAACGGAATATTCGCCATGCACGCCTATCGCACACATACCTGTGCCCAGCTTCGCGCCAGCGATGTCGACACCACCGCCCGGATTTCGGGCTGGATCCACCGCAAGCGCGATCATGGCGGCCTTTTGTTTGTCGATTTGCGCGATCATTACGGGCTGACGCAATGCGTTCTCGAACCCGAAAGTCCGCATTTCGAGAAGCTCGAACGGGCAAGGGTCGAGAGTGTCGTCACCATTACCGGCAAGGTTGTCGCCCGTTCGAAGGAGACGGTGAATCCGAACCTGCCGACCGGCGGGATCGAGCTCCGCGTCGAGGACTTCGAGGTCCAATCCGCCGCTGAAGAATTGCCGATGCCGGTCTTCGGTGAACCGGAATGGTCCGAAGAAGTGCGTTTGAAACACCGCTTCCTCGATCTGCGCCGGGAGACCCTGCACGCCAACATCATGCGCCGCGTCGAAGTGATCCGCGCCATGCGCGAGAAGATGGCGGCTGCCGGCTTCTTCGAGTTCGCGACCCCGATCCTGACGGCGTCCTCGCCTGAGGGCGCGCGCGACTTCCTCGTGCCGAGCCGGCTGCATCCCGGCAAATTCTACGCCCTGCCGCAGGCCCCACAGCAATACAAACAGCTGATCATGGTCTCCGGCTTCGACCGCTATTTCCAGATCGCGCCCTGCTTCCGCGATGAGGATCCGCGCGCCGACCGTCTGCCGGGCGAGTTTTACCAGCTCGACGTCGAGATGAGCTTCGTCGAGGAAGAAGACGTCTACACGACGATGGAGCCGATCATTCGCGAGATCTTTGCGGATTTTGCCGAAGGCAAGCCGGTGACCGCCGAATTCCCGCGCATCCCGTACGACGACGCGATGGCGAAATACGGCACCGACAAGCCGGATCTGCGGAACCCGATCGAGATGCAGGATGTTACGCCGCATTTCGCGGGCTCCGGTTTCAAAATCTTCGCCGGCATGATCGAGAAGAATCCGAAGGTCCGTGTCTGGGCCGTGCCGGCGCCATCCGGCGGCAGCCGCGCCTTCTGCGACCGCATGAATTCCTGGGCCCAGAAGGAAGGCCAGCCGGGCCTGGGCTATATCTTCTTCCGCGACGGGGAGGGCGCCGGCCCGATCGCCAAGAATATCGGCGCGGACCGGACCAACGCGATTCGCCAGCAGCTCGATCTGAACGATGGCGACGCGGTGTTCTTCGTCGCCGGCGTGCCGTCCGATTTTGCGGCGTTTGCCGGCAAGGCCCGCGATCGCGTCGGATCGGAACTGAATCTCGTCGACGAGGACCGGTTCGCGCTCGCCTGGATTGTCGACTTCCCGATGTATGAATGGGACGAGGACAACAAGAAGATCGATTTCTCGCACAACCCGTTTTCCATGCCGCGCGGCGGCCTGGCGGCGCTGGAAGCCGCCGAGAAAGACGGAACGGACGCGCTGTTGGCTCTGAAAGCCCAGCAATACGACCTTGTCTGCAACGGGTTCGAGATTGCGTCCGGCTCGATCCGGAATCACATTCCCGAAACCATGATCAAGGCCTTTGGCATCACCGGCCTCGGCCCCGACGTGGTCAAGGACCGCTTCGGTGCGCTTTACCGGGCTTTCCAGTATGGCGCTCCGCCGCATGGCGGCATGGCCGCCGGTGTCGACCGCATCGTTATGTTGCTGGTGGGGGCCAAGAATTTGCGCGAGGTCAGCCTGTTCCCGATGAACCAGCAGGCCGCGGACTTGCTGATGAATTCGCCGGCGGACGCAGACGCCGCGCAATTGCGCGAGCTGAGCCTGCGGGTCGTACTGCCCGACGCGAAGAAATCCTGATCAATTGTTCTGGACGGGGTCGGGTGCCGGCGGGGCTTCGGGAGATCCGGGCCCTTTCGGTCCCAGCCGGTCTTCGACGGGCAGATCGTAAACCCACTCATAGCGGCCGCTGAGGCGGTAGCGATTGCCATCGACCACAATGCTCGGATTACCCTCAATCATGACCTGGCGGCCCGGATATTCCGAGAAGATGAGGCGCTCGCCCATGCGCTCGACGGTCAGCAGCTCTTCCGGATTGCCGCGGACCCGCTCCATCAGCTCGGCTTGCTGATCGCGAAGCTCCAGCTCGATCTCTTCGACATCGCGCAATTCCTCGGCGATCTCCGCTTCCAGCTCCTCGAACTGTTCACGCTCCAGCCCTGAATCGCGCAACCGGCTTTCGGCAGCGGCCAGCGCGCGGCGGGTTTCCGCCAGTGCTTCGCGGCGCAGCTCGAATTCGGCGATCGCGCGGCGCTGCTCTTCGCGGATTTCTTCGACCAGCACAGTCCCGCCGCCATTCGGAAGGATTGTGACTCCGTCCTCGCCGCCGGTCGTGACCCAGACCCGCAGGGAGGACCGTTCGGGGCGCCGAACATTGTCCTCCGGCCGGTCATGGCAATCATTGAGCTCGATCCCGTCCGGCAGCTCGCTGCTGGCGGTGCGGCAGGCATCGCGCAGAGCCTCCGCCGTCAGCCCTTCGACCTCGATCAGCACCGTGCCGGCGAGGCGGGCGCCTTGCAGGTTGGCACCGCTGAAATCGGCCCGGACAAAGCGGGCGCCGGACAGATCCGCGCCGCGCAAATTGGCGCGGGTGAAGATGACATTTTCGCCTTCAGCGCCGCGCAACAGCACGCCGGGCATGCGCGCGTGCCTGAAATCGGCCTCATTCATCGTCGCGCCGTCGAACCGCGAATTGAACAGCCGCGCATTCGCGAAAGTCGTACCGGTGAGATCGGTTTCCATGAAATTCGCAAGGATCATCAGCGCGCCGGACAAATCGGCGCCGGTCAGGTTCGATCCGTCGAAGCGCAGGCGTTCGCCGTGCATGTTGACGAAAACCGAATCCTGCATGTCCGATTCCTGGAACATGACACCTGACAGCCGCGACGTGGCAAAATCGGCGCGGGTCAGGCTGGAGCCGATAAAGCGCGATTCCACGATCACCGCATGGTTGAGATTGGTGTCGTCAAAACTGGCTTCGATGAGGGACGCCCCGACAATTTGCGCGCCATAGAGGTTTTCACGCGCCAGATCACAGCTGTGACACTGTCCGGAAATCGTGATGGTGCGATGCGGATGGTCGTCGCCCGCCAACGCACCGCCGGAAGCGGCCGCCAGTAAAAAGCTTGCGAGGATATGAGTGGTAATCTGTTTCACGCGAGTAGCAAATAAGCAAAAATATTGGCGCTGACGACTTAAATCGCTGTAACTCCGCCGACATTCTGCTCAGCACTGCGGAATGCGCAATCCCTGCGGCAATCGTGTGGCGATGTCGCCGCACGCTGTGTCGAGCTGGGCCTGCGTCAGGCCGCGGACCCGCTCCATTTCGGCGCCCGACAAGATCGCCCCCGACAGCCGCGCGCCGGTCAGGTCGGCGCGCCCGAAATAGACCCCGACCAGGTTGGCATTTTCAAGATTGGCATGCCGGAAATTGGCACTCGTGAACCGTCCGCCGAACATGTAAGCGGTCGACAGGTCAGCGCCGCTGAAATTCGCGCCATTCATGGTCGCCAGCGCCAGGCTGGCTTGCCGCAGACGCGCCCCGGAGAGGTCGATATTCGGCAGATCGCGATACGACAAATCGGCCTGGAAGAGATTGCAGCCTGCGCAGGACTGCCCGTTTTGCACGCGGGCAATCTGGTTTGCATCCTGGGCATGGGCGGGCCCGGCGAAGGCGATCATCAGTGCGGCAAGGCAGGCAAGGCGTGTCATGCTAGGGCGCTCCGGACTAACTGGCCCTGCAGGTGCAACATGCGGGCCGATCGGCATTTTCCCGCTTTTAGCGGATTTCATTGAGTTATTTCTTAATCTAGCGTGGCGACAGGCTAGGCGGCGCTCCGGATCACACCGAGACAGGCCCGCTCATCGACCCGCAACCGCGTCGGCCGGCCCGGATCGTCCGGCACGCGCACGGTGCGCGCGGCTTCGAGAATGGCGGGGTGGATATAGGACGATTGGGCAATCGCCGGCGTATTGCCGAGCCAGTCCGCCGCGGCCTCCGCAACGCCTTTGAGCGTCGGTTCGGCATTCCGGCGCAGCCAGGCCGTGGCCGCTACACTGCCGCCCCAGGTGCGGAAATCCTTCGCCGTGAAGGACCGTCCGAACAGTTCGGCCATCATCGCGTTCAACGAGGCTTCGGTGACCCGCCGGCGGTCATCCCGGAACACCAGCTCGCTGGACGTTTTCAAGATCTGCTTCAGGCTTTCGTAGAGATAGGGGTCATCGATCTCGATCTCCTGCGCCTGGCCACCCTTACCAGTGAAATTCAGCCGCACGCGATGACCGTTGATCTCGATATTGTCGCGGCCGAGCGACAGCGCGCCGCGCGCTCCGGTTCGGCGGTAATGGGCATAGCTGCCGATCCGCAACCCGGCCCGGTCCATCAGCCGAACCACGGTGGCATGCGCGACGAGTGCATTATCGTCCGAGCTTTCCAGGATACGCCGGACATGGGCCCGCACCCGCGGCAGCGCCTCGGCAAAGTGCGCCATGTCGGAGAATTTCGCCGCATTGGCGGCCTCCAGCCAGTCGGGATGGTAGATGTATTGACGTCGGCCCTGATCGTCCGTGCCATAGGCGAGGATATGCCCGTCCGGGTCGGGGCAGATCCAGACATCCTCCCAGGCCGGCGGAATGGCCAATGCTTTCAGGCGCGCGGCCTGCTTGCCGCCGAGCCGCCGGCCCGACGTATCGAGATAGGTGAAGCCCTTGCCGCAACGGCGGCGACGAAAACCGTCCGCGCCAGTGTCGACCGGCGTCAGGCCGGCATCCTCAGGACGCAGCCGGTCGCGATAAAGGGACGGGGCAGGGGCGAACATGACAGGTCATGAACCTAGGCCGGCCTGCCCGGGTTCCAAGCGATAGCCGGGCTAGTTCGCCGTGCCCTCTCGCTGCGACCAGCCGCAGGCCTGGCAGTCAAGCGCGCCATCTGACAGGCGCACCACCGTGAAATGCCCGCATTCCGGGCAGGGATCGCCGTCATACGTGTCCGCGTCCGCGGTCAGCAATTCCGCTTCCGGCGCATCTTCGCGCGCATCGGTCTTCGCCTTGCGCATATCGGCGGTCAGCATGACGACATTGTCCGGCAGCTGCCCGCGCGAAAAGCCCTTGGAGATGAAGCGCGCCGGATCGTCCTGCAGGATTTTCTCGCTGGCCACGCCGCGGCCGATCCCGCCGCTGGTATCCGGCTCGACTTCGGCGAGGTCGGTGCGGCCGAGATAGGAGACCGCCAGCTCGCGGAACAGATAGTCGAGGATCGAGGTGGCATGGCGGATCGAGTCATTGCCCTCGACCTCGCCGGCCGGCTCGAACCGGGTGAACACGAACGCATCTACGAACTCCTCAAGCGGCACGCCGTATTGCAGCGCGATCGAGATCGCGATCGCGAAATTGTTCATCAGCGAGCGGAAGGCCGCGCCTTCCTTGTGCATGTCGAGGAAGATCTCGCCGAGCTCGCCATTGTCGAACTCGCCGGTGTGCAGATAGATTTTGTGCCCGCCGACCGTGGCCTTCTGGATATAGCCCTTGCGCCGGTCCGGCAGCTTGCGGCGCGCAATCTGTTTTTCGACGATTTTTTCGACGATCCTTTCGACGATGCGTTCTTCGCCGGGTTCAAGATCGTCGCCGATCTCGTCGAGCAGGGCGGTCAGGCCAGAAGTCGGGCGGGAAATGCGGATATCCGGAAGGCCGGCCTTGCCCGCTTCGCGCATCAGCCGCGCCACCATGTCCGGCCCGGCATCGGGCGGCAGTTTCAGGTCGACATCGGCCGGACCGTTAATCGTCTCCAGAAGGACGCTGGCAAGACGGATGACGGCATCGGGGGCGGGCCGCGCAAAGGTGGTCATCGCGCTTTTGTCGGACAGGCCGAGACCGAGTGTCTTCAGACCGGCGATGACACAGGGCCGCATCTGGCGGCCCTCCGCTGTCTCGATCAGAATGTCGTTCAAGGGCGCAAGGCCCGAGGAATCGGCTTCCATCAGCCGTGCCACGCTTCCGTCGGGATCGAGGCAGGCCACGGTGATCCGCTCGCCAACCGCATCGCGCACCGCTGCGGCGATTTCGCCGGCCAGCGCACGGGCCTCGTCGCTGTCATAGGCGAGGCCGGATTGGGCAAAGAGCGCAGCAAACCCGGTCAGCGATAACGTCCCGGCGGGCTCGGACTTTTTGACCCGCGCCCGCAAGACGTCACCCCACCGGCCCGCGAGCTTGCCGATGGCCGCGGGGTCTCTGCCAATAGCGGGCAGGTTGAGATGCAGGACCGGTCCCGGTGCGGATCTTGGGTCAGCGAAGCGTAAATCCGGCGCCCCGAAGCTCCAGATCGATTGCGCGATCTCCTGCCACCATTGGCGGGCCGCCACTTCCGTTCCGTCATGGAACGCCCAGTCGGCATCCTCCGCTTCGGCAACGATCAGGGCGTCCGGAATGGCCAGAACGGGGGTCTCGGCAGGAGCGGACGGCGTCAGCCCCAGCTCGGGCTCGTCGAACTCGCCCTGCCGCGCCAGCGCCAGCGCATGCTCGATCGCCTCGTCCGGCGCCCCGTCTCGCCGCGCCGCCTGCAGCGCCTTCTTCAGCGCCGGGTTCAGCGCGGGATCGAGACAGTCCTCGACATCGCCGGCACAGCCCGCCACGGCATCGCCAATCGCTTTCAGCCGGTCGCGCAGCACGCGCGCCCCGACATCGCCGATCGCCGCCTCCATGCGGGCCGTGCTGATCTCGTGTGCGAGGCTGCGCGCTTCGCCGGTATCGCCTGGAATGATCGGCACATCCGGCGCAGGCGGTTCAGCCGGCAGCGCATCGCCATAGGCAATATCCGATCCGGCATGGCGCCAGAGATGCGCGTCCGGCACGACGGTCCGGCCGGCGAGATCGCGCATCAGCGTGTCCGGGAGGGGCACATCCTTCAAGGGCCGGGCGAAATGAGCCGCGATGCGATGCAGCACCGTCTCACCGTCGGACTCCAGCGCGCGCTCCGCGCCATCGGCTATACGCGGCCGGAAGACCTCCGGCCCGCGGCTGCCCTTTTTGGGTTTTGTGGCGACCGGGCGCGGCACGCTGCAAATTTCGGCCAGCGCCGCCACGGCCGCGACATCCCACTGATCCGGCGCGCGGAAGGCCGTCGGCGCGCCGCCATCCGGATCGTCCAGCGTGAAGGTGGTGAACTTGACCGGTTTCGATGTCGCCATGGGTCAGCTCCCGAGGTTGAGAATCACTTCGCGTCGTCGAAATCATACGCCCCGGCCGGGCACTGCCCAACGCGCACAGAGCGCACTGGACCAAAAGCATGTGGATAGGCATATTCCGCGCCGAGTCTGACCCGATCAAAGGACCTCGCCATGCTCGGAAAACTGTTTGCCTGGTGGAATGACGCCACGCCGGGAACCTATCTGACGCTCGCCATGAAAGGCGCGTCAAAGGTCGGCGAGGACGAATACGGCAACAAGTATTTCGAGGAAAAGAAGGCGACCGCGTCCGACGGCCGCAAGCGCCGCTATGTGGTCTACAAGGGCTATGCCGATGCCAGCCGAGTGCCGATGGCCTGGCATGGCTGGCTGCATCACACCTATGCCGATCCGCCCTCGGGCGACGAAAAGCGCCATGTCTGGGAAAAGGAACACGAGCCGAACCTGACCGGCACCGTGCATGCCTACAAGCCGTCCGGCTCGTTATCGCGCGGCGGCCGGCGTCAATCCGCCAGCGGTGATTATGAAAGCTGGTCGCCCGAAGGGTGATCGCGCTCGACGCAATCGCCATTGCACGGCATCATGGTCTCATGACTCTTATCCGGCGTTTTCTTCTTGGCGTTCTGCTGGCCCTGCCGCTGGCCGCGGCATCGGCGCAGGAATTGTCCAGCCGTCCGGGCACTGTCCTGGTCATGCGCGGCCTCGACAAGGTGACGGCCCGTACCGAGGATTTCGAGATCCGCATTGGCGAAGAGTTCCAGTTCGGCTCGCTGACCATCCTGCCGCGCTATTGCCGCGAGCGTCCGCCGGAGGAGACGCCGGAAATCTTTGTCTTCGTGGAGATTTTCGACCGCCGCCAGGACGAGGACGGGATCATCGAGGAAGGCGGCGCGCGGGTCTTTTCCGGCTGGATGTTTGCCTCCAATCCGGCGCTCAACCCGCTCGAGCATCCGGTCTACGACGTCTGGCCGATTGACTGCAGGGCGTAGGCGCCACTCGCCCCCTCCGGCATCGCAAAAAAATCCGCTTCGAGCGCCACTGCGGCTTCGAGCCTGTCCCGGTAGGCCTCGGCCTTGACTTCCTCAGTGCCGAACTGGCGCAGATGCTGGGTCATGAACTGCACGTCGAGCAGGGTAAAACCGCCCATCTTCAGGCGCGCGACGAGATGCACCAGCGCGACTTTCGAGGCGTCTGTGACGCGTGAAAACATGCTCTCGCCGAAGAATGCGCCCCCCAGCGTCACACCATAAAGCCCGCCGACCAGCTCGCCGTCTTTCCGGCATTCGACCGAATGGGCATGGCCCATCTCGAATAGCTCGCCATAGAGCCAGCGGATCGGCCGGTTGATCCAGGTATTGGAGCGGTCCGGTGCCGGTTCGGCGCACCGCGCGACGACTTCGTGGAAATCGCGGTCAATCGAGATCTCGAACCGGTCCTGGCGCACCGTGCGCCGCAACCGCCGCGGAACGTGGAATGTGTCCAGCGGAATGTTGGCGCGCACCGGCGGGTCGATAAGATACAGGTTCGGATCGTCGGCCGAATCCGCCATCGGAAAGACGCCGGTGCGATAGCAGTCGAGAAGATCGGCCGGCCCAAAGCCCGGCATGTCTAGTCTTTCGCGCGGTCGGCGAGCCAGCTTTCCAGCCAGCGGATGTGGTAATCGCCGGACCGGAACGCCTCTTCCTCAAGCAGGGCGAGGTGCAGCGGGATCGTCGTCTTGATGCCGCCGACGACCATTTCCTCCAGCGACCGCTTCAGGCGCAGCAGCGTCTCCTCGCGCGTCTTGCCGGACACGATCAGCTTGCCGATCAGGCTGTCATAATAAGGCGGGATCGAATAACCGGCATAAAGCCCGCTATCGAGGCGCACGCCGAGACCGCCCGGCGCGTGAAACTCGGTGACCTTGCCCGGCGAGGGCGCAAAGGTCTGCGGGTCTTCGGCATTGATCCGGCACTCGATCGCCCAGCCTTCGAAGGTGATATCCTCCTGCGTGTAGCCGAGCTTTTCGCCCGCCGCGACGCGGATCTGCTCGCGCACCAGGTCAAGGCCGGTGATCGCCTCGGTGACCGGGTGTTCCACCTGCAGGCGGGTATTCATCTCGATGAAGTAGAACTCGCCATTCTCGTAGAGATATTCGACCGTGCCAGCCCCGCGATAGCCGATCGCGGCGACCGCATCGCGCGTGATCTGGCCGATCCTGGCGCGCGCCTTGGCGTCCAGCGCCGGCGAGGGGGCTTCTTCCAGCACTTTCTGGTGGCGCCGCTGCAGCGAACAGTCGCGCTCGCCGAGATGCACGACATTGCCGTGCTGGTCGGCCAGCACCTGGATCTCAATATGGCGCGGCTGGCCCAGATACTTCTCGAGATAGACGGCCCCGTCACCGAACGCCGCTTCCGCTTCGCGCGAAGCGGTCTCGACGGCCTCGCGGAAATCGTCCGGCGTCTGCGCCACCTTCATGCCGCGCCCGCCACCGCCGGCGGCGGCTTTCACAAGCACCGGAAAGCCGATCTCCTTGGCGATTTTGGCCGCCTCGTCGATATCGGTGATCCCGCCGTCCGAACCGGGTACCACCGGGATGCCGGCATCCTTCACCGCCTGCTTTGCGGTGATCTTGTCACCCATCAGCCGGATATGCTCGGCCGTCGGCCCGATAAAGACGAGATCGTGCGCTTCAACGATCTCGGCAAAGCGGGCGTTTTCCGACAGGAAACCGTAGCCAGGGTGAATCGCCTGCGCGCCGGTGATCTCGCACGCCGCAATGATTTGCGGGATTTTCAGATAGGACTGGCTGGCCGGGTTGGGCCCGACGCAGACACTCTCGTCGGCGAGCTTGACGTGCATTGCGTCGCGGTCGGCTTCGGAGTGAATGGCCACCGTCTTGATGCCCATTTCGCGGCAGGCGCGGTGAACCCGGAGCGCGATCTCGCCGCGATTGGCGATGAGGATTTTATCGAACATCTCGCAGCGCCGGTCAGTCGATCACGAAGAGCGGTTCGCCGAATTCCACCGGCTGGCCGTCTTCGACCAGCATGGCGGAAAGCTTGCCCGATTTCGGCGCGGTAATGGGGTTGAAGGTCTTCATCGCCTCGACCAGCAGGATGGTGTCGCCTTCCTTGACCGCGCTGCCAACCTCGGCAAACGCATCGGCATCCGGATTGGGCCGCAGATAGACCGTGCCGACCATCGGGGACGGCGTCGCATTCGCCGGGGCCTCTCCTGCGGATGACGCAGGTGCGGCGGGCGCGGCGGCCGCAGGGGCCGGAGCGGCGGCAACAGGAGCCGCTGCGGGCATCGCCGCGACCTGCTGGATCGGCGCGGCCTGGATCGTCCGCGCAACGCGCAAACGCAGCTCGCCCCGCTCGACCTCGATCTCGGTCAATTCCGTTGCCCGAAGAATCTCGGCGAGTTCCCGCACCAGTTTCGGTTCGATCGCGGTCTCTTTCTTCGCACCGGACTTGGATGACGTGGTCATGCTTGCTTGCCCTCTTTGAACGCGGATTCGCGCGTGTTCTAGATCAGCTTGGCGGCGACCGCCACCGCCTCGGCATATCCGGCGGCACCTTTGCCCGCGATGCTCCGTGCCGCGGCGGGCTCGACATAGGAGACATGCCGGAAAGCCTCGCGCGACTTCGGATCGCTGATATGCACTTCGATAACGGGTATGGAAACCGCCTTTAAAGCGTCGTGTAAAGCAATGGATGTATGCGTGTATGCGGCCGGATTGATGATGATCGCGGCAAACCCGTTGCGCGCTTCCTGGACCCAGTCGATCAGCTCGCCTTCATGGTTTGACTGCCGGAAATCGATGGTCAGCCCGTGCTCGCGCGCCGTTTTCGCGCACATGGCCTCGATATCCGCCAATGTCTCATGGCCGTAAATCTCCGGCTCGCGGGTGCCGAGCAGGTTGAGATTGGGTCCGTTGAGGATCATCAGCGTTCGTGCCATCTGCGCCTTGCCCCTTGACGTGAGAGGCGGGTTCTACGACCTCCGGAAGGGAGATATCAAGCCAATGAGGCCGCTGACGTGAAACTGACGATCAATGGCGAGGTGCGCGAGTTTGCGGACGGGCTGACCGTGTCCGGTCTGGTCGAGGCGCTCGGCCTCCACCCGAAAAAAGTCGCGGTGGAGCGCAATCTGGAAGTCGTGCCCAAATCGCTGCATCCGGAAACGGTGCTTGCCGATGGCGATAAAATCGAAATCGTCCAGTTCGTGGGCGGAGGATAGATCCATGCAAGACACATCGCTCACTGTGGCCGGCCGAGAGTTGAAATCGCGCCTCATCATCGGCACCGGCAAATATAAAAGCTATGAGCAGAATGCCCGCGCGCTGGAAGCCTCCGGCGCCGAAATGATCACCGTCGCCGTGCGGCGCGTGAACCTGACCGATCCCGACCAGCCGCGCCTCGTCGACTTTATCGATCCGGAGAAATACGTTTTCCTGCCCAATACGGCGGGCTGTTTTACAGGCGAGGACGCCGTGCGCACGCTGCGCCTGGCGCGCGAAGCGGGTGGTTGGGATTTGGTGAAACTCGAAGTCCTGTCTGACCCGAAACATCTCTATCCCGACATGGCGGAAACCCTGCGTGCCGCCGAGATGCTGATCAAGGACGGGTTCGACGTGATGGTCTATTGCTCGGACGATCCGGTCTACGCCAAGAGGCTCGAAGAAGCCGGCTGTTGCGCGATCATGCCGCTGGGTGCGCCGATCGGCTCCGGGCTCGGCATCCAGAACCCGGTCAATATCCGTCTCATCATCGAAGAGGCGAAGGTCCCGGTCATCGTCGATGCCGGCGTCGGCACGGCGTCTGATGCGGCCGAAGCGATGGAGCTGGGCTGTGATGGCGTGCTGATGAATACGGCCATCGCCGAGGCCAAGGATCCGGTCCGCATGGCGCGCGCCATGAAGCATGCCGTGATCGCCGGGCGCGACGCCTATCTCGCCGGCCGCATGCCGAAGAAGCGCTATGCCGACCCGTCGAGCCCGCTGGGCGGGCTGATTTAGGTTTTTGTACGCCCGTCTTCCTCCGGTTTAACCGGAGGATCTCGAGGCAGGACGCCCTTCGTTCGAGATGCTCCGGTCGAGCCGGAGCAAGACGAGGTCATGTGGGGTTGAAATCAAAATAAACCCGCTTTCCTCCGGCTTGACCGGAGGACCTCTTCGGCCCCTCGGCCTTGATTAAAAATGAAATGCAATCAAAGATTGCAGTCATGTCGACGCGCTACCCCTGCATTGCCGTCTACATGATGGCGAGCCGGAAGGACGGTCCGATCTATGTCGGCGTCACGAATGACTTGGTTCGCCGGGTATACGAGCATCAGGCGCGGCTTCGCGGTGGCTTCACGTCGAAATACAATTGCCGTCGCCTTGTTTGGTATGAAGTGCACGAGATGATGTCAGCTGCGATTGGACGCGAACGGCGGCTGAAGCATTGGCTGCGCGCCTGGAAAATCGAGCTTATCGAGTCCGGCAATCAGGATTGGCGCGATTTGTCCGAAACGCTCTGGCACACATAGAGATGCTCCGGCCGGGCCGGAGCAAGACGAGGTAATGTGGGGTTGAAATCTATAGAAATCCGTCTTCCTCCGGCTCGACCGGAGGATCTCGATGCTTAGCGCCCTTCGGTCGAGATGCTCCGGTTAAACCGGAGCAAGACGAGGGTTTAACCGGAGCGAGACGAGGCGTTTTGGGTTGGGACTTATTTGGTTCCGCCTTCCTCCGGCTTGACCGGAGGACCTCAATGGATAGCGCCCTTGGTTCGAGATGCTCCGGTTTAACCGGAGCAAGACGAGAATATGTAGCGCCTATTCACCGCCGCCGGCTTCGGCGCGGCGCAGGGCGGCAATTTCATTCGCCAGAGTTTCATCCAGCGCGGCGCGGTTGGCGCCCGAGATCGGGCGTCCATTGATGATGAAGAAGGGCGTGCCGTCCGCCCCGATGGCGCGGCCGAGCGCATAGACCTGCTCGAGATGCGTCTGGATCGCCGGATCGTCCATGTCGTCCCGCATCCGGTCGACATCGGCGCCGGCCAGGCGCGCGAAATTCTCGATCCGTCCGGCCGGCAAAGGGCCGCTCGACTGGATCATCGCCGTGTGGAAACGCCAGTAGACATCGTCGCCCTGACGCAACACCGCCAGCGCGGCGCGGGCGGCTTCACGCGATTCCGGCCCGAGGATCGGATATTCCTTGAATACGAAACGGATATGCTCGCCATAGGCTTCGCGGGCTTCATTCACCCATTCCGAGGCAATCCGGCAATAACCGCACTTGTAGTCCATGAACTCGACGATCACGATCGGCGCATCCGCATCGCCGAAGGACGGGTCGCGCTCATCGCCATAGATCAGGTCGGCATTCGACCGGATCGCGCTCATCATCGCGGCCGTTTCGCGCTGGCGCGCACGGCGTTGCAATTCGATCAGCGCTTCCTCGATAATCTCCGGGTTTTCGAGAATGTAATTGCCCACCATCTCGCGGATTTCCGCGCGTTGGGCCTCACTGAAGACATCGTCGCCGTCATCCGCGTAAGCGGGCGCGGCAAAAACGGCCAGCGCGGCAAAACAACCGGTCAAAGCGGCAATCAACGCATTCATGGACAAGCCCCTTGGAGTTCCCGCCCTGATTTAGCGGCTGCCGGGTCAACTGCCAATGACGATGCTGTTATCGCTCGCGGCGCGGGGCACGCAATTCACTGGGGCTCATGCTGGCCTGTGCGACCGCCATCAGCTCGCCGGCCCGGAACCAGTCCACGGACCCGGCCTCAAGCTGCGGCCGGGCACGCGCGGCAAACTGCATGGCGCGGCTGTTGTCGCCCACGGCGAAAGCCTGTTCGGCGATGGCGAGCTGCGCGCGCGGCGTATCGCCATTGCGTTCGTGAACGATGGACAGCTGGTACCAGGCAAAGCTGTTGTCCGGTTCGACATCCAGCGCCACCCGGAGGTGCTGGCCGGCCGCTTCCAGATGCTCGGGATCTTCCGATGCGATCATCGACATGGCGAGATTGATGCGGAGCAGGGGGGCTTGCGGCAACAGATCGACCGACCGCTGATGGTAGTCGATCGACTCCTCGGCGAACCCGCTTTCAAACAGCATCTGGCCGTAGAGCTCCTGGAAAAACGGATTGTTGGGTTCTTCTGCGATCAGCGATTCAATCTCGCGCCGGGCCAGCGGCATCTGCGCATCGCGATAGTAGGCAACCGCACGTGCATATCGCGCCGGCAGGCTCTGATCGGTGATCGGATAGCGATAGAAGACATGCCCCGGCTCGGCCATGAAGCCATAGATCTTGGCCTGCAGCCGCGCCAACCGCTCGACTTCCTCGGCCGGCGGTTCCTGATCGATATAGGGCGAGTTGGCCACGCTCTCGCGCAGGGATGTCACGCGCACCGACGACAGCGGGTGAGTCTGAAAATACGGGAAGCGGCGCGCCGGGCTGAAAGCTTCCTGATAGCGGAAGCGCTCGAAGAATTGCATCAGGCCGGCGGGAGAGGTGCCGGTCGCTTCAAGATAGCGCAGCGCCGCCTGGTCGGCAGCGGATTCCTGGGTGCGCGTATAGCTGAAGAATTGCAGCGCGCCGAATTGCTGGCTGGAGGCCATCAGCGCCGCCCCGGCCTGTCCTTCGCCGGCCAGTGCGGCGATCACGCCGAGGCCCAGCGTGGCGAACATGGGAATGGCCGCCTGGTTCATCGCTTCGCCGGTTCGTGCCAGGTGAGCCCCGGAAATGTGACCGGTTTCGTGCGCCAGAACCCCTTGGACCTGCAGCGGGTTCTCCGCCTCCAGGATCATCCCGGTGTGGATGAAAATGTTCTGCCCATTGGTCACGAACGCGTTGATCGACGGGTCGGCCACGATGTAGAGGCCGACATCGTTCGGCACCAATCCGGCCGCCTCCAGGAAGGGGTCGGTGTAATCGCGCAGCATGATCTCGATTTCGGTATCGCGGATTAGCGATTGCGCAGCGGCAGGCGCGGCCGCCAACGGGATCGACGCAAACAACGAAATCAGAGCGATAAGGGCACGCATGAAAACTTCCTTCAACCAGCCCCCGCTGACTTGGAACCTATCACAGCTAACGGACGGGCCAAGCCCGACCCGTTGCTGCAATATGCATTGATCTATTTTCCGAACAGTTTCGAACCGCGTTGCCACCAGCCCGTGCGTTTCGGCTTGTCGTCGGCAGCCTCGGCGGTTTCCGCCGCCGACTCGTCAGGCTTGGGATTTTCCTCGGCCTTCTTGCGCGGTGCCCGCTTGCGCTTGGGCTTGTCGTCGGCAGCCGCCTCGTTTGAGGCGTTGTCTGCCTCTGCGGCCTCCGATTGAGGCTCGGCCGCTTTCTTGCGTGGTGCGCGCTTGCGCTTCGGCTTCTCGTCCGATGCCGCTTCGGCGTCCGGTTTTGTCGCATCCGCCTTGGCATCTGAAGCCTTCTTCCGGGGCGCCCGCTTGCGCTTGGGCTTCTCTTCAGCCGGCGCTGCGGCTTCGGCTGAAGACGCATCGTCTTTCGCTTCGGCCTGGGCTTCGGCGTCAGGCGCGGCCTTTTTCCGGCGGGTCCGGCGCTTTGGCTTGACCGGCTCGGTCTCGGCGGTCGGAATATCGGCGGCCATGTCAGCCGGATCGATCACTTTCAGCGCGTCAGGCGCACCTTCATCGGAGGCTTCGGCGGCGGGCACATCGTCCGCAGCTGTTCCGTCGGACGTGGCGTCGCCGTCGCCGGATTCCGATCCGGCCTCGGCATTTTCAGCCGGACGGTTGCGGCGGCGTCCGCGGCCACCGCGGCGGCCACGGCGGCGGCGCTTGCGCGGTGCGCTGTCCTCATCCTCGGAAGCGGGCGTGCTCTCGGCATCGGCGTCACCGGCATCCTCTTGGACGGCATCCTCGGTGTTGCTGGCAGCCTCTTCGTCCTTCTTGCGGCGGCGTCGGCGGCGTCGGCGCCCGGACCCATTGCCTTCATCCGTCGCCGGCTTCTCTTCCACCGGTTCGGGTGTGGCGGGCGGCGCTTCCTTGACGTCATTACCGTCGGCATCCTTGCGGGTTTCAACAACCTCGACGCGATGATCGGGCGGGATGAGATCGGGATCGGCCGAAATCTGGATGCTGAAATCGTAGCGCTGTTCGAGCGACAGCACGTGATCGCGCTTCTCATTCAGAAGATAGAGGGCGACATCGGTGGGCAGGTTGATCCGCACCTTGGTGGCCCGTTTGCGCGCGCCTTCTTCCTCCAGCGCCCGCAGGGCCACCAGCGCACTTGACTGCGCGGTCCGCAGATAGCCTTTGCCGCCGCAATGCGGGCAGGTCTTGGTCGAGCCTTCGAGGATGGATGTCCGCCGGCGCTGGCGCGAAATTTCCATCAGGCCGAACTGCGAAATGCGGCCCATCTGGAGCCGGGCGCGGTCCTTTTTCAGCGCGTCCTTCATCCGTTTCTCGACGGCGCGGACATTGCGGTTTTCTTCCATGTCGATGAAGTCGATCACCAACAGGCCGGCCAGGTCCCGCAACCGCATCTGGCGCGCCGCCTCGTCGGCGGCTTCCAGATTGGTTTTCAGTGCCGTGTCCTCGATATTCCGCTCGCGCGTCGAGCGGCCGGAGTTCACATCGATCGCCACCAGCGCTTCGGTCTGGTGAATGACGAGGTAACCGCCCGATTTCAGGGACGTTTCGGCATTATAGGCCGCTTCGAGCTGGTCTTCGACATGGTGCCGGACAAAGAGCGGCATCGGCTCCTTGTACTGCTGCACCTTCGAGGCATGCGAGGGCATCAGCAATTTCATGAAGGTCTTGGCGTCCTTATAGCCGGCGTCGCCCTCAACCAGCACAATCTCGACGTCGCGGTCATACATGTCGCGAATGGCGCGGCGCACCAAATCGCCCTCCTCATAGACCAGGCTGGGCGCGACCGATTCCAGCGTCTTGGTGCGGATATCGTCCCAGACGCGGCGCAGATAATCATGGTCCCGCCGGATCTCGGCCTTGGTGCGCGTCGCACCGGCGGTCCGCACGATCAGACCCATGCCGGTCGGCAGTTCAAGATCGGAGACGATTTCCTTCAACCGCTTGCGGTCCTTGCCATTGGCGATCTTGCGCGAAATGCCGCCGCCGCGCGGCGTATTCGGCATCAGCACGCAATAGCGGCCGGCCAGCGACAGATAAGTGGTGAGCGCTGCACCCTTATTGCCGCGCTCTTCCTTGGCGACTTGCACCAGAAGGATCTGGCGCCGCTTGATGACTTCCTGGATCTTGTATTTGCGGAAGAATTGCCGGCGCTTGCGGGCGACGGCCTCGACTTCGGCGTCGGTATCGTCCTCGCCGTGCTCGGCAGCCTCTCCGTTTTCGTCGCCCTCGGATTCTTCGGTCTCGGCGAGCGCTTCTTCAACGGCTTTTTCTTCCTCGGCCTGAAGCTCGAGGCGGTCCTCATGCGGGATCTGGTAGTAGTCGGGATGGATTTCGTTGAAGGCGAGAAAACCGTGGCGATTGCCGCCATATTCGACGAACGCGGCCTGCAGGGACGGTTCGACCCGGGTGACTTTCGCCAGATAAATGTTTCCGCGTATCGGCTTCTTCGACGCGGATTCGAAATCAAACTCCTCGACGCGGCTTCCTTCGACGATGGCGACACGAGTCTCTTCCGAGTGACTCGCATCGATCAGCATTTTCCTTGACATGCAAATTGGCTCCTGCGCGCGTCCGGAAAGGACGCAGCGGCGCGGCGCGGCGGACAGGCCCGTGTGTCAGTCTTGATGGGGTCTGGAGCTCAGGCGCGACGCGCATGTTAAACTTTCCTGGTGCGAAAGCGGCTTGCGGCCACTTCGCGGCGGTTCGGGTCGCAGGCCGGCGGCAAAGCGCGGGACCGCGGATGGGATGCGTTTTGGCGGCTGACCGCCTCGGCGCGTTCCGGACAAGGACCTCGGCCGGGCGGCGCTATGCGCCTCGCCCTCCGGAACGCTTCGCAACATGCCCCAAAGCGCCACAATTTGAAAGCGCTTGTTCAGCGCGTCCGCAAATGGCGGCACGTCAACCAAACGTCAATGCAAAGCAGGTAAGAATGGAAAAAAGCCGTGCACCGAATCGCGGCGTTTGCGATGGTGGAATTATGCGCAGAATGGCCGCATTCCTGATTTCAGCTTTGATGGCGGGGCTCGCCGCCCCGGCCATGGCGCTCGACGCGTCCGAAATCCGGCAGGTCCGCTTTGGCGGCGGTGAGGACGAAACCCGCGTCGTCGTCGAAGTCTCAAGCGATCTCGAATTCCGCGCTTTCACAGTGTCCGAACCGACCATGCGCCTGGTGCTGGATTTTCCGCGCGCCGCCTGGTCGGTCGACGGGCTCGATCTGGGCGAGGGGCTCGGCTTCGGCCTGGTCGACGAATTCCGCTTTTTTGACCGTTCGGCTGATGCATCGCGCCTCGTTTTCGAGCTCGAAAATCCGGCAGTGATCGTCAACCAGTTCGGCATCCCCGCCAATTCCGACAACCCGCATCATCGGCTAGTGATTGATCTGCGCCGCGTTGAATCATCCGAATTCGAAGAGGAGTCCGGCTTTCCGGAACCGTCCGATCTCGGTCAGCTGATCGCCGAACGCGGCGATGCGACTTTCGCCGAGCCCGACCGCGCCCGCCGTGTGATCGTCATCGATGCCGGACATGGCGGGCATGATCCCGGGGCAGTTGCCAATGGCGTGCATGAAGAGGATGTCAATCTAGCCGCAGCGCTCGATTTGCGCCGCCGCTTGCTCGCGACCGGCCGCTATGACGTGATCATGACGCGCGAGAACGACCGATATCTCACCCTGCAACAGCGCGTGAATGTGGCGCGCGCGGCCAATGCTGACCTGTTCCTGTCACTGCATGCCGACAGCGCCGGCGCCGGCTCTTCGGCGCGCGGCGCGGCGGTCTACACGCTGTCGGACAGCGGGGCCGGCCGCGCCCAGCGCTTGCCGGAGAATGCCAGCGACTGGACCCACATCTCGGGCAGCAGCCAGCCGCCCGTGGTCCGCAACATCCTGCTATCCCTGTCCTTGCGCGAAAAACGCAACCGCTCGGCAGTCTTCGCCGAAATCGCCCTCGATTCGATGGCAACAGTCGGGCCGGTGCTGACCAACGGGCATCGCCAGCGCGGCTTTTATGTTCTCCTGGACTCGCAAGTGCCGGCGGTGCTGGTCGAGATGGGATTCCTGACCAACCGGCAGGACGCGGCCAATCTCAATTCGGGCGCCTATCGCGGCCGCCTGATGCAATCGCTCGCCGACGCGATCGATGCCTATTTTGCGCGCGACGATGTCGCAGACGACAATCCGGTGCGCTCCGCGCAGCTTACGCCCATTCCATAAAACACTTCACGCGATAAACGTCTTTCGCTCTCGCAGCGGCTTCGCCATAATATCGCCCCTTGGCAAAGCCATGACTCGGCGTCAAACGGAACCGGCATGAAAATTTTCACTTGGCGTAATTTCTTCCGGACAGCGATCTGGGGTGGCGGCACATTGCTGGCCGTCGGACTGTTGGGCCTCATCGTCCTGCTGGTCTATCTCGGTCGCCTGTCGCAAGACCTGCCCAGTATTGACGAGCTGGCCGAATACGAGCCGCCGATCACCAGCCGGGTGCATGCCGGCGACGGCCGCCTGATTGCGGAATTCGCGCGCGAACGCCGCGTATTCGTGCCGATCGAGCGCCTGCAGCCGGACCTGACCAATGCCTTCCTCGCGGCCGAGGACGCCAATTTCTATGAGCATGGCGGGCTCGATTTCGTCGGCATCGTCCGCGCGACCATCAACAATGTCGGCAATGTGATCCGCGACGACCGGCTGGAAGGCGCTTCGACCATCACCCAGCAGGTGGCGAAGAACTTCCTTCTGTCCTCCGAGCAGCGCCTTGAGCGGAAGCTGCGCGAAATGCTGCTCGCGCGGCGCATCGAGCGGGCTTTCGAAAAGGACGAGATACTCGAACTGTATCTCAACGAGATCTACTTCGGCCGGAGGTCTTATGGCGTTGCGGCGGCGGCGATGAACTATTTCGGCAAGTCGCTCGATGAATTGACCCTTTCGGAAAGCGCCTTCCTGGCTGCCGTCGTCAACGGCCCCGCGCGCTTCCACCCGATCCGCCATCCCGAACGCACCCTGAACCGCCGCAATTGGGTGCTTTCACGCATGGCCGCAGAAGGATTCATCACACAGGAAGAAGCCGAGGCCGCAGCCGACGAACCGCTGCGCGTCATCGAGCGCTTCCAGGGCGAGGAATATCTCGCGGCCGAGTATTTCGTGGAAGAAGTCCGCCGGCAGCTTTTCGACACCTATGGCGAAGAACAGCTCTACAATGGCGGCCTGTCGATCCGCACCACGCTGGATACGCGGCTTCAGCTTGCCGCGCGGACGGCGTTGCGCAACGGGCTGGAAGCCTATGACCGGCGCCATGGCTATCGTGGCCCGCTTGGCGAGATCGAGGCCGGGGAGGGCTGGCCGGAGCGTCTCGCCGCCTTCGAAGACATGCCGTCCGATGTCGACGCAGAATGGCTGCCGGCTGTCGTCCTCGCCGTGAATGCGCAAGATGTGCGCATTGGCTATCTGATCGCGCCCGAGGATGAGGGCAGCGAAGTCATCGATATCGAACGCCAGGACGAAGACGAGGAAGAAATCGAGCTCGACCCGGCCGAGGGACAGATCGCCTTGAGCGAACTGGAATGGGCCCGCCAGGCACTGGAAGACGGCCTCATGGGACCGGTGATCAATACCCCGGCTGATGTCCTGTCGGTAGGCGATGTCATTCTGGTGGAATCCCTGACCGATGAAGCGGGTGAGCCGGATGGCTTCGGCCTGCGTCAGGTCCCGGCCATCAATGGCGCGCTTTTGGCGCTCGATCCGCATACCGGCCGGGTGCTGGCCATGGCCGGCGGCTATTCCTTCCAGCAGAGCCAGTTCAACCGCGCCACACAAGCGCGGCGTCAGCCCGGATCGTCCTTCAAACCCTTTGTCTACGCAGCGGCACTGGACAATGGTTACACGCCGGTCTCGATGATCCTCGATGCGCCCTTCGTGGCATCGGGCGGGCCGGACCTGCGCTTTTACCGGCCGCAAAACTATTCCGAACGCTTTTACGGCATGTCGACCCTGCGCCTCGGCCTCGAATTGTCGCGCAACGTCATGACCGTCCGCCTCGCCCAGGAAATGGGCATGGAGCCGATCGCCGAATACGGCGAGCGTTTTGGCATATATGACGATCTCGAACCGGTGCTCGCCATGTCGCTCGGCGCCGGCGAGACGACGCTGTGGCGTCTGGTTACGGCCTATGGCGCACTCGTCAATGGCGGCGCCCGTATCGAGCCGACCATTCTCGACCGGGTCCAGGACCGTCAAGGCGAGTCTATCTATGTCCACGATCCGCGCGCCAGTGAAGCCTATGATGTTGAGGAGTGGTCGCCCGCTCTGATCGAACCGGAGGTGCCGGATCTCGGTGAAGCGGTCATATCGCCGGTCACTGCCTATCAGATTGTTCATATCCTCGAAGGCGCGGTTCAGCGCGGTACGGGAAATGCTCTGCGATCGCTTGGCCGGCCGCTGGCGGGCAAGACCGGCACCACCAACGACTTCCGCGATGCCTGGTTCGTCGGTTTCGGACCGGACATTGTGGTCGGCGCCTATGTCGGTTTCGACACGCCGCAGGAGATGGGCTCGGGCGAGGCGGGCGGCCGTGTTGCCGCCCCCATCGTGCGGGATTTCCTCGAAGTGGCGCTGGAGAACTATCCCGTCGCCCCCTTCCGCGTGCCGGAAGGCGTTAGTCTCGTTCCGATCGATTCCCGCTCCGGTGAACCGTCTGTGCTGGGCCGTCCCGGCACCATCCTCGAAGCATTCCAGCCGGGTTCGGAGCCGAGCCAGAGCGGCGATGATGGCGAGACCGGGCTGACCTTCACCGGCGGTTCGGTCTCCGGCGGCGACGGGGATGAGGACGAGGATCTCGGCGGGATCTACTAACCCATTCGCTCTCGTAGCAGCGCTCCGGCTTGATAGGCCGCGCGGGCGCCGCTATCCGGTGAGTTGACGCAACGGGGCATGAATATGCGCGCAGACATCCAGGCATTGTCAGACGAAATCCAGCGGTCGGTCGGACTGCTAAGGAGGCGTCTTTGACTGGGATACGGCCGAAAAACGTTTTGACGAGCTGACCGCCCGGACGGAGGACCCGTCCTTCTGGGACGACCCGCAAAAAGCCCAGTCCCTGATGCGCGAACGCAACCGGCTGGAATCCGCCATGAAGGCGATTCGCGAGCTGGAAGGCGATCTCGCCGACAATCTTGAATTGGCGGAACTGGCCGAGGCCGACGGCGATGACGACCTCTTCGCGGAGGCCGTTTCCGCGCTTGAACGCGCGCGTGAAAAGGCCGGCCGCGCCGAGCTGGAAGCGCTGCTGTCGGGCGAAGCCGATGGCAATGACAGCTATCTGGAAATCCATCCCGGGGCGGGCGGCACAGAAGCCACCGACTGGGCCGCAATGCTGCAGCGCATGTACACGCGGTGGGCCAATGATCACGGCTACAAGGTGGAGATTATCGAGGAACAGGCGGGCGACGAGGCGGGCATCAAATCCGCGACCCTGCTGATCAGGGGCGAAAATGCCTATGGCTGGCTGAAGACCGAAGCCGGTGTTCACCGCCTGGTACGCATTTCGCCTTTCGATTCCTCGGCGCGCCGGCATACGAGCTTTGCCAGCGTCTGGGCTTATCCGCTGGTCGACGACACGATTGAGGTCGAGATCCCGGAAAGTGATGTGCGCGTCGACACATACCGCGCCTCCGGCGCTGGCGGTCAGCACGTCAACAAGACCGACAGCGCGATCCGCCTGACCTACACGCCGCCGGGCGAGAGCGAAGCCATCGTGGTGCAGTGCCAGAATGACCGCTCGCAGCACAAGAACCGGGCGACCGCCTGGAACATGTTGCGCGCCCGGGTCTACGAGCTGGAATTGCAGAAGCGCGAAGCTGCCGCCCAGGCCGAAGCGGATGCCAAGACTGAGATCGGCTGGGGCCGTCAGATCCGCTCTTATGTTTTGCAGCCCTACCAGATGGTCAAGGATCTGCGCACCAATGTGGAGACCTCGAACACGCAAGGCGTGCTCGACGGCGATCTGGACGAGTTCATGGCCGCGGCATTGGCCGCGCAACTGGGCGAAGATAAAAATGAAAACGCCGCCAACTAGGCGTCGGCGGCGCTTCCTGAACAGATTGGACTTGGCCGGCTAGGCCGAGGTCTTGGCTTTCGGCAGGTCCAGCGAAGGATTGCTGCTGCTCGAACCGCTGCTGCCGGAGCCGCTCTCGCTCTTCGGCGCAGACGAGGACGATTGCGAAGACGGCAGGCTGCTCGGCGGTTTCGCCGACTTGCCGGACGCGCCGCTGTCGGCGACCGGATCGGACGAATGGCGGCAATGACCGTCGAAGAAGGCACCGCTTTCCATCGATAGCGAGGAATGCACGATATCGCCTTCGATGCGGGCGGTTGCGGCCAGCTGCACCTGACGGGCGCGGATCGAGCCTTTGACGCGGCCGCGGACGATCACATTCTCGGCGATCACTTCACCGTCGACAGAGGCTTCCTCGCCAATGGTCAGCGAGCCGGCGCGCAGATCGCCTTCGACCGTGCCGTCCAGCTGAACTTCGCCGTCGGAATTGACAGAACCTTGCAGCACCACGTCTGCGCTGATGATGGAGGGGGCTTTCGATTTCATGGCGGACCTTTTGGCGGGGGGCGGAGGGGCAGCGCTGGCGGCGCTGTCGGCGGCGGTGTCTTTAGTTCTGTTGAACATACTGTCCGGCTCTCATAAAGCGTTCGGGGTCAAGCGTTTGCCGATTGTTCCAGACTTCGTAATGCAGGTGCGTGCTGGTACTTCTGCCGGTCGATCCCATACCACCGATGCGCTGGCCAGCCTGGACCGTATCACCACGTCTGACATCAATCGAGTTGAGGTGACCATACCGGGACATGAACCCGTACCCATGGTCGATCTCTACGGTGCGACCATAACCTGAGCGCCAGCCCGCGTAAACGACGCGTCCCGGTCCGGCCGCAAGGATGGGGGCATTGCGGTAAGCCACGAAATCCTGACCTGAGTGAAAGGCGGGGCGGCCGGTGAACGGATCTATGCGCGGACCGTAATCGCTGGTCTCGCGGTATTCGGCGCCAATCGGGACATGCAGCGGAAGAGCCTGGACTGCGGCTTCGATCTCGCGCGCTTCGATCATTCGCGTGGCAATCCGGGCCACCCGCGCAGAAAACGCATCGTCCATGTCCAGTTCCGCGCCGAAGGCCGAGCTGGCAAGCGACAGGAAGGGACCGCCGCTTTCCTCATTCTCGCGGTTTTCCGCGAGGACATCGTCAGGTCGCAGCCCCGTCAGGCGCAGCACGGCGCGCAAATTCTCCAGTCGCGCCTCGGCGGCATCCTCGGCTTCCGCCAGCACCACATCCTGCTGCTCGATCAGCGAACTCACGCGATCGGTCGGCGCATTCGGATCATTCAGGCTCAGCAGGACATCGTCACGCGCCCGCCGCGGCGTCGGATCTGCTGGCGTTGCCGCCATGAGCAGCCGTCCGTTGTCGAGCGCCGGGGACGGATCGTAATCATCACCGTCGATGTCCTCGACGAGCGCGATCAGCTGGCGCAGCGTGTCGTGACGCGCGCGGAATTCTTCAGCGGTGGATTCGAAATTCTCGACCTGCGACTCGAACAGCGCCTGGGTCGCGGCCTCATTGGCCATGGCCTCGTTGACCATGCGGGACGACTCGCGGCGAACCCGTTCCATCTCGGCGGTTTGCTGCGACATCTGATAGCCGTGCAGTGCCACGGATACGGTCGTGAAACAGAGCCATCCGGTTAATGCAATCGCGCCACCAAGTGCACCGACCTGCATCGTCGTGGTCAGCTCGAAATAGCGGACCTGACCTTCACTACGATGGTAGATCTGCCGATTGGGGAACCATTGCTCGGCAATGTCCCAAACCTTTTGAAAGACGCCAGAAATCATGCCGTCGGTCCGCACCTGTACTGTCTTCGCCCAATCCGTCGGGCATAGGACACGAAACAGCCCGACATATCAACATTTCGTTATGCAATAGGCAGGCCAGATAACAGATGCAAAATCAGGAGGAAAGCGCCCGCGTTTCCGCCAGAACCTCCTCCGCGTGACCCTTCACTTTGACCTTTGGCCAGATTTTTTGGATTACGCCTGCCGAATCAATCAGAAAGGTTGCGCGCTGAATGCCCATGTATTCGCGCCCGTACATCTGTTTTTTAATCCAGACTCCATAATCCTCGGTGACCTTTCCTTCGGTATCGGCCCCCAATATCACCTTTAGATCGTGCTTTGACTTGAAGTTGTCATGCTTTTTTGCGCTGTCGCGGGAGACACCGACAATGACCGCACCCGCCTCTGCGAAGGCCGCGGCATGGGCCGAGAAATCGATGGCCTCAGTGGTGCAGCCCGGCGTGTTGTCCTTGGGATAGAAATACAGAACCACGATCTTGCCCGCGAGATCCGATAGCCGGATGGTGCCGCCACCATCCGTTGGCATGTCAAAGTCCGGGGCGCGCTGGCCTTCGCTTAAAGTGGTCATCTTGGCTCTCCCTGTTGCGGCTGGGTGCAATACGTTTACGTCTGTCTTACAAGATTTCCGGGTGAACACATCCCGGCCTTCTGCACGAGTTGAGACGCCATGATCAGACGTTCGCTCCGCGTCGTTGTCATTTACGCGCTGGAAGCGATCGCGGTTCTGTTCGCGCTCTCACTTTTTGCCGGCGGCGCCTTGCTGTGGCGCTTGTCGCAAGGACCGCTGGAGCTTGATTTCTTGCTGGCGGACGCGCAACAGCGCCTCGGCGCGGCGTTTGAGGGCGATCTCGTATCGTTGAGTACGCTCGAAGCCCGCTTCGATCCCGACACCGCGCTCTTGTTCTTCACCGCGCGCGACGTCACGGTCGCCGAGCGCGGCGGTGAAATCGTGACGCGGGCGCCTTTGATCGAAGCCGGTTTCGGGCTCGACAGCCTGTTTACGGGCCGCCTGGCGCCGTCGCGTGTGACGCTCGAAGGCGGCGCAGTCTCGATCGTGCGCCGTCCGGACGGGGCCGTCGGCGCCGGTCTCGGATCGCCCGAGCGGGTGGCGTTGGACGCCCGGCCGCCGGGATCGGGGCGCGATGTCGATGCCATACTCGAATTGCTGCGCAATCCCGATGACAGTGCCGCCCTCGGCCGGCTGACCGATGTCTCGATCCATTCCGCATCGGTACGTGTCGTCGATGATGTCAACGGGCTCGACTGGTATATCGACCGCGCCGAATTGCGTCTGGAACGCAATGCGGAGCGTCTGCAGGCCGAGCTGGCCGGTCGGTTCGTGACGACGGCCGGCTTCGCGCCGGTCGCGATCCGCATGGAAGCCGCCGCCGATCTCGACAGCTTCCTGATTGAGGCCAGCGCGGAAAACTTGTCGCCGCGCGCGATTGCGCCGCTGGCCGGCCCCTTTGCGGCCGCTGGCGAGATCAATGCGCCGATCAACCTGGAAATCTTCGCCAACGCCTCGCGCCGCGACGGAATACGCGCCGCTAATGTGAACCTCGCTGTCGGTGAGGGGCTGATCGGCCGAGGAGAGGCCGCCCAGCAGGTGCGAGGCATGACAGCGATCGTCGACTATGAACCGATCGACGGGGCTATCCACATCCGCGAGATGGTGCTCGACACGGACCGGCTGTCCACGACCCTGACCGGGCGGATCTACGATCTGCGGGAATTCGACGATGCCTTTCCAAGGCGCTGGAATTACGAGCTTGCCGTAGGCGAGGGGCGATTGGACCTCGGCGGCGTTTTCGAGGCGCCGCCGGAATGGCAGTCGATCAGCCTGGCGGGTGAGATGAATGCCCGCGCGTTTGAAATCGGGTTCGATACGCTGCTCGCGGATATCGGCCCGATCACCGCCAATTTCACTGGCGAAGCGCGCTTGCGCCAGGTCGAGGACGGGCGCTGGCTGCCGGATGTCCGCCTGGTCGGCCCGGTCGAGGGCGATGTATCGCCCGAACTCGTTCTGCTGTTCTGGCCGGTCGAACTGGCGGATGGCGCGCGCGACTGGATTGAAGGCGCGGTCATCAGCGGGCGCTTGTATGACGCCCATCTCGACCTCGATCTGAATGCGGAATCTCTGGTCGCACGGCGGCTGCCGAACGAACGCATGACCCTGACCTTCGCCTTCGAAGATGCCGCATTCCGGTATATCTCGACGATGACCCCGGTCACCCGAGGGCGCGGCCGCGCGACGCTGTTCGGCAATGCTTTCGCCCTGAGCATGGACCAAGGCTTTATCGGCGACACGCCGGTCCGCAACGGCTTCGTCGACATTCCGCGCCTTAATCCGCGCGGTGCACTGGCCCGTTTCGGTGGTGAAGCAACCGCGCAGGCGCAGGACGTGCTCTCGCTCATCGACGAGCCGCCGCTCAACCTGGTGTCGGAATACGGCCTCGATCCCGGGAGCATTACCGGCACCGGTGAAATCCGCTTCGAGATCCAGCGGCCGATGCGCCGCGAAGTGGCCGTCGAGAATGTCGGCTATGACATCCGCGCGGATTTTTCCGACGTCACGCTGGATACCGGATTCCGTTCGACCGTGTTGACCGATGGCGAAGTGGTGTTGACCGCAACACCGGAAGCCCTCGAGGCGGTCGGCGAAGCGCGGCTGGGTGAAACCGAGACCCGCATCCGGTGGGTCGAGACGTTTGGCCTCGGCGAGGACGCCGCCTCGACACGCATGGAAATCGATGCGCGCCTGCAAGCCGGCAGCCTGGACCGCTTCGGAATTCCGCTGCGCCGTTTTGTCGATGGCGATGTCGATGTGCGCCTGGCGACGCTCGGCAACGCCTTCGAATTCGACGAGGTGTCTCTAACGGCCGATCTCACGGCAGCCCGCGTCGAGTGGCCGGGAAGCCCGTTCGCCAAGCCGGCCGGCGATACGGCGATCGCGACGGCCGAAATCCGGTTTCCGGGTGAAGGCCGGGTCGAGGTGGAACAATTCACCCTCGATGCGCAGCGTGCCGATGTGCAAGCGCGGGCCGCTTTCGCCGGTGATGGCCGTTTGTTGTCGGCGGATGTGTCGCGCCTGTTTGTTGAAGGCGTGGTCGATGCCACCGGCACCGCCTGGCGTCCCGACGGGCCGGACAGCGCGCTGGCCTTCGACATTGCCGGGCCATTTTTCAATGCCACGGGCCTGGTTGCCAGCCTGGCGGACTTTTCCGGCAGCGCAGGCGCGCCGCCGCCCCTGGCGTTGACCGTCGCGTTCGACGAGGTGCGCGTGGCACCGGAAACGACGTATGAAGCGCTGCGGCTTGATTGGCGGTCCGATGCGGCGGCTGGCGAGTTGATGACGGTCAGGGCGGAAACGCCGTCCGGACCGTTAACCTTCGATCTGGCGGCCGAACCCGGCGCCCGCCGCCAGGTCGCGCTGGAAGCGCCGGATTTCGGCGAATTGCTGCGCCTGCTCGACCTCTATCAGAACGTCCGGGGCGGCAGCCTGTCGATCACCGGCTCCATCCCGCCGGCCGGGCAATCCGGCATGTCCGAATTCGCCATTCAGAGTCAGGCTTTTACGCTGGTCAGAATGCCCGTCCTGGCCCGTGTGCTGGCGGCCGGCTCACTACCGGGTCTGGCCGCTTTGCTGAGCGGTGACAGCGGGATCGCCTTCGACCGTCTCGAGGCCGGCGTGGCGATCGGCAATGACGCGATTTCGATCAGCGAGGCGCGGGCCAGCGGACCATCGCTCGGCGTCACCACGGCGGGTGAAATCAATCTCGGCGCTGAACGCCTCGCGCTCGATGGCGTGCTGGCCCCGTCTTACGGGCTTAATTCCTTCGTCGGCAATCTGCCGGTCGTCGGCGAAGCCCTGATCTCGCGCCCTGGTGAGGGCGTGATTGGGATCACCTTCTCCATCGAAGGACCGTTTGACCAGCCGACGGTCGCCGCCAATCCGCTCTCGGTGCTCGCGCCGGGCGTCTTGCGCCGCTTGTTCGAGGGCACGGCGGCTGAGCGCGAACGCGCGCGCCAGGATGCGGCCGCCGGCACCGCGCCGAACGAGGACACACCCGTAGCGGAGACGGATCCGTCAGACGATGACGGACCGCCCGAGCCCTGATCAGCCCGGCTTGGCCAGGGCGTGCCGCTTCTTGCCGGCCGAAATCTTGATGGCGCCATCCTGCAGGTCCGCGACGCTCACCGTTGCCTGTGGATCCTTGACGATCTCGCCATTCACGCGCACGCCGCCACCTTTCACCAGGCGCTTGGCCTCGCCGTTTGATTCCGCAAAACCCGCGCCGGTCAACAAGGCCAGGACCGGCAGGCCGGACGACAGCTGCGCGGTCTCGACCTCGAAGGTCGGTAGGGCGCCACCCGCACCGCCCGCGGCAAATGTCGCCTGTGCGGTTTTTTCGGCGGCTTTGGCGGCCTCGGCTCCGTGCAACATCGCCGTCGCTTCATTGGCCAGGACCACCTTCGCTTGGTTCAGCTCTGCGCCTTCCATGCCCTCCAGCCGCGCGATCTCATCCAGTGGCAGATCCGTGAACAGCTTCAGGAACTTGCCGACATCGGCGTCTTCGGTATTGCGCCAGAATTGCCAGTATTCATAGGCGCTGAGCAGGTCGTCATTGAGCCAGACCGCGCCATCGGCGGTCTTGCCCATCTTGGCGCCGGAGGCCGTCGTGATCAGCGGCGTCGTGAAGCCGAACACCGTCCGCTGGTCGATCCGGCGGCACAACTCCACGCCATTGATGATATTGCCCCACTGATCGCCGCCGCCGAGCTGCAGCGTGCAGTCATAGCGCCGCGCCAGTTCCAGGAAGTCGACCGCTTGCAGGAGCATGTAGTTGAATTCGAGGAAGGTGAGGGGCTGCTCGCGTTCCAGCCGCAGCTTCACCGATTCGAATGTCAGCATCCGGTTGATCGTGAAATGCGGTCCATAAGTCCGCAGAAAGTCGAGATAACCGAATTTCGACAGCCATTCGTCATTGTTGACGACCAGGGCGTCGGTGGGCCCGTCGCCAATCGTCATCAGCCTTTCGAACGGTTTCAGGATACCGGCGACATTGGCCGCGATCTTCTCCTCGCTCATCATCTGGCGGGATTGATCCTTGCCGGACGGATCGCCGATCTTCGTCGTCCCGCCGCCAATCAGGATGATAGGACGGTGTCCCGCCTGTTGCATTCGCCGCAGCATCATGATTTGCACCAGCGAGCCGACATGCAGCGAGCTGGCGGTGATGTCGAAGCCGATATAGCCGGTGATCCGGCCGTCGTTGGCAGCGGCATCGAGCGCCTCGATGTCGGTCGCCTGATTGAGGTATCCACGCGAAACCAGCGTCTGGATGAGATCGGACTTGTATTCGGTCATGGCATCGGCCTGATTAGGAGTGAGCGGCGTCTTTTAGCGGCGCTCGGCGGATGCCGGAAGGGGGCAGCATGTATCGCGTGATCGGATTGATGAGCGGCACCTCGCTCGATGGCGTCGATGCCGCCCTGATCGAAACCGATGGCGGCTCCGATATCCGCTTCGGGCCCGGCGCCGAGCATCCCTATCACCCCGAACAGCGCCGCCTGTTGCAGGCCGCGGTCGATGCGGCGCTCGCCTGGCGGTTTGACGGACCCGAACCTGACGCGTTCGGACCGGCGGAGACCGCGCTCGGTGAAGCCCATGCGGCGGCCGTCGCCCACATTCTGGCGATGGCGGGACTGCAGGCCGGAGACATCGACCTGGTGGGCTTTCACGGGCAGACCGTGCTGCACCGCGCGCCGGCCAAGGACCGCAAGGGGGCGACCCGCCAGCTTGGCGATGGCGAAGCGCTGGCCCGCGCGACCGGGATCGACGTGGTCTATGACTTCCGCAGCGCCGACGTCGCCGCAGGCGGCCATGGCGCCCCCCTGGCGACGCTTTATCACGAAGCGCTGTTCAAGCGCGATGCGCTGCCCGGTCCGGTCGCGGTGCTCAATCTCGGCGGCGTCGCCAATGTCTCCTGGCTGGGCGAGGGCGATCCGTGTGCCTTCGATACCGGCCCTGCCAGCGGGCTTCTGGATGCCTGGTGCGAGCAGACGGTCGGCCGGTCCTGCGACTTGAACGGCGAGCTCGCCGGCCGCGGCGAGGTGAAGGCGGAGGCGCTCGCGCAATTGCTCGATCATCCCTATTTCGACCTCAAACCGCCGAAATCACTCGACCGGTGGGATTTCTCGCTGGATCCCGTCAGCGAATTGTCGCCGGAAGACGGAGCCGCAACGCTGACGGCCTTTACCGCACGAACGGTGGCCGATGCGATCCGCAAAATGGGTCTGCCGCAGCGGGTGCTTGCAACCGGAGGCGGACGCAAGAATCCGGTGATGATGGCGGCGATCGCCAGCGAGCTCGGACGCCCCGTCGAGCCGGTCGAAACGGTCGGCTGGAATGGCGATCTGATGGAGGCCCAGGCTTTTGCCTGGCTGGCGGTGCGGGCCCGGGAGGGCAAACCCTTGAGCCTGCCGTCGACCACGGGCGTGCCGGAGCCGACAACGGGTGGCCGGCTCGCGAAGGCGCGCTAGCGGCGCGGACGCTGGTTCTTGCGCTCCTCGATGACGATCGGCAAGCGCTTGTCGAGATACGCCTCGATCCGCTTTTCGAGTTCTTCGAGATGGCTTGAGAACATGTGGCCGGCGCCCGGCACTTCCTCGCGTTCGATCTCGATGCCCTTCTGGACGCGGACCTTGCTCATCATCCGTTCCATGTCGTCATAGGGAACGATCTTGTCTTCGGAACCGTGCAGGATGATGCCGGAGGCCGGGCAGGGGGCGAGGAAGTTGAAATCATACATGTTGGTCGGCGGCGCGACCGAGATGAAACCCGCCACTTCCGGGCGCCGCATCAGAAGCTGCATGCCCACCCAGGCGCCGAAGGAATGTCCCGCGACCCAGGAAAACGGCGCGTTGTTGTTATAGGCCTGTACCCAGTCGAGCGCGGTTGCCGCATCGGAGAGCTCTCCGAGCCCCTGATCATAGCTGCCCTGGCTGCGCCCAACGCCCCGGAAATTGAACCGCAGCGTCGCGAAACCGCGCTTGCGGAAAATGTCATACATCATCACTGACGTATGGTTTTCCATATTGCCGCCGCCTAGCGGGTGGGCGTGGCAGATCAGGGCAATTGGAGAATTGTCCGCCTCGCCCGGGGCATAGCGGCCTTCCAGGCGCCCTTCCGGGCCGGGGATAATCACGTCAGGCATAAAAATCTCGTCTCTTTTTTCATGTCCAAACGAATTGTCGGGTCTTTCAACTGCGACAAACCGTCCGATATGTGTTTTCGGGCAGCAAAAAGTTGACTAAAACACTCGGAGATACATCTCACTGCGTGTATTGGTCCAACCACCCGAACAAGGCTGGCCGGGTGATAGCACACACCGGCCGAAAATTGCGAGGGTTTTGGGGAGTGAAGACATGAAGTTAAGCACCAAAGGAAGATACGCGGTGATGGCGATGGCCGATCTGGCCCGCCGTTCGGTGAAGGCGCCGGTAACGCTCGCCGACATCGCGTCGCGGCAGTCGATTTCGCTGTCCTATCTCGAGCAATTGTTCGCGCGCCTGCGAAAAGCCGGGCTCGTCGAATCCGTCCGCGGTCCCGGCGGCGGCTACACGTTGTCACGCGCGGCGGAGAGTATCCGCGTCTTTGATATCATGGCCGCGGTCGACGAATCCGTGGACGTCACGCGATGCGAGGGTGAGGCCAAGGGCTGTATGGACGACGGCCGTCGCTGTATCACTCATGATTTGTGGGATGAGTTGAGTCGTCACATCTATCTCTTCCTCGGATCGATCACACTCGAAGACGTGATTGCCGGGCGGGTCATGGGGGCGGCCCGCGGCGCCAATGAAATGGCCGCAGAGGTCATGGCCGCGGAATAGGCGAACAGGAAAGAGGGTCAATGCCGGTCTATCTGGATCACAATGCGACAACGCCGGTGCGCCCCGAAGCGCGCCAGGCGCTTCTGGATGCGCTCGACCGCTGTGGCAATGCCTCGGCGGTGCACAGCGTGGGCCGTGGCGCGCGCGCGATCCTCGAGCAGGCCCGGCTGCTGATCGGCAAGGCGGTCTGCGCCCAGCCGAACGACATCATCTTCACCTCGGGTGGCACCGAAGCCGACAATCTCGCCATCGAAGGGGCGGTGAGGGGCGGCGGCGTGACGCGCATCATCCACACCGTCAGCGAACATGAAGCGGTAGCCCGTGGCGCGGAGTGTACTGGCCTGCCCGTCGAGTTGCTGCCGATCAATCGCGACGGCATCGCCGATCTCGCCTGGCTGGAAAAGCGGCTGGCCGATCTGGGCGATGACGAACGCGTGTTGGTCTGCCTGCATGCGGCGAACAACGAGACCGGCGTCATCCAGCCGATCGGAGAGGCGGGACGGATCATCCGCGAGGCGGGCGGCCTGTTCCATATCGACGCCGTGCAGGCGCTCGGGAAAATCCCGTTCGATTTTGCAGCGTCCGGTGCGCATTATGCGGCGATCTCCGCGCACAAGGTGGGCGGGCCACAGGGCATCGGGGCCCTGATGCTCGCCTGCGATGCACCGTTCGAGGTGCAAAAGCGCGGCGGCGGTCAGGAAAAAGGCCGGCGGTCCGGGACGGAGAATGTCTCCGGGGCTTGGGCGTTCGCCAAGGCGCTGGAAGCCTGTCTGGCCGACGGTGAGAAATGGAAACAGATCGAAGCTTGGCGCGACCGCATTGAATCGGAACTTCTGAGGACCGATTCAAACCTTTGTATTCTCGGAAAGAATGCGCCGCGCACACCCAACACCTCGGCAATCTGCAAGCTCGGCTGGGAAGGCGGAATGCAGGTCATCGCGCTGGACCTCGCCGGTGTGTGCGTGAGCTCCGGTTCGGCCTGTTCTTCGGGGAAGGCCGGCGTGTCGAAAACCTGGTCATCGATGATGTGTGAGAAGTCGGCCGGCTGCACCATCCGCGTCAGCCTCGGCTGGAACACGACCGAAGCGGATGTGGAGGCCTTCATCCGCGCCTGGTCGAGCGAATTTGCGCGGGTCAAGCCGCGCCTGAAGGAGATCGCCTAGGGCGATCGGAGATATAATGCCTGCTGTCAAGGAAACCATCGAAGACGTGAAGCGTCTGGAAGCCGGAAAGTACAAGTACGGCTTCACCACGGATATCGAACAGGAACGTGCGCCCAAGGGGCTGTCCGAAGACACGATCCGCTATATCTCGGCCAAGAAGGACGAGCCGGAATGGATGCTCGCCTGGCGGCTGGACGCTTACAAGCGCTGGCTGGAAATGGTCGAGCCCGAATGGGCCAAGGTCGATTATCCGAAGATCGATTATCAGGACATTTATTATTACGCCGAGCCGGCGTCCGGTGCGAAATACGACTCGATCGATGACGTGCCGCCGGAAATCCTCGCCGATTTCGAGAAGCTCGGGATCCCGCTGCGGGAACAGGAAGTCCTTCTCGGCGTGAAGGGCGCGGCCGAGACGGCTGCGCAGGCGCGCGAAACCCCGCGCGTTGCTGTCGATGCCGTGTTCGACAGCGTCTCGGTGGCGACGACGTTCAAGGAAGAGCTTGCCAAGGCCGGCGTCATCTTCATGTCGATTTCGGAAGCCATCCGCGAGCATCCCGAACTGGTGAAGAAATATATCGGCTCGGTTGTGCCCACGACGGACAATTATTTCGCCACGCTCAACAGCGCGGTCTTTTCCGATGGCACATTTGTTTACGTGCCCAAGGGCGTGCGCTGCCCGATGGAGCTTTCCACCTATTTCCGCATGAATGCGGAAGGCACGGGCCAGTTCGAACGCACGCTGATCATTGCGGACGAGGGGGCCTATGTCTCCTATCTCGAAGGCTGCACCGCGCCGATGCGCGATGAGAACCAGCTGCACGCGGCTGTGGTCGAACTCGTCGCCCTTGATGATGCCGAGATCAAGTATTCGACCGTCCAGAACTGGTGGCCGGGCGATGAAGACGGCAAGGGCGGGGTCTACAATTTCGTGACCAAGCGCGCCGATTGCCGGGGCACCAATTCAAAGGTCTCCTGGACGCAGGTCGAAACCGGCTCCGCGATCACCTGGAAATACCCGTCCTGCATCCTGCGCGGCGACAATTCGGTCGGCGAGTTTTATTCCGTCGCCGTGACCAATGGCGCGCAGCAGGCCGATACCGGCACCAAGATGATCCATCTTGGCAAGAACACGCGCTCGCGGATCATTTCCAAGGGCATTTCCGCCGGCCGGTCGGACAATACCTATCGCGGCCTGGTCTCGGTTCATGCCAAGGCGGAAGGCGCGCGCAACTTCACGCAATGTGACTCGCTGCTGATCGGCGATCGGTGCGGCGCTCACACCGTGCCCTATGTCGAATGCAAGACGCCCAAAGCGCAGCTCGAGCACGAAGCGACAACGACCAAGCTCTCGGAAGACCAGCTCTTCTATGCCCGCCAGCGCGGACTGGACGAGGAAACCGCGACGGCGCTGCTCGTCAACGGCTTCGCGCGCGAGGTTCTGCAGGAATTGCCGATGGAGTTCGCCGTCGAAGCCCAGCAGCTCCTCAAGGTCTCGCTCGAAGGGAGTGTGGGGTGATGGGGCCGCAGGCGCGACTGTTTTCCTCCCCCGTTTACGGGGGAGGTGTCAGCGGAGCTGACGGAGGGGGAATCGCCCCCCTCGGTCCTTCGGGCCACTCCCCCCGCAAGCAGGGGGAGAAAACGGGAGAGATTTCATGATCGCTTTCGCACTCGCCGCCGCGCTGATGGCGCAGGATGTTGCCCCGTCCGAAACCCCGGAGGCTGGCGGGCTGCCGGCGTGCGACCGGCTGGAAAGCAATGACCGGCATGAGGACTGCGCTTTGCAGCCGGTGGATGGCCGCGAGCTGGTTGTCACTTTCACCTTCGCGGACGGTGAGTGGGGCCAGAATGGCCGCATGGAAGTGAACACCGGCGAAGGCCGCCTGTTGCAGGTCTTCGAGTTCGAGACCGAAAGTTTCCTCTACCCATCGCTCGAGGACATCAATGTGGACGGGCGCGAGGAGATCCTGGTGCCGCTCATCACCGGCAATGTGAATACGGATTATGCCGTCTTCATGGGGCTTGATGACGGTTTCCTGACCGATCCGTTCCGCACCCATGGTCACACGATCGAACCGGCGCCGCACGGCATGTTCGTTGTGCATTCGCGCGAAAGCGCGGCCGCCTACTGGGCCGAATTCTTCGCCTTCGAGGACGGGACGGTGAATGCCATCGCGTCGGTCTCGATCTCCTATGAGCACTCTGGCGAGGGCGAAGGGCCGACCTGCCGGTTGGTCGAGGGTGGTGACGACCTCGGCGAAGACTTCTATTGCGGAGCGGTGCTAACGGAATGAGCCAGTCACCGGTCATCAATATTGCCGATGTGGCGCTGGAGGATTTTGGCGGCAAGGGCATGATCGCGGCCAGGCTGGGCCGGATGGGGCCGGCGTTGGGCGCCAAGGAGCTCGGCTGCATGCTGACAGTCACGCCGCCCGGCAAGGCAGCCTTTCCGTTTCACAATCACCATGCCATCGAAGAACTGGTGATTGTGCTGGAGGGTGAGGGTGAGCTGCGACTGGGCAACCGCACCGACAAGCTTAAAGCCGGCGATGTCGTGTCTTTCCCGGCGGGCGAGCAGGACGCCGCCCACCAGATCGTCAATACTGGTGTACGGGATCTGAAATATCTGTGCGTCTCGACAATGCCTGAAACCGACATCGTCGAGTATCCCGACAGCGGAAAGTTCCGGGCCGTACATCTCAAGCGTCACCAGCTGGTGAAGGATGC
Source organism: Hyphobacterium sp. (assembly GCF_965229905.1). GTDB lineage: Bacteria > Pseudomonadota > Alphaproteobacteria > Caulobacterales > Maricaulaceae > Hyphobacterium. Next base: position 240,976 of record NZ_OZ245930.1, on the reverse strand, counting down.
GCCTTTCCACCATCTCGGCCGCAAGGCCGACGAGGTCGATTTCTGGGAAGGAGAGGTGTGATGCGCCGTGCTCTGACTGCAATCTGTACCGCAACGGCTCTGGCGGGCCTTGCGTCCGCGCAGCACGGGCCGCAGACCTACCGGGTCGAGGGCCTGCCGGACTGGGCGCCCTTCAGCTCGGCCGTGCGCGCCGGCGACATGCTGTATGTCTCCGGTCATCTTGGACGGCATCCGGGAACGACGGACATTGTCGAGGGCGGCGCCGGGCCCGAAACGGCGCAGACGCTGGCCAATATCGAAACAACGCTCGCCCTGGCCGGTGCGACCCTGCAGGATCTTGTGTCCTGTACGGTCTATCTGACCGACATCGCGGATTATGACGCCATGAACGAGGCTTATGCGGCGGCACTCGACGGCCATCAGCCGGCACGGGTGACCGCCGGAGTGCAGGCCCTGGCGCTCGGCGCGCGGGTCGAGATCGCCTGCGTGGCTTATTTGCCGGAGGGTGTGGAATGAAACCGCTCTTTGTCAAGTATGAGCGCAACGCTGGCCCGGCGTGGAGCCCAAATGTTCGCTACCTCCCCACTCTCCCGATGGGCCTTGTAGCTCTGGCTGTTGGCATATTGGCGCTGATTTTGGCGACAAGTTCAGTAGCGCGGTCTGTCGGCTTGGACAGCACATTCGGCGTCATGGTTTTTCTCGGGACTCTGCTCGGCGGGATGGCAGTCCTGTTTGCGGCCATGCATGCGCTGTCGGTGCCAGCAAAACAATCAGATACGGACGAAAATAATCATGCTTGAGATCAAAAACCTCCACGCTTCCGTCGGTGAAATCGACAAGCCGATCCTCAAAGGGCTCGACCTGTCGGTCCCCGAGGGCGAGGTGCATGCCATCATGGGCCCGAACGGGTCGGGCAAGTCGACCCTGTCTTACGTGCTGACCGGCCGCGATGGCTACGAGATCACCGAGGGCGAGATGGCCTATGACGGCCATGATCTCTCGGAGATGGATCCCGACGAGCGCGCCGCCAAAGGCTTGTTCCTCTCGTTCCAATACCCGGTCGAAATCCCAGGCGTGCCGACGCTGACCTTCCTCAAGGAAGCCTTGAACGCCCAGCGCAAGGCGCGCGGCGAGGATGAGCTCTCGGCCCCGGAATTCATGAAGCTGGTTCGGGAAAAGGCAAAACTCCTGAATGTTTCTCCGGATATGTTAAAGCGCCCTCTTAACGTCGGCTTTTCCGGCGGTGAGAAGAAGCGGATGGAGATTTTGCAGGCGGCCGTACTCGAGCCGCGCTTCCTGATCCTCGACGAGACCGATAGCGGCCTCGATATTGACGCGCTCAAAGTCGTGTCCGATGGCGTCAACGCTCTGCGCTCGGCCGAGCGCGGCATGCTCGTCATCACCCACTATCAGCGCCTGCTCGATCACATCACGCCCGACAAGGTGCATGTGATGAGCGATGGCCGCATCGTCGCCACCGGCGGACCCGAGCTTGCCAAGGAACTCGAGGCTGACGGCTATGATAAGTATGTGAAGGCGGCCTGATGGGGGTGCATTTCAAACCCAATGACGCGGAAACCGCGATTCTCGAGGCGCTGAACGATCCCGAGCCGTGGCGCGCAAAGGTGCGTTCTGTATTTGAATCGCGCGGACTGCCGACGCGACGAGACGAGGACTGGAAGTGGAGCGATGTCCGCAAGGCGAGCCGCGACATCACCGGCCACGGCGAACTGCTGCTGCGCGCGACAACCCGCCCGCGTTGGGCCCGCCTCGACATGCCGGCTGACGACACGTTTTCATTTGGTGCGCTGGCCCATGCGGCCGCCAAGCGCACGGCGCTGTTCGACGTGCATTCGCGCCAGACGCTGGATATCGACTTTTCCGCCGGGAAAGGCGTTTCCTTCGCCTCGGTCCTGGTCAATGTGAAGCCGAATTCGATCGCGACCGTCGTCGAGCGCTATCAGACCGCCGCGCAGGCCATGGCGATGGTGGCGGTGCAGTATTCCATCGGGCGAAATGCCGAACTCGAACGCCTGATCCTGATCGACGAGAATCCGGACGCGATCGTCCTGAGCACGTCCGGCGTCACGCTCGCGGAAGGCGCAAAGCTGCACCAGACAGCCTTTACCTTCGGCGGCAAACTGTTCCGCCAGGAAACAAGGCTGCAGCATGGCGGCCATGACGCCGAGGCGGCCATGAATGCGGTTTATCTGCTCGGCGAGGGACGTCACGCGGATTTCACCTCGCTGGCAACCATGGCGCAGCCGGACGGAACACTCGAACAGCTTGCCAAGGGTGCGGTCGCCAAGGGCGGGCACGGCGTTTTTCAGGGTAAAATCCTGGTCAACCGGGAGGCCCAGAAGACCGATGCGCAGATGAATCATCGCGGCCTGTTGCTGGAGGAGGGCGCCGAGATCGACGCCAAGCCGGAGTTGGAAATCTATGCCGACGACGTCGCCTGTGCGCACGGCAATGCGATCGGTGCGCTCGATGATCTGGCGCTGTTTTACATGCGCCAGCGGGGCCTGACAGAGGATAAGGCCCGCGGCCTGCTGATCGAGAGTTTCCTGTCCGAGCCGTTGGAAGCGATCCGCCATGAAAAGGCACGCAGCGTGTTTCTCGACCTGCTGAAAAAGAAGCTGGAGCGGATGGCATGAATCATCACGCACCCAAACCGAAACTCGATCTGGCGGCGATCCGGTCGCAATTCCCGATTCTGTCTCGCGAGATTAACGGCAATCCGCTGGTTTATTTGGACAATGCCGCCTCGGCACAAAAGCCGGAAGCGGTGATCGAAGCGGTCGCCAATGTGTATCGCCAGTCCTACGCAAACGTGCATCGCGGCCTGCACACGCTGGCCAACGAAGCCACCGAGGCCTTCGAGGCGGCGCGCGGAAAAATCGCGGCCTTCCTGGGGGCCGGGCGGGCCGACCAGATCGTGCTGACGCGGGGCGCGACCGAAGCCATCAATCTCGTCGCGCACAGCTTCGGTCAGGATCTGAAGCCGGGTGACGAGATCGTCATCAGCCAGATGGAGCACCATTCCAACATCGTGCCCTGGCAATTGCTGGCGGCGCGCACCGGCGCCGTCGTGAAATGGTGCCCGGTCACCGAGACGGGCGAGCTCGACTATGATGCGCTGACCGGGTTGATGAGCGCCAAAACCCGCCTGATCGCGATCGTGCACATGTCGAACGTGCTGGGCACGGTGAACCATGCCGAGCGCGTCGTCCGCCTCGGGCACGACAATGGCGCCGCCGTATTGCTCGACGGCTCGCAATCGGCGGTCCATTTACCGGTCGACGTGACCGAGATCGGTTGCGATTTCTTTGTTTTCACCGGTCACAAGCTTTACGGACCGTCCGGCGCGGGAGCGCTGTATGCGGCGGGCGACTGGCTGGACCGTCTGCCGCCCTGGCAAGGCGGCGGCGAGATGATCGCCGATGTGCACGAAGATCATTCCACCTGGGCCGATGTGCCGCACAAATTCGAAGCCGGTACGCCGGCGATTGCCGATGTGATCGGGCTCGGCGCCGCCATTGACTGGCTCGGCCAGTTCGACCGCGCTGCCATTATCGAACACGAGCGCAGCCTGCTCGACCGCGCGATGCGCGGCATTGACGGCATGGACGGGCTCAAACTGATCGGCATGGCCCAGGACAAGGGCGCTATTCTCTCCTTCGCGATGGAGGGGGCACACGCCCATGATCTGGCCCAGCTGATGGACAAGTATGGCGTTGCCGTTCGCGCCGGGCATCACTGCGCTCAGCCGCTAATGCGGCGCTTCGGCGTCGACTCGACCGTGCGGGCCAGTTTCGCGATCTACAATACGTCCGCCGATGTCGATGCTTTCGTCGAGGCATTGAATAAGTCCAGGAGCTTTCTCATCTAATATGGATATGACCGACACGACCCGCGATATGATCGATCTTTCGGATCGCCGTGAAGTGCAGCCGGCCGCGTCCGCCCCCGTGCCCGCGACCAGTATTCCTCAAGAGGAGCTGGAGCGGATCACCCAGGACGTGGTGACCGCGCTGAAAACCGTGTTCGACCCGGAAATTCCGGTGGATATTTATGAGCTTGGCCTGATCTACAAGGTCGATCTTGATGACGATCGCACCCTGCACATCCAGATGACGCTGACCGCGCCGGGTTGCCCGGTCGCCGGCGAGATGCCGATGTGGGTGCATGATGCGGCCGCGACCGTCGAGGGGGTCGAGCAGGTGAAGGTCGACCTCGTCTTCGACCCGCCCTGGACGCCGGATCGCATGACCGACGAGGCGCGGCTCGCCCTCAACATGTTCTAGGAACGCCGATCATGACCCAGAAACAGGCCCTGACGATATCCGAACGCGCCGCAGAGCGGGTGAAAGAGATCATGGCAAGCCGTGATGCCGGCTATCTTCGCGTCGGCGTGAAGAAAGGCGGCTGTGCGGGTATGGAATATGTCATGGACTATGTCGCCGAGCCCGATCCGCTCGATGAAGTCGTCAAGGACCGCGACGTGACCATCGTCATCGATGCCACCTCCTTGCTCTTCCTTCTCGGCTGCGAGATCGACTGGGAAGTGACACCGATCTCCTCGCGTTTCGTGTTCCGCAATCCCAACGAGACCGACGCGTGCGGTTGCGGCGAAAGCGTCACGCTGGTTCCCGCGCAACCCGCCTGACGGAAACTGCGCTGCGACTGCCAATTTCCGTTCGCAGCCGGCCATAGCGCGCATTATGTTCCCGGGATATGGCGGCGGGGGGTTCCAACGCCGCAAAGCCAGGGGGCCGGACCTTGCAGCTCTTGATGACCGAAACCTCGCCCTATGCGAGAAAATGCCGGGTGCTGATCCGCGAGCAGGGGCTGACGAGCCGGATTACGGAAGTCGAAGCGCCGCCGCTCAATGACCCGGCTGAATTGCTGACCAGCAATCCGCTGGGCAAGGTGCCGGCCCTGATCCGCGACGATGCCGCGCCCATCTTCGACAGCCCCTTGATCTGCGAATATATCGACAGTCTCGACGATGATCGCTGGATTCCGGCATCCGGCGCGGCGCGCTGGCGCGTATTGCGCTTTCAGGCGCTCGCCGATGGCATGTTGGATCTGACCGTCGGCCGCCGCATCGAGCTGACCCGGCCGGATGACAAGCAGCACGATTATTGGGTCAAGCGGCAGGAAAGCGGCATTGGCAGGGCGCTCGACCTGCTGGAAACCGAGGCCGACAAGTTTGCCGGCGCCTTCGATCTCGGCGCGATGTCGATCGCCATTGCGCTTGGCTATCTCGACTTCCGCTATCCCGAGAGTGAGTGGCGGAACGGGCGCGACCGCTTGGCGGCATTTTACGGCAAATGGGCGGAACGCCCGTCATTCCAGGCGACTCAGCCGCCGGCGGACGCGTAAACCAGTTCGGCGCGCTTTCGTGCCCGGCGCGACAGGAAAGACATGACCGGCCACATCAGGAAATAGACGCTGCCGCCGAAGGGCGCGAAACCATACGGCATCAACAGCGCGACGGTTGCGGCGAGCAATGAAATCAGGATCGACGCGATTCCCTGCTGAACCTCCAGTCGCGTCATGATGACTTCTGACTCGCTCAGGCCCAGATCTTCCTTCCGCCGCAGGGCGTGCGCATAGAGCAGCGCAAAGATGCCGAAAACGGCAGCATAGCCGGTGGCATAGATGATGATGAACCAGGCGACGCTGTCGAGCGGCATGACCGCGTTGATCTCGGCGCCCGTCCTGTAGAAGCCCGTGAAAAAATTGACGAGGAATAGAGCCAGAAATTTCAGCGGGTAGGCAAAGACCATGATCAGGAACAGCACGATGGAGTTGAGGAAGATCGTCGGTCCGTCATCGAGTCCGTAGCGGCGATGGAAAGCGTGGTGCTTCGACCAGATCAAAAGGATCAGCGCAAAGCACATTGCAAGAGCAATGGCCTCGCGCCAAAGCGCAATCAATCCATCGAAACTGTGGGGCACGGAGGAGGCGACGATGAGCGTCAACGACAGCGCGAAAACGATGTCGGACAGGTTTTCCACCCGCGTCACATTGCGGCCGCGCCACACAAAATAGCGTTCCGACGAAGTATGTTCGGTCATGCAAATGCCCCGGATGGCCTGTCCGGGGCTAAACCTAGGTGGAATTGAGCGGCGCTGCTAGGCCGCCGAACGCACCCCGGCGCCAACATCGGTCGTCACGCGGTTACGGCCCTCTTTCTTCGATTTGTAGAGATTGGCGTCGGCCCGCTCGATCAAATCCTCGATGGCTTCGCCATGCCGGTATTCGGCCACGCCAAGCGAGATGGTGATGTTTCCGAGATCCTCGCTCGTGGATTTCCGAAGCAGCCGCTTGCCTTCCACCGTGAGCCTAATTTTTTCGGCCGTGGCCTTGGCTTCGCCGATCTCTGTCTTGGGCATGACAATGGCGAACTCTTCGCCGCCATAACGCGCCACCGTGTGATGATCGGCCGCGCTGCGCGTCATGCAGCCGGCAACGAATCGGATGATCTGGTCGCCGGTCTGATGCCCCCACGTGTCGTTGAAGCGTTTGAAATGATCGATGTCGCACAGTATGAGGCACATCGATTCGCGATTGGCATCGGCCGAACGCCGGCCCTTGCGCAGCATCTCGTCGAACCGCTTGCGATTGGCGATACCGGTCAGCGCGTCGGTCATCGCCTCTTCGCGTACCCGTTCCAGATTCGAGCGCAGCTTGACCACTTCGCTCGATGTTTCGTGCAGGCGGCGCTCCAGATCGCGGGAGCGCTGCTGCATGTTCGTGGTCGCAGACACCAGCGAGCGGATAACGTCGCGCATACGGCTGGGATCCGCGCTTTCATCGAATGCGCCTTCGGCGCCGGCCAGCGTTTCACCGTATTCGGCCGTGTGCCGCTCGGCGACCTTGAGCGTTTCGCGGACCTGGACGAGCTCCTTCGCCATGGCTCCCGAGCTCGCCATGACCGCTTCTTGGATTTTCGCGATGGCAAAGTGCTCGTTGTAGAGCGTGTCGCAAAACTGTTGATCGAGGGCTTCGCCGGCATCAATCCGGGCGGTCACAGCCTCACAGAGCTCGGGAATGGAATCGGAAACGAAACAGGAATAGACCGCGTAATTCTCGGGCGTCGGCGCGATGTCATACCGCTCCATCAAGTCGAGTGTCTCTTTAGCGAGCGTTCGACCCTCAGGTCCCTGCAAGCGTCCGTTCACGACCAACCCCTTCAACTGCAACAGATCGAACTCACCCCGGCGATTCGATACAATGAAAAAATCGCCCTCAAAGGAAAAGAAGCCGTAAACGAGGGGTGGAAAGCGCCTAGCCGAGATTGAAAAAATCCGGCACGTCTTCGCCGAAACCCTTCACCGAGCTGCCGCGCTCACCCCGCGCGCCGCCGCGGTCGGCCGGTTTTGAGGCTTTCTCCGAATGCTTTTTCTGCGGCGGCTTGTCGTCGCGACCGGACTTGGAATTGGTCTTTTTGTTCGGTGCGGCTTCCGCAGGTTTCGCCACCCTGGTCTTGCCGCCCGCCGCGAAGTCGGCGGTTTCGATCTTGTTGCCGATCATCTTTTCCACTGCGGCGAGATTTTTCTCGTCACCCGGCGCGAATATCGTCACCGCTTCGCCTTCGAGCCCGGCCCGGCCGGTGCGGCCGATGCGGTGCACATAATCCTCGGAATTGTGAGGAATATCGTAGTTGAAAACATGGCTTACGGCGGGAATGTCGAGTCCGCGGGCGGCCACATCGCTGGCCACCAGGAAACGTAGCTCGCCGCTTTTGAACTGGTCGAGCGTCCTGGTGCGTACAGACTGGTCGAGATCGCCGTGAATAGGGGCGGCCGACAAGCCGTGCTTGGCGAGCGAGCGGGCTACGATATCGACGTCGCGCTTGCGGTTGCAGAAAATAATGCCGTTCTTCACGCCGTCGCGCTCGATCGCCTTGCGCAGCATGTCGCGCTTGGTTTTCGGGGTCTTGTCCTTCACCCGCGCCAGCAGCTGCTTGATCGTCGAGGCGGTGCTCGCCGGACGCGAGACTTCGACGCGCTCGGGATCGTTCATGAAACGATCGACCAGGGACTGGATTTCCGGCGGCATGGTGGCCGAAAAGAACAGCGTCTGCCGTTTTGCAGGCAGCGTTTTCAGGATGCGTTCGATATCCGGGATGAAGCCCATGTCGAGCATCCGGTCGGCTTCGTCGATCACCAGCACCTGAACACCGTTGAGCAGCACCTTGCCGCGTTCGAACTGGTCCAGCAGACGGCCCGGCGTGGCAATCACGACATCGGCACCGCGATTGAGGATTTCCTCTTGCGGTCCGAATGCGACGCCACCGATCAGCAAGACCTTGGTCAGCTTGGTATTCTTGGCATAATTGTCGAAATTCTCGGCAATCTGCGCCGCCAGTTCGCGGGTCGGCGACAGGATCAGAGACCGCGGCATGCGCGCCTTGGCGCGGCCTTTCGAGAGCTTTTCGATCAGCGGCAGCGTGAAAGCGGCGGTCTTGCCGGTACCGGTTTGGGCAATGCCGAGAACATCGCGTCCGGTCAACGCCGGCGGGATCGCGCCAGCCTGGATCGGCGTCGGCTCCTTATAGCCGGCGGCGTCAAGTGCATCGAGGAGTTTCTGGCCTAAACCGAGGTCGGCAAATGTCGTCATACGAAGGGCGCTTTCGACCTGACAGGACAACGGCCGCGTTTTCCTCAAAACGCGACCGTCTCAAAGTTCGCGGCACCATACGAATGGCCACCGCCCTGTCAATTAGCACACACGCCTAGTGGCGATATCCGAACGGCGTTGTGTCCTCCATGTCAGCATAGCGATCGCGCAAGCGGGTCTGGCGCGAGGTCAGATCCGTTTGTTCGCCCTCGATAATGACATGGGTGGGGGCCGACATGACCTCCAGCGGATCGCCGTCCCAAACGACGACATCGGCGACATAGCCGGCCGCCAGCGCGCCGAACTGATCACCCGCGCCATATATCTCTGCCGGGGTCAGCGTGATGGCGCGGAACGCATCCGCCCAAGGCACCCCATTAGTGACCGCATTGCCGGCATGTTGGGCCAGCAGGCGGGCATTGAAATAGCCATCGGCGGTTTGCGTCGTATACGCGACCGTTACGCCGGCCTCATTGAGCCGGCCGGCGGCTTCCAGAGTGTGACCCAGCGCATCGAAGGAGACCGGCAGATTGCCGATCGGGTCCATCAGCACCGGAATGCGCGCCGCCGCCAGCTCCTCGGCCACCATCCACGCTTCAGCCCCGCCATAGATCACGATCTGGACCGGCGCGTTTTCCGCGGCAAAGCGGATGGCGCGGCGGATGTCGGTCGCCCGATCCACTTCCATGACCAGCGGAATGCGTCCGCGGACCACATCGACCATCGCGGCGGCATCGTAGCGGTTGAGCGCATCGCCATTGCCGCTGGCATACCGGCCCGGATAGGCGCGCGCATCGCCGAACGCCGCTTCGAGATAGGCCCAGGCGGCCGAACGCGACCCGCCCGCCGTCGCGGCACCGGACTGGCTCAGATCGGCGAACACGAAGCTGCGCGTCGCAAACAGCGAATCCATGCCGCCGCCGGTATGACCGAGCGCGCCCTGTCCGGCGAAAATATTCTGGCCGGTGGACGGGAAAACCGCGAAGCGGGTGATTCCTTCCATACGGTGGGTCGCCAGATAGCTGCCATTCGGATTGTAACTGTCCGCGACATCGAGCGCGGCTGAGAATGCGCTTTCGGCTGCTGCGGCGTCGTTCGAGGCGTCTTCGAGCGCCACCTCGATGAGGCCGAGTTGGGAGTAGGCCGCGAACAGGCCCGGCGTGATCCAGCCGCTATCGGCGTCGATAGTGGTGACGCCGTCCGGAATAGCGATATCCGCTCCGACCTCCACGATCAGGCCGTCGCGGATCAGCACGCCGCCCGATTCGATCTGGCCCTGAGCGGTGTTGGTGATGACCCGGCCATTGATGACGGCGAGATCCTGGGCGAGGGCGGTGCCGGACAGCGCGAGGCTGGCGGCCGCGAGTACAACAAGATGTCTCATCAGTCGTCTCCCTCGCCAATCTGTCCCAGATCGAAATCGCTGACCGGCTGCTGGCCGGTAGCGCGATCAAAAAGCAGGGCGCCGTCGATATAGACCTGATCGGCCTGCGCATACGTCGACAAGGGATGCGCCGACCAGATCACGATATCGGCGCGCTTGCCCGTCTCGATCGAACCCGTCTCATCGAGAATGCCCAGCCCGCGTGCCGGATTCGAGGTGAACCAGGCAACGGCGTCCGCATCGCTGATCTCCAGCCCCATGCGGCGCCCGTCAGCAAGCGCTTTCGCAACTTCCTGATTGAGACGCTGGATACCTTGCGCATCGTCGGAATGGATCATCGCACAGCCGCCATTGGCATGCACGAGGGCCAGGTTTTCGCGAATGGTGTCATAGGCTTCCATCTTGAAGCCGCCCCAATCGGCCCACACCGCTGCGCAGATATCGGCTTCGGCGAGCAGATCCGGAATTTTGTAGGCTTCGACGGCATGATGGAAGGTCGAGACCTGATAACCGAACTCGCGGCTCAGATCGATAATCTGCGCCATCTGGTCGGCACGGTAGCAATGCATCTGGACGAGAATGTCGCCTTCCAGCACGCCCATCAGCGTGTCGAGTTCGAGATCGCGCGTCGGCGCTGAATTATTGTCCGGATCGTCGCGATAATCGTTCCAGCTGTCACGATAATTGACCGCGCGCACCCAGTCCGCACGATAGCCGGCCATATTGCCCATATCGGTCGCCGGCGACGAATTACGGCCGCCATACACCCGCGCCGGATTTTCGCCGCACGCCATTTTCAGCGTGTAGGGCGCATCGGGGAATTTCATGCCCTGTACGGTGCGCGACGGCACATTGCGCAGCGTGATCCCGCGGCCGCCGAACAGGTTTCCCGACCCCGGCAGCACGTGCAGCGTCGTCACCCCGCCGGCGAGCGCCCGGGCGAAGCCGGGATCCTGCGGCCAGACCGAATGCTCGGCCCAGACCTCTGCGGTGTTCGGCTGGGTCAGCTCATTGCCGTCGGAATGCGCATCAACATAGGGCGTTGGATAATCGCCAAGATGGGAATGGATATCGATCACACCCGGCGTAATGTAACGGCCGGACGCATCAATGACGAGGGCGCCCTCCGGGGCGTCCAGCCCCTGACCGACCGCAGCAATCCGGCCGTTCTCGATCAGGATGTCGCCATTTTCGATTTCACCGCCGACCCCGTCGAAAATCGTGGCGCCGGTTACGAGCGTCGTCTCGCCCGGCAGCGGCGTATAAGTCGACGGATAGGGATCCAGATTGATCGCCGCCGTTTCCGTCTCACCGTCAGGCGTTGCGGTGTCCGTTTCGCTCTCGCCGTTTTCACCGCCCGAACAGGCGGCGAGCAGCCCGGCCGCGAGCAGCGCCGCCCAGGCTCTCAAATCCAATGCCATGATGTTCCACCCCGTGTTTCCGCTTGGATACGCGAGCGGGTATTCAATCGGTTCGCGGCAGGAAGGTCAAACGTCGAGCGAGGCCTGTCCGAACTGCGGCGCGTGATCTTGAATATACTGGAAGCGTAACTCGGGTTTCTTACCCATCAGGGTTTCCACAAGCGCCTCAAAGGAGGGCCGGGCGGCGGCATCGAAGGTGATGCGGGCCAGCTGCCGGACCTTCGGGTCCATGGTCGTCGATTTGAGCTGTGACGGGGTCATTTCGCCAAGGCCCTTGAAACGGCCGATATCGACCTTGCTGCCCGCCTTGAATTCCGATTTCAGCAACTCTTCGCGATGCGCATCATCGCGCGCATAGACCGTCTTCGAGCCTTGCGTCATGCGATAGAGCGGCGGCTGCGCGAGATACAGCCGCCCCGCCTCAATCAGGCGCGGCATTGCCGTATAGAAGAAGGTGATCAACAGGGCGGCGATATGGGCACCGTCGACATCCGCGTCGGTCATGATGATGATCCGCTCATAACGCAGATCGTCCGGATTGAACTTCGCCCCGGTCTGAACGCCAAGCGCCAGCAACAGATCGCTGATCTCCTGATTGGCGGCCATCTTGTCAGCGGTCGCAGACGCCACGTTCAGGATTTTGCCGCGCAGAGGCAGGATGGCCTGTGTCTCGCGATTGCGCGCCTGTTTCGCCGAGCCGCCGGCGGAATCGCCCTCGACCAGGAAGAGCTCGGTATCGTCGGATCCGGCCCGTGAGCAATCGGCCAGCTTGCCTGGAAGCCGCAGCCGCCGCGACGCCGTCTGGCGCTTCACCTGCTTTTCCTTGCGCCGCCGCATCCGGTCTTCGGCGCGCTCGATCACCCATTGCAGCAGGATGTCGGCTTCCTTCGGCGATCCGCCGAGCCAGTGGTCGAAACGGTCGCGCACCGAGCCTTCGACGATGCGCGTGGCTTCCGGTGTCGCCAGCCGGTCCTTGGTCTGACCCTGGAATTCCGGGTCGTGAATAAAGACCGAGACCAGCGCCCCCGCACCGCCCATGACATCTTCGGGCGTAATCAGATTGCCTTTCTTGACCCCGGTCAGCTCGGCATAGGCGCGCAGCCCCTTGGTCAACGCATTGCGCAGACCTTGCTCATGACTTCCGCCTTGCGGTGTCGGCACCGTGTTACAGAACGACTCGACGAAACCGTCGGCATCGCCGAAGCCGACCAGCGACCAGCTGACCGCCCACTCGACCGCGCCATGGCCTTCCTCTTTCTCGATCCGGCCGGCGAATTGTGTTTGGGTAACCTGGCTCTTGTTGCCGATGATCTCGGCCAGCCGGTCGGACAAGCCGCCGGGAAAATTGAGAACCGCCTGATCTGGGGTATCGCTGCCGTCCACCAGGGACGCATCGCACGACCAGCGGATCTCGACACCGCGGCGCAGAAAGGCCTTGGAGCGCGCCATGGCAAACAGGCGCGCGGGTTTCAGCTGGGCCCGCCCGCGGAAAATTTCCGGATCGGGGCGGAACCGCACGGTCGTGCCGCGGCGATTGGGTGCCGCGCCGACCTTCTCGAGACCGCCGACCGGCAAGCCGCGTTCAAACACTTGCCGCCACAGGGTTTTTTCCCGCGCGACTTCGACTTCCAGGCGCTCCGACAGCGCGTTGACGACGGCCGCACCGACCCCGTGCAGACCGCCGGCGGTCTTGTACGACTTGTCGGAGAACTTCCCGCCGGCATGCAGCGTTGTGAAGACGATTTCAAGCGCTGACTTGTTCTTGAATTTGGGATGCGGACCGGTGGGAATACCGCGGCCATTGTCCGATACCGTTACGAAGCCATCAGCGTCCAGCCGGACCTCAATCCGGTCAGCCCATCCGGCCACGACCTCGTCCATGGAATTGTCGAGCACTTCCGCAAACAGATGATGGAGGGCGCGTTCATCGGTCCCGCCGATATACATACCGGGGCGGCGGCGCACGGCCTCCAGGCCTTCGAGCACCTCGATCGAGGCGGCATCATAGCCGCTGCCACCGCTGGCCGATGTTTCTCCGGCCGGTTTGGGCGCTGAAGGGGGCGACGAAAACAGATCGTCCTGGTCAGGTTTTGCACTCATCTGGCGATATTGCCCGAGTCGTTTCGCGATGGGGAGTTCAGAACACGCCCAGGAAGCGGCGATCAAGCCGCCGTCTGCACTGCGCGATCTGCCGATCGTAGCGGGCGGCGTCCGTGGCGACCTGGTCGGCAGCACGGTTCAGCCAGGAAATGCCGCGATAGGTTCCGCGGTTATAGCCTGTATGGCCTTGGTGGTAGGCGAGATAGAGCGCGCGTGCATTGGTCGGGGGAATGCTCGACAGCCGGCCGCTCATATTACCATACCAGCCGATGAAATCCGTGGCGTCGCCGAAATCGTCGCGATCGGCCCATCGGCGGCCAGTGTCCTCGCGATACCAGTCCCAGGTGCCATCCAGCGCCTGCGCATATCCATAAGCGGATGACGGGCGAGGCCCGGGAATGATGCCAAGCAATCGCCGGCGTGCCGGACGCGCATTGGCGTCGAATGATGATTCGCGCTTGAGAATGGCGAGTTGAACGCCGGGAGACAGCCCCCAGCGGTCCTCACTGCGGCGCAGATCCCGCCACCAGGCGCGATTGTCTTCGAGGATCAGGCAGGCGTCATGCGTCGACTCGGGCGGTGAGTGGCCGCAAGCGGCGGCCAGCCCGGCGGCGCAGATCGCAAAAAGGGCATGCCGAATGGACATGCCCTCTCATGCAGGGATTCCGGTTAATCGGGGGTTTCCTAGAAAACCAGCCGGACGACCAAGCGTGCCGTGTGACGAACAAATCCGTCGCGCAGGTCAGCATCGTAATCCAGCGAGAAGGTCGAATAGTTCGACCCCGCCTGCAAGGCGAAGCCCAGGATCAGGCCACTGCCTGGCAGGTTTTCCGACCGGAAAGAGAACTCATTCTGATAGCCCGAGAAACGGGCGGTCGTGATCGCATCCTCGCTGCCGAAATCATTCCGGTAACCGACCCGCACTTGCGGTGACCACCAGCTGGCCGTGCTGCCATAACGCGCGCCGGCGGTCAGGCTGGCGGTGGACGAGAAGGTCGAGCTTTCGCGATCGTCGATGATCAGGTCGATGCCCTGGCCACCGCCCGATTCCGAGAACGCGCTTTCGAACAGGCGGAGATAATCGACCGACACGGACGGCCGCAGATACCAGCGGCCCATTTCAAAGTCGCGCGACAGGCGCGCTGCGCCGGCATAGTGATAACCGGTCCATTCCGCTGTCGAAGTGCGGTCGAAAGCCCCGATCAGCACCCGCCGCTCGGTCTCGAAACTGTCGACACCGCCGCCAAGGTAGAACTCGCCGGAAACCGCGCCGCCAAAGTCGGCGCCGCCATATACGCCCACCTGCGCGGTGAGCGCCGTCATGGGTTCGTCAACACCGTTCGATTCCTCGATATCGCTGGCTGCACCGACGAAATTGATGCCGAGCGCATAGAGCGGCCCGAACGGACGGTCGATGCCGCCGGCCAGCCCGACACCCTGGCCGCGATAGCCCGGGCCGAAGGAGGATTGCTCACGGTCCGCAAAATAACCGAATTCCTGCAACCAGATACCGCCTGTACCGTCGGGGCTGCGGCGGGCCGCATCGAGCCGGTTGGACAGCGCGCCGATGGCACTGTCATTGCTGGCGACCGCGAACTGTATGGCGCTGGCCGCATATTCCGGCAGCAATTGATCGTACGCTTCAAAGAAGTCGGCCGAATTATTCAGCGACGCAAACGCGTTGCCGAGGTCGGTATTCTCTGTCCAAGCAGCAAAGGCCGCTTCGTAGGCCGCCGCGCGGTTTTCATGCATGCCGAGTTGTTCGGACGTCTTGCGCTGCAGCGTCAGGACCAGCTGGTTGCTGTTGTTGGGATCGCGCACGATGCGCGTGTCGTAAAGATAGGGCGCATCCGTATCCTGCAGGGATTCAATGGCCGTATTGATCACCAGATCATTCGCCGTCAGCACGATGAACTCGGCGCCTTCGCCGATCAGCCCGTCGAGCGAGGCGGTTATGGTCGCGCCCTCATTGAAGGTCACCGTGCCGCTGGCGTTGATGAAGCGTGAGTCCTGATCGAGACTGCCGACCTCGAAGATCAGCCGCGACCCGTCATTGAAGGTGGCTTCCGTCAGCTGGACCGCTTCGTTATTGCGCAGTTCAAGCTGGCCGTCATTCACCGTGATGGTCAGTTGGCCGTCACTGTCATGCAGCGAACCGATGATCGCACCGCCGCCCGAAACCGTCAGCGTGTCCGCACCGTCACCGAAATAAATATCGCCATCGATGAATCCGCTCTGGATATCGGCCGTGTCATTGCCGGATCCGAAGCGAATATCGCCGCGCACCACGCTGGCACTGTTGGTCGAATCTTCGCCCGGCGCGCTTTGCCGGTAGGTCACGTCGATGGTCGACGCCGAAACATCAATCGCCGTCCGGTTAACCGACCCGCTTTCATTGCTGGAGGCGGCCGCATTGTCGAAATCCGTTGGGAAGGTCGTCGATCCCCCGCCAATGGTCGCGAAGATCACGCCGGTATTTTCGATCAGCGCCAGCGTGTTCGATTCGTCGATGATACCGGTCGAACTGTTGAGGCCGGTCGTGACAACATTGATGAAGTTGGCATTGCGGAGCACCGGCACGTTGGCGCCGGCCTCAATATAGATGCCCACACTGTTGGAGCCATCGCCAATCGTCGTCGCAGAGATCGTGCCGGCATTTTCAAGCAGCGGAATGATCGCGCCATTGCCCAGAACGATCGCGATCGCCTCGGCCTGGCGGGCCTGCGCCAGTATCGTGCCGCTATTATAGAGCCCGCCTTCGAGCGTCGTGGTGCGCATTTGCCCGTCGACCATCGAACCTTCGATCCGCAACGCCTGGGCATCAAACTCGCGGAATGTCGACTGGCCGGAAATGAGACCGTCATTCACGAAACCGAAGTCGAATCTCGTTTCCGTGCTGTCCTCATCGTCGGGATCGGCCGGGATGAAAACACGGGCCAGGACGATGCTTTCGCCGGTTCCGAGCGACGGCGCGATCCAAACGGCTGGTGCCGTCGAACGTGAAACGATTTGCGAGCCGACGCCACCACCGTTGAACTCCGCGCCTGTGACGAACATGCCGCGGCCGAGCGAGCCGCCAACCTGCACGGTCGAGCTGGACCGGAACGTATCGTCGTCATCGACACGGAATTCTTCGTTGCGGGGAGGCGTGACGGTGTAGCGATAGCCGGTCGATTGGAGATCGCCGGTCAGCAGGAAAATACCGTCGATATTGCTGCCGACCCGGACTGCAGAGCTGTTTTCGCCGGTCGCCAGCACGCGGCCACCGACCCGCAAATCGCCCGTCAGGCCGTTCTGGATATCGATACCGTAGGAATTGTCGCCAAGGATGTTGATGACGCCGCCATTGGTGATCGATCCGTCGACCAGCACAATGGTGCGGATGCCGGCCGAATGATTGCCGGCCACGTCGATAAAGCCGTTCGCATCATTGGTGATCGATCCGGTGAACGTGCCAGTGCCGCCGACAAGGATGCCGACGCGGTTTTCGCCGGTGGTGAAGCGGCCGTCATTGTCGCCATCGCCGTCTTCATCGGTTCCCAGCGTTGTGCCGGAGACTTCGATGAGACCGGAATTGGTTACCGTTGACGTGGTGCCGCCATTGATCATCACGGCGACGACATCGTTATTGCCCGTCGTGTCCTCGATCGTGCCTTCATTGGTAAAATCGTTATCGCTGTCGACGGTGACTGCGGGGCCCGTGCTGCCCTCATCGGTTGTGATCGAAACGCGGCCGGTCGATGTGATGACGATGCTGCCCGGCTGACCGTCATTGATCGTCGACGTGCGGATGCCGGTCGTCCGCGTATCCGACACCTCGATCTGCGCCAGGGCAGGGGCGGACAGGAAGGCCGCGCAGAAGGCGGTCGAAATCAGGAAACGGTTCCGCATGGCGACTCTCAACTGGTAACTCACGGGCGTATTGGCACACTGGCCGCAAGGTTTAGCCGACCCAAAGCGCGGCGTCGACCGTCCATCACCGTTGCCATCAGCAAAACGGCCGGAACCCTTGCGGCTCCGGCCGTGCGTGTTGTGGTTATGAAGGCCTAGACCTTGTAATACATGTCGAATTCGACCGGATGCGGGTGCATTTCATAACGCAGCACCTCGTCCATTTTGAGATTGATGAAGGCGTCGATCTGGTCGTCATCCATGACATTGCCCTTCTTCAGGAAATCGCGGTCGCTATCGAGTGATTCCAGCGCTTCCCGCAGCGAACGGCAAACCGTCGGAATGTCTTTCAATTCTTCCGGCGGCAGATCGTAGAGGTCCTTGTCCATCGCATCGCCCGGATGGATCTGGTTCTCGATACCGTCGAGGCCGGCCATCATCAGGGCGGCGAATGTCAGATAAGGGTTGCCGGCGGGGTCCGGGAACCGCGTTTCAATCCGCTTGCCTTTCGGCGACGTCGAATACGGGATGCGGATGGAGGCCGAACGGTTGCGCGCCGAATAAGCGAGCAGCACCGGCGCTTCGAAGCCTGGCACCAGGCGCTTGTACGAATTCGTTGTCGAATTGGCGAATGCGTTGATCGCACGGGCATGCTTGATGATGCCGCCGATATAGTGAAGGCAGGTCTCCGACAGGTCGGCATATTTGTCGCCGGCGAACAGCGGATTGCCATCCTTCCAGATCGACTGGTGGACATGCATGCCGGTGCCGTTGTCGTTCCACACCGGCTTCGGCATGAAGGTCGCCGTGCGGCCATAAGCGTGCGCGACATTGTGCACGATGTATTTATAGACCTGCATGCGGTCGGCCATCGTCGTCAGCGTCGAGAACTTCATGCCGAGCTCGTGCTGCGACGGCGCCACCTCATGGTGATGTTTCTCCGGTTCGAGGCCGAGCTCGGTCATCACCGCCAGCATTTCCGAGCGCATGTCCTGGCCGCTATCGATCGGCGGGACCGGGAAATAGCCGCCTTTCGGGCCCGGGCGGTGGCCCATATTGCCGCCTTCGATCTGACGGCCGGAATTGTAGGGGCCTTCCTCGGAATCGATGGCGTAGCCGGTGTTCTGCTGATCGGTGGACCAGCGGATATCGTCGAACACGAAGAATTCGGCTTCCGGCCCCATATAGATGGTGTCGCCGATGCCGGTTGATTTCAGATAGGCTTCCGCTTTTTTCGCCGTGGTGCGCGGGTCGCGGTTGTAGGCGTTGCCGGTGCCCGGCTCGAGAATGTCGCAGAACATCGACAGCGTCTTGTTCTGGAAGAAGGGATCGACGGTGGCGTTGCTGGTATCCGGCATCATCGTCATGTCGGATTCATTGATCGCTTTCCAGCCATTGATCGACGACCCGTCGAACATCACCCCGTCCTCGAAGAAATCATCGTCGACCATCGAAACATCGAAAGTGACGTGCTGCATTTTGCCACGCGGATCGGTGAAGCGCAGATCGACGAATTCGATATCTTCGTCTTTGATTTTCTTGAGAATGTCGTTTGACATCGCAGGAGGGCTCCCTTTCTGGGATTTACTGGAAGATGGGGTGAGGTCGGACCTTAAAGGGCATTTTCATCGGCTTCGCCGGTCCGGATGCGGATCGCCTGATCAATTGGGGAAACGAAGATTTTGCCGTCGCCGATGCGGCCCGTCCGGGCCGCCGTCTGGATCGCCTCGACAATCGCCTCGACGCGGGCTTCCGGCGCCACGATCTCGAGTTTGACCTTGGGCAGGAAGTCGATGACGTATTCCGCACCGCGATAAAGCTCGGAATGGCCCTTTTGCCGTCCGAACCCTTTGGCTTCGGTGATGGTCATGCCTTGCACGCCGATATCTTGAAGTGCATCGCGGACATCATCGAGCTTGAACGGCTTTATGACGGCTTCGATTTTTTTCATGGCCCCCGGCTCGCGTTTGACGAGTTATATCAACGCGAGCGAGAATCAATACCGATCGCGGATTACGCAGGTGCAGCATAAACAGAGTCGGAGCGAAAATGCATCCCCTCCCGTCCAAAATTCTCTCCGTGGACAATCATCGCGCGGCCGACGCCTTCGCAACCGCGAATGGCGTTCCCGGCATTGACCTGATGGAAGCGGCGGGCAGAGCCGTCGCAGCGGAAATCATGCGCCGCTGGAGCGCCCGCAAGACGATTGTGCTCTGCGGTCCGGGCAATAATGGCGGTGACGGCTTCGTTGCGGCGCGGCACCTGGCCAACGCAGGCTGGCCGGTCGAGGTTGCAACTCTCGGCGATCCTCAAGACGATCGGGGTGATGCCGCCGTCATGCGGGGCCGCTGGAAAGGCAGCACGCATCGGCTGGATCAACTCGACCCGCCGCGTTTTGGTCTTTTCGTCGACGCGCTGTTCGGCGCGGGACTGACGCGCCCGCTTGAGGGTGCGCCTGCAAAATGGGCCGTGTCGCTGGCCGATCTGGACCGGCCGGTGGTCGCGGTCGATATTCCATCCGGCCTGCACGGTGATCGGGGCAAACCGCCCGGCGAGGCTTTTCCGGCCGACCTCACCGTGACATTCCACCGTCTGAAGCCCGCGCATGTGCTTCAACCCGGCCGTGAAATGTGCGGCCAGATCGTGCTCGCAGACATCGGCATTCCGTCGGGATGGGATACGCACGCGGCACCGGTTGCCGAACTTAATGATCCCGCCGTCTGGACACAGCACCCGCTAAGCGGGCCAGCAGATATACACAAGCATCGCAAGGGACGGCTGTGCGTCGTGTCCGGCGGCCCCTCCTCGACCGGTGCGGCAAGACTGGCCGCTCTGTCCGGATTGCGGGCCGGAGCGGGACTGGTGACGATTCTGACGCCGGCGGCCGCTATGCAGGTTAACGCGCTGCACACAACCGCCGTCATGATCGCGCGGTTCGACGATACGCAGGGCTTTCTCGACGCGCTGGATAACCGCCGGGCCACGGCCGTCCTGATTGGTCCCGGTAACGGCGTGGGCGCGGAAACCCGCGACCGGGTGATTGCGGCATCGGCACGCGAAGCCGGTCTTGTGCTCGATGCCGACGCATTGACCAGTTTCGCCGACGAGCCCGATCACCTGTTCGCCCACCTGCGCACCGACGATGTGCTGACGCCGCATGAGGGCGAGTTCGCCCGCCTGTTTCCGGATTTTGCTGCCGATGACGGGCTGAACAAGATCGAGCGTGCGCGGGCGGCGGCCAAACGGGCGGGGAGCGTATTGGTGCTGAAGGGCGCCGACACCGTTATTGCCAGCGCGGATGGCGCGGTTCGGGTCAATGTGCATGCCTCCCCGGCGCTCGCGACCGCCGGCACCGGCGATGTTCTGGCGGGTC
Organism: Hyphobacterium sp.; assembly: GCF_965229905.1. Classification (GTDB taxonomy): domain Bacteria; phylum Pseudomonadota; class Alphaproteobacteria; order Caulobacterales; family Maricaulaceae; genus Hyphobacterium. The sequence goes on along the minus strand of NZ_OZ245930.1, from coordinate 220,173 downwards.
TCGTCGGCGGATTCCTGGCGCATGGATTGAACGGCTTTGAAGCGGCGTCGATCGCCGTCTGGCTTCATGGCGAGGCGGGCTTGCGCCGCGGCAGGGGCCTGATTGCCGAGGATCTCCCCGCGGCGATCCCGGAGGCTCTGCAGGCGCTGGACCGCAGGATGCGCATTCGCGCCGCACGCCAGTCTTTGCTCTCCAACCCGAACAGCGCATAAAGGCGGCAAACCGCTTCAGGGATTCTCCATGCCCGACACCTCCAAACGCACCGATCTGTCCGCCTTCGACCGCGAGGCCCTGGACTTTCACCGCAAGCCCACGCCGGGGAAGCTGGCGTTACAGCCGACCAAGCCGATGGGCACCCAGCGCGATCTGTCGCTGGCCTATTCTCCGGGCGTCGCCGTGCCGGTGAGGGAGATCGCGGCAGATCCCGATACCGCTTACGATTATACCTCGAAGGGCAATATGGTTGCTGTGGTGTCCAACGGGACCGCCATCCTCGGCCTCGGCAATCTCGGCGCGGCGGCGGCCAAGCCGGTGATGGAAGGCAAGGCCGTCCTGTTCAAACGGTTTGCCGACATCGATGCATTCGACATCGAGGTTGACTACACCGATCCGGACCAGTTCGTGGAATGCGTGGCCGGCTTCGGTAACAGTTTCGGCGGCATCAATCTTGAGGATATCCGCAGCCCGGAATGCTTCGACATTGAACAGCGCCTGCGCGAGCGGCTCGATATTCCCGTCTTTCACGATGACCAGCACGGCACGGCGATCATCGCCGCAGCGGGGCTGATCAATGCCTGCGAGCTTTCCGGCAAGAAGCTGAAAGACCTCAATGTCGTGCTTGTCGGCGCCGGTGCGGCCGGCCTTTCGGTGATCGAGCTATTGCAGTCGATGGGCGTCGACAAGGACAAGACCATTGTCGTCGATATTGACGGCGTTGTTTACGAGGGCCGGGAAGGGCTTCATCCGCGCCTCGCCAACCAGGCGGTGAAGACCAGGCTGCGCACCCTCGAAGATGTGGTGAAAGGCGCCGACTGCCTGATCGGCCTGTCGGCCGCAGGGGTGGTGACGCCGGCCATGGTCAAGACGATGGCCAAGAAGCCGATCATCTTCGCGATGGCCAATCCGGAACCGGAAATCCGGCCGGAAATCGTCAAGGAAGTGCGCAGCGATGCCATCATCGCCACCGGCCGGTCCGACTTCCCGAACCAGGTCAACAATGTGCTGGGCTTTCCCTACATATTCCGCGGTGCGCTGGATGTCCGCGCCCGCACGATCAATGAAGAGATGAAGATCGCCTGCGCCCGGGCGCTGGCCGCCCTGGCCCGCGAGGACGTGCCCGACGAGGTCGCCGCGGCTTACAAGAAGGGGCGGATGAAGTTCGGCCCGGATTACATCATCCCGACGCCATTCGACCCGCGCCTGATCTCGCACATCCCGCCCCTCGTTGCCCGCGCCGCCGTCGAATCCGGTGTCGCGCGGATCGAAGCCCGCCCGGATGAGGAATACCGCCATTCGCTGGCGCGGCGCGCCGATCCGACCGCCGGCTTGCAGCAGCGTGTCTCGGCGGCCATCCGCGCCGAGCCGAAAACCATCGTCTTTGCCGAGGGCGAAGCGCCCAGCGTCATCCGCGCCGCGCACGCCTTTCAGTCGCAGGGGCTGGGCAAGGCAATCCTGGTGGCACGCGAGGAAATCGCGAAAGCCAATATGCGCGAAGTGGGGGTGCCGGAAGATTCGCTCGAAATCTGCAATGCGCGCCTGTCCGACAATAATTACGACTATGCGCAATTCCTGTACAAACGCTTGCAACGCAAGGGTTTTCTGAAACGCGACGTGCAGCGTCTGGTCAACACCAACCGCAATGTTTTTTCCGCCTGCATGGTGAAAATGGGCCAGGCCGACGGCATGGTCACCGGCGTCACGCGCCACACCAACATGGTGATGGACGATATCCGCCTGGTACTCGATCCGGTTCCGGGCGGCCGCATTGTCGGCATCAACGCGGCCATATCCCGCGGGAGAAACCTGCTGATCGGTGACGTGCTGGAAACCGAATTCCCGACTTCCGAGGAGCTCGCAGATATCGCGGTGGAAATGGCCGCCACGGCGCGCCGGTTCGGGCTGACGCCGCGCGTTGCCTTCCTGTCCTACTCCTCCTTCGGCAACCCGCCGGGCGAACGGACCGAGAAGATGTCCGGGGCGGTGAAACTGCTCGACGCTCGCGGCGTGGATTTCGAATACGAGGGCGAGATGGCGGCCGATGTCGCGCTCGACCCGGATCATCACGAGCTCTACCCGTTCTCGCGCCTGACCGAACCGGCCAATGTGCTGGTCATGCCGGCGGTGCATTCCGCCTCGATCTCCACGCGTCTGTTGAAGGCGGCGGGCGCGGCGACGGTCATCGGCCCGATCCTCGTTGGTCTCGAATGTTCGGTGCAGGTGGCAAGGCTGGGCGCCCGGGTCTCCGACATCGTCAACCTGGCGGGCCTCGCAGCTTACGATCCGTCACGCGCGGCATTGTAAGCGGCGGAACTCGATGAAGATTTCCCCTCCCCCTGGTGGGGAGGGGTAGGGGTGGGGGGCAAGTTTCGCCTTTATGTTCACCCCACCCTGACGGCTGCGCCGTCTTCCCTCCCCATCAAGGGGAGGGAAAAGAAGCCACGACCTCCACCGCCTCATCACATGAACGCATATCAGCCATCAGGTTTTCGTGAGGTGCAATCCTGGGCGAACGCCCGTATATCCCCCGGACAAGTGAGGGGCAGTTGAATGGCTGGACGCGCATCCCGGGACATGACCGAAGGGCCTGTCTTCGGACACATTTCCCGCATGATGATCCCGATGAGTTTCGGCATCGTCGCCATGATGTTGACCGGCGTGATCGACACCTATTGGGTCGGCACGCTCGGCACCAGCCAGCAGGCCGCCGTTCAGCTCTCCTTCCCGGTCACCATGCTGGTGATGAGCATTTCGATCGGCCTGGGCGCAGGGGCGGTCTCGGTGGTTTCGCGCGCGGCCGGTGAAAAGGACGACACCATCATCCGCCGCACCGCGACGGACGCGCTGTCGCTGTCCATTCTGGCGGTCGGACTGGTCTCCATTCTCGGCGTGATCTTTGTGGAGCCGCTGTTCCGGCTGATCGGCGCTTCCGACACGATGATCCCGCATGTCGTCGATTACATGACCGTCTGGTTTGGCGGCATCGTGCTGATCGTCGGGCCGATGGTCGCCAGCAATATTCTCCGGGCGCTCGGCAATGCGGTTCTGCCCTCGATGATGATGATCGGCGCGGCGGTCGTGAACATGATCCTCGATCCGATCTTTATTCTCGATGAGATTTCCTTGGGCTGGGCCGGGATCGAATGGAGCGCGACGGCGCTCGGCTGGGGTGTTTCGGGAGCCGCGTTGGCCACCGTTGCCGCCAACGCCGTGACCTTCCTGATGATCGGCGCCTATCTCGTCTTCCGCGAAAAGCTGATCGATTTTTCCTGGCACGGCTTTGACGAGCTGTTCCACAATTGGGGCGAGATCGCCCGCGTCGGCCTGCCGGCGGCGGCCTCCAACACCTTCAACCCGTTTGCGCTCACCATTGTGATGGGCGGACTCGGCATGGCGCAATTCGGCGATGCCGCTGTCGGCGGTGTCGGCGTGGCGGCACGCCTCGAAGCCTTCGCCATCGTGCCGCTCTTTGCCCTGTCGGCCTCCATCGGCCCGGTCACCGGGCAGAATGGCGGGGCGGGGATCACCTCAAGGGTCCGCGAGGCTTTCGCCAAGAGCTTCCTCTTCTGCCTCCTCTGGTCGCTCGCCATGGCGGTGATCATCCTCTTGCTGTCGCGCTGGTTGGCGCCCGCCTTTCTGCCCAGCGAGATGGGGCAGGAGGTGGCGCGTTCTTATTGGGGCCTCGTGACGCTGACCATCGCCGGTTACGGCATTTCGATGGCCGCCAGCGCCGGGTTCAACGGGCTCGGCCGGCCGAGTTTCGGCGTGATGATCACCTCCAGTCGGGCGATCATGATGGCGGTCTTTGCCGTGCTCGGGGGGATCCTCTTCAATGCGCCACTCGGCGTGATCGCGGGCATCGCTCTGGCCAACATCCTGTCCGGCTTGGGCACCGCCGGCTGGGTGCTGTTCCGCGCCCCGATGGAGGCCAGCAAGCGCCGTAAGCGGAAACAAGCCCAGGCGGCCGTCCCGGCGGATGCCGCGCCGGCTACCGACGCGTCAGAATAACGGCGAGTTCTGGTTTACCGTTCAATGAAGGGTGCGGGTAGGGCGCAGGATCGCCGTCCGGCCAGTCCCAGCGCTCGGCCGGAAACAGTTCACGCATCGCCGGGATGGAACAGCCATAGGGCGGGCCGCCCATCTCCGCCTTCTGCATGAACAGGGCGAACAGCTGGCCGCCCGGTTTCAGCCAAGCGTGGACGGCTTGCTCGTATTCGTCGCGCAGCTTTGGCGGGATCGCACACAGGAAGGTCTGCTCATAGACTGCGTCCATCGGTGTGTCGGGGCGCCACAACAGAATGTCCGCCTCAATCAGCTCCCCGGTGAGACCGTCCGCTTCCAACTGCCGTTTCTGCCAGGCGAGGGCAGTTGCTGAAAGGTCAGCGCCGATGGCGGCTTTCCCGAGCGCGGCAAAAGCCTTGAGCTCCGGCGCCCGCCCGCAGCCCGGCACGATCACGGTGTCGACCGGGTCGAACGCGCCCTCCGCCTGCCACGCCTCGAACGCCGGGTGCAGGCCGGGGCGTTCCCAGGGCGTGGTCTCGTCACGGAACCGCTGTTCCCAGTCCATCGGGGCGCGATCGGGGCTCGAAGTCATGGCGATTGTCCGTCCCATAGGTAACGGCCAAAGCTAACCGAATTGTCTTGATCGCGGCGAGGGGGCGTATCAGTCTTCATGCGCAGGCCAGGGAGCCCGTCTTATGCGCAAAGCCTTAGCGGTCGGAATCGCGCTCATATTGTTCACGCTGATTATCGGTCTCGGCCTGGTGCATGGCTTGGATCTGGCGCGGGCGCAGGCCTGGCTGTGAATTCCCGCTTTCCGGGCACCGGGCCATTGGCTAGGTAAAGCCTCTACCCCGTGCGGATGTGGCGGAACTGGTAGACGCGCTGGATTTAGGTTCCAGTGCCGCAAGGCGTGGAGGTTCGAGTCCTCTCATCCGCACCAGCCTTCGCTCGCTAGCGCGAGCTTCGGCTGGCAAGCCAGCTTTTTAGAGAGCGAAGGCGGACCCGCATGACAATCTCAAGTAATGAGATTGCACTACGTTTACATTCTTGAGTCGCAGACTGGCGAACATCGTTATACGGGTTTGACGAATGATATTGCGCGCCGTTTGAAAGAGCACAATGCCGGATCGGTCGGTCACACTTCCAAATACAAGCCGTGGAAGTTCCGAACGATTATCGGATTTAACTGCCGCAAGCGCGCAGCAGAATTCGAAAAATATCTAAAAACGGGTTCAGGCAGGGCGTTCTCGATCAAGCGCCTTTAGCGCGAGCTTCGGCTGTAGTATTCTCAGTGCTCCGGCCCATCCGGGCCGTCGCTCCTCGCTCCTCGCTCACGCTGCGGGCGACCATATATCACCCAAACACCCGTCATCCTCCGGCCGCGCGGGCGCGGACCGGAGGACCTCGATCCTGGTTGTTTCCGTTGCGCGCGGCCCGGGCGTTCGTGTCGGCCGTTGCCGTTGCGGGCCGTGCTCACATGAAACGTGCTCAAGGCTGGGGTGTTGGCGGTTCTGACCCGCGTCAACCTGATGGCTCTCACTGACGCTACAGGCGAGTTGTCACCTTGCCGAGCCCTCACCAGGTCAGAGCGCCAGTCTAAGATCTCTCCAAAGGGTGACCCTTACGCAACACTCATACGCCAAAGGACCAGTTCGGCCGCAAATCCGAATTTTTTCTTCGGGCGGAACGCGATTTCCGGTTAGACCCCCCGCCGGGGACACGCTGTAAACATCGTTTGCGAACTGAACGTGGTCATCAGGTGGGTCGATCCGGGGGGATGACGCGGCATGCGCGACGCGATTTATACAGGCATAGCTTTGATCCTGGCGACCGTCGCCGTCGCGCTGACCATCATATTCGCCCTCGCTTATATGCGCGGCGAGGGCTGGTTCGATCTTGAAAACCGCAATTCGCTCTACTTGGAATCCGGCAGCTCCGTCGACGAGACGGCGGAGCGTCGGTAAAATCTGGCTCGCGCTTGGGTCGGCAAGCGTGACCACCGGGCCCGGCGCGCGCTTGGCAGGCGCACTGTATTCGCTTCCGCTAACGCCCGTTGCATAGGGCAGTTCACCGTGACATAACCCGCGCCTTCACGGCGCGGAGTCGCATTGCTCCGCGGATCGATCAATCATGCCAGGACTGACATAAATGCAAGTCAATGAAAAAGCCGCCGAAGGCTTGAGCCGCACGCTGGAAGTCGTGATCCCGTCAAAGGATCTGCAGGCTCGCCTCGACGCCAAAATCGAAGAAATCCGCCCGCAGGTCCGCCTGAAGGGCTTCCGTCCCGGCAAGGTGCCCGCGAACCACATCCGCAAAGTCTTCGGCGAGTCGATTCTCGGCGATCTGCTGAATGACGAACTCTTGCCGCAATCGATCGATTCGGCGCTCAAGGAGCGCGCCGTCGAGCCGGCTTCGCAGCCGCAGATCGAGATCAAGAGCGATCCCAAGGAGCTGATCGGCGGGGCCGATTTCGCCTTTGAGATTCGCGTCGACATCATGCCGGAATTCAGCGCGCCGGAGCCGAAGGACCTCGCCATCCAGCGGCCGGTTGCCAAGGTCGAAGACCAGCAGGTCAACGATGCGCTGGCCGAGCTGGCGAAAGAAAGCCGCGCCTTCAAGGAAAAGACGGCCAAGACCGCCAAGGCCGATGACGGCGACGCCGTCGTGATCGATTTCGTCGGCAAGATCGACGGTGAAGCCTTTGAAGGCGGCTCGGCTGAAGATGCGCGCGTAGTAATCGGCGACGGGGCCTTCATCCCGGGCTTCGAAGCACAGCTCAAAGGCGCCAAGAAGGGCGAAGAGCGCGAACTCAAAGTGACCTTCCCGGATGACTACCAGGCCAAGCATCTGGCCGGCAAGGAAGCGGTCTTCGAAACCAGGGTCAAAGCCATTGAGGCACCGGCAGAATCCAAGATTGACGATGATCTCGCCAAGCGCCTGGGCCTGGAAAACCTGGACTCGCTGAAGGACGCGCTGAAACAGCGTTTCGAACGCGAACATTCCGGCCAGTCCCGCATGCGCGCCAAGCGGGCTCTTCTGGACGCCCTCGACGTTGGCCAGAAATTCGACCTGCCGCCGACCATGGTCGAACAGGAGTTCGAGAATATCTGGCGCGAGGTCAGCCATGCTATGGAGCACGGCCATCTCGACGATGAGGACAAGGACAAGTCCGAGGACGAGCTCAAAGCGGAATACCGCACGATCGCCGAACGCCGGGTCCGCCTCGGCCTGGTGCTGGCCAAGATCGGTCAGGGCTCGAATGTTCAGGTCACGCAGGAAGAACTTGCCCGCGCCATCAACCAGGAAGCCCAGCGCTATCCGGGTCAGGAGCAGCAGGTTGTCGAATTCTATCAGAAGAACCCGAACGCCGTCGCACAGATCCGCGCCCCGCTCTACGAAGAGAAGGTCGTGGATTACGTGCTAGAGCTCGCCACGGTGGAAGACGTGCCGGTAAGCCGCGAAGCACTGTTCTCCGACGAGGACGACATTTTGTCGGCCGCCAAGAAGCCGGCAAAGAAAACTGCCAAGAAGGCCCCGGCCAAGAAAGCGGCTGCGAAGAAGGCTCCGGCGAAGAAAGCCGCGGCCGAGGCCGACGACAAGAAACCGGCGCCGAAGAAGGCTCCGGCCAAGAAAGTCGCGGCCAAGAAGCCGGCCGCCAAAAAGGCGCCGGCAAAGAAGGCCGCCGCCAAGAAGAGCTGACGGCCGCAACCGCCAAGCTGACATCCAGGAGACGCCCCGCCTTGCGCGGGGCGTTTTGCCTCGCGATATTCGTTTCCAGCTGATCGATCCGAATCGGACCGGCGTCCTGCCGGTTCCGCCTTGCTAGCTGGAGTGCGCGATGAGAGATCCCGAAGACGTCATGATGAATCTCGTTCCCATGGTGGTGGAGCAATCCAGCCGTGGGGAACGGGCTTACGATATCTATTCGCGGCTCCTGAAAGAGCGTATCATCTTCGTCACCGGCCCGGTCGAGGACAATATGGCCAGCCTGATCGTGGCCCAGCTGCTCTTCCTGGAATCGGAAAACCCGAAAAAAGAGATCGCCATGTACATCAACTCGCCGGGCGGCGTGGTGACGTCCGGCATGGCGATTTACGACACCATGCAATACATCCGCAGTCCGGTGGCGACGGCCTGTATCGGCATGGCCGCCTCGATGGGATCGCTCCTGTTGTGCGGCGGTGCGGAAAATATGCGCTCGGCGACACCGAATGCGCGCATCATGGTGCACCAGCCGTCCGGGGGCTTCCGTGGCCAGGCGTCGGATATCGAGCGGCATGCCGAGGACATCATCAAAACCAAACGCCGCCTGAACGAAATCTACGTCAAGCACACCGGCCGGACGTATGAAGAAGTCGAGACGAAGCTCGACCGCGACACCTTCATGTCATCGGAGGAAGCCCGTGAATGGGGCTTGATCGACCATGTTTACGCCTCGCGCGAAGAGCAGGCAGGCAGCAAGGAATAGGCTTGGCATTGCTGATCAACATTTGCTCAACACGGTTGGCATATCATCGAAAAGGGTGTGTGATTACGTTTCGCTAAGCTTCGGCCCCGATCTTGCTACACCGGAAGGGGCGGACACGAAGCATTGGTGTGACGTGCCAGAGAGACAGGCGGGCAGAGTATGAGCAAATCATCGAACAATGGCGGCGAGGCCAAAAACACGCTGTATTGCTCGTTCTGCGGGAAGAGCCAGCACGAAGTCCGCAAGCTGATCGCCGGTCCGACCGTCTTCATCTGTGATGAATGCGTCGAACTCTGCATGGATATCATCCGCGAGGAGAACAAGACCTCGCTGGTAAAGTCCAAGGAAGGCGTGCCGACGCCGACCGAGATCTACAAGGTATTGAACGATTACGTGATCGGCCAGGACCAGGCCAAGCGGGTGCTGTCGGTCGCAGTGCACAATCACTACAAGCGTCTCAATCATGCCACGCAAAACCAGGACGTCGAGCTCGCCAAGTCCAACATCCTGCTGATCGGCCCGACCGGTTGCGGCAAGACGCTTTTGGCCCAAACGCTGGCGCGCATCATCGATGTGCCGTTCACCATGGCCGATGCGACGACACTGACGGAAGCCGGCTATGTCGGCGAGGACGTTGAAAACATCGTTCTCAAGCTGCTGCAGGCCGCCGACTACAATGTCGAGCGGGCGCAGCGCGGCATCGTCTATATCGACGAGATCGACAAGATTTCCCGCAAGTCCGACAACCCGTCCATCACGCGCGATGTCTCGGGCGAGGGCGTGCAGCAGGCCTTGCTGAAGATCATGGAAGGCACGGTGGCTTCGGTGCCGCCGCAAGGCGGACGCAAGCATCCGCAACAGGAATTTCTGCAGGTCGACACGACCAACATCCTGTTCATCGTGGGCGGCGCGTTCGCCGGCCTCGAAAAAGTGATTTCGCAACGCGGCAAGGGCTCTTCCATCGGCTTTGGCGCTGATGTGAAGGATGCAGATGATCGCCGCACCGGTGAAATCCTGCGTGAAGTCGAGCCGGACGATTTGCAGCGCTTCGGCCTGATACCGGAATTCATCGGCCGTCTGCCGGTTGTCGCGACGCTCGAAGATCTCGACGAAGATGCGTTGATCGAGATCTTGACCGAGCCAAAGAATGCGCTCGTCAAGCAGTATCAGCGCCTGTTCGAGATGGAGGGCGCCAGCCTGACCTTCACCGACGACGCCCTGGTCGCGATTGCCAAGAAGGCGATCCTGCGCAAGACCGGCGCCCGGGGCCTGCGTTCGATCATGGAGGGAATCCTCCTGGAGACGATGTTCGACCTGCCGGGAATGGACGGCGTCGACGAGGTGGTCGTCAATGGCGACGCAGTGGATGGCGGCGCCAAGCCGCTCTTTATCTACACCGAGAAGGAAGAGGCGGGTAAAGCCGACAAGCGGCCGACCGCGTCCTGACGGCCGCGCAGGGCGGCGGTTGAAATCCGCCACGCCAACAACCAATTGGGTGAGTAAGCTGGGAAAGCTGTGCAAGACGCGTGATAGGCGCGCTTGCCGGTCCGCGAATCGTATCAGCATGAGGCGATTGCGGCCCGACCGTCAGGAGTATGATCGCCTATGACCGAGACCAAAATTCTCCCGTTGCTGCCGCTGCGCGACATTGTCGTGTTTCCGCACATGATCGTTCCGCTCTTCGTCGGACGGGACAAGTCGGTGGCCGCGCTGGAAGAGGTCATGCGGGCCGACAAGCAAATTCTGCTTGCGACCCAGAAAAACGCCGGAGACGACAATCCGGACGTCGATAACATTCATACCATGGGCGTCGTCGCGTCCGTGCTGCAATTGCTGAAACTGCCCGACGGCACCGTGAAAGTGCTGGTGGAGGGCGGTTCGCGCATCCGCATCGAACGTTTCCTCGACAATGCCTCGTATTTTGAAGCCGAGGCCGAGATCCTGGCCGAAGAGGCCGGCGACGCGGCCGAAATCGAGGCGCTGATGCGCACGGCGGCCGAAAAATTCGACGACTATGTCAAGCTCAACAAGAAGGTTCCGCCGGACGCGCTGGCCTCCATCAAGGAAGTCACCGATCCCGCCAAGCTGGCCGACGCCATCTCCGCGCACCTCGCGGTGAAGATTTCCGAGAAGCAGGGCCTCTTGGAAGAGCGCAGCGTATCGCGGCGCCTCGAAATGGTGATGGGCCTGATGGAGGGCGAGATTTCCGTCCTGCAGGTCGAGAAGAAGATCCGCAGCCGCGTCAAGCGCCAGATGGAGAAGACGCAGCGGGAATATTACCTCAATGAGCAGATGAAGGCGATCCAGCGCGAGCTGGGTGAGCCGGATGACAGCCGTGAGGAACTCGCCGAGATTGAGGAAAAGATCGAGAAAGCGAAGCTGTCCAAGGAAGCGCGCGAAAAGGCCGAAGCCGAGTTCCGCAAGCTCAAGCAAATGAGCCCTATGTCGGCGGAAGCCACCGTCGTGCGCAATTATCTCGACTGGATGACCTCGCTGCCCTGGGGCAAGCGCAAGCGCCTAAAGCATGATCTGAAAAAGGCCGAAGCGACGCTCGACGGCGACCATTATGGGCTTGAAAAGGTCAAGGAACGCATCCTCGAGCATCTCGCCGTGCAGGCGCGCGCGAAGAAGCTCAAGGGGCCGATCCTCTGCCTCGTCGGACCGCCCGGCGTCGGCAAAACCTCGCTGGGCAAGTCGATCGCCAAGGCGACCGGCCGCGAATTTGTGCGCATGTCGCTCGGCGGCGTGCGTGACGAGGCCGAGATCCGCGGTCACCGCCGGACCTATATCGGATCTATGCCCGGCCGCATCATTCAGGCGTTGAAAAAGAAGAAGTCGACGAACCCGCTCTTCCTCCTGGACGAGATCGACAAGCTTGGCGCGGATTACCGCGGCGACCCGTCGGCGGCGCTTCTGGAGGTGCTGGACCCGGAACAGAACTCGACTTTCGCGGACCATTATCTCGAAGTCGATTACGACCTCTCCGACATCATGTTCGTGACCACGGCAAACTCGCTCAACATGCCACAGCCGCTTCTCGACCGGATGGAGATCATCCGGATCGCCGGCTACACGGAAGACGAGAAAGTCGAGATCGCTCAGCGCCACCTCCTGCCCAAACAGGTCAAGAACCATGCCCTCAAGGACGGTGAGTTCGAGATCAAGGAAGAGGCGATCCGCGACCTGATCCGCTATTACACACGCGAAGCCGGCGTGCGGAATCTCGAGCGCGAGCTCGCCAATCTGGCCCGCAAATCGGTCCGCAAGATCGAAGGCGGCGAGGCTGAATCCGTGACCATCTCGTCCGAGAATCTCGGCGATTTCGCCGGCGTCCGGAAGCACCGGTTCGGCGAGACCGAGGGCGAGGACAAGATCGGTGTCGTCACCGGCCTGGCCTGGACCGAGGTTGGCGGCGACCTTCTCACCATCGAGGCCGTGAAGATGTCCGGCCGCGGCAAGATGACCGTGACCGGTAATCTGCGCGATGTGATGAAGGAATCCATCTCCGCCGCGAATTCCTTCGTGCAGGCGCGGGCGCCCAAGCTCGGCGTCAAGCCGACCGTGTTCCGGGCGACCGACATCCACGTCCATGTCCCGGAAGGTGCGACACCAAAAGACGGACCGTCTGCCGGTATCGCCATGATGACGGCCATCGTCTCGGTGCTGAACCAGATCCCGGTACGCAAGGATATCGCCATGACCGGCGAGATCACGCTGCGCGGCCGTGTCCTGCCGATCGGCGGATTGAAGGAAAAACTGCTGGCCGCGCTGCGGGGCGGGGTGAAGACCGTGCTGATCCCGATCGACAATGAGAAGGACCTCGCGGAAATCCCCGACAATGTGAAGGACGGGCTGGAAATCATCCCCGTCTCCACGGTCGAGGAGGTTCTGGAGAACGCCCTCGTCGAGCCGATCACGCCGGCCGAATGGACCGAAGCCGACGAAGCGGCCCTGGCCGCCTTGTCGACCACACCGCCGGCCGGTTCGCCTGGCAGCCAGGTCGCCCATTAAGCCGGACATTCACTCTGAAACAGCAGCGCCGCTTTCCGCGAGGGAGGCGGCGCTTTTTTTGTCTCAACTCACGATTGGCCGCTTATCGAGACGACGCGGCCGCGCGCAATTCGCATCATGCTCTCAATCGAATGGGAGCACGATGAGATGAAACGCATGTTGATATTGGCCGGCCTGATCGGCGCCACGCTTTTTCTGATTGGCATTTTCGTCGTCGGGGCGATGGCCGAGAATTACGATCCGCTGTCGCAATTTGTTTCGGAACTCGGAGCGGTCGGCGCTCCGAATGCATGGCTGCTTAACGGCCTGGTCCTTGCGCCTGCGGGCAGTCTGATTGCCCTGGGCGGCTTGGGCCGGTTGGGGCAAGGGGAGTGGCTCAGCGGCCCCCTTGTGAGCTTGTCGGGGACCGGCTTCTTGATTGCGGGCATTTACCGGTGCGACGCCGGTTGCGGCTTTGTCGACATGTCACCCGCCGCTATGATCCACAATCAGGCCGCCTTTGGAGCATTCCTGCTGGCGATTCTCGCAGCTCTTATTTTGACGGTTGTCTCGCTGGCGCGGCGGAACGGATCGCGCGCGGCGATCAATGCCATCGCTGTAACCGGCATGGTCGCCGGTCTCGGCGCGATGATGACAATCGGTCTCGACCATCCGCTGATCGGCCTGTCGCAGCGCGTGTTTCTCGTCAGCTTCTGCCTTTGGCTGATGGTCGACAGCGCGGTGCTGCTCCGGACGCCGAGGAAGGCGCGCGCATGACTTTCCTGTTCGGGATCGTGGCCGGCATCTCATTGACGCTGTTCTTGCTCTATCTGCGCAAGCCTGACCGTTTACCGGCGGATGCCTGGCTGATGGCCCTGCTGGCGACCCTCGTGGTCATCACCGCTCTGCTGGCGGCCGCCGCGATATTGCCCGCATCTGTACTCGCGCTCGCCAATGGGCCGCTTTTCCTGCTGCTGCCGGCCTTTCTCTGGCTCTACGTCAGGCGATTGACGGGCCATGCCGCGCGCGCGGAGTGGCTGGCGCTTCTGCCCGGCATCGCTTGGTCGATCTGGATCCTGGCGGGCAGAGATTCCGTCGCCGTACTGCCGGCCGTGCCGGTTCTGGCCAGCTTGCTGTATCCGGCAGGCGGGCTGGTCACGATCGCCGTTTACCGGCGCCGATTGCTCGATCACGTATCGCAGCTGAAAGGCGTCGACCTGAACTGGCTGGCTTATTTGCTGACCGTAGCAATCGTCGGCACGATTGCCGGCGGCGGACTTGTTATCGCTTCCGGGCAATTTCCGGCCTTTGGCGTCTCGGCGCTTCTGGCTGGCGTCATGGGTATTGTCACGGTGCAATTGCTGCTCACCGCCTGGTTCGGATTGCGGCAATCGGCGCTGCCGCGAGTCTACCCTCACGCCATCGACGAAAAGTCGGACGAGGCGACACTCGATCGCATTCGTCAGGTCATGATGGACGAGCACTTATGGCGCGAGCCCGACCTGAAGCTAAGCGATCTCGCCCGCCGTGCGGCGAAGACAGAACGGGCGGTATCGGCCGCGATCAATCAGCTCGCCGGGCAGAATTTCTTCCGTTTCGTCAACGGCTATCGCGTGACTGACGCCCAGCGCTTGCTTCGCGATCCGGACTGGGCAGACTGCGGCCTGATGGAGATAGCGTTTGAGGCGGGATTCGCCTCCAAACCCTCCTTCAACCGGATATTCAAGCAGGTCTCGGGCGAGACACCGAGCGCCTGGCGGGCGAAACCCGAACGAGCCGCCGCCTGAGCCAGCGCCGCTGCCCGGACTTTCCATTTTTGCTGCAGCTGCTAACGGTTGTTCGACCGGGACGGGGATGCTGCATGACCAAGAAACAGCTCGATACTTTGCGTCACGAAATCGATGAGACAGATCGCGACATTTTGCGCCTGTGCGCGCGGCGCGCTTCGCTCGGCATCCAGATTGCGCGCGCCAAGGCGGCCGCCGGCAATGCCGTCCGCGATCCGGCGCGCGAACGCGAGGTATTGCGCGCGGCCGTGGAGACCGGCGAAGCGCTCGGCCTTGACGGGGCCGCGGTCGAACGCCTCTATCAGACCCTGATCGAATTGTCCTTGTCCGGTCAGCGCGCCGAGCTCGATGCACGCGCCGTCGAAAAGGATAGCGAAGCCCGCGTCGCCTATCTGGGCGGTCCGGGCACCTATTCGCATTTTGCCGCGCTGGCGCATTTTGCCGGGCGCCACGCCGCGATGGCTCCCGTCGTGCGCCGCGATTTCGCTTCGATTGTGCGCGCCGCCGAAGATGGAGAAGCCGATTATGCCTTTCTGCCCATCGAAAACACGACGACCGGCAGCATCAACGAAGTCTATGACCTGTTGCTCGACACCCAACTGCAGATCGCCGGCGAACATCACTATCGCGTCCGCCACTGCGTCGTCGGCCGTGGTAAGTCGCTCGGCAGTATCTCGACGATCTACGGCCACCCGCAGGCGCTGGCGCAATGCCGGCGGTTCCTGTCCGGTCTTGAAGGCGTAACGCAAAGATTCGCGTCCTCATCGACGCGTGCCCTCGAGCACGCCATGGAAGAGGGCGCCCAGACCGCCGCGATCGCCGGCGCCGATGCCGCACGCCTGTTCGGGCTCAACGTGATCGACGATCAGGCCAGCGACGCGGGCGAGAACTACACGCGTTTTGTGGCGCTGGCGAAAGACCCGACCCCGCCAGCGGCGGGTCTGCCCTGCAAGACCACCATCGTCTTCAAGACCGCGCACAAGCCCGGCGCGCTGGTGGATGGCCTGGCCGCCTTCCGTGACGAAGGAATCAATCTGGCGCGGCTGGAAAGCCGGCCCGTGCCGGGCTCGCCCTGGGAGGAGATGTTCTTCCTCGATTTCGAAGCCAACATGGCGGATGCCGCCTGCCGGCGCGCGATCGAGGGGTTGGAAAAGCAGGCTTCAAACCTTCGGGTGCTTGGCTGTTACGGTGCCGACCGGCTGGCACCGTCATCCGTGCTTCACGAGCGCGGATAAAGAGGTTATTGAGCGCGGTAACGGGCGGTTAGCTCAGCTGGGAGAGCATCTCGTTTACACCGAGAGGGTCGGGGGTTCGAGCCCCTCACCGCCCACCAGCCTTTGCTGACGACGTCAGTGAAGGCTGCCTCGCCGAAGCCCGAAGGGCGAAGGCGGGCGAGGCGTCCCTCCTTGCACTTCGTCTACATCGTTCAATCCGAATGCGGTCAGCATTTTTATGTTGGCTTGACGCGAGATATTCAGGCTCGACTGGCGAAGCATAACTCCGGATCGGTAATTCATACTTCCGAATTTCGCCTATGGGAGTTGCGGACACACATCGCGTTCGATGACCGTTCGCGCGCGGCCGAGTTCGAGAAATATCTCAAGTCGGGGTCTGGCAGAGCGTTCGCGGCGAAAAGGCTGTGAGCAGGCAGTTTTTCGCTGACGAAGTCAGTGAAGGCTGCCTCGCCGAACCCTTGAGGATATGAAAAAGCTTCTTAGCTATATGCTTCAATCAATTCATCGTCGGGGCGTCTCAAAAGAAGCCATCGTAAAACAAATGGCAAAGGTCGGCGCATGGTCCGTTCAGCGTATCATCTTCTTTTTATTGTTTTTGCTGCTCTAGGGCATGCCCAGGCGGCGGACGGCCGTTCCACTCAAACGAATGCCCGAATTTCGATCATCGAAATGCCCAATGCCGAGTGGCGGATTTCAATCGACGTTCCAACAATTGAAATGAGCACGCTTCATGTGCGAGATATGCGCCATGTCCACGAGCGGTGCCCGCAAATTGAATATGAATTTCTGGGTATCGAGAATGCCATCTTTAACGGCAGTGCCGAGCTGAACAACGGTAGGTTGATCCTGCGCCCTGCAGGACAAGAACCGATCAGTATCCACTATCGGATCCGGGCCACTCAATCGAACTTATCTCATCGGGTATCAGACCTAGCGGGATGCAGCGCCATTCTTCAGGATCAAGAGTATGGGCTAATTGATGGGCGGGCCTTGCTACTTGCTATTCGGCCTTTTGGACTAGACGGCAGCCCATATCGAATTGGATCTACATCTTTAGAATACATTAGCGATCAGCTTCCGTTGTTTTCCATATCAAACGCTACGCCTCAGGAGTCCGGGCAATGGCATGCCGAAAGAATTGATGATTATCGATTTTCTTTTTTTGCTGTCGGAGATTGGCGTAGCGAAGTTGCTTCCAACAACGCCACTATCCCACTGACGATTTTGAGAGCGGGCGATACAGAGCCCTTCTCACCAGATGCCATAGCGGCTATAGGGCATGCGATTGATGGGTTTTGGGCTAGCTGGGGAGCTGTAGCGGCTGAACGCTACACGGCATTTCTCACCCCTCCTAGCTTAGACTCTGAGAGCTTCGGACATTTCTCTGGCATTGCGAAGCCCACTTCGGCCGGACTTTATTATGGCTTGGGCGTTTCCGAGCAAACCTTGGTGTTTGGGCTCACTCATGAGATTGCACACCTTTGGGTGCCGGCGCAATTGGGCGGGGTTGTAGTCGATACCTGGATTGGCGAAGGGCTCGCAGAATTATCAGCGTATATAGAGTTGTTCAGAGCAGGCTATTTCCGCGAACAACACCTGGTTAGCAGGATTAACCAGGCGATCTTAAATACGACGACTCGTGAGGTTGATCTCCAGCTTGTCTATGACACAGGCATTCTCGCGTGGATTGTTGCCACGGAACGCGGTGTCTCAGACCTTATTGAGCACCGCTTTGATCCACTCTTTTTTGCGCTTCGCGACGGTGCTCGCGAACCACTTTCATCTGAACGCTTCTGGGAAAGCGCACAGCGGTTAAATCCGAGCCTCAGCCAATATGTTGGTGAGGTAGATGGCGGCCTTATTATCGAGCATCTTCCCTGTCATTTGTGGGTGAATCAACAACGCTTCGTTTTGACTCATGCGGAATGGCCAGCCCACGAGATGGGTTGGAGTCTATCTGAATCCGAAGTCGGTATCATATCAGAGGTAATAGAAGGTGGCCCCGCCGAGGCGGCGGGTTTAGAGGCAGGCGATCGAGTTACTCAGATCGAAACCTTTGGTTTTGGAGAAAACCAACCCTCAGTGACGGTTCTATTTGAACGTGATGGCCGCCAGCATTCGGCCAAATTTTTTCCCCATCCAACAGAAAGAACGATCAGAGCCCCTCAATACCTTCCTGTTTCGAACTTCAATGCTTTGGTGAGCTTGAGCCAATGCGGCAATTTCTAAATCTAATTGAGGGAGCAGGCGATGATAAGTTCTTTCCCGATTACTACGGCCGTAAACTGCTATTAAGCCATCCCGGCCAAGAGAAAGTTCAAGCGCCACCCAAATGGCAGACTTTCAATAATTATCTTGACAATACCAGTGTTCAGGACAACGAGCGTGTGCAGGTTCGGAGACGGACATAAAATCTGCAGCCTTCATCATCCCCGGGGCACGCATTCGCGCGAACCCGGGACCCATGCCGTGACACGGACGATCCGGAATGGGTCCCGGATCAGGCTCCGCCTGTCCGGGATGACGTGTAAGGAGAGTTTCCAGCGTCAGGCTCCCGCCCGCAGCAAAATGAACAAACAGCCTTGGCGCCATCACGCCCTGAACGGGGTGGATCGCCGCGCCCCCACAAAGGCGCCCAGCAGCAAGGCAGCAGCCCGTTTCCGCGCTCCGGAATCCGGTCCGGCTACCGTCCGCGAAAAACTTCACAATCACCCTGCACAATGCCGCCAAACCTGCTTGACCCGCCGCGCGGGCTTGCGTAAACGTCGCGGCCTCCCGAAAGGGAAGGAATGGCCCAAGCGGGTGTAGCTCAGTTGGTTAGAGCGCCGGCCTGTCACGCCGGAGGCCGCGGGTTCGAGTCCCGTCACTCGCGCCATTTCCTCTATTGAAACGAGCCGTCTCTTGGGACGGCTTTTTTTGTTTCAGTTGAGTTTAGTGAACAGCGCCTTTGTAATGGCCCAGTCTTGCGTTCACGTCTCCCGGCTAGTCCGCTCTATGCGCCAAGGCAGACGGACTTTGGCAGCTCACAATGGCGGGCGCTGCCCGGATCAGATGCGGATCGGTTAGCGCATGCACCATGAATAGAGCGAAGTCTGTTCGGCGCGTAATATTGCTCGCGAGAATGGCATCGCCTACATGATGCGACCAAACCGGTAGCCCTTCGCTCTCACCCTCCTCCAGATCGGACCCGCGGACGACCGTCCACGCTGTGTCCGATTGAAAAACGCGTCGGCATGCTTCCTCCTGATCACGCAGGTCAGCAAAGCGGAATAGTCTGGCGAGGGTGCCGAATATCGACACGAAAATTCGCTGTTGAATCGGGTAGATGTCGCGACCATCAAGGCTTATGTGCCAGCCACACGAGAAGACAAGGCGCGCGCCGGGCTCAGCATAATCCAGAACCGCCTGGGCTGTGCCCGTCGCGTATCCATTGACACCCCAAGGCACGAGAACGCACAAGACGCCTTCACACCCCGCGACCGCCTCCTGGATAACCGCGCGCTCATTCGTGTGGCCAGTATACACTGTAATGCGATCGCCAAAGCGATCGAGCTTGGCGAGGCTTTCTTTCCGGCAAACCCCGACGACTTTGTATCCGCGGGCTAGAGCGTGTTCCGTCATATATTGTCCGAGCTTGCCGGAAATGCCGATGATACAAACACGTTTCATTTCAGCGCCCTTGCCATCTAACACGCGGACATCATTCTTTTTCGACCTCACGCTTCATGCAATGTGTGGCGAATGGTCGTAAACGCCACCCAAAAAGTAAATGCTGGCGGCGTTTCTGCCGCAGTTGAGGCCGCGGGTTCGAGTCCCGTCACTCGCGCCATTTCCTTGGATAAAAAAGCCGCCTCCGGGCGGCTTTTTTCATGCCGCCGCGCACTTGCCGGCCGGAAACAGGCTTTTTCCGAACCCGCCCCTAGCGCCGGGCCGGGCGGCAGCCCAGATCGGTCAGGCCAAGAAGGGAAAGGTTCATCATGTCCAACCAGAAAACAGCCCTCGTGACGGGCGCCAATCGCGGCATCGGCCACGCCATTGCCAAGGGGCTTGCCGAACAGGGGCTCGACGTCATTGTCGGCGCACGAAAAAAGGCGGATGCCGACGCGGCGGCTGCGGAGATCGGCGCGCGTGCGGTCCAAATCGATGTCAGCGATGAGGCGAGTATCGAATCCGCGCTCGAAGAGACCGGTCCGATCGACGTTCTGGTCAACAATGCCGGCGTGTTGTCGACCGATCCGCTACTCGAAAATCCGCAAGCTTTCGATGAGGCGCTTGCCGTCATGCTGAAAGGGCCATACGAGCTCATTCGCCGAGTCGCGCCCGGTATGGCGGAGCGGGGCTATGGCCGGATCGTCAACGTGTCCTCGGAATGGGGATCGTTCAATTCCGGGCTTGCCGGCCCCGGACCATACGGGCTCGCCAAGGCCGCGCTGAACGGCCTCACACTCGCCGCTGCGCGTGATCTTCCGGAAACCGTGAAACTCAATTCCATGTGCCCGGGCTGGGTTCGCACGCGCATGGGCGGCGAGTCCGCGACCAAAACGCCGGAGGAGGGGGCCGACACCGGAATCTGGCTCGCGACCTTGCCGGAGGATGGGCCGACCGGTGGCTTCTTCCAGGACCGCAAACCGCTTGCCTGGTAGGACAATCGCGATCGGTCGCCGCGGCCGCTGACTTGAGCTAACCTGCCGTTCTCGGAGATGATTCCGTGCGGCGGGGCGGGCGATGAAGGCAATTGGCAAATTCCTTAGATGGCTGGCCAGCTTCTGGAAATGGGCGGTATTTGTGCTGCTTGCCGGAGTGCTGGCGGCCATTCTGACCGGCCGTCTGGCGGCGGTCGAAGCGGTGCTCGATCAGGATTCCTTTGCCTTCTCGGTCGGCGAAGCGCGCGTCAGTGCCTACGACGTACTGACCGCCTTCATCGCGCTGGCAACGGTGTTCTGGATTGTCGGTGTTATCGCCGCCTATATCGAGCGCCGGATACGGGCGCTCGACAAGGTCCGGTCCAGCACGAGGGTGCTGATCACCAACGTCATCCGGATCGTCCTCTATGTCCTCGCCTTCATCGTCGCGCTCGACATTGCCGGCGTCGATCTAACGGCATTGACGGTCTTCAGCGGCGCTCTGGGAATCGGCCTGGGATTCGGTCTGCAGAAGATCGCCTCCAATTTCATCAGCGGCCTGATCCTTCTTTCCGAGAATGCAATCGAAGAAGGCGATCTGATTGAGCTGGCCGATGGCACGGCCGGGTTTTTGAGAAAAACCAGCGCCCGCTACATCCTCATGGAGACCTTCGACGGCAAGGAAATTCTCGTGCCGAACGAGGACATGATCACCGGCCGGGTGATCAACTGGACGCTGTCGAGCAATAAGGGCCGGATCCAGATCGATGTCGGCGTCGCCTATGGCAGCGATTTGCACAAGGCGCGCGAATTGATGCTGGAGGCGGCCCGCAGCCATCCCATGACCATCACCGATCCGGCGCCGATGTGCGTGTTGCGGACCTTCGGCGACAGCTCGATCAACTTCATGCTGCTGTTCTGGGTCGGAGACGTGACGGCGGGGCGCCTGGAACCGCAAAGCGATGTCATGTTTGCCATCAATGACGCGTTCAAGGCGAATGGCATCACCATTCCGTTCCCGCAGCGCGATGTGCACATGATACCCCCCGCGGCAGACGAGGCCGCGACATGACGCCCAAACCGATTCACGCCTTCGACATCCTGACTGACGGATCCGTGCAGCGGCTGGAGGACATTGCGGCGCCCGAGCCCGCGCACCTGGCCTATCGCTGGATTCATCTCGACCTTGCCGAACCGGGGGTCCGCGACTGGATCGCCCAGCGAACCGATCCGGTCGTCGCCCAGGCCCTGACGCGGCAGGACACGCGGCCCTCCGTCAATCCGCTGGATGACGGGCACATCCTGATCCTGCGCGGTGTAAATCTCAATCCGGAGAGCGATCCCGAAGACATGGTGTCGATCCGGATCTGGCTGGCGCCGAATCTGATCATCTCGACCCGTGTCCGCCGCCTTATGGCGGTCGTCGGGATCCGTGAGCAGGTCGAGGCCGGCCATCCCCCCGCGAGTGCCGGGGCCTTCATTGCGAAGCTCGCCGCGGGCCTGACCGAGCGCATGGATCCGGTTGTCGCGGAACTTGCTGATCGCATTGACGCGCTGGAAGAGGAAAGCGTGGACCGCGCGGCAGGATTGCGCGGTCAGCTTGCCGATATCCGCCGTGCGACGATTGCCCTGCGCCGCTATATCGCGCCGCAGCGCGACGCGCTGGCCAAGCTTTCCGCCGATACGTCGGGGCGTTTTGAACGGCCGGTGCAGATCCATCTGCGGGAAACCGCTGACCAGGTCACGCGGCTGGTCGAGGACCTCGACGCGGTGCGCGAGCGTAGCGCCATCCTGAACGACCAGTTGGTGGACCGGCGCGCCGAGGAAATGAATGCCAACATGCTGGTCCTGTCGGTCGTCGCGGCGATTTTTTTGCCGCTCGGCTTTCTCACAGGCCTGTTGGGGATCAATGTCGGCGGCATGCCGGGCGCGGACTATGCTTGGGCTTTCTATATCGTCTGCGCTCTCTGTTTCCTCATCGCCATCGGCCTCACTTGGTGGTTCCGATTTAAACATTGGTTCTGAACGGGACACACGCTACCGTGATGGTTGACGAGGTTTAATCGTTCCCGGCAATCCCTATATGCCCCTCCAACGCCGCGTTGCGCAGCGCCGAACCGGAAGGGACCGATCATGGCCAACAGCTATTCACCGCCGAAAGTCTGGACTTGGGACAAGGGAGCGGGCGGGAACCGCTTCGCCTCGATCAACCGGCCCGTCTCCGGCGCCACTCACGACAAGGACCTGCCGGTCGGCAAGCATCCCCTGCAGCTCTACTCGCTGGCCACGCCGAACGGCGTGAAGGTCACCATCCTGCTCGAGGAATTGCTCGCGAAGGGGCATGAAGGCGCCGAATACGATGCCTGGCTCATCGATATCAATGAAGGCGAACAATTTGGATCCGGCTTCGTCGCCATCAATCCGAACTCGAAAATCCCGGCACTGGTCGACCGCTCCGGCGATAAGCCGCGGCGGGTTTTCGAATCCGGTTCGATCCTGGTTTATCTCGCCGAGAAATTCGGTGACTTCCTGCCGACTGACCCGGACAAGCGCACCGAGACCTTCAACTGGCTGATGTGGCAAATGGGCGCCGCCCCGATCCTGGGCGGCGGCTTTGGACATTTCTATTCCTATGCGGACGAGAAGCAGAAATACCCGATCGACCGTTATGCGATGGAGGTGAAGCGTCAGCTCGACGTCCTCGACAAGACGCTGGCGGATCGCGAATTCATCGCCGGTGACGAATACACGATTGCCGACATGGCGATCATGCCCTGGTATGGCGCGCTCGCGAAAGGCCTGCTTTACGATGCCGGCGAATTCCTGTCGGTGCAGGACTACAAACATGTCATCCGCTGGACCGACCAGATCTACGCCCGCCCTGCCGTACAGCGCGGCCGAATGGTCAATCGCGGCTGGGGCGACCCCGCCTCGCAATTGCGCGAACGGCATGATACCTCGGACTTCGAAACCAGAACCCAGGACAAGATAGGCGAGGCGGCTGAATAAGATCGGCCAGCCGTCGCCAACATGTTACGAGTCTCCTGTCGAAATGCGGGAGTGCGTCAGTGGATGTCGCGCGTTGGCTTTGCCTTGGCTTGTTTCTCGCCGGTTGTGAGATGGCGGGCGATGCGGTCGACATGTCTGCCGGACCGGAGCTGATAATCCTCGCGGCCCCGATCGCCGGCGATCCATACTATGCGGATGTCTATGCCGACATTGTCGAGTTCCAGATCGAATTCGGCCGCCGCATAATCAGTGCCGGCGATGATGTCATCATTTTAAGCGACGAAACGGCGGCGCCCGCATTCATCGAAGCCCTCGGGCCGTCGCATGTCGCGGTTTATCCGGTTGAGGATATCTGGGCGCGCGACTTTGGAACGTCTAATGCTGCGAGCCCGGTCTTTTTCCGGTACACCGCGGCAGGCCAGGGCAGCGGGCCCGGTGGCCAGGCCGATGCAGATGCCGTTCAATCCGCCGCCATTGAATTGGCGGACCAGGCGGGGCTGACCGCTGCATTCGGCAGGTTGCTGAACGATGGCGGCAATTATGTGGATGATTATGCGGGGTCGGTGGTCATCAGCCGCAAATTCCTCCGCGATAACGATTTGGGTGAATCCGAAGCCCGGCGTCTCATCAGGGAACGGACCGGCGCGCGCCAAATCGCATTTATTGAGGCCGACGAGCAGGGCGGGCTGGAACACGCAGACGGCGTTCTCGCCTTCATTGGTCCCGGGACACTGATTGTAAATGCCTATCCCGATGATCCGGATTACGCCGCAGCGCTCCGCGCCGATCTCGAATCCGGCCTGCCGGGTGTGAGCATTCACGAAGTGCCGACGCCATACGATGCCAGCGCCGTCTATGATGACCGGTTCGGCTCTGCCTGCGGCCTGTACACCAATGCGCTGGTCACTCCGAACCGCGTCTATCTCCCGCAATTCGGTGTTGCCGAGGATGCCGACGTCGTGAATCAGGTACAGACTCTGACCGACCGTGAGGTCATCCCGGTGCCGTCGAGCGGCGTGTGTCATCTGGGAGGTGGGGTGCGCTGTATGAGCTGGCAGTTGCGCGGCGAAAACGCGGCGCGGCTGGCCGCTCACCTGCGCAATCGGCCTTGAGGCAGAAGGGCCACTTGCAAATCATTCTCATGTAGTGAAAAATCAATTACTTGGGTGACGAATTGGCGCAGAAAAAGCGGCCATTTCGCCTTGCGAGTGAAGTCGGCTCGCTCTAGCTTCCGCCTCGACCGTGCGGGGGCATGTTGTCGGCCCATTTCGCTGTTCAGCGACGGCCATGCCCCGCAAGACGCTAAACGGGGCGATCCGTCATGAATGAGCTCCTGCTCGAATATCTGCCGATCCTGATTTTCCTGGGCATTGCCGCCGCGCTCGGCATCCTCTTCATGCTGGCCGCGTTCGTGCTGGCGCCGTCCAATCCGGACAGCGAGAAGGTCTCGACTTACGAATGCGGTTTTGAAGCGTTCGACGATGCCCGCATGAAGTTCGACGTACGGTTCTACCTCGTCGCGATTCTCTTCATCATCTTCGATCTGGAAGTCGCCTTCCTGTTTCCCTGGGCCGTGACGCTCGGCGAGACCGGCGTCTTTGCCTTCTGGTCGATGATGATCTTCCTCGGCGTGCTGACCGTCGGCTTTATCTACGAGTGGAAAAAAGGCGCGCTGGAGTGGGAATAGATCATGGCTGACAATACGCTGACCCCCGCAGGGCAGGCCGGCCGCGCCGCCACCCCGCACTATGATCCGAAAAAACACGATCCGTTCTTTGACGGGGTGTCCGACGCGCTGGCCGACAAGGGCTTCGTCGTCGCCGCGGCCGACGATCTCATCACTTGGGCGCGCACAGGCTCGCTGATGTGGATGACCTTCGGCCTCGCTTGCTGCGCGGTCGAAATGATGCAGGCCTCCATGCCGCGCTACGATGTGGAGCGCTTCGGCTTTGCGCCGCGCGCCTCGCCGCGCCAGTCCGACGTGATGATCGTCGCGGGCACGCTCACCAACAAGATGGCGCCGGCGCTGCGCAAGGTTTACGACCAGATGCCCGAGCCGCGCTATGTGATTTCGATGGGCTCCTGCGCCAATGGCGGTGGCTATTATCACTATTCCTACGCCGTGGTGCGCGGTTGCGACCGCATCGTGCCGGTCGACGTTTACGTGCCGGGCTGTCCGCCGACCGCCGAAGCGCTGGTCTACGGCATCCTGCAGCTGCAGAAGAAAATCCGCCGCGAAGGGTCGATCGAACGATGAGCGAACGACTGAACGAACTCGGCGCGCATATTGCCGCGCAACTCGATTCGGCGATCCGCGAATGGTCGGCCGATCATGGCGAGCTGACGCTGGTGATCTATCGTGACCGCGTCGAGGAGGTGATCCGCCATTTGCGCGACGACCGTGCCTGCCGGTTCACGACGCTGATCGACATTTGCGGCGTCGATCATCCCGGCCGGACCGAGCGGTTCGACGTCGTCTATCACCTGTTGTCGATGCAGCTGAACCACCGCATCCGCGTCAAGACCGCAACCGATGAGGAAACGCCGGTTCCGTCCGTGACGGGGCTTTTCCCGGTCGCCAACTGGCTCGAGCGCGAAGCCTTCGACATGTATGGCATTGTGTTCGACAACCACCCGGATCTGCGCCGCATCCTCACCGATTATGGTTTCAACGGCTTCCCGCTGCGCAAGGATTTCCCGCTGACAGGCTATGTCGAAGTGCGGTGGGACGAAGAAGAAAAGCGCGTCGTCTACGAACCCGTCGAGCTGGTCCAGGAATATCGCGACTTCGATTTCCTCTCGCCCTGGGAAGGCGCGAAATACGTGCTGCCTGGCGATGAAAAGGCGAAGGGGGAGGGAGCGTAATGAACGATATCGCCAACCCCGACAACATCGAACAGGTCGACGACCGCAAGTTTACGATCAATTTCGGCCCGCAGCACCCGGCCGCGCACGGCGTGTTGCGCCTCGTGCTGGAACTGGATGGCGAGATCGTCGATCGCGTCGATCCGCATATCGGCCTTTTGCACCGCGGCACGGAAAAGCTCCTGGAGCACAAGACCTATCTCCAGGGCATCGGATATTTCGACCGGCTCGACTATGTCGCGCCGATGAATCAGGAGCACGCCTTCTGCCTGGCGGTTGAGCGCCTGGCCGGCATCCCTGTCCCCAGGCGCGGCTCTTATGTCCGCGTGCTTTATTGCGAGATCGGCCGCATTCTCTCGCATCTGCTAAACGTAACGACGCAGGCGCTCGACGTCGGCGCGCTCACCCCGCCGGTCTGGGGTTTCGAGGAGCGCGAGAAGCTGATGGTTTTCTATGAGCGCGCTTCCGGCTCGCGCATGCACGCCCACTATTTCCGGCCCGGCGGCGTTCACCAGGACCTGCCGCCGGATCTCATCGAGGATATCGGCGAGTGGTGCGAGCAATTCCCTGAAAAGCTCAAGGATATCGACACCCTGCTGACCGAGAACCGGATCTTCAAGCAGCGCAATGTCGATATCGGTGTGGTGTCGAAGGAAGACGCGCTCGCCTGGGGCTTTTCAGGTGTCATGGTACGGGGCTCCGGCATGGCCTGGGACCTGCGCCGTGCGCAGCCCTATGAGGTCTATGACGAGCTCGAATTCGACATTCCCGTTGGCAAGAATGGCGATTGCTGGGACCGCTATCTCATCCGCATGGACGAGATGCTCGAGTCCGTGAAGATCATGAAACAATGTGTCGAATGGCTGTCGCGCGCCGAGAATGCCGGTGAGGTCCTTCCGACTGACACCAAGTTTGCGCCGCCGCGGCGGGCCGAGATGAAGCAGTCGATGGAAGCACTGATCCATCACTTCAAACTCTACACCGAGGGCGTCCACGTGCCGGCGGGCGAGGCCTATGCCGCCGTCGAAGCGCCCAAGGGCGAGTTCGGCGTCTATCTGATTGCCGACGGCACCAACAAGCCCTACCGGGTAAAAATCCGTGCGCCGGGCTTTGCCCACCTTGCGGCCATGGATCATCTCAATCGCGGCCATCTTCTGGCGGATGTGTCCGCCATTCTCGGCTCGCTCGATATTGTGTTCGGAGAAATCGACCGATGAGCGCTCGCGATATCGCTCTTGAACAGCCGGAAAGCTTCTTGTTTTCAATAGAAAGCGAGAAAGAAATAAAGTTCTGGTTGAACAAGTACCCGGACAGTAAGAAGGCTTCCGCCGTGATCCCTATGCTGTGGATTGCGCAGAAGCAGGACGGCTGGGTCACCGAGCCGGCCATGCGCGTCATCGCCGACCGGCTCGACATGCCGAAAATCCGGGTGATGGAGGTCGCGACCTTCTACACCATGTTCAATCTGCAACCGGCCGGCGAACATCTGATCCAGGTCTGCGGGACAACACCGTGCTGGCTGCGCGGCGCAGAGGATCTGAAGAAGGTCTGCGAAGACAGGATCGGTCCGAAGGGCACGGTTTCGCCGGACGGCAAATTCTCCTGGATGGAAGTCGAATGCCTGGGCGCCTGTGCGAACGCCCCCATGGTCCAGATATCCAACGCCAAATCCGATCATTACTATGAAGACCTGACGGCCGAGAGCATGGCTGAGATCCTCGACGACCTGGCCGCCGGCAAGGCGCCGAAGCCGGGCTCCCAGACCGGCCGCTCCTGTTCGGAAGCCGAGGGCGGCTCAACCACGCTGACCGATGCCTCGCTCTATGACGGCTCGCTGGCGAGGCAGGTGAAACTTCCGAATGCCGCCAACGATACCGGCGAGAAGGCGGCTGCGCCGACCGAGAAGGCGCGTCCCAAGGAGACCGGCCGCACCGGTGCCAAGGCCGACAAGAAGAAGGGAGGCGAATAATGGTTCAGCTTCTCGAAGATAAAGACCGGATTTTTCTCAATCTTTTCGGTCGCGAAGACCCGGGCCTGGAAGCCGCGAAAAAGCGCGGTGCGTGGAATGCCACAAAGGATATGATCGACCAGGGCCAGGACTGGATCATCGACCAGGTCAAGGCGTCGGGCCTGCGCGGCCGCGGCGGTGCCGGTTTTCCGACCGGTCTCAAATGGTCCTTCATGCCCAAGCAGGTCGGCGCCCGCCCGCACTATCTGGTCGTCAATGCTGACGAATCCGAGCCGGGCACCTGCAAAGACCGCGAGATCATGCGCAATGATCCGCACTTGCTCATCGAGGGCTGCCTGATCGCATCCTTCGCGATGCGCGCGCACGCCTGTTACATTTATATCCGCGGCGAATATGTCGACGAGCGCCTGGCGCTCGAAAAGGCGATCAAGGAGGCCTATGAGGCCAATCTGATCGGCAAGAACAACATCCATGGCTGGGATTTCGACTGCTACGTCCACCATGGCGCCGGCGCCTATATCTGCGGCGAAGAAACCGCGCTTCTGGAGAGCCTCGAAGGCAAGAAGGGCCAGCCGCGCCTGAAACCGCCTTTCCCCGCCAATGCCGGCCTTTATGGCTGTCCGACCACGGTCAACAATGTCGAATCCATCGCGGTGGCGCCGACCATTCTGCGCCGCGGCGCCGACTGGTTTGCGGGCTTTGGCCGCCAGGGCAATACCGGCACAAAAGTGTTCTCGATTTCCGGCCATGTGAACAAGCCGTGCAATATCGAAGAGACCATGTCGATCCCGTTGAAAACGCTGATCGAAACACATACTGGCGGGATCCGAGGCGGCTGGGAGAACCTCAAGGCCGTCATCCCGGGCGGCTCCTCCGTGCCGTGCATTCCGGCGGACGTTTGCGACGACGTTCTGATGGATTTCGACGCGCTGAAGGACGAGAAGTCCGGTCTCGGCACGGCCGCGGTAATCGTCATGGACAAGTCCACCGATATCATCAAGGCAATCGCCCGGATCTCGTACTTCTACAAGCATGAGAGCTGCGGCCAGTGCACGCCGTGCCGTGAAGGCACGGGCTGGATGTGGCGCGTGCTGGAGCGCATGGCGCGCGGCGAAAGCTCGACCGACGAGATCGACAAGCTGCTGGACGTCGCCGGCCAAGTGGAAGGTCACACGATCTGCGCGCTTGGCGATGCCGCGGCGTGGCCGGTGCAGGGCCTGATCCGCCATTTCCGGCATGAAATCGAGGATCGCATCAATGCTTATCGCGCCGGCAAGCCGGTCGCGGTGTCAGCGGTCGCGGCGGAGTAGGGAAGCACGATGTCAGACAATCTCCGCACCATCATCATCGACGGCACCCGCGCCATCCTCCCCCTTGACGGGGGAGGTGTCGGCGCAGCCGACGGAGGGGGTGGAGATACCGCCCACCCCTCCCGCCGCTTCGCGGCACCCTCCCCGTCGAGGGGAGGGATGGGTGTTTCATCTATCCAGACGGAAGAGGTATCCGCATGAGTGACTTGCGGACCATCATCATCGACGGCGAGGAAATCGACGTCCCGAACCATTACACGCTGCTGCAGGCGGCCGAGGCCGCGGGCAAGGAAATCCCGCGCTTCTGCTATCATGAGCGCCTGTCGGTCGCCGGCAATTGCCGTATGTGCCTGGTGGAACTCGTCGGCGCGCCGAAGCCGGCCGCCTCCTGCGCCATGAATGTTTCCGACATGCGCGGCGGGCCGAATGGCGAACCGCCGGCCATGAATACCGCCTCGCCCATGGTGAAGAAGGCGCGCGAAGGCGTGATGGAATTCCTGCTCATCAATCACCCGCTGGATTGTCCGATCTGCGACCAGGGCGGCGAGTGCGATTTGCAGGACCAAGCCATGGCGTATGGCCGTTCCGGTACACGTTACACCGAGAATAAGCGCGCTGTTGAAGACAAGAATATGGGTCCGCTGGTCAAGACCATCATGACCCGCTGCATCCAGTGCACGCGCTGCGTCCGTTTCGTCACCGAAGTCGCCGGCTCGCCAGAGATCGGCATGCTCAATCGCGGCGAAGATGCCGAGATCACGACCTATCTGGAAAGCAACATCCAGTCGGAATTGTCGGGCAATGTCATCGATTTGTGCCCGGTCGGCGCGCTCACGTCCAAACCCTACGCCTATAATGCGCGGCCCTGGGAGCTGAAAAAGACCGAAACCATCGACGTCATGGACGCGATGGGATCCTGGATCCGGGTCGACAGCCGGGGTCCGGGCGTTTTGCGCATCATGCCGCGCGTCAATGACGAGCTGAACGAGGAGTGGATCTCGGACAAGACCCGCTTTGTCTGGGATGGTCTGCAACGCCAGCGACTTGACAAGCCCTATGCCCGCAAGGCCGGCAAGCTGGCCGCGGTCAGCTGGGAGGAGGCGCTCGGTCTTGCCGCCTCGAAGCTCTCCGGCGACGCCTCGAAGATCGGCGTCATTGCCGGCGATCTCAATTCCATTGAAGAGCTGAAAGCCGCCAAGGACCTGTTCGATGCGTTAGGCGTGACATCGATCGATGCGCGCCAAGACGGCGCACCGATCGGGCATGGGCCGCGCGAGAGCTGGCTCTTCAACTCGACGATTGCCGGGATTGACGAAGCGGACGCGATCCTGCTGGTTGGCACCGATCCGCGTCTCGAAGCCCCGGTGCTCAATGCCCGCATTCGCCGGGCTTGGTTGGAGCGCGACGTGAAAGTCGGCGTCATCGGTGAGGTCGGTGATCTGACCTATCCGTTCGATCAGGCCGGGACCGGCCCGAAGGAGCTGAAAGGCTTTGGTGGCAAGCGGTCCGGCTTCACCAAGGCTCTGAAAGACGCCGAAAAGCCGATGATCATTGTCGGCATGGGCGCGTTGGCCCGCGAGGATGGCGCTGAGGTCCTCAGCGCGGTCGGCGATCTCGCCAAGAAAGTCGGTGCGGTCAAGGACGGCTGGAACGGCTTCAACGTGCTGCATACGGCCGCTGCGCGCGTCGGCGCGCTCGATCTCGGTTTCGTGCCGGGCGAGGGCGGCAAGACGGCGGCCGAGATGCAGGCTGGCGGCATGGACACGGTCGTGCTGATGGGGGCGGACGAAATCGACGCCGAATTCGGCGAAGCCTTCGTCATCTATATCGGCCATCACGGCGATCGCGGCGCCCATCGCGCCGATTTGATCCTGCCGGGGGCGGCCTACACCGAGAAACGCGGCATGTGGGCCAATATGGAAGGCCGCGTGCAGATGAATGCCCGCGCCGTCTTCCCGAAAGGCGAAGCGAAAGAGGACTGGGCGATCTTCCGGGCGCTCTCCGAGCGCCTGAACAAGACACTGCCCTACAACACGCTGGAAGCGCTGCGCGAAAAGCTGATCGCCGATCATCCTGTCTTTGGCGGCATCGATCATGCGCCGGGGCATGCGACGGCGGCTGAATTTGATGTGGCATCGATCGGCGAAGCGGGCGATATGGGCGCCGAACCGTTCCGGTCCTGTGTCTCCGACTTCTACTTAACGAACGCCATCGCGCGGGCCTCGAAGACCATGGCGGAGTGTTCGGCAATGAAAGCGGCGCCTGCGTCGCTCGCGGCGGAGTAGGGGACGATGGGCCACTTCATCGAGCAATACGGCGTCTGGGGCGGTACGGCCCTGGCCATCGGCCAGATCCTCGCCTTCATGATCGTGCTGCTGATCTCGCTGGCCTTCCTCCTTCTGATGGACCGGAAGGTCTGGGCGGCGGTGCAGATGCGCAAGGGACCGAACGTGGTCGGCGCCTTCGGCCTGCTGCAGTCCTTCGCCGACTTCTTCAAATTCGTGCTCAAGGAAATCGTTGTGCCGGCCGGCGCGGATCGTGTCCTGTTCCTGGTCGCGCCGTTGATCACGCTCGTGCTGGCCTTTATCGGCTGGGCCGTCGTGCCCGTCGCGCCGGGCTGGGTGATCGCCGATCTCAATGTCGGCATTCTCTACCTGTTCGCGATCTCCTCGCTTGGAGTTTACGGCATCATCATCGGCGGCTGGGCCTCGAACTCGAAATACCCCTTCCTGGGCGCACTGCGCTCGGCGGCGCAGATGATTTCCTACGAGGTCTCGATCGGCTTCATCATCGTTACCGTGCTGTTGTTTGCGGGCTCGATGAACCTCTCGGTCATTGTCGAGCAACAGGCCGGCGGCTTCTGGAACTGGAACATGCTGGCCCTGCACACCCTGCCGGTTCCGATGTTCCTCGTCATGTTCCCGATGATGGTGATTTTCTTCATCTCGGCGCTGGCGGAAACCAACCGCCCGCCGTTTGACCTGCCGGAAGCGGAATCCGAGCTTGTCGCGGGCTATCAGGTCGAATACTCGTCCACACCCTATCTGCTCTTCATGATCGGCGAGTATCTCAACATCGTCCTGATGTGCGCGCTGACCACGATCCTCTTTTTTGGCGGATGGCATGCGCCATTCCCCTTCCTGGACTTCCTGCCACCCTTCTTCTGGTTCGCCGCGAAGATTGTCTTCTTCTTCTTCATGTTCGCCATGGTGAAGGCGATCGTCCCGCGCTACCGCTATGACCAGCTGATGCGCCTGGGCTGGAAGATCTTCCTGCCGACATCGCTCGCCGCGGTCGCGATTGTCGGCGGTTATATCGCTTACTTCGGAGGCCAGTCATGAGCCGCATCGCGCAAACCATTCGCGGCGCTTTGCTGATGGACTTCGTCGGCGCCTTCATCCTGGCGATGAAGTACTTCTTCCGCCCGAAGGCGACGGTGAATTATCCCTTCGAGAAGGGTCCCTTGAGCCCGCGCTTCCGCGGTCAGCACGCGCTGCGCCGCTATCCCAACGGAGAAGAGCGTTGCATCGCCTGCAAGCTGTGCGAAGCGGTCTGTCCGGCGCAGGCGATCACCATCGAGGCGGAACCGCGCGAGGATGGCTCGCGCCGCACAACGCGTTACGACATCGACATGGTGAAATGCATCTATTGCGGCTTCTGCGAAGAGGCCTGCCCGGTCGATGCCATTGTCGAAGGTCCGAATTTCGAGTTCGCCGCGGAGACCCGCGAAGAACTTTACTATGACAAGGAAAAGCTTCTGGCGAACGGCGATCGGTGGGAACGTGAGATCGCGCGCAATCTGGAAATCGATGCGCCTTACCGCTAGGGCGCGAAGAGAGGGACGGGGCGGCTGATGCTGCAGGCAATAACATTCTGGGTGCTGGCGAGCGTGACAATCCTGTCCGCCTTCTTCGTCGTGGCGGCCCGCAATCCGGTACGGTCGGTGCTCTGGCTGATCCTCGCCTTCTTCTCCGCGGCGGGCCTGTTTGTGCTTCTCGGTGCCGAATTCCTCGCCATGCTGCTAATCGTTGTCTATGTCGGCGCCGTCGCGGTGCTCTTCCTGTTTGTGGTCATGATGCTCGATGTCGATTTCGCCGAGCTCAAAGAAGGCTTTTTGAGTTATCTGCCCTTCGGCGGGCTGATCGCAGTCATCCTCGCGGCCGAGCTGATACTGGTTGGCCGCGCCTGGACCGAGGCCAATGTCGTCGCCACCAATGCTGCCAGTGCGACGCCCGAGGGCATCTCCAATGTCGAGGCGCTCGGCCTCTTACTCTATGACGATTACGCCTATTTCTTCCAGGCTTCGGGTCTCATCCTGCTCGTCGCCATGATTGGCGCCATCGTACTGACGCTGCAACACAAGCCGCACGTCAAGCGCCAGAACATTGCCGAACAGGTCGGCCGCGACCGCAAAACGGCTGTCACGCTGCATGACGTGAAATCCGGAGAGGGGCTGGGCGAATGATGGATATCGGCCTGTCGCATTATCTCGGCGTATCCGCGATCCTGTTCACGATCGGTGTCTTCGGCATCTTCGTGAACCGCAAGAACGTCATCGTCCTCCTGATGTCGGTCGAGCTGCTGCTTCTGGCGGTAAACATCAACCTCGTGGCGTTCTCGGCTTATCTCGGCGATCTTGCTGGCCAGGTCTTCGCCATGTTCGTGCTGACGGTGGCCGCCGCGGAAGCCGCGATCGGCCTCGCCATTCTTGTCGTCTTCTTCCGCAACCGGGGTGATATCTCGGTTGAGGGCATCAACCTGATGAAGGGCTAGGCGATATGGCTCCGATAATCATCGTCTTCGGCCCGCTTCTGGGCTCCATCATCGCCGGCCTGTTCCAGCGCTTCATTGGCGACCGCGCCGCAATGGCGCTCACCACCGGGCTTTTGATCCTGTCCGCTTTGTTGTCGGCCTGGGTCTTTTACGACGTCATCTTCGCGGAAAACGTCCGCACCATCCCGCTCGCCACCTGGATGCAGATCGGCGATTTCTCAGCGACCTGGTCGATCCGGCTGGACGCACTCTCGGCCGTGATGCTGGTCGTCGTGACCTTCGTTTCCTCGCTCGTTCACGTCTACTCCTGGGGCTATATGAGCGACGACCCGCACCGGGCACGCTTCTTTAGCTATCTCTCGCTCTTCACCTTCGCCATGTTGATGCTGGTAACGGCGGACGACTTCCTGCAGCTCTTCTTCGGCTGGGAGGGCGTGGGGCTCGCCTCCTATCTGCTGATCGGATTTTGGTACAAGAAGAAATCGGCTAATGACGCGGCCATCAAGGCCTTCGTCGTCAACCGCGTCGGCGATTTCGGCTTTGCGCTGGGCATCATGGCGGTGTTCGCCGTGTTCGGTTCGATCAGTTTCGATGCCGTCTTCAACGACGTCGAAGGCATGGCCACGCTGACCTGGAACTTTCTCGGTCTCGAATTCAATGCGGTCGAGTTGATCGCGTTCCTTCTCTTCATCGGCGCGATGGGCAAGTCGGCCCAGTTCTTCCTCCATGTCTGGTTGCCGGATGCGATGGAAGGCCCGACGCCGGTCTCCGCGCTCATCCATGCCGCCACCATGGTGACCGCCGGAGTCTTCCTCGTCTGCCGCTGTTTCCCGATCTATGAGGCCGCGCCCAATGCTTCGGCCTTCGTCACCGTGATCGGCGCGACGACTGCGCTGTTCGCCGCAACGGTCGGCCTGGCGCAAAACGACATCAAGCGCGTCATCGCCTATTCGACCTGTTCGCAGCTCGGCTACATGTTCTTTGCCGCGGGCCTCGGCCTTTATTCCGCGGCGATGTTCCACCTCTTCACGCACGCCTTCTTCAAGGCGCTCCTCTTCCTTGGCGCGGGCTCCGTCATTCACGGCCTGCATCACGAGCAGGACATGCGGAAAATGGGCGGGGTTTTCGCTTACCTGCCGTTTACCGCGATCCTCATGTATATCGGCACGCTGGCGCTGACCGGCGTCGGCTTGCCGATCATCGGCTGGGGTTTTGCCGGCTTCTTCTCGAAAGACATGATTATCGAGGAAGCCTTCATGATGGGTGAGGAGGGCGTGCCGTTCGGCATGCTGGCCTTCTGGGTCGGTGTGATCGCCGCCGGTCTAACCAGCTTCTACTCATGGCGCCTGATTTTCATGACCTTCCACGGCAAGTTCCGTGGCGAGAAGGAGGTCATCGATCACGCCCATGAAAGCCCGCCGGTGATGATGATTCCGCTGATCCTCCTGGCCGTCGGTGCGGTTCTTGCCGGCGCCGCTTTCAAGGATCAGTTCGTCGGCAAGCACGCCTTCACCTTCTGGGAGGACTCACTGCCGCCCGGACCTTATGCGGAAGGCAATTACGGCGACTTTTACGCACAATCCCAGGCCGCCGGAATTCTGGAAGAGCATTCCGATCTGGAAGCGCAATCCTATGAGGCCGCCGTTGATGCAGGCGATGCAGAAGCACCGTCGGAAGCTGCCGCCAATGGCGACGATCATGGCGGTGAGGGCGAATATGGCGCAGGCGAACATGGCGGCCACCATCCGCCGACCTGGGTGCTCTTCGCACCGCTCACCGTCAGTATTCTGGGCTTTATTCTGGCTTGGATCTTCTACATCCGTTTCGCCGGTTTCGGTGCCCGCCTCGCCTCGCGCGAGGGCCCTTTGCACTCCTTCCTTTTGAACAAATGGTATTTCGACGAGATCTACAATTTCGTCTTCGTCCGCGGCGCGCGCGCCCTCGGCGATTTGTTCTGGAAGGTCGGTGATCGGCGCATCATTGATGGCTTCGGTCCGAACGGCTTTGCGGCGTCGGCGCTCGCCGCGGCGCGGCGGCTGTCGAAAGCCCAATCGGGTTATCTCTATCACTATGCCTTCGTCATGCTGATCGGGGTGGTGGTGCTCACCATCTGGGCCATGGCCGGCGCGGGAGGCGAATAGATGTTGTTATCCGCCGTCACCTTCGCGCCGCTCGCCGGCGCTCTCGTGATCACGCTGTTCAAGCTGTTCTCGCGCGCCGAGGATTCGGCCTTTATCGAGAAAAATGCGCGCGGCGTGGCCCTGCTGACGACGCTTGTCACCTTTGCTCTGTCGATCGTGGTGATGATCCGCTTCGATCCGTCCAATCCGGGCTTCCAGCTGCTGGAGGAAGTCCAGTGGTTCTCCGAGTTCGGCATGGCCTATCGCATGGGCGTGGACGGTCTGTCTGTCCTCTTCGTCCTGCTGACCGCCTTCCTGATGCCGATCGCCATTCTCGCAAGCTGGAAAATCGAGAAGCGCGTCGCGGATTACATGATCGCCTTCCTGGTGCTGGAAACGCTGATGATCGGCGTCTTCTGCGCGTTGGACATGGTGTTGTTCTACATCTTCTTCGAAGGCGGCCTTATCCCGATGTTCCTGATCATCGGCGTCTGGGGCGGGGCGAACCGCGTCTATGCGGCGTTCAAATTCTTCCTCTACACGCTGCTCGGCTCGGTGCTGATGCTGGTCGCCATGGTCTTCATGTTCCTGCAGGCCGGCACAACGGATATCACCGTCCTCCTGGAGACGCCTTTCGCGGCAGAGATCCAGACCTGGCTGTGGCTTGCTTTCTTTGCCTCCTTCGCGGTGAAGATGCCGATGTGGCCGGTCCACACCTGGTTGCCGGACGCCCACGTCGAAGCGCCGACCGCCGGCTCGGTTATCCTGGCCGGGGTGCTGTTGAAGATGGGCGGCTATGGCTTCCTGCGCTTCTCGCTGCCTATGTTCCCGGATGCGAGTGCCTATTTCACGCCGCTGGTCTTCGCCCTGTCGGTGATTGCCATCGTCTACACCTCGCTGGTCGCCTTCCGGCAGACCGACATCAAGAAGCTGATCGCCTATTCATCGGTCGCCCACATGGGGCTGGTGACCATGGGCCTCTTTGCCATGACCGAGCTCGGCGTGCAGGGCGCGATTTTCCAGATGCTCTCGCACGGCGTCATTTCCGGCGCGCTCTTCCTCGCCGTCGGCGTCATTTATGACCGCATGCATACGCGCGAGATCGCCTTCTATGGCGGGCTGGTGCACCGTATGCCGGTCTATGCCGCCGTACTCGCCCTCTTTACCATGGCCAATGTCGGCCTGCCGGGCACGTCGGGCTTTGTCGGCGAGATCATGGCGATGATC
Organism: Hyphobacterium sp.; assembly: GCF_965229905.1. Classification (GTDB taxonomy): domain Bacteria; phylum Pseudomonadota; class Alphaproteobacteria; order Caulobacterales; family Maricaulaceae; genus Hyphobacterium. The sequence continues at coordinate 182,580 of NZ_OZ245930.1, read as the reverse complement.
GGCACTTTCCAGGTTTCGACTTGGGCCGCGGCGGGGGCTGCCATCGGCGTCGTCCTGTCGGCTGTTTACATGCTGACCGCCTACCGCAATCTGGTGCTGGGCGATCTCACCAATCCGAAGCTGGAAGCGATCAACGACATGAATGTGCGCGAATGGGCGATCTTCATGCCGCTGATCATTGCAACGCTTGTCCTCGGCTTCTTCTCCACGCTGATCACCGATGTCACGGCGACCTCGGTCGAGCAGCTGATTTCGAATTACGAGGCGGCGATTGCCGCCAGCGCGCAGTAGGGGCTGCCGATCATGGATCTCGCCACGCTCTCCGCGGAATATCTGCTCTATACACCCGAAGTGATCCTGGCCGTCGGCGCCATGGCGCTACTGATGCTCGGCGTCTACATCAAGGATCATGGCCGCGCGGCCGGCCTTGTTGCGCCGCTGACCGCCGGCCTGCTGGTCGTCGCAGCGCTGGCGGCAGCCTTCCTGGTGCCGGGAGAAGGCGGACAAGCCTTTGGCGGCGCCTTCATATTCGATCCGCTCGCCCTGTTCTCGAAGATCGCGATCTTTGGCGCCGCGGCGATCGCGCTGTTGTTCGCCGTGCCCTATCTCAAGTCCGAGCGCCTGGCGCGCTTTGAATACTTCGTGCTGATCGCGCTCGCCGCGCTCGGCATGTCGATGATGGTCTCGGCCAATGATCTGATCGCGCTTTATATGGGGGTCGAGCTGCAATCGCTGGCGCTTTACGTGCTCGCCGCCTTCAACCGCGACAGCTTGCGGGCCTCCGAGGCCGGACTGAAATATTTCGTGCTCGGCGCACTGTCCTCCGGCCTGCTCCTTTACGGTGCGTCGCTGGTCTACGGCTTCTCCGGGGCGACCGGCTTTAATGAAATCGCGGTCGCGGCCGCGTCTGGCGAGGTTTCGATCGGCCTCTTGTTCGGACTGGTTTTCATGATCTGCGGGCTCGCCTTCAAGGTCTCGGCGGCGCCCTTCCACATGTGGACGCCCGACGTCTATGAAGGTTCGCCGACACCTGTAACGGCGTTCTTCGCTACGGCCCCAAAGTTTGCGGCTATCGTACTGCTGGCCCGCCTCCTGTTCGAACCCTTCGGAGCCATGACCGAACAATGGCAGCAGGTGATCACGGCCATCGCGATTGCGTCCATGGCGGTCGGGGCGTTCGGCGCGCTCACCCAGCAGAACATCAAGCGGCTGATGGCCTATTCCTCGATCGGCAATATGGGCTATGCGCTCGTCGCCATTGCCGCCGGTACAGAGACCGGATTGTGGGCACTACTCGCCTTCATGGTGCTGTACGTTGTCGGCTTGATCGCGGCCTTCGGCGTCGTGCTCTCCATGCGTACCAATGAAGGCATGGTCGAGCAGGTCGATGATCTCGCCGGGCTCGCCCAGTCGCGTCCGGGCCTCGCCTGGACAATGACCGGCGCCATGTTCTCGATCGGCGGTCTGCCCTTCCTGGTCGGCTTCTTCGGCAAGCTGTTCATTCTCTACGCCGCCTTGCAGGCGGGGCTGGTGATCCTGCCGATTGCACTCGTTCTGTTCTCCGTCGTTGCCGCGGCCTACTATCTGCGGGTTGTGCGCGTGATGTGGTTCTCCGAGCCGGTCGTGTCCTTTATCGGACCGCCTGCGACCACGGGCGTCATCACCAATATCGCCGGCATTGCCACCGCCGCTCTGATCGTCATTGTCCCGGCGCTGTTCCTGTTGGCGCGGAATGCGGGTCTGGGCCCGCTCTAGATGTTGTTGCACGGCGTCCGGATCGAGTGGCTGGACGAGATCGATTCCACGAATGAAGAGGCAAGGCGCCGCTTTCGCGCCGATGAAATCGGTCCGCTCTGGATTGCAGCGCGGCGCCAGACAGCTGGCCGTGGCCGGCGCGGCCGCAGCTGGGCGAATCTAAGCCGAAATCTCTACTGCTCCGGTCTCTATTCGCTCAAATGTTCTCCGGGCGAAGCGGCGCAATTGTCATTTGCGGCCGCACTCGCCGCATCCGATGTCTGCCGGGCTGAATTGCCGGACCGCCAAGTGCGCGTGAAATGGCCGAACGACGTACTCGTCGATGGCCAGAAGATTTGCGGCGTATTGCTGGAATCCGCCGATGCCCCCGGCCGGGTGATTCAGCTGGTGGTCGGGATTGGCCTCAACGTGGCCGCGGCACCGGACATCCCCGATTATCCGGCAACCAGCCTGGCCATCCTGGGTTCCCGCATTGATGCGGCCACAGCGCTGGAACAGCTGGTCTCCCGTTTCGAGCACTGGCGCGCGAGCTGGGCGGCCGACGGATTCGCACCGATTCGCGAGGCTTGGATGGCGCGCGCGCACGGGCTGGGACAGCGCTGCGTGGCGCGCCTGGCCGGCGAAACGCTGGAGGGCGTCTTTGCGGACCTGGCCGCCGACGGGTCGCTGAAACTCGAAATGGCGAAAGGCGAAACACGCCTTATTTCAGCAGGGGATGTATTTTTTCCCGGCGCTTTGGAGTAAACCGCGCCCATGTTTCTCGCGATCGATTGCGGCAATACCAATACGCTGTTCGCTGTCCATGACGGCGAGGGCTGGCGCGCGGAATGGCGCACCGCCACGCATTCCACGCGGACGGCTGACGAGCATGCCGTCTGGCTGTCCCAGATCATGTCCATGCACGGGCTTGCCTTCAGCGACATTTCCGCCTGCGTGATCTCCACAGTGGTGCCGCAAGCTCTGTTCAATTTGCGCAATCTTTCGCGCCGTTATCTCGGGGCCGAACCGCTGATCATCGGGGAACCGGGCGTCGAGCTGGGCGTCGAGGTTCGCATACCACGACCGCAGGAAGCCGGCGCCGACCGGCTCGTCAATGCACTCGGTGCGAAGACGAAGTATGACGGTGCGTTGTTGCTGATCGACTCGGGCACGGCGACGACCTTCGATGTCGTGTCGGCTGACGGCGCCTTCGAGGGCGGCGTCATCGCACCGGGCATCAACCTTTCGGTCAAGGCGCTGCATGAGGCCGCGGCCCGCCTGCCGCGCATCGAGATCCGCCAGCCGGACAAGGCGATCGGCAAGGACACCGTGTCGGCCATGCAGTCGGGAATTTTCTGGGGCTATGTCGAACTGATCGACGGGCTCACGGAACGCATCAAGGCCGAGCATGGCGAGCCTATGACAGTCATCGCCACCGGTGGCGTCGCCTCTCTGTTCGAGGGCGCCTCGCGCAGCATCGACCGGTTCGACCCCGACATCACGATCCACGGCCTGTATGAGGTCTGGAAACTCAATGGCGGTGGAGACCGCTGATGAGCGCTGACAGCGGGCTCTACTTCCTGCCGCTCGGTGGGAGCGGCGAGATCGGCATGAATCTCAATCTCTACGGCTATGGGCCTGAAGAGAACCGCAAATGGATCATGGTCGATTGCGGCGTCACCTTTGGTGATCTCACCACGCCGGGTATCGATATCATCCTGCCCGATCCCGATTTCATCGAAGAGCGCGCGCACGACCTCCTGGCGATTGTGCTGACGCACGCCCACGAAGATCACATGGGCGCCGTCGCGCATCTCTGGGAGCGATTCCGCGTCCCGATCTATGCCACCCCGTTCACGGCGTGGCTGATGGTCGACCGGTTAAAAGAAAAGGGCCTTGAGAACGAGGCAATTGTCCATGTCGTTCCGGTCGATGGGCGCATTGAACTCGGCCCGTTCGACATCAGCTTCGTGACACTGACGCATTCGATTCCGGAGCCCAACGGTCTGGCCATCCGCACCCCGGAAGGCCTGATCCTGCACACCGGCGACTGGAAGATCGATCCGGATCCGTTGATCGGCGACACGACCGACGTCAACGCGTTGACCGAGCTCGCCGAGGAAGGCGTGCTCGCCATGGTCTGCGATTCCACCAACGTATTTACCGAAGGCGAATCCGGGTCCGAAGCCGGCGTTCGCAGAAACCTCATCGCACTGGTCGGCGAACTGAAAGGCCGCGTCGCCATCGCTTCGTTCGCCTCCAATGTGGCGCGCATGGAAAGCGCGATCGTTGCGGCGGAAGCCAATGGCCGCCGGGTCTGCCTGGTCGGGCGCTCGATGCACCGCATGGCGGCCGCGGCCAAATCCGTCGGCCTCTTGGCGGACACCAAGCCTTTCGTCGACGAGGACGAGGCCGCGCAGTTCCCGCCGGAAAAGATCCTCTATCTCTGCACCGGCAGCCAGGGCGAGCCGCGCGCTGCCCTGTCGCGGATCGCGCGCGGCGATCATCGCGCCGTCAACCTGACGACGGGCGATACCGTGATTTTTTCCAGCCGTGTCATTCCGGGCAATGAGACCGGTATTTTCGAATTGCAGAACCTGCTCTCCGAACGCGGCGTCGACATTATCACCGAGCGCGATCGCCACGTGCATGTGTCCGGGCATCCCTGCCGTGACGAACTCAAACAGATGTACGAATGGGTCCGACCGCAAATCGCGATCCCCGTTCATGGCGAGCATCGCCATATTGCCGAGCATGCCAATTTCGCGCGGTCGATCCAAATTCCGCAGGCTTTGGCCCCGCGCAATGGCGATCTGATCCGCATTTCCAAGGACGGCGCGAGTGTCGTCGACGAGGTCAAATCCGGCCGGCTGTATCTCGACGGCCATCTCATGACCGAGGCCGAGAATCCGGCGATGCGTGAACGGCGGTCCATGGCTTATGCGGGCCACATCACCGTGGCGATGGTCATCGACGGGCAGGGGAGTCTCATCTCTGGTCCCGATGTGCGGGTGCTGGGCGTGCCGGAAAGCCGGGAGATCGATGCCGATCAATTGCTCGACCAGATCAGCCTGGTCGCCGAAGCGGCTTTCGACCGGCTCAAGCGCCGCGCCCGCTGCGACGAGGCCGAGGTCGAGGAGGCGGTCCGGCGCGCCGTGCGCCGCGAGCTCAACATGCTTTGGGGCAAGAAGCCGCAGGTCGACATCATGGTGCTGACCGCTTGAGGGAGTTGGAAATGAACGTCGGACGTCTCAATCACATCGGCATCGCCACGCCGGACATTGCGGCGACGCGGGATGCCTATGCCGCGCTCTACGGGCTGGAGAAGGCCACGGAAATCAAGGAATTCCCGAAGCTTGGCGTAAAGGTCTGTTTCATCGATACCGGCAATACCGAGCTGGAACTCCTTGAGCCGCTTGGCGCCGAAAGTCCGGTCAACAGATTCCTCGAAAAGAACCCGAAGGGCGGCCAGCACCATCTCTGTTTCGAAGTGCCGGACATCATCGCCGCCCGCGATGCGATGCGCGGCAAGGGCGCTACTGTTCTCGGCACCGGTGAGCCCTATATCGGCGCTCATGGCGTGCCGGTAATTTTCGTCCATCCCAAGGACACTCACGGCGTGCTGATTGAACTCATGCAGGAACCCGCATGAATCTGACCCGCCTCATCCAGTCCGCGATTGTTGCGATTTTCGTCATCGCACTTGTCGCGCAGCTATTCCTGCCCTCCGGCGGTATCAACTTCATCACCGGGATCGCCATCTATCTGACCACCTGGTGGGTGGTGCTGTTTACCATTCTGCCGCTCGGCATTACGGGGCAGGCGGAGAGCGGGGAGGTGATCCAGGGCACGGAATCCGGCGCGCCGATCGATCCCGGCCTCAAACGCAAGGCTTGGCTGACAACGGTCGCCGCCGCCGTGATCTGGTTGATCTTGTTCGCCGTGTTTGAATTCGGACTGATCTCGCTCGACGATATTCCCTTCATTCCGGGTTCGGATGCCTGGGACGCCTAAGGGCGCACAAAAAAGGCCATCAATCGCTGTCCCCAGCGGCGCTCGTAGAAGGGCTGTGCCTGCTCCCGGAAATATCGTGACGGTCCGTCCTCCGTCTCGGACAAAACCAGAATATCTACCGGCAGACCGTCAGGCGCATGATCGGCTGTGACATGGCCGAGACCCGTGGACTGAAGATCCAGTTCGCCATCAAGATCGAGTCCCAACAGAAGGCTGAAGGGACGATCGGTCGAGCTGTCCTTCATTAAGGCGATATAAGCCCGCCGGATGGCGCCGTGCCGGGCAAAGAGCCGCGTCAGTCCTTCGATCAGGGCCACCGGATAGTCTTTCGGTTGGCCGATCTCGACCGGCGGCGTGGCGTCATGGGGCTGGGCCGCAACAGGCGCAACGTCGCCCGTCGCCAGCAGACGCTCAATGTCTCTGGGCGAGAAGGCGTGGCCATGCGGTTGGCCGGGATTGAGAATGAGGCTTTTGCCACGGGTGGAGTCGAACAATTCGCGCCCCAGTATGGCGAGATAGCTCACCTGCCGCTCGACCGATTGTTGCAAGGCGTCAAGCGATGTGAAGAACGGGATGTAGGTCTGACCGTCCGCGCCGGTCCAGTGTTCAAGCGAGAGCGTGTCGCCGGCGGCGATCCGGAAGGGCTGGTCGGCGGGCGAATCCGGTGCGTGGCCAATCGCGAAAATACGCGAGCCGAGCACCAATTTAAAGAAAACCGACCGCGACGCGGCATCGCTGGCCGCCTGCGACAGCGCATATTCGAGCTCATTTCGCGGAAACGGATCCATCGTTTCTGTCAACTGTCACGCTCCGATTCCTGTCCCATTTTTGCATGTTCCCGCGACATCAACAGGACGCTTACGAGGACGATTGCAAATCCGGCAATATGGCTCCACCTGAAGGGTTCATCGAGCAGCAGATAGGACAAAAGCAAGGCCGAGCAGGGCATCACCGCCATAAAGCCGGCGGCGGTCGAGCCGCTCGCCCGGGAAACGCCCGCATACCAGACCCAACTGCCCAGGGCGAGCGTGCCGGCCCCATACCAGACAAGCGCCACCCAGCTGGCAGCAGACACCGTCGTCCAGTCCCAACCCCAAGCCTGCCAGAGTGCAAAGGGTGCAAACAGCGGGATCGATAACGCTGCGGCGAGAAAGGCGACCAGCACAGGCGAAACCGTCTCCGTGGTCCGGCGGCCCATCAGCGTGTAGACGGCTTCGCAACACACGGCCGCGAGCACCAGCAGGCTGCCCCACAGCAGCAGGCCGCCACTCTCGCCGGCGCTAAGCAGATTTAAGGTCAGTACGCCAATGACGGCCAGGCCGATGGCGAGCGCCTTGGCACGCGTTAAACGGTCGCCGAGAAACGCTATGGCGCCGATGGCCGTGATGGCCGGCGCGGTACTCATCACGACGGCTCCGGCCGCGCCGGGAATGAGGCGCATCCCGTAGAGCATCAGCAGCGTGAAACCGAACATGCCGAACAGCGCGATGATTGCAATCCGCATCCAGTCCGCACGGGATAGGCGCGGGACGGTTCCGAAATGGCCGATCGCGACCGGCAGCAGCACCAGCGTCCCGATGAGAACACGGAGCTCCGCCGCCAGCAGCACCGGAAAGTCCTGGCCGATTATGCGGCTGACCGGTGTCGCGGAACCGAACAGGGCCATGCCGGAAATCAGCATGGTGAGTGTTATAAGCGTCGAGTGTGTAGGCTTGCCGGACATCGTCCATAGCATTGATTGTGGGGAGGTTCTGTCAATCGCGTGAATGATTATATCGCCGCCGCTTGCGGCGCCGCGGCCGTCGGTCTAAGCCGCTTCTACAACTCTTGCCGAAGTCCGGACCCCATGCGCCTGTCCCGCTATTTCATGCCCGTTCTCAAGGAAGCCCCTTCCGACGCCCAGATTGTGTCGCATCAGCTGATGCTGCGCGCCGGCCTGATCCGACAGGAAGCCGCGGGCATCTATGCCTGGCTGCCGTTGGGGCACCGCGTGCTGCGAAAGATCGAACAGATTGTACGCGAGGAACAGGACCGCGCCGGCGCGATTGAGCTCCTGATGCCGACCCTGCAGCTGGCCGATCTCTGGCGGGAGAGCGGGCGCTATGAAGACTATGGCCAGGAAATGCTGCGCATTGTCGACCGCCATGAGCGCGACCTGCTCTACGGGCCGACCAATGAGGAAATGATCACCGAGATCTTTCGCGCTTCCTGTAAGTCTTACAAGGACTTGCCGAAACTTCTTTATCATATCCAGTGGAAGTTCCGCGACGAGCGCCGTCCGCGTTTCGGGGTGATGCGCGGCCGCGAATTCTTGATGAAGGACGCCTATTCCTTTGATCTCGATGAGGAAACCGCGCGCCAAGCCTATAACCGCATGTTCGTGGCCTATCTCAACACTTTTTCGCGCATGGGCCTGAAATCCGTTCCGATGCGCGCCGATACGGGCCCGATCGGCGGCGACCTTAGCCATGAATTCATCGTGCTCGCCGAGACCGGTGAGAGTAAAGTTTTCTGCCATGCCGACCTGATCTCCATGGGCGCGCCCGGTCCGGGTGTCGATTTCGACAGCGATCTGCAGCCCATCGTCGACCAGCGCACCGCGCTCTATGCCGCGACCGAGGAGATGCACGAACCCGATCGCTTCACCGCCGAAGTGCCCGAGGACAAGCGCCTGTCGGCCCGCGGGATCGAGGTCGGTCACATCTTCTATTTCGGCACCAAATATTCCGAGCCGATGAAGGCTTTCGTCACCCATCCCGACGGCCAGGACCGGCCAGTGCACATGGGCAGCTATGGTGTGGGCGTCTCGCGACTGATGGGCGCCATCATCGAGGCCAGCCATGACGAGAGCGGCATCATCTGGCCGGAAAGCGTGGCCCCCTATGGCGTCGGCATCATCAATATGCGAGCCGACGATGACGCCACATCTGCGGCGTGCGCTCAGGCATACGAAACCCTGACAAAGGCCGGCAAAGAACCGCTGCTCGATGACACGGGCGAGCGCGCCGGCGCAAAGTTTGCCACCATGGATCTGATCGGCCTGCCTTACCAATTGGTCATTGGCCCGCGCGGCCTGAAAGAGGGCAAGGTGGAGGTCAAGGTGCGCCGTTCCGGCAAGAAGTTCGAAATGTCGCTGGAGGACGCGATCAACCGCCTCGCGGAAGGACAATTTGCCGATGGTTGAAGCCGGACTGGGCGGAGCCCGCCCGTTCTCGCCCTTCGAGTTCGTGATCGCGATGCGCTATCTGCGCGCCCGCCGCAAGGAAGGCGGCATTGCGCTGATCGCCATCATCTCCTTCCTCGGCATCATGCTCGGCGTCGCTGCACTGATCATCGTGCTCTCGATCATGAACGGCTTCCGGTACGAGCTGTTGAGCCAGCTCCTCGGCGCCCAGAGCCACGTCTATGTGGATGTGCGCAATCTGACCGAGCGGGAAATCAACGAGATTCAGACCGAGCTGATCGCGACGCCCGGCGTCCTCAATGCCGGCCCGCGCTATGAAGGCCAGGCCTTGTTTACGGCCAATGGCCAGACGGTTGGCGCGCAGGTGGTGGGCATCGAACCGGCCGATCTCGCCAATATCGACCGCATTTCAGCGGCACCGGGACCGGGCCAGCGCTATGGATTGATCGGCGGGACGTTCGAAACCTTCGGCGTCGGCGAAAACGGCGGCGACACCATCCTCATCGGGGCGGCGCTGGCGCGGCGTCTCGGCGTTCAGGAAGGCGATGAAATCACGCTGCTGGCGCCGAACGGCGCCTCCGGCCCGTTCGGCACGGTGCCGCGGCGCAAGGCCTATACGATCGGCGGCGTATTTACCGTCGGCGTTCACCAGTTCGACCAGGTCGTGACCTTCATGCCGCTTGAACAGGCTTTGCTGTTTTTCAGCCAGGACGGACCGATGACGATTGAGGCGCGGGTGCAGAACCCGGTCGAAATCGCCGAGACCATGGCCCAGGTCCGGCAGGCCGTTCCGGCCGGCACCATCGTCTTCGACTGGCGCGATCAGAGCCTGGCCTTCTACCAGGCCCTGCAGGTCGAGCGCTTCGCGATGCGATTGATCCTGTCCGTCGTGATCCTGATCGCCGCGCTCAACATCATCACCGGGCTGGTCATGCTGGTGAAGAACAAGGGACGCGACATTGCCATTCTGCGCACCATGGGCGCCACGCGCGGCGCGGTGATGCGGGTCTTCCTCCTGATCGGGACCATGATTGGCATGGTTGGCGCGCTCGGCGGGGCCGCCCTCGGCTTCCTGTTCGTGCTCAATATCGAAAGCATTCAGGGCTTCATCGAATTGCTGACCGGGGTCGATCCGTTCAATCCGGAAGTCTATTTCCTGACACGCCTGCCGGCCCGCATCGATCCTGGGGAGGTGAGTTTCGCCATCCTGTTCGGCCTGTTCTCGGCCTTCCTCGCCGCCCTGCCGCCAGCGTGGCGCGCGGCGCGGCTCGATCCGGTGGAAGCCCTGCGCTATGAGTAAGGCGGTGCTCTCCCTGCGCGGTGTGACCCGGACCTACAAGTCGGGCGAGGAAGACCTGCATGTGCTGCGCGGAATCGATCTCGACTTGCATCCGGGCGAGATTGTCGGCCTCATCGGCCCGTCAGGATCCGGCAAGTCGACCCTCCTGCATATCGCCGGCCTGCTTGAACCGCCCGATGACGGCAAAGTCGAGGTTGCGGGAATCGACGCCGTTAATGCCAGCGACGATGTCCGCACCGGGCTGCGGCGCAACCATATCGGCTTCGTCTATCAATTCCATCATTTGCTGCCGGAGTTCGACGCGCTCGAAAATGTCACCCTGCCGCGGCTCATTCATGGTGAAATGCGTCATAAAGCCATGCCGGAGGCCAGGCGGCTGCTCACCGCGCTAGGCCTCGGTGAGCGATTGACTCACCGGCCGGCAGAGCTGTCAGGCGGCGAACAGCAGCGCGTCGCCATCGCCCGCGCCTTCGCCAACAATCCCAAGATTATTCTCGCCGACGAACCGACCGGCAATCTCGATCCGGATACTTCCGATGCGGTCTTCGACAGCTTCCGCAAAGCGGCGCGGGAAGAGGGCGTTGCGGCGCTCGTTGCCACCCACAATATCGCGCTCGCCGAGCGGATGGACCGGGTGCTGACGCTTGCTCACGGGCAGCTTGTTACCTTCCAACACGCGGAATAGTCGCGCTTTTTCACGTTAACGAAAAACTTCTTGGCAAGCAGAACAAAACGTGAAAGAACATAAGCAGAACACGACGAGACGTGAGGGAGACAATCATGAAACGCTTGCTGGCAGATGCGACTTCCGCGGCCGCCATTCTGGGCTTCGGCTGGATGATATTGATGTGGACATCCATCCTCCTGGCCTGACCATTTTCGATCGGCTCTGCTAGGAGTGAGTCGCGGCTAAGGGAGCGATTTTCATGAGCGAGGAGCGGGACGGTTCGGGCACCGGTTTTGTCCATCTGCGGACCCGCTCTCCCTATTCGCTTCTGGAAGGGGCGATCCCGATCGCGAAAATGGCAGAGCTGGCGTCCGCCGACGGTATGCCGGCCGTCGGTCTGACCGATACCAATAATCTTTTCGGCGCACTGGAATTCTCAGAACTGCTCTCCGGGGCGGGTCTGCAGCCCATCACCGGCTGCACCCTGTCGATACGCCTGACCGACCCCCGCCCCGGAGATGCAGCCCAGCCCGACGGCACCATCGTCCTGCTGGTGGCCAACGAGGCCGGCTACCGGAATCTTCTGAAGCTCACGAGCGCGGCCTTCCTCGATGTCGGCGCAACCGAATTGCCGCACATCACGGCCGGCAAACTCCTGAAGCACGCCGAGGGGCTGATCGCGCTGACCGGCGGACCGGACGGCGTGCTCAATCGCTGGATTGTCGAGGGGCGCAAGGCCGAGGCGGCAGACTGGCTGACCCGTCTGTCGGAAGCCTTCGGAGACCGGCTTTATGTCGAGCTGCAGCGCCATGGCCGGCGCGAGGAGCTGATCGCCGAGGATTGGCTCGTCCCGGCCGCCTATGAACGCGGCCTGCCGCTGGTCGCCACCAATGAATGCTTCTTTCCGGACCGTGACATGCATTCCGCGCACGATGCACTGCTCTGCATCGCCGAAAGCGAGTATCTGACCGTCGAGAACCGGCGCCGGGTGACGCCGGACCATTTCTTCACCAGCGGCGAGGAGATGCGGGCCCGTTTCGAGGACCTGCCCGAGGCTATTGCCAATACGATCGAGATCGCGCGCCGCTGCGCCTATCGCCCGCACACACATGATCCCATCCTGCCGAGCTTTCCCACCGAAGACGGGCGCGACGAGCTCGCCGAATTGCGCGCGCAGGCCGAGGCGGGGCTACGCGAGCGCCTCGAAGCCAATGAACCGGCCGAGCCGGAAAATGCCTATTGGGAACGCCTCGAGATCGAACTCGAGATCATCGGCAAGATGGGCTTCCCCGGCTACTTCCTGATCGTCGCCGATTTCATCAAATGGGCCAAAGCCCACGACATCCCCGTGGGTCCGGGACGCGGCTCGGGCGCCGGTTCGCTGGTCGCCTGGTCGCTGACCATCACCGATCTGGACCCGTTGCGGTTCGGCCTGCTGTTCGAGCGCTTCCTCAATCCAGAACGGGTGTCCATGCCGGACTTCGACGTCGATTTCTGCCAGGAACGGCGCGGCGAGGTGATCCGCTATGTGCAGGAGCGCTATGGCGCCGACCATGTGGCGCAGATCATCACCTTCGGCACGCTTCAGGCGCGCGCCGTGGTGCGCGATGTCGGCCGGGTGCTGCAATTGCCGCTCGGCCTCGTCGACAAGATCGCCAAGCTCGTCCCGGCCAATCCGGCCAATCCCGTGACACTCGCCGAAGCGATCGAGATCGAACCGCGCCTGCGCCAGTTCGGCGAGGAGGAGCCGGGCGTCGCCCGTCAGCTCGAAATCGCGCTCAAGCTCGAAGGCCTCTACCGAAACGCGTCGACCCATGCCGCCGGCGTCGTGATCGGTGACCGGCCGCTCGACGAGCTGGTCCCGCTCTATCGCGATCCGCGCTCCGACATTCCGGCCACCCAGTTCAATATGAAATGGGTCGAGCCGGCGGGCCTGGTGAAATTCGATTTTCTGGGCCTCAAAACCCTGACCGTGATCGCCCGCGCGGTAAGCTATATTGAGCAGGCCGGGGGCGAGGTGCCGGATCTCGAGAATGCCTCGTTCGACGATACCAAAGTCTACGACCTGCTATCGACCGGCGCAGGCATCGGTGTGTTCCAGATGGAATCGTCCGGTATGCGCGACACGCTGGCGAAGATGAAGCCGGACAAGATCGAGGATCTGATCGCCCTGATCTCGCTCTATCGTCCGGGGCCGATGAAAAATATCGACGTTTATGTCGACCGGAAATTCGGCCGTGCCGAAGTCGATTATCTGCATCCCGACCTCAAACCGGTCCTCAACGAGACCTATGGCGTGATCATCTACCAGGAACAGGTGATGCAGATCGCGCAGATCCTGTCCGGCTATTCGCTCGGCGAAGCCGACCTGTTGCGCCGCGCCATGGGCAAGAAGAAAAAGGACGAGATGGCGCGCCAGAAGGTGCGCTTCCTGGAGGGCGCCGAGGCCAAGGGCGTATCCCGCGGCAAGGCGGAATTCATCTTCGAACTGGTCAATGAATTCGCGGGATACGGCTTCAACAAGTCGCACGCTGCCGCCTATGCCGCGATCGCCTACCGGACCGGATTCCTCAAGGCCAATCACCCGGTCGAATTCCTCGCCGCGCTGATGAGCCTCGACCGCAACAATGTCGAGAAGCTCGCCGTGTTCTTCCAAGAAGCGCGGCGCATGGACGTCGCGGTGCGGCCGCCGGACATCAATCTTTCCGAGGCGGATTTCTCGGTGAAGGACGGCGCGGTGATCTATTCGCTCGGCGCGATCCGCAATGTCAGCCTGTCGGCGATGGAAGCCCTGGTGGCCGAGCGGAACGCCAACGGGCCGTTCAAGGATCTGTTCGACTTTGCCGAGCGGGTCGATCCGCGGCTGTTAAACAAGCGCACGCTCGAAAACCTGGCCCGGGCCGGTGCGTTCGACAGTCTGGAACCCGATCGCGCGCAGGCCTTCGCGGCAGCCGAGACCCTGTGTGCCATGTCCGCCAAGGCGCAGGAAGAGCGCGATACCGCCCAGGTCAGCCTGTTCGGCGATGCAGCCCCGGACGAGGGCGGTCTCGCCCGGCCGAAACTGCCCGACGTGCCGCCCTGGACGGCGACGCAGCGGCTCGATGAGGAATTGTCCGCCATCGGCTTCTATCTCTCCGGGCATCCGCTCGATGACATGGCCGACATGCTCGCCCGGCGCGGAGTCGTGTTTGTCGCCGATGCGCCGGACCGTGTCGCCGATGGCGCCAGCGCCATCCGCATGGCCGGCGTCGTGCGCCGCCGTCAGGAACGGGTGTCGCAGAAGTCCGGAAAGCGCTTTGCCTGGGTGACGCTGTCCGATCCGTCCGGCGAGTTCGAAGTGCTGGTCAATCCGGACATGTTGCAGGCTTTCCGGGATGTGCTCGAAGTCGGCGCCTCGGTGATGATCGGCGTCAGCATTGACGACAAGGAAGAGCAGCTCCGCTTCTTTTCCGAAAGTATCGAGGCGCTCGATGAAGCGCCCGCCGCCGACGGTCTGCGCATCCGGCTTGAGCCGGCCGCGCTCGACAGCGTCAAGGCGCGGCTGAACCGCGCGGCCGACAGCGCAAAGGGCGAGGGCGTGGTCTATCTGGTTCTGGCCGTCGCCGAGGGCGGCGAGGCCGAATTGCGTCTTCCGGGCCGTGTGCCGACCAGCCCCCCCGTTCAGGCCGCACTGCGCGGGGTAAAGGGCGTGGAGAGCGTCGAGCTGATCTAACGCGCTTGTTCACCTGCCCGAATGGGCTTGCGCGCAACGCATTCCCCTTCTATATGCCGTCGCGATCACGCACGCGGAACTTCGGCGCGGCCTGTGTTGGGTCCGTCGCTCCGGTGTCGCGGTTGGCAATTCCGCCGGCCCGACTCCGTTCCGCGGAGGCCAACCGGAAAAGGATATGATCAATGGCACTGCCTGAATTCTCCATGCGCCAATTGCTGGAAGCTGGCGCACACTTCGGACACCAGACCCACCGCTGGAACCCCAAGATGAAGCCTTTCATCTTCGGCGACCGCGCCAACATCCACATTATCGACCTGTCCCAGACGGTGCCGCTTCTGCACCAGGCGCTGGTTCGCGTCCGCGACGTGGCCGCCAAGGGCGGCCGGATCCTGTTTGTCGGCACCAAGCGGCAAGCCTCGGAAATCATTGCGCAGAACGCCAGCCGTTGCGCGCAATACTACATGAATAACCGTTGGCTCGGCGGTACGCTGACCAACTGGGCGACGATCTCGAAGTCCATCGCCCGCCTGCGCGAACTCGAAGAGCTGCTGGGCGACGAACAAGCGTCCGCCGGTTTCACCAAGAAAGAGCTGCTCAATCTGACGCGCGAGCGCGAAAAGCTGGAATTGTCGCTCGGCGGCATCAAGGAAATGGGCGGCACGCCCGACCTGATGTTCGTCATCGACACCAACAAGGAAGCGATCGCGATCCAGGAAGCCCGCAAGCTGGGCATCCCGGTGATCGGCATAGTCGACACCAATTGCGATCCCGATCCGATCGATTTCCCGATCCCGGGCAATGACGACGCGGCGCGCGCCATCTCGCTCTATTGCGAGCTGGTCGCGGACGCTGTGCTCGACGGCATTACGCAAGGCCAGGCCGATCTGGGTGTCGATCTCGGCGCGGCGGTCGATCCTGCGGTCGAAACCGCGCTGACCGAAGAGCCGTCCGAGGACACCGCTGCGGCCGAAGCCGCCGCCGTCGCGGAAACGTCAGACAAATCAGCTAACGAAGCGACCGAACAGAAAACCGAAGGCTGACCACCGCCTTCCAAGGCAATACGGATATCAGGAGTAGACCGATGGCTGGAATTACTGCCGCCCTCGTGAAGGAACTGCGCGACATGACGGGCGCAGGCATGATGGATGCCAAGAAGGCATTGACCGAAACCAATGGCGACATGGATGCCGCCGTCGACTGGCTGCGCACCAAGGGCCTGTCGAAAGCCGCCAAGAAGGCCGATCGCGTGGCCGCCGAAGGCCTCGTCTCGATCGCCGTCAAGGACGGCGTCGGCGTCGCGGTTGAAGTCAACTCGGAAACCGACTTCGTCGCCAAGAATGCCGACTTCCAGTCGATGGTGAAGGACATCACCGCGGCGGCGTTTACTGCGGCCGATGTTGAAGGCCTGAAGGCGGCCGAAGTGAACGGCAAGACCGTTGCCGATCATATCACCGACAAGATCGCCAAGATCGGCGAGAACATGTCGGTGCGCCGCCTGGCGCGCATCGAAGGTGGCAATGTAGCCGCCTACGTCCACAACGCGGCCGTTGACGGCATGGGCAAGATCGGCGTGCTGGTCGCGATCGACGGCGACAATATCGATTTCGCTCGCCAGGTTGCGATGCACATTGCCGCGATCAACCCGGCCTCGTTGTCCGAAAACGATCTCGACCCGGCAATCGTTGAAAAGGAACGCACCGTGCTCACCGAGCAGGCGCGCGAAAGCGGCAAGCCGGAAAACATCATCGAGAACATGATCAAGGGCCGGATGAAGAAGTTCTTCTCCGAAGTAACCCTCCTGAACCAGTCCTTCGTGATCGATCCGGACAAGACGGTTGCTCAAGCCGCCAAGGATGCCGGCGTCGCCATCACCGGCTTCATCCGCATGGAAGTTGGCGAGGGCGTCGAGAAGAAGTCGGAAGACTTCGCCGCCGAAGTGGCCGCCACGGCCAAGGGTGGCTAACCAATGTCCGCGCCGGAGCCTTACCGCTCCGGCGCTTTTCTTTTAGGCTGCGCCCCATGACTGATTCTGCCGGAGACACGCCGCAGCGAGGCGCCAAGACGCTCTATAAACGCGTCCTGCTCAAGATTTCCGGCGAAGCCCTGATGGGCGATCAGCAATTCGGCATCGACCTCAACGTCGCCGAGCGCGTGGCGCAGGAAGTGGCCAACGCGGTGGCCAATGGCGTCCAGGTCTGCCTGGTCATCGGCGGCGGCAACATCTTCCGCGGACTGTCCGTGGCCGCCAAGGGCATGGATCGCGCCGCAGCCGACTATATGGGCATGCTGGCGACGGTGATGAATGCGCTGGCAATGCAGAATTCACTGGAACGCATTGGCGTCCAGACGCGGGTCCAGTCGGCCATTCCGATGACCTCGATTGCCGAGCCTTACATCCGCCGCCGCGCCATCCGGCACATGGAAAAGGGCCGCGTGGTGATCTTCGCCGCCGGCACCGGCAATCCGTTCTTCACAACCGACACGGCGGCTGCATTGCGCGCTGCGGAGATGGGCTGTGAAGCCCTGTTCAAAGGCACCCAGGTCGACGGCGTCTATTCCGACGATCCACGCAAAAACCCGGACGCCGAACGCTATGAACAGCTCGACTATCTGCAGGTGCTTGCCCAGGACCTGAAAGTGATGGACGCTGCAGCGGTGACATTGATGCGCGAGAACGCCGTGCCTATCGTGGTGTTCAACATTCACAAGCCGGGCGAATTCGCACGCGTTCTGGCAGGCGAGGGGACCTGCACCACCATCGGCGAACCGCGCACGGCTCAATAACAACAGGGGAAAACCCATGAGCTCGACAATCGACCTCAAGGATCTGAAACGCCGCATGGATGGCGCCATCGACGCGCTGCACAAGGATTTCGGAAGCCTGCGCACCGGCCGCGCGTCGGCCAGCCTCCTCGATGCCGTTCATGTCGAGGCTTATGGGTCGCCCACGCCGATTAACCAGGTCGGGACGGTGTCGGTTCCCGAGCCGCGCATGATTTCGGTCCAGGTCTGGGATAAGACCATGGTGGCCGCCGTCGACAAGGCGATCCGCAACTCGCCGCTCGGCGTTAATCCGGTCGTCGAAGGCACGCTGTTGCGCATCCCGATCCCGCCGCTAAACGAGGAACGCCGCGCCGAGCTAGCTAAGGCCGCCAGCGCCTATGCCGAGCATGCCCGCGTGGCGATCCGCAATATCCGGCGCGACGGCATGGACACGCTCAAGCAAATGGAAAAAGACGGCGAGATCAGCGAGGACGAGCTGAAGTCACAGTCCGACAGCGTCCAGAAACTGACCGACGATTATGTCGGCAAGGTGGACTCTTCGCTGAAATCCAAGCAGGACGAGATCATGCAGGTCTAGGCCTGTCCGGCTTGGGAGGTGTTCATGACCGAAGGCGAGGATAAATGCCGGGGTGTCCGGCATGTCGCCATCATCATGGACGGAAACGGCCGTTGGGCGCAGCAGCGCGGACGGCCGCGGGCCTTCGGTCATTCCAAGGGCGTGGATGCGGTCCGCGAGGCCGTGCGGGCGGCCGGTGACGCCGGCGTCAAATACCTGACTCTGTTCGGCTTTTCGACGGAGAACTGGCGCCGCCCGAGCGACGAGGTCGATGCCCTGTTCGATCTCATGAAACGCTTCGTCGATGCCGATCTCGCCAAGCTCGACCGCGAAGGCGTCAATATTCGCATCGCCGGACGCCGCGAAGGCCTGTCGGAAGACTTGCTCTCCATCATCGAGCGCGCCGAACGCACAACGGCCCGCAATGACCGCTGCTTCCTGACGATCGCCTTCAATTATGGCGGCCGCGACGAGATCGTTCGCGCCACAAGGCGCATCGCCAAGGATGTCGCGGGAGGCCGGATGAACCCTGAAGATGTCGATGAGGCCGTATTTGCCAGCCAGCTCGACACCGCCGGCATGCCGGATCCGGATATCGTGATCCGCACCAGCGGTGAGCATCGCACCAGCAATTTCCTGATCTGGCAGGCAGCCTATGCCGAACTGGTCTTCCTCGATGTGCTCTGGCCGGATTTCAGCGCGCGCCATTTCGAACAGGCCCTCAGTGAATTTGCATCCCGGCAGAGGCGCTTCGGGGGCGTGGATGCTGCCTGACACCCATCCGTTGCGCCGGCGCGATCCCGCGCTGGTCACGCGGATCGTTTCCGCCCTGGTCCTGATCCCGGTCTCCCTGTTCCTGTTGTGGAATGGCGGGCTTGCCTTCACCGCATATTGCGCAGCCTTTGCCGCGGCGATGGCCTGGGAATGGATGCGCATGGCGGATCGTGACGCGCCGACGCGCAGCTATGCGATCGCCTCGGCCGCAGCCTGCGGCGCGGTCCTGTTCGCGGCCGATGGCGAGTTCTTCTGGATGCTGGCCTGGCCGATCGCCGGTGCGGTGGGCGTCATGTTCACCGGCGAATTGCCGACGCAGCGGCGCTGGCGTGGCGGCTTCGGCATTCTCTATGTTTCGCTGTCGGTATCGGCCCTGGCCTCGCTTCGCTCGCTCAACGGGCTGGACGCCGCGGCCTTCATTCTGCTCGTCGTCTGGGCCGCCGACAGCGCCGCCTATTTCGCCGGCACGCTGATCGGGGGTCCGAAGCTGTGGCCCAAGGCCAGCCCCAACAAAACCTGGGCCGGCGTGGTGGCAGCGCTCATCGGCGGCAGCGCCGCGGCCTGGGGTTTTGCGCGCTGGCAGGGCTTCGATCCCGTCGATACAATGCTCGCTGGCGTGCTATTGGCGATCGCTGCGGTCATCGGTGATCTGGTGATGTCGCTGTTCAAGCGCCGGTTCGGCGTCAAGGACACCGGTGAAATCATTCCCGGCCATGGCGGCGTGCTGGACCGCGTCGACGCTCTGATGGCGGCCTGTTTAACGGGGCTTGTCCTCGCCAGCCTCAACGTGCTGGAAAGCCCGCTGTGACCCGGCGGATATCCATCCTCGGTGCGACCGGATCGGTCGGCACCGCTACGCTCGACTTGGTGCGCCGCGCCGAGCCGGATGCATTCGAGCTGATTGCCCTGACCGCCAACCGGAATGTTGACGCGCTGGCGGCGATTGCGCGGGAATTCAAACCGCGTATCGCAGTGATCGGCGATGAACGCCAGGGCGGCACATTGTCGAAAGCCCTGGAGGGCACCGGCATTGAAACCGCTTCCGGCCCGACAGCCCTGATCGAGGCAGCATCGCGTCCGGTTGACTGGACCATGGCCGCGATCGTCGGTTCGGCGGGGCTGGAACCCACCGCCGCCGCGCTGCAGGACGGCGCGGCCGTTGCGCTGGCGAACAAGGAATGCCTAGTGTGTGCGGGAGAATATTTCATCGACCTGGCCGCCCGGCGCGGCGCCACGATTCTGCCGGTCGACAGTGAACACAATGCCATTTTTCAGTCGATCTACCCAGGCCACGACCGCTTCATCCGCCGTATCACCCTGACCGCTTCCGGCGGGCCGTTTCGAGACTGGCCCCGCGAAAGGATGGGATCGGCCACCCGGTCCGATGCCTTGGCGCATCCGGTCTGGAGTATGGGCGACAAGATTTCGATCGATTCCGCGACCTTGATGAACAAAGGCTTGGAAGTCATTGAAGCCTGTAGATTATTCGGCTTGCCGCCGCGCCAGGTCGACGTCGTCATCCATCGCCAATCGGTGATTCACGGACTGGTCGAATACGTCGATGGCAGCGTGCTCGCACAGCTCGGCAGTCCCGACATGCGCATTCCAATCGCCTCGGCCCTGTCCTGGCCCGAGCGCATGGAAACGCCGGCGGAACGGCTGGATCTGGCGCGCATCGGTCAGCTTGACTTTGAACCGCCGGACGAGGCGCGCTTCCCGGCGCTTCGGATCGCCCGCGATGCGCTGGAAGCGGGCGAGGGGGCGACCGCGGCGCTGAATGCTGCAAACGAGGTCGCCGTAGAGGCCTTCCTGCAGGGGCAGGTCGGTTTCCTTGACATCGCGGGGCTCGTTTCCGACTGTCTCGGCAGTCTTGAAGGCAGTGCGGCCCTGCCGCAGCGATTTGGCGGCCTGGACGAGGCCCTCGACGTTGACAGTCGGGCGCGGACATGGACACGCGACGCTTTGTCGACCGTCAATTCAAAACACGCATGAGGTTGTTTTGCTGGACTTTTTGACTTCCGGAGTGATCACGATTCTCGCCTTTGTGGCGGTGATCTCGGTGGTCGTCATTATCCATGAATTGGGCCATTATTTCGCCGGGCGCTGGTGCGGGGTTCATGCCGAGGTCTTTTCCGTCGGTTTCGGTCCGACGCTGTTCGCGGTTCGCGACCGGCGCGGAACGATCTGGCGCATCGCCGCGCTGCCACTGGGCGGATATGTCCGGTTCATGGGCGATGCCGGTGCGGCCAGTGAGCCTGATGCGGAAAAGCTCGCGGCGATGCGTACGAAATTGGGTGCAGACGCCAATCGGTGCTTCCATTTCAAACCGGTCTGGCAACGGGCCATCATTGTTGCGGCGGGACCGATCGCAAACTTTCTTCTCGCTATTGTTGTTTTCTTTGCCTTGTTCGCAACGTTCGGGCAATCGACGCAGGCCCCGGTCGTCGGCAGCATCCGCGCCGAATCCGAAGCCGAACGCGCCGGCCTTGAAGTCGGCGACCGTGTGGTGCAGATCGCCGGCTCGCGGATCGAGGCGTTTCCGGACATCATGACCGAATTCATGCTGCGGCCGGACGAAGCGGTTCCCATCCAGATCGAGCGCGACGGACGCATGATCGACATGGTCGTCACGCCCAGCATTGCGCGTGTGCCGGACGGGCTAGGGGGATATCGCGAGCGCGCCATTGTCGGCTTTGGACCGTCCGGCGAGATTTTCTACCGGCAATTGGGACCGATCGAATCGCTGGGGGCTGCCATTGCGCAAGTCGGGCGTGTTATCAGCCTGACAGGCCGCTATGTCTGGCGCATTATCACCGGCCGGGTGCCGCCGAACATGCTCAATGGACCCCTGGGCATTGTGACGGTGTCCGGTCAGGTGGCCAACGCTTCGATCGATAACGCCGGTTCAGCAGGCCAGGCCGCGGGCGGGCTGGCATTAAACCTCATTCAACTTGTCGCCCTGTTCAGCATTGGACTGGGATTGGTCAACCTGCTGCCGATACCCATACTCGACGGCGGGCATCTGGTGTATTACGCCTACGAGGCGGTTGCCGGGAGACCGCTCAGTGCGAAGGCGCAGGCCATCGGCTTCAGGGTCGGGCTTGCGCTGGTACTGGGTTTGATGCTTGTAGCAACCTGGAACGATTTGGTTTATCTGGGCGGATTAGGTTCCTGATCCGAGACACGAACGGCGGCCCGTATGTCGAGTATTCAGCGCGTTCTGACCGCGGCTCTTTTTTGCGTAATTACCGGTAGCGTATCGCTCGGCCTTTCGGCGCCGGCCGCCGCGCAGGATTCGCAGCCCAATGAAGCCGTGCCGCTCCGCCAGGTGCTGGTGCAAGGCAATCAACGGGTCGAGGCCGACACCGTGCTGTCCTATCTTTTGCTTCAGCCTGGCGTTCCCGTCGACGCCCGTTCGGTCAATTTGTCGATCCAGACCCTGTTTGCGACCGGCTTGTTCTCCGACGTGCGGATCGAGAACCGCGGCGATGTGGTCATCATCTATGTGCAGGAAAACCCGATCATCAACCGCGTGATTCTCGAAGGAAATCGTGCGGTGGACGATGAAGCCATCAATGAGGAAATCCAGGCCCAGCCGCGCGCGATCTTTACACGCGCCCGCGTTCAGGCCGACGTCCAGCGGATCATCGAGGTCTATCGCCGTTCCGGCCGCTTCGCCGCACAAGTGACGCCGCGCATCGTCGAACTGCCGCAAAACCGCGTCGATCTGGTGTTCGAGATTTCCGAAGGCCCGGTGACCGGCGTTCGCCGCGTCAATTTCATCGGGAATGAGTCGTTTTCCGACCGTGAGCTTCGCCGCGAACTGGTGACGGTCGAATCGCGCTGGTGGCGGTTTTTCTCAACCAATGACAATTACGATCCCGACCGGCTGGAATACGACCGGGAACTGCTGCGGCAATTCTACCAGAACCGCGGCTATGCGGACTTCCGCGTCGTGTCCGCGGTCGCCGAGCTGACGCCCGACCAGGAAGACTTCTACATCACCTTCACGCTGGACGAGGGCGACATCTATACCTTCGGCGATATCAGCGTCGAAACGGAACTGCCGGATATCGATCCTGAACGCCTTGTCGGCTTTTTGCCGGTACGCACCGGAGAATTGTTCCGCGGCGAGTTGATTGAGGAGTCGGTCGACACGCTGAATTTCGCAGTGGGCGCGACAGGCTATGCCTTCGTCAATATCGCACCGAACATCGCCCGCAATCGCGACGATCGTACCGTTGACGTGGTGTTCGAGATCGAGGAAGGCCCGCGCGTCTACATCGAGCGGATCGATGTCGTCGGCAATACGCGCACACTCGACCATGTGATCCGGCGCGAGCTTGAGCTCGTCGAAGGCGATGCCTTCAACCGGTCGCTGATCGACAGGTCGCAATCCCGCGTCCGCCGACTTGGCTTTTTCGAAGAGGTCGAAATCACCGAAGTACAGGGCTCATCGCCGGACCGCGCCCGCTTGCAGGTCGCGGTGACGGAACAGCCCACCGGTGAACTCGCCTTCGGGGCCGGTTTCTCGTCCACCGATGCCTTCCTGGTCGATCTGTCGATCTCCGAGCGCAATCTGCGCGGCCGCGGTCAGTTCTTGCGTTTCCGCATCGCCGCCAGCTCGCGCCGCGAGCAGGTCGACATCCGCTTTACCGAACCGCGCTTCCTTGACCGCAACCTGGCCGCCGGCGTCGATGTCTTCTCCGTCCGGTCCGACTTCATCACCGAAGCCAGCTTCGAAACCCAATCGACGGGTTTCAGCTTGCGCGCCGGCTTCCCGACCACCCGCTCGACCAATCTCGGCCTGCAATACACGCTGCGGACAGACGATGTGGTCGTGTTCGCAGGCGCCAACCAGTCGCTGCGAAACCAGGCCGGCTCCCGCGTCACATCGGTGGCCAATTTCACCTTGCGTTGGGACCGCGTCGACAATCCGATCGAGCCGACGCGCGGCTTCCGCGCCGAGCTCAGCCAGTCCTTCGCCGGGGTCGGCGGCGATGTCCGCTTTGTCTCGACCGAGGTCACCGCATCGGTTTACCGCCCGCTATTCTGGAACTTCGTGGGCAGCCTGAATCTGAATTCCGGCTTCATCATGGGCTGGGGCGGCGACAATGTCCGGATTAACGACCGTTTCTTCCGCGGCGGTAACTCCTTCCGCGGCTTCGAAGTGGCCGGTATCGGCCCGCGGGTCGTTGTGCGCGATACCACGACCGGCGATCTGCGCGGCGGCGATGCCCTCGGCGGCCGTTTCTACGCGATCGGCACCGCGGAAATGTCCTTCCCGCTGCCGCTGCCGGAGCAGTACGGCGTGCGCGGCAGCTTGTTCACCGATTTCGGCACTTTGGGACTGCTCGACGATGAGGACCTTATCGACGAAGTCACCGGGCAGGCCTTTACGACAGACGATCTGTCGCTCCGCGTCTCCGCCGGCCTTAGCATTTTCTGGGATTCACCGTTTGGCCCGGTCCGCTTCGACTTGGCCGAGGCGCTGGTCAACGAAACCTATGACCGCACCGAATTCTTCCGCTTCAGCACACGAACAGGATTCTAAAGATGAAACCTTCCTCCCTTAACCCGCTCGCGCTTGTTGCCGCGGCCGTGGCTTTTGTCTCGGTCAGCGCGCCGGCGATGGCTCAGACGATCATCGTGATCAACGAGGATCGTATCCTGCGCGAAAGCGCGGTCGGCGTGCATATCGCCACCCGCCTGCAGACCATTTCCGAAGAAATGGACGGCGAGCTGCGCGCGATGCGTGAGCCGATCGACGCTGAAATTGAACGTCTGAACGCAGAAACCTCCGGTCTGACGCAGGAAGCGGTGCAACAGCGCCAGGACCTGATGACCCGCATCCAGACGGTCAGCCAGCAGGGCCAGCAATTCGAGACCGTTCGCCAGCGTTATGCAAACGAGCTCGTCGCAACCGAGCGCGCCGCGATGCGCCCGGTGCTCGAAGCTTTGCAGGCTGTGCTGCAGGAAGTCGTGACGGCGCGTAATGCCGACATCGTCATCGACCGCAGCACGCTCGTTTATTCGAACGCCAGCGTCGACGCCAGCCAGGACGTGATCGACGCGCTCAATGCGCGCCTGCCGACCGTTCCGGTGAACCGCGTCCGCCTGCCGGAAAACAGCGGGCAGACGCAACAACCGCAGCAATAGACCGGGAGCAAGCGGGCTGTGGCCGATCCGCGTTTCTACGAATCCGCACACCCGCTTTCCCTCACCGAGATAGAGACACTGTCGGGTGCGAGCTTTGAAGGGCTCGCGCCCGATGGCGTTTCTGTCGACGATGTGGCGCCGATCACGGCAACCCAAGCCGGCGCTTTAAGCTATGCGGAACGCCGCCCGCCGGACGTTCAGCCCGGAGCGGTCGTCCTCAGCAAGCCGGAATTTGCCGAAGCATTGCGCGCGGCAGGCTGCCATGTCGCGGTCACCGAAAATCCGCGCGTGGCCTTTGCCCGCACGGCAGCAAAAATCTTCGCGGAAAAACCGCTCGAAGCCGGCGAGGCGGATATCGATCCGTCCGCGACCGTCCATGACGGGACTTTTATTGCGAAGGGCGCGCGCATTGGCGCCGGTGCCATTCTCGAACCCAATGTCGTGATCGGGCCGGGCGTGGAGATCGGGGAGGGCGCACTGATCCGCGCCAATGCTGTGATCTCCTTCGCGACCATCGGCGCGCGCACCGAGATCGGCTCATGCACCGTGATCGGCAAGACCGGTTTTGCCATCGCCCTGGGCGCCGAGCAGCGCGTCAAGGTTCCGCATTTCGGTCGCGCCATCATCGGCAGCGATGCGCTGATCGGCGCGTCCTGTTCGATCGATCGCGGCCTGTTCGGTGACACCGAGATCGGTGACAATTGCCAGATCGATAATTTCTGCCAGATCGCCCACAATGTGCGGATCGGATCCGGCACGGTGATGGCTGCCTTCGCCGGCATTTCCGGCAGCACCACGATCGGCCGCGACTGCCTGTTTGCTGGCCGGTGCGCGACCACCGACAACATCACCATCGGCAACAATGTCATCCTGCTCGCCGATTCAGCGGCGATGTATGACATCCCCGATGGCGAGAAATGGGGCGGCAGCCCGGCCATGCCCGCCCGCAATTTCCTGAAACAGATCACGCAATTGCGCCGCCTGTCGGGTATCAAGGGTGCGCAAGGCAAGAAGGCACGGAGAGATTGATGCGCGACCCGGACCGCGGCGTGACGATTGGCATTGACGAGATTCTCGATCGCCTGCCGCATCGTTATCCCTTTTTGCTGCTCGACCGCGCCGAGGATTACGTCGAAGGCGAATCCATTGTCGGTTTCAAGAATATCACGGTGAACGAGCCTTTCTTCCCGGGCCATTTCCCGGGCAATCCGGTGATGCCGGGTGTTCTGATCGTCGAGGCCGTGGCCCAGGCCGGCGCGCTTTTGATGTCCAAGACGCTCAACGCCGACGTCTCGAAAACCGCCATCTATTTCATGGGCGTGGACAAGGTCCGCTTCCGCCGTCCGGTGCGCCCGGGCGATACGTTGCGGATGCCGGTTCGCGTGACCCACATGCGCGGCGATCTGTTCAAATTCTCCGGTTCGGCCTTCGTCGGCGGGCAGCGCGTGACCGAGTTTGATTTTTCCGCCAAGGGTGTGACCAGCGCATGAGCGGCAAGATCCATCCCACGGCGATCGTCGAGGACAGTGTCAAACTGGGCGCCGATGTCGAGATCGGCCCTTATTGCATCATTGAAGGCGATGTAGAGCTTGGCGACGGGGTGCGCCTCAAATCGCACGTCACGATTGCCGGTCATACGCGCATCGGTGCAGAAACCGTCATCTACCCGCATGCCTCGCTCGGCCATCCGCCACAGGATTTCAAGTTCAAGGGTGAGGACACCCGCCTCATCATCGGCGCCCGCAACACGATCCGCGAATACGCGACCATGCATCCCGGAACCGGTGTCGGGCGGCAGCAAACCGTCGTTGGCGATGACGGTTTCTACATGATCGGTACACACATTGCGCATGACTGCATCGTTGGCGACAAGGTGGTGCTCTCCAATCACGCGGTGCTCGGCGGGCATACGGTGGTCGAAGACCAGGTGATTCTTGGCGGCTATACCGGCGTCGTTCAGCACTGCCGGATCGGCCGTCAGGCCTTCGTGAATGCCATGTCGCTGTTGACCAAGGACGTCATTCCCTATGGCGCGGCGGGCGGCAATCACGCGCATCTTGAAGGGCTGAACCTGGTCGGCCTCAAGCGCCGCGGCCATTCGCGCAGTGCGATCAAGGAATTGCGCACAGCCTACCGGCTGCTGTTTGCCGAGGAAGGATCGTTCAGCGAGCGTCTGGAAGACGTCTCCAGCCTTTACTCGGAAAATCCGGCCGTCATGGAGATTGTCGATTTCATCCGCGCCGAACCCAATCGCTCCATCTGCATGCCGCATGACTGAGCCCGACAGAGCCGACTGGAGAAAACTCGCCATCATTGCGGGCGGTGGCGAGATCCCGTTGCTGATTGCGCAAGGCGAGTTGAGCGCCGGTCGTGCGCCCTTCATCGTTGAGGTCGACGGTTTCGCCGATCAGGACTTTGCCGCCTTCAACAAGGTACGCCTGCCCATCGCGAAAGTCGGCGGCATGCAAAAAGCGATGCTCGATGCGGGCTGCGATGCGGTCTGCTTCATCGGCCGGATCACACGCCCGAATTTCAAAGCCTTGATGGGGCTCGATGCCACCGCGATGGCGCTCTTGCCGCGTGTCACCCAGGCCGCGCGCTATGGCGATGATGCGCTCATGCGTGTCATCATCGACTCCTTCGAGCGGAAAGGCCTGCGCGCCATCGGTGCGCACCAGGCGATGTCCAGCCTGGTGCCGGGACCCGGCGTGCTGGGCGATGTCCAGCCCGATGACGCGGCCCGCGCCGACATCGCGAAGGCCCTGTCGATCGCCCGCCTCATCGGCGAGCACGATATCGGGCAGGGCGCTGTGGTTGCCAGCGGTCTGGTGTTGGCGGTTGAAGCCCAGGAAGGGACAGACGAAATGTTGGCCCGGATTGCGGGTCTGCCGCTGGAAATCCGTGGCCATGCGGCCAAGCGGGCCGGCGTGCTGGCCAAAACGCTGAAACCGCAACAGGAGCGGCGCATTGATATGCCGACGATCGGCTTGAAAACGATTGAAGGCGCGGCACGGGCGGGCCTGGCAGGTATTGCCGTCAGGGCCGGCAACGCCCTGATCCCGCGCATGGATGAAACGATCGCGGCGGCCGATGCCGCAGGCATTTTCATCTATGCGGCCCGGGAAGATGAGTAAGCCGTTTCGGATATTTCTTGTGGCCGTCGAACCGTCGGGCGATGCGCTCGGCGCGGATCTGATCATGGCGCTGCGCGAAGCCGGCCCCGACATCGAGATCGCCGGCGTCGGCGGGCGGCGGATGGAAGCGTTGGGCGTGACCAGCGCCGTCGACATTTCCGGTCTCGCCATCATGGGCTTGCTCGACGGGCTCAAAACCTATCCCGACATTCTTCGCAAGGTGAATGCCACGGTCGACGCGGCACTCGCCTTCGAGGCTGACACGGTCGTCCTGATCGATAGCTGGGGCTATATGATCCGCGTCGCCCAGCGGCTTCAGAAGCGCGCATTACCGCCCTTGCTGGTGAAATATGTCGGCCCGCAGATCTGGGCGGCCCGGCCCAAGCGGGCCGACGTCCTGGCACGGTCGGTTGATCATTTGCTGACGATACACGCCTTCGACGCGCCCATGTTCGAAGCAGCGGGTCTTCCGACCACCTTTGTCGGAAATCCGGCGCTGGAACGGCCCGTGACCGGCGATGGCAATGCGTTCCGCGAGCGCCATGGCATTTCGCCAGGCGCCCCCGTCGTCGGGGCTTTGTTCGGCAGCCGGCCGAGCGAATTGCGCCGCATTGGCCCGGGTCTTCGTGACGCTGTCGTCGACCTGAAGACCCGTTTGCCGGATGGGGCGGTCTTCGTCTCGCCCATGGCGCCGGCCATCGCGGACGATGTCCGCTTATCCCTCGACGCCGACCCGCGCATCTCGGATATCATCCTTGTCGACGAGGCGGAAAAACGCGATGCCACATCGGCGATGAATGTGGCGCTGGCCGTATCCGGCACGGCAACGACCGAGCTCGCCCTCGCAGGCGTGCCGACGGTCTCGACCTACAAGCTCGGCTGGCTGAGCTACTGGATCTACCGGACCATCCTGTTCAAGGCGGATTATTTCAGCCTTGTCAATATTGCCGCCGGTGAAGAGCTGATCCTCGAACATGCCCAGCAGGAATGCCGCGGAGATATCCTGGCGGGATCGGTGATGGCCCTGCTCGATGAGATCGAAAGCGGCCAATCGCGCAGTCCTCGCCTGAAAGCGGCGGCCGAAGCGATGAAAGGGGATGGGCGATCGAGCGCGCGCGCCGCGCAAGCCGTCATCGCCTTAACGACGGCCCGCCGCGAAAACAGCTAGCGCTTGTTGATCGGCACGTAGGCGCGCTCGGTTGCCCCGGCGAACAATTGCCGCGGCCGGCCGATCTTCTGAACCGGATCCTCGATCATCTCGGTCCACTGGGCGATCCAGCCGACCGTCCGCGCCAGCGCGAACAGCACCGTGAACATGGATGTCGGGAAGCCCATCGCGCGCAGCGTGATGCCCGAATAAAAATCGATATTCGGATAGAGCTTCTTCTCGACGAAATATTCGTCTTCCAAGGCGATCTTTTCGAGCTCCATCGCCACCTGAAGCAGCGGCTCGTTGCGCACGCCGAGCACGTCGAGAACCTCGTGGCACGTCTCGCGCATGACCTTGGCTCGCGGATCGTAGTTCTTGTAGACGCGGTGTCCGAAGCCCATCAGCCGGAACGGATCATTCTTGTCTTTCGCGCGGGCAATGTATTCAGGGATCTGGTCCACCGATCCGATTTCCTCGAGCATGTTCAGGGCGGCTTCGTTCGCGCCGCCATGTGCCGGCCCCCACAGGCTGGCAATACCGGACGCAATGCAGGCAAACGGGTTGGCCCCCGACGATCCGGCGAGGCGCACGGTCGAGGTCGAGGCGTTTTGCTCGTGATCGGCGTGCAGGATGAAGATCTTGTCCATCGCCTTGGCGAGCGTCTTGTTGAGCTCGTAATCCTCGGCCGGCACGGCAAAGCACATGCGCAGGAAATTGCCGGCAAAGTCGAGATCATTGCGCGGGCTGATGAAGGGCTGGCCGATCGAGTATTTGTACGCGCGCGCCGCGATGGTCGGCATTTTCGCGATCATGCGGTGGCTGGCAATCACCCGCGCTTCCGGATCGTTGATGTCGGTTGAATCGTGGTAGAATGCGGACAAGGCGCCGACCGTGCCGACCATCACCGCCATCGGGTGCGCGTCGCGTCGGAAGCCGCGGAAGAACTGATCGAACTGATCGTGCAGCATGGTGTGCCGGCGGATCGTCATGTCGAAGTCTTTGAGTTCGCCCGCGGTCGGCAGTTCGCCGTGCAACAAGAGATAACAAACTTCGATAAAGCTCGATTGCTCGGCCAGCTGGTCGATCGGATATCCGCGATAGAGGAGGGTGCCATCATCGCCGTCGATATAGGTGATATGGCTTTCGCAGGAGCCGGTGGAGGTGAAGCCCGGATCGTAAGTGAAGACGCCGGCTTGCTTGTAGAGGGTCCGGATATCGATCACGTCGGGACCGATCGACCCCTTCAGGACCGGCAACTCATAGGTCTGACCATCAATCGTGAGGGTTGCCGTTCCATTGGGTTTTGCTTTGCTTTCCATGATGGTCGTCCTTCTTTTTTCGTGCGTCTTATAGGGCCGATTTGATCTGGTCATCAATACGGCGCGATACCTCGTCACGGCCCAGCCATTCGATCACCAGGGAGAGGTCTGGTGCCGGCGCGCCGCCTGTCAGGGCGGCCCGCAAAGGCGCCCCGATCTTGCCGAATCCGATGTCCTCTCGTTCGACGAAGAGCTCCAGCGCGTTATGGATCGCCTCGGCCGACCATTCGGTAAGGGAGTCCAGAACCGGCTTGAAGCGCGCCAGAACGTGCGTTGCATCGCCTTTCAACGGTTTGGCGGCCTTGCCTTCGACAATGATCGGCGTGGGCCGGACCAGGAAATAGGCCTGGCCGGCCAAAGCTTCCAGTGTTGCGGCGCGGGTTTTCAGCACCGGCATGGCCGCCGTCAGCCGCGAACGGATGACGGGGTCTGAAACATCAAGGCCATCGACCTGTTTCGCGCACCAGGGCAGCACCAATTCGACCAGCCGCGCATCGTCTGCGAGCTTCATGTGATGCGCATTGATATGCGCCATCTTGTCGAAATCGAGCCGTCCGGGCGCCTTGTTCAGCCCGTTCAGGCTGAAAGCGGCCTTTGCCTCTTCATCGCTGAAGAACTCCTGGTCACCGCTCGCCCAACCGAGGCGAAGCAAATAATTGCGCAGGCCTTCCGGCAGATAGCCCATGTCGCGATAGGCGTCGACGCCGAGCGCACCATGGCGCTTGGACAGCTTCTTGCCGTCCGGACCGTGGATCAGCGGGATGTGTGCGAATAGCGGGCGGTCCCAGCCCAGCGCGTCGTAAATCTGGGCTTGCCGGGCGGCATTCACCAGATGGTCGTCACCGCGCACGATATGGGTGATGCCCATATCATGATCGTCGACGACAACCGCGAGATTGTAGGTCGGCGACCCATCGCTGCGCAGAAGCACGAGATCGTCGAATTCCTTGCCTTTCCAGCGCACATCGCCCTGCACCGCGTCCTCTATCACGACATCGCCGTCCGCCGCGCGGAACCGCACGGTGAAAGGTGCGCCGTCTGGCGCCTCGGCGGGATCGCGGTCGCGCCACGGGCTGCGCAGCGCGCGCCCTTCGCCGAATGCTTTCTGGCGCTCGGCCGCGGTTTCGGTCTCGCTCATATAGCAGCGGAAGGCCCGGCCGTTGGCGAGCAGATCATCGACAACGGCCGCATGCCGGGCGGCATTGGCCGCTTGCGAAACGGGCTCGCCGTCCCAGTCGAGGCCCAGCCAGATCAGGCCGTCGAGAATGGCCTGCGTTGCGGCCTCGGTCGAGCGCTCGCGATCGGTATCTTCGATACGCAGCAGGAATTTTCCACCCGCGCCGCGCGCCAACAGCCAGTTGAACAGCGCAGTTCGTGCGCCCCCGATATGGAGAAAACCTGTCGGTGAAGGCGCAAATCGTGTAACTATGGGTTGTTTTGTTTTTTGCACTCGCGAAACCATGCTGCGCTGCGGAAGGAGTGCGCGGGATAGCATGCTCACCTGGGGGATGAAATAGCCGATTGCGCCAGTTGCTTCACCCGCCGGTCCGTAGCTTGGCATCGCGTGTCATCGGTGCGTCCGCGGCCGCCCGCGATACGGTCCATGACGGGCAACCGATCCGTCTGGCAATCTGGGCGCCCATCGCCTTTGCGGTAGGCGCGATCGCCTATTTCGCGAACGCCCGGGAGCCTGCGGCCAGCGCCGGTCTGATCGCCCTCGCTTTCGCGGCAGGTCTGATCGTCGTGAGTCTGTACCGGCTGCGCGGGCGTCCCCTAGCTTGGTCGGCCGCCTTGCTGGTCGCCCTGGCGGCCCTTGGGTTTGCCCGGGCGCAATGGCACACCGTCGCACAGCGGGCGAACGTGGTCCGGGAATCGGCGCGCGCCGTAACCATCACCGGATGGATAGAAGCCGTGGAAACGCGCAATGGCCGGGAGCGCATCATGGCGCGTCTGGTCTCTCTGGACGGCATGGCGGACCCGCCCCGGCGGGTGCGCTTCTATGGCGAAAGAGGCGCACTCGGCCCGGGCGATGCCTTCCGTGCACGGGTCGTGCTGACACCACCGCGCCGGCCCGCGGTGCCGGGCGGATATGATCCGGCCTTTGCAGCCTGGTTCTCTGGCCTCGGCGGCACCGGCTATGCCATCGCACCGCTGGAGGTGGCCAGCCTCGGCGGTGACACGGTCCGGCGCCGCTTGGCGCGCTGGCGTTGGAGCATGGCCGAGCACATCCGCAGCCGCGCGCCGCCCGGCGCGGCGGGGATAGCGGCAGCGCTCCTTACCGGCGACCGCTCGGGTATTCCCGATGAACAAGCCGAGGCGCTGCGTTCGGCCGGTCTCGGTCACATCCTGGCGATTTCCGGCCTTCACATGAGTCTCTTCGCCGGCGGCCTGTTTTTCGCGGTGCGCGCGGGGCTCGCCGCCATTCCGGCCGTCGCAAGCCGTCGCGATCCGCGCATTCCGGCCGCTGTCTTCGCGCTATGGGGAGCAGGCCTCTATCTCGTGCTGTCCGGCATGTCGGTGTCGACCCAGCGCGCCTTTGTCATGGTCGCCGTTATCCTGCTCGGCGTCATCTTCAAACGCCGCGCGATCTCCCTGCAATCAATTGCGCTCGCCGCGGCGATCATCCTGGTTCTGCAGCCGCAAAGCGTTTTGTCCCCCGGTTTCCAGATGTCCTTTGCCGCCGCAGCGGCGCTTGTGGCCGCCTTCGACATCTGGCGCCAGAAGCGGCGCGACAGTGAAGGCGCGCGGGGTTGGTTATCCGGCATCGCCCGCTTTTGGGCCAGCCTCTCGGTGTCTTCATTAGTGGCGGGAAGCGCTACTGCGGCGTTCGCCGCTTTTCATTTCAACCGCATTGCTGTCTACGGCTTTCTCGCCAACCTCGCCGCCATGCCGGTCTTTTCGCTGGTTGTGATGCCGGCGGGCGCGCTGGCCCTGGCACTGGCGCCCCTGGGGCTCGACAGGCCGGTTCTGGCAGTCATGGGCTGGGGGCTGGCCTGGGTGGTGGGCGTTGCGGAGACCGTGTCGAACTGGCCGGGCGCCATCGCGCCGGCGGCCTCGGCGCCCGGTCATGTCGTGGCGGTATATGCGCTCGGCTTTGTTCTGCTGGTGGCAGCTTCCGGCTGGCCGCGGCGCCTCGGCGTGGCCTTAATTGCGCTGGCCTACATGCTCTGGTGGCAAAGCGATTCGCCGAACCTGTTCCTTAGCGAGGACGGCGTGATCCTCGCGCACACCGAGGCGGGCTGGACGAGCTCCGACCGGCGGCGGGCCCGCTTTGCCTCACGGGTCTTTCTGGAACAGTCCGGGACACGGGAGAGGGCCGGCCCGGGCGGCTGGACCTGCGATCGGCGCGGATGCTTCGGGACGGCGCGCGGGCTATCGATCGCCATTGCGCGCACCGGAGAAAGCCTCGCCGAAGACTGCGACCGGGCCGGCCTCGTGGTCTTGCACGATACCGCCTCACCGGTTCAGCGGGCGCACTGCCGGGCCTGGCTGATCGATGCCGCGGACCTTGCGCGGACTGGCGCCATGTCTTTCTGGGTTTCGCAGGGACAGATCTCGCAATCAACATCGGTCGAGCGCGAGCGCGGTGACCGGATCTGGGCCCGCTCACACGCCGGCGATCGCAGATCGCCTAGTGATAACGGCGGATAAGCCCGACCAGCCGGCCCTGAACCCGCACGCGGTCGGGTCCGAAAATACGCGTTTCATAAGCCGGGTTCGCGGCTTCCAGCGCGATGGAACCGCCTTTTTTGCGCAGGCGTTTCAGAGTCGCTTCCTCTTCGTCGACCAGCGCCACGACGATCTCGCCATTCATGGCGGTATCGCTGCGCTCGATAATGACGATGTCGCCGTCGAGAATGCCGGCATCGATCATCGAATCGCCTTCCACCTCGAGCGCGTAATGCTCGCCGCGCCCATGCGCGAGGTCGGGCGGCAATATGATCCGGTCACGCTCATGCTGGATCGCTTCGATCGGCACACCGGCGGCGATCTTGCCCAGGAGCGGTACGTCCATCGTGTCATTCGCCGCGCCCTGCGTGAAATCGGCTTCGACGACATTGCCGGCCTTCGGCGCCGCCGGAGAGACGGCATCGGGCAGTTTCAAAACCTCCAGGGCGCGGGCGCGGTGGGGGAGGCGCCGGATGAAACCGCGTTCTTCAAGCGCCGTGATCAGCCGGTGCACGCCGGACTTCGAGGCCAGGTCCAGCGCGTCCTTCATTTCCTCGAAAGACGGCGACACCCCGTCCTCGCTCAACCGCTTGTGGATGAACAGGAGAAGCTGGTGTTGTTTGCGCGTCAGCATGGCCCACTCCGGTGAGAACAAATCAGAAACTTCCGAAAATGTTCTATGAGTGTTCCGGGTTAACGTCAAGTAAAGCCGGGCTCAGCTCAACAGCGTCCGCGTGGCGGCCGCGACATTCTCTTGCCGCATAAGGCTTTCGCCGACGAGCAGGCCTTTCGCGCCGGCGGCTTTCAGGCGGGCAACATCGTCCGGTGTTGAGATACCGCTCTCGGCAATCGCGAATCGGTCCGCGGGGATTAGCGCCGACAGGCGTTCGAAGGTCGCGAGCGAGGTTTCAAACGTGGTGAGATCGCGATTATTGACGCCGATGAGCGGTGAGGGCAGGGCGAGGGCGCGCTCGAGCTCGGCCTCGTCATGGGTTTCGATCAGCGCCGCCATGCCGTGTTCGGCCGCGGCCTGGACAAGATCCAGCGCCAGCTTATCGTCGACACTCGCCATGATCACGAGGATCGCATCTGCGCCCAGCGCGCGCGATTGTATCACCTGCCAGGGATCGAGCAGGAAGTCCTTGCGCAGGGCGGGCAAGGACACCGCGCCGCGCGCCGCGGCCAGATAGTCCGGATGCCCCTGAAAGCTCGGCCCGTCGGTCAGGACGGAGAGGCAGGCCGCGCCGCCCTCGGCATAGGCTTTCGCCAGCGCCGGCGGATCGAAATCGGCGCGGATCAGCCCTTTGGACGGGCTGGCTTTCTTGATCTCCGCGATCAAAGCGATGCCGTCGGTCTCCGCCTTTGAGGCCAACGCGCCGGCGAAATCGCGGGCCGGGTCGGCCGCTGCGATCATGGCATTCAGGCGTGCGCTATCGAACGCCGCCTTGTCGCGGACGATTTCCTCGCGCTTGTAAGCCTCGATCTTGCGGAGGGCATTCACGCTTCGCCCCGCGAAATCGCCGCCATCTTCTCAAGCGCGCTTTTCGCCGCGCCGCTGTCGATGGAGGCGGCCGCCCTGGCAACGCCATCGGGAATATCTTTGGCCAGACCTGCAACGATCAAAGCGGCGCCGGCATTGAACAGGACAATGTCGCGATACGCGCTGGCCTCGCCGTCGAGAACCGCCCGCATGGCGTTCGCATTCTCCTCCGGTGTTCCGCCGACCAGATCGTCGATCCGCGCCATTGCCAGCCCGGCCCTATCCGGCGTCAGCGTGAACTCGGTCATCTCGCCCCTGTCGAGCTGTACGACACGCGTCTCGCCGGTCGTGGTGATTTCATCGAGCCCGTCGGATCCGTGCACTACCCAGGCAAACTCACAGCCGAGCGTGTCGAGCGCTTCCACGACCGGGCGCTGCCAGCGCGCATCGAAAACGCCCAGCAATTGCCGTTTCGCCCCGCCCGGATTGGCGAGCGGCCCCAGCAGGTTGAAGATCGTGCGCGAGCGCAGCGCCTTGCGCGCGCCGCCGACATGGCGCACCGCGGAATGGTGCGCCGGCGCAAACAGGAAGCCGACGCCGGCCTCGTTAACCGCGCGGCTCACCTGATCGGGGCTCGCTTCCAGGCTGACCCCGAGCGCAGCAAGAACTTCCGCCGATCCGGATTTCGAGGAGGCGGCGCGATTGCCATGCTTGGCGACCTTGGCGCCGGCGCCGGCCGCAACGATCGCCGCGGCAGTCGAGATATTATACGTGCCCTTGGCATCGCCCCCGGTGCCGCAGGTGTCGATCGCCCCGTCAGGCGCCGTAATGCCTTTCATCCGCTTGCGCAGCGATTGCGCGCCGATGGCTAGATCGTCCGGCGTTTCCCCGACGGCCGCGAGACCGATCAGAAAACCGCCGATCTCGGCTTCGCCGGCCTCCCCCTCCATCAACAGGTCAAACGCCCCGCCGATATCGTCCGCATCCGGGTGCTGGCCCCGCGACAGGGCTTGAAGGCAGGCATGCAGAGCGTTCATCAGGCAGCCTTCCGTGCGGGATATCCGGCGAGCGTCAGGAAATTGGCGAGCACGTCATGTCCGTGTTGGGACGCAATCGATTCGGGATGGAATTGCACACCATAAAGCGGCCGGCTTTTATGCTGCAGCGCCATGATCTCATCGTCTGCCGTGCGCGCCGTCACGCGAAGCGGGCCGTCGTCCGGCAAATCGGCCACCGCCAGCGAATGATATCGCGCCACGGCAAAGGGGCTGGGAATACCTTCGAACAGATCGGTACCGTCATGCATGATGTCGCTGGCCTTGCCATGCATGATCGCCTTGGCCTGCACGGTTCGCCCGCCAAACACCTCCCCCATGCATTGATGACCGAGACAGACCCCCAGAATGGGAAGCGAATCCGGGCCTTCGCGGATTAGATCGAGGCATATACCGGCGCTTTCCGGCCGGCCGGGGCCCGGCGACAGGCAGACCGCATCGGGCTTCAGATCGAGCGCACCGGGGACCGTCACCGCATCATTGCGAACGACATGCGTGTCTGCCCCCAATTCCTCGAAATAATGCACGAGGTTGAAGGTGAAGCTGTCATAATTGTCGATGATCAGCAGCATGCGGCGACCCCCTGGCGGAGCGCTAATCTAGAAGCCGGGCCGCCTGGTGCAATGCCCCAATGCGGTGCCGGCAGGTAAACGGGGCGTTAACCGAAGCGGTGTGGCCTCCGCACCATGCGCCATAACGCTCCCAACTCCGTTAGCCCGTTGGTCGCCGGTTTTTTCGCCGCTGCCATCTTCATGGCCGGCGCGGGTGCCTACGAAATCGGCCGCACTGGCGTTTCGCCGCTACCGAAAAACGCAGACGCGGCGGTTGAATCCGTCAGCCTGCCGGACACTGGGCTCACGTCTGGTGAAGGGAATTCCAGCCGGCTGGAGCCAGCAATTGCGGCTGCCCCTCCTGCGATCGACACACGGCCGCTCGTCATTCTGGTGATCGATGATGCGGGCATTGATCCTGAACGCACGCAAAGGCTCATCGATTTGCCGGTGGCGATGACGTTTTCTTTCCTGCCCTATGCAGAGGAAACGCCGGCTCTCGCACGCGCCGCTGCGGCGCGGGGGCATGACGTTTTCCTGCATTTGCCGATGGAACCGGTCGGACTGGAAGATCCGGGTCCGGGCGCGCTCATCCGGCATTTGCCAGCTAATCAGATGGCGCGGCGCGTCGAAACAGCGCTGGCGCGGGTGCCGGGGGCGACGGGCCTGAATAATCACATGGGCAGCGCGTTTACATCGGACGCTGAGGCTCTGCGCGCTGCCTTTGCGCCGCTTGTGGGTCGTGATCTTGTATTCCTCGACTCCCTGACCTCCTCCCGAAGCCGCGCGGCCGAGATCGCCCGGGAAGCAGGGCTTGAAACCCTGCGCCGCGATCTGTTCATCGATCATGTTCCCGGCGCAGAAGGCGCGGCACTGATGGCCCTTCAAGCCATGGCGCACGAGCGGGGTGCCGTGATCGCTATTGCGCATCCGCGAACCGGCACGATTGACGCCTTGTCCCACTGGCTGAACGGCCCCGCTCGCGATGCGCTGCGTTTTGTCACGATCGGTGAATACCTGGATATTATACGGAATGACCCGCTGTTGGCGTCAAACGAAGCGGTGAGCCTGCTCGGCGGCCCTGAATAAAGCGCGTGCCTTGTTGTGGCATTCCTGCAGCTCAGCTTCGGGATCGGAGTCGAGCACGATCCCGGCGCCCGCCTGGACATGCATTTGTCCGTCCTTGAGCAAGGCGGTACGCAGCGCGATAGCCATGTCCATATTGCCGTCGGCGCTGAAATAGCCGGCCGCGCCGGCATATAGTCCGCGCCGGTGCGGCTCGATCTCATCGAGAATCTGCATGGCGCGAACTTTCGGCGCGCCCGAAACCGTTCCCGCCGGAAAACCGGCGAAAAGCGCCGACACCGCATCCCCGCCCGGTGCGATATCGCCTTCGACATTCGAGACGATATGCATCACATGGCTGTAGCGCTCGACGATCTCGCGCTCGGTAATGCGAATGGTTCCCGGCGCCGCGACGCGGCCGACATCATTGCGGCCGAGATCGAGCAGCATCATGTGCTCGGCCCGCTCCTTGGGATCGGCCAGCAGGTCTTTTTCAAGCTCCGCGTCTTCGGCAGGTGAGGCACCACGCGGCCGCGTGCCGGCAATCGGCCGGACGGTCACCACGCCGTCGCGCAACCGGACCAGGATTTCCGGGCTGGATCCGGTGACCGCATAGCCGTCGAACTGGAAGTGGAAAAGGAAGGGCGAGGGGTTCAGCCGCCGCAGCGCCCGGTAAAACGCGAAAGGCGGCAGGTTGAATTCCGTCGAGAAGCGCTGGCTTAATACGCCCTGGAAAATATCACCGGCCCGGATGTGGTCCTGAACCCGGCGCACGCTGTCGCGAAAATCATCGGGATCGAAAGCCGACACCGGTGCAACTTTCTCCGGCAGGCCCGGCTCATTGCGAGGCGGCGGCGAGTCGAGCCGGTCGAGCAGCGCGCGCAACCGCGTTTCGACTTGCGCAGGGTCTTCACTCCGCTTGGCGCGGCCGTATGCCGTGATTTCCTGCTTTAGCGCGTCAAAAACGACAACCGTGCGCGGCCGCATCAGACGCGCCGCGGGAATGCCGGCTGGATCGGGCGCCTGGGTGTCCGGCAAGGTCTCGATGGCGCGGATCAGATCATAGCCGATATAGCCGAACAGCCCGGCCGCGATGGAGGGAACGCCATCACCGAGCTCAAGACGCGACTCGGCAATAAGGCTTTTCAGGGAGGTAATCGGATCGGCCGTCTCGGCATGACGCTGGCCTGTGGCCGGATCCTCACGATTGGCCGCGCCGTCCTCAACGATCCAGCTGATATCGGGGTCCAGCGCAATCGCAGAAAATCGTCCGCGATAGCTGCCGCCCTCGACCGATTCCAGAAGACAGGCATTTTTTGACGAACCCGCGAGCGCAAGGTAGGCGGCAACAGGTGTCGTCAGATCGTCAATCCGGCGGACCGCGATCAACTCACCCGCGGAATGTGCGTTGCTGGCCGGGCCGCTCACTGCAACTGGTTGGGGTCTACGACGCCCAACGCCTGGTCGCGCAAATCGGTTTCGATCTGAGCGGCGCTGAAATCGAATTCGCGATACAGGGCAGAGACGAGGCTGCTGTCGATATCGCTGCGATAACCCTGGTTGAGGAAGTCCTCGACTTGCGCCAGCACGTCCGGCGGCGGCATCTCACCGTCGCGCGCATCGGCAACGCGCAGCACCAGATGCGACCGGCTGGCATTCGAGCGCGTCGCTTCGGCCTCGCCGATATCCAGCGAGAAGGCCAAGCCGACGACCTGCTGGCTGAAAATGCCGGAAGATTCGTTGCGGCGCAGGCTCGCCTGCTCGATCCGGTAGGCCGGGTTGGCGTCGGCAATGGACGAGAAGGATTGCCCGCCCTCGACAAGCGTCAGAACTTCGTCGGCAATGTCTTCCAGCCGGGCATCCACTTCCTGCAGACGCCAGACTGATTCCGCATCGTCGCGGGCCTCTTCCAGCGAGCGGATACGGGAGTCGATCACGGCATCGACGCGCACCGCGTAAAAGCTGCCATCGCCATAGCTCTGCAGTTCGCCGTCGATCAGCGGCGGGCGCGCAAAGACATCCGACAGGATTTCCGGCTCGCTGAAGAAGCCAAAGGCGAAGCTTCCATCCTCGGCGCGGCCTTGTTCGTCAATGGCCTGGTAAATCTCGATCGGAAGACCGGCCGCCACCGCGGACTCTTCAATCGAAAATCCGTTGCCCCGCGCTTCCTCATATTCGCCGAGATCGGCATAAAGCAGATCTTCAGCGGCGGCCTGGGCCAAGGTATCGCGAATGTCCTCGCGGCGATCTTCAAGCGTCGGCGTTTCGTTTTCCTGCGCGGCTTCAACGATAATCGCGAACCAGTTTCCGAAACGGGTTTCAACAGCGAAGGCATCGCCGGCCGCGGCTTCGAACAGCGCATCGCGAACCGCATTGTCGGGAACCTGAAAAGCCTGCCGGTCCTCAAGCCTTGATGGAGCATCTCCGCCGAGCTCGGCTGCGATATCTGCTGGCGACATGTCGTTTGAGAGACGTTCGGCGGCCTGTTGCGCCAGCGCGCCGTCCTGGAAGGCGATCTGCGTGTAGGTCCGCGTCGCCGGCGTGCCGATCGCGCCGGTCTCCAGCTCGAACTCGTACTGGGCGGCGATCTCATCCTCGTCGACTTCCACAGACGTCAGATAGTCCTGCGGGCGCATCCGCACCAGCGTGAAGGCACGGCGCTCGGGGGCGGTGAAGAACTGCGGATTATTGTCGATGGTTTGCTGCAGATCCTCATCGGTCGGATCGCCGATCTCGCCGGCCGCGGCAGGCGAAATGACGATTGCCTCGATATCGCGGACCTCACCGAGATAGCGGGTCAGAATGCTGCGGTAGATGTCCGGGTGGTCAATGCCCTCAAACAGGCTTCCGGTCATCTGCCGCAGGACGAGATCATTGCGAATCTCGGTTTCGAATTGGCGCTCGCGCTGGCCTGATTGACGCAGGAAATTCTGATAGGCGAGGCGATCAAAGCCGCCCGTCAACGGGTCGGTGAAGGCACCGAAACTGCGGATTTCTTCCCGTATAGCTTCGTCCGATGCCGCAATACCGAGGGATCGCGCCTGCGACCGCAGCATGGCATTCAGCACCAGCTGTCCCAGAACCTCGTCGCCAAGCCCCTGTTCGCGCGCCTGGGCGTTCGTCAGGGTCGGATTGTCCTGGCGTTCCGTTTGCAGCCGCCGCTCGAAATTGATGCGCAGCTCGGAAACGGTGACGCGTTCGCCGCCGACCGTCGTGATCGCATCGCCCGGCGCCTGGAACACATCGTTCACGCCCCAAAGGGCAAAACTCGCGACGAGCAGACCGACGATGACCAGCGCGATGGGCGATTTGACAGCATTGCGAACGGCAGAAAGCATTGACTTGGGTCCGGTAATTCAGCGTGAGTGCCGGAAACTAACGGCGGGATTCTCCTGCCGCAAGCGCGCCGTCATCTCGGTGCCATCAACATGAACAGGCCGGGAGACTGCCATGCAACGCCGAAAGCTGATTGCCGGAAACTGGAAGATGAACGGCACAGGGCAGTCGCTTGGTTTCTTTGACGAAATTCGACAGGCCTCAGAAGCAAATCCGGGCGTCGACATTCTGATCGCACCGCCGGCAACGCTGATTCATCGGGCGGCGGCGCGTGCCGGCCGGGTTCTTTTAGCTGGCCAGGACTGCCATGCGCAGACATCGGGAGCCCACACGGGTGATCTTTCGGCGGACATGATCAGGGAGGCTGGCGCCAGCCATGTGATCATTGGCCATTCGGAGCGGCGGGCGGATCATGGTGAAACGAGCGAAACCGTACGGGCCAAGGCACTGGCCGCGCAGGCGGCGGGCCTGATCCCGATCATCTGCGTGGGCGAGTCGGAAGACGACCGGCGTGCCGGGCGCGAGCAGGCGATTGTCGGCGACCAGCTTGAACACTCCTTGCCCGCGGAAGGGGAATTCATCATCGCCTACGAGCCGGTCTGGGCGATCGGCACCGGGCTGACGGCGTCCGAAAGCGATATCGCCAGCATGCATGCCTTCATTCGCGGTCAGCTGGCCAACGGACCGGCGCGCCTGGTTCTCTACGGTGGCTCGGTCAAGCCTGGCAATGCCGCCGGTATATTACAACTGGCGGATGTTGACGGCGCGCTGGTCGGCGGCGCCAGCCTCAAAGCATCGGATTTTTCAGCGATTATCTCGGCGGCGGGCAAATTCGTTAACCACGCTGAGTAAGCGGCCATCAATTATTTTCTGTCATTTTTCCCACTGGTTCTTTCGCGGGTAGGGTGCGGTTCATGGCCGAGTTGGATTTTCAGCGTGCATCTGTGCTGCTGTTCGACCCCGTGCACGTCAACATTCGCACAACGCGCTATGCGCTCAACGAAATCGGATTCAAATCGATCGAGGCGTGTAGCACGATCGAGGAATTCCAGCGTCATCTGCGTGAAAACAGTTGGGATTTGATCGTTGCGGAATGTTCGCCGGCGAAGGCCGACATTTTTATGCTGGTCCGCATGATACGTCGGGGCGAGGCGACGCCGAACCCCTACGCCGTCATCGCATTGACCTCCTGGACCCGCGATGGCGGGCATGTCCGCAAGGCCATCGAATCCGGCGCCGACGATGTGATCGTCCGGCCGTTCTCCACGCAGTTCGCGGAGGACCGCATCAAGACGATGGTGCGTGACCGGAAGGCTTTTGTGGTCACCAGCGATTATGTCGGACCCGACCGGCGCTCCGGCGATCGCGCGGCAACCGACGATCAGCGCGTGGAAGTGCCCAACACTTTGCGCGCCAAAGCGGACGGCGACGAAAACGCCCTTCAGGATGCGTATCAGGGAATCCGCGAAACCAAGAAAACCATCGAGGCGGAACGTATCCGCCGCCTCGCCATGCGCATTGTGATCTCGGCTGAGCTGCAATTCGACGCCAAGGCGGGACCGCCACAAGAATTCGACCCGGCCGATCTAATGAAATCCGCGCGTGAGCTACGCGATCAGCTGGATCAGGCGGGCCGGATGGAAGCGGTCCAGGTCGCCGAGGCGCTGCTCGATCACGCCCGTGGTTTCCGCAATCCCGACGAGCGCACGGTTAAGAATTTCCGCCTCGCCAAGGATCTTGCGATCGGCGTCTATGCCGCCTTCGCCAATGGCGAGTCGATCGAGAAGGCGGAAGACGAAATTGCCAAAACGGTCAAGGCACTGCGCAAACGCCTGTTATCTGAAGCGCCCAAGAGT
Source organism: Hyphobacterium sp. (assembly GCF_965229905.1). GTDB lineage: Bacteria > Pseudomonadota > Alphaproteobacteria > Caulobacterales > Maricaulaceae > Hyphobacterium. Next base: position 139,081 of record NZ_OZ245930.1, on the reverse strand, counting down.
AGCGCTCAGGACTTGCCTGCGTTAAAAGCCGCCTCCATGTAGAGCGGGACCAACCGGCAAAGGCGGCAAATCTGCCATGATGACTGTGCTTTTGATCGTTCACCTTCTGGTGTCTGCAGGGCTTGTGGGCGTTGTGTTGATGCAGCGCTCCGACGGTGGCGCTCTGGGTATCGGCGGAGGAGGGGCCGGCGGCGGCATGATGTCGAGCCGCGGCGCGGCCAACGTCCTGACCCGCACGACCACGATTCTCGGCGCGGCTTTCTTTGCCAATTCGATTCTGCTGGCGATTGTCGCCGGTGTTGATGCCCAGGGTCAGAGCGTGTTCGACAATGTCGAGGAAGAAGCGCCTGCGCTTGAACTGACGATCGACGACGAAGACGGCACGCCGTCGCTGCCCGACGACAGATAGTTTCCGCATAAATTGGTGACATTGGACGGCGACAGCGCTTTCGCCGCCCGCGAATCTGGGTTATTCAGAATTCCCATGCCGCGTTATATTTTCATCACTGGCGGCGTGGTCTCCTCTCTTGGCAAGGGCCTCGCTTCCGCTGCTCTCGGAGCGCTTCTGCAGGCGCGCGGGTACAAGGTACGCCTGCGCAAGCTCGATCCTTATCTGAATGTCGATCCCGGCACGATGTCGCCCTATCAGCACGGTGAGGTCTACGTCACCGATGACGGCGCCGAGACCGATCTCGACCTCGGCCATTATGAGCGCTTCACGGGCGTCGCAGCGGCACAGAGCGACAACATCACCACCGGGCGCATCTATTCGACGATCATCGAGCGCGAACGGCGCGGCGATTATCTCGGGGCAACGGTACAGGTCATTCCGCATGTCACGGACGCCATCAAGGAATTCGTCCTGTCGGATGCGGGCGATGTCGACTTTGTCCTGTGCGAGGTCGGCGGCACGGTCGGCGACATTGAAGGCCTGCCCTTCTTCGAATCGCTCCGTCAGCTGGGACAGGAGCTCGGACGCGACAACGCCATATTCCTGCACGTTACCCTGCTGCCTTACATCAAGGTGGCGGGCGAGATGAAAACCAAGCCGACCCAGCACTCGGTCAAGGAGTTGCGCTCGATCGGTATTCAGCCGGACATTCTCCTGTGCCGCTGTGAACAGCCGATCGATCCCGGCGAACGCCGAAAGATCGCCCTGTTCTGTAACGTGCCGGAAAGCGCTGTCATCGAAGGCATGGACGCCGCCTCGCTCTACGACGTGCCGCTGGATTATCACGCCAAGGGCCTGGACTCAGAGGTGCTCAAGCGCTTCGGCATTGACGATGCGCCGGAGCCGGACCTGTCGCGCTGGGAGGCGATCTCACGCACGATTCACGAGCCCGATGGCGAGGTCACCATCGGCGTCGTGGGCAAATATACTGGCCTCCTGGACGCCTATAAATCGCTGAACGAGGCGCTGGCGCATGGCGGGATCGCCAACAATGTGAAAGTCCGGCTGAAATGGCTGGAATCGTCGCAATTCGAGAGCGCCGATAATTTCGCACCGCTGGAAAACGTCCACGGCATCCTCGTCCCGGGCGGGTTCGGCGAGCGCGGTGCGGAAGGCAAGATCGCCGCGGTCCGCTTCGCGCGGGAACGCCGCATTCCGTATTTTGGAATCTGTTTCGGCATGCAGATGGCAGTGATCGAGGCAGCCCGTCATCTCGCCGGTTTGGAAAAAGCCAACTCCACCGAGTTCGGTCCCACCGAAGAACCGCTGATCGGCCTTTTGACCGAATGGACGCGGGGTAATGAGGTGGAACGCCGGGGAACCGACGACGATCTCGGCGGAACCATGCGCCTCGGCGCTTATCCGGCCGTGCTGAAAGAGGGTTCGAAAGTGCGCGACATCTACGGCAAGGCCGACATTGAGGAGCGCCACCGCCACAGGTTTGAGGTGAATATCGGCTATCGCGACCGGCTTGAAGCCGCAGGCCTGACCTTTTCGGGCCTTTCGCCGGACGGCGTGTTGCCGGAAATCGTCGAGCTGGAAGACCACCCCTGGTTCATCGGCGTGCAATTCCATCCGGAATACAAATCCCGGCCGTTCGAGCCGCATCCTCTGTTCGCGAGTTTTATCAAGGCAGCCGTGGCGCAAAGCCGCCTCGTCTAGCTTGCATCCGATCTGCCGGTTTCGCGCATCATGCTATGACAGCAACATGCGCAGTGACGGGAGACAGGCATGAAAATTCTTATTGCGAGCGGTGTAGCGGCCATCCTGCTGGCCGCGCCGGCCTTGGCACAGCGCGAAACGCGCGAAGTGCCGGTCAGCGAATTCGATCGCCTGGAAGCCGGCGGCAATTTCAGTCTGGTCTTCGACGCGAGCGCGTCTGCCGCCTTGCGGATGGAGGGCGATCCCGACGATATGGATGACATCGAAATTGATATCCGTCGCGGCGAACTCGAAATCCGTCAGCATCGCGGCGGGTTCCGCCGCTGGTTCGGCGGATATCGCAATCTCGACGTCACCGTATATGTCTCAGGTACGCAAGTGACGTCATTCGATCTGTCGCGCGGCGTTAACGCGGGCTTGAGCAGCGTCGATGGCGACGATCTGTCGATCAACGTATCGACAGGGGCCAATGCCCGTTTTGAGGGCGTCTGCGGTCATGTATCGGTGAACGTCTCAACAGGGGCCGATCTTAATGCACGCGACCTCGAATGCCAAAGCGTACGGATTAATGCCTCGACCGGTTCAGATGCGACCGTGCACGCAATCGAATCGCTGGTGGCAAATGTCTCGACCGGCGCCGATGTCCGTTCGCCAACCGACCCGGCCCATCTGCGCTTGAATACGAGCACGGGCGGTGATGTACATGTAAATCGCGATCGCCGGGCGCGCCGCGATGGACGCCACCAGGGCCGTGACCAACGCGATGACGACCGGCAAGACAGCCGTCACGAGGACCGCGATATCCTCAAGGACGGCTGATGGTGCAGCCGGGCCGCAATTAATTCCGGGCGGCGCTTGCGTTTGCCCTTGTGTGACGGTATACGCGCCGGTCTTCGCAGGCGAGGGCCTGTGTCACGTGTTCATTTCAAGACCCGGAGAGACCAATGGCGGTCCCCAAGAGAAAAACCACCCCGTCCAAGCGCGGGATGCGCCGCAGCCACCACAAGCTGGCGAATCCGTCCTATGTGGAAGACAAGGACTCCGGCGAACTGCGTCGCCCGCACCATATCGACCTGAAAACCGGCATGTATCGCGGTAAGCAGGTGCTGGAGCCGAAGGAAGACTAGGTCTCTTTCACCGATCCGATTTAGTGAACGCGCGGGCTTGCACCCGCGCGTTTTGCTTTTAAGAAGCGCCCAAGCCGAGACATCGCTTGAAGGAGCGCTTCCATGACCGCCATCGTCGACATTATTGGCCGCGAAATTCTCGACAGCCGGGGAAATCCCACCGTCGAGGTCGATGTCGTGCTGGAAGATGGCAGCGTCGGGCGCGCGGCCGTGCCGTCCGGTGCCTCGACAGGCGCGCACGAGGCCGTCGAAATGCGCGATGGTGGGACCCGTTACAATGGCAAAGGTGTCCTCAAGGCGGTTGAAGCGATCGAAACCGAAATTTTCGATGCGATTGGTGGCATGGATGCCGAGCAGCAGCGCGAGATCGACGATACGCTAATCGCTCTGGACGGCACCGACAACAAGAGCCGTCTGGGCGCCAACGCGCTCCTCGGCGTATCCATGGCGACCGCCAAGGCGGCTGCAGATTCGCTGGGCCTACCGCTTTATCGCTATATCGGCGGCATCAATGCGCGGGTCTTGCCGACCCCGATGATGAATATCGTCAATGGCGGCGCCCATGCCGACAATCCGATCGATTTCCAGGAATTTATGATCATGCCGGTCGGCGCGCCGAGTTTCTCGGAAGCCTTGCGCCAGGGCGTGGAGGTTTTTCATGCTCTCAAGAGCCGGCTGAAGGCGGACGGTCACAGTACCAATGTCGGCGACGAAGGCGGATTCGCGCCAAACCTGAAGAGTGCCGAAGCGGCACTGGATTTCGTCATGGCGGCCATTGAAGCGGCGGGATTCAAACCAGGCGAGGAGATCGCGCTGGCCCTCGATGTCGCATCGACCGAATTCTACAAGGACGGCAAATACGTGCTCGCGGGTGCCGGCGAAACCCATGATGCCGAAGGCTTTGCCAAATACTTGGCCAAGCTCGTCAATGACTATCCCATTGTCTCGATCGAGGACGGCATGGCCGAAGACGATTGGGACGGCTGGTTGGCGCTGACCGAAGCCGTGTCCGGTAAGTGCCAGCTCGTTGGGGATGATCTGTTCGTCACCAATCCGCTGCGCCTGGCCAAGGGAATCGAGATGGGCGCGGCGTCTGCCGTGCTCGTCAAAGTGAATCAGATCGGGACGCTGACCGAGACGCTGGAAACCGTCGAAATGGCGCTGCGTTCCGGCTATGGCGCGGTGATGAGCCACCGCTCGGGTGAGACCGAGGATGCCACCATCGCTGATCTCGCCGTGGCCACCGGGTGCGGCCAGATCAAGACCGGCTCGCTCGCGCGTTCCGATCGCACTGCGAAGTACAACCAATTGCTGCGCATCGAAGCTCAGCTCGGCGCCCAGGCGCTCTATGCCGGTGAAGATCCCATCGCGATGTAAGGAAGGGAATTGTCCCAGGCCAATCCCGCTGGCCCGATCCGCCTGGATCGGCGAGGCTATTCGTTGAAAGGGGCACTGATGGTTGATTTCTGGGCGAACTATTGGTGGGTGATCGTCCTGTTCCTGATCATGATCGGAACAGGCGGCGTCAGTCTTTCCCGCAACAAGCGTGGCGAAGACGACGGACGTAACCCTTGATTCACCCTGTTGCGCTTTAATCCTGACCAACAAGACGCGGACGCAGCCGCGCTGTTCGGGGTGATCAGGTTGGGTGCAGCATGCAATCCTTGAAACGTTTAATTCCGTCATTTCTATTCGCGATGATGATCGCCTATTTCGGCTATCATGCGTTGAATGGCGAGCAAGGCGTATTGAACTGGCTTGTCGTCCAGAACCAGATACGCGAGACCGAGATCGAGCTGGCCGATGCCAGGGCGGAGCGAGAAGCGCTGGAAGTTCGCGCGGCGCGCCTGCGCTCGGACAGCCTTGATCTCGACTATGTCGAGGAACGCGCCACCGCACTGTTGAATATCGCCCATCCGCGCGATTTCGTTGTCGACATCGCCGCGCCGGACGAACGCTGATCCGCAGCTTTGTGACCACAGTTTTCAGCTTGCCGCAGGCGGCAACTTCCTGTTATGGCCGGGCCAGGCATCAGGGAGAGCGAATTTATTTCGCGTGTGAAATATGGCGGCAAAGCAACCCTCCAATCGCACCACCGATACGGCTTCCAAGCGCAAGAAAGGTCCAGACGCCAAGGTCACCAAGGCCGACTTGATGACCTATTACCGGGACATGCTGCTGATCCGCCGTTTCGAGGAAAAGGCGGGTCAGCTTTACGGCATGGGGCTGATCGCCGGCTTCTGTCACCTCTATATCGGCCAGGAAGCGGTCGTGGTCGGGGTCCAGGCCGCCCTTGAAGAGGGCGATCAGGTCATCACCGGCTATCGCGATCACGGCCACATGCTCGCCACCGGCATGGATCCGAATGGCGTGATGGCCGAGCTGACCGGCCGCGAGGGCGGCTATTCGCGCGGCAAGGGCGGCTCCATGCACATGTTCAGCCGCGAGAAGCAGTTCTTCGGCGGCCACGGCATTGTCGGTGCGCAGGTCTCGATCGGTACCGGGCTCGCCTTCGCCGACCTCTACAAGGATAACAAGAAGGTCTGCGCCACCTATTTCGGTGACGGCGCGGCCAATCAGGGTCAGGTCTATGAGAGCTTCAACATGGCCAAGCTCTGGAATCTGCCGGTGATCTACATCATCGAGAACAACCAGTACGCCATGGGCACCTCGGTGAAGCGCGCCTCGTCGGAGACCCATCTTTACAAGCGCGGCGCCTCCTTCGGCATTCCCGGCGAAGAGGTCGATGGCATGGACGTCATTGCCGTCCGCGAGGCGGCCGCTAAAGCCCGCAAGCACTGCGCCGACGGGAAGGGGCCGTTCATTCTTGAGATGAAGACCTATCGCTATCGCGGCCATTCCATGTCCGACCCGGCGAAATACCGCACGCGCGAGGAAGTCGACGATATCCGCTCGCACCACGACCCGATCGAGGGCGCCAAGGAGCGCATTCTCAAAGCCAAGTATGCCACCGAGGACGATCTGAAGACGATCGACAAGGAGGTGAAGGCGATCGTCAATGCTTCGGCCGATTTCGCCAAGGAAAGCCCGGAGCCGCATCCGGATGAGCTCTGGACCGACGTTCTGGTGGAAAGTTAGACCATGCCCGCTGTCATGACCTTCGAGATACATGCCAGTGACCCGGAGCGGTCGATGGCCTTCTACAAGGCGGTGTTAGGTTGGGAGTTTATCGAACACAAATTTGGCGACACCAGCTTTTGGGAAATCGTCACGCCCAATGAGGATCGCGGTGCGAAGGGCCGGATGATCCGGCGCCATGGATCGGCTCCGCAGGCCGGGGCGCCGGTCATGGGCGCGGTTATTACTGTGGATGTCGGCGATCTCGACAATGTCTCTGAAACCGCGCTGACCGCTGGCGGCACCATTGCGCTGCCGAAATTTGCCCTGCCGGGAGTTGGTTGGGCCGCTTATTTCCTGGACCCGGATCACAATGTGTTCGGCGTGTTCCAACACGATGAGGCGGCCCGATGACCCCTGCGGATTTCCTTACCAAATGGCATCATGCCGTCGCCAATCGCGACGCCGCGCTGATGGACGAGATCATCGCCGAAGGTTGCGAATTGCATTCGCCGGTCGTCTGGAAACCGACGACGGACAAGGCCTATCTGATCCACATCCTGCAGGGCGTCATCGATACGATTGACGGCTTTGCCTATCGCGAGGAGTGGGTGAAGGATGACGGCATTCTGCTCGAATTCACCGGCACGGTCGCCGGCAAGGGCCTGGTCGGTTTCGACAAGATTTCGCTGGGCCCGGACGGCCGCATGACGCGCCTGGAAGTCCTCATCCGCCCCATGAACACCTATCTCGAATTCGCCCAGCGCATGCGCGACCATGTAGCGACATTCAATCCCGAGAAGGAATCTGCCTGATGCCGCTTGAGCTCTCCTACCTCGTTTCCGCCGTTTTTCTCTATTTCCTGATGATTGTGGTTCAGGCCATCCTCGCCAATCTCGAGAACAATCCGGCGGCCATGGCCGGTGCCCGTGACGGAATCGCCGACAAGGGTGTCATGCTGGGTCGCGCGCGCCGGGCCAACGCCAACATGGTCGAGGCCATGATGATGTTCGTGCCGCTCATTCTGGTCGCCTATCTCACCGACAATCTGAACGACATGACCCAACTGGGCGCCGGCCTGTTTCTCGCCGCCCGCATTATTTATGCGCCGCTCTACTGGTTCGGTATTCCCTGGTTGCGGACCCTCGTCTGGTTCGCCGGTTTTGCCGGAACCGTTCTTGTGGCGTTTCAAATCCTTCCCTTTACCGGAGCTAGCTAATGCCGATTGAAGTCCTGATGCCGGCGCTCTCGCCCACCATGGAAGAGGGCAATCTGGCCAAATGGCTGGTCAAGGAAGGCGACACTGTCTCGTCCGGCGACGTCATCGCCGAAATCGAAACCGACAAGGCGACGATGGAAGTCGAGGCGGTCGAGGAAGGCAAGGTCGGCAAACTGCTGGTCGCCGAAGGCACGGACGGCGTGAAGGTCAATCAGCCGATCGCGCTTCTGCTCGAAGATGACGAGGACGAAAGCGCACTCGACGGCTTCGAGCCGGGCAAGGAAGCCGCATCTGAAGACAAGTCCGGCGATGACGATGAAGCCGAAGGTGAAAAAGGCGAAGACACGTCTGCCAAGCCGGCTATCGACGAACGCCCGGCCATGATGCGGGAATTTACCGCCGGCCGCGATCCGGAGATCCCCGATGGCACCGACATGGTGCCGACCACGGTCCGCGACGCGCTGCGCGATGCCATGGCCGAGGAAATGCGCGCCGACGACACCGTCTTCGTCATGGGCGAAGAGGTCGCGGAGTATCAGGGCGCTTACAAGGTCACCCGCAATCTGTTGCAGGAATTCGGTTCCAGGCGCGTTGTCGATACGCCGATAACCGAGCACGGATTTGCCGGTCTTGGCGTGGGCGCGGCCTTTGGCGGCCTCAAGCCGATTATCGAATTCATGACCTTCAACTTCGCCATGCAGGCGATCGACCACATCATCAATTCGGCGGCCAAGACGCTCTACATGTCCGGCGGTCAGATGGGCTGTCCGATCGTCTTCCGTGGCCCGAATGGCGCAGCCAGCCGCGTCGGTGCCCAGCACAGCCAGGACTATTCTTCCTGGTATGCGCATGTGCCGGGTCTCAAGGTCATCGCGCCCTATGATGCGGCCGACGCCAAGGGCCTCTTGAAGGCAGCGATCCGCGATCCCAACCCGATCGTTTTTCTTGAGCATGAGCTAATGTATGGCGAGACCTTCGACGTACCTGACATCGAGGACTGGGTGCTGCCCATCGGCAAGGCGAAGATCCGCCGCGAGGGTTCGGACGTCACCATTGTCGCGCACTCGCGCATAGTCGGCTTCGCGCTCCAGGCAGCTGAAAAGCTGACAGGCGAGGGAATCGAGGCCGAAGTCATCGACCTGCGCACGCTGCGCCCGCTCGATACCGCGACGGTGATCGAGAGCGTCAAGAAAACCAATCGCATCGTCTGCGCCGAGGAAGGCTGGGGCCAACATGGCGTCGGCGCCGAGATCGCCTCGGTCGTGACCGCCGAAGCTTTCGATTATCTCGATGCGCCGCCGGCGCGCGTCCATCAGAAGGACGTACCGCTGCCCTATGCCGATAATCTTGAAAAACTGTCCCTGCCGGGCCCCGAGGATATCGTGAAGGCGGCCAAGCAGGTGTGTTACGTGGAGTAATGACCGAGACCCTCAAATCCCGCAGCGGTGGCTGCCATTGTGGCGCGGTGCGCTTCGAAGCGGATCTGCCGGACCAGGTCGTGGCGTTGTCCTGCAATTGCTCGATCTGTGCGATGACCGGCTTTATTCATGTCATCGTCGACAAGGCCGATTTCCGCCTGGTCAGCGGTGAAGACAATCTGATCGAATACACCTTCAACACCGGTGCGGCGAAACACCTGTTCTGCAAGACCTGCGGAGTGAAGAGCTTCTACCATCCGCGCTCGCACCCGGACGGCATCTCCGCCAATCTTCGCTGCTTCGATGCCGACCAGAACCTGTCTGGCCGCATCGTCGATTTTGATGGTGCCAACTGGGAGAAGAATATCGATCAGATCAATCCGGGGCAGGGCGCATGACCGAAGCCGACGTCCTCCCGCTCCTCGTCGAGTTCATGCACGTCCTGCTGGCCGGGATCACAATCTATTTCTCGATCGTCTCCGCCTATCTGGCAGGCCTGTATGTCTTTCTCGCGCGCGCCCATATCGTGTTGAAACTGATCGGCTTTGCCTTTTTCACGCTGATCTTCTTTTTCCTGATGCAATTCAATTACGGGGCCGGCGTGTTCCAGCGCGGCCTCGTTGAAACGCTGGCCGAATTGCAGCAATCGGGCGTGGAGTTATCCGTCGCCGGTCAAACCGCGCTGGATTCTGCGCGCGCGGGATTGAACCAGAAGGTCCGGACCGTTATGTGGCTCGGATCGGCGGCGACCTATATCGCGCTTTTCTATCTCACCTTTTTCCATCGCTGGAATCAGCTGATGGGAGAAACCGCCGAGGATGCACAAATGAGGAAAACCCGGTGATCCTGTCTGCGCTCCTAACCCAGCTTGTACCGGTGTCGTTGCCGGAATTCGACGTGCGGGCTGTGTGTGGTTCCGAACCCGCCTGCCGTGAACGTGAAGCCGGCGCGCTCAATCGCCTTTATACCAGCTGGATGGGCTTTCCCGCGACCGCGCGCCAGGCTTGCGCCGAAGCCGTCCTGGCCGGCGACGTAACGCTGTACTCACGACTCGAGGCCTGTTTGATCATCGAGCAGGTGATGGCGCCCGCCAACGAGACTGGCACGGCAGGTACACGTATTGAGCTTCGTCCGGTTGCCGCAACGAGGTCGTCCGATGCCGATTGAAGTCCTGATGCCGGCCCTCTCGCCCACCATGGAGGAGGGCACGCTGGCCAAATGGCTGGTCAAGGAAGGCGATAGCGTCGCCTCCGGCGATCTCATAGCCGAGATCGAGACCGACAAGGCCACCATGGAAGTCGAAGCCGTCGATGAGGGCAAGATCGGCAAAATCCTGGTCGACGAGGGTGCAGAAGGCGTCAAGGTCAATGCGGTCATCGCCTTGCTGCTCGAAGAAGACGAGGACGCCTCGGCGCTCGACGGCTATTCGCCCGAGGGCGGCGATGAGGCGAAGCCTGAGAAGGCGGACGATAAGCCGGCCGAGGCCAAAAGCGCCGACAAACCCAAGGCTGACGACACGCCGGCGGGAAGCAAGCCTCCGGCAACAGCATCAATGAATGATGGCGACCGCATCAAGGCCTCGCCTCTGGCCCGCCGCATGGCTGAGCAGGCCGGTATCGATCTGAAAGACGTCAAGGGCTCCGGCCCCAAAGGACGCATCGTCAAGCGCGACATTGAAAGCTTTGACGGTAAATCCGCGCCGGCGGCCGCGGAAGCGCCGAAAGCCGCTCCTGCCGAGGCCCCCAAGGAGATCAGCCAGGACGAACCGTTGGCGGTCTACGGCATTTCCGCCGATCGCTACGAGATCGAAAAAGCCGACAATATCACGAAAATCTCCGCCAAACGCCTGTCGGAGAGCTTCCGCGATGTGCCGCACTTCCCGCTCAATGTGGATTGCGATCTCGACGCGTTGCTGGCCTTCCGAATGCAGCTCAATGACCGGGCGCCTGAAGGCGTGAAGATCTCGGTCAACGACATTCTCATCAAGGCGTCGGGGCTTGCGCTGAAGCGGGTGCCGGAAGCCAATTCGTCCTGGATCGAGGACGGCCGCATCGCCCGTCACAAACATGCCGACGTGTCGGTCGCCGTGGCCATTGAGGGCGGATTGATCACGCCGATCATCAAGGACGCCGATGCCAAAGGGCTGGCACAGATCTCGGCGGAAATGAAAGACCTCGCGACGCGTGCCCGCGATCGGAAGCTGAAGCCCGAGGAATTCCAGGGCGGCACGTTCTCGCTCTCCAATCTCGGCATGTTCGGGATCAAGTCGTTCGCCTCCATCCTCAACCCGCCGCAGGGCATGATCCTGTCGGTCGGGGCCGGCGAGGAGCGCCCGGTCGTCAAGGACGGCGCGCTGGCCAAGGCCACGGTGATGACGGTCACCCTGACCTGCGATCACCGCGTCGTCGACGGTGCCACGGGCGCCCGCTGGATTGCGGCCTTCAAGGGTTTCGTCGAAGACCCGATGACGATGCTGATGTGATGGTTGGCAAGATCAACATTGCCGAGAAACACGCGCTGTTCGACGCACCTTGGTCGCCGAAACGGATCGCGCAGGTCGACAATTACGATATCAAGCTCGCCAAGGGCGAGGGGGCCTTTGATTGGCACAAGCACGATGAGGAAGACGAAATGTTTCTCGTCACCCAGGGCGTGCTGCGCATCGAAATTGAAGGTCAGGACGACGTTGTGCTCAAGCCGGGCGAGCTTTGCGTCATTCCCAAGGGCGTGCGCCATCATCCGGTGTGCGTCGAGGAGCCGGTTCACATCATGCTTTTCGAGAGAGCCGGCGTGACCAACACCGGTGACAATGAAGACAGTGATCTCCGGCAGGAGCTGGTAGACCTCTAAAGCCCAAACCGCTTCGGCACGCGTTTGCCGCGAGCGCGATAAAACGCCGAACCATTTAATCCGTCATCCTCCGACTCGATCGGAGGGCCTCATCAAGATCGTCCGGTCAAGCCGGACGAAGGCGAAAAAACGCTTATAGCCTGAACCGCTTCAGCGCTGCCTTCGCAATCGGCTCGCCCCATTCCTGGACGAAATGCCCGCCATCGGCGATTTCCATGGGTTCCGGACAGTTCTTGATCAGCTTTTGCATGGCGCGCATTGCCGGTGGACCGAGCACCGGATCCTGCATGCCGATCGCCATAAAGCTCTCGCCTGACCAATTCTCATTCCAGAACTTCGCAGCCGCCAGCCCGGTATCGACGCCTTCCAAGGAGGGATCGGTTTGCACCAGCTGCGGGAAGCGCCGCACGCCTGCGAGGTAGGTCGGATCGGGGAAGGGTGCCTGATAGGCTGCCACTTCGGCGTCATTGAGGATTGGTGTGGCGCGTTTCATCAGCTCACCGACATTGAACTCCGGATTGTTGGCGACATAGTCGCGCCAGGCATCAAAGCCCGGCCCCGCCGGGCGGCCGATACCCAGCCCGGTATTCATGATGATCAACCGCGTGAACCGGTCCGGATAATCCATCGGGATGGTAAGACCCAGCAAGCCGCCCCAATCTTGGCAGACAAGGCAGACATCGGTGAGATCCATGCGCTCGAAGAAGGCCTTCAGCGCGTTGCGGTGGAAGTGGAAAGTGTAGTCCTCATCCTTCACCGGCTTGTCGGAGCGGCCGAAGCCGAAAAAGTCCGGCGCCACGACCCTGCAGCCGGCGCCGAGAAACACCGGCATCATCTTCCGGTAGAGATAGGCCCAGCTCGGTTCGCCATGCAGGCACAGGAAGACCGGCGCATCCTTGGGCCCCTCGTCGACATAATGCATACGCAGGCCCTCATAGCCCGTCAGATCGTCGAAATAGTTCGGGGCGTAATTCCAGTCCTTAAGATCCTCGAACCGCTCATCCGGCGTCCGCTTAGCTTCATAACGCATGGCAAATCTCCCTCGTCTCGGTGCAGCATGGCGCGCCGCGCCGCCTGTGCAAACCCGGCTTGCGTTTGACGCATTGATTTTTTGGGCCTGACACCCCAAACCGAGGCCGGATATTGCGAGGAGTTTCCGGAATGGCGGACCAATTCGACCTCATCGTCATCGGCAGCGGACCCGGCGGTTATGTGACCGCCATCCGGGCCACGCAGCTTGGCCTCAAGACCGCCATCGTCGAGCGCGACCAGCTCGGCGGCATCTGCCTCAACTGGGGCTGTATCCCGACCAAGGCCCTGCTGCGCACATCCGAGATCTATAACCTCATGCATCGCGCCGATGAATTCGGCTTGTCCGCCAAGGACATCTCCTTCGACATCAAGAAGGTGGTCGAACGCTCGCGCAAGGTGGCAGGCCGCCTGTCCGGCGGCGTCGGCATGTTGATGAAGAAGAACAAGATCACCGTGATCGAAGGCACGGCGCGGCTGGAAAAGGGCAATGCTGCCCCGAAAGTCATCGTCACCGGCAAGGACAAGAAGGACACGGCCTACACCGCCAAGCATGTCATCCTCGCCACCGGCGCGCGCGCCCGCACCATCCCGCAGGCCGGGCTGGAGCCGGACGGCAAGCAAATCTGGACCTATCGCGAGGCCATGGTGCCGGACGCCATGCCGAAATCTCTCCTGGTGATCGGATCGGGGGCCATCGGAATCGAGTTTGCCAGCTTCTACAAGACGATGGGTGCCGATGTGACGGTCGTCGAGATGATGGATCGCATCCTGCCCGTCGAAGACGAGGAAATCTCGGCCTTCGCCGCCAAGCAGTTCAAGAAACAGGGGCTCAACCTGATCACCGGCGCCCAAGTCGAAAAGCTCGACAAGGGCACAAAAAGCGTCAAGGCAACAATCAAGGGCAAGGACGGCAAGAGCCAGACGATCGAGGTCGAGAAGGTCATCCTCGCCATCGGTATTACGGGGAATATCGAGAATATCGGGCTCGAGGATCTCGGCGTGAAGACCGAGCGCGGCCACATCGTGATCGATCCTTATGGCGCGACCAATGTGAAAGGGCTCTATGCGATCGGTGATGTCACCGGCGCGCCCTGGCTTGCCCACAAGGCCAGCCATGAGGGCATTATCTGCGTCGAAAAGATCGCTGGAAAAAACCCGCATCCGATGGAGGTCAGCAACATTCCGGGCTGCACCTATTGCCATCCGCAAGTGGCGTCCGTCGGCCTGACCGAAGCCAAGGCCAAGGAGGCCGGGCATGAGGTGAAGGTCGGCCGCTTCCCCTTTGTCGGCAATGGCAAGGCGATCGCGCTCGGCGAGGACCAGGGCCTGATCAAGACGGTGTTCGATGCCAAGACCGGGGAGCTGCTCGGGGCGCACATGGTGGGTGCGGAAGTCACTGAGCTGATCCAGGGATTCATGGTCGGAAAAGTGCTCGAGACGACGGAGCAGGAGCTGATGCACGCCATCTTCCCGCACCCGACCCTGTCGGAAATGATGCATGAGAGCGTGCTCGACGCATACAATCGAGTCCTGCACATCTAGGACGCATCCAAACGCGCCTGTGCCTGCATCTAGATTGTGAAGGCCCGTCTCGGGTCCATGCAGGGAGCACCGCCATGAAAGCCATTTATTGCCTTGCCGCCTCCGCTATTGCGCTGGCCGGCTGCAGCTATTCCAGTTCTGGTCCGGCGAACAATCGATCCATCGAGCGTGCCGGTCTCATTGCGTCTGGCAACGTGGATACGACCGGAAGCGCCGAATATTCCGGCATGTTCGTTGATGCTCACGGCCGCATCGATCGCGACCTATCGCTGGCCGGCGCAAACGTCGTATCCGATGCGCAGGTGGGCGGCGATCTGAATATCGAAGGCGCGCGTATCCGTTTCACGGGCCGGGTCGAAGGCGACACGGAAATTGCGGGCGCAACCATGTATATAGATGGACATTTCGGTGGTCGTCTTGAAGTCGCCGGCGTCCGCGCGACGATTGACGGTGACATCCTCGGAGAGCTCGATGCAATGGGCGCCCGTATGATTCTTCAGGGACGCTTTGCGCAACCCGTAAGTGTGGTCGGCAGCGGTGGCGAGGGCCGCAATGGCCGCGTGATCGTCTCAGGCATCCTGGAGCAAGGTGGCTATATCTGCGCGCGGCATGTCGATTTCCGGCGCGATGCTGAAAGCCGTGGCCCGTTGATGGTGATTGCCGAGGAACAGCCCGACTGGGATGGTGCGATCGAATTCGAGCCCCTGGGCTCGCGTGATTGCGACCGAATTCGCCGCGGCTAGACCCGCGCCCCTTGATCTCGGCGCCGATTTTAAGAACAGTGCGGGCCGGAAGGGGCTCTCTTGATCCTGAAGGGAGCTTGAAATGAATACACGTAATTATTGGCTGGCGGCCGCTTGCAGCGTGCTTGCCGCATCCCCCGCTCTGGCCCAGAGCCAGAACGTATCGATGTCCGGAATCACCGTGGATTATTCCGGCGATGTCACCGGCAGCGGTTCTTTCTCGGGCGCGACCGTCGATGTCAGCGGATCCTTTGGCCGGAACCTGGAGGTTTCCGGTGCGGCCGTGGATATCGACGCAGAAGTTGGCGGCGACCTCGAAGCCAGCGGCGGCGCGATCTCGATCTTTGGCAGTGTTGCCGGCGATGCCGAATTGAGTGGCGGAGCCGTCGAGATCGATCTCCAGATTGGAGGCGTAACCGAGATTTCCGGTGGCGCCGTTGAGGTCAGTGCGCGCTCCGTCATGACCGGCGATACCGAGATCGCCGTCGGCGCGCTCGATTTTGCCGGCCATGCGATGTCGAGGCTGGATATCGATTTCGGCGATATGGAGTTTTCCGGTATTGCGGACGGCGAGGTCGATTTTCAGGGCAGTAGCCGCGAGGGCTTGTTCCGCCGCCGCGATCGCAGCGAGATCGAAATCCGCGGTGTCCTGAATGCGGGCGGCGAAGTCTGTGCGCACGACGTCCGGTTTATGGAAGGTGCGGAAGTCAACGCGCCGCTGACCGTACTCGCCGACAGCCCGCCGGACTATCCGGACGGATTTGACGCCGGCAATATCACTTATGTTGAACGTGACCGGGCGCGCTGCCGCGACTAATCCTCGCCGCGCGCCAGTTTCTCGATCGCCACATAATTGATCTTGCCCGTGCCCAGAACGGGAATCTCGGAGACCGGGATCACCCGTTTCGGGATGGCCAGCTCCGCAATGCCGTGACTGCGTGCGAAGGCGACCATGTCGCTGCGCTCGGCATTGGCATATTCGGTGACGATGACCACCTGCTCGCCCTTTTTGTTGTCGGGCAGGGTGACAGCGGCGTGCAGGCAGTCCGGCCAGAGCGAGGTGGCAATATTCTCGACCACCGCCAGTGACACCATCTCGCCGCCGATTTTCGCAAACCGCTTCTGACGGCCGCGGATCTGGACACAGCCTTCCTCGTCGAAGGTGACGATGTCGCCCGTGTCGTGCCAGCCGTCTTCAGGTGGATGGATCACGCCCGGCTCGCTCGGGAAGATGTAGCCCTGCATCACATTCGGGCCCTTAACGTGCAAGCGCCCGCCATCTGCAATGCCCTCCACCGGCTGCAGCCGCGCCTTCATCCCGGGGATGAGGCGGCCGACCGTGCCTGGCTTGTTACGCTCGGGCTGGTTGACGGCAATTACCGGCGCAGCCTCTGTCGCGCCATACCCCTCCAACACCAGAAGGTCGAATTCCCGGCGCACCATGGTCCGCGTCTCATCCTTCACCCGCTCGGCTCCACAGACGACGAAGCGAAGGCTGTCGAAATCGCCTTTTTCGGCGACGCGGGCGTACTGATTGAGGAAGGTGTCCGTCGCAAAAAGAACCGTGGCTTTGGTCTTGCGCACCCGTTCCATGATCGTCTTGCCTTGCAGCGGGCTGGGGTGCAGCACCGCCGGAATGCCGACCAGCAGCGGAAGCAGCAGCCCCCCCGTCAGTCCGAAACTGTGGAAGGTCGGCAGTGAATTAAAAACGATGTCGCTTGGCAAAATGTCGACATGGGCGCGCGCCTGCTCGACATTCGCCACCAGATTGACATGGCTAAGCGCCACGCCTTTGGGATCGCCCTCGGTGCCGGAGGTAAACAGGATGACCGCGGTCTCCTCAGGCGAGGTCCTCGCTGCCACGAAACCTGGAAAGAGGGGGCCTAGGACCGCGCGCAATTTGTCGACGGTGGAAATCTCCTCGCGCACGTCTTCAAGGTAAATCAGCTCGTGATCTTCGAGCAGCTGGCGTTCCAGCTCCTCTAGTCCGCCCAGTTCGATGAATTTGTGTGCGGTGACGATCTTGGTGGCCTGTGCGCCACGGCAGGCCGCCTTGATCGCTTTCGCACCCGCCGTGAAGTTGAGCATGGCCGGCGTCCGGCCATAGGCATTCAGGGCAAAAAAGGCGATGCCGGCCCCGGCACCGGTCGGCAGCAGTACCGCAACCTTCTCGCCTTTTTCGGTATGCCGCGCGAGCGCCGATCCCAGCGCGAATGTCGCGCGCAGGATCTCGTTATAGTCGAGCTTTCGTCCGTCGGCATCTATGATGACGGTGGTTTTGCCGCCTGCCTTGTTCTTGGCCCGCAGCAACGCTTGCAGCACGGTCTTGCGGGCCCGCGACAGCTTGAAAGGCTCGCCTTCGATATGGGGCCAGGAAGACGGGTCGACCGGCGGAGGATGGTCGCCATCGGTGGTAAGGTCGCTCGATGGTTCGTCGATAGCCGGAGCGGATTCCAGAGGGTCCGCTATATCTGCCGATACATCCGGCCGGGTATCCGCCGCGACCGGAAGGTCGTCTTGGTTCATGACAGAATGGTCGTCCGCTTTGGTGCGGTCCGTCATACGATTCTCCCCGTGAGACGCGCTGAACGCGTTTTTTCTTGCTTGACGCTAAGGTTAGGCCTTCAGCCCGCTCAAGAAAAGCCCGAAATTCCGTTCACATTTGTGGGGTTTTTGGCGAGCTGCGCTGCAAAAATTTATCGAAAAACGAAAAATTGCTTTCATATCGAATTTCGATATGCTATGAAATGATTCATCGCTGGGGAGCGAGTGGGGAAACCGTGTTGTTTCCTCTCGAGTCTGGAGATTTCAGGCATGAAGACGTTTCTTGCTGTGGGTGCCGTCGCAGGTGCTCTGCCGCTTGGCGGATGCATGGACAGCGCTCTCGCGACCGCTCATTTCAGTCACGCCGACGGTCATCGCGCGCACGACGGATACCATCGTTTCGAACAGGACGGCGATGTCAGCCTGATGGGCAGCGACATGACAGTTGAGGGCGAGATCGGTGGTGACTTGTCACTGGTCGGCTCGGACCTCGAGGTTCGCGCGAATATCGGCGGCGACATGTCCTTGGCCGGTTCGGACGTCGAATTCGAAGGGCGTGTCGGCGGCCGCGCGAATATCGCCGGCAGCGATGTGACCTGGTCTGGCGAGGCCGGTGAAGATGTCGATATCGCGGGCAGCGACGTGTCTTGGATGGGATCGACGCACGGCGAGCTGTCGATCGCCGGCAGCGATGTTTTCGTCGACGGCCGCATTGACCGCAATCTTGAAATCGCCGGCAGCGATGTCGAACTCACGGATGACACACGAATTGGAGGCGATCTCGCGGTCGCCGGAAGCGATCTTGATATCGGCGCACATATTTCGGGCGATGCCGATCTTGTTGGCAGCCGGATTGACATTGCCGGCGGGATCGACGGGCGCCTGATGGCGATCGCGCATTCGCGCCGCGGCTGGCAGTGGTCGAGTGATAACGGTCATCAACGTATCCGCATTGGCGGCCGCATCGGAGAAGGCAGCGCCGTATGCGCACGGCGCGTCGAGATCACGCGAAACGCAGAATTGACAGGCAATTTGGCAGTTTTTGCCGAACAGCCGCCAGAGATCGCCGATGGTATCAGCCACTCATTGGTAACATATCAAGAGATCGGCAATCGTGATTGTGACGACTTGCTGGAACCCTATGGCCGCTAAGCCGGTTTCAACCGCATCCCATACGCCGGGGGGCGAACGGAGGTGAATATGTTCATTCGCACGCTTCTCTTGGCTGCCGGGCTGGCAGTCGCATCCGGCGTAACAGCGGGCGCACAACAATTTGGCGGGCATGTCGAGCTCACCAATATCGACCGTGATGGCAATCTCGACATTATCGCGGGATCGGCCGAAGTCTCGGGCGTCGTCCGGGGAGATGTCGAAATCTTCGCGGGCAGTATCGAAGCGCAACTGGATGTCAGCGGCGATACCCATCTCGCGGGCGGTAATGTCGAAATCGCGGGCCGAACAGGCGGCGATGCGGAAATCGGCGGCGGCGCCGTCGATGTCATGATGGATATCGGTGGCGACGCCGATATGGGCGGCGGATTCGTCAATTATTCCGGCACCATTGGCGGCGGGCTCGATGTAGCGGCCGGCCGGTTTGTGATGTCCGGCACCAGCGTGGTCACGCGCGAAGCCGACATTTCCGGCAAGGAGGTCATCCTGTCCGGACGGTTCTTGTCCAATGTCGAAGTATTCGCCGAGGAGGTCGTGATTTCGGGCCAGATCAATGGGGATGTTGATATCGAGGCAGCGCGGCTGATCGTTGAGCCCGGGACCGTCATCAATGGCCGCCTGCAACACCGCGGCCCGGTCGAAGCCGAGATTGCATCCGATGCCACTATCGTGGGCGGCGTCGAGTATGTTTTCAGCGACGTGGACATTGAATGGGATCGCGCCCATTTCAATCTGGCCGACCTCGACCTGGATATCGTTCCGGCAACACCTTTCTTTATCGCTGCCGGAATCGCCTTTGACTTCATCCTCGGCGTGCTGGCGCTCCTGCTGATGCCGCGCGGCGTGGCGCGCGTCTCGCGGAAATTCCGCCAACGCCCAATGCTTTCGGCGCTGGTAGGCCTGTTCCTGTTCCCGATGGGATGGATCATGCTGCTGGTCGCCGGCATTGTTTTGCTGGCCATCACCCTGGTGGGCGTCATCCTGATCCCGTTCTGGATTACCTTCGCGCTGCTGGTGCTGATGTTGGCTTATCCGCTTGGCGCTATCGCCATCAGCGACTTCTTCCTCGAGCGGACTGGTGTGCGTAAATCCGGAACCGGCATGCGCGTGCTCGGCCTCCTGATCGTGCTGATCCTCGTGGCCGCGCTCTGGGTGGTGCCCCCACTGGCGGTGATCGCCGGCATCATCCTGTCCTGGATCGGGCTCGGTGCCTGGACGTTCGCTGCTTTCGGCCGCAAGGACGACGGACCGGCGGCGGCATCGGATGGCGGTGCGGCATCGCCAGCTGCGGCAGTGTGATTTCCGATTGCGGGCGGCGCTTGAAGCCGCCCGCAACAAGCGCCATGTTGCGCTTCAATGGCCAATCTTATCGACACCCTGGCGGAGAGCCCCAAGCCCCGTCACCCTGAAAAGCAGCATCGCCCGGACAATCCGGTCCAGCGGAAGCCGGACTGGATCCGTGTGCGCGCACCGATCGGCAAGGATTACGCCGAAACCCGCAAGATCGTGAAAGACAACGCGCTTGTTACGGTTTGCGAAGAGGCGGGCTGCCCGAATATCGGCGAGTGCTGGGCGCAGAAGCACGCCACCTTCATGATTCTCGGAGACACCTGCACGCGGGCTTGCGCCTTCTGCAACGTCAAGACCGGCTTGCCGGACGCCGTCGATCACGATGAAGCCAATCGGATCGCCGACGCCGTCGTCAAAATGGGTCTCGAACATGTGGTGATCACGTCGGTCGACCGCGACGATCTCGATGACGGCGGAGCCCAGCACTTTGTTGATGTGATCAACGCCATCCGCAGCGCTTCGCCGGCAACGACGATCGAAATTCTAACGCCGGATTTCCTGCGAAAATCCGGTGCCGTGGAAGCGGTGATCGATGCCAAGCCGGACGTGTTCAACCACAATCTTGAAACCGTCCCGCGGCTCTATCTATCGATCCGGCCGGGTGCACGATACTACCACTCCTTGCGACTGCTCGAACGGGTCAAGGAACGCGATCCGTCGCAGTTCACGAAATCGGGGCTAATGGTCGGCCTTGGCGAGACCAAGGAAGAGGTCATGCAGGTGATGGACGATATGAGATCGGCCGGCATCGACTTTCTAACCATAGGCCAGTATCTGCAGCCGACGCGGAAACATGCCGCCGTTGAACGGTTCGTCGATCCCAAAGAGTTCAAGGCTTACGAGACCATCGCACGGGCGAAAGGCTTCTTGATGGTGTCAGCGACCCCGCTGACCCGCTCAAGCTATCACGCTGGCGACGATTTCAAGCGCTTGCGGAAAGCCCGCGAAGACAGCCTGACACGGTAATGCCAACGACGGTCACGGAAACCCTGCGCGCGCGTCACGCCGCGACCGACATTTTCGAGCTCGTCTCTGATGTCGAACGCTACCCCGACTTTATCCCCTATCTGACCAATCTGCGGATTGTCGAACGCCACGGCGATACCGCCAAAGGCGGTCAATTCACTGCCGAAGCGCTGGTCCGGTTCAAAATTGCACGCGAACGATTCATCACACGTGTCGATGCCGATGCGGAAGCGATGGAGATCAGCGTCAATCTGGTGGACGGCCCGTTCAGAACCCTGGAAAACTGCTGGCGGCTCACCGCCTTGCCGGATGGCTCGACCCGGATCGACTTCTCGCTCACCTTCGAGTTTGCCAACATAGTTCTGGGAATGCTGTTGAACGCCAATAAGGACCGCGCCGTGCGCAGCCTGATCGAGCATTTCGTCGCTGAAGCCGACCGGCGCTATCCCACCATCGGTGCACGCGAATACGGCGATCTACGGACGATCTACACCGAATAGCAGGAAGTCCAGCGCTTCGCGGACCGAAGCCTGACGCACCGCATCGCGTCCGATATCTCCATAATGCCGTTCGCGCGTCAGGACCTGGCCATCAGCCATTGCCAAGCCAAACCACACAAGCCCGGCTGGCTTGTGGTCGCTGCCGCCCGGTCCGGCAATCCCGGTGATAGAGACCGCCATATCACAGCCGGAAGCGGCGAGGGCGCCAACGGCCATCTCCCGGGCGACCGCTTCCGATACGGCCCCAACGGCATTGAGCGTGTCCTCCGAAACATTGAGATGCGCCATTTTCGCTGCATCGGAATAGGTGATGAAGCCGCGGTCGAAGGCATCCGACGAGCCGGCGATACGCGTGATCGCGCCGCCAACCAGACCTCCTGTGCAGCTCTCTGCTGTGGCCAGCTTCAAGCCCTTTGTCCTGGCGGCCTCGACCAGAGCCGCCGCCAGCGCCGTGATGTCGTCATCAATACTATTCATCGATCTGCACCGTCACGCTCGCCTGCGCGGCGATGCCTTCGCGCCGGCCGGTAAATCCGAGCCCTTCCGTCGTGGTCGCCTTGATATTCACGGCGGCTTCGGAAATCTCCAGTATTTCCGCAATCCGCATTTTCATGGCCGCCCGGTGCGGCCCGATCCGCGGCACTTCGCAAATGAGCGTAAGATCCGCGTGCACGATGCGCGCACGGGCTTCGCCCGCGAGGTTGACCGCATGCCGCAGGAAGGCGTCGGATGAGGCGCCTTTCCAGCGGTCATCCGATGGCGGAAAATGCTGGCCGATATCGCCCGCGCCAACTGTGCCGAGAATGGCATCGGTTAATGCATGCAGCGCAACGTCGGCATCGGAATGCCCGATCAGGCGGTAAGGGCAGGGGATCAAGACCCCGCCCAGCCAGACACCGTCGCCGGCACCCAGCCGGTGCACATCATATCCTGTTGCAAAGCGGAAGGCCGGTACGCGCGGGCCCTGCCCGAAATCGCGTGCATAGGTCAGCTTGATATTGTCCGGATCGCCTTCGATAAGCGCCACCTCAAGGCCGGCGGCGCGGGCCAGGCTGGCCTCATCCGGGTAGGATGTGTTCACTGCTGTCTCAAACGCTTTCCGCAGCGCGTCAAAATCGAAGGCCTGCGGTGTCTGTGCGCGAACCAGCGTGTTGCGGTCGACGGAATGGTCGATGCGATTTCCGTCACGGACAAAGGTCGCATCGGTCTGCCGGATGTAAGGGATCGCCGCCGGTGCTGCATCCAGAGCGTCTATGAGACGTGCGATCAGATCCTGCGTCACGAAAGGCCGGGCGGCATCGTGAATGAGGACGCGCTTGGGCATGGCGGGCATCAGTTTATCCAAGCCGTTCCGGACAGATTGCGACCGTGTGTCACCACCAAAGCAATAAGTTACGGGCAAACCTTCAACTGCTTTATCAAATAATCCCTTGTCGTCGGGGTGGATAACCACGCATACCGAACCAATGTCCGGATGCCCGCAGAATGCCCACAACGTACGGCGCAAAACAGGCTCGCCGTCGAGCAGGCGGTACTGTTTGGGGACGCCGCCGCCTGCACGTTGACCGCGTCCGGCAGCGACAATCACGGCGGCTGTCGTGGTCTGGCTCACCCGGCTTTTTATCCCTGCTTGAGCTTTCTCGGTGACCTCTATAGTTTCCGCCCGCTTCCGAGACCAGAGACCGCACGCACCCATGATCCAGATCGGACCTCATAGCGTTAGCGCCCACGCCATGTTGGCGCCGATGTCGGGCATAACCGATCTGCCATTCCGGCAACAGGCACGGGCTTTCGGTGCTGAGCTCGTGGTCAGCGAAATGGTCGCCAGCGAGGAGCTTGTTACGGGGGGTAAACAAGCCTGGAGCAAAGCCGCGCTGGATGACGGGTCGGGCCTGAAAATTCTTCAGCTCGCCGGCCGGGAAACGCGTTGGATGCGTGAAGCGGCGCGCATTGCGGAAAATGAGGGCGCCGACGTCATCGACATAAATATGGGCTGCCCCGCCAAGAAGGTAACGAACGGGCTGTCGGGCTCGGCCTTGATGCGCGATCTCGACCATGCACAGCGACTGATCGAAGCGACCGTCGGTGCGGTCTCTGTTCCGGTGACGCTGAAAATGCGATTGGGATGGGATGAGACGTCGATCAATGCGCCTGAACTGGCCCAGCGCGCCGAAGCCATAGGCGTACAGCTGATCACGGTTCACGGCCGCACACGCCAGCAATTCTACAAGGGCGAGGCCGATTGGCGCCGGATCCGGGACGTCAAATCGGCCGTCCGCCTGCCCGTCGTCGTGAATGGTGATATCCGCGATGCCGCATCGGCAGCGCAGGCAAAAGCTGCTTCCGGTGCCGACCTCGTCATGATTGGCCGCGCCGCAGAGGGCCGGCCTTGGTTGATCGGTGAACTCGATGCGGAAATAAAAGGTCAGGCGCGGCCTTTGCCGCTGACACAGAAGATCGATGGACTCAAGGCGCAGCTCGACGCCTCCGCCCGCTTTTATGGCGACTTCATCGGACTGCGGATGATGCGCAAGCACTTCGCTGCTTTTCTCGCCAGCGAAATACCGGCGCTACCGTCCCTGCGCCAGCCGCTGTGCCGCGCAGAAGACCCGGGCCAAGCCATGCGCTTGCTTAGCCAGATAGAAGACCAAATAGCCCTGGCCGCCTGATAACTGTGACCTGAACGACACAAGGTCGTTGATCTGCGGCAACAACTCGGCAATTATTCAATAAATGTCGGCAGATACGATCGATAACACGCCACAGACACACGGCGAACCCCTGTCCTTGCCAAGAGGGCTGGCACTCGGGCTATGGGCCGGCGTGGCGATTTCGCTGACCCTGATCGTCTATACCGCCAGCATTTTGATCTTCGGCGACGATCAGACTTTCCCCGGCCGCCGCAATCTGATCTTTCTCCTCATCGGAAACCTTGTTGTGCTGCTCGCCCTGGCAGCGCTCGTTGGCTATCGCGTGGCGCGGCGGTTTGCCGGCCGCAAATACGGTGAGCCGGCCCCGCGCCTGCATCTGCGCTTCGTTGCCATGTTCTCGCTTGCTGCGGCTGCTCCAGCGATCCTGATGGCGCTGTTTCTCGGTGGCGTGCTGACACGGGGCGTTGAGTATTGGTTCGGCGAGCGCGTGAATACCGTCGTGGAATCCGCGGCCAGCACCGCGCGCTCCATCGTCGAGCAGCAAGCCAATGAAGCGCTTCGCGAAGTTACATTGATGGCTGGCGATATCAGTGATCCCGAAGCGATTGCTGCGTTCTCCGATGATCGCCCCACTTACGACGTATACTTCCGCCGGCAAGCCATTATCCGTGGTTTCGACTCGGCCTACCTCGTCGATGGCGAGGGGGGTATTCGCACACGCGCTGAACGCGCAAATGCACCGCCATTTGTTCCTCCATCTGACCGGCTATTCGAATTGGCGCGGGGCGGCGACCTCGGCGTGTCTGATCCAGACCAATTGGCGGCCAACGATCCTGCCTTGCGGGCGCTACTGCTCTTGCCGGCCTACAGCGACACCTTTCTGTACGTCACGCTCGACATCGACCTCACACTGTTACAACGCGCGCAGGCGGCGCTGGACGATTATCGCGCCGCGACGCAAAGCGAAGCCGAGACCCGCCTGGTGTTCGTCCTCGTCTATATCGAGACCGCGATCCTGATCCTGTTGGGCGCGATATGGTTGGCCTTGTCGGCGGCAAACCGCGTCGTCCGCCCGGTCTCGAGCCTCGTCCGGGCGGCCGAGCAGGTGCGCCAGGGCAATCTGGAAGCGCGTGTGGAAGTAAAACGCGAGGATGACGAGATCGCCACGCTCGGCCGCGCTTTCAACCGGATGACCCGGCAGCTTCGCGGCCAGCGGCGTGAACTGGTCATGGCGCACAACCAATCGGAGCGGCGGCGGGCCTTCACCGAAGCCGTGCTGTCCGGCGTCAGTGCGGGTGTCATCGGTCTTGACGATCAAGACAATATCACCCTGGTGAACCGCCCGGCCTGTGATCTGCTCGGCCGGTCTGAGGATGACCTCATCGGCAAGAAGTTGGCTGGCGTGTCACCGGAACTCGAAAGTGTCGCGATCCAGGCACGTCAGCGCGCGGGTGAACTTGCAGAATCGCAGGTTGAGCTCTCAGAGCATGAAGATCATCCGATCAGCCTCAACGTGCGCGCCGGCCTCGACCCTGAGGCGGGACTGATCATCACCTTCGATGATGTGAGCCGGCTCGTGGCCGCGCAGCGCAGCGCAGCATGGCGCGATGTTGCGCGCCGTATCGCGCATGAGATCAAGAACCCGCTCACGCCGATCCAGTTGTCGGCGGAACGCCTGCAGCGCCGCTATCGCAAGAAGATCGATGACGAGGACGGTGAAACCTTCGACCGCTGCGTCGAAACCATCGTCCGCCAGGTCAGCGATATCGGCCGGATGGTCGACGAGTTCTCGTCTTTCGCCCGGATGCCGCAGCCGAAGATCGAACGCGTCGAATTGCGCGAACTCATCCGAAATGTCGTCTTTGCGCAACGCGTCGCCACGCCGTCCATCTCTGTCGAGTTTGACGAGAATGCTTCCGACATCGCGGCCGAGTGCGACGAGCGCCTCGCTGCGCAGGCGCTGACGAATATTGTCAAGAACGCTTCGGAAAGCGTCATTTCACGCGCCGAAGGCGACGCCGAAAATGACTCGCCAGGACGCATCCTGGTGACGCTGGGCACGGTCGATGGTTTCGCTGAAATCACCATTACTGATAATGGTTTGGGCTGGCCCATCTCCAATCGTGACCGGCTCACCGAGCCCTATATGACCACCCGCGAGAAGGGCACGGGGCTGGGTCTTGCGATCGTCAAGCGCGTCATGGAAGACCATGGCGGACGGCTCGAATTGGACACTCCCGAGACCGGCCCCGGAGCCATCGTGCGCATGAAATTCCCGCTATCCACTGAAATTGGCCCGGATATCGCTTCCGAGGCGGAAACTGCCCAGGTGTGAGACATGGCAAACGACATTCTCATTGTTGATGACGAGGAAGACATCCGCGATCTCGTCGCCGGTTTGCTGGAAGACGAGGGCTATCACGCCCGCGAGGCGGCCAATGCGGACGATGCGCTGGATGCCTTGCGCACCCGCAAACCGTCGCTGGTAATCCTCGACGTCTGGCTGCAGGGCAGTCGCCTCGACGGCATTGAATTGCTCGAGGAAATGAAGAAGGTCGATCCGGAATTGCCGGTCATCGTCATTTCCGGTCATGGCACGATTGAAACCGCTGTCGCGGCGATCCGCAAAGGCGCGTACGATTTCATCGAGAAGCCGTTCAAGAGCGACAAGCTCATCCTGACCATTGAGCGGGCGATGGAGGCCAGCCAGCTGCGCCGCGAAAATGCGGAGCTGAAGGCAAAAGGCGCGGGCGATACCGAGCTGATCGGAAAGTCCAGCGCGATTACGCAGCTGCGTCAATTGATCGAACGCGTCGCGCCCACCAACAGCCGCGTGCTGATCAGCGGACCTGCGGGAAGCGGCAAGGAGGTCGTCGCACGCCTGATACACGCCAGCTCACCGCGGTCGAAAGCGCCCTTTGTTGCCGTGAATGCGGCCGGGATGGCGCCCGATCGCGTCGAACAGGAATTGTTCGGTGCCGAAAGCGACCAGGGCCTTGTCAGTCAGATCGGCCTGCTCGAGCGCGCGCATGGCGGAACTTTGTTTTTCGACGAGATCGGTGACATGCCGGTGGCAACGCAGAACAAATTGCTCCGCATGCTGGTCGATTCCAGCTTCCGCCGGATCGGCGGCAGTGCGGATGTGCGCATCAATGTCCGGGTAGTCTCATCGTCCTCGCGGAATCTGCGCGATCACATATCCAAAGGCTTGTTCCGCGAGGATCTCTATCACCGGCTCGCCGTGGTCCCGGTCGAGGTTCCGGGATTGGCTGAACGCCGCGAGGATATCCCACTGCTCGTCCGCCATTTCCTGTCGAAGATCACCGCCTATTCGGGCCTTCCCAAACGCGAAATCGGCGATGATGCAATGGCCGCCCTGCAAGCGCACAACTGGCCGGGCAATGTCCGCCAGCTCCGCAATAATGTCGAACGGCTGCTTATTCTTTCGTCCGGCAATGATGAAGGCGTCATCACGCTCGATTCGCTGCCATCGGAAGTCGCGGGCCGCGAAACCGACGATGCGGGCTTTGACGCTGAACGGATGATCGCTTTGCCACTCCGTGATGCACGCGAGAAATTCGAGCGTGAGTATCTGAAATCGCAGATAAATCGCTTTGGCGGCAATATTTCCCGGACCGCGGCCTTTATCGGCATGGAACGCTCCGCCTTGCATCGCAAGCTCAAGTCTTTAGGGGTAAATACCTCTGAAGCCCGCTCGGAAGGCGAGCTCGCCGAGGAATAAGGATGACGCCATGAAGGCTGTCGTTTGTGGGGCAGGGCGCGTTGGCTATGGCATTGCCAAGGCGCTATCCCGCGAAGGTAATGCGGTGACGGTGGTCGACTGGTCACCGGAGCTGATTTCCCAGATCACGACCGATCTCGATGTCCGCGGTATTGTCGGCCACGGCTCGCACCCCGATGCGCTGGAACGCGCCGGCGTCGGCGATGCGGAATTGCTCGTCGCGGTCACTCATTCCGACGAGACCAACATGATCGCGGCGCAGGTCGCGCATTCACTTTTCAAGACGCCCATGCGGATCGCGCGGGTGCGGGCGCAATCCTATCTTGATCCCGCTTGGCGCGGCCTGTTCTCGACCGGCAATTTGCCGGTCGACGTTGTGATCTCGCCGGAACTTGAGGTGGGCCGGTCAATCTTGCAGCGGGTAGAAACGCCGGGTGCCTTTTCGACGGCGCTGTTTGCCGGCGGGCGCGTGCAATTGCTGGGAATCCGGATGGATGAGGACAGCCCGGTCGCCGGATCGTCCATCGACCAGATCCGCGACATTTTTCCAGATCTCCGCCTGTCGCTGTGCGGCGTCAATCGCGAAGGAAAACTCTTCGTGCCGACCGCCGCGGATCCGCTGCTCGCGGGCGATGAGATCTACATCTCGATCGAGCCCGCCATGCTTGAGCGCGCGCTCCAGATATTCGGGCAGAAAACCGAACGGGTGAGGCGTGTGGTTATTATCGGGGCGGGCAATATCGGTGTCTATGTGGCCCGCGCCCTGGAACGGCTCGGCCGGGTTAAGGTGCGCCTGATCGAGGCGAATAAGCAGCGCGCCGAAGCCGCCGCCGACCAGCTCAAGAAAACCGTTGTCCTCCATGGCGACGGCTTGACGCCGGAATTGCTCAGCGAGGCGGGCGCGGACCGCGCGGAACTGATTATCTGCGTGACCAATGACGACAAGGTGAACCTGTTGAGCGC
The DNA here is from genome assembly GCF_965229905.1 of Hyphobacterium sp. GTDB lineage: Bacteria > Pseudomonadota > Alphaproteobacteria > Caulobacterales > Maricaulaceae > Hyphobacterium. The sequence goes on along the minus strand of NZ_OZ245930.1, from coordinate 110,073 downwards.
CGTGATGGCCAAGCGGGTGGGGGCAGGGCGGGCCATCTGCCTCGTCAATGAGCAATCCTTCGCACCGCTCCGCGACGCCCTCGATGTCGATGTGTTCATTGATCCGCGCACGACCACGGTCTCGACAATCCTGCAGCATATTCGCCGTGGCCGGATTACCGGCCTCCAGTCGATTGCAGGCGGCCTGGCCGAAGCACTGGAAGGTGTCGTCCTGGCGACATCGCCCTTGTTGGGCAAATCCATCGACGAGCTGGAACTGCCGGACAATGTGACCGTCGGCGCCTTGGTCCAGGAAGGCAAGATCTGCATGCCAGGTGACGATACGATCGTGAAAGAGGGCGACCGGATGTTGTTGTTCGCCGAAGCTTCGGCCGTCTCCAAAGTGGAACGATTGTTCCGGGTCAGCCTGGATTATTTCTAGCCAGCCATGTTTATGCTCGGTGTCCTTCGGCCCCTCGGGCAAACGTGGACCGCCCTCGCGCTGGTCATCTTGCTGATCGCGCTCTTTACGCTTCCGACAGGGGCCTATGTCGCCGCACAATCATTTCTCATCACCGCCGCCATGTTGGGGTTTGCCGGCGGGCTGATATGGTCGGCCTCGGCAGGAGTGAAGCTGATCGCAAGAGCGGCCGAAGCGTCGGCCTTCGTCATGGCGTTATGGATCATCACGCCGCTCTTCTTTGTGATCCCCTTTGTCTTGCTCACGCCGGGCATGGATTATCTGCAAGCCCTGTTTGAAGCCTATTCAGCCCTCACAACGACCGGCGCCATCCTGGCAGCCCCCGAAGCCGTGCCGGACACGCTGATTTTCTGGCGCTGCCTTCTAAGCTTCCTCGGCGGGTATCTCACCTTGTTGACCGCAGCCGGCGTGCTGGCGGCGTTCGACAAGGCGGGGTTGGAACTCCGGAAGTCCTTCCTTCTGACGGCGGATTACGACAACATCTTCTCCAACCTGCATGTTGCTGCGCGCCGCATCGCTCTGATTTATGCGGGTTTCGCGGCAATCGGCTATCTCGTGCTGGCGGCATTCGGAGTGCCGGCCTTTGAAGCTGTCTGCCTGACCATGTCGGCGATTTCGACCGGCGGGTACACAGTTTCGTCCGGACCGTTGAGCGGCCAGGTGTCGGGGCCGGCCATCGCGACGCTGACGCTGATCTGCCTGATCGGGGCGATGAACATTGCTTATCTCCGGGCCATCATCACGCAGCGGCGCATACCGGGTGATACCGATGTGCTCGCCATGCTGTTGCTGGTCGCCGGCTTGTCGGTGTTGTTTGCGATCGGGACTGGCGGCGGATCAAGCGCCCTGGCCATCTTGGCCGACGCGGTATTCGTCGTCTCGACCAGCGGCTTCACAGTCGATAATGCGGCGGGGCATGCACCGCTTGCCGCCGTGCTCGCGGCGATGATCGGCGGGGCTGCGACATCGACCGCCGGGGGGCTGAAAATTTCCCGCCTGGTCATTCTGTCGCGCGGCGCCATCGTCGAATTGGCACGAATGGCCCATCCCTCTGGGGTGGTCAGTGTTAAGCACCGCGGCCGGACCGCCGATAATCCGGCAATGCTGGCTCTGTGGGTCACTGTGTTGGGCTATATCGGATTGGTCGCTATCTCGGTGGTCTTGTTTGCTCTGGCCGGAGAACCCTTCGAATCGGCCTGGAGCATCGCTTCGACGGCGCTAGCGAATGCCGGGCCGCTGCACGATCAATTGTCGCCCGATCATGGATGGTCGGACTTGTCGACGGCGTCCAAGATCATGGCCATAATTCTGATGGTGCTCGGGCGGCTCGAAGTTCTGGCCGGTCTGGCCGCGATCGCTGCCCTGTTCCGGAGATTCTGACCCCATGTCCCGCATCGCCTATGTCAACGGCCAATACGTGCGGCACGCACAGGCGGCCGTGCATGTCGAGGACCGCGGCTATCAGTTTGCCGATGCGGTCTACGAGGTTTGGGGCGTCATCGATGGCGAATTGACAGACTTCGAAGGTCATTTGAAGCGGCTGGCGCGGTCATTGAAGGAGCTCCAGATCCGCAAACCGCTGTCTGACGCGGCATTGACGGCGATCCTGCAACGGATCGTTGCCGTTAACCGCATCCGTTATGGCTTGATCTATTTGCAGATATCCCGCGGCGTCGCGCGGCGTGACCACGTCTTTCCACCGGACTCCGTACCGCCCAGTATCGTGATCACCGCGCGATCGGCAAATGCCAATGCCGCCGAAAGCCGCGCACAGCGGGGCATTGCGGTAATCACGCGGCCAGATCAGCGCTGGGCACGGCGGGACATCAAGACCGTTTCACTCCTCCCGAACGCATTGGCAAAACAGGCGGCGCGCGCCGAAGGCGCAGCGGAGTGCTGGATGATCGACCGCGACGGGATGATCACCGAAGGGGCGGCGGCCAACGCCTGGATCATCACAGCGGACGGTGTGCTCGTCACACGTGCGGCGGACCATGATATCCTTAACGGCATAACCCGCCGCATCATCTTCGAACTGGCAGAAAAACAGGGGCTGGCGACAGAGGAGCGGCCCTTTTCCCGTGACGAAGCCCTGCGAGCCCGGGAGGCTTTTATCACCTCGGCCACCTCATTTCTGACGCCCGTGGTGCGTATAGATTCGCAGCCGGTCGGCAATGGCCATCCGGGAAGCTTCTCCCTAATGCTTCGCGAGCGCTATGTCGCAACCGCGAAGGACCGATCGAAGGCTCCGGCAATGCGGCAACCGGTCTGGCTGGTTGCGCGGCGGTCAAAACACCTTCAGAATTAAGGCTGTTCGGGTCCAAAAAGAAGAATAACAGGAGCAGACCATGTCAGGCGAACGCAAGAGCAACAATTTGCAGGACGTTTTTCTCAACTCCGTCCGCAAGACAAAGACACCTTTGACGATTTTCCTCGTGAACGGGGTGAAGCTTCAGGGCGTCGTCACATGGTTTGATAATTTCTGCCTATTGTTGCGCCGCGATGGCCAGTCGCAACTCGTTTACAAGCATGCGATTTCAACGATCATGCCGTCGGCACCCGTCTCTCTCTTCGAAGAAGAGCAGGATAGCGGAGACGACCCAGCTTGATTGAAACCGAAACGCCGGCGGACAAGGCGATCGTAATCCGCGCCAGATTGGGTGCCAGCGACCCCGAAGAAAATGCTCGCCTCGAAGAGGCAACAGGCCTGGCGGAAGCCTTGGGCCTTGATGTTGTCGAATCCACTTTCGCTCCGGTGCGCAAGATTGATCCGGGCCGGTTCTTCGGGCGTGGCAAGCTGGAGGAGATGGGCATCCATATCGAAGCGCTCGGCGTGAACGTCGCCGTGATTGATGCGGCACTATCGCCGGTCCAGCAACGAAATCTCGAAAAGGCCTGGAAGGTCAAGGTGATCGACCGGACCGGCCTGATCCTCGAAATATTCGGACTGCGGGCGCGGACCAAGGAGGGGCGGCTGCAGGTTGAATTGGCGCGGCTGGCTTATGAACGTTCACGCCTCGTTCGGACGTGGACCCACCTCGAACGCCAGCGCGGCGGCGTCGGCTTTCTTGGTGGCCCGGGTGAAACCCAGATCGAGGCCGACCGGCGGATGCTGGCCGACCGGATGGCCAAGCTGCGCCGCGAGCTCGAAGACGTCCGCCGCACGCGCGCTTTACATCGCAAGACGCGGCAGACAGCGCCTTTTCCGCTGGTCGCGATCGTCGGCTACACCAATGCCGGAAAATCGACGCTTTTCAACCGGATAACGGGTGCAGGCGTGTTTGCGAAGGACATGCCATTCGCCACGTTGGATACCACCGTTCGCGGCTTCCGGACCCCGGCCGGCACGCAGATGCTGTTGTCCGATACTGTCGGCTTCATCACAGACCTGCCTACCGAACTTGTCGCGGCCTTTCGGGCTACTCTGGAGGAGGTGAGGGAGGCCGATATCCTTGTGCATGTTCTCGATGTCTCAGCGGTCGACTTCGATGTCCGGCGACGCGAAGTCGAGGCTATTCTCGACGCCATCGATGCAGGCGCCGAACACGGCCAGCCGGTGATCGAGGTCTTTAACAAGATCGATCTCTGGAATGACGAATTCGATCCCGACCGTGTCGCCGACCTGCCGCATAAGAGCGAGGATGCCATCGCAGCGGTCAGCGTCTCAGCTCAGACGGGAGAGGGAATAGACCGCCTGTTGGCGCAGATTGATCACGCTATGGCCGCCAAGTCGGTTGTCCTCACGGTGACCGCCGACGCGTCCCAGCATCGCGCCATCGCTTGGTTGCACGAGCACGGGGCGGTGATCTCTGAAGAGGTCGACGACAGCGGGATCACGACGGCGCGAACCCGCCTGTCGCCGGAAGCGGCCGGGCGATTCACATCGCAGTTTCCCGAACTGGTGCCGGATCTCGAGGACGCGATCTGATTATTCGCGTAATTTGGCCTCGACCCAAAGCGCTTCCATGTCATCAAGCGAGGTCTCGCGAATGTCACGCTGCTGTGTTCTGAGCGAGTCTTCTATATAACGGAAACGTCTCTCGAACTTGGCGTTCGCTCGCCGCAAGGCCGCCTCACTATCTACTTTAGCTTTTCTCGCCAAATTAGCACAAACAAATAGCAAATCACCGATCTCATCTTCAATTTCATCGGCGTCGCCGGCCGCTAATGCGTCGCGAACCTCTGCAATCTCTTCGTCCAGCTTGGCCAATACCCGTTCCGCATCGGGCCAGTCGAAACCTACCGTGCCGGCACGTTTTTGCAGCTTCTGCGCACGCTTCAAACCCGGAAGGGCGAGGGGAACATCGTCCAGCAAGCCGTCAGAGCCCGTTTTCTGCTTGCGCTCCTGGGCTTTCAATTCTTCCCAGCTTTCCGTTTGCTCTGCGCTATCCCTGTAATGATGGTCTCCAAACACGTGGGGATGGCGGCGTATCATCTTGTCGGATATCGCATCGGCAACATCGTCGAGATCGAACAGACCGGCTTCCTCCGCCATCCTTGCATGAAACACGACCTGGAGCAGGAGATCGCCGAGCTCGGACTTCAGATCCGCCATATCGCCGCGGCGGATAGCGTCGTCGACTTCATAGGCTTCTTCAATTGTATAGGGCGCGATCGTTTCGAAGCGTTGTTCAACATCCCATGGACAACCGGTCTCAGGATCGCGCAACCGCTCCATGATGCCGCGCAGGCGCTGCAGGGGAGTCGCTTCAGGCATCGGTGCAGGTCAACCGGCGTGGTGCGTCAATATGCGCATAATGTATATTATGAGACATTATATATCTTATTGTTCCTCAACATGATTACTGCGACCCATCAGTGTCAGCCCGTCATAAGCGGGTGTGACACCTTCAGGCAGCTTTCCCGCAAGCGTATCGTAATCCAAGTCCACATGGAGATTGGTCAACACGCCCCTTCCGGCATTGACGCGCGCGAGCCATTCCAGCGCGTCGCTGACACTGGCGTGAGTCGGATGCGGCGTCTCGCGAAGCGCATCGATGATCCAACACGGGATGCCGTCGAAGAGTCGAAAGCTCGCATCCGAGATCGCGCTCACATCCGGAGCGTAACCAAACGGGCCGAACCGGAAGCCGGCGGATTGGATCCGGCCGTGTTCGAGCCGCACCATGGAGACCGGAAGGTCGCCGCCAGGCCCCGGTATGTGAAAGACCTCGTGCTCCGTGTCGACTTCACACAAATCGAGAATGGCGGGATAAGGCGAGCCCGGGCGTGAATGAAAGATATAGCTGAAGCGCGCAGTCAGGCTGGCAGCTGTCTCGGGCATCATCCAGACAGGAAGGCGTTGCCGCGCGCGCAACACGTAGGGCCGCAGATCGTCAATCCCATGGGTTTGATCCGCATGATCATGGGTGAAAAGAACCGCATCGAGACGTTTCACGCCCGCAGATAGCATCTGTTCGCGAAAATCAGGCGATGTATCGACAACGACGGTGGTACGCTCGCCTTTGCCAAACCGACCAGCGTCACGCGCATACTCGACAAGCAGGCTGCAACGGCGGCGTCGATTTTTCGGATTGCCGGGGTCACATGCACCCCAATCCCCATCCGGCCGGGGCACGCCGCCCGACGACCCGCATCCCAATATCGTCAGGCGCCAGACCGCGTCCTCGCTCATGATGGCCGCTCCGCCTTGGAAAACAGCCGGAAGAATGCGTCGGTGGTCTTCCGGGCCCCTTCGTCGCGGCTCCAGCCGAGCGTCTCGCAAACGCCAGTCAATACGTCCGGCAGATAGGCCGGTTCATTGCGTTTGCCACGATGCGGCACCGGCGCCAGATAGGGACAATCGGTCTCGATGATTATGCGGTCTTGCGGAATATGATCGCGGAAGACCTCGCGTACGGCGTCAGCTTTCTTGAACGTGATGATGCCCGAAGCCGCAAAATATGCTCCGAGCCGGGCGGTCCGCCGGGCCAGCTCATTTCCGCCCGTATAGCAGTGCAGCAACGGCCGGAATGCCCCCTTCCCCATCTCGGTTTCGAGAAATTCAGCCATTTCGTTGTCGGCATCGCGCGTGTGCAGGATCAAGGGCAGATCGCCACGTCGGGCCGCCTCGACATGCGCTGATAGGCTTTGGAACTGATCGTCCCGCGGCGAATAGCCGTAATGGAAATCCAGGCCGGTTTCCCCGATTCCAATCACTTTCGGATGTTGCGCAATATCCAAGAGCTCGTCCGCGGTGATGTCCGGACGATCTTTGGCATGGTGGGGATGTGCGCCAATCGTGCACCAGACATTTTCGAAACCTTCGGCAATCGCCAAGACCGGCTCGAAATCGGTCAGCCGGCAACAGATCGCGATCATACCGCCGACCCCTGCATCCGCAGCGCGTTGCATCACCTCATTCAAATCATCTGCATAGGTCTCGCCGTGCAGATTTGTGTGACTGTCGATCAGCATGGACTAGCGGCGAGCCTCGCGCGCGGCGTGTTCGATCTGCGCCAGGGCCGCCAGGGCGGCCTGTTTCGGATCGAGATAGATGTCATCGGCTTCGCTGGCCAGCCCTTTCAGATGCTGCCAGGCCTGCAACCAGGCATCGGGCGACTGACCGGCTGCAGCGGCCTCGCGTGCGCGGTGTGCGGCCAGCCGGGTTAGAGCGGAAAAGAATTGCGGCCGCAAGCTTTCGCCGGTCTTGACCGATACCTTCGCCGCCAATCGCCGGGAACGCTGGGTGTCCCATTGCGGAAGAAGCGCCATCAGTTCGGCAATATCTTTTTCAAGCCCGAGCGCACCGGATCGCGCCAAAGCGAGCGCGCGTCCGGGGGCACCATTGGCCATATCCAACGCGGCGTCTGCATCCGCCGGTCCCACACCGTGTTGCTCCACCAGCCAGTTCTTGCTCTCTTCACGAGGCGGCGGGCGAAGGTCGAGCCGGCGGCATCGCGACCGGACTGTCGGCAAAAGACGGCCGGGGGAATGCGTGAGTAGAAAGAGCAGTCCTTTTGATGGAGGCTCTTCAAGGGTTTTCAGCAACGCATTGGATGCATTATTGTTTAGCTCATCCATCGAATCGATGATGGCGATCCGCCAGCCCGCCTCTCCCGCGCTGCGGGAGTAGAATTCGGGAACTTTGCGAACCTCATCGATTGTGATCTCGGCTTTCCAGCGCTTGCGCTTGTCGTCCCAAGGCCGGCGAATGGTCAACAAATTGGGGTGCGCCTGGGCCCGGATTTTCTGACGCGCTGCCTCGCCGCCCGCCAGCAGCTTTCCGGCGAGATAGTAAGCAAGGCTGGCCTTTCCGACGCCTTTGGGCCCGGCAATCATCCAGGCATGGTGCAAACGACCGGCCTGCTGTAGCTGGTCGAACGCCCGCACAGCGTCAACATGGCCCAAAAGACTCGTAATCTCCCGCGGTGGTACGCAGCCCGGCTCAGTGTCCGGTTCGATGTCACTGTCAGCCATGACCCAAACGCTCCCGAATAGCCTGCAGCGCTTGCTCGGCCAGAACGGCCGGCGGCTGATCGCCATCCAAGCAGACGAAACGCACCGGCTCGGCTTCGGCCAGAGCGCGAAAGGCTGCCCGCAACCGCTCGTGAAAAGCCAGGGCTTTGGATTCGAAGCGGGCTTCCGATCCATCCCGGCCGGCGGTCCGCGAAAGGCCGGTTTCGGGTTCAATATCGATCAACACCGTCAAATCGGGCTTGAATTCCCCCAAGACAATCGCATGCAATTCTTGAAGCCGGTCCAGCGACAACCCTCCGGCCGCACCCTGATAAGCCATCGTTGAGTCGGCAAACCGGTCGGAGATCACGATATCCCCGTTTGCCACTGCCGGTCGGATCACTTTTTCGACATGGTCTACGCGCGCAGCGTAGAACAAAAGGGCTTCTGTCATCGGCGACCAGCGGTCTGCCGCGCCGCGCACGAGCAGATCACGGATCTGCTCGGCGCCTGGTGTGCCACCCGGTTCGCGTGTCAGGACAACCGACCGTCCTTCGGCTTCAAGCGCCGTTTTCAGGGTCCGCGCGAGGGTTGATTTTCCGGCGCCCTCCCCGCCTTCGAGCGTGACGAACAGGCCTTTGGCCATCAATTCAGTCCGAACAGACGGCCAAGTCCCGCGATCGCCCGGCCAAACAGGCCCTGCCGGCCGGCGTTTTCTGCCGCCACCAGATCGAACCGGCGCGTTTCGATGCCCGGAGCCGAGACCTCAAGAACAGCGATAATATCACCTTCGGAAACCGGCGCGGCAATCGGCCCGTCATAGACGATTTCAGCGCGAATATTGTCCCGCGCGCGGACATGGACACCGAAACGCACGGGCTCGATTACCGCCAACGGGACCGTCTCGGCCTGTCCGAGAAAAAGCCCGGCTTCGCCGACGATGTCGCCTGCCTCCGCCAGTTCAACGAGTTCGAAATCGGTAAGCGCCGCCCGCATCAGCCGCTCGCCCTCAGAGGCGCGGGCACGTTCGCTTTCCATTCCGTTATAGACCACGATGCGGCGCACCCCGTCGCGCTCTCCGGAGGCCACCAGGCCGTATCCGCTTTCCTCGGTATGACCGGTCTTCAAGCCGTCTACGGACGGCATCACGGCGAGCAACGGGTTGCGGTTGAATTGGCGGATGCCGTTATAGGTAAACTCTCGCTCGGCGAAGATCTCGTAGAGATCGGGATAGTCACGGATCATGATGGCGGTCAGGCGGGCTAGATCAGCGGCTGAAATCCGTTGATTGGGGTGTGGCCAGCCGGTGGAATTGGAAAACGTTGCGCTTTCCAGGCCCAGCTCCCGAGCCCGGGCCGTCATATCCGCAGCGAAAGCCTCTTCCGAACCTGAGAGTGCTTCAGCGATAACGATGCAGGCGTCATTGCCGGACTGGACAATGATGCCGCGGAGAAGGTCGTCGACACGGGCGCGCGAATTAACTTCCAGAAACATGGTCGATGATCCCGACGCCGCGCCTCCGGTCCGCCACGCATATTCCGACACCGGAAGCTCGTCATCCATCGATAGCGCACCCCGTTCGATCGCTTCGAACGCCATCAGCAATGTCATAAGCTTAGACATGGACGCCGGCGGCATCGGCTCATTGGCGTTATGATCGAACAGGACTTCACCGGTCTCGTAATCGAGGATGACGGCGTGACTGGCCGTGGTCTGAAACTCCTGCGCCTTCGCGGCGGCCGGTGCAAAAATCAATAACAGGAACAAGGCGAAAAGGCGCACGCGCATCTCTCCATCGCGGAATCAGTCAGCCGTCGGGATGTCGAAGGAGATTGAAACGCCTGCGCGCCGTCGCGGCAAGCCCGGTATCAGTTCAGCGCCACAATAGTGGCATCGAATACGCCGAATTGGCCAAGGTCTCGGCGCAGCGCATCAGCCTGGCGGCGCGACAGGTCTCCGCCAACGAAGACACGGTAGATGTTGCGGCCGTTGACTTGCGCCTCTTCGACGGTAGTGGCGTCTTCACCGGCCAAACGCCGGCGCATGGCCTCCGCATTGGCGCGCTGTGAAAAAGCCCCGGCTTGAACCCGGAACCGGCCATCGCCTTGCTGAACGGTGTAGATACGGCTGTCCGCGACATTGCCGGCCGGCTCGATTCCTTCCGGCGGGCCTAGATACCGCACACGAACACGCGCTGTGCCCTGTTGAAGAAATCCGAGCTCCACGGCGGCCGCGCGGCTGACGTCTAGAATCCGGTCGCGCGCAAACGGTCCGCGATCATTCAATCGCAGAACAGTCGAACGCCCATTCTCCAGATTGGTGACTTCGATCATCGCCGGGATTGGCAAAGTCGGATGCGCCGCCGTCAGCGCATTCTGATCGAATATCTCGCCATTGGCCGTCGGCCGGCCATGGAAGTTCGGCCCGTACCAGGACGAAATGCCGGTTGCGTCATAGTCGTCATCGCGCGCCGGCACGTATGTGCGGCCATTGATCGTGTAGGGACGCCCGATCTTCTGTTCGCCCGTCCATCCCGATGTTGGCGATGTGGAACGACCGGCCGTCGGCGCGGCAACTCCTGCCGTTATCCCACGCACCACGTAAGCAGATGGAGACGTCGAGCAAGCACCCAGTATCGTCGCACACACCAGTGCTGCAATCACGATCCGGCTCCGTGAATGACTCGCCACCTGAACGCTCCATCTTATGGACAAGATCGTTCAAGGCTAGGCCAAAACCGTGAAGCAAGCGTAAGCAATTGGCGGTTGCCTCCCCTGCGCCTTGACCGCTATGAGGGCAAACCGCTCGCGGAGGAGTGGCAGAGTGGTCGAATGCGGCGGTCTTGAAAACCGTTGAACCGCGAGGTTCCGGGGGTTCGAATCCCTCCTCCTCCGCCAGGCAGGAACAGAAGTGCGAACGCCATTCGGCACCGATTCAGCGCCAATGACTTTGCGGCATCCGGATTATTGTACCGCGTCCAGCGCGTATTGCGTTGCGGGTTCCCAACGCGCTTTCAGTCTGGCAGTCCTTTTCGCAATGGTGCGCGCCCAATACGCTCTCGCATCTAACCAGCCGAGCCGCGCGAGTATCAGCGCACCTTGATGTCGCCATTGCTCAACCGTGACCATCCGAGCTGGGCGAGTTTCACCCCGATCGCTAGAAACCAGACGACGAAGAAAGCCCACCACCAGAGGTACAGAATACCAAGCTGTCCTTTCAGCGCGGCGCCCACCAGGCCAGCCAAACAGGTGAAGAAGCCGAGATAGGCGATCCAGCGCGCGAATACGCTGTTCAGCATCGCGTAGGAGATGATCGCGATGCTGATGGCAAAGATGCTGTCGCTGGTCCCGTATACATTGTTCATCGCGACCAGAGCCTCGGCGCCGCCGACCAGCGAAGCGCGATAAGCTGGATCAGTCGCCTCGACATAGCGATCGCTTAGATAGAACAAGCCGTTAACCACGGGGAAATACGCCATGAACAAGACTTGGCAGCTGATGGCGAGCACAATGCCGATGCCAGCCACAGCGCGCTCCCCATGCATCAGAGCCGGATAAAGGGCCATGAGTGGAATGATTAGGAACACCATGGAGCCCATTGTCAGCGTTTGTAGCCAGATCCACCAGCTGCGATGCCCGGCGATAAATTCGAGAAGCTCTCTGCCTGGGAGTTCCGTGTCGTACTCGACACTCGTGAGGATCAGTGGCGGGGCGAGCATGCCGACAATCACGAAGAGAACGACGGAGATCGACGCGATCCGATAGAGTCGGCGCGATTGCGGATGCATGTCGGCTTGCGGTGCTGAGTTTTCCATTTGCGAAAACCCTTCTGTGAGTGTGCGGATGGGCGACGGGCTAAACGCTTGTTACACCGAAGGTCGCGCCAACCGGATCGACGAAAAGGCGCCCGTCTCGGCCATCGCCCAATTCGATTGTATCTCCCGCGATTTTGGCGCCGAGCGACGCCGCCTTTTCGGCCGCCCGGACAAGGTCTGGTTTGGCCAGAAACGGAGTCCATCCGATTGGTTGCGAATTGTTTTCATTAACTCGCGCGGCGCCGGCGACCGCATCGCCATTGGCGGCGTGGAAGACAGTCCGCCGTCTGCTCAAAGCCTCGGCGGCGTCTGCCGTCTCCCAGCCAAAAACCTGACAATAGATCGGCGCTACGGTGGCCAAGCCCGGCGTCCGGAGCTCGTCCCACACGAACAAGCCTTTAGGCGGAGGATATCCGTGAGCGGCGACAAAAGGACAGATGCGCGCACCATGCGCATCGCGCAGCACGCAGCTCCTCCCGACGCCCGGCGCATCGAACGGTTCGCGCACAATTGACGTTCCCGCCGCGACGGCGGTTTTCGCCGCCTGATCGACGTCCGTCACGATTACATAGGCCAGCCAGTAGGACGGCGTTCCCGCCGGCGTGCTGATCATGCCGCCATGCGCTTCGCCATTCGCGTGTATCAGAGTGAAATCGCCCGGCCCCTCATGCCAAGTGAAATCAGACGCATGCTCCACCACATAGTCCACACCGAAAAGCTCAGCGTAAAACCGCTTCGACGCTTCCAGGTCGGGCGTGAAGAGATCGTGCCACACTACATGGCCGAGTGCATCTTGCCGGGTCATAAGTCGTTACCTCCTTCGCATACAGATGCTCCTACGTCCCGACGAGAACGGTATCGACGAGCGCGCGCATCGACTGGGCAGCGGCGGCGCATAACCGATCCTGACCAGGAGATCAGGCCGTCTGTCCGGCCTGTCAGACAGCCTAACGTGCGACGGGAGTCCAGATCTGCGTCTGACAGACAGGGCCGATACATCCCTTCACTTCAAGCGATCCGGACTCGAGGCGGCGCAGCCGTGCACCATAGCTGCGGTCGGCCGACGGGCTGTAGATGGTTCCGCCCCGCCAGTCGCGCCGGGCCTCCCGCAAGCCTCTCAGGATGGTCAGGCCGAGGACCGGCTCTCCGGTCGCCGGCGACATTACCTCTCCCGGCGAAAGACCGCTCTCAATGGAAGCTGGATCGATCCAGACAACGGTTCCGCAGGGCGTGCCGTCTCCGCAATCGGCAATTTCGACATGCGAGGTTCCGTCTTCGACCGCATACAGCCCAAATACCTCGTGCGGATTGGCAAGTGCAACGGATGGCAATGAAAGCGCGACGATCAAGGCGACGCTGATGTTTCTCATGGTTCAGTGTTCCTTCTTCTAAGCCGAAGCTCAGAACGGCCGCCGCGTCCCGAGGCCGAGAATAAACCGGCGTGAATATTCGGAAAGGTCAGGCCGCGGAGCACAAAAGCGAAAAGCCCGGCAGAGAATCCGCCGGGCTTTCCAACTCTTGCAGACCGCAGACCCTAGTCTGTCCGCACTGCAACGCTGGTGGCGCCAACCGGGTCGCCGCCGGCCGCAAACCGCACGAAGACGCGGTTATCTGCCGGATCATTGGCAATCGCGCCACCGGTTCCCCGTACGAAGATGCCGAATGTTGCCGTACCATCGGCCGCGACAGTCAGCGTCTTGCTGTTCTCACGGGTATCCGTGCACGCTCCGGATGAGTCGGTCTGGCAGATCTCGATTTCGTCGACCGCTAGCGACTCCGATCCTGTATCGGCCGTTACGGTCACGGATCCGGCGACGCCAACATTGGAGATCGCCACCGAAAACACACCGACCATATTGCCGGTCGTCGGCACAACGACATAGCCCGGATTGGCGGCCAGCGTGGCGGCCAGGGCGATGATGTCCGTTGGTGCCGACGTCGTGGCGCGGAAGGTCAGCGAGTTCAGACCCAACCGGTACTCGGCCGAGCGCCTGTTACCGCAGAAGGCCTCGATGAAAAGCTCGGTCTCGTTATTCCCAGAGGTGAATCCGCTGGGCTGATCGACATTATCGTCGAATGCTGCGGCGCTGGTAACACTGAAGATGAAGTTCTGCGTGGCTCCAGCGGCGATGCTGGTGGTTGTGTCTGGTGTGCCGGTCAAGGCATTGGCCGACGTCGTCGTTTGATACGAGAACTGCGAACCGGAGGCTCCCGGCAAACGCAATCCGCAAGCCGTCGCCGTTGATCCGGTTGCCGCCGGATTGATCACCGAAGCGAACGCGGTCGCGGTTGTGCCAACCTCTACCGTCCGCGTAATCGGCAAGACCGACGAGACGACCCGAGGTGCCTCGGCGCGGAAGTCGGCGATATTCAGACTTTCCTCGCGCGCGGCGCGGGCATTGTCGGCCGGATCACTCGTGGCCGGAGAATTAATTCCGCTATGGCTTACTTCGCCGGGCGCCGCGATACCGCAGGCTGCACCGCCAGGGCAAAGCGTGATGTCCGGATTGGAGAAATAGTTAACACGCGATTCGCCGGTGCTGGAGTTGTAGGACATGATCGTCCGGAATTCGCCATCGACACGGTGGCCGTGCGCATAGTCACGGACGCCCATACCGATACCGCTACTGGCATCTTCGACATTGTGGGCAAAGCCCATATTGTGACCCACCTCGTGTGCGAATGTGGAATCCGAACAGAAGCTGAAGCTGCCGGATGGGAAATCGTCATCGCGGATCCAGTCGGCCGAAACCGAGAAGCCGAGATGATCGTCGGCGGTCGGTGATATGTCGTCATCCGACCCACCATTCACCCAGCCCACACCACAGCTGCTCTGCCCGGTTTGGGACCGCATGACGATGGCGACAAGATCCGCGCCATAGGTATCACGTGCTGTGCGGAGCGCGCTGAGGTCCTCGGTGACGCTTTCGCCCGAAGGCGCAAGGCCGGTCAAATTGTATAGCGTTTGCGCAAGTTCGGCAGTCTCGGTCGATATGCTCACACTGTCGGTGTGCACCAGACGCGCCCGCAGCCCGGTCTCGGAATCGATCAAAGCCTGATCGAGCAGCGCCATCAGATACTGGATACGGCCACCGGTCGCGAGTCCCCAACGGGTTACGAAGCTGTCGGAGTAAAAGACCGCGATATCCATAGTGCCGTTGGAGCCGACGGCTACGGCTTCACCAACGTCCGGCAGGCTGTGGCTATGGCCTTCCGAAGCAACGAATTCGAGCATGTCGCCGGTCGGAATGAGCCCGTCATCGCCGAACTCGATTTCGACAGCATCTTCGGGCACACGCAGGATTTCATGACCGTTTCGGCCTGGATAAATCCAGTAGAGCCCGTCAGGAGCCTGTATCTGCCCGAATGTATATCCGTTGGTTTGCGTGATGATCACGCGATTCTGGATTGTGTGGTCGGCGATACGTCCTACCCAGACCCGCGATCCCATTTCCTGCAAACCGATCCGGTCCAGTTCTGCTTCGAAACCGGACCCGAAATTCAATGTCACCCGGTCCCCGGCTTCCATCTGCATGACGCCCGGTTCGATATTATCGAATTGGATACGCATCAGGCCGTCATGGGCCAGCTGCGAACTGACGCCTCGGAACATGTCGTCAGCCAGCGCGGTCGCCGGCATTAGGGCCAGTATCGAACCGGCGATCAGCAATTGTCTCATTAGAATCTCCCCATGCAGTTCGCTCGCAACCGAGCGTAAAACCAGCATCCCGTCGCGAAATGGTGCCAATAACTTAAAGCGAATCTGCGATTAGAGATAGTGAAACTACCGAGACTTCGCCTTTTTTCTCTTGTTTTTGCTCGAGCCATTGACCCAGTCTTGATATCGGCGCTTGTCCGCGCCCAATAAATTGACAATCCCGCCACACTGGTTTTGCGTCTGGGAGAAACACCTTTCGTAGGTAACCATTCGCAGGGGCGAACGCCCTGATCGGGAGAAACCTGAATGAAAAAATTTCTGCTTGGCACCGCCAGCACACTTTTATTGCTGGGCGGCTGTGCGCCTCAGGCGGCAGAAACCGCAACAACATCCGAGACTTCCACATCGGAATCTGCCGTGGATAACGCAGCCCAGGACACCGCTTCCGATGTCACGGTTGCGGATGCGGAAGCCTTTTTGGCCGACGCCGAACGTCGCTTGCTGGAAGACTGGAATTACGCGGCGCGGGTGTTCTGGGTGCAAGCCAACTTCATCACCGATGATACCAACTGGCTGGCCTCCCGGGCCGGTGCCGCCTCGACCGAACTCGCCGTCGAACTGGCCAATGAAGCGGCCCGCTACACGCATCTCGATCTTCCGCCGGAGATGGAGCGCAAGCTGAACATTTTGCGCACCGGCATCACCCTGCCCGCCCCCTCGGCCGAGGGCGCGGCGACCGAGCTGTCGGAAATCACCACGCGGCTCGGCACGATGTACGCGACCGGCACTTACGAAGTGGATGGCGAACCGGCCGATCTGCAAGTCTTGTCGAACATCATCGAGACCTCGCGCGATCCCGAAATCCTGCAGGATATCTGGCAGGGCTGGCGCACCAATGCGGTCGACATGGCACCGCTTTATGCGCGCATGGTCGACATCGCGAATGAAGGCGCCAACGAGTTGGGCTTCGACAATCTCGCCGACATGTGGCTGTCGAATTACGACATGCCACCGGAGGATATGGAGGCCGAGGTCGAGCGGCTCTGGGGCCAGGTGGAACCGCTCTACGAACAATTGCACTGTCATGTCCGCGCTGGCCTGAACGAGGAATATGGCGATAGCGTGCAGCCGGCGACGGGACCGATCCGCGCGGATCTTCTGGGCAATATGTGGGCCCAGCAATGGTCGAACATCTATGATCTCGTGGCGCCGGAAGGCGCTGCCGATGATGGTCTCGACGTCACCGCCCTGCTTGAAGCTCAGAACTATACCGCCGAAGACATGGCCCGTACGGGTGAGGCATTCTTCTCCTCACTGGGCTTTGACCCCCTGCCCGAGACATTCTGGGATCGCTCGCTGATCACGCAGCCGCGTGATCGCAACGTGGTTTGCCACGCCTCGGCCTGGATTATCGACGCGGAAGAAGACATTCGTATCAAGATGTGCACCGAGGTGAATGGAGAGGACTTCCAGACCATCCACCACGAGCTTGGCCACAATTACTATCAGCGCGCCTATGCCGTGCAGGACTTCCTCTTCCGTGGCGGAGCCCATGACGGTTTCCATGAAGCCATTGGCGACTTCATCGGCCTGTCGATCACGCCGGAATACTTGCAGGCAATTGATCTGATTGACGAAGTGCCGAGCGCCGATGCCGATCTTGGCATCCTGATGCGCCAATCGCTCGACAAGATCGCCTTCCTGCCTTTCGGACTGATGATGGACCAATGGCGCTGGGGCGTTCTGCGCGGCGACACGCCTCCGGAGGCTTATAATGAAAGCTGGTGGGAACTGCGCACCCGCTATCAAGGTATTGTTCCGCCGGGCGGAGCGCGTCCGGATAACGCCTTCGATCCGGGCGCCAAATTCCACATCCCGAACAACACGCCCTATCTGCGTTATTTCCTGAGCTTCATCATGCAGTTCCAGTTCCACCAGGCGGCCTGCGAGATGGCCGGTTGGGAAGGCCCGCTGCATCGCTGTTCGATCTACGGCAATGAGGAAGTCGGCGAACGCTTCAATGCAATGATGGAGATGGGACTGTCGCAGCCCTGGCCGGATGCGCTGGAAGCCTTTACCGGCACGCGTGAAATGGATGGGTCTGCGATCATCGCCTATTTCGCGCCATTGATGGAATATCTCGAAGCAGAAAATGCCGACCGCCAATGCGGCTGGTAAACGCCTTGTTGTAAACGGTTCCGGATCGGCCGAGCCGGCCGGCCCGGTTCCGACTGTCGTTTGCGCCGGAACAGCGCTTCCGGTTTGCGCCGCGACTGTCTAACCTGCCGCCGACGCGAAGCAGCGGATATTTCATGGCCGAAAAAATCAGCACATCCGTCGATCTGTCCGGCGAGGACGTGCACTGGTCGCCCAAGGGCGGCCTGTCTTATGGTGCCTATCTGCGGCTCAATGACATCCTGGAAGCCCAGTCTCCGCTGACCGCCGAGCACGACGAGATGATGTTCATCGTCATCCACCAGACGTCAGAACTCTGGCTAAAGCTATGTCTTCACGAGTTGGACGCCGCGATCGACTGTCTTGCACGCGAGGAGTTCGGTCCGGCCTTCAAAATGCTGTCGCGCATCGCGCGTATCCAGGAGCAACTGACGCAGTCTTGGTCCATCCTCGCCACCATGACACCGGCCGATTACCTCAAATTCCGCGACAGGCTCGGCCAGAGCTCCGGCTTTCAGAGCGCACAATACCGGATGCTGGAATATCGTCTGGGCAACAAAAATCCGGCCATGGCGCGTGTGCACGCCAAGACCGACGCCGCCGAGAAGGTCAACCACTATCTCAACCTGCCGAGCATTTACGACGAAACCCTGAAACAGCTTGCCAAGGCAGGTTTCGATATCCCCGCCGAGCTTCTGGACCGTGATTTTTCGCAACCCTATGAGCCGAACGCGGCGGTCGAGGCGGCGTGGAAGGCGGTCTATTCCGACACCGTGACGAACTGGGCACTTTACGAACTCGCCGAGAAGCTGGTCGACGTCGAACACAAATTCCAGCAATGGCGCTTCAACCACATGAAAACGGTCGAACGCATCATCGGCTATCGCCGCGGCACCGGCGGCACGGGCGGCGTCTCCTATCTCGTCAAAGCCCTGGATTTACGCTTCTTCCCGGAGCTCTGGACCGTCAGGACGAGCCTCTAAGCATGGGCGGACGGCTGATCGACATTTCCCAGACCCTACGGCCGGCTTTGCCGGTCTGGCCCGGCGATACCGGCTTTTCGCTCGAGCGGACCTGGCATATCGAGCCTGGCTGCCCGGTGAATGTCTCGCGCCTCACCCTGTCGACCCACAGCGGTGCGCATGCTGATGCCCCGCTGCACTATGACGAAGCCGGCGCCGACATAGCGGCGGTCGATCCCGGCATTTATGTCGGCCTTTGCCATGTGTTTGACGTGCGCGGCGCATCGAAGACGGTGAAACCCTCGGATTTCAACTTGTCTGCTGCGCATGGCGCCGACCGGGTCCTATTCCGTACGTTCGACCGCTTCCCGCACGACGAATGGGTATCTGACTATGCCGCCATCGCCCCGGAAACCATTGAAATGCTGGCCGATACCGGTGTCCGCCTCGTCGGCATGGACGGGCCCTCGCTCGACCCCGAGACGTCCAAGACGCTGGATTCTCACCACGCGGTCAAACGCGCCGGCATGGCAATCCTGGAAGGTCTCGTACTCGACGATGTCGACGAAGGCCCCTACGAGCTGATCGCCGCCCCTCTGAAGATCGCCGGGGCCGACGCTTCCCCTGTTCGGGCGCTGCTCAGGGAGATTTCGGCATGATGCAGGACGATATTGCCCGCCTGGACGCCGACGACCCGCTTGCGCCCTTCCGGGACCGTTTCGACACCCCCGACGGGCTGATCTATCTCGACGGCAATTCACTGGGCTGCCTGCCGAAGGCGACAAAGGCGCGCATGGCCGATGTCGTCGAGCGCGAATGGGGCCAGGATCTGATCCGTTCCTGGAACAAGAATGACTGGATCGGCGCGCCCCGCCGCATCGGCGCCAAGATCGCTAGCCTGATCGGCGCGAACGGTGATGAAGTGATCGTTGGCGATACAACATCAGTCAATGTATTCAAGTGTCTGAGTGCTTCTCTTCAACTAAATTCGGAGCGCCACACCCTGTTGTCGGAAACCGGGAATTTCCCGACCGACGCCTACATGATGGAAGGCCTGGCGGCGATCGCGCCGGACAGAATCAAGGCCCGGCTGGTCGACACGGCGGACATCGTCAACTCGCTCGATGCATCCGTCGCCGTTCTGCTCCTCACCCATACCAATTACCGCACCGGCCGCCTGCATGACATGCCGGGAATTACCGCCGCCGCCCATGCCCGGGGCATCCCTGTGATCTGGGACCTCTCGCATTCCTGCGGCGCCATGCCGGTCGATCTCAATGCCTGCCAGGCCGATTTTGCCATCGGGTGCGGCTATAAATACCTCAATGGCGGCCCCGGCGCCCCGGCATTCACATTCGTTGCCCGGCGGCATCAGGAGAAGGTCTTCCCCGCCCTTTCCGGCTGGCTGGGTCACAAGGCCCCCTTCGCCTTTACCGATGATTACGAGCCGGCGCCCGGGATTGACCGCTTCCAGTGCGGCACGCCCGGTATTCTCGGTTGCGCTGCCCTCGAAGTTGGCGTCGACCTCATCTGCGAAGCCGACATGGCCGATATCCGCCGGAAATCCTCGGCGCTCGGCGATCTCTTCATCCGCCTTGTGGGGGACAAATGCGCCGGACGCGATATCCGGCCCGCCTGCCCGACCGATGCTACCGAACGCGGCAGCCAGGTCAGCTTTCACCACACCGAGGGCCATGCCGTCATGCAGGCGCTGATCGCGCGAAACGTGATCGGTGACTTCCGCGCACCGGACATTCTGCGCTTCGGCTTTGCCCCGCTTTACAACAGCTATGCGGACGTGGCGAAAGCCGTCGAGATCCTCACTGACATCCTGGCCACGGAAAGCTGGAATCAGGACCGATTCAGGCAAAGGGCCGCCGTGACATGAGCGACATCGTGACCAAAGAGCGCCATGGCGATGTGCTCGTCATCCGCGTTGACAATCCACCCGTGAACGCGCTCGGCCATGGCGTGAGGGAAGGCGTCGTCAATGCGCTAGCCGATGTCGGCGATGCCATGGCAGTTGTCCTGCATTGCGATGGCCGGACCTTCTTTGCCGGTGCCGACATCACCGAATTCGGCCAATTGCCGAAGGACCCGTCCCTGCTCGACATGATTGAGGCCTTGGAACACTGCCCGCTCGCAGTAACGGCCGCCATGCATGGCACATCGCTCGGCGGCGGGCTCGAGACCGCATTGGGTTGCGACTATCGCCTCATCGATCGCAAGGGCCGTATTGGCTATCCCGAGATCGAGCTTGGCATCTTCCCGGGGGCTGGCGGCACACAACGCTCGCCGCGCCTCTGCGGTATTCCCGAAACCCTGCGCATGACGCTCGACGGCAAGCCGATCGGCGCGGCCAGGGCGGTCGAGATCGGACTTTGCGACGCGATATCCGACGGTGATATCCTCGAAAATGCCATCGCCTTCGCGCGAGAGCACACTCAGAAGCGCCGCGTCCGTGATTTGCCCGTCCCGGCATACGACAAGTCTGACCTCGACGCGGTGCTGGCTGTGGCGCGCAAGTCCCGCCGCGGTCAGAAGGCGGTCGAGAATGCTACTCAGGCCGTGCTGGCCGCGGCCGAACTCGATTTCGATGCGGCACTCGGCAAGGAACGCACCCTCTTCATGGAGCTGCTCAACGGGCCACAGGCGCGCGCCATGCGCCATCTCTTTTTTGCCGAACGCCTCTCGGCCAAGGTGGACGGGCTCGACGCCCAGCCCAAACCGATCGGCCTTGTCGGTATCGTCGGTGCCGGTACGATGGGCGGCGGTATCGCCATGGCCTTTGCCAATGCCGGTTTTGCCGTGCGCCTGCACGATGTGAACGCCGACGCGCTGAAAGCCGGGCTGGAACGCATCCGCAGCCTCTATCTCGCTTCCGCTGCAAAGGGCCGGATGAGCGAAGCCGAAGCGCTGGACCGGTTCGACCGCATCCAGCCGGCCGACGACTGGTACGGCCTCGCCGCTTGCGACCTCATTATCGAAGCGGTGTTCGAACGCATGGACGTCAAGCAGTCCGTATTTACCGAACTGGACGCTATTGCCCGACCCGACGCCATCCTCGCCACCAACACCTCCTATCTCGACATCGATGCTCTCGCAGCCGCCACAAAAGACCCGTCGCGCGTTCTCGGACTGCATTTTTTCTCGCCCGCCAATGTGATGCGCCTGCTGGAAATCGTGCGCGCTGCCAAAACCAGCGATGCAACCCTGGCCACCGCGCTCGATGCCGCCCGCCGCATCCGCAAGGTGCCGGTTGTGTCCGGCGTCTGCCACGGCTTCATCGGCAATCGCATGCTGAAAGGCTATGGCCGCGAGGCGGGGCTTTGCATGATGGAGGGCGCTGCGCCCCAAGATGTCGACAAGGCGCTTTATGGGTTCGGCATGCCCATGGGACCGCTCGCCATGGCCGATCTCGCCGGGCTCGATATCGGTTATGACAATCGCCGCTCCATGACCGCCGGCGAGGATTATGAGCCTCTCGCCTCCGTCCTGCAGGACAGGCTCGTCGAAATGGGCCGCAAAGGTCAGAAGACCGGCGCTGGCATCTATCGCTATGCCGAGAGCGATCGCCGGCCGCAGCCCGACCCCGAAGTGGACGCCATTATCGACGCGCTCGCGCATGAACACGGCATCACGCGCCGCGAGGTGCCGGCCGAGGAAATCGTGGAGCGCTGCCTGCTCGCTCTGATCAATGAAGGCGCCCACATCCTTGCCGAAGGGATCGCGCAGCGCGCCAGCGATATCGACGTCGTTTACGCCAATGGCTACGGCTTTCCGCGCTATCGCGGCGGGCCGATGTTCTATGCAGACGAGCTGGGCCTCGATCATGTGCTGGAACGCATCCGCCTTTACCGCGACACGCACGGCGAGAAATGGTGGACGCCGGCGCCGCTGATCGCCCAGCTGGCGTCGAACGGCGGAACATTCCGGGACTGGAAAAAAGGGTAATCGACATGGCGCATCTGGACGGCAAAACAGCGGTCATTACAGGCGGTGGAACCGGGATCGGCCTCGCGATCGCAAAACGCCTCGCCGCCGATGGCGCGCACTGCGTCCTGATGGGCCGCAATCTCGAACGATTGCAGGAAAAAGCCGCCGGAATTGATCGTGCCCGCGCCGAGCGGTGCGATGTCACCGATCCGGACAGCGTCAGAAAGGCCTTCGCCGCGGCGCGCGAGACCAGACCGGTGAGCATCCTCGTCAACAATGCCGGCATTGCGTCCTCGGCGCCCTTCCACCGCATGAGCGAGGACGAATTCCTGAGGATCCAGGACGTCAATGTGACCGGTGTGTTCCGCTGCACCCGCGCCGTGACCGACGATCTGCGTGCTGCGGATTATGGCCGGGTGATCAATATTTCCTCGATCGCCGGCCTGTCGGGCGGGCCGTACATCTCGCACTATTGCGCCTCAAAACATGCCGTCATCGGCATGACCCGCGCGCTCGCCGCGGAATGGGCGAAAACGCAGACAACAGTCAATGCCATCTGCCCAGGTTATGTCCGCACGGAAATGGCGGAAGGCGCCATCCGCACCATAATCGAGAAAACGGGTGCCACCCGAGACCAGGCGATTGCCGAACTGGCCAAGAGCAATCCCCAGGGCCGGCTCCTCGAAGTCGAGGAAGTCGCCGAAATCGCCGGCTGGCTGTGTCATCCCGACAGCCGCAGCGTCAACGGGCAGGCCATTGCGCTGAATGGCGGCCATTCCATGTAGGAACCGGGCCGCAAAGCCTGTAGAACATCGCCAGCAATCAAGAGCGGATATCCGATGCGCCAGTTTTACGTCTTTATCAAATGCGAGCTCGGCAAGACCTATGACGTCGCGAGTGACATCGTCGACCAGATCGATGAAGCACGGCACGTCCATTCCGTGTCGGGCGCTTTCGATCTGCTCGCCCATTTCTCGGTCGAGCCGGACGAAGATATTGGCCGCTTCGTCAACCAGCGCATCCAGACCCTGCCGCACATCAAGGACACGCAGACCCTGCTCTGTTTCAACGCATTCACCCCGGATCGCGGCCTCGGCGAGAGCTAGTTATGCATCTCGGCGTCTTTGACCTCTTCAAAATCGGCGTCGGCCCTTCCTCTTCGCACACGGTCGGACCGATGAAAGCCGCGAAGGCTTTTGTCGAGCGCGTCGAGGCTGAACACGGGCTCGACAAGCTGGTCCGGCTGAAGGCCGAGCTCTACGGTTCACTGGCCTTCACCGGCGTTGGTCACGGCACCGATAGCGCGATCTTGCTCGGACTCGAAGGTGAGGATCCCGCGGAAATTGATCCCGATATCATGGCCGGCAGGATCGCGCATATCCGCGACAGCGGCGACTTGAAAGCTGGCGGTAAGAAAACGATCCGTTTCAACGACAAGGAAGATCTTGTCTTCGACGGCGCGACCCGCCTGCCCTTCCACTCCAACGCCATGAAATTCATTGCCTACGATGACGTTGGCGGCACGCTGCGCGAAGAAATCTGGTATTCGATCGGCGGTGGTTTCGTCATCGACGAGGCCGAGGCCGGGCGCAATTCCGCCGCCGGCGAGCAGGAAGGGGAGCCCTATCCGTTCGATACTGGCGCCGACCTGCTGCGCATCGGTGAGGAACACGGCCTCACCATCCCCGAAATCATGCTGGCCAATGAATGCCATTTCCGCTCCGAGGATGAAATCCGGTCTGGCGTCCGGGTAATATGGGAAGCGATGGAGAGCTGTATCGATCGCGGCTTGCGCGAGGACGGAATCCTGCCCGGCGGGTTGAATGTGAAACGCCGCGCTCCCAGGCTTCACCGCGCGCTCCTGACTGATCCCGACAAGGCCGAGGCTGATCCGCTGACCGCGATGGACTGGATCAATCTCTGGGCCATGGCGGTGAATGAGGAGAACGCCGCGGGCGGCCGCGTCGTCACCGCGCCGACTAATGGCGCAGCCGGCATTATCCCTGCCGTGGTCCGCTATTATGACCGCCATCACTGGAAATCTGGCGATCGCGACGCAATTCTGCGCTTCTATCTGACCGCTGCCGCGATCGGTGCGCTCTACAAAAAGAATGCGTCAATTTCCGGAGCGGAAGCAGGCTGCCAGGGCGAAGTCGGCGTCGCCTGCTCGATGGCCGCGGGAGGATTGGCCGCTGCGATGGGAGGCAATAACCGGCAGATCGAAAATGCCGCCGAAATCGGCATGGAACATAATCTCGGCCTGACCTGCGATCCGGTGGCCGGCCTCGTCCAGATCCCCTGCATCGAGCGCAATGCCATCGGTGCCGTTAAGGCGATTGATGCCGCTCGCCTGGCCCTGTCCGGCGATGGCGAGCACAAGGTCTCGCTGGATCAGGTCATCAAGACCATGAGCGATGTGGCGAAGGACATGTCCGACAAGTACAAAGAAACCTCGCAGGGCGGACTCGCGATCAACGTGCCGGTTTGCTAGTTGGCAATGTTTCCACCGCCGGTGGCGGTCGATGCGGTATCCGACAAAACATTTACCTGTTGCCCTGGCTGCAGGTTTTCAGCGCCGCGAACGACGACGCGTGCGCCCGCCTGAATCTCCCCCTCCACCGCCACCAGATCGCCATTGCGTGATCCCGTCACGACGCGGACCTGTTCGGCTGTATCATCATCACCAATCGTCCAGACATGCGTTCCCGCCGAGCGCAAAACGATCGCATCCTGTGGCACCGCGATGACATGCTCCGACGCCGCACGCGGCAGATAGACGCGGACTCCCGACCCGGCGATCCACGGCGATTCCTCGAGATCCACGCGCACCTCGAATGTGCGGGTCGCGCGGTCACCCACCAGGATGACGGCCCGGATGGGCGCAGTGACGCGTTGTTCGCCGTCTCCGACTTCCACCATGTCGCCGACCGAAATGAACGGTGCGATCGAAATCGGCGCCTGGCTACGTGCTTCAAGGCTTTCCGTATCGACAAGCCGCACAATATTTCGGCCCGGGGTCGAATACTCGCCGACCTCGATCAGCCTTTCGACGATCCGGCCGCTGAACGGGGCGAGGATTTCCGTCCGGCCGAGTTCAAGCTGCGCCCGCTGAACAGCACTGCGCGCCTCCGCCTGTTCCTGGACGGCTAAATTCCGTGCCAGCTCGACCTCGCGCAGCCGGGTCTCCGGCGCCGTGCCTTGAGATACCAGTCGCGACCAGCGCTCGAATTCCGAGTTCTGATAGTCGGCATTGGCCGTCAGTCGCGCCAGCCGGGCACGGGATTCGCCAAGCTGCAATCGGGCTTGCGCATCGTCAAGGCGTGCGACGGGGTCGCCTTGTTCGACAAAATCGCCCGCTTCGGCAACGAAAACCACGCGTCCCGAAGCTTCCGCGGCGATCTCGGAGTCATGCCGGCTCAGGACCGTCGCCGGGCTCTGGATGGTCGGCGCCATATCGGCCTCGATCGCCGTTGCGATCCGCACATTGGCCGGCGGCGGCCCTTGCTGAATCGCCAGCGCACTGGCCGACAAGGATAGGGCTAGAATGCCCGATGTTACAAATTTCAGCATCTCGCCTACTCCGCGGGCAGTGTACGCGCATCCGCAACCGGACGCACCTGTCTGGCTTTTCCAATCCGTAAGAGGCTCGGAATAAGAATAAGAGTGAAGATCAGGCTGACGCTCATGCCGCCAACGATGGCCGCGGCCAGCCCGCGGTAAATCTCGCTTCCGACGCCCGGAAAGAGCAATAGGGGCAGCATTCCGAGAATGCTGGTCATCGTGCTCATGAAAATCGGCCTGAGGCGCATGCGCAGGGCCTGATCGACAGCGCTGCGCCGATCGAGGCCCTGACGCTCGCCCTGCCGGGTCTGGTCAACCAACAGGATCGCATTGTTGATCACCAGCCCCAGCAAGATGAAGAAGCCCATCATGGTCAAAAGGTCGAGCGGCTGATTGGCAAACAGGTTGAGCATGCGCAGCATGATCACACCGCCAATACCGGCGAGCGGTATCGATACCAGCACCAGGAAAGCATCCCAGATCGAACGGAACATTCCCGCCAGGATCAGGAACAGGATCACCAGTGCCATGCCGATATTCATCAGCATGGTGGCCTGCGCCCGGGCCAGGCTATCCGCGCTGCCACCGTATGTAATCGTTCCGTCGACCGGAAGCGCGGCCTGAATAGCCGGCGCGACTTCGCCGCGGACGACATCGAGTATTTCCTCGAGTGACTGGCCTTCCGGCTGATTGAGGAAGATCGTAATCGTCCGCCGGCGGTCGAGCCGTTGGATATTGCCGATACCGACCTCCTCCCGGATTTCAACGAGATCGTCGAGCGGCACGACGGCACCGGAGGGCGTGACGATCGGCAGGCCAGCAAGCTCGTCCGGCGTATCCCATCCCTCCGAACGGAGGATAATGTTCATTCGCGACTGGCCGTCGAAATACTCGCCGATGAACTGGCCATCCCCCAGCATCGCGATCATGCCTGCCACATTACGCCGCGCCCAACCGGCTTCCTGGATGCGGCGGTCATTCGGCAACATGGTGAGCCGCGGCTGGGTCGCCTGAGGTGGCGGATTGGCATTGATATTGATCCCGGGGAAACGCTCTCTCAGCATCTGAAGCCCGATCTGGGCAGCGCGGGCCCGCGCATCGGGATCCGCACTTTGGATATTGATCTGGACATTTCCGCCTTGTGCGAACCCGCCAAAGAGGTCGCCCTGCTGCGCGAACGCAAAAACATCGGGAATGCCGACGACGATTTCATTGCGGACGAGTTCTTCAAGCTCGCGCACCCGGCTTTGATCCTGAACGCGAATCCCCGCCGTAGCGCCGCCACCGCCCGGAAAGGTGCCAAAGTAGTAATTTCGCAGCGCCGGTTCCTGCTCGCCCGACATGTAAGGTGCCAGGCGTTCGATAACGGTCGCGGCAACTTCATGCTCGATCCAGTCGAGATTTGAGCCCGGCGGAAACGCGAAGAAAACGTCGACCGCGTCCCGCTTCACCGGCGGCAGATAGTCCATGGGCGGCCGCAAGACGAAGGCCAGCGCGATCGGCACGGCGATCAGCGTGGCAATCATTCCATATCTCAACCGGCGCGAATCGGTCAGGGCCATCACCTTGTCGGCGATCAGCTTCATAAGGCGCTGCTCGGGCACCTTGGTCTTGTCGCGAACCAGGTGTTTCACCGCGACCGGCAGGATCGTGACGGCGACGATCATCGACACACCGACCCCGACCGCGATCGTAATCGCCAGATCGGCGAAGAGCTGGCCCTCGACATCGCGCACGAAGATCAGCGGCAGGAAGATCGCCACCGTCGTGGCCGTCGAGGCCAGGAGCGCACCCCAGACTTGTTTAGCGCCCTCATCCGAGGCGGTGTCGGGGTCTTCGCCCTGCTCTCGCCGCCTGATTATGTTTTCAAGCACCACAATCGCGGCGTCCATTACCATGCCGGTCGCAAAGGCGAGACCGGCCAGCGAGATCACGTTCAGCGTCCGCCCAAACAGGAACAAAACGATCAGCGTCGCTAACAAGCTGATCGGGATCGTCATCGAGATGATCAGCGTGGCGCGCGATCGACGCAGGAAGAGCCACAACCCCGCAACCGCCATGACGATGCCGATCAACAGATTGGTGCGCAGCAAATTGATCGCCCGCATGATAAAGACCGATGCATCGAATGACGGCGCCATAACGAGATCGCGCTCGGCCAATAGCGTCTCATTGATGTCGGCGACTTCGGCTTTGACCGCATCGAGCGCCGCGAGAACATTCGCCCCGGCCTGCCGGCGGACCTCGATTCCCATCGCCGGATTGCCGTTCTGATAGGTGAAATTGTTGCGCTCGCCATACGCGACCTCGACGGTCGCGACATCGCGTAAATACACAGGGCTCCCATCCCGCCAGACGACAACCAGATCATCGAGCTCTTCCGGCTCGAACTCGCCTTCGAAGCGCATCTGATAGGACCGGCGGCCGATTTCCGCATTGCCGCCCGAGACATCCGAATTATTGACGATTGCTGCAGAGATCTGCGGCAGCGTCACACCCAGCTCCGCGGCGCGGAACGGGTCGACCGTGACCTGCAACTCCTCCGGCCGCAGCCCCCAGCCAATATTCACGCTGGCCACACCGGGGATCGATTCCAGCCGCGGGACGATGACATCGTTTACGAAGGTCGAATATTCGTGAATCTCGTTCGGATTCCCGGGTAGAGCCTGCAGAAAGAACCAGATCAGGCTTTGCTGCGCATCGCCGCCAAAGCCGCCAATATTCGGTCCAACCGCATCTCGCGGAAGCGGCGGAACCTGTGACAGGCGGTTCGAGATATCGATCGCCGTCTGCGTCATGTCGGTGTCGATCGAGAAGGTCAGGTTGATAAAGGCCGACCCCTCCGACACGAAAACCCGCATCTCTTCGAGCCCCGGCAAGCCCGCCAGCGCCTGCTCCTGCGGCTCGATGATTTCGGATTCCATCTCGATCGGCGAGGCCGAACGCCAGAATGTGGCGATATTGACGGTCGGCCTATCCGTATCGGGAAACAGCTGCACTGGCAGCCGAGTCAGCGCAGCCGCGCCTATCAGAACAATGAGCGCGACCGCCACGAAAACCGCGGCCGGATTATTCAGCGAAAGCCGGGTTAAAGGCATGGCAGCGTCTCCCTCGCATCCTCGCGAAAGTGCGCCGTCCGGCCTAAAAGACCTAGTTAAACTATGGTCACTCGCCTCACGCGTTTGTGAGACAAACGGTCCGCTTAGGCCGCCAAACCGCCGCCCAGGCGAAACGCGGCTTCAGTGCTCGTTTTGACTTCATCAACGGTCACCTCCGGCGCCAGTTCGACCAGTTCAAGCCCGTCATCGGTTACATCGAAAACGCCAAGCGTGGTGATGATGCGATCGACCACGCCGGTCCCGGTCAGCGGCAGCGTGCATTCCTTCAAAAGCTTGGGATCGCCTGCTTTCGAAGTGTGATCCATGATGACCACCACTCGCTTGACTCCGGCAACGAGGTCCATCGCGCCGCCCATGCCCTTCACCATCTTGCCCGGAATCATCCAGTTGGCGATATCACCCTTTTCCGAGACTTCCATCGCGCCCAAGATAGACAGGTCGATATGGCCGCCCCGGATCATGCCGAAACTGTCAGCTGACGAGAAGTAGCTCGTCCGGCGCAATTCGGTGATGGTTTGCTTGCCGGCATTGATCAGATCGGGATCGACCTCGTCCTCGTATGGGAACGGCCCCATGCCGAGCATGCCATTTTCCGATTGCAGTGTGACGTCGATGTCCTCGCCGATGAAATTCGCGACCAGGGTCGGGATCCCAATGCCGAGATTGACGTAGAACCCGTCTTCCAGCTCCTGCGCGGCGCGGCGCGCCATGTCTTCGCGTGTCCAGGCCATGACTAACCCTCCCTCGCCCGCGTCGTGCGCTGTTCGATACGTTTCTCGAATTCGCCCTTGATGAGGCGTTGAACGAATATCCCCGGCGTGTGGATACCATCCGGATCGAGCGTGCCGACCTCGACGATTTCCTCAACTTCGGCCAAGGTCACCTTGCCTGCCGTCGCCATCATCGGGTTGAAATTGCGTGCTGTTTTCCGGTAGACTAGATTTCCCTGCGTGTCGGCTTTCCAGGCTTTGACGATCGACAGATCGGCCGTCAGACCGGTTTCCATGATATAGGTCTCGCCGCCGAAATCGCGGTGATCCTTGCCTTCGGCGATGACGGTGCCAACGCCCGTCTTTACATAAAACCCGGGAATACCGGCACCGCCCGCCCGAATACGCTCGGCCAATGTGCCTTGCGGATTGAATTCGAGCTCCAGCTCGCCGGACAGGAATTGGCGTTCGAATTCCTTGTTCTCACCGACATAGGAAGACACCATTTTCTTGATGCGCTTGGCATCGAGAAGCTTGCCCAGTCCGAATCCGTCCACGCCGCAATTATTGGAAATGATCGTCAGATCCTTGACGCCGGAACCGAGGATCGCGTCGATGGCGTTTTCAGGTATGCCACACAGGCCGAATCCACCGGCCATGATCGTCATGCCGTCGAACAGCAGGCCGTCCAGCGCTGTCGCGGCATCGGAATAGGTCTTGTCCATTATTCGTCCCTGATTGAGGCGGAGGCGCTAGGTATATCGTCTCGCACCGGTTTGACCAGTCACCCGCCCTGGATGTGTTCAGCGCGCAACCGCTTGTCGACCTCCACGGCCAATGCACCGCCGAAAAACACGGCATACGCACCCCAATAGATCCAGAGCAAGAACACAATCAACGCCCCGATCGAGCCATAGGCGGTCGGACGGATCCAGCCAGCGGTATAGTAAGAGAAACCCGCTGACAAAAGGAGCCAGAGCGCGGTGGCGATTGCCGCCCCAAGCAGTGATGCCCGCCAGGCCACGCCCCCCGCACGGCGCATGAGGTAACGGTACAAGAGCGAGAGCGCTGTAATCATGGTGAGCGACACGGCAGTCCATTCATTGAAAATGGAATTGAGCCAGGTGAGCTGGAAGCCGAGCCCGCGTGCCAGAGGGCGGACGATTGTCGGAATGGTCAACACCACGACATTGGAAACGAACAGAAGGGCACCGCCCGACAGAACGGTCATGATCGCATAGATGTTGAACTTGAAGATGTTTCGGAGATCGCCCACACCGCCGATCTGATTGAGCCCGGCAATCAACGCCTTGGCACCGCGCGACGCCGCAAAAAGCGAAATCGCCAGCGCGATCAGCCCCTGTGTGGACAATGACGCCCTAGACGCTTCGGCAATCGGCGAAATTTGTGATTCCGCGAAGGCCCGGGCGCTTTCCGGCAGCACCGCCGACAGCCGGTCAATCTGGGCGATGGCGTCGGCCGCATCGAAGGCCAACCCGTAAACCGCGACACCGACCGCCACCAGCGGGAAGATTGCGAGCAAAGTGAAAAAGGATACGCCACCGGCAAACAGCATGACTTCTCGCGCCATGGTTCGGCTGATGGCGGCGATCAGCACATTCAATGGGGGCCAGGACAACACCATCTGTACGATTGGTTGAATTTGCTTGGCGCGTTTTCGGACAGTTCTCATCTTTCCCGTCATAAGCACGGGACAGGCTCCGGCTCAAACCAAAACGCCAGCCTGCGGAAACAGGCTGGCGCATCTGGGATTGGTCAGGCCGGCGAGCCGGCCGAGACAACGGACGTGCGAGGGACAAGAAGGATGTCCGTTAATCTCGTGGATCGGTTTAGCGAAAGCGATTTGAACGATGCATGAACAAGCGCGGCTGGCTCTGTTCACCGGTTTGCAGACTGACTTTTTTGTGACAACCTGCCGGCTTGCGCCTTGGGGGGACGCATGACGCGGGCATTGAACGTCGCATTGGTTGACGATGATCGGGATTTGTCGCTGAAACCGGCGGATCTTGAAGTCTTTCGGATCAAGGCACAAAACGTCGCGAGCGATCGACCGCTAGGGCGGGAGGCCGTCGACGCTGTCATTATTGCGGCTTCGGACGGCGGGCGCGCGCAAGAACTGGCGATCTTGCATGCTGGTAGCGGACGCGGCCGGCCGCCAGTTATCCTGATATCCGAAACCGAAACGCCGCCTGACGGTTTCGACGGCTGGCTGCGCCGCCCCGTTTCGCCGGTTCAGCTTGCCAACCGCGTCCAGTCGCTTCGCCGCCTGTGGGTCATGGAAGACATCGCACGCCGGCGTAAAGCCGCGGCCGAAGTCTTCGGTCATACAACCGACGACGACACGCTCGGCCCCAAACAGGCAACAGTGCTGTTTGTCGGCGCGGCAACCTCTCGCTTCATGGCGGTCAGGCATGCCCTGGCAAAAAACGACACCACGATGATCGCCGCTTTCTCGTCCTTTTCGGCATTCGATTACCTGCATGAACGCCCGTTCGACGCGGTGATCTTGAATGCGATCGAAAAGAAGGACATGGCGTTCACGATCTCGTCTGCCATGCGCCGCAATGCGCGGCTTTACCATACGCCCGTGCTCTTGCTGACCGCGTCGGCCCAATTCGAAGCCGCCGATGAAGCCTTCGCCCGTGGCGTATCCGATATCCTGCCTGCCGAATCTTCACCGGGTGAAATCAGTGCCCGCGTCCTTCGTCTCGCCGAGGAA
Organism: Hyphobacterium sp.; assembly: GCF_965229905.1. GTDB lineage: Bacteria > Pseudomonadota > Alphaproteobacteria > Caulobacterales > Maricaulaceae > Hyphobacterium. The sequence goes on along the minus strand of NZ_OZ245930.1, from coordinate 77,540 downwards.
AGACGCCGGCGGCGAGCGGCCAAGGCTGTGCTCGAAAACTGCAGGGCGAGGGCTACGATCGACACTGAATTCGGCCTCTACAAACCGAAATTCGCCTTGGCCCATCTTCAGGATCTGCTGACCGCGGCGAACCGCAATCGTAAACCCGCCAGCCTCGTATTGATGGCCATGGACCCTCCGGAGAGCGGCGTGAGTTGGGAGCGTTTCAACTCCGCCCAGCAACAATTCGCATCCATGCTGCGGCATTTGTTGCGGGCGGAAGATTTCCCGGTGCATCTGCGCCCAAACCTGTTCGCCGCCATCCTGCCCTACACCAACCGCGAAGGTGCGCTTTGCGTGGCCGAACGCATCTCGGCAGTTGCGGAATGCACGGCCTTCGACAGCGACGACCCGCTTCATCCCTTCCGGTTGAACGTGAATTGTGTCGCCCTCGAAGCCGCTGGCGAGGAAACCTCGGAAGCGCTTGTCGAACGCGGCATGAAACTCCTGAATGTCAATCGCATGGAAGCGATTTAGGCGGCCTGGAGGCGGGTCAGGTCTGCGAGCCGCGCTAGTGCCCGCTCCATGCCCTTCAAACGCTGCGGCGCTGTCGGCCAATCGCCGGCGACAAACAGTTTCTGGTCTGGACGAACTCTGAATTCCTGCGGATTACGCGTGATCAGCTCGACCAGCCCCGCCGGATTGGCAAACTCGTCATGCCGGAACTGGATCGTCGCGCCTTTCGGCCCCGCATCGATTTTTTGAACGCCGGCGACCTTGCACAGCGTCTTCACGGCCATCACCTGCATGAGGTGTTCGACCTCGTCGGGCAACGGTCCGAAGCGGTCGATCAGTTCGGAAGCGAAGGCTTCGCGCTCCGCCTTGTTGGCCAGGCCCGACACCCTGCGATAAAGCTGCAGCCGCAGATCGAGATCGGCAACATAGCTTTCTGGGATAAGCACGGCCGCTCCGGCGTTGATCGCTGGCGACCAATCGCGATCATCCTCGGCGCCCTCATGCTTTAGCGAGGCGACCGCTTCTTCGAGCATGGACTGATAAAGCTCGACACCCACATCGCGGATATGGCCAGATTGTTCCTCGCCGAGAAGATTTCCACCGCCGCGAATATCGAGATCGTGGCTGGCAAGAGTGAATCCGGCACCAAGCGTGTCGAGCGAGTGCAGCACCTGCAGCCGGCGCTCGGCTTGCGCCGTGATCTGTTTCTGCGGCGCCGTCGTCAGATAGGCATAGGCACGCGTCTTTGAGCGCCCCACCCGACCACGAAGCTGATATAGCTGGGACAGGCCGAAACTGTCGGCACGATGGATGATCAGCGTGTTGGCGGTGGGAATGTCGAGCCCGGACTCAACGATCGACGTCGACACCAGCACATCATACCTGCCTTCATAGAAAGCCGTCATGATGTCTTCCAGCCGTGTCGGGGCCATCTGTCCGTGCGCCACCACAAAGGAAACTTCCGGCACCTGCTCGCGCAGAAATTCCGCCATCTTCTCGAGATCGGAAATGCGCGGCGCCACGAAATAGCTCAGCCCGCCGCGATATTTCTCGCGCAGCAGCGCTTCGCGCACGGTTATCGGGTCAAACGGAGAGACATAAGTACGCACCGCCAGCCGGTCGATCGGCGGCGTTGCGATGATCGACAGATCGCGAATTCCGGTCAGCGCCAGCTGCAATGTGCGTGGGATTGGTGTCGCGGTCAGCGTGAGGACATGCACGTCGGCGCGCAGTTCCTTGAGCCGCTCCTTGTGCTTCACGCCGAAATGCTGCTCCTCGTCGACGATCAGCAGGCCGAGATCGGAGAACTTCACCGAATCCGACAAAAGGGCATGAGTTCCGACCACGATCTCTGCCTTGCCCTCAGCCAATTCCTTGCGCGTCGCGGCAGCGTCTTTCGGCGGCACAAGACGCGACAGATGACGAACTTTGATCGGCCAGTTCCGGAAACGGTCGGAGAAGGTCTTGAAATGCTGACGCGCGAGCAGCGTGGTCGGCGCGACGACCGCCACCTGACGCCCCTCCATGGCCGATATGAAGGCGGCACGCAGCGCCACCTCCGTCTTGCCGAAACCGACATCGCCGCAGATCAGCCGGTCCATCGGCCGGCCGCTGGCCAGGTCCGCGAACACATCCCCGATCGCTGACAATTGATCGTCCGTCTCGACATAGGGGAAGGCCGCACAGAATTCGTCATAGGACCCGCTCGGCGGCGCAATCACATCGGCTGTCCGCGCATTTCGTTGTGCCGCGATGCGGATCAGCTGTTCCGCCATGTCGCGCAGGCGCTTTTTCGCTTTCGCCTTGCGTGCTTGCCAGGCAACACCGCCCAACTTGTCGAGTTGGACACCCTCGCTCTCATTTCCATATCGCGAGAGCAGCTCAATATTTTCCACGGGCAGGTAGAGTTTCGAACCGCCCGAATACTCGATCTCGAGGCAATCATGTGGCGCTTCGTGAACATCGAGCGTTTTCAATCCGATATAGCGGCCCAAACCGTGATCGCTATGAACGACGAGATCGCCCGCCGTCAGCGAGCCGGCTTCCATGATAACCTCGGCGCCTTTCTTGCGCCGCGGCCGAGACAACCGGTCCCCGAGCACGTCCTGCTCGGAGAGCATCACGATCTTCTGTGTCTCGAAACCGTGCTCAAGCGGCAGCACCGTGCGTAGCGCCCGCTTCGATGCGATCTGGCTCAACTGGCGCCAGTCCGCCAGAACCTCGGGCGCCGCCAGCCCGTGATCCGCGAGCACGCTGCCCATCCGGTCTGAAGCCCCATCCGTCCATGACGCAATTACGACCAGCTTGCCGGCGTCCAGCTTTTCCTGAATGAAGGCCGACGCCGCATCGAACACATTGACGCCTTCTGCGGCACGTTCTGCGGCGAATGTCCGGCCCTGCCGCCCGCCGGCATCGACAGCGCCCGGTTCGCTAAAAGGCGTGAAGCGGCGCACATCGAACGACGCGACCAGCGCATTGAAAGTGTCGGGTTGGACGTAGAGCGCTTCCGGCTGCAGAGCGCGATAGGTCGGAGATTTGATCCCGCCGCTGGTCGTGCCAGCGGCACTCTTTCGCGCGTCAAAATAATCGTCGATCAGCGCCTGGCGTTGCTCCAGCGCGTCAGAGGCAAGATGATCAATCGCAATAAGCGCGCCATCATCGAGATAGCTGAAGGGCGTTTCCAGCGTGTCGTGAAACAGCGGCAACCAATGCTCGGCGCCCTGCGGCTTGATACCGGAACTCACGCCCTCATAAATCGGATCGTCGTCCGTAATCGCCCCGAAAGCCGCGACATAGCCCGCGCGGAATCGCGAGATGCTGTCGTCATCGATGAAAATCTCGCTGACCGGTGAGAAGGAAATCTCTTTCAGCTGCCGCGTTGATCGCTGGCTGTCCGGATCGAAGGCGCGGATCGATTCCAGCGTATCACCGAACAGGTCGAGCCGGACTGGCTCCTCCATCTCAGGCGGATAGGCGTCAATCACCCCGCCACGGATGGCAAAATCACCCGGCTCGCGCACGGTCGTCGTACGCGCATATCCATTGCCAGTGAGATAGGCTTTGAGTTTCTCCAGATCGATGATCTCGCCGGGGCGCGCCGCGAACCCGCGCGCCGCCATCACCTCTTGCGGCGCGCATTTTTGCGTCACCGAATTGATCGTCGCTAGGATCAGGAAGGCGCCATCATTCCGGCTTTTCCGATTGGCCAACCAGGACAATGTTGCCGCTCTCCGTGCCGCCACCCGCGGGCTCGGCGATACCCGATCATAAGGCTGACAATCCCAAGCCGGCAGGCGAACACACGGCAGATCGGGCGCAAAAAACTGCCACGCCGTCTCGAAAGCCGCGGCACGTGAGTCGTCGCGCGCCACAAACAGGGCCGAGCCGCCACGACGGCGCAGCGCCTCGGCGAGCACCGAAGCGTCATAGCCTTCGGGCGCACCGCCGACCGTCAGCCCGCCCGGCGACGTTGCTATCGGCTCTATCCAATCCATGACCTATTTAGCGGTGACTGCGTGAGCTGAGCTGGACAATGCCCGGAATACGGGACCGTCGACCTCCTCGGGCGGCATCTCGCGCCCGACAATCCAAGCATAGAGGTCCTGGTCCGGAATTTCGAGGAGGGCTTCGAATTCTGCAAGCGCCGTGGCGTTCATTTCAGGCAGGTGAGCACGCGCGAATCCACCGATCACCAGATCGGCTTCCTTGAAGCCGCGATGCTCGGCGCGGAACAGGAGTCTGCGGCGGCGGATGGCGAGTTCGTCAGACATGCTGCCGCCATATAGGCTGACTGGTCGCTGGCGTGAAGGCGCGATGTGCCGCAATCTGCAGGATATGCGGCCCGAGATTCTCTTCCCCCTGTTCAAGGATACATCCAGTCTGCCGGGCCTTGGCCCGCGGCTCGCCGCATTGGTAGAAAAAGTAGCGGGGGCCCGTATCCGCGACCTTCTTTTATGGCGGCCGACCTCGGTAATCGATCGTTCGCGGCGGCCGACAATTGCCGATGCGCCGGAAGGCGAGATATCGACCATCCGGGCGACGGTCGAAGGGCATATAGAACCGCCCGCCAACCGGTTCACACCCTACAAGGTGCGTCTTGCCGACGAGACCGGATTCCTTCACCTGGTCTATTTCAAGCCGCGCATTCCCTATCTCAAACGTTTATTGCCTGAGGGCGAAGTCCGCATCGTCTCCGGCCGCGTCGAACGCTATGGCAGCGAGAAACAGATCAGCCACCCCGACTATGTGCTGACCGAAGCCGAAGCGGCCGATTTCACCGGGCTGGAAACGGTTTACGCGCTTACCCAGGGTTTGAGCCTCAAAGTTCTGCGCAAGGCGATACGCGCTGCATTCGACGATGTCCCGCATTTGCCGGAATGGCATGATGGATCGGTAATGGACGGTCGAAACTGGCCGGACTGGAAAACCGCCCTGAAAATCCTGCATTTCCCCGAAAGTCCCGGTGAGGCGGATCCAGCACATCCGGCTCATGAACGCCTCGCCTTTGACGAGCTGTTTGCGCGTCAACTGGCCCTCCAGATCGTTTCTCACCGCCGCCGCAAGAGGAGCGTCCACCCGCTCACAGGCGATGGGACGCTGGTACGCAAAGTACTCGACAAGGCCCCGTTCAAGCCGACCGGCGCTCAGATTCGGGCTTTTGACGAGATTGCCGCCGACCTCGCCTCTGATCGCCGGATGATGCGCCTCGTGCACGGCGATGTTGGCGCCGGCAAAACATTCGTTGCGGCGCTCGCCGCCGCTCGGGCCCGCGAAGCCGGCACCCAAACGGCCATCATGGCGCCCACCGAAATCCTGGCGCGCCAGCTCGCCCGCGCGCTTCTCGGCTTCCTGGAACCGGCGGGCTTATCGGTCGAAGCGCTGACCGGACGCGACAAGGGCAAAGCGCGGGAAGCCCTGCTGGAGCGCCTTAGAAGCGGCGAGATTGATGTGATCTGCGGCACGCATGCCCTGTTCCAGGAAGGCGTCGAATTCGACCGTCTCGGCCTTGTGGTGATCGATGAGCAGCACCGTTTCGGCGTGTCCGACAGGTTGAAGCTCTCCTCCAAAGGACAGCGACCGGAATTGCTGGTGATGACCGCAACGCCGATCCCGCGCACCCTCGCCCTTTCCGTTTATGGCCACATGAACATGTCACGGCTTGACGAAAAACCGGCAGGTCGCTTGCCGCCGGACACGCGAACCATCTCCATGGACCGGCTCGACAGTGTAATCGACGCGATTGGCCGCGCCATTTCCCGACACGAACGCGTCTACTGGGTCTGTCCTCTGGTGGAAGAATCCGACGTTTCCGATTTGTCGGCGGCAGAAGACCGCTATCGCCAGCTATCCGGGATCTATGGCGATGACCGCGTTGGTCTCGTCCACGGCCGCATGAGTGCCGCGGACAAGGATGACGCTGCCATGCGGTTCCGCGAGGGCGAGATCGACATCCTCGTCGCCACGACCGTAATCGAGGTCGGGATCGATGCGCCGGATGCGACTATCATGGTGATCGAGCATGCCGAACGCTTCGGCCTCGCCCAGCTGCACCAGTTGCGCGGCCGCGTCGGGCGGTCGGACAAGGCCTCGACCTGTCTACTTCTATATCAATCGCCGCTTGGAGAGATTGCCCGCAAGCGCCTCGACATCATGAAGCGCAGCGATGACGGGTTCGAAATCGCCGAGGAAGACTGGAAACTAAGGGGTGCAGGCGATCCGCTTGGCGTGCGCCAGAGCGGCCTTCCAGATTATCGTCTCGTCGATATCGACACCCACACCGGCTTGATAACGCTCGCGCATGACGCCGCAAAAAAGGCAATCTACGAAGACCCGGATTTCACAGGCGAACGCGCAGAAGCCCGCCGGATACTGCTTTATCTCTTCGAACAGGATGAGGGCATCCGCCTTATTGAGTCGGGTTAGTCGGCTGCTCGACCTTCGCCTTGATGTGTTCGGGCACGTCGGCGCGCGCCAAACCTTCCGGCGTCACAAGGCCGAAGGAGATGATCATCTTGGCCGCTTCCTCAACGGACATGGACAGCTCCGTGATCCGCGAGCGCGGGGTGTAAAGCAGGAAACCGGACGTGGGATTCGGCGTCGTCGGCACAAAAACCCCGATCGCATCTTCGCCCACATCGTCCTGGATCTCGCCGCGTGCGTCCGCCGTGACAAAGCCGACAGCATAGGAGCCCTGGGTCGGAAACTCGACCAGAACGACCTCCTGGAAGGATTGCTGCCGGCTTGAAAATACCGTTTCGGCGATCTGCTTCACCGCTCCATAGACATTGCGCACCAACGGCACCGAGTTGAGCAGACGCTCGCCAATGCCGATCAGTGTCCGTCCGAAAAAGTTCGCGGCCAGCGCGCCAAGCGCCGTCAATCCGATCACAGCCACGACCACGCCGAGTCCTGGCAAGGCAAAAGGCAGATAGGTTTCCGGATTGTAACGATCGGGGATTAGCGGCTTAATTACCCGGTCGACGAAATTGACGAAGGTGTAGATCAACCACACCGTGACGGTCACGGGAAGCGCCACGACAATGCCCGTCAGAAGACTGTTTCTCAGCCAGCGAAACACGCCGCTTCTCCCTGAAATAGGCCGAACGGCCAATCCGGTTGATTCTCGATCAATCTCGGCAACACTACGCTTCCAACTGTCGCGCGCCAACTTCCAGTGAGGTCATTTTGACGGACAAACCCAGAACCCGGCCTTCACGCACCCGGCTGGCGATTTGGACCTTTGCAGCCGCCGCCTTCGGACTGCTTGTATTGCTGGCCGTCGCAAGCTGGATTTTGCGCGACCAGATCTACCAGTCGTTTCTCGATCCCGGCGAGCCCTATCAGACTTATACAGTCCCGCCGGCACCTGATTACACTCTGCAGAGCAGTTGGTATGCCCGGCCGGCTGAGACCGCGACAGGCCCCGCAATATTCTTTGTGCATGGCACGACCTATCCCGGCGGACGCGAATGGAATGCGGCCATCGACGCGGAAGCCCCATCAAACCGGGTCGTCGAAGAACAATTGCCGAATTTTGCCGCACCTTTTTCCGGATTGGGCGCGCTCTACGCCCCGCGCTATCGGCAGGCCGCGCTCTACACCTTCATGAACCGGCGCGAGGACGGCATAGCGGCCCGTCTGACGGCAGCACAAGACGTCCGGGCCGCCTTTGCCGAATTCTTCGGGTTGATCGGCGATGAGGTGCCCTTCATCATCGTTGGGGCCGGCCAGGGCGGAATGCATGCGTTGGCCGTCCTCATGGAGGATGTCGCACCGGATCCGAATGCCCGCCGCCGCCTCGTCGCGGCATACATCCTTGAAAGCCAAGTTCCGCTGGATCTTCTGGAAAGTGTACTTGCGGACCTTCCGGCCTGCAGCACGCCGGACGATTTCCGCTGTATTTTCAGCTACGTCTCTTCGCTATCCGACAATGATGCGAGAATTCGTATCCTGACCGAAGTCGGCATGGTCTGGAATGGCAATGATCGTTTCGCCTTTGTCGAGGGCCGCGGCCTGTTATGCGTCAATCCGATCCTCGGTGCGCGGACGACTGACTACGCCCCCGCCCGCCTGCATCGCGGCGGCGCCCATGCTGCGGGCTTTCGCGAAGGCGCCGTTCCGGCAGCGCTGCCTGCCCAGACCGGAGCCCAATGCCTCGATGGCGTGTTGATGACAGAACTGCCCCGCTCGCGATCGCTGCAACGTCCCGGCCGGCTGGCCGAAAATTACCGGCTGCCGCCCTTCAACCTGTTTTACGAGGATTTACGCGCTGATGCGACGCACCGGCTGGAACAGTTTCTGCCGGTTTTCGCATCGGAGAACGAATTGGCGCCGCCGCTCGGCCAGCCCGAAGAGGTCGACGAATCTCCTTTCATACCGATTCCGGACCGTGCTGATGGCGGCTAGGTTGTCTTCAGCTTGTCGATGAGGCGGGTCGTCGATTGCCCCTCTACCAAGGGGATGAGTTCGATTTCACCACCATAAGCCAGCACAATCCGGCCGCCGAGAGGCAACAGTTCTTCAACGCTGTAATCGGCGCCTTTGAGATAGACATCCGGCTTCAATGCCTCAAGCAATGCCGCCGGCGTGTCCTCGTCAAACAAGACCACCTGATCGACTGAAGACAGCGCGGAAAGCACGCTTACCCGGGCGTCCGCAGTGTTGACCGGCCGCCCCTCGCCCTTCAATTTTCGCACCGATTTATCGGAGTTGAGTCCGACAATCAGCCGGTCGCAAGCTGCGCGTGCCTTGGCCAGGTAACTGACATGCCCGGCATGCAGGATATCAAAGCATCCATTCGTGAATCCGATCTTCAGACCGTGCGCGCGCCACCGCGCGGCGATCTCCACCGCTTCGTCGAGCGGCAGCTGATGTCCGCCGCGGCCGCCACCGGCCGCTGATACGAGATCGGCCGGCGATACCGTTGCCGTACCAACCTTGGTTACGACTTCCCCGGAGGCGTGGACTGCGGCTTCCATTGAAGTGCGGAGTGAAGCATCTGTGCCGAGCGCAATGGCGAGCATCGCAATCGCCGTATCACCTGCACCGGAGACGTCATAGACCTGACGCGGCTGGGCACGGATGTGCCGGGTTTCCGAACCGTCAAATTCGCTCATCCCCTTCGAGCCGCGCGTCACAATCAGATGGCCGACATTCGTCAGGGTTGGATACACGGTTTCGAGCGCCCGCTCGGTCTGGCCGTCATCGATCGGATCAATACCACTTTCCTCGAACAGTTCGAGCGCATTGGGCTTGATCAGGAAAGCGCCGTTATAGCGCGAGAAGTCACGGCCTCTCGGATCGACGCAGACGCGCACATCGGCTTCTCGTGCCGCGCGCATCAGTGCGGCGCTGATCGCTGGCGTGACGAGGCCGCGGCCATAATCGGACAGGATGACGATATCAGCGCCATCGACGGCTGCCTCGATTTCGGAGACAACCGCGGCTTCGATATCGGGCTCGATTTGTGACTTCGGATTGCGGTCAACGCACAGCATCTGATGCCCGTTCGAGACAAATCTAGTCTTCACTGGCGTCGGCCGTCCGCTGGCCACGACCAGGCGGTTGCGCGCACCCTCGGCGACCAGCCGGTCGGCGACTTCGCCACCCTCGGCATCGTCACCGATCAGGCTAACCAGCGTCGCCTGCGCGCCGAGCGCCCGGAGATTGCGGATTACATTGCCAGCACCGCCGAGCATGTGCTCGACCGATTGTTCATCCAGCACGGCCACCGGCGCCTCACGGGACACACGGTGCGTCGCGCCGTAAACGAAACGGTCGAGCACGACATCGCCGACGCATAAAACCGACAATCCTCTAGCGTCGTCGAGAATGGTCGTGAGAGTCCGGATATCCATGGCGCCCGCCTCGTTCGCCGCCTACCAGCCCTTGGTTAGCTGATCGTATTCCAAGAGTCGCGAAACGAGGCCCTCAAACTGATCGAGCGGGACCATGTTTGGGCCGTCAGACGGCGCATTGTCCGGATCCGGATGGGTTTCCATGAAGACGGCGGCAACACCGACCGAGACCGCGGCGCGCGCCAGTGTCGGCACGAATTCGCGTTGACCGCCGCTCGTGCCGCCCTGCCCGCCCGGCTGCTGTACCGAATGGGTCGCGTCGAAGACAACGGGACAACCGATTTGTGCCAGAACCGGCAGCGACCGCATGTCGGAGACCAGCGTGTTATAGCCGAAGCTCGCCCCGCGTTCGCACGCCATCACATTCGGATTGCCGGCCTCCGTCACCTTGGCGATGACATTCTTCATATCCCAAGGCGCCAGGAACTGGCCCTTTTTCACATTAATCACCTTGCCGGTCTGTGCCGCGGCGATCAGCAAATCCGTCTGCCGGCACAGAAATGCCGGGATCTGCAACATGTCGGCTGCCTGCGCGGCGATCACGCACTGCTCGGCCGTGTGCACATCGGTCAGAACCGGAAGCCCGGTCGTTTCGCGGATTTCCTGGAAAATCGGCAATGCCGCTTCAAGACCGATGCCGCGCGCGCTCGACAGGCTGGTCCGGTTCGCCTTGTCGAATGACGTCTTGTACACAAGGCCGATATCGAGCCGATCCGCGATCTCTTTCAGCCGGCCGGAGACCTCCAGCGCATGCTCGCGGCTTTCCAGCGCGCACGGTCCGGCGAGAAGCACCAGCTTGCGGTCATTGCCGATCTCAATCGGCGCACCGCCTGAGCGATCTATACGAATGACGGAATTGGGTTGGCTGTCGGCCATCACATGTCTTTCCAGATATTGCGGTCGCGGACGATGATCCGCTGCACGACTGATTACGTAGTTATCAGGGAAAAGAATAGAAGGCCGCTGTAGTTTTGTCCTCGTCCCCCTCCCCGATCATCGTGTGGTTCCGTCAGGATTTTCGCATCAAGGACAATCCGGCGCTAACGGCAGCAGCTGAAAGCGGAAACCCGGTTATCCCGGTCTACATTCTCGACAACAAGACACCGGGGCAATGGGCGCCGGGCGCGGCCTCGCGCTGGTGGTTGCACCACAGCCTCGCAAGCCTCGGCAAGGATCTTCGCAAGCTCGGTTCCCGCCTGATCCTTCTTCAAGGCAAAGCGCAGGAAAGCCTCGACGCCCTGATTGGCGAAACCGGGGCGGGCGGGGTCTACTGGAACCGTTGCTATGAACCGTTCGCGCTGAAGCGCGACAAAGCCATTAAGGCCGATCTCCGGGATCGCGATCTGGACGTTCGCTCGTTCAACGCCAATCTGCTCGCCGAACCTTGGACCGTGAAAAACAAGTCCGGCGATCCGTTCCGCGTCTTCTCCGCCTACTGGCGCACCGTTCGCGCTGATCTCGATCCGGGTCATCCTCTGCCGGCGCCGGAAGCGCTCGAAAGACCGTCTGATTGGCCAGCGTCTTTCAGCCTGGAGGATCTCGATCTCCTGCCCACCCAGCCGAACTGGGCGGACGGTTTTGAACCGGTCTGGACGCCCGGCGAGCAAGGCGCTTACGAACGCTTGATTGCGTTCTTTGACTGTGGCGCCAAGCATTACGACAGGGGCCGCGACCGGCCCGACAAGCCCTACACATCCGGGCTTTCACCGCATCTCCATCATGGCGAGATCAGCCCGCGCCAACTGTTCGCGGCAATCCAAGCAGTCCGCGAAGAAATCGGTAACAAGAACGCCGAGAAATTCTTGAGCGAAATCGGCTGGCGCGAATTTTCGTACAGTCTTCTCTATCACTTTCCCGGTTTTCCTGAAGACAACTACCAGGACAAGTTCGACGCTTTTCCCTGGCAGAACAGTGCAAATGCAATGCGTGCCTGGCAGCGCGGACAGACCGGTTATCCCATTGTCGACGCAGGCATGCGAGAGCTCTGGTCGACAGGCTGGATGCACAACCGGGTGCGTATGATCACCGCCTCCTTCCTGATCAAGCATTTGATGATCGACTGGCGCGAAGGCGAGAAATGGTTCTGGGACACGCTGGTCGATGCCGATCTCGCCAACAATTCCGCTGGCTGGCAGTGGGTCGCCGGCTCCGGCGCCGATGCCTCGCCCTATTTCCGGATCTTCAATCCGATCACCCAGGGCGAGAAATTCGATCCGGACGGCGTCTATGTCCGCAAATGGGTGCCGGAAATCGCCGATTTGCCAGACAAATATCTGAACCGGCCCTGGGAAGCTGACAGCGAAACGCTGACCAAGGCCGGAATCACGCTCGGCGAGACCTATCCCGAGCCCATCGTCGATCACAGTGCGGCACGCGAACGCGCCCTCGCCGCTTTTCAGGACCTGAAGGACGCCGCATGAATCCCATCATCACGCCCGATTTCGTGCAGCGAAAAAAAATCGCCATCGTCGGCGCCGGCATTTCAGGCCTCGCCGCAGCCTGGGCGCTGCGCAATGTCCATGACGTGACGCTGTTTGAGAAACGCGACCGGCTTGGCGGTCACGCCAATACGGTCGACATTGACTATGACGGCACGCCGATTGCGGTTGACACCGGTTTCATCGTTTTCAATCCGCTGAACTACCCGAACATGGTCAAGCTGTTCGATGCGCTCGGTGTCGAAAGCTTCCAGTCGGACATGAGTTTCGGTTTCGCGCTCGACGGCGATATCGAGTGGTCGTCCAACGGATTGACGGGCTTGTTCGCCCAGAAACGAAATGCGCTCCGGCCGTCCTATCTGGCCATGCTTCGTGACGTGTTGCGCTTTAACCGCGAAGCCCAGAAAGATCTGGACAAGGGCCGGCTGCGTGGAAATGCACTGGGCAATTATCTCGAACAGAAGGGCTATGGGCCGCGCTTCATCCACAATTACCTCCTCCCCATGGGCGCCGCAATCTGGTCGGCCAGCGAAGAGGAGATGCGAGCCTATCCCGCCGACGCTTTCGTCCGGTTCTTCCAGAACCATCGCCTGATGCACATGGCCCGCCCGCAATGGCGAACCGTGAAGGGTGGCAGCCGCGAATATGTCCGAAAGATCGCCACCGACCTCGAGGGCAAAGTCGCCCTCGGTGAACCGGCGAGTTCGATCTGGCGGACGGCAACGGGTGTCGGAATCGAAACCCAAAGCGGCAAGGTTCAGGAATTCGACGAGGTGATTCTGGCGTGCCATTCCGACCAAGCTCGCAACCTCCTCACCGATATGGATCCGGACGAAGCCGATCTTTTGGGCGCCATCCGCTACTCGGCGAACCGCGCGGTTCTGCATCGCGATAAGAGTCTGGTTCCCCGCCGCCCCGGCGCCCGCGCCGCGTGGAATTATGGCCGCGACAGTGCCAACGGCCCGGCCAGTGTCACCTATGACATGAACCGGTTGCAGGGCATTGATGCGGACAAGCCACTCTTTGTGACGCTCAACCCGCACCGCGAACCGGATCCGGATCTCGTCTTCGGCGACTTCCAGTACGATCATCCGCAATTTACGACCGCCGCCCTCGCCGCGCAGCGCATCTTCAATCAGGTCCAGGGCGTACGCCGCACCTGGTTTGCCGGGGCCTGGCTTGGATATGGTTTTCACGAAGACGGTCTGCGCTCGGGCTTGCGCGTCGCACTCCGCCTCGGCGGGCAGATCCCTTGGGCCTTTGCTGACGGCGACATCACGGGCGGGCGTTGGGGCGAACGGCCGGCCCCCGCTATTCCGGCGATCGCGGCCGCGGAATGACATCACCGCTTTCAATATGGCGCGGCGCGACACGGCATCAGCGGCTGAAACCTTTTCGGCACGGATTCCGATATCCGGTGGCGATGATCGAGATCGATTTGGGCCAGCTGGACGCCGCCGATTCCAGATCGCGCTGGTTCAACGTCAACCGGCCAGGCCTATTCAGCTTCAACGAACGCGATTTTGGCGCACGAACGGAAACCGGCCTGCTTGGATGGGCGAAAGAGCGATTTGCAGAGGCCGGCATCACGGATGTTGACCGCATTACACTGGTCTGCCAGCCGCGCATTCTGGGTTATCAGTTCAACCCGATCGCCTTGCATTTCGGCTATGATAAGGGTGGCCGACTGATCGGACTCGTTTACGAGGTCCACAACACGTTCGGCGACACGCATGCCTATGTGGCGCCCTTGCCGGAATCGGGCGTGTCGCGCCATGTCGCAGACAAGACACTGCATGTCTCACCTTTTTTCGACGTTGCGGGCCAGTACTCCTTCACCCTATCGCCTCCAGATGATCGCTTGGCGCTGTCCATCCGCAAGCGCGGAGAAGCCGGCGAAGACTTCCGGGCATCGATGGCGCTAAAGCGGTATCGCGCCACAAGCGGGGCTTTTCTGAGCTGGTTCACCCGGTTTCCAATGTCGACGCTGTTCACGATTGCCGCCATCCATTTCGAGGCGCTCCGGCTCCTCATTAAGGGCGCGCGCTATCACAAACGTCCCGAACCCCCCGCCCGTCCCGCCACGCAGGTTCTGGAATCCCGCTCTCAAAGCCAGTAAGGTAATTTCATGACAATGACCGCCGAGACGACGGCCCCGCTTGCAACGCCGGCGACCATCCGGGCGCTGCAACACATTCCGCTGGGCATGCGCAGCGCGTTGAAAGTCATGCTCAAACTGCCTGGGGGGCAGCTCACAGTGACATTCCCCGACGGTGAAAAGCTTCGCTTCCAGGGCGAAAACGACGGGCCAGCAGCCGAGCTTGTCATTCATGATTTCCGCTTCGTGCGCCGCGCCATCGCGGGCGGCGATGTAGGCCTTGGCGAGGGCTATATGGCAGGCGAATGGACGACCCCTGACCTGACAGCGCTCCTGATGTATTTCGCGGTCAATCTGGACAACCAGCCTGGCATTGTCGCCGGCGGACCGCTGACCCGCTTCGTTCACTGGCTATACCACCAGTTTCGGGCCAACACCAAAGCGCAGGCCAAACGAAACATCGAGGCGCATTACGATCTCGGGAATGATTTTTACGAAATATGGCTCGACCCCTCGATGACCTACTCTTCGGCGCGCTTCGCCAAGGCCGGGCAATCGCTAGAGGATGCCCAGCACGAGAAATATCGCGCGCTCGCCGATTCGATCGGCCTCGCCGAAGGCGATCATGTTCTGGAGATCGGCTGTGGCTGGGGCGGTTTCGCGGAATTTGCAGCGCGCGATCGCGGCGCGCGCGTTACCTGTCTGACCCTGTCGAAGGAGCAGATGGCATTCGCGCAAAAGCGCATGGAACGTCTTCAGCTCAGCGACAAGGTCGATATCAAACTGCAGGATTATCGCGACGAAACCGGCACTTACGACAAGGTCGCCTCGATCGAGATGTTCGAGGCGGTTGGCCAGGAATACTGGCCCTCCTTCTTCGGCAAGGTCCATGATTGCCTCAAACCGGGCGGGCGCGCCGGATTGCAGATCATCTCGATCCGCGACGACCTGTTTGAAACCTATTCCCGGCGGGCCGATTTTATCCAGCGCTATATATTCCCTGGCGGCGTGCTGCCGAGCCTCGAAAAGCTGAAAGACGAATTTGCGCGCGCCAGTCTCTCGTTGGAGAAAATTGAAGCCTTCGCAACCGATTATGCCGACACGCTGGCCGAGTGGATGAAACGCTTCACCGCGGCGTGGGCCGACATCAAGCCGCTCGGCTTCGACGAGCGTTTCCGGCGCATGTGGGAGTTCTACCTGGCCTATTGCGAAGCCGGCTTCCGCACGGGCCGGATCGACGTCGCGCAATACACGCTGGCGCGCTAAGCAATCCCGATCTCCCGGAAGAAGCGTTCGCTGTCGGATTTCACCGCCTTGCGCTTCTCGTCATCCATCTTTTCAAGATTGCGATAAGGCATGTTAAGGCGCGGATTGCCCTTCAACTTGTCTTCATTTTCAATGAGAAAATTCCAGTATAGGTAGTTGAACGGACATGCTTTTTCGCCGTACTTCTTTGAGACCGAATAGAAGCAGCCGGAGCAATAATCAGACATCCGGTTGATATAGGCGCCGCTCGCCGCATAAGGCTTGGTCGCCATCACCCCGCCATCGGCGAACAGCGCCATGCCGTGCGTGTTCGGCAATTCTACCCATTCATAGGCATCGGCATAAACGAGCAGATACCATTCCTCGACCTGTTTCGGTGAAATTCCCGCCAGAAGCGCGAAATTACCGGTGATCATCAGCCGCTGGATGTGATGCGCATAGGCGTGTTTCTGTGTCGTCAGAACCGCATCGCGGACGCAGGCCATCTTCGTCTCGCCGGTCCAGTAGAAATCCGGCAGATCGCGTTTGGCATCCAGGAAATTGCTCTTGGCATAATCGGGCATCTTCAGCCAATAGAGACCCCGCACGAATTCGCGCCAGCCGAGGATCTGGCGTATGAAGCCTTCGACCGCATTGATCGGCGCCCGGCCCTCGCGATATTCAGCCTCTGCCGCCTCGCAAACGGTTCGCGGATCCAGAAGACCGCAATTCATGTACATCGACAGGACGGAATGGAAAAGGAAGGCCTCGCCTTCGGCCATGGCGTCTTGATAGTCGCCGAAGCAGGGCAGGCAGATGTCGAGAAATTTTTTCAGATCGTCCTCAGCATGCGCGCGAGTCACCGCATAGCGCAAGGGTTCCGCTTCACCGAAATGCTCACCGAAGCGATCTTCGACCAGCGCGATCACTTCCTGCGTGATGCCATCGGAGGGATGCACGGGGCGGACGGGCAAATCGATACCGGACGGCAGCTTCTTGCGGTTGTCCCGGTCGAAATTCCATTCCCCGCCAGCCGGGTCGTCGCCATCCATGAGGAGCCCGGCCTCCCGGCGCATCTCGCGATAGAAATACTCCATCGTCAGCCGCTTGCGGCCATCCGTCCAATCCGCGAAGCGGTCCAGCGGGCAGAGGAATCGGTCATCGTCGCGAATATCGACCGGCAGATCGAAGCGTTCCGACCATTTGGTCATTTCGTCATGCAAGCGGTATTCGCCGCAATGTGTAACCACCAGCCGTTCGAAAGAGCCGCATTCCTTCAGCGTGCGCTCGACTTCGCCGCCTAACGAGCCGCTATTGTCGGCATCGTCCAGCCTAACATAGCGAACCTCATGCCCGCCTTCCCGCAGTTCCTCGGCGAAGTGGCGCATCGCCGAGAACAGGAAAACAAGCTTTTTCTTGTGATGCTTGACGTAGGTCGCTTCCTCGGCGACTTCCGCCAACAGGACCAGATCGCCTTCGCGATAATCCTGGAGTGCAGAGAGGCCGGGCGTCAGCTGATCGCCCAGAACCAGCCGCAGTGCCCGCTGCTTTTTGGTCAAATGTTGCGCCGGATGTAGGTGACGTCCTGGCCGCGCGCGGAGAAGGAGCAGCGCAACCACTCGTCGTCGGGGCCATACCAGAGATCGAGCGTGAGCGAGCCTTCCACGCGGATCCGGCGGGCCTCGATTTCGCGGCTACCGATTGTGAGGGTCTCCATCCCCAAATCACTGATCGTAACCGGCATTTCTTCACCGGTTTCAGTGTTGAGGATCACATCGGTTCCCGCCTCATAGCCCTGCCAGTGACTGGACAGGATGAGGCTCGCAGAGTGCCTGATGTCGAGCGGATTGCCATCGACATCGGTTCCACGGCCCGTGATTTGGTCGCCCGAGCGCTCGAGATTGACGACAAGACGTTCACCATCTTTCAGCGTTTCAGCCTCAAAACTCTGAAGCACGCCATTCTCGTAGACTTCCGTCGCATCGTGTTGGTATCGGAAAACCGTTATCGGACCGAAGCGGACCCGCAGATCGACGTCGCTCGTCACGCGCAGCCGCTCACCGGACGTGTCGAATTGCAGGATATGGCTGCCAAAGCGGCTGTCGCCGCGATACACATCAAATTCGATCCGGCCTTCGTTCGGAACAGCGTCGCGATTGGCTGCAAAGGCCGCATCCATGAGCAGTAGAAAGGCCAGCACGGAGAAGAGCGGTTTGGTCATGTTATGAGCCTAGCTGCAACGGACATCAGCGGATTGCGGAATTTATATCCACCCAAGGAAACGGCAAAGCAGATGCATGGTTCCCCGGGCAAGCCGACGGGCCGGTGCTCGATACCAGCCTCACCATAGCACACATCGCCGCGATGATAGCTGCCGGCATCGTCTCGGAAGCCGCCCGCCAGGACCAGCGTCAGTTCCTCGCCCCCGTGATCGTGATGCGGGATGCTGGAACCGGGCTGGATATTCAGGAGCCGAGCATCGACGCCAGGTTCCGACAAGCGGTTGATCTTCCGCCCCTGCACCCCACCGAGCCGGCTGCGCCATGGTGCTTTGCCCGCTTCGAAGCCGAATTGCGCCAGAGCTTGCGGATAGACGGGGTCGTTTCGTCTCGCGGCCGTCCAGGCGACATCGTTCTCGACGGGTTCGGGCACGGCTCCACGCCAAGACTCTTCTGTAAATACACTATGGCCAATCTGCTCAGCCATCTCGACTGTTTTCCGGATCTCGGGATTCAGCTCGGCTGCACAGCCAACCAGGACGCGAACCGCCATCGGGGCCGCGCCGCTAGCATGATCAAGAATCCATTCGTCTGGCAAGGTCGACGCCACGCTTCCAACTCCTTCAATCAATTGTCTATGTCTACGCAGATGCAGCAAAAGCGGATCACAGCTGGGTGTTTCGCCTTGCCTGGCTTCACCACCCTACCTAGCTTAGCAACACGGCTTTGGGAGGCGCTGGCGATGCGCACAGCAGCAAGCATCATCGACCTGATCGGAAATACGCCGCTATTGCGGCTCAATCGGGCTTCGGAGGAAACCGGCTGCGAAATCCTTGGTAAGGCAGAGTTTCTGAATCCCGGCGGATCGGTCAAAGACCGCGCCGCATTGGGAATTATCCGCGAAGCCGAACGCCGCGGCGATCTCAAACCCGGCGGTACCATCGTTGAGGGAACGGCCGGCAACACTGGCATTGGACTGGCCATGGTCGGCGCTGCACTCGGCTACAGGGTGGTGATCGTATTTCCCCGAACCCAGTCCAAGGAAAAGAAGGACGCGATCAGGCTGCACGGCGCCGAGCTGATCGAAGTCGATGCCGTGCCCTATGCCAACCCGGCGCACTATGCCCGCTATTCCGGAAGGCTTGCGGAGGAGCTGGCCGCCAGCGAACCGAATGGTGCGATCTGGGCCAACCAGTTCGACAATATCGACAATCGCAAGGCGCATTACGAAACCACGGCGCCCGAAATCTGGGACCAGCTCGACGGCAGGATCGATGGGTTTATCTGTGCAGTCGGCTCGGGCGGCACGCTGGGCGGCGTATCGATGGCGTTCAAGGAGCGCAATCCCGACATCCAGATCGGCCTCGCCGATCCGGGCGGCGCAGCGCTTTACGGATATTATGCCGAGGGCGAGCTGTGCGCCTCGGGCACCTCGATAACAGAGGGCATCGGCCAGAGCCGGATTACCGCCAACCTGGAAGATGTCACCGTCGATCACGCCTACCGCATTCCCGACGAAGAAGCCCTGCCCATCCTGTTCGGCCTAGTGGAAGAGGAAGGCTTGTGCCTGGGCGGATCGGCCGGCGTGAATATTGCCGGCGCTATCAGTCTTGCCAGAGAGCTCGGGCCGGGCCACACCATCGTAACCATTCTTTGTGATCACGGCGCCCGCTATCAAAGCAAGCTCTACAATCCTGATTTCTTGAAGGAAAAGGGTCTGCCGGTTCCGCGCTGGTTGTGATCAGCGGAAGGGCGGAGAATACAGCAATCCGCCCTCGGTCCATTGCGCATTGAGCCCGCGCCGAAGGCCAAGCTCCGAACCGGTTCCCAGATTGCGATCGAATATCTCGCCATAATGGCCAGTCGCCGAAATCATCGTCACGGCAAAATCGTCTTCAAGCCCGAGCCGGCTTCCGAAATTGTCGTTCGCCCCCAACATTCGCCGCACTTCGGAATTGCGGCTGGTTTCGGCAAGATCCGTAACATTCGTTGAAGTCGCGCCAAATTCTTCCGCCGCGATCAGCGTGAACAGTACCCATTGAGCGACATCGTGGAAATGAGCATCACCGGAGCGGATTACCGGCCCGAGCGGCTCTTTCGAAATGACGTCCGGCAACAGGATATGCGCTGAAGGATCGTCGAGACCGACCCGAAGCCCGGCGAGCGATGACAAATCGTTTGTGTAGACATCACAGCTATCGCTTTCATAGGCTTCAAGCCCGGCCTGCGCCGTTGGATACTCCAGGACTTCCACAGTCAGATTATTCGCCGCGATAAAGTCAGCGAGATTCAAAGCGGTCGTCGTGCTGCCCTGCACGCAGACTCGGGCGCCATTGATATCGCGCGCGCTGGCAATGCCGAGGTCGGCTGGCACCATGAATCCCTGCCCGTCATAATATGCGATGCCCGCGAAATCGAAGTCCTGGCCAACATCGCGCGCAAAGGTCCAACTGGTGTTCCGGATAAGAATGTCGATTTCGCCATCAGAGAGCGCGCGGAACCGGTCAGCCGTCGTGACCGGAATAAACCGCACATCGTCGGCGTCCCCCAGAATCGCCGCTGCGTATGCGCGGCACAAATCGGCGTCAAACCCGTTCCACTCGCCGTATTCATCCTGCTCGGCAAACCCGGTCAGACCGCCGTCCACGCCACATAGGAGTTCGCCGCGGGTTTCAATCGCCCGCAATGTCGAACCGGACTCTGCGACTTCGGAACTGTCGACAGCGATCCCCGCCAAACCGCCCAAAGTGACAACGACTGCCTCCCGCAGACGGCGTGGCGACAGAAGGGAGAGAGGCGACACCGGGTAAAAACTCCTGTTCAATAGCGGTAATAGCCATTGTTCTAACGGGGAATCCAATGAAGCGCGACACCCAATTAACACGCGCCGGGAGATCGCATCATGGCACGCGGACCGTGAACGCGCCGGTCGAGCGCGCCTCGACAGTACTCGCGGGACATGCCGAAGAACTCTACAACCGGCCGGACGGCGTACCGCTCTACGCGCGTTTCGGCATGCAGGCTCAGGCCGCGCTGAAAGCGGCGCTCTGTGAAATGCAGACGGCCGACTACTGCGCCCTCACACCTTCCGGTTTGTCGGCCATGTCGCTCGCGACCATCGCCTGCATCCAATCCGGTGGTCACGTATTGGCCGCTGATTGCCTGTATGGTCCGACCCGCATGTTTCTCGAAGACATGCTACCGCGATGGGGCGTCGCCATCGAATTCTTCGATCCACGCATTGGCGCGGACATCGGCCCGCTATTGCGTGCCGAGACACAACTGGTCTTCTGTGAATCTCCCGGTTCGCTGACCTTCGAAATTCAGGATGTCCCGGCCATCGCTGCCGCCGCAAAGAAAGTCGGCGCGAAAATCCTCGTCGATGATACATGGTCAGCCGGTCTGACCGCGAACATGCTGGATCTTGGTGCCGATTTCGCGGCGCAATCTCTGACCAAATATGTCGGCGGTCATTCGGATGTCATGATGGGGGCCGTTGTCTGCCGCTCTGCGGAAATCAAAAAGCTGAAACAAGCCGAATGGCGTCTTGGTCTTTGCGTCTCCCCCGACGATGCATTTCTGGTCTCGCGGGGATTGCGGACACTCGGTCTAAGAATGGACAAAAGCGCGGCATCCTCGCTCGATCTCGCGGCACGTCTCGCCGATCATCCGGACGTCAGCGAAATTTTGCACCCCGCAAGATCCGATCATCCGGACCATTACCTTTTCAAGCGGGATTACAGTGGTGCGGCAGGTGTGTTCGGCGCCCAGTTCGCGAACTGGGATACCGTTCGCGCCGAACGCTTTCTCGACGCGCTGAACATTTTCGGGCTCGGCTTTTCGTGGGGCGGTTTTGAAAGCTTCGCCGTGCATTGCAATCCGCAATTGCGGCGCAGCTATCGCGACGATCGGAAAGGCATTCTGATTCGCTTTGCTATCGGCCTGGAGGATGTCGAGGACCTGTGGTCCGATATCGAACAGGCCATCAGGTCCAGCGCCTGACTGGCGACCCCGGCAGGACTCGAACCTGCAACCGTCGGATTAGAAGTCCGGTGCTCTATCCAGTTGAGCTACGGGGCCATCGTGTCACAGGCCCGAAGCCTGAACGGACCTAGTGCGACCAGGGCTCTTTCCGGTCGGCCGAGAAGTTGGCCGCATAGAATTTTGGCTTGCGGACCGGTTCCGGTTTCTCAGTGACGCGGAACGGAATGCCATGCTTGTTGGCATAGGCGACGGCCTGATCCTTGTTTTCGAATTTCAGCTTGATCTGGCTTGTCGTGTCGCTCGACGATGTCCAGCCCATTAGCGGGTCCGGTCGTTTCGCCATGGCCGGTTCGAATTCAAGAACCCAGTCTTTCGTTTTCGCCTGACCGGACTGCATAGCTGTACGTGACGGGCGGTAGATCTTGGCAAACATGGTGCTCCAACGCCTCCAAAAATGGTCGGGGCGGCAAGATTCGAACTTGCGACCCCTCGGTCCCAAACCGAGTGCTCTACCAGACTGAGCCACGCCCCGACATGTCTATCCGCTACCTGTGCGGCGGTGTTTAGTGTTGCCGCGTCAGGCTGGCAAGCGCTTAGCCGCCATCGGCAGCGTCTTCGGCTGCATCCTGTCCTGTGTCCACGTTTTCCGAGCTGTCATCCGCGGCCGGGTCATCGGCCTCAATGTTGCCAAATATCTCGTGACGTACGGTGTCGCCCGGCGCAATACCGGCCTCCTGCGTCAAACCACCTCTGACTTCCAGCACGCCCAGCACCGGAAAGTCGGAAGCCATGGAACGCAACGACATGGGCTGTGCGTTGGCGACGATCTTCACGATATGGCCGTCTTCGGCGATGAAGATGATGTCCAGGGAAATGGGCGTGTTCCGCATCCAGATCGCGGTCGGTTGTACGACCTCGTAATCGAACAGCATCGCCTCATCGTCGGCCAGCGATTCGCGGAACATCAGGCCGCGTTGCCGTTCTTCATCCGAATCGGCAATCAACGCCGAAAAGCGGATATCGCCCTCATCGGTTTCAATGACGATCGCTTCAGGTTCGCCGAAATCGATCACCGTATCCGGATGCGCCGGATCGCCAATCGGCGCCGGCGGCAATTGCGCTGCGGCCGCAGCCGAAAATAGCCCGGCAAGGGCCATGAGAAGAATGTGTTTCATGGCGCACAAGCTAGCGGTGCGGCGCGGCGTTCGCAATTACGGATAACTGCAATTTCAGGCGTACTGAGTCGGATAGACTTCCGCCGCGAGAACGCCTTTCGGCCCGTCGGTACATCGCGCCTGCATCGTCTCGCCGGGATGGACTTCGGCTATCCCTGCTTTGCGCAGTGTCGCTGCGTGAAGAAACACATCGCCTTCGACGCCATCGCAATCAAGAAACCCGTAACCCCGATCCGCGTCGAACCATTTCACGACCGCCGCACGGACATTCTCGCCAGGTTCTTTGCGAGGATGAAAACGGCGTGGACGCGGCGCTTCCGTGTCGCCCCCCTTGATGTCAAGAATTTCCACGGCCTGGCGGCCTTTTTCGCCGGCAATGGCCAAGCATTTAATACGCGCGCCTTCACTGGCCGACGATTTCCCGCACATCCGCAACCTGCTGGCGTGCAACAACACGTCCCCATGCCCATCGCTGGTTTCGATGAACCCGTAACCACGTGACGGATCAAACCACTTCACGCGGCCCTCGACGATTTGGGCCAGCGATTCTACCTTGGCTGCTTCCCCCGCCATTATACCCCTCGCACTCAACTCACAGGGGAATTAGTATAACAATTTCGTCATGGAAGGGAATTAATTCCGCAAAGCGGCCGAAAAGATTCGATCTCAAGCGATTAGTGTTTGTATTTCAGTCGATTGAGTCACCGCGGCAATAAATAAAGCGCGTTTTTTCCACCGCCTTGTTTGCAAATGCCTCTGAATTTCGCCGGAAAACTAACGCGATACCGTCATTACAGCGACACTTGTCGATCCGACCCGCAAACCTCCCGGTGTACTGAAATCCAGAAAGATGCGGTTTTCACCGGGCCGGTTCGCAAGTTCGCCTTGCCCACGGACAAACACCGCAAATGTCAGCTGCGCATGCTTACCGAAAAGGAAGGATCCGCTCGGGCTGCGCGCTGTCAGACACCTGCCAGTCTCGGGGTCAGTCCGGCAGAATTCCAGTGCTGCAATGGCCGCCCTGTTCGCTTGCGATCCTGCCCGCACGACCACATTCACCGTGCTGAGCGCGCCCAAATTGGTGGTCGCTACCGCGAAAGCCGCCGACCCACCGGCCGAGGGCAGTTCGACAACACCCGGCGTTTTGACGGTCGCCGCAACCGCGACAATATCGGCGATCTGCAAATTGGTGCTGATGAAATCAAACGTATTTACGCCCGGCTGGACGTCGCCCATTCGCCGGTTTTCGCAATCCGCGCTGATCACCAAGTCTCCTGCCGTCCAAGAGGAGGCGGACTGCAGCGTAAATAGAAAGGTCTGCAATCCTCCTGCAGGAATATCGACGGGCGTGTCAGCGCTGCCGGTCAATGCGTTCGTGGCCGGATCCGTGGTCTGATAGCTGAAAACGCCCGGCGCCGCGCCGTGCAAGACAAGGCGGCATTGACGGGCAGTATTACCGGCACTGGCCGGGTTGATGACCGACAGGAATGCCGTCGCCACCTCGCCGTTCCGGACCGCACGCGCAAGCGGAAGGATCGCGCTTCTGACACTTGGCGCCGCAGGGTGCCGAAAGAATTGGACATCGCGGCCGGCCAAGCTGAGCGATCTCGCATTGTCGGTGACGGGATCGGATGTCCGGCTGCCACAAGCCCGGCCCATGCAGTCCGGCAGCTCCGGATTCGAAAAACGTACAACGCGGGCTTCGTTTGGGGCGGTCGGCGGATTGTTACCCGCGCAGACGACATCCGATCCGAGGGAATCGTACGACATGATGGTCTTAAATTCGCAATCGGCCCGGAATCCGAACGAGTAATCGAACACGCCGATACGGCGCGCCGCGTCGATATTGTGGTCGGATCCCATCAGATGGCCGATCTCGTGCGCGAGGGTGAGTTCGGTGCATTCCGTTCCGGTGCCGCTCGCATCCAGCCCATCGCCGATCACCGCGAACGCGCGCGGACTTTCGCTGGCCGGATCAATCACACCGGCATTCTGGCCGTTAACGAAGGCCATGCCGCACCCCTGCTGGATGAGCCGGTACGCTCGGCGAACGAAAACGATGACATCGAGTGCCCGGTCATTCCGGATCGAAAACACGTCGGAAAGATCGCCGTCATTCTCGCAAGGCTCGCTAAGGATGCAGGTCCCCGTCGCGGTTTCAGATGTGCCGGAATCGCCAAAGCCGCCTCCGGCATACAGATCATCCAAGGTCTGCGGTGTCGTGACCTGGTCATTCCAGGCTGCCGGCACCTCGCCGATATATGCCAGCCGGGCGGTGAGACCGGTGTCGCTCTCGCGCAGGGCCTGATCGAACAGGTTGACCAGATATTGCAATCGCGTCGCCAAAGCCGGTCCGTAGTAATCACGGATCTCCTGACTGTAGATGATCCCGACATCGATGATGTCGTCGCCGGATTGCAACACTCCATCCCCACCAAGAACCCAATCTTGCCGCGTGGGGGGCTCAAATGGCAGGGAAGCCTCAATCCTGTCGTCATTAGCCGGCCCGACAAATTGGCTTGCCTCGCGGCGAATAATGACCGGCCCGCCGGGCGATTCGGGGCCGATGACCCAGCTTCCGTCGGTGGTAATAAGGCGGCCATAGAGGACGCCATTACCCTGCGTTAGCAGGATTTCTTCATACCTGTGCCCGCCCAGCCGCTCGCCGACCCAGAGCTGGCCGCCCTGCTGGTTGACATCGCGTCGGCGTTCCGTGAACCGATAGACCGCATCGCCAATGGCAATTGACAATGGTTCGTCCTCGGAAAGGCCGAGTGCCCGCGGATTCAGAACCAGCGAATCTCCGCTTGTCCCGGGGACAAGCAAATAGTCGTTTATCGCGAACGCGGCGCTGGCCAAACCATTCCAGCAAATGAAAAGAAGAATAAAAGGACTCAACCGGGTCATACATCACTCCTCCCACACGAGCACGGGCTGCGCCGGATCGAGTGGAATTGAATAAAGATGCCCAGTCTTGAACAGGATTGACGCGCCTTCGAAGCGACAGCAAGCCGTTCCGGATAAAATGACAAGGAATTAAGAAAAAGCCGATGGCAGGCCCTAGGGGAATCGAACCCCTCTTTCCAGGTTGAAAACCTGGCGTCCTAACCGATAGACGAAGGGCCCGCGCGATCGGAGGGCGTCATATATCGGCTTCGATGCGCCCACGCAAGCGTCACTCTGCAGGGTTTTTCATCTCGCTTCGGCGAGATCCTCGAGATGGAACTGGACTCGTCGATTCCCCCGCCATTCATCGAGCTTCAGCCGCCCGGCAGCATGCCAGAGCGTATCTGTCCGGCCCAACAAGGCTTGCCCGATGGGCTGATCCGCCTGCCGGAAAACAATGCCATTGACCCGTTGGCCAGACGTGTCACTCAACGTGAAGCGAACATGATCGCTACCGACACGTTCGGCGTATGTTACCCTGACCGAAGTGAGCACAAAACGGGGTTCGGGAAATCCCTGGCCAAACGGGGCCGCCGCATCCAGCGATTCGGCAAGTTCGATGGTTGCCCCGGCCGGTGTCAGGGCGGCATCCAGAATCAAAGCGCGCTCATCGTGTGACCGACCCCATTCGGGCTGCAAACGTTTGATGAGAAATTCCGTCAGCGCCGCGATTTTCGTCGTATCCACCGTAAGCCCGGCCGCCATCGGGTGTCCGCCGCCGGCCTGGAGCAGCCCGGCCGCCTTGGCTGCGGCAACGGCGCTGCCGAGATCAACACCGGCGACCGAACGCCCCGATCCCTTGCCGACACCGTTTTCCGTTCCGATCACGATACAGGGCCGGCCAAATCGCTCTTTCAGCCGCCCCGCGACAATCCCGATCACGCCGGGATGCCAGCCCTCGCCCTGCGCCACCATCAATGGCGCATCTGTACCGCCCGGCGCTTCCAGTTGCGCTTGAGCCGCATCCAGCACATCGCTTTCGATCTGCTTCCGCTCGGCATTCAGCGCATCGAGTTCTGCTGCGATCTGTGCGCATTCCGCCGGATCATCGCTTGTCAGCAGCCGCGCGCCGAGGTCCGCCTTGCCAACGCGCCCGCCGGCATTGATCCGGGGCCCAAGCACAAATCCGAGATGATAAGCCGACGGCGCACCGGTCAGCCCGCCGACCTCGGCCAGCGCTTTCATGCCCGCATGAGACCAACGGTGCATGACTTTGAGCCCTTGCGACACGATCGCCCGGTTGATGCCCTTTAATGCCACGACATCGCACAACGTGCCGAGCGCCGCGAGATCCGCGAGTCCGATCAGGTCGGGTTCGGCAAGCGCGTCAAACCGCCCGCGCCGACGCCCTTCCCGGTTCAGAGCGGCCAGCAGGACAAAGGTCACACCGGCAGCGGCCATGTGGCCGCAGCCGGACTCATCTCCCGGCCGGTTCGGATTGACGATGGCCAGCGCCGGCGGCAGATCCGCGCTCATCAGGTGATGGTCGATGACGATAACGTCGAGACCGAAACTATTCGCCGCAGCCAGCGGTTCATGCGCGCCAGCCCCGCAGTCTAGCGTAATGACGAGCTCGGCACCCTGTGCCTTCAGTGTCTCGAACGCCCCCGCGGACGGGCCGTAACCCTCCTCGATTCTGTCAGGCACATAAAGCAGCGCCGTTTTACCAAGCGCCCGCAGATAGCGGATGAGCTGCGCCGCCGATGTGGCGCCATCGACATCGTAATCCGCAAAAACCGCGATTGTGCGATCGGCTTCTATCGCATTCCAGATCTCTGACGCGGCCTTGTCCATGTCCGTAAAGGCGGACGGATCGGGAAAGAAGTGGCGCAGAGTCGGATTTAGCACGGCTTCCGCTTCGTCGGGCACCACACCGCGTGCCGCAAGCATCCGCGCGACGATGTCTGATGTTCCGGCTTTGCGGCTGATCGCCGCGATTTGGTCCGGGTCAAATTCACGCAGCCGCCAAGCGCGGCCCGATAGAGACTGATCGACGTGAAACCCCGCCGCCATCAGGCGCCGCTGACGGGCCGGCTGGTCCGGATCCGGCGCACGATCGAGCCTGACGACTGCATGATAAGCGTTTCCGTTTCGACATGGCCGTCCGACTTGCGTACGCCGTCGAGCAAGCTGCCATGCAGCGTCACGCCGGTAGCGACGAAAAGGCAATCGGAGGACGCCAACTCGGTCAAATCGTATTTGCGGTCGAGATCGGTAATGCCCGCCTTAGTGGCCCGGGCGCGCTCGTCATCATTGCGGAAGAACAGGCGCGCTTGCATTTGACCGCCGACACACCGCAATGCGGTCGCGGCCAGCACGCCTTCAGGCGCACCGCCCTGACCAATATAAAGATCGATGCCGGTCGCGGGATCGGTCGTGGCGATCACGCCGGCAACGTCACCATCGGGGATCATCATCACGCGGGCGCCGGTCGAACGAATATCAGCGACGATCTCGTCATGGCGCTCACGTTCCAGAACACATACAGAAATGTCTTCCGGCGAAACGCTCCGCGCTTTCGCAATTGCCGCAACATTCTCCGACGGCGAACGGTCCAGATCGATGACACCAGCCGGCAATCCGGGGCCCACGGCGATCTTGTCCATATAGGTGTCGGGGGCATGCAAAAGCCCGCCACGTGCCGCAAAGGACACCACGGCCAGTGCATTCGGCATGCCTTTAGCGGTCAGCGATGTGCCTTCCAGCGGATCGAGCGCGATATCGATCTCGGGGCCCTCGCCGGTGCCGACCTCCTCGCCGATATACAACATGGGCGCTTCATCGCGTTCACCCTCGCCGATCACGATCCGGCCCTTCATGGCCATCGCATTCAAGCCCGTGCGCAGCGCATCGACGGCAGCCTGATCGGCATCTTCCTTGCGGCCATATCCGATCAATGACGAAGCAGCGATCGCCGCGGCTTCGGCAGCAGCGACAGCATCCAGCGCGAGACGTTCAAGATCGCGGGCAATGGTCATTCAATCGGCTCCGGGCAATATCAGTCTATCGGATTCGGCGGTTCGGCGCGTTCCCGCGCATCCTGAGCGTAGGATTCGGTATCGGAGTTACTGTCGCGGGTGGCGCGTTCGGATTCGAGCAATTCTTCACGGGCTTCGAGCACCGCTTCGGCCGCCTCTTCAATTTCTTCGGCAGACCGTGCGGGGACCTTGTCGGGCACCTCGGGCGGCGCACCATCGGCGCTATAGCCTTCCGCGATCCGCTCATCGAACCAACGCTGTTCGTCGGGCTGGCTGCCTGACAATGCGGGCGTTGCGCACCCGGCCGCCAGAAGTGGCAGAATGAGAGTGATTTTTCGGATCAAACCCGGGCTCCGGAACTGGACGACGCAGCCGCTATCTATACGCTGTCCGGGAAGTCTGTCACCCGCCCGTGCACAGAACAGGGACACGTTTCATGGCCGAGAAAAAGAAACCTGCCGCTCGCAAGCCGCGCAAGAAGCCGGCTGCATCGAAAACCGCTGCGACAGAGAAACCGGCAGGACGGGAAACTGCAGGGCAGGCAGCGCCGACCGCTGCGGCCCCCGCATTCGATCCGGCCAGTATGAAAGCGCTCAATCCCGCCGATATCGAAGCGCTCGATCAGATGTCGCGGAACCTCATGCAGGCAGCGCTGAAGAGCCAGAAACTGATGTCGGATTCGATGCGCAAAGCGCTGGAAGGCAAAGTCGAGTTTCCCGACACGGGAGCGATCAACTCGACACCCGAACTGGGTGAGGTCTGGACCAAAATCGTCTCCGATCCGGAAAAACTGATGAACGCCCAAGCCGGCCTGATGCGGGGATATCTCGATCTGTGGACCAACACCACGAAGCGGTTTCTGTCCGGGAGCGCCGATACCGTGGTCGAGCCCGAGCCCGGCGACAAGCGCTGGCGGAGCGAGGATTGGAACGAGAACCCGATCTTCGATGCGATCAAGCAATCCTATCTTTTAAATCAGAAATTCCTGATGGGTTTGGTCCATGGCGTGGAAGGCGTCGATCCGGCGGTTAAGCGGAAAGTCGAATTCCTGACCAAGCAGATGGTCGATGCCATGGCTCCGACCAATTTCGCTCTGACCAATCCCGATGTCATCCGCGAGACCATGCAGTCGAAAGGCGAAAACCTCACCAAGGGACTTGCCAATCTGGCGCGCGACCTGGAAGCCGGCAGCGGACGCCTGGCGCTGACCCAGACCGACATGGAGGGATTCAAGGTCGGCGTCGATCTTGCCGCCACCAAGGGCAAGGTGGTTTTCCGTAACGAGATTTTCGAGCTCATCCAGTATTCGCCGATGACCGAAACGGTCAAAGCCCGCCCGCTGCTGATCGCGCCGCCTTGGATCAACAAATTCTACATCATGGACATGCGGGAAAAGAACTCGATGGTCCGCTGGCTGACCCAGCAGGGCTTCACGGTTTTCCTCATTTCATGGGTCAATCCCGGACCGGAACTTAAGGACAAGACCTTCCAGGATTATATCGAACAGGGTCTGTTCGTGGCCCTCGATGCGGTCAAGGAGACGACCGGCGAGGACAGCGTCAATTCCGTGGGATACTGCATTGGCGGCACCATGCTCGCTTCGGCACTCGCCTTGCTGGAAGCCCGCGGCGAAGCCGACCGCATTGCGTCCGCCACCTTCTTTGCCGCGCAGACCGATTTCGAATTGGCCGGCGATCTCCTCCTGTTCGTCGATGATGCCTGGTTCAAGGAGATCAACCGGCTGATGGAGGCCCAAGGGGGCGTTCTGGACGGCCGCACCATGTCGGACACGTTTAACCTGTTGCGGTCCAACGACCTCGTCTGGTCTTTCGTGGTCTCGAATTATCTGCTTGGACGCCAGCCGCAGGCCTTCGATCTTCTCTACTGGAATGCCGATCAAACCCGCATGCCGCAGACGCTGCATCTCTGGTATCTCGACAACATGTATCGCAAGAACCGCCTGTCGAAAGGCGAGATCGAAATGAGCGGGCATACGCTCGATCTCACCAAGGTGAAGACGCCGATCTTCATGCAGGCGAGCCGCGACGATCACATAGCGCCCTTCCCGTCCGTCTATCGCGGTGCCAAGCGGTTCGGCGGACCGGTCCGCTTCAAGCTCGCAGGATCCGGCCATATTGCCGGCGTCATCAACCATCCCGGCGCCAACAAATACCAGCACTGGGTTAATAACGAGCTGCCTGATACGGTCGAAGAGTGGCTTGAGGCTGCGGAAGAAGTCCCCGGCTCCTGGTGGGAAGAATGGCGCGACTGGCTTTACGATCGGTCCGGCGAAGACGTCCCGGCCCGTGATCCCGCGAAGGGCAAGCTCAAGCCGCTTGGCGATGCCCCGGGTGAGTACGTGCTGGTCCGCAGCTGATGCTGAGCCGACTGGTCTCGGCCATTCGACGCCGGTTTCAGCCGCGACAGGCGTGGGTTTTCGACGGTGTGCTCCATTACTCGGCCGGGGGACGCGAGTGGCGACTCCCTATCATCGATATTCATCGGATCGATGCCTATCCGGCGATCGAACCGCCTTCCAGCAAATTCGGAATTGTCTATTCAGGTTCAACCGGATCGATCACCACCGTGGAAGACATGGAGGGCTTCTTGCCGGTCTTTCGGGAGGTGTGCGACCGGCTCGGTCTGGAGGCCGACGATCTCGCCAACCAGATGGCACTGCGCCGCCACCGGAACCCGGTGTATCAGCGCCAGCCCACGGTTGCGGGATGACGAGCGGGCAAATTTTTGAATATTGATCTCAGTTACCGGACAGTTCATTCTTCGATGAATGAACACATGGGATGAATACCAGATCGCATTGGCCGTGCATGAAGGTGGCAGCCATGCCGCCGCCGCCAAGCTCCTGAAAGTCTCGCAGCCCACGATCAGCCGCGGTCTACGGTCGCTCGAAGAACGGCTGGGCGAGCCACTTTTTGAACGCCGGTCCGGCACCAATCGGCCAACCGGGACCGGCCAGCTGGTGATCCGCCATGCAATCCGCATGCGCGACGATGCCGCCGCGATCGAGCGGGCCAGTGCAGAGCTGGGCGACGAGATCGCCGGCGAGGTTGTCTTGACCTCGAGCGATGGTGTCGGCGGCGATTGGCTGCCGCACGTGCTGGCACCGCTGCGTGACCGCCATCCGCAGCTCGTCCTGCGAATCGATCTCGGCATGCACACCGCCAATCTGGCGGCCGGCGACGCCGATATTGCCCTGCGGTGGGGCGGGCCCGGCAAGCAACAGAGCCTGTTCTTCAAGCGCGCCGCGCAGGTCGGATGGGGGCTCTATGCCTCACCCGATTATCTCGACAGCCACAGCCGGCCCCGGCAGCCCGGCGACCTGATCGGGCATCAGCTCGTCGATTGGGGATATATCGATCCGATCGGCTGGCCGGAGGATGAAACCGGCGAACCGGTCCGCCCGCGGCAAGTTGCCGTCATCGCGAACTCCGCCACCAGCCACCTGCAGGCCATCAAATCGGGTTTCGGGATCGGGATGACCTCCCACCGGCTGGCGCGCCAGTCGGGCGACGCGCTTGAGCGGGTCCTTCCCGATCACGAAGCCACGCAGTCTCTGTTCCTGGTCGCGCATGAAGGTGTGAAGCGCAGCCGCCGGCATCGCCTCGTCTTCGATCACCTTGACGCCGCCTTCAAGCGCGACGCGGCGCATTTCCGGAAAGGCGATTTTTCCGTCTTCCGCTCATAAAAAAGGAGCCGGCGCGAAAGCCGGCTCCAGGAACTAACCTCGGCTCGCCCTATTGGGCCGCGGCCAAGGTCCGGGAAGACAAGAAAGACTGGTTGGCCGCCACGATGGCCGCATCGGGCTCAAGGTCATGCGCGATGGCCAAATGACGCTGCGCCTCCGCGACCTGGCCGGCCTGCAACAGCACCACGGCGTAATTGTTGTTCGCCTCCCAGCTGGCATTCAGCTCAAGCGCGGTTTCACACGCCGCAAGGGCCGCTTCGGCTTGTCCCTGCATGGCGCGTGCGGCGCACAGATTGGCCCATGCCGCAGACCGGCGTTGACGGGTCAGGCCGCGTTCCGTGGCCTGCAGCGCAATGGCCGCCGCTTGCCGGTAATCGCCGCGCTCGAATTTCCGCGCACTGAGCTGGATAATGCCCGTCGATGTGGTTTGCACCGCAAACTGCGGCTGTTGCGGAGATTGCGCATGCAGTATTGGCGACGCCAGCAGTGCAGCGCTAAGGGAGAGAAGTGTCACAATCGATTTCATTTTCGCCTCCTTGCGAACAATCGCAATCTAGAGACATACGAAATCGCATGTAATGACCTATATAGAATTGTATGTGTTCAAAATTGTATAGCCCTGGGTCTTCGCGCTATTCGTTCGCGAACTGCAAATCGATATAGCGTTTGTAGACCCCTTCTCGCTGCAGCAGCGTCTCGTGCCGGCCCTCGTCGACGACCTGGCCATCTTCCATGACGATGATCCGGTCGGCGTTCCGGACGGTCGCCAGGCGATGGGCAATGACCAGGGTGGTGCGGTCTTTCGCCGCCGTCTCGAACGCCGCCTGGATAACTTGCTCGCTCTCGGGATCGAGCGCACTGGTGGCTTCATCGAGTAACAGAACCGGGGCATTGCGCAGCACGGCGCGGGCAATCGCGATCCGCTGCTTCTGCCCGCCCGACAATGTCCCCGCCCCGGCGCCGAGCTGCGTTCCGTAACCCTCCGGCAGCGCCATGATGAAGTCATGCGCATTCGCCGCCATCGCGGCCGAGCGGACGTCTTCGTCGCTCGCACCGGGCTGCCCGAAGCGGATATTGTCGGCCACACTGCCGCTGAACAAGGGCGCGGTCTGCTGCACGACCGCGATCTGGCGGCGCAGGTCTACGGGATCGAAATGGCGAACATCCTCGCCATCGAGCCGCACGACGCCCGACGGCGGATCGTAAAATCTCAGAATGAGCTGAAAAATGGTAGACTTGCCGGCCCCCGATGGCCCGACGAGCGCCACCGTTTCACCAGGCTCGATCCGTAGATTCACATCCCGAAGAACGTCGGTCTCGGGGCGCGCCGGATAGCGGAAATCGACATTCTCGAAGGCCAGCGCCCCTTTTACAGGCTTTGATATTTTGGCCGGCTCGGCAGGCGCCGCGATATCGGTTTGGGCCTGCAACAACTCCATCAGCCGCTCTGTGGCACCGGCCGCGCGCATGACTTCGGCATAGGTTTCCGTCAGCATGCCGACGCCACTGACCGCCACGAAGGCGTACATCACGAACTGCGTCATGGCCCCGGGCGTGATCGCGCCCGATTGCACCTGAATGGCGCCATACCACAAGACTGCGATCAGCCCGGTCATGATCACCGTAAAGATCACCGCCGTCATCGCCGCGCGAACGCCGATCCGGCGCAGGGAGACGTCGAATGTGGCCTCCACGACCTCGTGGAAACGCGACCGTTCTTCCGGTTCACGGGTAAAGGCCTGCACGGTTTCGATCGCTTGCAGGCTCTCACTGGCGCGAGCCGAGGCGTTGGCCAGTTCGTCCTGCGAGGACCGCGACAGCCGTTGAACACGCCGCCCAAACAACAGGATCGGCAAGAGGATGACCGGGCCGAGGCCGAGCACCATGAGGGCCAGCTGCCAGTTGACCACGACCATCAGGATCAGCGCGCCGCTGGTGGTCGCCACTGTGCGCAGCGCCACCGAAACCGAGGAGCCGACAACCGTCTGGATCAACGTCGTGTCGGTGGTCAGCCGCGAGAGCACCTCGCCGGTGCGCGTGTGGACATAGAAGGACGGGCTGAGCGTCAATAGGTGGTCGAACACGGCTTGGCGCAGGTCCGCGACCACCCGTTCCCCCAGACGGCTGATGAAGTAAAACCGCATTGCGCTGGCCAGCGCCAGCGCCAAGGCCACGCCCATGCCGGCCACGAAATAGACCGACAAATCGTCGCCCATCGTGAAGGCCGAACAGGCCGCAGCGTCCGGAGCGCCGCCAAAACCGCAATCGACCACCAGCCGGAACGCGGCGGGCAGCACGAGCGTCAGGCTGGACGCCAGAACAAGGAATACGGCAAACGCCGCAAGAAGCCCGGGATATTGCAATATGTAAGGTACAAGGCGCCGCAAGGGCCGGGCGGTTCGGGCCTTGGCGCGATGCGCCGCATCCCGTTCGAGCTCGGCTGCGAAACTCGACCCGCGGTCACGGTCGGCCTGGTCGCGGACAGGTGAGGTTTCCGGCACGCCTCTGGCTCCCTTGTGCTGGCGCGGTCAGCCCGCCGGTTTGCGGGCAATGATGAAGACCGACTGGCCGGCCTTGGGCTCCCAGGCTTCGACAATGTCGAATCCGGCCGCCGCGATATCCTGCCGCAAAGATGGGGCTGACAGGAAGTGCACCAAGGGGGCCCGGCCAAAAAGCCGCATCAGCGCGATCATGGGGCCGTAAAGCCAGATCCGCGGCTTCAGGCAGACCGTGCTGGAGACGAAGTATCCGCCTGGCTTAAGCAGATCCCAGGCCGTGCGGATGCCCTCCCGCGGATCGTCCAGCAGATGCAGCAGGCTGTGCATCATCACCATGTCGAAACGGCCGGGATCGCCGGAGCCGGTTTCGATATCCCCGACCTCGAAACGGACATTTTCAATGCCCTGATCGGCCGCCTTGGCCCGCGCGATGCGGATCATTTCCGGCGACACGTCGACCGCCCAGACATGCGCCACGTGCGGCGCGTGAATGAGCGCGGTGGTCCCGGTCCCGCACCCGATCTCGGCAATCTCGAAATCATCCGCGAACAGGGCCCGCGTCATCGCCAGCTTGCGCTGATAGGCGTCCTCGTCGGCCACTGGCTGCGCCGCGTATTTCTCGGCAATCCGGTCCCAGAACTTGGCTTTGTCAGTCATCTTCCTGCGTCCTGCATCTGTTGTGACGGCTTCATACACATGCGCAACCGAATGATAAATTGCGATTATCGGGCTGACTGTTATACGAATACGTATGAATTGGCGTGCCATATCCTTTGACTGGAATCAGATTCGCGCCTTCCTCGCTACGGTCGAGGAAGGCAATTTCAGCGCGGCCGCCAAAGCCCTCGGCTCGACCCAGCCGACGCTGAGCCGGCAGATTTCCGCGCTTGAGGCGCAATTGGGAATCACCCTGTTCCAGCGTGGCAAGCGGTTCATGATCCTGACCTCCGCCGGCCGCGAACTGGTCGATCATGTCCGCCAGATGGCCGAGGCCGCGACCCGCGTCTCGCTCGCCGCGTCGGGACAGGCGGCGGAACCGGCAGGCCTGGTCACGATCTCCGCAACCGGCTTCACCGCTGCGGCCGTGCTGCCCGATGTCGTCCGCGAACTGGCACGTCAGGCACCCCTGATCGAGGTTGAGATTATCGCCTCGCGCGAGGTCAGCGATCTCAACAAGCGCGAGGCCGACATCGCCATCCGGCACGGCCAACCCACCCATCCCGACCTGATCGCCCGCAAGCTGATGACAGATACCGGCAGCCTGTATGCGCATCGGGACTGGATCGCCGCCCATGGCATGCCGGCAAGCCTCGACGATCTCGCCGGGCGCAGCTTCATCGGTTTCGATCGGCCCGATATTGTTGTCGCGGGTCTCGCCGAGCGCGGTCTCGTCCTGCAGGCCGGGGATATTCGCTATCGCAGCATTAGCGGTCAGGTCGTCCTCGAACTGGCCCGTGCGGGGCTGGGCCTGACCGTGCTCACCCGCACGCTGGCCGACCGCTATCCGGAATTGGTGCCGGTCCTGCCCGAGGCCTTCTCGGTCGAGGTGCCGACCTGGCTCGTATCGCACAGCGAATTGCGCACCAGCAACCGCGTGCGCATCGTCTTCGACCTGATCGCCGACGCCTTCGCACAAATGAAAACGGGCGGCCCCAAGGACCGCCCGTCTGCAAAGGTATCGGCGAAAGCCTAGCGCTTCGAGAACTGGAAGCTCCGGCGCGCTTTCTTGCGGCCATACTTCTTGCGTTCCACCACGCGGCTGTCGCGGGTCAGGAAGCCTTCGGACTTCAGCGCCCGGCGCAGTTCCGGCTCGTAGAGTGTCAGCGCCTTAGAGATGCCATGACGCACCGCACCAGCCTGGCCGGACAGTCCGCCGCCCTTGACCGTGCAGATCACGTCGAACTCGTCCTTGCGCTCGGCCACTTCGAACGGCTGTTGCAGCATCATGCGCAACACCGGGCGTGCGAAGTATGTTTCTTGGTCGCGGCCATTGACCGTGATCTTGCCATTACCGCGCTTGATCCAGACGCGGGCAATCGCGTCTTTTCGCTTGCCGGTCGCATAAGCACGGCCGTGCTCGTCGATCTGCGGCTCCGGAAGGGCTTCAGCCTCATCGGCGACAACCGGGGAATCCGATTCCTGCAGCGCGTCCTTGAGGTCTTCGAGGGAATGAGTGGTCTCGGACATCGGTCTAGCTCCGGACGTTCTTGGAATTCATCGACTTGAAGTCGATGGCTTCCGGCTGTTGGGCTTCATGCGGATGTTCCGCACCGGCATAAACGCGCAGCTTGGAGAACTGCGTGCGAGCGAGCGGGCTGTCTTTTGGCAGCATGCGCTTGACCGCCAGTTCAACAACGCGCTCGGGATGCTGGCTGCGCAGGATTTTCTCCGGCGACGTTTCCTTGATACCACCCGGATGGCCGGTATGGCGGTAATAGCGCTTGTCGCCCAGCTTGTTGCCGGTGAACCGGATCTTGTCGGCATTGATGACGACAACATGGTCGCCCGTGTCGACATGCGGCGTGAAATCGGGGCGATGCTTGCCGCGCAGGCGGGTGGCGACGAAAGCCGCGAGACGGCCGACAACGGCGTCTTCGGCGTCAACGACGATCCACTTGTTTTCCACCTCCGCTGGCTTTGCGGTATAGGTTTTCATGACTGATCTCTTCGAACTATTGCCGGCAACCGGCTCGTTGAGCCGCGCGACTTACGGAAATGTTCATGACGCGTCAACTTGAATTTCATTCGCTCATGAATTCAAGGGGTTGAGCATGCGGTATCTAAATACCGCAACTTATCGCCTGCCATTACAGTCGCCCGATCCGAGGGCCTGAACGCTGAAACGGACTCGCATTGGCACCCGGTACATTCGCGGCGTGACGCCCGCTGGCCCTATATGTACCATTGTGGCTGACACCTGTTGTGAATGCAGCCGAAATAGCGAGTTTTTTGGACCATGATCTCCCCCCGATGGCAGCCTGATTTTCTTCAACGCCCAGCCGAAACCGCCGCGCGCCCTTGGCGCCCATGGTCACTGGCGCGTTGCGCAGTGCTGATGGCAGGCGCAGCGATCCTGGCGGGGTGCAGCCCGTCTTCGACTCCGGACGAAGCGCCGGCCACGGACGCATCGCCCGTTCGCGATGGTTATCTCGAACTGGTGTCGACAGGTGTCATGGAGCCGGTCGAAACCGAGGGCGTGTCTGCGGTGGCTTTTCTGCCCGATCCGTCAACGGCCTGGGCCGGCTTGATCGCCGTGGCCAGTACGGAAGGCGGAATTGATCTCTACAATGCCGACGGCGAGGCCGTGAATCGCATGACCGGTCCGCGTCTGTGGGGCTTGGCGTCCGCGCCAGGCTTCCAGCTGCGTGGCGAATCCTTGCCGCTGATTTTTGGCGCCGATCGTAACACCAATCTCGTGCGGGCGTATGCGGTTTTGAGAACCGGCCCCGAAATCATCGAAGCACCGATCGAGCCCATCGGCCCTGCCGGGGATATTGCAGCGGTTTGTAGGCTCGGCGAAGGCATTGGCTATGTCGATCTGATGGTGCTGTCCCGTAGCACCACGGCCGAGATCTGGCGGGTCTCCGATACGGGCGGCGAATTGATCGGCGCCGAACGCCGAGCCCGGTTCGATTTGCCGGCCCCCGCCCGCACCTGTAGCGCCGCCGATGGCAGTATCTATGCATCCGGTCCGGCAGGGGGAGTTTTCCGGCTCGGGAGCGACGGAAATGTGCTTGAACAGATTGATGGTTTTGCCAGCAGCCTGGCCGCCGGTGAATTCCTCGGCCGCCCCGTCCTGATACTATCGGACGGGATATCCCAAACCCTCGAAATTCGCGATGGAGCTTCGCTCGACCTGATCGGAAACGTCATCATCCGCAACGGCTTTTCAATCCCGGGCGTTCAGCAGCCCGGCGCGATCGCGGCAACAGACGCATCCTTCGGCGGCGCATCGTATCAAAGCGGGCTGGTCGCCATCGCCGACGAAACCGATGGCCGCGTCCGCTTGATTGCCCGCGAAACCTTCGCGCGCGGCATCACGATCGTGAACTAGCGCATCAGATCCGTCGCAATTTCCAGCTCACGATTGCCGCTGCGGTGAACAGCGCGATCGCGCCCGCCTGGTGCAATAGCGATAGCGACAAGGGCGCGGCGTGTACCAGCGTCGTGATGCCCAGGACGATCTGGATCAGCGTCAGACCGCCAATCCAGAGTGCGGCTTGGCGCAAGTCACGGCCGCCATCTCGCCAGAACAACACGCATAGGACAGCCGCAAACAGCGCCACCAGATAGCCCGTCCAACGATGATGCAATTGCACCGCAGGCCGGCTTTCGAAGGCGGCCTGCAGCCAACCCATGCCGGACAGATAGCCGTCCGGGATCAAGCGCCCCTCCATAAGCGGCCATGTTGTGTAGATGCGGCCCGCATCAAGTCCGGCGACAAAGGCGCCCAGCACGATCTGGATGAAAACGAGCACCCAGAACAGGCCGGCCAGCGATGCGTGCCGGTGCGCCGGCCGGCTGCTGATGCCAAACCGCGCATCCAGTGCGATCCAGACGGTGAGTCCGAGGATAACAAAGGCCATGCCGAGATGCGTGGCGAGCCGGTACTGGCTGACATCCAGCCGGTCGACGAGGCCGCTCGACACCATCCACCAGCCGATCGCACCCTGCAATCCGCCGAGCGCGAACAGTCCGAGCAGCGGCCATTTGAGCCGGGCCGGTATCATGCCGCGCCACCAGAAAATGGCGAACGGCACGGCGAAGGCGATCCCGATTATCCGGCCAAGGAAACGATGGCCCCATTCCCACCAATAGATGAACTGGAACTCGCCCATGGACATGCCCCGGTTCTGGACCTGGTATTCGGTCGTCGACCGGTAGAGCTCAAGCTCCGCTTCCCAGCCGGCCTGCGTCAGAGGCGGGATGGTGCCGGTCACCGGCCGCCATTCGGTAATCGACAAACCTGAATCCGTAAGGCGTGTCGCGCCGCCAACCAGGATCATGGCAGCAACCATACCGGCGATGACGAGGAGCCAGATATAGACGGGCTGGCTGGTCTGGGGTCGGGCAAGGGACATGGCAACTCCTTTCGCTGCTGACTTACCTGCGGCGGCGGCGAAGGCAAGTCCGGGTGCCTATTCGCCGCAGGTGGCAAAAGGGGCTCGCCTGCCGGAATTCTCGCGCTAGTCTTTCGCTCAACAAAGCGACCGATGGGGAGACAAATGAGCGATCTCGAATCATTCCACGACGAGACCCGGGCCTGGCTGGAAGCCAATTGCCCGGACTCGATGCGGCTTCCAATGAAAAGTGAAAAAGACATCTGCTGGGGCGGAAAACGTTTCGAGTTTGCCAGTGAGGACCAGAAGCTCTGGCTCGAACGCATGGCCGCGAAAGGCTGGACGTGTCCGACCTGGCCTGCGGAATACGGTGGCGGCGGTCTGTCGAAAGATGAGGCGCAAGTGCTCAAGGAAGAGATGGAACGCATCAAGGCGCGTCCGCCTCTTATTTCCTTCGGTATCTGGATGCTCGGGCCGGCGCTCCTCAAATACGGTACCGAAGAGCAGAAGACGCACTATTTGCCGCAAATTACGCGCGGCGAGATTCGCTGGGCGCAAGGGTATTCCGAACCGGGCGCCGGCTCCGACCTGGCCGCGCTGCGCACCAAGGGCGAGGACAAGGGTGATCATTGGGTGGTCAATGGTCAGAAGGTCTGGACCAGCTATGCCGATGAATGCGACTGGATTTTCGCGCTCGTCCGTACAGAGCCGGACGCGCCGAAACATCTCGGCATTTCATTCCTCCTGATCGACATGACCTGGAACGGGGTGTCGACCAAACCGATCAAGCTGATTTCCGGCAAGTCACCCTTCTGCGAGACCTTCTTCGATGATGTGAAAGTGCCAAAGGAGAACATCGTCAACGAGCCGGGCCGCGGCTGGGACGTGGCGAAATATCTCTTGTCGCATGAGCGCGCCAATATTGCGGGCGGCGGCAGCGGCGCGCAGATGAATCCGGTCAACGCCGCCCACAAATCGGGCGAGGTGGACGCAGACGGCCGCGTCGCCGATCCGATCCTGCGCGGTGACATCGCCCGCCTCACAATCGACGCCCTCGCCTTCGAGACGACATTGCAGCGCATCAAGGACCAGGCCGACAGCGGCCAGGGCGTCGGCGCGAAAGCATCGATGCTCAAATACTATGGCACCGAGCTGAACAAGCGCCGTCACGAACTCAACATGTCAGCGCTCGGCACGGACGGCCTGCTCTGGGAAGGTGACAAACCGGAGGATGGAGACCCGGCCCGCTCCTGGCTGCGCTCACGCGCCAATTCGATCGAGGGCGGCACGTCCGAGATCCAGCTCAATATTCTGGCCAAGCGCGTGCTTGAGCTTCCCGGCGGTTAAGCGGAGAGACCCGAACCATGACGTATCTTCTGTCCGAAGAAGAACAGATGCTCCGCGACAGCGCGAAAGCATTCCTCGAGGAAAAATCACCGGTCTCCGAGCTCCGTCGACTACGCGATGAGGGCTGCAAGGACGGTTTTCGCCACGCCGTCTGGCGTGAAATGGGCGAGATGGGCTGGAACGGTATCGTCATTCCCGAGGAATATGGCGGCGTTGACATGGGCTACACGGCCGCCGGCCTGATCCTTCAGGAGATGGGCCGGACGCTGGCCGCCACGCCCTTCCTCGCCTCGTCTATCCTGTGCGCGACGGCGCTGCGCCTAGCCGGAACGGAAGCGCAGAAAGACCAACATCTGCCGAAGATCGCAACCGGCGAAAAAGTCTACGCCCTCGCGGTCGACGAGAAGGCGCGCCATGACGCCGAGTCCATCGAGACGCACGCGAGCAAGGACGGCAATGGCTTCAAGCTCAACGGCAAGAAGCGTTTCGTGGTCTGTGGCAATGGCGCCGACATGCTGATCGTCGCGGCCAAGACCGATAATGACGGGATCGGCCTTTTCCTCGTCGACCCAAAGACGGATGGTGTCAGCCGCACGCTGCGCCGCTCGATCGATAGCCATGCACCGGCCGAGATCGATTTCGACAATGTCCGCCTCGAGGGCGACGCTTTACTCTCGGAAACCGAGGATGGCCGCGCCCTGCTCGACACCGTACTGAATGCCGGACGGGCCTGCCTCGCTGCCGAACAGCTCGGCATCGCCGAGGAAGCCTTCGAACGCACGATCGACTACATCAAGGAACGCGAGCAGTTCGGACAGAAGATCGGCTCCTTCCAGGGCTTGCAGCATCGCGCCGCGCACCTCCTCACCGAGGTCGAGATGACACAGTCACTGGTCATCAAGGCGCTCCGGCAGCTCGATGAATCGCCGTCGCAGGCGCCGCTCTGGATTGCCGCCGCCAAAGCCAAGGCCACCAAGGTCGGCCGATTGGCCGCCGCTGAGGCCATCCAGATGCATGGCGGCGTTGGCATGACCGACGAATACGAAATCGGCTTCTTCTATAAGCGGGCCCAGGCCGCCGGGGAATTCCTGGGCGATGACGCCTGGGGCGCGGCCCAAGTCGCCACGATGAGCGGCTATTAGGAGCGAGCCGATCTGTCGGAAAGAGCCGCGTCCCCGGATGCGGCTTTTTCTCTGCCATCCTGCCGCCGCAATTGCTTTGCCTCATGCTGTCCTGGCAGGGAGGACGGAATGGCGATGACATCCATCACGCGCGCACACGGCCGCGGCGGCGTAACGGCGCGATTGCTCATTCTTGTGTCCGGTGTCTGCCTGGCAGCGGGTCTGCTGACCCCGATGCTGGAAACCCGGCGTCTGATCTTCTTCGCCGATGCCCACTCGCTGCTGGATGTCACCCAGGCGCTGCTTGAAGGCGGCCAGCTCCTCCTCGGGCTCGTCATCTTGGTGTTTTCGATCCTGTTTCCGATCGGCAAGACCATCTATCTCGCGGCCGTGAACGCCGGCTGGGCACGCGGTCAGACTGTTTTGCGCTGGGTCGACCGGCTCGGTAAATGGTCGATGATGGACGTGCTGATCGCCGCCCTCATCGTCTTTACCCTGTCGGGCGACCGGGCCATCCAGATTGCCGAACAGCCCGGCCTCTACTTCTTCACAGCGGCCATTTTCGGCCTCATGATTGCGTCCGGGCTGATTGTCCGCGACAGGCCCTGATCAGCAGTCTTCCAGGCGCCCCAGATTCTTGCAGATCGTGAAATTGCCGCGCCAGGTCGCATCCCCCGAATTGCGGTAATAGACGATATAGCGGCGCGGCCCGATACGCGGACCGAACACCACGCGGGCACCATGGGTCGCATTCTGGAAATACACCCAGGTCGTGCCGGACCGGCTGTACTCTTCCATGCAAAGCGCCGTGGCAATTTCCACCGCCTCGTCCACCGACGGGTCGGCATTGACC
This sequence comes from Hyphobacterium sp., assembly GCF_965229905.1. GTDB lineage: Bacteria > Pseudomonadota > Alphaproteobacteria > Caulobacterales > Maricaulaceae > Hyphobacterium. Next base: position 34,021 of record NZ_OZ245930.1, on the reverse strand, counting down.
AGTTCCAGCGCTTCAAGCCGCCGGCGTAAACGTGGCTCGGTCAAACGCGCCGGGGCACAGGCATCATAGGCAGCGACGTCGAACTCGCCGGACACCGGCGCGCTGCGGCCCGTCCGATTCTCGGCGGCGAATGTGAAGCCATAAGCGCCTTCGGTACCCGGCAGAGTGCCGGAAATCACGCCGGTCAACTCATTGAATTCATGGCTCCCGCTTGGCGGCGAGATCAGCACGAAGCGATCGATCGCAATCGACGAATCGGCATGATCGTCGAGATCGATCGCAAATTCGCCGTCCGTATCGTCCGCCAGACTGAAAGCCGTTACCACCGGTGACGGCAGCGCCGTCACGGTGATCGCCGCGGTCGCCGGCGCTGACCAGCCTGCCGCATTGCCCGCGCGATAGGTGAATGTGTCATCGCCCGCCGAACCACCCGCGACATAGCTATAGGCGCCGGTGGTGCCGTCGAGCGTCACCGTTCCGCGGGTGGGTTGGGTGACGATCTCGAAGCGGTCGTAATAGCCTGCTGCGAGCGTTGCCAGATTTCCGCTTACCGTCTCGTATGACCGCAGGGTCTGCGCGTCATCGCCAATTGATGGCGGCGCGAGATCCCCCTCGTCACGGATCGCGACCGAAGTCGACCCCCTCACCTCGCCATCCACCTTCATCTGGAACTGCAGGCGCTGACGTGCGTTGAACGGGGTCACGTAATCCGACCGCACAAAAACGCCGAATGTCGGCGTGTCGCCGCCATCAATCGTCAATGTCAGCGAATCTGCCGGCGCGGCCAGGCACGCACCGCCGGAGCCGGTCTGGCAAACCTGCGCCGTGGACGGCAGACCAGGATCGAGCGATGTCGCGCTCACCGTGACATCCCCCGCGCCGCCGAGATTGAGCGTCGCAACCGAAAACACACCGCGCCGTCCGGCCGGAATGTCGACGATGCCATTGGCATTGATTGTCGCGGCGAGCGCAATCAGGTCGGGACCGCCACCGGTATCGGCGCCCAGATCGATCGTATTGAGCCCGGGCGAGACCAGTGGCATCGGAATGTTGTCGCATGTTGCATAGGGCGCGAAACGCACCGTTTCGGTGATGTCGGCCGACGGTGTAATCGAGATCATGAACGTCTGAAAAGCTCCGGCGGCGATATCGACCGGCGTATCGGCACTTCCGGTCAGCGCATTGGTCGCCGGATCGGTCGTTTGATAGCTGAAGCTGTCGCGATAAGGCCCGTGATGTTCAATGATGCAGTTGGTGCCATCGACGCTGCCAGGATTGATCACCGTCATGAACGCCGTCGCGGCGGTATTTGTCGCAATGTAGCGGCTGGTCGGCAGCACCGCACTGCGCAGACGCGTGTTCGGCGTACCGCGGGAGGGTTGATCCACGGCATAGGTGGCCAGTGCTTGGGTCGCATCGGCGCCATTGCCCGCAGGATCGTCAATGGGAACACCACAGCGGCTTCCGCGTTCCGGGCACACCACATCAGGATCGGAAAACTGCGGCGTGCGGCCGGTGCCGTATGCCATCACCGAGGTGAAAATACCGCCATCCGCGGTCGCGCTGTCAATGCGATAGCCACGCGCCCAATCGACCGGCACGCCGCGGGAGTCCGCACAATTGTCCTGACCCGGATCGCATTCCGTCGCCACGCCATGGCTCAAACCCATATTGTGACCGGTCTCATGTGCCAGCGTCAGCCCGTTATGGCAGACATTGATGTGGGACCGCCCGAACAGGCTCGACGTTGGATTGTGCACATAGCCCAACCCGCAAAAACTCTCGCGGTCCGAATCGTAGACCCGATTGAGTGAAATGACGTCCGTTTGCAGCGCATCGATCCGATCCTGGAGCCCCGTGAAAATGCCGCTGCGCCCACCCAGATCCGTAAGCAGCGTGTCGCTGGCGTAATCACGCTCCACGTCCATGAACTGGAGTTGGGTGAGATCGGCGGTCAGGGGAACGCCCGAATTGACCAGCGCCGTCGTCAGGTTTCCGATATCCGTCGCCGCCAGATCGGGCAGCCCCCAGCCATGGGTCTCGATCATCTCGATGTCGTAGAAATAGAGGAAATCGAGAACGTCCGAACCGGCCTTCGGCGAATCGAATTCGTCTTCAGCCATTGCTTCGGTCAATGGCGGGCGTGTGGTGTCCAGAAGTCCGTCATCCACAAGGTCCGGCAGGTCAGCCGGCGTCCGGAGGACATGAGCCCGCACACCCGCGGGCACGATCTCGAACTCGCGCTCACCGTCCCAAATCCGGCCATAGGTGGCGTTCAACCCGACATGGATCAGCACGCGTCCGGCCCCGCCTTCGAATTCGATCTGGAGATGGCGGCCACCGCTGGCCGTCGGCCGGTTCAATGTGACGACGCCATCGGGAGTCTGGCCATCCGGGAGCGGAACTCGGACTGCATCACCCGGCATCAACCGCGGCAGCCGGTCCGATATGCCCACTCGCGCAGCAAAGGCATCGGTTTCCACCGTTTCGAGCGTCGGTTCGCCATCCGGCTCGCTGGCCGCGATCATCGGCAGTTCCCACGCCGCCGGCACTTGGGCGAAGGCCGCTGCCGGCATCAGCAGAAGACACAGACTCAATACGACTCGCATGCTCGAATTCTCCCTTTGGGAGAACTCTGCCTGACAGCGGCACGCGATCAAACCACAATTCGTATGTGGAAATGGTCGGAGCGGCGAGATTTGAACTCGCGACCCCCGGTCCCCCAGACCGGTGCGCTAACCGGGCTGCGCCACGCTCCGAACCGAATTGAGCAGACGCACGGGGCGGCTGCAGGGGAAGCGTCTTATAGGAGCGCCGTCTCCCGACGGCAACCGCGGAAGTTAGTCGGATTGCCGCGAGGCAAGGGCCTCATCAAGGCGCGTTTTTGCGGCTTTCAACCGGCCGATCACCGCTGCGAATGGCGTATTGCCATCCGCAGCGCTAGGCGCCGGCACAAAACGGTCAGCAATCGGCTGCACATCGGGCGCACCGCCTTCCGCAGCACCAATCTGCGCCACAGCGGCAACGCCGTTCTCCCGCAGATATTTCTGCGCGCCCTTGATGGTGTAGCCCTGCTCATACAGCAAGGCACGGATGCCGCGGAGCAATTGAAGATCGCTGGGCCGGTACAAGCGCCGGCCGCCCGCGCGCTTCACAGGCTTGATCTGCGAAAACCGGCTCTCCCAGAAACGCAACACGTGCGCGGGGAGATCGAGCTCGCCCGCGGCCTCGCTGATCGTCCGGTAAGCTTCGGGATCCTTGCGCGTCACTTGCGTGCCTTACGAATGACCGGCGTCGACTTTTTCTTTCAGCACCTGCGATGGCTTGAAGGTCAGCACACGCCGCGGCTCGATCGGTACTTCCTCGCCCGTCTTCGGATTGCGACCAATGCGGCCGCTCTTATCGCGCAGAAGGAAGGATCCGAAGGACGACAATTTGACCGATTCACCGTTCGCCAGCGAGTCGGAAATCATACCCAGAACCGACTGAACGAGATCTGAGGATTCCTGTCGCGACAGTCCGATTTTCTGGTGAACGGCATCAGCAAGGTCGGCTCGCGTTACGGTTTTACCGGACATTTTATTCCCCCAATGGACGAGCCTAGGCTAGTCTCAACAGACCAGCCCCGTCAATGTGTTAGCTCGATCAGAAGGTTAAAAACGCACCAATGCAGAGCCCCAGGTGAGGCCGCCGCCCAGAGCTTCCAGAAGACACAAATGACCGCGCTGAATTCGACCGTCCGCTACCGCTTGATGGAAGGCCAGCGGGACCGAGGCTGCAGACGTATTGCCATGCCGCGCAACCGTGGAGACAACTTTGTCCCGCGAAATCTTGAGCTTGTCGGCCACACCTTCAAGAATCCGCTGATTAGCCTGATGCGGCACGAACCAGTCGATGTCCGCGATGTCGATAGCTTCGCGTTCCAGCAATCTTTCCATCGAGTTGGAGATCTTTTTGACAGCGTGTTTGAAGACCGCCGGCCCTTCCATTGTCAGGAATCCGGACGTCTTCGTCGCGGAGACACCGCCCGTCGTTTTGAGCAGCGGCGTGTATCGTCCTTCACAGCGGAGGTCATAACCCAAAAGCCCCGAATTTCCTTCCTGGCTGCGTTCGAGCACCCAGGCACCTGCGCCATCGCCGAACAGTACACAGGTGGAACGGTCTTCCCAGTCGAGAATGCGCGACATCGTCTCGGCGCCGATCACCAAGGCGCGGTTAAAAACCCCTCCCTTTAGCAGTCCGTCCGCGACGGCCAGCGCATAGATGAAGCCCGAGCACACAGCCTGAACGTCAAACGCCGCACCCTGGCGCAAGCCGAGCCGGTCCTGGATCAATGCCGCGGTTGAGGGAAACACCAGATCGGCGGTGGTCGTCGCCACAACGATCAGGTCGATATCATTCGCGTCCAGCCCCGCATCGGCGAGCGCGGCTTTGGCAGCCTGATATCCCAGATCCGATGTGGTCTGCGATTCATCGGCAATCCGGCGCTCGGAAATACCCGTTCGCGCACGGATCCATTCGTCGCTGGTATCGACGAAGGTGGAAATCTCCGCATTGGTGAGAACGCGTTCGGGAAGATAGGCACCTTGCCCGGCCACCCGGCAGATTGATTCGGTCACGTGACGCTTTCGGCTTGCTGCTCTTCCGCCTCATGCAGGCGGGTCAGATTCGATTCGATTTCGGTGAGGAAATGGCTGCCGGCAATGTCTATGCCGAGGCCGAGCGCGGTGGCAAATCCCTCCCCGTCAGTGCCACCATGACTTTTCACCACCATTCCATTCAATCCCAACAGCACGCCGCCATTGATGGACCGGGGATCAAGCTTGGCCCGCAGATGATCCAGACCGCCCATTTGAAGGAAGGCCGCGCCGATCTTCGCGGTCATTGAACTGGTGAAGGCTTCTCGCATCCAGTGCGCGACGAGTTTCACAGCGCCTTCGGCGGTTTTCAGCGCGATATTACCGCTGAATCCATCGGTTACGACGACATCCGTGACGCCGAGCGAAATGTCGTCGCCTTCCACGAAGCCATAATAGTTGAGGTCCAGCGCGGCTTCGCGGATCAAACGCGCGGCCGCACGAACGGTGTCATTCCCTTTCAGCTCTTCCTGGCCGACATTGAGCAATCCGACCGACGGTTTTTCAGATCCGTGTACGGCGCGGTGAAAGGCTTCGCCCATGATCGCGAATTCGACGAGCTGGGACGGCCCGCACTCAACATTGGCACCGACGTCGAGCACAACGGTATGTCCGCGCGGCGTCGGCCAGCTCGCCGAAATCGCGGGCCTGTGCACGCCCTTCTTCATACGCAACACGACTTTCGAGATCGCCATCAAGGCACCGGTATTTCCGGCGGAGACCACCACGTCCGCATCGCCTGCCTTGACCGCGGCGAGCGCGTTCCACATCGACGAACCGCGTGACCGCCGGACGGCTTCGCTCGGCTTGTCGGTCATCCGGACTTCGGTTGCAGTGTGTTGCAAGGTCACGCGTTCACGCGCTTCGGCATCCAGCTTCGCGACCAGCGGCTCCAATTGCGCCGCATCTCCATGAACGAGAAAACGCGCCGGCGTGTCCGGCCGGCGCTTCAAGATGTGCGCGATGCCCTCGATGGTGATGGACGGACCGTGATCGGCGCCCATAGCATCGACGGATATGATCGGTGCGGTTTGTGTCATGCCTGCCGTAAGCCGTGCGCGGCGCGCCGACGCTGTGAAATACCGGCGCGACCTTAGTCGAACAGCTCATCGATGCAAGCCGGTCGGGCGTCAGCTAATCAGCTGTTGAAGTCCGGAAAATCAAGGACCTCGGCCGGAGGTCCGGCCAGCAAATCGGCCCTTGCCAATCGCGTTTCAGCCGCGAGGAAGTATCGCGCTAGCGCCGCCGCATCGCCCGCCAACTCATCGCCAAATACATTTCGCCTGACGGCGGCTGCCAGGGCAACTTCATCCCCCGCATCGGCAGCTTCTGCATACGCCTTGAAGCGTCCGTAGAAGACTTCGGCCATCGCCCTTACCTTTTTGCCGATACTGGTATCCCCTATGCCCATTTCGCGCATCGCGTAATCCATGTCCTTGAAAAAGTATTCGAACAGCGATTGGCCAGCCGCTTTTCCGCGCTCGCCTTGCTTATTCAATTGCCGGATAACGACAATGACATGCAGTGAGATCAGCTCGAACCGGCCTTCCGGCGTATCGGGAACACCGCCATTAGTATAGAATTGCGGCCGGCGGGCGGTCTCGACGATACGATCGTAAAGAGCCGAGACATGAGATTGTGCCTGAGTCCGGGGCTTGAAGATCGACCACATGCGATGGACACTCCCTTGCATTCGCCCTTGAAGCTATGCTCGGGCTTGGCTAGGTCAACGCGGCAAGTTTTCATCCGCTGGGAGTCAGGGTTTATTTCATGAAGCGCGCATTGCTATTGGCTGTAGCAGCCGGAACTGTTCTTGCGGCCGGGTGTACGCCCGTCCTGCGGAATCACGGCTTCATCTACGTCGATGGCGAGGTTCCGGAAATCGTCCCGGGCGAAGACAATCAGGCCACCGTGCTTGATCGGCTCGGCAGCCCCTCCACCCAGGGCGTCTTTGAATCGACGACCTGGTATTACATGTCGGATACGCGCCAGTCGCTGGCCTATCAGCGGCCGCAAACCAGCTATCGCCGGATCCTGGAAATCCAGTTCGACGAAGCCGGCAGCGTAACTGCGGTGAACGAGTACAACATGCAGGATGGCCGCCGCGTCGCCCTCGTCGATCGCGAAACACCGACACCGGGCCGCGAAATGAGCATTTGGGAACAATTGTTCGGCAATATCGGCAATCTTCCGGCTGAACAGTTCGGCGGAGAACAGAACCTGCCGGGTGGCGCAGGCGGACCGCGCCGCGACGAATAGGCGATTTCACGTTCCGGCAAATGAAAAAAGCCCCGGCCTTTCGACCGGGGCTTTTCTTTTGCGTCGATCAGACCGCCTACATGTGGGCGATCACCGCCAGCAGCAGCAATGCCACGATATTGGTGATCTTGATCATCGGGTTCACGGCCGGACCCGCCGTATCCTTGTAGGGATCGCCAACCGTATCGCCGGTCACCGCCGCCTTGTGCGCTTCCGAACCCTTCTCGTGCAGCACACCATCGGAATCGGTGAAGCCGTCCTCAATCGCCTTCTTGGCATTGTCCCAGGCACCACCGCCCGAGGTCATCGAGATGGCCACGAACAGCCCGGTCACGATCACGCCGAGCAACATGGCGCCAACGGACGACAGAGCCGGTCCCGGTCCCGCAATCCACATGATGGCGAAGAACAGGATGATCGGCGACAGCACCGGAAGCAGCGACGGCACAATCATCTCGCGGATTGCCGCCTTGGTCAGCAAGTCGACCGCGCGGCCGTAATCCGGACGCTCGGTTCCCTGCATTATGCCCGGCTTCTCGCGGAACTGGCGGCGCACCTCGACCACGACCGATTGCGCGGCGCGGCCCACGGCCATCATCGACATGCCGCCGAACAGGAAGGGCAGAAGACCGCCGAACAGCAAACCGACAACGACATAAGGGTTCGACAGCGAGAAGTTGACGACATTCGCCGTGACCTCTGTGCCGCCATAGATGAGGTCGGCGAAGAAGCCTTCCCCATTGGCTGTTTCAATGAAGTGCTGGATATCCGCTGTGTAGGCGGCAAACAGGACCAGCGCACCTAGACCGGCCGAGCCGATGGCATAGCCCTTGGTGACGGCCTTGGTCGTATTACCCACCGCGTCGAGTGCATCCGTGGTGGCCCGCACTTCGCTGGGAAGCTCAGCCATTTCGGCAATGCCGCCTGCGTTGTCCGTGACAGGACCGAAAGCATCAAGCGCCACGACCATGCCGGCCAGTGCCAGCATGGTGGTCACGGCGATGGCGATGCCGAACAGACCCGCCAGTATGTAGGTGCCGATGATGCCCGCAATAATCACCAGGGCCGGCAAAGCGGTCGCTTCGAGCGAGACTGCAAGACCCTGAATGACGTTGGTGCCATGACCGGACACCGATGCCTGCGCAACCGAGCGGACGGGGCGTGCCGAAACGCCGGTATAATATTCAGTGATCCAGATGATCAGACCCGTCACCGCGAGACCGACAAGGCCGCACAGGAACAGGTTCATTCCGGTGATGTTCGAACCGTCGGCGATCGGCCCCATGCCGTTCGGCGCCACGAAGTAGACCGCCGCATAAACCGCCGGAATGGACAGCACAGCCGACGCGATGAAGCCTTTGTAGAGCGCGCCCATAATGTTGTTGGACTTGCCGAGGCGCACGAAGAAGGACCCGATGATCGAAGTCACGATACAGACGGCGCCAATGGCCAGCGGCAACAGCATCATCGGTCCGGCTGCGCTTGCATAGAAAATCGAGGCCAGCACCATCGTCGCAACGACGGTCACCGCATAGGTTTCGAACAGGTCGGCGGCCATGCCGGCACAGTCGCCGACATTGTCGCCGACATTGTCCGCGATGGTGGCCGCATTACGCGGATCGTCCTCCGGAATACCGGCTTCGACCTTGCCGACCATGTCGCCGCCGACATCCGCACCCTTGGTGAAGATACCGCCGCCGAGACGCGCGAAGATCGAGATCAGCGACGCACCGAAGCCGAGCGCCACCAGGGCGTCGATCACGGTCCGGCTCGCCGGCTCGAAGCCGAGCGACATCAGGACATAGAAGTAGACCGCCACGCCCAGCAGCGCGAGACCGGCCACGAGCATGCCAGTTACGGCACCCGAGCGGAACGCCATCGACAGCCCGCCGGCCAGGCTTTTTGTGGCGGCTTGCGTCGTGCGCACGTTGGCGCGCACCGAGATCAGCATGCCGATAAAGCCGGCAACACCGGACAGCACCGCGCCGATCACGAAGCCGAGCGCCACCAGCCAGCCGAGCAGAAGGCCGACCACGATGGTCACGACCACTCCGACAATCGCGATCGTCATGTATTGCCGCTTCAGATAGGCATTGGCGCCTTCCTGGATCGCAGATGCGATTTCCTTCATGCGGTCATTCCCGGCGTCCGCCGCCAGAATCGACCGGCTTTGCACGACGCCGTAAATGACGGCGAGCAGGCCGGCGAGAATAACCAGTCCCAATTCCATGTTCATGGCTTAGAGCCTTTCATCCCAAATCGTTATGACTGTGAGGAGATGATGGACGGGCTTGGCACCTCAAGAATCGGTGTGCGGCCCCTCCCCCCCGCGGAAAGTGGCCGGAATATGCCCAAACGCCCAGGCCGGTGCAACACACCGGCCTGCATGAATCGGGACGAACTGAAATTTATCGGATCAGCCGCACATCCGGCGTCATAATGGCCATGCGCTGGATCACGCCTTCGCCGAAATGATCCGACAGCGTCGCCATCCAGACTTCGGTCGTGCGCTCAATGTCGATCGTGTCGCCGCTTTCCGCCGTCAGATTGGTCCGGTGACTGGCGCGGATCAGCCGGTCGAGCGCGAAGTGCACATTCTCCACGACAGCGCTGGTCCGCTGCCCTTCCGCGACCAGCACGCGCGAGTGAATGTAGGCATAGCCATTCAGGCGGTTGTCAGTCACCAACGGAACGACAATCGCCGGCATCACCACGACGCGCGGATTGCCTTCGTCGACACCGAGCGCTTCGATCGCCGAGGAATGCTCCGCTTCATAGGACCCCTCACCGAGTGTCCAGTCGATATCGATCAAATTGCTTGACGTGCGGCTACTACCCCCACCGCCGCCCGCGTGGGCGAGCGGTGCAGTCAGAACCATCAGGGCCGAAAGGGCAATTGCGAGCGGCTTCATGCCTGCCTGTTTATCAGAGCGGCCTCAAAAATGCGTAAATCCGCGCCGGGAAATTTCCACCGGCTTTCCTGATGCATCGAGCATCAAAACGCCCTCACCTGAATGGCAGGTTCCAACCCGCGTCACCGGAACGCCGGCCTTATTGGACGCTTGCGCGATCGCATCGCGGCGGGACACCGGCGCACAGAACAACAGCTCGTAATCGTCGCCGCGTGACGCCAGCGTGACCAATGCCTCCACCGGATCGTCCTCAGCATTCACCCAGCTCTTGGCGGCATCAGACAGCGGCAGCTGTGTCAAGTGAAGCCGAAGGCCCAGCCCGCTTGCCGCCGCAACATGACCCGCATCCGCTATCAAGCCATCGGAGATATCGATGGCGGCGGAGATATTGCCACGGAGCGCCGCGGCCAATTCGTGCCGCGGTTGGGGCAAGAGATAGCGCTCGTTCAAAGCGTCCCGCTGCGCCGCGTTCAGCCCCGTCTGCTTCGCGGCGGCCAAGCCGAGCCCGGCATCGCCAATCGTGCCGGACACATACACATCTTCGCCCGGCTTCGCGGCAGACCTTCGGAGCGGCGCATCGGTTTCACCGAGCGCCGCAAATGTGACAACCAGCCGGTCACCTCCCCGTGTCGTATCGCCACCAATCAGCGGAATATCGAAATGTGTGAGGTCTGTTTTCAGCCCCTCGGCGAACGCCGCCATCGCATCCGGAGCCGCTTTGACCGGCCACACGATTGACAAGAGAACCGCGTGCGGGTCCGCGCCCATGGCAGCCAGATCGGACAAATTCACCCGCAGCGCCTTGCGCGCCACCAGATCCCAGGGATCGCCTTTGCGGAAATGCACCCCTTCGACCAACGTATCTGTTGTGATCACAAGACCGGAACGCGAGGCGATCTGGGCCGCATCATCGGTCAGGCCAAAGGCGCCCTCACAGCCGGCCGCTAAAGGCGCCAGATACTGCGCGATATAGTCGAATTCGCCGAGGCGGCTCACGCCGCCCCATCCTGTGGCCGCAACATCTTGGCTAGCCGGTCGAGCACACCGTTCGCGAAAGCGGTCTCACGGTCACCGAAGAACGAGCCGGCTAAGTCCACATAGGCTCGCAGGATCGCACCCGCCGGATAGTCACGCGATTGCATCAGTTCGAACGTGCCACAGCGCAGAATGGCCCGGAGGGTCGGGTCAAGCCGGTCGACCGACCATTTCTCGCTAAGCACACCGGCAATCTGCTGATCGATCAGCGGCAGCGCACCGCCCGTACCTTCTGCAACGCGCTCGAATAGCCCCGCATCCGCCGTTTCTCCAAGACGGTGGTCGCGGAACTGGGCGATAATCGCCGCGATAGGCCGCTCGTCCTGCTCGAACTGGAACAGTGCCTGAATGGCGGCAAGGCGAGCGGCCGGCTTGGGCTTCAGCGCCGCGATCATTTGATCGTCAGCTTCCATCAGGCCGCTCCAAAACGTTCGCGCAGGGCGATCATTGCCAGACAGGCCCGCGCCGCATCACCGCCCTTGTCGCGTTCGCCTGCCCGTTTCATGGCCTGATCCCGGTTTTCGACAGTGAGAATGCCGTTGCCGATGGCGATACCTTCCAGCGTCAGATCCATCAATGCCCGGGCCGATTCGCCGGCCACGTAATCATAATGGCTGGTCTCACCGCGGATGACGCAGCCAAGGGCAACATAGCCGTCGAACCGCGTACGGCTTTTCACCGCTGATGCTATGGCACCCGGAATTTCCAGGGCGCCCGGCACTTCAACGATCTCGACCTCGGCCTCGCTGAGCGCCGCTTGCGCGCCCGTCAGCAATGCGGCGCTGACATCCTTGTAGTACGGCGCAACAATGATCAGAACGTGCGGTTTGCCATTCATGAATCCAAGTCTCCAAGCTTAAGGGTCGCACGGATCGACAGGCCATAGCCTTCGAGCCCGACAATCGTCTGCGGCGCCGTCGTCAGCAAATCCATCTCGCCCACTCCCAGATCGGTCAGGATCTGGGCGCCAATACCGTATTCGCGGAGCCGCCTTTCCTCGCGCTTCTCGTCGGGCTCGACCGGCTTCGCACCAAAACGCTCTCGGATCGCATTGAGATTGGTTTCACGGATGAACACCATCACCGCCGGCCCGTCATGCTGCGCGAGCGTCTGCATGGCGATCTCGACCAAGCCCGAACGCGGCCCCGTCGCCGCGATCACATCATCGACGAAACTCACCTTGTGCATACGCACCAGCGTCGGATGATCGGCTTCCGGCTGGCCTTTGACCAGCGCGACATGCTCAAACCCGTCGACCAGGCTGCGATAGACCACCAGGTTGAAAATGCCGCCCCAATGACTCTCGAACGGAACTTCGGCACGGCGCTCGATGAACAAGTCATTGCGCCGGCGATAGGCGATCAGATCGGCGATCGTACCGATTTTTAGCCTGTGCAGCTGCGCGAACGCCACGAGATCGGGCATCCGCGCCATGGTGCCGTCTTCATTCATGATCTCGCAGATCACACCGGAAGGGATGAGGCCCGCTAGCCGCGCCACATCGACCGCCGCCTCTGTATGCCCGGCCCGTACCAGCACGCCGCCATCCCGCGCAATGAGCGGAAAAACATGGCCCGGCGTGACGATATCGTCCTTGTCCCGGACCGGATCGATCGCCGTGGCGATGGTCAACGCGCGGTCATGCGCGGAAATCCCGGTGGAGACCCCTTCCCGCGCCTCGATGGATACCGTGAACGCGGTCTGGTGCCGGGTCCGGTTATTCGACGACATCATTTCCAGACCGAGCGCGTTCGCGCGTTCGCCGGTCAATGACAAGCAAATCAGGCCACGCCCATGGCGCGCCATGAAATTCACGGCTTCGGGCGTCGCGAATTGCGCCGGAATAACAAGATCTCCCTCATTCTCGCGATCGTCGGCATCGACAAGGATAAACATCCGCCCGTTGCGAGCGTCCTCGATAATGTCTTCGATGGGCGAGAGCGGTGTGTCGCTGGCCATGCGTTAATCGTCCGCTTCCATAAGACGTGCGGCGTATCTCGCCATGAGGTCGACTTCAAGATTGACGCGCGCGCCAATCTGCAGTGCGCCAAGTGTCGTGGCTTCAGCGGTATGCGGGATGATCATCAGGCTAAACCGGTTTTGCGCCACCGAGTTGACGGTCAGCGAGACTCCGTCGACGGCAATCGAGCCTTTTTCGGCAATGAATTTCGCGAGCGATTCCGGAGCTTCGACCTCGAACCGGATCCAGTCACCCTCATCCTGTCGATCCGTCACCCGGCCGATGCCGTCGATATGACCTGTAACGAGATGGCCACCCATTTCATCGCCGAGGCGGAGTGACCTTTCGAGATTGACCGCCTGGCCGGCTGCCCAGCTTCCCAACGTCGTGCGGGCCAGAGTCTCCGGCGAAACCTCGACATCGAACCGGCAGCCGCTGCTTTTCGCTTCAATATCCACCACGGTCAGGCAGACGCCGGCATGCGAAATGGATGCCCCGAGCGCGATCGAAGCCGCCTCATAAGGCGCTGAAATCGAAAAGCGCCGGGCGCCGGTGCCGGAGACCGTTTCGAGCCGGCCGATGGCGGTTACCAGTCCGGTGAACATTCAGCTGACCTTTCGGAGATAGACTTCGTGGATGTCGTCGCCGACGGCTTCAAGCGACACCCGGGTGAACATGGGGGCCTCGTCCAGCCGCTCAAGCCCAAGCGCTGCAACCACCGGAATACTATCGCCGCCGAGCAATATGGGCGCCCGAAACCACTCAATGCGATCGACGAGACCCTGCCGCAGCGCGCTGGCCGCCAGCCGTCCGCCGGCCTCGATCAGAATACGGTTGCCATCCAACGCCCGGACGCAGTCGATCGCCGCCGCAAGGCTGACGCTTGGCCCGTCGAAGCGGTTGAGTGTTTCCACCCGCGCGCCCTTGGCTGCAATCGCCGCGCGCGCATGGGCCGGCACATCGCTGGCGCAGATCACGAGGACAGGACCGCCCTCGCCCAGAAGGCTTGCGGATTCGGGCAGACGCAAGCGCGTATCGAGCACAACCCGGCCCGGCTGTTGGCCGTCAAACCCCGGAAGACGTACCGTCAACTGCGGGTCGTCGGCCAGCACGGTCCCGATCCCGGTCAGCACGACATCATGATCCGCCCGCATTTGATGAACCCGCGCTCGTGCGGCCTCTCCTGTGATCCACCGCGACGCGCCGTTAGCGAGCGCGATTCTTCCGTCCAGCGACGTTGCCAGCTTAAGCGTCACGCACCGCGTCGGCGCCGGGCTCATTTTTTGGATTTGGGCGGCTCGCCCCCTTTGGGCGCGAGCTGTTCCCCCTTGATGAAGTCGCGGAAGTCGTCGACTTCGCGGAAATCCTTATAGACGGACGCGTAACGGACATAGGCCACCGGATCGAGCCCTTTGAGCGCATCCATCACGAGTTCGCCGATCGTGTCCGACGTGACATCGCTGTCACCTGAACTCTCCAGCCGGCGCACAATCCCCGATACCATCTGATCGATGCGGTCCGGATCGATATTGCGTTTCTGGCAGGCCAAGGCAACGGACCGTGCTAGCTTGTCGCGGTCAAAAGGTGCCCGGCGGTTATTGCGCTTGAGCACGGTCAATTCCCGCAATTGCACACGTTCAAATGTCGTGAAACGGGCCGAACAGCTCGGGCATAAACGGCGGCGGCGGATCGACGCGCCGTCTTCAGCCGGACGCGAGTCCTTTACCTGTGTGTCGGGATTGGAGCAGAAAGGACAGCGCATCGGGCAAGTCTAGGACAAATCGGGATAGATCGGAAAGCGCCCCGTCAGCTCGTTGACCCGCGCCTTGACCGAATCCTCAACCTCCCCATTCCCGCTCCGGTTCTCGGCCAACGCATCCAGCACCTCAACCATCATCTCGCCGACCTGCCGGAACTCGTCCTTGCCGAAGCCGCGCGTGGTCGCGGCCGGCGAACCGATCCGCAAGCCAGATGTGACCATCGGCTTTTCCGGATCGAACGGCACGCCATTCTTGTTGCAGGTGATATGCGCCCGCTCCAGCGCCTTTTCGGAGATATCACCGGTCAAAGACTTCGGCCGCAGATCGACCAAGGCCAAGTGGCTGTCTGTGCCGCCGGAGACGATCTCGAACCCGCCATCTTTGAGGGCGTCGGCCATCACTTGGCAGTTCTCGATCACGGCCGCGATATAGTCCTTGAATTCCGGCCTCAACGCCTCGCCGAACGCCACGGCCTTGGCGGCGACAACGTGCATCAGCGGTCCGCCCTGCAGACCCGGGAAAATGGCCGAATTGAGCTTCTTCCCGAGATCCTCATCCCGCGACAGGATCATGCCGCCGCGAGGCCCGCGAAGCGTCTTGTGAGTGGTTGTGGTCACGACATCGGCGTGCGGGACGGGATTCGGATAGGCGCCGGCGGCAACCAGGCCGGCGAAATGCGCCATGTCGACCAGCAGATAAGCCCCGACAGCGTCGGCAATCGCACGGAAGCGCTCGAAATCGATGATCCGCGGATAGGCTGAACCGCCGGCAATGATTAGCTTGGGCTGTATTTCGCGCGCCTGCTGTTCAACAGCATCATAATCGATCAGCGCGTCTTCCTCGCGTACCCCGTAAGCATGCGCTTCGAACCATTTGCCTGACAGATTCGGCTTGGCACCGTGCGTCAGATGCCCACCCGCATCGAGACTCATGCCGAGAATTTTGTCGCCGGGCTTCAAAAGCGCCAGAAACACGCCCTGATTCGCCTGACTGCCCGAGCTTGGCTGAACATTCGCATAGGCCGCGCCAAACAGTTCTTTCGCCCGATCGCGCGCCAATTCCTCGGCGATGTCCACAAACTCGCAACCGCCATAATAGCGCCGGCCCGGATAGCCTTCGGCATACTTGTTGGTCAGCGGAGAGCCCTGTGCCTCCAGCACCGCCCGGGATACGATGTTTTCTGACGCGATCAGCTCGATTTGCTGTTGTTGGCGGCGGATTTCCTGACCGATGGCTTTCGCCAGCTCAGGATCGGTTTCGGCCAGCGATGCGCTGAAAAACTCGGTGGACACGTCATGTACTCCTGCAACGGGCGGGTTCGAGAACTAGTCTTAGGTCGCAGCAGATGGCCTGACAACGCGGCGCCTGCACTGCCATGCTCACCAGAACGGTCACCGAGTTCCTGCGACTGAAAAAAGACAGTAATACTTGATTGATAATGGCGCCCGCGAATTCTAGATAAGTGAAAGACGGAATTATTCCGGTCCTCAAACCTAATCAATATGGAGCTGTCATGACGGACGAACCCCTTTCGGCAATTGATGAAGAAGAACTACTCCGCATGACCACAGACATTGTGGCGTCCTTTTTGACGCACAATTCGGTGCCAGCGGAAAATGTTCCTGAACTTATCCGGTCGGTTCACGCGACCATGGGTGAAATCAGCGGAACGGCCGCAAAGCCGGAACCAAAGTCCAAACCCGCCGTTCCGATCTCCAAGTCTGTCACTGACGACTACATTATTTGTCTTGAAGACGGCAAGAAGCTGAAAATGCTGAAACGTTACTTGCGCTCCCAATACGATATGTCGCCAGATGACTATCGCCGCAAATGGGGACTGCCGTCGGACTATCCGATGGTCGCGCCGGCCTACTCACGCAAGCGTTCCAGCTTTGCCAAGAGCATCGGCCTTGGACGCGGTGGACGCAAAGGCAAATAGTCCAGCGATCACACTTTAATGCCGCGGCCGGATGGGGGATCATCCGGCCGCTTTCTTTTGCCTGTCAGGCCCAGCTTCCGCGCCAGTTTGGCAGCCGCGACCCGTTCCATATCGGATCGTGCCGCCGATTTCGGCGATTGGATCACAACCTCCTCGCCTGTCGCGACATCAATCGCTGCCACCCGGATCGCCGGTCCAACATCAATAAACTCGAAAATGATTTCGCGGTCCGCCAGCACGGCGAGCGGATCAGGGCGTCTGCTCAGGCGACCCGCCGGGCCTTGAACCGGACCCAGACCTCTTGCAGCGCATCGATCAACCCGTCCATCATCGCATCGTCATGGGCCGGTGTCGGTGTGAACCGCAGCCGTTCCGTCCCGCGCGGAACCGTCGGATAATTGATCGGCTGCACATATATGCCGTGATCGTCCAGCAGCGCGTCGGAGAGGCGCTTGCATAGTACCGGATCGCCCACCCAGAGCGGCACGATATGTGTTTCGCTGTCCATGACCGGGAGATCGGCATCGCGCATGCGCTGTTTCAGCGTTGCGGCGCGCTCTTGATGCTGCTCTCTCAAATAATGCGCTGATTTCAGGTATTCGACACTGGCCCGCGCACCTGCCGCCAAGGCCGGTGAAAGCGACGTCGTGAAGATGAAGCCTGGCGCCCAGGATCGGATCGCATCGACCAGTTCATCATCGGCGGCGATATAACCGCCCATCACGCCGAATGCCTTGCCGAGCGTACCTTCGACAATATCGATGCGATCCAGAAGCCCGTCTCGCTCGGCGATACCGCCACCGCGCAGACCGTAAAGGCCGACAGCATGGACTTCGTCCAGATAGGTTAGGGCATTGTATTTGTCGGCCAGGTCGCAGACCGCTTCGATCGGACCGATATCACCGTCCATCGAATAGACGGATTCGAACGCGATCAGTTTCGGCGCCTCCAGCGGCGCGGCGCGCAGTAATTCTTCGAGATGCTCAACATCATTGTGCCGCCACACATGTTTTTCGCAACGGGCGCCTTTGATTCCTTCGATCATGGAGGCGTGATTCAGCGCATCGGAATACACGATCAGGCCCGGCAGAATCTTGCCGAGCGTCGCCAGCGTCGCCTCGTTGGCGATATAGCCGGAGGTAAACAGCAGCGCGGCTTCTTTCTGATGCAGGTCGGCGAGCGACCGCTCCAGCTCCACATGATAATTCGTCGTACCGGAAATATTCCGTGTTCCGCCGGCGCCGGCGCCGACATCGTCAATCGCGCCCTTCATCGATTCCGTGACGCACGGCTTCTGGCCCATGCCGAGATAATCGTTCGAACACCACACGACGACATCGCGCACATCGCCGCTGTCGGTCCGGTACCGGGCTTTCGGGAATTGGCCCCGATAGCGGCGGAGATTGGCAAAGACGCGATAGCGGCCTTCCGCCCTCACACGTGCGATCGCCGATTTGAATGCGTCCCGATAATCCATAACCGATATGCCAAGTCGTGCCGTGAACAGATGTTTTACGACCTACTTAAACGAAATCGGCAGCAAAGCGAGTTGGTCTTTTCGACGCAGGCTCAAAAACTACAGCCGGAACCGGATGTGATCGCTCCAGAACCGTTCGAGACGTTCCAATGCGGCATTGGTTGACGCAACGGTTTCAAACGGCAGTCCGCCGGACGGCTCCAGCGCGGCCGACTGGCGGTCGAACAAAGCGGTCAAACGGCCGCTGACATCCTGTCCGCTTTCGGTCAGGCTGATCTGCACCGTGCGGCGATCGGCGTTGGAGCGCTCTTGGTTGACGAAACCAAGATCCACCATCTTCTTGAGATTATAGGAGACATTCGATCCCAGATAATGGCCGCGCGATTTTAGTTCGCCAGCCGTCAGGACCTGATCGCCGATATTATAGAGCAGCAACGCTTGCACGCTGGTGAGATCGCGAATGCCCTCACGATCCAGCTCGTCCTTGACCACGTCGAGCAACTGCCGGTGAAGGCGCTCCACGCGTTGCAGTAAATCCAGGTAGTCGGCGCAGGCGTCCGCTGCCGGTGTCGTCGACTCGGCTAGGGCCATGTCGGATCTCCATTCCACCCAAAAGACAGTTTGTTGTTTTGAGGGAAAGCTAGCCGGAACAGCCTAAAATCCGATTAATCGCCCGACCAGCTGCCGTCGATCAGCTTATAAATACCTGAAAAATCCGCATTCCCGCCATTCAGATTGTCGAACATCGCATAGAGCGCTTCGGCTTGCGCCCCAAGCGGGGTGGAAGCGCCCGCCGTCGCCGCGGAGTCCATGGCAAGCTTCAGGTCCTTGAGCATCATTGCCGTCGCAAAGCCTGGCTTGTAATCGCGATTGGCGGGCGAGGTTTCCACCGGCCCTGGAACCGGGCAATAACTGGTCATCGACCAGGACTGGCCCGACGCCTTGGACGAGATGTCGAAGAATTTCTGCTGGTCGAGACCCAGCTTGTCAGCCAGCGCAAAGGCTTCGCAGGTGCCGATCATCGTGATCGCCAGCAGCATGTTGTTGCAGATCTTGGCCGCCTGTCCGGTGCCGGCGTCGCCCGCATGAATGACCGCCTTGCCCATTTTCGCAAGAAAGGGCTCGGCTTTCGCAAAGGCCGCTTCCGGGCCGCCGACCATGAAGGTCAGTGTGCCGGCGTCCGCCGCCGCGACGCCGCCGGACACCGGCGCATCAACGAACAGAAATCCCTTTTCCGCCGCCGCTTCGCCAACCGACTTGGCGGTCGCCACATCGATCGTCGAGCAGTCCATCATCAGCGTGCCCGGCGCAGCATTACCGAACACATCGCCCTCATAGACCGCGCGCACGTGCTTGCCCGCCGGCAACATGGTCACCACCGCATCGGCGCCCGACACCGCTTCGGCTGCGCTCGCCGCGCCTTTGGCCCCACCAGCTTCGGCCCGCTTCACCGCGTCCGCACTCAAGTCGAAGGCGCGCACCGCATGGCCGGCCTTGGCCAGGTTGGCGCACATGCCCGAGCCCATATTGCCCAGTCCGATGAAACCGATCGTGGCCATGATCTACTCTCCCAGGAACGTCTGTTCTTTGTCGTCCGGCAGCGGCTCGAAATACGCGTCCAGCGCCTCGGCATCGACATCGCCGATATCCGCCGGAGACCAGTTCGGCGCATTGTCCTTGTCGATGATCACGGCGCGGACGCCCTCGTAGAAATCCGTGCCCTCAAGGCAACGCATCGAGACGCGCAGGTCCTGGCGCATCACGTCCTCGAAGGATAGATCCGCGCCGCGACGCAGGCATTTTGCCGTCAACACCATCGCGGTGGGCGATTTGGTGCCCATGATCTTCACCTGTTTGGCGGACCAGGCATCGCCGGCTTCCGTCATCCGGGACATCATCTCCGACACGTCATCGCCGGCAAAGGCCGCATCGATCAGCCCGCGCACGAGGGCCAGTTCCGACGATCCCGGATCGCCGGAATGCGCTTCGAGAATGACCTCAAGACGGTCTTCATCAGACGTCAGATCGGCGCCTTCCAGCGCCTCGATGAGAGCCGCAGTCTGGCTCGATGGACAGTAATGCGTGGCCAGCCCGGTGGCGACACAGTCCGGCGCCTTCAGGCGGGCACCGGTCAAGCCCATCCACATGCCAATCTCGCCCGGCAGGCGCGGCAGGAAATAAGCCCCGCCGACATCCGGGTGAAAGCCGATGCCAGTTTCCGGCATAGCGAATGTGGTCCGGTCACCCGCCACACGGTGGGAGCCGTGCACGGAAATCCCGACCCCGCCGCCCATCGTGATCCCGTCGATCAGCGCGATATAGGGCTTCGGATAGGACTGGATCAGCGTGTTGAGCTGGTATTCGTCATGCCAGAAACGCCAGGCCTCCTCGCCGCCAGCCTTGCCGCTATTGTGCAGCATGAGAATGTCGCCGCCGGCGCAGAATCCCTTCTCGCCCTCGGCATCGACGAGCACGGCCTGCACATCGTCGTCGTTTTTCCAGGCCTGCAGCGCGTCGATCATGGCGTGCACCATGTCCAGCGTCAGGGCGTTGAGCGCCTTGGGGCGATTGAGCGTGATGCGGCCCAGCTGGCCGACTTTCCGGGCGATAATCTCGTCGGTCATTTCAAAACATCCTTGGCGATGATCACGCGCATGATTTCATTCGTGCCTTCGAGGATCTGGTGGACCCGCAGATCGCGAAGGATGCGCTCAATCGGATAGTCCTTCAGATAACCGTAGCCGCCATGCAATTGCAGCGCCTGGTTAACGATGTCGAAGCAGGCATCGGTCGCGAAACGCTTCGCCATGGCACAGTATTTCGGTGCCGCCGGGTTCTTCTCGTCCAGCGCCGCCGCCGCGCGATACAGCATGAGGCGCGAGGCTTCGAGATCGGTCGCCATGTCGGCCAGCTTGAACTGGGTTACCTGGAAGCCGGCGATCGGCTTGCCGAATTGCTGGCGCGACTGGACATAGTCGCTCGCCACATCCAGCGCTTCGGCCGCCCCGCCGAGCGAACACGCGCCGATATTGACGCGCCCGCCATTGAGCCCGTTCATCGCGATCTTGAAGCCAATGCCTTCCTCGCCCAGCCGGTTGACGGCCGGCACGCGGCAATCTTCAAAATTGACGACCGCGGTCGGCTGCGAATTCCAGCCGAGCTTCTTTTCATTGGCACCGAAGGACAGCCCAGGCGTGTCCTTCTCGACAACAAAGGTCGAAATGCCGGACGGCCCGTCGCCGCCGGTGCGCGCCATCACGACGTAGATGTCGGAGCGACCGCCTCCGGAGATAAAGGCCTTCGATCCGTTGAGCACGTAATCATTGCCATCCTTTTTCGCCTTGGTCCGCAGCGAGCCGGCATCCGACCCGGCGCCCGGTTCTGTCAGGCAGTAGGAGGCGAATTTCTCCATCGTCATCAATGACGGCAAGAATTGCGCGCGCTGATCGTCATTGCCCCAATTGTCGATCATCCAGGCACACATATTGTGGATTGAAATATAAGCCGCTGTTGATGGGCAGCCGCGCGACAATTGCTCGAAGATCAGGCAGGCATCGAGACGTGACATGCCGGAGCCGCCGTGTGTCTCGCCAGTGTAAATACCGGCAAATCCCATCTCGGCGGCTTCGCGTAGAATGTCTTCCGGGAAATGCTTGGTTTCGTCCCACTCCGCCGCGAAGGGCTTCAGGCGGTCATCGGCGAACTTGCGCGCCGCATCCTGTATCAGGCTCTGGTCTTCACTCAGCTCGAAGTGCAAGGAAAGCTCCATCAGGCTTCAGATTGAGGCCGCGAAGCCCTAACGTGGACCACGCGTTTCGGCAAGTTGCGAGGGTAGAACACGATGAGCGCATTTCCAGCCACGCGCATGCGGCGTTTGCGGCAGGCCGACTGGTCGCGGCGGCTGGTCCGCGAAAACACGCTGACCGTGGACGATCTGGTCTGGGCGGTCGTCGTCTCCGACAGCGCCGATCCGGTCGAACCGGTCGCGGCCATGCCCGGCGTGGACCGGCTCGGCCTGACAGCGCTCGCCGACGCGGCTCGACGCGCCGAGGCGCTCGGCATTCCGGCCATGGCAATATTTCCGCACATTGATCCCGCCAAGAAGGACGAGGAGGGCAAGGAAGCCTTCAATGCCGGCGGCCTGGTTCCGAGCGCTATCAAGACGATCAAGGACGCCGCGCCGAACATCGGTGTGATCTGCGATGTCGCGCTCGATCCCTTCACAACGCACGGCCACGATGGCGTGCTGAAAGATGGCGTCATCCTCAATGACGAGACGGTCACTCGCCTGATCCGCCAGGCGCTGATCCAGGCCGAGGCCGGCTGCGACATCATCGCCCCGTCCGACATGATGGACGGACGCATCGGGGCCATTCGCGATGCCCTTGAGGACAACGGTTTCACCAATACGATGATCCTGTCCTATGCCGCGAAATACGCCTCCGGATTCTACGGCCCCTATCGCGAAGCCATCGGCTCCGGCGCGGTCCTGCAGGGCGACAAGAAGACCTACCAGATGGACCCGGCTAATACCGAAGAAGCCCTGCGCGAGGTTGGGCTCGATCTCGACGAAGGTGCCGACATGGTGATGGTCAAGCCGGGCCTGCCCTATCTCGACATTGTCCGGCGCGTCTCCGAGACCTTCGGCGTGCCCACCCTCGCCTTCCAGGTTTCCGGTGAATACGCGATGATCGAAGCCGCGGCCGCCAATGGCTGGATCGATGGCGACCGGGTGATGATGGAAAGCCTGATGGCGTTCAAGCGCGCGGGCGCGGCCGGTATTCTCACCTATTTTGCGCCGCGCGCGGCTGAGGTTTTGAATGGCTGAACGCGAACGCGAGATCGCGGCTGTACAGGCGCTGCACGCGATCGATAGCGAGACCGGCGCCGTCATCCCGCCCATCCATCCGTCCAGCACTTATGCCCGCGATGCCGAGAACGCGCTCATCGGACCGTCCGATTACCGCCGGCCCGACGGGCCAACGGAACGACAGGTGGCGGCGGTCATCGCTTATCTCGAGGGCGCAGCGGACACGCGGATCTTTGCCTCCGGCATGGCGGCCATTGCCACCGTCTTCGAAACGGTCCCAACCGGCGGCCACGTCGTCGCCCAGACGGAGATGTATTACGGCGCCAAGGCGCTGTTGAACCGGCTCGCGCAAAAACGCCGCCTCACAGTCGATTTTGTCGAACCGGGCGATACGGACGCGCTCGCCAGCGTTATACGCGAAGACGAAACCGACCTCGTCTGGATTGAGACGCCGGCCAACCCGTCCTGGAAAATCGCCGATATTGCCGCCTGCGCCGACATCGCGCATCGCGCCGGCGCCATGCTCGGTATCGATTCCACCTGCGCGCCGCCCTGCACGACCCGGCCGCTCGCACTCGGGGCCGACATCGTCATGCATTCGGCGACCAAATATCTCAACGGTCATTCCGACGTGCTCGCCGGCGTCCTCTCGACACGGGAAAAGACCGCGCGCTGGGCCGAAATCTACGACGTTCACAACAAGACGGGCGCCGTGCCCGGCGCGTTTGATAGCTGGCTGCTGATGCGCGGCCTGCGCACGCTTTTCCTGCGTTTCGAACGGCAGAGCGCCAATGCGATGGCTGTCGCCGAGGCGATGCAGGACCATCCCGCCATATCCCACGTGCTCTATCCGGGCCTCCTCTCACATCCGGGCCACGACATCGCCGCGCGGCAGATGACGAATGGCTTCGGCGGTATGCTGTCGCTGCGCCTCGCGGGCGGTTTCGACGCCGCGCGCAGGCTCGCTGCGGCGACCAAGGTCTTCATCCAGGCGACGTCCCTCGGCGGGGTGGAAAGCCTGATCGAGCATCGCCAACCGATTGAGGGACCCGACAGCCCGACGCCCAAAGACCTGGTGCGACTGTCCTGCGGGATCGAACCTGCCGAAGCGTTGATAGACGATCTTCGACAGGCGCTGGACCGGCTCTAACCGACCTTCCCGAGCGGCGGCAGGGTCCAATTGAACTGAATGGCGCAACCGCGAATCACGAAGGCGATCAAAGACGCGCCGATCGCGGCAATCCCCGTGCCGATACCGAGCGCTACCGCCAGCACATAAGCGCCAGCGCCGGCGAGTGCGGCGAGTGCGTATATCTCGGCCCGGAGGACCAGCGGTACATCGTTGACGATGATGTCGCGCAATAATCCGCCGAACGCCGCGCTCATCACGCCGGTGAGCATGGCGATCGACCAGTGTGCCCCGGCCGCCAGACCGGCTTGCGCGCCAAGCACGCAGAAGGCCGACATGCCCACAGCGTCGGCCCAGACCAGCGCCGTGCGCCGTGTGGCCATGGATTGCGCCCAGGGCGAGGTGTAATAGCCCAGTAACGCGCCTGCGAGCGCGATCCCGAGATATTCCGGCGCTTCGACCCAATAGACCGGCGCTTCGCCAAGCAGCACGTCGCGTAGCGTCCCGCCGCCCATACCCGTGACGGCTCCGAGAATCGCCGCACCGAAGGGATCGAGTTCCTTGCGGGAGGCAAGCATGCCGCCGGAATAGGCGAACAGGCCAATGCCGGCAAAATCAAGCACAAGAAAAAGCGTTTCGACTGTCATATCGCGTAATTCAGTCCCGGAAGAAGCGAAATATTTCCTGTTGAATACTCAGGTCGCCATGATTGTGGGACCGTCATTACGCCGATTATATTCACGCTGCCACGCCTGACGATTGCGTCAGGTGAAAAGCAAGAGAAATGGGGGAGACTTATGTCACTCGACAAGATCATCTGGGCCGTTGCACTGCTCGCGGCTATCGTGTTCGCGTTTGTGAGTTTCGACTATGCCGCACTGATCCTGATCGTGCTCGGATTGGCAAGTGGCTGGTTCGTGAAAGGCGATCATCGCAAGGCTCTGTTACTGGCCGCGACCTTCCTTTTTGCCGGCGGCGCGGCAGCGCTCGGCGGTATACCGACGGTTGGCGAGTATCTGACTGCGATATTCACAAACTACGCTGCCGTGCTGGGGGCCGCATCCCTGCTGGTGATCGTCATGGCGACGGTCGAACGCCTGATGCCGGGCAGCGACTAGCCTGGCCTGCCTATGACCCCGTCGTCCGCGGCGGGGTCATTTTATTAGCAGCGCGCGACAGCGCAGAACGGCTCTCCGGTATCGGGGTTGGCCACGCTTTGCCAGTACAAGCTGGCCCGCCAGCGACCCATCTGAAAAAGCGACCCATCTGAAAAACCGGGGCCCCGGTCGCTGTGCGGGTGATTGCCGCCTGGATCAATGGACCGGCACCGCCGGTTGGCAAGCCGAGCTGCGACATCGACACCCGTACCTGCCTGCGCATTATCGGTCTTATGGAGACCTGCTCGGGTTTCTCGACGATATCCTGCCGGATCGGGAGCATACCGCCCAGACGTATGGGCCACCGAAATGTCGCGCTTAATCAGAACGCCGCGGCATCGATAGCCGCCACCCGCCAGGCGACCACCGTCAACGCGACGATCAGCACAACCCACACCGCATAATTAACCAGCACCGATCGCTTAGCCGACTTGCGCTCCAGCCAAGTGCGAGGCCGCACGCCTTTCACGCGGTAGGTGAACAATGCCGCGAGGTTGACGCTCACCACATTGATCATCAACAACAGACCGGCGCGCGCCGCCATGCCCCATTCTCCCGCACCGGCATAGAGTCCCATGGCCGCCGATGGCGGCAATAACGCGACGGCGACCATCACACCGACCAGCGCACTTGCTACACCCGTCGAAATGGATAATGCCGCCGCCGCGCCTGATGCCAGCGCTAGCGCGGTCGTATCGACGCCGACAATTGTCCGGGCTACAAGCTCCGGACTGCCGGTATTGATCGAGATCGACATGCCGAGCGCAAAGCTGATCGCCAGACCGAAGGCAAGCCCTGCCATGGCTGTGCGAGCTGCCTTGGTCATCAGTTCCAGATCCCCGAGCGCGGATCCGAAGGAAAACGCCAGAATCGGCCCGAGCAAAGGCGCAATCACCATGGCGCCGATGACCGCAGCGACGTTGTTGGCGTTCATGCCGAGGGCCGCCACGACAGCAGACAAAGCGGTGAGCACGAGAAAATCGCGGTTCAGCTTCGCGCCCGCCGCGATGTCCTCGTAGAGCTCTTCACGCAGCGCCAGCGTTTTCCGCTTCTTGCGGGTTTCGGCGTCCTCCTCGGGCTCGATCTTAGGCAACGTCGCCTCAATCGGAATCACCACCAGCCGCCAGTCATCCGTGCCGGCCAGCAGTCCCTGTATCGCGTCGATGGCTTCTTGCCCGTCGCCGCTCTTGAAATAAAGGCGCAGAACCCGCCGCCCGCGCTCATCGGCGGGCTCAAGACGGTGATCGACAGGATTGGCCCGCAAGCAGGCCTTCAACAGCGGCTTGGCATCCACTGCATCTGGAAAGGAGAGTTCGATGAGGCGCATCTAGCGCTTATCGGCGTTTTTCAGGCGCGCAATCAAGCTGGACGTATCCCAACGGCCGCCGCCCATCGCCTGAACCTCGGCATAGAACTGATCGACAAGCGCGGCGACGGGCAGCCGCGCTTCGTTACGGCGGGCTTCGTCGAGCGCAATGCGCAGATCCTTGCGCATCCAGTCGGTCGCGAATCCATGCTCGAACTGGCCGGCCACCATGGTTTGCCAGCGATTTTCCATCTGCCAGGACTGCGCCGCGCCTTTTGAGATCGCTCCGATCACTTTTTCGGCGTCGAGTCCGGCCTGCTCCGCAAAGTGGAGCCCCTCCGACAAGCCCTGCACAACGCCGGCGATACAGATCTGGTTGACCATCTTGGTCAGCTGCCCTGCGCCAGGACCGCCAATCAAGGTGATCGCCTTGGAATAGGCCTGCATGATCGGCTCGGCGTATGCGAAGACATCGGCCTCGCCACCGCACATCACCGCCAATTGGCCATTCTCGGCCCCCGCCTGACCGCCCGACACAGGCGCATCTATAAAGCCGATGTCGCGGTCCTTGCACGCAGCATGAAGTTCGCGCGCCAGCTCGGCGGAAGCGGTCGTATGATCGATTAAAACCGCGCCGCGTTTCATATTCGGGATGATCTTGGCCGCGATATCGCGGACATCCGGATCGTCGCCCAGGCACATCAGGACAAAGTCTGCGCCGGCGACCGCCTGCTCGGCTGCAGCGGCTGCAGATCCAGCATGCGCCGACGCCCATTTCGAGGCTTTTCCCGTCGTCCGGTTCCAAACCGTCACGTCATGCCCGGCCGCCGCAAGATGCCCGGCCATCGGGAATCCCATGACGCCGAGACCGAGAAATGCACATTGCGCCATCGTCTACCCCAGCTTTCCGTATTCGCTTTTGTAGAAGCTCAGGGCACCGCGCCCATCGGTCTGGCTGATGCCCATGACTTCGCCCACGATGATGTCGTGATCGCCACCTGGATAGACGGCGTACTGCCGGCAATCCAGAACAACACTGGCGCCATCGATCACCGGAAACCCCTGCGCGTTCTCGGACCAGCGCCCCGGCGGCAAGTCCTCGTTATCGGCGCAGTATTGCGCAATGCCCTCCTGCTCCTTGTTCAGGAAGGAAATCGAATAGCTTTTGGACTCGAGGAAGGCCGCGGCGCGGTCGGCCTCGCGGGCGACCGACCAGAGCACAAGCGGCGGCTCGAGCGAGACCGATGCGAAGGAGTTCGCGGTTATGCCAACCGCCCGCCCCTGATAATAGGTGGCGACAACGGTCACGCCCGTCGGATAGTGCGACATCGCTTCGCGAAAGGAATGGGATGAGGACAAACCTGCCTCCGAATCGTTTCGAAACCGGACCTTAACCGTGTTGCGACATACTCCGCAGCCAACGAAGAACCAACAGGATGGTGTGGAAGATGGCTGGGGATCAACCGATCGTCATCAAGAAAGTCAAAAAGGGCGGCGGCCATGGACACCATGGCGGGGCCTGGAAAGTCGCCTATGCCGACTTCGTAACGGCGATGATGGCCTTCTTTCTCTTGATGTGGCTGATCAACACCACCACGCCCGAACAACGCCGCGGCATTGCAGACTATTTCGCGCCGGCCAGCGTCAGTCCTTCGGAATCCGGAAATGGCGGCATTCTCGCCGGTACGGCACTTGGCGAAGAAGGCGCGCGTGGAGCCGGCACGTCGTCTGTCATTGAGCGCCTCTCACCGGATGCCATCCGCGATGAGAACGAGACACCTCAAGAAACACCGGAATCCGCCGCCAGCGAAGACGCCATCGCCGAAGCCCGCCAACGCCGCGAACGCGCGGATTTTGCATCCGCTGAAATGTCCCTGCGTCAATCCCTGCAGGAGATGCCCGAGCTGGCAGAGCTGACCCGTCAGCTGATTATCGAAGAAACACCGGAGGGCTTGCGCATCCAACTGGTCGATGAGGAAGGCCGTCCGATGTTCAACCCGGGCTCCGTCGAACCGAACGAGCGCGCTGTCGTTCTTTTGCGTGCTGTGGCAGAGATCGCCGAGCAATTGCCGAACCGTATCGCGATTTCGGGCCATACCGATTCCGGTCCCTCGCCGAGCGCCGAATATACCAATTGGGAATTGTCGGCCGATCGGGCGAATGTTGCCCGCGCGATCATGCAGGAAGGCGGCATGCCCGACGATCGTATCGCAGAAGTCACCGGCCGGGCAGGTTCGGAACCGCTCTATCCCGACGACCCCTATATGGCCGGCAACCGCCGGATTTCGATCCTGCTATTGCGTGAGGCTCCGGTGATCGCACCCACGCACGCCCTCAATCGGTAATCCACACCTCGCCGCCGAAAAGGGCTCGCCTATATCCTCGCGCTTCGTGTTAATGTTGTAGGTCCGCGCGACCTTTTACGACGGCGCGGAAGAGGGATAGGCGCGTGGGATGATCGAAGGCTTCACCGAAAGCTGGCAGATGTGGACGGCGATGGCTTTTGTGGCCGTCGCCATCGTTTTCTATGTCTGGGAGAAGTTTGCCATCGAGGTGGTATCCGCCTCGATCGTCGCTGTGATCCTGGTGTTCTTCCAGTTTTTCCCGCTGACAGAAAACAATCCGGACGCCGGCGCCATCCTGGCCGGCTTCGCCAACCCCGCCCTGTTGACCATCATGGCGCTTCTGGTCGTCGGCCAGGGCATATTTCAGACCGGTGCCATGGAAGGCCCGACACAGCGGCTGCTTGCATCCTACGACAAGCGCCCGCTGATCACCCTGATGGCCATATTCCTGTTTGTCTTCGTGGTCAGTGCCTTCATCAACAACACGCCCGTCGTTGTAATGTTTATACCGATCCTCGTGGCGATCGCCGGCCGGATGGGCGCGTCACCTTCCAAGATCATGATCCCGCTGAGCTATGTCTGCATCCTTGCAGGGATGACGACGCTGATCGGCTCGTCCACCAATCTCCTGGTATCCGACAGCTATGCGGCTTTCACGGGCGAGCACCTCGCCTTTTTCGCGCCGTCCCGCTACGGGCTGATCCTGGCCGTGGTCGGCATCCTCTATGTCACATTCATTCTACCCCGCCTGCTGCCGGAACGCGCGACCATGGAGCGCGAGATTGCCGGTGGCGACGGCAAGCAATTCATTGCCCAGCTGGAAATCACGCGCGATCACCCCTTGCGCGGTCAGGCACCGGTCGCCGGTATGTTCGCAGATCTGCCGGACATCACCGTCCGCATGATCCAGCGTGGCGAGCACGCGATTTTGCCGCCCTTCGACGAAGTCAAGCTGCGCACCGGCGATTTGCTGATCGTGGCGGCCACGCGCAAGACGCTTTCGGACCTGCTGACGTCACGGGCGGAATACCTCCGCGGTTTGCTTCAGAGCGGCACCAGCGGCGAGGAGCCCTCGCCGGGCGAACGTCTCGGCCTCTCGGAGTCCGTGATCCCGCCGGGCTCCCGCCTCATCGGCCGCACGGTTGAGCAAATCGGCTTTCGTCATCTGACCGGCTGTGTTGTCCTTGGCGTGCAGCGCCGCTCGCGCATGATTCGCAAAAAGATGGGCGAAATCCGTATCGAGGCCGGCGATGTGCTCCTGCTCTTCGGCAAGGCGGAATCCCTGCGCCGGCTGCGCAATGAGCGCGATCTGCTGTTGATGGCCTGGGC
Source organism: Hyphobacterium sp. (assembly GCF_965229905.1). Taxonomy (GTDB): domain Bacteria; phylum Pseudomonadota; class Alphaproteobacteria; order Caulobacterales; family Maricaulaceae; genus Hyphobacterium. Next base: position 3,966 of record NZ_OZ245930.1, on the reverse strand, counting down.
AACCACGGATTTGCCCGATCCACGCCGCGCCAATTTCGCGCTCGCCATCTTTGGTGCGGTCGTGTTTGCCGCCGCAACGAACCTGATGCCGATCGTGCATGCCTCGATACTCGGCGCTGTCGGCATGATCGCCGCCGGTTGCCTCAATTCGCGGCAGGCCGCGCGCGCCGTCGACATGCGGGTATATCTGCTTGTTGGCTCGGCCTTCGCCCTGGGCACGGCGCTGCAATCGACCGGCGCCGCGGATTATCTGGCCGGGCTGGTGGTCAGCACCTTCTCGCCTTACGGACCCGTGGCATTGGTCTCGGTTCTGTTCATTCTGATCGCCGCACTGACGAATGTCCTGTCGAACAATGCGACCGCAATCCTGTTTACGCCGATCGCTATTGGCGCCGCCAACCAGATGGGCGCCGATCCTGCGCTGTTCGCGCTGACGGTGCTGTTCGCGGCAAACACCTCCTTTGCGACGCCCATTGGCTATCAAACCAATCTTCTGGTCATGGGCCCCGGCCATTACCGCTTCGCAGATTACATCCGCGCCGGTGCGCCGCTGGTCGTGCTGACCTGGCTGGTGTTCACCGTCATCGCATGGTTCCATTTCGGAATGTAGCGTTCCGCGATAGTCTGCCGTCGGCAGTGGAGATTCGAGCACGACCGTGACCCATCCGTTCACGACACGGCAAATTCCTTTCTACCTGACGGCGGCAGGCCCCTGCCCCTATCTGCCCGGACGGCTGGAACGAAAACTCTTCACCCGGCTGGAGCCCGGCGACGGGCCGGCGCTCAACGATGCCCTCACCCATGCCGGGTTTCGCCGCTCGCAAGCCGTGCTCTATCGGCCTGCCTGCGAAGGCTGCGATGCCTGCCGGTCGGCACGTATCCCGGTGCGCGATTACGTCTTCACCCGCAACAACAAGCGTGTCCTCAAAGCCAATGCGGACTTAAGCCGCGACGAGCTGCCCGCCCACGCGACCATGGAGCAGTTCGCACTGCTCACAAGATATCTCGACGCGCGGCACGGCGATGGCGACATGGCCGGCATGACCTTCGCCGACTATGCCATGATGGTGGAAGACGGCGCGCAACGCACCGATATCGTCGAGTATCGCGACAAGGCGGGCCATTTGCGCGCAGCCGCGCTGATCGACCGCCTGCGCGACGGACCGTCGCTCCTCTACAGCTTTTTTGATCCGGACCTGCCGGGCCGCAGCTTCGGCAAGTTCATCATTCTCGAGGCGGTGCGCTGGTGCCTCGAAAACGAACTGCCCTTTGTCTATCTGGGCTATTGGGTGCCCGGCAGTGCGAAAATGGCTTACAAGTCACGCTACCGGCCGCTGGAAATCCTGACCCCGTCAGGCTGGCGGCGTTTCGAAGACACCGAATTCGGCCGTCAGACCGAAATGGATTTTGGGGAAGACTAGATGGATCGCCGTACCTTTCTAAGCGGGGCGAGCATTGCCGCCGCCTCCGTCGCAACAGCCTGTTCCAGCGGTCAGGAAAACGAGGTGGCCGCGCCGAATGTGCAGCGCCGCCGGACGCGTCGCCTGCGCATGGTTACGACCTGGCCGGCAAATTTCCCGGGACTCGGCACAGCGGCAGACCGCGTGGCAGAATTTTGCATTGCCATGTCGAACGGTTCACTTGAAGTCGAGGTCTACGCCGCCGGCGAAATCGTAGGCGCCTTCGAAGCTTTCGATGCGGTCGCGACCGGCACAGCCGACATGTATCATGCCGCCGAATACTACTGGCAGGGCAAATCCCCGGCGTTCAACTTCTTTACCGCCGTACCGCTGGGCATGAGCGCCCAGGAAATCATGGCTTGGGTCGAATTCGGTGGCGGCCAGGAATTGTGGGAAGAGCTCGGCCGGTCTTTTGGCGTTGTGGCCTTCCAGGCTGGCAATTCCGGTCACCAGATGGGCGGCTGGTTCAAACGCGAGATCAACACGCTCGAGGACTTCCGCGGCCTGCGCATGCGCATTCCGGGACTAGGCGGCAATGTCCTGCGCGAGCTTGGCGGGGCTGCGGTTGCACTCTCCGGCGGCGAGATCTATCCGGCCCTCCAAAACGGAACGATCGACGCCACCGAATGGGTCGGCCCATGGAATGACCTCGCCTTCGGGTTTTACCGCGAAGCACCCTTTTATTACGGCCCCGGTTTTCATGAGCCGGGCTCGGCGCTCGGACTCGGCATCAATGCCGGAGTCTGGGATGGGCTCGAAGCCGACCATCAGGCGATTATCCGAGCGGCCTGCCGCGCCTCGAACAATCTCTCGCTTGGCGAATATGCGCATCAAAACGCCATCGCGCTCAACGTGCTCCAGAATGAACACGGCGTGCATCTGCGCTCCTTCTCGGACGAGGCCTGGCTGCGCATCGGCGAAATCGCCGAACAGGTCGTGGCTGACGTCGCCAATGCCGACCCGCTCTCGCGGCGCGTCTATGACAGCTACAGGGCCGCCCGCCAGCGCGGCCGTGAATGGGGCCGCATTTCCGAAACGCCTTACTTCCAGCAGCGCGAACGCGTGCTTGGCGGTTAGCGCATGCGTTGGGGAGATGCGCTACTGCTGCTGATCGTCGGGCTGGCGCTGGCGATGACCATCGCCGATGCAATTAGTGGCGCCGGACTGTCCGGATGGATCGCTGCAAATCTTTATCCGTTGGCCCGCAGCATCGGCGGCGGGCTCGCCATGGCCGGATGGATTCTTGCACCGTTTTTGCTGTTGCCTTTGCTGATGGCGCTCGCTGGCGGCTTTTTCGGGCTTCCCGACCAACTGGCTGGCGTTGCACGCCGGATTATCAGCCTGTTCGACGCGTTCAGCATGGCGGTCGGCGATGCCGCGCGCTGGTTCGCGCTCGGCCTCGTTATTGTTACCGCGACCGTCGTGATCCAGCGCTATGTCTTCGGATTCGCCTCGACCAAGCTGCAGGAAAGCATCATTTACCTGCACGCCTTGTTGTTCCTGCTCTCGGCCGGATCGACCCTGCTCGCTGACGGGCATGTCCGGGTCGATATCGTCTATTCCAAGCTGTCGGAGCGCGGCAAAGCGTGGACCGATCTCATCGGGACCTATCTCGCCCTCTTCCCGATGGCACTGCTCATCCTCTGGGTCTCGACGCCTTATATCAACGCCAGCTGGCGCATTCTCGAACGTTCGCGCGAAAGCGACGGCCTGCCGCTTGTTTTCGTATTGAAGACGGCCATACCGGTCTTCGCTGTGCTGTTAATCATCCAGGGCAGTGCCATGGCGCTGCGCGCTGCGCTGACGCTCGCCGGGCGCACCGCACCGCCGGCACCGGAAGCAACCGAGGCGGAGGCATAGCGTGGACGTCTTCATCGACCTCCTGCCCTTCCTGATGTTCGCCATCGCGTTTGCGGCCTTGCTGCGCGGTTATCCCGTCGCTTTCACGCTCGCCGGCGTCGCGCTTCTGTTTGCGGGAATCGGCCTCGTCCTCGACGTTTTCGATCCCATCCATCTGCGCGCCTTCCCGCAGCGCATTTACGGCAACATGATGGAAATGGACCGCTCCATCCTCGTCGCCGTGCCCCTCTTCGTCTTTATGGGCGTCATGCTGGAAAAATCGAAGGTCGCCGAGGAATTGCTCGAAGCGATGGGCGCGCTCTTTGGCTCTCTCCGCGGTGGGCTTGGCATTTCCGTCATCGTCGTCGGAGCCTTGCTCGCCGCCTCAACCGGGATTGTCGGCGCCACCGTGGTGACGATGGGGCTGCTCTCGCTCCCCACCATGCTCAAGCGCGGCTACGATCCGGGTCTCGCCTCCGGATCGATTGCCGCCGCCGGCACACTAGGTCAGATCATCCCGCCCTCCATCGTTCTGGTTCTCCTCGGCGATCAGATCTCCAACGCCTACCAGGAAGCGCAGCGCGCCCAGGGTATCTTCTCGCCGGACATCGTCTCCGTCGGCGATCTCTTTGCCGGCGCGTTGATCCCGGGCCTGCTGCTGGTCGGC